>NZ_JASZYG010000001.1 GCF_030317105.1 Variovorax brevis
CCCCGCGTACAGTTTCATGTCGGCCTCCTTCAATGTGGACCATCGGTTGAACTGGAATCCAAACGATAGCCCCGTGAACGGAGGCCGACCTCGTGGGCTAGATGTTTATCAAGTTTTGAGGTACAGCTGTCGAACACCACAAAAGGCGGTTAAGTCAGGTGTCAGTCACTGCCGCCGTTCGCTTTGAAACCTCGAACAGCCGCAACCAGTCTTGAAGCGACTTTGTTGTTATGGTTGCGACATGAGTCGGCCACGATTGCACGATTGGCCGGCACGGACATGCGCAGGCAATGACTGCGGCCCAGTGACCGGTGAGGTACGACCGAGGGCAACCTCGCTCCGTTGGGGTTTTCAGATGTGGGCGCTGAGCAGACCTATGCCAGCGCCCAAAAGAAGCAAAAGCGCATTCGTTGCTTGCTTGATCTCTCTCGCAAAGAACTCGACAGTCACGGATCGTAGGCTGCTGTTGGACGAGCCAAAGTGGTTGTCGCCCTTGGAGAAGTTAGGTTCGATAACGCCCGGTTATCGAACCTAACCGAAGACGACCGAATGGGCGCAAACCACACTGAGCGCCCCTCGACGGGCCACGCGCGCGTATGCAATTGCAGATGTGGCTCAGCCGTCAAGGAGGCGAGGGCGGGACAACGCGCAGAAGAAGTGATGCAAACTTCGCGTAGGCAGAAGTTGATGCGTATACGTGCAGCGCGGTGATCAAAGCGAAAATTTGAGCACCGGGGCAACTTCAAAGTGTTCACGTCCAATGTATTGATGCCCCAAACCGATGACTTCACAATCTCGTCATGACGATGACCGAACCCGGACGGCTGAGTGACGACAATCTGCTCGAACGCGCGCAACCAGTTGCGCCTGTTGGCTTTGCGTGGCCATCTCGATGCGCGCGGCCCAGCCCATGCTCACGAGCGCGAAGTCCGACGCCGATTTGGCAATGGAACGACGATGAACGCGGCGCTGGAGTCTGCACCGCGCAAGCGGCCGTTTTGGCGGTTCTGGTAGCAGCTTCAGGCGACAAGACAATTGCGATCGCAAAACACTGAATCCTCAGCTTGGCGCGTCGACGGCCGATTCTTGTCGCTCCAGGCGAAGAAGACCTCTGTGTCAACGACCGGTCCGAAGGAACTGCAGTCGTAGCCCGGCTGCATCCCATGGCAACCTCGCTATCGGAGAGTCAAAAGACTGGAAAGACTGCTCTCTTGGCCGCCGAATTGGAGGTCAGGGCCCGTTGCGGTCCTTCGCTTCCGCGATTTCGCCGCCCGCAAGCAGCCGCTCAACGTTCGAGGTGAGGCGGGACCGACGGCAGGGCGCCAGGCTCGCGAGGCGCAACATCTGACTGCGCGCCTCGCCGGCTTGGTGCCCTGCTGTTGGGCCTTGCCTCGATCGAGAGGTCAGGCGTCATCTGCGTGATGACAATGGCGATAAAGCGCTTCGGACAACTTGAAGTCCGGTCTCATTGGTGGAGAGCTGAACGTCGGCTGAACGAACAGTCAGTGTTTGCCCAAGATAATCAAACTGAAGGGCGTCAAACGCAAGCCCTCGCCGCGCATCGGTTAATTCTTGGGCCATTTCTCGCATCGCGTTCTTGCTCCGCTCATCGGGAGATCCACTTAACAGGGTAGCATGATTAAAAATATCTCCTCCAAAAAGCCGCAACGAGTTCATTTTCCATCCATCTGGCCGCAAGCTGAGCGAAAGAGTGGAATGCTCCAGATCGTGCTTGTTGAGTTGATGATTGTTAGCAGTCAGCGCTTCGCCGGAAAATCGGCGTACTACTAGCAGTAGTATCCGGGATTCAGAGGGATTCCAAAGCAAGCGGTTTTCATCCAGCCACAACGTGCGCACATCCGCCGTATCGCTTAAGCCTATATGCAACTTGAGATCTGGAGTTCGGTTGTCAGGGCTGCACGGGGGGCTGTCCGAACCCATCTTGGCGTTGGGTGCTTCTCGCCAGCAGAGGAAGAGATCCGCGATAGTCACGCTTGCGAGCGAATCAAGGAGCGCGGCGCGAGTATCTGTGGGCCAGAGCGTGGAAGATGGAAGTACGGCGTAGGTTCCGTCGTAGCGGCGAAGAACCCCGTGCGGCAGTGTATGTCGTTCACTCAAGGCCGCAGGCAATTGGCGTTCAAGCTTGCTTCGGTACTCGGCGATTCCATCCACCCGCTCGTCGATCTTCAGAGTCAGCCGTACCTCAAGGAAGTTGATCGGCATAAACGACTGCTGCACGGCTATCGAAACTGTGCGTTGCTCATTCGCAATCGTGTCGAGGCTGAAATAGGTCTTTGCCAGAACGGCCAGGGTGCTCAGCGCGGCCAAGACACCGAACAACGGGAGCGCTTGCTCCCGGAGGAATGCCGCAATTCTTTGCCCGAGAGTAAAATGAGTTGGAATCAGTTCCTCGATTCGCCTCAGTAAGCTGTACACGACCGGATCGTCGCGCTCGCCCTTCCAGCCAGATAGATCTGTCGCTTGGTTTCTATTGAACGGAGTGGCAATATCGACTCCGTCAATTTTCACTGGTGCGTATACGCCCCGCGCAATGGCTTGGGATGCCTCGTGTTGGACCCACGGGGATTGCATAGCAGCTTCCGACCAGATTACTACTATGCAACCAGCGGCGAGAATCGCAGCATCAATGTCGCCGTGCCACTCCTTGCCGCACTGAATGTCTTCCTGCCACCAAACGCTGTAGTCAAACTCGAGTAGCACCTTTCTGAGCTGCGCCGCTAGATTGCGCTGCTCGGACTTGAAGCTTATGAACACTTGCCGGCCTTGTTGTCGACGTGTCAGTGAGAAGACGTTCATGTGATCGGCAGAGTTAAATGACGCCTAACGTTAAAGTTCAGGTGCGACCGTAGGCCGGCACCTGGAACGACCTGTCTGCTCACGTTGCTTGACGAGGTCTGTGGCAGTACGAATTGCCGGGAGCATCAGCGGCAGCAGTGTGACTTCATCTCGCTCATCAAAGTAGAAGATCGCACCTGTTCTTCGATACGGCGGTAGGTGAAGGCCCAGCTCAGAAAATGTGGAGCGTGACCTTTCCCAATAGCTTTCCAGATCAACTCTCTCGAACTGCGCAAGACGCAAACCTCTGTCTGCAGCAAGCGAAATCAGTCGCAACCCCATGTGCCCAAAGGTTTCAACGGCAGCGATGTCGGCCAACGTGGGATCCTCCGAGATGGTGGGAGAAACTCTGGTTACATACCCGAAGCCCGGCATTATGAAGAGAGTGCGTTGGAGTAGCCTGGAATTAACTATGTGTTCCAATTCCCAACGAACCCCGGGTTGGTCGAGTGGGGTTACATATATTAACTCCGCTCGCTCGACCAGAACCCGAATGGCTTCGCGCCAATTACTCTCGTCTTGGAGTTTGATCCTTGCGGCACCAAGTGGAGCTAGGTCGCCTGCCACAGACAACAATAGCCGATTCGGCAGGTTGATCCTAGTAATTCCGACTTCTAAATCTCTCAGCATCAAGTCTAGATTTCGAAGGTACCCACCTGTCATTATCGATATGAGTTTCCAGAGAACAGTCGCGTCGGTCAGTATTTGACCCGTCACAAAGAGTGGGCGAAGGTAGAGTGAAAATGCCGGAGCAAGTTTAATCAACTCGTCAAGTTGTTTTGTGCTTGTCTCAGACAACGACTTGGAAAGCGTGCGCAACCTGTTGTTTGCTCTTCGCCACAGAAGAGTTGCTACGCCGGCAGCAGGCAAGGCAATCAAGATCGAGCCAAGCTGCACAACGTAAGTCGGGACAAAGAAGGATAGCGCTGTTGCAATGACGCTGTAAGCAAATAGAGCTGTCACTAGCCTCGACGTCACTGTGATCGTCAGATTGAGACGATTCATGCGATCGCGCAACAACATTGGACTTGGATCAGCCACGATGCGATCGAAGTTGAGGCGCCTAACGTGTTATGGCGAGACAGCCGCTGCCGCGTAATGCAGGCCGCTGCTACATAAAAACACTGGGCCTGCCGAGCGTAAGTGCGTGTCCCATCTCGTCTTCCTTTTCGTTGACTGTGTTTTCATATGGGGTATCCTATTAGCTCCAGTGAGCCCTACCGGACCCTGTTCGTTCAACATCTGATCGCTCGAGGTTCGCTACCCAATCGGCAAGGCAGCACCCGGCCAGTTCCGGTCGGTCGCCAAGGGCAGCTTCTTGGCATCTCGCCCGGCCGTGCTCGCGCCGAAGGCAGCGAGGAGGTAGGTGACCGCAGTGGCCGAGCGACCCGGGCCGCGCGTAGGTCACCCGCTGGTATCGCCTGGCGCATCGACCTCCGCCGGCCGCACCAACAAGATCTTCCTCCGATCCGCCGAGCGTTGAAGTGCGCCTTGCAACAGCCCGCGCTCGCCCGGGTCCTTCTGCGCAAAGATCCATAGTTCCTTCACGTTGTGGTCTGCGAGCAAATCGGCCAAGAAGCTCCATAGGGCCTCCTGATCGTCACGCCGCAGCCGGAACATCTTGTCCTCATCGATGCGCGCGACCAGTTGTGTCAGCGTCGGCGTGTCGTCGGCGAGCGAGCTCGCCGCGAGGAAGGCGCGCATCTGGTCGTGGCGGAACTCCCAGGATCCGCCGACCCGGCGTATCACGCGCACACCGTCGCTTGACAAGGTTGCGGCGACCCCCTCACCGAGCGCCTGCCCCGCGTCGAGCGAGAACTCGCGCCGCCCTTCAACAATCAGCTTCGCCGCAAGGCGTCGCAGCGGTAGCAGGTCCAGCGGCTCTCCGTCGCCGCGCGTGGCCTTGTCCAGTACCGCACGGTAGAGCCCTATCCTGCCGTCCGGCATCGGCGTGCCCGCCGGATCGTTGCGGGCCAAGTCTGCCACCAGCCGAAGGTCGTAGCCTGAAGTGATCGCGACGCTTGGTTCCGACGCGAGACGCCGTTCCAGCACGCTACCGGCCTCGTCTCCGAGCCACAACCGCAGCAGCGCCGCGCGCTGCTCGCCGATGTCCGCTGGCAAGCGCCAGAGGGCCCATCCCTCGCCAGCAGCCGACTGGGAGGTCGCGATCAGCTTCACGTGGGCGTACTGGCGCGCGAACGCGGCAATGGCGTCATTGCGATCGGCTTCGTTCGTACCGTCGAGTGCGAGGGCAATGTGCCCGGCACGCAACATGGCCTTGAGGGTGCCGGCGTCTTCCACCACGACGCCGAATTGCTCGAATCGCCGACGGACGGCTTCCACCACCCAGCTCTCCGGACTTTTCGGGTCGGGGGGATCGATCGCCGCGTAGTGCCGGACCGGCAGCATGACCAGGATAAAGCCGTGCTTGCGGGCGGCATCCGCCAGCGTTGCATGGTCTGGATCGTCGTAGTAGGCCCGCTCCCACGCCGCGAAGACGGTGCTCTTGCCCATGCCGGTGCGCCCCTGAAGCCACACACGCCGTCCGGAGGAGAGTTCGCCGAGCAGAGCCGAGGCGGCCACCGCCTGGCCTTCAACCCCCTTTGCCGGTGGATCGAGGAATACGGGCCTCCGGTCCGCCATCGACTGACGGACGTTCTGGAACCACGGTTCGAATACCCAGCGCTGCACCGCCGGTGCATGGCGCAGCAGGAAGAAGGGCCAGGTCAACAGCTTCGCGCCCCAAGCCGGATCCATCAGCATGCGAAGCGTCGCCAGTGATCGGTGCGAGATCCACATCAGCGCCGCAAAGAGCACAATGTATGCGATGACAAGACAGGCGAGGATCCACTGCCAGGCGGCGACCAAGCGATCGAAAATTGTCGGGCCCGCGAGCGTGAAGCTGACGGGTTGGCCGACCAGTATTCCGGCCTGACGCAGTTCGAGCGTCCACTCACCGGGCTTGTCAAACGTCGCAGCGGCCGCGAGTTCGACGACGTCCGGACCCGACATCGGCCCATCCGCGCGCCGAATGCGCGCAGATTGTGTCGCGTCGTTGCCATCGCCGCGTCGGGACACGACCAGACTCAGGCCGATCTCATCGGCTACAGGTGCACAGGGGTGGCGAAAACGCAAGCGGACTTCGCGTGGATCGCTTTGCGGAACCCACTCGCCGAACTTCGCGAGAGGTTTGACCCCGGCGTTGTGAATTGGAACCGCGGGGATTTCATAAGGGAGTCCGGGGCCGGCGATGATCAGCGCCCCGCCCCCGGGCAGGGCGTGAATTTTTTCCACGATGCCCGAGTTCGCAAGCCTGCCGGCAGGCACCAGCTCGAGCGAGACCGCATCGAACCGGGACCACTCGCCATCCCCGCGGATCAACATCCCGCCTCCTGGCAGGTCGTACATGCCGGTCACCGTCTGCGCCTTGCCGGCCGGGACCAACTCGCGCGACACTGCATCGTATCGGAACAACCCCTTAGAAGCACCGACCAGTACCCCGCCTCCGGGCAGGTCGCGCATGCCACTCACCAGACCCGTCTCCGCCTTTCCCGCAGGCCCTACCTTGACTAGCTCGCGCGACCCTGTGTCGAATCGGAACAACCCTTCGTAAGTCCCGACTAGCACTCCGCCCCCGGGCAGGAGGCGGATGTCCGTCACAACGTCCGTGTCCGCCTGGCCGGCAGGTTCTACTTTGACTAGCTCGCGCGACGCTGTGTCGAAGCGGAACAACCCTTTGGCCCCGACTAACACTCCGCCCCCGGGCAGGTCGCGCATGACCATCACAACGCCCGTGTCCGCCTTGCCGGCAGGCACCAGCTCGAGCGACACAGCATCGAATCGGAACCACCCGCGCTCCGTTCGGATCAGCATCCCGCCTCCGGGCAGATCGCGGATGTCGTACACAGCGCCCGTTTCCGCCTTGCCGGCAGGCATCATCTCGAGCGACGCCGCATCGAATCGGAACCACCCGCGCTCCGCACCGATCAGAGCACCGACTCCAGGCAGGCTGCGCATAATGAAAACCTTGCCCATGTCCGCCTTGCCGACAGGCACCACCTCGCGCGACGCCGCATCGAACCGGAACCACCCGCGCTCTGCATAAATCAGCGCCCCTCCTCCGGGCAGGTCGCGTATGGCGGATACATAGCCATTAAGCATCCTGCCTCCGGGAATGGGCAAGAAAAACACAGGGCCCGTCTCCGCCTTGCCGGCAGGCACCGCTTCTCGCGACGCCGCATCGAATCGGAACCACCCGCGCTCTGCATGGATCAGCGTCCCGCCTCCGGGCAGATCGTGGATGTCGTAGACAGCGCCCGTGTCCGCCTTGCCGGCAGGCACCACCTCGCGCGACGCCGCATCGAACCGGAACAACCCGCGCTCCGCACCGATTAGCACCACCCCTCCGGGCAGGTCGCGCATGTTCACCACATAGCCCGTCTCCGCCTTGCCGACAGGCACCACCTCGCGCGACGCCGCATCGAACCGGAACAACCCGCGCCGAGAACCGATTAGCACCCCCCCTCCGGGCAGGTCGTGCATGGCGAACACAGGGTCCGCGACGTCGGTAGGCACCACCCTCCGCGACGCTGCGTCAAACCGGTACACCCCGTCTTGCGTACCGATCAGTACCCCGCTTGGCAGGTCGCGCATCAGCACCCCGTCTAGTCGGGGCCCGAGCTTGCGGATCAAGTGGTAAGGGCCGGCAGGCAATACGCAGGCGAATGACTCCATGCTGGCCGGAGCGCTCGCGCCCGATACACGAAACGCGACGCACGCCGCGGCGAGACACAGGACCAGGAGCCGGATCCTCGCCAGGCGGGTAACAACGCGAGCCTTTTTCTTGCCCACTAGATGATCCTGTTCCTTGTCGGCGCATCAACCTGCTGCGTCCCGCGTTGCCTATCCTGATGGAGAAGACTCGCGAGGACAAGTGCGCAAAGGCCCACCGTTGGCCCTGCTCGGCCGATTTCACTGGTGCTTGCCTGGCCGCGGTCAACCACAAGGACGGGCTCTCGATTGACGGGTCTGGCCGCCCCAAGCACTGAAGGGGCGTTTGAACGCCTTGTTCGCCGACTTTGCGAGTCGCCAAATGTCGGCTTTGTGGATGCGAATTCGGTTGTTGAGTGGCGCTGATGGGCCCGTTGCCGACGTACACGGCGCGAAATTCTGCGTCTGAAAGCCGCCATTCGCTAAAGCCAGGACGACTGACTTGCCGAGGGACGACCGCCCGATGCGTCGCTATCGTTGGGCCGCTGCGTCAATTCGCCTCGCGTTACGCTGCGCCCAATTGCGAACCGTTTGACGGATGTTCACTCAATTACTTCATCCGCACGCAACAGCAGCGATTGTGGGATCGTGAGACCGAGCGTTTTTGCGGTCTTGAGGTTAACGATCAGCCGAAACTTAGTAGGCAATTTTATAAATACAGACACGTATTTATTTGATAAATGTGAGCGCATATGGCATCTTTATGCACCCCTTCGAGGAGGTTTGCATATGCCAAGGAAGAGTCCGTTCGCTATCGAGTTGTCTGAGGACGAGTCGGTCGAGTTGAGTCGCCGTGCGAGCAGATATACGTTGCCGTATTTCGAGGTGGTTCGAGCCAAGATGATCTTGATGGCCGCCAACGGCCTGGATAACGATGAGATTGCCGCGCGGCTGGACACCCGGCGCGAGGTGGTCAGTCAGTGGCGCCAGCGCTTTTTCAGGGAGCGATTGGCGGGCCTCGAAGAGAGAGCCCGCCCGGGACGCCCTCGGGTCTTTCCCCCCAGAGCTCACGGTTGAAATCAAGGCGCTCGCCTGCGAGTTGCCGGCGACCTTGGGCTTGCCGCTGTCACGCCTGAGTGTGGCCGACATAGCGCAACACGCGCAGCGCTCGGGCTTGGTCGCGCGTATCAGCGACAGCACGGTCTGGCGTTGGCTGCACGAGGATGCGATTCGCCCTTGGCAGCACCGATGCTGGATCTTTCCACGCGACCCGCACTTCCAAGTCAAGGCCGGACGCATCCTGGACTTGTACGAGCGACGCTGGCAAGGGCGGGCGCTGCGCCTGGACGAGTTCGTCATCTCCACCGACGAGAAGACCAGCATTCAAGCCCGGCTACGCAAGCATCCGAGCCTGCCGACCGCGCCCGGCGAGTCGATGCGCGTGGAGCACGAGTACGCGCGTGGTGGCGCGTGGGCGTACATGGCAGCGTTGGACGTGCATCGCGCCAAGGTGTTCGGCCGCTGTGAAGCGACCACCGGCATCGCGCCTTTCGAGCGGCTCGTCGATCAGGTCATGAGCCAAGCGCCTTACAACACCGCGCGGCGCGTTTTCTGGGTCATGGACAACGGTTCCTCACATCGTGGCGATGCGTCCGTGCAGCGCCTGACGCATGCCCACCCCCGACTGGTTCCGGTGCATGGCCCCGTACACGCCAGTTGGCTCAACCAGATCGAGATCTACTTCTCCATCGTGCAGCGCAAGGTGCTCACCCCGAATGACTTCCCTTGCCTGCAGGCGGTCGCTCAGCGGCTGGCGGACTTCGAGCGCTACTTCGAGAGCATTGCGCGCCCCTTCGAGTGGAAATTCACTCGAGCCGATCTCAATGCCCTGATCGCTCGAATGCGAGATCGGTGGGCGCAGAGCCAACCACTGAAGTTGGCCGCTTGACGAATACGTGTGTGAATTTATGGAACGGGGTACTTAGTCGGCCGTTCGATCGGTAAATCACCGGCATGTGCTCCCTTGAGAATCTTGTCAATTTGTGCAATCGAGCGCCGACCCAGGTCATCGAGATCGGCCCCGTACGTCAGGAGAAAGCCCGCCTGTGCCATCAGCGGGAACTCGCTAATCGACGGCAGCCCATCTGCCGCGGCGAGCGCTGCGAGCCGCGAGCGGTGGCTCACGGCGAGGTTGGTAGCGATCACGGCGAGGGCCTTGGCATGGCCCCGGCGCGCGAGGCTGAAGACCGCGTCGAAGTCGTCCGGCCCTCGGGCTTCGAGGTATTGGAGCTGAAGCCCTAGCCTCTGGGCGGCTGCTTCCATACCCTCCTTGAACTTTTTGTCCGCGTTGTCCGGGTAGAACTCCGTGAACACCGCCACGCGGCGCGTATTGGGGAACTGCCTCCTTCAATATTTCGAGCCGCTTCAAATCAAGTTCAGGAAAGGTGACGGTCATTCCAGTGATGTTGCCTCCGGGGTGCGCGAGGCTTTCGGCCCAGCCGTCCCGGACCGGGTCGCTGCCGGAAATCGTCACGATAGGAATGGAGCTGGTCGCCTTGCTCGCAGCCTCACGCGGCCCCGGGCCTCCGGCAAGAATGACGTCGACCTTTAGCTGCACGAGCTCGGCGGCCTGCGCCGCAAGCCGATCAGGCTGACTGTCCGCGTAGCGCCGCTCAACGTGGATGTTCCTTCCTTCGACATATCCGAGTTCACGCAAGCCTTGCAACGGCGAGCTTCTTCTGCTCGTGCGAATACTTCGACTTGGTGCGCACATAGGACGCTGGCAAATCGAGACATCGCTCGTACTCCAGATGCCAGCTCTTGAGGGAGTTCTTTGTCGGATAGCCCAATTGACAAATGGTCGCCGCGGCGCGCTTGCCCAGCTTGATGAAGAGCTCGACTGCTCGGATGCGATCGTCGTATGACTACATGAACTACCTCCAAAGGTAGTCCAAAATTTCTGCCGCACCTCCAGTGGCTCAGTTTTCGGTCGGCGCCAACACTTCACATAGGTCTCGTCGACGCGCCAGGATCGACCGGCCGCGCGTGCGAATCGATTCCAGCGCTTCTCGAACTCCGGCACGAATCGTTGCACCCAGCGCATGATCGTCGTGTGAGCCAGGTCCAGGCCGCGCTCGGCCATCATCTCCACCAGGTCACGCAAGCTCAATTTGAAGCGCAGGTACCAGCGAACGCACAGCACGATGATTTCGCGCTCGAAGTGCCGACCTCTTTGAACAGTTCGTCCATGCTCTGCAGCCTCTGGGCCATCGATCTGCCTTCAGTTCAAAAGTCCGGTAGCCTACCGCAAGCCAAACTTTGCACCAGAGCCATACGTCTTACCTTTTTGGAAACTCGATCAGTTCCTGCCGGTCGTATTGCTCGATCCCTCCGTTCGCAAGGCGAACCTTGGTCTCGTGGGCAATGTCGGCGTCCACGCCCGGGGCTATCCAGATGTCGCGCTCCAGCGCAGCGCCCCGCTGCATGTTGAAGCCACGCGCTTCGATCTTGTAGGTATCGAACTGACCGGCGGGAACGGTCACGGTCTCTTTTCCCACTACCTTCAGCTGGTACTTGAAGGTGTAGGAGCGGCCGCCTTCGCGTGACTGGCGAAACATGGTCGTCCACCTCTTTCCGACATACAGCTCGGCCGGATAGAACTGGCGGGGACTTTCCATCGCTCCTCGCAGGTTCTTCACCACGTTGCCCATGCCGTCGGACACAAAGGCGCCGCCGTTGTACGTGACCTCGTCCTTCTGCGGATCGATCGCTGTCACTCGCATCTCAAGAGGTGTTGCCACGCTGTTGAAGCGATTGATGACCTGGTACTTGAACACATCGCCGACCTGGAAGTGCCGGATGTATTCGTACGAGCCGTGGTACATGGGCGTGGCGGGGACCGTGAGATCCTGCGATGCATAGGCATCGACGGCAGCGGTGACCACTGCCGCGGATGCGACTGGCGCTGCAGTCTTTGGCGCTACAGTTTTGTGCGCTGAAATCGGGGGCGCGATTGCCTTGGGGGTAGGAGTGACAGGCGGCGCCGCCGCCACAACGATCTCGCTTGATGATGAAAGATCAATCGGGGTTTGTTTCGTTGACGGCTCGGGACTGACAGCCAACGCAGCTGCAGCTGCCTGGGGCGACGCTATCGGGGCCGGGGACGTCGGCGCTGTCACGTCCGCAAGAACAGCGGGGGCCAGCGTTGGTGGTAGCGGCGCTGCCATCGGTGATGGCACAGCAATGGAGGCAGGAAATTGTTGCGAAGTCGTCGTTGTTTGCGTCTGCTCCTGCGCGTCGCCGGCGCGCAAGACGGACATCGCCCCGGGTGCCGAGGCCAACACCATCGTTTGTGCGGACGGGGCGGTGCTGGCCAACTCAGGCACATGCAACTGAGCAAGGCGGGGTCGTGGCGCCTGTTCGCGCAGCATGGTATTTAGTCGAGACAGCGCCAGTTCGCTCACGTTGCCACTCGGATACGCTCGCAGGAACGCCGCCAAAGCATCGACGCTATTGGCACTCTTCGCGGTGTGCCAGGCGGCGATCTCTCGGTCGAGCAATTCCTCCAGTTGAGCGTTCGACAACTCCGCGCGACGCGGCTGCGGGAAGATGTAGATGTCCTCTTCAAGCGACGTGCTCTCCCATGGGATCTGGCGGCCGCGCGAAGCCAACCGCACGCCCAGTCGCACCCGTTTGAACGCGTCCTCTACACGCGTCCCCTTGACTGACAACTCGCTCAGAAGGTACTGCGTGTAAAGGCCATTGCGGCCACTTCCGTCGCTGGCTACGCGCCCAGGGCCGGTGGCATAGGCGAGCAGGCTACCGGCTGGCGCGTCGTACTGGCTCAGGCCCTTGGCCACAGGACGATAGGCTGAGCCGAAGGGATCGTTTCGGCATGCGTCAAGGATCATGAGGAAATTGCGATCCCGCGTGCGTGCCATCTCAGTCGTGAGTTCAGACAGGTCGACCGCCATGTCGGCCACGTCGTCGCCCGATTGAACGTTTGCATCGACTGGAATGAGGAAGTTGCGCCACGACTGCTGAGCGCCGTGGCCGGCGTAGTAAAACACTGCGAACTTGGTGCGCTTGTTCTTGATCGTCTCTCCAAAATCCTGCAGTAGTTCCAGAAGCTGGGTGCGGGTGGTGTTGATCCCAAGCTCTACCTGGAAGCCTGCCTGCTTTAGTAGCTCGGCGACGTCCCGTGCGTCGTTCTTCGGGTTGTCCAATTCCGCCGTCCGATAGGAGGAGTTGCCAATCACCAGCGCCACGCGTTCGGCGCCGGCAGCGGATGCATCCTGCGGGGAAAGTGTGCCGACGGCAAGCATGCCGCCGGTCAACCACAGTCCAATGACCAGGCGCTTCATGGCAAGCTCAATGCCAAGACTTGTAGCTATAGACGCCAAAGCCTGCCTGCGTCGCACCGATGCCGATCTGTCGGACGGTCGAGACAGCCAAATCCGGTACGGTCACTGCCCCGCTGTCTGTGCATGACGTGCCCACCGTGGCACTGGTCGGGCGCGTATCGGTGGCTACGTCCATATTGATGATGCTTTGCGGTGGATCCGAGCTCGGGTTCGACCCATATATGAACGCAGTGTCCACGGGGGCGGCGCCGACGGTGTTCAACCAGTTCAAGGTAAAACTGCAGCCGCCAGGGGAAGGTGCCGTCACCAACGCACTGGAGGGATCGAGGGAGTTTCGCTCTACCCTGCCCCAGTAGTCGGGAGGCATTGTGGGCGCGGCGATTCGGATTGCCTCCACCGTGAGGGGCGCATTGGCAGTGTTAGAACCGTACAAGGTGATCGTGTATCTGGCAAAGGCCTGCATCTTCGAAAAGTCCATCTGCGGCGTATCGGCGTTGGTGGGATCTGACCCGTTCCAAACGCCAGGAGGCACTGAACTCAAGGCGAAAGTTGGGGCATAGTTGGAATTGACAACGGGCACAGGACGGCGACCGTCAAAAATGCTGCTTTTCAGGGAAGGTGTGAGGTACCGCGCGCCTGCGGTCGTGGATGTGGAGAACCATAAACCGCCGGGTGGTAGGCCCGGGCCGCGAACGTTCGCCATCTTCAGAGCATCATCATTTAGTGGGAGCGCCCAGGTGCGAGTGTTAACGTTAAACACCAACGGTGAAATTTTGATTTCCAGCATGGTTGACAACTTTTTGCCCGGCTTGGAAGTAAACGCCGGATCCATCTGCTGCTCAAAAACGTAGGCCGGCCGTATCGAGATGTCGAAGCGCCTCTGATTGCCACCCAGAACCCAGTTGCCGGCTTTGGATCTGATGTTGGTGCGCAAGAAGGTCATGATTGCCGTGTACTGAATGGGCGTGGCTCGGCCGCCGGCGAGCTTGCCTGTACGGGGCTGTGTCACTGTGAATTGGACCACGGTGCTTTCGGGTTCAATTACAAAGCCCAACTCGTCGTCCTGCGGGATATGTGCGAGGACAACCGGATTGCTCAAGGTGCTTCCCTGCACCGCAGAAAGATCCGATTCGCTGTACAGCGTTCGGTAGGCCTCAGGCAAGTCCTTGCCGTTGTCCCGGAATGTCTTTGCCACCAAGCGCGTGCCATCAGCATCGACACAGTCCGCATCGGCGCCACGCGCTGCGGAAGGCAACGCAAAGCAGCGATTCATCTCAGTCATCCACGCATCAATCTTTGCGAACGTCAGCGAGTCGCTGCCGCGCTCACCATCTGGGACGGCGACTTCAGCGGTCGACAGCGGGGCAGCCCTCGTTATGAAGGTAGGTGCTATGGCGCCTCCCCCAGAGGGGTCGCCGCTCGCCCGGGTGGCTGGAAGCGGAATCAGCTTAGCGCGAAGCTGCGTCTCGCCAGTCTGTGGGGCACGCGTGTGGCTGACAGATTCGATCACCGCGTCCACGCCCGTCCCATCATATTCGTAAACCGACTTCACCGGATCGAACTTACTAGTGTCGGCGATGCCGGCCTTGCCGAGCGCATCCGCTATCGACGTGACGAGATCGGACTTGGCCTGGGCAAGCTTGATGGGGTCGATGCTCGATCCGTTGAAGGGCAGATCAGTGCGACCGCCAATTACGTCCGAGATGATCTTGTCGGTCATTGGGTTGATGTTGACCCAAATCGCCTTGCCGCTCTCGGCACCTTGCTCGGTCGCACTCGACAGCACATAGCCGCCAGCGTCCTTGGTTCGCAGGACCAACGGCGGCACAAAGACGGTGGTGTTGTACTTGAGCAGGAACCTGCCGGTGCTGTCGGTTTTTCCGCTAACAGAGTGGCCCTTTGAATCGGTCATCGACACCGTCACGTTGCCCAGCGGCGAGCCGTCGCCCGCCGCACCCGCTGCGCCGCCGTCGCCACTCGAATCACCGCCCGCGGCTTGCGGATACGTGGCAGCGAATTGTTCGAGTTCGATCGGGCCCGGGGCGGCGATCAGGTTCGTCGTCGTGCCGGCTATGCCAGTCGTCGCAGAGACAGTCGGCACGGAGGCATCCTCGCTCGGGGCTGACAATCCGGGCCCGACGGCCGCTGCGGTGAGGTCCGCAGGGATGCCGCCGCCGCCGCCACCACACGCAGCGATGGAGGCCGAGGCGAAGAGCGCAGCGACCTGAGCCAGCCTTTGGGCTTTTGTGCGGGGGCAAGACTTTGCCACATTGTCGGCTGTGACGATCGTTGCATCATCTGTCCACCCCAGATTGATGCCAAAGTCCTGACGCTCGAACTGAGAATGTTCCTTTGTACTGTCGTTCTTCATGGGGTAATTCCGCTTCGGAAGTTCTCCAAAATTTGACTTTGACAAGACCCCTGTGCGTTCATTGAGGGTTCCGAATTTCCATGGCCGAAAGCTTTCGGCGAGATCGATTTCGTTTGTCATACTGAGCTCCTTTGGTGGGCGTCAATGGAGAATCGAGAAAGCGAAGGCGATGATCCTCGAGGTCTTCATGTCTAACTCCTTTCCATGGCTTTGGGATGTTGTGACCGGTCTTGAGGCTCTGTTCACCCAGTCAAGCCGAAGAGCTACTCAGGGGGTCAATCACTGCACCTACCGGTGTGATTTGCAGTGATGTGCAGCGCAGGTTAAGTTCGAGGCGTGGCCAAGGCCAGCGCGATGCGATGGGCTCGGTACATCACTTCGCCAAGGCGAAAATCGGCGTTTCGTCCGGCGCGGATAGAGCGAACCAAGTTTCGAACGCTTGTCGGCCGCAGGCCGCGCTGGTGCCTCGAATTGCCGCTTTCGTCGCATTCAATGCGCGATTAGGATGGGTCGGCTTGATCATTCGGGGTTGACACCCTTGTGATGCGATGCAGCGGCTTAGATTGTTGCCAACTTCCCCCAGCTACTGGCGCCGCGTGCGTGGCGATCTGAGCGTGGGCGCCCTAGGGGTCGGTGCGGGACTGGCCGTGCTAATTTCAATGAAGGTGCTGTTCCAGCCACACCTCTTCGAACTGTGGGGTCTAGCGAATGTTGCACTTGCCTGGGGTCTCTTTTTTGCTGAGTCCGCGGCGATCGGCAGCGCATTGATCGTCGGGGTCGCAATGGTCGACCATGCTTCGCTTGGGCACCCGGCGCTTCGCATCGCCGGGCTGGCTGTCGCCCTCGTGTTGCCCGCTCAGGTGCTAGAGTGGGTGTTTGCATGGGGCTTTTCGGGAAATTGGGTCCCGGCGTCGCTGATGTCCGTGATTGGCGAAGGCATGAAGTTCAGCTTGCTTGGCGCACTCCTACTCGGTGCGCGCACGATGCACCGGCGCATGCAGCGGGTGAGCGCCGACGCCATGGCGGCCCAAGCGGCGGGGGTCGAACTTGAGCGTCAGGCTGAGCAGGCCCAACTGCAACTACTGCAAGCGCAGATCGAGCCCCATTTCTTGTTCAACACCTTGGCCAATGTGCGGCGGCTTTATCGCAAGCAGCCTGCAGCTGGCGCTGAAGCAATTGCCGATCTCTTGGTCTACCTGCGCGCAGCGTTGCCACAACTGCGTCGCCCGGTTTCAACGCTGGGCGAGGAGTTCGAACTTGTGCGGTCGTATCTGAAGCTCTTTAAGATGCGGATGGGACCGCGGCTGCAATATGCGCTGGATCTGCCGCCGCCACTTCGTAACGTTGCCTTCCCGACGACGGCACTTGTGACGCTGGTCGAAAACGCGGTCAAGCATGGACTCTCGCCGGCCGACTCGGGCGGGATGATCCATGTCGGTGCGACCCGTAATGAGCAGCAGCTCGAGGTGACGGTCATTGACGACGGGGTTGGTTTTTGCACCGGAACCAGCGGCAGTGGGCTTGGCCTCGTTAATATCCGCCGCCAATTGCAGGCGCGTTTTGGGGATTCCGCGCAACTCACGCTGGAGCAAGCTGATGGCTGCGGCGTGTGCGCTCGCATCATCATTCCAAGGAATTCGCGCGCTCACATGATGGTGTTTGGGATGAACAAGACAAACAGCATGCGTGCCAGCACCTCGATGGTCGAAATTCAGCGCTACAAGGCGGGAGTCTGGCTCGCCTGCACCTTGGCGCTGGTGCTCGGGTGCGGTTTCGCTTCGGCCATTCTGTCGTCGTTCACTTGGCCTCACCCCCCGGCGGCGCACGCTCCGGCGGCGACTCGAATCGGCTCATTCTCCTCTTTGGAGAATTGGCTCAGGTACTTCTGGAGCGACATCGTTGTCGGTATGCTGGCCGTCGTGATTGCGAATCGGTGGCGTGCGCGCGATCGCGAAATTGAGAATCTCACAACGGCGCAGGAAATGAGCCGCGTTGCCCGCCAGCGCCTGGTACAGACTCGGCTATTGTCGATCCAGACCCGGATCGATCCGCAACTCGTCTTCGACATGCTCGCTACCGTGAAGCGGTTCTACGAGTGCGATGCGGCGCGCGCTGAGCGTCTGCTCGACGACCTGACAGCCTTCCTGCGGGCTGCGCTTCGTCGACTTCGAAGTGAGCGCTCTTCGCTGGAAGTGGAATTCGACTTAATCGAAGCCTATGCACAGCTGCTGCGAATAGGGCTCGGTCGACAGATTTCGCTTCGGGTCGGCCTACCGGACGCTTTGAAAGATACAAATATTTCGCCGGCCCTGCTCTTGCCGCTAATAACGCACATTCTTGAAAGCAGCGGCCCTGAGGTAAGCATCGAATTGGCCGCTGTGAAACGCAGAGAAGACGCAACCTGCGTGCGGGTGCTTTTTACCGCCCGCCTGAACCAGCAAGAACTCGAGAGCATGCGCGCTGCTCTAGTCGAGCTATATGGGAATCGGGCCGATATGCGCCTGCAATGCGGTGACGGACCACACTGCACGGTGGAGTTGGAGGTGCCTTATGAGCACGGATGAACCCGCCTTGAGCGCATCACCCACGGGCCTGATCGCCGAGGACGAGCCCCTTCTCGCCGAGGAATTGGCGGAGCACCTCGCTGTGCTGTGGCCGGAGTTGCGCTTGGTGGCACGGGTCGGCGACGGCGTAGCGGCGTTGCATGCGATCGAGAAGCAACGTCCGGACGTCGCCTTCCTAGACATCGAGATGCCGCTCCTCTCCGGCCTCGACGTCGCGCGGCAGATCGCCGGAAGGTGTCACGTGGTGTTCATCACAGCCTACGACCAGCACGCACTCGGCGCATTCGAAGCCGGCGCAATCGACTATGTGATGAAGCCGCTGTCCTATTCTCGGCTGGTGACGACCGTAGGTCGCCTTAAGGTGCGCATCCTGCAGCGTGCACCCGACCTGTCGCGCGTCGTCGCGACGCCGACGCCTGTTCAAGGTGGACATCTGCAATGGGTCCGCGTATCACGCGGCGCTACGGTCCGCTTGATCACGGTGGACGAGATCTGCTACTTCAAGGCCGACAGCAAATACACCCTCGTCGTCACCAAGGACGCCGAATCGCTAATCCGAAAGAGCATCAAGGAACTCGCCGATGAACTCGATCCGGACACGTTCTGGCAGATCCATCGCGCGGTTCTAGTCAATGTGCACGCCATCGACAGTGTGTTTCGTGACGGCAGCGGGGGTCTTTCTGTTCGACTCAAGCAACGCCCCGAGACCTTATCGGTAAGCGAACAGCATCACCATCTTTTCAGGCAGATGTAGGGGCGTGAACCGCACCCGGTTTCGAGTAGCCTGTTGGCTTGAGTAAAACGAGAGCGCGCCAAAGTGGGGGCGACGCTGCTTCCTGGGCAGCTCCCATCGAGAGTCTGCACAAGGTGCCGGGACGCTGGCGCTGCGCCCGGGATGTTTCGAATCGCCTCAAGCTTGGCTGGCTGCTGGCAACTCGCCGGAATTTAAGGGGCATAGGCTTCGGACTTGGCACCCTGCTTCTTCAGATCTAGTTTGAAGGCGCGTCCATTCTTCCAGTCGGAGATACAGCACGCCCGCTGCGGCGCGTGCCAGACCGTCGCCTCCACCAAACCCGTCAGCGACCTTTTCGACGGCGCCTTTCGCCAGGTTCACCCTCAGCAGCTCACCGCTGGCGATGTCGACCACGAGCAATGTTCCGGGGCGCTCGAAAAGAAGGCCATTCGCTCTTGATGCCGGCGTTCTGCGCTTCTGAAATGACCAACGACACCTTGCGGGCCGGCGTGATCTTGAAGATGGCGCCCTTGCCGCCTTTTTCGATGTCGCCGCTGTCCGAGACGTAGAGGTTGCCGCTGCCGTCGGCGACGAGGTCATTGAGAAACAGCGGTGGCTGAGGGAAGTCCTCTGCCTTGACAAATACCAAGGCCTTGCCCTGCTTGTCTATTCTCCAGATTCGATTCTTATCGGCGGCATAGATGACGTTCTTGACAACAGCCAATCCCTTCGGATCGTCCAGTCCCTTCGCAAACGGCTCGGCGTTGCCCGACTTGCTGACAACACGGACTTGGCCGTCGCCGTCCTTTCCGAACTCCCCGATCTCGGAAACATAGAGCCGACCGTTGGTGCCGACGAGCGCCGACTCGGGAACAGCAAGATCTTTGACGGCCCGCATTTCATCAGCCCATACCGGAAGCACTGCGGCGAGGAGCGCCGTCACCGTGAGAAGTGCGCGTAGCGGCATGTTGCTTGGCTTCGTGCGGTTGAATCGAGACATGGCGCGCCGTTTTATCTGACGTCATGCATCGCCATTGCTTCGTGCAATGGGCAGTGTAAGTTTCAACGGCTCACTTGGGCAGCCCCACCGCGCATCAAACTGCCAGTGGCGCGCGGCACGTTGTGATGGCGCCCGAAGGCGTCTTTTGCCGCGCCGGCCCGTGCCTCGGCCGCGAGCGCACGGAGTCCGTCGCAGAAAGCCGGCGCAAAGCGTAAAATCGATCAGCGTTCGCCGGATGTCAGAAGCGCTATGCGTTAGACCACTAACGCGCCTTCAGCTGAGCGAAACGAGAGCGAGCGATCTGATGACCACCAGCCGCGGCGTTCGTCGAAGAGAATCGTTTGACCAGGTCGCGCAGCTGTATGACGGCGCGCGACCAGGCTACCCGCAGGGTTTGATCCACGACCTCGTGGACTTCACGGCACTTCGTGAGGGACATCGGGTGCTGGAGATTGGTTGTGGCACAGGTCAACTCACAGCGCCGTTGGGGGAGCTTGGGGCTGCTCTGGTGGCCGTGGAGCTTGGTTCGAACCTCGCTGCTATCGCCCGCCAGAAGCTTTCACGTTTCGGACATGCTGAGGTCGTAGTTGCCGATTTCGATCAGTGGATCCTTCCGGACACGCCATTCGACCTGGTCGTAGCCGCGACCGCTTTTCACTGGCTCGATCCCGCCACCCGGATACACAAGTGCGCGGACGCCTTGCGGCCGGGCGGCACTTTGGCGGTCATCGAAACGCATTGGGGGGTTCGTCTCGGCGACGATCCATTCTCTGCGGAAAGCCAGTCATGTTACGAGCGCTGGGATCCCGGTCACGATCCCGCATTCCAGCCCCCAACACTCGAGAGCCTGTTAGATGAGCGAGATGACCTTGCAAGCTCACAGCTCTTCGCCGAGATCACGCATCGGCGTTATCGCTGCGACCGAGAGTACAACGTTGCTCAGTACTGCGACCTGCTTGGTACCTTCTCGAACATTCTGGCCTTTGATGAGCCGATCCGTGCCGGCTTCCTCGCTTGCATAGCTGACCTTATTCAGTACAGGTTCGGGGGCAAGATTGTTCGGAACGACTTGTACGACCTGTGGCTGGCGCGGACCTCCGCGTGACTGGAGCCAGAAATGGATGTGGCTTGGCAAGGCAAGGCCCACGCTGTACTAGTGCGCCTGGAGTCGATCTGTGACGCGATTGACGCTGGAACTTCTCCTGTAAGGTCGAAAGTGACATGCAACGCAGGTTAGCTCGATGCGTCGCCGAGGCCAGCGCCATGCGATGAACTCGGTGGATCGCGGTGCCGATGCCTAAAGGGCCGTTCGTCTGGCGCGCATAGTCCTAATCGAGCTTCGAATGCTTGTCGGCCGCGGCCGCACTGGTCCGCCAAATTGCCGCTTTCATCGCTTTCTCCCTGCGCGTACGATGGCTCGGCACGATCATCCGTGCAGACACCTGCGTGATGCGATGCCGCCGTCCAAACTCGTTACAAATACCCTCGGCTATTGGCGCCGGGTGCGTGGCGATCTGAACGCGGTCGCCTTCGGGGTCGGCGCGGGGATGGCGATTCTGATCTCGATGCAGGTGCTGTTCCAGCCCCACCTCTTCGACATGTGGGGCCCGGCGGATGTCGCGCTTGCCTGGGGGCGTTACTTTGCCGAGGCTACGGCGGTTGCCAGCGCCATGATCGTTGCGGTCGCAATGGCCGACCAGGTTTCTCTCAGGCACCACGCCCTGCGCATCGCAGCACTGTCGGTCGCGCTCGTGGTGCCAGCTCAAGCACTGGTTTGGATTCTTGCCTGGGGCTATTCAGGGAGTTGGGTTCCGGTGTCGCTCAAGTCGATGATCGGCGAAGGCATGAAGTTCAGCTTGCTTGGCGCAGTCATGCTCGGCACTCGCACCTTACACCGGCTCATGCAGCGCGCGAGCGCAGACGCCATAGCGGCGCAGGCGGCGCGGGTGGAATTGGAGCGACAGGCCGACCAGGCTCAATTGCAATTGCTCCAAGCGCAGATCGAGCCGCATTTCTTATTCAATACGTTGGCCAATGTGCGCCGCCTCTATCGCAAGCAACCGGAAGCTGGCGCAGAAGCAATTGGTGATCTCATGATCTACCTTCGAGCAGCGCTGCCGCAGCTGCGACGAACTGTTTCGACGCTCGGCGAGGAATTCGAGCTTGTGCGGGCGTATCTGAAACTCTTCAAGCTGCGGATGGGTCACCGGCTGAACTACACACTCGATCTGCCGCCGGCAATTCGTGGCGTCGCCTTCCCGCCGGCGGTTTTGGTCACACTCGCCGAAAACGCGGTCAAGCATGGGCTCGCACCGGCCGATTCAGGCGGCTTGATTCAAGTCGCCGCGACCTGCAACGGGCACGAGCTGGGGGTGACAGTCATCGACGACGGGGTCGGTTTCGGTGCGGGAACCAGCGGCAGCGGGCTAGGGCTCGTCAACATCCGGCGCCAATTGGAGGCTCGTTTTGGCGATTCCGCACAACTTACGCTGGAACAGGCAGATGGCTGCGGCGTGTGCGCGCGCATTGTCATTCCCTGGAATCCGACCGATGCGCCGGAACATCGGCATGATTGGCCGCGGCGGGTTGCAGTAGCGAGGGCGTCATGACTTCCGCCGCCTCACTTTCTCGGCTAACGCATTCGCGCTTCCTTGCTTACATGATGCTGGCTGGGATGATCAAGATCGTGCAGGTGTTCTCCGAATCGCTTCGCACGGACGACGTACTGCAGATCTCGAGTGTCGCCGACCTTTACGCATACAAGGCCGACGTGGTGGCGCGCAGCCTGCCCACCCTGCCTATATATGCGGTGATGTTGCGGTTGATTGAAATTCAGCCTCTCCGCGGCGTCATCCGACTCGCCTACACCATGGCCTTGGTGCTGGGGTGCGGGCTGGCTTCCGCCATTCTGTCGTCCTTCGCTTGGCCGCAGGCGCCGACGGCGGTGCGAATCGGCTCTTCGGCCTCCGTGGAGAGTTGGTTCTGGTACACGTTTTGGGCCGACATCGTTGTCGGCATGCTGGCCGTCGTGATTGCGGACCGGTGGCGTGCGCGCGATCGGGCCATCGAGTATCTGACCGCGGTGCAGGAACAGGGCCGCAGTGCCCGCCAACGCCTAGTGCAGGTTAGGCTTTTATCCATCCAGACCCGGATCGATCCGCAGCTCGTCTTCGACACGCTTGCGGCCGTGAAGAGCTTCTACGAGACCGATGCGGCGCGCGCTGAACGCCTGCTCGATGACTTGACGGCCTTTCTGCGCGCTGCGCTGCCGCGGCTTCGCAGTGAGCGCTCCTTGCTGGAGCTGGAATTCGCCTTGGTCGAAGCTTATGCGCAACTGCTGCGAACACGACACGGACTCGGCAGACAGATCTCGCTGCGTGTCAGCCTGCCGCCGGCTCTGAGGGATGCAATTTTCCCGCCGGCACTGCTGCTGCCGCTTGTGACGCTAGTTCTGGAACGCAGTGGCCCTGAAGGGAGAATCGAAATGGTGGCCGAGGAACGCGGGGACGCCATCTGCGTGCGGGTGCTTAGTGCCGCCCGGCTGGACCAAAAGTCGCTCGAAAGCATGCGCACTGCTCTGGTCGATCTCTATGAAGAGAGGGCCGCCGTGCGCTTGCACATCGGGGAAGGGCCAACCAGTACGGTGGAACTGGAGGTGCCGCATGAGCACGGATGAAACCGCCAAGAGAGCGCCTACGGCCTTGATCGCGGAGGACGAGCCTCTGCTGGCCGAGGAGCTTGCAGAGCACCTCGCTGTGCTGTGGCCGGATCTGCACATCGTGGCGCAGGTGGGCGATGGCGTGGCGGCATTGCATGCGATCGAGAAGCAGCGTCCGGACATCGCCTTTCTGGACATCAAGATGCCGCGCCTCTCCGGACTCGACGTCGCGCGCCAGATCGCCGGTGCGTGCCACGTCGTGTTCATCAACGCGTTCGACCAGCACGCACTCGGAGCCTTCGAAGCCGGCGCTATCGACTATGTGATGAAGCCGCTGTCCTATTCGCGGCTGGTGACGACCGTGGGGCGCCTCAAGGCGCGCGTCCTGCAGCACGCACCCGACCTGTCACGCGTCGCTTTGGCACCCGCGTCGCCGGCGCCTGCACCCTGTGGACATCTGCAATGGGTCCGCATTTCACGCGGAGCCACTGTGCGCTTGGTTACGGTGGACGAGATCTGCTACTTCAAGGCCGACAGTAAATACACGCTGGTCGTCACGCAGGACTCCGAATCGCTGATCCGAAAGACCATCAAAGAGCTCAGCGAGGAACTTGATCCGGACACGTTCTGGCAGATTCATCGCTCCGTTCTGGTCAATGTGCGCGCCATCGATAGCGTGTTTCGTGACGGCAGCGGAGGCCTTTCGATTCGACTAAAGCAACGCCGCGAGACCCTATCGGTGAGCGAACAGCACCACCATCTTTTCAGGCAGATGTAAATGCCACAACCAGGAGCGCACCATGAAGAGAGCCATGACCCACCAATGCTCCCCAGCACTCGGGCGCCGCGACGCAGTCTTGCTGCTCGCCGCGCTCGGCCTCACGCCAGAAATGCTGAATGCTCAGGATGCCGCGAAGACGGAACCGCGCAGCTACCGTGTCGTGCTTGAAAACGACAAGGTACGCGTCGTTCAATATGACTCTCGCCCTGGAATCGGCGTGTGCGGCGCCGGCAGGCATTCACACCCGGATCACGTGGTCGTCGCCATGACGCCAGCGAAGGTGAAGGTGACGATGCCGGATGGGAAGACCGTCCTGAATAATTTGACGGCCGGAGCGGTACTCTGGGACCCCGCCGCCACGCACGTTGCGGAGAACGTCGGCGGCTCCGGGGCTCGATTGCTGCTAATCGAGATCAAGGACAAGGATTGGAAGCCGGCAACGGGCTGAGGCTCGGCGGCGACGCGTGAGATCGAGCGCGGGCCTCAAATTCCCCCGCCGCAAGGCGTGCCAGATCGTATAGCGCGTGCGGATTTCCGCGCGCCAGCCGGCGCCTTCGACGAAGCGAAGGCGGTAGTCGCTCCGGCTGGTGGAGGCTGGCCCATGCTGGTTGGTCTCGAGCGCCGGCGGCGAGCTGCTGTCGTGCTCCTCGAGCCATACTCGGCGCAGCATGGTCGCCTCGGCCATATCGCCGAACGCTCCGACTTGCGCTTGAGCCATGCCGAGGCGCTTGCACATGAACGCATCAACGTGATTTCATGGCTGGCCATCGGCGTGTCGCGCAGGGGGACGGGCTCGTGTGATCGCGCCATATAGGCCGCCGACGTCCTGATAGCTGCCAGTGGTGACCGACCGCTGATGGCCAATTGTGTTGAAAAACTCGTTTGCGCGAGGACGCGGGTCAAGACCCGATTGCATGTCGCAGCGCCCGTGTGATGCATTGATGGCCGTCAGAGCCGCGCACAAGGTCTCAGACAGTATTCCCATTGAGGCGGGTCCCGCGGAGCAGTCAACGCCTCGTCGTTGGCCCCTGGATCGAAATCGCTCAAGGGACAGCGCTGATTCCGAGTTTTTTAACACAATTGGCCGGAACCGTGAGTGCGCAGCTGATCCAGGAAGCGGGCCCTCGACTGAAGGCGCTGCGCATCATGGCAGCCAGTGATCGTCCGAGACGACTGCTTCGAGCTCGCGAACGCGCATCCTAGGCGGCCCTCAACTTGATGGGAGTCCATCATGGCATCCAATCTCAACGCCCCTCATCGCGAGCCGTGGAACAAGGGCAAGATCGTCGGGCAGAAGGCTCCGTTCAGGATCAAGGACATCTGGGCACTCCGAGTGCGCCTCCAAATGGAGAGCCGAGTGCGCGAGCTTGCCCTCTTCAATCTGGGAATTGACAGCAAGTTGCGTGGCTGCGACCTCGTCAGTCTTAAGGTTCGAGACGTCTGCCACGGCGACCAGGTAGCAACTCGCGCCGTAGTGATGCAACACAAGACCCAGCGCCCTGTTCAGTTCGAGATAACACCGGTGACGCGGGAAGCTGTGCAGAAGTGGATCAAGCAAGCCGGGCTGACGTCCGAAGATTTCTTGTTCCCAAGCCGCGTCCACGCCTCACCGCATCTGGGCACACGGCAATACGCACGAATTCTTGAGGGCTGGGTCGAGGAACTTGGTCTTGATCCCGCCGAGTACGGCACGCATTCGATGCGGCGAACCAAGGCAACGTTGATCTACCGCCGTACCAAGAACCTGCGCGCCGTGCAGTTGCTGCTTGGCCATGCCAAGCTCGAGTCGACGGTGAGATACCTCGGCATCGAGGTGGACGACGCCCTGGAGATCTCCGAGCAAACTGAGATCTGATCTGGCGGCAATCAATCGGGCACGCCGTCGATCGCAGAGCTCAGCGAAGCAATCGGTCAATTTGCCCGCCTGTCCAGAAGCTGCCCTGCGGCCCATCCGAACGGCAGCTTCCTGGAACCGCCTCGGAATGGCGGTGTCGGCCATCAGCGGGTATTCAGGTGGGGGCCGCGAACTAGCGCTGCAGACTGGTTGCCGTCTTTCGAAATTCGCTGCCGAATGACGGCGGACGCAGCAAGCTGACGTTCGACAATTTTCTCCGCGAGCGACTGGTCTACCCCGGCACTTGACCTTCGCCGGAATCAATGAAGAGATCTAAGTCAGGGACGGTGATCAGGATCGCTGAAGTGCGGCTGCTTTCCATGTCGCGACATGGCGTTCAGGGCCCTCTGCAGACAGTCGTGTTGTGGGCCAGATTGGCGTCTTCAGCCTAAGAGGCGGTCTGCCAGTGGCTGCCGCCGCGCAGCACCGCTGCAGATACGCGGACGGTGCGTCATCCCGCGCGGCAGGGGGCCAGGGCTACAAAAGCGGCAGTAGTTCACAGAGTGGCCATGCGCCCCCCTCTCCGAAGGAGGGGATGCCTGACTACCAACCGACCGAAACTGCAAGAAATGAGATTTCTTGGTAGCTCGGGCGCACACAACGCATTTCGATGCATGCATGGGCGATGTTGCCCGCTTTCGACGAACGACAAACTCCAGACTGTTGGTGTCAACAACATCCAGGTAGAAACCCTCTCATCAATGGAGGGGATTGTGTCAAAACGTTTCAATCGAATATTGTGCCGAGCGATAGATCTAGTTGTCTTTTCTTAAACCATCATCAGGAAGCTTCAGATGAAAGCATTGCTCGGCGCACTTGTCCTCGCCCTGCTGGCCGTGCCAGCCTTCTCGCAAGGTAGTCACCCCAGAAGCGGCTACGTCACAAAGGATGGCACCTACGTGCCCCCGAGTCGGGCCACGAACCCCAACGGCACCAAGTCGGACAACTACTCGACCAGGGGCAATGTCAATCCGTACACCGGCAAGCCCGGAACGAAATGAAGAGCGCGCTCAAGCACACGGCCGGTGTCGTCGCGCTTTCGATGGCTATGACGGGTTGCACGACGGTCGTTACCTACGCCCCCAAGCAAAAGGATCCAGCGCAGACATTGAAGTACACGCAGGGAGTTGGAACCCTGACCCAGCGGAACGACACCCATGAGGTGTTCATGTATCCAGCGTTCAAGACGCAGAGCACGACAGACCCGACATTCATCATCGGCTTCGCGAACAACTCGCCGGAGCCAGTCAACTTCGACACGACGAACGTGAAGGCGTTTTTTCGGGGGCTGCAGGTGCCGGTCTACACCTATGTGGAGCGCACGGCGGAGATTCAGTCGAACAAGAGGTCCCAGCAGATCGCCCTGGCCATTGCTGGTGGCTTGGCCGCTGGCGCCGCGGCCTACTCAGCGTCGAATCGCACCTATACGAGCAACTACTCGGGCTATGCGACAGGCCGGGGAGGCATCACCACATTCTCTGGCTACAACACCGTGCGGATGTACGACCCGATGAGCGGAATTTTGGCGGGTGCGGCCGTCGGTGGCGTAACTGCCTTGGGGGTTCAGCAGATCGAGTACAGCGCCCAGAACTTGGAACAGGCTGCTGGCGCGATCCTGCAAATGAACACCGTGGAGCCGTTGAAGATGGTGTCAGGTGCGCTGATCCTGAAGAGCTGCTGTGATCCATACCCCAACAAGGATGATCTGATTCGGTTCGAGGTGTCAGTCAATGGCAAGGTGTCGGTCTTTGAATTCGGCCGCACGGTGATGGCGCAATAGCGCCGGGGCGGCGGCTGCTACGAGGCTGAGACCACCTCGTGCCCATCAGACGCTATGCACTTCCGCGTTCATCGTCGCCAGCATCACCCCGCTACTCTCAAACCATTGAGCGATTGAGCGCAGTCCCAACGCGCGAAGATCGGGCAGTTGGCTGCTTCTGAATGCCGCGAAATGGTGGTCCGGGCCCAACGCAGTCAGTCAGCATCGACCGTCGTCCGACGGGTCCGCAGCGGTTGCTGCCTTTCGCTGTCGCTCGGTGAACTCACGCTGTGAGGCCGATTCCTGGATTCCTGTCATCCCATGGCGAAGAAGACTTCGGCACCAACGACTGGTCCAAAGGTATTGCAGTCATAGCCCGGCTGCATCCCGCGGGGCCTCGCTATCGCAGAGTCGAACGACCGCTTGCCTGGCTGCCCAAATGGAGGTCAGGGCTCAACGCGGTCGGTCGGCATCGACCGTCGTCCGACGGGTCCGCAGCGATTGCTGTCCTTCCCTTAAGCTCGGCGGATACACGCTCTGGTGCCGCCTGCGGTCATGCAGATGGGACGAAGATGTCAGAGCCGACGACCGGTTCCAAGGTAGTGCAGACATAGGCCGTCACCGAACCTTGATCGGCCGCGCCATCACTGTATCGAAGTCCAGACGAGTGGCCGCTGTTCACGCCGCCGAACTGGGAGTTTGGGCCCGTTGCTTAACTACAGGGCTCTTCAAGGCAGAAGGTTCGCTCGACGGGCGACTCAAATCTGACATTGGGGCTCCCTGTAGGCGCGGCTGATCAGCCGGCAGCCGAGGTGGGACCGGCGGCGCGCAGCACGACTTGGGCGCAGGGCAGGCCGGTTTCGCCGTCGAGCTTCGCCAACACGAGGCCAGGCGCGACGCCGAGGTGCGCGAGCGCGCCGCGCTCCATCGGATCGCGTTGCGTCCCGAAGCGCTCGAGCACGCCATCGGTCCCGCGCACCACCTGCCGAACTCGTCATGGGCGACCAGGGTCGCGGGCATGCGGCCGGGCCGGCGCTCGCAGACGATGGCGAAGCCGGTGCCGGTGGCACCAGGTAGCTGAACCTGCGCGACGGCGTACTCGGCCGTCAGGGCGGACTGGAGATCGGCTTTTGGCATCGCCGGGATGTAGACCGGCGCGCGCGGGCAGCCTGCGATTATTAACTGTCGCGCAAGCTTCGCGGTGGCGAGTGAGCCCGTTGCCCAACAGCCAACTGCAGCCGCGCTTGCCCCAACTCAGGGGCAGAGGTGGTCCCTATTACCCGGTGATTGCCAACAGCATCACCGGGCATTGCACTTCCATCCCGCCCTGGACAACGAGGTGCCCATGGCGACCAGCTTCTCGGCACAGTAGGCCGGCGTGTTCTTCGACACGTAGGGCGCCCACTCTCTGGCGTCCGTTTTCTCGTAGACCAGGCATTGAAGGTCGCCTGGCTGCTTACCTGGGATAACTGCGGCCACCCGAAAGGCGGTGCCTTTCGAGCAAAGGAGAGTCTCCATGTTTGCTTGCGCAGGTTTAATCGCGCGGATTGTTGGTGGGGGCGGCCCAATCCATCGGCCTCCCTCAACCACTGAGACCCGTGTGACGCGAGCCATGGCAGCAGGGAGTCCTTGAATGGGAGGCGGCGCGGTCGTTGGGGCTGCGGAGGGAGACTGGCCGGCTGCGACAGTTGGCACGGGCTCTGCCTTTGCAGCGTTGGACTTCGCCCTCGCGGCATCCGTGATCCCGGTAGTCGTGTATGCCTGCTCGACCGCAAGGGTTGCGCCCATGTAAGTTAAGACAATTGCAGGAACTATCGTTGCGACCGTGGTGGCCGGGTTCATCTCCCAAGACACCGCCCATCGATCGTGGAAAAGCGCCATTGCATTCATCCCTGGAACTTTGGCTAGAGCGACCATCGTCGCGCTGCCTTCGTTTGCCTGAGACAACGCCGGGAGCTGATCCGTCTGAATACCCACCACGGGGGTTCCGGGCGGGGTTTTCGACGCGTTTCCGATTGCCCGCCAATCCGAATGGACCTCGCCCTCCTTGCCGATCTCGACGTGGTGAAAGCCGCCGTCCTTATCCGTCATGATCAGTCGGCCCTGCTCGTCCTTCATGTAGTCGGTAGGGCGCGGGCACCCGTCGTCTGCGCCACCGGCCATGCACATTGCGCCTCCGTTCGCGGGGCCAAGTTCCTTCAGGAGATCGCGGTCGACGTAAGCCTTGTATCCATCCTGAACGAGGATCGCCGCCCCTCCTCTTAAAAACGCCTGGTTGATGGCGTTGGGGTCGCCGCCAGAGGCGGCGACTGCGGCACCGCCAATTGCGCCGACCACGGCGGCTCGTTGGATTGAGTCCGTCACCGTCCCGGTCTGCATCGTCGCCGCTTGCCCATTGGCCCAGGAACTCGCGCCCGCGATGATGCCGACGCGAATCGCCATGTTGATGTCGCCAGTCTGGTGGTACGTGAGCCAGGCTGCGTACGCCGCAGCTCCTGCAGGGCCGCCATACACCGACGCGGCCACCGACCCTACTGTGGATAGCACAGAGCTTTCCATGGCCGCTTGCGCAGCGTTTTTCTCCGTGTTCTGAATGGGCTCGGTCGCCAGATGGAAGAACGCATCGACCACCTTACCTTCCCGAAAGCGCTTCTCAGCGTTGCTCATGGCGCTCTGAGTACTCAGCGCTTCATTGATGACGTAGCGATAGATCGCGACACCAGCGTCTTCAAGATCATGCTGCGAGCGGTTCGCTTGCTGACCGACGTCGGAGCCAGCCTTCCTTATCGTGGTCGCGACGTTGCCAGCACCGATCTGCACTTCTTTGGCGATGTCACCAGCCTCCTTCTGCACCTCCTTCAAAACGCTGCCGGCGCCGATCTGGGTTTCCCGAACAACATTACCAAGACCAATGCCCGCTTCCTTGGAAGCGTCGGTGGCGACCTGGCCGACGGCCTTCCCCGCGTCGTTGACGGCTTGCGTCACCGTCTCAGTCGCTTTGGAGGCCTCCTTCGCGACGTTAGCGGGAGCCTGTGTAACGGTATTGACGACCTCTGTCACCGTTGGAACTTCAATTCGAGGTGGGTCTATTCGGATGTTGCAGCACGCTTCGCCGACGAGCGGCAGCCCAAGCAGGGCAATCGCAAGAACTGGGTTGCCGATAGGTCGTTTTCCCATGGTGAGCCCCAATCCTTACCGAGCATGGTCAAGTTGAAGCGACTTCCAGTCCTTGCGGTAGTCGTCGATGATCGAATCGTAGTCAGCCTTGGACAGCGCGCCCGCCTTCAACTGCCTGTCAGCGTCGACGCGCGACATCTCCAAGAAGCCCTTGTACGGCTTTGTGATCTGGTCGTTGCGATATGTCTTGTCGTAGGGGCCAGGATCTCCCGGTTTTGGCGGCCAAGTCGAGAGAATTTCGAAGTTGTCCTTGACGCAAAATCGGTTGAGCTTGCAGCTCTGTTCGATCATTTCCTTGGCTGTCGGCGGCACAAGGATTTTCTGTTGCTCCAATGGAGTCCGCATGCACAGCATCATCAGGCAGACCTTGGGGATCGAGGGTCCGCCTGCAAGGCACTGCTCGCAGATGCTTGTTGCCGCGCCCCACTTACCGCCGTCTTGTTGATACACAGCCAACCTCGGTGACGACTGGGACTTCGGGACGTAAGTCCCCAGTGTGGGCGCCTGGGAAAAAGCGCTCGATGCCACGATCAGGGACAGCAGCGACAGCGCGACCACTCTTGCGAAAGTTGCCATGACGGTTCCCAGGTCAATCGACGGCTCCGGCTCAGTTCAAAACTTCAGCTGCCGCCGAGGAAATCATGCAACGAAAGGATCCATCGGTGAAGGGATCAATGCACCCCATGTTGAGGATGCGAATCGCTCAATTCGCACTTCTCAACATGAACAGTCTCACTGGCGTGACGTTTAGCTGCGCCAGCTGCGAACGCGCCCCGCATCGGTGTGCGTGAAGGCCTTCGTGGCGTCCCCACGCCGCCGGCCACGAGCCACTCGGCGAACTGGCCGAATGGTCGACACGCCCGCGATCGTGGCGTCGATGGCGCCACCATGAACATGCCAACTGTCGCGCACCGAACGTTCCCTGATCTCGTTGGTGATCGGGTGGCGAAAGGGGTCCACTCGAACGGGCGGGCCATGTTGAACCACGAGAGCCAGAGGTGATGGCGTAGTGGACGTCGAAGATGAGGGGGTTCATCAGCATCCATTGGGACACTTGCTCGCGCGTGAAGCGCCCGGACTCTAGGGGCGCGGTGCACATGCGGGCTGTCCCGCTGGACCAAGACCTCGAGTGTGACGTCACGTGCGAACCCGCACAGCCGCTGGTACTCGCTGTCCACGACCAGTAGGTGCTCCTGATCACTTCGCCAGTGGCGGTTCGTCGCACCCACACCGTCCGGTCGCGCGTCCAGAAGTCCTCCTCGCCGGTGGGCGAGCCTGCGCCAGCCATGGCCGCTCCTGCCTGCTGCGCCCACGCCTGCGCGGCCGGATTGGCCAGCAATGCGCTGCCAAGACTCAGGCCGACTAGCTGTTGAGTTGCAATAGGTTGTTCCCGCCAAGTCTGGACAGGAGGCTTGTAGCCCACAAGGCCGAGTGGGGCCTTCGGGCGTTGTAGTAGCTCAGGAAGGCCGGCAGCCAAGCGGTGCGCTCGTGGCTGCCCGCTCCTGCGTGTGCTATGTCACACGGCCGCTGTTTGAATTTGGTTTGGTGCAACTGTCAAGTTCCGAGGTAGACGAGTCGTACGTCGAGGAAGGTGCCAACGTCGGCTTTCGTCAGCCGCTGTCATTCATCGCCGAAAAGTGAACTTCAGCACCCAGTCGTCACTTGCCCTTCGCTTCGCGCGGCCCAAGGACCGCTGATGGCCGAGACTGCCTGTCCGCCAAACTCGCTGATAGCAGCCCTTGGCCAAGCGCGATCATGTTAAGGTCAGCTACCAAGCGCTGCCGCGAACTGGTACTCGCGGCCAGAAGCGGCCGCTCGAGGAAGACCCAGAAATCGCCCGAAAGCAGTCGGCTGACCGGACGGGTGCCGCGAACCTACATGCCTTGCCCGTCGTCAATCCAAGAAGCGTTCGGCGTAGTTCGGAGGTGGCATCGCGCATGTTTCGGTGCGGCCGAACAACCAATATCGGTTTCGAGCGACCCAACGATAGAGCGTGTCGCGCAAGGGCGCCGGCACCAGCCATGCTCCCCACGCGAGACGCCATGGCCATCCCAGCGCATGCAGAACGCGCAGGATGGCTGATGTGTGTTGCCACGTGCGTGCCCCCTCAACCACGAGCAGCGTCTGCAAGCCATCGACTTTTAGACCCGCCTCGGCGAGCAAGTCCTTTCCGGCTGCCCCTTGGATTGAAGCGAACCGAACGACACCGCGCCGGTCGTGCCGCAACAGAAACTGCACCCAACCGTTGCGGAGCAGGCATTGAGCATCGAAGACAACAATCACACTGACTCCTTCACGCTGATGGTCAAGTGCCCGCGATAGCTTGCCACGGTGCCAATCGCGGGCAGCGAGGCTCGAACTCGAAAGTGAAGCCGGTCACTTTGCCCCGTCTCCTCCGCAACGACCCTCGGAAGCAGCCAGCGCGGGCATCGCACTCCCAAGAAGTGCAGTCCAATCGAACGCATCTCGAGTTGGCCTCCTGTTTCGCAGAGATTAAAGGTCAGTCGGGCGGCGCCCAACTGTTCGACGACCTGCCTAGCATCAAGGCGGATGCGTGACGTCATCCTCTGGCCAGAGAAATGACGGGTCCAGGTTTCGACCTCGGGGGCCGCGTGGAGTTCGAATCGGATGGGGCCGCTTGATGTTGCCCGACGAGGTGTTCCAAGGCAAAGCGCGAGGAGCCTCGCTGCGAACGTTGAGGGCGCATCCGTGTCGACCCAGCCGTGAAGTTCCTGCAAGCCGCCAACGTGTGAAAGCGCTGTACCGCGGGCGGTAGGCGCTCGAAACTCTCGCCCATGGCCTGCTGGTACATCGACGCAGTTCTCATGCGACCACCTCCGCCATCCGGATGTTCAGACCTTGCGCTTCCTTCTCGAAGTCTTCAACCGACAGGCTACCCACACAGGGCATCGCGCCAGCCGGCTGTATGTCGCCTTCGCTCAGCTTCCGGACCAACGCGGCCGCAGCCAATGTCGGAACGTAGGGCCCGTCGCCGTGCGTAGCGACCAAACTCCAAACACGCGACGCCTCGACCTTGTCGTCTTGAAGCCCAGAGACCGCAACATGCATCGCTCCCGCATCGGACCCCCAGCCCTTGAAGATGTCTGCGGCGCTTTTGAGCCAGCGCGCATGGTCGGACCAGTCGCGGACAAGGCCGTGGCGAGCCATCCGCACATCTGTAAGAGAAGCCTACGCGCACCGAACAGCATGGCCGGCGCAAGCTCGACGCGCGACATCAGCTCGAGCCGAGCAAGGAACGTCTCCGGAAGCGTCTCCCAGGCATGACTGTCTGGTCGAAGACCGTAGGCCTGGTCGAGCGCAGTAAGCAGTTCTTTGTCGAAACGCCGGCTGATACCGCCACGCGGCAACTTTCGAACATCACCCACGGTCTGGCAGCCAAGATGCGCAAGGGTCGTCTGATGAGGCCGCGTCGCAGTCAACGTCTCCATCGGCAACCCGTCGAGCAACTCGTTCAGCGGCCGGCGTACGCCGTTCTCGATGCCAGCGCGCGCGAGCGCGAGCGCGCCCAGGCTCGTCGGTGCCCAGGCAACGCCGATGGCGCCGAATTCCGCAGCCTCGACGACCACACGGTCTCGCAACGCCCGCTTCCCGCCAAAAAGGCGCGTACTTGCCTCCACTTCCATGACGACGGCTTCATCGACGATGGCAACGCGCGGGGTGAACTGCAGCGCCCACGTTGCCAGTCCCCTGAGCTCGTCATCAGTGGGCTGCAACGCCTCCGGGTGCGGCGGGAGAAGGAGTGCGGTCCACAGCATCGCTGGGCACCTCTCGAAGCAATCGACTGGGTTTCCTCAGGCGCGGGGTAAGGATGGAAGCAAGGCCGCCGGGGATGGACGGAAGCACCACTGTTCCGTCGTGACCTGGACCGCCACGTTTGAAAACATGGACGAGGAGCTCCCAATCCGGGCCCGCGCTCGCCATCACACGCAGTGGCGCGGGTGAGGTTCGCGACCTCTTCGTTGAATGGCTCCAGGAACATTTTCCCTTGCGAGCTGACAACGCGATGAGCTTGGTTCGACAGATGCGAGGCGGAGCTGACTACGATGCATCCTTCGGAATGAGGATGCGAGGGCGGGGGCACTATGCGAACCTATTGCGTCAGCGCCTTGCCATTGCGGTTCGGCGTCTTGGCTTATCGCGCCTATATGGAGCGAACAACACTTCGTTGTTTCGGGTGCCTGGTTCTCGGCCTTCGCTGTTCTAGACCGAGGGCGCGTTGCACCTGCCGCCTTTCGTGGAGGTGGAGGGCTGCCGGCAGCCACCTTCAGTGACGCGTGACCCGGTCGCCTCCATCGGGCTTGCTTTGCCTCTTGCCTAGCTCCCACTTCACGGAGCATCCTTCGCACCTAAGATGAAAGGGTTCATTTTTGGAGGGATGAGAAATGCCAATTGTGTTCGTGCACGGGGTGAACAACCGGAATGGGGACGAGTATCGCGACAACGAGCTTGGTCGTGACGAGTTTCTTCGTGAGATTGTTGCGCCCGCGTTGGGCCTGAGTCCCAAAGAGGTCTACATTGAGAGCCCCTACTGGGGTGGGAACGGTGTCCAGTTCTCTTGGGGGCTAGCTGTTCTTCCGGATGCAGAAGAGAGCTACGAAAAGTTTGGTGCGGACGGGGACGCCGAGGCCTTTGGGCGAACCGTCGAACTTGTTGCCATGTCCCCGCCGATGCCCGATGGCATCGTGAATCTTGCGAAGGCAAACTTCGCAGAGGCAGTAGACCTAGTATACGGGGCGGCACTTGCCGGAACCGAAGATAAGGCCGACGCGAATGCGCTCGCCAAGTCGTACCGCCAGGCGATTGATTACGCAGGTGGAGCGCCGGACCTCACCTGGCTCGACAATGCGACGGATGAGACCTTCGCCGACCTGCTAAATCATTACGTCCACAAAGAAGACGATGAGGAAAGCATGGGCGGTGGCGGTGTGCTGGACCAACTCAAAGAAGGCCTGTCCCGACTCGTTCAGGCTGTACCGGACGCGGGTTCTGCGTTGCTCGCAAAGGTCGGCCGAAAGAAATTGAATACGACCATAACTCGCTTTGCGGGGGACGCATTCGTCTATTTGACCCGGCGAGGTGAGCCCGGAAAGGAAGGTCCGATAGTTCAAGCGGTCCTCGAGAGCCTGAAGGCAGCGCATGCCGCAAAGACGCCGAAGGACGACAAACTCATCGTCATCGCACACAGCTTCGGCGGCGAAATCATGTATGACATTCTTACGCGGTTCTGGCCTGAGCTTGAGGTTGAATGCTTGATAACGGTGGGTTCGCAGGTTGGGCTCTTTGAGGAAATGAAGTTGTACCTGGCCAGCGACCCTCAGGTTCCAAAGCACTACCCCGATGGGCAAGTTCCAAAGCCTTCGAACGTAAAGCGCTGGTTGAACGTGTTCGACCGAAACGACGTCTTGAGCTTCCGCGTGAGGCCAATTTTCGAAGGTGCACAAGATTTCGAGTACGACACGGGCTACAGCACACTGCAGGCGCATGGGGGCTACTTCTTGCGTCCGAGCTTCTACTCTCGATTGGCTGCACGGTTGAAAGAGTGAGGTCAGGCAATGACGGTCGTCTACGAAAAGAACCCAACTGACGGTCCCGGTGTTCACGTCTTCGCCATTGGCGTTGGCCGCTATCCACACCTCATAGGCGGTTCCGGGCCACTAGCTGAGAAGTCGCTAGGCTTAGCGCAACTGTCTTCGCCGCCGGTCTCGGTCAAGGCAGTCGTCGATTGGTTTCTTGCCTCGCTCGCGGGTGCTACGCCGGGCTTCGCGAATCAGACGGTTCCGCTTGGTTCAGTTGAAGCCCTCGCGTCGGCCGAAGCACCGGTCTCCGTGATGGCTCCGGGCGGACCGGTGCAACTTGATGTGGCGACCAGGCAAAACGTCCAGGTTGCCTTTCAACGTTGGCTTGGTCGGATGGCTGGAGATGCAAACAACATAGGTGTCTTCTACTTTTGCGGTCATGGGGTCATGGCCGCCGACCACTATCTCTTTCTCGAGGACTTTGGAGAAAGTAACGACCTACCGTGGGACAAGGCCTTTGACATATCGAACACCATGCGTGCAGTGGAACGGGATGTACCTGGTGCGCTGTACTTCTTCATTGACGCTTGTCGCGAAGTCTCGAGAGAGATGTGGCTTACGCAAGGCGCCTCTCCCACCTCACTAAAGGTCGTTGAGCTCAAGAAGCCGGTGCTCAGGTCGTCTGCGTCACTCATCATGGCTACTGGCGAGGGAAGGCTGGCGTTCGCAGCGGAAGGACGGGTCTCTCGATTTACTGATGCGCTTCTAACTGCAATGTCGGGGTACGCCGGCGTCAAGGGCCCTGGGAGCGCGACCTGGGATGTAGATGGTGAGTCGATTGCCGGCGCCATACGAAAGTTACTGGAGTTGGGCAACAAGACCGCAAAGCGCCGCCAGATTAGTGACCAAACAATCAGCGGTGACTCGGTTCCGCTCCTTCGCTTGGGCAAGCCGCCGTTGGTAAAAGTGGAGCTTGATTTATCTCCAGAGCAAGCCCGAGCCCTCGCGACGATGTATCTGTTGTCGGCGAAGGGAGTACGGAATGACCACCCAGGAGCCAGTGGTGTGTTCCTGGTTGAAGTTCCTAGAGGCATGTACTCAATTGGCGCCACAGCTCTGGAAAAGCAGTTCGAGGATTTGCTTTACGAAGACCAAGACCTCATTCCGCCCTCTTTTGCATTCACCATGAGGCCGAGTTAGCCATGAAGTCCATATTGGTCCACCTAAACTATTCGTCGACCGACTCGTCGCCGAGTAGCCAAAGACAGACTGAACTCGCGCTTCCTCTGCGTGTGCTTGATGCGGACGGAAGCCTAGTGGCGGAAGGCGCTGCGAGTACCTCGGCACCCGCTTCATTTGACATCTCCGCACTCGACGGTCCGGCATTTGTCCGGCTCATCTGGCCCTCGGGAAGGACGCAGACAAAGCGTGTCGAGGTCGCTGAGGGCGGGACCGGAGTTGTGTCGTTTGATGACTCTCGCCTCAGCAGTAGCGAATGGTCATCATGGGCGGTGCCGCGCCTGACCGAACATACCTCGTTGGCAAGTCCTGACCTGCCGCCGAGCGTGCATATCGAAAAATTTGACCGCGTGTGGCTTCAGATTTGGGTGTTCGAGGACATGATGTGGCGGCCTACTTTCATCCAGCCCCGGCAAACCTATCGCAATGACTCGGCCCGGCAACTCGACTTCGAACTTGATGAGAAGTGCCGACTACTTCAACTTGGTGGGACCTCTGTTCCCTGGCGATTCGTTGCACTTCCAGGCGGAGGGACTTGCCGGGTGTTCCTCACTCCTAGAGAACCGAATGACCTTCGGTCTGAGCCCCTTAAGGTTGTGGTTAGTACTTTCCGAAGAGATGCGGAAACGCTGCTCGAATTCTTGGCGCGCGACTCTCTAAGAGCCGCGAATGCGGTCGGGTCCTACCAGCCCGTCGCGCAACGGCTAATGCAGGACAAGACAGATGACCCTGTTTCAGCAGTTGCGGCAGCGTACTTCTTGCTCAGAACAGAGCGCTGGAGAGCCATCCCTCTCAGTTGGTTTGACAACCTCTACAACCTCTTCCCGTGGCTAGCGGACCCGGCGGTGATACGGTGCGCCCTCCTGCTTCGGCGGGGGCTGCTGGAAGAATCGGATGTCAATGAGGCCGCTTTCTTGTTGAAAACATGCCTCGAGCGCGGTGTGCCAGTTTTTTCCGAGGGACTCCTCCTCCTTCAGGAAACCGCCTCAGTCCTTCAAAGCGCTCGCGGACCGTGCGAGCCCTCTGTCTATCAACAGGTTGAACGTTTAGTGGCGTCTCAAGCCTGGGCCGGAGCTGCGCTCAGCTTCTATGGGGAAAGTCCCTCTAGGCCATCGCCTGACCGAATTGTTGGATTGCCAGGGAAAGGTCGTTCCGTCGCGGTCAAGCCAACACCAAATCTGAAGGCCTGGAGTTCGGCGCCGGAGTGGTATGACAAGGACTTGATGTCGTCCAATGTCATGTTCCTCGGCGACCTCTCGTGAGACGTACGAGTCGAACCTCCGACGGGTCAGCGTTCTCAAACCTCGGTGTGTTTGACGTCGCTAGGCTTACGTCCTCGAGCATGCGGGAGCACTTCAGCAACGTTGAAGCACGATTCGCGGAGGCTGCTCAGTCATTTGTCGAGTCCTATGCTCCGGCTGGCTTTCAGGGCGATATTCGAAGCCGCTACGTCGATACCTCCAAGTTCAATGCAGCCGCCTGGCGGGAAGGGCAGGATTTGGTCGTTGGCATCAGTGCCGCAGCGATACCGCTGCTGACGATGCTCTTCGCGGCCATTCTGTCCGATAGTGATGTGCTCCCATCGTTGCCAACTGCGCCTGAGGATGACACCGAATTTAGATGGGAGGCGAGGTTCATCATGGACCCGTCGGCACCGAGCGACATGGTGCGTATAGAACACGCGCTCACTCCTGAGCGCATGGATGCCGCGTACGTGCTCGCCGACCTTTGCGTTTCATTCCTGGTGCTACATGAACTGGGGCACGTCGCCTGCGGTCACGTCCAAGCGCTCGAGCAACTCTTGAGGCTGCCCTCCCTCGTCGAGCATGTTGCTGAGCATCGAGGCCGAGTTCGCCAGAAGCGGTTGCGGCAGTACTGGGAGTATCAAGCAGACGCTATTGGCGCAAGTCTGCTGCTTCAATATGTCGAGACATTGGCGAAGCTTGCAGACAGCAGGCAATCCTGGCTTCGCAAGGTTGCACCACAGGCCTCGGAATCGGAGATGCGAATCCACTGCGCCGCTCTTGCAAGCATGGCAGTTGCGACGATGTTCATCTACTTGGAACAGTGCAGATTGGTTGCAAGGGCCGAACACTTTCATCCGCACCCTGTCGTAAGAGCGCTCTACATCAAGGACATCGTTGCAAATCAAGCTGTCACGCGCTGGAACTGCGAGGCTGCAGACGTGGGTGACTTGCAGTTCGACTACTTGGACCCCTTTCTTCGCTCGCTAGAAAGAATCGGGCTTGGAACGACTGACGATTGGGAAGACCAGGTACTGACAACGATGATTCGCAAGGCGCTTCGAGCAGGTCGTAGCGAGAAACTCCGCGACTTTGCCCGGCCCTGGAGTTGGATTCCGGTCGATTCCTGGGGCTAAGTCGAACTATGGACGGAAATTTCTACTGCGAGGACTTGAATGACGGTTTTGGTTGACTCGGGTGAGGATTTGAACGCTGGTGTTCACGCGCTAGTCATCGGCGTGGGACGCTATCCATTTCTGGTGGGCGGCAATGAGCGGCCAACCTTCCAGGGGGCGGCGGGCATGAAGCAGTTGAATGCCGCCCCTGTCTCCGCTCAAGTCATGTGCAAATGGTTGCAGACGGGGTTTGACTTCAATGGATTGCCGTTGGCCCGATTGGACGTTTATGCGTCTCCAGAGTTCGCCGTCGTTGACTTTCAAGGCAAGCCGACATTGACTGAAGCGCCGACGTTTGCTCATGTGCGAAGAGCGGTCGTCAAGTGGAAAAAACGGGCGGATTCGAACCCCAACAACGTCTCCGTCATGTTCTTTTGCGGGCACGGACTGAGTGTGGGAGAGGAAGAAGCCTTGCTGCTCGAGGGCTACGGTGATACCTCGAACGGAGACCACCTTGCTGAGTCATTCAGTCCGAGCGGGTTGATTACCGGAATGCAGTCTTGCAAGGCTAAGACCCAAATCTTTGTTTTCGATGCTTGCCGGAACGTTGTAAAAGCGGCGGCCGATGAGACCGTAGGGTTAGAGAATGTTCCCGCGATTCTGAGGGCGCTTCCCAGCGAAGCCCGCAGTGCCAAGGTGCAAGCAGTGATTAGGTCCACGAGACTCAAAGCGACAGCGTTTGGAGCCAAAAGAGGTCCGTCGCGCTTTACTGAAGCGTTTATCAAGGCGATGCAAGGTGCGGCAGCAACTCAGGCTGGAGACGGCAAGTGGGTCGTCGATACAACCTCTATTCAAGCCGGCGTCGATTGGTTTATGAATCTAGACCCCGATTCCTCGGAGCAATGGATGGAAATCGATTCGCCGACTCCGCGATTGAGGATGCATTGGGTTGCGGGCGCTCCCGTCGTCCCGGTGATGGTGACCTGTACGCCGGTTGGCGTGCTGCCAACATCGGTGTTGGAGCACAGAGACTTGAGCGGCAACACGGAAATAAGGCATCCAGCCGTTGGAAGACCGTGGCACGTGATGTTGAAGATGGCCGACTATGAGTTCCGGGCGTATGCATCGAAATCGGCAAACGAAATTGGGATGGCTAAGTGGCAGCCTCAACCCCCGAAGGCAGTCGTTGCGATTCCGTGCAAGGAGCAAGAATGAGTGCTGAAGTCATCGCGATACCCCGGAGTGCGATTGAGGGTGAAGTCGCGAGTGCATCTGCGGTTGCGGACATCTACCCCATGCACGTGCTTGGCGAGGCCGAACGAGCAGCAGTGTTCAATGCTGTGATTCCGATAGGGGGAAGACCGACTGGAGAACACGTGCACCTCGCCCCCGGGGCATATCGAATCCGAGCGCGTCTTCCCTCGGGAGAGTCCATCGTTCAAGAGGTCCAAGTACCACCCGACGACCAAGATTGGACCTTGGTTGTGCATGGCGTCATGCCCGGTCGGCATCGCAAAGTACGCGCAGCTACTGGGGAACTTGCCCCTGTGGAGGGATTCGTGGGATTCGTCGACAGGCCCGTGCAACCGTTCATCACAAAGGGTGACGGCACGTCCTCCATTGGCCAATGGAAAAGACAACTTCTTCCTGGGCCGGTATCTAACTGGCTTACAGCGCTAAATGGCGCTTCGAGTCCTCTGCGAATCGAATCAGACGACTCGTTCGTGCTCCATCGCCTTCGAGCGGAAACTCCGTATGACTATGGAAGGATATTCGACTTGAGCCAGACTGCAGATGACGCGGCAAGGAACTCATTTGGGCGCGCCGTGGCACTGCAACCGACGAAGGTTCGGTCTCCTCGTTCCGGACCGGCAAACTCTCAATGGAAAGTCGCAGAACGAGGTCGAAACCGCTCAACTCTGCCGACTAGGTACTACGGAGTTCTTGTTGATAACTCCGATAGCAACGCCGTGATTCAAAACGTGGCGAGTATCCCAGACCGTTGGATTGGTATGGATGGGTCCACCGATGATGTATTTCAAGCGGCGATTGTTCCGAATCCTGATTTTCCTGATTCGCGTCGCATCGAGCTATCTGTTACCGACCCGGATGCAAGTTCCTTGATGTCGTTTCTTCAGACTGGGGACCTGGATGCAGCGTTGGCGGTTGCAAAGCCGGCCATGAATTTTGTTGAGCAGGGTGCAGAGAATGCATATGCCGCAGTGGCTGCGGCATATGCGCTCGTATTTGCGCCGAGCGGTTCGGGGAATGAAGGATGGGAGCGTTGGGTCCTAGAACTCTCAGCAAAGAGGCAAGACATACCCGACGGAAAGATTCTTGAGGCGACGCTGCTGCTACAGCGAAGTGTGCCTCAGATGATTCTCGGTACTCGACGATTCCCGCCCCCAAGCACGCAGGAGCGGATTAACTATGCGTGGGATTGCGTCATGGAGGCGTTGCGAAGAGGGCCGCCAGTGTTTAGGCTGGGACTGGGCTTGTTAGAGTCCAACATTCGCATCATCAGGGACTCGGAGATTGAAAGCAACACAGTAGACCGGAACTCGGTCATGGCTGCCGCACGTATCACCTCTTGGTTCAGAGCTCGTGTAGACCCATACCAGCCGCTTTGTGTTTTTGATGTCACATGACAGGCTGACGGACGATGTTTTCTAGCGGGTTGCATTCGACGGCAGGTCGACTCCGACTATCTGAGTCGAAGCGCTTGCTTCTAGAGAGGTGCACGCCATTGCCAAACGTGAACTTCCTCGAAGACCTTCGGTAGAAGCAGCCGCCCAATCTCGACGCTTGCGCAGTGGGTGGAGATGAACGTTCCGACCCCGGCTCGTGCGAAAGCCATCTGGAATGAATTGAACTCGCGACGGAAGACCTACAAATGCGCGTCTTGTCGGGTCTAGCGGGGCCATGCGTGGCCGGCGCGTTCGTGGAGTACCAGGTGAAGCATTCGATCTCTCTGCCTGCGGCGATTGTGCTGCAAGGCAAAGAGATGGCGACCTGTCCTCAGTGACCGCTTTTGAGAGCGTCGAACTTCGGCTGAGGGCCCTGAGCTGACTTTGCGTATGAGGCTTGGGAGGGCGCAAAGCGGCCGTTCAAAACGCCAGGACCAAATCTTCGTCAGGAGCCTCTCGTCAGCGCCGGTTGCCGTCCACCAACACTGCACTATTCAAGAAACAGGTCCGAAATAACGGACCGGAGCCAACGGTTAGCCGCGTCTTGCTGATATCGGTCATGCCAATGCTGCTTGATCGCGAAGGCGGGCAGATGGAAGGGAGGCGCCAGCAGTTTCACATCAGCGATCCGGACCAACGTTTCAGCCACGCGCTGCGGCACGGTCACCATCAGGTCCGTGCTTGCGACAAGGCCGCCTATGCCGAGGTAGTTGGGAAGCCGAAGGGCCACGTTGCGGTGAACGCCAAGGCGTTCCAACTCCTCCTCCACCAAGTTCTGTCCGGTGCCAGCGGCGGTCACCAACACGTGGTTCTCTCGCCTGAACATCGCCTGCGTGAGCCGTGAATGGATGCGCGGGTGGTCGCGACGTACCACGCATGAGAAGTCCTGGTCAAAGAGCTTCTGCTGGTAGAAGCCAGCCTCCAACTGCGGCATGAAGCCGACTGCCAAGTCCGCCTCCCCCGACTCCAGCATCTTGGGCGTCAACCCGGAGATGTGCGTAATTTCCACGTTGATTCCCGCCGCGATGTCGCGTAGCCGGTTGATGAGCGCAGGCAGGAGGACAAGGTGGGTGATGTCGGTCATGCAGATCCGAAACGTCCGCCGCTCCTTCGCCGGGTCGAACACGGCCTGCTGCCTCGTGATGCCGCGCAGCAATTCCAACGCTTGCCGGACTGGCGCCACCAGTGAGGTGGCGTGGGGGGTGGGCTGCATGCCGTCCGAGGTGCGAACGAACAGCGGATCACCAAAGTGGCGGCGCAATCTTGCCAGCGCGATGCTGATCGAAGACTGCGCCACGCCAAGGTTCTCGCCCGCCCGCGAGACGCTGCGTGTCTTGTAAACCTCATCGAAGACGGTCAGGAGCTTCAGATCCATTATTTAGATTCCCGTTTTTAGGTATTGAGCGTATGCCATTGCCGAAATACTCGGCCAAAACCAGAATTCAGGCAACCCAGAACCAACCGAGACAAAACCATGCAGAACGCCAAGCCAGCCACCTTGAACGAGCCCAGCCGTGACACCCCCGTCTGGGGTGAGTACGACGTTGTCGTGTTGGGCGGCGGCCCAGCCGGCATCGCAGCCGCTACCGCTTCAGCACGAGCCGGCCAGTCCACCTTGCTGATCGAGAGCTACGGCTTCCTGGGCGGCATGGGTACGGCCGCCGGTGTGACGAACTTCTGTGGCTTGCACGCCAACGTCCACGGCACGATCAAGCAGGTGGTGCATGGCGTTGCGGACGACCTCCTGGCACGCATCAGCGCCTTGGGCGGCCTCAATGAGCCTCATGTGATTTTCGGCAACAAGATCGCAGCGCAGGCCTACGACAACGCGGCCTTCAAGGTTGCCGCCGACGACCTCGTGCTCGATAGCGGGGCGCAACTGCTATTTCATGCAAACCTGGTCGGCGTCCTGATGAACGGACCCAACGAGATCCGTGCCGCGCTGATCGAGACCAAGTCGGGCCGATACGCCGTCCTCGCCAAGACGTTCATCGATTGTTCCGGTGACGGCGACCTCGCGGCATTCGCTGGGGCACCCTTCGAGAAGGGCACGAGCGGCCACGACATGATGTACCCCTCGACGATGTTCCGCGTCAACGGCGTGGACGCTGCACTTGCAGGCGATGCGTACAACAAGTTCGGCGGGTTGATGGACGAAGCCGAGAAGCTCGGCCGCAAGTTCCCGCGCAAGACGCCGATCATCCGTCCCCAAAAGAATCCCGCAGAGTGGCGAGCCAACGTGACCCAACTGGCGAACGCCGATGGTTCCCCGGTGGACGGTACCAACGCGGCGCAACTGAGCGATGCAGAGGTGCAGGGTCGTCGCCAGATCGTGGACTTCTTTCAGTTCCTGCGAGAGTCGGCGCCGGGCTTCGAAAACTCTTACATCCTGGAAATTGCCCCGCAGGTCGGCGTGCGCGAAACGCGTCGCGTCGTCGGCGAGTACCAGTTGACTGAGGAAGACGTACTGCAGTGCGCCAGCTTTGACGACAGCATCGGTGTCAACGGCTGGATGATCGAGGAGCACGTTGCCGGGAACATCGCGTTCAAGTGGCAGGACATACCCAACTCACGCGGCTTCAACCATCTGCCCTACCGCATGTTGTTGCCCCGTCAGGTAGACAACCTCTTGGTTGCTGGTCGCTGCGCATCCATGACTCACATGGGCCAGTCCGCCGCCCGCGTTTCGGGAGGCTGCTTTGTCATGGGACAGGCGGCTGGCACTGCCGCCGCGCTCGCTGTCCAAGCAAGCATCCGTCCACGGGAATTGAACATCAGAGTTTTGCAGACCCGGCTGGAGGCCGACGGCGCTTACCTCGGACAGGACCAGCAATAACCCGACCACAACCTCAGGAGACATCATGAACACAACGTTTTCACTGCAACGCCGCCGAGCCATTCAGCATCTTGGAGTTGCGAGCGCCGCCATTGCGCTTGGCGGTTGCGCCACCATGCGGGCTGAGAGGGAGCACTTTGTTTTGGTTCACGGGCAGTGGCATGGCTCGTGGTGCTGGAACAAGGTTGTCCCCTTGCTGACGGCTCAAGGCCATCGTGTCACAGCGATCGATCTCCCCGGTCGTGGAGGTGATCCGAAGGAATTGGCAAAGTTGACGCCCGCCGACTATGTCTCCGCCGTCACCCGTGTTCTGGACGCGGCCCCTGAACCAGTCGTGCTGGTAGGCCATAGCCTCGGCGGGGGTACCGTCTCGCTTGCCGGCGAAGCGCGGCCGGACAAGATCAAGCGGCTGGTCTACCTCACAGCGTTCCTGGTGCCACCGGGTAAAACCATGGGATCCATCGCCGTAAGCGATACACAGGCAAGGACCTCCAAAGCGGTGCGTCGCGACCCCGCAACTGGTGTATCTGACCTTGACCCAGCGTTTGTGCGTGAAGTCTTTTATCAAGACTGCTCTGATGCGGACGTTGCACTGGCGACCCGCCTTGTCACAGCCGAATCCGGTGCGATGGGTCGAGCACCGATACAAGTCACGCCCGAGCGTTATGGCCGGATCGACCGCGTCTACATCGAATGCCTTCAGGACCGCGCCATCAGCCTTTCCGTGCAGCGCAGCATGGTCGCCGCCATGCCGTGCAGGAGGGTTCACACGCTGGATACAAGTCACTCGCCCTTCTTCTCAAACCCCGCGGGCGTGGCGCAAGCCTTGGTGTCGGCTTAGACATCCGCAGCCACAGTCGCAGCCCATATTTCAAACTAACCGAGACATCACATGAACTCCAGACGACAGCTACTACTTTCCGCCTCCGCTCTTTGCCTATCCCTTTCTTCGGCCGTGTCTGCCGCCACTCCGGAAGCATGGCCCACGAAGACGGTGCGCATCCTTGTCGGGTTCCCCGGAGGTTCGACGCCCGACATCGTTGCGCGGAGCTTGGCAGAGCCCCTGGCGAAGGTGCTTGGTCAGGCCGTGATTGTCGAAAACAAGGCTGGCGCATCCGGCAACATCGCGGCGGATCAAGTGGCCAAAGCCACCGACGATCACACGCTCGGTATCGTCATCAACGGCAACCTGACTTCGGCCAAGATGCTGTACCCGAAGCTGCCCTATGACCCCGCCAAGGACTTTAGCTACATCTCGCTGCTGGCGACAGCACCGCTGGTGCTGGTAGCACCCGCGAAGTCGCCCGAAGGCGCCGCCTTCTTTGCTGCTGCTGCACAGAACGGTGACAAGTGGAACTACGGGTCGGTCGGCAATGGCTCCGTCGGTCATTTGGGCATGGAAGTGCTCAAGACGAAGACCAAGGGCTTGGTGCCTATGCACGTCCCGTTCAAGGGCAACCCTGAAGTCATCACGGGCCTCTTGGGTGGCGAGATTCAGATGGCTTTGGTGCCCCCCGGAATCGCCATGCCACAGGTCAAGGCCGGCAAACTCAAAGCCATCGGTCTGACCAGCGGGCGCAGCGCCGTGGTTCCGGAAGTGCCGCCGTTGGCCGATTCCGGTGTGCGGGACTTCAACCTCGAAGTGTGGACCGCTCTGATCGGCCCAGCAAAGCTGTCAAAAGCCGCGCAGGACCGCCTGAACGCCGAGGTACCGAAGATCATCCGCAGTGAGGAAACCCGCCAGAAGCTCTTGACGCAGGGTTGGCAAGCTCTGGGCACATCTCCCGATGGTTTGAAGAGCCGTATCAAAGATGAGGCCGCGATCATGAACAACATCATCACCGCTCGGGGAATCAAGTTGGAGTAGGTCACTTGGCCGTTCGACTAACCTTAGAAAGCGGCTTACCGACGATCAGGGCGCTAGCGAAGGGCCTCGGACCAGACAGTTACGAGCGACCGCTGTTGGCCGTGATTGCGCTTCCGCGTTTCACCTGGGAGCAGTCTTTCGCGCTACTCGTCCACCTAGGCCGGCGGTGCTTGAGCGCTGCTTGTCATCATTCCTTCGAGAACGGTTCGCAACGAGTACCATTTTGCGAAGCATCGCCGATGCGGAGGCATACTCACGCTATGCGCCTGAGCCAGTTCATCCAAGCCAACATCGAAGAAATCATGGAGGACTGGGAGGCTTTTGCGCGCACGATGATTCCGCCTGCGGAGACCATGTCGGTCATCGAGCTTCGCGACCACGCCCACGACATCCTGCTCGACATTGCCAGCGAGATGGACTCGAACCAGTCGGAGGACCAGCGCGAGGCGAAGGGCAAGGGTCTGGCCCCGCAGAGCGCCAAGGCGTCTTTTTCATCGGTTCACGGCAAGCTACGCCACAGCGTCGGCTTCGATGTCAGCCAGGTGAGCGCGGAATACCGGGCGCTCCGAGCATCGGTCTTGCGGCTGTGGATGCGAAATGTTGGCACGGTTGACGCCTCGGTCCTCGAAGAGGTCATTCGGTTCAACGAGGGCATAGACCAAGCACTCGCCGAAGCACTGTTCTCTTATTCGGAGGAGATGTCGAAATCAAGGGACACTTTCCTGGCCGTCCTGGGCCATGACCTGCGCAGCCCCCTGGGCGCTCTCGGCTCGTGTCTTCAGTTGCTTGGCCATCCCACAAACGGTGCGCAGAACGAGCGCGCGGTGCGCGTTGCCAAGCACAGCATCGCGTCCATCAATGAAATGATCACCGACCTGCTGGAGTACACCCGCACTCGGCTCGGCCGTGGCATCAAGGTCACACCACGACGTGGAGACTTCAGTGCTTTGTGTGAGCAGGCAGTTGAGGAATGCGCTGCGGCTTATCCGAGCCGGAAGATCGAGGCGCATGTCGCGCCGGAACTTACGTTCACCTTCGATGCGGCCCGGATGCGTCAAGTGCTCGCAAATCTCCTGGTCAACGCCGTGCAGCACGGCGACCCAAAATCTCCCGTGAAGCTCGAAAGCCGGTTTGAGGATGGCGCCGTTGTGGTGGTCGTCAAGAACTATGGCGAGCCGATACCCGGGGACGCCATGCAGGTCATCTTCAACCCTCTGGTCCAGATCGCTTCCAGGGAGTCGGAGCCGCATGAGCGCCCCGCGACCAGTTTGGGGCTCGGCCTGTTCATCGCGCGGGAGATTGTTCACGGACACGATGGGACGATCAGCGTCTCATCCTCAACTGACGAAGGCACCGCTTTTGTTGTCCGCCTGCCTTGTATTGGCTGAAGTTCGCTCGCCCGGCTTGGAGGACAGCGACGGGCCGAGGCTGTGTGAAAACGGGTTGAATAGATGACTGCGCTCGCCTGGATTGTCTCAACGCAACGGAATGGGCAGCCCACACATGAAGCGATTCATCGAAGGCGCAGACCGACATCAGGTGACGTTGCTGCCCGAGTGCCTTGACGACTACGTCGGCGAAGACAATCCGGTGCGCGTCGTCGACGCGTTCGTCGGCGAGTTGGATGTCCATGCTCTTGGTTTTGCCGGTGCCGATCCCGCAGCCACCGGGCGCCCCGCCTACCACCCGTCGGTTCTGCTCAAGCTGTACATCTACGGCTACCTCAACCGCATTCAGTCGAGTCGCCGGCTGGAGCGCGAGGCGCAACGCAACATCGAACTCATGTGGCTCACCGGCCGCTTGGCACCCGACTTCAAGACGATCGCAGACTTCCGGCACAACAACGGCAAAGGCATCCGCAATGTTTGCCGCCGATTCATCGTGCTGTGCCGACAGCTGAAACTCTTCTCTCAGGCGGTGGTGGCGATCGACGGCAGCAAATTCAAGGCGGTCAATAGCCGTGATTGCAACTTCTCGCCCGGCAAGATTAACGGGCGTCAACAGCAAATCGAGCGGAGCATCCAACGGTACCTCGACGCACTGGAGACTGCAGACCGAACCCAGCGTGCCGATCTCGATGCCAAGACCGAGCGGCTTCAGGAAAAGATCAGCAGACTGCGCGAGCAGATGCGTCAGCTCGACGAGACCAGGGAGCAACTCAAAAGCGAGCCGGACCAGCAGCGCTCGCTGACCGACCCCGACGCACGCTCAATGCTTCAGACAGGCAAGAGCACAGGTCTCGTGGGCTACAACATCCAGGCTGCAGTCGACGGCAAACACCACCTGATCGTCGCGCACGAGGTGACGAACGTTGGCCATGACCGTGCTCAGCTGACCAGGATGGCGCTGGCTGCCCGGGACGCGATGGGCAAGTCCAAGCTGAAAGCGTTCGCCGACCGTGGCTACTTCAACAACCTGGAAATCAAGGCGTGCGAAGACGCAGGGATTACGGCCTTCGTGCCGAAGCCGATGACCTCCAACGCGAAGGCGCACGGTCGCTTCGGCAAGGCCGACTTCATCTACATCGCCAAGGACGACGAGTACCTGTGCCCGGCCGGTCAGCGCGCCATCTATCAGTGCAGCAAGATCGACAACAACCTTCGCAATCGTCTGTACTGGTCCAGCGCCTGCCCAACATGCAGCCTGAAAGACAAGTGCACAACCTCATCCTTCAGGCAGATCCGTCGATGGGAGCATGAGGCGATAATTGATCGGATGCAGCTGCGGCTGGACCGCAAGCCGGGGGCCATGACGTTGCGTCGATCAACCATCGAGCATGTGCTCGGAACGTTGATACACTGGATGGGCACCGTGCACTTCTTGACGAAGACAATGGCGCACGTCGACACGGAGATGAGCCTGCACGTGCTCGCTTGCAACCTCAAGCGCGTGACGAAGGTGTTGGGTATTGCCAGAACGGCGCTCACGCAGCACGGGCAGAATCGCAGGAATTGACTCGCGTCGTTGACATGGCCGTGCGAAGTTGCGGCTACATCCAGTCGCGACAGGCAGTCAGCAATGCGCTGACGACCATGGTCGCTTGACGTTTCAGCGCCGCAATGAAAGGACCAGGAACATGTCACTGCCGATTCTGACCCTGGATGAGCACGCATTGGGGCCGCGCCTGCAGGAGACCTGAGTACGTGCCGGGTCAATGGCGGACCGGGCTCGGTGCGTGATCGCGTGCATCTGAACCCCCGAATTCCAATACCAACGATTCGTACTCGGGCGACTGCCGCAGCAGGCGGCCGCCCACTTCACGCAACCGGTCCACATCCTGTGCGGAGAGAACGAAGCTGGTGGGCAGATTCATGAAGGAAGCGCGCTCCTGAGGATCGTCGAGCGCTTCGAAACTGACATCCAGCACGTGGGCGCTGACTTTGCGCACGCTCGCCTCGGCCTGTGCCTCGCTCGCGCCGGCCAGGCGTAGCCGCGCCACCTGAAGCTCGCGCTGGATCTTTGTGATCTCTGCGAAATCCTTCATCAGTTCGACCGTCTCGAACGAATAGCGATCAATCGGTACGCCCGACGCCTGCAGCAGCTGAACGACCGTACCCGGCGGCGACTCGATACGATCCCAGTCGGTGCGAGGCGCAGAACGTGCGTTCACGACGATCAGAACCACCCTGCGGAGCCTGCTGAATCCGGCTTCGCTACGGTATATGGTGCTGAACTGAAGTTCTTCCAGCGCCTCAAGAACCCCGCGCACCCCGATGTTGTCTGCGACACCGCCGTCGACCAAATGGATGTACGGGCGCTCCTGGCTGTTCTGAAACGCTTCCATCTCGCGGTAGCGCTGCAGCGAGCGTGCGGCTGGGCGGGCGTTTTTCTCGAATTTGGTGGCGTCTTTCACCCAGGGTGGAAACTGATAGCCACAGGTGCCGCCGTAGTTGTTGAACGTTACCGGTGACAGCACCACAGGAACGGCAGAGGACGTGGCGGCGGCGCGCGACAGACGAACGCTGTTGAAATCGGAGCACAGCAGGTCAAAGTCGTTTTGGGAAAATGCAAGGCGAGAACCGGTCGAGATGTCCGTGCCGGTCGCGACCGCGACGGGAGCGTTTTTGCCGAGAAGGTCGCGGAAGGTCGCGCCCTCGAACAGGATCTCATCGTAGTATTCGGCAGCAAGCTCGGAGCGCCCGCCGCTGCCGCCGATGATCTTCCACCAATTGAATGGATTCGCGACGCGCCGGACCAACGCCCCCTCGACGTCCCGTTTTAGGAAGCGTTGCTCATACTCGTCGAAAAGGCGCTCGCCGTACAGCGCATACGCCAGCGCGGTGAAGCTTCCCCCGGACACGCCGGTGATGATGTCGACCTCATCAATGAGCCGCCGGCGCTGACCATCCACCGTGATCTCGGTGCGGCGCAACTCCTCCAACACTCCAAAGGAGAATGCAGCGGCGCGTGTGCCTCCGCCGGAGAACGAGACCACGAACAACGTTTGCGGATCGTTGTTCTGCCGCTTCGGCACGAGCAACTGGGGCCGGTATCCAGATTGCGGGTCCACTTGGGCAACGGGCGCGTTGATGGGCCGGCTTGCGCAGCCTGCAAGCGCCAGCGCCACGATCACGCAGACGAAAAATCGGGCTGATCGCATCTGTACCTGCCTTCGTCAAGGTTAACGCCATGCCATGCGTGAGCTCCAATAGCGGCTTGCAAGGTGGTCGCCCAGTGCCTCCCGCATGGTCCGCATCCACCTGAATGGAACAGATGGAACACGCCTATTGTTGCGCTCCAAGCATGACCCGGTGGACAATTCGCGCGTGTTTTTTGTTGTGACTTCGGCGGCTTCTCAACAAGATCTCCTGTGAAGAACGTTTTCATTCTTCGGGGCCTGTTCAATGGGCTATTCGCGCTCTACCTCGCCTGTACCTCCCTGTCGAGCATGAGGCTGCCGATGCCCAATGACGGCTACTATGCCTTGCTCGATGGGCTGCTGGGCCTGTGGCTGTCGACATCAATGCTTCGAGATGCGCGTGGCGAATGGCTATTTCCTCTTGTGCTGGTCGATGCGCTGGCACGCGTTGCATTTGGATCAATGATCGTTGGCAATCCGGCCGTTCATACAGTCATCGGGTGGCTCTTTTACTCCGCGATCGGGATCGCAAGCTTGATGGCCCTGGGCATCGCCGGCATGCTTTATGTTTTCGTGGGCAAAAGAATCTGGCGCAGGACGGACAGCGGCGCTCGGGCCCTTGCACGACCCGCATTTTTCGCGAGCACCATCACCTTGCTTTTTGGCATGGGTTTGAACCTTCCTTCTCTGTCTTCAGAAAGCAGTCAACGCCTGATCGTGTTCGCGTACACGCTCGTCTTTGGAATGACGTTGCTGCTTGCTGGCCTAAGCCTCTCGATCGAAGGCGAGAAAAGTGAGAGCGCGTAGGCAGCACAACCTCGCGTGCTGCATTTCGATTGCTCAGCAGTGCTGCGATCCCAACGTCGGCGGGCTCGCCACGCCGTTGCGAGGCGCGCCGCCCGCCATTTACGCGATCAGCTTGACGACGCTGTGGTAGTTGTTCGGCATCAAACGTGACAGCCAGAACAGCGGCGCAGACTGATTGCCCGTGACCACGCGCTTCTTTCCGCGCTGCACCCCCTTCAGGATGTTGGCAGCGCATTTTTCGGGCGGTGTGGTCAGGAGCTTGGCTGCCAGCGCGGAGAAGCCAGCCTCCTTCTCGCCGGCGAGCTTGCAGCGCCGGCCGACCCGCTCGATGTTGGTCTTGATGCCGCCCGGATGCACACTCACTGCGCGAACCCCGGTACCTTCGAGTTCGCGCCACAGGCACTCAGTGAGCCCGCGCACGCCGAACTTGGAAATGTTGTAGGCGCTCTGCGCCGGAAAACCGATGAACCCGAATACGCTGGAGATGTTGACGATGCAGCCATCTCGCTGCGCCAACATCGTCGGCAGGAAGGCTTTGCTGCCGTAGATCACGCCCCACAGGTTGATGCCGAGCTGCCACTCGATCTCATCGATGTCCAGGTTCTCGAACGTGCCGACGATGGTGGTCCCGGCGTTGTTGAAGACGAAGTGCGTAAAGCCGAAGTCGCGCTTCACGTCATTGGCGTGGGTGAACACGGCATCTCGCGAGGACACGTCGAGCTTGTAGCCGCGCACGTCGGTGCCCGACGGCAGCAGGCGCAAGGTCTGGGTTAAACCGTTGGCGTCGATGTCGGACAGCGCCAGGCGCGCGCCTGATGCCGCCAACTGGAGCGCGAGTGATGAGCTCAGACCCGGTGACCGGTTCCAAGCCCAACAGTCTAAGCTCGGCTACATGCTCTCGGGTGCTCGCGGTCGCCATATCGAACGACTGCCATATTCGCCGCCCAAGTGGAGGTCGGCGCACAATGCAGCAACTGGTCGCGCCCGTCCCGACACCGAAATACACGTCCGATTTGGACCGGATGAAGTTGTGGTGTCGAGTGTGCTGACAAGAGCAGTCATTCGATCCCGATGGACAAGCAACACGTTTTGACGCGCAAATTCTTCGTGACTGCTTAAGGGGGCAAGACAGAATCAAAAAAGCACATCGCGATCGGGCTCGACTTCATCCAGCGCGTTGCGTGTTTGACTAGTGTCCTGAGTTAGAAATTCGTTGAATTAATTGTCTGCCAACGGATCAATCGTGTAGTGTGGCAACACGACGAGGTGATCATGAGAGGCAGACCCAAGGCGCAACTCGTGCTCAGCGACGCGGAGCGCGAGCAACTCACGGCATTGACCCTGCGGCGCAAGACCGCGCAGGCGCAGGCCCTGCGCGCGCGCATCGTGCTGGGTTGCGCCGACGGCATGGAGAACAAGGCGGTTGCCGTTCGCCAGCGCGTGACACCCCAAACGGTTTCCAAGTGGCGCGCCCGCTTCGTTGAACACCGCCTGGACGGCCTGCTTGACGCGCCTCGCCCTGGCACCCCGCGCAGCATCGACGATGCGCGTGTTGACGCGGTCATCGCGCGCACATTGGAGACCATTCCTGCGGATGCGACTCACTGGAGCACGCGCACCATGGCGCGCGAGATGGACTTGTCGCAGACGGCCGTCGCACGCATCTGGCGCGCTTTCGGCTTGCAGCCGCACCGCCAGGAGACGTTCAAGCTGTCCAGCGATCCGCTGTTTGTGGAAAAGGTGCGCGACATCGTGGGCCTGTACCTGGATCCACCGCTCAAGGCCATGGTGCTTTGTGTGGACGAGAAGAGCCAGATTCAGGCGCTGGACCGCACGCAACCCATCCTTGCGCTGGCCCCCGGCATCCCCGAGCGGCGCACCCACGACTACATGCGCCACGGCACCACGACCTTGTTCGCGGCACTGGACATCGCCACGGGCGAGGTGATCGGCGAACTCCACCGGCGCCACCGCAGCAGCGAGTTCTTGCAGTTCCTGCGTACCGTGGAGGCCAACGTGCCGGGCGGCATGGACATCCATCTCGTGATGGACAACTACTGCACTCACAAGACGGCGACGATCCGCAATTGGTTTGCACGCCATCCGAGGTTCCATGTGCATTTCACGCCCACTTCGGCTTCCTGGCTCAACCAAGTCGAGCGCTGGTTTGCCACGCTCACCGAAAAGTACATCCGCCGCGGCACCCATCGCTCGACCCGCCAGCTTGAGCAGGCCATCAAGCAGTATCTGGACATCAACAACGCAGATCCGCACCCCTTCAACTGGGCCAAATCTGCTGACGACATCCTGGCAAGCGTCGAGCGATTTTGTCTGCGAACTTCTAACTCACGACACTAGCGAGGCGCCGCAATAAGCGCGCGGCAAAGGTTGCGAGAAACACCCCACGGCTTCGATCCTCACCTCGCGCCCAGCCGCCTCGCCAAGCACCACGATCTGCGCGATGATCACGTTCGCTGGGTTGTGTGTTTGTCCTTGCCCCCGGATACTCAACACGGCCCCTACGCACTTCACCGTCAACCTGGGCAGTGGAAGGCTCGTTCGACTATGAGACACGCCGTTGCCGCGCCTTTGATCGTCGTCGCCATCCAGACCGCAACCCTGTTCGCGCTGTGGATTCGCGGAAGGCGACGTGCAAGCGCGGAGCAAGCCCATCGCGAGGCCGACGAGCGCTTTCGCCGCATGATCGATCGCGCGCCCGTCATGCTCTGGACGGCACGGGCGGACACGACGCTTGACTACCTCAACTACAACTGCGTCGAGTTCACAGGGCTGCCGATCGAAAAGTTGCTGGGCGAGGGCTGGCTGGACGCAGTCCATCCGGAAGACCGGGATCACTGTCTCGGCATCTACGTCCCGGCGATCGAGGCGCGCACGCCATTCCTCTTTGAATATCGAGTGCGCCGGGCTGATGGCGCCTATCGATGGCTGCTTGCCACAGGCGTTCCGAAACATGGAGCGGACGGCAGTTTCACCGGCTTCGTCGGCTGCGATGTCGACATCACCGAACGCAGGCTTGCCGAAGACCAGACCCGGGAGAGCCGGACCGCGGTCGAGGCGAGTCATCGAGAAATCCAGCAACTCGCAGGCCAACTGCTCAGCGCGCATGAAGACGAGCGTCGGCGCCTGGCGCGCGAACTGCACGACGACCTCACGCAGCGCCTCGCGCGACTCGCGATTGATGCCGGTCGCATGGAAAGTGCTGCCGACGCACCCGAAGGCTTGCGCGCGCTGCGCGAGGACCTGGTGCACATGAGCGAGGACGTGCACGCGCTGTCATACCGCCTGCACCCCTCCGTGCTCGATGACCTGGGGTTGGTGGAAGCGCTGAAGGCGGAGTGCGACCGAGTCGCCCACAGTGGCGAACTGCGTGTGGATGTGGAAACGGGCGTCGTGCCGGCGGCACTGGCCGCTGAAGCTTCTCTGTGCCTGTATCGCGTGGTGCAGGAGGCATTGAACAACGCGGCGCGCCACGGACAAGCGAGCGCCGTGTCTGTGCTGCTCTCGCCGCGCGACGAGGGATTGCAGGTCGAGGTGAGCGACAACGGCCGCGGATTCGACCCTGGACGCTCGCGCGACCATGCGAGCCTTGGCCTTGCCAGCATGCGCGAGCGCGTTCGCCTCCTGCAGGGAAAGTTCGACATCCAGAGCACGCCCGGCCGAGGCACCACCGTGGTGGCGTGGGTTCCAGCATGAGGGTTTGCACATGACCAAGCCGCGCGTGCTATTGGCCGACGACCATCGCATGGTCGCCGAGGGGCTGAAAAGCTTGCTGGCTGAAGAGTTTGAACTTGCCGGCATTGTCGAGGACGGTCGCGCGTTGGTCACCGCGGCGCGCGAGCTGAACCCCGATGTCATCGTGGCTGACATCTCGATGCCGCATCTCAACGGCATCGACGCCCTGGTTCAACTCAAGCAAGACAACCCTCAGGTCCGGGTCGTGTTCCTGACAATGCACCGAAACCCCGCCTATGCTCGCCGAGCACTGCAAGCCGGCGCGTTGGGCTTCGTGCTCAAGCACTCGGCACCGGCGGAGCTGGTGCTCGCGGTGCGTGCCGCACTGCAGGGCCGCACCTTCATCGCCCCGGACCTGGCCGCCGAGGTGTTCCGCTCGGCAGGCAAGAAGGAAGCCGACCCGGCCGCGGCGCTCACGCTGCGGCAGCGCGAGATCCTTCAGTTGCTCGCGCAGGGGCATTCAGCCAAGCACATCGCCGCTGCGCTGAGCCTCTCCGCGCGCACCGTTGAAGATCACAAGTACCGCTTGATGGAGACGCTGGGCCTCGAAAACAGCGCCGAGCTGATCCTCTACGCGATGACAAACGGCTTGATCACGTAGTTTCCGGTCACAGAACCCGTATTTTTCCGGTGCCACATCCCGTAATTTTTCGGGATGCGCTTCGCAGCGCTTCGACCTATCTTGGATGCATCCAGGAGCAGGTAGAGACTCACAACGACCGGAGAAGCGCGATGAACAACACCGCGGCACGGGTGGCCACCCCGTCTGTCCAACGGCCATGAACCGCCAGCACAGCTGTGTATTGCTGGCGGACCGCCATCATGGTCTGCGTGACAGCGTCCGTGGGCTGTTGGAAACGCAGTTCGACGCCGTTTTCATGGTCGCCAACGAAGCAGCGTTGCTCGAAGGCGCCGAACGCCTGGGCCCAGCGGTTGTGCTGGTTGACATGTCCCTGTCTGCTGGCGACCTGAGCGGCCTGCTCAACCGAATCGGCGCGCTCGCCCCCGACGCGAAGTTGTTGCTGCTGTCGGTGCACGACGAGCGCACGGTTGCAGAAGCTGCGCTGGCCGCGGGGGCACACGCGGTGGTCCTCAAACGTTGCCTGGCGACCGACTTGATGCCGGCGGTCGATGCCGTGCTCGCAGGTCGGCTTTACCTCTCGTCGGGCTTCCTGCAATGAAGAGAAAGCGTCTTCGCGCATGTCGGGAACTGCAAAGGAATACACCATGAAATGCAACCCTAAGCTGCGCCCAGAGGCGACGCACAGCACTGCCGCGGCCGTGCTGGCGCTCTTCGTCACAACGATGACGGGGTGCGCGCAGACCACGCAAGTGCAGCCGCAGACGACTGATACCCGCATCGGCAAACTGAGCTTCGAGAGCGGATTCCCCTCCGAGGAGACAGCGCGCAAGCTGTTCGACGAGATGGACTACCAGCGCGCCGTGCAAGCCTACTTGTGGGGCTACCCGGCGGTTTCGTTCGAGTCGATTCGCGTTGGCACCCTGCGCGACCTCGGCGCTGATCTCACCGACATTGTCATCGCTGACAACTACGCCGACCCCAAGGGCCGCTGGCTCACGGCCAATGACACCACCATCTACGGGTACACCAACGTGGACCTTGGCAAGTCGGGACCGCTCGTTGTCGAGATCCCATCTGGCGCGCTCGTCGGAATCATCGACGACTTCTGGCAGAGATCCATCTCCGACGTTGGCCTGCCCGGGCCCGACGGCGGCAAGGGCGGCAAGTACCTGCTTCTGCCGCCCGGGTACAAGGGCAACGTCCCGAAGACGGGGTACTACGTCCTCCAGGGAACGATGAACAACTACAACGTCATGGTCCGCGGCATCGTCCAGAAGGGCGACAGGAACGGCGCGGTGCAGACCGTCAAGCGGGTCAAGGTTTATCCGCTGAGCGAAAGCCGCGATCCCAGGCCGAACAAGTTCACGTCCATGTCGGGGAAGGTCATGGATACGACCCCGCCAACGGGGATGGCGTACTGGGAGCGTCTGTCGGCGTTCATCAACAACAACCCCGTCCAGGCGCGTGACTTGTTCTACATGGCCATGGTCAAGCCACTGGGCATTGAGAAGGGCAAGGAGTTCAAGCCCGATGCCCGGCAGCGCGCGATCCTCGAAGAGGCTGCACGGATGGGCGATGCCATGGGCCGTGTGATGCTGTTCGACGGACCCGACCGATTCCGGCAGGTTGGAGAAGGTCTGGGAATCGATCCGTTTCCCGGCACGAACTGGCACTGGGTGTTCCAGGTGAATCCGGTCCAGCAAACCGACTCATACGGCCAGATCGACGAACGGCTGCACTACACCTACGGCGCGATCTACACGACGCCTGCGCTGGGCATCATGAAGGCGGGTCCTGGCGGCAACTACGCCCAGGCGTTCAAGGACAGGAACGGTGACCGGCTTGTGGGCGGGAAGTCCTATCGCCTGCGCGTGCCTGCCAATGCACCGGCCCAGCAGTTCTGGTCGCTGACGCTCTATGACACCGCGACCCGCTCGATGATCCAGAACCCGTCCAACGACTCGGCGCGCTCGTCGCTCGACCAACTCAAGACCAACGCGGACGGTTCGATTGACCTGTACTTCGGGCCCCTCGCAAGCGCTCCCGCAGGCATGGAAGCCAACTGGATCGAGACGCTGCCCGGCAAGGGCTTCTACCCAATGATGCGGTTCTACACCCCCAAGGCGGGCCTGTTCGACGGGACATGGAAGCTGCCCGACATCGAGCCCATGAGATGAGCGAACACCACACACCACACAGAGGATCTCTCCATGAAAACCAGACAACTCATCACCGCGACGTTCGCGCTGTCGCTCAGCGTCGCTACCGCGATCTCCATCGCCCAAACGATTCCGCCTGCCATCACGACGCCGGACAAGGTCGAAACCAGCATCGGCACGCTGGAGTTCAGGGACGGCGCCCCCAGCGCGGCGACGGCGCAGAAGGTGCGCGACAGCCTGGACTACATACGCGGCGTGGATGCCTTCATGAACAGCATCTCGGGCGTGTCGGCGTATGCGATCCGAAAAGGCTTCCAGAGCATCGGGGCCGAAGACAACACGGTCGTCATGTTTTCCGAGCTGATGGACTCGAACTCGCTCTTTCTCACCCCCAATGCAGACACCCTCTATACGCTCTCCGCGCTCGACCTGACCAAGGGCCCGCTGGTCATTGAAGTGCCGCCGGCGCAGCTCGGCACGATCAACGACATGTGGTTCGGCTGGGTCATCGACATCGGCTTTCCCGGCCCTGACCGGGGCGAAGGCGGCAAGTACCTCGTCGTGCCACCGGGCTATGACGGCCCGCTTCCCGACAGCGGCTTCCACGTAGGCCACTCCAAGACCTTGCACGTGCTCTACGCCGTTCGCGCCTTCATGCAGAACAACGATCCCAAGCCCGCCGCGGCGTCGATCAAGCAGTCGCTGAAGATCTATCCGTACCGGCCGGGAGGCTACGGCACCGGCTTGTCCACCATCCTTGAAGGCAAGGTCAGGCCGGGGCCTGCCGCAGCCATCCCGCCGACCAAGTTTATCGAGGCCAGTGGCAAGGCTTTCAACACCATCCCACCGAACGACTTCTCGTACTTTGAAATGCTCAACGAGCTGGTGCAGATGGAGCCCGCGACGTCTTTCAATGTCGAGCTCTCGGGCCAACTGGCGGCCATTGGCATCGCGAAAGGCAAGCCCTTCAATCCGGACGCCCGGATGAAGAAGATCCTCACGGACGCAGCCGCCGTGGGTAATGCAGCCGGCCGTGTGCTGAACTGGGGAGCCGCCGACTATCCCGGTTGGGCTTACTACCCGAAATCGACGTGGGCCAGCATGCTGTGGCAGGGCGGCTATGACTTCCAGACGCCGCCACCGATGGTGACCAAGGAAGGCATCAAGCCCTTCCCGCCAACGGGCGCCCGGACCCTCGATTCGCGCGCGGCCTTCTACTACGGCTACACGATGGACTCGCCGGGGATGATCATGCGGCTGACCAACGTCGGCTCGCAGTACCTGATGGCCTTCACGGATCCGGACAAGACCCCTTTCGACGGAGCCAAGACCTACAAGGTGACGCTGCCGAAGGACATCCCCGCAGCCAGGTTCTGGTCGCTGACCCTGTACGACAACCAGACCCGCTCGATGCTGCAAACGCCGCAGCGCTCCCCACGCGCGGGCAGCCAGACCTTTCCCTCACCGGCTGCGGTCGCGAACGCGGATGGCACCACCACGGTCTATTTCGCCCCGACGAAGCCAGCCGCTGCCAAGGAGGGCACCTGGATCCAGACAGCGCCTGGCAAGGGGTACTTCGTGATCCTGCGCCTGTACAGCCCGCTCGAATCGTTCTTTGACAAGACCTGGAGACCGAGCGAGATCGAGTTGGTGAAGTAGGCAAAGGTTCGGCCGTACAACATTTCGAGGAGCCCCTCATGAAAACCAGGCAAACCAACAACCTTGTCGCCGCTGTCGCGATGCTCACACTCGCCGTCGCCGCCATGTCTGCCAGCGCCCAAGGCGACATGCCCCAGGCCATCAGGACGCCGGATCGTGTGGAATCGAGCCGGCTTGGCCCCCTCAACTTCAAGGACGGCTTCCCCGACAATGCCACCGCGCAGAAGCTCTTCGACGAACTGGACTACGTCCATGCGATCGAGGCAGTCATCGGCGGCTATGCAGCCGTGAACCAACTGGCGCTTCTCAAGGGATTCAGGGCGGCCGGGGTCAACGACAACGACGTCCTGGTGACGCCGGGCCTCATGGATGCCAAGTCACTCTTCCTCACGGCCAATGCCGACACCTACTATTTCTGGGCCTACCTGGCCTGACCAAGGGGCCACTCGTCGTCGAGACCCCGCCGGACAGTCTGGGCATCTTCGACGACATGTTCTGGAACTGGATCGGCGATTTCGGCTTCCCCGGACCCGACCGCGGGCAGGGCGGACGATACGTGCTGCTGCCCCCCGGCTACACAGGCGAAGTGCCCGAAGGCGGTTACTACGTGCGCAAGTCCAACACGACCCATGTCGCGTTGGTGGGTCGGGCGTTCCTGCAGAACAACGATCCCAAGCCCGTCGATGCAATCGTCAAGAAGACGCTCAGGATCTATCCCTATGTGCCTGGCGGCGAGGGAACGAGCATCGCCAGCTATCTGGCCGGGAAGGCAACCATCGGCACCTTGAGCAAGCCGGCCAGCCCCCGATTCGTGGAAGGCACCGGCAAGGTGATGAACACCATCCCGCCCACGGATTTCAGCTTCTTCGAGATGCTGAACGAGGCCGTGCAGATGCAGCCTGCCGGCGTGATGGATCCCGAGATCGCAGGCCATCTCGCCGCGATCGGCATCGTGAAAGGCAAACCCTTCAATCCCGATGCCCGCATGAAACGGATCCTCACCGAGGGCCTCGCCGTGGCGAATGCCGCCAGTCGGGCGATGTCGATCGGTGGGCGTCCATCGGAGGGCTTTGGCTACTACGGCGCCGACTCCCAGTGGATCAATGGACTGTGGGTCGGGGGCCATGAGTTCATGACGCCGCCGGCGGAAATCACGAAGGATGGGCTCAAGCCGTATCCCAACGATGGCGCGCGCAAGCTGAACGCGCGAACCTGGTTCTTTTATTCAGTCACCGGCATCACGCCGGCCATGGCCATGCGCCTGCCCAACGTCGGCTCTCAGTATCTTGAGAACTTCCGGGACACCCAGGGCAACCCATTCGATGGCAGCAAGACCTACAAGGTCACCCTGCCGCCGAATATTCCGGCCGCCCGGTTCTGGTCGTTCACCGTGTACGACAACCAGTCGCGCTCGATGCTCGACACCCCGCAACGCTATCCACGCGCGGGCAGCCAGACCTATCCATCACCTGCCGCCAAGGCGAGCGCCGACGGCCCGACCACGGTTTACTTTGCGCCGACACAGCCTGCCGGTGTCGAGCGAGGCAACTGGATCCAGACCGATCCCAAGAAGGGCTGGTGGACGATCCTGCGCCTGTACAGCCCATTGCCACCTTTCTTCGACAAGAGCTGGAGACCGGGCGAGATCGAGTTGGTGAAGTGAGCCACGCCGACCAGGACATTGCTGCCGCTCGGGCAGCTCACCCATTACATCGGAAGGAGTTCGTCATGAGCAATGCAACCATGGCCATGCGCGGCGAAGCAGCGGTCACGCACGCAGACCTGGGCTGGAAATTCATCCGCTGGGGTTTGGGCCTGTTCATCACCGGATTCGTCGTGGGATTCATTCCGATCCTGCACTACTTCCCCGGCGCGCAGGCGGGAGATGTCGGCCCGGTGTTCCTGAAGAACGTCACGCTGTGGTGGGGCTGTCCCGCGATCCTGGCCGAGATGACGCTCAAGACCGGCAGCCTTGGGATGATCGCCATCGGTTTGTGCTACCTCGCCGCGGTCCGCCAAGGTGCGTCGCCGGGCATTTCCAGCCATGAGCGTCTGGCGCCCACGCTCTGCGCCTACGGACTCGTCGCCGAACTCGTGACGGCCGGTGTGGGCTACGCCGTCTGCAACATGGTCTGGCCGAACTTCTTTTTTGAACCGGTGCAGGCCGGAAAGAACACGTGGCTGGCGCTGCAGGGACTCAGCATCCTGGTCTATTTCGTGGGCGCTTGCTATGCGGTTGCCGGTGTCCGCAGAGCGGCGCCTCAACGGCGATGAAACGCTTTCTCGTGAAGTGGTTCTGGCAAGACGGACGATGGCAAGCCGTGGCTTGGTTCTGCGGCATCGCGGCGGGCGCGTTCTGGATCTACTCAGGCGCACCGATGATTTGCCATTGACCGGTTCGCAAGGACTGGGCAGGCCAACGAGATGGCGGGTTCCGACCTTCGACGATACGGCGGGAGATCCGTCAGTGCTTCAAGTGTTCATCGACGGTTGCTGCGAGGAGTCAACCACCATGCAAGCTGGACAGTTCAAATTCGCCGCCGCGGCGTTGCTGGTCTCCGCATCGACGGTGTCGCAGGCCGACGAGGGTGGCATGAGCTTCTGGCTGCCGGGGCAGTTCGGCAGCTTCGCAGCCGTACCGGGCGATCCTGGCTGGTCTCTGCCACTCGTGTATTACCACACCAGCGCGGATGCGGGCGTCGGCAAATCGTTCCCGCGCGGCGGGCAGGTGAGGGCAGGATTGGACGTGACGGCGGACCTCTTGTTCGCCATCCCCACCTACGTGTTCACCGAGCCCCTGTTGGGCGGACAGGCCAGCGTCAGCGTCGCTGGAGTCTTCGGGCGCACCAAAGTCGGCGTGGACGCGACGCTGACGGGTCCGGGTGGCCTCACGCGAACAGGAAGTCAAAGCGACTCCCTGACCGGCGGAGGCGACCTGTACCCGTCTGCTTACCTGAAATGGAATCGCGGTGTCCACAACTTCATGGCCTACACGATGGCGGGCGTGCCGGTCGGCGCGTATCAAGCGGAGCGGTTGGCCAACCTGGGCACCAACCACTGGTCGCTGGACGCCGGCGGCGGCTACACCTATCTCGACCCGAAGGCCGGCCACGAGTTCTCTGCAACGCTTGGCTTCACCTACAACTTCGAGAATCCCGACACGGACTACCAGAACGGCATCGACGGCCACCTCGATTGGGCGGCCTCGCAGTTTCTTTCAGAGCAACTGCATGTCGGCCTGGTGGGCTACTTCTATCAACAACTGACGGGCGACAGCGGTGCAGGTGCAACCCTCGGGGACTTCAAGTCGCGGGTCTACGCTGTCGGCCCGCAGATCGGCTACTTCTTCCCGGTGGGTGGGCAGAAGTGGTACGTCAACCTCAAGGGCTACTACGAGTTCGAGGCCCGGAACCGGCCCAAGGGGTGGAACACATGGATCACACTGGCCATCCCTTTCGGAGGGCAGAAGAAGTAGCCCGCCAAGTTCGCGCAGCGTTCGCGCGCGAACAGCTACTTCGCCCGCTCGCTCTCGCGCAGTGCTGATGGAGGCACACCGAACCAGCGGCGGCAGGAACGACTCATCGCAGAGTGCTCGGAAAATCCGAGGAGGTCGGCGAGCTGGCCGAGGGGCAGCTTCGTTTCGCGAAGATAGTGCAACGCGGCCTCCTTGCGCGCGTCTTCGCGAATCGTCTCGAAGGTCGTGCATTCAATCGCCAGGTGGCGCTGCAAGGTGCGTGGATGTAGGCCCAGAAGTAGCGCGACCTCGGTCTTGCTGCCCTGCGAGGTCCCCAAGGTCCGGCGCAGCGCGAGTCGCACACGCGCCGATACGCTTTCACCGGGGTCCCTGAAGTTCATCTCAAGATAGTTCTCGGTGATCTGTCGCAGGATGGGGTTCGCGCCGCGCATGTCTGTGTGCAGCGTTTCACGGCTGATGTACAGCGCTGCCCGCGGTTGCTCCGTGAACACCGGCGCATTGAAAAAACGCTTGTATGTGGCGATGGGCGCCAAAGGTGCGTGCGGGATGGCGACGCCGAGCAGCCGGTAGCGTTCTCCCGCAAGCAACCGCGTGATGTGGTGCATGTCGCCCAGGCACAGGTCGATGGTCTGACGCTGCGCAGGAAGCTTGGCAAGGCGGATCTCCGCGGTCATCTCCGCAGCGCCCTTGATCGTCGGGCTTTCTTCGTGAATCTCTATCACCAGCCCGGGGCTGTGCACGAACAGGTGGCGGGCAACGAAGTCCCAAGCCTCCCTGACCGAAGGCGCATTCTGAAGAATGATCCCCAATGGGCCCAGCACGTTGATGTCCTGAGCCAGCGCCAGACGCAATCCGAAATCAGGGCAACCCGTCGCGACGGCGCTGGCCTCCAGCAATTGGACACACGCACGCAGCGATAGAAGTGCCTCCTCGTCGGCCAGCGAGCTTGCCGCGATGTGGTAGCGCCGCAGCAAGGGTCCGGGGTCTGTACCCAAGCGACGCATGAGCCCCGCATATCCCTGCAGGCCGCTCGATCGAACAAATGCAGTCATGTCTCAAAATGTCAAGCAATCGTCTCGTCGTGTCAAGAAGAGAAGAGGGCCGACGGGAATACTCCTGCCATCCGACAACCCATCCACACACATGCGAAAGAAAGACATGGAGACAAACCACTACGACGTCCTGATCATCGGTGCCGGCCTGTCCGGCATCGGCATGGCCTGCCATCTGCAGAAGGAATGCCCCGGCAAGCGCGTCGGCATCCTGGAGCGGCGCAAGGCCATCGGCGGCACTTGGGACCTGTTCCGCTACCCGGGCATCCGCTCCGACTCGGACATGTTCACCTTCGGCTACAAGCTGCGCCCCTGGCACGAACTGAAGGTGCTGGCCGATGGGCCGTCGATCCGCCAGTACGTGACCGATACGGCACGCGAGTTCGGCGTCGACAGGAAGATCCGCTTCGGCATCAAGACGACGCAGGCTTCGTGGGCTAGCGGACAGAAGCGCTGGACCTTGAGCTGCATCGACGAGGAAAGCGGCGAAGACGTCACCTTCACCTGCAGCTACCTGGTGAGCTGCACCGGCTACTACAACCACGACGCCGGCTACCAGCCGAGCTTCCCCGGCATCGAGCGCTTCAAGGGCCAGACCATCCATCCGCAGTTCTGGCCGGAGCAACTCGACTACCGCGGCAAGCGCGTGGTGGTGATCGGCAGCGGCGCGACGGCGGTGACGCTGGTGCCCAGCATGGCCGACAAGACGGCCCACATCACGATGCTGCAGCGCTCGCCCAGCTACGTGTTCTCGCTGCCCTCGTACGACAAAATCTCCGAGGTACTGCAGCGCGTGCTGCCCGACCGCTGGGTCTTCGGCATGGCGCGCAAGCGCAACCTGCTGCTGGCACGCGTGATCTACAAGGCCTCCAAGCGCTGGCCCGAGCAGGTGCGCAGGCTGCTGCTGGCCGGCGTGCGCAAGCAGGTGGGCGAGAACTTCGACATGACGCACTTCTCGCCCCAATACAAGCCCTGGGACCAGCGCCTGTGCGCGGTGCCCGATGCCGACCTGTTCAAGGCGATCCGCGCCGGCAAGGCCTCGGTCGTGACCGACCATATCGACACCTTCACCGAGAACGGCATCCGCCTGAAGTCCGGCAAGGAACTGCAGGCCGACATCATCGTGACGGCAACCGGCCTGCAGATCCAGTCCTTCGGCGGCATGGAACTGCGGGTGGACGGAAAGACCGTCCCGGTGAACGAACGGATGACCTACAAGGGCACGCTGCTGCAGGACGTGCCGAACATGGGCTGGATCTTCGGCTACATCAATGCCTCTTGGACGCTCAAGGTCGACATGGCTGCGGCCTACATCTGCCGCCTGCTCAATCACATGGATGCCAAGGGCATCGACGTCGTCACCGCGCGCGCGCCGCAGGGGCAGGTGCAGAACGAATCGATCGTCGCGGCGCTGCAATCGGGCTATGCGCAACGCGGCTCGGCGGCGTTGCCGCGCCAAGGCAAGGGGCTGCCGTGGCGCATCCTGCATAGCCCGGAAAAGGACCATGTGATGCTGCTGAAGGACCCGGTGGAGGATGCGGCGCTGGAGTTCGGCAGCGCGCATGCCGGCCGCGGCACGGCGCCGCGCAGTGCCCCGCTCTCCGCGGCTGCCTGAGCGCGGGCGCTTCGATCATGAAGAGCATCGACTCCTCCTTCAAGAGCGCGGGCCTGCACTGCGCCGGCACGCTGCTGCTGCCCAGCCGGGGCGAGCGCCCGCCGGTCATCGTCATGGCGCACGGCTTTGCCGGCGTGCGCGCCATGCTGATGCCGCATGCACAGCGCTTCGTCGAGGCCGGCTATGCCGTCTACCTGTTCGACTACCGCAACTTCGGCGACAGCGAAGGCCTGCCGCGCCACTGGGTCGATCCGTTCCGCCACCTGAAGGATTGGGACGCGGCCATCCGGCACGTGAAGTCCCTGCAGCATGTGGACGGCGAGCGCATGGTGCTGTGGGGCACCTCGTTGTCGGGCGGGCACGTGGTGTGCATGGCGGCGCGCGGGCACCGCATCGCGGCGGTGATCGCCGGGCATCCGCTGATGAGCGGGCTGGGCGCCGTCGCGCACATGCCCCTCATGAAAGTCCTCAAGCTCACCTTGGCAGGGCTGCGCGACCTGGCCGGCAGCCTCATCGGCAAGCCGCACTACCTGCCCGTGGTCGGCCGCCCCGGCGACTTTGCCGTGCTGACCGGTCCCGAGGCTTGGGGCGGCATGCAGGAACTCCAGGCCATCCTCGACGTGCCGTGGGAGAACAAGGTGCTGGCACGCGTGGCGCTGAAGATCCCGCGCTACAACCCGATCCGCAAGGCACGCCGGGTGCGGGTGCCGACGCTGGTGATCGCGGGCTCCAACGACAGCATCGTCTCGGCCGAGGTCGCGCAGAAGGCCGCGGGCCGCATGCAAAACGCGCGCTTCACGCTGCATGCGTCGGACCACTTCCAGCCCTACTACGGTGACTACCTGGACGAGAACGTGCGCGCGCAGTTGGCGTTCCTGCACAGGCACGTGGCGGTCTGAGCACTTGCGTCAGCGCGCCTTGCGCCAGGCGCTGGGCGTGGTGCCGTACCAGCGCTTGAACGCATGCGAGAACGAACTCTGCTCGACATAGCCCAGCAGTGCGGCCACCTGCGACATGCGCAGCACCCGGTCACCGAGGTACAGCGCAGCATGCTCGCGGCGCACGTCGTCGACCAGCTTCTCGAACACCAGCCCCTTTTCTTCCAGCCGGCGCTGCAAGGTGCGCACGCTGACGCAGTGTTCCTGCGCGATGGCTTCGAGCTGGCAGCGGCCCTGCGGCAGCAGCTTGCGGATCCAAGCGTCCATCTGCTCGTCGAAAGCCAGCTGTGAAGGCTCTGCGATCTTGCCGATGTAGTCGACCGCGATGGCTTTCATCTCGGTGTTGTGCTCGCGGGTCGGCCGCGCCATGTCGCCGGCGAAGTAGTCGACGCCGAAGGAGCCCTGGGAAAAGCGCACCGGGCAGCCGAACACCCGCGCATAGAAGTCGGCCGCCAGCAGCGGTGCGTGCGAGAAGTAGACGCCGCGAAAACGCACGTTGTTGCCCACCAGGTGGCGGATCACCTGCAGGTTGATGGCCAGGCACCATTCCTCGAACTGGCGCGCCATGCCCGGACGCGGCACCTGGGTCAGGTAGGCCAGGCGCGGCCCCTTGGACGTGCGCTGAAACTCCAGCGCCAGTGCGGGATTCAGCATGTTCATGTAGGGCACGGCAGCTTCGATGGCCTCGCCAAGGGTGCCGGCCTGGATGCCGGCGGCGATCGGGCCGATCGGGTCGCGGCCCTGCGCCAGGCCCAGCCGGATGCCGAAGTCCGCGCAGTCCAGGTCCTCGGCGCAGGCCTCCAGCAGCCGGATCAGCGGCGCGGCGGGAATATTCAGCTCGCCCACGTCGGCGCGATGCAGCGGCAGCTTGAAGCGCACCTCGTAGAGATGCGCATCGCCGCCCAGCTTGTTGATCAGCTCCGCAATGCCTCGCAGCACCCATCCGCGCAGGTACGCCGTCATGTGGGTTCCTCGTCTGGATTGCGTGGCATTCAATCACAAATCTCTGTCGCCAAGCAACAAATTCGGAAGGGGCCTCCCCTTCGAGAATTCATCTCTATCGGCAGGCGTGCAAACAGCGCCGAGGCCGACGAAATGCACACCAAAAATTGGAGACAAGACACATGGCCACGTATGCCGAATCAGCCCTGAGGCGCTAACGCGCGCAAGCCTCTTCGCATGCGAAGACAACGCCGCCCACAAGGCTGCGCGTCACTGCGAAGAACACATCACAGCACAGAGAAACGAGCGGCACGGCGTGCCGCCGAGGCATGCCTGCGCCCGGCGCCGCTGCACCACGACTTCATCACGCAACTCCAGGAGACAGACATGGGATTCTTTACCGGCAAGGTTGCCGTCATCACGGGTGCCGCTTCCGGCATCGGCCGCGCGCTCGCGCTCGAACTGTCCAGGCGAGGCGCGCGCCTGGCGCTGTCGGACATCGACATGGACGGCCTCGCGCAGACCCGCTCGCTGTGCGGTGCAGCCGAAGTCCGGGTCTACCGGCTCGACGCGTCGAGCCGAGAGAGCTTCGACGCGCATGCCAGGGATGTGACGCGCGACTTCGGCGCGGCGCACCTAGTGTTCAACAACGCCGGCGCCACCGTGATCGGCACCATCGAACACCTGACCATCGAAGAGATCGAGTGGCAGCTGGGCATCAACCTGTGGGGCGTGATCTACGGCACCAAGGCTTTCCTGCCCGCCATGTTGGCGCAGAAGCAGGGCTGGATCGTCAACATCTCCAGTGTGTTCGGCTTCGTCAGCTACCCGTCCCAAGGCGCGTACAACATCTCGAAGTTCGGTGTGCGCGGCCTTACGGAGTGCCTGTGGCAGGAACTGGAAGGCAGTGGCGTGCGCGCGGTATGCGTTCATCCGGGCGGCATCCGGACCAGTATCGAGAAAACCGGACGCCGCTCGGTCAACGCCGGCGAGGCGGAAGTCGGCTTCACCGCGATCGCGAAGAAGCTGATGGTTACGCCGCCAGAAAAGGTGGCCGCGGACGTGCTCAACGGCATCGAGCGCGGCAAGCGCCGCATCCTCACTGGCAAGTTTTCCTCGACCCTGCACTGGCTCTCGCGTCTGCTGCCCAACCACTACCCGAGCCTCGTGCGACTGATGGGCTGACAGTGAGACAGGCCATGAACACCGTACCCTGCAAGCACTTCGCCGCCACGGCACTCGCCGCCGCGCTGGCCATCGTCAGCCCGCTCACCTTCGCCGACGCGCCGCCGACGCCCGGCTTCAACACCCCGATCCCCGCCAAAATCATGACGCCCGACACGGTGCAAACGCGCTTGGGGACGCTCAAGTTCGTCGACGGCGTGCCCACCGCCGAGACCGCCGAGAAGGCCTACGGCAACCTGGACTTCCTGCGCGGCGTCGAGGTCTTCCTCAACTTTATCCCGGCGGCCTCGATGGAGGCGATCCGCGAAGGCCAAGCCGGGCTGGGTGCCGTCAAGAGCCACCAAGCCCTCATCTTCGACCAGTTGCTCGACTCCAATCCGCTGCTGCTCACCGGCAACACCGACACCGTCTATTGCCTGGCCATGCTGGATCTGCAGGCCGACGGCCCGACCGTGGTCGAGGTCCCGCCCGGCAGCGGCCCCGGCACGGTGAACGATGCGCTGTTCCGCTTCGTCGTCGACATGGGCGGACCGGGCCCCGACCGGGGGCAGGGCGGCAAGTACCTGATCGTGCCCACGGACTACAAGGGCGCCTTGCCCAAGTCGAAGGAGGAGGGCGGCGACTACTACATTGCGCGTTCGCCCTCGTCCGTGAACCTGCTGGTGCTGCGCGGCTTCCTGAAGGATGGCAAGCCCGACGCCGCGTCGAAGCAGTTCCGCGACGGCATCAAGATCTACGCGCTGGACAAGGCGGCCAATCCGCCGCCGATGCAGTTCATCAACGCTTCGAAGGTGCCCTACAACACGGTGCACGCCAACGACATCGATTTCTACCGCGAGGTGGACAGCATGATCCAGAAGGAGCCGCTTGACCTGCTCGACCCGGAGGCGCGCGGTTTGGCAGCGTCCATCGGCATCCGCAAGGGCAAGCCCTTCGCGCCCGACGAACGCATGAAGAAGATCCTCGCCGAGTCGGCCGCCGTCGGCAATGCCACCGCGCGCTCGATCTTCTTCCGCAACCGCGACGCGCGCGCCGCCAAGTTCCAGGGCAGCCACTGGACCGACGGCTTCGTCGGCAGCGACTACCGCTGGCTCGACGTGGATGGCGTGTCCGGCCGCAACCTGGATGCCCGCACCAACTTCTTCTACATCGCCGTCGTCAACACGCCGGCCATGAGCGCAAAGCTGGTAGGCCGTGGCTCGCAATACGCGATGAATGCGATGGACAGCACCGGCAAGCCCTTCGACGGCGCCAAGAGCTACCGTCTGCACGTCCCCGCCAACGTCCCGGCCAAGGACTTCTGGTCGGTGGTGCTCTACGACACGCAGACGCGCTCGGAACTGCAGACGAAGCAGCCCTTCCCCAGCAAGAACAACAAGCGCGACCAGCTTCTGGTCAATGCCGACGGCTCGGTGGACCTGTATTACGGCCCGAAGGCGCCGGCCGGCAAGGAAGCGAACTGGACGCAGACCGTGCCGGACAAGGGCTGGTTCGCCGTGCTACGCCTCTACGGCCCGCTGGAGCCATGGTTCGAGAAGGCTTGGCGTCCGGGCGAGTTCGAGGAGCTGAAGTGATGGCCACCAGCGCAATCGCCGCGATGAGCCTGCGCAGCCGGCCTTCGGTCCTCTCGACCGTCGACCTGGGCTGGAAATTCGTAGCCTCGGCTTGTTCATCACCGGATTCGTGACCGGCTTTGCGCCCATCCTCCACTACATGACTTGGGCATGATCGGCATCGGCCTGGCCTACCCGGCGGCGGCGCGGCACGGCACCACCCACTTCGTGGGCCGCGCGAGCGCGGGGCGCTCACAGATGCGCGCTGGCGGCAAGAGTAGAGGTGTGATTCATGTGCGAACTCCAACCGATGAGAGAATCAGCACGTTGGGCGCGCCCTTGAAGTAACCATCGTCGGGCGCTCATTTGGGCTCGACAATCACGTCCACACGCCCTGACTGCACTGCCTTTTTCAAGATCTCGTGGCCGCGTTCGCTCTGGTCCGCATAGGCTGTGGCGAACTTGGCGATCGCCTTGTCGAAGACGTCGCTCTTGCATAGCTCGCGGAGAGCTTCAAACCGCGGTAGCTAACAGCGCCGGGGCGACGTCAGCTTGTGGATGTACAGCGGTCCTTCCTCTTGCAAGTATGAACGGCGGGTCATGGCCGATCCCAGACGAACGGCGGCGGTAGCCATCCAACAGTTGCAGTCAAAATTTGGTTGAACGACCTCTCTCACTGCTGCCTTCGTTTGGCCTTCTTTCGCGTCACATTGGCATAGGTGATTGGGTCCGCAACCACGGCTTGCTGGAGCAGTCGATAAAACAACATGCCACGAGACCCTGAAGTGCGGCGGTTGAAGCGAAACGCGAACTCATTGAGATAAGCATCGAGATGCTGGGGCTGCACAGAGCCATGATGCGTCCCTAATACCCAGCGCTTAACCAACGCCGCGAGTCTGTGCACTCCCGCCATCGAGACATGAGCTGGCACCGGCGAACCGAGCATCACCGTACGCTGATGGCCATAGCCGAGATCCGGAAGAGTGGCATATGCAGCTGAACCATCGGTTCGTACTTCAGTGCCCGGCTCGATATTGGCTTCGATGAATGGAATCAAGAATTGCGCCGAACCTCTCGGAATGCTTTGAAGTCGAAGCCGCCCAAACCCTTTCGGCTCTAGCAGTTCCACCGCTATCGCAACCAGCAATTTGGAGGTGTTGCTCTTTCCTCTGCTCGCTGGGGTTTCCCGGTCAGTGAGGGCCATATAGGTCTCATCGACTTCGACAACGCCCTTAAGCTTTTCCCGCCCGGGGCGGATCATCGCGCTGCGAAACCGATGCAGCATCGTCCAAGCTGTTTGGTAGCTGCCCAAGCCCAATACTCGTTGGAGGCCCAACGCGCTAACCCCTTGCTTTTGATTCGTCACGTACCAAGCGGCAGCAAGCCACACTCGCAGGGGAGTGCGAGTTTTGTCGAAGATGGTGCCCGCTGTGACTGTCGTCTGATGTTGGCAATGCTTGCACATCAAACGAGTGCGGCTAGCTCGGTACGCCTCATCAAGCACACCGCATTTGGGACAACTGAATCCGCCGTCCCACCGGAGTTTTTCAAGATAGGCAATGCAATCGTCTTCCGACGAGAACCAATCCAGAAATTCGTTCCAGTTCTTTGGGTAATCCCTTCCAGCGACCGGCGCCAGACTCATAGCTGATCACCAGCGGACTGTTATGGAGCTAATAGGATACCCCATGTTTTCATCCAGTATGATACTGCCGCCTAATACGGTGCCCGAGTACAGGGTCCGGCAACGGTCTGAAGAGCGCCGCGACGTAGGTCATCATGCACGAAGTCTCCGGGAATGGCCCTCCTCACATGCCGCCAGGGCTCGGCTTTGGCCGTCGGTGGTCGTGCGCGAATTGCCGGCGCTGCGCGCTGTTCACCTGCTGGACCAACTGCGCAAGCGCATTCGGGGCCTTCACTACAGCCCGCGCACGGAAGAGGCATACCTGCATTGGTGCAAGGCCTTCATCCGCTTCCACGGCGGGCGTCACCCGGCGGATATGAGCGCGGCGGAGGTGGAGGCTTTTCTTCAGCATTTGGCCAGCCAGCGCGGCGTATCGGCGTCCACGCACAACCAAGCCCTGTCGGCTTTAAACTTTCTCTACACGAAGGTGCTGCAGCTGCCCTGGCTGAACGAGATCGGCGGGCCCAGATCGACGCCTGCCGGTGGTGCTCACCCGCGCGGTGCTGGCGCTGTTGGCCGGCCTCAGCGGCGAGCACGGCTGGCTGGCGAGGCTGATGTACGGCACGGGCCTGCGCCTAAGCTTGGCGCTGCAGTTGCGGGTGAAAGACTTGGACTTCGGCATGCGCGCCGTCATCGTGCGCGAGGGGGAGAGTGGCAAGGACAGGGTGGTGATGCTGCCGGAGCGCCTTGTCCAGCCCTTGCGCGAGCAGTTGGCCCGCGCTCGCTCCATCTGGCAGCAAGACGCCGCCGAGCATCGCAGCGGCGTGGAAATGCCGCACGCGCTGGAGCGAAAGTACCCGCGCGCCGGTTCGGCTTGGGCATGGTTCTGGGTGTTCCCGCAAGGCCACCATTTGACCGATCCGCTCAGCGGCGTTGTGCGCCGCCACCACGTGTACGACCAAACCTTCCAGCGCGCCTTCAAACGGGCCGTTCGAGCCGCAGGCATCGACAAGCCTGCCACGCCGCATACCTTGCGTCACGCGTTCGCGACGCATCTACTGCAAACCGGATATGACATTCGCACGGTGCAGGATCTGCTCGGTGGATAGCGTCAAGCAGCATGGCCGGTTAAACGACATTCATCTTGGCCGGTTGGGCAGGGGTGAATGTCGTTTTTTATGGGGCTATCGTTGTCGCTCCTTTGGACTGGTTGTCGTTGTCGCTGGATGATTGACGCCGGCGATTCGTCTTGTCGTTGTCGCGCTGGACTTTCTGTTCCCGGGCAGCCACCTTGCCGCGGTAACTCTCCACGTTGTTCAGCTCGAAGATCGTCGAGTGATGAACCAGTCGGTCGATGGCAGCCACGGTCATGCCGGCATCCGGGAATACGGTGTCCCAACCCGAGAACGGTTGGTTGGCGGTGATAAGGATGCTGCGCCGCTCGTAGCGCTCGGCGATCAGCTCGAACAGCACGCTGGTCTCGGCCTGGTCCTTCCGAACGTATGAGATGTCGTCAAGAATGAGCAGGTCGTAGCGGTCGAGCTTGGCAAGCGCCTGGGGCAACTGGAGGGTCTGGCGAGCAGTCTGCAGGCGCTGCACCAACTCGCTGGTGCGCATGTACAGCACGCGTCGGCCGGCCTCGATCAGCGCGTGGCCGATGCCGCACCCGACGTGGCTCTTGCCCACGCCTGGGGGACCAAAAATCAAAATGTTGGCTCCCTTCTCGAGCCACGAATCCCCGCTGGCCAGCGCCATGACATGGGCTTTCGACAGCATAGGCACCTCGGCGAACTCGAAGCTGCTCAGTGTCTTGGTCACATCCAGCCGCGACTCGACGCGATGGCGCTCGATGCGGCGCTTCGCGCGCTCAGCCACTTCGTGTTCCAGCAAGCCGCCCAGGAAGCGACCTGCTGGCCAGCCCTCCTTGTCCGAGCGCTCCGCAAAGTCCGACCACAGCCTGCCGATCGTCGGCAGGCGCAACTCGTTGAGCATCAAGGCGTTGCGCCCGGGCTCGAATGCAGCGGCGGTCATGCTGGCACCTCTTCCGGCTCGTCTTCGTGTTCGCTCGACAGCAGCGCGTCGTATCGGCTCGGCGAGGGCATCGCGATCGTGATCTGCGGCACCTCGGTCTTGCGCGGGGCGAACTCCTCACGCAAGCGCTTCACGTCGGGCAATTCGCCGGCCAGGCGCAGCGCATCGAGTCGCTCGGCCAACACGCCCTCCACACCGTCGCGAGCGGCCATCTCCAGCAGCGCCACGATGGTCTGGCAGGCTTGACGTCGCGTCAGCTTCAGGTCGAGTTGCTCCCAGGTGAGGCGGTAGGCCTCGCGCGGGAACAATGCGTCACGGAACAACAAGCCCTTGAATGCCTGGGGCTTGCGCTTGAGCTCTTCGATGAAATGCCGGTAGTCGATCACCCGGCCGCGGGAGGTGCCGGGCGAGCGCGTGCCGCGCGCAAGCGTCAGGACGAGCGCCCCGGAGAGGTAGCAATCCAGCCGGTCGCTGTAAAGCCGCACCTTCAGGCGGTGACCGATCAGGCGCGAGGGCGCGCTGTAGAGGATGGCGCGTACGGTGAAGGTGCCACAGCGCGTCACGCGCGCCTCCTCCTCGACGAAGTCGGTGGTACGCCGCGGGGGCAGATCCTGCAATTGTTCGCGCTCGATGCGAAACGCAGCTGCATTGCGCCGGTTGCGCCGCATCACGGCTTCACGAACAAACCCCTCATAGGCCAGCCGGTCCTCGAAGTCGCGATGTCCGCGCAGCAGCAGCGCCTGATCGATGGCTTCCTTCAGGTATCGATGCGAGGACTCGACACTTCCGTTCTCGTGGCTCACGCCTCGGTTGTTGCGCGTGCCCACCATGCCGTAGTGATCCAGCAGCGCCGTGTAGCGCACGGTGAAATCCTCTTCTTCTGCCAGGTTCTTGAAGGCCGCCGACAGGCTGTCGCTGCGATGCTCCTGCGGCGCGCCGCCAGCTTGCCAGAGGGCGTTCTGCAAGCCCTTGGACAGAGCCTCGAAGGTCTCGCCACCCTCGACCACTTCGACATGCTCCCAGCGCGAGAACGCCAGAACGAAGTGGTACAGGATGTGGACGAAGGGCGCGTTGGAAATCGTGACACGCAAGTCGCCCACGGGGGTGAAGTCCGAGAGACCTTGATGGCCCGGCGCGTGTTCCTGGGGGAAGAACACTTCCTTGGGCGGGCCTTGCAAGGCCCGCCACTGACGGATGTGCCGCTGCAGCGTGCGCACCATGCCATCCGGGAAGCGCTCCGGGTGATCGTCCTGGAGCTTGCGCAGCAGCGTGACGGCCATCAGCTTGGGCGCGTTCTTGAGCAGCGGAACGACCTCCGCGTCCCAGACATCAGCGAATGGATCAGGCCTGGAGCGCCAGTAGCGCCGCGGGTTTTGCGAGGGTAGCGTCACCGCACTCTCGATGCGTCGCGCGCTGCGCTCGCTGATGCCAGCCTTGGCTGCGGCCAACTCCTGGGATTTCTTCTTGCGGGTGTTCATATAGAGGCGTACCTGCTGATCGGTGATTCGGGAACCTGACACGGGGGTCGACCTCTTCTTGAGACCTGAACCCGTCATCGTGAACCCCCACCAAACCGGCGCCGCCGGTAGCTCGTCGTCTACGGCGGCTACGCCGCCTTCGACTCCTCACCACCGGCCATCATGCTTGTCGTTCAGCCGGCCAAGATGAGTGTCGCCGTCCATGCTCGGCCACGCCGATGTTCGCCACCACGATGATCTACACGCACGTGTTGAAGGTTGGCAGAGGAGCGGTGCGCAGCCCTCTGGATTCGATGGCCCTGTTTTAAAGCGTCCAACTGCGCAACGTGGCGCCACAAAGCTGCCCGACGGGAATGCCCGGAACTGGCCGCGAGGGCAAGTTCGTGGTTGTGCTTGACAGCTGACCTTCGGCGCGATTGCGGTGTCGGCCAAGGACTGCTAGTGGTGAGTGTGGCCAACAGCCAGTCCCAGGCCAGCATCGGTCGTTGGGCCGCGCAAAGCGAAGGACAAGTCAAGACTGGCGAAAGTTCGGTTCTGCCAATTCGCAGGACCGCTCTCCCTAAGTAGCGGAAGAGATCTGCGAGGTTGACCGCAGGGCCTGCTCCGAGGCGCTCACTAAGAACGGGACCTGCAGCTATGGCAGATAGTCGCAGCTCCGGTCTGAGCAAAAATCTGGCACGCTTGGCGAATCTAGGCCACCGCCCAAGAAATCCATGGCAGACCAATATCTAGCCGACTTGCTTCAAAAATATCAGGTGAATACGGCCTATACGCAAGCCGTAGCCGAGCAGCAGATCTATGCGCCCATCGCGCAGTGGGCAGGACCATTTCTGGCCGCAGTGACGTACTCCGGGTCATTGGCGAAGGGTACTGCCAATAGCTGCTCGACCGACATGGATCTGTTCATCTCTCTAACCCCTCGAACTCCGGAATCGTTGCAGGGCATCTACGGCAAGCTGTTTCAAGCAGCCCAAGCGTGGGGCTGGAATCCTCGCCCGCAAAACGTGTCGATAGGGATTACGGTTAAAGGTCTCTCCATCGACTTGGTGCCGGGCCGACAGCAGGAGGGCTATCAGAACTGGCATTCGCTGTACCACCGGCGCGGCAACACGTGGCGCCAGACAAATGTACAGCTTCACATTCAGGCAGTCAGTCAGTCGGGGCGGGTGAACGAGATCCGATTGATGAAGCTGTGGAGGGATCTTGCGGGATTGGAATTTCCTTCCTTCTACTTGGAACTGTGCATCATGGAGGCACTTCGCGGTTGCCGCGTGGGCCGATTGGCCGAGAATTTCTCGCTTGCCCTCGAGTGGCTGCGAGATGAACTGTCAAGCCATCGCGTCATGGACCCTGCCAATAGCGCAAACTGCATTTCTGATGATTTGACGCTGGCGGAAAAGCAACTGATCTCTCGGTCGGCTGCCTTTGCCCGATCTCAGCCCTCATATAGCAACTTCGTCTGGTGAAATGATATGGCAAATGCCGTGGGTCTAAAGGAGCTGTTTGCTTCCCTTCAGGCGAAGCTAGCTGCTGAACTCCAACTTGCTCGCGCGACCATCGGCCATCCAGGGGACAAAGGTGGCACGGTGGAAGCAAACTGGCTGACCATGCTACGGCAGCACTTGCCCGAGCGCTACCGCGCCGACAAGGCAACTGTGATTGACAGTCGTGGGCATCGCAGTGATTCGATTGACATCGTCATCTACGATCGGCAGTACAGTCACTTAGTGATGCAGCACGAGGGGTTCCGTTACGTGCCCGCGGAAGCGGTCTACGCTGTCTTCGAGGTTAAGCAAAGCTTGGATAAGGCGCACCTCGAATACGCCGGTGCAAAGGCAGCTTCGGTCCGCGCGCTCTATCGGACGAGTGCAAAAACTGTAGACATCCGAGGGGAGACGCCGGCGAAGCCGCCGATTGCCATACTGGCCGGCTTGCTCTGCACGCAGCCTTCCTGGACGCCGCCGTTCGGTGATGCGTTTGCAGCCGCAATGGCCAAATTGACCGGTGATCATGCGATCGACCTGGGATGTGTTGCCACCGCAGGCGCCTTCCAGGTGCGGAGCGGGGAAATCAAATGCAGTGCTCACGAGACGGCGTTGGCGTTCTTTCTCTTCGCACTTCTCAACCGCCTGCAAGAGGTAGGAACGGTTGCGCCCATCGACTTCTTGGCCTATATGGAGCACTTGTGATGGCCTGTCCCGTCTTGCCCGCCAACGCCCATAGGAAAGACGCCCCGTTGGGGCGTTTTGCATTCCGCGCCCTGGTATCTTCGAGCAAGTACAACGACGGTGGGAAGAGGATGGCAGGTACAGATTCTTGGCTGCAGGTCATTGCGGCAGGGGCGAGCGCGTATGCAGCGTTCATGTCCGCGCGAACAGCGCAGCGGCATCTTCGGGTAGCGCACAAGGAGATCGATGTCGCTCTACTTGATCGAAGGGTCCAACTCGTCGACCAACTCAAAGCCACAGCCGACAAGGTAATCCGGTACGGGCACGGCGTTGGTCCATGGGATGTAGAAGACTTTTCGTCGCTAGTCGAACAGAGGCCAAGATTCGGCTACTTCTTCAATCAGGAAATTGTTGATTGGCTTGTCGAGGACTACATGGGACTCGTCGCGCGTATTGCCACTACGACTGTCGCTTACGAAGACGAAGATAGCGAGGCCGAACGCAAGGAACTGCGGGATCGAATCCAAGAAGACATTCGCGAGTTGATGGCGCAGATGCAGTTTGTTTTTCCGGAGAAGGTCGCTCCGTATTTGGAGTTGTGGCGGGCCGACGCGCCCATGCCACCGTTGAAGCAACGAGTGAAAAGATGGTGGAAAAAGTTGCGGCCTTTAAAGCGACGCAGCTAGTCGCCCCATTCCTGCAAGACAGATCAGGCCAAAATCCTCCCCACCGGGGGAGGATCCACATGGCCGATGAAATAGTGCTCGTTGATGTCGTCAAGACTGCAGTCCTCCACTGCAGAAGTGCCAGTGCGGCGCCCGGAATGGCCGGAAAGCGGCGATAGGCAGTCGTCCGCGCTCAAAGAGGGGAAGGACCTAACAAAACACGACCGAACGGGGCGCTGATCAACATTGGGCGCCTCTCGACGGGCGACGCGCGCGCAAGCAATTGCAGAGGTGGCTCAGCCGTCAACGCCGCGAGGGTGGGACAGCGCACAGACCACTTCGGGGCAATCCCTTCTGGCAACCGGCGCCAGCTTCGTCTTGCTCATCACTAGTGGGTTTTATGGAGCTAACAGGTTACCCCTTGCAGTATCGCCAAGAGCGAGGCCCGTAAACTTCGTGGGCACCAGAAAAAAACTCGATGCCGCTGCCACTCAAAGACCTCGTCAAACTAAACCAAATCATTCAACGCATCCAAGCTGGTAACTTCGATGCGAACGATGTCGATGGCCTGCTGATAAAGCTCCGCGGCTATGGAAGAGGGAGGGACGTCTTTCTTGAAGTTGCCCATTTCGTCGCGCATGCGGACGCTCGGAATCAAGGTCTAGCGCAACAGTCCATCACCGGATTCGTTGACTCGATGCAGTACTTCCAAGAGTACGTGTCTGTCCAGCGCCCGCTGAACCTTGATGAACCCTTCCCGGCCTACATCTATCGTTTGTTTCTTTCCCAAGCGAACCTGGCAGATGAAAGTCGCCTCAAAGCCGACCACAAGATGAGTCGTGGTTCGCTCATCAAGAAGATCGAAGCGGCCTTTGCCGTCGACAAGAGGGCGGGCACTTGCAGCCTGCGAAACAGAAAGGGTGGCGTTGAGTTGCGTGCTGCCCTCCACTTCGTCACCAGCTTCATCCATTCGCGCGCAGCCTTCCACCTTCGCGACTTCCATCAGGAATTGAAAGATGTAATGCGCACACAAGCTGTTCTCTTCGATGAGGAGGTATGGGACGCTCAAGCAGACCGTATGTCTCTCGCCATCCTATGCCTTGTATCAAACACACCATTTGTATTGGCAAATGGAAGCCGCGCGAGTTGCGCTGTAGAGACTGAGAACCACTTTCGACTTCTCAGCGGGCAGCGCCGATTGCCCGCAGGAGACATGACCAGTGAACCGACCAGCTTCGGGCGGCTGATGGTAAAGGGAGAGGCGACGGTCATCAGTGAAAACAAGACTCCACTTCGGATCGCGTTCCCATTGATCGCAACCGACCTCGACCCACACGAACACTGCGACCCCAATCTATTCATACGCGACCATGGAACAGAGGAGTTCGCAGGCTGCGTAGTAGAGATCATCAACTTCGCGCCGGATATGTCGCTGTCCGATGATTTCAAGCTTTTACGGATTGAATCAGCGGTCCAGTGATCTATCTCGATGCGGCCGCCATCCTTGCGCTCAGTCGCCTGACTACTTCCAAGCAGAGCTTGGCGGAAGTGCTGGCAGAAAGGAACTCCAGATCTGCAGAGTGGCCCCCGCATCACTACGCGCGCGAAGGCCTCTTCTGCACGCGCCACGGCTATGTTTTCGTGCTCGCCATGCCGATGGGCACGATCTTCAAATGCTGGTCAGCGGTTGCCTTTGCCTCGAGAAGATTGACGCCATTGAGGCAGCTCGACTCCTCTATGGACTCGATAGGAAGGACCATTACCTCGGCTGCGCTGGTTCTCTTCTCCTTCGCGACGGCAGTCATTGCACTGACGGTGATTGCTCAGTGGTGTTCAAGGGGCTGGCATAGCCGGGTATCTAGATCACGGGGAAAGAGCAAGAACGGCACCCGAATACGCCGGCCGCTAGGACACTCATGATCCGGGGTTATTGACCGCGGGTTTTCTGGGTAAGGGTCACACGGAGCGATTTCTCCCTCAGAAGTTTCGACAGCGGATTCGATTGATTCATTGATACCCGAAGACTTCGTTTAACTTCGCTCTCGAATACTCAGCGGGACGGTACATCAGCCGCTGCAGACCTAGCCCACGACTCGCTAATGAAAATTTATGTGGTCGCCCATTGGAGGCCCCAAACTTGCAAAGTATGGGGTTCCTTTTGTGGCGCGCACGTTACGATGGCGATGAATCACCGGTGAGCCATTGCTTGAACACTACGTAAAAGCCAATGGCAATTGCTTGGAACGTAGGATTATTCGCAAGAGCGAAGATATTGCGAACCACCGTCGTTACCGCTGCAACTACGACTAACCAAGGTTTCGAGCATTTCTTGCCTTCATTACACATGGACGTGTTCCTTCCGAAACGTGTGACTGTCGATTACTACCAACTTGCATGATCGGGATGCCACTCCCTCGCACCTCAGCATAGACAACAAAATGAAATCAGAAATTGTTTTTGAATTCAGAACGGGGCCGAAGTGCGAAAGTTCCTAGCCAAACGCGGCCGGCCTTGAGCGTGATGACGGGTGGTTTACCGACAGGAGGGAGTGGAAATCCCGACAGGTTGACCTCAGCTCTGAGCGCGTTTTCGTGACAAAAATCACAAAAGGGTCGGGTGAAAGCAAGAAAATTAATGGTTTTTCTTTGTTTTTGTTTCAAGAGTGTGGAACTTTCGGAGCGAAGGGGTGCCGAGCACTCACTGGTTCTGATGCTCACCCTGCTAAGTGAGGGCAGGACGCAGCAGCTTCTCGTAGATATTGGCCTCTTCCGACACGCGCAGGCAGTAGGGCCCCTTCACGATGTAGATGCGGTCGAAGAAAGCTTTGTTGTTCTTGTTGTTGCGGATGGCCTTCCATTCGCTCCCGCCTGTGGGCCAGCACGGTGCCGTCGAAGGGAATGGCGCCGAACCCTTCGGTGCCCTTTTAATTGCCGTCCTGCGTGGCCGTGAGTAACGGGTGCAGCACCTTGATTGGCGCCGTGTACATTTCCACCAGCTCCCTGGTACGCGAGGGTACAGCCGCCGCCTGATACACATAGCCGTCCTGTCCCTCAGCGCGTATGTTTCGAGGTTGCGCCGTTCGGCCCATAGAAGGGAACGGGGGCTCGATGAGTTGCTGAGCCGATCGGCGATCGAACTCTTGCCGCCACCCACGGGGCCTAGGAGGTACAGGATCTGCTTCTTTTCTTTCAAAGCGCGGCTCTAAGACCTAACAGTACTCATTCACCAGATCCATGACGCCTCCTTCGCCTTCCCGCCGTCTCTGTCACAAGCCATCAAAAATTGCATCGAGCGCAAGGCCGCATTGCCGTAGCTGTCCTGTTGAGGATTTTTCGCTTGTCCAGCGCCATCAGAAACTGACCCCCCCTTGTGCCTCACATGGCTGACTCGCCGGCGAGCGGACGGCGGCTTTGATCGGTGAATATCGCGTGAGCCACAGAAACTTCCCCGTCGATTAGCAATGCCAGAGCCGGGGTTCACGCCCCTCGTGGTTCCCACCATCGACGATCAGCAGGATCGAATCAAGCCGTCGCTTGACCTCCTCGCGTCGGGAGGCGCTCGCCAAACCGTCGCCAAGTTGATAGAAGTCGCATAGCCCCGCCACAATGCTCGATTGCCAGTCTTGCGATCTCGACTCCATCGTGTAAGGATTCGTTACAAACTCCTCGGCGTGAGCTGAGGGCTAAGGTAATTCCAAACCGACAAATGGAGCGCAATGACTCAACCAGACACCAAAGAAATCGCCCGCCGCCTAGGTTTGTTGTTCGAACAAATCTCACCGCGCAAAAAGGCGAAAAGCATTCGGCTTACGAAGGATATGTTCAATAGGGTGGCCGAACGAACCAAAATTGAGAGCGCAATCTTGACGCCTATAACCAGTGCGCTAAGGCGCAAGGAAATCTACCTTGTCCGTGTCGGAGCGGACTTTGCATTGGTCAATAAACTGGCCTTGGCAAGTTGGATATTGCCAAGCACAAGCTCGGTCAAGGCCGCGATGCGGCCTCCTAAGAATCGCACATCTCTCAATCCGCAAGCCGCCTGGCCGTTTCCAACGGCGGGCAAGTCCTGAAAGTCGCGACGATTTCACAAGCCTGAATACATAAAACACTTGGTCATCATCCTTATCCGCTCGACTAGGTCCCGCCTTTTATATTTGAACTTAGTTGTAAATCGTCCCCCTAGTCGCAGGCTGTTTGATTTGGAGTCAGTCAGCGCAACGTTGCCGGGGGGTCGGTTGCCTCGGCTTCTGACGGCAGGATATTCCCGATGGGTCAGGCACGCGATGTTGCTTGAACAACGACACCCATTCGGGCGTTGCAAAGTCCACCTACGAGCATTGTTGCCATTGGTCGGAAACGCTTGGAGGCAAGTGCCATGCAATTCTCAGTTGGCCGCTTATCCGCGCTGCCGTGCTTTCTGAAATCAACAGCTTTTTGGAGTGGCGCGCTTGACCCAAGAACGTCCATCGACGATCAAGCGCGCTTTGGACACCTTCGCGAGTTCTCATCCGCGCACCAATGGGGGTTGGATCTCAAAGAGGCCTCGCTCGACGCACCCGATGGGACAGCGTTAACCGTTATCGAGTTAGCGCTTGGGATCTTGCAACGCGGGGCCTGGACGCCCTGCACCTGGCGGGTGGAGCAATCGCTAGGGGAGGCGATGGCAGACGCTGGGTTGGTGACGCTGCAATCCTACGGCGACAAATCTGGCTTGCTGGGCTTTGATGCCGTTCCTACGCCCCATGCCAATCTAAAGCGCGCCCTTGTCGCGGGGCGCCTGTGCAGCGAGGCGTCGCCGGGTTGCGCAGATGCGTTGTGGGATTCAGCGTGCCAAGACAGTGGCTTTGCCGGAAGTGAGGCGGAGCGCCAATTTTTCGACGAAGTGCTGGTTCCGGCGCTCGGCTTTCCGCTGTTGGACTACCTGCGGGTTCAGACGCCTCTCGAGGAGCTGCTCGGCGTCAATCCGATGGGTTTTCATCGTCAGCGTACCGACTTCTCGATTGACACCGGGCGTGGGTTGCGCTTGGTCATTGAGGTGGACGGCAGGCAACACAACGAACTCGCCGCGCAGCAACATCTCGACCGGAGCCGAGACGCCTCGCTTCGCAAGAGTGGATGGCAGATTTGGCGCGTGCCTGTCGCAGATCTCAGCGACCCCAAGGCACGGCAAACCGAGCTTCTGGACTTGCTTGCGCGCACGAGAGGGGGCAAGTGGGGGCTGGGCGTTCAAGCGGCGCCCGCGCGATCGTTGGAAGTGATGAACGCAGTCTGGGGCGCGACGGTCGTGGCGCGCATCCAGTTCTTGATGCTTGTTGCTATGGAACGTGGGCTGCTGCTTCCCGAACGAGCCTGGTCACTGCGGATCGTCGAACACGATACGGATGTCGCTGCATTGGCCATTGCGGACTTTTGCGATTGGTTTGGACGATTGCGCACTCTCTACGGGCTGGCGCAGCTGCCCGAGATCCACCTTGCGAGTGCGACCGAGGACGGGATCGATCTCGTGATCGAGATCAGCGGCACAAACCCTCACTTTGCGCCGGAGCATCAGCGCTGTCCGGTTGCGTGTTCTCGACCTGCCAATTGGATGGTGGACGAAGCAACGTTGCGCTTCTCGCAGCGCGAATACTTGACCAGTGCCCCAGAGAAGGAATTGCTGGAGTCCTTTGGCAGAGATCTCTTTCGGAAGGCCCACCTGCGCGAAGGGCAGCACGAGATCCTTTGCAGGATTTTGCAGGGAAGAGATGTGGTCGGACTTTTGCCGACAGGAGGGGGCAAAAGCCTTACCTACCAGCTTGCCACCATGCTGCTGGGCGGCGTCACCTTGTACGTCGCCCCCCTGAAATCGCTGCTCCAGGACCAGTATGAGCGGATGACGGTCGATGGCATCGACTGTTGTGGCTTTATCTCCAGCGCGCTGCAGACTGATCAACGGCTCAAACAAGAAGCACGATTTCGTGCAGGACGAATGAGATTGCTGCAAGTCGCTCCTGAGCGCTTCCTCATGGACAACTTCAGGCGGTTGCTCAGCGACTATCAGTCGCACTTCGGCCCAGTCAGCCAGGTCGTGGTCGATGAGTGCCACTGTGTCAGTGAGTGGGGGCACGATTTCCGGCCAGCGTATCTAAGCCTCAGCCGCATCGTGCGAGACCGGACGGTAAGGCTCGATAGCTCGGCTGTGGTCGTCGCGCTCACGGGCACCGCATCAAGCATTGTCCTTGAGGATGTTCGACGTGAGCTCGGCATCCTGGATATGGCAGCTGTCGTCAGGGCAAGGAAGCTGGATCGTCCAGAGCTTTCGCTGCAGTTTGAAAAACTGCCGGGCACAGGGAAGAGGCCCGCTATGGTTCAGGCGGTGGACTCATTTCTGGAAATCCATCGGGGGCAGCCAGGTGGACTTCTGCTGTTCACGCAGCATGTCAACGGGCCGCTCGGTGTTTATGAAATTGCCAACGAAGCTGTTCGCTGCCTTTCGATGGAACCGGGGAAGGACATCCGCATCTATTCAGGTGAGCGTCCCAAGGCACTGATGAACTCGACCTCGTCGGCTGGCTGGGAAGTCGAGAAAGCGCGGACGCAACGTGATTTCATCAACCCCCGAGGCGACACATTTCAGGTCTTGGTCGCAACCTCGGCGTTCGGCATGGGGATCGACAAGCCCACAATTCGCAAAGTCATCCACTATCTGGCCCCTCAGTCCCCAGAGGCGTACTACCAAGAAGTGGGACGCGCTGGTCGCGACGGCGAACCCGCCGAAGCGCTGCTGCTGTTTTCTGACGAGGCGGCACAACTTACCGATTCGCTCCTATCACCGGAGACTGATATTGATGAGGCTCGTCGGCAGCACAAAGCCGTGAAATGGGGCGTGCCGGTCGGGGATTTCTTCACCACGTTCTTCTTCCACGCCAATCGTTTTACCGGTGTGGAGGAGGAAACCGCCAATGCGGTCCGGGCACTGGAAGCCATCAAACACAAAGTGGACACCGGGCTGTCCATCGTGCTGCCGTACACCTCGAGCAGAAAGGACATGTCCTGGAACTCGGAGGCACATTTAGAGTACGCGCTGGTTCGTCTTATCCACCTGGGCGTCGTGCTTGACTACACGAAGAACTTCAACGCAAGGACGCTTGAGGTCACTCTGGAGCCAGGGTGGCTGTCTGCCAGAGATGAAATCGACGTCTACCGGGAACGCTTTGTCGAATGCATGGATACATACGTTCGACGCTACGAGACCCGACGGGCGGGCGCGCTGCTCGAGGCAATCGAAGCTGCTGAGACGGTCAATGCCGTGGAGGAAGCCGCGCTAAGAGCCATTGTTCAGTATCTCTATTCACAGATCGAACGGCGTCGGCGAACGTCCACCCGAGAAATGCTGGAGATCGCTCGCGAAGGTGTAGGGGACCAAGCCAAAGCGCGGCAGCTGCTCCTTTTTTATCTGCAGGCCAGCGAGAAGTTCACGCACGCACTGGAACAGGTCGCCCGCGAGGAGACCGCTTCTATGGGCTGGGCGACGCTCGCGCAATCAGCCATGTCACCTGTCGAAGTGGACGAGTTGCGCGGCGCCGCCACCCGCGTTCTGGAAAGCTATCCAACCCACCCCGCATTGCTGTTCCTCAGCGCAATCACCCGACGCGCTCCGTCTGCCGCCGAACTGGATCGGTCCAAGGAGGAATTTCAGGCGGCTTTAAAGACTTTGGCCGATACCGATGCTGATGCGGCCGCCGACGCAGCCGAGAAAGCGCTTGAGCTGTGTGGGGGATTCGACGCGCCCCTTGCCCGCCAACTCAGCGCGCTGTATGGCGCATGGAGCCTTTCGTTGTTCGGGCCTCGCTTTGCACTTGAGCGCGTGGGCCAGGAAGGCGGGGCTAGGTTCGGAATTTTTAAAGAGATGATCGCCACCGCTCAGCGCGGATTGCCTACGCTGTTCACTTAAATCGGAGAAGAGGAAATGGAAAAAGAACTGGAAATGTTCGTGGAGGCCGCCGAGCAGCTTGAACACCTGAAAGCCACGTTGGCCGAGCAAGGCAATGCCAGTACGCGGCTTCGCGCCTTGGTGGACGCCGTCGATAAAGTGGCCGATCAAATCGGCCGCGTGCCTCAGGGCCTATCCGTGGTGTTGAGCCGCGCCGAGAGTGCCGAGAAAAAACTCCAAGTAGCCGTCGAGCAGGTTCAGGCACTCAAGGACTCTGTGCCAGCCCTCATTGCACGCTTCGAGTCTTCTGATGTGGGGCGCTCCATCGACTCGTTGACCACTCACATCGCGGCGAGTCGGGAGGAGCTCAGAGGTTTCAGAAGCGCAGCCGCTGACTTTGAGATGGTTGTGGAGCAAATCAGATCAGCCGGCGAAACAGCGCGCCACTTGGTGGCGACTGAAATCTCGAAGGCCGCACAGGCCCAAGAGCGCACCATCGGCGCGATAGGCTCCTTACGGGCAGAGGTGCTCGAAGGGATGAGCGCCTTGTCGAATCGCATCGACAAAGTCGCGGGTCTGTGGGAAGGCGCAGGCGCGGCCACCGCGAACGCGTTCACCCAGACCACAAGCGCGATCAAAAGTGCTGGTGAACGTCATTCCGAAGTCCTTCAGCAAATTGCTGCTTTGCGCAACGACGTCGGGGCAATTGGTCAAGTTGTGACCCAGCAAGCCAATTCGATCAAGGTGTTGTCAACCAAAAAGGGCCTTCTCTTTTAGTCTCATCCGGCAGAAAGCGCCACGCAAGTTCTTGAAGGCGTGACTTTGCCTTTAGGCCGTCTTGGCGGAGGCGCTTGCACGCCACCGCGCGAAGATCCTCGCGAAGAAGCCAGCTGGTTTCGCTGGCGGCACTGGTTCGTAGCGGGGAAACATTGAGCCGGCAGAAGGCGGCGCCCCTTGAAGCAAGGGTGCGCGCGCTAAGGTTGCGATCGGCACCGGTCTTGCCGGCTGAGCGGGTGGATGCGCACTTGGCAGTGGCGCCGGCGGAGGCGAAGGCGCCGGCGCAGTCACTGGCATAGGGACGTGCGGTCGTGGCACAGGGGCGGGTACAGCGGTTTGCAGGCGGAACGGGCTTGCGGCTTGACTGGACCCACATTCGTTGGGGATCGGTGTGCTGGCGTGACGAATCGGCGCAGTAGCCGGAACGGGGTTGGGAGTGGGGGCTCGCGGGCGTTGCGCGGCGATGGAAGTACCAGCGTGCGAGCGGAACACCTTTGCGATGTCAGCGCGCGCGGTTCGCTGCAAGCGAAGCATCAATTCGTGCGGAACCGTCTCGAGGCCATAAGTGCGGACAATATCCGAACACAGTCGGCTCCAAAGCTTGGCAGTGACTTCAACATCGGCCATCGCGCGGTGGGCGCGACCTGTCGTCGGCAATGCCAGATGTCGAACGAGGGTTCCTAGCTGGTGATTGGGCGAGTGGGGGTAGATGCGCCTGGCCAGCAGCATGGTGCAAGCGAATGCACTGACACACGGCGTTGAAAGGAGGCTGAGTTCAGCCTCCCAAAACTTCCGATCGAAGTTCGCGTTGTGTGCCACCAATGGAGCGTGGCCCACAAACAATGCGGCCTCTCGCATCACTTTGGATATGGGCGGCGCCGAGGAACGCATCTCGTTGGTGATGCCCGTGAGTTGCACAACGTCAACTGGTATGGAACGCCCCGCGTTCATCAGGCTTTGAAATCTGTCGACGACCTCGCCGTTGCGAACGAGCGCAATGGCGATTTCCGTAGGACGATCCCCGTTAGTTGGAGATAGCCCGGTTGTCTCGAAGTCGAGTACCGCAACTGTTTGCATTGAGTGCTTCATCTAGTTCCAATCAGGCGTGTACCAGGCTCGTTCGGCAGGACGACTTCGCCGGAAAAGGTCCAGTAGACGGTGGGCAATTGTTCCAAGTCCGGACGGGCGGGCGGCGCCGAAATAATTCGGCCGGTGTCGTCGTGCTCGATCACAGCAGCGTTCATGTCTGCTCTGACGGGAAGGTTTGGCGTTGACATAAGTTCCGCCCGAAGTAGGCGGCAGAAGCCGGGCAACATCGCCCACGCATGCACTCAGCTGCGGTGCATGCGTCGACGGTTGCTAGAAGCCGCAGGAAGCGGCTTTTTAGGAGGCTTCGTCGCGCTGTCGATAGCGCGGCTGCGGCCTGGAAGGAGGCTCGACTTCCGTGTCCCACACGGCACCGAAGCTCGCCATGTAAGCGACGATGCGCTCGATCTGCGCATCATCGAGCACCTGGAATGCCGCCATAAAGAACGCTCGGGTCACACTGATTTCTCGCGGGGCCTGCCCGCCCGTGTGCTTTCGCCACTGTTCAGGTTGCACCGCGAACAATCGCGCCATTTCATAGGCGGTAAGTCCGAAATGCTCCTTGAGCAGTTGCAGGTCGCGGGGGCTGGGTGCCCGATAGTCAGTGACCGGTGGCGTCATCCGCATAGACGATCCCGCTTGGTCGTCGCCAGACCCCGTCACGTGGGCCTAGCTGCTGGAGCTCGAGGATTCATGAGTGGGCTTCCTTGAAAGGGTTGAGGGCGCTGCGTTATCGCTGCGCCACGTTAGGGATTTTACCGACCCTTAAGGTCGCCCTAGGAAGTTGACCAAATTGCTTTGTGAACAATGTCACAAATCTCACTTTCGACACTTCGCGTATGGGTGAGGCCGCGCAGGCCGGGGCGTCACACTGACCACTGCTAGCGAATCTTCTGGGTGTCTTGCCCATCATAAACAGGGCGGCCTCGAAGCCGCGCATGCGCTCGGGCAGGTCCGGGGCAAAGCTGATGGTCGACGCTTCACAATCACTGCGTGGAACGAGGAGATAGTCATGTCAGCTAATCTATTTAAGGATCACCGTCTGGCCGAGATTGAGGCATGCATTGCAGAAGCCCTGACGAAACTGCTTGGCAGCTCCACCACGGTGTCAATTGACGGAATGAACTGGACTGGCGGGGTGGGTTTCAAGACGGGAGCGACGTTCACCATGAAGGCGTTGCACGATTCCCAAAGTTCCTACGGTTACGAGGGCCGCTACTCCGCCGCCTCCACCTCGAGTTCCTCCTCCGGTTCCTCCGCCGGGTTTGACGATATGGACGACGACATACCGTTCTAGGGTGGCGGCGTCGGCTTGGTCGTATTTGAGATCTGTGCATCGGGCTTATCGTCTAAGGCGTCGATGACCGGTAGGTTCTCTAGGCGGCGCGCTTCGCTCGGCCACGGCATTGTCCAAGCGGCGCGCTCAATGCAAGTTGAACATGGTGGCAGTGGCGGTCACGGTCACGGTCATCTGTGGCACGGCTCGTTCGGAGTTGGCTGAAAACGTCTAGCAACATTGCTGTTCAAAGGCCGCCACCGTGGGCTCATCGCCAAGCCTGAAAACCTGTTGGCCAAAATCCCTTTCATGCGAGGAGACATCCTCTGCGTTGATCCCCAAGGCGTTCTCGCGTAAGCGGCGCCAGTCTGCCCACCTTGAGATTGGCAGTTGGGCTGGAGACGATGCTGTCCATCCAAGGTTAGAAGGACAGCTATGGTCGCCAGCCCGAAGTAGCGTCGCCGTCACAGCGAGGAGTTCAAGGCGCAGGTCCTGATGGCGTGCGCGGAGCTTGGCGCCTCGGTGGCTGCGGTGGGATTGTCGTTCGGGTTGAAGGCCAACCCGGTGCATCAATGGCGTCGCGGGCGCGGGGCGCGCACCGGAGTTCATCGCGCTGTTCTCTACCGCCTCGAGCGAGAGTTGGCCGTCCTGACATGCGAGGAGCGGCAGGCAAGGAGACGCAGTGATGCAAAGGCGCTGTGGGAGGGGTTGCATGCATGGCTTCGGCTGGAGCGAAGCCTCGTTCAACAAAGCGGACGAGCTTGGCTGAGAAGAAGAAGGCGATAGAGGATGGAAATCGCTCCTCTGCGCTTATTGTCTTATTGTCAAGGAAGCGAAGATTCCGGTTGAATGATGAGGGATGGCTGGCGCGTTGCGGGCGTGCGCCACGCTCGCAGGATCCACGATGAAGTGGCCGACACGGGACACACGGGCGCGCTGGCAGGCGCAGGGCGCGGTACCAATCCGTCCACCAGCACAGCGCCGACGGAAGGAAGGGTAGGGTGTTGGTCGAGTGCGTCCTGGCACCCGTCCGTCTATGTCGCTATGCGGGGGAACTGAGGTAGTTACGCGGGGTTCGGCATTGGCAGCAGTGGAGCTGGAGCAAGAAGCGCCACCATGGATTATCGAACCTAAAAGAGCCACCGAATTGCCGCAAGTCAACACCGGGCGACTCCCGATGGGTAGTCATTCGTGGTCGTTAAGACGACAACGGCTGCAGCGCGAGCAGCGTTGAAAGACGACAAGAATAGCGGCCGCTGCGCGGCAGTCATCATTCTGTCTGGCCGACTGGGCCGGGTGACTCCTCCTTACAAAGGAGGATGATTTCGTCCGATGAGGCGACTAAAACATTCACCGCTGCGAATGCGTATCTGTTGATCAGCGAGCGCACCGGTACCTACCGCCCGCGAAGCAAATGCGACATCAGGCGAGTTCGCGCCCTTCAAACGCGTCGATGGAACTGGAGCGCGTCCAGAAATCAAAGAGCATGCAAAATGACATTGGCGATATTGACTGCGCTATTGGCGTTCACTGCAACGGCGATCGCGACACTTAGCGTAAAGACCGTCGACTGGGAGCGAAGACGACTTACGCTTGTTGGTTGGGTGGCCATCGCGGTTGCCTTCACCGCATTTCTTCTCGCGAGCTATCAAGCCTTTGCGAATAGTAAAAAGGAGAACGCGGTAGCAAAGCTTGCTGGCACGCAGATCTCGAATGCGGTTGCCACATTGACGTTACCATTCACGGCGGTCATCAACGTGGTCAACGAGAAGCCCGCACTCCCTGCAACAGCAGCGGACTTGGCCCAATGGAAAGACGCCGGTAGGCGTCAAAAAATCGTGAACGTTCGCAAGTTTTGGGAAGAGGGACGACGTGTGCTTCCTGGGCCACCTCAAGGTGACTGGATCGCATTGTTTTGCACCTTCACAGGCCGGGGACAGGAGGAGCTCAAGAGTCGCATCGCACCCTTTTATGGTGTGCTGAGTGAACAGCTGATCGCCAAGGCGAATGACGTCATCAACGACCCAGCCGCTGCGGATTTGCGTTCGATGACGCCTTGCGGACGACTGCAAGACATCTATGCGCTTGATCGCCTTCTCTCACAACCTTCAACCCTAGCGTATGTTGAGAAACTCATAATCCTGCAAAACGAACTCGCTTTATTGCAAGCACGATAGACGCAGGTGGCGCGGACGCCCGAGCATTGATGCTGTGGGTGATCGAGTTTGGGCACCATGGCCTTGATGTTGCGAGTACGCTCGACCTGAACTGACTTGAAGTAAGGTTTCAGTCCGTCCCCGCACCTGGGTCAAGTCCAACTTCATCTCGATGCTCACGAGTACGCGCATTTAGCTCTCTCTCTCTCTCTCTCTCTCTCTCTCTCTCTCTCTCTCTCTCTCTCTCTCCCTCTCGAGAAATCGTTTGGGTGTGGGTATGCATCGCGGACTTTGCCGATTGAATCGGGTCCCACCAGCGAGCCTGAAAGGCCGAACCCATACCGTGACTTGACCGAGGCGCCAATCCGACCGCAATATCAAGCACAAAGCACTAAGTGAGTTCGGCGCAGCATGGACTTCCATCAGCTCTCTAACATGCCGGAGATTGTTGCGGAATGCGTTCGATTGCATCGGTTGAATCGCGCCCAAGCGTTTCGCAGGGACGATGCCATTCAACTTGATCGCTTGAAAAGTGCGATGCCCATGGTTTTCGAGCTCATGTCGACCGCGATATGCCAAGCAGTGGCAGAGCAAAGGATCGTGACGATAGAGGACGACGTCCAGCCTGGCTACGTGGTTGTGCGCGTTGGCGACGTGCGCGCCTTTGTGCCGTTCTTTTCCGCCAGCATCTTCCCCCATGGCCAATTGCTCAAAGAACTCTGTGAGCTTGGTGATCGCCTGCAAGTTGGCTCAGACTCGGTTATCTGCATCAGCGGCAGCATGAGCCAACTTGGCCTCGGACTGCCCATTGGGGATTGCGATTTTTGTGAGTACTTGCCCAATGGGGATCGCGCAATTGCCGAGCGGCTGACAAGTAAGCTCGTGAATTTGTCGCCCCACTTGGTGTGCACTCGCGTGGTGCTAGGGCATGACGCCACTTGGCGGCCGCCTTGGAATGGTGAAGGCGAAGATCTGACGCAACAGCTTCGCCTGGAGATTGAGGGGGCCGAGTTCCGACAGTGCACGTTTCTTGCGTCAGTTCCGTCACTGGGCGTCATGGAAGCGACCAATCTATTGTTGCTTCTGGACTTTGCCGATCGTGAGTCCGCTGAAGCCCATCGGAGTTTTGCATATCAGGAGATGCCGCTTGCACGCGACGGCTGGGTTCCACGCCAACTGGCTTCACCCTTAGTGCTGGGCGAATACGTCGATTGGCTGGTAAACACGGCCAGTGAACTATGTGGCAAGGCCCGCAAGGAGCCACGCGCCTGCGTCAAGGCTGCTCGCCGAGCGCTGTCTGCGTCGCGACTATTGTTTCTGCACCGGCATTCGGATGCGCTTGTGCGGTTGCTCAGTGACGATGCAGCGAGGCTCGCGGCACTCTTTGATCGTTGTCATCTCTACGCCGAGATCAGTTCCATTGCCGATGAAGCCGTCAAATCCCTTGCTGATGATTTGGCAATCTCCATCAGCCAACTGCGCGAAAGCGATCTTGTAACGGATTGCTCCAAGCTAAGCGAACTGGAAAGTGCGGCCTTCGTGGCAGTCAGAGACCGTGTCGTACCAAGGGTGGAAGATGCCCTGTACGCCATTCGGCGCTCGATCCGTCTGGACTCGACTGCCTGATCGAAAGAGTACTGATGAGCAGCAAGGCCGTTCTGGAGCTCCTCAAAGCAGCAAATTGGCTTGGCATTGACTCCGAATTGGCCAAGCTGATAGATCGCGGCATTCGCTTGATGCCCGAAGACAAGGCCACAACCATCCTTTCAAGATTAGAGCGCGATGTCAGCCTGTTTGACGAGATTCTTGCTGCGCGTCATGACGCCTTTCATCAGATCAAGATAGCTGAGGGCCGATCGGTTGCGACCGTTGCAGGCGATCTCTCGTCTTTCACTGCGGATGCGCGGTATTCATTAGATGAGGCACGATGGGGTGACCTCAGGCGGGCGTATTCGGCGTCGCTTGCCGTCGGAAACGAAGGGCGGCGGGAGTCGAGCATTGCCTTGGGCGACGGGGTGGTGGGCGGTGAAGACGCCATGGCACGCGGTCTGGACGTCTTTGGCCCGCAGTACTTGGGCCAGATCACGTCGGAGGACCTGGCCGAGCGCCAGCCGGCCGACGTCTACGGCGCGGCGCTCTCGCACTGGAACTTCGCGCGCAAGCGCGAGCGCGGCCAGATCACGGTGCGGGTGTTCAACCCCAGCATTGCTGAACACGGCTGGCAGTCCACCCACAGCATCATCGAGATTGTCAACGACGACATGCCCTTCCTGGTTGACACGGTGACCATGGAAGTAAACCGCCACGGCCTTAGGCTGCATCTCATCATCCATCCGCTCATCCACGTCAGACGTGATGCGCAGGGCCACCTGCAGGACGTGGGCGCCGAGGACGCGCCGCGCGAATCCTTCATTCATGTCGAAGTGGACCGTGTCGCCAACACGGCGCAGCTGGAGGCACTGGCCAGCGACGTGAAGCGGGTGCTGGGCGACGTGCGGCTGGCGGTCACCGACTGGCAGAAGATGCGGCAGCGCGCGCTGGACATCGTCGCGCAGCTTGAGAAGCAGACCCTGCCAATCCCGACGGAGGAGAAGTTGGAAGAGCAGGCCTTCCTGCGCTGGTTGGCAGACGGCCACTTCACCTTCTTGGGCCACCGCAGCAACGACCTGGTGAATCAGGGCGGAGAGGACACGCTCAAGGCGGTGCCTGGCTCGGGCCTGGGCATCCTGCGCGAATCGGGAATGGATCTGGCCACCAGATTCGCGGCGCTGCCGCCGCAGGTGCGGGCCAACGCCCGGCTGTCAGAACTCCTCATCATCACCAAGTCCACCTCGCGCTCGACGGTGCACCGGCAGGGTTACTTGGACTACATCGGCATCAAGCGCCTCGATGCACAAGGCCAGGTTGTGGGCGAGGACTGCTTTCTGGGCCTGTTCACGCACACCGCCTACAACGCGAGACCGGCCGACATCCCGCTCTTGCGTAGGAAGGTGGCCGACGTACTGGCGCGTGCCGGCCTGCCGGCGGGCAGCCATTCGGAACAAGCGCTGGTAAACATCCTGGAAGGCTACCCTCGCGACGAACTGTTCCAGACCGCCGGCGACGAGTTGCTGGAGATCGCCATGGATGTGATGCATCTGGAGGAGCGCCAGCGCTTCCGCCTCTTCGTGCGGCGCGAGCCCTACGAGCGCTTCGTGGTGTGCATGATCTACGCCCCCCGCGAGAGCTACGCCACCGACGTGCGCCAAAGGTGGCAGGCAATTCTGGAGCAGGCCTTCAACGGCCGAGGCTCCGAGTTCAACGTGCATCTGTCCGAGTCGATGCTTGCGCGCATCCAGATTACGGTGCGCACCAAGCCCGGCGAGATCCCGCCCTACGACGTGCGCGAGCTCGAGCAGCGTCTGGCGGCATCCGCGCGCCGGTGGGAAGACGACCTGAAGTTCGCCTTGATCGAGTCGGCTGGCGAGGCGCACGGCAATGCGCTGCTGCGCCAGTATGACAGCGCGTTCCCCGCGGGTTATCGCGATGAGTTCGCGGCGCGCGTGGCCGTGCATGACATCGCGCTGATCGAGAAGCTCGGCGACACGCTGTCGCTGGGCATGAATCTCTACAGGCCGTTGGAGGCGTCCCCGGGCATGCTGCGCTTCAAGCTGGTGGTGCGTGGCACGCCGCTTGTGTTGTCGACCAGCCTGCCGATGATGGAGCATCTGGGCATGCGGGTGCTGGACGAACAACTGCATCGCATCGCCAAGCGTGACGGCAGCATGGTGTGGGTGCACGACTTCGGCCTGGCGAGCGCCAACGGCGAGACGGAACTGGACGTTGACGCGCTGCGCCCAATGTTCGAGGAGGCTTTCGGCGCCGTCTACACCGGCGCGGTAGAGAACGACGATTTCAACCGTCTTGTGCTGGCCGCGCGGCTGCCGGCGCACGACATCGTGTTGTTGCGGGCCTACGCCAAGTACATGAAGCAGATCGGCTTCTCGCTGTCGCAGGCCTTCGTCGAGAGCACGCTGGTCGCCAATGCCGCCATCGCGCGCAACCTGGTGGAACTGTTCCGCCTGCGCTTCGATCCTGCCGCGGCGGTCGCAAGCGGCGATACGGTACAGACCAAGACGGCCGAGATTGAACTGGCACTTGAGCAGGTGACCAACCTCTCGGAAGACCGCGTGCTGCGCAACCTGCTGAGCCTGATGATGGCCACCACGCGTACGAACTTCTGGCGGCGTGACGCCAAGGGCGCGCGGCGTGGGTTCGTCTCGTTCAAGTTCGACTCGCGCAAGGTCCCGGACCTGCCCGCGCCCAAACCCATGTTCGAGATCTTCGTGTACTCCACCCGCTTCGAGGGCGTGCACCTTCGCGGTGGACGAGTGGCGCGCGGCGGCCTGCGCTGGTCCGATCGGCCGGAGGACTTCCGCACCGAGGTGCTGGGCTTGGTGAAGGCGGAGATGGTGAAGAACACCGTGATCGTGCCGGTGGGCTCCACGGGCGGCTTTGTGCTCAAGCGCGCGCCGCCGCCGGCCGACCGCGATGCCTACATGAAGGAAGGCGTGGCCTGCTATCAGGACTACCTGCGCGGCCTGCTGGACATCACCGACAACCTAGCCGGGGTCGCCGTCGTGCCGCCGCCAGACGTGCGCCGCCTCGACGAGGACGACCCCTACCTGGTGGTGGCCGCTGACAAGGGCACTGCCAACTTCAGCGACTACGCCAACGGCGTCAGCGTAGAGTACGGCTTCTGGTTGGGCGACGCGTTCGCCTCGGGGGGCTCGGTGGGCTACGACCAAAAGGCGATGGGCATCACCGCCCGCGGCGCCTGGGAATCGGTCAAGCGCCACTTCCGCGAGATGGGCATCGACACGCAGTGCCAGGACTTCACCGTTGCCGGCATCGGCGACATGTCCGGCGACGTGTTCGGCAACGGCATGCTGCTGTCGCGGCACATCTGCCTGGTGGCCGCCTTCGATCATCGCCACATCTTTCTGGACCCAAAGCCCGAGCCTGAGAAGACCTTCGTGGAGCGCGACCGCATGTTCAAGCTCCCGCGCTCGTCCTGGGGCGACTATGACACGAGTCTCATTTCCAAGGGCGGTGGCATCCATTCGCGCAGCGCCGAGTCGATCGCGCTCACGCCGGAAGTGAAGGTCTCGCTGGGCATCGATGCCATGGCAGAGCACATGACGCCCACCGAGCTGATCAACGCCATCCTGAAGTCGCCGGTGCAGCTCATCTACAACGGCGGCACCGGCACCTACGTGAAGGCCAGCTACGAGACGCATACGCAAGTGGGCGACCGGGCCAACGACGTGTTGCGCGTCGACGGCAAGGAGCTGCGCTGCAAGGTCTTCGCCGAGGGCGGCAATCTGGGCTGCACGCAGCTCGGGCGGATCGAGTTCGCGCGGGCTGGGGGCCGTATCAACACCGATGCGATCGACAACTCGGCCGGCGTCGACACCTCCGATCACGAGGTCAACATCAAGATCCTGCTGGGCCTGCCGCAGGCCGAGGGCGAACTCACCGAGAAGCAGCGCCATGCCATTCTGGCCGATACGACGGACGAGGTGGCGCAGCTCGTGCTGCGCGACAACGTCTTACAGACGCAGATCCTCTCGATAACCAATCGGGTGGCGCCGCAAATGCTCGATGCGCAGACACGCTTCATGCAGTTCCTCGAAAAGGCCGCGCGGCTGAACCGCGTCGTTGAATTCCTGCCAGCCGATGAAGAGATTGCCGAGCGGCGCGCAGCCGGCCAAGGCCTAGCCACCCCCGAGGCCGCGTCGCTGCTGGCCCACAGCAAGATGTGGCTCTACGATGAGCTGCTGGCCTCGCGCCTGCCCGACGACCCGTGGGTGGCCTCGGCTTTGGAGCGCTACTTCCCTACGCTGCTGCGCCGGCGCTTCGCCGACTGGATACCCAAGCATCCCCTCAAGCGCGAGATCATCGCCACCTACGTCACCAACAGCACTATCAACCGGGTGGGCAGCACCTTCGTGCACCGCCTGCTAGAGATCACCGGTGCGCATGCCTTCGAGGTGGTGCGTGCCTACCTCATGAGCCGCGAGATCTTCGGCATGGTGCCGCTGTGGACTGCGGTGGAAGCGCTGGGCAACAAGGTGGACGATGCGTTGCAGAGCCGACTGCTCATCGACATCAGCCAGCAACTGGAGCGAGCCACCAAGTGGTTCCTTCGCTCGCGGCGGTTGGCCGAGGATATGCAGTCAGTCATCGACCACTTCAAGCCGAACGTGGACGCGCTCTCAGCCCGCCTGCCGCAGCTGCTCGGCGTCGACAAGCGCGGCCGCGACGATGCGGCGGTGTTGCAGTACCTGCAGGGCGGCGTGCCGCGCGAACTGGCCGAGCGCGTGGTCACTTTCGACTCGCTCAACGCCACGCTGGACATCGCCGAGCTGGCCGGCAGCGCGGGCTGGCCGGTGGAGCTCGTGGCGGCGGTCTACTTCGACTTGGCCAACCGATTGGGCATGCTCTGGCTGCGCGACCGCATCGCTGCGCTACCGGGCGACGCGCACTGGCAGATGCTGGCCAAGGGCACCATGCTGGACGATCTCTCGGGGCTGGAGCGTTCCATTGCCGCCACCGTGCTGGCGGGGGGGCGCGACGAGGAGACCGAGTCGCCCGACACGCTGGTCTACGCCTGGCAGGTCAGCAACGGCCGCACCCTGGAGGGTGCCTCGCGCCTCATGGCGGAACTGCGCACGGTATCGGCGCCGGACGCCGCCATGTTGTCGGCGGTGTTGCAGGAGCTGCGGGCGCTGACATAGTGCCGCCTTGGTGCTACTGCAACTCGAAGCTGTTGCAGTAGCACCAGGCACACGCAAGACCTCCACAAGATGCCCTGTCGCATGTCAGAAACGGTCTGATGCAATCCCTACCGGTTCGTTAACGAGATTCGAAGTGACTTGGGCAGCATCCGGTTCAATTCATCGTCAGTAAAGAAGAGTTCTTCGGATACCTTCAGCGCCTTTTGTGCATCGGCATAGGCCTTCGCATTGGTGCGTGGGGCGCCCTTGTAAATACCCTCCAGCAGCTGATTCAGATGATCGCGCTGCCGACGTACTTCCTCCAGCGAGCGCCCGTCTTGGAGGTCAACCAGCAGGCTTAGGATCTGTTCGCGCGCACCCCAGAGCTTGGCCCCGACCTCTGTATGCAACTGCCCTTGCTCGCCCAGCGACGCCTCTTTGAAGTAGAGCGTGAGCGCGAGCAGGACAGTGGACAGCACTGCTCCGACAATCGTGCCTATCTTGCTATCGCCAAAGAGCGCCGTCAGGAGGCTGCCCGCGGTGGCGGCTGACAGCACGATTTCGGCTGCCTTGATGCGCTTGTAGCGAGCGATGTAGTTGTCCGCCATTTTTTGATGCGTCTTGTGGGTATAGGCGGCTCGCGCATACATTTCTCGCAGCTGACTTTCCAGGGCCGTGGTGTCCCGTGCGTTAGATGGAAAAGTCGGATCCATAAATGCCTCGATATGTCTGTTTAGCCGTGAAATCGTGTTCCGCTTGTTGGTGATTGATAGCCTCGATGGTCCGCAGTTCGGCTTGCCGTGCCTTGTACTGAAAGCCGCTACCGTACACCCACGAACCGCTGCCGGGCGCCAACCAGTAGGTCTTGCCGGTATCTTGGTCCGCCAGAAATGAAAAGAAATCCCGGGTCATCCAGTCATAGAAGACATAGGACTTGCCTCGGTAGGCCCAGTGGTTCAAAAATTGATGGGCGAGCGTATGCATGCCGCTCATTGACACGTTGTGCCTGTCCCTCCACGCGCGTGTCATCCGAGCCAGTTCCACAAGGTTGCAGTTGCATGCTGCGTTGCTACTACTAAACGCCTCCATCTCCTGCTTGGGTTTGCAGGTGCGCCAAGCCCCACCGTTGTTGCTGTCAGCAAACGTGTAGCCGCCAGCTGTGTTGGCGAACGCTGGAAGCAACTCGAACTTCACGCCATCCGTCAAACAAAAGAGCGACGACTTGACCGTCACTCCCGATTTCCGTGTGGGAATAGGTCCTCGCAATTGACGCGCGCACATGTGCCAATAGCGCAGACTGTCCGTTCCCCGCATGTCCATTGAACCTGGCATAGAGTGAAGACGGCAACTCGTATAGGAGGTCAACGTCGCTCACGCTTGGGATGGCCGTTGCCCGTCCATACGAGCCCACGTAAAACCGGTTGCTCGTCTTGGAATCAAGAGCGCGCAGGTCGTTGTTCAACTGCCCAACAATACGCCCGGTCCGGTACGCGATGGACCCGCGCTTATCTGTCCCAATGCGCAGGTTGCAACCAAAGGTTTGAAACCATTCACCAACGCCCATGCCCCTCTTCCCTCACGTGCTCGATTGTTGCACTGCCGTTGTCGGCAGCTTCGTGGTGCACCCATCCTGTTGGGTGCATTCTGACTGAATCCCCGATGCTTTGAAGGGCCCGGCTGTTTCGGCGCCGTAGCGGTGCTTGGGAATCGCGGTCTGTTCTCGCCAGTGGCGCGCACAGTGCGCCGCCCATTCACGCACGAGGGCAGGCCAACAAGAGTAGGGCGCGATCGCGCAAGCCCCACAGACCTTTGCCACAGGTGTCCAGAACTGCAGCCTGAAGCGGCTCCTTGGCCAGCGGCGCGTGCTTGTGGGGCAGGGTGCCTTGCTTGGCATAGGTTGGACGGGGTCTCGGCTACGAGCGGGTGCGCCATCAGAACGGCGCTGGGGGTTGGACTGGATGCCATTTGAGGCCGCCTTCCCCAGTCGGGCTAGGGCGTGTTAACACAAACGAAGCCCGTCAGCGATCAGGGCGAAGCTGATGAAGCCCAAGAACATCACATCGAGCTTTTCGAAGCGAGAGAAGATGCGTCTATAGCCTTTGAGGCGTCGGAACAGTCGCTCGACTTCGTTGCGGCGCTTGTACATCTCGCGGTCGTACTCCCAAGGCTCAATTCGAGTCTTCAACGGCGGCACGACTGGAATGAACCCCAGATCGAGCGCCAACTGCCTGGTCTCATTGCCCTCGTAGGCGCGGTCCATCAACAGATGGAGGGGGCGATCCGGTCCGCCCAGGCGACGCAACAGCGCGCGGCCTTCTGGCGCATCGTGTGCCTGGCCGGGCGACAGCGAGAACGTTATGGCCGTTCGAGCATCCGCGGCAACCATATGAATCTTGGTGTTCCACCCGCCTCTGGACTTGCCGATGGCCTGTGGGCCGTTTTTTTTAACGCTCCCGTGCCATCGGGATGCACCTTGATGCTTGTGCTGTCCAGCGAGACGGCTTCGATCCTGATGCGAACGACCTGAGCACGCTGCAACTCCTCGAATACCCGGTCGAGCACGCCAGCTTTGGACCAGCGGTTCATGCGCGTGTAGATGGTGTGCCAATTGCCGAACCGCTTTGGCAGCCCGCGCCACTTGCATCCGTGCTCGGCGACATACAGGATGGCATTCAACACGCTCAGATTCGACAGGCTCACGTTGCCTCTTTGCAGCGGCAGGCAGTGCTCTATCTGGGCGAACTGGGCTTGCGTAATCTCCATCATGGAGTGTCTCGCATCAACCACGGCCACCTCAATTAGTGTTAACACGCCCTAGTCGAACACTTTCGCTCCCCTTGGTGTTGAGCCAAAGTACAAGCCAACAAATTTCTTCCCGCACGGGTTCACCAGCAAGAGCGCAGCTTGTGATCGCCGAGCGCACGATCAATTTGCTGGCAGGCATCAATGACAAAGACCGAACCATCCCCGATAGATTTCCAGTAAATCGGGCTCTAGGAGTTGAACAGCGCTTTTCACTCTCACCCCTGGCTATGAACGCGGATGTCTAATCGGGAGCAGCCGTCTCCTAGACCGATACCCGAAGACCAATGATCTTCCAAGGTCGTAGCGGCATAAAAGGAGTTGGCGACAACCAAGGGTCATATGTCTGCGCCCGTCCTAGCCGCGGCTTTCGACCGGTTTTCCGGCGTACACCTTGTTCCAATAGCCAACCGGTGGTGTGGGAATCCCCAGAGCTCTGCAGCGCTTGGCGACAGCCCTGTCGCTGATCCCGAACATGGCGGCGACCTCCGTCATCGGATGATTCCACACAAGCCTTCTCACCTGGTCGGCCGAGGTCGCCCGCCAGGCGAGGAGGCCCGGCAGCTGTCTGATGTCGCGCCGGCCGCGATGCGGGGAGCCCTCCTGCGCTTGAACCTTGACGTCCTTACCCGCCAGGATCTCCTCGATCATCCGCTTCGCCTCGGGCGTGTCGGCCTTCTTGGCTTCTGTTCGAATCCAGTCCGAGACGGGGTCGACGTGCATTCTTTTGATCACGTTTGCGTAGTTGTTGCCGTGGACGTCCTGCGTGACGTGATTGAGGAGCAGCTTGCGGGCGCCTTCGGCCACGCCAGCTGCCTCCGCAATGTCCTCGAAGGTGCGGCGAAACGCGTGGGGATGCAGCGCTACGTCGACCTGTTCGGGAAACAGTGGGTCCGCCGTCAACGCTCGCACGAGGTCGGCCACTTTCCGAATGAGCTTGGCGGCGTTGTCGAGGTGACCCGTCTTGCCGTGGGAGCGGAACACGTACCCGTCGTCTCCCTTTTTCACCTGTCCGTCCGGCAGCGTTGCGAGCCATCGTTCGCGCTCTTCGTGCAAAAGATCTCGCAGCAGGCTGCCCATGGGCAGGACAAGTTCCCGGTAATTCTTGGTCTTTGGGAACGTGACCTCGTCAGACCTGAAGTTCACGTGCGACCACTTGGAAGACCTGCTTTCGCCTCGTCGCGTGCCCGTCAAGATCAAGAAGCAGAGCCACACCGCGGCCGTTCGCTCGGCAATGTCCCATGCGCGGTCGCGCGCGGCCATCAAGAAATTCCAGACATGTCCAATGCAGTTCGTCGGGATTCTCGTCGTCCTGGCCGGTTCGGGATTTCTGGGACGGCGTTGATACATCCGCTTGACCGGATTCGTGGGGAGGATCACGGGGTCACCGTCGTCGTCCTCAAACATGCCCTGAGCCCAGTTGCATAGCGCGCGCAGGAAGTCAAACGCCCGATTGGCAGCTCGCGGGCCATGGTTGAGCTTGAGGGAAGCCTTGTTGAACAGTTCCACCAGTTCGTCGCGTTTAAGGCTCGCGATGGCACGTTGGGCCAGAGGATGCAATATTCCCTTTCCGCCTAGCATTGGGCGGTAGCTCTCTTTGGTGGCCTCCGCCAGGGGCCCATGCTTGGTCGTCTTGTTCGCCAAATAGTCCTCTGCCACTTCAAGGACAGTGAGCGCTAGCGCTTTGTCGCTTTCTTTCTTTTTTTCAGTCTCAGCCTTGGCCTGCGCGGCGGCCTGCGTCGGGTCGATCCCGTGGACCTCCATGGAAAGCTTGCGCTTTTTCGCTTCCGCACGCGCCGCGTCTGCGCTCAGCGGATCCCTGTGGCGACTGATGGCGCGTTCGCGCGTTTTTCGTGCGCCGTCGCCAACCCGTCCTTGGAACAAATAGGTCTTTACACCCCCTTTGGTGATGCGCACGCCAAAGCCTTGCACCTTGGTGTCCCAGTAAATCACCCATTGGTGCTCTGGTGGGCACACAAGGGCGTCAACCACGGGGTTGGTCAGCTTGATCGACGAGGACTCGGATTCGCCCGCGTCGACGTTTTGTGTTGCCGATTTCGTCGTCCTTTTAGGCATGATTGCTCCTGATTCGTCCCAGCACAATCCCGGCGGAGAAAGGTACTTGGTTGGTCTTTTCTTGTCCAATCTTGACCATGCTGATTGTGCGCTAACTCGTTGTCATTGTTGAAGATTGTCCGATTTGATCCATCCAGGTCCGCGCGTGTCCGAGTTCAATTTCGAAACTGTTAATCCGTAGGTCCCTGGTTCGAGCCCAGGTCGGGGAGCCAAAATAAACCCTTGTGGTTCCTGAATGCCTCGCTGCCAGATTGGTAGCGAGGCATTTCCATTTGTGCATTCGATTCGTGCGTCGAGCCGCGAACATCCCCATGCCGGGGCGCCGCAATGCACGCTCCCGGCATCGGCAGCGAAGCAAGCCCTTCCCACCGTTCGCTTCGCCGCCTCGCAAGACCCCAGATAGCGTTTTCAACGTGTCATCGCGCCGTGTTCCCGGCGTACGATTTGCTACTTCCTTTTACGATCAAGTCGTTTCAACTGCCCCAATGCTTCCCAGTCGCAGCGCCAACCATGAAGTCACCCCCGGCGATTCGGAGGGCCAGCGGCGCCACCTGACGCTGCTTTTTGCCGATCTCTCTGATTCGACCCGGTTGGGCGAGATGATGGAGGCGGAAGACTACGCCGACATGCTCGCCAGCCTGCGGCGCCTGTGCCACGAAATCATTCCTCGCCATGGCGGGCAGATCGCCCGCATCCAGGGCGATGGCGTGCTGGCCTTCTTCGGATACCCCGTGGCGCGCGAGGACGACGGCCGTCGTGCCGCCGACGCCGCGCTGGAGCTTCATGTGGCGGTCAGCCAGATCCAGGTGCACGGCGAAGCCGCCGCGCTGGCGCCGCTCACGCTGCACTCGGGTATCCATGGCGGGCTGGTCTACCTGTCCGGCGGCGATCTGGAGCGCGGACGCTTCGATCTGCTGGGCAACGTGCCCAACGTGGCGGCGCGCCTGTCGACGCTGGCCGAAAGCGACGACATCTATATCAGCGAGGAAACGCTGGGCCCGCACGCCCGCTTCTTCCATGTGGGCGAGCGCGTGGAAGTGAAGGTCAAGGGGCGCACCGAGCCGCTGGCGGTCCATCGCCTGCTGGGCAAGGCGGACGGGCAGGGCCCTTCGTGGATTGCGCGCCGGGCCCTGTGCCCCTTCGTCGGCCGGCAGCAGCCCTTGCGCCAGTTGCGCGACCACCTGCGAAAAGCCATTGCCGGCACGCCCGAATGCGTGACCGTGCGCGGCGACCCCGGCGTCGGCAAGACCCGCCTGATCGACGAACTGCTGCGCCACGCCTCGGCCGCGCAATGCCTGTTCCTCAAGGGCTACTGCGAGAACTATTTCAGCGCCGAGCCCTTGCAGCCCTTTGCCCAGATGCTGCGCGCCATCGCCACCATGGTCGAAGCCGAGCCGCAGGCATGGCAGGCGCACAAAGGTTTGATCGACGAAGGCATGCCCGCCTTTGCCCGCCTGGTCGACGCAATGGCCGCGGACAAGCCCTTGTTGCTGGTGATCGACGACTGGCAATGGGCTGATGACGCGAGCCAGCAACTGCTCGATGCCTTGCTTGCACTTCACAGGCCGCTGCTGGTCGTGCTGGCCACGCGGGAGCACACCACGGCCGAGTTGCTCACGCGCCAATCGGCCACCATCGAACTGCATCCGCTCGACGAGGCGGAGGCGGCCGAGGCGGTGGAATTCCTGTGTCCGGGATGCGACCCTTTCGTGGCCGCCGAGATTCGTCGCTACGCCGGCGGCGTGCCGCTGTTCCTCGAAGAGCTGTGCCAGTCCACCATGGCGCGCGGCGGCGCGCTGCCGCCCGGCCCCAAGGCGGGAAGTGGCGCTTGGCTCAATTCCCTCATCGGCTCGCGCGTCGAGCGCCTGCCGCCCGCGCAGGCAGAACTGGTTCGCGCCGCGGCGGTCATCGGCAACGTATTTCCCGAGTGGCTCCTGGCGGAAGTCGCGACCGACGGCGGCGACCACGAGATGGTCGATGCGCTCGCGGCGCAAGACCTCGTCTACCCCGGTGAAGTCGCGGGAACCCTGCGCTTCAAGCATGCGCTGACGCGCGACGTGATCTATGAATCCGTGGGCCTGCACCGCCGCAAGGAACTGCATCGGCGCATTGCGCGCGCACAGGAGGCGCGGGGCGACCACCGCATCCAGGACGATGGCAACGAAACGCTGGCCTACCACTGCGCCGCCGGCGAGCTGCGCGACGAAGCCGCCCGCTACGCGGAGTTGGCGGGCGACAAGGCCATGGCCGCGTCGGCGCTGGACCGGGCACGCGATCAATACGCCGCGGCGCTCCAGGCCCTGGACGCGATGGGGCCCAACACGCGCGAGCTCCAGCTGCGTTGGTGCGGCGTTGCACAAAAGCTCGGTCTGGCCTGCGTCTTCGACCCGCTCGGATTTGCCGACGCGCTGACGACTTTCAAGCGCGGCGTCGACTTGGCACGCGCCAGCGGCGACATCGATGCACTCGCGCGAGCCGAATACTGGCTCGGTTATGTCCACTATTCCAAAGGTCAGCCGCGCGCCGCCATCGCCCACTGCGAGGACGCGCTCGATCTGGCGCTGCAACACGGCATGGACCGGCTGGCCGCGCAAGTGCGCGCAACCTTGGGCCAGGCGCTCCTGTCCGCCTGCGAATACGATCGCGCGCTCTACCTGCTGGACGACGCTCTGCAAAGCAAGCGCGTGCAGAGCCGACCCGGCGGCAACATCGCCGTGGGTTCGGCCTACACCCTGGCCTGCAAGGGCTACCTGCTGGGTGACCGCGGACAATTTGGCGAGGCCAAGGAGTGCTTTGACGAAGCCCTGCGCCTGCTCGGCGGCACCGTGCACCAGGTGGCCAGTTCGGTGCGCCATTGGCTCAGCGTGGTGCAGCTCTGGCAAGGCCGATGGCATGACGCCCTTCGTGCGGCCGACGAAGCGACCTCCATTGCCGCGCAGGTCAAGAGCCGGCAGCAGTTTGCGATGGGCCGGGCGCTGGCGGGTTACGCACGCTGGATGCAGTCGCGCTCGCCCGAAGGCCTTCGCGTGGTGAAAGACGCCACGGCATGGATCGAGGCGCGCAAGGGCGAACTCGCCACCTCGCTCAATCACGGCTGGCTGGTCGAAGGCGCACTCGCGCAAGGCGACGAGGAACTGGCACGCCGCCATGCCGCGCGCCTCTTCCTGCGCGTGCGGCAGGACGACCGCATCGGCGAAGCCTTGGCATGCCGTGCGCTCGCCACGGCCGCAGCCAAGGGCAACGACTTCGAGCGGGCCGAGCGCTATGTCCAGCAGGCGTTCAGGTCCGCGGAGGTCCGCGGCTCGGCGCACGAAGTGGCCGTCACGCAGCTGTGCCAGGGCCAGCTGGAACTCCAGCGCGGCCACGGCGCCGCAGGGCGCGAACTGCTGGACCGGGCCTGCGCCGCATTCGAGTCCATGGACATGCGCTGGCACCTCGACAAGGCGCAGCGGGCGCTGGCGCAAGCGGGTTAGGGAGTCGCCTTGGCCGGTCCCTCGAATGTGAAAGACAGCGCCGCCGGACTCGGCCGCGTGCATTCCCCCGTGCTGATCAGCCCCGCCAGCAACCCGAGCAGCACGCCCATGCCCGCCTCGTAGCCGGGGCAGGCGTGGGTCGGGTGCGGTGACGACGAACGCTTGCCGCCAAAAACCAGCGAGAGATCGTCCTTGCCGTCTTCCAGGCACTGGTGCGCGCCCGACACGAGGGAGAGCACGATCACGTCGTCCTTGCGCACGCGCTCGCTTCCGATGTTGAAGCCGCCCTTGGTGGCGCGGCGCCAGATGAGTTCCGGCGCGGGCCGCAACTGCATCGACTGCACGAGCGCGGGCCGCAGGATGGCGTGGGCCTTTTCCAGCTCGTTCGAAAACCGGCTCTTGTCCGCGCTGCTCCACGCGGCGCGCAACGACCAGTAGGTGCCGTCGCGCAGCCATTCGTTCAGCGAGAGGCGGAAGTTGCCGTCCACCGTCGGCAGGAATCCCATCAAGGCACCGCTCAGGGTGCGGGCGGTGAGTTCATCGTCGTCGGGAAAGGCGCCGAGGATGGCCTTGGCAATCGGCGCCTCCTGTCCGCCCGGTCCCTTGGGCGAGCCACCCGACGCGCGGGCGCGCCGGACGAACTCCTCCATGGCACGCGTCAGTGCCTTGCCCATTCGTTGCGAAAAGTCCTGCACGTTGTCGTTGGGCCAGGGCTGGAAGATGCAGCGTGAAGGCGCGGTGAACTGGGCAGGGTAGATGGGCGGCTCGTCGTCCTTCCAGTCCCAGCGCCAGCTCCCGGCTTTGAGGTATGGATCGGGCTCCGTGCCGTCCGGCAGCCCGAACCAGTCGCGGCACATCAACTCGAGCACCTTGTCGCTGACTTCCTTGGCGTCGAGGTTGAGTTCCCAGCGCGGCAGATTGTTCTTGGCGGCGAACTCCTTCTCGAACTTCATGAAGGCGTTCAGCACGACCCCGGTGTAGCGGAAGGCGGCGTTGAAGGCATCGAGTTCGGAGATGGCCGAGATGGCCTCGTTCGCCTTTCCGGATTGCACGTCGTATTCGTTGCCGGCGTCCAGGCCCAGGTAAATCGAGCCGATCGACTTCTCCATCCGCTCCTTGTAGCCGGCGACGCTGAAGCGCTCATTCCTGTCGCCCAGCACCTCCTTGATGAGGCCGCGGTCGGCCACGATCACGCCATAGGGTGTGCGCAGCACCCCGCCGTGGCATGTGCGGATGGCGGCCCACACCGATGCGCTGTGAAACTTCTCCTGTGCTTCGGGGTCTTCGAGCATCGCCTTCCATGCCAGCTTCGCAGCTTCGCGACCCGCCTGCTTCTCCACCTGGAAAAGACATTGAATGGCTTGCGCACCTTCCTTCACCGTCCACACGGGCGCCACGCGTTGGCCGGCCCCGGCCGCTTCCCGCAGCTTTTGCACCGCCGCCAACGATGGCGCAAAAAGGTACATGCCCCACTCGAGCCGCACGATGGGTTGGGCTTCACGGCCCGGCGGGGGCGCTTCGTCCAGCGCGATGCGATAGGCCTCGCCGTTGTGCTCGAAGGTGTAGCCGCGCCTTTCGTTGAGGCGCTCATTCGGCGTGTCAGGGCCACGAACTTCCGGCACGCCCAGGAAGGGATCGCTCTGGCGCGAATGGCCGCCCGAGCTGTTGCCGCCAGTCAGCCAGCGCTGGACCACCTCGAACTGCTCGCACAGGCTGGAGACGTAGGCCATGAACATGAGGCCCCGTTCCTGTCCGTCGGGCTGCGCGGGCTGCAGCGGGTTTGACGGTGGTGCGTACTGAGGCCCATAAGACATGCCGCGCCGCATCAAGCGCGGATGCCGCCCGCCCGTGGGTTCGGGCGGGTAGGCGCCCGGCGTCGTGGCAGGCCGTGGGTTGGCGCGACGGATGTGCGAGTGGAACGGGCACAGGCTGCCGGTCTGGTCATGGGTGTAGTCGAAGTCGTTGGACGTTGCCTGGTTGGCCAGCGGCTCGCCCGCGCGCGTGCGGCCCATCATCTTGGCCGCGATGAGTTCGGGGTTCAGCCCGGTCCGCTGGTTGGCCTGCTGCATCAGGTTGTGCAAGACATCAACGTTTTGCTTGAGCTTGCGCACGACCAGGAAACTGCCGTCATGCAGCCAGTCCATGCGGTCTTGATCCTGCTGCGTTTGCGGCACCGGCGCCACATCCGCTTCGCTGTCGCGTCCCCACAAGACTTCACCAACGGCGATCTGGTTCGGATAGACCTTGCCGGCCTTGTCCTTGTCGAAGACAGGATCGCTCATGCCGTCTGCAAAGCCGAAGTGTTCGACGGCGCGCGTGCCATCGGGCGTCGTGTGGCGCCGCATGTGCTGCACGGCCAGCACGCGCACGCCGGGCCGCGTGTCCTGGCCGTCCGGATCCTTGAGCAATCGCTTGATCGACTCGTGCAGCGGATGGTCCGGCTGGGCCGGGTCGTGCTGTGTCGATGGCGAGCCGATGCGCATCTGCACGACGATGTGCACGGTCGACATCTGCACGGGCGGTGGGGTCGTGCCGGGCTGCGGGTTCCAGTTGTTCACCGGCAAGCGCCAGCGCCTCGGATGGTTGGTTCGGAAGTCGCCCAGCATGCTGGCGCGCGCTTCCATGCCTTCGCGGAACTCTTGCGGAAAGAGGGCGAGCTGCTCCTCTGTGAGGCCCAGCGCGCGCAAGCCCTCGTAGCTCACGCTGAAGGTGGTGATCAGGCCGCCGGCCGCGGGCCGCGTGGCCTCGGTCGTCATGTTGGCGATGAGGTAGTCCAGCAGCGAGGCGCCGGCCGCGCTGTTGTCGATGGCCAGCATCACCAGGCAGCCATGCGTGACGCCTTCAAGCGTGCGCAGGATGCCTGCCTGCACGTTGGGGAACATGTCGATGGGCCCCACGTCCGGCAACACGGGCATGGCGTGTGGCGGGTCGCTCGCCTGGTCTGCCTGCGCAAGCCACTGGAGCTGCCGCCCGAAGCGCCTCTCCACGGCCTCGACGTCTTTGGGCTGCGCGATCTTCAAGGAGGCCAGGACATCCCTGAACTCGACGAGCAGGTCGCGCGCCGCGCGCCTGAGCACATCGCCGTCAGGGGTGCCGGGCAGGTAGGTGTCCGTCAGGCGGAACAGCACGGCCAGCGACTGCAGGCCCTGTCGCACCGTCTCGGCCACGCCGCCATTGGCGATGGAATGGCTCGCGTCCCAGGCCAGGACCTCGGCAGTCGCCACATGGTTCTGGGCCAGCAACAGGTCACGCGAGTGCGGGCTGTCGGCAAAGCGGCAGATGGCGTCCTGCGCGCGCAGGTAGGCCGCGTCGGGCACGGTGAGGCCGTGCGTGTTGAAGTAGAAGTGCGTTTCCGTCTGCACGCGCCGCACCCAGTTGGCCCACGCCTCGAAGCCCGCCGACTGCGAGTTCACGTAGTCCTCGGTGTTGCAGAAGATGATGTCCAGCAGCGTGCCGACCTTCTGCCAGAGGATGCGGATGTACGACTCCCAGGTGCCGTCGAAAGTGACGGCCAGCATGATCTTGTCCTCCGGTTCCTGCACCAGCACGCGAAACGAGTGAATCACCGCCACACGTTCCACCGAGTCCGACAGCGGACGGTATAGCGCGTACTCATGCAACGACGCGCGCCCGCCGGTGAGCATCTGCATCAGGCGCTTGGCCCGCGTCTTGTAGGTGATGGCGTCCAGCGACGGCACGAAGCCGGGCTTGATCGTGGCGAACAGCGTGAGGTCGCTGGAGCCCGTCAGGCTGCGTCCCTTGATCAAAAGGTCTTGTCGCACAGGAAGTCCTCCGGAATTTTTCGTGGCTCGCAGGGAGGCCGGGTATGTCATTTACATCGACAACAAACGTTTCATTTTGAATTGAGGTACGGTGAGCGAGCAATCGCCCATTGAGAGGAGGCAACTGTTGGCGGACATCGGCTATGGATTCGCCACTTGCGCCTGCTGGCGTGCGGGCAGCGAAGCGCCCTAGAATCCGAGCGAACTCCAGGCAGCCTGTCAGAATCCCCAGCGTTCGACGGCGCCGTTCTCTCGGGAGGGACACCTGAAGTTGTTCGATGAACCAGAGAGGGAATCATGCATACAACAGTCATCGTCGACGATCATCCAGCCATCCGATTGGCCGTTCGCTCCGTGCTGGAAGCAAGTGGTCTGTTCAAGATCGTGGGTGAGGCGGACAGCGGGCCCACCGCGCTGACGGTCATTCGGGAATCGCAGCCTTCGCTCGTCATCCTGGACCTCGACCTCCCCAAGATGAACGGCCTGGAATTAATTGAGCGGCTCAAGAGTTCCAGCCCGACCATCAAGCTGCTCGTGTTGTCGGCGCAACAGGAGTCAATATTTGCCTCACGCGCACTTCAGGCCGGCGCCAACGGCTTCATGAGCAAGGCCGAGGGCATGAGTTCGATCGTGCAAGCGGCGCAATCGGTGCTGGCAGGCTATAGCGTTTTCCCGAGTTCGGCACTGGGCTCGTTCACAGGTGCAGGCACATCTCCATCGGACCTCGTCAAGACCCTGTCGGATCGTGAATTGACAGTGCTCCAGCAACTCGCCCGCGGCATGAGCAACAAGGAGATCGGCGACGCATTGCTCATCAGCAACAAGACCGTCAGCAGCTACAAGACCCGTGTCTTCGAGAAGCTGAACATTTCCACGTTGGTGGAGTTGGTTGATTTCGCTCGCGCCAACGATCTCATCACGTGAAGTTCCTGGGCACGGCCATGCGCGACAAGGCGGCGAGGTGGCCCCGGCGCTGGCTGATGTCCTTGCTGGCGATCTTTTTTCTTGTCTCGCTGTCGGCCGCTGCCGAGGTCTTGTCGCCCAAGGAGACGAAGCTCGTCGGCTTCACGAACCTTCCGCGCGTGTTAGTCAATGTCAGCGAAGAAGAACAACGCTGGCTAAGTGATCACAAGGTAATTACCGTTGGCGTGGTGCCGCACGACTTCGTGCCCTTCGACCTCATCGACCTGGACAATTCGTACGAAGGCATCTCGGCAGACTATCTTGAGGCGATCACCTCCGCGTTGGAGCTTCAGGTGCGCATCAAGGTGTTCCGCACGCGTGAGGAGGCGTCCGCCGCACTCGCTGGCAACGAAGTCGATGTCTTGGGCACCGTGCCGCTCTCCCTGGCCGATCGCAGCAAGGTCGCGCTGTCGACACCCTACTACTCGATTCGGCATGTCGAGGTGACGTCCGCGACGCGTGGCATCGATCGCAACGGCGACATCAACGTTGGCTACGTCGCCGGGCACGCTTCACTGGCTGCCATGAAGGACGCGTACCCCAACGCCCGGCTGATTCCCTACGCCACGCCGTTCCTGGGCGTGGGTTCCATGGTCAACAACAAGGTGGACCTGTTCGTGGGCATCAGCGCGGGTGTCAGCTACCTGATGGACCACTTCCAGGTACCCAATATCCGCATCACGAACTTTGGCGAGGAAGTGCCGGACACCATGCACTTTGGTTTCCGGCCTGAAAGCGACGTGCTGCGCCAGGTCTTCGACCGTGCGATGGAGGCCTTGCCGCAGCGCGCGCGCACCGACATCAAGACGCGATGGGCACCGAACTACGAGGCCGCCGAGCGGCTCGAGCGCGTCAATTTTTCGGAGAGCGAACGCCAATGGATCGCTGCGCATCCGGTGGTGCGCTATTCCACACTGGACGACTTCATGCCGTTCGTCTTCCTGGACCACTCCGGGCGATATGCCGGGCTGACGCTGCAGGTCATCGACAGGATTTCCGCCGAGACGGGCCTCTCTTTCGAAGCCGTGCCCGAGCGTGGGAGCGAGGCGGGCAACGTCGACATGCTGTCGGCCGTGATACGCGGCCAGGGACTTCCGCCGGGCATGGCGGCAAGCAACGCGTACTTTCGCGACCATTGGGTGATCGTGGCGCGCATGAGCGAGCAGGACTTCCTGCGTGTCGAGAGCCTGGCAGGCAAGCGCATTGCCTACTTCTCGCCCAACAGCGTGGCCCAGACCATCAAGGCCAAGGTGCCGAACGTCACGCTCATCCAGGCCGATTCGGTGGCCGAGACCTATGAGTTCGTGGCCCAGGGGCGGGCCGACGTGACCATCGGGAACATCGATACCGCCAACTACCTGATTGCCCAAGGCTATGTCGAACAATTGAAGGTTGCAGGCTCGGTCGATGATGCGCCGGTGGACATCGCCTTCGGCGTGCGCTCCGACGAACCCGAGTTGCTGTCCATCGTCAACAAGGCCCTCGAGGGCATTCCGGCCGAGGAGATCCGGCGCATCCGCTCCAACGGCATGTTCTTCAGCCGGCCCGGCACCGACTGGTCAACCTACGTGCGCTGGCTCTACGTCTTTGGTGGCGGCCTGTTGCTGTGCCTCGCGCTTTTTGCGGTCTGGAACCGCTCGCTGAAGAAGGAAGTGAACCGTCGCCACGCCGCAGAAGTCGAACTGAACGACCAGCTTGAGTTTCAGCGCGCCATGCTCGAAGGCATACCGCACGCCATCGGCGTGCGCGATGCGCAGGCGCGGCTGCTATTTTGCAACGCCGCGTTCGAGCGGCTCTTCCAGGTTCCACGGGACCTGGTGGTGGGCAAGACCTTGCCGGAGTCCAATGCGACGAAATCCGACCCGGCCGCAGTCATGGCCATCCACCAGAACTACCTTCGATTGCTGGCCGATGGAACTCCCATCAGCGAAGACTTCGATGTCGTGACGGGGGCGTGACGAAAAGAGTCCTGCACTGGGCCGCGCCCATTGCCCGAAAGAAAAACGGCGAACGCGTGGGCCTCGTGATGGGTGCGATCGACCTGACCGAGCGCCATCGACTGGTCGAGCTCCTCGAGTCGGCACGCGCCAAGGCCGAGGCGGCCAATCGTGCCAAATCGAATTTCCTGGCCACCATGAGCCACGAGATCCGCACGCCGATGAACGCGGTGATGGGCATGCTCGAACTGCTGGTGCGCGAAGGCCGGCTGGTTCCGCAGGATCGCGATTCGGCCGAACTCGCGCGCAGTTCCGCCAAGGGGCTGCTGAGTCTCATCGACGACATCCTGGACATTTCCAAGATCGAGGCCGGCGGCCTGGAGGTGGTGCCGCGGCCGGCACAACTGCGGCCCATCATCAATGAAGTGGCCCACGTGTTCGAAAGCCTGGCGCGGCAGCGCGGCCTGGCGATCGTGGTCGAGATCGACGAGGCGGTGGCGCAATGGCACGCCATCGACGCCCCCCGTTTCCGGCAAATCGTCAACAACCTGGTGAGCAACGCGATCAAGTACACCGACACCGGCACCGTCACAGTCAGCCTGCGGCACCTGGACACCGCCGACGACATCGAGTCGGTCGAGCTGGAAGTGCGCGACACCGGCATCGGCATTGCGCCCGAAGACGTGCAGAACCTGTTCAAGCCCTTTTTCCAGGCGGAGGCGGCGGGGCCGCGCGTCATCGGCGGCACGGGCCTGGGACTGCCCATCGTGCAGCGCCTTTGCATGAAGATGGGCGGCGACATCTCGGTGACGAGCCAGCGCGGCACCGGCACCAGCATCCACGTCGGGCTGCGGCTGATCGTGCTGCCGGCGCCCGAGCTGGAGCCCGAGTCCATGACGGCTGCTCCGGAGATCTCCCCGGACCAGCGGCGTGAATACAGGCAGCGCTTCAATGTTCTCGTGGTCGATGACCATCCCGCCAACCGCCTGCTGCTGCAGCGGCAACTGGGCTTCCTGGGTTTCCACTGCGAGACGGCGGAAGACGGCAAGGTGGCGCTGGAAATGTGGGAGAAGCAGCCCTTCGACATCGTCATCACCGACTGCTCCATGCCGGTGATGGATGGCTACGTGCTCACCCGCACGATCCGCAGCATCGAACGCGCGAAGCGGCTGCCGCGCTGCCCGGTGCTCAGCTGCACGGCCCACGTGCAGGAACACGAACGCCGCAAGGCGCTGGACGTGGGCATGGACGAATGCCTGATGAAGCCGATCAGCGTCGATGGCCTGCTGGAAGCACTGCAACGCCATCTGCCCGAGGATGAGCAGGTGCACGCCCCTTCGGCGTCCGCGCCCGCAAGGAGTGCTGGCGGCCCATTCGACCTCGCCTCACTGCAGGATTTCTCCGGCGGCGACGCCAAGATCGAAGCCAGCTTTCTCGAGGCCCTGCTGCGCACCAATATCACCGACCTGGAAGAGCTCTCAGAGCTGGTGCAATCCGGCGCGGGCAAGGAAGTGGCGTCGTGCGCGCACAAGATCAAGGGCGCCGCGCGCATCGTCAAGGCGCAGGACGTGGTTCGGGATTGCGAACTGCTCGAGCAGGCCAGCGGCAACGAAGACGGTGCCGGCGTCGCGAAGGCATTTGCCGCCTTGCAACACAGCCTTGGCGAATTCAACGACGCGCTCTCCGCGCAGTTGCAGGTCTACGCGTCGCTGGCACACTAGTGTCCCAGTCCTGACAGCACGCGTTCGACGGGACGCGACAAGAAGCCCCACGCCATGTACCTGCCTCCGCAATTCAACGAGAAAGACCGCCACGTGGCGGTCGAACTGATGCGCGCGCATCCCTTTGCCAGTCTGATCACGACGGACGGGGAGGGCTTGCCCTACGCTACCCATCTGCCGATCGTGGTGAGCGAGGGGGAGGGCGAAGCGATGTCGCTGCTGGGCCATTGCGCCAAGCCGAATTCGCTGTGGCGCTACTTGCAGGCGCGACCGCGCGCCGTGGTGACTTTCCAGGGGCCGCATGCCTACATGTCACCCAGCGTCTACGCCGACCTGGCGCGCGTGCCGACCTGGAACTACCTTGCTGTGCATTGCACGGTGGAGGCGCGTCTCATTGAAACGCCCGAGGAAAAAGACGGGCTGCTCAAGCGCCTGATCATGGACCACGAGCCGGCCTACGCCCGGCAGTGGCAAGACTTGGGCGAGGAATTCCAGCTCAAGATGCTGGCCGGCATCGTCGGTTTCGAGCTGCGTGTCACGGCATGGCAATGCAAGATCAAGCTCAACCAGCATCGCCGCGAGGCGCATGCCGCCATGCATGCGCGCTACGAAGCCGGCACGCCCGACGAGCAGGCCCTTGCCGCGTGGATGCGCCGACTGGGCATGGTGGCCGATCCCGCGGCGGCGGTGGAGGGCGGCTGACATGCGCGCACTCGGTCTCGTCGGCTTGCTGATCGCGCTGGCCATCGTCGGCGTGACGATCAAGAAGCAAATGGGCGCCGCTGCGCCGACCGCGCTTTCCTCGCAGCCGGCTGGCGGCGGGGCGGCGACGATATCGGCCGGGGCCGCACCGGCCCAGCAGGTTCAGCAGTTCAAGCAGTCGCTCGACGCGGCCATGCAGCAGCCGCGCAGCCTGCCCGACGACGCCAGGTGACGGACGACGCGCACTGGATGGCGCTTGCGCTTTCGCAGGCGCGAGCCGCCCGGGAAGCCGGTGAAGTCCCCGTCGGCGCCGTCGTCGTGAAGGACGGGGCCGTGGTTGCCGTCGGGCGCAACGCCCCCGTCTGGCAGCGCGATCCGACGGCGCACGCCGAGATCAATGCGCTGCGCGCGGCGGCGGCCGCGCTGGGCAACTACCGGCTGGATGGCTGCGAACTCTTCGTCACGCTCGAACCCTGCGCGATGTGTGCCGGGGCGATGCTGCACGCGCGACTGGCCCGCGTCGTCTTCGGCGCGGCAGACCCCAAGACAGGGGCGGCGGGCTCGGTCGTCGACCTGTTCGCTTCCGCGCAACTCAATCACCAGACGGTGGTGCAGGGCGGCGTGATGGAAGAAAGCTGCGCCGAAGAGTTGCAGGCTTTTTTCCGCGACCGTCGGGAGCAGGCCCGCGCCCAGGCGCAACCGCTGCGCGACGATGCGCTGCGAACGCCCGAGAGCCGCTTCGACGGACTGGCCGGCGACATGGGCGCGCATGTCTATATCAGCTATCTCCCCCGCCTCAACGGCTGGCGCATGCACTACATGGATCGCGGTGATGGCGGGGAAACCGCCTGCCTGTGCCTGCACGGCGCCGGTGACTGGAACTTCGCCCATCGCCACGTGGTGGACGCATTGGCACAGGCGGGATGCGCGCGCGTGCTGGCGCCGGATCTCATCGGCTTTGGAAGAAGCGACAAGCCCAAGCGCGAGTCCGTTCACACCCTGGAATGGCATCGCGATGTGCTGCTGGAGTGGGTGGACCGGCTGGCCCTGAAGAAGGTGGTGCTCGTCACCAGTTCCAGCATGCAGGCGCTGGCCGATGCGCTGGTCAACGCCGCTCCCGCGATTTTTGCGGCCGCCATCCCCGCAACGGGCGAGCGGAAGAAGACACTCGATGACGCCTGGCGCGCACCCTTTCCCGATCGCGGATTCGAAGCCGCCCTGCGGGCCTTTGGCGGACGGGGCAAGGCGCGCGACATCCCGCCCGGGGAAGCGCAGGCGATTGCGCGCGCCGCGATGGGATACTTGGCGGCGTGACCAAGCACATCTATATCTACTCCCCCTCCAGCGCCGTGCGCGACAAAGCCGCCTTCAAACGCGGTGTCGCGCGCCTCAAGTCATTGGGCCACGAGGTCGAAATCGACGAGGCCGCGCTCACGAGCCACCAGCGTTTTGCCGGCGACGACGCCACCCGCATCGCAGCCATTGGCCGCGCTGCAGCCAGCGGCGCAGACATCGCAATGATCTCGCGCGGCGGCTACGGGCTGACGCGCATCCTGGACGCCATCCCGTGCAAGGCGGTGGCCAAGGCCATAGACAAGGGCACGGAGTTCGTCGGCCTCAGCGACTTCACCGCGCTTCAGTGCGCGCTGTTTGCCAAGACCGAAGCCGTCACCTGGGCCGGCCCCGCGGTGGGCGAAGACTTCGGCGCCGAGTCCGGGTCGGACGACATCATGGAAGCCTGCTTCGACGATCTCCTGAGCGGGCAGGGCGAGGGAACCGGCTGGCGCGCGCCGGCGCGTGACGCGGACTACATGTCAACGGTGCGCAGCATCCACGGCGCAACGCTTTGGGGCGGCAACCTCTGCGTGCTGGTCAGCCTGCTGGGCACGCCGTACTTTCCGTCCATCGACAAGGGCGTGCTCTTCCTGGAAGACGTGAACGAGCACCCTTATCGCGTCGAACGCATGCTTGACCAGCTGCGCCACGCCGGCGTGCTGGCACGCCAGAAGGCCATCGTGCTGGGCCAGTTCACCGGAATCAAGAAGGTGCCGCACGACCGCGGCTTCGGCATGACGGGTGTCGTGGACCGTCTGCGCACCCTGGTGAAAACGCCTGTGCTGACCGGCCTGCCGTTCGGTCACGTCCAGACCAAGGTGCTGCTGCCCTTTGGCGCGCACGTGGAACTGGCGGCCGACGGCCGCGACGTGTTCATGGTGTGGGGACATCGCCATCACGCCCATGACCACCATCATCACTGAGCAGGCAGGGCGGGGCGGCGCGCTGCGCCAAGGGAAGGGGAGGCGCTCAGGCTCCCGAGCGGCGGTGGTCGCGCGGGCCCATGGACTGGGGCAGGCGCCCCTTGAACATGCTGTTAATCTGCTTCATCTGGCGGCGGGCGGCGCCTTCGCCGTCGAAGTCGCTCAGGGCGGTCATCACGTCCTGGCGCAAATACCAGAGGGCTTCCAGGTCGTCCGCAAACTGGACTCGCTGCGCCACGCGTTGAACCGTGCGGCCGCTGTGCAGTTGCAGCATGGCGAGCATGGCATTGCGAATTCGCCCCGCATGGCGGTCTTCCAGCCGGCGAATGCCAATGGCGGGCATGGGCAGGAATCGAAGGAAGCTACGCAGTGACACCATGGTTCGAGAAGCGGCCGTAGATGAGGTTTGTTGCGGTCAAAGATTAAGTGGATGCAAGCGGGCACACAATATAGGAAACATTTAATCTTGTTTAAAAACAACATACTTCACACAAATGCTCATGGTCTTTGGAGTGAAGTGATACCTTGGTGCTACTTTTTCCGGGACGCGTATGAATATTTTTGATAACTATGTTTTCTCAAACGTATTTGTTGTGTCAAATCGAACGACAGCGTGATTCCCGCGGCATTTGGACGAGATTGCAGCGATCGCCATCGCTTTCGCGTCCATTTGCCATAATCGGATCGCGACTGGTCAAGAACCTACAGAAATAAATGGGCGCTCAAACCACGGTTGTCTTTGCAGATCTGACGGGCAGTACGCGGGTCTTCGAGGCCATGGGAAACGCGCGCGCCACGGAAACCGTCACGCGCCTGATCCAGTGGATCGGCGGCGTCTGCGAAGCGCACGGCGGGCGTGTCGTCAAATCGCTGGGCGATGGCGCCTTTGCGGTATTTGCCAATGGCGAAGCGGCCACCACCGCCGTTCTTGAACTCCAGCGCAACCATCAAAAACGCCTGCAGGCCTGGCCCGCACCCCTGCGCATGGACCTGCAGATCGGCGTGGCCAGCGGCGAAGTCGTCGAAGTGGATGGCGACTGCTACGGCGACGCGGTCAACCTTGCGTCGCGCCTGAGCGACCTGGCCGGCCCCGGCCAGATCTGGGCCACCGAAACCGTCGTCGACCAACTCGACAACATCGAGGTGCGCCACCGCAACCTCGGTCCCATCAACATTCGCGGCAAGAACGAGATGCCCGTCGTCTACCGCATCGACTGGCAGGACGACGTGTCGGACTTCCTCACGATGCCGGCGACCCTTGTGCCACCGCTGCGCCAGGCGGACTCCACCTTCGGGCAGATCGAGTTGGCCTGGCTGGATGTGCGCTCGCTGTTCAAGGCCACGGAGTTGCCGATTCACCTGGGTCGTGTCGACGACGCCCAGTTCGTGGTGAACGACCCGCGCGTCTCGCGCCTGCACGCGCGCATCGAGGCCCGCAAGGGCAGTTGCGTGCTGGTGGACGTCAGTACCTACGGCACATGGGTGCGTTTTCATGGCACGGCCGGCGCCAGTGGCGAGATTGCCTTGCGGCGCGACGAATGCGTGCTGCACGGCAGCGGTGAAATCGGCCTGGGCGCACCGCTGAGCGACTTCAGCGCGCCCACAATTTCCTTCAACACCACCGGCGGCAATTTGCTTCTTGCGCGACGCGATTCGCGCTGATCTCGCAACACCCGGGTGCCAAAACGTAGGGCGCCCGCGACATCCCCATCTCCCTGAAGCCTGAATCCGGGCGACGCAACTGCACTGAAAACGTGCATGGCATGTCGACTATCAGGCGCTCGTGGCGCATTCGCGCAGTATTCTGTGCCGCGCCGTTGACCTTTGTTTCAAATTTGCACCACACAGAGGGCGCAAGCAAGACAACATTGGGAAACATATTTCTGAATGAGACTGCCGGCCCGCGAAGTGGTCTGCGTCGACTACGCAGAAGAAGGGCGTCTGACTATGGGGATCCTCGCGGCACTCATTGACGGAATCGGCAGGCTGGGAGGAGTGGCCTTCGACAAGCCCGCGCCGTCCAGCCGCGATGCCTTCAAGCCCCAACGACAGGCGATGGCGCTCGAGCCGCGCATCATGTTCGACGGTGCCGCCGCCAGCGCGGCCGACCAGCACCACAACAACGATCCGGCCCAGGCGGCCGACTCCGCAGCTGAACATCCGGCAACGCCGCCGCGTGCAGTCGGGGAGCCCGCTGCCGCAACGGCAGCGCCCGCACCCGCGCCGGCTCACACTTTGCTGGTGGTCGACAGCCGCATCGAGCAATCGCAATCGCTGACGGCCACACCGCCGGCCGGCGTTTCCGTGCTCGTGGTCAAGCCGGGGGAAGACGGCCTCGCGGCCATCTCGGCGGCGCTCAAGCAATTGGGCCAGGTCGATTCCATCCAGATCCTGTCGCATGGCGCGGCGGGTCAATTCACCTTGGGCAGCCAGACGGTGTCGAGCGACAACGTGGATCAGCTGGCGCCCGTGCTGGAGAGCTGGCACGTCTCGCTGAAACCGGGCGCCGACATCCAGCTCTACGGCTGCGACGTCGGCGCCGGGCCCACGGGCCAGATCCTGGTCAACGAGCTGGCGCACTGGACCGGGGCCGACGTGGCCGCGTCCCGCGATGCCACGGGCAGCGCTTCCGCGGGCGGCAACTGGACGCTGGAAACCAGCGTCGGCGTGATCGACAAGCCGATCGCCCTGAGCGCCGGCACCCTCGCCAGCTTCGATGGCCTGCTGGACAATGCCAGCCCGACGGTGACCTTGTCCTCGGCAGGCACAGACGTCTTGCTGGGCGGCCAGTTCAGCTTCACCGCGAGCTTCACCAATCCGTCCTCGCAGGTCGGCTTCGCGCCTTTCATCGACGTGTTCCTTCCGGCGACCGGCAAGGACGGCGACGACGGCGCGACCTTCGTTTCGGCAACCTACCTCGGCCAGGCGATCAAGACCTACACGGTGACCTTCGACGCGAACGGCGACGCCACCCATCCGCTGGCCAAGGACATCACCGGCGCGGCGGTGGTCCTGCACGCGGCGAACTTCGGCATGCGGGCGGGCGACCAGTTGATCGTGTTGCAGCTGCCCAATGCGAGCATCACGCAGGGCCAGCCGAGCGTCGACATCGTCGTCACGGGACGGCTTAGCAACCTGGCGGACACCACGGCATCGGATCCGGCGCCGGACCTGCTGATCAGGGCGCGGGGCGGCTTCCAGTTCGGCAACGAGTCGGCAGACGACCCGACCCTCGACCCGACGCTTATCGAGGCCGGCACGCACAACTTCAACATCCATCCCACCGTTGTCAGCCTCTCGCAGTCGGTGCCGATGACCGACGGTCAGACGGTGACCGGGCCAAACTATCCGCACACCATCAACGTCACGGCGAGCGCAGCCGCCGGCCAGACCGTGACCGATGTGGTCATCAGCCAGGACGTGCCCAACAACATCCTGGTCACGGGCATCGCACCCGGGGCGGGTGGTGTGCTGAGTTCGATCACGACCTCGACGGGCGCGGTGCTCACGGCGCCCGGCGACATCCAGGCCGCGTTCACGGCCGGCGACTACATCACCAACTACACGATCACCTATGCCACGCTGACCGGCACGGCCGTCAGCACCGTCACCTTTTACGTGCCCGAGGTCGATGCGAACGGCGTGCCGGTGATCGACCCCGTCAGTGGCGCACCCGTGACCATCACGGTGGCGCCGCCGGAAGCCAGTGCCAGCTGGACGCCGCTCGATCCGCGCGATGTCGCGTCCGGCACCATCACGGCCAGCGGCACCGGTGGGTCAGCGAGCTTCACCGCGCAGCCCCTCGCGCTCTACAAGGAGGCCGTGGTCACGACCAATGTCGGCAGCCCCGCGCCGACGCCGGGTGACACGCTCACCTACACGATCCAGGTCAACATGTCGGACTACTTCGCCTTCGGCGAAAACGTGCTGACGGAGGGCGGCTTCACCGGCGTCGACGAATTGAGCGACGGCCAGACCTTCGTTGCCGGCAGCGGCGTGCTCAGCTACACGGTGGGCGGTGTCACCAAGACCGCCGCGATGGTGTCCACGGTCACGCCCCACCCGGACGGCACGACCACGCTGACGCTGGACATCGGCCAAACGCTGCGCAACGCCGGCGAGACCTCCGGCGCACTGGCCGGCGACCTGGCCTTCGATCCGGTGCGCGATGGCGCCACCACGATGACGATCACCTACAGGACCATCATCGGCCAGAACATCACCGTGCCGAACCCCGACCCGATCAACGAGGGGGACTCCGTCGGCAACAACGCCACGATTTCGGCGACCTTGCTGGAAGACCGCGTCAACCTCACGGGCGGCTCGGCAACCGACAGCGACACCACCGGCACCGAAGTCACGCCGAGCAGGGTCGACATCGAGATCGTGGACGTGAACGGAAGCCTGCCGCCAGGCACAGTGGAGCTGCACCCCGGCGACATCGTCACCTTCCAGATCAGCTACGACCTGGTCACGGGCGACTACGAGCAGTTCATCCTGACGGGCTACCTGCCGCTGCCCCTGTTCGACCTGTCCGCCGTGACCTGGGCCGGCGGCACCGGCGTGGGCCAATATGTGCTCGGGCCCGGCCATACGAGCCCGGACACGCTCTCAAGCGTGACGAACGGCGCGGGCAACTCGATCGTGTTCGACTTCGGCGACAACGACAACCCCGGCGTGAACGGCTCGCGCATCGAAGTGCGCTTCACGCTGAAGGTCAGCGACACGCCCTTCGGCGACCAGCGCTCGGTGACCGCGCAGGCGCAGTCGGACCAGTTGACGACCATCGACCAGACGCACCTGCTCTCGCAGGACGCGGTGGTGATCCAGTCCGTGGCCGAGCCGGTGCTGGGCATCTCGCACGGCGTGGTGTCGAGCACGGGCGGCAGCATCACCGGCACTACGGGCACCTGGGCCGCGCCCGGCAGCTCGGGCGTGCCCTTCACCGGCAGCGTGACCGATCTGCTTGCCGTCAACGGCGACATCCAGGGCTTCGACGGCGGCGACACGCTGCGGCTGGCCACCGCCATCGAGAACACCGGCGGGGGCGGCGCCTTTGATGTCACGACGTCCATCACGCTGCCTGTGGGCCTGAGCTTCGTGGGCGGTGCGCTGACTGACACCATCAAGGTGTACCGCGGCGACGGCACGCAACTGTTGCTCGGCACGGACTTCAGCGTGACGGGCAACACTGTCACCTTCCTCGACCCGGTCGGCTTTCCCTCGCTGCTGCCCGGCCGTGCCGGCAGCGCTGGCGACACCAGTGGCGCCAACCTGGTCGTCATCACCTATGACGTGGTGGTCGACGCTGCCATTGCGACCAGCAGCACGCTGCAAAGCACCGCAACGCTGAGCAACTACGCAGGCGCAAATGGCGGTGGCGACTTCACGCCGGCCGACCTGACGGAGGTCGCCCTCGAACAGGTCGGCGTGCCGACGATCACCAAGGTCTTTGCCGGCGGCACGCTGGACGACACCGATTCCAGTTCGGCCAGCACCACGGGTGCCGATGTGGTCATTGGCGAGACGATGCTCTACGACATCGTCGTCACCATGCCCGAAGGCACAGCGCTGAACCTGCGCGTGGACGACCTCGTGCCGCCCGGCATGAGCCTGGACACAAGCTTCAACGGCATCGGCTACCAACTCATCACCACGGCGGCTGGCAGCGGCGCGCTCACGGCCGACTTCAACGGCACGCTGACCATCGGTTCGGTGGCCGGCGTTGGCGGCACGGCAGGCGCCGACGGCGTCGATGCGCGGATGACTTTCACGGCCAATTCGACCGCAGCCGACAACGTCATCGGCAACAACAGCTTCGTGATCCGTGTGCGCTTGATCGCCGATAACGTCATTGCCAACCAGGCGGGCACCACGCTGGTGAACAACACCCAGCTGGTCTACAGCGACCCGGATTCCGACACGCCCAATGGCACCACGCCCATCGAGCGCGTGATAGCGCGCGGGGGCGCGCAGCCGACCGCCACCGTGCGCGAACCAACGCTCACCGTCACGCAGTCGACCAATGCCCTTCCTCCACTGGGCGTCGACTTCGGCGACGCCGTGGAGTACACGATCACCATCAGCAACGGCAGCAGTGCAAGCGACTTCGATGCCTATGACATCAGCCTCAACGACGTGCTGCCGGCCCAGCTGAACGGACTGACGCTTGCCGGGGTGACCTATGCGGGCGGCGCCACCAACAACGGCGGCAGCGACTTCGCCATCGTGGGCGGCGTGCTGCAAAGCGTGAGCGGCGCCAACATCGACATCGTCAAGGGCGGCAGCATCGTGCTGCGCGTCACGGGAACCGTTTCCGCGACAGCCCAGAACGTGCCCAGCATCGACAACACTGCCACGGTGCAATGGACCAGCCTGAACGGCGCCGACAGCACGGCGCAGGCTGGCGAGCGCACCGGCGTGGACGGACCGCTCAGTGGCGGCACGCTGAACAACTACCAGAACGCGGGCAGCATCCGCATCGAAGTGCTCAACGGCGTGGAATTGTCGCGCGTCGGCGGGCTGGTCGACACGCCCATATCGCCTGAAGGCACCGCCGGATTGGATGAGCAGGTGGCCATCGGCGAGATCGTGCGCTATCGCGTGGTGTCGGCGATCGGGGAGGGTGAAACCAACGACTACCGCATTCAGGTCACGCTGGACCCGGGGCTGCAATTCCTGAACGATGGCACGGTCAAGCTCGCTTTCATCTCGACGAGCGGCGCGATCATTGGCGCGCCCGGCCTGACCACGGGCGGCACGCTGAACGTCGTGGGCAGTCGCAACAGTGCGATTGCGCAGCCGATCACGCCTGATCTCAGCGGTGCCGCGCCCGACGCCACGATCGACCCGTCGCGCTTCACCGTGGGCACCGATGCGAACGGCCGCACCGTCATCACCTTCTTCCTCGGAACGGTGATCAACCCCGACCAGGATGCCGACCTGGAGGGCCTGACGATCGAGTTCTCGGCAAGAGTGGCCAACGTTGCCTCCAATCGTGGAAATCCGGCGAGCCAACTGGGGGCCACGGCGACCCACCTGGTGGGCGCAGTGGATGTGCGCTCGGTTGGTGAAACCTTGTTCGAATCGGTCGTGGAGCCCGGCTTCAATGGCGTGGTCAAACAGGTCGACAGCTTCACGCCAAACGCCACCGCCACCACCAGCCATGCCGACGTGTCGGTGCGCTTCACGCAGAACGGCACCGCGCCCGCCTACAACGTGCAACTGGTCGATGGCTTTGCGGGTGCGACCGGGTTCACGCCCGTCAGCGTGTCCATCGGCGGCACGGTCTACACGCCGGGCACCTTGCCGCCCGGCGTGACCTTCACCTCCGGCCCAGGTGGCGTGGCGGTCACTTTCGACCGGCTGGATCCCGGCGTTGCAGTGATCGTGCTGTACAGCGTCGACGTGCCCACCAACGCAGCCTTCGCCAACACCGATGCCACGCTGACGTGGAGCAGCCTGCCCGAAAACTTCACCACATGGGGCGGCTCGGTCGTCGGGGGCGACGGCACAGCGCAGGGCGAGCGGATCGGCACCGGCACCGCGCCCAACACCTACGTGCTCAGCGAAGGCGCGGGCCTTGGTCTGATCACCGGCACGCTGTGGGACGACTCGAACTCGGCGACGACCAGCACCACGCCGGACGGTCTGGCGCTGGCCGGCCAGACGGTGACGCTCACCTATGCCGGCGCGGACGGCGACCTGGCGACGACGGCCGACAACAAGACCTTCACCGCCACCACCAGTGCCACCGGCGTTTTCAACTTCAGCGCTCTTGCAGCAGGGCAGTTCCGCATCGATGCGCCCGGCGTGGTCACGCTCGCGCAACCGGTCGGCGAGCTGCGTGTGCGTATCGACACCGACACCGCCACGCCGCTGGGCCAGATGGTGGCCGACGTCGGCGAGGGCGCCACGGGCGTGGCCAATGTGGGCTATGTGCAGCGCAACGATGCACCGGTCAACACGGTGCCCGGCACGCAGAACGGCCTGGAGGACGTGCTGCTGCCCATCGCCGCGATCAGCATTGCCGACGTGGATGCGGGCACCGGCCTGCTCGATGTCACGCTGACGGTCACCCGCGGCGTGCTCGACCTGTCGCAAGCCACCACCGGCGTGACAGCCACCGGCAACGGCAGCGCCACGATGACGCTCAGCGGCACGCTGGCCGACCTCAACATCGCACTGGGCCGCGTCACCTACCTCGGCGCGCTCAATTTCAACGGCAATGACACGCTGACCGTGCTCACCAGGGACCGCGGCAACTTCGGCGATGCCGATGGCGACGGCATCCCGGCCGAGCCGGTCGAGGACCAGTTGCAGGACAGCGACGTGTTGCAGATCGTGCTGGAGCCCGTGAACGATCCGCCGCAGAGCGTGCCCGATGTGGCCAACGCGACCGAGGCCGGTGGGCCCTTCAATGGCACGCCGGGCGTGAACCCGACAGGCAACATGCTGGACAACGACCTTGACGTCGACATTGCCACCAACGCCGACACGCTTCACCTGCTGACGGTGAAGAGCATTGCGACCGGCATCACGGCCACGCCGACCCCGACCGGCACGGTCGACCTCGCCGGCCAGTACGGCACGCTGTCGTTCAGCCTGAACGGCGGCTACACCTACACCATCGACAACGGCAACCCGCTGGTGCAGGCGCTGCGCGCGACGGGCCAGACGCTCACCGAGTCTTTCGAATACACGATGACCGACGTGGAAGGCGCCACCGACACCGCCACTGCCGCGCCGACGCTGACCATCACCATCCTCCCTGCCAATGACACGCCGGTCGGGGTCAACGACGAAGGCGGTGCGGTCGAGGCGGGCGGCGTCAACAACGCCACCGCGGGATCGCCCGCAATCGGCAACGTGCTCACCAACGACACCGATGTCGACACCGTGGCGAACGGCGAGACCAAGACCGTCACCGGCATCCGCGACGTGCCGGAGGATGACCGTGGCGAGATCACGCCGGTGGCCGCGGGCGGCTCCACCACCATCGCCGGCCTCTACGGCTCGCTGCAGATCTTCGCCAACGGCAATTACACCTACACGCCGGACAACGCCAACCCGCTGGTGCAGGGCCTGAACGCGGGCCAGACGCTGGAAGAGACCTTCAGCTATACGGTGACCGACACCGGCGGACTGAGCGACCTGGCCAACCTTCACATCGTCATCACGGGCGCCAACGACGTACCGGTCGCCGTAGACGACGCGGCCACTGCCGTCGAGGCCGGTGGGGTGCTGAACGCGACGCCAGGAACCGACCCGGCCGGCAGCGTGCTCACCAACGACACCGATGCCGACACCGGCGATACGAAGACGGTGACCGAGTTCAGGACTGGCAACGAAGCCGGCACCGGTACGGCGGGCATCTTCGGCACCGAACTGCGCGGCACCTACGGCTGGCTCACGCTCAACGCCAACGGCAGCTACAGCTATCGCCTCGACAACAACCAGGCCGAGGTGCAGGCCCTGCGCACCAGCGCCAACACCTTGGTGGACAACTTCAGCTACACCGTGACCGACGCGGCCGTCACATCGGACAGGGCCACGCTCGCGATCACCATCCAGGGCGCCGACGATGCGCCGGTCGCCACGGACGACGCAGGCACCGCCATCGAGGCCGGCGGCGCCAACAACGCCACCGTGGGCGCCGTCGCGGCCGGCAACGTGCTCACCAACGACACCGACGTCGACAGCCCCGCGAACGGCGAGGTGGATGTGGTCGGCGGCATCCGCAGCGGCACCGAGGCCGCAGGGGGCGCACTCACCGCGGTGGCCGCGAGCGGCGTCACGACCATCGCCGGCACCTACGGCTCGCTGCAGATCAGCGCGGCAGGGGACTACACCTACACCCTCGACGACACCAACCCGGCAGTGCAGGCCTTGCAGGCCGGGCAGACGCTCGACGAGTTCTTCACCTACCAGGTCAACGACGTGGCGCTGCTGAGTGACCAGGCACAACTGCACATCACCATCCAGGGTCGCAACGACAACCCGGTGGCGGTCGACGATGCGGGCACTGCCGTGGAGGCCGGCGGCATCGCCAACGGCACGGCGGGCACCGACCCGGCCGGCAACGTCCTCACCAACGACACCGACATCGACACGGCCGACACGAAGACCGTGACCGGGTTCCGGACCGGTACCGAAACGGGCACCGGCACCGACGGCACGATCGGCACGCCGCTGCTTGGCGCCTATGGCACGCTCACGCTCAATGCCAACGGCAGCTACACCTACGCGGTCAACAACACGCTGCCGGCGGTGCAGGCGCTGCGCCTTTCCACCGACACGCTGGTCGACAACTTCAGCTACACCGTGGCCGACTCGCAGGCCGCCACCGACCGGGCCACGCTGGCCATTACCATCCAAGGCGCGAACGACACGCCGGTGGCCGTCAACGACACGGCGGATGCGATCGAGGCGGGCGGCATCGCCAACGGCACGCCGGGCCTCAACCCGACCGGCAACGTCATCACCAGCAACGACAGCGACGTCGATGCGAATGGCGAAGTGCTCAGCATCGCGAGCTTCACCGAAGGCGCAACGGCCGGCACCGTCGGCACCGCCTTCACCAGCACCTATGGCAGCCTGCTGCTCAATGCCGATGGCAGCTACACCTACACGGTCGACAACAACAACGCCGCGGTGCAGGCACTGCGCCTGCCGACCGACACGCTCACCGAAGTCTTCACCTACACCTTGCGCGATGCGGTCGGCGCCACGACCACCGCGACCTTGACGGTCACCATCCACGGCGCGGACGACACGCCCGCAGCGGTCGACGACACCGCGGACGCCATCGAGACCGGTGGCATCGCCAACGGCACAGTCGGCGACGATCCCACGGGCAACGTGCTCACCAACGACAGCGACGTGGACGCACCCGCCAACGGCGAGGCCTTGGCGGTTTCCAGCGTACGCACCGGCACCGAGGCGGCCGGCACCGGCACCGCCGGCATCCTCGGCCCCGAGTTGCGCGGCAGCTTCGGCTGGCTCACGCTCAATGCTGACGGCAGCTATGGCTACCGCGTCGACAACAACCAGGCCGAGGTGCAGGCGCTGCGCCTGTCCACCGACACGCTGACCGACAGCTTCAGCTACACCACCGCCGACACTTCCGGCGTCACGGACCGGGCCACGCTCACCATCACCATCCACGGCGCCAACGACACGCCCGTTGCGGTCAACGACACGGCAGTCTCCATCGAGGCCGGCGGCATCGCCAATGGCACGGCCGGCACCAACCCGAGCGGCAACGTCATCACCAGCAACGACAGCGACGTCGACAGCCCGGCGAATGGTGAAGTGCTCAGCATCGCCAGCTACACCGAGGGCGCGGCCGCGGGCACGGTCGGCACGGCCTTCACGACCACCTACGGCAGCCTGCTGCTCAATGCCGACGGCAGCTACACCTACACGCTGGACAACAACAACGCGGCGGTGCAGGCGCTGCGCCAACCGACCGACACGCTCACCGAAGTCTTCACCTACACGCTGCGCGACACTGCGGGCGCCACGACCACCGCGACGTTGACCGTCACCATCCAGGGCACCAACGACACGCCCGTTGCCACCGACGACACCGCCACCGCCGTCGAGGCGGGCGGCATCGCCAACGGCACGGTCGGCACCAACCCCGGCGGCAACGTGCTCACCAACGACACCGACGTCGATGGCGGCGCCGCCAGCCCGATCGACTACGGCGAGACACAGGCGGTCTCCAGCGTGCGCACCGGCACCGAAGCAGGCACCGGCACGGCCGGCACGCTCGGCACGGCGCTGGTCGGCGCCTATGGCTCGCTCACGCTCAACGCGGACGGTTCCTGGACCTACGTCGTCGACAACACGCTGCCGGCCGTGCAGGCACTGCGCCAGGCCACCGACACGCTGGTCGACAACTTCAGCTACACCGTCATCGACACCGCGGGCGCCACCGATCGCGCGACGCTGGCGATCACCATCCAGGGCGCAAACGACACGCCGGTGGCCGTCAACGACACGGCCGATGCGGTCGAGGCAGGCGGCATCGCCAACGGCACGCCGGGCGTCAATCCCACCGGCAACGTCATCACCGCCAACGACAGCGACGTCGATGCCAGCGGCGAAGCGCTCAGCATCGCGGGCTACACGCTGGGTGCGACCAACGGCACGCTGGGCACGCCGCTCACCACGACCTACGGCAGCTTCACGCTCAACGCCGACGGCAGCTACGCCTACACCGTAGACAACAACAACGCGGCCGTGCAGGCGCTGCGCACGCCCACCGACACGCTCACCGAAGTCTTCACCTATACGCTGCAAGACGCGCTGGGCGCCACGAGCACCGCCACGCTCACCGTCACCATCAGCGGACGCGACGACACGCCCGTGGCTGCCGACGACGCGGCCACCGCGGTGGAAGCGGGCGGCGTGAACAACGGCACGCCAGGCACCGACCCCACCGGCAACGTGCTGACCAACGACACCGACGTCGATGGCGGCGCAGCCGGGCCTATCGACTACGGCGAGACGAAGGCGGTGTCCACGGTTCGCACCGGCACGGAAGCTGGCGTTGGCGTTGCCGGCACGCTCGGCACCGAACTGCGCGGCGAGTTCGGCTGGCTGACGCTGAACGCCGACGGCAGCTACACCTACCGCGTCGACAACGACATGGCGGCCGTGCAGGCGCTGCGCACCGGCGGCAACACGCTCATCGACAACTTCAGCTACACCGTGGCCGACACGGCGGCGGCGACGGACCGCGCGACCCTTGTCATCACCATCCAGGGCGCGGACGACACGCCCGGTGCGGTCGACGACAACGCGCTGGCCATCGAGGCCGGCGGCATCGCGAACGGCACGCCGGGGCTGAACCCGAGTGGCAACGTGCTGGCCAACGACGGTGACGTCGACACCAACGGCGAGACCCTGTCCATTGCGGGCTTCCGCCAAGGCTTGACCGTGGGCACGCTCGGCTCACCCTTTGCAGGTGCCTACGGCACGCTCGTGCTCAACGCCGACGGCACCTACAACTACACCGTCAACAACGACAACGCGACGGTGCAGGCGCTTCGCGTACCCGGCGAAACACTCAGCGAAGTCTTCACGTACACGCTGCAGGACGCACTGGGTGCCACCAGCACCGCCGCGCTCACGGTGACCATCGCAGGGCGCAACGACACCCCCATCGCTGTCGGCGACCTGCTCCTGGCACGGGAGGCGGGCGGGCATTTCAATACGACGCCGGGCGTCGATCCCTCGGGCAACCTGCTGGGCAACGACACCGATGTGGATGCAGGCGACAGCAAGACGCTGGATGGCATCCGCACGGGTGCCGAAGCCGACGGCGGCGCCTTCACCGACGTGACCGGCACCATGGTGACGACGGGCCAGTACGGCTCGCTCACCGTGAACCCTGATGGAAGCTTCTACTACGCCGTCAACAACGACGCTTTCCTCGTGCAGCGCATGCGCCAGGGTGACACGCTCACCGAGACTTTCACCTACCGCATGCACGACACCGAAGGCGCCAGCGATGTTGCACAGGTCACCGTCGTCATCAACGGTGCGTGGGACGCACCGGTGGCCCGGGCCGATTTCGACTTCGCCGTCCCGGCGCTGCTGTTCGCACCCGGCGTCGACGCCACCGGCAACGTCCTGGCCAATGACTCCGATGTGGACCGCGACGATGTCGATATCGGAACCGGCATTCGTCCCGGCGCGGACATTGACCCCCTGCTCAGCTTCCTGTCGGTCGCGCCTGGAACGGACCGCGTCAATGGCGCCGTTCTGGTGGGCCAGTACGGCGAACTCATCATCGGTTCGAACGGAGACTACGTCTACCGTGTGAATCCCTTCAACCCGGTGGTTCTTGCGCTCCTGCCCGGCGAAACGGTGCTGGAGGAATTCGCCTATCGCATCACCGACCTGGGCGGCCTGGATGGCGTCTCCCTGCTGACCATCGTCGTTCGCGGCCGCAACAATGCGCCGTTTCCCACTGCGGACACCGCCACCGCCATCGAGGCCGGCGGCCTGGACAATGCCACGGGCGGCGTCAATCCGTCCGGCAACGTCATCGACAACGACACCGAATTCGACGGAGACATCCTGTCCATCACCGGGTTCCGCACGGGCGAACGAACCGGCACCGGCACCGAAGGCACAGTGGGTGGCTCCCTGCGCGGGCTCTACGGCGACCTCACGCTCAATGCCGATGGATCCTGGACCTATGTGGTGGACAACACACTGCCCCAGGTGCAGGCGCTGCGCGTGTCGGGGCAGACGCTGACGGACGTCTTTACCTACACGGACTCGGACCCGCTCGGCATGAGCAACGCCAGCACGCTGACCATCACCGTCGACGGCAACAACGACACGCCCATCGCCACGGACGACAACGCCATCGCGGTGGAGGCGGGCGGCGTGGCCAATGCCACGCCAGGCACCGATCCCACAGGCAATGTGCTGGACAACGACACCGATGTCGACAGCGTCGCCAACGGCGAAACGAAGCAGGTCGAGGTGTTTGCCAACAGCGCGGGCAGCCAGGCCGCGGCCGGGCAATCGCTCGCCGGCTTGTACGGCCGACTCACCCTCCGTGCCGACGGCAGCTACGGCTACGTGGTCGACAACGACAACGCGGCGGTGCAGGCCCTGCGCACCGGCGACGAGACGCTGACAGAGGTCTTCACCTACCGCATGGTCGATGCGGCCGGCGCGACGTCGATGGCCCGCCTGACGGTCGTCGTGCGCGGTGCGGATGACAACCCCATTGCTGCCGACGACAGCAACGTCGCCACCGACCAGGTCGTCGCACCGCAGGCCAGCGGCCGCGTGCTGCCCAACGACAGGGACATCGATGGCGGCGACGCCTTCCAGGTCACCGCCATCCGCGAGGGCACCGAGGCCGGCACGGGTGCCGCAGGAACGGTCGGTCAGCCGAGCGCCGGGCGCTACGGCACGCTGGTCATCAACCCCGACGGCAGCTACACGTACAGCATCGACCTGAGCAATCCTCAGGTGCTGGCCGCCGCCGGCTTCGGGCCGGTCCTGCAGGACGTCTTCACCTACACCATCACCGATCGCACGGGCGGCACCGACCAGGCGCAACTGTTGATCACCCTGGACATCTCGGCGCCTTTCATCCAGGCTGGCGGCGGCGACCAGCGATTCCTCGGGGATCGACCGGCTGAAGATGCGGTGCAGACGCTGGGCTTCGTGCCGGGCATCTTCGTGCGGCCTGTGGTGGAGCGCGACGCGGTGCTCGCCGCCGCCGAAAGAAAGGACCTGGACGGCAGCCACGTGGAGTTGGTCTTCGATCGCGGCATTCACAGCACGTCGATCGGCGCGGGGCTGGGCCGGGTGGGCGAGCAGTTCGTGCATGACGCGGTGTTCGCGAGCCAGGTCAACAGCCGGCTCGACCTGGCGCAATTCCTCACGCGGCATGGCCGCACCAGCCTGAGCGTGGACGGTCTGCTGAGCGATCCGTCGGTGTTCTCGGGCACGAATCAGGACCTCACACTGGGCCCAGCCCAGCGCGGAAGCAATGGCGACTTGGGCGCCGCGGCAGACCCCGAAGATGCCGGCGACGTCCAGACTGCTTCCCCCTTCACCGAGCAGCTCAAGATGGCTTCGCAGCGGCTCACCCCCTTCTGGTACCCATAAAAATAGCCATGCAATATCAGACACTCAAAGCTCAAGGCACCCTGTTCGTGGCGCTGTCGCTGACGGCCTGTGGCAACGTGGTCAAGCAGGAGCCCTACACGCAAGAGCAAACGGTTGAACGCGCCAAGTCCGACCAGGTGCGCATGTTTGCGGACCAGGAGCCGGTGACGGGCCCCATCACCTTCTATGAAGCGGCAGCCCGCGCGCTGAAGTACAACCTCGACTACCGCCTGAAACTGATGGAAAGCGCGCTGGCCGCCAACCTGCGCGATGTGTCGACCTACGAGATGCTGCCGCGCTTGGTGGCATCGGCGGGCCGCCTGGGGCGCAACAACGATTCCGGCGGCACGTCCATCGGCATCGAGGACCGGCAGGTGAGCTTGCGGCCTTCGACGTCGGAGGAGCGCTACCACTCCATCGCCAACCTGGGCCTGAGCTGGAGCGTGCTGGACTTCAGCGTTGCGTATTTCCGCACCGCGCAGAGAACCGACCAGATCCTGATGGCCGAGGAGCGGCGCCGCAAGGTGGCACAGGACGTGCTGCAGGACGTGCGCGGCGCCTATTGGCGGGCCTTGGGTGCCCAGCGCCTGTTGCCACAGGTCGATGGCCTGCTCTCGCGTACGCAGGACGCCATTCGGCAGGCACGCGAGGCGCAGGACAAGGGCCTGCTGCCGCGCCAGGAAATCCTGGCCTACCAGCGCGCGCTGCTGGACTCCGTGTCGCTGCTCACGGCGCGGCGGCAAGACCTGGAATATGCGCAGGCCGAGCTTCGGGCACTGATGTCGCTGCCGCCCAACCAGCCGATGAACCTCAAGGACGACCCCGACCCGCCCTTGCCCAAGCTGAGCCAGGACCTGTCCCAGCTGGAGCAGGTCTCGCTCGTCAGGCGCCCCGAGATCATGGAAGAGTGGTATCGCAAGCGGGTGAACGAGCGCGACATCGAGATCGCAAAAGCGCAGCTGTGGCCCAACGTGGGCATCAACCTGTCGACGCAGTACGACTCGAATGAGTTCCTCTACAACAGCCACTGGCGCACGGTCGGCATCGAGGTCTCGCTCAACCTGCTCAAGCTGCTGCAATACCCCTCGCTCAACGCCACGCAGGAATCGCAACGGCAAACCGACGACATGCGCCGCATTGCGCTGTCGATGGCCGTGCTGACCCAGGTGCGCATCGGTGCGCTGCGCTATTCGCTGGCCATGCAGGAGATGCAGTTCGCCAACGAAAGCCTGCGCGTCGACTCGCAGTTGCTGGACTACGCGCGCTCGGCCAAGAAGACGAACATGGGCTCCGACCTGGAAGTGATTCGCGCCGAGGGCCGCTATCTTCTTTCGCGCTACCAGCGCGAGGCCGCTCAAGCCACGGCCGAAGCCGCGTGGGGGCGCCTGTATAACTCGGTCGGCCTGGATGTGTTCCCGCCGGAGATCGGCAGCTTCGACATCAAGACGCTGGCCGGCGAGATCGAGAAGATCACCACCAACCTCGAAACCACCAAGCTCCTGGGCGCCGTGCCGGGAGACGGGAGCCCCAGCCTTGCGAAGCCTTGAACCACGCTGGGTGGCGCTGTGCCTGAGCGCCGCTGTCCTTGCCACCGCCACTTCCGCCCTTGCGCAGAAGCCGCCATCGCCGCCGCCTTCCGTCAACGCGTCCATCGACCCGTCGGCCATCCGGGTGCTGCTCGTCGCGGAACTGGAGACGACGCTCTCCGCGCAGATGAACGGCACGCTCGGTGACCTGAACGCCTCGCTGGGCAAGCAGGTCCCCAAGGGCGCGCTGCTCGTCGCATTGCAATGCAACGAAGCGCAGGCGCGCGCCAACGTGGCCGAGGCGGAACTCGCCATGTCCAAGCAGAACCTGGACGCCAAGCGCAGCCTGCGCGACCTGAACGCGGTGGGCGACCTGGAAGTCAACATCGCCATGACCGAGATGGCCAAGGCCACGGGGGCGCGCACCCTGGCCGTCACGCAGGCGGGCTACTGCAGCGTGCGCGCGCCCTTTGCCGCGCGGATCGCCAAGGTCTACGTCAAGCCCTACCAGACGGTGAGCGCCGGCACGCCGCTGTTCGACATCGTGAGCGACAGCGCGCTCAAGGTGCGGCTCAACGTGCCTTCGACGCTGCTCAAGCAGGTGCAGCCGGGGCAGGCGTTCAACGTGAGCATCCTGGAAACGGGCAAGACCTATCCGGCGCGCGTCAGCGCCATCAACGCGCGGGTGGATGCGGTGGCGCAAACGGTCGAGCTCGAAGCCAAGCTCGACGACAAGTACCCCGACCTGATCGCCGGCATGAGCGGCATCGCGCGCTTTCCGACTGCGCCGTGAACGATCGCGTCCAGATCCCGCCGCAGCTGTTGCTGAACCTGAGCGCGCTGCGCGACAAGGCATTGGCGGCGGATTCCCTCAACGCGCTGGCCTTCTCGATGGCCAACGACCTGTATCCGCTGCTGCACTTCCGGCAGGCATTGGTGCTGGCGCAGCGCGGCGAGGGCTTTGAACTGCTGTGCGTTTCGGGCCTGGCCAAGCCGCAGGAAGATTCGCCCTACCTCGTGTGGCTGCGTCGCGCATCGCGGTGGCTCTCCACGCACATCGCGGGGACCGAGCCCGTGTGGCTGTCGCGCGAATTGCTTAAGCCGGCCACGGAGATTGCGGATGGTTGGGCCGAATGGTGGCCCCCGGGCGTTTGGTGCATTCCCCTGCACGACAGGAATGGCCAGCGACTGGGGCTCGTGCTCTTCCTGCTCGATTCGCCTGTGCCGGAGCCCTTGACGCCGCTGCTGCAGAGCCTGTGGCAAACCTGGGCGTACTGCTGGTCGGCATTGATCGCCAGGCGGCGCATTCGTTGGCGGCCCGGTCGCCGCCAACTGTTGCTCGCGGCCGTGCTCCTGGCGCTGTGCATGCTGCTGCCCGTGCGGCAGACCGCACTGGCGCCGGCGGAGATCGTCTCGCGCGAGGCGCAGATCATCAGCTCGCCCATCGACGGCGTGATTGCGCAGATGCTGGTGCGCCCCAATCAGCCGGTGGAGGCCGGCACGCCCTTGTTCACGCTCGACGAAACGACTTTGCGCAGCCGCTCCGAAGTGCTGGCCAAGGAAGTCGCCGTGGCCGATGCGGAACTGCTGGCCGCAAGCCAGCGCGCATTCGACAACCCGCAGAGCAAGAGCGAACTCACGGTGCTCAACGGCAAGGCGCAGCAGCGCCGCTCGGAGTGGGCCGCCGTGCAGGCGCAACTGCAGCGCACGCACGTCGTGTCGCCGCGTGCCGGCGTGGCGGTGTACGCCGACCCCAACGACTGGATCGGCAAACCGGTGGCGACGGGCGAGCGCATCCTGCTGGTTGCCGACCCTGCACAGCCTGCGATGCTGGTGCAGTTGCCGGTGGCGGACGCGATTGCGCTGGAGCCGGGCGCGGAGGTCACGCTGTACCTCACGGCCTATCCGCTGGAGCCGCTGCACGGCAAGATCCTGGAGACGAGCTATCAGGCCCGCGCAACGGATGAAAGCGTGGTCGCCTACCGGCTGCTCGCCAGCATCGAAGGCGAGGGCGAACACCGGCGGCTTGGCCTGCATGGCACGGCCAAGCTCTATGGCCAGCCCGTGGTGCTGGGCTACTACCTGCTGCGCCGCCCCCTGGCGTCTGCACGGGCCTGGCTGGGCTGGTAGCAAGGCGCGGGTGTCCCATGCAAGCGATCGCCGATCTTCCCTTGCCGCCCTTGCGCGAAGACCTGCGTTTGAGCGAGGCGGCCGCAGGGCAGGGCGGCGAGCCGACCTGGGTCATCCAGGACACGGTGATCAATCGCTTCTACCGCATCGGTTGGCTCGAGTTTGAATGCCTTGTGCGCTGGGGCCAGACGCCGCGTCTCATCAGCGAGCAGATCGCCAGCCAGACGGCGCTGAAGCCGGATGTCGACCAGGTGCTGGACTTTCGGCGCTTTCTCGATCAGCACCAGTTGCTGCGACCCGGACCCGAGGCCGTTGACCGCCTGCGCCAGCGCAGCGAAGGCAATCCGTGGCTGACGTGGAAAGGGTGGCTGCACCACTACCTGTTCTTTCGCATTCCGCTGGTGCGGCCGCAGCGTTTGCTCGGCAGCATGGCGCGGCGCCTTGGCTGGCTGTTCCATCCGTTGACGGGCTTGCTCGTGATCGCGTTGAGCGTGCTGGGGTTGATCCTTGTTGCCCACCAGTGGGATGCGTTCAAGAGCGCGGTGGTCGAATCATTTTCGGCGGAAGGGGCGCTGGGCTTCGCGCTGGCACTGGCCTTTGGCAAGACCTTGCATGAACTCGGTCATGCGCTGGTCGCGACGCGCCTGGGCCTGAAGGTCGCGCACATGGGGGTGGCTTTCGTGGTGCTGTGGCCCATGCTCTATACCGACACGGGCGAGGCGTGGAAGCTGCGAAGTTCGAAGCAGCGCCTGGCCATTGCCGGCGCGGGCATCCTGACGGAGATGTCGCTCGCGGGCCTGTCCACCCTGGGCTGGGCGGTGACGGAGCCGGGCTCGTTGCGCGACGCGTTCTTCTACCTTGCCACGACCAGTTGGGTGCTGACGATCGCGCTCAACGCCAGCCCGTTCATGCGATTCGACGGCTACTTCATCCTGTCGGACCTGCTGGATTTTCCCAACCTGCACGAGCGCGGCCAAGCCATGGCGCGGGTGGCGCTGAGGCGCGGGATCCTTGGCCTGCCGGACGAATGGCCGGAGCCGTTTCCGGCATCGCAGCGGCGCATGCTGATCGCCTTTGCCATCACCACGTGGGTCTATCGGCTGGTGATCTTCACGGGGATCGCCGTCACTGTTTACCTGCTGTTCTTCAAGGTGTTGGGGATCTTCCTGTTCCTGGTGGAGATCACATGGTTCATCTTGCTGCCGGTGTGGCGCGAACTGAGTCAATGGGGTGCGCGACGCGCCGAGGTTTCCATGAAGCGCCGATTCATTCTTGGTCTGTTCCTCGCGGGCATCGTGGTGTTGCTGGCCTTGCCGTGGCAGACGCAGATCCACGCCTACGGCATGGCGCGTGCCGAACACCAGATGCGGGTGTTCGCGCCGTTTCCCGCGTTGATCCGGGACATTCGCAAGGTCGGCCCGACACGCAGCGGCGAGACGCTGGTGGTGCTGGAGCAGCCTGACATTGCCGAGCGCATGTCGCGCAGCGATGCGGGAGTTCGAAGTTACAGCGCGCGGCTTACGGGGCTGCTGGCCGAGCCGGCGGGGTTGACCGAGGAAGCGGCCACGCGTGAGCGGCTGGACGTTCAAATTCAAGAGGGGCGCGCAGCGCGTTCGGAGATTGCGCGCCTGACTTTGCAGGCGCCCTTTGCCGGCGAGTGGCGCGATGTCGATCCGAATTGGCAAACCGGCCAGTGGGCAGGGACGAAGACCGCCATCGGTGTCGTCGTCGATCCGTCGAGCTGGCAGGTCGATGGCTACGTCAAGCCCGATGAAGTGCATCGCCTGTCGGTGGGCGCGGGCGTGCGTTTCTATCCGCAAGGGCACTTCACACCCATTGAAGGCCGCGTGCTCGCCATCGGAAGCACGCGCGTCTCGCAGCTTGACCATCCGATGCTGGCCGCCAAGTTCGGTGGTCCGCTCGCGACGTCGAAGCAGGGCGAGGCGCTGGTGCCGACGCCGGCGCTGTTTCATGTGCTCGTGCAACTCGACGCGGCGCCGCCGGGCGAACAGGAAACGCGCGGGCATTTGCAGATCGATGGCGCGCGCCGAAGCTTGCTGGTGGAAGGGGGCACGCAACTGTTGGCTGTGCTCAGGCGTGAAAGTGGCTTTTGAGGATAGGCTGGCGTTCGACTTGCGAATGAGGGCGCGGGTGTCGTTTGCGGTGTGAAATGTTGGCCTGTGCCTTGAGCCTTGTGCCTTGTGCCTTGTGCCTTGTCGTTGTCGTTGTCGTTGTCGTTGTCGTTGTCGTTGTCGTTGTCGTTGTCGTTGGCGTTGACGTTGGGGGGGCGCCGCGGCAGGTGGTCTGCGGCGCGGGCTCATCCGGGGCGGTCGATGCTGCGCATCGACTGCACTGCGGTGCTCGGTCGCGGGGCGCGGTGCAGAACTCACTGCGCGCGCCTTCGGCCCGCTCCGTTCAAACAGCTGCACCGAGTCAGTTCACGAAGCGCGTGTCCTTCGGCACGCGCCGCCCCGCGCCCTGCGCTCCTCGTCGCCCCGGAAATCGCCCGCGTCGCAGACCACCTGCCGCGGCGAGATACGTCGTGCTTGTTCAAAGAGAGGGGAGCGGAATGCCGTGCAGCTATGACCGTTGTAGCGCACGGCGTCGGCGTCGCACCCCCACACCGTTTCCAGAGCAAAGGCGCCTGCGGACCCGGCGTGACGCGCCTCTGCAGCGCCGAGAAGCGGAGTGCGACCGGCCTGCACGCGTGCCGAAGGACACGCGTGCTTCGTGATCTGACTTGCCGCGGCTGTTCGAGCTCAGTGAACGCAGTGAACGTCGCGAGTTCCGCGGCAGGCCGGTCGCGCGAGCATCGGAGGGCAGTCGGTGCGCAGCACCGACCGCTGCAGTGGCGCGTCACGCCGGGTCCGCGGGCGCCTTTGCGTCGGGCGCAAACTCAGCAAACAGCGACACGGGCACCTCTGCATTGCGCGCACTCGCCCCCCAACCGCCAACTCAAATGCCCATCGTCATTCAGGGATTGACCACAACGTACTGAACCTGCGTCCCCACGTACTGCGGCTGGTAATACACGCCGCCGCATTGCTGGTACACGACGCCACCCATGTTCACCTGCGAGCAACTCGGCGGAAGGGTGCGGACGATCGAGCCCACGACGGCCGCAGTCGTCGCCACCGCTGCAGTGGCCACAGCGGCCGTGGCCACGGGGTGGTAGTGACGATCCACGTCCACGTCGACGTCCACGTGCCGGTTGGTGTTGACGTTCACGTTCCGGTTGGCATTGACGTTGGTGTTGCGGTTGACGTTGGCGTTGGTATTGCGGTTCACGTTCGCGTTGTGGTTGACCGAGGTGCGCGTGTTGCCCGCAACCTGGCGGGCCGCGGCCTCGTCAACCGTCGCCACAGAGAGCGCGGCGCACATGCCCAGCGCCATGATCCCTGGAACAAGAAATCGTTTCATCATGACTGCTCCGTTCAATTGGCGGCAACCTTCTTCAGCTCGATCTTGACGGCACCCTTGGATGGCTTGTAGGTGAACTCGGATGCCGCCGGATGCGCGTTCAGGTTCCAGCTCAGCACGGCCGAGTATTGCGGTTGCTGGGGCTGGTCGGTGGTGGTGATCACCATCTTGCGGGGCAGGGGCTGCGCGCCTTTCTGCACCCACACCTGCCAGTCCACGCCGGCTTGCCGCATGGCGAAGTGATCGCAGTCGACGCCGTTGACGCGGGCAGGTCCGATGTTGGCCGCGCCGGTGACGTTGTTCACGCTGTCCTCGTTGGTGCCCCACATGAACAGGTCCGCCATCGGCATCTCGATGTCGTAGTCGTTGGCCAGGCGCGTCACCAGCTGGCCGACCGTGCCGCTGACGGGAACGCTCGCGTAGTAATCCATGCGTGGCGCGGCCTGGGTCAGCGTCTTGCCGTCGAAATAGAAGTCGCGCCACACGCGGTCGCTGCGAACGCCGGCACGCAGCTTGTCGGGACTCACGAAGCGGTATTCGACGGCGCCGGCAAACTGAATCTTTTGCCCGCTGTCGAGCACTTCGTCCGTGGTCGTTTGCGCGGTGACCACGAATGACTTCAGCGTGCGCAGATAGGCGCTCATCTGCTTGAGTCGATCGAGCACGGCGGTATCGCGCTCCACCGGCGCGCTTGCGGCCGGTGCAGCCGCTGGTGCGGGTGCGGGTTTCGAAGCCTGGCCCGAAGGCGCGGCGGGCCCCGCCGCCGGTGTCTGCGCGCACGCTGCCTGCAAGACAGCGGCACCGACAATCACGGCCCTCAAAACCCATGGGCGTGTGCAAGGTGGCGCTGCGTGGAAGGGTGGCTTTGTCACTACCGGGCTCCTTTTGAAATCGATTCCCAAAGGTGTTGATGAACGCTGTTCATCGGCACGTACAGCCACGCTGCCAAACCAGTCTCGCAGGGCGATTTGTGCTTGTCAAACCAGATTGGTAACGAGCTAAACACCAACGCTTTCTTGCCATTTCATGTATGCAATGGACACCACGACGCCCAGCACAAGGTAGAGAAGGATCGCGACGGCGATGCTTTGATTGCCTGGATAGTTCGCGGTCGCCAAGCCGATGGCGATGCCCGGATGGCGCGATGCCGTCGACATCGCGAGCACGATGCGGTCCTCGCGCACGGGACCACCGAGCAGGTGGCCGACGACGAGGCCGATGACGATGAACGCGAACATCGCGATCAGCGTTGCCTGCACGCCGACCAGCGAGAGGATCGCTTCGCGCACCGCATAGAGAACGACAAGGCCCGCCACCGCCAGCAGGATGCCCGCGATCAACTTCATCGGGCGCGCAATTCGTTGCGCAATGGCGGGCGCGATGCCGCGAAAGATCATGCCGACCACCAGCGGTGCAATGGCCCCTTTCAACACCATCAGCGCGATGACATGCGGTGGCATGGCCAGCGGTCTGGAAAAGTAATGGCCCAGCACATTCAGCGAAAAGGGAATGATGGCAACTGCCAGGATGGCCATCGTGACCATCAAGCCCAGCGCAAAGGATGCGCTGCCGCCTGCCTTGTCCTGCTTCTTTGGCAGCAGCGGCGGAATGGGCGAGATCGCGAGGCACACCAGCGCGATCTTGACCTCGTCCATGACACCCAGCGCCCGGCTCAGGCCCAGGGCGACGACCGGCATGATGATGAACATGGCGACCAGGGCGCGCAGCAGGCGCGTGGGCCGGCGCCACACATACATCACGTCGCGGACCGTCGCTTCCAGCCCGAACGCGAAGACCGTCACCATGACGCTCGCTTGCAGGGTGAACAGGATCAGATCATGAGGATTCATGGCGGTCCGGCTGAAGTCCAGTTCCGCGCGATCAAACCACATCCGGCCTTCATCGTCCATTCGCAAGCGTCATGCGTTCGGCGACACTAGCGCGGCGATCCGGGCCGCTATCACAACGCAATCGGTGACGAGGTACTCAATGAGTGAAGCAATGAAACTCGTGGAACAAGGCGTTCCTGTCGATGCCCCCGAGGCGGGGATGCCGCACGCGAATGGCCGGCGGCTCCGGCGTATGGCGATGTGGCTGGCTCTGTCGCTGCTGCTGATTTTCCTTGGGGGCATCGTGCGCGCCGCCGATACGCCGGCCGAAGACGATGGCGTGCCGTTGACGGTGGCCAACCGCAAGGTCTTCATCTTTCATGCGCCGCTCTTCGGCCTCACGCCGCAGCAGCGGGCCAAGCGCGCCAAGGAGCGCATCGATGCCTTGCCGGAATCGCGCTTGCGCTCGCCGGTGGTGATCGAGCCTTTCATGCGCGAGGGCACGCCCGGTGTGGCGGTCATGATCGAGGGCGCACCCATCTTCTCGCTGGTCGAACGCGACCTCGAGCCGGGCGATCCGCCGCTGGAGCAGGTCGCCGCCGCGGCCGGACAGCGCCTGCACGACGCGCTGCAGGTGCGCTGGGACCGGGGCGGCAAGCACCTTCTCGTCATGTCCATCGTCTGGGTGGCCGCGGCGACGGCGGTTGCGGTCCTGCTGCTGGTGGGCTTGCAGCATTTCGCCGTCGTCGTGTTCGATCGCACGTTGCGGCTTCGCCAGCGCGTCGCGCAGCGCTCCTTCATGGACGTGCGCCGCATCGGCGTTTCGGTGCTCGTGCACCTGATCGACTGGGTCAAGTACGCATTGATGTTCGTGGTCGTCTACGTGTGGCTGGCTTACTCGCTCAGCCAGTTTCCCTACACTGAGCCTTGGGGGGAGAGCCTGGGCAGGTGGCTGCTGTCGATTGCCGAGCGCGTGGTGCTGGGCGTGATCCACGCGGTGCCGGACCTGGTCATGGTGGCGTTCATCGCAGTGGTCACGCACCTGCTGGTTCGGGGCCTGCATGCGCTGCTGGATGCTGCACAGGCCAGCGGCGTGCGTTCGGCTGCGCTGCAGCCCGACACCATCGGCGCGACGCGGCGCCTGTCTTCGGTGTTCGTGTGGTTGTTCGGGCTGGTGGTGGCCTATCCCTTCCTGCCGGGATCGGGGTCGGACGCCTTCAAGGGCGTGAGCGTGCTCTTTGGCCTGCTCGTCACGCTCGGGTCGTCGGGGCTGGTCTCGCAGGTGATGGGGGGCTTCGTGCTGATCTACACGCGGGCACTGCATCCGGGCGACCTGGTGCAGATCGGAGACACCGATGGCCGTGTCGTGGAACTCGGTGCCTTGTCGACCAAGATCCGCACGCGGCTGGACCATGAGGTAACCATTCCCAACTCGGTCGTGATCAGCTCGCGCATCGTCAATCTCAGCGAAACGACCGATCGCGCGGGCTCGTCGCTGGCCACCTCGGTGACGATCGGCTACGACACGCCATGGCGCCAGGTGCATGCCATGCTCGAACTGGCGGCCGGGCGCACCACCGACGTGCTCAAGAAGCCGGCGCCATCCGTGCGGCAGACGGCGTTGCAGGACTTCTACGTCGCCTACGAGTTGAACGTCTTCATGCGGCAGGAGGCGTCCAAGGCGGAGACGCTCACCGAGTTGCACAGCCACATCCTGGATGTGTTCAACGAGCACGGCGTGCAGATCATGTCGCCGAACTTCCGGGCGCAGCCTGATCAACTGGTGCTGGTGGACAAGCAGAACTGGTATGCAGCGCCGGCCCGGCAGGCTGACGCGACTTGAGGGGCGTTACTCGCCGATTTGCGCAAACCCGAACAAATGCACACTTCGATGCTCCGGATTCGACAGCATCCACTGCAAGCCGGCCGGCTGCCAAGGGCAGCGCCGCCCATCTGACGTCCGCTACAGCACTCACCAAATCCGAACACCTCCCGCAGTCGTTTTCCCTAGACTTTCGGGTTGACAAGAAACCCGCCGAATCGGAGGAGGACATGACCTGGCAGACGCACGAAATCACCAACCAGTTCGACGAACTGAAGGACTACAACCTCTACGACACCGACGCTGTGCTGCGTGAGGCCATGGCACGCGCCGGCGCCGGCTGGGCCGAGCCGCAACTGAGCGCCTTCGGCCAAACGCTGGGCAAGGCCGAGACCTGGCAAGCCGGTGCCGATGCGAACCACTACAAGCCCGAGTTCAGCGCCTTCGACGCTCGCGGCCGTCGCATCGACAGCGTGACCTTTCATCCGAGCTGGCACCAGCTGATGGCGGGGTACCGAAGCGAAGGCCTGGTTTCGCTGCCGTTCCGTGACGTGCAGCAGCAAGGCCGCTGGGCCGCCTGGGCCGCAGGCTTCTACCTGCAAGGCCAGGTCGAGGCCGGCGTGTTGTGCCCGGCCACGATGACGCAGGCCGCCATCCCGGTGCTGCAGAAAGAGCCGGCGCTGTGGGAGAAGTACGGCGCCAAGCTGATGAGCAACGAGTACGACCCGCGCGACATCCCCATGGACCAGAAGAAGTCCGTCTGGATCGGCATGGGCATGACCGAGAAGCAGGGCGGCTCCGACGTGCGCGCCAACACCACCACCGCCACGCCCATCAGCGCGGGCGGTCGCGGTGGCGAATACCTCATCCGCGGCCACAAGTGGTTCTTCTCGGTGCCGATGAGCGACGCGCACCTCGTGGTCGCGCGCACGCAAGAGGGCGGTCATTCGTGCTTCTTCGTGCCGCGCTGGAAGCCGGACGGCACCAAGAACCCGGTGCAGATCCAGCGCCTGAAAGAGAAGGTCGGCAACCGCAGCAACTCCAGCAGCGAAGTCGAGTTCCAGGACGCGTGGGGCGTCATGATGGGCGAGGAAGGCCGCGGCATTCCGACCATCATTGAGATGGCGACGTACACGCGTCTGAACTGCGTTGTCGGCAGCTCGGGCTTCCTGCGGCAGGCGACGGCGCAGGCCATCGGTTATGCACGCAAGCGCAAGGTGTTCGGCAAGCTGCTGGTCGAGCAACCGCTGATGCGCGGCGTGCTGGCCGACCTGGCGCTGGAAAGCGAAGCGGGCCTCGTGCTGTCGATGCGCCTGGCCGAAGCCTTCGAGCACGGCGACGACCCGGCGCAGCGCGTGTGGAAGCGCGTGATGACGCCGGCCGCCAAGTTCTGGATCTGCAAGCGCGCGGTCGAGATTTCGGGCGAAGCCATGGAAGTCTTCGGTGGCAACGGCTACGTGGAGAGCGGCCCCATGGCCCGCATGTTCCGCGAGGCGCCGGTCAATTCCATCTGGGAAGGTTCGGGCAACGTGATGTGCCTGGACGTGATGCGCGCCATCGCCCGCGAACCCGATGCCGCCCATGCGCTGCTGGAAGAACTGGCCGCCGATGCGGGTGGCGACAGCCGCATCCTGGGTGAACTGCAAGCGTTGCGCGACATGCTCATGCAACCGCCCGAGCAACTCGAAGCGCTCGGCCGCCGCTTCACGCAGCGCCTGGTGATCGCCGCACAGGCGACGCTGCTGCGCAAGGTGTCGCCGGGCTTCGTCGCCGATGCCTTCGTCTCGACTCGCCTGGACCCGCAATGGGGCCGCGTGGTGGGTGCGATCGACACGCGCGCCATCGACGTCGACGCCTTGCTCCAGCGCGCACTTCCGGCCTGAGCGCTCACCGTTTGAACACAGCCTGCGCAGCACAGGCGGATGTGCTGCACCCCAAAAATTCCATTGAATGGAGGAGACACCATGAACCTGATTTCAATTTTCGACGCCAACGTGCGCAAGTCGCCGGAGAAAGCCTGCCTGCGCTTTGCAGGTACCACCGCAACCTATGAGCAAGTGCAATCGCGCTCCCGCCAGGCCGCCCATGCGCTCGCCGGCCTGGGCGTCAAGCGCGGCGACCGCGTCGCGCTGATGTGCTTCAACACACCCGGCTTCGTCTACGCGTTGATCGGTGCGTGGCGGCTCGGCGCCACCGTGGTGCCGGTCAACCACAAGCTGCAGGCGCCGGAAGTGCGCTACATCCTCGAGCACAGCAAGTCACGCATCTGCATCGGCGACGGCGCACTCGCACCGGTGATCAGCACGCTGACGGACGCCGCCACGTGCCTGAGCACCGATTCGCCCATCGCCGGCCTGCAGGACTTCGACGCGCTGCTCGCAGCTGCACCCTCGACGCCGCTCGAAGACGAACTGGCCGATGAGAACGCGGTCGCCGAGATCCTCTATACCTCGGGCACGACCGGCCGGCCCAAGGGCTGCGTGCACAGCCACCGCACCGTCGTGCTCTCGGCCATCAATGCGGCGCTCGGCGTGTCCATCACGCGCGACGAAGTGACGCTGATGGCCATGCCGATCTGGCACGCCTCGCCGCTGAACAACTGGCTCAACGGCACGCTCTACATGGGCGGCACGGTGGTGCTGCTGCGCGAATACAAGCCGCTCGACTTTTTGAAGGCGGTGCAGGACGAGCGCGTCACGCTGTACTTCGGTGCGCCCGTTTCCTTCGTGGCGCCGCTGCAGGTGGTGCCGAACTTCGCCGAGTTCGACTTGTCGAGCGTGCGCGCCTGGATCTATGGCGGCGGCCCCATCGGCGCGGACCTGGCGCGCAAGCTGGCCGTGGCCTACAAGAGCGAGACCTTCTTCCAGGTCTACGGCATGACCGAAGCCGGCCCCGTCGGCACGACGCTGTATCCGGAAGAGCAGGTCGCCAAGGCCGGCTCCATCGGCCGCTCGGCCGGGCCGGCGGTCGACATGCGCGTGGTGCGCGAGGACGGCCGCGACGCATCGCGCGGCGAGACGGGCGAGATCTGGCTGCGCACCGAATCGGCCATGCAGGGCTACCTGGACGACCCCGAAGCCACGCGCAAGGCCTTTGCCGACGGCGGCTGGTACAAGAGCGGCGACATCGCACGCATCGACGAAGACGGCTACCTCTTCATCGTCGACCGCATCAAGGACATGATCGTCACGGGCGGCGAGAACGTGTATTCGAAGGAAATCGAGGACGTGCTGAGCGGCCATCCCGAAGTGGCCGACGTCGCCGTGATCGGCGCGCCGCACCCTGAGTGGGGCGAAACCGTGGTGGCGCACATCGTGGCCGCCAAGGGCTGCAGCCCGACGGGTGAATCGCTGCGCGAATACCTGGGCGACAAGCTTGCCAAGTACAAGATTCCGCGCGATTGGGTCTTCGCCAATACCTTGCCGCGCACGCCCACCGGCAAGTTGCAGAAGTTCCTGCTGCGCAAGTCCTGAAGCCCATTTCAACAAGATCCGGGCCTGCAAAAGCAGTGTCCCAGGGAGGAGATCCATGATCAGGATAAGCATTTGTGCAGCCATCGCTGCATTCGTCGCCGGCGCTGCGATGGCGCAAGCCCCGCAACCTGCGCCGGACCCGGCCGCGAGCGATCCCGCGGCCCTGGGCTGGATGCAGGGCTCGCCGCCCGCGGCCGACAAGACCATTCGCTACATCGACGGCAGCTTCTACAAGTTCCCGCAGACGCGCTGGTCGTTCGCGCACTGGAACCAGTTCATGCCTTCGACCGACATTCCGCGCGGCGACGGCAAGGTTTTCCAGTTGCCGCGTGCCGAGCGCAAGGACATCGCCGCCTTGAGCTTCCAGCCCGCCAACGGTGGCAGCGCCATCACCTGGGAACAGGCACTCGCGGCCAACTACACCGACGCCGTGGTCGTGCTGCACAAGGGCCGCATCGTCTACGAAAAGTACTTCGGCGTGATGACGCCGCAAACGCGCCACATCGCGTGGTCGGTCACCAAGTCCTTCTTCGGCACGCTGGCCGAGACGCTGGTGAGCGAAGGCAAGCTCGATGCGAACGCCAAGGTCACGCAGTACATCCCGGAACTGAAGGACTCCGGCTTCGGCGACGTCACGGTGCGGCAGGTCATGGACATGACCACCGGCATCAAGTTCTCCGAGAACTATGCCGATCCGAACGCCGAGATCTGGGGCTACGTGCGTGCCGGTAGCGTGCTGCCGCGCCCGCCCGGCTATGCGGGCCCGCAGAACTTCTACGACTTCGCCAAGACGGTGCAAAAGGATCCGGAGACCCAAAGCAATTTCCGCTACCAGACCGTCAACACCGACGTCATGGGCTGGCTGATCCGCCGCGTGACGAACAAGAGCGTGGGTGACTTGCTGTCCGAGCGCATCTGGTCGCGGATGGGCATGGAGCGCGACGCCATGATGGTCGTGGACCCCAGTGGCAACGAGTTCGCCGGCGGCGGTCTGCTGCTGACCACGCGCGACATGGCGCGCTTTGGCGAGATGATGCGCAAGGACGGCCAGTTCAACGGCCAGGCCATCCTCCCGAAGGCCGTCATCGACAGCATCCGCCAGGGCGGCGATCGCGCCGGCTTTGCGCGTGCCGGCTACACCACCTTGCCGGGCTGGAGCTACCGCGACATGTGGTGGGTGTCGCACGACGACCATGGCGTTTTCGCGGCGCGCGGCGTGCATGGCCAGACCATCTACATTGACCCGAAGGCGCAGATGGTCGTTGCGCGCTTTGCCTCAGCGCCCGTCGCGGCGAACGGCGCCAGCGATCCGGCGATGCTGCCGGCATTCAGGAAGCTCGCCGACCACCTGATGGGCGCGGATCAGTAAAGCCGCAGGCTCGCGGCCTGCGCCGCGAGCTCTTCGCGGAACGCCGGGTGCGCGATGCCGATGAGCTCATGCGCGCGCTGCTTCGCCGACTTGCCGCGCAACTGCGCCACGCCGTATTCCGTCACCACGTAGTTGATGTCGTTCTTGCTCGTGGTGACGTGCGTGCCCGGCGAGAGCACCGGAACGATGCGCGAGATGGTGTCGTTCTTCGCCGTGGAGGGCAGCACGATGAAAGCCTTGCCGCCCCTGGACCGGTTGGCCGCACGCACGAAGTCCGCCTGCCCGCCAGTGCCCGAGTAGGGCGATGAACCCAGGCTTTCCGATCCGCATTGCCCCAGCAGGTCGATCTGCATGGTCGCGTTGATGGCGATCAGGTTGTCGTTCAGGCCGGCCAGCGCGGGGTCGTTGGTGAAGTTGACCGGGTGCATCTCCAGCGCCGGGTTGCGGTGCATGTAGCGGTAGAGCTTGCTCGAGCCCAGCGCAAAGGTCGCGATCATCTTGCCGGGCAGGTAGTTCTTGCGGCTGTTGGTCACGGTGCCGCTTTCGACCAGCGACATGATGCCGTCGCCGATCATCTCCGTGTGAATGCCCAGGTCGCGCTTGTTGGTGAGTTGCATGACCACCGCGTCGGGGATGCCGCCGTAGCCGATCTGCAGGGTCGATCCGTCGTCGATCATGTCGGCGACGTACTTGCCGATGGCCTGCTGCACGATGCCGATCTTGGGCAGGCCCACTTCCATCACCGGGCTTTCATCCTCGATGAGCGCGGTGACCTGCGAGATGTGGACGCGGCACGCGCCAAAGGCAAAGGGCACGTTGGGGTTGACCTCCAGCACGATGGCGCGCGCCTTCGCCACGGCCGCCATGGTGTAGTCGGCGCCCAGGCTCAGCGCCAGGTAGCCTTCTTCGTCCATGGGCGAGGCCATGCTGAAGACGACGTCCGCCGCCATCAGGCCGCGTTCGATCATCACGGGGATCTCGGAGAAATAGTTGGGAATGAAATCGACCCAGCCCGCCTGGCCGCCTGCGCGTGTGGCGCCGCCGTAGAAATACGCGACGTGGCGGATGTGTTCGGTCGTCTCGGGGTCGATGTAGCCGTACTTGCGCATGGCCAAAATTTGCCCGACCTTCACGTCCCGGAAATCGAGCTTTTGCTCCGACAGCGCCGTGAGCAGGTTGGGCGGTTCGCCGACGCCCGTGGGCACGACGATGAAATCGCCGTTGCGCACATGGCGCACGGCCTCTGCGGCGGTGGTGCGCCGCGCCTGGTAGTCCTCACGTGCCGTCATGTCCCGGATCCTTGAACGCGATGATTGAGCAAGCCTGATTTAACCCAAATTTCGTCCCCACCGCACTTCGTAGAATCGAGCGATGGTTTTTCACAATCACGATTACGCGCCGGATGCGCTGGAAGTCAAGATCTCCGAATTGCTCGTGGCCACGCCCGACGCGAGCGATGCCCTGATCGACGAGTCCGTTCCCGAGGTGCTGCGCCTGCTGCGCGAGCACCTGAAGATGGACGTGATCTTCGTCTCTGAATTTGTGGACGGGCGCCGCGTGTTCCGCCGCGTCGAGGCGCGGACCGACGCCCGGGTGATCGAGGCCGGGCAGTCCTCGCCGCTGGAAGAGTCCTTTTGCCAGCGCGTCATCGACGGCCGGCTTGCGCGGATGGTGCACGACGTCGCGGCGCTCGCCACCTTCGACGAACTGCCGACGACGGACTTTCCGATCGGTGCGCACCTGAGCACCCCCATCGTGCTGAACGACGGCCGCGTCTACGGCACGCTGTGCTGCTTCAGCTTTGCGCCGAACCACGAACTGACGCAGCGCGACCTGCGCAAGCTCGAACTGTCGGCGCAGCTCACGGCCAAGAAGATCAACGAGCGACTGGCGCGCGAAGCCGAGAAGACGATGGCGAAGTGGTCGCTTCAGCCGCAGACGGATTTCTCCAGGCTGCGCTGATCGGCGCCGGGCTGCTCAGCCCAGCACCGACGCCCCGTGCTGCTGCCAGAAGGCCGCGTCAGGCATCGCGCCCATGCCGGCCTTGGCGTTGTCCGCCATGTGTTCCGCACGGCCGGTGCCGGGGATCGTGCAGGTCACGGCAGGGTGGGTCAGCACGAACTTGAGCAGCACCTGCGCCCAGCTCGTGCAATCGATTTGCGCCGCCCAGTCGGGCAGCGGCTTGCCCCGCAGCTTGCGCAGCAATCCACCCCCGCCGAAGGGCATGTTGACGATGGCCGCGACGCCGCGTTCGGCCGCCAGCGGCAGCAGGCGCTGTTCGGCCTCGCGCTGGTCCAGCGAATAGTTGATCTGCAGGAAGTCGAGCTTCTCGGCGCGCAGCACCGCCTCGACGTCGCCATAGGCCGACGAGGTGTAGTGCGTGACGCCGACGTAGCGCACGCGGCCCTGCGCTTTCCAGGCGCGGATGGTCGCGAGCTGGGTGCGCCAATCGACGAGGTTGTGGACCTGCATCAAGTCCATCTTCGTGGTCTTCAGGCGCGCGAAGGATTGCTCCATCTGCGCGATGCCGGCGTCGCGCCCGTTCGTCCACACCTTGGTGGCCAGGAAGGCCTTGGGATGCGTCTTCGCGGCGGCCAGCAGATCGCCGGTGGTGGTCTCCGAGCGGCCGTACATGGGCGAGCTGTCGATCATGCGGCCGCCCGCTGCGAACAAGGCGTCGAGCACGCCGGCAAGGCCTGCGTATTCCGGCGTGCCGGGTGAACGGTCGAATCCCATCCACGTGCCGCAGCCGATGACGGGCATTGCTTCATTCGTTGCTGGAATGGGGCGGGTGTGCATGGTGCTGGTGGCGGCGGCGACGGGCCGCGCCAGGCTCAAGGGTAGCGCGCCACGCACGCAGGCGCCAAGTGCCATCCGCAGCAGCCGCGCGCGTGTCAGGCCTTCGCCCATGGCACGGACAGGAAGGGCAGTACGTGTTCCAGCAGCACGTCGGGCGCTTCTTCGGCGATGTAGTGGCCGCAGGGCAGGGGCTGGCCGCGCACGTCGCGCGCTGCCTTTTGCCATTCTTCCAGCGGCTTGAAGCACTTGTGGACCACGCCCTGTGCGCCCCACAGGGCCAACATGGGCTGTTGCACCAGGCGCGCGGCGTCGCGGTCGGCGCGGTCGTGCTCCAGGTCGATGCCGGCTGCCGCGCGGTAGTCCTCGCAAACGCCGTGCGCAGCGCCGGACAGCGCGATGCAGCGCTCGTACTCGGCAAGCGCCCGCGGATCGAAAGGCGACAGGCCCGCGCTTCGACGGCCCATCACGTCGCGAATGTAGGCTTTCGGGTCCGCCTCGATCAGCCGCTCGGGCAGCGGCGCGGGCTGGATCAGGAAGAACCAGTGCCAGTAGGCCCGCGCAAAGGCTTCGCTGGTTTGCTCGTACATGGCGACGGTGGGCGCAATGTCCAGCGTGACGAGCCGCCGCACGGCCTGCGGATGGTCGACGGCCAGCCGGTGCGCGACCCGCGCGCCACGGTCGTGGGCCAGCACGTCGAACTGCGTGAAGCCCAGATGGCGCATCAGCGAAATGAAGTCGTTCGCCAACGTGCGCTTGGCGTAGTTGGCGTGATCTGCGTCACCGGGCGGCTTGGACGAATCGCCGTAGCCGCGCAGGTCGGCGGCAACGACGGTGAAACGCTGGGCCAGCGCCGGCGCGACCTTGTGCCAGATGGCGTGGGTCTGCGGATGCCCATGCAGCAAGAGCAGCGGCGGCCCGTTGCCACCGACGACGGCAGCAATGTGGATGCCTTCGCTGACCTCGACGAGGCGGTCTTCGAAGCCGGGGAACAGGGCCTGGGTGACGGGGCTGGCGGTGGTCATGGCGCGATTCTGCGCGCCGTTCAGTCCAGCATCCAGTGGGCCATGCCGTCGAGCACTTCCTGCATGACTTCGGCGTCCGTTCGGCCGGTGCGCTTGAGCACGTGGAAGGAATGGTCAGCGTGCTCGATCTTCATGAGCGTGGCGATGGGGCCGAGCTTTTCGACCACGGGCACGAGGTGCGTCCAGTACGCGAGCTTGTCCTGCGTGCCCTGCACGAAGAGCATGGGCACCTTCACGTTGGCAAGGTGCTCGGCGCGCGTGATCGCCGGTTGGTCCGCGTTGTGCAGCGGAAAGCCGACGAAGACGAGCCCGCGTACGCCGGGCAGCGGCTCCAGCGCCTGGGCCTGTGAAGTCATGCGCGCACCGAAGGACTTGCCTCCCGCAAACAGCCGCTGCGCGCCCGGCAGGTCCGCCGCGAAGCGCACCGCCGCTCGCACGGCCGCATGCGCGACCGCAGGCGTGTCCGTGCGCTTCTTGCCTTGCTCCATGTACGGAAACTGGTAGCGCAGGGTGGCGATGCCGCGACTGGCCAGTCCCGCCGCCACCTCCGCCATGAAGGAGTGCGCCATGCCGGCACCCGCGCCGTGGGCGAACACGTAGCAGGCCTTGGCATCGGCGGGCGCCTGCACGATGCCGGAAACCGTCTGGTCGTCGCTGACCTGGATCTGGACGTTTGTCGTGGGGTCGTTCATGGACCCGATGATGAAGGAACCCTGCCAGCCTTACCAGTTGACTTCACGCTCCGGCGTGGCCGAGACGTGGTGGATCGACAGGTCGGCGCCGTTGTATTCCTCTTCGTGCGACAGGCGCAGGCCCATCGTGGCCTTGAGCGTGCCGTAGACCACCGCGCCCGCGACCAGGGCCCACACGACGCCGATGGCCACGCCGATGACTTGGGCAGTCAGGCTCACCCCGCCGATCCCGCCCAGTGCCTTCTGCCCGAAGATGCCCGCCGCGATGCCGCCCCAAGTGCCGCACAGGCCGTGCAGGGGCCAAACGCCCAGCACGTCATCGACCTTCCACTTGTTCTGCGTGAGCGTGAACATGACGACGAAGATCGCGCCCGCCACGGCGCCCACCACCAGCGCACCCAGCGGGTGCATCAGGTCGGAGCCCGCGCAGATCGCGACCAGACCCGCCAGCGGGCCGTTGTAGACGAAGCCGGGGTCGTTCTTGCCGAGCGCCAAGGCCGCCAGCGTGCCGCCCACCATGGCCATGAGCGAGTTCACCGCGACGAGGCCCGAGATCTTGTCGATGGTCTGCGCGCTCATCACGTTGAAGCCGAACCAGCCGACGCACAGCACCCACGCGCCCAGCGCCAGGAAAGGGATGTTCGACGGCGGATGCGCGCTCAGCGAGCCGTCGCCGCGATAGCGGTTGCGGCGCGCGCCCAGCAGCACCACGGCCGGCAGCGCCAGCCAGCCGCCCACCGCATGCACGACCACCGAGCCGGCGAAGTCATGGAACTCGTGGCCCGTGACGGAGGCGATCCAGCCCTGGATGCCGAAGGCCTTGTTCCACGCGATGCCCTCATAGAGCGGATACACAAAGCCCACGATCACCGCCGTGGCGATGAGCTGCGGCCAGAACTTGGCGCGCTCGGCGATGCCGCCTGAAATGATCGCGGGAATGGCCGCCGCAAAGGTCAGCAGGAAGAAGAACTTGACCAGCTCATAGCCGCTCTGGCGCGCCAGGTCTTCGGCGCCGACGAAAAAGTGCGTGCCATAAGCCACGCCGTAACCCACGAGAAAGTAGACGACGGTGGAGACCGAGAAATCCACCAGGATCTTGACCAGCGCATTGACCTGGTTCTTCTTGCGCACCGTGCCAAGCTCCAGAAAAGCAAAGCCCGCGTGCATGGCCAGGACCATGATGGCGCCGAGAAGAATGAAAAGGGCGTTGGCGCCCTGAAGTAGTGCATCCATGAAGATTGAAGGTCCGTAAGTGCTTTTGAATGGTGCGTACCGAATCCCTGAACGGTATCGGTGCATCTGAAGCAACTTCGGTGCCTGCAAGCATTCTTGTGGTGCGTCAGCCTTGAGATGGTGCGCACCTGAACGATGCGCGGCGCGCGGCGGTCAGCCGGCTTTGCGGAACGTCAGGTTGATGCGGCGCTCGCCCAACAAGGGATGGACGCCATGCTTGAGCGCCTCGACGCCGTGGTAGCGCAGGCGCGCCGCGCCGCCCCAGACCACCACGTCGCCGTGCGCGAGAGGCACCTTGAGCGGCCGTTCCTTGCGCGTCGGTCCGCCGAAAAGAAAGACGGCCGGCAGGCCCAGCGACACGGAGACGATGGGATGCCCGTAGTCCCGCTCGTCCTTGTCCTGATGCAGCGTCAGCCGCGCGCCGGGCTCGTAGATGTTGACGAGGCAGGCGTCGGGCTCGAAGTCCGGGAAGCCCGCCATTTCGGCCGCGTGCCGGGCCAGCGCGCGAAAGGCGTCCGGCATCGCCGGCCATGCAGCGCCGCTGAGGGGATCGGCGGCCGCATATCGGTAACCCCGACGATCGCTGACCCAGCCCAAGGGGCCGCAGTTGCTCATGGCCACGGACATGCGCAGGCCGCCCGGCGTTTCCATGTGGCGCGGCGGTGCGGCGGCCAGCACGTCGTGCACGCCCGCCAGCAGCGCGTCCTGCGTCGGCAGGGCGGCGCGTCGCAGCACGACGGCGCCGGGCGCGAGCGGGATCACCGAAGGCCGTTGCGCGTCTGCGTCGTCGACGTCCGCAAACAGGGCCATCGTCTGGCCGGTCGTCATTTCAGGTCGCATCGTGAAAGATGATGCCTGCCGTATGCCTCTTGCCCCGCAACAGCCGGCTGACCCCGTGGCGAAGATTGACGCGGTAAATGCCCCGGGTGCCGCTCACCGGTCGATGGTGCACCGCGATCACGGCGGCGTCGCCTTGTCGAAGGGGCAAGACCATCGGCCGCGATTGCATGCGCGGGCGCTGCTCTGTCATCACGAACTCGCCGCCTTCGAAATCGCGCCCCGGCTCGGACAGCAGCAGCACGAGCTGCAGCGGAAAGACATGCTCGCCATAGAGATCCTGGTGCAGGCAGTTGTAGTCGTCCACGCCGTACTGGAGCAGCAGCGGAGTGGGGAGCAACTGGCCGGCGGCGTGACACCGTTCAATGAACTCGGCATGGCGCGCGGGAAAGCGCACGTCGATGCCCATGGCGTGGTGCCAGCGGTTGGCAATGGGCGTCAGGTGCGGGTAGACGGACGCGCGAAGGCTGGCCACGATCGGCGGCAGCGGGTAGTCGAAGTACTTGTATTCGCCGCGTCCGAAGCCATGCCGGGCCATCACGACGCGGCTGCGGAACACGCCTGCGTTCAGGTCTTCATCGACGGTGTACAGGGCTGCGAGCTGATCGCATTCGTCGGGCGTGAGCAAGCGCTTGATGAGTGCGTTGCCCTCGGCGTCGAGGTCGTCGGCCACGCGAGCCCAGTCAAGTGCATCGACGCGTGCGGGGATGTCCGGCACGCGCGTCGCCGCGTCGGGCGCAAGCGCCAGCGCCTTCATGCGGTCGCCTCTTCGCGCGCTTCCCGCGCCAGCAGGGCGCGCTTGCGTTCCACACCCCACCGATAGCCGGACAAGGCGCCATCGCTGCGCACCACGCGGTGGCACGGAATCGCCACCGCCAGCGTGTTGGCGCCGCAAGCCTGCGCCACCGCGCGCACTGAAGAGGGCGAGCCGATACGTTCGGCGACCTGCGCGTAGCTGGCCGTCTCGCCGGCGGGAATGTCGCGCAGGGCCCGCCACACACGCTGCTGGAAGGCGGTGCCGCGCACGTCCAGCGGCAAGTCCAGGCCCAGGGACGGCGCTTCGACGAAGCCGACCACCCGGGCCACCAGCTGCGCGAAGTCCGCGTCGTCGCCCACCAGCGTTGCGTTCGCAAAGCGATCCTGCAGTTCGCGCGCCAGCGCATCCGGATCGTCGCCGAGCAGGATCGCGCAAACGCCTCGCTGGCTGCGGGCCACCAGGATGGCGCCCAGAGAACATTGGCCGATGGCAAAGCGGATCTCGACGTCCGTGCCGCCCGCACGGTAGCTGGTGGGCGTCATGCCCAGCAGTTGGTCCGCCTCGCCATAGAAGCGGCCGCCCGAGTTGTAGCCGGCGTCGTAGATGGCGTCGGTCACGGTGCCCTTTCGCACCAGCCCTTCGCGAACGCGCCGGGCCCGTTGCGCTGCCGCATAGGCTTTGGGCGTGACGCCGGTGATCCGCTTGAAAAGGCGATGCAGGTGCCAGGCGCTCATTTGCGCTTGGTCAGCCAGCTCTTCCAGGGTCGGCGCCGTGTCGGCCGTCTCGATGTAACGGCAAAGCTTCGCGATCAACTCCGCCTGCACCTTGAGTGGCGAGATCTGGTCCGGCTTGCAGCGCTTGCAGGGGCGAAAGCCTGCGCGCTGCGCTTCTTCCGCCGTGGCGTGAAAGCGGATGTTTTCGGGCTTGGCCGAGCGTGCGCCGCAACTGGGCCGGCAGAACACGCCGGTCGTTCGTACCGAATAGAAGAAGTGGCCGTCGACGCTGGCATCGCGCGCCTGCACTTGCGCCCAGCGGGGGTCTGCCATCGTTGCCGCGGCGAGTGTTTGGGTGTCGTTCATGGGATTGCCTGCCTTTGTATTTGAAACGAATGGGGCCACTCTAGGCGCGAGTGGCCGGGGAAACACTCCGGCTCTTGCTGTCAAATTCAGGCGGCCCATGCGGCAGGTAGAAGGCGAAAATGCCGGAACGCTGACTCCGGAGCCGTGACGCATGGACGATTGGCAACTTCCCTGGGACGGCGGCTGTCGCTGCAGCCAGACCCGCATCCGCATCACCGAGCCGCCCCTGCTCGCGATGGCGTGTCATTGCACCGGTTGCCAGCGCATGAGCGCCAGTGCCTTTTCGCTTTCCATCGCCATTCCGCGCAACGGCTTCTATGTGACGTCGGGTGATCCGGTCATCGGCGGCATGCACGGCGCGACGCGGCACTTCTTTTGTCCGCATTGCAAGAGCTGGATGTTCACGTGGCTCGACGTGAGCACCGAATTCGTCAATGTGCGCCCCTCGACGCTCGACCACCATGACTGGTTTGTGCCTTTCGTCGAAACGTACACTGACGAAAAGCTGCCTTGGGCCAGCACGCCAGCCGTTCACAGCTATCGCGGCTTGCCCCATCTGGATGACTATGCGCGGCTCATCGAAGCCTATGCGCGGCAGGCCGCACGCCCCGGAGTCAGGTCATGAGCAAGATACTGAAGATTGCCCGCTGTGTCTGGTTCGATGGCCTGCGCCGGATGATGCGCTTCAAGGAACTCGACGGCTCGACATGGCTCACACGACGATGAACGACACGCCCAACTTCCGGGGCATGCCCCGACGCACGATTGCTGCCGCGGCCCTGGTCGCGTTTCCTTCCCTCTGGCTCGGCGCCCGCGCACAACAGCCTGCAGCGCGCCGCGCCACGCCGTCGCAGACCGAGGGGCCGTTCTACCCGGTCAGCCTGCCCGCGGATTCCGACAACGACCTGTTGCACAACGGCTCGCTCAACTACCAGCGCGGCGAGGCCACGTGGGTGGATGGCGTGGTCACCGATCTCGCGGGCAAGCCGGTGAGCGGCGCGCTGGTGGAAATCTGGCAGTGCGACGAGGCCGGCCACTACCACCATCCGGGCGACGGCGACCGCGCCGACCGGGCCTTCCAGGGCTTTGGCAAGGTGACGGTCGATGCGCAGGGACGCTATCGCTTTCGCACGATCCGTCCCGTCGCGTACAGCGGGCGAACGCCGCACATCCACGTGAAGGTCAAGCTCGCCAATCGCGAATTGCTGACGACGCAGCTTTACATCAAAGGCGCGCCAGGGAACGCGCGCGATTTCCTGTGGCGCAGCATGCCCGAAGCAGACCGCGCCGCAGTCACCGTTCCGTTCGATCGCGCAGCCGATGGATGGAAAGCGAACTTCCCCATCGTCGTCGCCGCCTGAGCGCCTTTTCTCCCTCTCTTACTCCCTCTCCCTCCGGGAGAGGGCAGGGGTGAGGGCTCCGAGCAGTCGAACACGTGAGGCGCCGGACAAGCCCGCAGCCCTCACCCTGACCCTCTCCCAAACGGGAGAGGGAAATGAATACCTCATGCCGCCAGCAACCGCAAGCCACTGTCCCGATCAAACACATGCACATGCGCCGCCTGCGGCCGCACCGAGATCCGCTCACCAGGACGCACAACCACCCGTTCACGAAACGCCGCGACGATATCCTGCGCACCAACGCGCAACGCAATCTGCGTCTCACTGCCGGTAGGCTCAACCACGATCACCTCCGCAGGCAAGCCATCGCCGTGCTGCGTGATCTCGAAGTGCTCAGGCCGCGCGCCATACACCACGCGATGGCCATGCGTCACGGCCGGCGTGCCTGGCAGCGGTAAGCGAAGCCCGTCGTCCGTGATCACCTGCGCGACGCCAGCCTCGCCCGACAGATCGATGCGTCCCGCGAGGAAGTTCATCGAAGGCGAGCCGATGAAGCCGGCGACGAAGGCATTCACCGGCCGGTCATACAGTTCCAGCGGCGAGCCAACCTGTTCAATCACCCCGTCTTTCAGCACCACGATGCGATCCGCCATCGTCATCGCCTCGACCTGGTCGTGCGTGACGTAAAGCGTCGTGGTGCCCAGCCGCTGGTGCAGCGCCTTGATCTCGGTGCGCATCTGCACGCGCAGCTTGGCGTCGAGATTGGACAGGGGCTCGTCGAAGAGAAAGGCGCGCGGCTTGCGCACGATGGCGCGGCCCATCGCCACACGCTGGCGCTGGCCGCCCGAGAGCTGCCGCGGAAAGCGCCCGAGCAAGGCATCCAATCCGAGAATGGCCGCCGCCTCGCCAACGCGCCGCCGGATCTCTGCCTTGTCCAGCCGCTGCAACGAGAGCGAGAAGCCCAAGTTCTGCTCGACCGTCATGTGCGGATACAGCGCGTAGTTCTGGAACACCATCGCGATGTTGCGATCCTTCGGCGCCACGTCGTTCACGAGGTCGTTGCCGATGCGGATCTCGCCATCGGAGATCGGTTCGAGCCCCGCCAATGCACGCAGCAGCGTCGACTTGCCGCAACCCGAAGGCCCGACGAGCGCGACGAACTCGCCCTCTGCGATGTCCAGGTCGATGCCGTGAATGACGGGCGTCGTGCCGTAGTGCTTGACGATGTTGCGAAGCGTTATGGAAGACATGAAATCAATCTTTGATGCCGCCGGCGGTGAGTCCGCGAACGAGCCAGGTGCGCACGAGGACCGTGAAAATGACGACGGGGAACATCACCAGCGTGCCGCTTGCGGCGATCTTGGTCCACTCCCATCCCTCGTACTGGAGGAAGTTGACGATGGCAACCGGCGCGGTGATGGCGTTGGTCCGCGTGAGGATCAGCGCGTAGAAGAAGTCGTTCCACGAGAAGATGAAGCACAGCACCGCCGTCGCCGCCAGCCCCGGTGCAGACAGCGGCAAGGTCACGCGCCAGAAGGCTTGCCAGATGCCGCAGCCGTCGATGTATGCGGCTTCCTCTAGCGCGGTAGGCACGGCCTCGAAGAAGGTCTGCATGAGCCAGATCACGATCGCCAGATTGAAGGTCAGGTAGACGATGGCCAGGCCCGCGATGGTGTCCTGCAGCCCCAGATAGCGATAAGCGAGAAAGAATGGAATCGTGAACGCGATCGGCGGCGCCATGCGTGTCACCAGGATCCACAACGCCACCTTGTCGCGGCCCTTGAACTTCCATCGCGTCAGCGCGTAAGCGGCAGGCACGCCGATAACGAGCGACAGCCCCGTCGAGATCGTGCTCACCAGCAGGCTGTTGCCAAAAGACTTGAGGAAGTTGCCTTGCAGCAGGCTGATGAATCCGTCCAGCGTCGGTGTGAAGAGCAGGGCGTCGTCGAAGATGTCGGCGGCGGGCCGGAACGCCAGCTGCACCAGCCACAGGAACGGGAACATCACGATCAGCAGGAGGGTGACCGCCGCGAGTGGCCGCTTCCATTCGCGCTTTCTGCGCGGCGCACGTACGGCCGGCTGAGTCGGAGCCGTAACGTTGGCATCCACGGGCCGCCGTGGCGATGGCTGCGTCGCCTCGGCCCGTCGTCCCGCAACGAGCCCATCGGCCGTCAACGAATCAATGCTGCTCATGCTTGCTCCATCCCAGCTTGCCGACGAGCGCGCTCAGCAGGAACACGCCCGCCAGCATCACCGTCGCAATCGCGCTGGCATATCCCCAATAGGAAAAGTTGAAGGCCTGGATGAAGCCGTAGTAGTTCGTCACTTCGGTCACCGTGCCCGGGCCGCCGTTGGTCAGCACGTAGATCAGCGGAAAGGCCTTGAAGCTGTCGATCAGCCTGAAGAGCCCGCACACGATCAGCACCGGCCGGATGTACGGGAACACGATGTAGCGAAACAGTTGCCAGCGGTTCGCGCCATCGAGGCTCGCCGCCTCGAGCGGATCGCTCGGAATCATCTGCAGCGAGGCCAGCACCATCAACATCGTGAAAGGAAACCATTGCCAGGTGTCGGCCACAACGATGGCCCACAAGGCGGTCTTCGGATTGGCGATCAGCGACGACACCGGCAGGTTCAGCGCTTCCAGCGCGTGGTGCATCGGGCTGATGTCGGGCGTGTAGAGGATCTTCCAGATCAGCGCGACCACGATCGGCGGCAGCACCATTGGAATGAGGAACACGGTGCGCGTCGCGCGCAGGATGAGCGACTTGCCGTCGATCAGCAGCGCCACGCCCAGCCCCACGCCCAGTTGCAGCACGACGCTGGCCGCTGAAAGCTTCAGCTGCGTGCCGATCGAGCCGATGAAGCGTGGGTCGTGCAGCAGCGCCCGGTAGTTGACCAGCGGATCGTCGAAGTTGAAGCTGCGCGCCGCATCCGTGAGGCTCAGCGGCGTGAAGCTGGCGATGACCAGCGCCACTGCAGGCAGCAGCGTGATCGCCACCAGCACCACCAGCGCAGGCGACAGGCCCCAGAGAAAGGCACGCCGGCGCTGGCCTTCCCAGCCGCCGGCATTGAGTGCAAGGCTCATGGCCGCGTCACAAACCCACGCCTGCGCGCTTGAGCTCCGCGATGGAAGCGGCCTGCGCCTGTTGCAGCGCCTGCTTGGCGGACAACTGGTTCGTCGCAATCAGCTCGATGGCCTTGTTGAGCTGCTGGTCCACCTGCGGATAGACCGACACGGTGCGGTACTTCATGTGGCCCGTCTTTGCCGCGAGCTCGAGCGAATCGATGGACAGCTGCGCGAGGTCCGTCCCGTTGATGACCTGTTTTGCGCGGAACTCCTTCGAATCGATGTCCGAGCGCCGTGCGGGCGAACCGTAGCCGGCCAGTACCGCCTTGCGCGTGGTCTGCTTCGACAGCGCCCATTGAATGAAGGCCCAAGCCGCTTCCTTGTTCTTCGACCCCGCGGGAATGCCCAGCCCATGCACGGCCGTTCCGGGAAAGCGGCCCGCGGGCCCCTTGGGAACGAGACCGAACTTCACGGTCTTGATCGTCTTGCTGGTGGCAGGATCGCCCAGTTGCGCGAGATGCAACTGCCCCGCATCCGTGAAGTTGACGCGGCCCAGCTTGAGTGCCTGCGTCACCTGGTCCGGCTGGTACGTTACCGCGCCATCGGGCCCGAACTCACGCAGCAGGCTCGCGTAGTACTCGGCAGCCGCCACGGCTTCGGGCGTGTCGAGCGTCGGATAGAGATCGTCGGGCGCCTTGCGGAACACGTCGCCGCCAAAGGCGTGCAGGTAGGGCACGAAGGTCCAGCCGTAGTGGTTGTCCGCGACGAAGCCCGCCACGCGATCCTTCTTGTGGACGGCACGCAGCACTTTCACCAGGTCGTCCGAGGTGTCCGGAAACTGCAGACCCGCCGCCTGCACGAGGTCGAAGCGCGACGACGCGGTGAGCAAGGCTTCCGCCGTCCACGGCACGCCGTAGAGCTTGCCGTCCTTGCCCGTTTCCGGCGCACGCGCGGCGGGCAGGAAGTCGTTGATGTCGAAGTCCGCAGCCGTCAGGTTCGGGTTGCGGATGAAGTCGTCCAGCGGCGTGAGCCAGCCCGAGTTGATCCAGCGGCTCGAATAGATGAAGGTGACGTTCACCACGTCATATGCGGCGCCCTTGGTCGACAGTTCCAGGTCGGCGCGCTGGTTGTAGACGGGGAAAGACGGTGCGTCGTAGTTCACCTTGGCGCCGGTGAGCGCCTCGAACTCGGGCAGCCACTTCTGAAGCAGTGTGGGATAGGCGGCGCTGAAGGTCGAGACGTTCAGCGTCACGCCGGCGAACTTCTTCGCGGCGCCTTGTGCGGTGGCGAGCGTGGGCAGCAGCGTGGAAGCGCCCAGCGCGGCGGAGGCCTGGAGCAGATGTCGGCGGGTGGTCATGGTGCTTTTCGTGCCTCTACGTTCACGCGGCTTGCGCGATGGCGGCGCTGATCTGCTCGTCGTTGACCGCTTCGGGCCGGCGGCGCGTGCGGCTGCGTTGTCCATCGATGGCGGTGGCGCGCTCACCCTCGACCGTCACGCGCCGCACCACGCGCGGCTGGTTGCCGTAGTCGTTGATGGCGTAGTGCTGCGTGGCACGGTTGTCCCAGATGACCACGTCGTCCTGCTGCCAGTTCCAGCGCACGGTGTTCTCCAGCGCAATCACGCGGTTTTGCAGGACCTCGAAGAGGCGCGCCGATTCGTTGGTCGAAAGCCCCGAGATCTTCTTGATGAAATGGCCCAGCAACAAGGCGCGCTCGCCCGACACCGGATGCACGTGCACTACGGGATGCTCTGCCTCGAACACGGCCGAGACGAAGACGTTCTGATGGTGCTTCAGGCGCTCCTGCTCCACCACGACACGCGAGGCGCCGTAGTCATAGTCATTGGTGTGCACGGCCCACAGGCCATCGGCGAGGCGCTTGAGATCGGCCGGAAGTCGCTCGTACGCGGCAGCGGTGTTGGCCCAGACGGTGTCGCCGCCATAGGCCGGAATGGTCACGCCCCGAAGAATGGAAATCTTCGGAAAGGCGTCGATGAAGGTTACGTCGGTATGCCACGAATCCGCACGGCCGCCGCCCTTGGACGCGTCGAGTTCGAAGAGCTTGGTGCCTTCCGGCGCTGGCACGGTGGGGTGCGCCACGGTGCGGCCAAAGCGCGCACCAAAGGCCTGATGCGCGGCGTCATCGAGCTGCGATTGACCGCGAAAGAACAGCACCTTGTGCTTGACCAGCGCGGCGTGCAGCGTATCGATGGCGAGGTCGTCGAAATCGGCACTCAGCTTCAAGTCCAGCACTTCGCCGCCGATGTTTCCGGCAACACGGCGAATGCGCAGGCCGTCAAAAGAAGTGTCGATGTTCGATGCGGGAAATTGGCTCACAGTGAGGCTCCTTGTTGAAGCCGCGGAGTCTAGAAACGCGCGCTGCAATCACCAACCAATCAATTTCGATTTGCAAACATCGCAAACATCTGAGCGACGCGGTGCAAAGGAATCTGGCAATATTTGCGCGTTCATTGGCATGCGCTGGAGAACCCGATGCAAGCTGCTTCAACCCCCTCGGTGAAGGCCATTCGTCCCGCCATCGAAGTGGCAACCAGCCAGGGGCTGCCTTATTTCGTGGGCATCTCGGGTGACAGCGCAGGTGCGCAGGGCCTGTCGATGCACGTGGTGGTGATCCCGCCCGGTGCGCGCTCGCAACCGCATCTTCATGTGGGCCACGAAACCGCGATCTACGTGCTGCACGGACGTGTGCAGACGCTTTATGGCCCGCAGCTGGAGGAATCGGTCATCAGCGAGGCGGGCGACTTTCTTTTCATTCCGCCTGATGTGCCGCATGTCGCCATCAACCTGAGCACCTCGGAGCCGGCGCGTGCGATCGTGTCGCGCAACGATCCGGCCGAGCAGGACAAGGTCCGGCCCTACATCAGCGGCGAGACGCAGTAGCTCAGTCGCCCAGGCAGGCGACTGCGGCGTGCACCGTTACAGGGACTTGCTCAGGGTCGGCTTGGAAGCGTTCTCGCGACCCATCAGCCGTTGAATGGCGGCGACCACGCCCACCTTGTCGCGCAAGCCTGCACCGATGGGCACCTCACGGTACAGCGCGCGTTCTTCTTCAAGCACGCCGTGCAGCGCCGCCAGGTTGTGCTGGCTGTAGGGCCAGATGCCCGAGACCACGAAGTGACCGGGCAGGGCGTTGGCCTTGGGGGTCATCTTGACGTTGATGGCGCCGATGCGCGCCATGGTTTCGGCGCGCGCCAGCGCCTGCTGCTCGCCCGCGCCCAGCACGTCGACCTGGCGCGAGAACACGAAGCTGATGGCCTGGATCTGCGGGTAGTGCTCGGCGATGAAGGCGCAGATTTCCAGGAAGATGAGCCGGCCGACGTGGCGGGGCTCCTCGCTCACGGCACGGGCCGGGGTGAAGGCTTCGACGAAAAGCTCCGTGCCGCTCTTGAGCAGCGGCACAGGGTCCAGCGTGCCCAGCAGCAAATCGCCGTCGTACACGTGCATGGGCTGGCCCAGCGTGTAAGGCGTTGCATCGGGGCCGGTGATCCTGAGTTTCTTGTCGTTCATCGAGGGGCGCGCGGACCGCTTTTTTTGGTCCATTTCTTGCAAACAAATGGCGAGACGTTGCCAGTCGTTAAGGGTCTGTTGAACTGAATATAGTTTCAATGAGTAACAACTTGCGGCCTTGGCGCGGGGCTCGCGATGTTGTCCGACGACGAATTTCACGGATCAGCGAAAAGATCGGATTCGAGGCACACTTTGAATTAAGTGATACCAATTTGTGTGTTGCAGCGATTAATTCTTTAGCAATAGCCGGAGGGCCTTCGAGCATGGATCCCATTGTTTCCATCGACCGTTACGAGCCCGATTTCGCGACCCCATGCGAGATTTGTGGTGCGACGCCTGTGGTCACGGGCACCAAAGCGGGGAAGACTGTCTATCAGGCCCTGATGTGTGGCCCCTGTCTCTGGAACGAACCCAAGGCCACCGATCCGGTGACTTGGAACGAGCAGTCGGTCGACTGACCACTGCCAGGCACGTGTCAGGCGCCGAGCTTGTTCGGATCTCGCCAGGCCCGTTCGAAAGGCAAGCGCCAGGCGTGCGGCGCGATGAGTTGATGCACCGCCTTGGGTCCCCACGAGCCCGCTTCGTACAGGCGCACCGGCGGTGGTGATTCGAGAAGGTGCGATGAGACTTCCCACAGCCGCTCGATGCCTTCGGCGGTGGTGAAGAGGGTGCGGTCGCCGCGCATCGCGTCCAGGATGAGCCGCTCGTACGCCTCCAGCACTTCGCCGGCCATGCCGGTGTCGCGCATCGCGAACTGCAGGCTCAGCTTGTCCAGCCGCATGCCGGGGCCGGGGCGCTTGCCGTAGAAGGACAGCGACATCTTCGACGCATCGGCCAGGTCGAATGTCAGGTGGTCCGGCCCCTGCGCGCCAACGCCCGAGCCCGGAGGAAACATGCTCTTGGGCGGTTCGCGAAAGGCGATGGAAATGATGCGTTGCCCCTCGGCCAGGCGCTTGCCGGTGCGCAGGTAGAAGGGCACGCCCGCCCAACGCCAGTTGTCGATGTGGCACTTCAGCGCAATAAAGGTCTCGGTGTCCGAATCCGGGTCGACGCCTTCTTCCGTGCGGTAGCCGCTGTACTGGCCGCGCACCACGTCGTGCGGCTGGATCGGCTCCATGCTGCGGAATACCTTGTTCTTTTCTTCGCTGATGGGCGCGGGCTCGAGTGCCGTCGGCGGCTCCATCGCCATGAAGGCGAGGATCTGGAAGAGGTGGGTGACCACCATGTCGCGGTAGGCGCCCGTCTGCTCGTAGAAGCCGGCGCGCTTGCCCAGGCCCAGCGTCTCGGGCACGTCGATCTGCACGTGGTCGATGAAGTTGCGATTCCAGATTGGCTCGAACAGGCCGTTGGCAAAGCGGAACGCCAGGATGTTCTGCGCCGGCTCCTTGCCCAGGAAGTGGTCGATCCGGAAGATCTGTTCTTCCTGGAACACTTCGTGAAGCTGGCTGTTGAGCGAGACCGCGCTGCTGAGGTTGGTGCCGAAAGGCTTTTCCATGACGATGCGCGAGCGCTCCACCAACTGCGCTTCGCCCAGCATGCGCACCACCTGAAGCGCCGCGCTCGGCGGCACGCTCAGGTAGTGCAGCCGGCGGCACTCGACGCCCAGCGACTGCTCGGCGCGCTCGACGGCCGCCTTGAGGGCGCCGGCGCCGCCCGACAGCGGCACATAGTCCAGCGTCGCGGCGAAGGTGTCCCAGGCGGCCGGGGAGATCTTCCGGCTGGCGAACTCGTCCAGGGCCGAGCGGGCGGCGGCACGGAAGCCGTCCGCATCCATCTCGTCGAGCGAGACGCCGATGATCCGGCAGCCGGGAATGAAGCCGGCGCTGCACAGGTGGAACAGCCCGGGCAGGAGCTTGCGCCGCGCCAGGTCGCCCGTGGCGCCGACAAGCACCACCACCTGCGGAAAACGCGGGCCGACGCCGGGAGGGATCTTCGCCATGGGAATCACCTTTCGAGTTGTTGTGCCGGGGTCAAGCGATTTCGGTGCCAACAGCCGGCCACTACCTGAGTTTTGCGGCCCACGCGCATACTTTGCTCCTTTCGCAACAGTGTGTGGAGTGTCTGGATGAACGCAATGCGCATCGGCCTGGTGGCCAATCGCCTGCATCGACAAAGCGCCGATGGCGCGCTGGCGGGATGGGCCCGGTCCTGCGAGGCTGGCATCCGCCAGTTGGGCTTGGGCCTGCATGCCGTCGGCGGCACCTATGACGCACTCAGAAGCCAGGACCTACTGTCGGGGTACGAGCCCCTGGTTCGATTGCCTTCGGGCGTGGAAGGCGGGGTCATGCGGCTCGCCTCCTGCATTGCGGGCGGGTTGACGCCGGCGGACGAACTCGATGGCGTGATCTACCTGCTCGACCCCGTCGACCCGTCATCGCTTTACCCCGAAACGCAGGCGCTCAAGCGGCAGTGCGTGATTCATGGCAAGCCTTTCATCTCGACGGCGGCAGGCGCTGCGGAGTGGATTGCCGTGGAACTGGTGCATGCGGGGCAGGACGGCGCGAGCCTTTCAAGATCGTTCGAGGGGCAGACGGTGGCGCTCATCGCGCACGACGCGCTGAAGCCGCGAATGATTGAGTTCGCGGCGAAGTATTTCGATGTGCTCTCGCGCTTTGCGATACGGGTGGGCACGGGCACGACGGGCGGACTGCTCAACGACATGGCCTGGTCGCGCGGCTGGCCTGCGGACAAGCCGTGGATCACGCGCTATATGAGCGGTCCGATGGGCGGCGACGCGCAGATCGCGGAGCTGGTGCTCGACCGGCGCTGCAACAAGGCGATCTTCTTCGAGGACCCGCACGTGGCGCGGCAGCATGAGGCGGACATTCAGCTGCTGGAACGGGCCGTGTGCGCGGCGACGCATGACACGACGTGCTTCAACTCGCCGGCGATGGCTGAGCGGTGGGCGGAGGCGGTGTCGCGGGGGTAGAAAGGCTCAGTTCAGTAGCTGTACTTGGCGACGGCCTTTTCGTTCCAGGTGATGCCTTGGCCAGGGCGGTCCGGCATGTGCAGGAAGCCGTTCTTGATCTCGTAAGGCTCTTGCAGCACGGGGTCTGCCCAGTCCTGCCACTCGAGCCAATGGGCTGTGTCCGTCACCCGCATGAGGTGCGCGGCGATCTCGGGATACAGGTGCGTGGACATCGGGATTCCCGCTGCGCTGGCGATCGCCGCCGCGCGCAGCCATCCGCTGACGCCGCCTATGCGCATCATGTCCGGCATGACAAGATCGCCTGCGCCAGCGAGCACCGCGTGGTACATCTGGCGTGGACCGTAGAAGTTCTCGCCAAGCTGAACGGGCGTCTTCAGTTCGCGGGCGAGTTGTGCGTAGCCGGGGATGTTGTCGTACGTGATGGGCTCCTCGAACCAGTAGAGGCCGTGGTCGTCGAGCGCATGGCAGCGCGCGAGTGCGTCGCCCAACGTCAAGCCCTGGTTGAAGTCGCACATGAGCTTCACATCAGCGCCCACGGCCTCCCGGACGGCGGCGATGCAGGCGAGGTCATCGCTGAGCTTGTCGCGGCCCAGGCGCAGCTTGAGGGCGGAGAAGTTGGCTTCGCGAATGAGCTCATCGGCTTCTCTGGCGATGCCTTCCAGAGGGGTCAGCCACAAGCCGTTGCTGTTGTATGCGGGAACGGGGCCGATGGTTCCGCCGAGGTACTCTGCGAGCGGCATGTTCCCAGCTTGCGCCAACGCATCCCACGCCGCCATGTCGAGCGCGGAGACGGCGATCAGTGACAGGCCTTCGCGACCGACGAGGTGGAGCGAACCGATGGTTTTCTTGTAGGTATCGAACGGGGCGACCCGCTGTCCTTTGAGAGCCTGGGCAAGGTCTTCGATCATCGGGACGATGTAGCGCGCCGAGAGTTCAAGGTAGGGCTCGAGGTAGCTGCGACCGACGACGCCTTCGGCTGTTTCCAGGTCGATGAGGATGAGCGGCCAGTCCTGGAAGAGTCCAACGCGCGAAACGATGGGGCGCTTGAGCGGTACCAGCACGGGGCGAGCGCGTATGCCGCTGACCGTCAGCTTGGGATGGGTCATCGAGGGCCTCCACAGCGAATGGGTGGGTAAGGATCGCGGAAATCCTGGGCTGGGTCAAAAGCGTGGCGGCTGTTGTGGCGACCAACTGCGGTCGGCTGAAGGACCGGCGGACGCTTTCCCTGATGCGAGTCGCGCTTCAGAAAGTTCCCACAAGAGATTTTTCTGAAGCGTTGACCTTCTGTTGGCAATCCATGGGTTGGCCTGATGCAAACTCCCCAGACAAGAATTATTTGCCAGGGAGAGAAGAGACATGCCCGCACTACGCGGCGCAGCTGCGCGCACGCTTCAGATCAGCAGCCCCGCAATACCCACCGTTCTCGGCCGACCCGCACTCGAAGCCGTGCGACTGTCCGGCCGGGAAGGGCTGAACTCCCTGTTCGAATACGAGCTCCTGCTCAAGACCCCCGATGCCTTGAGTCCGGGTGCGAGCGGCGCGGTCGATTTCGACCTGGATGGCTTCATCGGTCGTGAAATCAGTTGCCTGATTGAACTCGACGGCGTTGGTGAATTCGTTGCCGGCGCGGTGGGTGCGAGCGTGGACCACCTCGGCGCGGGCGTGCGCGAGATCAACGCGCTCATCACCGAGGCCGCGCTGTGGGGCGAGGAAGCCCGGCGACCAGGCGGAAGTCGCCAAGGCCCTCAAAGAGCAGAACGAAGCAATCAAAGGCGAAGGAGCTGCAAACGCCGAGGCCGGCGTATTCCCCGAACTCCAGGAACCACACCTGGTGCTGGCCTCGCCTGCGGGCATCGAGACCACCAGCCAGTTCAGCACGCACATCGCGAGCAACGAGCACACGGCGATCACGAGTGGCAAGCACACCAGCATCACCAGTGGCGACAGCCTGCTGGCGGTGGCCTTGCAGGCCATCAAGCTCTTTGCGGCGCAGAAGGGCATCAAGGTGGTTGCGGCGCAGGCGGATATTGAAATCCAGGCGCTGAAGACCTGCATTCATCTGCTGGCCAAGGAGGAGATCACCCTCAAGGCCAACAAGATCACCATCCAAGCGGCGAGCGAATTGCTGATCAACGGTGGCGGAAGCTACGCGCATTACAAGAGCGGAAGCATCACCAGCGGGACCACCGGTAACGATGTTCGCCATGCCGCGAGCCACAGCATGACTGGGCCTGACAGCAAGGGCAGTCCGGGGCTGAGGGATCCACTGCGAGCAGGCCAACCAAATCCATAACGCTTGATGGTGCATTGAAGGGTCGACCCCTGGAGGCCACTCAGGTGATGGCACATGAGGTCGGACATGCCTTGTATCCCTATAAAGACGACTTTTCGTCCAAAGCAGCCTACGTTGGAGGAGCTTTGGCCGACGAGGCAGCCGCGACGATGAATAACATCAAGGTTCAGCGAGAAATAATTTCAAATGGCGGTCCTGATATTGGAATTGCAGGCGACATGAAGAATCATGAGACATATAACTCCGCATATGACAAATTTCTTGCTACTGGAAACGCCGAAACGGCCAGGAATTCCATCGGAACGCAGATAGGGAGGGGTGAGATCACGTCAAATTCGAAGGAGCCTTATGCAGTTTACTACGGCAACTGGTATGAAAGAACGTTTCCTGCCCGGAAGTAGATTATCTTTAATTGTATGCATTTTAATTGCAGCTGGCGTATCTGGATGCTCGAAAATGAAAATTGATTCCAAGGACTCCATGGGCCACAAAAAACCTGGACTATGGGAAATGGTTCGCTCCCTTTCGAGTGAAGCCCCATTCACAAGAGAAAAAGTGCAAACCGCGATTTCAGTCGAGTTGCTGGAGGCCGAGTCAAATGGCGGGCCATTTCGGTTCTATCGGGCAGGCCCGATTCAATTGGACGAGGGCGTGGTTCTCTCAAAGGTGGACTTGCGCATCAAGCGAACAGGCGTCCATCCAGGCTTTCTTGTGCTGGAAGTCGGTGGGGCGTGCCTTCCCCTTGCAAAAGTCCGTGAGCAATACGGAACGATGCACGTCACAGGAGCACCTCGCGGTCGATCTCCCGACGACGCAACGACCTACTCCTCCCCTGAGCCCTGGGGGCATTTGTCGTTCGGTTTTCGAGAACGCAGCCCTGATTGCCTGGCCTATATCGCGTTTGAACCCAAGCCTTAAAAAAAGCGCTCGTTTCGTCCGTAGAACCAGCGCGCTCATGGAGCGTGCAAACAATCATCAGGCGCCATAAAAAATTTCAGGGAAGAAGAAAGCCAATGGCTCAGCCGCCAAATATCAAAGAGCTCCAGAAGATCTCGGAACAACAAGAAACAGCAATCGTGCCGCTCACGCAGGTGGCCATGGGCGTCATCGAGAGAAAGGCAAAGCAGGCGGCCAATGCGGGCGCCGGTGTGCTCATTCGAGGCAGCGGTGCACAGGCGCTGCTTCTGCCGCAAGCCGAAGCTTTGGAAAGCTTGGGGCGCAAAGTCAAATCCGCGCTTCTGGCGCAGGCCAACGCGGGAAAGGAGAAATCCATTGCCTGGCTGCTCCGGCGCCTCACCACAGCGGTCGAACGGGTCCTTTCAAAGCGAAGGGGTGCCATGCCCACCATCGCCCGCAAGGTGACGCAAAGCGATCACGAAAGGCCTGGAGAGCACTTGGAAGGGCAGGGCAAGCAGGCAGCAGCCAAAGGCGATGCCAACTGTTGCGTGGCTACAGGCGGAGGCAAGGCACCCTCAGCCAAAGCCTCGACGGGCGGCTCTATCAACTTCGCCACAGGCAGCGAAACCGTGGCACACACCGACTTCAGCCTGCCCGGCCTGATGCCTATTGTGTGGACTCGCCTCTACTACTCGCGCCTGGGCGCCTATGACCTACCCAACAGCGCTACCGGCCAAGACGCGGTGCCGGCTTACCTGGGGGCACGCTGGACCAGCCCTTACACCACCCGCATTGAGCAAGACGAGGACGGTAGCCTGCGCTACTTCGCCGCCGATGGGCGCGAGCATCTGTTCCCTGCACTGGCGGGTCCGGGCGATGACCATTCGGGCCGCGACGGTTACCTCAATGCCATTGGCCAGACCCACCACAATGCCATCGAAGACCTCACTCTCGGGCGAGGCAATGTGTATACGCTGGTCCTGTCGCACGGACGTGACTTCATTGAGACCTTCGAGTTGGCGCCTGCATTCGTTCGAAATGGCAAGCCCCAAACGAAGAACAGGGCCGTCTGCTACCGACTGATCAGCCAACGCACGCAGGCTGGCCACACCACGGAGTTGTCCTATCGCCACCCCGGTGGGCAACTGTCGGACATCGTCAGCGGCAACACCCACGTTTGCACTGCTCTCGATGAGCGCGGTTGCATCCGGGGTCTGTGGCTTGTGCAGGATGGCGTCGCGGCGCGCGAACTGGCGCGCTACACCTATGCGCACAACGCAGACGGCAGCAGCGACCTCATCGGCGCACAGGATGAATACCAGAACAGTTGGCGCTATGGATACCTGCAAGCCGCCCCCGGCAAGGCGCTTCACCCGCCGCAGCGGCAAAGCACCCATTTGCTGAACGCCTACAGCGATCGCACTGGGCGCGGCATGCGTCTGAGCTGGATGCATCCCGATGGCTTTGAAGCGCCACTCAATGCGCGCAACAGCGCACAGGCGCGCGCCTGGTATGAACAGGCGGACGACGGCAGCTTCGGCACCACCATCGTGGGGAACAAGCACATCCGCCTGACGACCGTTATCGATGCGATGGGCGCCCACACCCTCTACTACTTCGACATCCTGGGCTATGTCTATCGCATCGTGTACCCAGAGATCAAGGATGAGCATGGGCAGATCTGGCGGCATCAGGAATGGTTCGTGCGCGATGCTCGCAAGAACATCACCAGTCATGTCCACCCAGACGGCAGCCGTGACAGCTATAGCTATGACGCAAAGGGCAATCTCATCCGCCAGACGCGGCCTGACAACACCACGATTCACTTTGCGTATGACGCGGCCGACAATCTCACAGGCATCCGCGATGGTGAGGGCCATGTCTGGAAACGCGCCTATGACGGAGTCAATCTCGTCGAGGAAATCGACCCCCTGGGCCACAAGACCGAGTACGCCTATAACGAGGCTGGCCTCCCTGTTGAAATCACCGACGCCAAGGGTGGCAAGAAGCAAATGGCCTACAACAGCGCAGGCCAACTCACCGCTTACACGGACTGCTCGGGCAAGACCTCACTGTGGTCTTACGACGAGCGCGGCCGCCTCATCAAGGCGGTCAACGCTGCACGCGAGACCACCCACTACCACTACGAACGCGGCCAACTCGCCCAAGTCGAGCTGCCCGATGGTAACAAGGAGCATCTTGAACATGACGCGGAAGGTCGCCTGCTCATACATCGCGATGCCCTGCAGCGAGAAACCCGCTACCAATACAGCCAGGCCGGCCTCATCTCGCAACGCCAAGACGCCAATGGGCACCTTTTGGAGTACCAGTGGGACAAGCTGGGACGCCTCCTTTCACTGCACAACGAAAACGCTCGCCAGCACCGCTTCCAATACAACGAGCGCGGTCAACTCGTGGGGGAGGTGCACTTCGACAATGCGGCGACCCAATACCGCTATGCCCCAGCAAACGGCATCCTTCGCCAGATCAAGGAGGCCCACGGCCTCACTCAGTTGCAGTTCGACCCCATGGGCCGGCTCACCGAGCGTCGCGCAAGTCTGTACAAGCAGGATTCGCCTCAAACCCGCGAAATTGACGCCGCCAGCGTGCTCACCGAAAGCTACGGCTACAACGCCAATGGTCAGCTCAGCGACGCGCGCAACGCCAACGTCCACCTGCAGTGGTTCTACACGCCCACGGGTCTCATCCGAGCCGAGCACCAGCACGGCAGGAGTGGCGAGCAGATCGCCACCGCCGTATGGCAACACAGCCATGACGCGCTGGGCGTTCGCACCCAGACGATCCGACCTGATGGTCACACGATCGACTGGCTCACCTACGGCTCGGGCCACGTGCATGGCTTGCTGCTGGATGGGCAGGAAGTGCTGCAGTTCGAGCGCGACGACTTGCATCGGGAAGTCAAGCGAATGCAATCCAACCAGATCGCGCAAGAAAGCCAGTACGACCCGGCCGGGCGCTTGAAAGCGCAAATCCTCCGTCGCGCGGAGCGCTTGAGCCAAAGCACCGGAACTGCCGTCAATGCCAATGCCTTGAACGTCCAGCGCCACTATCGCTACGACCGCGCCGGCCAACTCACGGACATCGGCGACAGTCGCCGAGGCGCCCTGAGCTACCGCTACGACCCCGTCGGGCGCCTGCTGCAGGCCACCAGTGGTCTGGGCACGGAGCATTTCGCCTTTGATCCGGCCAGCAACACCCTTGACGCAGACCCTGCGCGGCACGGGTCGTTGTCCACCGCCAGCCACACTTCTCGAATCCACGGACTGCCGGCCGTCCTGAACAACCTCATCGCGCAATACGCCGGCACGCACTACGAATACGACGCCCGGGGCAACATGACCCTGCGCGTGCACAACGGCCAGAGCACACGGTTCCGTTGGGATGCATTCGGTCGATTGATTGAGGCGCGCGGCAACCAGACCAGCACCACCTTCAGCTACGACCCATTGGGCAGGCGCATGGCCAAGCGCAGCGCGCCGATCATCGTCACTCCCAGCGGGGCAGGCAGCGGCTGGTACGCGCAGGAATATCGTCGCCAAGTGCAAGAGCGCGCCTTGGGCACCACCCTGTACGGATGGGATGGCGACCAGATGGTGACGGAGATCGATACGACGCGCCAAACGGCGACGCACTACATCTACGAACCCGGAGGCTTCACGCCGCTGATGCAGGCGCGAACAGCAGTAGACCCGCGAAGTGCATTCCTCAGACGCCCCATCAACTACGCGCAGGCCTACGCCAACGACGCGGGTGAGTACGACATGGATCGCGATCCGTTGTACAACGGTCAGTACGCGCCGGGGATCGATGAACACGGGGAGGGCCCCGCTCCGTTGAGAGACATCCACTACTACCAGTGCGACCATCTCGGCACGCCGATGGAGTTGACGGACAGCGAAGGAAAGCTGGCTTGGGAGGCGAACTACAAGGCGTGGGGAGAGGCCAGGATCACGATCAGTGAGGCGGCACGCAAGGCGGGCATCCGAAACCAGATTCGCTTCCAGGGGCAGTATCTGGACGATGAGACGGGGCTGCACTACAACCGCTTCAGGTACTACGACCCTCAAGCTGGGAGGTTTGTCTCGAAGGATCCAATCGGGCTACAAGGTGGTATTAACCTGCTGCAATACGCACCGAGTCCGATTGGCTGGATTGATCCATTTGGCCTGTGCCCGTGTCCGAAAGGAACCATTGAATCCGCCAAAATTCATTTCATGCAAAGCAATGCGAGAAATCAAACCGGCGACTTTACTGTGCTGGGCAATGCTGAAAATCTATCGTCGGGCGTTCTTGAGGCCGACGTTCTCAAAATTAGAGTGTGGAAGGATTTAACTGGAAAAATATGGACACTGGATCATCGAAGGCTTGCCGCATTCAAGCTTGCCAATCAAAAATGCGTCCCGGTAAATGAAATTGACCAGGATCAACTAGATAGGTCCGAAGTTGCCAGAAAAATGACCACCAGAAATGGCGGAGTTTCTATGGATTTGAAGTTGGAAGATGGGCGTCGTATTAAGGTGCAAAAATGAGCTCAATGGATAAATTGATTTCGGATATGAAAAACAAGGATGATTTCCTTGTTTTTTTGAAGGCGCTTGTTGCTGATTTGAGATCAAATGAGTCAACTTGGGAGAATAAAACTCTCGAATCATACTTCGAAGGATTAAGTGGATGGGTGGAGGGTATGGAGGGATATTATGCAAACAATGGCATCAAGAATATTGATCTAAAAAGAGTAAGCTGGCGAATATTTGCGGACATGCTTTTATCTGCAAAGTATTATGAGTAATCGAGTCGCGATGCGTCACACTGTTGTGCTCTATTCCGTAGGGGACGCAATGGCAGTGGGTGCCGCCGCCAATTCCCTCCCAAACTGCGTCACCAACCCCCTCAACCACCGATGCGCCGCCGAGTGATGCGCGCGCTCATGCCAGAGCTGATAGAACCGCATCCCCGGAAACCCCTCCGGCGCCTTCAAGACAGCTAGCGGCAACAGCCCCGCGTAGTACTCCGCAAAGTGCCGCGCCGTCGTAAAGACCAGCTGCGTACTCGCCGCAATCGACGGCGCCAGCGCGAAATAGGGCACCTGCACGCGCGCCTCGCGGCTCCGATGGCGCTCCGACAAGTAGCTTTCAACCACCCCGCGCTGCGCCATCGCATACGGCACAGGCACGATGTGCCCTGCGGCAAGGTAGTCCTCTTCAGTGACCTGCGTTGCGCCATCGCGCGCCAACGGATGATCCCGCGCCACCAGGCAAGCAAGCTCATCCTCCAGCAACAGCGAGATATGCAGATGCTCCGGCGGCGAAGGCCAGTTGCCGATGACAAGATCCAGTTCGTCATCCCCCAACGCCCGCTCGAAATCAAAGGTCGGCCCCAGCGCACTCAACACGATGCGGCAATGCGGCGCCTCGACACCCACGTGCTGCGCCAAACGCGCAATCCATGATGGGGCGATGTAGTCCGGTGATGCAATCCGGAAAGTCAGCTTGGCCTGCGCGGGCACAAACTCCTCCGGCTCTGCGAGCAGGGCTTCCATGGCGCCCAAGGCCTGACGAGCCTGCGCCGCCAATCCCGCAGCCCGCGACGTCGGCACCATCGTGGTCCCGTCGCGCACCATCAACGCATCGCCAAAGATCTCCCGCAAGCGCTTGAGCGACCCGCTCACCGCCGGCTGCGTCAACTGCAATCTTGCTGCGGCACGCGACACGCTGCGCTCTTCCACCACGGTGGCGAGCACGCGCAATAAATGCCCGTCTAGCTGGTCGACGCTTCGCACTGGCATCGTGTCCGGGACCCCGTCTATGGATATGGCCGATGCAGTCTATAGCGATTCCCATGCCGCGCAGCTATCGACACTTGTGGGGGGCGAATGGCCCAATCCGTGCATCCCACCCTGATCGCTGAACCGAGGAGTTTTCATGACGACCCTGGACATACCGCAGCAAGTCGCGCCCCCGGCGCCGACCAGCGCGCTGGACGCGGCTTACCGCCGCATCACCTGGCGCATCATCCCTTTCATCTTCGTGCTCTGGGTCCTGGCCTGGGTCGACCGCGTCAACGTGGGCTTCGTCAAGCTCACGATGCTCGACGAACTGCAATGGAGCGAAGCGGTCTACGGCCTGGGCGCCGGCATCTTCTTTCTCGGCTACTTCTTCTTCGAGGTGCCCTCGAACCTGCTGCTGCAAAAGATCGGCGCCAAGAAGACGATCATGCGCATCACCATCGGCTGGGGATTGGTGTGCATCGCCACCATGTTCGTCAAGACGCCGACGATGTTCTACCTGCTGCGCTTCCTGATGGGTGTGTTCGAGGCAGGCTTCTACCCCGGCATCATCCTGTACCTGACCTACTGGTACCCGAGCGAGCGGCGGGCCAAGGCTTTCGGCATCTTCATGTCGGCCTCGGCCATCGCGGGTGTCATCGGCGGTCCGCTGGCGGGCACGATCATGAACGGCATGCACGGCCTCAACGGCTGGTCGGGCTGGCAGTGGGTGTTTTTGATCGAAGGCATTCCCTCGGTCATCGCCGGCTTCGTGACCTGGCTCTACCTGACGGACAAGCCCGAGCAGGCCCACTGGCTCACGGCCGAGCAGCGCAAGCTGGTGCATGACGACCTGGCGCGCGACGGCAAGGCGCTCGGCCACCGCGAAGAGAGCCTGATCGCCTCGCTGAAAGACGGCCGCATGTGGCTGCTCATCCTGATCTTCTTTTGCATCATCGCGGCCAATTCGTCGCTGACTTTCTTCGGTCCTTCCGTGGTGAAGGAAGTGGGCTTCACCAACCCCGCGACGGTCGGCTGGATCATGTCCATCTCGTACCTTTGCGGCGCCGCCGGCATGATCTACAACGGCCTGCATTCGGACCGCAAGCAGGAATGCCGGCTGCACTGTGCCTACGCGGCCGCCCTTGGCGCCTTGGGCCTGGCATTGACGGCGGTGTTCATGAAGACCAGCCCGATGCTCGCCCTCATGGCGCAGACGGTCGCCATCATCGGAACGATGAGCGCGATTCCGGTGTTCTGGCAGTTGCCCGGTCGCTTCCTGGCAGGCGCTGCGGCCGCGGGTGGCGTGGCACTGATCAACTCGATTGCGAACCTGGCCGGTTTCGGTGCACCGTACATGCTCGGCGTCATCAAGACGTCGACGGGCTTGCTCTCGCCGGGGCTGTTCATCGTCTCGGCCGTCGAGGTGTGCGCAGCGCTGCTGATCATCGCCTTCGTTCCCCGTTTCGTGAAGAAGGAAGCCAAATGAGCGCAGTCTTGAAGGAACAGCCGGCCTCGAACCTGCGCGGCATCAACAACCTCGACAAGCCCGACTTCGTGGCAGCCCTGGGCGGTGTGTTCGAGCATTCCGCATGGGTCGCATCGCAGGCGTGGCACGCACGGCCCTTTGCCACCATCGACGCCTTGCACGACGCCATGATCCGCTCCGTGCGCAGCGCGGACCGCGGCGTGCAACTGGCCTTCCTGCGCGGCCACCCGGAACTCGCAGGCAAGGAAGCGCAGGCCGGCACGATGACCGACCATTCGACCGCCGAGCAGGCAGGCCTGAATGCGCTGAGCCACGAAGAGATGCGTTCGCTGCAATGGCTCAACGCCGCATACGCCGCCAAGCATGGCTTCCCGTTCATCATCGCGGTGCTGGCGAACACCAAGTCGCAGATATTCCAGGCCCTGCATACGCGGCTGGACAACGAGACGGAAGACGAACTGGTGGCCGCGATCGATCAGATCGCGATCATCACGCGGCTGAGACTGGGGCGCCTGCTCGGCGCGCCTTGAAGACGCGGGCCGGTGACGGGCTTCAGCTGACCGACCGGCAATCGCCGTTCGTCACCGAGAAATCCACCATCCGGTCGCCCGCGGTGAACTGGTGGCGGAAGGTGATGCCCCTGGACAAGATTGCACGCACGTTCGGTGTCGTGCAATTTTTCGTTGTGAAGCGGGTGCGCAGGGCGGCGGGGTCGAAGGTGCCGGCCTGCACGTAGTGGTAAGTGGCGATCCGGGTGTTGGGCTCGTACTCGGCGCCCACCAGCACGGTCTGGTTTTCCATCTGGATCGGCACGCGCTGCAGCACTACCTGCACGCCGGCCTTCATGCCCGCCTCGAGCTCGGAATCGCTCATGGTCTTCAGGCGCTGCGAGTCGTCGGCCGCGATGGCCTGCGCGCAAAAGGCCAGGAGGACCACCGCGAGTGCGCCGGCTGGCATCTGGTTTCGCGTGGATGGAGAAAGCATGTGTTCGATATCCCTTCGTGCCGGGCGAACAAGGTTCGCGCATTTGACAGCGGCATCAGACGCAAACTATGACTTTAGTTCTCACGATGGTCAACCTGCCGAAGGGCGTAGGTGAGGCGAGCCCGGACGTTGGGCGCGCCAGCGGGAGGCAGGCGCACGCGGCCGTGAGCGTTTCTCCTTCAACCAAGCGCTGTGTCGCCTGCCACCAGCCCCGCGGCGACCCGGTCACCTTGGGCTTTTGCAAAGAAGGAGATGACATGTCCGATGACCTCAGCAACCGCGGCCCGCAGGATCGCAGCCGCGTCAACGTCAATGAGCCACACGAATTGCGCTACTGGACACGGGAGTTCGGCGTGACGGAGGCCAAGCTGCGCTCGGCCGTCGCCGCGGCGGGCGTATCCGTGGAGCAAGTGCGCCGCTATCTGGGCAAGTAAGGCGCAGCGGATAAACCCAGCAAGCGCCACACCCGCAACGCCGCACGTTGCGGGATAGCGCCATGGCCGGGCTGCCGCGCGGCTGACAGAATCCAGTCCACTCACGGCCGCACCGCGGCCGGATGAAAAGCAAGGAGACTGGATTGGATTCGATTGTTCGTCGCCAGACACTGGCTGACCTGCTGCATCGCAGCGCCAAGCGCACGCCCGCAAAAACCGCCATCGTGTGTGGCGGCACATCCTGGACCTACGCCGGGTTCAACGACGTTTGCACACGCGTCGCCGCCGGATTGGGCGCGCATGGCATTGGCAAGGGCGACCGCGTCGCCGTGCTCGCGCGCAATTCGCACGCCTTTGCCGCATTGCGTTTTGCACTCGCGCGGCTCGGCGCCGTACTGGTGCCGATCAACTTCATGCTGAAGGCGGCTGAGGTCGCATACATCCTCCAGCATTCGGGCGCGCGCCTGCTGGCCACCGATTCAGGTCTGGCCGAACTGGCGCGCGCCGCTGCAGCGCTGGAAACGCAGGTGCGCGAATTCATCTGGCTTCCCTCGGAGGACCCGAGTTCGCCGGTGGAGGGCATGATCGCCTTCGATGCGCTCGCCGCTTCGTCGGCGCCCTTGCCTGAGGTTGAACTCGCCGGCACCGATCTCGCCCAGATCGTCTACACCAGCGGCACCGAGTCAGCGCCCAAGGGCGCCATGCTCACGCACGACGCGGTCATCTGGCAGTACGTCAGCTGCGTGGCCGACGCGAGCATCTCGGGCGACGACTTGGCGCTGCACGCCTTGCCGCTTTACCACTGCGCGCAGCTCGACGTGTTCCTGGGCCCGTCGATCTACGTGGGCGCCACCAACGTCATCACGGCCAAGCCGACGCCTGACAACCTCCTGCCGCTGATCGCCAAACACCGCATCAGCTCGTTCTTTGCGCCGCCCACGGTGTGGATCGCGCTGCTGCGCTCGCCCCTGTTCGACACCACCGACCTCGGCAGCCTGCAAAAAGGCTACTACGGCGCATCCATCATGCCGGTGGAGGTTCTGCGCGAACTGGCGTCGCGCCTGCCGAAGGTGCGCTTGTGGAATCTCTACGGCCAGACCGAGATCGCGCCGCTCGCAACCATGCTCGGCCCGGACGACCAACTGCGCAAGCCCGGCTCCTGCGGTCGCGCCGTGCTCAACGTCGAGACGCGCGTGGTGGACGACCAGTTGCAGGACGTGGCACCCGGCGAAGTCGGCGAGATCGTGCACCGCTCGCCGCACCTGATGCTGGGCTATTTCCACGATGACGAACGCACCCGCGCGGCCTTTGAGGGCGGCTGGTTCCATTCGGGCGACTTGGGAACCATCGACGCCGAGGGCTATATCAGCGTGGTCGACCGCAAGAAGGACATGATCAAGACGGGTGGAGAAAATGTTGCCAGCCGCGAGGTGGAAGAGGCGATCTACCGCCTGCCGCAGGTGTCGGAAGTGGCTGTGATCGGGGTTTCGCATCCGAAATGGGTCGAGGCGGTGGTCGCGGTGGTGGTGCCGAAGGCGGGGCAAGTGCTGTCGCCGGAGGACGTCCTGGCGCATTGCGGGCGGGAGCTGGCGTCGTTCAAGGCACCGAAGCAGGTGGTTTTTGTGGAGGCGCTGCCGAAGAACCCGAGCGGGAAGCTGCTCAAGCGCGAACTGCGGCAGTCGTTCGCCGGCCTGTTCTCCTGAGGTTTTTCTCCCTCTCCCGCTGGCGGGAGAGGGCGGGGGTGAGGGCCTGCGGCAGTTGAAGAGCCCCGTGCCCCAATTCACCGCCGATCCCTCACCCCAACCCTCTCCCGCGAGCGGGAGAGGGAGCAAGAGAGTGCGCGGGCACGGTCCATGCGTCAGAGTAGCCGTGCCCCACGCTTGGGAATATTTCGCGAGCCTGACGCCCTGACTCGCTAAAGTTGACACCTTCGTGAGCGACTCACGCCCGTTTGTTAACGCACAAGAGGTCAAAAAATGGCAGCCGCAAAGTCCAGGATCATCTACACCCTCACCGACGAAGCGCCGCTGCTGGCGACGGCTTCCTTGCTCCCCGTCATCCAGGCCTTCGCCGCGCCGGCTGGCATCGACGTCGTCACCAGCGACGTGTCGGTGGCCGCGCGCGTGCTTGCCGAATTCCCCGAGTCCCTGACCGAGGAACAACGCGTTCCGGACAACCTGGGCGAACTCGGCCGCCTCACGCAGTTTCCCGACACCAACATCATCAAGCTGCCCAACATCAGCGCATCGGTGCCCCAATTGGTGGCGACCATCCGCGAACTGCAGGCCAAGGGCTACAAGATCCCCGACTTTCCCGAGGACCCCAAGACGGACGAAGACAAGGCGGTCGCAGCGAAGTACGCCAAGGCCCTGGGCAGCGCCGTGAACCCGGTCCTGCGCGAAGGCAACTCCGACCGCCGCGCACCGGCCGCCGTCAAGCGCAACGCCCGCAAGAACCCGCACTCGATGAGCAAGTGGAGCCCCGCGTCGCGCACGCACGTCTCGCACATGCACGACGGCGACTTCTACCATGGCGAAAAGTCGATGACGCTGGACAAGGCGCGCAACGTCAAGATGGACCTGGTCACCGCCAGCGGCAAGACCATCCTGCTCAAGGCCAAGGTCGCGCTGCAGGACGCCGAAGTCATCGACAGCATGTTCATGAGCAAGAAGGCGCTCGTGAAGTTCTACGAAGACGAAATGGAAGACGCGCGCCAGACCGGCGTGATGTTCTCGCTGCACGTCAAGGCGACGATGATGAAGGTCTCGCACCCCATCGTCTTCGGCCATGCGGTCAAAGTGTTCTACAAGGACGCGTTCGCCAAGCACGGCAAGCTCTTCGACGAACTCGGCGTCAACGTCAACAACGGCGTGAGCAGCATCTACGAGAAGATCGAATCGCTGCCGTCGTCGCAGCGCGACGAGATCGTCAAGGACCTGCACGCCTGCCACGAGCACCGGCCCGAACTGGCGATGGTCGACTCGGCCAAGGGCATCACCAACCTTCACGCGCCCAACGACGTCATCGTCGACGCGTCGATGCCCGCCATGATCCGCCAGGGCGGCAAGATGTGGGGGCCGGACGGCCGTCCCAAGGACACCAAGGCCGTGATGCCCGAAAGCACCTTCGCCCGCATCTACCAGGAGATGATCAACTTCTGCAAGACCAACGGCGCGTTCAACCCGGCCACCATGGGCACGGTGCCCAACGTCGGCCTGATGGCGCAGAAGGCCGAGGAATACGGCTCGCACGACAAGACCTTCGAGATTCCCGAACCCGGCGTCGCCCGCATCGTGGACATCGACACCGGCGAGGTGCTGCTCGAGCAGAACGTGGAAGAGGGCGACATCTGGCGCATGTGCCAGACCAAGGACGCGCCGATTCGCGACTGGGTCAAGCTGGCGGTGAACCGCGCACGCCTGTCGGGCATGCCGGCCGTGTTCTGGCTCGACGAATACCGTCCGCACGAGGCCGAGCTCATCAAGAAGGTGCGCACCTATCTGAAGGACCACGACACCAAGGGACTGGACATCCAGATCATGTCGCAGGTGCGCGCGATGCGTTATTCGCTCGAGCGCGTGATCCGCGGCAAGGACACCATCTCCGTCACCGGGAACATCCTGCGCGACTACCTGACCGACTTGTTCCCGATCATGGAACTGGGCACCAGCGCCAAGATGCTGTCGATCGTGCCATTGATGGCCGGCGGCGCCATGTTCGAGACCGGTGCAGGCGGCTCGGCGCCCAAGCACGTCAAGCAACTGGTGGAAGAAAACCACCTGCGCTGGGATTCGCTGGGTGAATTCCTCGCGCTGGCCGTGTCGCTGGAAGACCTGGGCCAGAAAACGAACAACGCCAAGGCCAAGATCCTTGCCGAGACGCTGGACACCGCCACCGGCATGCTGCTGGACAACAACAAGGGCCCGTCCACCCGCACCGGCGAGCTCGACAACCGCGGCAGCCACTTCTACCTGGCGCTGTACTGGGCGCAGGCGCTCGCCGCCCAGACGCAGGACAAGGAGCTTGCGGCCCACTTTGCGCCGCTGGCCCAGTCGCTGGCCGCCAACGAGCAGAAGATCGTGGACGAGCTCAAGGTGGTGCAAGGCAAGCCGGCCGACATCGGCGGCTATTTCAAGCCCGACATGGCCAAGCTGGCGGCCGTGATGCGCCCGAGCGCGACCTTCAACGATGCGCTGAAGGCCGTGACGGCCTGATCCGGTCGATCTTCCGGAGCCCTCGCGGTGCGTTGCCGCGAGGGAAAGCGCCTATGGGCGCTGGCGCGAACCGCGGCCATAAAGGCGCGTTCGAACCAACCATCCGGAGATTTCCATGATCTACGAGTTGCGCGTCTATCGCGCGATGCCCGGTCGCCTGCCGAACGTGGTGGCGCGCTTCAAGGACCACACCACCGGCATCTGGGACCGGCTCGGCATCAAGCACGTCGGCTTCTGGACCACGCTGGTGGGCGGATCCGAAATCGGCGAACTCACCTACATGATCGCGTGGGAGTCGCTGGCCGAGCGCGAGGCCAAGTGGGCGATCTTCATTGCGGACGCCGAATGGCTCAGCGCGAAAGGCGAGACCGAGAAGGACGGCCCGATCGTCGCCGAGATCCACAACAAGTTGCTGACGCCGACGGCTTTCTCGAAGATGCAGTAGTTACTCGAAGCGCACTTCGGCAACGGTCTGCGCGTCGGGTGCATTGGTGTCGGCGTTGGCCAGTGCATCGCCCTTGCGGAACCAGTAGCGGCAGCCGGTGCGGTTCATCATCTTGACGCACATCTGGCCGTCGTCGCGGATGCTCCAGGTGCCCGTGGCGCGGCCGATGCCGGTGCGGTTGACGGCTTCCACGGTTCCGTCCGGGCGGAATTCCCAGTGCGACAGCATGCCGCTTTGCAGGTTCTTCGACAGGATGCCCTTGCCGATCAGGCTCACCTGGATCTCAGGCTTGCTCAGGTAGGTGCGGTCGGAGTCGGCGGCGGCGGCAGTCTGCGCCATGGAGAGCGTTGCGGCGGCCAGCGCCAGGGCGCCGAGGGAGCGAATCAGGTGGCTTGAAGTGAAGGTCATGATCAAGTGACTCCGGTGATTCGGACCGCGCTGCCGTTGCGCTTTCCATGTGCGCAAATTTAGGGCTTGCCGCCCGCGGCGTGGAGTACGCAATGCGCCCGGTCGATGTGACTTTTTCACACCGCCTCGGGTCCGGCGGGCGGGCAGGCGGCTTGGCGCGGCACGTGCGCCTGGATTGACAGGCGCGCTCATGCTTTTCCTACGCGCCGGGCTGGCCGGCGGAGGGATCCTGCGGGAACTCCTCCAACCCGGGAATCATCATGGTCCAACCCTTCAGCATCGATTCGAGCATGCGTGCCGTACTGGGCGGTGCGTTCTATCCCACCGGCTATTCCTTCATCATGTTTCCGGACGAGGCCACGGCGCAGACGGTCGGCGAGCAACTATTGACCGAGCTGGACGACGTGGACGAGGTCTTCCTGGCCTCGCCTCAGGCCATCCTCACCCAGATCAGCCCGACCGTCGCAGGCTCGGACGATCCCTTGCCTTCCGCTGGCACCGAAGGCGCGACAGTGCGGGCCTACACCTCGCTGGCGCGGCAGGGCCACGGCGGGCTGCTGGTGCGCACGCCGGACAAGGAGATTGCCGAGCACGTGATGGAGATCGTTGCGCAGCATCCCTATTCGATGGCGCAGCGATACCGCGCGCTGGTCATCGAAGATCTCTGACGCCTGCGCCTCTGACCGGAGGCGCTTTCTTTCGCCACCCGCATTGGGGTTTCCTCGCGCGCACGATGCTTCGGGAGCATCGTGATAATTCGCAGGCGCATCGCCGCGCCAAGGAAAGGCTCCCATGCCCACCGTGACCCTGGACGTCAATGGCACCCCGCGAAACGTGGACGCGTGGGATCCCGACATGCCCTTGCTCTACGCCTTGCGCAACGACTTGGGGCTGCACGCGGCAAAGTTCGGCTGCGGCCTGGGGCAATGCGGCGCGTGCACCGTGCTGCTGGACAACGCACCCACGCGCTCGTGCACAGTCTCCATCAGCAGCGCGGCGGGCCGGCGCATCGTTACCCAGGAAGGCTTGGGCACGCCGTACAAGCCGCACGCCGTTCAGGCCGCCTTCATTGCCGAGCAGGCGGCCCAGTGCGGCTACTGCACCAACGGCATGGTGATGACCGCCGTGGCCTTGCTTCAGCAAAAACCCAGGCCCACGCGCGAAGAAGCCCAGAAGGCGCTCGCCGGCAATCTTTGCCGCTGCGGCTCGCACGACCGGGTGCTGCGTGCCATCGAGCGGGCGGCCAATGCGGGGAGGGCATGAGCATGACAAGCCTTTCATCTGGAGCGCGCGGTGCGGGCCTGACGCGGCGCGGCTTGCTGGAGGCGGGCGCCATGGTGGTGGGCTTCAGCCTCGTTCCCTCGATGCCCTCGCTGGCCCAAGGTGCTGCCGCTGCACCTGCCGCACGGCGGCCGCTGGCGCTGGATCAGCTTGATTCCTTCCTGGCCATCCGCAAGGACGGCAGTGTGCTCGTGTGCTCCGGCAAGGTCGATCTGGGCACCGGGCACCGCATCGCCATGCGCCAGATGGTGGGCGAGGAACTCGGCGTGCCGGTCGAGCGCATCGACCTGATCGAAGGCGATTCGCTGCTCACGCCCAACCAGGGTCCGACGGCCGGCAGCACGGGCGTGATGCGCGGCGGCGTCGAGTTGCGGCAGGCGGCGGCGACGGCGCGTGAAGCCCTGCTGGCCATGGCCGCGCAACAGTTGCAAGCGTCGCCAGAGCAACTGAAGCTCGTCGATGGCGCGGTACGTGCCGCGGACGGCCGGCGCGTCGCCGTTTCAGAACTCGTCGGCGGGCGCAGCTTCGACGTCAAGATGAACCCGAAGGCGCCTCTGAAGCCGTGGTCCGAATACGTGCTCGTCGGCAAATCCCTTCCTCGCCCCGACGTGCCGGCCAAGGTGACGGGCCAGCACGTCTACGTGCACGACCACGTCGTGCCGGGCATGCTGCACGGTCGCGTGGTGCGTCCGCTTTCGGTGGGTGCCAGGGTGCTGTCGGTCGATGAGGCGTCGGTGGTGCGCCTGACGGGCGTGCGCGTGGTGCGCATCGCCGATTTCGTGGGCGTGGTCAGCAATGACGAATGGGCTGCCGTGCGCGCGGCGCGCGAACTGAAGGTGCAGTGGAGCGACAGCGCGCCGCTGGTCGGCCACACGGCGCTGGTGGACTGGGCCCGCGCCGGCCCCTTCGTGGCGGAAGAGGTCATCGCCGCCAAGGGCGACGCGCAGCGCATCGCCGACCTGCGCGAGGCCACCGACGTGGCGCGTGCAACCTATTCGTGGCCGATCCAGTCGCACGGCTCCATCGGGCCGTCATGCGCCGTGGCCGATGTGCGGGCGGACGGCGGCACGGTGTGGACGGCGTCGCAAGCGAGCCATCGCTTCCTGAATATCTTTGCGGCGCTGGTCGACATGACGCCGGACAAGCTGCGGGTGATCTACCTCGACGGTGCCGGCTGCTACGGCATGAACGGACACGACGACGCGGCCGCGGACGCGGTGCTGCTGTCCAAGGCGGTCGGCAAGCCCGTGCGGGTGCAATGGAGCCGGCAGGATGAACTCGCGTGGGATCCCAAGGGCCCACCGCAGTTGCTCGACATGAAAGCGACGCTGCTGCCCGACGGCCGCATCGACGCGTGGGAAACCGACATGTGGGTGCCGCGCGCCACCGCCAACCTGGAATGGATTCCGTTGCTCTCGCCGCTCGCAGCGGGCATGAAGCAGCCGGTGGGGCAGGCCACAGGCCTCGTCTCGCAGAACGGCGATCCGCCGTATGCGGCCAGGGCGGTCAAGGTCTCGGCCCATTGGCTGGGGCCTGCGCCGCTGCGGCCGTCGAACATCCGTGCGCCGGGCAAGGTGGCCAACTGCTTCGCCGTTGAAAGCTTCGTCGACGAACTCGCGGCCAAGGCCCGCATCGACCCGGTGGCCTACCGCCTGCGCGATCTGTCGAACCCGCGCGGCCAGGAGGTGATCCGCCGGGCCGCGCAGATGATCGGCTGGCAAGCGCGGCCGTCGCCGGCGACCGGATCCGCTCGCGGCAACGTGAGTGCGGGGCGCGGCATCGCCTACATCCACTACAAGAACAGCGAAACCATCGTGGCCATCGCGATGGAGGTCGAGGTGGATCGCGGCACGGGCGGGATTGCCGTGCGCCGCGTGTGCTGCGCCCACGACTGCGGCCTGATGATCAACCCCGACGCGGTGCGCGCGCAGGTGGAGGGCAACATCCTGCAGACCCTGTCGCGCACCCTGTACGAGGAAACCACCTTCGATCGCTCACGCGTGACGAGCACTGATTGGGCGAGCTACCCGCTGCTGCGCTTTCCCGCGGTGCCTCGGCTGGAGATCGCGCTCATCGAGCGGCCGGGCGATCCGCCCCTGGGCGCGGGCGAGGCGGCGTCGAGTCCGGTGCCCGCGGCGCTTGCCAATGCAGTCTTCGATGCCACAGGCGTTCGCCTTCGCAGCGTGCCGCTGACGCCCGACAAGCTCAAGGCGTTGATCGCTTGACCTATGCCGCTTGTACAGGGCAATGCTCTGTCCAAGCGCGCCGCGCTGTGCAATGCTTGTCGCCATGACCCCAGGTGGCTCTCCTGGCAATGACGACGAACGCACCTTCATCACGGGCGGTGGGCAAAGTGCTGTCGTCTCAGGCCCGCCGGAGCGCCTCACCATCACCGCCACCTTCAAGGACCACACCCTGCCCGAGGGCACGCTGATCGAAGGCTTTCGCATCACGCGGTCGATTGGCGAGGGCGGCTTTGGCATCGTCTACCTGGCGTGGGACGCGGCGCTCGAGCGCCATGTGGCGATCAAGGAATACATGCCGTCTTCGCTGGCGGTGCGCGGGGATACCTCTTTCGGTGTGTCCGTGCGCGCCGAGCAGTACCGCGAAACCTTCGAGGCGGGCCTCAAGAGCTTCGTCAACGAGGCGCGGCTGCTTGCACGCTTCGACCATCCTGCCCTGGTCAAGGTGCTGCGCTTCTGGGAATCCAATCGCACCGCCTACATGGCGATGCCCTATTACGAAGGGCCGACCCTCAAGGCGGCGTTGAAGGCGCTGAACGGGCCGGCGACCGAGGAACAGTTGCGCGAGTGGATGCATCCGCTGCTCGCCGCGCTTGCGGTCATCCACCGGGAGAAGTGCTACCACCGGGACGTCGCGCCGGACAACATCCTGCTCACCGCCTCGGGCCCGCTGCTGCTCGACTTCGGCGCGGCGCGGCGGGTGATCAGCGACATGACGCAGGCGCTGACGGCCGTGCTCAAGCCGGGCTACGCACCCATCGAGCAGTACGGCGGCTCCATGTTGCAGGGGCCGTGGACCGACCTCTATGCGCTGGCGGGGGTGGTGCACTACGCCATCACCGGGCGTCCGCCGATCCCGTCGGTGGAACGCGTCATGCATGACACGATGCAGCCGCTGGCGAAGACCTTCGCGGGGCGCTACGGGGAGGGCTTCCTGCATGCCGTCGATGCCGCGCTGTCGCTCAAGCCACAGGATCGGCCGCAAGACGTGGCGCAATTCGTCGAGATGCTGGACCAAGGCCTGGAGCCGGGTCACACCTTGCGCTTTCGGGGCTCGGGCTTCACGCCGCTGGGCGATGGCAGCGGGCATGGGTTGGCGACCTCCACCTTGCGCACGACGACCCGGAGCCAGGCAACAGTTGCCGATCCACCGACGACGATCGTCCCGACGGTGCGCGAAGGCGCTCCCGCCCGGCGATGGCAGCTGCTGGCTTCTGCCTTGGCTGCCGCATTGGTGATGGCGGGCGGGGCGGTGTGGTGGTGGAAGTCGGGCGGTAGCTCTCCGACCACGCCGGCCACATCGCCGGCGCAAGAGAGCCGTCAGTCGTCTGGCGGCAGCGCGAGTCCGGGCGTGACACCCGCACCGGCACCTGCGCCGGCCAGGGAGGCCGCGGCAACGCCGGCGCCAGTTCCGTCGCCGATACCGTTGCCGGCGCCAGTTCCCGCACCCGTGCCCGCGCTGGCACCGGCGCCGTCTCCGACGCCGTCGATGGCGGCAAGGGATTCGACGCCCGCCAGGGACGCCGTGCCGACACTGCAGGCGCCATCGGCCCGCGATGTGTTGCTGCCGAAAGAAGCGCCATCGACAAAGGACGCAACCATTGCAAGGGAGCCTCCGGCAACTTCTTCGCAGCGGCCTCGCACTGCCGCGACGACCGCGCCGCCATCGCCTCCAACAGAGCGCCCGAAGGCGGTCGCAAGCGCCCGCCCGCCGACGGAATCCAGGCGCGCATCGCAGTCCGAGGTCGCCGCGGTTCCTCCCCACAACGCAGGAGGCAGACCGGCGCGGTGCGCTGATATTGTCCAGAAATCGACGCTGGAACCGCTCAGCGCCGATGAGGTGGCTTTTCTCAGGAGGGAGTGCAAATGAAACGCGACATCAAGACTTCGAGCGCGATCGCCGGCCTCGTGCTGTGCGCCTTTGCGGCGCTTTTGCTTCAGGGCTGCGCCGCCCCGGTGGCGAGCGTCAGCAACAACGCGCTGCCTTTCGACCAGGCCATCGTGGTGGCCACCGACGGCCTCGTGGCGCAAACCCAGCGCATTCCGGGCATGCCTGCCGTCCTGGCCAAGGTCGAGGCCAAGGTGAACAAGCGCGTCGTCGTGCTCGACCCGTCGCTCGACGCGGGCACAGGCCAGCAGACGGCAGCAACGCAACAGCTCGACGCGGCGGTGATCGACCGAATGACGCGCAATTTCGAGCAGATGGAAGTCCTGCCGTTTCGCGCCTCCAACCTCGCCAGGGCGCAGTACCTGCTGACGGGCACGCTGGTGCATGAGAAAGCCGCTTACCGGCTGAACCTGGCGATGGTCGAGATCAAGTCAGGCAACGTGGTCGCGCAGTCGTCCGCGCTGGCGCGGCAGGACACCGTCGACATGAAGCCGCTGCCTTATTACCGTGACAGTCCGGTGCTGGTGAAGGACGCCATCATCGACGGCTATGTGCGCACCGCCAGCACGCCGCCGGGGCAGAAGGGCGACGCCACCTACCTCGACCGCATCGCCACCGCCACCGTCGTCAATGACGCCACCACTTCCTACAACAACGCGCAGTACCAGGAGGCGCTCGGGCAGTACAGAAGCGCACTCGCGATGCCAGCCGGCGACCAGATGCGCGTTCTCAACGGCATCTACATGAGCCACGTGAAGCTGGGCCAGACGGCCGAGGCGGAGACGGCTTTCGGGCGCGTGGTGGCCTTCGGCATTGCGTACAACCAGCTGGGCGTCAAGTTCCTGTTCGCGCCGGGCGGCACCGAGTTCTGGACTGACCCCAAGATCAGCAGCGCCTACGGCATGTGGCTGCGGCAGATCGCCCGTGAAGGCGGCAAGTCGAAGGTCTGCATGGACATCGTCGGGCACACCAGCAAGACCGGCAGCGAGACGGTGAACGACGCGCTGTCCCTCAAGCGGGCGGTCTACATCAAGCAGCGGCTGACCGTCGAGTCGCAGGAAGTTGGCAGCCGCACACGTCCACAGGGCATGGGCTTCAGGGAGAACATCGTGGGCACCGGCACGGACGACGTCGTCGACGCGCCGGATCGCCGCGTGGAGTTCAAGATCACGGACTGCGCGAAGATGAAGACTTGAGGCGCGCGGCGCGATACGCCGAGGAGGTCAAACTCCTCGGTTGCCTTGTCGAATCGGGTTGCCTCGGCGCGATGCTGCCGCGTGCCCGTGCTCAGCACTTTTCGGGGTCGACGCAAAATGGGCGGATGTCTTTACGTTTCTTGCAAGGTATCGGGATGGCCATCGGCCGCGTGCTGCGACGACAGCGCCCGGCTCGACAAGGCAGGCCTGCGGGCGTGCCGCCGGTTTTCAAGGGCGAGGGCGGCTTGGCGGGCGAGCTGGATGGGTTGACCAACCGGGCCCTGTTTGACGCGGCTGACCAGGATGTCCAGCGGGCTCCTGGCAAGGTCGAAGCCTTAACCCGGCCGTGACCCCGCGATAAAGCTCTCCAGCAACTTCTTGAGCTGGCTCGTCTTGCGCGGCCCCAGCGTCTCCTCGATGCTGTCGTGGTGCGCGTCCACGCGCAGTTTCAGGCGGGCCACCGTCTCCAGTCCCAGGTCGCTGATGTAGACCAGCACCTTGCGGTTGTCGCCCGGGTCGGCTGCACGCTGCACGACGCCGCGGCTCACGAGCTTGTCGATGTTCTTGGTGAGGGCAGGGCCGTTGAGCAGCACGCGCTCGGCCAGTTCGCCCATCGAGCGGCCCTGCTCGTCCGAGAGAACGTGCAGGATGCGCCAGTGCTCTTCGTTGAATTCGTCATCGCCAATCGACTGGCCGAGTCCGATGCGCATGCTCCGGTGAGCCGATGCCAGCAGGTAGGCGAGGTATTGCGAAAGGTCTTGCTCGGCCATCGTGTTTACGACAAGAATTGTTGTCGCGAGGGATTCTATTCCCGAATGCTTTCCAAAGAAAATAACTGCCACGTGCCCCGCGAAGGAAGACTTTCACCATGCCATTGCAGCCCGACGACCGCTGTGCGCTGATCGTTGTCGATGTCCAGAACGGCTTCGTTACGGGCGGCAATCTCGCGGTGCCGCGTGGCGAAGAAGTGGTGCCCGTCATCAACCGCCTGGCGCGGTCCTTTGCCAACGTGGTGTTGACGCAGGACTGGCATCCGGCCGGCCATGCTTCCTTTGCCAGCAGCCACGCGGGCCGCGAGCCCTTCGAAACGACCGAACTGGCCTACGGCACGCAGGTGCTGTGGCCGGAGCATTGCGTGCAGGGCAGCCACGACGCCGAACTGCATGCCGAACTGGACGTGCCGCACGCCCAACTCATCCTTCGCAAGGGCTATCACGCGGGAGTGGACAGCTACTCCGCCTTCCAGGAAGCCGACCGCCGCACGTCCACCGGCCTGGAGGGCTACCTGAAGGAACGCGGCATCGAGCGGCTCTTCATCGTGGGGCTGGCCACGGACTTTTGCGTGGCGTGGACCGCGCTGGACGGCCGCAGCGCAGGCTTCGACGTGTGGGTGGTCGAGGACGCCACGCGCGCCATCGACATGGGCGGCTCGCTGGACGCCGCGTGGCGTGACATGCGGGCCCGTGGCATTCATCGCGTCCAGTCTGCCGACATCGCGCAGGCTTGAACGCGCCGCGGCCCGCTGGCACAAGACGTGCAATTCGCCATCCGCGGTCCCGGCCAATGACGCGCACGTAAGCGAAAACGACCAGACCGAAGCCCCTTGCCGCGGCATATATTGGTGCCCCGCGGTGCGAAGTACCGGTACTCAGGCCCGCCGGGGCATCCACTTGGTGCAATTGCTGGAGCAGCGCATGACCCTGTCAGTCGGCTCGGACCCGCTCATCGGATGGCAGTGCTTTGGCGGCAAGGGCGAAGCCTCGTCGCCGGCGTGGCCCGGCGCCATTTCCATCGAAGACAGGCTGGCGCCGCGTGCGGACCTGCACATCGGCCTGTGCGTGCCGCTGGGCGGTCTCACGGGCATCTGGGGCCCGTCGGCGCTGGCGTCTGCCAAGCTGGCGGCCGCCGAGCTCAACCGCGGCAACGGCATGGGCGGGCGTGCCTGCCGGCTGATTGCCATCAACGCGGACGACGACTCGACCACGCTGGAAAACGTCGTGGGCGAACTCGTGCAGTCCGGCGAGGTGGACGCACTGATCGGTATGCACACCAGCGGCGTGCGGCAGCGTGTGCTGTCGGCCGTGGGCGGGCAGATTCCCTACGTCTACACGCCGCTCTACGAAGGCGGCGAGTGCACGCCCGGTGTCTTCGCGATTGGCGACACGCCGGCGCGGCAGCTGCAACCCGCCATCGCGTGGCTCGCGCGAAATGAAAGGCCGCGGCGCTGGGCCATGCTGGGCAATGACTACGTGTGGCCGCACGTGTCGAATCAACTGGCGCGCGGCTACATCGCGCAATGCGGCGCCGAGGTGGTGTCGGAGCAATACGTGCCGATGCACACCATTGATTTCTCGGCGCACCTGGAGGCAATACGCCGCGCCGGGGCCGACGCCGTGCTGGTCTCGCTCGTGGGCGAAGACGCGATCGCTTTCAACCGCGTTTTCGGCGAAGACGGCATGGCCCGCAAGGCCTTGCGGTTGTCATGCGCGATCGAGGAAAACGAACTGCTGGCCATCGGCGCGGACAACACGCAGCGCCTGTACGTGGCGTCGAGCTATTTCGCGGCGCTGACGACCGACGCAAACATTGCGTTCAAGGAGCGCTATCACGCGCATTTCGGCGACCGTGCACCGACGCTCAACTCGCTGGGCCAGTCGACCTACGAGGGCGTGCATTTCCTGGCGTCCCTCTTCGAGCGCGGACTCATCGAACGCTCGCAATGGAGCCACGCCAGCCGCGCGCAGTGGGCCTACCGCAGCGCGCGGGAAGCCGTGTATGCCAGCGACGGCACCAACATCGCACCTGTCTACATCGCCGTCGCCGACGGCCACGTGTTTCGCGTCATGAGCCGGCTCTGAGCGCATGGCGCGGGGGCGCACGCTTACTTAGTTTCCAAGGCAAATAAATACTTGACTTGGAAAATATAGTCGGGACAATGGCCTCGCGCCAGCCGCAGACGGGTAGCAAGGCGCAGACGACCGACGCCCATTGCGTGAGACCTTCGGGCGCCATTCCTTCATTCGCTGACGGAGTTCCACATGGCAGTAGTTCGTCCTTCTTCCTCCCAGATCCAGGCCATTGCCAAGAGTCTGGGCATCACCCTCGATGCAGCCAAGGCCGAGGCGTACCTGGCCCTGCTGCAACCCAATTTCGACGCCTACGACGCCGTCGACGCCATGCCTGATTTCCTGCCGGCCGTGAAGTACGCACGGGGCGAGTCATACAAGCCGACTGGCGATGAAAACAAATATGGTGCGTGGTATGTCAAGTCGACCATCAAGGGCGCGCCATCGGGCAAGCTGGCCGGCAAGACGGTCGCGATCAAGGACAACGTCTGCGTGGCGGGCGTGCCCATGATGAATGGCTCGGGCACCATGGAAGGCTTCGTGCCGACCATCGACGCGACCATCATCACGCGGCTGCTCGATGCCGGCGCCACGATTGCCGGCAAGGCGGTCTGCGAACTGTTCTGCTTCTCGGGCGGCTCGCACACCAGCGCCAGCGGGCCGGTGCACAACCCGCACAAGCACGGCTACTCCGCGGGCGGGTCGTCCTCCGGCAGTGCGGCGCTGGTCGCGGCTGGCGAAGTCGACATGGCGATCGGCGGTGATCAGGGCGGCTCCATCCGCATGCCATCGTCGTATTGCGGCATCTACGGCATGAAGCCCACACACGGACTCGTGCCGTACACGGGCGTGATGCCCATCGAAGTCACCATTGACCACACCGGACCCATGACGGCCACCGTGGCCGACAACGCACTGATGCTCGAAGTGCTCGCCGGCCCGGACGGCCTCGATCCACGCCAGCACGCGGGGCAGGGTGCCAAGGCCTATACCGAGCTGATGAAGGGCGGCGTCAAGGGCATGAAGATTGGAGTCGTCAAGGAAGGCTTCGGCTGGCCGCAGTCGATGCCAGAGGTCGATGCCAAGGTGCGCGCCGCGGCGGATCGACTGGCCAAGCTAGGGGCCGTCGTCACCGAGTTCTCGTTGCCGATGCATGCCGTCGGCCCCGCCATCTGGCTGCCCATTGCCGCTGAGGGCGCGACGCAGCAGATGATGAAAGACAACGGCTACGGCTTCAACTACAAGGGCCTGTTCGACACGGCGCTCATCGACTATCACAACGGCTGGAAGAAGCGCGCCGACGAACTGTCGGAAACGCTCAAGCTCACGATGGTGCTGGGCGAATATTTCATCCAGAACTACACCGGCCATTACTACGGGAAGGCGCAGAACCTGACGCGCCAACTGAAGCAGACCTACGAAGCGGCCTTGAGCGACTTCGACCTGCTGCTCATGCCCACACTGCCGCTCACGGCCACGCCCTTGCCCAAGCCCGATGCCCCGCTGGAAGAGGTGATCCAGCGCGCCTTCGAGATGCTGCCCAACACCTGCGTGATGGACATCACCGGCCATCCGGCGATGAGCATTCCCTGCGGCCTGGTCGATGGCTTGCCTGTGGGGCTGATGCTCATCGGCAAGGACTACGACGAGGGCACCATCTATCGCGCGGCGCTGGCCTTCGAGCAGTCGGGCGACTGGAAGACGTTCTGAACCTGTCTGCAAGCCACATCCACAACTCAACTCCCCGGAGGGAATTCCCATGGACCGTCGTCAATTCATCAAGGCCTCGGGTTATGCGTCGGGCTACGCGGCCACGGTCGGCAGCGCCGGCTTGCTGCTGCCTTCTTCGGCGTTCGCGGCCGATGACATCGCGGTAGGCAGCATCCATGACCTGTCGGGCGGGCTGGACATCTACGGCAAGCCGATGCTGGATGCGCTCACGCTGGCCATCGAGGAGCAGAACGCGGCCGGCGGGCTGCTGGGTCGCAAGGTCAAGCTCATCAGCTACGACCCGCAGTCCAACATGCAGCTCTACACGCAGTTCGCGCAGCAGGCGGCATTGAAGGACAAGGTGGCCGTGGTCATGGGCGGCATCACCTCCGCATCGCGCGAGGTGATCCGCCCGGTGCTCGACCGGGCGAAGACCCTCTACTTCTACAACACGCAGTACGAAGGCGGCGTGTGCGACCGCGGCATCTTCTGCACCGGCGTGACGCCTGCGCAAACGGTCGGCAAGCTCGTGCCTTATGCGATGAAGAAGTGGGGCAAGAAGATCTACGTGGTGGCGGCCGACTACAACTACGGCCAGATCACCTCGCAGTGGGTGAAGAAGTTCGCGCAGGACAACGGCGGCTCCACGGTGGCCATCGAATTCTTTCCGCTGGACGTCACCAACTTTGGCCCGACCATCTCGAAGGTCGAAGCCGCCAAGCCCGACATGCTCTTCTCCGCGCTGGTGGGCGGCGCGCACATCTCCTTCTACCGGCAATGGGCGGCCGCGGGCCTGAACAAGAAGATCCCGCTGGCCTCGTCGACCTTCGGCGTGGGCAACGAGCAGATCGTGCTGTCGGCCGAAGAGGCCAATGGCTACCTGCTGTCATACAACTATTTCCAGAGCCTGCAGAACCCGTCGAACACCGCGTACCTGGAACGCTGGCACAAGCGCTTCGGCGCGGACTACCCCAACGTGACGGAACTGGCGACCGGCACCTACCAGGGCTTCAAGCTGTGGGCCGAGGGCGTGAAGAAGGCGGGTTCCATCGAGCCGCTGAAGGTGACGACGGCGCTGGAGACCGGCATCGGCATCGAAGGGCCCAGTGGCAAGGTCACCATCGACCCGGCCACGCACCACTGCGTGCTGAACGTGAGCCTGGCGGAGGTGCAGGACAAGAAGTTCAAGATCCTGGAGACCTTCAACCAGGCGCCGCCCTCGGACACCAGCGCGGTGTGCAACCTCATCAAGAACCCGCAGGACAACCAGCAGTACGTGATCAAGGTTTGACCGTCGCGCCGTTGGCACGCTTCGTGCGCTGAGTTGCCGCATGGACCTCGCCGCCATCGTCATCATCCAGGTGCTATACGGCATCGCCAGCCTCGTGATCATTTCGGCGGGGCTGGCGGTGATCTTCGGGATGATGAAAGTCATCAATCTGGCGCACGGCGAGTTCCTCATGCTGGGCGGCTATGCCACGCTGGGCGCGCTGAAGATCGGCATCAACCTCTGGATCGCGATCTTCATCGTGGCGCCGCTGGCGGTGGGGCTGGTCGGCGTCGTGCTGGAGCGGCTGGTGATCCGGCGGCTCTATGGACGAATGATCGACACCATGCTCGCCACCTGGGGCCTGTCGCTGCTGCTGGTGGGCATCATCACATCGGTGTTCGGCAACACGACCGCGGGCATTTCCACGCCTCTGGGCAACTTCAGCATCGGCGCGTATTCGGTGTCGGTCTACACACTGGTGATCATCGGCGTGGCCGTCGTGTTGGCGTTGGTGTTGCGGGCGGTGCTGCTGAAAACGCAGTGGGGACTGATTGCGCGCGGCACCATGCAGAACCCGCAGATGGCCGATGCGCTGGGCATCAGTCCCAGCCGTGTGTACTCGGTCACCTTTGCGGTGGGCGCGTCGCTTTCGGGCTTGGCGGGCGGACTGCTCACGCCGCTCACCGGCGTGGTGCCGACGATGGGTGGTGCCTTCATTGCCAAGGCCTTCATCACCGTGATTGGCGGCGGCCCCGCCATCCTTGCGGGGCTGGTGGGTGCGTCGACTTTCTTTGGCGCCATCAACCAGATTGCGGCCTTCCTGAGCACGCCCGTGTTCGGTGAAGTGGCGCTGCTGTTCGCCGCCATCGTGATGCTGCGCCTGTTGCCGCAGGGCATCACGGGGCGCTTCTTCAAGGGGTCGCTGTGACCTCGGGCAGCGTGGCGGCCTTCGCGGCTTCGTGGAAAAGCGCGGCGCTGTGCGTTGCGATTGGCGTCGTCTTGCTCGTCGGCCTGCCTGGCGTGATCGACGACTTCACGCTGATCGAGGTCACCGTTTACATCGTGATGTCGATGCTGGCGGTGAGCCTGGGCTTCATCTGGGGCTTCGGCGGCATCCTGTGCTTCGGGCAGGCGGCCTTCTTCGGGCTGGGTGCGTACACCTACGCGCTGGCGGTGGGCAACCTGGGCGACAGCACCATTCCATTCGTGCTGTCGATCGTGGTGCCGGCGCTGTTTGCGGCCGTGCTCGGCTACGTGATCTTCTACGGGCGCCTGTCGGACGTGTACATGGGCGTCATCACGCTGACCGTGACGCTGATTCTCTACAACCTCGTCAACTCGACGGCCGGTCCCGAGTGGCGCATCGGCAAGGCGGCGCTGGGCGGCTTCAATGGCATTCCGGCCATCGCGCCGCTCAACTGGCCGGGCGACACCGACACGACGATCACGCCACGCGGCATGTTCAACCTGAGCCTGGGTTTGCTGATCGCGGTGTATGGCGGGCTGCGCTGGCTGATTGCCTCGCGCGTGGGGCACGTCATCATCGCCATCAAGGAGAACGAGCATCGCGCCCAGTTGCTCGGCTACGACCCGCGCGCCTACAAGCTCTTTGCGTTCACGCTCGGCGGGGCCGTTGCGGGGCTGGCGGGGTGCCTGTTCGCCAATTGGGGTTCCTTCACGAGCCCGACCGTGTTCGGGCTCGCGCAGTCCGCGCAGATCATCATCTGGGTGATCGTGGGTGGGCTGGGCACGCTCATCGGTCCGGTGGTCGGCTGCGTTCTGATCCAGTGGCTGACGACGCAAATCGGCACGCAGCAGACCTTCAATGCGAACCTCGTGCTCGGTGCCATCCTGGTGCTGTTCGTGCTGATGGTCCCCAAAGGGTTGGTGCCGGCACTGGGCGACCTGCTGCGCAAGCTGTGGACGAGAAAGCCCCACGCGAGCAAGCCGGCCACGGCGACGCCGCCGCGCGTGGAGGAGCGCAAGGCATGAACGCGCACACCGCGCCCATGCTGGAGACGCGCAACCTCAACGTGCGCTTTGGCGGCGTGCACGCCACACGCGACGTCAACTTCACGCTCGCCGAAGCCGAATTGCGCTGCGTGATCGGGCCCAACGGCGCCGGCAAGAGCACCTTCTTCAAGCTGCTGACAGGACAGGTCAAGCCGACGTCGGGCCAGATCTTGTTTCGAGGCAAGGACATCTCGCGCGTGCAGCCGCACGAACCCGGCCGGCTGGGCATCGGCATCAAGACGCAGGTGCCGAGCCTGTTCAACGGGTTGTCCGTATGGGAGAACGTGTGGCTCTCGGCGCAACGCGTGAACACGCGGCAGCGCGCGAAGGACGTGACGCAGACCACGCTCGAGCGCGTCGGCATGCTGGCCGAGCGCGACGCCATCGCCGGCACCTTGGCGCACGGCCAGCGTCAATGGGTGGAGCTGGCGGTGGTGCTGGCCGCCGATCCGCCGCTGATCCTGCTGGACGAGCCTGCAGCGGGCATGAGCGATGCCGAGGTAGCGCGCACGGCGGAGCTGATCCTCGAAATCAACCGACAGCATGCGCTGGTGGTGGTGGAGCACGACATGAGCTTCATCCGCATGATCGCCAAGCGCGTCACCGTTCTGCACCAAGGGCAGGTGATCCGCGAGGACACGCCCGACAGGATCATGAGCGATCCGCTGGTGCAGCAGATCTACCTTGGCAAGAAGCCGCACTGACGATCATGCTCACCGTGACAGCACTCGACGCCGGCTACGGGGACATCCCCGTGCTGCACCGCATCTCGATGGCCATCGAGGCGGGTGAGTCGCTGGGCATCCTCGGCCACAACGGCATGGGCAAGACGACATTCCTGCGCTGCCTGATCGGCGCGCTGAAGCCCACGGGCGGCAACGTGACGCTCGACGGCAAGGACATCACCCACATGGCACCGCACGGCCGCGCGCGGCTGGGCATGGCCTATGTGCCGCAGGGCAGGGAAATCTTTGCGTCGCTGTCGGCGCGCGACAACCTGCGCATGGGCCTCGTCAAGACAGGGCAGAGCGCATCGACCGCGCTCGACGCGTTGCTGGCCGACTTTCCGCGCCTGGTGCCGCTGCTCGACCGCGCGGGTGGATCGCTCTCCGGCGGCGAGCAACAGTTGCTCGCCCTGGCGCGCGCGCTGGCCGGCAAGCCGAAGATCCTGCTGCTGGACGAGCCCACGGAAGGCATCCAGCCGTCGATCATCGAGGAGATTGCGCAGACGCTGACGCAATTGCGCGATCGCTTGGGCCTGACCATCGTGCTGGTCGAGCAGAACCTGGATTTCATCGCCACCGTGTCGCAGCGCGTACTGGTCATCAAGCGCGGACAGCTTGGTGCGGAGATTCCGCGCGAGCATCTGAGCGATCTGGCGGTGATGAGTGAATACACGGGTGTTCATGCGTAGGTCGAAGAAATCTTTTAACAAGCTTCTTCGAAATGAAAACTGCGCGCGATTGATCGCCTGGGTAAATCGCTAGCTGAGTGAGACTTCCGCGAATCTAGAGTCATGGGGCACACCTTGGTGCGCCACATCCAAAGAAGAAGTCCGGAGAATTTCACGTGCTCAAGACACTGCTCAAGATCGCCCTTCTCGTCATCGGGTTGCAGACATGCCTGCAAGCCGTCGCGCAGACTCCGCCACCGTCGAACTCGCCGCCCGAAGGAATCTTTTTCAAGGCCGCGAAAGATGGCCAGACCATCTTTCTCTTCGGCACCCTTCACGTCGGGAAGCCTGATTTCTTTCCTTTGGCGCCCAATGTCCAGCGCGCTCTGCGCAATGCAAGGCAGTTGCAGGTCGAAGTCGATGTGTTGAATCCCCAGCTGGGCGAGATCTACATGGCCCGCGGACTTCAGGAAAAGAGGGTACCGCTCAGCGGCAGCCAGGCCGCGTGGGTGGACGCTGCATTGAAGCGAAGCGCCGTGGATTCGTCCATCGTGGAGCGGCTCAAGCCGCCATTGCTGGCCGCCTTTCTTGTGGTGTCCGAGAGCAGCAAGCTTGGCCTGTCGCCCGCAAATTCCGGCGAGGCATTCCTGCTGGGCTTTGCCAAGGCCGCCAGGATGCCCGTCGTCGAGTTGGAGGGAATCGACAAGCAGATGGATGCCCTTCTTGAAGCCCCCGAAGCCATCCAGTTGCTGGAGATGGAGGAAACGATCACCGACTTGCAAAGCGGGAAGGCGCTCGCGTCCATGAACGGACTCGTCGAAGGGTGGAAAACCGGCAACCTGGACCTCATTCGTGAGCTGGCGCTCCAAGGTTCTGTCGGCGAGACCGGCAAATTTTCTGACGCACAAATGATCCGCCGCAACCACCTGCTGGTAGAGCAGATCCTGCTGAACAGCCGATCAAGGCCAACGAGTTTCGTGGCCGTGGGCGTCCTGCATTTCGTTGGCAAGCAAAACATCCTGCAGCTGCTCAAAGCGCAGGGATATGCCGTGCAACGCCTGCGGGCAACCGCGGACGCCGCCCCAACCACCGTCGAGTAGCGACGCGAAGAGCACCCTCAGCCCGCCAAACCCCCCGGCTTGCTCGGCCAGACCGTGATCTCGCTTTCGCCCAGGGTCGGCGCCGTCAGGATCCGCAGGGCCTGCACCGCTGGCAGTTCGCGGTTGCTTTCCACGAAACGGATGTCCACAGTGCCAATCTGGATGCCGTCGCCGTTGGCCAGCAGCTGGCTGACGATCAACTCGCCGTTGACCAGCGTGCCGTTCAGGCTGTGCAGGTCGGTGATGGTGCTGAACGCGCCTTCGTAAACGATGACCGCGTGCGAGCGGCTCGCCCGGCGCGAGTCGATGACGATGTCGTTTCTTGCACTGCGGCCTATCGTGTTTCTTCCCGGTCTCAGCAGGATTTGTCGTGCGTTGCCAGCCGCGTCCATCAGGATGAGCAATGGCATGTGGGCCTCCGGCCAATCGCTAAGGTACTCCGAACAAGTTCTGGCGAGGCGCGCGGCTGAAGATGCTTGCTCCGCCGAGGACTTGTTCAGAGTCTCCTCAGGCTAATCGATCATCGGGGACGCCCGTGTAGGAGATCAACCCACCGGGAGAGATAGGCCAACCATGACAGCGCTCGCATCGCTCCAAAAAAAAGCCCCGGTGCATTTTGGTGCACCGGGGCATGTAGATCGCAATGAGGGCGAGTTGGAGAGCGGGTGGGGTTCCCCCGAACTCCTCAATGGCAAATATGCGCCAAGCGGGGTGGAGAAAGCCGAGGAAGTGCACCCGATTTCCGGTGAGCGCCGTCCTACGGCCATGCCGGCCGCGGGCGACTGCCATTGCATTTTTGGCGCGTGTCCTGTCGAATGAGCAGCCCGTTCCATGCCATTTCTTCTGGAGACCGATCGATGTCACGTGTTTTCAACTTCAGCGCCGGCCCGGCGATGCTGCCCGAATCCGTGCTGCGCAAAGCAGCCGATGAAATGCTTGATTGGCGCGGCAGCGGCATGTCGGTGATGGAGATGAGCCACCGTGGCAAGGAATTCATCGCCATCCACGCCGAGGCGGAGCGGCTGCTTCGCGAGCTGATGGCCATTCCGGCGAACTACAAGGTGCTCTTCCTGCAAGGCGGCGCCATCGGCGAAAACGCCATCGTGCCCATGAACATGCTGCGCGGCCACAGCAGCGCCGACTACATCGACACCGGCGAGTGGTCGAAGAAGTCCATCAAGGAAGCGAAAAAGTATTGCAAGGTCAACGTGGCCGGCAGCTCGGAAGAGGGCGGCTACACCCGCGTGCCGAAGCAGGACACCTGGAAGCTCGACCGGGATGCCGCCTATGTGCACATCTGCTCCAACGAAACCATCGGCGGCGTCGAATACCACTGGACGCCCGACACCGGCGACGTGCCGCTGGTGGCCGACATGTCCAGCAACTTCATTTCGCGGCCCGTCGACGTGAGCCGCTATGGCCTGATCTACGCCGGCACGCAGAAAAACGTGGGCCCGGCCGGCGTGACCATCGTCATCGTGCGCGACGACCTCATCGGCAACGCGCTGCCCATCACGCCCTCGGCCTTCGACTACAAGATCCAGGCCGACAACGATTCGATGTTCAACACGCCGCCCACCTACACCATCTACATGGCGGGCTTGGTGTTCAACTGGATCAAGGCGCAGGGTGGGGTCGCGGCCATCGAGGCGAACAACCGCAAGAAGGCGGCGGTGCTCTACGACCATCTGGAAACCACGAAATTCTTCTACAACCCGGTGGAGCGCGAAGACCGCTCGCTGATGAATGTCCCCTTCAAGCTGCGCGACGAGTCGCTCGATGAAGCCTTCCTGAAAGGCGCGCAGGAGCGCGGCATGGTGCAGCTCAAGGGCCACCGTTCGGTGGGCGGCATGCGCGCGTCGATCTACAACGCCATGCCCATCGAGGGCGTCGTGGCGCTGGTGGCCTACATGAAAGAGTTCGAGGCCAGCCATGGCTGAGCGGCTCAAGATTTTGGTGCTCAACGAGATCTCGCCCAAGGGCCTGGCTCGCTTGCCCGCCGAGCGCTACGTCGCCGGAAAAGACGTGGCGGCCCCCGATGCGGTGCTGGTGCGCTCGGCCGACATGCACAAGCTCGACATTGCCGGCAGCGTCCGGGCCATCGGCCGGGCCGGCGCGGGCACCAACAACATCCCCGTCAAGGCCATGAGCGAGCGCGGCGTGCCGGTGTTCAACGCACCGGGCGCCAACGCCAACGCGGTGAAGGAACTGGTGCTGGCCGGCATGCTGATGGCGGCGCGCAACCTCTCGGGCGCCTTGCGTTTCGTCGACGATCTGGCGCGCGACGCCGGCGACCTCGACAAGTCCGTGGAGCAGGGCAAGGCGGCCTTTGCAGGCTTTGAACTGGCGGGCCAGACGCTGGGCATCGTCGGGCTCGGCAAGGTGGGCTGCCTGGTGGCGGACGCAGCCATCAAGCTGGGCATGAACGTGCTGGGCTACGACCCCGACATCACCGTCGATGCCGCCTGGAGCCTGCCCTCGCAGGTGCGCAAGGCGGTGACGGTGTCCGAGGTCTTGCGCAATGCGCAGTTCGTGACGCTGCACGTGCCCCTGGTCGACGCAACGCGTGATTTGGTGAACGCCGACAACATCGGGCTCATGCAGCCGGGCGCGGTGCTGCTGAACTTCTCGCGCGAGGGCGTGGTGAACAACGCGGCGGTGCTGGCATCGCTGGAGTCAGGGCAACTGGGGCGCTATGTGTGCGACTTTCCGAGTGGGCCGCTGCTGAAGCACGAGCGCATCGTGTGCCTGCCGCACTTGGGCGCGAGCACGCGCGAGGCGGAGGAGAACTGCGCCGTGATGGTGGCGGACCAACTGCGCGACTACCTGGAAAACGGCAACGTCGCCAATGCGGTGAACTTCCCGAGCGTGAGCATGGGCCGTGAGTCGGCCTTCCGGGTCGCGATTGCGAATGCCAACGTGCCGAACATGCTCGGCCAGATCTCGACCGCAATGGCGCGTGCGGGGCTGAACATCCACAACATGGTCAACAAGTCGCGTGGCGACATGGCCTACACGCTGGTCGATGTGGACAGCGCTGTGAGTGACGCGGTGCTCGATGACATCGGCGCGATTGCCGGGGTGCTGTCGGTGCGCTACCTGCCTGCGCATTAGCGCCCCCGGTCGATGACCCCTGTCGACGGGTCACGGTGGTGGCGAGAGTCGCTCGATGGCCTTGTAGACGGCGCGTACCGTGGCGCGATCAAGCTCCTTTGCCGTTTCAGAAAGCTGTTCGTAAGGAATCATCAGTTCCTCACCATGCTCGTCCTTGCGGGACGTCACACCCTGGGCGCGCTTGGTCTCCATCCATGCAGCATGGACCTCTGCAGATACGAGTTCGATGTCCGGCAGTTTCATGCGTCGCTCCGACTTGACTGGTAAAGCACTAATCTACAACGCATTGAGGGGGGTGGACTCGGGGGCAGGACTCAAAGCACCACCTTCCTGCCGCGTGCGAAATCGGTCAGCAGCTGGCGACGCCTGTCGGTCGATGAGCCCGCATCGGTGAGGTCACCAAGGATCGCGTCAAAGGGCCATTCGGGGCGCTCGGCCGGCGGCTTCGTCACAAAGCCGCTGGCGGCGTGCAGGTCGCGCTCGATCGCGTAGCTGGCCATGCGGTAGCCGCAGGCCATCAACGCGTTGCGTTCGTCCGGCGTGAACGCGTCGAGATCGGTGCGCAACTCGGCAAGGGCGCGCTGCAAATCCTTGCGAACGCCCGAGCTCGACATCACGTTGCGTTCGATCTCGTAGCTCTCCTGCGAATCCGTGCGCCGCACGACGTCCGCATCCAGCCCGGCCTTCATGTGCAGGAACATCAGCGAGCGCAGCAGGCCGCTCTGCCTGCGTGCCACGAGATCGGCGAAGTTCGCCAGGCGCACGCGCTCCATGACGATGTTCAGCGTGCGGTTGCCATAAGCGGCCAGGCCCTTGATTCCGGGCGCCGTGTCGTTCTCCAGGGTCAATTGGCCGCAGGCATCGCTCACCAGCACCACATTGCAATCCTGCGCAAGCATGGCCACAGTGCCCTGGTTGTCGTGGACGCCGCCATCGACGAGCCGCAGGTTCACGCCACTGGTGTAGCCGCCGTCGAGTTTCACTGGCGCGAAGATGCCGGGCACGCACGCGGAGGCCGCGACGGCGCGGGCCAGCTCCACCTTCCAGGTCTTGCCGTCCTTGCCGTAGCGTGACCATTCGAGCCGCGGGATGCTGTCAGCGCTTTCATGGATCGCCCATGGCGATTCGCCCATCCAGGTGGGGGTGAACTGCCAGGCATGGCCGGTGTTGAGCGTCGTGGCGTTGATCACCAGCACAGGTACCTTGTCGTGGCGAAGCCAGTTGTCCTGGCCGGGGCGGAAGGGCAACTTGTCGCCATGGGCTTGCACGTGATCCCTGGGTTTGAACTCCAGGTCGTGCATGTAGATCGGCTCTTCCAGCGTCCGCCCCAGATCGCCCATCAGCGGGGCATAGAAACACTCGTGCATCTGCTTCGCGCCGTCCTCCGGATCGAGTGCGCCGAGTTCGTCTTCCTTGAGCAGTCGCCACGCGGCCTTCAGCTTCGAGGGCTGGATCTGCTTGCGCAGGTCGCGATCGACGCCGGTGCAGAAATGCTCGATGACCTCCTGCACCAGCGCGATGTAGTCCTCGCGTCGCATCGGCGCGGCATCGCTCAGCAAGCGGCGGCGCAGCGCCAGCCAGTAACAGGCGCCGACGATGCTGCCGCCCGACACGCACGAGAGCACCGAGAGATGGCGCAGCATGTCGCGCTCGGCGAGCTGCGCCAGGACACCCAGGTGGTAGAGCGAAGCGCGAAAACCCCCGCCCGACAGCGCAAGACCCACCTTGCCGATCAGCGAGGAGATCACCGCGGCGCTGTTGCCCGGAAAGATCGCCTCGAAGAAGGCCTTCACCTCGGGCACGCCGAGCGGATCGGCGTAGCGCAGTTGTGCCAGGTGGCCGAGTTGGTGCATCGTCGTCTGAAGCTCCCAGCGCTCGGCTTTTGACGGATCGGCTGCGAGGATGGCCTGCGTTGCTTCCGGTATTTGCCCAAGGCCGAAGAGGGCCTCCGCACGGCTCGCCGCGTTCCACCAGCGCTTTTTGGCATCGACCGTTTCGAGTCCAGGCAGCGCGCCCAGGATGCGCTCGCGCAGGTTCCTCGCCCGTTCGATGCAAATGACCGGATCTTCGCCAAGGCTGGCCAGCACGTCGTTGAGGAACGCGGCGTTGATGTGGCAATAGGCATCGACGCCGACATCCTCCTCCTCGCCAGGCCGCGCACGCGCGCCGCGCTCATAGAAGGTGGCGGCGCGCTTCAGGTCGGCAAGCTGGCCGAGATCCTGCCAGCGGCGCTTGCAGATGCCGCCTGCCACGCCGAGCAGTTCGCGCTCGCCGTCGAGGGCAGGGTTGGTGAGCGAGCCGAAGCGTTCCTCCAGTCCGTCGAGCGCGAGGTCGTGGCGCAGCGATGCCGCCCACTCGACGTCCTTGCTGATCAGCTGCGCTTCGTCGGTGTGCAGCTCGTCGAGCACCGCCTTGTCGCGCTGGAGTGGCCCGTGCAGCGCGCCTTTCTTGTGCAGCATTGCGGAGAGCACGCCTCGTGCAAGTGTGAGCTGGTCATGGGCGCGGCAATCGCGCCAGAGCTGGTTCGCATCATCGAAGGTTCGTGAGGTGCCCGCAAGAAAGGTCTCTGCAGCGGTCACCGTGTCTTCCAGGGATGGTTTCGCCATTGCGGTTCTCCTTGCGTGGATAGCGTAGCGCCCTGGTGCACGGAAGCCTCCCCCAAGTTGGGTCTTGCGCCCTTACCCGGCCAGGGCGGAGGTGAGGGGGCGAATCGGCACGCGCTTGCGCACGACCGTGTCCGACGGAATCACGCACAACTGCGTATCCATCGCCTCGCTCGCACGCTCCAGCACCACGCGTCCGTCGGCTTCCACCACGTGCACCGGACGCGCGGAAAAATCAAGCCAGCGCACATCCAGCCGCCCCTGCAATGCCCGGCGCTTGCGCCGGACCTGCTCGCGCAACGCCGCGTGCTGGCGGCTCGCCAGCTCCAGCGCGTCGCGCAGCGCGAGGCCGCTGCCGCGCGGAATGAAGGGCAGGATGCTCAGGCGGGGCACGCGCTCGGCCAGGCAGAAGTCGGCCATCCAGTCCACTACCCAATCGCCACCGGCCACGACAGTCGTCTGTACGCTGGTGGGAATGCCAAATGCCAGCAGGCGCCGCAGGTTGCCGGTGGCCAGGTCAAAGGCAGCGCGGCCGACGGTCGCGTCGTGATGGGCGCGGTCGCCATGCAGGCTCACCTTGACGCGGGTGCCGGCGGCGCGCAGGGCTGGCAACAGTTGCGCGGGCAGCGCGATGCCGTTGGTGGTCATGAGCGAGCCGCCGCCCTGGCGCTGCACGTGTTCAAGAAGCTCCGCCAGGGCGGGATGAATCGTCGGCTCGCCGCCGCAGAAATGGATCGTGCGCACGCCCCGCGCTGCGAGCCAGTCCAGACGCTGCTTCAGAACGCCGGCGGGCGGATGCGCGCCATCCGGCGGCGCGAGGCAGAAGCTGCATCGCGCGTTGCAATAGCGTGTGACCCGAAAGCACACGGTCAACGGCAGGTGCGGGTCCATGGTTCTCCCCGTGCCGGCACCAGGCGATCAGCGGCGCCTGCTCTCCGCCAGCATGTTGCAAAAGAGTGCGCCTTGTTCGAGCGCATCGTCAAGCGCCACGTGCGTGTGCGGCGTGTCGTCGAACCAGCGCCTGGGCATCGTGTTCTTGGCGCTGCGGCGGTAGTCCTTGCGCAGCATCGTCATGGCCATCGTCTTGATGTCCAGCGCCGAGAAGCTGAAAGGGCTGCGCCCCGCAAAGGAGATCAGATACCAGTAGACGAACATGAAATCGAAAGCCGCCGGATAACCGACGAACACCGGCAGGCCGGGCAGCGCTTCGAGCCACTGGACGTATTCCTTCATCACCACCTCAGGCGCTCGCGGCTTCTCGCGCGAGGCCTGCCACGCTTCGGGGTGCTGCTTCCACCAGTCCAGCGTATCGGGGTGGCCCGTGGCGCCCGGCAGCAGTTCCAGGTTGGCCGACCAGGTGCCCAGCAACTGCTTGTCCGCGCTGAACGCGGCGGAGGCGATGCTCAGCATCGAATGCGGACCGGGAATGGGGCCGTCGACCTCCACGTCGGTGCTGACGTAGATCTCGGGCTTCGCGTTGCTGCTCATGGTGCGGTTGTACACCCGAGGCGCCCGCGGACCCATCGCGCCACATCGGCCCGGCCCCGCTTGCACAAGGCGGTGTTCCAGTCCTTGCAGCGATCCGGCGGCACGAGGCGGCGCACGGTGGCATCGGGCAGTCGCCGTGAATAGCGCAGCGCCTCGTGCTCTCCGGGTTGGTTGCCATCAAAGCCCAACCACACCTCGCGGCCTGCGCAGACTTGGGCCAGCCACGGCGCCCAGCGGCCGATGGTGGCCACGCTGCTGAAGCCGCACACCGCCAGCGACAGTGCATCGAACAAGCCTTCAACCAGGATGAGTGGATCGGCATGCCACCCTTCGCCTACGCAGATCACCCCTTCACCGGGGCCGACGGTGAGCATCTTGTCCTGGCCGCGCAGGGTGCTCAGGTAGCGTCCGTGCACCGACACCAGCGTGTCATGGTCGTTGTGCAAGGCAACGAGCACGGCGGGGCGGCCTTCCCAATCGGGGTCGAAGCGCACGCCGGCCGCTTCGGCCACCGACAGCGCAATGGCGCGATGCTCGATGTAGGCTTGGCCCGGCGTGCCGCCCAAGCCTTGGGCATGGGCGAAATGCGCGTTCGGCGTTTCGCCGGAGGAGGGGAGTCGCAGCGGGTCCATGGCCGTGCGCAAAGCATGGAGTGGCGATGAAGAAAAACTCAGCGTGGATCGACAGGGCTCGGCGGCACGCCGCGCGCCTCGATGGCCTCGCCCGCCGCCAGGCACAGGTCTTCCCGAAAGCGGCCTGCCAACAGTTGCACGCCCACGGTTGCGCTGCCGGACATGCGGGTCGAGACGACGAGCGAGGGCAGTCCGGTGACGGGAAGGCCGATCATGGTCATCTGCGCTTCCCACACCCGTGCGTAGCCCTCGGGGCCTTGCAGGTCCAGGTCGTTGGCAAAAGGCAGTTCGGCGCAGGCCGGCAACAGCACCACGGGATAGCGCTCCAGGAACAGCTGCCATTGGCGCGTGATGGTCGCGCGCCGGGTCAACGCTGCCGAGAGTTTCTCCAGCGTCATGCTGTGGCCGATCTGCGCCTGACCGGCCAGGGCGGCGATGGCGCCGGCATCGCCTTCGCGCTCTGCAGACGCCACGAGCGCGTCGTAGCTATCGCCCATCCACAGCGCGATCTGAACACCCAATGCCTCGCGAATGGGCGGCAGCGCATCGACCTCTTCCACGGTCCAGCCGGCGTCGCGCAGGCGGTCGGCGGCATCCAGCAGGGCGGCGATCACATCCTCTTGGGTCTGCAGGCCGTCGGGTCGCAGGCACAGCGCCACGGAGCGCGGCGCGGCAGGGCCGGTCAAGGGGGCGGGCACCCACCACGGGTCGCGTGCGTCGGGGGCGGACATGGCCTGCAGTGCCAGCCGCAAGTCGCCCACCGTGCGCGCCAGCGGGCCTGACACCGCCATGATCTGCCCGCCGATGGCCCGCTCGGGCGCAGACGCGTTGAAGGCTGCGACGCGCCCCAGCGACGGCCGCAAGCCGTGGATGCCGCAGGCAAAGGCGGGGTAGCGGATCGATCCTGCGATGTCGGTGCCGTGCCCGATGTGCCCGATGCCGCTGGCCACCGCCGACGCTGCGCCACCCGAGGAGCCGCCGGGCGTGAGCGCCGCGTCGCGCGGATTCAGCGTGCGCCCGTGCAGGCCGTTGTTGGTGAACCAGCGGTAGCTGAAGGCCGGCGTGTTGGTGCGGCCGACGATGACGGCGCCGGCCTTGAGCAGGTTGTCGACCACCGGGCTGTTGGACTGCGCGATGGCGTCCTTCTGCAGCCGGACGCCGTTGCTGGTGGCAAAGCCTCGCTGGTCGACGTTGATCTTGACGGTGACCGGCACGCCCGCGAGCGGCCCCGGATCGTTGCCGCGGGCCAATGCCGCATCGATGTCGCGGGCACGGGCCAGCACCTCTTCGGGCCGATGGTCCACCACGGCGTTGATCCGCGGGTTGACCGCCGCAAGCCTCGCGAGCGCAGCCGAGGCCGCCTCGACAGCGCTGATGTCACGGGCGCGCACCAGTTCAGCGACGCGCGCAGCAGGAAGGCGCCAGAGTTCGGCGCTTTGCGTAGAAGTTGAATCCATGGACAGCGGTTTACCGCCTGCGCGGCCCGCCGTCCAGCGAGCAATCGATTACTGGTGACCCGCAGGCGCGCGATGCCGGATCTCGCTCTGCAGCGCACGCTGCCCCGAGGCCAGCGCTTCTTCGTACGTGTCGACCGGGTCGAAGGCGCTGACCAGGATTTTCGGGTTGGCACCTTCGGTGTCGGTTTCGAGCAGGCGCCAGACGAAGCGTCCGGGTTGCGGCTCGGCAACGATGAGTTCGATGGGCTGTTTCATCCTTTCACGATGACCACTGCACGCTCGCCTGTCTGTAGGCAGAGTTCGATCTTTTGTGAGACTTGTGACACGAGCCCCCATTGCGCACGCTGCAGGGGCACAGGCCTCTCACGGCGCACGCCTTCGGTGCATCCGCTCCTTACATGTTCAATCACCTTGCCCGACGATCGGTGTTTCGTATCCAGACGATCGGCCTTAGGATGCCCCCGCGCCGAAGTCCCCGGCTGAAATTGCCCAACCCCTCGGTGCTGTGTCTCGTTGTTTGAAAAAACCTTGGCCATCGCAGGAGGGGCACCATGGATATGGACATCGTGGCACTGGCGCGCTTGCAGTTCGCACTGACGGCGCTGTATCACTTCCTGTTCGTGCCGCTCACGCTGGGGCTGTCGATCCTCGTCGCGATCATGGAGACCGTCTACGTCATGACGGGCCGGATCATCTGGCGCGACATGACGAAGTTCTGGGGGCTGCTCTTTGGCATCAATTTCGCCATGGGCGTGGCCACGGGCGTGGTGATGGAGTTCCAGTTCGGCATGAACTGGAGCTACTACAGCCACTACGTCGGCGACGTGTTCGGCGCGCCGCTGGCCATCGAAGGGCTGATGGCCTTCTTCCTCGAAGCGACCTTTGTCGGACTCTTCTTCTTCGGCTGGGACCGCATGTCGAAAGTCGGCCATCTGGTGACGGCCTGGGCCGTGGCCATTGGTTCGAACTTCTCTGCGCTGTGGATCCTGATTGCCAATGGCTGGATGCAAAACCCGGTGGGCGCGGCATTCAATCCGCAGACGATGCGCATGGAAGTGACCAACTTCGGCGACGTGCTCACCAACCCGGTGGCGCAGGCCAAGTTCGTGCACACGGTGTCGGCCGGCTACACGGTGGCGGCGATTTTCGTGCTGGGGGTGTCCGCGTGGTACGTGCTGCGCGGGCGCCACCTTGAAATGGCCAAGCGCTCCATGACGGTGGCCGCATCCTTCGGCCTGGCGGCTTCGTTGTCGGTGGTGGTGCTCGGCGACGAAAGCGGCTACCTCTCGACCGAACACCAGAAGATGAAGCTCGCCTCCATCGAGGCCATGTGGAAGACGGAGCCGGCACCGGCCGCCTTCACCGCCTTCGGATTTCCCGACCAGGAGGCGCGCGAAACGCACTACGCGGTGCACATCCCCGCCGTGATGGGCCTGATCGGCACGCGTTCGCTCAACACGGAAATCCCCGGCATCGAGGACCTGGTGAAGCGGGCCGAAGTGCGCATCGCCAATGGCATCAAGGCCTATGACGCGCTGCAGAAGATCCGCGCCGCCGGCAGCACGAAGAACATTCCCGACGACGTGCGCATCGCCTTCGAATCGCACGGCGGCGAGATGGGCTATGCGCTGCTGCTCAAGCGCTACGTGGACGACCCGGGCAAGGCCACGCCCGAGCAGATCGCCAAGGCCGCCTGGGACACGGTGCCGTGGGTGGCGCCGCTGTACTGGTCGTTCCGCATCATGGTCGGGCTGGGGATGTTCTTCATCCTGCTGACCTTCACCTTCTTCGTCCTGTCGGCCAAGCGCACGCTCGACAAGCACCGATGGCTGCTCAAGGTCGCCGTGTGGGCCGTGCCGCTGCCGTGGATCGCCGCCGAGTGCGGGTGGATCGTGGCGGAACTGGGCCGCCAGCCGTGGGTCATCGAGGGCGTGCTGCCCACGGCGGTGGCGGTGTCCAACCTGGGCGCCACCACGCTGCTCATCACCATCGCGGGCTTTGCGTTGATCTACACCGTGCTGCTGGTGATCGAGTTCAAGCTCATGTTCAAGGCCATCGCCAAGGGCCCGGTCCAGCACCCCGCCCACGCAACAGATGCGTGGCGCCGCGGCGATTCGCGCTTCGCCACCGTGGAGTAAGACCATGATCCTGCACGAACTCATCTCCTATGACGTCCTGCGGCTCATCTGGTGGTTGCTGCTGGGAATCCTGCTGGTCGGCTTTGCGGTGACCGACGGCTTCGACCTGGGCGTGGGCATGCTGCTGCCCTTTGCGGGCCGCACCGACGTGGAACGCCGCGTGGTCATCAACACCGTGGGGCCGGTGTGGGAGGGCAACCAGGTCTGGCTCATCCTGGGCGGCGGTGCCATCTTTGCGGCCTGGCCGCAGCTCTACGCGGTGTCGTTCTCCGGCTCTTACCTCGCGATGTTCGCGATCCTGGTGGCGCTGATCCTGCGGCCGGTGGCCTTCAAGTTCCGCAGCAAGCGTGAAGAGCAGGCCTGGCGCACGCGGTGGGACTGGGTGCTGTTCTTTTCCGGCTTCGTGCCTTCGCTGATCTTCGGCGTGGCCATGGGCAATGTGCTGCAGGGCGTGCCCTTCCGCCTCGAGCCCGACATGCAGATTTACTACGACGGCACCTTCTTCGGGCTGCTCAATCCGTACGCGGTGCTGTGCGGGCTGGTGTCGGTGACGATGATCGCCATGCACGGCAGCGCGTGGCTGCAGGTGAAAACCGACGCGCGGGTGGCCGAGCGCGCTCGCAGCATCGGCATCGTCGCCGCGCTGCTGACCATCGTGCTGTACATCGTGGCGGGCGTGCTGCTGCACCGCTACGTCGGCGGCTACCGCATCACGAGCGAGATTGTGCCGACGGGCCCGTCGAATCCGCTGCTCAAGACGGTGGAACTGCATGCCGGCGCATGGTTCGTCAACTACGGGGCGCGGCCCTGGCTCTACGTCGTGCCGCTGGTGGGCATCGCGGGCGCCGCGCTGGCCTTGCTCGCCATGTTGGCGCGGCGCGAGATGCTGGCGCTGCTGAGCAGCGGGCTGGGCATTGCGGGAATCATCCTGAGCGTGGGGGTGTCGATGTTCCCCTTCATCCTGCCGTCGTCGAAAGATCCGCGTGCGAGCCTCACGGTGTGGGATTCGTCGTCCAGCCACTTGACGCTGTTCATCATGCTGGTGTGCGTGGTGATCTTCTTGCCCATCATCCTGGCCTACACCAGCTGGGTCTATGCGGTCATGCGCGGCAAGGTGGACCCCAAGGCGATCGAGGAAGATCGCGGCCACGCCTATTGAGCCGGATCAAGGAACAAAGGAGTCGCGCATGTGGTACTTCGCGTGGATACTGGGCCTGCCGCTGGCAGCGGCCTTTGCTGTGCTCAATGCGATGTGGTACGAGCTGATGGATGACGATGCGATTCGCCATGACAAGTTTGATGTGGCGGAGGGGTCGGAGGGGCAGGAGCGGCTTTAACTCCGACCAAAGAACCCGAAGCAGAGGAGCGCAACCGAAAAATGCAGCTGTCCGTGTCCCGCATTGACATGGGCACTGTCATACCGGGCGCTCCTGCACGGGCAGGCGTTCGACGCCGGCCATGAAGTCGTCAGACGCCTTGGCATTCAGCGCAAAGAAGCGCCGCCAGTCGACAGGGCGAGGCGTTGGCTTGACGCTTTCGTCGTCGCGACGAATGGACGTCTTATCACTGACTCGGGAAAGCGGAAGTCCGCCGACATCGCCAGCGTTTGATTTCATCAGGCCCCCATAACGCAAAAACATACCAACCGAGTATCAACGCATGGGCATGCGCTTCGCATCGGCTACCCGCTTGCGCCCCGTCACCATCGTCCCCGGCAGGTTTTCGCGCCAGCGCCAGCTCATCACCGCCACGCCGAGCAGGTGCAGCACGACCGCGGCCATCAGTGCGTCGGAAATCCATGCGTGCACCTCTTGCACCCGCTCGTCGCCCCAGAACATGTCCCAACGGCTCATCCACCCCGTGAGCGCGAGCAGCAGCACCAGCGTCCACATCAGCCACACCATCCACAGCCCGAGCGGGTCGTGGCCGATGGTGCGCGGCGTGCCGGCGCGGACATAGTCCAAGGTGGCGCGCAGGGATGGCCTGAGCGCCGAGAGGCGGCCATGTCCTTTCGACAGCACGGCCCACAACAGGCGAACGCCCACCGCGCCAGCCGCGACGTAGCCCACCTGCCGATGCGCCGGCCCGCCGTCGTCCTGGAACCAGCAGTAGATGACGCACCCGGCCAGCACCGCGTGCGAAAGGCGAACGATGGCGTCCCACACCTGCAGGGCGCCGCCGTGAGGCCCCGGCACGGTTATTTTTCGATCTCGGTCTTTACCGGCGCGAGCGTCTTGGCATCGAAGTAGATTTCCACCTTCTTGCCTTCCTTGTTCTTGCCGTAGATCTCATAGCAGTTGCCGTCCACCTTGAACTTGGAGATGGTGTAGCCCTGCTCCAGGATCTTGGCCTTGGCGTCCGCCTCGCTCATCCATTCGGCCTTGGGGTAAGGCTTGCAGTCCGCCTTGGCGAATGCGGAGGTCGAGACGCATGCGGCAAGGCCCAGCGCGACGGCGACGGTGACGTATTTCATTGGAGATTCCCTGATGAGGTTGCTGAGGAGTGAAAAGCTTAGCACTCAAATGCGAGGAATTCGCATTTCTCGGAACACCTACAACGCAAAGCTCACCAGCACGAACTCCGGATCATCCGCATAGCGCTTGACCGAAAACCCCATCTTGCGCATGAGCTTGAGCATTGCCGAGTTGTTCGACAGCACCAGGCCGTCGATCTCAGCCAGGCCCTTGTCGCGCGCCACCTCGATGATGTGTTCCATCAAGCGCATGCCCAGGCCCTTGCCCTTGTATTCGTCGGCAACGACCAGCGAGAACTCGCAGCTTGCCTTGTCGGGGTTGGTGACGTAACGCGACACGCCCACCACGCGTTCGCCTTCGCGCACGGTGCCGTCGGCTTCCTCGATGCGTTCCGGGACGACCGCGACCAAGGCCATCTCGCGGTCGTAGTCGATCAGGGTGAAGCGCGAGAGCATCGTCGGTGGCAGCTCGCGGAAATGCGAGGCAAAGCGAAACCACCGGCTCTCGGGCGACAGCTCCTTGACGAAGCGCTGCAGCATGTGCGCGTCATCGGGGTGAATCGGGCGGATCGCGTACATGCCGCCACCGCGCAGGAGGCATTCGCGTTCGTAGCGCGCCGGGTAGGGCAGGATGGCCAGGTGCTGATAACCCCGGCTTTGCCCGCTCGCCGATTGCGGCGCGTTGCCCACGACGATGCGGGCATCGACCGCCAGCGCGCCGGACTCGTCCACGATGATGGGGTTGATGTCCATCTCGCGCAGTTCGGGCAGCTCGCACACCATTTCCGACACGCGCAGCAGCACTTGCTCCAGCGCCTGCATGTCCACCGGGCTCGCGCCGCGCCACTCGAGAAAGGTCGATGCGACGCGCGATCGCTCGATGAGCCGGCGCGCCAGGAACTGGTTGAGCGGCGGCAGTTCCATCGCGCGGTCGTCCAGCAGTTCGATCATGGTGCCGCCGGCGCCAAAGACAATCACCGGACCGAAGGGGTCGTCGGTGACCAGCCCCACGTTGACCTCGCGCCCGCGCCGGGCCCGCGCCATTTTCTGCACCGTCACGCCGTTGATGCGCGCCTTGGGCGCCAGTTGGGTGACGCGCTCCATCAGGGCGTCGTAGGTGTCGCGCGCGCCTGCGCCGTTCATCACGTTCAGCGCGACGCCCTCCACATCCGACTTGTGGCTGATGTCGGGGGAGTCGATCTTCAGCGCCACCGGAAAGCCGAGCTGCGAGGCGATCATCATGGCCTCGTGGGCGCTGCGCGCGAGCATGGTCCGCGTGATGGGAATGTGGAAAGAGGACAGCAGCGTCTTCGATTCCATTTCGGTGAGCACGGTGCGGCGTTCCGCCAGCACGCTGTCGATCAGCAGGCGGGCCGCCTCGATGTCGGGCTTGGCCAGCGTCGACAGCGGCGGCGGTGTCTGTTGCAACAGTTGCTGGTTCTGATAGAACGAGAAAATATTGCCAAAGGCGCCCACGGCCGCCTCCGGCGTTCTGAAGCTGGGAATCACCGCTTCGACCAGGATGCTGCGCGCGGCACGCACCGATGAGTCGCCCATCCAGCACGACAGGATCGGCTTTTGCCCCGCCTGGGGCGCCTCGGATACCGCGCGCGCAATGGCTGCCGCGTCGCGCCCCGGCTTGGGCGAATAGATGGCGAGCACGCCGTTGACCTGCGGGTCGGCCGAAGCCACTTCGAGCGCCGCCCGGTAGGCTTCGGGCCCCGCGTCTTCGCTGAGGTCGATCAGGTCCGTGAGCGTGGCCAGGGCCGGCACCCGTGGCTTGAGCTTTTCAATGGATTCGGGCGTGAGCTTGCCCAGTTGCAGTCCGATTTCGTTGACCCAGTCGGCGGCCAGCACGCCCGGCCCGCCGCCGTTGGTGATGATGGCAAGGCGCTGGCCCACCGGCCGGTAGCGCGAAGCCAGGCACTTGGCGGCGGAAAACAATTCGACGAAGGAACGCACCCGAACGGCCCCGGCGCGGCGCAGTGCGGCGTCGAACACATCGTCGCTGCCCACGGTGGCCGCGCTGTGCGTGTGCGCCGCTTCGTTGCCGGCGGGTTTGCGCCCCGCCTTGAGCACCACCACTGGCTTGGCGTGCGACGCCGAACGCAGTGCACTCATGAAAGGCCGCGCCGTCGAAATGCCTTCGAGGTAGACGACGATGCTGCGTGTATCGGGGTCGTCGGCCAAGAAGTCCAGCACCTGGGCAATGTCGACCGAGGTATGGGGACCCAGCGACACCAGGCTGGAAAAACCCACGGCGTTCTCACGCGCCCAGTCCAGCATGGAGGAGGTGAGCGCCCCCGATTGCGACACCAGCGCGAGCGTGCCGGTGCCGGCCAGTGTCCCCACCACGCTGGCATTGAGCCCCAGCGCAGGCCGCTGGTGCCCCAGGGTGTTCGGCCCCAGCAGATGGATGCCTTCGCGGCGCGCGATGGCTCGGAAATCGCCCGCCGTGTCCGCCCCCAATCCCGAGGAGATCACCATGGCCGCACGGCAGCCGATGCGGCCTGCCACCCCGAGCGCGGCTGCAATCTCCTTCGGTGGCAGCGCAATGATGGCCAGGTCGGCGCGCGATTGCGCAAGATCGCCCAGCGTTCCGCTGGTGTGGACGTCGAGGTATTGCAGCGGCCCCTTGAAGGCCGTGGCCTCCAGCGCTTGCCGCAGGTGCACGGCATGCTGGTGCTCGTCGCCTGAAGCCTGGGCCTGGTCGGCAAACACGACGATTGATCTGGGGGCAAAGAGCGGCGTGAGGTAGTGCTTTTCCATGTGACGTCCCCCGAGGCGCATCGCTCGGCTGGCCGAGCATATACCGGGCTTTTGGCTTTGCGTGCACCGGCCTGCGGTGGGCGGGCGACTTGCGGGGCCATCTTGAGGGAAGATCGGCTTTCCCTCACCGCGAAAGCCCTGCCGATGGCCCGTGTCGATCCGCTAGAGCGATACAAATCGAAGCGCAATTTCGCGCTGACGCCCGAGCCCGCCGAAGACGCCCACGAGGCCAGCACCCCCGGCCGCCTGCAGTTCGTGGTGCAGAAGCACTGGGCCAGCCGGCTTCACTACGACTTTCGCATCGAACTGGACGGCGCCATGAAAAGCTGGGCCGTGCCCAGGGGCCCGAGCTACGATCAGCGCGACAAGCGCATGGCCGTGCATGTCGAGGACCACCCCCTGTCGTACAACGCCTTCGAGGGCACGATCCCCGCGAAGCAATACGGCGCCGGCAAGGTCGAGATCTGGGACAAGGGCACCTGGGAGCCCATCGGCGACCCGCACGAGGGACTGCGCAAGGGCGACCTCAAGTTCCTTCTGCACGGCTACAAGCTGCGCGGCAAGTGGGTGCTGGTGCGCATCAAGAGCAAGGACGACAAGCAGGACGCGTGGCTGCTCATCAAGGAGCGCGACCAGTACATGCGCCCGGCCAGCGAATTCAGCGTGGTGGATGAATTTCCTGACAGCGTGGCGGCACTGCCGATGCCGGGCGCGGATGGCGCCACGGCGACGCAGGCAGCGTCGAAGCCGGCCACACGACGCCGAGCCGCCAGCGGCCTGCCTGAGTTGGCGACGAAGGCCACCATGCCGGCCAAGCTCTCGCCCATGCTCGCCGCACTGGTCGATGCACCGCCTGGCCAGCCGGACAACTGGGTCTACGAGATCAAGTTCGACGGCTACCGCATGCTCGCGCGCATCGACGCGGACGGCGTGCGGCTTTTCACCCGCAATGGCCACGACTGGAGCGCCCGCCTGCCGCACCTTGTCGAGGCCATCGGGCGCATGAAGCTCAAGCACGGCTGGCTTGATGGCGAAGTGGTCGTGCTCGGGCCGACAGGCATCACCGACTTCCAGGCGCTGCAGAACGCATTCGACAACTCGAAGACGCAGGAGATCGTCTATTTCCTGTTCGACCTGCCGTGGTACGACGGGCACGACCTGACGCAGGTGCCATTGATCGAGCGTCGGGCCTTCCTGCAGTCGCTCATGAAGAAGCCGCCGAAGGAAATCCGCCTCAGCGAGAGCTTCGATGCGTCGCCGCAAGACCTCATGGCGTCCGCCGGCCGGCTCGGCCTGGAGGGCATCATCGGCAAGCGCAAGAGCAGTGCCTACAGCGCGCGAAGGTCATCGGACTGGATCAAGCTCAAGTGCACGCGCCGGCAGGAATTTGTCGTCGGTGGCTACACCGACCCCAAGGGCTCGCGCGTGGGCATCGGTGCGCTGCTGCTGGGTGTGCATGACGACAAGGGCGACCTGGTGTATGCCGGCAACGTGGGCACCGGGTTCAACGATCAGGCGCTCGTGCAGATGCTGGAACGGCTGAAGAAGATCGCCGTCAAGGAGCGGCCGTTCAAGGACAAGACCGAAATCGACCGGCTCGCGCACTGGGTCAAGCCGGTGCTGGTCGTGGAGGTGACTTTCTCCGACTGGACGGCGAGCGGCCACGTGCGGCACCCGGTGTTCCACGCGGTGCGTGAAGACAAGCCCGCCAAGGCTATCGTGCGCGAGCAAGCCGTCGTGTTGAAGGGCGCCGACACGCCACGTCCTGCGCCGCATGCCTTGCCGGCGAAGTTCAAGGTGTCGAACCCGGAGCGCGTCGTGGACCCGTCGACCGGTGTGACGAAGATCGAGATCGTGCGCTTCTACGGCCTGATCGGTCCGCTGATGATGGAACACCTCAAGGGCCGCCCGGTGTCTCTTGTCCGGGCGCCGACCGGCATCACCGGCGAGTTGTTTTTCCAGAAGCACCTGGACAAGGGCGGCATTGATGGCATCGCGCAGATCGACCCCGCCATCTGGCCGGGCCACGAGCAAATGCTGGAAGTCGCATCGCTCCAGGGCTTGATCGCGGCGGCGCAGATGAATGTCATCGAGTTCCACACCTGGAACGCGGTGAAGACCTCGACCGCCAAGCCCGACCGCATGACCTTTGACCTGGACCCCGGCGAAGGCGTGGCTTGGAACAAGGTGCAGCAGGCGGCGGAACTGGTGCGGGTGTTCCTCGATCAGTTGGGGCTGGTGTCGTTTTGCAAGACCAGTGGAGGCAAGGGGCTGCACGTTGTCGTGCCACTGAAGAAGCAGCACGGCTGGGACACGGTGAAGGATTTCTCCGAGGCCATCGTGGTGCATCTGGCCAGGACGCTGCCGCAACTGTTCGTTGCGAAGAGCGGGCCGAAGAACCGCGTCGGCAAGATCTTCATCGACTACCTGCGCAACGGCTTCGGCGCGACCACGGTGTGCGCGTGGTCGGCGCGTGCGCGGCCGGGGCTGGGGGTGTCGGTGCCCATCGAATGGGGCGAGGTTTCGACGATTCACAGTGGCGCGCAGTGGACGGTGCAGAACATCCATACGCGGCTGGACAAGGGCAATGAGCCGTGGCGCGACTACGCCAAGTCCGTGCAAGCCATCGGCCCCGCGATGAAGCTTCTGGGCTTTGCTCCCTCTCCCGCCGGGAGAGGGCCGGGGTGAGGGCACGCGGCGGTTGAAAAGGTTGTGACCGTTGCCAAGGCCCGGTGCCCCTCACCCGGCCTCTCCCCGGAGGGGAGAGGAGAAAGACGCCCGGAGGGGAGAGGAGGAAGAAGGGGAGAAAGAGGGGAGAAAGAAGCGAAGCGCGCTTCACCTACACCCGCCTGCAACCTCTGCCTGCTCAACGTCTCGATGGCCTGCCGCAGCATCGCGCCATCGGGAGTCACCGCAGGAGCAGTACATGGCCCACGCCACCTCGCAAAGCGCACCCTCAGCGCCCGTCCCATCGCCCCTCGATCAAAGCGCCGCGGCGCAGTGCGTCGTCGCCCTCACGGCCAGCCACCGCGCCTTCGACAGCCAGCATGAACACGCCACCCGCCGCGAAGTCGCGCGCCGCTTGGCACGCCTGAAGGGCCTCGATTTCTGCGGCGAATACGACATCAAGCGCAGCTACGCCTCTCGCCCTTACTACGTCCCCAGCGATACCCTCACCGACACGGTGGCCTGCAACACGCTCGGCATTCACAGTGCGCGTGACCTGTTCGGCGGCGTCGTGCCCCATGCCTTCGTGGCCACCAAGGTCATCACGCACTCCCTCATCGACGATGCAGCCGTGCGGCCCGACGGATGGGATCCGCGATTCGGCCAGGAGGTGGCGAACGCCGTGCTGGCCGGCTACACCGCCTTTGGCCAGGACGACGCGCGCAAGGCAGGGCGGCAACTGTTGCAAGGCGGCCCGGTGCGCATCAAGGCGGCCACCGCGACAGGCGGTCGCGGCCAGATCGTCGCCGGTGACGAAGCAGCGCTGGAGCGCGCCCTGGACACATTGGCGGACGAGATCGCCAAGGGCGGCGTGGTGCTGGAAGAAAACCTGCAGAACCCCGTGACCTACAGCATCGGCCAGGTCTTCGACGGCGACATCGTGGCGAGCTACCACGGCGTGCAGCGCACCACGCTCAACAACCATCGCGAAGACGCATACGGTGGCTCCGACCTGCGCTTCGTGCGCGGCGGCTTCGATGCCCTGCTCATGCAACCCCTGGCCGCTGAAGTGCGCCTTGCCGTGCTCCAGGCCCAGCGCTACCACGAGGCCGTGACCGCGTGCTTCCCCGGCTTCTTCGCCTCGCGCATCAACTACGACGTCGCGCAGGGCAGGGCCGCCGACGGCCGCCAGCGCAGTGGCGTGCTGGAGCAATCGTGGCGTCTGGGCGGCGCCACCGGTGCCGAGGTGGCCGCCCTCGAGCGTCTGCACACCCAGCCGCAATGCAATCGCGTCCACGCCTCGTGTTTCGAGGTGTATGGCCAATGGAACCTGCCGCTCGACGCGGTGGTCTATTTCGAAGGAACCGATGCACAGGTGGGGCCCCTGGCCAAGTACACCGTCATCGACCCCGAGCCCGCCCGATGACCACGACACGACACACCGCCATCGAGATCCCCGTCGATGACCAGCACATCGACGGCACGCTGGTCGCGCCCTCGGCGGTCGTGCCGGGCGTCTTGCTGGTCCACGGATGGGACGGCAGCCAGAGCCAATACATCGCGCGTGCCCACGAGATCGCGGCGCTGGGCTGTATCTGCCTGACCATCGACCTGCGCGGTCATGCGCGTCACAAGGCGCAGATGCAGGCCGTCACGCGCGAGGACAACCTGCACGACGTGCTCGCCGCTTATGACGAACTGGTGTCGCACCCCGCCGTCGACCCGGCCGCCATGGCCATCATCGGCAGCAGCTATGGCGGCTACCTCGCAGCGCTGCTCACCGAACTGAGGCCGGTGCGCTGGCTCGCCTTGCGCGCGCCTGCGCTCTACCGCGACGAAGGCTGGGAGATTCCCAAGGGCAAGCTCGACCGCGAAGACCTTGCGCGCTACCGCAGCTCACCGGTGCAGCCGTCGGACAACCGCGCCTTGCGCGCCTGCGAGGCGTTTCGGGGCGACGTGCTCATCGTCGAATCGGAAAACGACAAGACCGTGCCGCCGCCCGTCATCAAGAACTACGTCAACGCCTTCGGGCACGTGCACTCCATCACCTATCGCGTGCTGACCGGCGCCGACCATGCGCTCTCCAGCGAAGAGATGCGCCAGGCCTATGGGTTGCAACTCGTGGGCTGGATGACGGAGATGGTGCTGGGCGCCCGCACGGCGGCGGGCAAGAGCAAGACGGTGTCGACCCATCCTGCTTGAAGCGCCCGTGGTTGTCAGGCGGATTGCTGAAGCTGCCGCGTTTCCGACGAAGGCTTGCCCAAGTGCGCGGCCACGTCGCCGGCTTGCACGCCCACGTCCGCAACGGCCTGTCGCAAGGCGGCCTCGGACACGTCGAACTTCTGCGCCCAGTAGCGCACTTCGTCTTCTTCCTTGACGTCGATCTGGATCGGGTTCGGTCCCTTCGGGATGTCGGGGCGTTCGGTCATCGGGAAACTCCTTTGATTCGCAGGTGCCATTGAGCAATGCGCGGAGTTTCGAATGACGCAGCGGCTGCGCGTGTGGGACAACATCCATTCATCGCCACCAGTGCATTCCTTACACCTGATTGCACGTGGCAGGCTTTTTTCAGTCAGATGGCCTGGGCGATCTTCAGGGTGTGCCGCGCGATCATCAGTTCCTCGTTGGTCGGGACGATCCACGCCGACACCTTGCTCGCCGCCGTGCTGATGCGGGGTCCGCCGGCCGCGTTGGCGGCGGGGTCCAGCTCCACGCCCAGCCATGCCGCGCCTTGGCAGGCGCGTTCGCGAATCGCCACGGCGTGTTCGCCGATGCCTGCGGTGAACACCAGTGCGTCGATGCCCCCGGCAGCCGCCGCCAGCGAGCCCAGTTCGCGCCCCACGCGGTACACGAACAGATCCACTGCCAGCCGCGCCCGCGGCTCATCGCTCGCCAGCAAGGCCCGCATGTCGCTCGACACGCCGGAGACGCCGAGCAAGCCCGACTGCTTGTAGATCAGGTCTTCGATGGCGCGCGCATCCATGCCCATTTCGTCCATCAGGTAGAGCAGGACGCCCGGGTCCAGGTTGCCGCAGCGCGTGCCCATCGGCAGGCCGTCGACTGCTGTGAAACCCATCGTGCTGGCGACGCTCCTGGCGCCCACCATGGCGCACATGCTGCATCCGTTGCCCAGGTGCGCGACGATGGTTCGCCCAGAAGCGGCGCGTTCATCGAAGCTCCCCAGCACGCTCGCGACGTACTCGTAGGAAAGCCCGTGAAAGCCGTAGCGCTGCACACCACGTTCGGTGATGCTGGGCGGCAAGGCAAAGGCCTGCGCCACGGCCGGCTGTCCACGATGAAAGGCCGTGTCGAAGCACGCCACCTGCAGCAACTGGGGCTGAAGCTTGGTGATGATGTCGATCGGCGCAAGGTTGTGCGGCTGGTGCAGCGGCGCCAGCGGGCTCAGCTTGCGTAGTGCCGTCAGCACCTCGGCATTGACGCGCACCGGCTGCTCGAAACCCAGCCCGCCATGCACCACACGATGGCCGACGGCGACGATGCTGTGGCCCGCCAGCCGGTCGCGCACAAACCCGGTCAGGAAGGTAATCGCGCCTTCATGGCCGAGTTGGGTGCCCTGGCCCCAAGCGTGCGCGCCGATCTCGCTGCCGTCGGACGCCTTGGCCTTGAACTTGGGCGCGGTGTAGAGCCCTTCGACCTGGCCGTTGAACAGTGCCTTGGCTTCACTGTCTGCATTGAAGGCGCTGAACTTGATGCTCGATGAGCCGGCATTGAGCACGAGGACGATGTCGGCCATGCTCTCACCCCAGTGTCTTGACGCCTTCGCGCCGGGCCTGCGCCACGAGCACCGCAACCGCGCACGACGCGAGCCGGGCAATCACGGAATCGGCGCGGCTCGTGAGGATGATCGGCACCCTGGCACCGAGCACGATGCCCGCCGAGTCCGCGCCCGCCAGGAAGGACAGGCTCTTGGCCAGCATGTTGCCCGCTTCGAGGTCGGGCACCACCAGCACGTTGGCGCGCCCCGCCACGGGCGAATCGATGCCCTTGACCCGCGCCGCCTCCATGTTGATGGCGTTGTCCAGCGCCAGCGGCCCGTCCACCAGCGCGCCGGTGATCTGGCGCCGGTCCACCATCTTGCACAGCGCCGCGGCTTCCACCGTGGACGGCACCTTGGGGTTGATGGTTTCCATGGCCGAGAGAATGGCCACGCGCACTTCATCGAGGTGCAGGGCGTGCGCCAGGTCGATGGCGTTTTGCACGATGTCGGCCTTGACCTCCAGCGTGGGTGCGATGTTGACGGCCGCGTCGGTGATGATGAGCGCGTCCGCATGCCCCGGCACATCCATGACGAAACAGTGGCTCACGCGCCGCGCGGTGCGCAGCCCCGTGTCGGACTTGACCACCGCGCCCATCAGTTCGTCGGTGTGCAGGCTGCCTTTCATCAGCGCCTCGGCCTTGCCTTCGCGCACCAGCTGCACCGCGCACGCGGCCGAGGCCACGCTGAAGGGCGCATCCACAATTTGCAAGCCCGTCAGGTCCAGCCCGGCGCTTGCCGCCACGGCGCGAATGCGTTCGGTGGGCCCGACAAGAATCGGTGCGATGAGTCCGAGCTGTTTCGCTTCGATGGCGCCCTGAAGCGAACTCGCGTCGCAGGGGTGCGCCACTGCGGTGGGCGTGGGCGCAAAGGTCTGGCACATCGCGATGAGTCGGTCGTACTTTGCGTGTTTCGTGTCCATGCCACTCTCCAGGTTCAGGTGATGGTGCAGGGTTGTCGTTGCGCCGTGATGACTTCCGGGCTCATTTCAGGTCCAGGCTCACCAGCCGCAGGCCGGGGTCTTCCGGGAACGGCGCGTCCGAGAAACCGAGTCGGTGCGCCAGGCCGCGCATGCCGTCGTTGCCGGGCAGCACGAAGCCTTCCATGCGCTGCATGCCGCGTGCGCGCGCCAGGGTAATCAAGGTCTGGATCAAGTGCCGCGCGAGGCCGGCGCCTTGCCAGTCGTCTGCGATCGTCACGGCGAACTCGCAGGTGTGGCTGCCCGGCGCCCACAGGATGCGCGCAGCGCCGACGATGGGCCGCTCAGTGCCATCTTGCTGCGGCGCGTCGGCGAAGGCGGCCAGCGCCATGACGCAGTCCGCAGGAGGGTTCGCCACCTCATCGAGCATCCGCGGCGACAACTCGCGCAGCGGCCTGAAATAGCGCGTGTAGCGCGAGTGGGGCGACAGGCGTTCGAAGGCCACTGCGAACGCGTGACGGTCGTCGGGGCGAACCGCCCGCACCGTGACGGTTCGGCCCGCGCGCAACTGCGCCACGTGTTCTTGCGGCTCGACGGCGGCATCGGTCATGCGTCAACCGTGGCTTTCCTGTTGCTTGCCATGTTCCTGCCTCCCGAAGAGCTTGCGGTTGAGACCCGAAGCCGATGCGCACGTCGGCGAGCGGACGGGTGTCCCGCGGGCTGGCGCCCGCGCAGGGACTTTGTGTCAACGCTGGCGTGGTGTCAATGCGCTTTGAGGCAACCAAGCATTGCAAGCCGAACACTCAACGTCGTCCGCCACCACCCCCTCCGCCGCCACCACCCCCTCCGCCGCCGCGTCCAGGTCCGCCGCCTCCGCCCTGGCCGCCGCCACCGGGGCGTCCACCCCAGCCCGGACCGCCGTAGCCCGGCCTTGCATAGCCATGGCCGTAACCATAGGCGTGGCCGTAGTAGGGATAGCGGCCGCGCCATCCATAGGGATAGCCGTAGCAGCAACCACCGTAGTAGCCGCCGTAGTACCCGCCGTAATGGGCGCCGCTCAGGTACACGGAGGGCCCGTAGCCGTAGTAGCCGGCGCCGTAGTAGGCGGGGTAGGGATAGGCATAGCCGTCGTACCAACCCGGCCAGGCGGCACAGCCGCCGAGGCCCAGCAGGCCGCCCAGGACCATGCCGATGCGAAGAAGGCGTGGGTGCTTCATGTCAGAGGCTCCGGATCACCAGCGTACGCCCTTTGGCGGGGGCGCGGAAGCTGTCTTTACCTTGGCTTGCCCGGCGACGCTAGAAGCTGTGCTTCAGCCCGAAGTCGTACCCCCGCGAACTGCGGTCGGGATCCGTGGTGGCGCCATTGAGCGCCTGCGCCGACCCTCCGCTGTTGCTGACATGGGCAAGCGTCATGTACGCCTGCGTGCGCTTTGAAAAGCTGTAGACGAAGCCGACGGCCAACTTGTCCGCACGCGGATCGCCGGGCGCATCGGTGCCGTAAGACGAGAAGGCCGCCTTCAACTGGTGCGGGCCCACCGGCACGACGGCGCCCACGATGTAGCCCGTGCCGGTGAGCGGAGTGTCCCGCTCGGACCTGTCGTGAAAGTACCCGGTGCTGACCGACACCACGCCGAAGTCATAGGAAGCCGCGATGTCCGACACCAGGAAGTCGCCGGTCGTTGCGCTGCGCGCGTACTGCGTGCGGCCCGTCGACATGGCCACGCCGAAGGCACCGCGCCTGTAGCCGATGCGCACGGCGTAGCCGGTGCCATCCTGCGGCGCGGGTGAATCCGAGGCGTTTTCGCCCATGAAGTACTGCACCTCGCCGAAGAATCCCGAAAGATCTGCCGGCAAGAGGTAGCCGACGATGTTGGAGGCCCGCACCAGGGTCGGCACGCGAATGGCGCTGACATCGGCCTGCGACGCGCCCACACCGTTGGTCGAGAACGGATCGCTCGAATCGCGGTTCAGGTAGGTCGCGGTGAAGTCCCTGCCCAGGCGCAGTTCGCCCCAGTCGCTGACCAGGCTGACCGTGGAGCGGCGGTTGAATGCAGCGGCGTCGAAGCCGGCGCCGCTGTCCTGGTTGTTGCTGTTGGTGGCCACGCCGCTCCCGTTGTTGACGTCGTAGCCGGCCTCCAGCCAGAAAGTCGCCGCCAGCCCGCCGCCCAGGTCTTGCACGCCGCGCAGGCCCCAGCGCGATGCCGTGTTGCCACCGCTCAGGAGCCGCGTACGGTGCGAGTTGCTGCCGGCGCCGTAGGCCAGCACGGCGTCGGCCACGCCGAAGAAGATCAGCGAATCGCCGTCGACGGGGCCCTGCACCACGCTCGATTGGGCAAGGCATTCGCCCGCCAGCGCGAACAAGGCCAGCGCAACGCCAAGCTGCCTTTTCATGCGGCGCGCGGCCTGTGGCTTGGCTCTGGGCTTTCAGTCATTGAATGCATTTGACTGGACTCCGCAGCCGCCCGCAACTTTGTGTGTCCGGCGCCAATGTGTTCTTGACACCCGCGGCGAGGGCCACTCCAATGGCCTTCCTGTCGCGCGGGCTCTTGCGATGTGGCGAGCGCCCGGATGTTCAAGCGGTCTCTTCGAAGAAACCACAGGGTCCATGAAACAGCCATCGATTGCCCCTCCCTCCAGGCCGCTCGTTGTCGCGCTGGCCATCTCGTGCGTCGTCGCCGGATGCGTCGTGGCGCCGCCGCCCGCGTACATGGCGCCGACCACCGTCACGACGACGACGACCAGCGCTGCACCGGCGCCCGCGCCAACGGGGAGCACGGCCCCCGCGCAGGGCGGCGCCACCTTCAGCGTCGAGCAGATCGACCAGATGATGGCGCCCATTGCGCTGTACCCCGACTCGCTGCTGTCGCAGGTGCTGATGGCGGCGACCTATCCGGCCGACGTGGCCGATGCGGCCAAGTGGTCGAAGGCGCATTCCGATCAATCCGGCGACGCGGCCGTCAAGGCGGTCGACAGCCAGCCCTGGGACCCCAGCGTGAAGTCGCTGATCGCCTTTCCGCAGGTGATCCAGACCATGGGCGACAAGCCCGACTGGGTGCAAAACCTGGGTGACGCCTTCCTGGCCGATTCGAAGGCTGTGCTCGACTCCGCGCAACGCCTTCGCGCCAAGGCGCAGGCCTCGGGCAACCTCAAGTCCACGGAGCAGCAGAAGGTGAGCGTGGCGCCCGCGCAGGACGCGCCGCAGCAAAGCGTGATCACCATCGAGCCGGCCAACCCGCAGGTGGTCTACGTGCCGACTTACAACCCGACGGTGGTGTACGGGGCGTGGCCCTATCCGGCCTACCCGCCGTACTACTGGTACCCGCCGGCGATGTATTACCCCGGCTACTACCCGGGCGCGGCTTTGGCGACTGGCATTGCATTCGGCATCGGCGTGGCGGCGACGGCAGCGCTCTGGGGCAATTGCAATTGGGGGCGTGGCGACGTGAACATCAACGTCAACCGCTACAACAGCATCAACACCAACCGGCAACTCAACGCCAACCAGACGAACTTCCGGCACAACGCCGAGAACCGCCGTGGCGTGCCGTACCGCGATGGGCGCAGCCAGCAGCAGTTCGGCCGCAACGTGCCGGGCTCGGAGCAGCGCGGCGACTTCCGGGGACGCGACACGGCCACACGCGACGCGCAGCGGCAGCAGGCGCAGTCCGCCATGCAGCAACGCGGAATGGATCCGGGCCAGGAGCGCAACCAGCTGCGCAACGACCCCGCCACGCGCCAGCGCGCAGAGGCCGCGGCGCGCGGCCGGCCAGAAGGTGGCTTTGGCGGCGATGGGTTCTCGCGCACGGATTCGCGCGGCGGCGGCGGGTTCGGCGGAGACAACGCCTTCCGTGGCGCTGGCAATGCGGGGCAGATGCAGCAGCAATTCGATCGCGGCAATGCCAGCCGGCAATCGATGGGGCAGCACAACTATGGCGGTGGTGCCAGGGGCGGCGGCAATTTCGGGGGAGGCGGCGCACGGGCCGGTGGCTTTGGTGGTGGTGGAGGCGGCCGCATGGGCGGTGGCGGTCGTGGCGGTCGCCGCTAGTGTCCTGAGCCAGAGAACGTCATGGCGCAACCCATTCATCCCCGGAACATGAGCATGCACACCCGTTTCAAACTGATCTCGTCAATGGCCGTCATGGCCGCCAGTGCGTTGCTTGCGACGCCTGCGCTCGCGCAACGCGCCTACCCCAGCGCCGAGGCCGCATCGCAGGCGCTCTACAACGCCGTGCTGGCCAATGACACGGCCGCCATGCGCACCGTGCTCGGCGCGGACTTCCGGCGTTTCATCCCCGTGGGCTCGGTCGACCGCACCGACGTGGACGCCTTCCTCTCCGCGTGGAGCAAGCAGCACAAGATCGTCGCCCAGGGCGACAGCAAGGCCATGCTGGCCGTGGGCGATGGCAACTGGACGCTGCCCGTACCCATCGTCAAGCGCAGCGCGGGCTGGCAGTTTGATCCACGCGAGGGTGCCGACCTGATGCGCACCCGCCGCATCGGCCGCAACGAACTGGCCGCGATGCAGGCCGTGCTGGCCTACTTCGACGCGCAAAAGGAATACGCGATGCGCGACCGGGACGGCGATGGCGTGCTCAACTACGCGCAGAAGTTCGTCAGCACCCCTGGCCAGCACGACGGCCTGTACTGGGCCTCGGGCGACGCGCAAGGCCAAAGCCCGCTCGGTCCGCTCTACGCCGGGCAGAAGCCCGGCGAGGGCTACCACGGCTTCAACTTCAAGATCCTGAAGGCGCAGGGCAAGAACGCGCCCGGCGGCGCGTACGACTACGTCATCGGCGGACGCATGCGCGCAGGCTTTGCGCTGATCGCGTGGCCGATCCGCTATGGCGACACGGGCGTGACCAGCTTCATGGTCAACCACCAGGGCGTGCTGTACCAGAAGGACCTCGGCCCGGAAACCGACAAGACGGCGCGCGCCATGACGCTCTTTGATCCGGACGCGTCATGGACCAAGGTCAACGTGCCATGAAGGCACGTTGATGGGGCGTTGAAAGGCCCGTTCAGGCCTTCGGCTTCTTGACCGTCACCTTCACCGACTTCGAGCGCTCGTAAGACTCGACGTAGCCGCGCGCCACGGCCCGCACAGCGCGGCCGATGGTGTTGTAGACCTCTTCATCGAGGTTCGCGAAGGACACCCGCGCCGACCAGTCCGGTGCCTCGAAGCCGCCGCCGTTGAGCAGCACGATGCCGTGGTCTTCGGCCAGCCGGAAGACGATGTCCAGCGGATGCACGTTGGCCTTGATCCATGTGACCACGTCTTCGTTGGTGTACTTGCGCAGCCAGAATTCGAGGTCGATCAGGCCGTAGTAATGGTCGAAGAGGATGTTGGGCGCCACCTCGATGCCCAGGCCTTCGAGCGTGAGCGCCGTGCGGCGCTTGCAGATCTCGATGCACGCCTTCTGGTAGGCCTTCTCGCCGTCCATCAACTCGTAGAGCGAGAACAGCGCCATCATGACCTGCTGCGGCAGCGAGAGGCCCGCCGTGTGGTTGAGCGCCACGTCGCGGCTGTCGGCCACGATGCGGTCGACGAACTTGATGTTGCGCGGCTGCGGCGTCAGGGTGCCATAGCGCTTGTCGAGCTTCTTGAGCGTGGCGGCATCGTGCGCCTTGATCTTCTCGTCGAAGATGTTGTCGTCATGCAGCGCGATCACGCCCAGGCGCCAGCCGGTGCAGCCGAAGTACTTGCTGTACGAATACACGCCAATCGTGTTGCGCGGGTAGGCGCCCAGCAGCGAGCGGAAGCCCGGCACGAAGGTGCCGTAGACGTCGTCGGTGAGCAGCATCAGGTCGGGGCGCTTTTCGAGGATCTCGCCGATCTTCTTGATCACGGTATCGGAGATGGCCATCGCCGACGGATTGCCCGGATTGACGATGAAGAAGGCCTTGATCTTCGGATCGAGCAGCTTGTCGAGTTCCTCGTCGGTGAACTGGAAGCGGTTTTCCTGCGGCGCGTGGACCGACACGATCTTGAGGTCGTAGTCTTCCAGGTGCGGCATCTCCAGGTAGGGCGTGAAGATCGGCACCCCCAGCGCAATGGTGTCGCCGGCATTGAGCAGGCGGTTGTTCTTCAGCGCCTTGAAGGTGTAGCACATGGCGGCCGTGCCGCCTTCCACCGCGTACAACTCGAAGGTGCCCTTGGGCTTGGGCTCGCCGATCATGGCCCAGTCGAGGTACTCGCGCACGATGATCTCGTTGTGCTTCAGCATGCGATCGGGCACGGGGTAGTGGTCGCCGATGATCGAGTCCACCAGCTCGTTCACGAACACGTCGGGCTTGAAGTTGAACTTGCTCACCGCCCACGGGACCATGCGCTTGAGGAAGTCCACGCCCGGCAGGTCGCCGCGCTTCTCAAGCCACACGCGCAGCCGTTCGGCGCAACCTTCGGCGCGCGGAATGCCCCCGATGCCGGGTGGCAGGTCCATCACGCGCTTGGTTTCCTTCACCGCGAACAGGCCGAGCATGAAGAAGGCTTCGCGCGGCTCGGTGGCCACCCAGTTCGGGTTGCCGCGGCCGGCATTGAGATAGGCCACGGCGGACTGCTTCGCCGCCTTGCTGGCGGCCTCGGCCAGGAAATTCTTGATCTCGAACGGTCCGAGGGCTTCGTAATTGCGCAAGGTCAGCAGGTCCACCATCCACTCCTTTTCCCGTGAAGAAAAAATGACCGGCCCATGACAAGCGCACGAGCCGGTCGCGATAGTTTCGATCCCCCTGAGGCCCCTGTCGCGACCCGTGGCCGGGCGCGCGAAAGGCTGATTGGCCGCCGATTGAATCGCCGGAACCACAGCGCGTCAAGGCTTGCAAATGCAAGCATTCCGTGCTGGCAACCGTGCGCCATTCAAGGCCACTCGCCACGCTGCCGCAAGCAGATGTGAGAATCGGCCGATGCCCCACAGTGTTTCGTTGATCAACACCATCGCCGCAGGCTTGGGCCTCGCGCTGATCCTTGGCTTCGTCGCGGTGCGGCTGCGCCTTCCGGCGCTGGTGGGCTACCTGCTGGCCGGCGTCATCATCGGCCCCTTCACGCCGGGCTTCGTGGCCGACCCCGCCATTGCCGCGCAACTGGCCGAGATCGGCGTGATGCTGCTGATGTTCGGCGTGGGGTTGCACTTTTCTCTCGACGACCTGCTGGCCGTGCGCAAGCTGGCGCTGCCCGGTGCGCTGGTGCAGATGGGGGTCGCGACGCTGCTGGGCGGTGCGCTGGCCCTTTCCTGGGGCTGGTCCTGGGGCGGGGCGCTCGTGTTCGGGCTGGCGCTCTCGGTGGCCAGCACCGTGGTGCTGTTGCGCGCGCTGGAAACGCTGGGCATCCTCGACACCTTCACCGGGCGCATTGCGGTGGGCTGGCTCATCGTCGAAGACCTTGCGATGGTGCTGGTGCTCGTGCTGCTGCCGCCGCTGGGTGCCGTGATGGGCGGTCCCGAGAAGGCCGCCGATGCGCAGCCCATATGGCAGACATTGCTGGTCACGCTGGTGCAGGTGAGCGGCTTCATCGCGCTCATGCTGGTGGTGGGGCGGCGCTTCTTTCCTTGGATCCTGTGGCAGGTCACACGCACCGGTTCGCGCGAGCTGTTCACGCTGTGCGTGGTCGCGGCGGCGGTGAGCATTGCCTTTGCCGCGGCGGCGTTGTTCGGTGTGTCCTTTGCGCTGGGCGCCTTCTTTGCCGGCATGGTGATGCGCGAGTCCGAATTCAGCCATCGCGCCGCGGAGGAATCGCTGCCGCTGCGGGACGCCTTTGCGGTGCTGTTCTTCGTGTCGGTCGGCATGTTGTTCGACCCCTCCGTGCTGATCGAGCGACCCTTCGCAGTGTTGGCGGTCGCGCTGGTCATCGTGGTCGGAAAGTCCATCGCGGCGTGCGCGCTGGTGCTGCTGTTTCGCTATCCGCTCGGTACGGCGCTCACGGTGAGCGCGAGCCTGGCGCAGATCGGCGAGTTCTCGTTCATTCTTGCGGCGCTCGGCGTGTCGCTGAAGCTGCTGCCGCCGGAAGGCCAGAGCCTGATCCTTGCCGGTGCGCTGATTTCGATTTCCACCAACCCGCTGTGGTTCGGACTGATCGCGCCGTTGCAAAAGTGGCTGCACCGCAATTCGGCCTTCGCGCGCCAACTCGCATCGCGCGATGACCCGTTGGCAGAACTGCCGATGTCGACGGAGTCGAAGTACCTGTCGCGCCAGGTCGTGCTGGTGGGCTATGGGCGCGTCGGGCGGCGGATTGCCGCTGCGTTGGCCGCGCAATCGCTGCCGGTCGTGGTGGTCGAGCAGAACCGCGAGATCGTGGAACGCTTGCGCGCGGAAGGCTCCGCGGCGGTGTGGGGCGACGCGGCCGAGCCTTCGGTGCTGATCCAGGCGCACATTGCGCGGGCGAGGGTGCTGGTGGTGGCGACGGCCGACGTCATCGACGTGCGCCAGATGATCGAGAACGCCCATACGCTCAACCCCGGTCTGGAGATCGTGCTGCGCAGCCAGAGCGACGACGAAGGCGCGCTGTTCGCGCAACAACACAAGGCGGTGAGCATCTTCACGGGCGAGCGCGAACTGGCGCATGCCATGGCCAAGGACGTGCTGGAACGGGCGCTTCGGCCGGTTACGTCGTGAAGCATCCGGACACGCCGCCCCGGACTAACCCTGAGTCAGACGCCCCAAATACTGCAGACGTATTCATTCGATTGCGCAAGTTGCCAATTAATGCGCGGAAGCGAACTTCCGACCCAATGACATAGGTTTCCAAAATGTCTATGCTGGAAGCGTTTCTCCCTGGGTGGCTTCAAGGACCAACCCATTAGGCCCGCCTCGTGCGGGCCTTCTTTCGTTTGGGGTGTCGCCCTGTCTTTCGCGGCGGAAATGGCCAGAAAGCGATAAGGCGGCGGCGGGAATGTGGCGAACCGGACGCTTCCAACCAAACGAGAACACACACAATCCCCTTGCGGACGTGCGCGACGCTGTTTGCCGCGCTTGCCCGGCAGATGGTGCGTGCGCATTGGCGTCCCTTCCAGAATGACTTGGCTGGCCGACGCGAATCAAACCGGAGAAAGCGCTGACATGAAAAAGCCCACCGAGCTCTCCTGCATCTGCGGACAGGTGCGCCTCGAAGTGCAAGGACGTCCCATCGTCAATGCGGAATGCTGCTGCAACAGCTGCCGCACCGCCGGCGCCAGGCTCCAGGCGCTGCCCTCGGCTCCGCGCATTGTCGACACGCATGGCGCCACGCGATTCGTCCTCTACCGCAAGGATCGCGTCGACTTCACGAAGGGCGCAGCGCTCCTCGAGGCGTTTCGCCTGACCCCCGAATCGAAGACGCGGCGGGTCGTTGCCATCTGTTGCAACACCCCCGTGTACCTGGATTTCCAGGGCGGCCACTGGCTTAGCCTGTACGGCTGTCTTTGGCCCCGTGAGACGCTGCCTGCACTGGAGATGCGGACCATGACGATGGATCTCCCGGAGGGCACCGCGCTGCCCGACGATGTTCCAAATGCCAGGCGACAGTCCTTCGCTTTCATGTTCAGGCTACTGCGCGCGTGGATTGCGATGGGATTCAAGGTGCCGAAGGTGACGGTCGATGGAGAACTTCGTGCGTAGTTCCGGGGTGAGGTCGTCGAGGCCATCGCTGCCGGTGGCATCGCTTGCGTGCGAGGCACCGGATTGGAGGCTGTGAGCGGGAAAGGGCTGCTCATTCAGCCTGGTCTCAGGCGACCGTAATCACCCTTCGCGCCTGCCGCTGCGCGTTCGCACTGTCGACTGCCTGCAGTGTGATTGGCCCGACGGCGTGGCCTGCATCCACCGTCACAGCCAGGTCTGCGCCCGTCGCAACGATGGTCAGCCCGGCGGGCGGCGACACCGATTGAATGGCTGTGCCGTCGCTGCTCGTCAGCGTGATCGTCGCGCCGGGCGCGACGCTGAAGCCGCCCGCGCTCGTGAGCGTGAACGCAGGCACCAGGTCGAATCTGCAATGCACCGGCACAGCGCTCGCCGCATCGGCGCCCACCTGGATCGTGACCGTGACCGGCACCGTGTCTTCCGGCGGCTCATCCGCTGGCACCTGCATCTGCATCGCCCCGCCGTCACCGAGGAAGGCGGTCGTTTGCGCCGAGAGCGTGGCCGTGGTCGGCACCAGTTGCGCATTGACGGCGAGCGCGCCGCCGACGGTCACGGCCGTCGGCAAGGGCGCGATCGGCGAGGGCACGAGCACGAAACCGTCGCCGCCGGGCTGCATGCTCGCGGCGGCCGCGGCGAGGTGGTCTGCCGTGGCGCGCAGCGGGATCGTGTCGACCACCTCCATCCGGAAACGCCGCACCGCGATGTGCAGGTCGGCGGGCAGGTGGATCGGGCCGATGCCCGAGTCGTAGCTCGTGCCGTTGAAATGGTGGAAGCGGCTGATCTCCACGTCGTCTGCGCCCAGCAGGCCGCGCGCGGTCACGGTGAGCTCGTCGGTGTCGAAGCTGCGTCCCTCGCCGCCGACCGTCGCGCGGTAGACGCGGCTGCCGACGGGCGCCACGTCGAAGCGCATGCGCTGGAAGGGCCGCACCTGCAAGGGCGTGGCTGCGGCTTCGGCAATGGGCACGCCGGCCGCTGTGACGTCGACATCACGCGGGCTCTGGTCGTAGAAGATGGTCGCACGGCCGTTGCTCTGCGCATCGAGCGAGTTGTTCAGGCCGCTCAGCCCTTGGGCGGTGATGCGGTAGGAGTTGCCGGCCGGCGCGGGCCGCGAGAAGGCGACGTGCATGCCGCAGGAACGTTCGAGCACGTTGTTCGTCGGGATGAAGCCGCGTGCACCCACGCCGGTCAGCGCACCGGCCGCGTTCTGCGCAAAGAGCGCGCCCGGCAGGGCGAAGCTGCTGCCAGCAGGCAGGGTGACGGTGGGGGCCTGCACGAAGTTGAGCGAGGGCGCGTCCTGCAGGCCGAAGCTGATCATGTCGGTGGGCGTGTTGCCGCTGCCGTCGCGCGTGCCGCCGCTCACCGTGACCCAGTAGCGCGCCACGTCGCCGATCACCGCGACGTCGCCGTGCAGGCTGCCGAGCGGGCAGTAGGTGTCGCCGCTGCGATGCGAGGCTTCCTGCTCCATGCGCGAGCGGTGCGGGTTGTCGCGCTGGTAGGCGTTGTCGTTCCAGAAAAAGCCGAGGAAGCAGCACATCCACGACTGCGTGCCGAACAGGTAGCGCGCGGAGCGTGCGAAGAACTGGCCGGCGCCGTTGTCCGCGGCCGGTTGCGCACGGTAGAGGATCTGGCCCCACGGATCGTGCAAATATTGCATCCAGCCCAGGTGCAGTTCGTTGAGCAGCCAGCCGTCGAGCCAGCCCGAGGGGTCTTCCCCGGCGATCTTCCCGATCAGGAATTCGTTGGGCTGGTCGTCGCGCAGCAGCACGGCTTCTTCGAGCTCCACGGCCGGGCCGTCCACGCGCGTGACCAGCGTGCGGTGCGCGCTGCCGGTGGCGCTGCGCACCTCGACGCGGTCATGCACCGCCAGGCTCAAGGTGTCGGAGCCCACCGCGGCAATGGTCAGGCGCGCCGGCTGGTTGACGTCCGCCACCGTGGCCGGATAGAAGCTGCGCAGGCCGAACACCGAGGCGCCCGGCGAGTACACCGACAACTCGACCTGCCCGCTCAGCGGCACGGGCGTACCGAGCTTCACGACGCGGTCGGCAATCGTGTCGACGGCGCGGATGAAGATCTGGTCGCCCGACTTGAGCGCCACGAGCACGCCGGCTTCCAGGCCTTCGAGCGTCTGTCCTGCTGCCAGCGTCAGCGTGATCTTGTCGTCCGCAATCGGCACGTTGACGTTGGAGCGCGCCGCATAGCGGATGGCCTGCACGATCTGCACGATGATGGCGGCCAGCCCGCCCCAGCCCGCGAGCGACAGCACGTTCATCAGGCCGCCCACTGTCAACAGTTGCCCGATGTTGGTGATCCATTCGAGCACGTCGTTGCCGGTGCTCACGAGCGGGCGGCGCAGTTGCACCGCGCCGTTGCCGAAGCCTGCCGTGCCCAGCGCGCGCCGGTCGCCATCGCTCAGGTTGAAGCCGCCGCCCGTTGCGGCCGAGCCCAGCGTCACCGTCTGCACGCGGCGGTTCTGCGCGACCTGCACCTTGCCGTCTGCCTCGAAGCCGGTGGCGTTCGAAGGCGTCAGCACGCCGTTGTTGAGCGTGCCCGCGAGGTAGGGCGAGAAGGCCGGGCCGCCGGCGGCCGTGAGGTCGTTGGCCAGCTCCAGCGCCCACAGCGGAAAGGCCACCAGCATGATCGGCCCGAGCCGCGCCGACTGCACCGTGTGCATCAACTCGTGGTCTTCCAGCGCCTGCCGCCGCGTGAGTTCGGTGCCTGCGTTCTCGTGGTCGTCGGGCATGCGCACCGAGCCAGCGTGCAGGTTGCCCGCAGCGCGCACCGTGCTGTCGGTGTAGGGCACGATGGCGGTGAGGTTGCCCGCGGCGATCACGGCGGTGGCCAGCGGCAGCTTCAGCGTGAGGTTGTCGACGGTGAAGTCGGTCGTCACCGTCGCGTTGACGGCGGCGGGCGGTTCCGAGAGCCGCACGTTGCCGACCAGCGCGGCGGAGTTGCCGGCCACGCCCAGTTCGATGGCCAGCGCCTGCGGCGGTGCTGCGAGTTGCACCGCATGCACCGCGCCGCCGTCGATGATTGCAAGCCGAGGCCGGCCGAGGCCATCGGCGCCACTCCAGACGCTGAAGGTGATCTGGTTGGGCGAGTCCACCGTGCCCTCGATGCCCCAGCGCGCGCTGCCGTTCTCCGGGTCCTGCACCTGCAGCCGGTGCACGCTGATCTCCGTCGCCGTGGCAGGAATTGCCGCGTCGTCGCTCAGCGTCAGCGTCGTGCCGGCCACCGCGTCGATCAGGCAATGGCGAACCTGCAGGGCCGTGCCGTCGCGGAAGTTCACCAGCACCAGTTCGCCCGGCACGAAGCGCGGCATGTCCATCCGCTGCGCGCCGACGACGGGCACTTGCAGTTGCAGCACCAGGTCGTCGATGCGGATCGCGGTCGTCACGGGCAGGCGCTGCACGATGATGTCCGTGGCCGCCGCGGGCACGGCCGGGTTGGCAGCGTCGGTGGTGTAGGTGATCGTCGCGCGGTTGATGCCGCTGATGGCGTAGGTGCGCAGCTGCGGCGCGCCGCCATCGATGAAGCTGACCTGTGCCGACTCGCCAACCGCGAAGGCCAATGGCGTACCAGCGGTCGGCATGGCCAAGTCGAGTTCGCGTGTGCCGCTGCCCACGGTGGCGGTGTAGACCGGAGCATCGGCGGCGATCAGCGCGGCTTCGATCGTCCCCGCACTCAGCGTGAGGTTGCGGTCCAGCGTGACCTGCAGCCGCAGCCGCCGGATCACGCCTGCCACCGGCTGGCCCGCAGCGGGCGTCACCACCACCACGTCGCCGGGGCGCACGGGGTTGTCGATGACGCCGTTGTCCACGGTGGTCGTGACCACCGGCGGCGTGCCGTCGGCATAGGCCAGCACGGTGGCGGGGTCGAAGAGTTCGGCGCCGGCCGTCACCGTGGTTGCGCCGAAGGGCAAGAGGTGCAATGCCGTTGTGCCCGCGGGCAAGGCGCCGCTGAGCGCGATGGTCTGCACGGTGCCCGCGCCGATGCCCGCGATGTCCGGCGCGGCAAGGCGCCAGCGCGTGGTGTCGTACGGATCCGCTGAGTTGTCGGGCAGCGGGTGGCTCATCACGAGGGCGTCGTGGTTGACGGCCGTCACTTGCCGTACCGCGGCCTGCGCGCCTTGCAGCCAGACGAAGCCGCTGGTGGGCGCGGCGCCGGGGGCGATGGGCACGTAGGTCAGCACGGCCGTGCCTTCCGGTGCACCGGCGTGTTGGCCAAGGTCGCCGGCTGCGGCCAACTGTTGCCAGGGTTGCGTCGTGCCCGCCGCGCCGAGCGCGGAGAGATCGCGGTCGACGGTGAGCACCGCCCCCGCGGCGGAGACGACGATGGCCGGCAACGCCGCCGCACCGCTGCCGATCAGCAGGCCGCTGCCGACGCCGGGCGCGGTGCCGCTCTGCACTTCGTACTGCGTCGGCGTCGGCCCGATGCGGCCGTTGAAGTTGCCGCTCGCGAGCGCCGAGCGCACGCTGAAGTCGTTGCCCACCGCGGCCGGCACCGGTGAATCGAGCGCCAGTTGTGCGCGCAGCCCATCGACCCGCGCCACATGGACCGTCGCGCCGGCACGCGCCAGCCGCAGCACGCTAAGGGACGGTGCGTAGTCCAGCGAGCTGCCGGCCACGCCAAGCAACAGTTGATCGCTCACGACCGGCGTCAGCGCCTCGGTGCCTGCAGGGGCCGTGAGGCCTTGCAGGCGCAGCGCGCCGCCGCCCAGGCGCGTCAGCGCCGGGTCGACTTTCAGCAGCGTGCTGCCGGCGACTTCGTCCACATCGAGCACGCGCACGACTTCAAGCAGCCCGGGCGCATCGGCCAGCACCAGGTCCGCGCCCACCGCCAGGCCGAGCGAGGTGCCGGGCACCACCAGCGCGGCAAAGCTGTCGGCCAGGCCGGTCACGGGGTCGTTCAGCGACAGTTCGATCATGTCGCCGGCCTGTGCGTGCACGCCGCGCGGCACGGTGTCGAAGTGCAGGCCACCGCTGGGGAACACCGGCAGCAGCGACCCGGGGATGGCGGGCTCGGCGGTGCCGCCGCAGCGCGACCAATCGGTCAGCACAGTGCCGTTGGGCGAAGCGCGCATGCCGCGCAGCACGAAGCTGGTGCCGCTTGCCGGCGCACATCGCAGCAGGCTTCCGTACAGCGTGGGGCGGAACTCGGCGCCCGGTGAGAACAGGCGTGCGTCCTCGAGCGCGGTGAAGCTGGCCTTCTCCTCGTTGACCAGGAATTGATAGGTCCATGCCACCGGCTGGATGCGCGACATCCAGCCGTCGGCGCGCAGGCCGAAGGCATCGTGGTTGGTCGCGCTGATCCATTCGGCGTCGAAGGGGTTGGCCCCGGCCGCTGCGCTGACGATCCAGCCCAAGGGCGAGAACTGCAGGTTCAGCCACATGCCCAGCAGGCTGGCGATGGTGTTCTGCATCGACCAGGTGAGTGCGCTCGGGATGAGCCACCACAGGTCCGACACTGCGCCGGTCGGGTCGGCGAGCGACACGGGGTTGTGGCGGCACACGGTGTAGGGGCCGGCCGCCGGCAACTCGATCTGCAGCGGACCTTCCCATCCACCCGCGCGGCGCGGATCGCCGGCTTCGCCGTGCAGCGGGTCCGGGCAATCAAAGCTCGCCAGCCGCGGGTCGAGCCGGCGATAGGGCAGGTGCACCAGGCCATCGCTGGCGATGGCGCCGCCGTACAGGCCCGGCCTTGCGGCGCCGTCGTCCTGCACGTCCAAAAGGCTCTCACCGAAGCCGTCGCGCGGCAGGCGCTTCATGCCCTTGCGCGTGCACACCCGCACCGGCGTGCCGCCCGGGTCGAGGCTGTAGACCTCTGCAAGGGGTTCGCCGGGTTCGCCGTCGATCGCGCCGAGGCAGAGCCAGCCGTCCCACAGGAAGGTGCGGCGCACGCGGCCGTCGTCGTCGCAGATGGCGAGCAGTCGGCCGCAGGCATCCATTTCCCAACCCTGCGGCGTGCTGCGTGTCGGCAGGCGTGCGCCGGATTCGTCGTAGCGCAGCTTGCCTTCGCGCTGCATGCCGTTCGCCGATTCGCGCCATGCGACCGGGCGGCCCGTGGCGTCGCGAAGGATGTGGCGCAGCACGTGCGGCGTCTGGATCACCGTGAGGTGCTCGCCGGTGTAGCCGTAGTGCCAGGCGGGACCACCGTTGCGGTCGATGCAGGCGACGATGCGGCCCTGTTCATCATGTTCGACCCTGACGCCATCGACGTCGACCAGCCGGCCCTTGGCGTCCCAGCCGTAGCGCTCGCTCCATTGCTCGACACGCCCGGCCGCGTCGGTGCGAAGCTGCACACGCCGCAACAGGCCGCCGGGCAATTCGATGGCCTGCACTTTCACGAAGCCGCCGTCGAACAACAGTTGCCCGGGTTGCCGTGCATCGACATGGATGCGCTCGCCGGCGCTGATGGTCAACAAGCGGCCGTCGGCGTCGCGCTCGGTCACGAGTGGCACCGCGCAGCCCGGCACGTGGATGACGTGGCGGATCGGATCGCGCTCCTTGTCATCGGGCGCATTGGCAGCGCGCTGCTTGCCGAAAGGCATGCCGCCCGCTGCCGCTGTAAAGCCGGCCGCATCGAGCGGCGGCGCACCGTGCGGCGCAATCGACTGGAGCAGGGCGTTCATCATCATGCGATGCTCACATCGGCGGAAACGGATGCGGAGCCGCTCGCCATGGCGTAGCGCAGCGATTGCAGCAGCGCCACGATCTCGTTGCGCACGGCGGCGATCAGTGCTTCGAAGCTCTCGACGAGTCGCGGGCCGAGGCGGCTCACCGAATCGATGAGTCCATCGAGGTCGATGGCGCCCAGCTGTGTGCCGACTTCGGTCAGCGCGGTGCCGACTTCCGCCAGCCGTTCGGCCGGATTCGCTGAAGCCACGCGGTCCACTGCGTCCTGCAGGAAGCTCAGGTCACCGAGCAGGGCGGCAGGGTCCAGTGCGCGGATCTGTGCGGCCATGGCGCGCGTGATGGCGGCCAGTTCCTCGGCAAACACGCGCGGGTCATAGGCCGCAACGCTGGCGCGCAGCGCGGCATGCAACTCGGCCAGTTCGGCGGCCAGGCGGCGCGGGTCCAGCACGTCGAGTTCCTCGCGCACCACCTCCAGCACCTGCAGGAATTTGCGCGCCTGCGCGCCGGGGTTGTAGTGGTTGATGAGCGCCTGCATGCGCTGCACGAAAGCGCGCAAGTCCGGCAGCAGTTCGGCAACGAGCTGCGGCGTGAGCGCCACCATGCGGTCGACCAGCGCATCGACTTCCAGCGCGATGGGTTCCGGGTCCAGCGCGTCAAGCAGTGCTTCCAGGTTGCCCGAGAAGCGCGCCAATGGGCAGGACTCCAGCGCCTGCGCCGTGCGTTCGATGGAAGGCCCCAACGCACCGCCCGTGCCGCCGGTGAGCTGCCCGGCGCTGGCGCGCAGCAGGCCCAGCGTGTCCGCCAGTTCGCGCCGCAGCGCCGACGGTCCCGCCTGGCCCACGGCGGTGAGCGAGGCCTGCAGCCGTACTTCGCCGCCGGGCGTCGACAGGTTGGCCTGCAGCGCCAAGTGGGCGCGCAACTGCGCGGGGGCCAGTGGCGTGAACATGGCGTCGACGCCATCCTCCAGACGCCGCGCAGCCGCATGCAGCGCGGCCTGAAACTGCCGCAGGTCGCGCGCCAGCCCGGCGCACAGGGCGTCGAGCGCGGCCATCACCTCGCCGGCCGGGCCTGCCTCCAACTGGCCCAGCAGCGTGCGAAGCCGCGCCGGAATGAAGCCCAGCAATCGGATCGCATCACCCGCGTGCACCGTGTTGGCGGGAGGCGGCAGTTCGGTGTTGGTGGTGCGCGTGTCGGGGTCGGCGAGCGTGGCATCGCTGTCGCCCGCCATGCGCCGTGCCGGTTCCAGCGCGGCACGCGAGGCGGTGCGCCCCACGCTGTCGAAGGATGCGCGCAGGCCGGTGACGGAGGCTTGCGCATCGGGCACCGGAATCTGCGCAAGCAGCGCGTCGTAGCCCGCAATCACCGGTGCCAGCAGGCGATTGGGATGCACCTTGTCGATCGCGTCGAGCACCACCTGGAAGGGCGCGCGAATCGTCTCGGCAATGGCGCGCGGGTCCAGGCTTTCGATGAGGTCGGCGGCCTGGTCGAGGTACTGCGACACATCGGGCAGCAGCGAGGCCGGGTTGAAGTTGCGGATGGTGTCCAGCGCGCTGTTGACCTCGGCCTCGATGTCGGCAATGAGCGATGCCGGAATGAGGTTGGAGACCACACGCTGCGCCTCCGCGAGCCCGCTCTCCACCGTCGCGGCCACGTCGTCGGGAATGCGCAGTTCGGCCACCGCATTGCGCACCGGCTCGAACACCGCGTCGAAGTCCACGCCTTCCAGCAGCTCGATCAGTTGCTCCACCTGCGGGCGCAGTGGCTCGGGCAGCGGCACGTTGGCGAGCAGCTCGCTCGCCGATTCGCGCAGGGTCGTGAGCGCCTTCACGAGTTGCTCCTCGACCTGCTCGATGCCGAGCCCGTCGATGGCCTGCGCAATGCCGTCGATGGTGGCCTTGAACTGCGCCAGTCCCTCGGCCAGCTTGCCCAGGATGGCAACGGCCTGGTCCGCTACTTCGTCGATGCGCTGCGCGATGGTGTCGAGCGCGTCGATCACGCCGTCGAGCGCCTGGTGCATCACCTGGTCGACTTCCTGCAGCGCCCCCTGGATCTGGTCGGTCAGCGCGCCGGCGTCGAGCTGGTTGGCGACGCTGGCCAGCGCCTCGCGTGCGGTGCGGGCCGGGCCGTCGAGCCCGGCCGATTCCACAGCCTCCACCGCGTCATGCAGGAAGATGGTGATCTGCTGGCGCAGGTCGCGCACCGGCAGGCTGCGCAGGCTGCGGCGCACGAAGTCCTTGGCGCGCACCACGGCTGCGTCGATGGGCTGTTCGACGACGACGCGTGCGCGCTCCTCAATCATCGGTGCGAGGCCCTGGATGAAGGTGCGCACCTGGGCCAGGTCGGGGTTGTCCATCAAGGCGCGCACCGTGCGGATCTGGTCGCGGAAGTCGTCAAGGAACTCGATGACGCCGCGCTCGCCGAGCTTGAGCGTCTTGTTCAGTTCGACCAGCGGCTGCATGAACTGCGGCACCTTCAGCTTCTGCACCTGCTGCATGGCGAACAGCAGGTCGTCGCGCAGCACGCCGAGCGTGTGGCTGCGCACCTGCTGCAGGTTGCGCAGCGCGGCGTCGAGTGCAGAAGCGTTGCCGCCTGCGGCCGCCAACGCCACCGCGTCGAACGCTGCCACCAGGCCCAGATGCCGGTTGGCCGGCAGGTGCAGGGCGCCGCTTGCGTCCAGCACGGTCGCGATGCTGGTGCGGATGCTGCCCAACTGCGCCTGCGGGAAGGGCAGCAGCACCTGCGCCGCCAGGTCGATCAGCGCCGACGGGTCGCGAATGTCCTGGTTGGCCATTCGGCTGAGCGCCGCAAAGCTGTCGGCACCGCTGCCGAACAGCCGCCCCAGTTCGCCCGAGGCACCGCCTGCCACACGCACAGCCTCGGCCAGCGGCGTGCCGAAGATCTCGCCGAAGTTGGCCGGCTCGCCACTCACCGACTTGGCCAGGTGCGTGACGAAGCTGAGTCCTTCGCCCACCGCCTGTGCGTATTCGCCCAGCGGCAGCTTGCTGGCGTCGAAGCGCCCGCCCAGTTGCTGCAGCGCGGCCACCAGCGGCTGCAGCAGCGCGTCCGGCGCGGGGAAGGCGGTGCGCAGGCCGTCGATGCCGCCGCCCAGGCTGCCGAGCGCGCTCGATGCGGCGCCCGCGCCCGTCAACGCCTGCATCTGCGGCGTCGAGACCGAAGCGCTGATGGACCCGCGCGCCTGCACGATCGCGCTCAGGTCGATGCTCTGGAGGTCGCCCAGCAGGCTCATCGTGCGTACCTCAATGTCAGGTCGGAGCAGTCCACGTGCAGGAAGAGCGAGGACTGCAGGAAGGGCACATGGCCGCGAAAGGCCGAGGCGGGAAAGCTGAAGGCCGGCTGGTGCGATTCGGCACCGGTCACGTCGGCGATCTTCACGTTGCCCAGCATCAACGGGCGGCCGCCCGGATCGGGATCGCGTATGGCGACGCGCACGATGGCGACGCCGTCCGGCCGTTCGGCCCAGAAGAAGCGGCCGACGTTGCAGCGCAGCCGGAGTCCCACGTTGCGCGGCAAGGCGGCGGAGGGCGGCAGTTCGGCCCAGTGCGTTCGCAGGCCAGCGGCGGCATCGAGCTGCAGCAACGCGGGGCCGGCCAGCGTGGCGCCGACGATTTCGCCGTTCAGCTCCACCAGTTCCAGCGCGAGTTCGCAAGCCTCGGGCGCGCGGCCGTAGACGCCGATGCGTGCGGGCTCGCGGCCCAGCAGCGCTTCCGGCGGCCATGCGCGCGTGGCACCTGTTATGCCGACGATGCGGCCCATCACCGGGCTCGTGGGATCGGGCGGCGCATCGGAGACTTCTTCCAGTACGCGCAGACCGTCGTAGTGGATGGTGAGGTCGCCGATGGCGGAGGAGGGCGTTTCGTCCGCGAGCGCCGCGCCGTCGAATACAGCAAGCGGCAGCGCATCGCCTTCGAGGGCCGTCGTCGCGATGCCATCGTGCACCCGCAACAGCGCGCCGTGTGCGCGTGCGCTGAAGACGCTGCAGCGCGCAGGCGCATCGGCCCGCAACTTCAGGCTCGCCTGCAGCGGCTCGCCGGTCTTGAGCAAACGGTTGAATTCCGCTTGCAAGGACTGACGCAGATCCACCTGTGTGCTGCCGGCATCGGGATCGAACGCCGGCACCGACCATAGCGCCTGCCCATCCGGCCCGGTGAGCTTCGCGTTGCGGGCAGGCGTGTGTGTGATGAGTTGCAGCGCGTCCAGCGTGCTCGTCTGCGCGCTGAACTCCGGCGGGTTCGGGCCGCTCACGAGCATGATGCGCACGCGCGTTGCGGCCACCGACGGGTTGAGCGTGATCGTGCGGCTCGCCAGCGCCGCGCCCGTCAAGGTCGCCGGTACCGCGCCTTGCGACCACACGGGTGGCACCGAGAAGCGCGGGCTGTCGAAGCCGCCCCCACGCGGCGGCGGAAAGGCGATGGCGATGCGCTGGTCGGCCGGCGGCGCATCGACGATCTCGTTGCCTTCGCCGCCCTTGAAGCCCTTCAGCCCGATGGCGCGCACGCGCGCACCCGACGGCACGTCGACCCGCCATCCGCCGCCGTCTGCTGTGGCCGGCTTGTCGGGCATCACGGTCTCTGCCATCGCGGGGTAGAGGGTGACGCTCGCATCGACCAACTCGGCCGACGTGGCGCCCGCCACGCCGTTCCACGCGAAGTCGATGGCGTGGCCATCGCCGCTGATGTCCACCGGCTCCGCGAAGAGGTATGCCTGCGCGGAAATCGTCGCCGTGGTGATGTTCGACGCAACGCCCGTCGCCAGTGCCGACGCATGTTCAAAGAGCTGCACGGCGATCGCCATCACGCGCTCCTCACCACCAGGCGCAGCTTGCCGAGTTGCTGGCCGGGCTCGCCTTCGCCGTTGTCCAGCCGCACCACCAGAAAGTCCGTGGCCGGTGCCGCAGGCGGCGTGTACTGCACGCTCACCTGGCCGGCGTTGACGGCGATCACGCGTGTCCCTTCGGGCCCTGCACCACCACCGGCCAGCACGCCGGCACCGGGCCGTCCGCCCGCATCGACCAGCGACAGCATGGCGTCGCCGAAGGGCAGGGCTTCAGGCTCCGGCGCGTCCGCTTCGATGCGCATGCCGACGTTGCCGAACCGCACCGTCAAGTCCACCGTAGCGCCGCCTGCGATGAGCCTCGGCGCGGCAGGCGACAGCAGCAGCGGCAGCACGCTCTGGCGGATTCGCACGTCGCGAATCGCGATGCCGGTCGCGCCCGCTTCGCCCACCGGCCAGAAGTAGCCTTCGGCCACGAGCACGATGAGCGACGGCGCCTCGACGCGAAGGAGTTGAAGCCGCTGCACCAGGAAGCCCGGATCGGCATCCGCGTCTTCAGGGAGCAGATCGCGACCATCGAGCAGGCTGGCCTCGCCGAGCAGGTAGATCACGCGGTCGATCGCCTCCATCTGGTCGGCGCGCGTGCCGCCGGCCGGTGCGCGGACTTCCAGCGTCGTCTCGCAGCGCAGGCGCAGCACCCGGCGCGGATCGGTCGCGCCGGGCACGCGCTCTGGTCGGCGTGACAGCATTTCTTCATCGACCGCTTCCGCCGTGCGCACAGACACGACAACAAGCGCCTCGGCACGCGCCGGCGCCGCATCCACGGCGCCTTGCAGCGGCGGCGGCAGGCGGCTGCCGAGTACGTCGGCCAGTCCGAGTTCGAACTCGCGGAGCATGGCCGTCTCTTCGGTTCAGCCAATCCGGCCGGGGCCGACGACGGGCGAGACGGGCGTCACCGGCGATATGGGCGTGACGGGCCGCACCACGACATCGTCGCGCGTGACCAGCCGCTGGCGCCGCACTTCCTCGCTCACGAGGTTCGGCACCGTCGCGAACTGCGTGGCCACCGCGCGATCGACGCTGGTGCGCACCGAGTCGTTGACCGCCACGTTCAATTCGTCGCGCGCAATGCCGCGCATCTCGGCCAGCAACTGCGTGCGAAGCGTGGCGCTGCTGGCTTGCGAGGTCTCGATGGCGGCCTTGCGCGCGGCGTCCACGGCCTGCGCCGAGATCTCGCTGCGCATCGCATTGAGCTTCTGGTCGTTGTTGCGCGAGAAGGCGGCGAGCTGGTCGCTGAGCGAGCGGTTCACTGCGGCCACCTGCAGGCCGATTTCGTCCTGCAGGCTTTGACGCAGTTCGGTGCGCAGCGCCGCAAAGTTCTGCGGGATGGCCGCCAGTTGCGTGGCGTGCGCCTTCTGCGTTTCAGCGAGCTGGCCGGCCTGACTGCCGAGCGCATCGAGCCGCGCACTCGCGCCGTCGATGCGGCTCGTGAGTGCGGCAAGGCTGGTCGAAAGCCGCGCCGTGAGCAGCGTGTCGACCTGCTGCCCCAGGCCTGCATTCACCGCGTCGATGCGCGCGCTGAGGTCCGCGCGCACGCTGGCCGTGCTGCTGTCGATGGCGCGTTGCGCTGCTTGCTGCGCTGCCGTAATGGCCGCCTGCTGTGCCGCGTCGATGCGGCCGCCCAGCGATGTCGTCAGGCTGGCTTGCAGGCCGGGCAGGGCATCGGCCACGCGTGCCTGCACCAGCGTGCCGAGGCCTTCGAGCCGTGTGTTGACGCGCGTGTCGACTTCACCGCGGAAGGTTTCCAGCACGCCGTTGGTTTGCTCGCGCTGCCGCGTGCCGATGCGATCTTCCAGCGCTGAGGCTTGCGCGGCGGACAACTCGAACTGGTGGCTGTTCAGCGCATCGTTGAGCCGCTCGGGCGTGACGGTGCGCTGGTCCACTTCTGCCAACCGACGCTCCACGGTCGCAGCGTCCAGCAGTTCGCCGTTGGCGAGCCGAAAGCGCTCGCGCAACTGCTCAAGATCCGTCACGCGCGTCAACACCGAGCCGATGTCCACCACCTGCCCGTTCACCGAAAGGCGCGATGCCGCTTCCTGCACGGTCGAGAGATCGCGCTGCACCGCGCCCAGCGAGTTGCGCATCGCCTGCAGGTCGGCACGCGGATCGACCACCGTGTCGAGCTGCCGCCGCACCGCGGTGATGGCGGACTGGCGCTCCAGGTCACGACTTGCGACGTCCGTCAGCCGCCCGCGGAATTCGTCGATCTTGCTGTTGCTGCCGTCCTGCGTTGCGGCCAGTCGGCGCAAGGTCTGCTCGATGGTTGTGAGGCGCTGCTGCATCGCAGGGTCGGCGAGCGGGCCGCGTTCCAGCAGTTCGCGCAGCGAGGGCGCGAGCCAGTCGGCGTCCACCTGATCGGGATGCGCATGCGTCGGTATCGCGTCGCTGCCCTCGGCGGCGAGCACGGCGCGCGCCACGTCGGCCAGCGCTCCGACGAGCATGTTCCAGTCTTCGGCGCGGATCAGCTCGCCGCGGCGCGCGGCGCCGATCTGCGCCAGCTGCGCGAGCAGGGCGCGCAGGCGGTCGAGGTCTTGCGGGGTGGCCATGGTGCGAGGCTCCGTTGCGCGTGCGTGCCGCTCAGTTGCGCAGCACCGTGCCGAGCTTGCCCCCCGACGCGGTGTTGGTGCGGTTGTAGATCTTCAGCTCGTTGTCGGCCGTGGTCGTCGTGCCCGACACGGTGTATTGCTGCGCGATCGCCTGCATCTTCTGCACCTGCGCGCTCGCGCCCAGGGCCGGGTTGGCAGCGACCATGTCTGCCACCGCGCCGAGCACGCGCGAGCCGGTGTTGTTGAGTTGGCTGGTGAACACGGCCGGGTCGGCCTGCAGCGTTTCGCTCAGGCGCCCGACGCGGCCCAGCAGGTCGTCGCGCGTGGCCTGCGGGGCTTGCGCTTCGTCCAGCACGCCGGTGAGAACGCGGCGGAAGTGCTCGGCCTCCAGTTCGCGGCGAAGCTCCAGCAGGCTCTTGCCGAAAGCCTCGCTGAAGTTGCGCATGTTCTGCTGCACCTCGGCGATCTTGTCGGCGATCTCGGGGTGGTCGTGGCCGCGCGGGGAGACGAGGTTGGTCAGCTGCAGCACGTTGTCGGCGATGTCGCGCACCGCGCTCGCCAGCGTGTTCCAGTCGCCGGCGCGAATGGCCTCGCCGGGGGCCTTGCCGAGCACGGGTGTGAGCGAGTCGCGCGCCGCCGTCACCGCCTGCTGAACCGGGCCGAGATTGGCGTCGGGGATGTCGCGGATCGGCCGGTCCTGGAACAGCACGTCGGGAATGCGCACCGGCACCAGCGTGGGCGTGATCTGCGGGAACAGGCGCAGCTTCTGCGTGAAGATGGGCTGGATCAGGTTCGGGTGCGTGACCTTCGCCTCCCACAGCCCGGGGTCGAGGTCGCGCACCACGAGCGAGCCGTCCAGGAAGGGACTGCGCTTGAGCGTCTGGCCGGTGGCGGTGTTGGTCAGCGTGACCTCGGCGTCCCGGTTGGCGGCGGGGAAGCCGGTGAGCTGGAAGTTGAATGCGGCTTTGGCGGCCATGGCGTTGTCCTCGTTTAGAGCAGGCCCTGCAGATCGCCATAAGGAAAGGCGATCTCCCAGAAGAGCGTCAGCTCGTGGTCATTGCCCTTTTCGATGGGGCTGAAGACCACGCGGTTGTAGAGCGTCGCGGTCTCGCCGCTGCGCGAGAGCAAAGCCGCTTCGCGCAACGTGCCGACCGCATCGGCCGCGGGCACCGTGGCACGCACGCGCACGCGCACCACGCGGCGCACCGGGTCGGGCGCGTCGATGGTGAAGGCGTCGGCGCCGATCGGCACTTCGGTCGCGTCCTGCAGGGCCGTGGTGGCGAAGGCTTCGGTTTCCGGCGCATCGCTGCTGCCGACGGCCATGTGGCTGATGCCGGTGGCCTGTGCCGCGAAAAGCCGCGCAAGCAAGGTGGCGCCGCTTTGCAGCACCGCGTTGCGTACGTGCCGTTCGGCCAGCAGCCGCCCGTCGGCGTCCTTGAGTTGGAGGTGCAGTCGCGCGCGCATCGTGGCCTCATCGGAAAGTGGATTCGCCGTATTCGGTAACGCCCCAGAGGCCGCCGCGCTCGGCCAGCCGATCGGCGCCGGTGGCGCCCGCATCGCGAATGCGCAACGGCAGGACCTGGGTCAGGTGGTCGAAGGAGCGCTGCTGCTCGGCGAATTCGAGCAGTCGCACCTGGGCGCGCACGCCGGCCGCTTTCAGCCGGCCGATGCCGGTCTCCAGTGCATTGCCGATCTGGCGGCGCGCATCTTCCGGGTTGGCGGCGGCGGGCACGCGCTGGCGCAGCGAGGTGGCGGGCAGGCGCAGTTCGAAGGTCGCCGGTTGCGCCTCGATCCAGCGCACCTTCAGCATCACCGCGGCGTCCTGGTAGAAGAGTGCGTGGTCGAAGGTGGTGCTGTCCCAGCGGCCTTGCGCAAGCGCGAGATCGGCCAGCGCCAGCAGCACGCGGTCGAGCCCTTCATCATCGAAGTGGGCGACGGGCAGGAACCACAGCCGGTTCTCGCCGTGCACGAGTCGGATCGCCTGCGCCGGCGTCGTCACCTGCGCGGCCTCCCATGGCACGCCGGGCACCAGGCCGCTGATGGACACCATGCGGTCGGACACGTCGCGGTTTTCAAGGCGCGCTTCGAGCGTGCGATCCGCTGACCCGCGCAGCCACAGGCGTTGCCCGGTGGCAACTCGGCCGCGGTAGAGCAAGGCTTCACCCGTGCTCAGGTTCACCACCAGCGGCGAGTATTCGGGGCCTGCCGCCAGGCCCGTCAGCAGGAAAGACGCGACCGTCTCATCCAGCCCCGCCATCTGCACGCTGAACTGCGTCAGCGGCACCGTGTCGTCCGCAGGAACCGGCGGACGCGCGACGCGGGCGATGGGCGGGTTGTCGATCAGCACCGGCTCGCCGGCGCCCAAACGCAAGCCGGTCGCTTGCTGCCACGCCTGCGCGTAGTCGCGCGCAAAGCCGGTGATGGCATCGGCCGTGACGCCGCCGCCCTTGAGCAAGGCGTCGCGCTGCGCATGCACCCAGGCGCGGAACAGGCGCACGTCTTGCCAGGGCTCGGGCGCGATGTCGAGCAGGGCGGCGAGGCCGGCGGCTTCTTCGAGTTCCAGCGCGTTGTCGAACCAGTGGGCGCGTTGCACTTCGAGCGCATCGTCAACCGCAATCTCGATCTGCTGGCCTGCTTGCTCCAGCAGGCCCGTGACGAGTTCACCCTCGCGGTAAAGCAGCGGCAGCCTTGCGGCCATGTCGAGTGCGCGCTTCACAGGCCTCCCTCGCGGATCTGCAGGTCCAGCGACTGCTTGCGCAGCGTTTCGTTTGGGGCCGGCGCGTAGTTGCCGACGCCGTCGCTCAACTGGAAGAAGCGGTCGCCGCTCTCGACGGTGACGGTCGATTCATCGCGCACCAGCGCGTAGCGCGTGTCGTCGCGCAGCGCGGCGGCGAGGCTGTCGAAGCTCAATGGCGCATCCGGTGCGCGGGTGGCGAGATGGCTGGCCATGGCGTTGTCCAGCGCCTGCTGCGCCTGGGCCTGCGTGGTGCCGGCCGTCAGGTGCAGCACCAGCAGCGCGGACACCTGCACGTCGAGTTGTGCGCTCGAGGCGGTCTCGGTCTGCGGCGTGTCGAACTGGATCGGCGTGGCGACGTCCAGCACTTCGCCAGAGGCCAGCGTCAGGGTCTCGCTTTCTTCGCCGCCTTCGGGCGCGAGGTAGATGCGTGCATCGACGAGGCGCGGGTCCTGCATGACCGCGGCGGTGAGCGGCGCGCGGCGAACCGTGCCGCCGGGCGGCACGGCGTTGAGCAGCGCGACCAACTGTTGCTCGACCGTGCCGCGCAGTGTGGAAAGCTCCGGACCCGCCAGGCCCGTGCCCGCCAGCGTGAGCGCCACGCGCACCTGCACGCGCTTGCGCAAAGCCGCGCCGCTCAGCACGCGGATACCGGCCGGCTTGACCTGGCGAATGCGCTCGGCCACGCGGGCGCGCGCCTCGTCGGTCTCGGTGAAGTAGGCCACGTCGATGCGCAACTCGCCGGGCACGCCGTTGGGCTCTTCGACCAGGCTCACGTCCTTGACTTCTTCCAGTGACAGCAGATGGAAGCGCAGCGCGTCGAGCGTGCCGCGCACCGCGCCGTGGAAGGCGCCGCGAGAACGGCGGCGCAGTTCCTCGTCGGATTCGGCCTGGCCAAGCCGGCGTGAGGCGGCGGGGTTGGACACGCGGTCGATGCCGGCGATGACGACTTCGAGCCGGTCGAGCGCACCCGCTCCCACTTCGGCGGTGCCGGGCGCCTCGCCGGCGGCGAGCACGTCGCGCGAGGCTTCGCCGGGTTCCAGCACCAGTTCTTCCTGCGTGAGGTAGCGGTTGCCTTCGTCGTCGGTCACCGCGGTGCTGGCCGGCACGGCGATGCGTCCGGCGCCTGCGCTGCTGCGGGTGAAGCGCATGGTCGCGACCGGATGGCCGGCCGGCAGGCGACGCAGGCCGACCAGCGCGACCACCTTGTCGAGCGAGCGGCCTTCGGCGGTCTCGATGAAGGCCGAGCGATAGACCTGGTCCAGGTGCTGGTAGGTCATCGCCTGTTCGAAGGCGATGGTCTCCATGAGCGTGCGCACGACGCTGCCGGTGTTGAGGTCGTTCACCGGCACAGGGCGCGTCGCGACGGGGTAGTAGTTGACCGTGAGCACCGTGCCCGGAATCGGACGCCGGCCGCCTTCGCGGAAACGCAGCGCGTCCTTGTTGTTGTCATCTCCGCTGGTGGACACCAGTTCGAAATCGGCGGCGGTGAAGCGGTAGCGCACCTGCCGCTCCGGCGTGCCGACGAAGCCTTCGAGGTGCGAGATGCGGCGCACCGGGCGGTCGCGCAGCTTGGTGGGAACGAGCGCGACGTCCGTGGCCGGTGCCACGAGTGACTCCGCGACCGTACCACCCGTCAACGTCGTGAGCAGGTCGCGGACGATCTCGTCGTAGAGGCGGGGCACATAGCTCATGGCCGCACCTCCGCGCCACGCACTGGCGTTGCGCTTGTCCTGGGAGCGGCCCGGTAGCTCACAGTCCCACCTCCAACTGCAGTGTGATCGCCGCCGCGTCGGCCGGAACGATGGGCTTGACGGCCAGCGTGAAGACGAAGTTGTCGACCTGCTCCTGGTCGCGCTCGAAGCGCAGTTCCACGGCCTTGGGCTGCACGCGCGGCTCCTGCGCCACGGCTTCCAGCACGAAGGCGCGGCACAGGTGGCGCAGTTCCTCGTTCTTGCCGCGGCCGATGAGTTCGACCAGGCGGGAACCGTAGTCCGCGTGGCCCAGGGTGGCGAGCGTGCCGCGTGCGGTCAACAGGCGCAGCAGCAGCGCCTGGGCCAGGTTCTCGCGGGCGTCGATGGTGTCGAGGTCGAAGAGCGTGTCCGGCTGGCCGGGGCGCGGCCGGCGCACCACGCGTGTCTTCTGGCGCAGGTCGAGCGCAGCGGCATCGTGCGCGACCATCTGGGGCACGACCAGCAGGTCGGTGCCGAAGAGGGCGTCGGGAGCGGTGGCCATGTCCGTGTTCCTGCTTCGCCGCTCATCCGCCGATCAGCACCGTGCCGACAGCGATCAACTGGCCCTTGGGGGCCGTCGGCGCGATGTCGTCGCAGGTGGTCGCGGTGTCGAGGTTGCGCGCGGCCTGTTTGCCGCCGATGAGCACCGTCGCGCTGCCGCTGAACACAGTCGCGCTGTTGGGCGGCGGGTTCTGGAAGGGGCCGCCGGCAGGGATGTGCGGTGGCATGTTGTCGGCCGTCGATCCGACCACCGCCGCCGGCTGCCCCATGATCTTGACGCTCGCGATGGTGCCGCCGGTGATCTGGCCCGAGAAGGGCGAGGGCAGCGGCGTCGGGATGGGTCCGCCGGGCGAGGGGATCATCACGATGTGGGTGTCCACCGCGACGATCTGGCTGCCGAGGGTGGCTGCGGGTTGGCCCATCAGTTGATCTCCACCATGCCGGCGCTGATCTTGACCTTGGCGCTGCCCGCGATCTCGATCTCGCTGCCTTCGAGCTTGATCTTGCCAGCCGACTTCAGGCTCATGTCGCCGTCGGCTTTCATGGTGATCGAGGTTTCGCCGGCCGCAGCCGTGAGGCGTCCGCCACCGGCGCCTTCGAGCAGCACGCTGAGCTTGCCGACAGCCAAGCTCAGCTTGTCTTTTTCGACTTCGATGAGCACGTCGCCCGGCAAGCTGAGGCTGAACTTGACCGGGTCGGTGTTGATCTTGCAGGCCAGTTCCGGCTCGGACGCGCCGCTGGGCAGGTGCAGCACCAGTTCGCCGTCCTTGTGCCTGGGCGGTTGTTGATCGGGGTGATAGAGGCGGCCGACGACCACGGGCGCCTGCCAGTCGCCTTCCATGAAGGCCACGAGCACCAGGTCGTCGATGGCCGGGATGGCTGCGAAGCCCATGGCGCCGACCGCCACCGGCACGCGCGGCAGCACGATGCCGGAGTCGCGCAATTGAACGCTCACGGCGTGGTCCGCCGTGCCGGCGTGCGCGAACTGGCTGGTGACGACGCCGACGCTGGCAACCGGCCGCGCGCCTGCCTCGTGGCGGGCGATTCGCGCCATGCTGTCGTAGAGCAGGGCGGCGCTCACAGAAGACCCCCGACGGCGCCCGCAGCGGCGCCGAGTGCCGCGCCGAGCAAGGAGGGCGCGCTGGCGCTGCGTGCTTCGAAGCGGGTGCTGCCGGCGCCTTGCGCGACGCGATGTTCCACACGGGTCACGAACCAAGGGCCGCCCGACAGGTCGTCTGGCAGGTCCTGAACCTCGATCACCTGGCCAGGTCGCAGGCTCGGCAGCAGGAAGCAATGCGCAATGAGGCGCGAGGCGTTCGCCGCCGCAATGCGGCTCAGTGCATCCGATGCATCGCTCGCAGCCTTGGGCGTGCGCAGCAAGGGTGTCGCGAGGCGGATCACACCGGGGCCGCCCGCAGCGGCGGACGAGGGAAGGAAGCCGACGGTCGGCCGCATCGCATCCGGCGCGCTGGCCGAGCCGGCCGGCCCGGCGCCGATGGCAAAGCTCTGGCCCTGCGCCACGGCTTCGCCCAGCACTTCGTAGTGCGTGATCTCGCGGCCGAAGCGCAGCGCGGCGTCGGCCGGGCCTTCGGGCAGCGTGTGGACTTCGAGCTTGCCGTCGCTGCCCGAGCAGGCGAAGGCGCCGCCCAGCCTGGCCAGCTCGGCCACATGCTCCGCGGCGTTGCGCGCTGGATGGGCGATGTAGGCCGGCAGGTCGAGGTCGACGTCCATCGTGCCGGCGCTCAGCGACAGGTCGCCGACCAGCTTGCGGATGATCTGCGCGGCCGATTGCTTCTCGAAGCTGCAGGCGGGCCGGAAGGCCGCGAGCGCGGCGCCGGCGTCGATGAGTTCGACTTCGATCGTGGCCACGTTGCGCCGAACGCTGCGCACGCTGCCCTTGAGCACCGTGGCCGCGCCTTCACCGCCGTCGAGGTCCAGGCTGGCTTCGTCGCCGGCCACGGCCTCGAAACGCACTGCGGCCGGCAGTGACAGGCGGGCCGAACTGCCGCGCGGCAGCAGGTCGAGGCAGGCGCTGCAGGCCATCGCCTGCGTGTCGTAGCGCAGGTTGCCCAGCGTGGCGGAGACGGCGGGCGAGAGGCTCATGACGAGAACATCCCGCCCAGCGAGCGCGTGGCTTGCTGGAAGTCGTTGGCGATGGCGCCGACGCCCGCACCCGCCTGGTCCAGCGGCTGCAGGATGCCGGCAAAGTCGAGCCCGCCCGATGCGGCCAGGCTCGCCAGCGCGCCGAGCGCCTCGACGGCACCCAGCGCCTGATCGACGGCGCCCGCCACATCGCTTGCCAAGTCGGCGATGTCACCGAGCACACCCGCATCGAGGCCGAGGTCGCCAAGGCCCAATCCGTCGAGTCCGCCGAAGCCTGAGACTTCGGCCGGTGGTGGCAGCGGCGGGCTTTCGACGAGTTCCATGCGGTACTCGATGCGCTGCGGCGAGCCGGCGGTCTCGTGCGCCTGGAAGCTGCGGATCACGACCTTCTGAAGGTCGAGCGCGGCGGTGATGTCGGCGGAGAAGGTCAGCTCCTCGCCGGTTTGCGTGGCCGTTTGCAAGGTGCCCAGCGCATCGCGCGCGCCTTCGCCGATGAGCAGGCCCGAGATGTGCACGCGATGCGAAGGGCGGCCGGAGCGTTGCTGGAGTTCGCCGGCAAGACCTGCGATTCGGGTCGGCGCGAAGCCTGCGTCCAGCGAATGCTCGATGCGCTGCACGTAGTCCAGCGGTGTGTCGCCCAGGAGCGGGATCGGGCGGGTCATGGTGCAAGGCCCCGGAGGTCGCATTCGCTGGCCATGGCGCGGGCGATCTGGTCGAGTGGGTCGGGATGGGCCATCACGGGCGGCGCGACGGGCTGTGTCGTTGCATGGCTCGCGGACTGTTCTTCCGGGCGGTTGGCCCATGTTGGCGCGGCGGGCCACGGTGTGTGGGTGGCACGCTCGGTGCTGTGGCCAAAGTGCGGTTCGGGCTCGCGTGCAACCGGCACGGCGAGCGCAACGGCAGCGGTCGGCGCCGAGGGGGTGCGATGGAGTTGCCAACGTGCCCGCAGCGGGTTGGTCGTTTGCACGGGCGTTCGAGGTGTCGCGCCAGTCCTTGTTGCGTGAGCCTGCAATCGGAAGGGATGCACCTCGGCGCCAACGACGGCAGGGACTTCAGGCACATCCGGACTCGGTGCCTGTTTGGCGTTTGCGTTGGTACTGGTGCTGGCCTGGCTTGCAGCGCGCGGGCCAGCGGGGTTCAGCGGCATGCTGGCAATACGCATGGCTGCGCTGGAAGACGGTGCATGGCGAAGGGGCTGCGCGGGCTCCGTGCGCGACTGCGCTGCGGTCGCATCGCCTTGGACTTCGCCATCGTTCAGGGCGGGCCAAGTCAGTTGCGATCTCGCGGAGGCAGACGCGGGTTTCTGGCGCGCGAAAGTTGATGCCGATATCGTTTGTGCCGGCCGCGATGCAGGCGCCTTCACCTCATCCGTCACTGCTTCGTCAAAGTCACCCCGATCCAGCAGGCGCTGCAGCATCTCATCGATCAAGCCGGCCAGATCCAGCGGCGCAAACACCAGGCGCTGCCACCCGCCCGAATGCGATGCAGCGCCGACGCGCTCGATGGCGGCAAGGTCGACCGCCATCGCACTCTGGTCGCCGTCTTCTCCCGGCATCGTGCAATCGCGAAACGGCGGTGCCTCCAGGGCACCGCCGGCCAAGGCGAGCAGCAGGCCATCCAAAGCCTCGGACGTCGTCGCGGACGACGAAGGCGCAGCGACGAGCATCAACTCCCGCAACGCCTGCAGCAGGCTCGCCGCAGGACTTTGCGAACGCAGCGCCGCAGCCACACAGCGGCTTCGCTCATCAAAGCCCGGCAGCCGCAGCGTACTGCCGTCATCCAGCCAGTAGTGCCCCGCCTGCGGCAGCGCACGCAGATGCATCTCGCACCCGGCAATGGCAACCCGCCCCCGCGCCAAGTCGATCTCGACGCCACCGGCCACCGCACGCTCCGGCATTCCAACCGCCAGGGAAGAGCCCATCGGGACCACGCTGCTGCCTTCCGTTCAAATGAACTCAGGCGGCAGGCGCAGCCGCGGCCATCTCCTCGCGCATGCGGGTCGCGGTGAACGCGTACACCGCCACGCCGTGCCCGCCGCTGGCCATCTCGAAGCTCTTGTCCGTCAGGAAGCATTCGTCGAAGGTCACCGTCATGCGCGTGGCGCCATGCACCAGCACCGCGCTGATCTGCACGCTCTGGTCGACCGTCAGCGCGTCGAGCGCGGGCGCGGTCGAGGCGACACGCAGCACGCCTTCGATGACCTGCGCGCCGCTCACGAGGCCGATGCGCTCGTTGCTGCCGAGGCCGAAGACGTTCTCGCGCGCCTGCACGCGGCGGTAGTCGATCGAGCGGACGCCTTCGATCGCGGTGCCCGCGACAAGGACCTGGCTTTCGTTGGCTGCGAAGAGGGTGGGCACGGGGACCTCCGGAATGCGTTCTTGGAAGTTGAGTTCAGTTCTTCACGCGCAAGGTCGCGTAGATGAAGTCGATGCTGCGCACCGGCCGCACCGCGATGTCCACCCGCACCGTGCCCTGCGCGAAATCGAGCTGCGTCGAATACACATCGACGAGGAAGGCCGGGTCGCTGCCGTCGGTGGAGGGCACCAGCGCGCCGGCGCGTTCCATGCGCGTGAAAGTCGCGACGATCTGCTGCTTGAGCGCCAGCCGCGCCTCGCTCGAATTGAGTTGCCCGATGAAGTTCTCGGAAATCGCCTTGGTCTCGCGGATGCAGATGTCGGCCACGCGCGTCACCGAGATCTGGTCCCCGGATGTGTCGAGCCCGCGCAGCACGACCACGCCGCGGCCCGCGCGCTCCTGCACCACCAGCAGGTTGGTGCTGCTGCCGAGCAGGCGGTTCAGTTCGCTGTCGCGGAACTTCGAGGGCGCGATGCCGAACAGCGGCACGTTCTTGAAAGTGGGCGAGTCTTGCGGATTGAGCCGCCCCACCAGTCCGGCAACTGCACCTTCGGCCCCGGGCGGCGCGACCAGCACGAAGCGCCGGTTGCGCGAAAGCGCCGAATGCTCGCGGATCTGCGCGAGGTCGCTGCGCTCGGCCGCGGTAATCGATCCGAAAGCAATGCGCGGCGCAGCGTTGTCCGCCATCGCCACCGCGTGCGCCGACAGCGCCTGGTGGATCTGTCGCACTTCCGAACTCGCGCGGCCGGCCTCGACGGAGGCGAGCACCAGGTCGATGCGCGTGTCGTCGGACAGCAGATCGATCGCGGTCTGGTATTGCGCGACGGTGGGCGATTCGCCGTCCGCAAACACTACCGGCTCGACGGTGGCCACCGGCAGGCGATTGGCGTCGCGCGAACTGAGCGCGGTGAAGCGCACGAGACGGCTTTCGGTGGCGAGCACGGCGGGCAGGTGGCGTGCGTTGTCCGGGTCCATCACGAGGCCGACGAACTCTTCCTGCAGCCCTTGCTGGAACACCGCGACGTCGAGCGTGCCGGCTGCGGCACCGGCCGCAATGCGTACGCTGAGCCCGGCCGGATCCACATTGGCGGCCGGCGCGAGCGACAGCACGTTGCGCGTGCCGGGCAGCGGTTCGGGAATGTTCAGCGCAACCGGCGGATCGGCGAAGGCATAGGTGCCAAGCCGCGGCCCCACGGTCGCAAAACCCGGGTCCACGGCAACCACCAGGCTCGATTGCGAATTGATCGCCTCGAACAGGTCGTCCGGCTGCCCCGGCGCCACCTGCAAGTCGGCAAAGCTCTCCAGCATCACGCCATTGCGAAACAGCCGCACGCTGGCGCGCACCGCCTCGTTGGCCGCGTTCATCACGGTGCGCACCTCGGCACGCAGCGCGTTGCCGGCCGCGCCGTTCGATCGGCAGCGCAATCGCACGACTTCCTCCGCCGCGCCGTTGAGCAGGCGCGCGGTGGCCGGAGCGCCGCCCGCGACCGGCGCGATCACGACCTCACCGGCGCCATTGGACAAGGCATGCACCGCCTCCGGCATGCTGGTGAGCGTGCCGGGGCCGAGCAACTCCCGCAGTTCCGAGGTTTTCGTGACGCCGATCAACCCGCCGCCTTGCGGCTGCCTGTCGACGATGCCGACGATCCCCACGATGCCCGAGGTGGCGGGCAAGGGGGGCAACACATCGAACCTGGCTTCGACCCGTACGCCGGGCACAACCAATGCTGGCATTTGCTGTTCTCCTGAGAGAGACCGTGATTCAGGGCGGCGCCGGCGTGGCGCTGTCCTCCGACGCCTGGCACATCCGGCTGCGCACCAGCGCGAGCGCTTCGTCCACGCTGTTGGCATGCCGCGTCTCGCCGCCATCCGGCTCGGTGACCTTGGCACGCCACAACGCCCCGGCGCCGGGCCCCGGGGCACGTTCGAGCCAGAAGCGGAGAACGAAGACGCGATCCTGGGTGGGATCGCCATCGCTCGAGCGCAGGTTCCTGGCTGTCATGTTTCGAACGATAGGGGCCGCTTCTCACGGGCAGTTGCACGTGGGGCTCCACGAGGAATCAACGGCGCGTAACGGCGGGGTCTCAGGAGCGTTTCGTGGCGATGTACGCCCGGATGGCGAGCACCTCTGCCGCGCATCGCCGCCGCATCACGGTGCGATCACGGCAAGATCACGGTGGTCGTCACACTGCGTTCTGGCGCGACGCGGCGCTCTCCAGATGGCTTCGTCGCCAGTCGCCGATCTCGTTGCAAATCGCCCCAGTGATCAGCGCGCCGCGCAAGGCCAGTGTCTCGGGCATGGCATCGACTCCGACCTGGGCGCGCAGCGCCACCTGCCAGCGCGTCAGGTCGCCGATGGCTTGCGCGCGCTGACCGTTGAGGAACAGCAGGATGCACAGGCTGCGCATCACGGTCTCGCGAAACGGGTCGGCCACCAGCACGCGGCGCGCTGCATCGATGGCCGGTTCGTATTCGCCGTGCGCCGCGAAGAGCTGTGTCAGCTGGCACAGGCACCGCACATACAAAGAGTGCAGCCGCTCCCGCTCGGTGATCACCCAGTCGCCATCGTCGCCTTCAAGGAACGAGCCGGTGTAGAGCGCCGCCGCGCATTCCAGCCGGCGCATGCGTTCGTCGAACTGGTCGCCGGCATGCCCGGAAAGCGCGTCGCGCACCGCCGCGTTGAAGTCGTGCGTGTCGATCTCCATCCACGCGGGTCGCTCGAAGACGATTTCATCGCCGCTGCTCACGAGCACGCCGTCGCAGGGTTGACCGGGCGCGCGCGCCAGCAGGGTGCGCAAGCGCCACACGGCGGTGTTCATGGCCGCGCGCGCCTGCGCGAGCGAGCGGTCGTTCCAGAACATCTCGGCCAGGTACTCGCGCCGAACCACGCGCCCCGGAAACTGGAAGAGGTAGCCCGCCATCAGGCGGCCACTCGGCCCCAGGTCGAGCGCGACACGGCGATTTTCCAGCGCGACCGACATGCGGCCCAGCATCGACACAGTAAGCATGACCCTTGCCTCCACTCGCAACAGCGCAAGCGCGGAAGGCGCCGTTGCGCAGGCTCGCCCCTTGGGTGATCGGCGTTGGTTCTTGTGACGGTATCGCCGGGAGGGTAAGCGATCGCAACTGTGGCGCGCGGCGGCGGCGTTGGCAATCTCTCGTACGGCCAGGTTCGCGAACTGCGACCTTTGATGTAGATGAGGTGCGAGGCCTTCGCGCCGGTTCGCGAGGGACTCGCTCAGCTTGCGCTCAGTAGGCGCGTGTGAATCCGCCGTCGTGCAGCAAGTTCGCGCCGGTCATGTGGTCCGACATGGCGCCAAGCAGTTGCTCGACAACGACCGCAACCTCTTCCGGCGTGCCGTACTTGGCGAGCGGAATGTTCGACGTCTCTTCGACCAGGCGCTCGCCCAGGCTGACGCCCGCCTTCTCGGCGCGCCTTTGCACCGAGGCCTTGTAGTCGGGCGTCAGCGTTCCGCCAAGCGACAGGGTGTTGACGTGGATGCCACGCTCGCCCAGCGCGAACGCGAGCGTCTTCGCCTCGGCCAGCCATGCACAGCGCAGAACGTTGCTCGTTGCATAGTGCCCCAGCGCTTGCACCGACGTGACGGCCGAGATGATCACCACCTTGACGCGCTGGCCCCGAGCCGGGTCGGGTTGCATCGCCGGGATCACGGCCTTCAGAAGCCCCAGCGGGCCGATGAAGCTGCGCTGGAACAGCGCGCGCCAGATGTCGTTGGGTGGCAGGCAATCGTTCGTCGGAGACATCTGCGGCGGCATCATCACGAGGCCATCGAGCACGGTGCCCTGGTCGGCCAGCCGTTGACCGAAGGCGGCGACGGCGACGTCGTCACCCATGTCCACCGGAATGGCTTCGTAGCGGCCGGGACGAATCGACTGCAACTCGTCGCAAAGCGCGAGCAGCTTGCCTTAGTCGCGAGCGGCAAGCACCAGCGCGCGCCCCGATTGCGCAAGCCGGGCGCAGACAGCGCGTCCGATACCGCCGCTTGCGCCGGTCACGAGAACGGATCGGCTGTCATTGTTCATGGAAGCTCCTTGACACGACAACCGCGGCGGGTCGCAAGCGGTTCATTGTGCGCTCGCATGGGCAGGTCAGCGTGGAAGATTGCATGCACCAAACAATGGTCCACCGCACCACATGGGCGCACCGTCGCCCCAGGCTGGCGGCTTTTCCTTCATGCACAGCCCGCAAACCCCGGCACGGTAATTGCTCATCCCCTTCCACTGGCCTCGCATGCAACGTTGCGGCGGGCAACCAGTGCCTCCGCTAATGACGGCGGGATCCGAGCGGATCGGCAGCAATGACGCTGGCGGTCCGTCTGTTCCAACCCGATTCGCATCCGTTCCATGCGGGGGCCCACTGCCGCTGTCTTTTCCAGACAGCAATGTCCGGTGGTCTGCACTCTCACGGTAGCGCTTGCGTGTGCAGGATCCGACATGAAAATCGCAGTGATTGGCCACGGCATGGTGGGCCACAAGTTTCTGGAGCAACTCGACGAGCTGGGCATCGCGCAGGCAGAGGTCACGGTGCTGTGCGAGGAACCGCGCCCGGCCTACGACCGGGTGCACTTGTCCGAATTCTTCTCCGGCAAGACGGCTGAAGACCTGTCGCTGGTCGAGCCCGGCTTCTTCGAGCGCAGCGGCTTCACGCTGCGCCTGGCCGCGAAAGCCGTGGCCATCGAGCGGCGCAACAACACGATCACGACGGCTGACGGCGAAGTCGTGCACTACGACAAGCTGGTGCTGGCCACGGGCTCCTCGCCCTTCGTGCCGCCGGTGCCCGGACGCGACCGACCCAACTGTTTCGTCTATCGCACCATCGAAGACCTGGAAGCGATGAAGGCCTGCGGGGCCCGCTCCAGGTCCGGCGTGGTCGTCGGTGGTGGCCTGCTGGGCCTCGAATGCGCCAAGGCCCTGCGCGACATGGGCCTCGAAACGCACGTCGTCGAATTCGCGCCGCGCCTGATGACGGTGCAGGTCGATGAAGGCGGTGGCCGCGCCCTGCGCAACAGCATCGAGGCGCTTGGCCTGCATGTGCACACCGGCCGCAACACGGTGGAGATCGTCGACGGTGCGACCGCGCGGCACCGCATGGTGTTCGCCGACGGCACGCACCTGGAGACCGACATGATCGTGTTCTCCGCCGGCATCCGCCCCCGTGACGAACTGGCGCGCCAAAGCCTGCTGGCGCTGGGCTCACGCGGCGGCATCGCGGTGGATTCGCATTGCCGCACGAGCGACCGCAACGTCTACGCCATCGGCGAATGCGCCGCGTGGAACGACCAGACTTTCGGCCTCGTCGCACCCGGCTACGAAATGGCCCGCGTGGCCGCCAAACACATCGCCGGCCAGGACGAAGCCGCCTTCACCGGCGCCGACATGAGCACCAAGCTCAAGTTGATGGGCGTGGACGTCGCCAGCATCGGCGACGCGCACGGCAAGACGCCGAAGTCGCGCTCTTATCAGTACGTCAACGAGCACAAGCAGATCTACAAGAAGATCGTCGTCAGCGAGGACGGCAAGCAACTGTTGGGTGCCGTGCTGGTGGGCGACGCGGCCGAGTACGGCAATCTGCTGCAACTGGCGCTCAACGGCATCGCGCTGCCGGCCGATCCCGAGTTCCTGATCTTGCCTTCGAGCGACGGCAAGGCCAAGCCTGGCCTCGGCGTGGAGGCTTTGCCCGATACGGCCCAGATCTGCTCGTGCAACAACGTCAGCAAGGGACAGATCTGTGCAGCGGTAGGCGAGGGCGCCTGCACCATCGGCGACATGAAAGCCTGCACCAAGGCCGGCGCCTCGTGCGGCGGGTGCGTGCCGCTGGTCACGCAGGTCATGAAGATGGAGATGGCCAAGCGCGGCATGGCGGTCAACAACCACCTGTGCGAGCACTTCGCCTATTCGCGCCAGGAGTTGTTCCACCTGGTGCGCGTCGGCGAGATCAAGACTTTTGCGGACCTGCTCGCCAAGCACGGCAAGGGGCTGGGTTGCGACATCTGCAAGCCGACGGCCGCGAGCATCTTCGCGTCGTGCTGGAACGACTTCGTGCTCAAGAAGGACCTGGCCAGCCTGCAGGACAGCAACGACTACTTCCTGGGCAACATCCAGAAAGACGGCTCGTACTCGGTCGTGCCGCGCATGCCGGGTGGCGAGGTCACGGCCGATGGCCTGATCGCCGTGGGGCAGGTCGCGAAGAAGTACGGGCTCTACACCAAGATCACCGGTGGCCAGCGCGTGGACCTGTTCGGTGCGCGCGTCGAGCAACTGCCTTCCATCTGGGAAGAGTTGATCGCCGCCGGCTTCGAGTCGGGCCATGCGTATGGCAAGTCGCTGCGCACGGTCAAGAGTTGCGTTGGCTCGACCTGGTGCCGCTACGGCGTCGATGACAGCATGGGCATGGCCATCGAGCTGGAGAACCGCTACAAGGGCCTGCGCACGCCGCACAAGATCAAGTTTGGCGTGTCAGGCTGTACGCGCGAATGCGCCGAGGCGCAGAGCAAGGACGTGGGCGTGATCGCCACCGAAAAGGGCTGGAACCTTTATGTGTGCGGCAACGGCGGCATGAAGCCGCGCCATGCCGAACTGATCGCCTCCGACCTCACGAAGCCCGAGTTGATCCAGCTGATCGACCGCTTTCTCATGTTCTACGTGCGCACGGCCGACCGCCTGCAGCGCACCAGCACCTGGCGCGACAACCTGGAGGGCGGGCTCGACTATCTGAAAGGCGTGCTGATCCAGGACACGCTGGGCTTGGGCGCCGAGCTCGAAGCCCAGATGCGCCACGTCGTGAGCACCTACCAGTGCGAGTGGAAGACCGCGGTGAACGACCCGGCCACGCGCCAGCGCTTCCGTTCTTTCGTCAACAGCGAGAAGCCGGATGAACACATCGTGTTCGTGCAGGAGCGCGGCCAGATCCGGCCGGCGCGCGGTGCGCAGACTGACGACGCGACTTCCGATCTTGAAACCGCCTGATGAACACGAGCACATCCCCATGACCACCACCGAAACACTTCACTGGACCGCCGTGTGCGCCGCGAGCGACATCCTGCCCGACACCGGCGTGTGCGCCCTCGTGGATGGCGTGCATGTCGCGATCTTTCATGTCGGCGGGGCGGGCGAGTTCTTCGCCATCGACAACGTCGACCCGAAGTCGAAGGCCAGCGTGCTGTCGCGCGGGCTGGTGGGCAGCCTGGGCGAGCGCATCGTCGTCGCATCGCCGCTCTACAAGAACCACTTCGACTTGCGCAACGGCGAATGCCTCGAAGCGCCGGAGCACTCCGTGCGGGCGCATGCGGTGCGTGTCGATGAAGGCCGCGTGCACGTCTCGCTGGCCTGAACCTCATTCATTTATCTCTCAAGATTTCAAGGAACCCACATGGCCTATCTCGCCCCTGCCGAATTCGTGACCAAGATGGTCGACGCCGGCGAATCCAAGCTCCTGATGTCCACGCGTGACACGCTCATCCGCTCCTACATGGCCGGTGCCATCCTGGCGCTCGCGGCGGCCTTCGCGGTCAGCATCACCGTCAACACCGGCAATGCGCTGATCGGCGCGATGCTCTTTCCGGTCGGCTTCATCATGCTGTACCTCATGGGCTTCGACCTGCTGACGGGCGTGTTCACGCTCGCGCCGCTGGCCGTGCTCGACAAGCGGCCCGGCGCGACCTGGGCCGGCGTGCTGCGCAACTGGAGCCTGGTGTTCGTCGGCAACTTTGCCGGTGCGCTGACCGTGGCGGTGTTCATGGCGATCATCTTCACCTTCGGCTTCAGCGAAGGGCCGAACGCCATCGGCGAGAAGCTCGGCCACATCGGTGAAGGCCGCACGCTGGGCTATGCGGCGCACGGCGCGGCCGGCATGCTGACGCTGTTCATCCGCGGCGTGATGTGCAACTGGATGGTCTCGACTGGCGTGGTTGCAGCGCTCATGTCCACCAGCGTGTCAGGCAAGGCCATCGGCATGTGGATGCCGGTGATGATCTTTTTCTACATGGGCTTCGAGCACTCGATCGTCAACATGTTCCTGTTCCCCACTGGCCTGCTGCTGGGCGGCAAGTTCACGCTGATGGACTACCTGATCTGGAACGAGATTCCGACGGTGCTGGGCAACCTGGTGGGCGGGCTGACCTTCGTGGGGCTGACGCTGTACGCGACGCACTACAAGACCGCGCCCAAGCGCGCCCTCACCTGAGAAGGTGTGAGTATTTCTGCTGCGGCCACCGATCTCGGGTCTGCGGTGCCCACCGTACAGGAGTACGGTTCCGGAGAAGGTGTGAATATTTCTACTGCGGCCACCGATCTCGGGTCTGCGGTGCTCACCGTACGGGAGTACGGTTCCGCTCCTCAACCCGACCTCGGCGCCCTCGCTACGAAATCTTCACACCTTCTCGCGTTGCGTCGAGGGAGCCAATTGCGGGGAGAGCTTCGCGTGACGCTCGGCCAGCATTCGCTGGCGGGCGCGAAGGGCAACAACCAGGACTTCCATGGCGCGATGCTGCCGCAAGGGCTGCTGCGCATGTCCAAGGGCATCGCGGTGGCGATTGCCGATGGCATCGGCTCCAGTCGCGTCAGCCAAGTGGCAAGCGCGGCGGCGGTGCGTGGGTTTCTGGACGACTACTACGCCACGTCCGAAGCCTGGTCGGTGCGGCGCTCGGCGCAACGGGTGCTGGGCGCCACGAACTCGTGGCTGCACGCGCAGACGATGCGAAGCCATGCGCGCTTCGACAAGGACGGCGGCTACGTCTGCACCTTCAGCGCGTTGATCCTCAAGGGTCGCGACGTGCACATGCTGCACGTTGGCGACTCGCGCATTTACCGGCTGCACCCGCATGCGCTGGAACAGCTCACGGACGACCATCGCGTGCGCTTGTCGTCGTTGGAGTCGTATCTCGGCCGCGCACTGGGCGCCGACTCCCGCGTGGAGATCGACTACGCCCACTGGCCCGCCGAAGCCGGCGATGTCTACCTGCTGGCGACCGACGGCGCCTATGCCCACCTCGACGCGGAGACGGTGCACGATGCGCTCGCCCGATGCGGCGGCGACTTCGATGAAGCGGCGCGCATCCTCGCGTGTACCGCGCAGGCCAGAGGCAGCGATGACGACGCCACCATCCAACTGCTGCGCATCGACGAACTTGCAGCGCCCGATGCGGCGCGACTGCCGCCGCAACGAGAAAGCCTCGCCATCGCGCCGCCGCTGGCGCCACGCGCAAACTTCGAAGGCTTCACGCTCGTTCGCGAACTGCAGGTGAGTTCACGCAGCCACGTGCACCTGGCCGTGGACGACGCCACCGGCCAGCAGGTGGTGCTGAAGCTGCCCTCCGTCGATCTGCAGGGCGATGCGGATTACCTCGACCGTTTCGTGCTCGAAGAGTGGGTCGCGCGGCGCATCGACAGCCCCCACGTGCTCAAGGCCTGCGCGATCGACAGGCCGCGCACGCACCTGTATGTCGCCATGGAGTACGTCGATGGCCAGACGCTGGCGCAATGGATGGTCGATCATCCCAAGCCCAGCCTGGACAGCGTGCGCCGCATCATCGAACAGCTGGCCGCGGGACTGCAGGCATTGCACCGGCGCGAGATGCTGCACCAGGACATCCGGCCCGAGAACGTGATGATCGACCGCAACGGCACGGTCAAGATCATCGACCTGGCATCGACCCACGTGGCGGGTCTGGCTGAAAGCGCCGGGGAGGGGCAGGCGCTTGCGATTGCCGGCACCTTGCAATACACGGCGCCCGAATACTTTGTCGGCCGCGGCGGCAGCGTGCGTTCGGAGATTTTTTCAGTGGCCGTGATCGCTTACCAGATGCTCACGGGCCAACTGCCGTATGGCCTGAACGTGACGCGCGTGCGCTCTCCCGCCGACGTGAACCGCCTGAACCATGTGCCGATGCGCCACTTCCGGCCCGATCTGCCTGCGTGGGCCGATGCCGTGCTGCAAAAGGCACTGCACCCGAATCCTGCCAAGCGGCAGGAGGTTGTGTCCGAGTTCGCGCACGACCTGCGCTCGCCTGCGCAAGAGTTCCTGCGTGCGCGGGCGACGCCGCTGATCGAGCGGCACCCGGTGCGCTTCTGGCAATGCGCGAGCGCGTTGCTGGCCGCAGTGGTGGTTGTTCTGTTGGGGCTGCGGGTGTTGGGGCATTGACCCCTCAGCCACCGCACTGGCTTCCCAGTTCCGTCTTGGTGTCAGGCAGCGCAATCGCGCCTTTCTTGGCGAGGGGGCTGACGACCTTTTTCCTGAATGCGCCGATGGCCTGGGGTGAATCCTCGCCGGCTTGCGACACCTCGATGGCGCGACGATTTCCGGGCAGTGTCCATTCCTCGATCTTCAAATCCGGCCGGTTCTTTCTCTTGATGGTCAGGCGCGTCATGCTGCTTTCACAAGGCGCGAAATGCGCGTTCAAGGCCTCGGGCACCGGTGGGGCCTTGCTCTTCGACTCGACGGTGCAACTGCGCGAATAGGCGCGCGCCACATCCTGGGCGTTGAAGGTGATGTCGATTTCGGTCTTCGGCTCTTCGGTCGCTTCGCCTGCGGGACATGCGCTGCCTTCAAAGCTTGGCGCGGGAGGCAAGGGAGAATCGTTGCGGACCTTGTAGGTCAACTCGTGTCGCAGCTTGTTGGTCCGCAGGCGGGTGCGAAGAATCGTCTTGGTGACGGTCAGGTTGGCGGGTGACTTTGCGTCGGTGGCGTATCGAATCTTGAAGTGGTCTTCATCGTCGACCTTGCCGTTCGGGGCAAGTTGCGCCTTGACCGCCGACGCCGATGGAGGGCCACCCACGGAGGGGTCCCAGCGGAATGCAAACTCGACGTCCATGGCATGGATCTGCGTCGTTGCCGCGAGCAGACCGCTCGCCAACGTCAAGCCAACAAAGAAACGGCGCAGCTTCATGGTTCCCTTCGTCCCGCAGCGAATGTAGAACGCGCCTCCAACAGGCGCATCCCTCGCGCGGATGACGAAGGGGCCCGTCACGCCACGGTTGAAGGCGCACTCAATACAGGCTGCCGTCCGCGGGCTTCATCTTCAGCACGAACCAGTCGTTGCGATCGGTCGTGCGTCCCGGCGTGCCGAAGGTGCCGATGGTGGTGCCGCACACGAACACATCGCCATGCAGGTCCAGCGTGATGCCCAGCCCGCGATCGTTTCTGGTCGAGGTCGCCGGCAGGGTGGGGCCGTATTGCTTCACCCACTGGCGCGTTCCAGCCGCGTCGTAGCGCGCCGCGAACATGTCTTCTCCGCCTTTGGATGTTTCGCCTGGCAGCGTGCCGCCCGTGAAGCCGGTGATGAACACGGCCGAGCCGTCGGCGTTGGTCGCGACGCCAAAGGCTTCGTCGTCAAAGAAGTCCGCGCCCACGGTTTCCGACGACAGGTTGTGAACCCATTGGCGCACGCCGGTTCCGTTGAACGCCGCAACAAAGGCATCGCCCTGCGCAAGGTTGGGGGACACCGCCGGCGTGCCCGACACGTCGAAGTCGGCGTTGGTGTGCCCGGACAGATAGACCTTGCTGCCGTCGGCCGACACCGCGATGGCGTCGCCCCGCACGGGCAAGCCGAGGTTGGTGGCGAGCGTTTCGCCGCCCAGTTGGGTTTGCCACTGCAGCACGCTGTTGGTGTCGAACTTGGCGGCATAGGCGCCGTTGCGGCCGCTCGGGCTGGACTGCGTCCATCCAGCCAGGTAAGCGTTGCCAGCAGCATCCACCGCCACGCCGTGCGCCTCATGGAACGTCAGGGGCTCCGCTGCCTGCGCGGTGGTCTTGAACTGCCCCTGCAGCACCCACGAGCGGACGCCCGCGGTGTTGTACTTGGCAATGAAGTAGTCGGTGAAGCCCACCGGCGCCGCTTGCCCCGGCAACGCGCCTGCGGTGGAGCCGACGACAAAGGCGTTGCCCGCCGCATCCACGGCGACGCCGTTGCCGACATCGTTTTCGCTGGATCCCAACAGGTGTACCCAGAGCCGGTCGCCGTTGGGCGCGAACTTGGCGACGAAGACGTCGGTTCCGGCGACCGGCGTTTCGCCGGCGACGACTGTCAGCGTCTGGCCGGTGACGTAGATGTTGCCGCCGCCATCCACGGCCACGCCGTTCACCGCTTCGAACACGCTGGTGTTGCCGGCCACGTCGAGCACCTGCCGTTGCCACAGCAGCGAGCCGCTGGCGCTGTACTTGGCGACAAAAGGCTTGGTGGCGCCCGCATCGGCAACATCGGTGAACACGCCCGTCGTGTAGCCGCCGATGACCACGTTGCCCTGTGGATCCGTTGCCACCGCGTTGGCAGAACTGATGGGCGAAGTCACCGGGTCACTCGGGAAGGGCGCGCCGGCTTGGCGAATGCCGGTCCACGCAGGCAGCACATTGAGCGTTGCCGTCGGCGACGTGACGCTGCTCACAGCGTTGCTGACGGTCACGCTGAAGGCGGCGCCGTTGTCGGCCACGCTGGTCGTCGCCAGGACGTAGGTCGCCGAATTCGCGCCCACGATCGGCGTGCCATTGCGCAGCCATTGATAGCTCGGCGCCGTGCCGCTCGCGGTGACGGTGAAGTTGGCCGCCTGTCCGGCCGTGACGGTCACGCTCGCGGGCGGCGTGACGATGGCGGGCGGCACGGGTGCCGCCGTGACGGTGAGGATGGCCGCCCGGCTGGCCGCGCCGCCGGCTGCGTTGGTGATCTGCACGCTGAAGGTCGACCCGCTGTCCGCGGCCACCGTCGCGGCTGTGGTGTAACTGGCCAGGTTGGCGCCGGCAATCGGCGTGCCGTTCTTGCGCCACTCGTAGGCAAGCGGAGCGGTGCCCGCCGCGAGCACCGTGAAGGTGGCGGTTTGCCCCTCGTTGACGGTGGCGTCGCCGGGCTCGGTCGTCACCGTCGGCGCAACGGGCGTGGACGTGACGGAGAGCAGGGCGTCGCCGCTGGTTGCACTGCCCGCGGTGTTGGTGACGACCACGGAATAGAGGCCGCCGCTGTCCGCTATCGCGGTGGCCGGGATGGAATAGCTCACGCTGGTGGCGCCCGCGATGGCCGCGCCGTTCTTGCGCCACTGGTAGGCCAGGGGCGCGGTGCCGCTCGCCACCACGCTGAAGGCGGCCGATTGGCCCGCGACCACGCTGATGGCCGCCGGCTGCGTCGTGATGACGGGCGCCACAGCCACGGGTCCGACGGTGAGCGTGGCCGCATTGCTCGTCACCGAACCGAGCGCATTGCTCACCACGACGACGAACAACGCGCCGTTGTCGGCCGTGGTCGTGGCGGGGGTCGTGTAGCTGAAGTCGGTGGCCCCGGCGATGTCCGCGCCGTTCTTGCGCCATTGATAGGCGAGGGGCCCTGAGCCCGCCGCGGTGACCTCGAACTTGGCCCTCTGGCCGACGGTCACCGTCACGCTGGTGGGTTGATCCGTGATCGACGGCGAAGTGCCGCGTGGATGGGGATGATGGCTGCCGCCGCAAGCCGCCAGAAGCAGCGGCATCAGAAGAAGGGCGACCCAGCCCAACCAGCGCAGCCGGCCCATTGACAGGGCCCCAGGAAGCATCGACTTCGCCATGCGTGTTCTCCCATCACAGCCCCGCCCGTTGTGGGCGAGTGCTTACGCCGAAATGTTAGCGAAGGTTATCTCGAATTAACGCTTTTCGTCTCGCTGAATGAGATGTTTTGGGGGTCGGGCTAACCGGCAAGGCGTTGCGCAAGTGCAACTGAATCATTTTGTTGCACAAAAGTCGTTAAAAAATCACGAATACAAAGGACTTGCATCGGTTGCTACTGACCGCTGATTCAGCAAGTCGATGTGTCGCAAATAGCGTCAACGCACGGGTAAACGCGAACTTTCCTACGCCATCAAGCAACTATTTCGTACTACTCGCAGCGAACGGCTCGGCCAAGCAAAGTTTTTTGAAGTCCGTTTTTGCCCCGTTAGAATACATTTTGAAAGGAATGTGAAAGTGTGGAAAGCAGGCTGTCGTCCCGCGGTGCTTGGCTTCTCTCAGGTCTTCTGGGCCCCGCAACACCTTCTTTTCGAGCAACTTTGCAGCCTTTATTTCTGAAATTTCAATGAAAAAACTCGTGAACGTGAACGGGATCAAGTTCCTGGCATGCGCTGTGGCGCTGGCATCGATGGCCGCCTGTGGCGGTGGCGGCGGTGGTAACGGTGGTGGCAGTGGCGACAACGGCGGCAACGGCGCCGGCGCCAACGTGACGGTTTCCGGCACGGCTGCAAAGGGTGCTGCGCTGGTGGGCGCGAGCGTCTCCATGGAATGCGCGAACCACGCCAAGCTCACGGGCACGACCGACGGCAATGGCCGCTACAACGCCACGGGCAACGTCGTTTACCCCTGCGTGGGCACGGCAACGCTCGGCGCGGCCAAGTACCGCGGCGTGCTCTTCAAGGGCACGTCGGCCAACTTCACGCCGCTGACCGACGCGCTCGTCGAAGTCATGCTGGCCGCCGCGGGCACCGGCACGGGTTCGATGACCATCGACCAGTTCCTGGCCAAGGCTGGCGCTGATGCGACCTTTGCTGCCAACGTGTCGTCGGAAGCCACGATCGAGTCGTACCGCGACGCCGTCGTCGAAGTCATCAAGGCCCAGCTGATTGCTGGCGGCATGACCGAAGACCAGGCCAACGCAGTCCTCGCGGCCGCAGATTCGCTCAACTTCGAATCCGCCACCTTCGCCATTGGCTCCGACCTCGACAAGGTGCTCGACAAGACCGCCGACGTGATGCAGAACGCCGACGGCTCCGTCAAGGCTGGCGTCCTGGCCGACGCCAAGACCGAAGGCAACACCCTGCCGGTGCCCGGCAGCGGCGCCACGGGCGCGACCGGCGCAGGCGGCTAAGAGCCCTCCGCTCCTCGCGAGCCCCCAACGCCAAAGGGCAGTCGATGACTGCCCTTTGGCTTTATTCGGGGCGCTCTTTTGTAACTAACTGGTTTCGATTTGATGGGACGCGTTCTCGATGTAGGCGCAGGCATGGCCCTGCTGGCCTTGGCCGCACCGCCTGCGCTTGCGCAGCAGCAGCCAACCGCCGTGCTCAGTGCATCCGGCTTCACCGGCTTGTCGGTGACGCCGACTGCGCAGCTCTTGCGCTGGGGCACGATGGGGCTCGCCTATGGCAACGACGTCGTGGGTGCGCCCGTCAGCCGCTTTTACGACACGGGCGGCAGCAACTTCGTGGCCGGCTTCGGCCTGCTGCCGAACCTGGAAGTAACCGGCCGCTTGGCCGCGAACACGATGAGCGTCAACTGCTACATCGAGCCTTGCGGCGTTCGGGACCTGTCCTTCAATTTCAAGGCCGGCATCGCGCTGGACGACCCGCGTCGCTGGAACGTGGCCGTGGGCGCGACGGACCTCGGTGGCGCGGCCACTTTCTTTCGCACGGCCTATGGCGTGGTGACGTACACCGCCGGCAGCCAGCGTGAACTCGACCTGAGCGCGGGTTATGCGCAGCGCAGCGAAAGCAATCCGCGTCGCGCTTCGACGCCGCTGGACGGTCCGTTTGCGAGTGCCGCCTATCGGCCTTGGTCGTGGTTGCAGGGCCAGGTGGAATACGTCGACAAGCACGCTTGGGCCGGTGCCCGTGTGTTTGCGCCGGCTGGCTGGTTGCCTGATGGCTGGGCTGCGCATCTTGGCGCCAACTTCCGGGTGTATGGCGATGAACGCACGGCGCGTAGCTGGTACGACATCGGTTTGACGGTGCCGCTTTACAAGGTGTCGACGGAGCGGACTGCGTCTGCTGCATCTGCCGCTGCTTCGACGCGGAGCGCGCCGGGCGCCATGGTTTCTGCGCCCGCGCCAGCACCCGTTGCACCCGCGCGTGAGTTCTCTTCGGCGGGCTTGCCTGTTTCGGCGCCGCTGATCGTGCCGGTGGCGCAGGCGGTTGCGCCCGCCGCTTCGACGGGTGCTTCCGCATCTGACAACCAACCCGCCACGCAAGCTGCGCGCGTGGGCGACGCCCAGTTGCGCAAGTTGGCGGATGCGCTGGTCGCCAAGGGCTTCGAAGATGTGTCGGTGGGTCGCCTGTCGGATGGCGCTGTCGCCGTCCAGATCAACAATGCGACCTACAACGTGAACACGGCCGACGGCCTGGGCGTGGCGCTGGGTGTGGTGGCGCGTCAACTGGCGGATGCGCGCGTGGGCTACCGCTTGGTGCTGACGCAGCGTCAACTCGCCATCGTCGGCGCGCGTGGCCAGACCGACTGCCTCGCGCAGTGGATCGCCTACGAAAAGCCAGCCTGCACGGCAGCGAGCTTCTTCACGCCCGGCACCTCGGAAATCGGTGCTTCGCTCGACGGCGCCGATTGGATCGTCAAGGGCACGGCTCCCAGCTGGGCCACGGCGCGCCTCATCGTTCAGCCGGTGCTGCGCACGTCGCTGGGCACCGAATACGGCGTGTTCGACTACTCGGTGGGCGTGCGCGCGACCGTGCAGCAGCCCTTGTGGAAGGGCGCCTACGCCGAAGTCAGCCACGTTTCGCCCATTGCCGAATCGGACGACTTTCGCGACGGCAAGGTGTTCAGCGCGAGTCGCATCGTCGACGCGACCGACCGCATCCTCATGCACCAGGTGGCGCGCCTGCCCGTCGAGGCCTTGTTCGGCCAAGGCAATCAGGACGCTGCCACGCGCTGGGGCGCCAACGCATTCACGGCGCACGTCGCGGCCGGCCGCTTCGACAGCAACTACCGCGGTGGCTATGGCGAACTGCGCTGGGAGCCGGGCGAGGGCGCCCATCGCTTCGGCGTGGAAGGCGGCCGCTTCGAACGCACCACCGAATACGACCGCTTTCTGCCGATCGAGTCACGCGCGCTGCTGGGCAGCTACCGCTTTGCCTACATGCCGACGCACACCTACTTCGAGGCGAGCGCCGGGCAGTTCATGTACAACGACCGCGGCGTGAAGGTCGGCATCAAGCAATGGTTCCACGACGTGGCCGTGAGCCTTTACGTGCGGCGCACCAAGTTCGAGTGGGAGCCCGATGCGCGCAACTTTGCCGGCATCGAAATCTCGTTTCCGCTCACGCCACGCAAGGACATGAGCCCGACCCATCACATCCAGGTGACGGGCTCGCCGCGCTGGTCGTACGGCGTGGAGACCGCGGTGGGCGGCGGCGCCAACTACGTGACGACCGGCCAAGGCGTAACACCAAATGCCTCAGTTCTTGACAAAACTTTCAATTCGGATCGTGCGAATGTTCGCTATTTCGAAGAGAACGTTCCGAGAATTCGTACGGCAGCGTCTCGATAAACGTAAAAACTATGTAAAATCATGGAAACGTTCCGTGACACTCATATCGATATGCGAATCGCTTCCAGCGATTTGCAACGTCTTCGGGCATCGCGGCCTCGGCCGCTTCGTTTTCCCAACCCCTACATGTTGATTACTCCTTTGCTGCGAGTTGCTTCGCTGTGTTCGTCTGCGCGCCGCGCTTCGCTGATCGGCGCGGTTTCGGTGTTGGCGGGTTGCGCCATGTCGCCCGGCATCAGCTTTGACGACGCCATTCAAAAAGAAACGCGCGCTTCGTCGGCCACCGCGATGGATGCCGACACTGACGCGGCACCTGCCGGCGCACTGCAGAGCATCACGCCTGACTTGATCCGCAAGCAGCGTTCGGCGCAGGCCAACGATGTGGGCGAAGACGTCAAGCGCCTGTTCGGCTCGGCCGCGGCCTACCGCATTGGCGCCGGCGACATCCTGAACATCGTCGTGTGGGACCACCCCGACCTGGCGCTGCAGCCTGCGGGCTCGATCACCACCGACGCCACCAGCGGCTCGCCGGTGAGCAACGGCTACAACGTGAGCCAGGACGGGCAGATCCAGTTTCCGTACGTGGGCAACTTCAAGGTTGGCGGCCTGACGGAATACGAAGTGCGCGACCAACTGGTCAAGCGGCTGTCGAAGTACTTCAACGACCCGAAGGTGACGGTGCGGATCCAGTCGTTCCGCAATGGCCGCGTGTATGTGGACGGTTCGGTGCGCACGCCCGGCCTGCAAGCGGTGAACGACATCCCGATGACCCTGCCCGAGGCGATCAGCCGTGCGGGTGGCTTTGCGGCGGACGCTGACCGTTCGACCGTGACCGTTTCGCGCGACGGCACCACCACGCTGGTGAACATGCCCCAGCTGATTTCGCTGGGCATCAACCCCAACAAGATCATGCTGGGCGCGGGCGACATGGTGCGCGTGTTCAGCCAGGACGATGCCAAGGTGTATGTGATGGGCGAGGTGACGCGCCCGACCGCGCAGCCGCTGCGTAATGGACGCCTGTCGCTCAACCAGGCGCTGGGTGAGTCGGGTGGCGTGAGCACCACCAGCGGCAACCCGCGCCAGATCTATGTCGTGCGTGCAAAGGCCGGCGGCGATGCCGAGGTCTACCACCTCGATGGAAGCAACCCCGTGTCGTACGCGTTGGCTGAAGGCTTCGAGCTCAAGGCGCGCGACGTTGTGTATGTGGACCCCGTCCCGCTGGTGCGCTGGAGCCGCGTGATCAATCTGATCCTGCCGAGCGCGCAAGTGGTGGGTGTCGGCAACGCGGTGGTTCGCTGATGAAGAACATCCTTGTGGTTTGCGTTGGCAACATCTGCCGCAGCCCGATCGGCGAGGCGCTGCTTGCTCGAGAGTTTCCTGAGAAGAAGGTCTGGTCGGCAGGCTTGGGTGCCCTTGTGGGCGACCCGGCGGACCCGATGTCGATCGCGGTGGCTGCTGCGAATGGAGTGGATCTGACGGCGCATCGCGCGCAGCAGATCACGAGCTTCATGTGCCAGACGGCGGACCTGATTCTGGTGATGGAGCAAGGCCACAAGGCTGAACTTGAAAAGCGTTATCCGCTGGTGCGTGGGAAGGTTTTCAGGTTGGGAGAGATCGACAAGTTCGATATTGCCGACCCGTACCAAGCACCGAAGGCTGCCTTTGAGGCGGCTTATGCAGACATTGCCCGCGGCGTTGCCGCCTGGGCTCCGCGCATTCGCCAGTTGGGCTGAATGCGCTTCGTCTTTTGACAACAAGAACAAACGTCTTACTGAGTTTTCCTGCTAATGAATTCCCCTCAGACGAATGCGCCTGCCGGCGCAGCGCGGCCGGCTGGTGCTGGCGACGAGATAAATCTGCTTGAGTTGCTGGATGTGGTGCTCGATAGCCGGTGGCTGATTGCATCGGTGATGGCGGTGACCCTTATGCTGGGCGCGACGTACGCCTTGTTTGGTACTCCGATATATCAGTCGAATATCCTGATTCAAGTTGAAGACAGCAAGGGTGATCCCATGGGGAGCATGTTGGGGCAGGCGAGTAGCCTCTTCGACATTCGTTCGCCGGCTTCTGCTGAAATGCAGATTCTTCGCTCTCGGCTCGTCGTGGATCAGGCTGTCGAGAACCTTCGGCTGGACGTGGAAGTCAAGCCGCGTTATTTGCCTTTAGTAGGTGAGTGGCTCGCCAAGCGAGCGAAGGAACCGTCCAACCCTGGCATCTTTGGGATGGGTGGATTTGTTAGCGGCAACGAAGTCTTGGTGGTGCAGCAGTTTGAGGTGCCTGGTGATTTGGAAGGCAAGCGCTTTCGCGTTCGCCTCGGCGTGCAGGGTGCCTACGTGCTGATGTCCCCAGACGACGATGTTGTGGGCGAGGGGCAAGTGGGTCGCCCGCTCGCATACATGGTTGATGGCAAGAAAGGTCAATTGCTGATCAGTGAGGCAGTCGGCAATCCCGGTGCAATGTTCAACCTGACGCGCTTCTTCCGCTTGGCGGTCACCGAGGATCTCCAGAAGGATCTCAAAATCACTGAAGAAGGCAAGCAGTCAGGTGTGATTCGCGCCACCCTCGAAGGCGATGACCCGCGCGAAGTGGCGCGCTTGCTCAACGAAATCGGGACGCTTTATGTAAGCCAGAACACTGAGCGCAAAGCGGCCGAGGCGGAGAAGTCATTGGACTTTCTTGGCACCTTCCTGCCGCAGTTGCGCAAACAAATGGAGGAGTCGGAAAGCAAGTTCAATAAGTTCCGGAATAAAAACAGTACTTTTGACTTGAATGCCGAGGGCAAGGCCGTGCTCGATGCAGCGGTCAAACTCCAGACAGATCTGCTTACCTTGCAACAAAAACGCAAGGAGCTGTTGGCGCTCTACACGCCCGAGCACTTCAGTATCCAGACAGTTGACGCGCAGATCGCCAGTATTAGATCGAAACTGGATGAACTCAATCGCACGGTAAAGACGTTGCCCGACATTGAGCAGGAATTGCTGACTCTCACGCGTGATGTCAAGGTAAACAGCGAGCTTTACGTAAATCTGCTAAACAGCTCGCAGCAATTGCGTTTGGTAAAAGCGGGCAAGGTTGGCAACGTGCGCATTGTCGACACCGCGGCCGTGACGAAGATACCGGTGAAGCCGCAGAAAGCGCTTGTGTTGGTGCTGTCTGTAATGCTGGGCTTCCTATCGGGATTGGCGGTGGCCTTTTTGCGCAACAGCTTGCGCGCCGGTCTAAAGGACACGTCTGAGATCGAGCAGCACACTGGGCTGCATGTCTTCGCCAGCGTGCCGCATTCAGACGTTCAGGCCGAACATGCGCTTGATGTGGGAAAAAAGGTGAAGGGCACTCATGTGCTGGCGTTGACCGCGCCGCAAGAGCCCGCGGTGGAGAGCTTGCGCAGCCTGCGCACCGCATTGCAGTTTGCGATGCTGGACGCAGCTAGCAACGTCATCCTGATCACCGGCCCGACGCCGGGCATCGGAAAATCCTTTACAAGCGTGAACCTGGCAACAGTTCTGGGCGCTGCAAACAAGCGAGTGCTCCTCATCGATGCCGACCTCCGCAAAGGGCATTTAAATCAGTACTTCGGCCTACCACGCGAGCGCGGCATGAGCGAAGTGGTGAGCGGCACTCAGACGCTGGAAGATGCTCTGTACCGCGACATGACGCCGAATGTGGACTTCCTGAGTACTGGCATCCTGCCGCCGAACCCCGCGGAACTATTGATGTCACCCGCGACGCTCGAGTTAATCCAAGTCGCGTCGAAGAAATACGATTTGGTGTTGATCGATACGCCACCGGTGCTTGCGGCGTCCGATACCGCCATCCTGGCGCCTCACGCGGGCGCGGTCTTCATGGTTGCCCGCGCAGAAATCACCACATTAGGTGAATTACGCGAGTCGAACAAGCGCTTGTTGGATACCGGCGTGAAGACGAAGGGTGTGATCTTCAATGGCGTAAATGCAAACAGGCGTCGTTATGGGTATGGCGTTGGCTACAAGTACAGCGGCTACCACTACACCAACTATAAATATTGAGCGCCATTGGGAGGCCCAAAGTTGATGTTTGCAAAGATTGCGAGCACCGCATTTGTCTTAGCATCGGGAACGATCGCGGGGCAGATATTTGTCGTAGCTGCATCGCCATTTCTGACACGCCTTTATGGCCCGACGGAGTTTGGCCTTCTAGGTACCTATACGGCGATCCTCTACGTAATCTCGTCAGTTTCGGCTCTGCGATACGAAACAGCAATCCCATTGGTTAAGCAGGAGTCCGAGGCGGAGAGCTTGATGGCAGCCTCGATTTGCATCGTCTTGCTTAGCGCACTGCTTTCAGGATTGGGGGTCTTGACGCTCCGAAAAACTGTTTCTCCCGACATCGCGCGCATCTTTGGTTGGGCGTTACCTATTGGTGTTGTGACACTCGGACTCTATAACGTCGCGTTTTATCGTCGACTCCGAAGCAATGATCACGGGCTAATCGCCAAGACGCGAGTCCTTCAAGCGATCGGCGGAGCATCCGTCCAAATAGGGTTGGGCATTGCCGGACTTGGCGGTGCCGGACTGGTTATCGGGCAGATCGTTGGTGTCTCTGCTGGCCTCTCAAGGTTGAAGGATTTGCCGATCCTCCGAACGATTCGGAAGTGCGACTGGCGTGAGGCAATTGCCCAACTAAAAGTCTATAAGAACTTTCCAAAATACGGAGCGCCGGCCTCCATCATTTCCATTGCGAACACACACGCCCCCACAATTGCAATTGCGCTACTTTTCACGCCAACTGCAGCAGGGCTATATGCTCTAGTTCAGCGCGTACTAATAACGCCCTTTGGTATGGTTTCAAGCGCATTGTCTGCCTCGCTTTTTTCCCATGCGCGTAGCTTCGTCGACAAGGACTCCGACGCCTATGCAGAGCGACTGCTATCGCTCGCCACTGTGCTATCCCCAGTGGTAACTATCGGCGCACTGATCGCCAATGCCTCGTTTCATTTCATCTTCGGAGAAAAATGGGCTTCGTCCGGACTTGTTGCGGCATGGGTAATACTTTTCCTCGCACAAAAGTTCATTTTTGACTCCGCCTTTTCTGTTCTCACGATCAGTAGTCGTCAAAAATCAGGCTTTTATCTGCAGGGAGGAATTTTCTTAGCGAGGCTCGCTGTGCTAATTGGAGCGGCGACTTTCGCGGAATTCCCGATCGCGTTGTTTGCTTTCTCAGTTGTCACTACACTCAGTTACTTTTGCGCCGCTCATGTCGGATTTAGACGCCGCGGTTCCACGCGACCGCTGCAATTGGCCACCGGTGCTGTCGACTGCATCTTTCCGTACTTGGTTGTGCATGCCGCGCTGAGCGGAATCTGGAGCACATTCGCTTCAGTCTGCGTCTCATACGTATTGTGGGCTGGATGCCGGGTCTGGTCGTTTGCAAGGGATCTTAGAAAGGTGTCTTCACAAAACGCGGATTGCGAAGTGAAATGAGCAAGCAAATCTGCGCGCTCCTGCTGGCCACCTTCGTATATCTAATGCTGGTATCCGGCGGAGTCATCCCATATGCAGATGGAGATGCCGTCAAGGCTGGTGTGAAAGGTGGGATGCTCGTGATCGTGATATTCCTCGGCATCTTCAATCCCATCTCGCGCTCTTCATTGGCTCTGATTGCCACGTTCCTGTGCTTCGGACTCATATTCATGTGCTTGGGTCTGCTTCACTCGAGCAATATCTCTTATGCACTAGAGAAGATCGACGGAGCATTACTTTGCTCCGTAATTGTTGCACTGGTCATAGAAAAAGGCTATGCCCGCTATGGGGAACAAGAATTTCAAGCCGCCTTCTTATGCTGCGCTCTAATCATTCTCATTGCAACCATCGCCTACAAAGTGCAGTTCGGTTTATTCGATCGGCAAGTTAAATTTCTACTTAACGGTCCGATCGTTTATGGCTGGCTGATGGGCTTTTGTGCGCTTCTGTCACTGAATTTATGGGAAGAGCGACGCAAAGTTTTCTGGGGATTGTTGTTAGTCGTGTTCATATGCGCGTTGCTTTGGACTGAATCGAAAGGAGCAGCCGTTGCATTTGCAGTTGCCGCTTTTGTCCTTCTCCTCAACTCGTTGCGAAAAAATCTCAAGTACGTACTTCTTGGGGTGCTGCTTTTGACGGTCGTTTATGTCTTGTTCTACGACCAGCTGATCTATCTGTTCATGGAATCGCGCTTCGCTGCGGTTGCACGCGTACTGACAGGTGAAGTGGCTGACGTAGACGATGGCTCAATCGGGGTGCGCTCATTGCTCGCTGAACATGCCTTGGAAGATTTCAGGGCCCATCCGTTTTTGGGTATCGGACTAGGAGAATTCAGTTATGACTCGTTCGTGTATCCGCACAATCAGCACCTGGAAATATTCACCGAACTCGGCATTTTCGCTGGTATGGCACACATCGGGTTCGTCATGCTCGCGCTGTTTCGCGCTGGCCGCCTGAATCGGGCGGTCATTTTATTTTTTGTGGGAGCGTCGGCGTTCAGTGGAGATGTCTCGTATTTGAGATTTTTGTATGCCTTTTGTTTGCATGCTCAATTCAGATGCGAGGCAAACACGAGCAATCAAACTGACTTGGACTACGCCGCTTCGATATCTGCATCAGAAGAGGGTGGCATCTACGCCCGAATGCCCAAACAAAGCTCTTAATGAATAGTTACTATTGAATTTCAAAGATGAAGATAAAGATTGCGATCGCTGGCTTGGGGTATGTTGGACTTTCTAATGCGTTGCTGCTTGCGCAGCACAATGACGTCGTTGGAGTTGACACCTCGCTTGAAAAAGTGGAACTTCTGTCCAAAAGAATTTCACCCATTAATGACCCTGAAATTAGCCAATTCCTTGAAAATGAGGAACTTTCATTTCATGTCACAATGGATAAAAAATCTGCCTTCCGCGACGCAACATTTGTGATCGTGGCGACCCCCACGGACTATGACGAAAAGTCAAACCAATTTAACACAAAGTCCGTGGAGACTGTGATTCGGGATGTAATTGAAATTAATCCGGATGCAGTTATTGTTATCAAATCAACAATCCCGGTCGGCTTCACTGAAACGCTAAGGAAGCGGCTGGGTTGTTTTAATGTTATTTTTTCACCAGAGTTTTTGCGAGAAGGTCAAGCGCTGTATGACAATCTGCACCCCTCACGCATTGTCGTTGGCGAAAAATCAGAGCGCGCAGCGCTTTTTGCGAGGTTGTTGAAGGAGGGGGCCGCCAAGGAGGATGTTGAAATCCTGCTAACGGACTCTACGGAAGCGGAAGCTATTAAGCTGTTTGCAAATACGTTTCTTGCAATGCGAGTCGCATATTTCAATGAGTTAGATACCTACGCAGCAACGCATGGCTTGGACACCAGAAGCATTATCCAGGGCGTTTGCCTTGACCCTCGCATCGGTATTCACTACAACAATCCCTCCTTTGGGTATGGCGGATATTGCCTTCCGAAAGATACAAAGCAACTCCTTGCGAATTACAGCGATGTGCCCCAAAACCTAATTAATGCGATCGTCGAGTCAAATCGGACGCGTAAGAACTTCATCGCGGATAGCATCGTCGAACTCAATCCAACTGTTGTCGGAGTCTACCGATTGATCATGAAGAGCGGGTCAGACAACTTCCGTGACTCAAGTGTGCAGGGCATCATGCGACGTTTAAAAGACAAAGGCATTGAAGTCATTGTTTTTGAGCCTGCTCTGAAGAGCCCAGAGTTCTTGCAATGTGAGGTCGTAAACGACTTGGCGAAGTTCAAGGCGCGCTCCGATGTCATCGTAGCTAATCGCATCACAAGCGAGATTTCCGACACGGCCGCGAAAATCTACACGCGCGACCTTTTTGAGGCAGATTGAAATCTCGAAAAAAATGAGAATTACCTACCTCCATCAGTACTTCAATACGCCGTCGATGTCAGGCGGAACTCGATCATTTGAAATGGCGCGCCGTCTTGTTGCAATGGGCCATGAAGTGAACATGATTACGTCTTGGCGGAAACCTGACGGACGAAGAGATTGGTTCACCACTAATGAAAGCGGTATTCAGGTTCACTGGCTTCCTGTTCCTTATTCCAACAATATGTCCTATGCCGAAAGGTTAAAGGCTTTCTTTCGATTCGCGCTGTTATCGGCAAAACGTGCAGCACGCTTGGAAAGTGATCTGATCTTCGCAACTAGTACGCCTCTGACGATTGCGCTGCCGGCAGTATACGCGTCGCGTAAACAACAGAAGCCGTTGGTCTTTGAGGTGCGTGACCTCTGGCCAGAACTGCCGATTGCAATGGGTGCGATCCGAAATCCTCTTGTGAAGGGTGCCGCGAAACTACTCGAGCGGTGGGCGTATCGCAACTCTCAGGCTGTCGTCGCCTTATCACCTGGAATGCGAGACGGGGTCACAAAAGCAGGCTACGCGTTGGAGCGAGTGGCGGTAATACCCAATAGCAGTGATACGGGTGTCTTTAATGTCGATGCTAATGAGGGTCGGCGCATCCGTGACTGTCGTCCTTGGTTGGGCGAGCGCCCGCTATTATTGTATCCAGGCACTTTTGGAAAAATTAACGGCGTTGGCTATCTAGTGGACATAGCGAAACGCCTTAAAGTGAAAGCACCGGAGGTACGAATTCTTTTAGTGGGCGATGGTTTCGAGAAGGCTGCGATTGCTGAGGCGGCAGTGCGTGAGGGGGTTCTTAACAACAACCTTTACATTGAGAATTCGCTCCCAAAAAAGGAAATGCCGGCCCTGTTTTCTGCGGCCAATGTTATTTGCAGCCTATTTTTAGATATGCCCGAGATGCGTGCAAACTCAGCAAACAAGTTTTTTGATACTCTTGCTGCTGGCAAGCCTTGCCTTCTCAATTACGGCGGCTGGCAATCGGATCTTGTACAGACTGCTGGGGCTGGTTTGGTCACGTGGGGAATGTCTATTGACGTGGCAGCCGACGAAATAGTTCGCCGCATCAAAGACGACGCTTGGTTGAACCAAGCTGGAAAAAATGCGCGAAACCTTGCGGACGAATATTTCTGCCGCGACGATCTTGCAGCGCAACTCAATGCTGTACTCCAACTCGCGTCTAAAAATCGCGGATACGAGGCTTCTCGCATTTCCCCTGGGCACTATTCAATACTGCCAGTTGTTGAGGCCGTTGCATGAAACGCTCGATGGACCTGCTTGGATCTATTATTGGTATTTTAATTTTAGCTTTGCCGCTGATGCTCCTCAGTGCGCTCGTGCGGTGGAAGCTAGGATCGCCCGTATTCTTCTCTCAAGAGCGACCGGGCCTTGATGGTATTCCGTTCAGGATGTACAAATTCAGAACAATGACAGACTCGCGGGATGCCGATGGGCGGCTTCTCCCAGATGCCCAACGCATGACTCCGTTAGGACGGGCATTGCGGGTAACTAGTCTTGATGAATTGCCTGAGCTCTGGAACGTCGTCAAAGGCGATATGAGCTTAGTTGGGCCTCGTCCTCTGCTCATGGAGTACTTGGGTTTCTACACGGACGAAGAGAAATTGAGGCATTCGGTCCGTCCTGGAATTACTGGGTTGGCGCAAATAAACGGCAGGAACACTGTGACGTGGAATGATCGACTGGCATGGGATATTCGCTACGTAAGGGCCCAAACATTCACGCTGGATGTAAAGATCATTGCTATTACGATCTGGAAGGTATTCAGGCGCGATGGTGTTGTCGTAGTTCCGTCAACTCAATTCAAGAAGCTGAGCGAAGAGCGTTCTAAATGATGCCAACGGTTTGTTTGCCATCGCCGATTTATCGCGCAGATTCCCTGTCGAAACTGTGGAATGTGGATTTATGGCTTAAACGCGATGACTTAATTCCTCAATTCCTTGGCGGTAACAAAGTTCGAAAGAACGTCAGGATATTGAGTCATGCATTTGAGCGAGAGGGAATTCCGGATTTGTTGATCACCAATGGCGGTGCTCAGTCAAATCACGCAAGAGTCTTGGCACTTTTAGGAGCCCAAATCGGATGCGCTGTTCATCTGGTATTGCATGGCGAACGTCCTCCTGACGGATTGGGGTGTGGAAATTCATTTTTTTACGATGCCGCTGGCGCAAAAAGCACCTATGTTGCGAGCACAGATATTGGCGCAAAGATCAGCGAAATTGCGGAGGAAGCACGATCTGTAGGAAAGCGCGTCCTAGTAGTTCCGGGAGGTGGCCACTCGTTGGAGGGTGTAGAAGCCTATGCGGACGCTGTTTCGGAATTGCCATTTGAGCCCGATTTTATTGTCGTGGCATCTGGTACGGGAGGTACTCAAGCAGGCCTAATTGTTGGTGTGACTCGCAGCGGCATGAAGACTCGTGTAATCGGCATTTCTGTCGCGCGCGAACACGACCGAGGCGCAAACGCGGTGCGCGCTTTGCTTTCCAACGATCTCGGTGGCGATTTAATTGAGTTCAAAGATGACTATCGATTTGGCGGCTATGAATTATCAAGCCCCGAGTTGGTGGATTTTTTGAAGGCGGTCGCGCGCGTTGAAGGGTTACCGTTAGATCTGACGTACACGGGAAAGGCGATGTTCGGGCTTTCTCGACTGCTACTTAGCGGAGAGATCGGAAAAGGTTCGAAAGTTGTGTTTTGGCATACAGGTGGGATGCTCAATGCGAATTGCCGTCGTCAGTGAGATTGGCCTTATGAAGAATCGAAGAAGTTTGGTTGGTAGCCGTACAAAATTGGTTGCCCTTGAGCGGCATCACCTTTCCAGGCGCGTCGAATTCATAAACGATGTGGCAGTTCAGGAGACCTTGAATTTTGACTACCCCACGTCTGTTGCGAAGACAGAGGCGTGGTTTGCGCGGACTCTATTGGATCGGGCGCGGGTCGATTTTGCACTAGAAGACGTTAAAACATCCGAGATCATCGGATTTTGTGGGTTGCTAGGTATAGATCGAAGTGTGCGGAAAGCGGAGTTGTATATATTTGTTGGCAACAAAGTTTATTGGGGTCAAGGATTCGGGCGTGATGGTTACAAATTGCTAGTGAATTATGGTTTCAGCGAACTTGGACTTCAAAGAATTTACCTGTATCAACTAGCTGATAACTTGCGAGCTGTCACTGCGACTGCAGCCTTGGGATGGGTAAATGAAGGCCTCCTGCGCAAGAACATCTATTCTCACGGGCTTTTTAAAGATCAACTGATTCTGTCGCTTTTGAGGTCTGAATGGGAAGGCCTCGATTTTTATGACGAAATTTGATTTTCACTTAAAGTGAATAAACAGAAATGACAAATATCTTGTTGAGTTGCGCTGGTAGACGCCACTATTTGGCCGAGTATTTTAGAGCCGCACTGGCAGGAAGGGGGCGGCTTATCGGGGCGGATATGGATTTGTCGGCTTCCGCACTTACGGCTTGTGATGCACAGTATGAAATGCCGCCGGTGTTTTCGCCGGATTATATTCCTGCGTTGAAAGAGGTTATACGTAAGGAGAACGTTCGTGCGGTGTTCCCGTTGAATGACCTTGAACTGTTTGCACTTGCCAAGTCGCGGAGCGAGATTGAAGACGAAACTGGCGCCTTTCTCTATGTTCCTTCGGAGCAAGCTCTCGAGATTTGTTCTGATAAATGGCAGACGAGGGCTTTTCTAACCAAAATCGGACTTCCGTCTATTCCCACGTTCCTTACTGTCTTCGATGCTTTACAAGCAATTGCAGACGGTCATGTATGCTACCCACTAATTGTCAAGCCTAGATGGGGTAGTGGATCTATCGGTTTATTTCGTGTGTATGACGAAGAAGATCTACTCAATGCGTTTGTTGCATGTGAGGTCGCTATTAAGAAGAGCATTCTGTCAGCCATTGGTTCGGAAAACACGGTAGTCATTCAAGAGATAGTCCAGGGGCCCGAATACGGACTGGACATTCTTTACGGGAATGACGCCGAGTTGATTGGTTTTGCCGCAAAGCGAAAACTTGCTATGCGAGCTGGCGAGACTGACAAAGCAGTGACCGTGGCGCCAGATGCTTTTGTGGAGTCGGTGCGAAAGATTCACGCAAGCATGCCACATCGCGGGAATTTGGATTGCGATTTTTTGGAAAAAGATGGTGAGCTTTATTTGCTTGAATTCAATCCTCGTTTTGGGGGAGGGTACCCGTTTACCCATCTTGCTGGTGCAAATCATATTGAGATATTGATCAGTAGCCTTGAGGGGCGGAGTCATCGCCCTTATAAATATGCGATAGGCAGCGCTTATGCGAAATGCGACACGCTCGTGAATGTGTCAATTTAAAATGGAACAAGCCATTACAGCATGCTAAATACGTCTTTTTCTCCTTGGCCTAGTTTTACTCATGAAGAGGCTTCAGCAGTTCAGCAGGTAATTTTAGCTAATAAGGTTAATTATTGGACCGGTACTGAATGTCGCACGTTTGAGCGAGAGTTCGCCGAATGGGTCGGCACGCAATATGCGGTGTCGCTATCAAATGGCACGCTGGCGCTTGATATCGCACTTAAGGCCCTTGGTATTGGCCCAGGCGACGAAGTGGTTGTAACGCCGCGCACTTTTATTGCCAGCATTTCATGCGTGGTCAACGCTGGTGCCACGCCCGTGTTTGCCGATGTTGATGATGTCAGTGGCAACATTACTCCCTCTACCATCACCCCCGTTCTGACGCCTCGTACCAAGGCCGTAATTTGCGTGCATTTGGGTGGTTGGCCCTGTGACATGGACGGAATCATGGCGCTGGCGGACCAGCATGGCTTGAAAGTGATTGAAGATTGCGCCCAAGCGCATGGCGCTCGCTACAAAGGCCGGAGTGTCGGGTCGATTGGTCACATTGGCGCTTGGAGCTTTTGCCAAGACAAGATCATGACGACCGGCGGTGAGGGCGGGATGGTTACCACCAATGATCGCCAACTGTGGTCTGCTATGTGGTCATTCAAGGACCACGGCAAGAGTTGGGAAGCTGTGTATGAAATGGAGCATCCGCCGGGCTTCCGTTGGGTCCACGAAGGCTTCGGTACGAACTGGCGCATGATGGAAATGCAGGCTGTTGTTGGCCGCATCCAGTTGCAACGCATGGCTGACTGGACCGCGAAGCGGACGAAGAACGCGGAGGCGATCCAGGCAGCCTGTCGTCCCTATTCAATTGTTCGTGTTCCAGATTTCGAAACGGCAGGCGCAGGAAGCGTTCACGCCCATTACAAGTGCTACGTGTATTTGCGCCAAGCGGAACTGAATGAAGGCTGGACGCGTGATCGCATCGTCTCGGCCATCACGGCCGCGGGCGTGCCTTGCTTTCAGGGCTCGTGCTCGGAGGTGTACCTCGAAAAGGCGTTCGACAACACGGGATGGCGACCCGCCGAGCGTCTTGCAGGAGCGCGTCGCCTAGGGGACGACAGCCTCATGTTCCTAGTGCACCCGACCTTGACGAGCCTTGAGATCGACAAGACATGCGCGGTCATTCAGGGCGTGCTTCAAGAGGCGAGTGCCAATTGTCAAATTGACGTTGAAGGTGAAAAAATTTTGCCTGAGATGGTTGACAGTTGTCTCTGATAGTCATGTTTGCCCGTCAACATGTGCTTGCCTGCCGGCACGGCGGGTGAATTCACGCAACAAGAAAATGTCGACTCTGGACAGGCTCAAGACTCGAATGAACGCTGCAACTGCAATCTCAAAATTCAAACGCTGGGCATTCTTCGTCGCCGGCATTGGTGTGCTTGTACTCGCGCTTATCCCAAAAGTACCTGACGGGATTCCTTCGACCGGTTGGGACAAGTCCAACCACATGCTGGCGTTCGCTGTACTGGGCCTTCTTGGCCGCATCGCGTATCCTGGGCGATTAGTCAGGGTGCTTTTGGGCTTGTTTGCGTATGGTGGTTTGATCGAGATTTTGCAGGCGTTCACACCCGAGCGCCAAGCGGAATGGACAGACTTCTTTAGCGATAGCCTTGGCCTTGGATTTTCTTGCTTGCTGGGTGCGGCACTCGATTGGCGGCCGCTCGAAAAATCCGTCGGGCCGGTGCTTGGCCTATCTCGCACGACCAAGCGCGTTGTTGCCTTAGCCGTCGACGCTGGTTTGTGCGTGCTCACAGTGCGGATTGCGTTGTCGCTTCGCTTGGAAGAGTGGGTCACTCTGGCCGGAAACTATTGGTGGGCCGTAGTTGGCGCTCTGGCGTTGGCGCTACCTCTGTTTGTGATCTTCGGCCTGTATCGCGCTATTTTCAGATACGGCGGCGGAAGCGCCGTAGCTGCGATCTGGCATGCCTCGCTCATCTACGCGCTCATGTATGCGATGGCATTCACTGTGGTGGGTGTAGAAGGCGTGCCGCGCACGGTCGGGTTGATCCAGCCGCCCCTTCTGCTAGTCGCCATCGCCGCATCACGCGCCATTGCGCGGAATTGGCTCGGTGGCAGCTATCAGCCAAAAGTGGCACGCGCAATGCTCCCCCGAGCGTTGATTTACGGTGCCGGCTCTGCAGGTCGCCAATTGGCTGTAGCGCTTGCGAATAGCCCGGACATGCACGTCGTCGGATTCGTGGACGACGACGATCGCTTGCATGGCGGCAACATCATGGGCTTGCGCGTCTACAGTCCAAGCAATTTGGGCGATCGCATTCGCGGACTCAAGGTCGGCACCATCTTGCTGGCCATTCCATCTGCGTCGCGCAAACGGCGCAACGAAATACTGGAAACCATCCTCGCAGCACAGGTGTCTGTGCGCACGTTGCCCGGTCTGACCGACCTTGCCAACGGTCGCGTTCAAACCAGCGACTTGCGTGAACTCGAAATCGACGACTTACTCGGGCGCGATGCCGTGCCCCCCAATCGCGAACTGCTCGGTAAGAACATCAAGGGCAAGGTTGTGCTCGTGACTGGTGCCGGTGGCTCCATTGGCAGCGAACTGTGCCGGCAGATCCTTAAGGCCGGGCCCGACACCTTGCTGTTGGTCGAGAGGAGCGAATACGCGCTTTACGCCATTCATGGCGAACTGCAGCAATTGCTCGCCGTTGTGCAAAGTGCGCCGCACATGCGCGTGGTGCCGCTGCTCGCATCGGTGCGCGAAGAAAGCCGTATGCGCGAGATCATGCGCACTTGGCGCCCCCACACGGTGTACCACGCCGCCGCCTACAAGCACGTGCCGTTGGTGGAGCACAATCCGGCCGAAGGCGTGAAGAACAATGTATTCGGCACCTTGGTCACAGCACGCATGGCGGCGGATCATGGCGTGGACGACTTCGTGCTGGTGAGTACCGACAAGGCCGTGCGTCCGACCAATGTCATGGGCACCAGCAAGCGCGTGGCCGAGATGGCGCTACAGGCGCTGGCCGAGAAGTATTCGAAGACGCCGGGGAGCACGCGGTTCTGCATGGTGCGTTTTGGCAATGTTTTGGGCTCGTCCGGCTCGGTGGTGCCGTTGTTCCGCCAGCAAATCAGGGGAGGCGGCCCGATCACGCTGACACATGAAGACATCACGCGCTACTTCATGACCATTCCCGAAGCGGCGCAGCTGGTGATCCAGGCCGGCGCAATGGGGAAGGGCGGTGAGGTGTTTGTGCTCGACATGGGGGCGCCCGTCAAGATCGTCGACTTGGCGCGCCGCATGGTGGAAATGTCGGGCCTCACTGTGGCTGACGCTGCCAACCCCGAAGGCGATATCGCCATTTGCATCACCGGGCTGCGGCCCGGAGAAAAGCTGTACGAAGAGCTGCTCATCGGCGACAACCCCTTGGCGACCGAGCATCCGCGCATCATGAAAGCGCACGAAGATTTTCTGTCCTGGAGCCAATTGGACATCCGTCTCAAGACGCTGTCGGGCGCGCTGGACGTGAACGACGTCCCCAAAATCCGACAGTTGCTGCAACTCATTGTGCTGGGCTACCGACCTGACGGCGCAGTCGTAGATTGGGTACACATGGAGCAACTCGCGACTCAGCGCGCACGACCGCTGGTGGCGTGAGCTTGTGCGGGACCAAATTGCCGCGAACGGTGGACGGCACGATGACTCGATCTACCAATTTGCGACGCACATGTCGCCACGGAAAATGACTGCAAATAAACTGCTTCAAGCTTTGACAGCATTGCTACTCATCACTGCTCTCACCTCAGCACTGAGCGGCGAGCCGATGTCGATAATGACGTGGGGAGTTAGACCAAGCGAATTGGCATTGCCATATGTCACTGAGATTCGCCATGGATGTCATGCCGATCCGCTCGTATGCGTTGAGCGTTACAAATCCAATGGTCAAATCAACTATGTCGCAATTGCGTTTGCGCAGCCGGAACTTCCCGAACTGAACATTGGGAAGGCAAGGGCGTACTCCTTGCTATCTGAACGCATACCAGAACTCAAGGAAATTGGCCTTGACGATTTTTTTGCGTTCATGAGAAAACTTAAGGCGACTGCGAAGGATAACTACCTTGAGCAGTTGATTGATGCAACCAAGTCGGCAAATTCAAGCCTGAGATTTGGAGTCACCGTTTACGAGGATGAGATCAGCAAAATCAAGCGGGACCAATCGACTTTCTCTCCAAGTGCACTAGCAAAGATAGATCGGGTAGCCCTCTATGTTCATTACCGAACCAATGGGAGCAACTATCCGGAGTATGTTCGTGCTGTCAAGGGGCTGTTTCCGAACGCGAAAATATACGGCGGCGTGTATCACTATGACAGAGCGGATTACATAAGGTGCAGTCAAGACCTTCCAGGTAAGTGCAGTAAAGAGCGTGAGCTTGGTACGTACAGAGATCTCTTGCAAATGCAGTTCTCCATGCTTTTCGAAGGGCAGCTCAATGGTCTTGAGTTTTATCCTGGATTCTTCGGGAACGAGTCGGCTTGGTCGGGATGGTCGAAGGAGCGTAGCTGCAGCGTGGATCGCCGAAGCGAGTGCGTCGCGAATAGCCAAGCAATGACAAGGGAGACGCTGCAGTTATTTAGGCGCTGAAGGCGAGGCCGCGTAGGCCCCCAAGTGGCCTAGCTGGGATTCGGGGCAAAAATAAATAATGAACGCATTTCGTCTTGACGGTCAGAACTTGGCCTTGAGCTGCTCCGCCCCGAACCCCACCCAATTGCGAGTTGTGCCGGCAGGTCCTAAAACACGTTTGGAGACGATCAAATTGCGTCAGCCGTTAAAACGGGCGGAGCTAGGCATTAACTTTGACCAAGACCCGCCGCAGGATTGGCATCAGCGATGCGAAGTGCTAGAAGGGGCGAGGGGTATGGCGACCTGGGCCCGTCGAAGTTGTGTGGGCCGCGAGTGGAGCACAAGCCAGCCGAGCGCGTGAAGAACAACGTGTTCGGCACCCTGGTCACGGCGCAAATGGCAGCGGAACATGGCGTGTGCGACTTCGTGCTCGTGAGTACCGACAAGGCCGTTCGGCCCACCAACGTCATGGGCACGAGCAAGCGTGTCGCCGAAATGGCGTTGCAGGCGTTGGCCGAGAAGTATTCGAAGATTCCCGGCAGCACGCGTTTTTGCATGGTGCGCTTCGGCAACGTGCTGGGTTCGTCGGGCTCGGTGGTGCCGTTGTTCCGCCAGCAAATCAAGGATGGCGGGCCCATCACGCTCACGCACGAGAACATCACGCGCTACTTCATGACGATTCCCGAGGCGGCCCAACTGGTGATTCAGGCGGGCGCGATGGGGAAGGGCGGCGAGGTGTTCGTTCTCGACATGGGCGAGCCGGTGCAGATCATCGACTTGGCACGCCGCATGGTGGAACTGTCAGGCCTCACGGTGGCCGACGCCGCCAATCCCGAAGGCGACATCGCTATTCGCATCACCGGCTTGCGCCCCGGCGAGAAGCTGTATGAAGAACTGCTCATCGGCGACAACCCCTTGCCGACGCAGCACCCGCGAATCATGAAAGCGCACGAAGACTTCCTGTCGTGGCAGCAGCTCAATCTTCGGCTGCAGGCGCTGTCGGCGGCCGTCGAGGTGAACGACGTGCCGCGGATTCGTCAATTGCTCCAGCTCATGGTGCAGGGCTACCAACCCGACAGCGAAGTCGTGGATTGGGTGCACATGGAACAGCTTGCTACGCAGCTGTCGCAGCCTCTGGTGGCTTGATTCGGCGTCGGCACTCGGCTACGCGATGTGGCTCGCGGGTCAGTGGCCGTCGACCGGGCCTGAGGGCTGAAACTCCCAACGCGACGCCGCACCGCTCTGTAGGTTCCTTGACAGCATGGCGCTGTCGATCAAGGTGACCTGGCTTTCCGAGCTCAGGTAGGTGCGGTCACCCGCGACTGCGGGGTTCGGATGCAGCAGCGCGCTGGCCGCCGCGACCAGCGCCAGTGCGGTCGTCGACCAAAACAGGCTGCGCGATGAGAGTTTCATTGCCTTGCTCCGGAGGATTGGAACGCGCCGGGATGCGCGATTTCAGTGCCTCTTAATTTAGGCGTCCGTCCCTGATTGGCGAAGTACGGACTGCATAGGGCCGATGTGACTTTTTCAACTGCGTGGACGCGACGCCGACTTTGCTTCTTGCCCGCTGACCTGAAGCTTTGGGCATCGATGGCCCTGCGATAGCGCTGTTGCGGCCCATGTAGTGGGCTTCGCGTGTCTTCTGGCACCCGATTGCCTTTTGCGATGAGCGCCCGTCTGACCACCGTCGGGCTCGAGCCGTCCTGATGCCCCCTCCGGGAACGACCCGGTCTCCCGCCGAACGACGGCGCCCCCCCCAAAGTCTCTGTAGATCAACACGCGCGGCCCGCTTCTGTGGGCCGCGCGTTTTCGCTTTGCGCGCAAACGCCGCCCCATCCACGCGCCTCGGACCGCGCCTGCAAACACGGCAGATGTGACCGAATTAACGTAACGAATGTTGCAAATTAGTGTGGCGTTAGAGGAACATCGTTTTATCAATTGGGAGTGAATTGTCACCAATTGATTTGGCCGCCGATTCTTCCACTTCACCTTGTTTTTGAACCAGGAAAGCGCGTAGCAATTGGCGTCTTTGCATGATCTTGGGCGCCTTTTGGGGGTGCATCTGGAGGTGATGACAGTGTAAGATTCCGAGACGCAAATGTGTAAGGAAATGAGACATTGCGTGACAATTTAAGAATATTCTCGGCCAATGTTTTTAACCGTGAATTGACTCACATCGCGGCCTTAACCCCTAGTTTTTCTTCTTGCCTCCATGTTGATTCCTTTTCCAATGCAAGTCGCAAAGGGCAGTTCCATTGCCCGCTCGTTGGCACTTTCATGCACGGTTTTGCTGATTACCGGCTGTTCCTTTTCGCCTGGAATTTCGTTCAGCGACCCTCAGCCGACCTTGAAACGTATTGTGGGAACCCAGCCCGGCAACGCCACTGATCGGCCGCCACCGGGGGCGTTGCAAGAGGTCACTCCCGAACTCATTCAGCGCCAGCGCGCGGTTCAAGCCAGCGATGTAACGGCCGACGTCAAGCACTTGTTCGGCACGCCTGGACCGTATCGCGTCGGCTCGGGCGACATCCTGAATATCGTGGTGTGGGATCACCCCGATCTCGCGATGCAACGCGCCCGGAAACTTTGCCACCCTGGTGAGTTTCTTGCGGCGCGGCTGGCCCTTGCCTCTGGGCGCTATTGACAACCGGCGCAGCTATGTGGGCTTGGACAACCTGGCGGATTTTCTGTCCACGTGCGTCATTCACCCGGGCGCCGCCAACCAGACCTTTCTGGTCTCCGATGGCGCGGACATTTCAACCACCGAACTGCTGCGCCAGATGGCCAAGGCGCTGGGCACGCCCGCACGTTTGCTACCCATCCCTTCCTCGATTCTGGGGTTCGGCGCCAAGTTGCTGGGCAAGGCGGATATGGCGCAACGCCTGTGTGGTTCGTTGCAAATCGACATTTCCAGGACGCGGGATTTGCTGGGCTGGCGTCCGCCCATCGGTGTCCATGAGGGTCTCAAAAAAGCGGCAGGGGGGTACTTGTGTGAAACGCGCGTTTGATTTCGTTTTGGCGCTGGCGGCAGCGGTGATCCTGCTGGGGCCTGTGCTGGTCGTTGCATTGGCGGTGCGTTTGACATCGCCGGGCGCGGTGTTGTACTGGTCCGAGCGAGTCGGGCGCAACAACCGCATCTTCAAGATGCCCAAGTTCAGGAGCATGCGCGTGGGCACGCCGGCGGTAGCCACGCACATGTTGGCCAACCCCCAGTCCCACCTGACGCCCATCGGCAGCTTCCTGCGCAAGAGCAGCCTGGATGAGTTGCCCCAGCTGTGGAGCATCCTCAAGGGCGACATGAGTTTCGTGGGGCCGAGGCCGGCACTTTTCAATCAGCAGGATTTGATCGAGCTGCGAACCCAGCGCGGCGTGCACCAACTGGTGCCCGGCCTCACGGGGTGGGCTCAGGTCAACGGGCGCGATGAATTGCCGATTCCCGAAAAAGTCAAGCTCGACATTGAGTACCTGCACTGCCACTCTATTTGGCTCGATTTTCACATTATTTGGCTCACCTTCGTAAAAGTTATTCGCCGAGAGGGGATTGCTCATTGAAGCGCATGAGTGTGACTTTTGATTTATACACGTTATAATTACTTTTTGTGTACACCAAATTCGGATGCCTGCGTTTCTAAAATCAGCCTCGGTGCACAACACTGAAGCCGGCGCCATATCTATAAGAAGTGTGACGTAGTTCACCTAATACAAGCGGAGAGGGCATTACGAGGATATTCGTGTAAATCGCATTGTTACTGTGTGATAAAAACTTATACCTTGTCGCTTAGTCAGTCATGTATTTACTCCATGCGAGCGCGGCCGTTTTGACAGCTGACGCTTTCGAAAAACAAAAATCCCTGTCTGATTTCAACCTTGGTGCTCTGCAATGAACGCCGGAGCTTCGAAACAAAACTTCAAGCGCTGGTCGTTCTGGGTCGCCGCCCTGGTTGTCCTGGTGCTGGCGCTGATGCCATTTGTTCCTCGCGAGATTCCCTCCACGGGCTGGGACAAGACGAACCACATGCTTGCCTTCGCAGTGTTGGCGCTGTTGGGGCGGGCTGCGTACCCGCGTCGTGCGATGTCCGTGCTGACGGGGCTTCTCGCGTACGGCGCCCTGATCGAAGTGCTGCAATCCTTGACCCCCTCGCGAGTTGCTGAGTGGGGCGACTTGCTTGGCGACGGCGTCGGCCTCGTACTCGCCTACGTCATAGGCTTGGCGCTCGACAAGCATCCCTTTCGAAACTCCGTCGGCCCGGTTCTCGGACTCTCCCGAGGCACAAAGCGAATCGTTGCCCTTGCAGTAGACGCCGGCCTCTGTGTGCTCACCGTCTGGATGGCACTGTCATTGCGCCTCGATAGCTGGGTCGCGCTTCAAGGAGCGCACTGGTGGGCCGTTGCAGGCTCCCTGGTTCTCGCATTGCCTTTGTTCGTGACCTTCGGTCTGTACCGCGCCATCTTCCGCTATGGCGGCGGGGCCGCAGTCACGGCAATCTGGCAGGCATCCTTGATCTACGCCTTGCTGTACGGCGTGGTGTTCGCTGTGATCGGCGTTGCCGGTGTGCCGCGCACTGTCGGGATGATTCAGCCTGCGCTCCTGCTGGTCGCGATCGGCGCATCACGGGGCCTTGCCCGGCATTGGCTGGGTGGCAGCTATCAAAAAAGGATCTCTCGCGTTGCGCTTCCAAGTGCCCTGATCTACGGTGCCGGGTTGGCGGGCCAGCAACTCGCTGCCGCACTCCTGAACAATCCGGACATGCAAGTCGTCGGCTTCGTCGACGACGATGATCGCCTTCACGGCGGCATGGTTCGGGGCATTCCGGTCTACAGCCCCGACAGCTTGAAGGAGCATGTCCGCAAGCTGGAAGTCAGCACCGTCCTGCTCGCCATTCCCTCCGCATCGCGCAAGCGCCGCAACGAGGTCCTCGCGTCGATCCTCGAAGCACACGTGGCGGTTCGCACCTTGCCGGGCCTGATGGACCTGGCCCACGGCCGCGTGCAGACCAGCGACCTGCGCGAACTGGACATCGACGACCTGCTGGGCCGCGACCCGGTGCCGCCCAACCAGATGCTGCTGAGCAAGACCATCTCCGGCAAGGTCGTCCTGGTGACGGGCGCAGGCGGCTCCATCGGCAGCGAGTTGTGCCGGCAGATCGTCAGGGCCGCGCCCGACACCTTGCTTCTGCTGGAGCGCAACGAGTACGCGCTCTACGCCATCAACTCCGAACTGCAGAAGGAACTGGCCGAAGGCGGAATCGCCGAGACCATTCGCATCGTGCCCTTGCTTGCCTCCGTGCGCGAGGAAACGCGCATGCGCGAGATCATGCGGACCTGGCGGCCCCACACCGTGTATCACGCGGCCGCGTACAAGCACGTGCCGCTCGTTGAGCACAACGTCGCCGAAGGTGTGAAGAACAACGTGTTCGGCACGCTGGTCACGGCCCGCGTGGCTGCCGAGTGCGGCGTCAGCGACTTCGTGCTGGTGAGCACCGACAAGGCAGTGCGGCCCACGAACGTCATGGGCACGACCAAGCGGCTGGCGGAACTGGTGCTCCAGGCTTTGGCGGAGAAGGCTGCCCATGTGCCAAGCTCTACCCGCTTTTGCATGGTGCGCTTTGGCAACGTGCTGGGCTCTTCCGGCTCGGTCGTTCCCTTGTTTCGCCACCAGATCAAGGAGGGCGGCCCGATCACGCTGACGCACACGAACATCACGCGCTACTTCATGACCATCCCCGAGGCGGCCCAACTTGTGATCCAGGCGGGCGCGATGGCGACGGGTGGCGACGTGTTCGTGCTGAACATGGGCGAGCCGGTGCGCATCATCGACCTGGCGCGGCGCATGGTGGAACTGTCGGGTTGTACCGTGTGCGACGCACAGAATCCCGATGGCGATATCGAGATCCAGATCACCGGCCTGCGCCCCGGCGAAAAGCTGTACGAAGAGCTGCTGATCGGCGACAACCCCTTGCCCACGCACCACCCGCTCATCATGAAGGCGCATGAGGACTATCTGGCCTGGGACGAACTCGGCGTCAGGCTGCACGCGCTCTCGGGTGCCGTCGAGGTAAACGACGTTCCCTTGATTCGCCAACTTCTCAAGGAGGTGGTGGTGGGCTATCAGCCCGATGGCAAGGTGGTGGATTGGGTCCACATGGAGCAGCGCACGGCGCAGCCGTCGGTCAATCTGGCCGCTGCGTGACCCCGGACCAGGTGATGGAACCCAACAAGGGAAGAATGCTGACGTCTTGAACTACCGGCGAAGGCTATGGTCATAGCCTTTCGTTCGTCGGCGGCCGAAGGATGATCCATCATCCGGATGCGCGTTCGCGCGAACAGCATCCACACGATTGGAGCTTCGGTATGAACGAAGAGGCTTTCCGGGAAGACGGTTCGCCAGACCGCCTGGCCATCGACACGATCCGCACGCTCGCCATCGACGCGGTTCAAAAGGCCAACTCCGGCCACCCCGGAACGCCGATGGGGCTGGCGCCGGTCGCGTACACCCTGTGGCGCGACTTCCTGCGCTACGACCCCGAGGTGCCCGATTGGCCGAACCGCGACAGGTTCGTGCTGTCGGTGGGACATGCCTCGATGCTGCTGTACGCCATCCTGCACCTTGCGGGCGTCAGGGAAATCGACGCAGACGGCAAGCCGACTGGCGCGCCAGCCGTCAGCCTCGACGACATCCGCAGCTTTCGTCAACTGGGCTCCAAGACGCCGGGCCACCCCGAATACCGCATGACCACCGGCGTGGAAACCACGACGGGTCCGTTGGGGCAGGGCTGCGGCAACTCGGTCGGCATGGCGATCGCGGAACGAGCCCTTGCTGCCCGGTTCAACCGCGACGGCTTCACGCTGTTCGACCACGATGTCTATGTGCTTTGCGGCGATGGCGACATGATGGAGGGCATCTCCGGCGAGGCCGCTTCGCTTGCCGCGCACCTGGCGCTCTCCAGGCTTTGCTGGATCTACGACAGCAACCGCATCAGCATCGAAGGCTCGACCGAACTCGCCTTCACCGAGGACGTGGGGAAGCGCTTCGAGGCCTATGGCTGGAACGTGCTGCACGTCGACGACGCCAACGACACCCAAGCGGTCGCCCGCGCGCTGGAGACTTTCAGGAACACCCATGACCGACCGACGTTCATCGTCGTGCACTCGGTGATCGGCTGGGGCAGCCCGCGCGCCGGGAGCGAGAAGGCGCATGGCGAAGCCCTGGGCGTCGACAACGTCCGCGCCACCAAGAAGGCCTACGGTTGGCCCGAGGACGCGCAGTTCCTCGTGCCACCGGGCGTTGCCGAATCATTCAACGCTGCAATCTCGAAGCGCGGAAAAGCTGCACGCGAAGCCTGGGTCGGTGAGTTCGAACGCTACCGTCAGCGCTACCCACACGAGGCGACCGAATTCGAACTGCTGCGAGAAGGCAAGCTCGCCCCCGGCTGGGACGCCGACATTGCAGACTTTCCCGCCGACCCCAAGGGCATCGCCTCCCGCGACGCGGGCGGCAAGGTGCTGAACGCCATCGCGCCGCATGTGCCGATGCTCATCGGCGGCGCTGCAGACCTCTCGCCCTCGACAAAGACCAACCTGACGTTCGATGGTGCCGGCTCGTTCGGGCCCAACACCCATGGCGGCCGCAACCTGCACTTCGGCGTTCGCGAGCACGCCATGGGCGCCATCGCCAACGGCATGACGCTGAGTTACCTGCGGGCTTACACCGGCACCTTTCTCGTCTTTGCCGACTACATGCGCGCGCCCATCCGGCTGGCCGCCATCATGGAAGTGCCGACCATCTTCGTCTTCACCCACGATTCCATCGGTGTGGGCGAAGACGGACCCACGCATCAGCCCATCGAGCATCTCGCGACCCTGCGCGCCATTCCCGGGCTCGACACCATCCGGCCGGCCGACGCCAACGAAGTGGCGGTGGCATGGAAGGTGGCGCTGGAGCACACGCACGAACCCACCGCGCTGGTGCTGTCGCGCCAAGCCCTGCCGACGCTGGATCGCACGAAGTACGCCTCGCCCGAAGGCTTGCGCAAGGGGGCCTATGTGCTGGCGGATGCCAGCGATGGCCATCCCGAGATTATCCTGATCGCGACAGGAAGCGAAGTTTCCCTGGCCGTCGATGCGCACGAGCAACTGATTGCGCAAGGCGTACGCTCGCGGGTGGTCTCCATGCCGAGCTGGTATCTCTTCGAAAAGCAAGACCGTGCGTATCGCGATCAGGTCCTGCCGCCGCAGGTTCGAAAGCGCCTCGCGATAGAGCAGGCCGGATCTTTGGGATGGGACCGCTACGTGGGAAGCGATGGCACGACGATCACCATGTCCACCTTCGGCGCTTCAGCCCCGCTTGCCAAGCTTCAGGACAAGTTCGGCTTCACACGCGACAACGTGATGAAGGTGGCGCGCGAACTCCTCGCGGCTCCATGACGGCGGGGACAAGACCCTTGAGCACCGCTGACATCCGCCTCGTCGTCTGCGACATCGATGGCACGCTGGTCCGGCACGACAAGAGCTTGTCAAGCGGGAACATCGAAGCAGCAAAGCGGCTGGTCGCCACGGGCACGCAGATGACGCTCATCAGCGCGCGCCCCATGAGCGGCATGCAGTGGATTGCCGAGGCCCTCCACCTCGACGGCCCCTTCGGCGCCTTCAACGGCGGCACCGTGTTCCATCGAACGAACGGCGTGATTGGCCAGCCCACCCGCTTCACCCCCGAACTCGCCTTGCGAATCCTCTCGATCCTCGACGCCGCGCAGGTCGACGTCTGGCTCTTCGCGCACGATCGCTGGTATGCGCGCGACGCGCTCAACCCCCATGTGCCGCGCGAGAAGCTCTCCGCAGGCATCGATCCGACGCTGCGCCCCGATCTTGAAAACCTCTGTGATGCAGTCGACAAGATCGTCGGCGTCAGCGACGACGCACCATTGCTCAAGCAGCTCGAGGCCACGCTGCTCGGTGCCACGCGGGACGAAGCCACGGTCGCGCTTTCACAGCCGTACTTCCTCGACGCCACCCCATTGCTCGCCAACAAGGGCGACGGCGTGGCGGCCGTTGCGGCGGCGATGGGCGTGCCGCTTCAACACGTCGCAGTCATCGGCGATATGCCCAACGACCTGCCGATGTTCGCCCGCGCGGGCCTGTCGATTGCGATGGGGCAGGCGCCTGATTCCGTGCGGGCGGCAGCCGACTGGGTCACCGCATCCAATGAAGACGACGGCGTCGCCCGCGCCATTGAGCGACTCATCAGGGAGCGCACTGCATGACGCGCAAGGCCAAGTCCCCGCCCACCGCAACTTCGCGCAAGGCTCCGACCACAAGGCCCCGGCAACGCCGACCCATCGAAGACTACGCCCTCATCGGATCCACCCACAGCGCCGCACTCGTGCACCGCAGCGGCGAGATCGAGTGGCTGTGCCTGCCGCACTTCGATTCCAGCGCGATGTTCGCCAGCCTGCTGGGCGACGAAGGCAACGGCAGCTGGGCCCTTCATGCGCGCGACGCAAAGGCGCGCGTCACGCGGCGCTACCTCCCTGGCACCGTCGTGCTCGAAACGACCATCCACACCGCCAAGGGCAAGGCCACGGTCACCGACTTCATGCCGCGCCCCACGCACGACGGCACGCACGAGCTGGTGCGCATCGTCCACGGTGTCGATGGCACGGTGGCCATGCACACCGCGCTGCGCATCCGCTTCCACTACGGCCAGTGGGTGCCGTGGGTCCAGCAGCGCGAAGGCGCCGTCAACGCCGTCGCAGGCCCTGACGCCGTGCGCATCACCTCAGGTGTTCCGCTCGTCAACAAGGTTTTTGCGAGCACCGCGGATTTCAGTGTGACGGCAGGCCAGGCCATTGCCTTTGCGCTGGAGTGGTACCCCTCGCACCAGAAGCCGCCCATCGCGCGTGACGCCTATTCGCTGCTCGCGCGCACCACCGCCGAGTGGAACGCATGGACCGTGCGATGCGCCTACGAGGGCGAATACAGCGACGCCGTGACGCGGTCTTTGCTGACGCTCAAGGCGCTCACCTACGAGCCCACAGGCGGCATCGTCGCCGCGCCGACCACGTCGCTTCCCGAGCGGCCCGGCGGCGAGAGAAACTGGGACTACCGCTTTTGCTGGTTGCGCGATGCCGCCCTCACGCTCTATGCGCTCATCGGTTCAGGCTTTGTGGAAGAAGCCAGCGATTGGCGATGGTGGCTGATGCGCGCCGTCGGCGGCTCGCCCGAAGAGGTGCAGGTGATGTATGGCCTGCATGGCGAGCGCACCCTGACCGAACTCGAACTCGACTGGCTTTCCGGCTACGAAGGCAGCAAGCCGGTGCGCATCGGCAATGGCGCACAGGCGCAGCGGCAGCTCGACGTGTATGGCGCCGTGATTGCAGCCTTTCATGCATCGCGAAAGGCGGGCCTGGCTGACATGGACAAGGTCTGGCCGCTGGAATGCGCCATCGCCCACAAGCTCGTCGTGTTGTGGAAGGAACCCGATTGCAGCCTGTGGGAAGTGCGCGGCGAGTTGCGCCACTTCGTCCATTCGAAGTTCATGTGCTGGCTCGCCTTCGATCGCATGATCGCCAGCGCGCAGGAGTTCGGCCTGGAAGGGCCCGTCGACTTGTGGCGCACCGTGCGCGATGAGATCCACGCCGATGTCTGCAAGCAGGGCTACGACGAAGCCAGCGGATCCTTCGTGCAGTACTACGGTGCGAGTGGTGTCGACGCTGCCTTGTTGTTGATGCCGCTGACCGGCTTCCTGCCCATCCACGATCCGCGCGTCGAGGGCACCGTGGCCCGCATCGAGCGCGAGTTGATGATCAACGGGCTCGTCTACCGATACCGCACCGAAGAGCGCGTGGATGGACTCGAAGGCGGGGAGGGCGCCTTTCTCGCGTGCAGCTTCTGGCTGGTGAATGTCTATGTCGCGATGGGCAAGCTAAGAAAGGCCCGGACACTCTTCAAACATCTGCTTTCACTGGGCAACGATCTCGGCCTGTATGCGGAGGAATATGACCCCGTTGCAGGACGTCAATTGGGTAACTTTCCGCAGGCCTTCTCGCACATCGGATTGATCAACAGCGCCCATGCCATCGTGTCCGCAGCAGGCGGCGTTTGGGAGCTGGCCGACTGTGATGGCAAGAAGAAACGCACATCGAAACGCGTCAAGCGACGGTCCGGTTCCAGGCCTTCTTGATGCGCTTTTCCAGACCATTGCCGCGTCTCGTTTTTCGTCTATGCTCGCGCCTCCGAACGCCTGATGTGTGCGACGCATCAAGCGCTTCACGCTCCGCAAGAGAGGCAAAGGAAGCACATGCGCAAGTACGTTTCTCGATGGCTGATCGGTATCGTCGTCCTCTGTGGCAGTGCGCTCATCCATGCGCAGGACAAGCTTGACAACGCACAGTTGGACCAGCTGTTCGCACCGGTCGCGTTGTACCCCGATGCGCTGCTCTCGCAGATCATGATGGCCTCCACCTATCCGGATGACGTCAAGGCTGCAGCCGAATGGTCCAGGGTCAATCAGACCCTCAGCGGCGACGATGCAGTGAAGGCCGTGCAGAACACCGCCTGGGATCCCAGCGTGCAATCGCTCGCCGCATTCCCCTCGGTGCTCGACATGATGGGTCGTCAACCGCAGTGGGTCGAGTCGGTCGGCAATGCCTTCCTCGACCAGCCGGAAGATTCGATGAACGCCGTTCAACGCCTGCGCAGGCAGGCCCAGGACGCAGGCACCCTGAAGACGACGGAGCAGCAAACGGTCACGGTCCAGGCGCAAGGCGCGCAGCAGGTCATCGCCATCGAACCGGCCAATCCGCAAGTGGTCTATGTCCCGAGCTACAACCCGACGACGGTGTACGGCACATGGGCGTACCCCGCCTATCCGCCTTACTACTACCCACCGCCACCGGGCTCCTACTTTGCGAGCGCCATGGTCGCGGGCATCGGCTTCGGGATTGGCGTTGCAGCGGTCAACTCCTTGTGGGGTGGCTTCAACTGGGGGCGTGGCGATGTCAACGTCAACGTCAACCGCTACAACAACATCAACGTGAACAACCGCCTGAGTGCGAACCAGACGAACTGGAACCACAACCCGGCGCATCGCGGTTCGACGCCGTATCGCGGCAATGCCTCGCGCCAGCGCTTTGATTCGCAACGCCAGGCCGGGCTGGCGAACCGGGGTGCCGGTGGTGGTGGCGCACTCAGTGGGCGCGACGCCCAGCGCGACCGCGCTGCGCGTACGCTTGAATCGCGCACGGGCCAACCGATCAGGGGACACGAAAGCGGCGGCCTCCAGGGCAATCGCGGCGGCGGTGCAGGCGATCGTGTCGGACAAGGAGGCGGAGGACGCCAGAACCCCGCCGCGCGGCAGCATCAGGATCGAAGCGCCGCGCAGGATCGCGCGCGCGCCGCCAACCGGGACAGCGCCTTCCGCGACGCAGGCAATGGCGACAAGGTGCGTCAGCAGGCGCAGCGGCCGGGCGCCAAAACCGCAGGCGCTGGTGGCGGTCTTCACCAGACCGCAGCCGGAGCGGGCTCGCGCCCCAACGCGGGGTCCAGACCCAATGCGGGCTCGCGGCCCAGCGCAGCGTCCAGACCTGCAGCGGCCTCCCGGCCAGCTGCCGCCTCCCGGCCTGCAGCGCATGCAGGCGGCGGCGCCAGGGCAGGCGGTGGCGCCCACGCGGGTGGCGGAGGCGGCGGCCACAGGGGCGGTGGACATGGCGGCAGGAGGTAAGTGATGCGATTGATCAGCACCCTCCAACTGCGCCGCGCCGTGATGGCGTGTGTCCTGGCATTCGTTCCCGCTGCCGTCGTGCATGCGCAGGCGGCGTATCCCACGCCCGAAACCGCAGCCGATGCATTGGCAACGGCACTCTCCCGTGGCGACCGCGACGGCGTGCGCCACGTACTGGGCGCACAGTTCATGCGCTACGTGCCCGAGCATTCTGTGGATGCCGACGATGTCTATGCCTTCCTCGAAGCCTGGTCGAAGGCGCATGGCATCGAGCAGGTCAACCCGACCAGGGCCTTGATGGTCGTGGGGGAGAGCAAATGGCCCTTCCCCGCGCCCATCGTGAAGTCTGCGCGCGGCTGGCAATTTGACCTTCGCGCCGGGCAGGCTGAAATGCAGGGCCGACGCATCGGCCGCAACGAACTCGCCGCCATCGGAACGCTGCAGATGCTATGCGATGCGCAGGCGCGCTATGCGCTATCGGCGGGGCAGGGCAAGCCCGCCAGCCGCATCGTGAGCACGACGGGTCGGCAAGACGGCCTCTATTGGCCTGACGTTGGTGGGCAGCAAAGCATCCTGGGCCCCGACGCACTGATCATGGAAGCGGACACCCCGCCCGATGCCGCGCTGCATGGCTACCACTACCGCATGCTGCCCGGTGCAAGCGACGCCAGGGGTTGTGCGTTTGTCGCTTGGCCTGCGCGCTATGGCACTGATGGGGTTCACAGCTTTGCGATCAGTTCTGATCGCGTGGTGCGTGAGCGCGACCTGGGCCCGGCCACCGCCAAGTCGGCAAGCCGCCTGGCGCGAGATCGCCTGGAAACCGGCTGGACGCCTGTTCAGCAGTAGTTCAAGGGTGGTGGGAAACTTGTCGCCCCCGAAGAGAGGGCGACGCTTGCGGGATCAGGCGAACTGGTCGCCGTTGCCTTCGACGCGTGACGCGTCGGCCAGCGCGGATGCAAAGATGCCTACTGCATGGGCGCGAAGCAACTCTTCGCGCAAGGCCGTTTCGAGTTGGACTCGTGCCGAGTCCGGCCGGTCGTGATCGTATTCCTCGTCGAGTTCGCAATGCAGGTAGTAGTCGACCCGCCTCATCAACCGCTCAATGGACGCTGTGATGTCCGATTCGTTCATTCAACTGCTCTCCCGGGTGATTCATGCCGAAGTGAAGAATGCCATCCGCATGAACAACACTGTCTCCCGTCATACCTAAATGTGAATAGATATGACTTTATACAGTGTCGGCAAATCACCTATCCCCCACAGGGATGGTGTTTCATGAGTTTCGTCGTGTGACAGCAACTTATTTTCAGCGACCCACGGGAACTCCCTGGGCGGAACATTATCACGCGCCGGTGGCTTCCAGTTCGTCTGAAATCTCCAGCCAGCGTTCTTCAAGTCTGGAAATCTCGTCGTTGACGGTCTTGAGACGCTTGCCGGCCTCGGCGATGGCTGCAGGTGGCAACGATTGCGCGAGTTGCGCCTCAAGTGCGCCTCGCTCCGCCGTTGCCGCGGCCAGGCGCTCGTCGATTTTGGCGATCTCCTTGCGAAGAGGCTTTTGGCGTTCGTTGCGTTCCTGGCGGGCTTGCGCGTCGTGCTGACGTTGCTCGCGTGAAGTCGCGGCAGGCGCCTCGGCCACCGGCGCCTTGACCGCGGCAGCGACAGCGACAGCGACGGGCGCGGGCGCCGGCGTCGCCGCAGCTGCCGTGCGGGTCGCTTCACGCGCTTCCTCGCGCAGGCGCTTGGCTTCGTCCAGCAGGTAACGCTGGTAGTCGTCCAGATCGCCGTCGAAATCGGTGACGGCGCCGCGACCGACGAGCCAGAACTCGTCGCACACCGAGCGCAGCAGCGCGCGGTCGTGGCTCACGAGCATCAGCGTGCCTTCAAATTCGTTGAGCGCAACGGCGAGTGCCTCGCGCGTGGCCAGGTCCAGGTGGTTGGTCGGCTCGTCCAGCAGCAGCAGGTTGGGGCGCTGCCAGACCATCATGGCGAGCACCAGGCGGGCCTTTTCGCCGCCGCTCATGGTGCCGACGGCCTGCTTGACCATGTCGCCGCTGAAATTGAAGCTGCCGAGGAAGCCGCGCAGCGCCTGTTCACCCGTCGCTTCCTTGACCGAGGAACCCAACTCGCGCGCCATGCGCACCATGTGCTCCAGCGGCGTGTCCTGCGGGCGCAGAACGTCGAGTTCCTGCTGCGCGAAGTAGCCGATGTTCAGGCCCTTGCCTTCGGTCACGGTGCCGGCCAGGGCGCCCATTTCACGCGCGATGGTCTTCACCAGGGTCGACTTACCCTGGCCGTTCGCGCCCAGGATGCCGATGCGCTGGCCCGCGAGCACCGAGCGGCTCACGCCGCGCAGGATGGTCTTCGGTTCGGCGTCTTCCATGACGTAGCCGAAAGACGCATGGCTGATCGACAGCATCGGATTGGGGATGTTGCCCGGCTCCTTGAACTCGAAGGTGAAGTCGGCTTCCGCCAGCAGCGGCGCGACCTTTTCCATGCGCTCCAGCGCCTTGACGCGGCTTTGCGCCTGCTTGGCCTTGCTGGCCTTCGCCTTGAAGCGGTCGATGAACTTCTGCAGGTGCGCGATCTTGTCCTGCTGCTTGGCGAAGGCGACTTGCTGCTGCTCCATCTGGAGCGCACGCATTTCCTCGAACTTGCTGTAGTTGCCGCCGTAGCGGGTCAGGTTGGCCTGGTCGATGTGCAGCGTGACGTCGGTCACCGCATCGAGAAACTCGCGGTCGTGGCTGATGACGATCATCGTGCCAGCGTATTTCTGCAGCCAGGCCTCGAGCCAGACCAAGGCGTCGAGGTCCAGGTGGTTCGTGGGTTCGTCGAGCAGCAGCAGGTCGCTGGGGCACATCAGCGCGCGGGCCAGTTGCAGGCGCATGCGCCAGCCGCCGGAGAAGCTGTTGACCGGGCCATCGAGTTCGTGGCTCTTGAAACCCAAGCCGAGGATCAGCGCTTGGGCGCGCGGCACGGCGTCGTGCTCGCCGGCGTCGGCCAGGTCGGTGTAGGCGTGGGCCAGGGCCATGCCGGCGTCGTGATCGTCCGGATCGGCCTCGTGCGCGCGCTCGGCCGCATCGAGGGCTTCGCGCAGTTCGACCAGGCGCGTGTCGCCGCCCACCACGAAGTCGGTGGCCGACTCGTCGGTCTCGGGCATGTTCTGCGCGACCTGCGCCAGGCGCCATTGCTTCGGCACGGAAAAGTCGCCGCCGTCTTCATGCAGCGTGCCGTTGAAAAGCGCGAACAGGGTGGACTTGCCGGCGCCGTTGCGGCCCACCAGCCCGACCTTTTCGCCAGGGTTGATGGTGACGCTGGCGCCATTGAGCAGGACTTTGCTGCTGCGACGCAGGACGACGTTTTTTAAGGTAATCATGTCAGTGTGGCCCGGCTGCTCAGTGTGAGCGCACAGGCCGTTGATTCAAAGGGATTCGCGGGTGACCAGCAATACCTGGTCTTCGCCCGCACTGGTGCTGAGCCATACCACTTCGAGTTCTGGAAATGCTGCTTCGAAATAGGCGCGTTCATTGCCGATTTCGAGCACGAGCACGCCGTCGGGCGTGAGACACCCTGGCGCTGCGGCGAGCATGCCACGAATGAAGTCCATGCCGTCTTCGCCGCCCGCCAGCGCCATGTCGGGCTCGGCGAGGTATTCGGCGGGCAGGGCACGCATGCTCTGCGAATTGACGTAGGGCGGATTGCAGAGAATCAGGTCGTAGGGACCACGCACGTCGGCAAGGCCGTCGGACTTGAGCAGGGTGATGCGCGAGTCGAGTTCGTGCCGCGTGACGTTGATGGCGGCGACTTCCAGCGCTTCGGGCGACAGGTCGGCTGCGTCCACCGTCACGTCCGGATAGGCCATGGCCGTGAGCACGGCGAGGCTGCCATTGCCGGTGCACAGGTCGAGCACGCGCTTCGTGTGTTCGCCGAGCCACGGATCGATGGCGCCGTCGGCCAGCAGTTCGGCAATGAAGCTGCGCGGCACGATGGCGCGCTCGTCGACGTAGAAGGACACGCCTTGCAGCCACGCTTCGCGCGTCAGGTAGGCGGCAGGCTTGCGCGATTCGATGCGCTCGGTGAAGAGTTGCCCGATCTTTGCGGCATCGGCCGGCGCCACTTCGCGTTCGGCCACTGAGTCCAAGTCGTCCAGCGGCAGGCGAAGGCGCCACAGGACGAGCCACACGGCTTCGTCAAAGGCATTGGTGGTGCCGTGCCCGAAGGCCACGCCCGCATCGGTCAGCCGCTTCGCGCCGACCTCGATCAACTGCATGACAGTACTCATACGCGGCCCAATTCTTCAAGCTTGTGCAGCGTGCGGCCGTAGATGTTCTTGAGCGTCTCGATGTCATCGACGGCAATGTGCTCGTCGATCTTGTGGATGCTGGCGTTGACGGGGCCCAACTCCACCACCTGCTTGCAGATCTTGGCGATGAAGCGCGCGTCGCTGGTGCCGCCGCTGGTCGACAGTTCGGACTCGATGCCGGTTTCGTCGCGAATGGCTTGCTGCACCGCCGCCACCAGTTCGCCGGGCGTGGTCAGGAAGGGCAGGCCGCCGATCGTCCACTTGAGCGTGTAGTCGAGTTGATGCGCGTCGAGCACGCCGTGCACGCGCTTTTGCAGCGATTCAGGCGTCGATTCCGTCGAGAAGCGGAAATTGAAGTCGATCACCGCGTTGCCGGGGATCACGTTGCTCGCACCCGTTCCGGAGTGAATGTTGCTGATCTGCCAGCTCGTTGGCTGAAACCAGCTATTGCCGGCGTCCCAGCCGCCCGCCGCGTTGATGGCCACCAGTTCCGCCAGCGCCGGCGCAAAGCTGTGGACCGGGTTGCGTGCCAGATGCGGATAGGCGATGTGGCCCTGGATGCCGTTGATGGTCAGCCGCCCGCTCATCGTGCCGCGCCGGCCGTTCTTGATCATGTCGCCGGTGCGCTCGACTGCGGTGGGTTCGCCCACGATGCAATAGTCGATGACTTCGCCGCGCTGGGCCAGCTTGTTGCAGACGATGACGGTGCCATCGACGCCCGGACCTTCTTCATCGCTGGTGAGCAGCAGCGCAAGGTTGAGGCGCGTGTCGGGTTGCGCCATGAGGAATTCCTCGATTGCGACCACGAAGGCCGCGAGCGACGTCTTCATGTCGCAAGCGCCCCGGCCGTAGAGCTTTCCATCGCGGTGCGTTGGCGTGAAGGGCGGGCTGGTCCATTGCTCCAGCGGGCCGGTCGGCACGACGTCGGTGTGGCCGGCTAAAACAATCGTCCTGGCGCCGGGCGCCTGCGAGCGCCGGATGGCCCACAGGTTGGTCACCCGAAAGTCTTCAGGGCCGCTCTCAATGGTTTCCAGCGCGAATCCCAGTCGCTCCAGCCGCTCGCCGAGGATCTGTTGGCAGCCTCCGTCTTCCGGCGTGACGGAGGGACGCGAGATCAGTTGTTCGGCAAGGTGAAGCGTTCGGGACATTGAAAGGGAAAGGCTAGAACCTCACGTCGAGCGTGATGTCCGTGAAAGTAGGCTCCTCGACCTGATCCATCAGGTTTCGGTCGTCGGGGCGTTCGGCGGGCGCGTTGCGGTTTTGCAGGCGCCACATCAGGTTGGTGGGCGAATCGGCGTTGGCCAGGCCCTCGGCGCGGTCGACCATGCCATCGAGAATGAGGCGCGCGATGTCTTCCTCGAAGGTCTGCGAGCCTTCGGCCATCGACTGCTCCATCGCTTCCTTGACGCTGGAGAAGTCGCCCTTTTCGATGAGTTCGGCCACCAGCGAGGTGTTGAGCATGACTTCCAGTGCCGGCACGCGGGCGCCCGAGGGCGTGCGCAAGAGGCGCTGCGCGATGATCGCGCGCATGGCCGAGCCCAAGTCGCCCAGCAGGGTGGGCCGCACTTCGACAGGATAGAAACTCAGGATCCGGTTGAGCGCCCGGTAGCTGTTGTTGGCGTGCAGCGTGGCCACGCACAGGTGGCCCGACTGGGCATAGGCAATGGCCGCGCTCATCGTCTCGCGGTCGCGGATTTCGCCGATCTGGATCACGTCGGGCGCCTGGCGCAGCGCGTTCTTCAGGGCGAGTTGCAACGACTGCGTGTCGCTGCCGACGTCGCGCTGGTTCACCAGCGACTTCTTGTTGCGGTAGGTGAACTCGATCGGCTCTTCCACCGTGAGAATGTGGCCGCTGGCGTGCTCGTTGCGGTAGTCCAGCATCGAGGCCAGCGTCGTGGTCTTGCCGGCGCCGGTGGCGCCCACCATCAGGATCAGCCCGCGCTTTTCCATGATGAGGGTCTTGAGGATGTCCGGCAGGTTCAGGTCGGCAAAGGACGGAATGGTCGACGGGATGTGCCGCACCACCACCGCATAGGTGCCACGCTGGCGCATGGCGCTGATGCGGTAGTTGCCCGCACCGTCGAGCGCGATGGCCATGTTGAGCTCGCCGACACGCTTGAGTTCGTCAATGCGGTCGGCAGGCACGACTTCGGAAAGCAGCGATATGGGCGCTTCGGCCGGCAACACCTGGGCGTTGATCGGCAGGCAGTTTCCGTTGATGCGGATCAGTGCCGGCGAGTGCGCCGAGAGGTAGATATCCGAGGCCTTGCGCTCGGCCATCAGTCGAAGAATGCGCTCCATCGTGCTCATCGGCTCTTTCCTCATCGTGTTGTCGTTCAAATCGAACCCGGTTGCCCGTGAAAACGGCGATCAGTCGCGCAGCAGATCGTTCAGCGAGGTCTTGGAGCGCGTTTGCGCGTCGACCCGCTTCACGATGATGGCGGCGTACATGCTGTATCGGCCGTTGTCCCGGGGCAGCGTGCCGCTGATGACAACAGAACCTGCGGGCACACGGCCATAGGTGATTTCGCCAGTCGCGCGGTCGTAAATCGGCGTGCTCTGGCCGATGTACACGCCCATCGACAGCACGGAGTTCTCTTCGACGACCACGCCTTCGACCACTTCCGAGCGGGCGCCGATGAAGCAGTTGTCTTCGATGATGGTCGGGCCGGCCTGCAGCGGCTCGAGTACGCCGCCGATGCCGACGCCGCCCGACAGGTGCACGTTGGCGCCGATCTGCGCGCACGAACCCACGGTGGCCCAGGTGTCGACCATGGTGTTTTCACCCACGTAGGCGCCGATGTTCACGTAGCTGGGCATCAACACCGCGCCCTTGGCGATGTAGCTGCCACGGCGCGCGACGGCCGGCGGCACGATGCGCACGCCGGCTTCCTTGAGCTCGCCCGCCGACAGGTGCGAGAACTTGGTCGGCACCTTGTCGTAGAAGCCGAGCGAACCGGCTTGCATCTGCTCGTTGTCCTTCAGGCGGAACGACAGCAGCACGGCCTTCTTGATCCACTGGTGCACGGTCCACTGGCCGACAGCTTCGCGGGTGGCAACGCGCAGGCTGCCGTTGTTCAGCTCGGCGATCACGTGGTCGACGGCGTCGCGCACTTCCTTGGTGGACGCGGTGGAGGAGATGTTGGCGCGGTCTTCCCACGCGGCTTCGATGGTCTGCTGGAGTTGCTGTGTCATTGGACTGCTCTGGTTTGAATGGGGGCAGGGCGCGCGTCAGCGGCCCTTCTGGACAAATTGGACGATGCGTTGTGCGGCTTCCACGCATTCGGCGGTGTCGGCCACGAGGGCCATCCGGATGCGGCCACGCCCCGGGTTGTCGCCTTGCGCGTCACGGGCCAGGTAACTGCCTGGCAAAACCGTGACATTGTATTGAGCGTAGAGCTCGCGGGCGAAAGCAGCGTCGTCGCCTTGCCACGCGGGCGGCACGCCGGCCCATAGATAAAAGCTCGCGTCGGGCAGGCGCACGTCCAGAACGGGTTCGAGCAACGGGGTTACCGCGGCGAACTTGGTGCGGTACTGGAAGCGGTTGTCCACCACGTGCGATTCGTCGCCCCACGCGGCGATGCTGGCCGCCGCCACGGCACCGCTCATTGCGCTGCCGTGGTAGGTGCGGTAGAGCAGGAAGGCCTTGATGATCTCCGCGTCGCCCGCCACGAAGCCGCTGCGCAGCCCCGGCACGTTGCTGCGCTTGGAGAGCGACGTGAGCGCGATCAGGTTCTTGAAGTCGCCGCGCCCGAGCTGCGCCGCCGCTTCGAGCCCGCCCAGCGGCGGCTCGTCACGGAAATAGATTTCGCTGTAGCACTCGTCCGATGCAATGACGAAACCATGCTGGTCCGACAGCGCAAAGAGCTTGCGCCACTCGTCCAGCGGCATCACGGCGCCGGTCGGGTTGCCCGGCGAGCACACGAAGACCAGTTGCGTGCGCTGCCAGACCTCGGCGGGCACGCTGTCCCAGTCCACGGCAAAGTTGCGCGCCGGCACGCTCGGCACGTAGTACGGCTCGGCGCCCGCGAGCAGGGCTGCGCCTTCGTAGATTTGATAGAAGGGGTTGGGCGAGACCACGATGGGCGCCGGCGTTGCGCTCGCGTCGATCGCCGTTTGCGCCAGGGCAAACAGCGCCTCGCGCGAGCCGTTGACCGGCAGCACCTGCGTCGCCGCATCCAGCTCCAGCTTGTAGCGGCGCTTGAGCCACGCGGTGAAGGACTGGCGAAGCTTCAGGTCGCCGGCGGTGGCGGGGTAGGCCGCCAGCGCGCCGAGCCCGGCCGTCAGCGCGTCCTTGATGAAGCCCGGCGTCGCATGCTTGGGCTCGCCGATGCCCAGGCTGATGGGCGCAAAGGCCGGATTGGGCGTCACGCCCGCAAATAACTGGCGCAGCCGCTCGAAGGGATAGGGCTGCAGCTTGGCAAGCAGGGGATTCATGTCAGCGATTATCGGTGACCGATATCACGCAATGGGCATTGCCGATGCCGCCAGGCCAGGACGAGTCCTGCGCTCAAGTGAGTTTTTTCACCAGCACGAGGCTCTTTCGATCCCAGTTGTACTTTCGTTTGCGTGCCTCGGGCAGCCAGTCGGGGTCGACCTGCTGGAAGCCGCGCTTGATGAACCAGTGCATGGTGCGGGTGGTCAGCACGAAGATGCTGTCCAGCCCCATGGCCTTCGCCCTTTGCTCCACGCGCTTGAGGATCTTCTCGCCGTCGCCTTGCGACTGCACGTTGGGGGAAACGGTCAGCGCCGCCATCTCGGCCGTGCGCGCCTCGGGGTAGGGGTAGAGCGCCGCGCAGCCGAAGATCACGCCGTCGTGCTCGATCACGGTGTAGTTGTTGACGTCGCGCTCGATCTCGGTGCGGTCGCGCTTGACCAGCGTGCCGTCGCGCTCGAAGGGCTCGATGAGCTGCAGGATGCCGCCGATGTCATCGGCCGTGGCCTCGCGCAGGCTCTCCAGCTTTTCGTCGACGACCATGGTGCCGATGCCGTCGTGCACGTACACCTCCAGCAGCAGCGAGCCGTCCACCGAGAAGGGCAGGATGTGGCTGCGCTCGACACCCGCTTCGCAAGCCTTGACGCAATGCTGAAGGTAGAAGGCCGTGTCGGTCGGCCGCTGCGCTGGCGCCAGCGTCGCCATCAGCTTCTTGGCGGTGTCCAGCGGCAGCTCGGTGTCGATCGGGTTGTCTTCGCTCACCGGATGGGTGGCGTCCAGCGCGATGCCCGGAATCTCCGTCAGGAAAATCAGCTTGTCGGCCTGGATCGAAATGGCGACGCTGGTCGCGACTTCTTCCATCGTCAGGTTGAAGGCCTCGCCCGTCGGGGAGAAACCGAAGGGTGACAGCAACACCATCGCCCCGAAATCGAGCGCGCGGCGGATGCCGGCCTGATCGACTTTGCGCACCAGGCCCGAATGCTTGAAGTCGACGCCGTCGACCACGCCTACCGGACGTGCGGTGATGAAGTTGCCCGAAATCACGCGCACCGTGGAGCCGGCCATCGGCGTGTTGGGCAGGCCCTGGCTGAACGCCGCTTCGATCTCGTAGCGCAACTGGCCGGCGGCTTCCTGCGCGCAGTCGAGCGCCACTTCGTCGGTGATGCGCATGCCGTGCGAATAGCGAGCCTCGTGCCCCTTGGCGCGCAACTGCTCGTTCACCTGCGGCCTGAAGCCGTGCACCAGCACCACCTTGACGCCCATGCTCTGGATCAGCGCCAGGTCTTGCGCGATGTTCTGCAGCTTGCCCGCCGCAATGGCCTCGCCCGCCATGGCGACCACGAAGGTCTTGCCCCGGTGCATGTGGATGTACGGCGCCACCGAGCGGAACCACGGAACGAAAGTGAAGTTGAAGACTGTGGACATGCGCCAATCAGAGGGAGTCGCGGGCCCGCGCGGTCCCTGGAAAGGACGGGGCGGGGATAATCCCGCGATTGTCTCCCAAGCTTTTCCTTTTGAGCCCCATGCTCAACCTTTGCCCTTGTCCGACGCAGCACAAACCACCGCCCTGAAGATCGAGTTCCCCGAGTCGCTGCCCGTTTCGGCGCGGCGCGACGAGATCGCCACCGCCATTTCCAAGCACCAGGTGGTGATCGTCTGCGGCGAAACTGGATCGGGCAAGACGACGCAGTTGCCCAAGATCGCGCTGGCGCTGGGTCGCGGCAAGATCAATGCGCCACCCGGCAAGGGCCGGTTGATCGGCCACACCCAGCCGCGGCGCATCGCGGCCAGCTCGGTCGCCAAGCGCATCGCCGAGGAACTGAAGACGCCGCTGGGCGAGGTGGTCGGCTTCAAGGTGCGCTTCCAGGATCGGCTGAGCCGCGACGCCTCGGTCAAGCTGATGACGGACGGCATCTTGCTGGCCGAGACGCAGACCGATCCGCTGCTCAAGGCCTACGACACGCTCATCATCGACGAGGCGCACGAGCGCTCGCTGAACATCGACTTCCTGCTGGGCTACCTGCGCGAGATCCTGCCGCGGCGGCCGGACCTGAAGGTCATCGTGACCTCGGCGACGATCGATGCAGACCGGTTTGCGCAGCACTTCGGATCAATCAAGGGTCCTGCGCCGGTCATCATGGTGTCGGGGCGGACCTTTCCGGTCGAGCAGCGTTACCGGCCTTTCGAGGAGTCGCGCGACTACGACCTGAACGATGCCATCGCCGATGGCGTGGACGAGTTGTGGCGCGATCCGCACAACGCGGGTGACATCCTGGTCTTCCTGCCCGGCGAGCGCGAAATCCGCGAGGCGGCGGAGCATCTTCGCAAGCACCTGGCGCATCAGCCTGTGATGCGAAACGCCGAGGTGCTGCCGCTGTTCGCGCGCCTGTCGCAGGCCGAGCAGGACCGCATCTTCGACGGCCACACCGGGCGGCGCATCGTGCTTGCGACCAACGTGGCCGAGACCTCGCTCACCGTGCCGGGCATTCGCTACGTGATCGACGCCGGCACGGCGCGCGTGAAGCGCTACAGCTTCCGCAGCAAGGTCGAGCAACTGTTGGTCGAGCCGATCAGCCAGGCCGCGGCCAACCAGCGGGCCGGGCGATGCGGCCGCGTGGCCGACGGCATCTGCATCCGCCTGTACGACGAGAAAGACTTCAGCGGCCGCCCGCGCTTCACCGATCCGGAAATCCTGCGCAGCTCGCTGGCGGGCGTCATCCTGCGGATGAAGTCGCTGCACCTGGGCGACGTATCCCGCTTTCCGTTCCTCGAAGCGCCGGCGCCGCGTGCCATTGCCGACGGCTACCAGTTGCTCAACGAACTCGGCGCGGTGGATGACGCCAACGAGTTGACGCCCATCGGCAATGAACTGTCGCGCCTGCCGCTGGATCCGCGTGTGGGCCGCATGATTCTCGAAGCGCGTTCGCGTGGCGCGCTGGAAGAGGTGCTGGTGATCGCCTCCGCGCTCAGCGTGCAGGACGTGCGCGACCGGCCGATGGAGGCGCAGACGCAGGCCGACCAGGCGCATGCGAAGTTCGATGACGAGAAGAGCGAGTTCAGTGGGTATTTGCGGTTGTGGAAGTGGATTCATGATGCGCGTGGGGGGCAGGGGGCACCGCCCTCACCCCAACCCTCTCCCGCGGGCGGGAGAGGGGGCAAGACACTCCCTCTCCCGCTTGCGGTCGAGGGCCGGGGTGAGGGCCTGCCCACCCACAAACTCAGCAACCGCCAATACGAGCAACTGCTGCGCCAGAACTTCATCAACATCCGCCGCGTGCGCGAGTGGCGCGACATCCATTCGCAGCTGCTCACCGTCGTCACCGAGCACAAGTGGCGCATCAATTCGACGCCCGCCAGCTACGAGCAACTGCACCTGTCGATGCTCTCCGGCCTGCTGGGCAACATCGGCTGGAAGCTGGAGGATGACGAAGCCTACCTGGGTGCGCGTGGCATCAAGTTCTATCGCCATCCCGGCGCGCACCTGAAGAAGAAGCCGGGCCGCTGGATCGTCGTCGCCGAACTGGTCGAGACCACGCGACTGTTCGGCCGGGGAATCGCCAACATCGAACCGCAGTGGCTGGAACAGGTCGGAGAGCATCTGCTCAAGAAGCAGTTGCTCGATCCGCATTGGGAGAAGAAGGGCGCACAGGTCACGGCCTTCGAACGCGCGACCCTGTACGGCCTCGTCGTCTACAGCGGACGGCGCATGGACTACACCAAGGTCGACCCCGTGGCGGCGCGCGAGATCTTCATCCGCGAGGCGCTTGTCGCCGGCCAGTGGGAGAGCAAGCTGCCCTTCCTGCCCGCCAACCGCAAGCTGGTGCGCGAAGTTGAAGCGCTCGAACACAAGTCGCGCCGCCAGGACGTGCTGGTGGACGACGAACTCATCTACGCCTTCTACGACGCCCAGCTTCCGCCCGATGTGTCGAGCGGCATCACGTTCGAGAACTGGTACCGCGCGCATTCGAGGGAGCAACCGCGGCTGCTCTTCCTGTCACGCGACGAGTTGATGCGCCATCAGGCCGCGGGCATCACCACGCAATCCTTTCCGCCCACGATTCGCCTGGGCGGTGTGGACTGCGCCGCGACCTATCTGCACGAGCCCGGCGATGCGAAGGATGGGCTCACCGTCACCATTCCGCTCTTCGTCCTGAACCAGGTGAGCGAAGAGCGCTGCGAATGGCTCGTTACCGGCATGCTCAAGGACAAGATCCAGGCACTCCTCAAGAGCTTGCCGCAACGGCCGCGCTCGCGGCTGGTGCCGCTGCCGGAAACGGCTATGCGCTATGCCGGGCAGCTTTCCTCGCCCGAGGCCTTTGGCCATGGATCGCTGACGGATGCCGTTCTCAAGCTGGTGCGCGATGCCACGAGCCTGGACGTCAAGCGCGCGGATTTCAAGCTCGACATGCTGTCCCCGCACATGTTCATGAACCTGCGCGTGGTTGACGAGCATGGCCGTCAGTTGGGTACCGGCCGCAACCTTGGCGCCATCAAGGCGGAACTGGGATCGCAGGCACGCGGTGCATTCCAGGCGCTCGCCGGGCTCAATGTGAAGAAGGCACCTGTAGCTCCCACGGATGGGAAAGCCGCCGGGGCGACACAGGCCAACTCAGCGCCGGCGCCCACCGCCAAGCCGGATGCGAACAGCACCTTGCCAGCTGGACAACGCTACACCGCATGGACCTTTGGCGAATTGCCCGAACTCATGGAAGTGCGACGCGGCTCGCAATCATTGATCGGCTTTCCTGCGCTGCTGGATGGCGGCGATGCCGTGACCATCGAAGTGTTCGACGAGCCGGACGTCGCCGCGGCCAAGCATCGAACAGGCCTGCGCCGACTCTTCGCGCTGCAGCTGAAGGACGCGCTCAAGTACCTGGAAAAGAATATCCCGGACATGCAGAAGATGGCCGTGGCATTCATGCCGTTGGGCACCCTGGAAGATTTGCGCGCGCAGATCATCGACGTGGCGCTTGATCGCGCCTTGCTGCAGGACCCCTTGCCCACCGACGAGTTCGCCTTCAAGCGCCGCGCGGAAGAGGGCCGTGGCCGTCTCACCTTGATTGCAAACGAAGTGGCGCGACTTGCGGGCATGATCCTTGCCGAATACGCCACCGCCGCCCGAAAGATCAAGGACACCAAGATCCAGCCCGAAGCCACGCAGGATGCCGCGCAGCAATTGCAACGCCTGGTCGGCAAGCGCTTCATCGCGGACACGCCGTGGGCAGCGCTGCAACACTTCGCGCGCTATCTGAAGGCGATCACCTTGAGGCTGGACAAGCTGCGCGCCGATGCGGCGCGCGATACCGCCAAGCTGGCCGAACTCAGGCCGCAGGAGCAACGCTACTGGCGGCTGGTGGCCGAGCGAAAAGGCGTGGTGGACGAAAGAATGAGTGAATTCCGCTGGCTGCTCGAAGAGCTGCGGGTGAGCTTTTTTGCGCAGGAGCTGCGCACGCCCCAGCCCGTCAGCGTCAAACGACTCGACAAGGCCTGGGCGCAGCTCGGAAGTTGATGAAGGCTAGATGCGTCCCATGAGCAGCAGGACGACCACCACGACCAGCACCAGACCCAACCCGCCGCTTGGACCGTACCCCCAGCTGCGGCTGTAACCCCAGCTTGGAAGCGCGCCAATCAGCAGCAGGACCACGACGATCAGCAGGATGAGTGAAAGCGACATGGACTTCTCCTAACGTGTTTTGAAAGAAGCCCCATGTTCGGCCCCGGCGCCCCGTTTCCCTAGGGACAGTGGCGCCTTCCGCGGTCAGGGGAGTCCTACTGAACGTGTCAGCGCGCATGCTCATGCAGGCAGGCCCTGGACCAGTCGCCGGGCAAGGCGCGGTTGCTGGAGCTGCGCGATCCACCACGCCAGTGCGCGCCCGTCGTGGTCGCCGCGCCAGGCGATGTAGAGCGTGTTGGGCTCGCGGGGATCGGCCATCGCTTTTTCGACCAGTTCGCCGCTTTGCAGCAGATGCGCGACGCGCTGGCGCGGCAACCAGCCGATGCCGAGGCCTTCCTTTTGCGCCATCACCTTGGCGCGCATGCTGGGCACGGCCAGCACCGGCTGGCCGCCCTGCAGGCCGTAGCTGCGGGCATCGATGCGGCGCGAGCTGTCCGCGACGACGATGGCCCGGTGCGCCGTCACCGCCTCGCGTTCGAGCGGCTCGCTCGCCTTGGCCAGCGGATGGCGGGGCGACACGGCGAACACCCAATCCATCACGCCAAGCTCCGCCCATTGCAGCTTTGGAATCGCGGGCGGCTCGTTGGTCGCACCCACCACCAGATCGGCTCGGCCGTCGCGCAGCGCTTCCCACGTGCCGCCCAGCACCTCGTGCGTGATGCGCAGCGATACGCCCGACTGCAGCTTGTCGAAACTCTGGATGACCGGCAAGAGGCTCTGAAACTCGATGACTTCGTCGGTCACGATCGACAGGCGATCCTCCCATCCGCTAGCCACCTGCTTGACCCGCTGCGTGAGCCGCGACATGTCCTGCGCGAGGCGCGCGGATTCCTGCGTGAGCAACTGACCAGCGGGCGTCAGCTGCAGGCGATAGCGCCGCCGGTCGAACAGCAGCGCATCGAAGCGCGACTCGAGCTGGCGTGCTGCGTGCGAGATGGTCGAGGGCGCCTTGCCCAGCCGGGCGGCGGCCCGCGAAAGGCTCCCGCTTTGCTGGATGGCCTCCAAAAGGGCCATTTCATCTTCGGTCAACATGTTCGGATCCTTCGAACGAGTTCATCGAAATGATGGTACGGCAAAGCTCGAATGGAAGAACACCATTCGTCTCACGGCAATTCGTCCGTATCGAAGGAGTTTGAAAATGAAGCGATTTGAAGGAAAGACAGTCCTGGTCACCGGCGGCAGCAGCGGCATCGGCCTTGCAACCGCCCAGGCCTTCGCCACAGAAGGCGCGCGCGTCGCCATCACGGGGCGAGATGCCACGGCGCTGGACACGGCGCAGGAGTTGATCGGTGGCGGCACGCTCGCCTTGCGCAACGATGCAGGCGATGTCTCGGCCGCCCGCAATCTGGCCGATGAATTGACACGCGCCGACGTCAGGCTGGACGCGGTGTTCATCAACGCCGGCATTGCCAAGTTCGCCGCGCTGGCCGATGTGAACGAAGCGCTGTGGGATCAGACCTTCAACACCAACGTGAAGGGCGCGTACTTCCAGATCCAGGCGCTGCTGCCGCTGCTCAATGCAGGTGCTTCCATCGTCATCAATGGTTCGATCAATGCGCACATCGGCATGCCCAGTTCCTCGGTGTACGCCGCGAGCAAGGCCGCGCTGATCTCATTGGCGAAGACGCTGTCGGCGGAACTGTTGCCGCGCGGTGTGCGCGTGAACGTGGTCAGCCCCGGCCCGGTGGTCACGCCGCTTCACAGCAAGCTGGGGTTCGATGCGGCCACGCTGGAAACCACAGTCGCGCAGATTCAGGCGCAGGTGCCGCTGGGCCGCTTCGGCACGCCGCAGGAGGTTGCATCGACCGTCCTGCACCTGGCAGCGCCCGAGTCGGCTTTCATCGTCGGCACCGAAATCGTGGTCGACGGCGGAATGAGCCAGCTCTGACGCCTGGCCGGCGTCAGAGCTTCGCGAGCCGCTCCAGCGCCGTGTTGATCGTTTCGTCCTTCTTGGCGAAGCAGAAGCGCACCACGCGCTGGTCGAATTCGTTGCCATAGAAGGCGGACAGCGGAATGGCCGCGACGCCGATCTCGCTCGTGAGCCACTGGCAGAAGTCTGCTTCACCCAGGTCGCTCACGTCCGAGATGTCGACGCACTGGAAGTACGTGCCTTCCGAGGGCAGCAGGCGCAGCCGCGTCTTGGCCAGCCCCGCGGCAAAGAGGTCGCGCTTGCGCTGGTAGAAGGCGGGCAATTCCAGGTAGGGCTTCGGGTCCGCCATGAAGGCGGCGAGCGCATGCTGCATCGGCGTGTTGACGGTGAACACGTTGAACTGGTGCACCTTGCGGAACTCGGCCGTCAGCGGCGCCGGGGCGGCGACGTAGCCCACCTTCCAGCCCGTCACGTGATAGGTCTTGCCAAAGCTGCTGACGATGAAGCTGCGCGCCGCCAGCCCCGGAAAGCGCGCAGCGCTCTGGTGCAGCGCGTCGCCGTAGACCATGTGCTCATACACCTCGTCGCTGATGACGAACACGTCGGTGGGTGCCAGCAGCTCTTCCAGCTTGCGCATTTCGTCGGCCGTCCACACCGTCGCGCTCGGGTTATGCGGCGTGTTGACGATGATCGCGCGCGTGCGCGGCGAGAGAGCGGCGGCGATCTTGTCGAAGTCGGGTCGGAAGGTGCCCGGCGTGAGCGGCACGCGCACCACCGTGCCACCCGCCAGGTCGATGTTGGGCACGTAGCTGTCGTAGCAGGGCTCGAGCACGATCACCTCGTCGCCCGGACGCACGATGGCCAGAATGGCGGTGATGATGGCCTGCGTTGCGCCAGCCGTGACGGTGATCTCGTCGGCCGCCCGGTACGTGTGGCCGTACAACGCCGCGACCTTGCTTGCGATGGCCTCGCGCAGCGCCGCGATGCCGGGCATCGGCGGGTACTGGTTGTGGCCCGCCGCCATCGCGAGGGTCACGTCTTCGAGCAGCTTCGGGTCGCAGCCAAAATCCGGAAAGCCTTGCCCGAGGTTTACCGCGTTCTTCTCCGCCGCAAGCGCGGACATGACGGTGAAGATGGTCGTGCCGACCGCTGGCAGCTTGGTGTCGATGGCGGGCGTGCGGGCTGGAACGTTGGGGGCTGCGGTGCTCACAGTTCGTAGTCCTCTTGATGACCGCTCAAGGCCTTGGCGATCAGGTTGCGGTCGAGTCGGTCGGAAAGCAGTTCGGCAAAGCGGAAGACGAAGTTGCGCAGGTAGGCGCTGCGCTTGAAGGCCACGCGGGCGATGTTCTGGCCGAACACCTGGCCCATGGGCTTCACGACGAGGTCTGCGTTGGAATCGTCGCGCACCGCCATCTCGGCCACGATGCCGATGCCCAGGCCCAGCCGCACATAGGTCTTGATGACGTCCGAATCAATGGCTTCCAGCGCGATGCGCGGCGTCAGCTTCTTGTGCGCAAAGGCGTGGTCGATGCGCGTCCGGCCGGTGAACGACGGGTGGTAGGTGATGATCGGCTCGGCCGCCAGGTCTTCGAGCGAAATGCGCTCCTTGCCGGCCAGCGGATGGTCCTTGGGCAGCACCAGCACGTGCTGCCATTCGTAGCAGGGCAGGGTGACCAGGTCGGGGTAGTCGGCCAGCGACTCGGTGGCGATGCCGATCTCGGCGATCTCGTCCATCACCATGCGGGCGACCTGGTCCGGCGAGCCCTGGTGCAGGCTCACGTTCACCTTGGGATAGGCCTCGCGCAGCCGGGCCACCGGCACTGGCAGCACGTAGCGCGCCTGCGTGTGGGTGGTCGCGATGGAAAGCGTGCCGCTGTCCTGCGCGCTGAACTGCTCGCCGATGCGCCGCAGATTGCCGACTTCGCGCATGATGAGTTCGATGCTCGCAATGACGTGCTGGCCGGGTTCCGTCACGCGCTTGAGACGTTTGCCGTGGCGGGCGAAGATCTCGACGCCGAGTTCTTCTTCCAGTTCGATGATGGCCTTGGAGACGCCCGGCTGCGAGGTGTGCAAGGCTTTCGCGGCTTCGGTCAGGTTCAGGTTGCGGCGTACCGCTTCCTGAACAAACTTGAATTGGTGCAAATTCATAACGAATTCCGTCTTTATTCGGATTTCATTATGCATTCGGAATCTATCAAATGTTTCTAGGCATCCTCAAATTTGATGGCAAGTTGGGCGAGCACGTCGATGACTTCAGGGGTCTCGCCCACGGCCCGGCGTAGCCTGAATGTGACGGCGGGATAGGCGGCCTCGAGGTCCGTCAACAAGCGCGGCAGGTCCTCCCGCAAGTGCTTGCCGACGCCCAGGAACAGCGGAAGGACGTCGACCGAGCCTACGCCTTCAGACACGAGTTCGTTCACGGCTGTGGGCAAATCCGGCCTAGCCGCTTCCAGATAGGCACAACGCACTGCCACCCCCGGCCCCGATTGCGCAACGCGCGCCGCGACTGCCTCGACGGGTTCCCGCCAACGGGCATCGCGCGAGCCATGCGCGAAAAGGACGATCCCACGAAGCGTCAAGTGCATGCCCGCTACCGCCGTATGACTAGCCACCCGAAGGCCCCCAGCGACATCAGCGTATAGATGATCCCCGGCGCGGCCGCCGTGATCCACGGCGCCCAGTTGCCCAAGTTACCGATGTAGCCAAACACGTTGTTCAGCAGGAAGAAGCTGATGCCGATCATCACGCCGCCGAAAACGTAGCTCGTGATGCCGCTCTGGCGGAAGTGCAGGTAGGCAAAGGGCAGGGCCAGCACCACCATCACCAGGCAGGACAAGGGGTAGAACACCTTGCGCCAGAACTGGATCTCGTATTTCTGCGCCGTCTGGCCGTTGGCGTCCAGATGCCGCACATAGTCGAACAGGGCGGCCGTGCTCATGCGCTCGGGTTTGAGCAGAGCCACCGACACCATCTCGGCGGTCAGCGTGGTCTTCCATTCCAGCTGCGGCGGGTGCGTGGTCTCGATGCGGGCGACGTCGCTGTCGGCGCGCGTTTCGTAGCGCTGGTGCTCCGCGCCCGTCAGCGTCCAGCTTCCACTGCGCGTGATGCGTGCCGATTGCGCGGTCGTCTGCGAGGCGAGGAAGCCCCGATCGTCGAACTCGAAGATGCGCGGGTCGCGCAGGCTGCCGTCGGGGGCAATGGACACGACATTCACCGAATAGGACTTGTCGCCCTGCTTTTCCTTGAGCCATGCGCCGGTGTTGCCCGTCATCACGTAGTAGCCCTTGTAGCGTGCCTGCAGGAGCTGCGACAGGCGGTCAGAGGCAGGCGTCACGTAGTCGCCAATGGCAAAGGTCAGGAACACGAATCCGAGCCCCATGAGCAGCAGCGTGCGCAGCGCCCGCCAGGGCCCCAGCCCGCTTGTGCGAAGGATGGTGTATTCGGAGCTTTGCGCCAGCCGCGCCATCACGAAGATCGTGCCGATGAGCACGGTGATGGGCAGCAACTCGTACAGGTGGCTGGGAATCAGCAGCGTCACGTAGAGCAGCGCCTGCGGCGTGCCGTAGCCCACCAGGTCCGCCCGGCCGATGGACTGGAGTTCATCGACGAAGTCGAAGAAGAAGAACAGGCACACAAAGCCGAAGGTGACGAAGCCCACCGACTTCAGCACCTCCACGTAGATCAGTCGACGAATGGTTTTCAAGGCTTGGGCTTGCTTTTCGATGAGCGGCGGGGAAGCAGCCGCGGTCCGTGCCAGTTGTTGTGGCGCTTGGCCAGCCACAGCAGCGTCAGGAGCAGCACGCCCCCGTGCAGCGCCACCAGATAAGCGGGCAGGCTGAAGCGACCCGAGCCGACCCAGCTCTCACCGAGATTGAGAAGGTTGTAGTAAATGACGAAGGCGAACAGCGCAAACAGCATGTTGCCGCTGCGGGTCACGCGCGGATTGACGCTGGAAACCGTCAAGGCCAAGATCACGAAGTTGAGCGCCGCGAGCACCATTCCGAAGCGCCAGCTGAACTGGCCCTGGTTGGGTGCCGTGGGGTCGCGCAGAAGCTCCAGCGTGGACTTGGCGCGCGGGCGCACCGCGTTGGGAGGCGTCGAGCTGTTGGTGCCGATCTTGGCGCCGTACACGTCGAACTCGCTGATCTGCAAGCCCGAGCCATCCATGTTGCGTTCCAGCCGCTGGCCATTGCGCAGCATCAGGTAGCGGGAGTCGTCGATGTTTTCGATCTGCCCCGTGTGCGCCGAGGTCACGAGTTGCTGGCCGTGCTCGATCGACGAGATGAAAATATTGGACGCCGTGGTGCCGTCCGCCGTGTCCTTGTCGATGAAGAACACGCGGTTGCGGCCCGCCGATTCCTGGAACTCTCCCGGCGCCACGCGGTCGATGTCGCCGCGGCTCTGGTAGCGGTCGCGCATGCCCTGGGTCTGCGAATTGGCCCACGGCCATCCCACGAAAGACAGCGCGCCGATGAGAATGAGCACCGGCCACGCGAACTGGAACAGGGGCTTGACGAAATTGCCCAGGCCCTGGCCGCTGGAGAACCAGATGGCCATTTCGCTGTCGCGGTACATCCGCGACAAGGTGCCGACAATGGCAATGAACAGGCAAAGGCTCAGGATCGTCGGCAAATAGCCGAGCGAGGTGTAAGCCAGCACCAAAAAGACTTCTGCTGGATTCACGCTCCCCTTGGCCGCAAGGCCCAGGGTGCGGATCAGCATCATCGTCACCACGATGGTGAAGAGCACGACGAACGTCGCGCCAAAGCTGCGCGCGAGTTCCTTGCGTAAAGAGGAATGGAATAACATCGTCTTGGGAAAAAAAGGATTATGGACTTTCAACTCAAGACCCTCTCTCTTTCTCAGTCCGCGGCCGACAAGGCTGACGCATTGATCGTCCTTGTTGCCGAGGGCGCGCTCCCGGCAAAAGACCCGTTGACAACGCTCATAGCCGATGCGCGCAAGTCGGGCGACCTGTCCGACAAGGCGGGCAAGGTGCTGAGTCTTTACAAACCGGTGCAGGGCGGGCCGTCTGCGGTCGTGCTGGTCTCGGTGGGTGATGGCAAGGCCTCGTCGGTGAGAAGCGGCGTGAGCGCCGGCATCGGTGCGGCCAAGGGCGGGAAGCCCAAGCGCGTGGTGGTGGTGTTCGCGCAAGCCGCCGATGAAGGCGCCGTGCGCGCCGCCGTGCTCGCGGCCTCGGACGCCAACTACGTCTACGTCGCCACCAAGTCCAAGGCCGAGCCGAGCACCCTGAAGACGGTCGTCATCGGGGTTCCGGATTCGCGCGCCGTGGCCAAGGCCTTCGACGAAGCGGTGGCCACGGCCGCCGGCGTCGAGTTTGCGAAGGAGTGGGGCAATCGACCCGCCAACTTCTGCACCCCGACGATGCTGGCCGACGCGGCTATGGAACTGGCTGGGTCGTCCAAAATCAAGTGCCAGGTGCTGGGCCACAAGGAAGTCACCAAGCTGGGCATGGGGGCCTTTGCCGGCGTGGCGCAGGGCTCGCACGAGCCACTGAAGTTCATCGTGCTGCACTACGCCGGCGCGGCGAAGGAGCAGGCGCCGGTCGCGCTGGTGGGCAAGGGCATCACCTTCGACACCGGTGGCGTCTCGCTCAAGCCGGCCGCCGAAATGGACGAAATGAAGTTCGACATGTGCGGCGCTGCCAGCGTGCTGGGCGTGTTCCGCGCACTGGCCGACATCAAGCCCGCCATCAACGTGGTGGGCCTCATTCCCACCTGCGAGAACATGAACGATGGCAAGGCCATCAAGCCTGGCGACGTGTTGACCAGCATGAGCGGCCAGACCATCGAGGTGCTCAACACCGACGCGGAAGGCCGCCTGATTCTTTGCGACGCGCTGACCTACGCCAAGCGCTTCTCGCCCGCCGCGGTGATCGACATTGCCACGCTCACCGGCGCCTGCGTGATCGCGCTGGGCGGCGTGCGCAGCGGCCTCTTCTCCACCGACGACGGCCTGGCCGCGGCGCTCGAAGCCGCCGGTGAAAGCTCGCTCGATCGCGTCTGGCGCATGCCGCTCGACGAAGACTACGGCGAAGGGCTCAAGAGCAACTTTGCGGACATGGCCAACATTGCGGGCAGGGCGGCGGGCGCCGTCACCGCCGCCAAGTTCCTGCAGAAGTTCACCAACGACTTTCCGTGGGCGCACCTGGACATTGCCGGCACGGCGTGGAAGAGCGGCGCTGCCAAGGGTTCGACCGGGCGGCCCGTGGGGCTGCTGGTGTCTTATCTGCTGGGTCGCGCTGCCGCTGACGCAGGCAAGGCCGCCGAGGCGCCGGCACGCAAAACGGGTCGCAAGTCGCGATCGACCGCGTGACCGGCATCGAGTTCCGCTTCAACGCCGCCGACAAGGTCGACTACGCCTGCCGGCTGCTGCGCAAGGCCGTGGCGGCCAAGGGCGCGCAATTGGTGGTCACGGCAGACCCCGTCACGCTCGGCGCCGTCGATGCCGCGCTGTGGCAGCTTTCGCCCACGGACTTCGTTGCGCATTGCCACGCCGACGCACAGAAGCAGGTGCTGAGCCGCTCACCCGTGGTGCTGGCGATTCCCAACGCAGGCTCGCTGCCGGATCGGCCTGTGCTCATCAATCTGTCGAGCGAGGTGCCCGTGGGCTTCGAGCGCTTCGAGCGGCTCATCGAGCTGGTGGGTTGCGATGAAGGCGAGCGGCAGGCCGGCCGCGTTCGCTGGCGGCACTACACCGAGCGCGGCTATGCCATGACGCGCATGGACCTGTCGGGGAAAGACGCCTGATGGCCACCACCGGCCGCACCCCGCCGCGCTTTGTGCCCACGCTCACGACGGTGGTGGAACTGCCGCCCGAGCTGCCCACCGGCACGGAGAACATGATCGACGACCTCGGCTTCTCTAGCATGCCCGAGCAGCCGCCGCCGGTCCTGTGGCAACCGCCGCCGCCCGTCGCCGCAGCGCCGCAAGCAACACTGGAAGAACCCTCTCAAGAACACTCGCAGGAACACTCGCAAAAACCGCCTCTTGCCCAGACCGCCATCCAGGTATCCGAAGAGGACGCCTTCCGTCTTGAAGAGCAACTGCTGCACCGCGTTCTTCAGCGTGTAGACCTTTCGTTGGAAGAGCGACTGACGGACACGGTGTCGGCCGCAGTGCAGCGCCAGCTCGACGTGATGCTGCCGCGTTTGCGTTCAGAAATCGAGACGGTTTTGCGATCGCTGGTCGTTGAAGCGCTGGCTCAGGAACTTTCCGAAAACACAGGGTCTACGCCAGCATTCCGGCCATCAACCTTCGGCTAAACTGCGCCGCGTTCAGGTGCACGGGCACCATGAACGGGCGCGGCGCGGAACTTGCTCAGCACCTGCGCCCGGTTTCACAACCGGTTTTTTTTACTCTCTCTCTTATCCATATCCTGGAGGTTTCCCATGCAATTGAAATGGACTGCAGTAGCACTGGCTGCACTTACGCTCGTGGCTTGCGGCAAGAAGGAAGAAGCCGCTGCGCCCGCCGCAGCGCCGGCGCCCACTGCGGCAGCGCCTGCGGCTGCGCCTCCCGCTGGAGCGCTCGTCGTCAAGATCGGCCACGTCGGCCCGACCAGCGGCGCCATTGCCCACCTGGGCAAGGACAACGAACTCGGTGCCAAGATGGCCATCGAAGACCTGAACGCAAAGGGCATCAAGATCGGTGACAAGGTTGCCAAGTTCGAACTGCTGGCCGAAGACGACGCTGGCGATCCGAAGCAAGGCACCGCAGTTGCGCAGAAGCTGGTTGACAGCAAGGTCAACGGCGTCGTGGGTCACCTGAACTCGGGCACCACCATCCCCGCTTCCAAGCTGTACAGCGACGCTGGCATCCCCCAGATCTCGCCGTCGGCCACGAACCCCAAGTACACGCGTCAAGGCTACAAGACCACGTTCCGCGTGGTGGCTGACGACACGCAGCTCGGCGGCACGCTGGGCAAGTACGCTGTCGAAACGCTCAAGGGCAAGAACATTGCCGTGATCGACGACCGCACCGCTTACGGCCAGGGCGTGGCTGAAGAGTTCGAAAAGGCAGCCAAGGCTGCTGGCGGCACCATCGTCGGCCACGAGTTCACCACCGACAAGTCGACCGACTTCAACGCCATCCTGACCAAGCTCAAGGGCGAAAAGCCTGACGTCCTGTTCTTCGGCGGCATGGACGCTGTCGGCGGCCCGATGCTCAAGCAAGTCAAGCAACTGGGCATGACCGTCAAGTTCATGGGCGGCGACGGCCTGTGCACGGGCGAACTGGCCAAGCTGGCTGGCGATGCCATCGGCGAAGACATGGTGGTGTGCGCTGAAGCCGGCGGCGTTGAAGGCGACTTCAAGCAACCGCTGGAAGACTTCAAGGCCAAGTTCAAGGCCAAGAACGGTGTTGAAGTGCAGATCTACGCGCCGTACGTCTATGACGCCGTGAACGTTCTGGCTGACTCGATGGTTCGCGCCGGCTCGGCCGATCCGGAAAAGTACCTGCCTGAAGTTGGCAAGACCAACTACAAGGGCGTGACCGGCCCGATCGCCTTCGACGAAAAGGGCGACATCAAGAACGGCGCGCTGACGCTCTACACCTACAAGGGTGGCCAGCGTACGCAAATCGCAGTCGTGCGCTGAGCAGGGAGCGGCGCGAGCCGCTTCACGCAACGAAAAAAGGGCCTTCGGGCCCTTTTCTTTTTCTGCATGTGGATGGCGCGAGCGGCGCGCGAGACGCCCGGCGAAGGTGCAGGCGTTGCGCCATTTCGGTGTGCGCCGCGTCAAGCGGCGGCCGTTGCGGCCTTCACGCGGCCATTGCGGCGCTTGGGCGCCTATCGCGCGTTGATGACGCTCGTGACGTTGCCGTTCGTGTCGACCGTGCACTTGGAGCGCCGCCCCGTCGCGGTGTTGGTGAGCTGCACGTCGTAGACATCGTCCATCGAGGATGGGTTGGAACCATCGACCCTGAAGTTGTCGGCTGGCACCTTGTAGTAGCGCGCCGCCGCAGCCACGCAATTGTCCCGTCCTTCGAGCGGCGCGATCGTGCCTGGCGTGGCGCCGCAAGCGGCAAGAATGCAGCAGGAGGCGAGCAACAGGGGTGATGTGGTCCAGTGCATGAAGACTCCGTCGATCAGGTGTTCCTGAACATACAACAAAGGTCCGCATGCGGGGCTATGCATTTGCTTTCATAGCTCGCAAGGCCGGATGGCAATGGGGTCACAGCTTCGTAAAGTTGCGCCGATGAATGCACTCTCAAGCTCCGGCCTTGCGTTGGCCGCCGTCGTGGCTGTTTCGGCGGCGCACGCGCAGGCCGTTCAACTGTATGCGGCGGGCAGCCTGCGCGAATCATTGACCGACATCGCACGCCAGTACGAGTCCGACGGCGGCCAGCCCGTGAAGCTGACTTTCGGCGCGTCGGGCCTGCTGCGCGAACGCATCGAAAAAGGCGAGCCGGCGCAGGTGTTTGCATCGGCGGACATGCAGCATCCGCAGCGTCTGGCGCAAACCAACCAGTGGGATGCGCCGGTGGTTTTCGCACGCAACCTGATGTGCGTGCTGGCCTCGCCTTCGATCGACGTCAACTCCGGCACGCTGCTGGACGCGATGCTGGCGCCAGGCATTCGCGTGGGCACCTCCACACCCAAGGCGGATCCGTCCGGCGACTATGCGTGGGAGCTCTTCCGTCGCGCGGACGCCCTTCGCCCCGGCGCGTTCACGGCGCTGGATGCCAAGGCGCTCAAGCTGACCGGCGCGCCTGGTTCCGCGCAGCCGCCTGCCGGCCGCGGCACCTATGGGTGGATCATGGAAGAGGGCAAGGCCGACCTGTTCGTCACCTATTGCACCAATGCGGCTGCGGCGCTGCGCGAAGTGCCGCGGCTTCAACGCATCGAGGTGCCGGCTGACCTGCAGGTGGCTGCGAGCTACGGCCTCACGGTGCGCCGCGATGCAGGGGATGCAGCGGCGCGGCTGGTGCAGTACATCCTGTCCCCCGCGGCGCAGGCCGTGCTGCGGCGCTACGGTTTCGGCGCACCGGTGCCCTGAGGTTCGGCGGTTCGCCCGGTCCGCATACGTCGGCAGCAAATCACACCGCCGCCGCGAAGGGCGTGCGGATGTCCGCAAGAAACTGTTGCGCACGCGCGTGCTGCGGACGGTTGAAGAAGTCTTCCGGCGTCGCGCGCTCCAGCACCTTGCCTTCGTCCATGAACAGCACGCGGTCGGCGACGTCGCGCGCGAAGCCCATCTCGTGCGTGACGCAGACCATCGTCATGCCGTCGCGCGCCAGGTCGCGCATCACCAGCAGCACCTCGCCGACCATCTCGGGGTCCAGCGCGCTGGTCGGTTCGTCGAAGAGCATCAGCGGCGGCTGCATGGCCAGCGCCCGTGCAATCGCCACGCGCTGCTGCTGGCCGCCCGAAAGATCGGCGGGAAATGCGGCTGCCTTGTGCGCAAGGCCGACGCGCTCAAGCAGGGCCATCGCGCGCTCGTTGGCCTGCGCCTGCGAAAGGCCGCGCAGCTGCACCGGTGCCAGCGTGCAGTTCTGAAGCACGTTCAGGTGCGGGAACAGGTTGAACTGCTGGAAGACGAAGCCGATGTGCGAGCGGAACTCGTTGAGCTTGATGTCGCGCGCATGGATGTCCTTGCCATCGACGCGGATGGTGCCGGACTGGATCGGCTCCAGCCGGTTGACGGTGCGGATCAGCGTCGACTTGCCCGAGCCCGACGGCCCGCACACCACAACCACCTCGCCCTTGTTGACGGTCTCGGTGACATCGACGAGCGCGTGGTACGCGCCATACCACTTATTGACCTTCTCGAACTGGATCATAGGCAGTGACTTTCTGGAGCGCATCGCGCGGTGTGGGCCGCCTGGCCTGTTGCTGGACGAGCCGGCGTTCCAGCCAGTAGGCAATGCGCGAGAGCCCGAAGCAAAGGACAAAATAACTCAGGCCCAGGAAGAAGTACACCTCGGCCGGCTTGGTGAACACTTGCGAATTGATCTGCGACGCGATGAAGGAGACTTCGGTGAGCCCGATGATGTAGCCAAGTGACGTCTCCTTGATGGTGGAGACGAACTGGTTCACGAGCGAGGGCAGCATCGAGCGCACCGCCTGCGGAAGCACCACGAAGCGCATGCTGCGCCAGTAGCCCAGGCCGAGCGAGCGTGCGCATTCCACCTGCCCGCGTGGCACGCCCTGGATGCCGGCGCGAATGATCTCCGCAAGGTAGACGCCATCGAAGATCACCAGCGCGATCAGCATGGTGGTGAACTGGTCCGTCTTGTAGCCCGTTACGCTGGGCAGGAAGAAGTAGGCCCAGAAGACCACCATCAAGAGCGGCGTGCCGCGCACCACGAACACCAGCGCGGTGATCGGCACGCGAATCCAGGCGAAGGGGCTCACGCGTCCAATGCCCAGCAGCACGCCCACCGGCAACCCGAGCACCAGGCCCAGCGAGGCCAGCAGCACGGTCAACGCCAGTCCGCCCAGCGGTCCGTTGGGGTATTGGCCGATGAGGAAGTAAAGCCAGTAGGTGTCGATCAGTTGGAGCATCGATTCACCTTCAGGCAGGCCGCGCCGGGAAGCGCTGCTGGTACCAGGCCGCCAGCCCGGTGATGAGGAGCGACACCGTCAGATAGGCGGCGGTCGCGAACCCGAAGGCTTCGAAGCTGCGAAAGGTCGCGCTCTCGACCTGGCCGGCCTGGTACATCATTTCGGCCGCGCCGATCACCGTCGCGATGCTGGTGTTCTTCCAGAGGTTGAGCGTCTGCGAAATGAGGGGCGGCACCGTGATGCGCAGCGCCTGCGGCAGGATCACGCGGCGCATCGTGGCCAGGAAGCCGAAGCCGAGCGCACGGCCGGCCTCGAACTGTACCGAAGGGATCGCGCGGATGCCGCTGCGGATGTCCTCGGCCATGTAGGCGGCGGTGTAGAGCGTCAGCGCAATGATCGCGCTCACCGCTTCGATGTTGCCCGAGTAGAGCCACGCCTTGATCCGTTCGGGCAAGAGCTCGGGTGCACCGAAATACCAGAACAGCATGTGGGCCAGCAAGGGGATGTTGCGGATCGATTCGACGTACGCAAAGCCGATCCAGCGCAGCGGCGCGGCGGGTGCCAGGCGCAGCAACGCCACGACCAGTGCGAGGGGCAACGCGAACACCAGCGTGGCCGCCGCAAGCTGCAGCGACAGCAGCAGCCCAGCCACGAGCATGTCGTGGTACTGGCCACGCAGGAGCATGGAAAAGTCGAAGACTGGCATACAGGACGAAGCCCCATCACGTGAAGTGATGGGGCCAGAGCTTAAGGCCGATCAGGCTGTTGAAGCGTGCTGTGCTCAGCCGTCGATCTTGTCGGTCTCGATCTTGAAGGGGCGCTTGTCGGACTTGGTCTTGGTCGTGGGCCCGAACCACTTGAAGTAGGTCCTCTCGGCCTCGCCGGACTTCTCCAGTTCGCGCAGGGTTTCGTCGACCACAGCCTTGAGGGCGGGCTCACCCTTCTTGATGCCGAGCGCCAGCGGCTCGACGCTCAGGTTGGTGGGCAGCATGGTGTAGTCCTTGCTGCGATCGCCCAGCTTGCCCATGTCGTCGACCAGGGACATTTCGTCGTTCACATAGGCAGCGCCCTTGCCCTGCTGCAATGCCAGGAAGGCCTGCTGGCTGGTCTCGAAGGTCACGACATCGACGTTGGGGACGGCCTTGCGGATGTTGGGCTCCTGCGTGCCGCCCTTGGCGGTGAGAACGCGCTTGCCGGCGAGTTGCGGCACGTCGGTGATGCCGCTGGCCTTCTTGACCAGCACCTTCTGGCCCGTCACGAAGGTGGTGAGCGAAAAGTCGATCTGCGACTCGCGCTCCTTGTTGTGCGTGAGCGAGGCGGCCAGCAGGTCGACGTGGCCTTGCTGAAGCTCGGGAATGCGCGCGGCCACGGCAATCTGCTTGTACACCGGCTTGACGCCGATCTTCCTGGCGACGGCTGCGCCGAGGTCGACTTCATAGCCGATCACTTCACGGGTCTTGGGATCGACGAAGCTGTTGGGCTCGTCCGTGCCGAGCACGCCGATGACGATCTGGCCTTTCTTCTTGATGTCGGCAAGTTGATCGGCTTGGGCAACGCCAGCCAGCATGAAAGAGGCGGCAACAATGGAGGCAATGAAGCGGATTCGCATGGTCAATTCTTTATTGAAGTATGGGTGATGGGCCCACGTTGGCCGACAGGTGCGGCCTCATCCCGACGCGAGCCTGTCAAGCGTAACGTCAAATTCGAACGATGCAAATCGCATATTCAAATGCCGCGGGCATCAGCCTTGGCGATGCCCGCGACGTTGAAGGTGCAACGCAGCGATTCAGTGCGTCGTCAATGCGCCGGCCCCGCGGGCGTCTCCGTGTGCATCACGCACCGCCAGCCATCGCCGGACCGAACCCAGGTCGATGAATCGACCATGTCCTGCGTCTCGCCCTTGCCGGACTTGCCGCGCGCGGAAACGCCTTGCTTCACGTGGTAAGTGAGGATGGCAGTCTTGTCGTTGGGGTACACGACGTCCATGTCGCTGAGTTCGAAAGACGTCAGCAGCATCGTTCCCTGCTCGGCCAACTTTCGATAGCCCGCGTGGTCGAAGGAAAACGCCCCGTGTGCACTGACCATCACCGCGGGCTCGTTGAGCATGGCGAGTGCTGCGTCGGTGTTCTGGTCCACCATCGATTGCCAGAACCGGGTTTCCAGATCAATAAGGGTCTTGTCTTGGGTTTGCATGGAATAGCTCCTTTTCGGGATAGGGCATTCCATCCTTTCACCGGATGGGCGGGCGGGGATCGGACGACGCACTGTCAGGCAGTAGAACTGCTCCTACGCCCCACCGCGCGCCGGGCCGCTCGCCGGCCTTCCTCGCAGCCGGCGCATGCTCTTGCAGCCGAACACCAGTCCGGCGCTGCGTTCAAGGCCCCTGTTCGCCCGTGGCGCGGATTTCGACGCGGCGATCGGGCTCCAGGCAGGCAATGAGCGCCGTGCGGTTCTTCGCCTTGCCCTGGCCCTTGCAATCGGCTTCCGTGACCTTGAGCTCGGTCTCACCGCGGCCTTCGGTCTGGATCACGTTGGCCGGCACGCCCTGCCTCACCAGGTGGTCACGCACGGCGTTCGCGCGGGCCACGGACAGGCGCTGGTTGTACTCGGTGCTGCCCAGCGGATCGGTGTATCCCACGATGACGATCGAGCGCGGCCGGAAGTTCGCGGCCTTGAGTTCCTGCAGCGCGGTGTCGAGGCGGGTGCGGCCAACAGGGGTCAACTCAGCCTTGTTGAACGCAAACGTACCGTCGGCTGCGATCTGGATATTTCGCGACGGCGGCGGCGGTGGCGGCGGAGGAGGCGGGGCGATCACCGCCGGCGGGGGCGAGGGCGGCGGCGCCTGTGCCACGCGCGGGGCCGGCCCGAGCGGGATCTGCAGGCCCACCGTGAAGAGCCAGTCGTCGAAGTGCCCCTGGTTGTTGATGAACCTGTTGCTGTTGTCGTCATAGCGGTAGCGCGCATCGGCCACCAGGCGGCCCCACGAGGCAAAGGGCCAGACGATGCCCAGGCCCGCATTGGCCATGAAACTCGTCTTGTTGTCGCTGCCCGTGGGCGTGCTCACCTTGTCATTGATGGCGCCGATGCCGGCCACGAGGTAGGGCTGCACGCTGCCCGGCTGCCAGGAGCGCAAGCCCTGGCGGCCCAGGAAGAACCACTGCGCGTCGAGCGAGGCGCTCCAGTTCTTGTATTTGGTGAGGTTGTTCAAGTCCGAATCGAGTTCCTCGTACTGGCTGCGCAACTCGATGTTCCAGTAGGGGCTGATCGGCTTGCCGACGGCCAGCCCGCCGCCCCAACCGTCGTCTGCACGGCGGTCGGTGTCCGGTTTGACGTAGGCGCCGAAAGGCGTGATGTACCAGCGGTCGTCGAAGTATTGTTGATCCGATGAGAAGACGGTCTGCGCATGGCAGGCGGCATAGGGAAGGGCAAGCACGCAGCAAGCCGCAATGGCGCGTCGGTTGAACATGAAAAGCCTCACGAAGTAGGGTGTTGATCAGGACCTTCAGCCGCGTTCATTGAAGCCGAAAAACACATGCGACCAAATCGCAGCTTGCAGTACACGCAACCGAGTGTTGCCCTGCGGTGTGGGTGACCACTTGCAGTTGCAAATCTTGCAGCGATTCAACCGCTCGAGTGGCGTGTCGGCAACGTCGCCAGTGCCACCCCCTTGCGCGACGACGGGTTCGCAACTATTGCGCCGCGCACTCCAGCGCGAACAGCGGCACATCCGAGCGCCGGCTGAGCCACATGCCACCGCCCAGTTCCCTGAACTGCCGCGACAGGCCGCGCCGGTACACCTCGGCGCGGTGACGAAAGAGTTGCGGGTCGGTCAGGTCTTCGTCCACGATGTCGCGTTCGTAGTCCTCTTGCGTCACGACCTCCAGGTAGAGGGCGCCCTTGCTCAACGCACCGAGGTTGCGCAGCGCGCGCTTCAGGTCCGGCGGGCTCAGGTAGGCCAGCACGCCTTGGCAGATGACCAAGTCGAAGGGCTCCCCGGCCTGGTAATCCACCACCGAACCGCGCTCCCAGCCGTAGCGCTTGCACAGGTACTCGCTGACCTCCACGCCATGAAAGCTGGCCTGCGGGAAGTGCCTCGCCACGATGTCACGCCACAGCCCGACGCCGCAGCCCACGTCCAGCACCCGGCGCACCGGCACACGCAGGTATTTCAGATAGGAGCAGACAAAGGCCCCCAGGCGCTCCACGTGCAGCGGGTCCGCCACCTTGGTCTTCTTGTCGAAGTAGTAGCGTTGGTAGTAGGACTCGTCGAAAGTGGCGGCGTCAACCGATTCCATGTGGGGATCCTTTGCCGGGGTGTCGGTCCCAGGCGCCTGCTTTTGGCAAGCGTCTGGGGAACGAACGAAAGCTGGGATTGTGGCGGTCCGCGACAGACGCCCCGAGGGCCGCAGGGAAGAGCCTTCACAATCGCCGTCCAGCGGCAGAAGTCTTTCGCGCCGCCAAACCAGTTGTGTTCCCCCACCCGCGATCCATGTTGACCCTGACCCGCTTGACCATTCACCGCGCCAGGAAAGAGCGCTTGCCCCAGGTTGCCGGGAGCCTGACGTTCACGACCTTGCTGTCCATCGTGCCCTTGCTGGCGGCGAGCTTTGCGCTGTTCATGCGCTTCCCGATGTTCAGGCGCTTCAAGGACGCGCTTCAGGACCTGCTGCTCAGCCGGCTGCTGCCAGCCGACATCGCACGCACGGTGCTGAAGTACCTGAACCAGTTCGCCGCCAACGCCAGCGGCCTGACGTGGATTGGCTCGCTCTTCCTGCTGTGCACGGCCGTCGCGATGTTGCTGACCGTGGAGAACGCGATGAACCAGATGTGGGAGGTCAGGAAGAACAGGCCCTTCTTCAAGCGGGTTGGCTTGTACCTGATCGTGCTGGCGGTCGGGCCGCCCGTGCTGGGTTTGAGCTTGTGGGCCACCTCGTATCTGCTGGGCATTTCGATCGGGCTGATCGGCGCGCCGCCGCCTTCCCTGGCGTTCGTGCTTGACCTCGGGCCCTTCATGCTCGGCGTGACTGCACTGACCAGCCTGTTCTACTTCGTTCCGAACACCACGGTGCGGCTGCGCGACGCCGTCGCGGGCGGCGTGACGGCCAGCCTGGCCTTTGAACTGGGCAAGCGCGGCTTTACCGCTTACCTCGTCAAGGTGCCGACGTACAAGGCGCTGTACGGGGCCTTCGCGGTGCTTCCGATGTTCCTGCTGTGGGTGTACTTCTCGTGGCTGGTCACGCTGGTGGCGGCGATGATGACTGCCAACCTGGCGCAGGGGCGGCGGCGAGCGGGTGGCGCAAGGCCCGTGCGTGCTCAGGTGTCTGCGCGATGAGCGCTCCAGAACCTCGCCGCGCGTCGATCTGGAGTCGCTTCTGGTCGCCCAAGGGCTTGCTCGAGCAGGTTCCGCCCGGGGCGTCTGCAGGCGAAGCCGAAGCGGTCTATCGCAGGAACGACATCTGGCTCAAGACCTACATGGACATGTACATCTTGCGGTGGGGCGCATTGTGGGCGACGTCGCTGGCTGTGGCGCTTGTCTTGATGGACGAGCCGGGGCTTCTGTTCTTTCTCGCGCTGGCGTTGAACCTGACGGCCCTGGTGGGCTTGATCGTCATGGTCATGGTTTATCGACGCGCGTCCAGGGCCGTTCGGGACCGGATTCAGGACGACGGCAGGCGATGACGCGGTGTCAAGGTCGCGTGACGCACTGTGGACAAGCAGCGCACCGCGTTCGCGCATGCGCCCCACGTCGACCGGCGAAGTCGGCACCGAATTGGCGCACCACACAATGAAAAAGTCGTTTGTGCAGTGCACCATTTCGAGAAAGTCAAGCCTTGGTTGTCCACCCTGGCGGTGGACGACTCTGTGGATATCTCGTGGTGGGGTGCTCCAAACCGGCGTGCTGCCTTGCGCCGGACAAAATGCACAGTGAATAGGCAGCGCCACGCTGCACAAATTCTTTCTTGTTGCACTGGCCCGCGCAGACTCGCGAACGTGCGATCAGCGCGCCCCGAGCGCTTCCGCCAGATGACGCAACATGGCACCTCCGTCGCCGCGCCATGCGCTTCCATGCATGCACGCCAGCGTGGTGGGCCGCTGGGCAGCCAGTCGCGCCAGGATCTCCCCGGTTTGCGGCGAATGCGCGTAGTAGTCCATCGCCTTTCGGAACTCCTCGCTCGGCCCAAGAATGTCCGACTCGATGAGCGCCGCTTCGCCATTGCCCGGCTGCGTGAACAGGTCGCCGCAGAAGAGGGTGCCGGTGCGCTCGTCCATCATCAGCCCGCATTCCCAGCCGTGCGGCACGTGCGGCGCGTCGAACCAGCGGAGGGTGTGCCGGCCGAGCGACAGCGTCTCGCCATCCGCCAGCGCGCGTGGCGGCCGGTCGGCCAGGTCGGTGATGGACACCATCGCCGCGACCTGGCTGCACAGGGGAGCGGCCTGCGGTGCGATGGCCAGCCACTGGTTGAGCGATCCGCACTCGTCCGCCTCGACATGCGAGAAGCTGATGTGGCGCAGCCCCGATGCCGGCATGACGGCATCGACCGCCTCGCGCACCAGCGGGAACAACTGCCGCAGCCCGGTGTGGAACAGCAGGGGCTCGTCATCGACCACAAGGTACTGGTTGAAGCTGAACGCGCCGCCCGGCAGCGCAAAGGGCGTGTTGATGCGGTAGATGCCATCGGCGATCTCGTGGATGCTGGTGCCGGACTCGTTGTTGGTGATCATCGAAATGCTCCTTGACGAAGGGTGTTGGGGACAGGATGTGTCACGAACCCGGCGCGCGTTACAGCGCGTGCGCTCTGCCGATTCTGCCGCTATGCTCGCGCCCCATGGAACGAGCTGCGATGTCCGTCGAGCTTGCGGCAGATGAGGACGCACCGTGCGAGGAGGCGTTCATCGCCATGCGCATTGCGGCCGCGGCGCCCGGGCTCGACCATTCAGCGGAGGCCGATTTCTATCGCCGCATGGCGCCGCGCGTGCGCCGCTACGGCTTGCGCCATTTGCGCGACGGGCACGCGGCCAACGACCTGATGCAACTCGTCATGGTGCGCGTCATCGAGCATCTGCGCGAGGGCAAGGTCCGTGAGCCGGGGCGCATCGTCTCTTTCGTATTCGGCACCTGCCGCATGGCGCTGCTGGAGCAACTGCGCGGCGAGTCGCGCCATGAAAGGCTGCTCGAACAGTGGGGCGACGTGCTGTCCGTGGCCGACATCTCCATCGAGCCGCGGCTGGACCACGAGCGCGTGGCCGACTGCCTGCAGCGCCTGGCCGAGCGCGAGCGCAGCGTGATCGTTCTCAGCTTCTACGAGGAGCGCACGGCCGACGATGTCGCTTCCATGCTCGGCACCACGGCTGGCAACGTCCGCGTGATGCGCCACCGCGGGCTGGCGCGCCTGCGCGACTGCGTCGGTGTGGGGCCGCAATGAACTCAGCGCCACCGGCCTGCCGCCAGCCAATCGCATTCGACACGCTCGTCGAGCATTGGCTTGGCGAACTCGACGATGCGCGCACACAGCAGGTCGACGAACACCTGCTCGGCTGCGATGCCTGCGGCGCGCAACTGGACGAAATCATCGCATTGGGCGAGGGTGTGCGAGGCGCCTTCAACGCCGGGCTGTTCGGCACGGCCGTTGGCGCGGATTTCCCGCGGCGGCTCTCCGGGCGGGGGCTTCGGCTGCGCGAGTACCGGGTCGAGCGCAACGGAAGTGTCAACTGCAGCATCGACCCGCAGGACGACGTGTTGATCAGCCGCTTGAGCGCGCCCTTGTCCGGCATCGAGCGGCTCGATCTCGTGCGGGTCGGCGTTCCGGGCGAGCCCGAGTTTCGCGCCGCCGACATTCCCTTCGACGCGGCCAGCGGCGAGGTGGTTTTCGTCATGCCTGCCGCGCGGCTCAGAAAGATGCCCTCCTACGTGGAGCACATGCGACTGGTCGCGGTCGACCCGTCGGGTGAGCGCCTGATTGGCGACTACACCTTCAACCATCGCGCGTCGGGCTGAGAGGCCATTGTCAGTGGCGCGCCGCCATCCGCAGCGGTCGCCCATCCCGGTCAAGGAAAAATTTCAAGGAGACAACCTGATGCGCAAGCTCGTTCTCGCCGCCGTCGCGGCCATGCTGCTGCCGGCGTTTCCGGCGCGGTCAGCAGTCCCGCTGCCAAAACTGAACATCGACACGACCGCCACGACCGTGTCGGGTCTGTCGTCGGGCGGCTTCATGGCCAACCAGCTCGGCTACGCCTATTCATCAACCTTCCGCGGCGTGGGCGTCTTTGCCGCCGGCCCGTACATGTGCGCGGGCCACAGCAACTACACGGCCTGCATGTACAACGCGTCCATCAGCACCCAGATGCTGAACACAATGCAGGCCGACATCAACAACTGGAGCGGCACGGCCATCGACAACAAGACAAACGTGGCGCAGCAGAAGGTCTACCTGTTCGTTGGCAACAGCGACACCACCGTCGGGCCGAACCCGATGAACGCTGTGCAGACGCAGTACACCGCGAACGGCGTGACGGCGGCCAACATGGAATACGTGAAGCGCGCCGGAGCGGCCCACACCTTTCCGACGGACTTCGATGCCACGGGCAACAACGGATGCGGCTCCGCCTCGTCGCCCTACATCAGCAACTGCAGCTACGACGGCGCCAAGGCGGTGCTGACCAAGCTCTACGGCCCGCTCAACGCCCGCAACGACGCGCCCGGCGCGGCCAACTACATCGAGTTCGACCAGACGGCCTTCACCAGCAACCCCGGCATGGCGCCGACTGGATGGGTCTACGTGCCTGCGGCCTGCGCGAACGGCACGACGGCCTGCCGTGTGCACGTGGCGCTGCACGGCTGCCAGCAGAACTACGCGACCGTCGGCGACCGCTTCATCAAGAACACCGGCTACAGCCGCTGGGCCGACACCAATCGCATCGTCGTGCTGTTCCCGCAGACGCGCGTGGACAACACCAGCCGCCCGACCTCCGCCAGCGGATCGCTCGCCAACCCGAATGGCTGCTGGGACTGGATCGGCTGGTATGGCAGCAACTTCGCGCAGCGCGCGGGCAGCCAGCAGGTGGCGATCAAGGCGATGGTCGACCAGCTGTCTTCGGGGAGCGGCGGGGGCGGGGGAGGCGGCGGCGGCGGCGCGTTGCCCGCACCGACCGGCGTCACGCTGTCTGCGGCAACGTCCAGCAGCATGACCATCGGCTGGAGCGCGGTGGCGGCCGCGCAGGGCTACAACGTCTACCGCAACGGCAGCAAGTCGAACACCTCGCCGGTTGCCGGGACCTCCTACACGGACACGGGCCTCGCAGCCGCCACGCAGTATTCGTGGACCGTTGCGGCCGTCGACGGGTCGGGGCTCGAAGGCGCCATGTCGGCGCCGGCCACAGGCACCACGTCCGGTGGCGAGGCGGCGGTGTGCTACACGGCGTCGAACTATGCGCACGTGAGCGCCGGCCGCGCGCACATGATCTTCGGATATGCCTACGCCAACGGCTCGAACCAGAACATGGGGCTGTGGAACGTGTTCTTCACGACGACACTGAAGCGCACGGGCGCCGACTACTACGTGATCGGCAGCTGCCCGTGATGACACATCACGCCGTCAGCCGCGTCGGCGTCGTGGCGGCGTCGTCGGGCGCCAGTTTCCTGAGCAGCGTCTCGTAGGCTTTCGGGTCGTCGCGCTTCAGCGCATCGATCTGTTCCTCGAGCCGTTGCAGGCGGGGTTTGCGCGCAGCGTCCTTGATGTCTTCGACGTCCTGCACGAGTTGCTCCAGGGCGACGACGCGTTCGTCCTGCTTCACCTTCTCGGGCAGGCGCTCCACCAGCAGCGCGACCGCGTCCAGCAGCCGTCCGATCTGGCGCCCGTAGCTGTGCTGCTGCAGCACGTCACGCTCGATGTCCGGTGCCGACGAGTTCACGTTGGTCACGCTGATGAGGCTGCCCACCGAAAAGTCGCTGCTGATCGGCTGGTAGAGATTGCGCGGCGCGAGCGCCGGCCAACTCCAGCCCTGGGGCCAGAACCACAAGCCATTGCTGGCCGCATCGCCCACCGTGCCGTTGCCCTTCGTTGCCATGCCGACTCCTGCGCGCCCGTTGGTGGCGCGGGGGGATCGTAGTGGGAATAGGTTGCCTGGGCGATTGCACTTAAGGCGTAGTGCAGGAGGCGAGGCGCGCGCCCGGACTATGATTTCCGCCCCGATCGATCCGCATTTTGACGAAGGTGCCGCAGTGCCGACGAATCCCCGAAGAAGGGCCGTGATGGGGCGCAAGCCTCTCAAGGACAACCTGCACCGCCCGGCCAAGCCGGGGCGCAACTGATGCCCCGCAAGGGACGCCACAGCGTCTATGTCGTCGAACTGGACGACCGCGTCTGGAACCACGGCCGCTTTCGGCGTGCCAATCCTGACTGGCAACTGGGCTGCCCCTTTGTCTATGTCGGCATGACGGGGCTGGACCCCGACCTGCGCTTCGACAAGCACAAGGCCGGCATCCAGGCCAACGCCTTCGTCACGGCCTACGGGCTGCGCCTGCTGCCCGAGCTCTACGAGCGCTTCAATCCGATGACCTACGAGGAGGCACGGTCGATGGAGGTCGAGCTGGGCATCGCGCTGCGCCGCAAGGGCTACGGCGTCTGGCAGGGATGACCCGGGCTATTCGTGGACCGGCGCGGGCTCCACATGGAGCGGACCGCGGGACTTGCGCAGCTTCATGAAGAACGCGATGGATTGCCACACCACCACGATGGCGATCACCGAGAGCAGCGTCGCGCTGATCGGGCGCGTGACGAAGCCGCTGAACGATCCTCGGCTGAGCAGCATCGCACGTCGGAAATTTTCTTCCAGCATCGGCCCCAGGATGAAGCCCAGCATCAGCGGTGCCGCCTCCATGTCCAGCCGCAGGAACATGTAGCCGATCAGGCCGAACACGGCGGTCGTGTAGATGTCGTCCAGGCTGTTGTTGATGCTGAAGGTGCCGATGCAGCAGAAAAACAAAATCGCCGGAAAGAGCACCGTGTAGGGGATCTTGAACACCGACAGCCAGTAGCGCACCAGCGGCACGTTCAGGACCACCAGGAAACAGTTGCCCACCCACATGCTGGCCACCAGGCCCCAGAAGAGGTCGGGGTGGCTGGCGATCATGTTCGGGCCGGGCTGGATGCCCTTGACGATGAAGGCCGCCATCATCAGCGCCATGACGGCGTTTTCCGGAATGCCAATGGCCATGAGCGGGATGAAGCTGGTGCGGGCCGCGGCTTCGTCTGCCGCCGCTTGCCCCGCCACGCCCTCGATGGCGCCGGTGCCGATTTCGTCCTTGTACTTGCTGAAGCGCTTGTCGGCGGCGTAGGCCGCAAACTGCGCGATCGTCGGGCCGCCACCGGGCAGGATGCCCAGGACGGAGCCAATCACGCTGCCGCGCAGGGCGCTGGGGATGATGCGCTTGAACTCGGGCCAGGTCGGGATGAGATTGATCTTGCCGTTGAAGGGTGTGAGCACGTTCTTGCTGTCGAGGTTTTTCACGACCTCCGCAATGCCGAAGCATCCCAGCGCGATGCTGATGAGGCCGATGCCATCCAGCAGGAAGGGCAGGTCCATGGTGTAGCGCGCCACGCCGCTGTTGACGTCGGTGCCGACCATGCCGAGCAGCACGCCGACCATGGCCATGGCCAGGCCGTTCAGCAGGCTGCCGCTGGAGACGAAGCTCACGCAGAAAAAGCCCAGCAGCATCAAGGCGCAATAGTCGGCCGGGCCGAACAGGAAGCCCACTTCGCCCAGCATCGGCGCCATGGTCGACAGCACGATGATGGCCACCGTGCCGCCGATGAAGCTGGAGATGCCCGCGGTGAACAAGGCCAGGCCGGTCTTGCCCTTGAGCGTCATCTGGTAGCCATCGATGCAGGCCACGATGCTGCTCGCATGCGGGATCTTCATCGTGATGGCGCTCACGCTGTCACCGTATTGCGCGCCGTAGTAGATGCCGGCCAGCATGATCAGCGCACCGCCGGTGGGAATGGAATAGGTCAGCGGCAGCAGCAGGCTGATGGTGGACAAGGGGCCCAAGCCCGGCAGCAAGCCCACCAGCGTGCCCACGGTGCAACCGAGGGCGCAATACAGCAGGTTCTGCAGCGTCAGGGCTTGTTCGAAGCCGAACGCGAGGTTGTGCAGGATGTCCATCAGTAGAGCGGCAGGTTAAGGCCGAGAAGGTCTTTGAAAGCAAAGGCCACGGCGACGAGGCCCACCGAGATCTTGATGTTGCGCACCACCGAATACGAGGTGCCCGCCAGGGTGGAGCAGAACACCAGGAACACGATGCCGAGGATCATGTTGATGAATTCCGACAGCACCGCGAAGCCGACCAGGCTCAGCAGGATCAGGGCGATGTTCTTGACGTTGTAGCTCAGGGGCACCTGCTCGACGAAGTGCGAGCGCACGACGGTGAGCAGGCCGATCACGAACAGGAAGGAGCTCACCATCAGCGGGAACAGCCCGGGGCCTGATCTGGCCAGCTCACCGATGTTGTACCTGAGCGCCACCACGCCAAAAAGCAGGGCGATGGCCATGAGGCACAGCCCCCTGACGAAGTTGCGGTTGCTCATGTTCATGGGGTGCGCTCCGGGGCGGGCCGATGGCCGCTGGGGTTGAAGGGGGCAGGGGCCACGGGTGTCTCCAATTCGTTGTGTTTTTCGTGACTTCGCTGCATTGGTTCATGCAGCCGGTGAGGCGTCACGGGTTGGAAACGATCGTATGGATGAGGGCTTTCAAACTGCTTTCGTTTTGCCCCACGCCCCTCGAAATACGTGTTATCACTAAGCGGGTTGCGGATCGCGTTCGCAGGCAACAGTTGCCAGGTTGACGCGTTCGGCGCCCGCCCGTTGTCCCGGCCGGCGCTCTTGCAAAAGGGGACGCCGGGTGGTATTGAGGGGGCATGGGCACGGACAGTGCCTTGCAACAGTTCCCGGCCTGACTCGCTTTGCCGGGTCAAGGTCAAAGAGTCATCCCGCGCCGCAAGTTGGCGGCGCAGCAATTCAAACGAAGGCCAAACCTCGAATGAGCCCTGATTCAACAGAAGCGCGCGACAGCATCGCCGCGCCAGAACCGAATGCACGGTTTGCGTCCACGCCCCAGCCAGGCAGCAGCGCCGCGGCCGCGCATCCGGCCGCCTCCGCACGGCAGGACTTGCATCGCATCGTGATCGTCGGCGGCGGTGCGGGCGGGCTCGAACTGGCCACCCGGCTCGGGCACAAGCTGGCAAAGAAAAAGCTGGCGCACGTCACGCTGATCGAACGCGAGCGGACGCACTTCTGGAAACCGCACCTGCATGAAATCGCCGCCGGCACGGTGGACGTGCACACGCGCGCCGTCGACTACATGGCCCAATCGCACTGGCACGGATTCGACTACCGCATCGGCGAGATGATCGGGCTGGACCGGGTCCGGCGCGAAGTCCAGGTGGCGCCTTATGTGGACGCGGGGGAGGGCGAGCACGTCGCGGGTGCGCGGGTGTTCGGCTACGACACGCTGGTCATCGCGGTGGGCAGCAACACCAACGACTTCGGAACGCCGGGCGTCAAGGAGTACGCCATCGCGCTGGAGACGCCGGAGCAGGCCGACCGCTTTCACCGCCGGCTGGTCAACGCGTGCATGCGCGCCAATGCCCAAAGCGAGCCGCTGTCGCCCAAGCAGCTTCAGGTGGCCGTCATCGGGGCGGGTGCCACGGGTGTCGAGTTGGTGGCGGAGTTGCACCACACCACGCGCACCCTGGTCTCCTATGGCCTGGACCGCATCGACCCCGAGCGCGACATCCGCATCAATCTCCTGGAAGCCGGCCCGCGCATCCTGCCGGCATTGCCCGAGCGCATCTCCAGTGCCGCCAACGGGCTGCTCGATCGCCTGAAAGTGCAGGTGCGCACCAACGCCCGCGTCACCGGCGTCACGGCGGACGGCGTGGAACTCGCCAGCGGCGAAACGATTCCAGCCGAACTCGTGGTGTGGGCGGCGGGCGTGAAGGCGCCAGAGTTCCTGACCACGCTCGACGGGCTCGAGACGAACCGCATCAACCAGCTGGTGGTCGGCCCAACCCTGCAAACCACGCGCGACGAATCGATCTTCGCGATTGGCGATTGCGCGGCGGCGCCATGGCTTGGCCACAAGGACGCGACGACGGTGCCGCCGCGCGCCCAGGCCGCCCATCAGCAAGCTTCGCACCTGGTGGGACAGCTCAAGCGCCGTATTCGCGGCGAGGAAATGCGGCCCTGGCGCTATCGCGATTTCGGATCGCTGGTTTCCCTGGGGGAGTATTCGACCGTCGGCAACCTGATGGGCGCGCTGGTCGGCGGCAACCTGTGGATCGAGGGCCTGTTCGCGCGCAGCATGTACCTGTCGCTCTACAAGATGCACGAGGTCGCGCTGCATGGCTTCTGGAAGACCGCGCTGACGTCGGCGGGGCGCTTCATCACCCGGCGCACGGAGCCGCGCGTGAAGCTGCACTGACGCAGGTCGTCAGGGCGCGCAAGAAGTTGAAGTTGTAGCGCACCCCGACCGCAAGCGATAAAGCAGTTCAGCTTGGGGAAGGGGCGTGGAACTTGAGTTGCATTCCTTGATTGAAGGCGTTACAAGCGACCTCGCATCCACCCGGGGCGAAACAGTTGCCCGGGCAATTCCGCCCTGATTCGGCAGGGTCCCGGTTTCCAGAAAGGAGACACGCGCATGCCTACCTGCATCACCAACTTCAGCGACAAGGCGGGCAAGCTGGCCTATCCGGCGCCCAAGGGTTGAGGTTGACATGGGAGACCAGAAACGCCCCGTGCAACCGGGAGAACTGGCGCCCGCGTTTGCGCTTCCGGCGGCCAACCGCGAAGGAATGGTATCGCTCGACAGCTCGCGCGGCAGCCCGTTCCTGATCGGCTTCTATCGCGGGCTGCATTGCCCGTTCTGCAGACGCCAGCTGCTGCAGCTCGCGCAGATACAGCCGGCCTTGCGTGCCGAGGGGGTCGAGACCCTGGCCGTGATCAACACACCGTTGGACAACGCGCGCCTGTATTTCCGCCATCGGCCGACGCCGGTCACGCTTCTGTGCGACCCGGATTGCGTCACGCACCGGGCCTTCGGCGTGCCCTATGGCGAGTTCCTGCCCGATGGCAGCCGCGAGCAGCCCGCATGGCCCTATCAGGGAAGCCTGGCGGAATTCATGGCGTCGCGCATCAACCCCACCGGCGAATTGCCGGAACCGCTGCAACCGATGGAAGCCCAGGCCGCACTCAACGTCAAGGACGGTTTCGAGCTGAACAAAGCGGACAAGGCAATTTTCGCAAGCCACGGCACTCAACTGGTTGGACACTTCCTGGTCGACGCGGCCGGCATCATCGGCTGGGTCCGGATCGAGGCGCCCGACGGGCCCAACGGTCTCAGCATCTTCCCGATGGCGGCAGAGGTCATGGCCGTCGCTGGCAGCCTCAGGCATTGATCTGTGTTTGCAGGCGTTCGACCAACTTTGGCAGACCCGACTGTTACAGGCAACTAGAAATTGAAGTTGTAGCGCACCCCGACCGCAATCGAGAAGCCGCGCGTCTGGCCGCGCACGCGGTCGTCCATGGCGATGACGTAGAAGTCGGTCAGGCTGTCGTATGCCCAGACGTAGGCCGCACTGGTCGTCGTTTGCTTGCGCGAAACGGCGATGCCGTCGGCCTTGGCCGTCGCGATCTGCGCCTGCACGGTGCCCGGGCCCAGTGGAATCGAGGCGCCGACCGAGACGATGTCGCTGTTGACTTCGAGCCCCTTGTCGCGCGTGTGCGTGTACTGGCCGAAGAGCTTGGCCAGGCCCAGGTTGTAGCTCGCGCCGAGTTGCCAGGTGTCTTCCAGCGTCGGGTCGTTGAAACCATCGTCGATGTCGACACGCTGCGCCGACAGCGAGCCAGCAAACAGGCCCTTGGCCATGACCACGGTGCCGCCGTACAGGCGGCCGGGGTTCGACTTTTCGCCACGCGCTGCCATCAGGCCGCCGGTGATGCCGTCGAAGTTGGGCGTGGTGTAGCCGATGGCCTCGTTCCAGTAGAAGTCGCCCTGCACGCCGATGAGATTGCCGGCGGTGAAAAGCTGGCGCACCGAGGGCGAGAAGGTTGAATTGCCCAGGGCGTTGAAGCGCACGGTGGTGTTGAACAGCAGCGATTGAAGGCGGCCGACACGAAGCAGGCCGTAGTCGCGGTGCGACAGCGACACGAAGTTCTCGCGCGACAGGAACGGATCGTCGTCGTTGCGGCCGAACTTCATGTCCTGGAAGCGAAAGAACGATTCGAGCGCCATGCCGGTCGTCCACCCGCTCTCGAACCCGTAGCTCGCCTTGACCCCCACGAACGTGGGTGACAGCGAGTTGCTGTTGAAGCGGTAGTCGGGCTCGAAACCGCTGGGCTCGAAGCGGGCATAGGAGAGGTCCGCAACGCCGTAGAGGCCGTAGTCAAACTGGGCGTAGGCGGGCAGGGTCAGCAGGCCGCCAACGGCAGCGCACCAGCGCAATTTGTTCTTCGTTTTCATGGGTGGTTCGTCGTGGCCTGTGATCCATTCACGCCATGCCTTGCGTTGCGGCAAGCCATGTCAAATTCATCGCCATGTGCAGCGCAATGCAGATGCGCACACGCCGCCAGCGGTTGTAGGCGGCGCCGATCAGCAGGGCGGGCAACCACACCAGCGCGGTCTGCCAATGGATGCCGACGAGCAGCAGGTGTGCGGCGCAAAAGGCCATCGCCGTCATGAGGTTGGCCAGCCAGGGGGCAAGGCCGCCATCAAGCAGTCGGTCGTGCAGGCCGGCGCGAAACACCGTTTCCTCAAGCACGGGTGCGATCAGCAGCGACACGAGCAACGGCCAGGGATGGGCCGATGCGGCTGCCAGCGCGGCCCCGGTGGCTGCCAGAAGGCCCGCGGCCAACAGCGACGCGGCGGCGGTGGGGCCGGGCGCTGCGGCTTTCATGGCTGCCGGGCGTCCGCGCGGGATGTGCGGTGGGCGTTGCGCCGACGGCGTCTGGCGTAGAGGGCTGCGAAGGCGAGCAGCACGAGGGCCCACAGCGTTGGATCGGTGGGGGAGCGGCCGCTGGTCATGGAGCAACCGCCGCCACCGCTCCTGGCGCGCGGATCGCCTTGCGCCGACAGGGCGACCGACTGGCTTGGCGGGCTGGCGTCGCTGGTGACCGTCAAGGTGCCGCTGGCGGGACCTTCGGACTGCGGGGCAAAGGCAACGATGACCGTGCATGACGCACCAGCCGGAAGCGTGAACGGCGTCGCCGGGCAGGTCTTGTTGCTGAGTGTGAACGGTCCGCTGACGGCAATGCTCTGCGTCGTCAAGACGCCCGCACCGGTACTCTGGATCGTCACTTCACCTGGCGCAGATACGCTGCCGACGCGGGTGTTGTCGAGTGAAAGGTCGGTGGGCAGCAAGCGCAGGCTCGGCGTCGGGCCTGACAAGCCCGTGCCGGACAGGGACATCGTCGGCGGTGGCGATCCTTCGGAGACGATCTGCAGGGTCGCGCCGCGTGCGCCGCGGCTCCCGGGCCTAAAGCGCAGGTCAATGCGGCAGGAATCCTTCTCGTACAGCGGGCGACCGATCTTGCACGCCTTCTCATCGCGCGAATCGCTGATGACGACTTCAAACATCCCGGAATCGGTCCCGACAGCGTTGATGAGCAAAGGTGTCACGCCGCCTGGCCCATTGTTGAACAACATGACCGATTGCACTGCGGACGTCGCGCCGACCGAGACGATGCCAAAGTCCGCTTGAGTTGGGGCACCGTTCCAACTCAGTACCGGAACGGCCGCTCCGACCCCGTTGCCTTTCAGATCAGCACTGTCGATGCCAGCGTTGCTCTTGACGTGCAATTTTCCGACATAGTTCTGTTGGACTGCAGGAGGTGAAAAGAGAACGCGAATTTCGCAGCTCTGTTGTCGTTCCAGAGGGGCGCAGGTCGTCGCACCGACGATGCTGAAAGCCGCCCCCTCGATGCTGACGGAGATGTCCTTGAGAGTGACGTTGCCTGAGTTGGTAACTCTCAGCGAGCGCGTGTCGAACAAGCCACCGACGGTTTGGTTTCCGAAGTCCAAACCATTCATGGGAGATAGCTCGACGTCAGGTTCAGGAGGGCTGGTCAAGCCAATTCCGTTCAAGACGTATTCCACCTTTTCATCGATGCCGTTATGCCGAATGATGAGTTTTGCGCTGCCTCCTCCACCCGGCTTTGGACTAAAGGTCACCCACACCTTGCAGGAGGCGTTCATCTCATAGTCCGTTTCCATGAGGCAGTCGGTGCTGTGCGAGAACTCAACCGGCGACGTGGATTCGACGTCGATCAACGAGAACCTGAGCTTGGTCGGGGCGACGCTTTTGAGCGTGAGTTCTTGCGGCGGGCTCGTCTTCCCCACTTCTGTGTCCGGCATCTTCGGGAACAAGGGCGGCGCGTCGATGCGGAGTTCAGCCTTCAGAACTTCGGTGGCCCTGCCCTTGAGAATGATGGGCCTCAGAGGAAGCTGGGGATCGATGTCGTCGACGCCGGCTCCCGCAGTCATTACGACATTGAGTTGGGTGGTGCGCGCACCGTCGGCGGGCGTCGATGTGAAGGAGATGGTGAGGTCACACACCTGGCCTCCAGCCACGGTTCCCTTGGACTCCAGGCCTCCCACAGAAATGCTCCCGTTGCAGGAGTTTCCCGTGATGGTAAAGCCGGCGGTCGTCTGGATCCTGGCCGTGTATTCCATGGCATTTCCGCGCTCGTTGCCGATCCGGACAAAGCGGGGGCTAAACGCCGTAGCGACCTGATTGCCGAAATCCAACTCATCGGCGATCAATTCATCCTTGTTGTTCCCAAGCGGTCTGGCCCTGCCGTCGCGTGCATCCAGCAGGAGTTTCCAGAGCTCTTTGCGGTCGTCGACATCTTTAGGGGCGGTTGCAATTGCAAGCAAGATCATCTCGTAATACAGATTGGACGGATCTGGCGGAACTGGCGGAACTGGCCTTGGAACTGGCCTTTTGTCCAGCGCCTTGATGAAGTCATCTTCGGTCTTCATGTTGAGGAAACCTGAACTGGAAGCGTAATAGCTGGAGTTCGACAAGTCGGGCCTGCCGTCTACTCTGCCTGTGCTGCTATGGCAGCTCCAGCACGTGCGATTGTTCCAGGCAGCCCAAGCCTTTTCTGTTGCTGCAGACGCCGAAAATGTCGAGCCGAGCAGAAGCACCGCAACGATTGCGCGCAATGAATTGGTAAGCAGCGTGCCTCTGATCATTTGAAGCTCCTGACTCAAACGCAACCCACGACCCGAAACTCCACACGCCGATCCAACGCGTCGCGCAGATCGTCAGTACCCAATCCCACCAGCGCCTCTCGTGATCCAACCCCAGCCGCGGTCAGCCGCGTGCCCAGCGCGCGGTTGTCGCGCTCGAGCATGCTTTCCATGGCTTCCGCACGCTGGCGCGACAGCCGTTCGTTGGCACGGGCGCTGCCGGTGCGGCTGGTGTGGCCCACGATGCGCACGCAAGCCTTTGCCTTGCCGAGCTCTTGCGCGAGCGTGGTGACCCAGATGTCGTACTGCTTGTCCAGGTCGCCGATGGTTTCAAAACTGGTGGTGCCGGGCCGAAAGAGAAACTTCATCGGCAACCGCTCCGACTCCAGTCCGGATGCCACGAGCTTGCCGAAGGTCTCGCGCGCTTCATCGCGCTTGCCCAGTTGCCAGTTCGTGAGGTACAGGCCGTTGAGCACGCGCAAGTCGCCCGGTTCAGCCAGCTTGGCGGCCTCCTTGTAGAGCTGATTGGCGGCGGGAACCTGTCCGCCGCTGTAGGCAATGATGGCCTCGTTGACGACGGCCGCCGCAGGCAAGCGAGCAAGGTATTCGGGGTCTGCCGGATCGCCGATGCGCGTGTTGACCTGGCACGAATTGATGTAGCCCGACACCGTCTTGTCCTTGTGCCACGTCGGGCTGTCGCTGTAGAACTTGAGCGGCTCGGGGTTGACGGTCCCGACCGTCGAGCGGTCCAACTGCTTGGCGACGACTCGCCCGGTGCGCAGGTCGATCACCGTGAGCCAGACGCGGAAGGCATCGGGCACGGTGTCGATCGAGCGCTTAACGTTGACCGGTGTCAGCGTGCCAATCAGCAGCAGCGGCTTGTCGTTCAGGGCTTGGCGCGTCAGCGGCTGCACGCGCCAGTTGGCGTGCCGGGTCTTGACGATTGATTCGAGCTGGCCGCCCATCTTGACGGTGCTTGCTGTTTGCGCGCCGGTGTTCGCGTCGATCAGCGGGTCGACGACCAATGTGCGCGATTCGTCACCCACGCAGCGGCGCGCCTGGTCGAGCAGCCGCGCGCCGGCGCGTGCGATCGACTCTTCGAAGGAGGTCGCCTCCGGCGCCTCCAGCTCTTGCGAAGGGGCTGCGCATTGCATCGGCAGGTCCGCAGGCGAAGACGAGGCGGAGGCCACCCTTGCAGGGGCCGCCGACGCAGCCGACGCTGCAGGCGTTGCAGAAGTCGCAGCGGGCGTGCCAGGCGACGGGGCGCTGCAGCCTGCCATCAGCGAGACCGCGAGACACATCGGATAGGGCGTGAATCTGAAGGCTCTCATGATGCGTGTTCCTGTTCGGTCGATCAGGTGCCGTTGTTGTCAGCGCACCGGATAGGCGGGGTCGGGCAAGGGGCCGTCGCAGCCAAGGAAGGCGCGCATCAATGCGGCCAGGGTTGGGTCTCCACGCGCCTTTTCAGCCAAGCGGTCCCGCGTGATCAAGGCATTCGGCATCGTTGCGTTCTGTGCAAGCGAGGGGGAGCCGCCACACGCATGTATTTGCGTTACCGGCCCGGCAGCGAGCCCGGAATCCCAGTCGAATTTCGTACCCAGTGCGGTGTGGCAGGTGCGGCAAGAGGTGGCAACCACTTCCCGATAAAAGCGTTGGGCCCCTGGCCTTCCGTCCTTGAGCCATGCCTCTGGAACGTAACCGTGGTCGGGCGTATCGGTGCCCGCCTCGTACCAGCCTTTCACCAGGCGGCGTGTTGGGGTATCGCCTTTGCCCTCGGTGGCGCTGACGAATTGGTTCAGGCGCCGCAGATCGGCGGATTGAATGGGCTCGCCCAGCGCGCCTGCCGAGCCGAACAGGAAATTGGCGGTATCGAATGGCAGGAAGCGCGAACCAAGGTAGGGCGAGGGGTTGCCTGTTTCTGGAAAGCGCCCGTTGTAGGCCGAGCCGCCGTGGCAGGCCACACACGCGCCGGGCAGGTACTTTTCTCCGCGGCCGTCGAGGTTGATCGAGGTCAGGAGCGAACCGTCGGGACCAAAGGTGGCGAACTTGGTGAAGGGTTCGTTATTGTTGGCGCCGGGGGTGACGGACCACTCCATGCCTACGCATGCCACCAGGCGCTCGCCATCGAGCGCGTGGGCAAGGACGTCATCGACTTCCTTCTGTGACTGGCCATCGGGACCCGGAGCGTTGCAGACCAGGAAGGCGATGTTGTCGGGCGCCTTTTCCGTGGCCGTCATCCGGCGCACGAGGTTCAAGTCCATCTTGTTGATGTAGGTGGCGCTGGCTTGCCTGCCGGCCGACTTGTAGGGTGGAAGCTCTTGCTCACGTTTCCACTCTTCCATTGTCACCGGCTCGACCATGTTGCCTTGCGCATCGCAGTCCTTTGCCATGCCGAAGGCACGGTAGTAGCGGCAAGCAGACAGGCGTGTGTCCAGGCCCTTGTAGGAAAGGAACTGGTCTTCACCTGGCAGAATGTTGGAGCCGCTTCCCTGGTTGAAGGTGATCATGCGACCGCGGACGTTGCCGTCAGGGCCGTTGGCCACCATCCGCGTGATCTTCGGCCGGCTGTTGCTGATCTGATGCGACAACTCGATCGGGGTGCCCACCACGTACCCTGCGGGGTTCGAGGACGCGGGCACGTCCAGTGTGGTGCTGTAGCCCTCGCAGGAAATGCGCAACCGCAGGCTCGCGCGCACCGCCACTGCTGCCTCGATCATGTAGTCCCCGAAGCGGTTGACGCGGCGTGGCGCCGTGACCATGGCGCCATCGGTCTGCAGCAGCTGCACGGTGGCGCTCGAGAAGCGCTGGAAGTATTCGCTTTGCGTGCCGCAGACGCCGCCATCTGCGAGGCCGACGTGCCCGTACAACCGAAGGTTGAGGGCCTCGGTCGGGGCTCGCGAAACTTGAATCGCCCTGGCCGTGGCGCTTCCCGAAAACGAGTCGCAGTTCTGCAGCACCGAACCGGGCGCATTGCCACAAAGAACCTGGTAAGTGTCGCCGGCGACCAGCTTGGGGAGGCTCACTTCGCCATTGGCATCGGAGTTGCCGGTGAAGACGACAGCACCGCTGTTGATGTGAACCACCTGCACGGGCACGTCGGGCAGGTAGATCTGGCGCAGTCCCGAGTTGCCGTCGGGGCTTGTCAATTTCATGTCATTGCTTGCGTCAAAGCGCAAGCGCAAAGCGCTGCCATTGAAGTCCGCAATCGCCGGCGGCTTGTGACGGGCCTGCGCGGGCACCTGTGCCGCGATCTCCAACGCATCCGACGACACCGCGTACTGCTGCTGCACGTAGCCACCCTTGCCATCCGACACCGTCACATAGGCAAAGTGGATGCCCGGCCCCGGGGGCAGCTTCCACACCGTGGTGGGCGCATTGCGGTTGTCGATGGTGCCGGCGGTGGCGCGCCATTGGTAGTTGAGCGTGTCGCCGTCGGCATCGCTCGCGGCAACGGTGAGTGTCGTTTGCTGCGGTCCGCTGTCACGCGGGTTGCCGGTGCCGCCACCGCCGCATCCGGTCGCGAGCACGACGACGCATGCGGCTTGCGCGTAGCGCGTCCAATGCCAGTCCAGCAGCTGCGTCACGCCCATGGTTGAAACCCCTCGTTGTTCGTCGCAAGGAGGAAGGGTGCAAGCGCGCACGACTCATCGACGGCGCACACGGGCGACCGACAGGGCGGAGCAATGGCATTCTTCATTCTTGTTCCCCTTCTCCTCTTTTCCGGAATCCTCTGCCCTTCCGGGGTGCTGGCAAATATTGCTTACGTACTAATTTGAAGTACGCTTGCTCCGTCAGCGTCATTCGTGGTATTTGGGCGCTTTCGTCGTGCGAGAATTCTTCGGCCAGGTTCTGCGCTTGCGTTCCAGGAATTCCAGACGAGGAGCACGCCATGAGGATCAACCACGTGCGGCGATGGGCCAGTGCTGCTGCGCTCCTGACCTTGGCATTGTTCTTTGGGTGTTCAGTACGGGCACCGATGGCAGGCAGCGGTCCTGCGGCGACCATCGAGCGGATCGAAGTCGTCAGATGAAAGCCCGCGTTCGACGGTGCCCGCTTCGGCAATGCGGGTGAATACGAGTTGGTCGTGGCGGTCGCCCATGTCAAGGTGGATCCAGCCCATCCGGCCAGGACTTCCGCATTCCGGCGCTGGCGCAATAGCTGCGTGGGGTGATCGGGCAACCATCTCCGGTTGTGTGGGTGCAGCCACTGTAGGCAATCTCCTGCGAGGCGCCTTGAGCGCGACTGACAGGATGCAACGGGCGAACGAGGGGAGCATCGGCTTCATCTTTCAAGGAGCTCCAGAGATGGCATACATAGACGGGTTCGTCATCGCAGTGCCAACGGCCAACAAGGACAAGTTCATCGAGCACGCCAAAATGGGTGACGTGGTCTTCATCGAGAACGGCGCGACACGTGTTCTTGAGTGCTGGGGGGTCGATGTCAAGGCCGGCAAGCAAACCGACTTTCAGCGCGCGGTGCAGGCGAAGGACGACGAAACCGTCGTCTTCTCGTGGATCGAATGGCCGGACAAAGCGACGCGCGATGCCGCGATGGACAAGGTCATGAAGGACCCGCGCCTCGATCCCAAGGTCAACCCCATGCCCTTCGACGGCATGCGGATGATCTTCGGCGGCTTTACGCCGGTCGTGGAGCTGGGCAACCCGCGCTGAGAGACCCGGCAACAGAGTTGCCGGCCGAGCTCACCCGCTGCACCTGGGCGACTGCGCCCGTCAAAGTGATCGACGGCAAGAACCTCTGGTGAGCGACGGCCTTCAAGATGACTTCGCGTCGCCTGATGACCCCTTCAGACGCCCGGCGACCTTGTAGGCATTGAGGATAACGCCGGACGGCATGGCTTTCGTGCTGACCAGTTCGAGGGAGCACGCCGGGGATCCCTGTGCAAAGAAGCGCTTCCCGGTGCCGAGCAACACCGGATAGACGACCAGCAGGACTTCATCCGCAAGCCCATGCTCAAGCAGCGTCGATGTCAACGTGGAACTACCCCAGAGGATGAGCCCGGGGCCAGCCTGCGACTTGATGCGGCGAATGCCCTCGACGAAGTTCGATCCAAGGACCTCGAACGGGCCCCATTCAAGACTTTCCGGACGGTGGGTCACCACATATTTGACAGCCGCGTTCAGGGCGTCCGCCATCGGACTGCCGGGTGCCTTTGGCCAGAAGTCCGACCACATGTCGTAGGTGCGACGGCCGAGCAGGAGATCGAAGCGCCCGCCATGCGCGGCGAGGAGTTCATCGCGGCCAGCGGGGGTGCGATAGGGCGCGGTCCACTCGGCGTAGGGGAAATCGTCTTCGCCGGAAGCCTGGATCACACCGTCCAGCGAGATGTGCGCCATGATCTTGAGCTGTCTCATCCGGATCTCCGTGCTTTGGGTTGGAGATTCGGCGAATGCTGACTCCCCTGCGGACGCCGCCGCTCTTGCCGATATTGCCACTTTGAAGTTGCACCAGAAAGCCGAAATGATCCTGGATGCAAACAGCTTCGGGAACTTCCGGCTCTTCGCCGCTTGCCTGGCAACGACCGGCGCGACCCAAGGGTGCAAGTGGTCAACGCAAGTTGCGTCCCATGACAGCGCGTGATGCCAGCTCGATGTGCTTTCGAATGAACACCTGCGCTGGATCGGCTGTCTTGTTCGTGGCCCAGAAGAGCATGATGGGTATCGTCCTGGCAGTGACCGCAGCGGGTAGTGCCCGAAGTTGAAAAGAGTCGCGTGCCAGTTTCAGCATGCTCTGAGGTATCACGCCCACGAGGTCTGATTGGCTGGCAATCACCAGGACTTCGAGAAACTCCGACACTTCGAGCGCCGTGTTCAGCTTCAGTCGCGACCAATCCTGGAGGGCGGGCACAGGGCTTTCGCCCTCGATACGGCGGCGCAAGGCAACGAACTCCCACGCACTCAACTCGTCCTCCGTACGAGCCTTCCGGATCGCAGGGTGACCCTGTCGCGCCACCGCGACGAGGGCGTCTTCAAAAAGCGCGATTTCATTGAACCGGCTTCGCCGCGGGGCCAGCCAATCGACCGTTGCGTCGAATCGACCCTCCAGCAATGCTTGCTCTTGCTCGACGGGCCGCGATCGTGTGCTGAACGACATCTCGACCCCGGGCGCGGCCACTGCCAGTTGCGCTCGCAGGTGCAGGGCAATCATGGGGCCCAAGGGGTGCGGCACGCTGACGAAGAATGATCTTGTCGATGTCTTCGGGTCGAAGCCCCGGGCGCCGGAGACCGAGTCGCGAACCGTGCCCAGGGCTTCGTGCAGCTTCGCGTAGATCGCGTCCGCAGTCGGCGTCAGGAATACGCCTCGCCCGTGGCGCACAAAAAGCTCGTCGTTGAACACGGAGCGCAAGCGCGCCACGGCATTGCTGACAGCGGGCTGGCTCATCGCCAGGCGCAGGGCCGCACTCGACAGGTTTCTCTCTTCATACACCGCTTCAAAGATGGGCAGCAGATTCAGATCGACGCTTCTGAGATTGATCATGTGAATACCTGTTCTACGAACTATCAAGTAGACCCAATTTCCCGCAAATCCGAAACTACCAACGTGGCTCCAACTTCTGAAGGGAAAGAAGCCACAAAACCTGGCGCTCCGACCTCGACTCCAGTTTCGATGCGAGGCGAATGTGCGCCAGATAACCTGCCAAACGGACACACGCATGAACAAGACCGCCATTGCCTCCATCGCCATTTCAGCCCTGCTCGCCGCTTGCGGCGGGGGCGGGTCTGACGCCGCCGCGCCCGCGGGTTCCGGCGGCCCCATAAGCACCAACAGCGGGAGCGGGCCTGACGCCGCCGCGCCCGGGGGTTCCAACGGCCCCATAAGCGCCACACCGGAGCCCGGTGCACCGGAAAAATCCAACCCTGAACCATCTGCGCCCAAGACCAACACCGCACCGGTCGCCAGCGTCGCCGCGGTACAAGGCGCCATCACCGGCAAGGCGTTCACGCTGGATGGCAGCGCAAGCGCCGACGTGGACGGCGACACGCTGACTTTTGCGTGGACGATTCAAATCGCCCCGGCCGGCAGCGCAGCGACGTTGAGCGTCAACACCCAGGCCAAGCCCACTTTCAAGGCAGATCTGGCGGGCGACTACGTTTTTGCCCTGGTCGTGAATGATGGAAGCTTCAACAGCCCGCAGGTCACCGTGACCGTTCCGGTTGCCAAGGCCACCTGGAAAGACGCCGACTGCAGCCGCGCTGGCACCGATCTGCCCGCATGTGCGACGCCGTTCTCGGACAACCTGGCATCCGTCACCGTGCAACAAGACCATGGCGTTGCCGCCTTGAAGTTCGAGACCCTCAAGGGCGGCCCCGCGAACACGCCCAGTTCGAACACCGGCATCAAGGGCAACCGCGCCACCCTGGGCATGGACTTCCTGCATGGCGTGAAGCTGTCCGAATTCGGGGGCATCCGCTTCAAGTCAAAGGACGACGGCACGGGTGAGACCGGCGCGGGCCTGCCGTACGTGACGTACTCCATCAGCAAGGAATGCGATGGCGCCGCCTGGAACAACCTGATCACCAACCTGGCGGACATGAACGCCTCGGTACCGGACGCCAACGGCTACGTGACGTACACCGCGACGATCGACAGCCCAAGCTGGAAATCCACCAGTTGGGGTACGCCGATCCGCGCAAGGGATGGCTCCACGCAAGTGTTGCCGCCCAACGGCGCGCCAACCGCTGCCACCCTGGGAGCGCTCATCGCCGAATACCCGAACGCCTGCATCTACAACTGGCCGAACCCCAGCGCTGCGGATCCAACGACGGCCAAGACGCCGGCCGTCATGTTCATGCTGGGCAATAGCGCGAACACCACGGCGAAGCACGTGTGGGTCCAGGACCTGAGGATCGGCAACAAGTCAATCTTCTGATCCCTTTCACGGAGGACAAGAGCGGGCCCTTCGGGGCCCGTTCCCTTGAATGAGTCCACGGATTGATGGACGAAGAAAGGTGCGACCCAAGGTTGCTCAGTCAGGCGCAGCACCACGCGGCCTTCCAAGGTCATTTTGCTCACGCGCATCTTCGGTCCCAAGCGCGTTGCATATCGATACAGACACTTTTACGCCGCTGCAGATCCCGACGCTGCCCCTAGAATTTGCCCTTGCAGAAGACTTGGCACGGCAAGTCCGCCGCCACTGAATCTGCGCCACGGGCACAGGAGGTTGGGCATGCACACGACGAGCGCGGAAGAGGCAGTCGCTCTGATCCCTGACGGAGCGAGCCTGATGGTCGGGGGCTTCATGGGCGTGGGGTCGCCAGAGCGCATGATCGATGAGCTGGTGCGCCAGGGGCGGCGCGATCTCACCGTGATCGCCAACGACACCGCGCTGCCGGGCGTGGGCATCGGCAAGCTGGTCACCGCGAAGGTGGTGCGCAAGGTGATTGCCAGCCACATCGGCCTGAACCCGGAAACGCAGCGGCAGATGCTTGCCGGCGAGCTCGAAGTCGAACTGGTTCCCCAAGGAACGCTCATCGAACGGATCCGTGCGGCCGGCCACGGCCTCGGCGGCGTGCTGACCCCCACCGGCATCGGCACCGTGGTCGAGGAGGGCAAGCAGAAGCTCGAGGTCCAGGGGCGGCTCTACCTGCTCGAAACTGCGCTGCATGCCGACTTCGCGCTGGTGCAGGCCTTCATGTCCGACTACCTCGGCAATCTCATCTACGCCCTCACGGCGCGCAATTTCAACCCGGTCATCGCGATGGCTGGCAAGACGGTCGTGGCCGAAGTCGAGCAGATCGTGCCGGTAGGAATGATCTCGCCCGACCATGTCGTCACGCCCGCCGTGCTGGTGGACTACCTCGTCGGGAGGAACTGACCATGGAAGCGCAGACTGTGATCGCGCGGCGCATCGCCCTTGAGCTCAGGGACGGCATGCTGGTCAACCTGGGCATCGGCATTCCAACGATGGTGGCGAACTACGTGCCGCAGGGCATGCACGTGTACTTCCAGTCCGAGAACGGGCTGATCGGCACCGGGCCCATTGCGGACGGCGCGATGGTGCAGGCGCGGCTCACCGATGCCGGCGGACGTCCGGTCACCGCGATTCCCGGTGCCTGCACTTTCGACAGCGCAATCTCGTTTGGTCTCATTCGTGGCGGCCACGTCGACATGACCGTGCTCGGCGGCCTGCAGGTGGATGCGCAAGGGCTGCTCGCCAACTGGATGATTCCCGGCAAGATGGTGCCAGGCATGGGTGGGGCCATGGACCTCGTGACCGGCGCGAAGCGCGTGGTGGTTGCCATGCAGCACAGCGCCAAGGGCCAGGCCAAGATCGTCCAGCGCTGTGCGCTGCCCCTGACTTCGGCAAGGCCGGTAGACCTGGTGGTCACGGAGTTGGCGGTCATCGAGCAACGGGACGGACGTTTGGTGCTGCTTGAAACGGCACCCGGCGTCAGCGTCGAGCAGGTGCTGGCCGCCACCGAAGCAAAACTCGAAGTGGCCGACGAGATCCGCACGATGCCGTTGGCCTGACCTCGCGAGCGATCGGCGAAGGCGTCCTCCATCATTCGATCTTGTGGAAAAGACGTTGGCTGACGCGCCATGTTGAGGCTCATCGGCTCGGACGATGTCAGGTCTCTTGCTCCAGAAGTTCGAGCATCTCGACGACGACATCGGAGTCGACAGTGATTCCGATCATTCGACCGAGATTGGGCATAAAGGCGCTTCCGAACCAACTGTGCTGCGCGGGGAGCGATTTGAAGCACCTCAGATGCGCCATGGCGACTCGAACGACCAGCCCCCGGGCCGCTTGCGTGCCTGGCTGCGTGGCGCTTGGGCCCTCCAATGATTTCACGGCGCTTTCGCAGCCCGACATCAGGGCGTCCATGTCGGCACGCAAGCGGTCGACCAATTCAGCCGATGCATCGAGATGCAGTCTCAGCCGCTTTTCGATTTCCGGTTCACGCAGAACGCCCAGGGCAGTCCTGAAGGCGCTGGCGGCACCAGCAAGCTCGCCCAGCGCGCCGCGCACTTCTTTCGGTGCCAGTCGGGAGCACGTCTCGCGTGCCTCCAGCGCTGCACGCGCAACTTCCTCCAAAAACGACGACGCGTTGTCGTGGCCGTTCAGCTTTGCCGGCAGATACACCGACAGGCGAGCAAGATCCTCAAGGGACGGTCGAGGGGCCACGGTCGGCGAGACGCTTACGCCTGGCGTGCGGACCGTTTGCACGGGACTCCTTTCGGGGTTCATCAGTTTCTCAGACAGTTGCGGCCTGACAGCGCGCTTTCGTGGGTGCCGTGAAGGCGCATCGGATATTCAGTGTCATGCGTCGTCATGGTGGTTGGTCGGCCTGTTCTCAAGAACAAGGATCACCGCGGACGGGTTGAGTCATGCGCGCTGCATGAAGGGCCCAGCCTGTCGAGCGCCCGGTCGTCCTCAAATTCCTTTCGCACACCAGGCGCGCAGGCGTTTGAGGCAGCGTGCGGGAATGTCCTTCATCGCGAAATGCTTGCGCGAAGGCTGCGGAGTTACGTCGAAGATTTTGCCCGCTTGCTGCCGGCACCACCCCCTCCTTGTGGGTGGGGGTGTGGGCCAACGACTTCGCGTCCGCCCGCAGGCCCACTCACGCGATGCTGTTTTCCAGCGCGTACCGAATCAACTCCGCAGTGCTTGAGATTTGCAACTTCTCAAGAATGCGCGTCTTGTGCGTGCTCACGGTCTTCACCGACAGGTGAAGCGCATCGCCGATCTCGGTGAGGCGTTGTCCCGCAGCGACCCGGCGCAAGATGTCGAACTCGCGGTTGGTGAGTTGCGCATGCCGCGGCGCTTCAGCGCTTCCATTGAGTTGCCGCACCGCGTGTTCCGCAAGGCTCGGCGTCACATAGGCCCCGCCTGCCGCCACCTTGTTGACCGCACTCACCAGCTCGATCGCGGCAAGGTCCTTGGTGACATAGCCATCGGCGCCGGCCTTGAAGGCCCGGATGGCGTACTGCTCCTCCGAATGCATGCTCAGGACCAGCACGCGCACGCCGGAGAATTCGGTCTTGATGCGCCGCACCAATTCCAGTCCGGTCATGCCCGGCATCGAAAGATCGACAAGCGCGAGGTCGAAGCGACTTTGCCGCAGCATTTCAAGCGCCTGGAAGCCGGTGACGGCCTCGGCCAGTTCCCAACGGTTCGCCGGGCCATCGAGCAAGCGCATCAAGCCCTCCCGGACGATCGCGTGATCGTCGACCAGAAGCACCCGCAGCGCGGGCTCGGGCGTGGCCAAGGGAAGGGCACTCATGCCGCCCCCATGGAACGCCTGGACTTGTAACCCCCAACTGAACTCGTGCCGCGTGTCATATGTAGAGTTGCCGCCGCGTGGAAAGCCATGGTCATGCGGCTTCTGACAAAAATCAAGCTTTGTTGCAGAAGTCACAGACCGGTCGCGGCGATTCGGAATATTCCTAATCCGGTGCTGGGATAAAGCCGATGCCCTGAAGGCAAGTCCGAAACGCCGCGGGGCGAAAAGCCGATGTTCGAAAAGCCGGCTTGCGCGCAACCTTGCGCCGCCGCCAACCTTCCGGCGCCGTTGCAACTCGGGAACTTCGCCATGAACACCGCGCCCCTGCATGATTCGCAGCCGTTTTTCACTGCCAACCGCATGATGTGCAGCGCTGCCAACGAGCAGCGCGAAGCGTCGGGCTTGCACGAGATGTTCGACCTCATCGGCGTACCGTTGGCGCACGGCGAGCAGCTGCCAGCCAGACCGTTGACCGCGCGCCGCCTGGCCGCTGGCGAGACGCTGATCTTCGAAGGCGCGCTGGCCGCGTCCATCCATGTGGTTCGCTCGGGATCGTTCAAGGCCTTCCGCACGGCGGAAGATGGCTATGAGCAGGTCGTCGGCTTCATGCATCGCGGCGACCTGATCGGATGCGACGCCCTGGCCGGCGATCGGCACCTGGTGGCTGCGGTTGCCCTGGAAGATTCAAACGTCTTCGGCATCGCGTTGCCCGACTTCTTTGCACTGGCGCAAAGCCATGCGGCATTCGACCGGGGCGTGATGCGGGCGGTGAGCAACGCCATGATCGACCTGACGCGCCTGGCCGACATGATGGCTGCCGTGGCGGCGGAAGTGCGGCTGGCGAGGTTCCTGATCCACCTGTCGCAGCGGCTTGCCGCGAGTGGCCAGGCGGGAAAAGGCCTTCGCCTGCAGATGACTCGCCGCGACATCGGAAGCTACCTCGGCGTTGCGCACGAGACCATCAGCCGCTCATTCACCGTGCTGTCCGACTTGGGCCTGATCGAGGTGGATCAACGCAAGGTCGAGATCCGCGACCTCGCTGCGCTGCACCGGTTCGCGCAGGGAACGCGCGTGCCGGCCAAGGCACATCTCGGCATCCTGGATGCCCCGCGGCCCGCACGGGCTGTGGCGCTGGCCTGACAGGCTCTCAGCGCTCCTTCGGGCTGGTGTCCTTCGCATTGTGGGCACTGGCAAGTTCGGCGATCCAGTCCCGCGCCTGCTGAAACTCCAGGCCCTTGTCGAAGTAGGCCAGGGCGCCGCCTTCCAGGTGGACCTTGCGCATGGAAGCCCAGCCGTACTGGGAAAGAATGATGACCTTGATGTCGGGGTAGTGCTGCCTGACATGGCGCATCACGTCCAGCCCCCGGTCACGCCCGCGCAGCTTGGCATCCAGCACGATCAGGTCCGGGTGCCTGGAAGCGATCGATTCCCGGGCCGTCTCGAAGTCTTGCGCGTAGCCGACAACCTCAACGCCCGGCGCAGTCGCCAGCAGGGCGCCAAAGCTCTGCTGTATTGACGCGGAGTCGTCGACCAATAGCACTCTCACTTCCGGCCTCGTGTACGTTGTACTCCATTCATATTGCCTCAGGCTTGGCAGCCCCGAGATGCGCTTGCTCAAGTCCTGCCTTGAAAGCTGCATGTTTTTGAGTCCAAATTCACCCCCATGCATTTCCTGGCTTCATGGCTTGAGAACCTGTCGATCCGCCAGCGGATCGTCCTGCTGCTGGCGCAGGTCCTGCTCCCCGTTGCGGCGTTCCTGGGGTGGATGCTTGTCGCCGACGCGCGGCGGGAGCAGGACGTCGCGCAGGAAAAGGTCCGGATCCTCGCCACGGGGACGGCCGCGGACCTCCAGCGCGTGCTGGACCAGTCCCGGGCCGCGCTCGAGCAACTGTCAGCACGGCCCCTGGTCAAGGCCCTGGATCCGCAGCGATGCGATCCGCTGGTCGGCGAGTACCTGGCGGCCGGCGCGGCCACGCTGGGCTACGCGGTTCGTGACGCGCGGGGCAACATCGTTTGCCGCTACGAGGTGGGCTCGCAACCTGTCCGCACGCTCTCCGACGCCAGCTGGGCCCGGCCGGCCTCGCCCGACGGCGCCTTCGGGGCGAGCAACCTGCTCGTGGACGAGCGCACGGGCTTGAAGTTCGCAGCGCTGAGCGTTCCCATTCGCGATGAGTCAGGGGCGCAGACCGGCCTGCTGATCATGGCCGTGGACTTGCTGGAGCTCAGCCAACAGTTGCTTGCCTCGACGCCCGGGGACGCCGTCGTCACGGTCCTCGATCGGACAAGAACCCTCCTGCTTCGCTCGACGAGAGCGCAGGAATTCGTTGGCGCTCGCCTTCCAGGCGCCGACGTGGACCCGGCGAGGGGCGCGCGGCAAGGCCACTTCTCCCTGACAGGGGTGGATGGGGTGCCAAGGCTGGTGGCCTTCGAGACCCTGCCAGGCGTGGACTGGCGCGTGGCGGCCAGCTTGCCCGAGGCCCAAGTCCTCGCGGACTACAACGCCGCCCTTCGCAGGATCGTCGGCGTGGCGCTGGCACTGTGCCTTTTCGCGTTCGCGCTGGCGTGGCGACTGAGCGCGGCCATCGCCCGTCCCATCGCTCAACTGCGGGAGACGGCCGCGGAGATCGCGGCCGGCAAGCAGGGCGTCCGCGCCAAGGTCAGCGGCCCGGCTGAAGTCGAGTCCGTTGCGCGGGAGATGAACCGGATCCTCGACGCGCGCGCCTTGAGCGAAGCGCGTTTGCGCGGCATCTTCGAGTCGGCCGTGGATGCCATCCTCACGACCGATGAGCACCAGGTCATCGTGCATGCCAACCCGGCGGCGGCAAGGATGCTGCGTTGCACGATGGACGCCCTGATCGGTGCGCCGCTGGATCGCTTCATACCCGCACGCTTTCGCGAAAGCCACCGGCGCGACGTGGCTGCGTTTGGCGGTGACCCGGTCACTGCACGCCCCATGGCGCTTCAGCGGGACGTCTCGGCCCTGCGCGCGGATGGCGTCGAGTTCCCGATCGAGGCGGCCATCTCCCGCGCGTCCGTTGCCGGTGGTGTGCTGTACACGGTGATCCTGCGGGACGTGAGCGAACGCCGCCAGACCGAGCAAGCCCTTCGCACCGGCGCCTCGAAACTGAAGGCAGCGCTGTCGAGCATGAGTGACGCCGTGTTCATCACCGATGCGCAGGGCCGCTTCATCGAGTTCAACGACGCCTTCGTGACCTTCAACCGCTTTGCCGACAGGGCGGCCTGCAAGACGACCCTGTCGGAGTACGCGGCGACGCTGGACGGCTTCACGCCCGACGGCCATCCATTGCCGCAGGAACAATGGCCCGCCGCCAGGGCGCTGCGCGGGGAGACGGCGACCGGCGTCGAATACCGGCTTCGACGCAAGGACAGCGGCGAGACATGGATCGGCAGCTTCAGCTTCGCCCCCATCAAGTCGAAGGAAGGCGCCATCGTCGGCGCCGTGGTGACGGGCCGCGACGTTTCAGCGATCCGCCAGGTGCAGGCGGACCTGGAGTCTTCCCACGTCGCGCTGCAACAGCTCATCGCATCAAAGGATCACGTCCAGGAAGAAGAACGCAGGCGCATTGCGCGCGAACTGCACGACGACTTGCAGCAGACGCTGGCCGCCATCCGCATGGACCTGCGCGCCATCGGCGATCGCTTCGGCGCCCGCGCGCCGGACCTGCGGGCGCTGCTGCAAGGCGCGGACAGCCTTGCCGAGCAGGCGGTGGTGTCGACGCGCCGCGTCGTCAACGACTTGCGTCCACCCATGCTGGACGACTTGGGGCTGCTGCCATCGCTGGAATTGCTGGTGGCCCAGTTCATCCAGAAGCACCGCGTGGCCTGCGCCATCGACGCACCCGAAGAAGTGTCCGATGAATTGGCGCCGACGCCGGCGATCGCACTGTGCCTGTACCGCATCGCGCAGGAGGCACTCAACAACATTGCCAAGCACTCCGACGCGAGCCAGGCAAACATCCGTTTGGCGCTTGAGCCCGGACCGTCCGTCTCGCTTCGCGTCAGCGACGACGGCCGGGGCATGGACCCTGACGCCAGGCGTGAGCCGCAATCCTTCGGCATCCTGGGGATGCGGGAACGGGTGCGTGCGCATGACGGAATCCTGAATATCCGCAGCACGCCCGAAGGCGGCACCGTCCTGGAAGTCCTCATACCCCTGGCCAACGCTCTTGGCGAAGCGCCGCCGGGGGACGACAAGCCGGATCACGCCCTGGTGCACGATGCGCTTGACGAAGCCCACGCACTGCCAAGGCTCCTGAGCCATGCGAGCCACCGGGCGCTGCAGGACGTCATCGATGCGCTGGCGGGCAACGTGGCCATCGTGGATCAGCACGGCGTGATCCGCTTCGTCAATCGTGCATGGACCGACTTTGCCGAGCGCAACGGAAACCCCGGCGCCGCCCTGGTCGGTCCGGGGGTGAACTACCTTGAGGTTTGCCGCCGCAGCGCCGGTGCAGACAAGTCGGCGCTGCACGTCGTCGAAGGACTCGAGGATGTGGCCAGGCGCCGCCGCACGGTGTTCACCTGCGAATACCCGTGCCACGCGCCCAACGAGATGCGTTGGTTCCAGATGCACGCAACACCCATGGCCACCGGGGACGTCATGGTTGCGCACTTCCTGGTCAGCCGCGAGAGCCATCCCCACGTCGTCTTTGATGCGGGTCGCACCGTTCAGGCAGCTTTCACTGGCGCGAGCTAGCGTGGGCGTGTCAAATGCGGCACATGCCCCGAACGATGACGAGACAAGGCTTCTGGTCTTCAACGATGCGCCGCTCGCCATGGCGGGCCTGCCTGTTCGCTGCCCTGTGCTCAGTGGGTCCGGGCGGCGGCGCATGGGCTTCGACGGCACCTGAAATGCGGGCGACCTACCAACAGATGCAAGGCGCGCTGGCCAGCAGTCCATTGCGGCGCCCGCTGCAACTGTCGTCGTCCGAGACCTCCGATGGGCTCAAGGGCGACGTCTATGCCGTCGTCAACCATCCCATGTCATCCGTGATCGCTGCGTTTGGCACGGCGTCGCACTGGTGCGATGCGCTGCTGCTGCATCTGAACAACCGTGATTGCCGGGTTTCCCGCAACGGGGCTGGCGAGATGATCACGCTGAGCGTGGTGCGCAAGTTCGACAAGCCCGTCGACGACGCATTCCAACTGCCCTTCACCTACAAGGTTGTCGATCGCGCCGCCGACCACCTCGAGGCGACGCTCACCGCCGGGGAAGGGCCGTTCGGTACGAGCAACTACCTCATCGTCCTCGAGGCCGTTGCGCTGGATGCGCGCAAGAGCTTTCTTCACTTCTCCTACAAGTACGACGATGGCACCGTGGCGCGCAAGGCGACGCAGGCTTACCTCGCCACTTTCGGGCGAAACAAGGTGGGCTTCACCGTCACGGGAAAGCTGCCCAATGGCGAACCCGAGTATGTGCGGGGGACGGCCGGCCTGGTCGAACGCAATGCCATGCGCTACTTCCTCGCGGTCGATGCGTACCTGGGTGCCGGAACGCCCGGCCAGGGCGCCGAGGCGCAATCGGTGGCCCGGCAGAAGGCGTGGTTCGCGGCAACCGAGAAGTACCCGAAGCAGTTGCACGAGACTGACCTGGCCACCTACCTGGCATTGAAGCGCAGCGACGCGCAACGCCGATCCAGGGCGCCTGCGAAGTAGCCAGGGCGATTCATGAGCGGCACCACAGGACGCTTGGGCGGCAGTGAAGCAACGTGGCTCCGGTGGTTTCCGGGCTTGCAAATGTTGCGTGCCTACGACCCCGCCTGGCTGCGCCACGACATCGTCGCCGGCCTGGTGCTCACCACGATGCTGGTGCCCGTGGGCATCGCCTATGCCGAGGCATCGGGCGTGGGCGGCATCTACGGCCTTTACGCGACCATCGTGCCGCTGCTGGTCTACGCGCTGTTCGGGCCCAGCCGCATCCTGGTGCTGGGCCCGGATTCCGCGCTGGCGGCGGTGATCCTGTCGGTGGTGCTGCCGCTGTCGGCGGGTGATCCGGGGCGTGCCATCGCGCTGGCGAGCGCGATGGCCGTCGTCTCCGGCGTGGTGTGCATCGCGGCGGGATTCGCGCGGCTGGGCTTCGTGACCGAGCTGCTGTCCAAGCCGATCCGCTACGGCTACATGAACGGCATCGCGCTCACGGTGTTGCTGAGCCAGTTGCCCAAGCTCTTCGGCTTCAAGGTGGAAGGCGAAGGGCCGTTGCGGCAGGCGTGGGCCCTGGGGGAGGGCGTGCTGGCCGGCAAGACGCACGGCCCGAGCCTGGCGATTGGCGGCGCGACGCTGGCGCTCATCCTGCTGCTGCAAAGGGTGCCGCGCGTTCCGGCCGTGCTGGTGGGCGTGGTGGCGGCGACGCTCGCGGTCGGCTTGTTCGGCCTCGAGCGCTTCGGCGTTGCGGTGCTCGGCCCGTTGCCGCAGGGCCTGCCGGCGCCTTCGCTGCCGCTCGTGAGCATGGCGGATCTTCAGCCGGTGTTGCTGGGCGGGCTGGCCGTGGCGCTGGTCGCCTTCGCGGACACGAGCGTGCTGTCGCGCGTCTATGCGGCGCGGATGCAGACCCGCGTGGATCCGAACCAGGAGATGGTGGGCCTGGGCGCTGCCAACTTCGCGGCTGGCTTCTTCCAGGGCTTTCCGATCAGCAGCAGTGCCTCGCGCACGCCGGTGGCCGAGGCGGCAGGCTCGCGCACGCAACTCACCGGCGTGGTGGGGGCCATCGCGATTGCGGTGCTGCTGGTGGCGGCGCCGAACCTGCTGCGGCACTTGCCGAGCGCGGCGCTGGCGGCAGTGGTCATTGCGGCGGCGCTGGGCCTCATCGTGATCGCCGATCTGCGCCGCATCCACCGCATCCAGCCCTGGGAGTTCTGGCTGTCGCTCGTGTGCTTCGCGGGCGTGGCGGTGTTCGGCGCCATTCCCGGCATCGGCATCGCCGTGGGCATTGCGGTGATCGAGTTCCTGTGGGACGGCTGGCGGCCGCATTCCGCGGTGCTGGGGCGGGTGGACGGGCTCAAGGGCTATCACGACACCGGCCGCTATCCACAGGCGCACCGCGTGCCCGGTCTGGTCCTGTTCCGCTGGGACGCGCCGCTCTTTTTTGCCAATGCGGAACTGTTCCGTGACCGGGTGCTGGCGGCGGTGGCGGATTCGCCCACGGCCGTGCAGTGGGTCGTGGTCGCGGCCGAACCCGTGACCAGCGTGGACGTGACCGCCGCCGATATCGTTGCCGAACTGGACGACAGCCTGCAGGCGCAGGGCATCGAGTTGTGTTTTGCCGAGATGAAGGACCCGGTCAAGGACAAGCTCAAGCGCTTCGGCCTGTTCGCCCGCTTTGGCGCCGAGACTTTTCACCCGACCGTGGGCGAGGCGGTGAAGGCCTACCTGCGCAGCCACGACGTCGCGTGGCGGGACTGGGAAGAGGAACCGGCGCGCCCTGTATGACCCCTTGCGATGTGCCACGCCCACGCCCATCACCCCACGCCACGGCGCCGGAGTAGACTTCCTGCCCCGCCTATCCAGCGCCAACTGCGACCATCCAAGTGAATCTTGAAGCCGGCAGTGCCAACGACGACCTGCTGCTCAAGGTCTCGCCCCCGCGCGTGCAGCGCCATCTCATTTCCCGACCGCGCCTGCTGGCGAGCGATGCCGCTTTCCACGGTTTTCCGGCCATCCTGATCCAGGCCCCTGCCGGCTTCGGCAAGACATCGCTGCTGGCGCAGTGGCGGCTGGAGCACCTGTCGCATGGCGTCGTCGTCGCCTGGCTTTCGGCCCAGGCGCGCGACAACCCGGAGCGGCTGGCCCAGGCCCTTGCGCTGGCGGTACGGCAAGGGGCCGGGCGGCCGAGTTTCGGCCATGTGCTGCTCGAAGCTGTCGGCCCCGGCGGCCTGGAAGGCATCACCATCTGGCTGGCCGAACTGGCCCAGACGGCGCTCGACGTGGTGCTCTTCGTCGACGAGGCCAATCGCCTCCCGCCGGCCTCGCGCGAGGCCCTGGCTTACCTGCTGCGCAACGCGCCGCCCAACCTGCGCACGGTGGTCGCCGCGCGCCCGGATTGCCATCTGGACATCGACGACCTCATCGCCTACGGGCAGTGCGTGGTGATGGGGCCGGCCATGCTGCGCCTCCGGCTCAACGAGACGCTGGAACTGGTTCACGGACGCTTCGGCACCCGGGTGGACAACGACACGGCCGCGCGCCTGCACGAGCTGACGGAAGGCTGGCCGCTGGGCGTGCAGCTGGCGCTGACGGTGATCGCCCGGGGTGCCGACGCGCGGGCCGACGTGGCGGGCATGGCCGCGCTGGGCGGCGCGCTGCGCGACCACATCCCGGCGCTGCTGCTGGCCAATCTGGAGCCCGAGGATCGCGAGTTCGCGACGCGCATTTCCATCCTGGACAACCTGCATCCGGATCTTTGCCGTGCGGTCGCCCAGGCTGAGGATGCCGCGGAGCGCCTTGTCCGGCTGGGCCGCGACACGCCGGTCTTTGTGGTCTCGGAGCAGGGCGAGTGGCTGCGCATGCACATGCTGGTGCGCGACGTGCTGCGCCAGGCTTTCGCCGGATTGCCGGCAAAGCAGCAGGCCGCATCGCACGCGCGTGCCGCCACTTGGCTGGCGGAACGCGGGCAGCTCGAACAGGCCGCCCGCCACGCGCTGATCGCAGGCCAGAACGAAAAGGCGTATGAGCTGACCGAGCGCAGCCTTTATGAATCCATCATGGCGCACGGGCGCCAGGGCGTGGTGCTCGAATGGCTGAACCAGTTGCCCGCCGCCGAGCTCGACCGGCGGCCGCGCGTGCTGCTGGCCGTCGCCTGGACGCTGGCGGCCAGCGAGCGCCACGAAGATGCGGGTCGCTTCGTCGACCGCATCCTCGCGAAATCCGAGGTGAATGACGCGCTGCGCTGCGAGTGCGCGCTCATCCTCAGCGGCGCGGCGGTATTTGCCGACGATCCGGACCTCTTCGCGCAACTGCACGACCCGTGGGCCGAGTCGCCGCCGCTGCGCGATCCGCTGCTCCTGCAGGTGCACGCCAACCGGACCGCGTACCGCAGCCTGCTCGAGGGCGATCCGGCCCTGGCGCGGCTGCGGCAGCAGCAGTCGCCGCGGGGCGACTTCGGCCGCGGCTATATCGGGCGATGGGGCGAACTCATCATCGGCCTGAGCTACGTCTGGGAAGGCCAGGTGCAACTGGCCGACAGCCTGCTGCAACCCGCGCTGGCCAGTGCAGATGCCGACCTCGGCCGGCGCAGCCGCCTCAGCTGCATGCTTGCGGCGCTGCTGGCGTCTGCGGTGTGGGAGCGCGGGCGACCTGGCGACGCCGCCGCGCTGCTGGCCGACCGGCTCGACGTGCTGGAGCACGGCGGCTTGCCCGAAACCCTGTTGCTCGCCTACCGCACCATGGCCCGCATGGCGATGGCCGACGGCGCCGAGCACCGCGCCATGGAACTGCTGGCCGGGCTGGACGCCGTGGGCACGGCGCGTGCGCTGCCGCGCTTGCGCGTCGCCAGCCTGGTCGAGCAGGTGCGCATGCACGCGCGCCGCTACCGCGCGCAGACCTGCCACGCGCTGTGCGAGCGCATCGACGCCATGCTGGACGGCGACGACCTGCCGAAAGGCCGTTTCTGGCGGCGCAGCGTCGATGCCTTGCGAGGCCTCGCCAAGGGCTATGCAGCCATCGCCGCCCAGGACTGGCGCGGCGCACTGGAACCCCTGGCGCGCGCCGGGGAACACGCGCAGCTGATCCGGCAGGAACGGCTGCACATCGAGCTGCTCGCGCTGCGTGCCTTTGCCCTGGACCGTTGCGGCGAAAAGCAAGCCGGCGCGCTCATGCGCGAGACCATGGACCTGGCCGCCAGCTACGGTCTGGTGCGCGTGTTCGACGACGCCCATCCGGACGTGGGCCAATGGGCGCGCGAGATCGGTGGGCAGGGTGGGGCGCCGGTTGTGCGGCCGCCATCGCCCGCACCGGCTGCGGTGCTTGCGGCCCCGTCCGAGCGCGAGGCCGCGCGGCACATCGCCACGCGCGGCATGGTGCTCACGCCCAAGGAGCGCGAAGTGCTGGATTTGCTGGCCCGCAACCTCTCCAACAAGGAGATCGGCCGCGCCATGCAGGTGGGGGAAACCACCATCAAGTGGCACGTGAAGAACCTTTTGGCCAAGCTGGACGCCGGCACGCGCAAGGAGGTCGTCGTCCGCGCACGCATTCTGGGCCTCATCCAGCCGACGGCCTGAGTTCCTGACACCCTGGCCGCCTGCCAGGGAGGGGCCCAACCGCCCCCCAAAGCGAGGTCCTCCCCCCTCCGCCAAGGAGGGGGTCTGAACCCGCTCCGAATCCTATTCTTCAGCCTGCAAGGTCGCAAAGGCGGCCACCCGATCAACAACGGGGCTGGCGAATCGAAAGCCGGCCTCCAACAACGGAGACAAGGCATGAACGCAACCATCCACGCAGACACGCAGCAAGGGGCCCCCGCTGTCGTCTCGGCCGCCGCACTGAAGACCTCGATCAAGGTCGAGCAACTCACCTGCACCATCGGCGCCGAATTGTCAAATGTCGACCTCGGCGCCGCCTCGCGCGATGCGGAAACGGTCGCCGAAATCCGCGGCCTGCTGCTCAAGCACCGCGTGCTGTTCTTCCGCGACCAGGACATCACCCGCGCCGAGCACGTCGCTTTGGCCCGCCACTTCGGCGACCTGGAAGACCATCCCGTGGCCGGCAGCGATCCGGAGAACCCGGGCCTGGTGCGCATCTACAAGTCGCCCGAGACGCCCAACGACCGCTACGAAAACTCGTTCCACACCGACGCCACCTGGCGCGAGAAGCCGCCTTTCGGCTGCGTGCTGCGTTGCGTGGAATGCCCGCCCGTGGGCGGCGACACCATCTGGGTCAACATGGTCGAGGCGTACAACCGCCTGCCGCAGGACATCAAGCAGAAGATTTCGACCCTGCGCGCCCGCCACAGCATCGAGGCCAGCTTCGGCGCCGCCATGCCGATCGAGAAGCGCCTGGCGCTGCACGCCCAGTTCCCCGATGCCGAGCACCCGGTGGTGCGCACCCATCCGGAAACCGGCGAGAACGTCCTGTTCGTCAACGCCTTCACGACGCACTTCACCAACTACCACACGCCGGACAACGTGCGCTTCGGCCAGGACTACACCTCGGCCGGCCGCGACCTGCTGGGCTACCTGATCGAGCAGGCGGCGGTTCCCGAGTACCAGGTGCGCTTCCGCTGGAAGAAAAACAGCATGGCCTTCTGGGACAACCGCAGCACCCAGCACTACGCGGTCATGGACTACCCCCCGTGCCACCGAAAGATGGAACGCGCCGGAATCGTCGGCGAAGCGACTTTCTGATCGGCCCTTCCTTTTTTCCCCAATTTCTCTACGAGGTCTTCAAATGAACTTTCTCGACGGCTCCCTCTATCCTGAAAACCAGCAACCCCTGATCATCACCGCCGCGCCGTACGCGCCGTCGTGGGTGCCCTCCGACTTCCCCGAGGACATCCCCGTCACGATCGACCAGCAGATCCAGAAGGCGGTCGACTGCTACAACGCCGGCGCCACCGTGCTGCACCTGCACGTGCGTGAACTTGACGGCAAGGGCAGCAAGCGCCTGTCCAAGTTCAACGAGCTCATCGCCGGCGTGCGCAACGCCGTGCCCGAGATGATCATCCAGGTCGGCGGCTCCATCAGCTTCGCGCCGGAAACCGAAGGCGCCGCGGCCAAGTGGCTCTCCGACGACACGCGCCACATGCTGGCCGAGCTCGACCCCAAGCCCGACCAGGTCACCGTGACCATCAACACCTCGCAGATGAACGTGGTGGAGCACTGGGAATACGAGGACTACAAGGGCACCTCGATGGAAGACCCGGCGGTCTTCAATGCCTACAAGGAAATGACCGTGCCGGCGCAACCGGGCTGGGCTGAAGAGCACATCCGCCGCCTGAACGACGCGGGCATCCAGAGCGCCTTCCAGTGCTACAACATCAACAGCTTCGAGTCGGTCGAGCGCCTGATGCGCCGCGGCGTCTACAAGGGCCCGCTGGTCATGAACTGGGTGGCCATCAGCGGCGGCATGGACCAGCCGAACATCTACAACCTGGCCAACTTCGTGCGCGCCACGCCGGACGGCGCGGTGCTGACGGTGGAAAGCTCGATGCGCAACGTGCTGCCGGTCAACATGATGGGCATCGCCATGGGCCTGCACGTGCGCTGCGGCATCGAGGACAACCTGTGGAACCAGGCCCGCACCGAGAAGATGAGCACGGTCAAGCAAGTCGAGCAACTGGTGCGCATCTCGCGTGAGTTCGGCCGCCCGATCGCCACCGCACAGCAGGCGCGTGAGATCAGCAAGATCGGCGTGTTCTACGACACCGTCGAGGAATCGCTGCTGGCCAACGGCTTCGCGCCCAACCGCAACGGCGCCCACCAGGGCTTCCTGCGCAAGGCGGCTTGAAGATGAGCGTTGCAGCGACCATGCCGACGGTGCTCATCGTCCCCGGACTGCGCGACCACGTGGACGCGCACTGGCAGACGTTGCTGGCCGCCGAGCTTCAAGCGCGCGGAACCCGGGTCCGCACGGTGCCGCCGATGGGCCGCACCGACCTCGACTGCGCGGCGAAGGTCGCGGCGATCGAGTACGAGGCGCAGGCCATCGACGGCCCGCTGATCCTCGTGGCGCACAGCGGCGGCTGCGTGATGGTCGCCCACTGGGCACAGCAGACCAAGCGCGCCGTTCACGGTGCGTTGATGGCCACGCCGCCGGACTTCGAGGAAGCGATGCCCGAGGGCTACCCCTCGCTGGAGGCGCTGCGCGAAGGCGGCTGGCTGCCGGTGCCGCGCGAGCGCCTGCCGTTCCCGAGCATCGTCGCCGCGAGCCGCAACGACCCGCTGGCGCAGTTCGAGCGCGTGGCCGATCTGGCACGCGGCTGGGGCAGCCATCTGTATGACCTCGGGGCCGTCGGCCACCTGAATCCAGCCTCTGGATTCGGCGCGTGGCCGCTGGCCGAGGCCTTCATCGCCGCGCTGGTACGCCAGAAGAGCCATGAAGGCGCGAGCGGCGACAAGGCATCGATGGCCGACCACGGGTCAGCCGAAGTTTGAGAAACACATCAAGGAGACACACCATGGCCAAGGCCATTCGCATTTACGAAACCGGCGGTCCGGAAGTCCTGAAGCTGGAAGACGTCGACGTGCGCGAGCCGGGCCCCGGCCAAGCGCGCGTTCGTCACACCTACATCGCCGTCAATTTCATCGACATCTACTTCCGCACGGGCCTCTATCCGCTGCCGCTGCCCAATGGTCTCGGCTCGGACGCCGTGGGTGTCGTCGAGGCCGTCGGCCCCGGCGTGACCGACGTCCGCGTGGGTGACCGCGTCGGCTACCTCATCGGCCCGCAGGGTTCGTATTCGCAGGCTCGCGTGATGCCGGCCGACGTGCTGATTCCGCTGCCCGAGGGCGTGTCGGACCGCACCGCCTCGACCCTCATGATGAAGGGCATGACGGCGCAGTACCTGTTCCGCCAGGTCTATCCGCTCCAGGGCGGCGAGACCATCCTGTACCACGCGGCCGCGGGCGGCGTCGGCCTCATCGCCTGCCAGTGGGCGCGCGCCATGGGCGTGACGATGATCGGCACGGTCAGCTCGGACGAGAAGGCCGAGATCGCGAAGGCCAACGGCTGCACGCACACCATCGTGACTTCGCGCGAGAACATCGCCGAGCGCGTGCGCGAGATCACCGACGGCAAGGGTGTGCCCGTGGTCTACGACTCGGTGGGCAAGGACACGCTGATGGCATCGCTCGACAGCCTGTCGCCGCGCGGCACGCTGGTGAGCAACGGCACGAGTTCCGGCCCGGTCGTGATCGACACGATGCTGCTGGCGGCCAAGGGGTCGCTGTGGCTGACGCGGCCGGCGATGATGCATTACATCCAGCCGCGCGCGCACATGCTGTCGATGGCCGACGAGCTGTTCGGCCACGTGCTGGCCGGCAAGATCGTGAGCGAGCCCAAGCAGAGCTTCGCGCTCGCCGACGCAGCCCACGCGCACCGCGCGCTCGAATCGCGCAAGACCACCGGCGCGACCGTGCTGGTTCCCTGACGCAGCGAGGCCACCATGGACATGCACGCGCTCGACGCGAAGAAGACGGGTGCCGACAGCTATCTGTTCGGCCCGCGCCAGGCCTGGTTCGCCTTTGCGATGACCATCGGCCTCATGATGGTCGACTACATCGACCGGCAAGTGATCGTCTCGCTCTTTCCGCACCTGAAGGAGGCTTGGGGACTGTCGGACAAGCAACTCGGCGCACTGGTCTCGGTGGTGTCGGTGACGGTCGCGCTGGCCGCGCTGCCGATTGCGCTCTTCGCCGATCGCGGAAGCCGCGTGAAGAGCATCGTCGTGATGGCCACGACCTGGAGCCTGGCCACCATCTCCTGCATGTTCACGCGCAACTACAGCCAACTGTTGGCAGCGCGTGCCGTGGTCGGGCTGGGCGAGGCGGGCTATGGCGCCGTCGGCTCGGCGCTGATCGCCAGCCACTTCCCGGCGCGCATGCGTGGTGCGCTGCTGGCGGGTTTCTTTGCAGCGGCGTCGGTGGGTTCCGTGCTCGGCGTGATGCTGGGCGGGCTCATCGCCGCGCGTTGGGGTTGGCAAGCCGCCTTCGGGGTGGTGGGCATTCCGGGCCTGGTGCTGGCGCTGCTCTATGCCAAGGTGCGCGACTACCGCACCGTGGACCTGACGCCGCGGCTGGACCGCGCCACGCGCTCGACCGGCAGCGCCGTGCGTGCCATCGTCCAGGCGCTGACCCGTTCGCGCACCATGCTGTGGGTGTGCATCGGCGGCTCGGCACAACTGATCGTCGTGTCGGCCATCTGGGCCTGGCTGCCCAGCTTCCTGAACCGCGTGCATGGCCTTGCGCCGGACCGCGCGGCGATCAGCGCGGCCATGGTGGTGCTCAGCGGCGCCGTCGGCAGCGTGGTGTGGGGCGCGTTGATTGACCGTGCCGGCCGTGGCCGCCCGCGTGCCAAGTTGCAGGTCATGGCGCTGTTGTGCATCACCTCGCTGGTTGTGCTGGTCCTCGCATTCGGTGCGCATCGATTCGGCATTGCGATGACGGCCCACGCCCAGTTCCTGCTGGTCATCTTCGGCGGCTTCCTGATGACCTGCACCGTCGGCCCGGTCTCGGCCGTGGTGATCGACGTGATCCACCCCGGCATCCGTGCCACCGGCGCCTCGGTGCTGGCCTTGTTCCAGAACCTGTTCGGCCTGGCGGCCGGGCCCTTCATCGCCGGCATCCTGTCGGACGCGTGGACGCTGGAACAGGCGCTGACGGCCATGCCGCTCTTCGCCGTGGTGGCCGGTTGGGCCTTCATGCGTGCCTCGCGCAGCTACGAACCGGATCTGCAGCGCGTGGGCCAGACCCTGAAGGATGAACAAGCCGCCCTCAACACCAATGCGGCCCACAGCGCCGTCGCGTGACCGCGCTGCCCCCAAACCCTTGATCGAATCGAATTGAAAGAACGGACATGAACGGATTGATGATGGATCAGCCTCTGCTGATCTCGACCTTGCTCACCCATGCCGAGCGCCACCACGGCGACCAGGAAATCGTCTCGCGCCGCGTCGAAGGTGACGTGCACCGCACCACCTACCGCGAACTCGGCCAACGCGCCCGTCGCCTGGCCAACGCGCTGCGCGCACGCGGCATCTGCATGGGCGACCGTGTCGCCACGCTGGCCTGGAACGGCTACCGCCACATGGAGCTGTACTACGCGGCTTCGGGCTCGGGCGCCGTGCTGCACACGCTCAACCCGCGCCTGCACCCCGACCAGGTGGTGTGGATCGCCGACCATGCCGAAGACCAGATCCTGTTCTTCGACCTGACCTTCCTGCCGCTGATCGAGGCCATCGCCTCGCGCGTGACGACCATCAAGGCCTTCGTTGCCATGACGGACCGCGCGCACATGCCGGCGCACTCCAAGGTGCCGAACCTGCTGTGCTACGAGGAATTGGTGGCCGAGCATTCGCCCGACTTCCACTGGCCGGTCTTCGACGAAAAGGCGGCTTCCTCGCTTTGCTACACCTCGGGCACCACGGGCAACCCCAAGGGCGCGCTCTACAGCCATCGCTCGACGATGCTGCACACCTATGCGGCCGCGTTGCCCGATGCGCTGAACTGCTCGGCCAGCGACGTCATCCTGCCGGTGGTGCCGATGTTCCACGTCAACGCCTGGGGCCTGCCGTACATCGCGTGCATGGTCGGCGCCAAGCTGGTGTTCCCGGGCCCGTGGCTGGACGGCAAGTCGCTGCACGACCTGTTCGAAGCCGAAGGCGTGACCCTGTCGGCCGGCGTGCCCACGGTGTGGCAAGGCCTGCTCACGCATGTGGAGAGCAACGGCCTCGAATTCAGCACGATGCGCCGCACCATCATCGGCGGCTCGGCTTGCCCGCCGGCCATGATGCGTGCCTTCCAGGACCGCTACCAGGTCAACGTGCTCCACGCCTGGGGCATGACGGAGATGAGCCCGCTCGGCACGGCCTGCACGCTCAAGCCTTCGCACCTGAAGCTGGACGCCGAACAGCGCCTGGCCATCCAGTCCAAGCAAGGCCGCGCCGTGTTCGGCGTCGACATGAAGATCGTGGACGAGAACGGCGCCGAGTTGCCGCACGACGGCAAGGCCGCTGGCGAGCTGATGGTGCGTGGCCCCTGGATCATCTCGCGCTACTTCAAGGGCGACAGCCCGCTGGTGCACGGCTGGTTCCCGACCGGCGACGTGTCGACCATCGATGCCGAAGGCTTCATGCAGATCACCGACCGCAGCAAGGACGTGATCAAGTCCGGTGGCGAGTGGATCGGCTCCATCGACCTGGAAAACATCGCCATGGCCCATCCGGCCGTGGGCATGGCCGCCTGCATCGCCGCGCGCCACGCAAAGTGGGACGAGCGCCCGCTGCTGGTGGTGGTGAAGAAGCAGGGCCAGGACGTGACGCGCGACGAACTGCTGGCCTTCTACGACGGCAAGATCGCCAAGTGGTGGACGCCTGACGACGTGGTTTTCGTCGACAACATTCCGCTGGGCGCGACGGGCAAGGTGCAGAAGAACCTCCTGCGCGACGCCTGGCAAGACCACCTGTTGGTTGCAGCCTGAGGCAATCATGACGACCTTGTCCCTCGCCGCGTGGCCGGCGCGAAGCCGCACGCTCTTCCCTGGCGTCATCGCCTGTGTGGTGGTGGCTGCTGCATCGACCTTCCTGTCGCAGCACTACGGTGCGCCGGTGATGCTGTTCGCGCTCATCCTCGGGATGGCGATGAACTTCCTGTCGGGCGACGGCCCCTGCAAGCCCGGCATCGAATTCACCGCGCGGCAAGTGCTGCGCTGGGGCGTGGCGCTGCTGGGCCTGCGCATCACCGTGGGGCAGGTCGTCGCGCTGGGCTGGCATCCGGTGCTTCTGGTGGTGATCTCCATGGTGCTGACCATCGGCGTGTCGATGATCGTCGCGCGGATGATGGGCTTCAACACGCTGTTCGGCCTGCTGAGCGGCGGCGCCACGGCCATCTGCGGCGCGTCTGCCGCGCTGGCCCTGGCGGCTGCACTGCCGGCGCATCCGCAGAAGGAGCGCGCCACGCTGTTCACGGTGGTGGGTGTGTCGGTGCTGTCGACCCTCGCAATGATTGCCTACCCGATGATCGCGCGCGCCCTGGGGCTGCCGGAACACGCGGCAGGCATCTTCCTGGGCGCCACCATCCACGACGTGGCGCAGGTGGTGGGGGCAGGCTACGGCATGTCCAAGGACATCGGCGACGTCGCGACGCTGGTCAAGCTGATGCGCGTGGCGATGCTGCTGCCGGTCATCCTGTTTGCCGTGATGTGCACCCGTGCGCTGGGCAAGGGTGCAGGCGGCCCACGTCCGCCGCTGCTGCCCTGGTTCGCAGTGGCCTTCGCGGCGCTGGTGGCGATCAACAGCACCGGCTGGCTGCCGTCGGCGGTCACCACGGTGGGCAGTGACTTCTCGCGCTGGTGCCTGGTGGCGGCCATCGCCGGCATCGGCATGAAGACGCAGCTTCGCGAACTGGCGACCGTCGGTCTCAAGCCGGTGCTGCTGATGTTTGGCGAAACCCTTTTCCTCGCTGTGTTGGCCCTCGCGCTGTTGCGTTGGGCGCCCTGATACGCATACTCAAGAAACTCAAACATGAAAACCAATCTGACAAGACGGCGCATCGCGCAGGCATCGCTGCTTTCGCTCCTCGGCATGGCGGGCCTTGCCCAGGCCGACAACGGAACGCCGGCGGCCAAGTGGCCCGAGAAGACCGTGCGTGTCGTCGTGGCCGGCCCCGCGGGTGCATCCGCGGACATCATCGCGCGCCTGGTGGCCGACGGCCTCGCCAAGGAGACCGGCCAGCCGGTGGTGGTGGACCCCAAGCCCGGCGCGGGCGGCGTGCTCGCGGTGAACGACCTGTCGCAGTCGCCGCATGACGGCTACACGGTGCTGGTGGGCGTCAACTCGCTGGTCAGCGAGATCCCGCACATCATCAAGATGCGCAACGACATGTTCAAGGAGCTCAAGCCCCTGGCCGAACTCGGCCGCGGTGGCCTGGTGATGGTGGGCGGCCCCTCGGTGCCGGCCAAGAACTTCGGCGAGGTGGTGAGCTGGGTCAAGGCCAACCCGGGCAAGGTCAGCTATGCCTCCTACACGCCCGGCACGGTCTCGCACGTGATCGGCCTGCAGCTCAACAAGGCGGCCGGCATGGACATGACGCACGTGGGCTACAAGGGCTCCACGCCCGCGCTGACCGACGTGATGGGCGGCCACATTCCGCTCATGTTCGACGGCATCGCGACCTCGCTGCCGATGATCAAGACCGGCAAGATCAAGGCCTTTGCAGTGAGCACGCCCAAGCGCTCGCCGCTGCTGCCCGACGTGCCCACCTTCGGCGAGCTGGGCTACCCCCAGCTGGAAACAGTTGCGTGGATGGGCCTGTGGGTCAAGCCCGACGTGCCCGCTGCGGTGCAGGAGAGCATCCGCGAAGCCGTGGCCAAGGTCATGGCGCAGCCGGCCATGCGTGCGCGCCTGCAAGACCTGGGTCTGGAGGCCGTGACTTCGCGCACGCCTGAAGAGCTCACCAAGTCGCTCAACGCCGACTACCAGCGCGTCGGCGGCGTGCTCAAGTCGATCGACTTCAAGCCGGAGTGAAGTCCACAATGCGTCTTCGATGCGTCAAACCAAGGACGGAGAGGACGGCATGGACAACTTGAAGGTCACTCATGACAGGCTGGATGGGCGCGATGCGCGTTCCAGCCCTTCCGCAACGCCCGCTGTGCGCGGCCGCGACACGGTCGTGCGCGCGGCACGCATCCTTGCCTGCGCCGCGGCACTGGCCGTGGCGGGATGCGCCTACTACCCATACCCCTATGGCGCCGTGCCGGTCGCGGCGCCGACCAGCTTCGACCGTTCCTTCGCGGCCGCCGGCGGGGCGATGCGTGACCAGGGGCTGGCCATCAGCGTGGAGGACCGCAGCAGCGGCACCATCGTCGGCCAGCAAGGCGCGGGCACCGTGACGGCCACCCTGCGCCAGCAGGCCGATGGCAGCGTGCGCGTGCAGTTCGACGCCACGGGTCCGCGCGATCCGGCGCTGATGGACCGCGTTTCCCAAAGCTACAACGCACGCATGGGACGCTGAACACGTCGTGCGCAAAACGCCAGGAGCGTTGCCATGGTGACCTGATGCACGGCATGCGCGCCTTCGTTGCCTGCGCCCTGTTGGTCCTCTTGACGGGGTGCGCGAGCTTGCCCGGCGACGTGCAGCGCATTCCAAGCCACGCGCTGCCCGACACCGCCGACACCCCGCTCGGGCGGGCCGTGCGCCGCGAGACGAATCAACACCCCGGCAAGTCCGGCATCCATGCGCTGGCCGTCGCCAACGACGCATTCGCCGCCCTGGTCATGCTGGCCGGGAGCGCCCAACGCAGCCTCGACCTGCAGTACTACATCTGGCATCGCGACACGACGGGCCAGTTGCTGTGGCAGGCGGTGTGGCAAGCGGCGGAGCGCGGCGTGCGCGTGCGCGTGCTGCTCGATGACGCGAACACGCGGGGCCTCGATTCGATGCTCGCCGCGCTGGATGCGCATCCCAACATCGAGATTCGCCTGTTCAATCCGTTTGCGAACCGCGGCTTCAGGGCAGGGGACTTCGCCCTGGATTTCGCGCGCGTGAATCGCCGGATGCACAACAAGTCCTTCACCGCGGACAACCAGGTCGCGGTGACAGGCGGGCGCAACATCGGCGACGAATACTTCGGCGCGCACAGCGACGTCGGCTTCCAGGACCTCGACGTGATGGCCGTCGGGCCGGTGGTGAATGAAGTGTCGACGCAGTTCGACCTGTACTGGAACAGCGCATCGGCGTATCCCGCAGCCGGCCTGATGCCGCCCGCCACGCCCGAAGGCGCTGCCGACCTGCGCGCCGGCTGGGCCGCAGTTCACGAGACGCCCGCCGCGCAAGCCTACGTGGCGGCGACGCGTCAGATTCCCTTCGTGACGCAATTGGCCGAGGGCAAAGTGCCGTTCGAATGGACCACCGCGCGGGTCATCTACGACGCGCCCGGGAAAGCGCTGCAGGCTTCCGGCGGCGCGGACCTTCAGATGCTGGCGCACCTTGAAGAGGGACTGGGCAAGCCGGAACAGGCGCTCGACCTGGTGTCACCCTATTTCGTGCCCGGCAAGAATGGAACAGACAGCCTGGTCCAGCTCGCCAGGCGTGGCGTCAAGGTGCGTGTGCTGACGAATTCGCTGGCAGCAACGGACGTCGGGCCGGTCCATGCAGGATATGCGAAGTACAGGAAACAGTTGCTCGAAGCGGGCATCACCATCTACGAACTCAAGCGCGGCGCTGCGCTTCCCGCCCGCAAGGACGCCGACCGGCGCTCGGGCGTGCCGGGCAGCGGTGCGGGCAGCGGGGGTTCCGAATCGAGCCTGCATGCAAAGACCTTTGGCGCTGACCGAAAGCGGCTGTTCGTCGGCTCGTTCAATCTGGATCCGCGCTCGGCCCGCCTCAATACCGAGATGGGCGTGGTCATCGACAGCCCCGCGCTCGCGACAGTCTTGGCCAACCAGTTGGACAGTCGGCTTCCAAACGAGGCCTACCTTGTTCGCCTGCAATCCGACGGCAAGCTCGAATGGGTCGAGCAGGGCGGGGATGGCGAAACGACATTCACGACAGAGCCTGAATCGGGCGCTGTGCGACGGCTTTGGATCGACTTCCTGAAGGTCCTGCCGATCGAGTGGATGCTTTGACGGCAGATTCGGGGGACTATCGCTGCGATGTCGCGTGCAGGTCGCCGCATGCCTCGGCTTGCGAAGCGACATCGAGGAAGACCTCGATCGCCAGCGAGCGCTTTGTGCGCGCGTCGCGCTCGAAGCCTGTGATTGGCAACGCTTGCGCAGCAGTGGGCCGCTACCACGCATCTTCATGACGGCGAGCTCTGGCCGACGCGCGCCGCAGCGCTTATGCTTGCGCTCCCGAATGGAAAGCGGAAAGCGGCACCGCCATGCCCAAGTCCAGCGACCCTCAAGCCCCGCACCCTGTCGCCTCGCCGCTGCAGGCGCTGTGCGTGTTTGGCACCCGACCTGAGGCCATCAAAATGGCACCCGTGGTGCGTGCGCTGAAGGCCGACGCTCGTTTCGCCTGCCGTCTATGCGTCACGGCGCAGCATCGCCAGATGCTGGACCAGGTGCTGGAGCTTTTCGATCTGGTGCCCGACGAAGATCTGGACCTGATGCGCCCCGACCAGACCCTGGCCGAGCTGAGCGCCCGGGCGCTCAGCGGGCTGGACAAGGTGCTGCATCGGCGCCCACCGCACATCGTGCTGGTACACGGCGACACCACCACCAGCTTCGTCGCCGGCCTGGCGGCCTTTTATCGGCGCATCCCTGTCGGGCACGTGGAGGCCGGGCTGCGCACAGGCGACCTCTACGCGCCGTGGCCGGAGGAGTTCAACCGCCGTGTCGTCGGACTGGTGGGGAGACTGCACTTCGCCCCCACACAACGCGCTGCCGACGCGCTCATCAAGGAGGGCGTACCGCCAGCGCACATCGCCGTGACCGGCAACACAGTGATCGATGCCCTGAAAGCGGTGAGCCGGCGCATTGACGACGATGCCGCGCTGGGCGCGCGCCTGGCGGCCTCTTTGCCGCCGCTGGATCCTTCGCGCCGCCTGATCCTCGTCACCGGCCACCGCAGGGAAAACTTCGGCGAAGGCTTCGAGAACATCTGCCGTGCATTGGCCACGCTGGCCGAGCGCCCCGACGTGCAGATCGTCTACCCGGTGCACCTCAACCCCAACGTGCAGGCACCGGTGCAGGCCATGCTGGCCGGCCGCGCCCACGTGCACCTGATCGCACCGCAGGACTACCTGCCGTTCGTCTGGCTGCTGAAGAATTGCCATCTGGTGCTGACCGACAGCGGCGGCCTGCAGGAGGAGGCGCCTGTCCTGGCCAAACCGGTGCTGGTGATGCGCGAGACCACCGAGCGGCCCGAGGCGCTGGCCGCGGGCACCGCCGAGCTGGTGGGTACCGACGTGCAGCGCATCGTGGGCGCCGTCCAGCGCCTGCTCGACGAGCCAGCGGCCTATCAGCGCATGGCCCTGGCCCACAACCCGTACGGCGACGGCACCGCAGCACGGCAGATTGCCGAGCGCCTTGCGCAATGGGACCGGAGCCTGGCATGACGCTGGACCTGGTCGACTTCCTCGCCTTCTTCTGGTTCTGTATTTCGATGCTGCTGCGCATTGGCATCGTGATCATCCTGATCAGTTCGATCGACGATTTCTTCATCGACCTGCACTATTGGCTGTGGCGCCTGGCGCATTGGCGCAACTGGCGACGCAGCCCCGAGCTGCCGGCCCATGCCGACGTGCTCTACCAGGACGAGCAGCAGCACATCGCCATCATGATCCCGGCCTGGCAAGAGGCGCCGGTCATCGCGCGCATGGCCGACTACCTGGCCAGGAGCTTCGACTACGAGCGCTACCACGTCTTCATCGGCACCTACCCCAACGACGCCGAAACGCAAGCCGAGGTCGACAAGGTGGTGACCCGCTATCCGCACATCCACAAGGTGGTCACGAGCCGGCCCGGCCCGACGACCAAGGCCGATTGCCTGAATCACGTCATTGCCGCCATCACGGACTTCGAGACCCAGCAGGGCCTGCACTTCGGCTGCCTGTCCTACCACGACGCCGAGGACGTGGTGCATCCGCTGGAACTGCGCGTGTTCAACCACCTGGTGCCGCACTACGACCTGGTGCAACTGCCGGTGATGCCGCTGGTGCGGCGCTGGACGCAAATGGTAGGCAACCACTATGTGGACGAGTTCGCCGAGTGGCACGGCAAGGACCTCCTGGTGCGCCAGCACCTGACCGGCCAAGTGCCCAGTGCCGGCGTGGGCACGGCCTTCAGCCGCAATGCGATCGCGTTGCTGCAAGAGATCAACAGCGGGAGGGTGTTCGATGACTCCACGCTGACCGAGGACTACGAAATCGGCGTTCGCCTGCACGAGGTGGGTGCGCGCGAGATGCTGGTGCACTATCCGGTGCGCTTCGAAGGCCGGCCGCCGGCCTGGTTCGGCCGTCCCGGCGTGCATGACATGGTGTGCGTGCAGGAGTACTTCCCCGACAGCGCGTCGCGCGCGGTGCGGCAGAAAGCGCGCTGGGTGGTCGGCATCGTGTTCCAGAGTTGGCGCAAGCTCGGTTGGCGCGGTGGACTGGGCATGCGTTATGTGCTGATGCGCGACCGCAAGAGCGTGCTGGCTTTTCCCTCGCTGCTGCTGGGCTACCTGATCGTGGTCGTGGTGCTGCTGCGCAACTTGCACGAGGCGATCAACCCGACCTGGTGGCGCTTTCCTCATCTGATTCCACCGGAAAGCATCTTCTGGACACTGGCCCTCGTCAACTTTGTCTTCATGCTCAACCGGTTGCTGCAGCGCTTCATTTGCACCCAGCGCTTCTTTGGCTTCTGGCAGGCCGTGCAATCGGTGCCACGCATGGTGGTGGGCAATCTCATCAACATCGGCGCCTTCTTTCGCGCATTCAGCCTGACGCGGCGCAGCGAACGCAGCGGCCGACCGGTGCACTGGGACAAGACCCACCATGTCTTTCCGGACCTGCACGCCGGAGAGCACGAGCCATGAGGCGATGGGGGGTACTCGGCCTTTTGGTGGCGCTGGGCAGTGGCGCAAGCGCGCCGGCCAGCGCCACCTGGCTGGCCGGTGAATTGCGCAGCTTTCGCAGCTATCCGCGACTGGCCGAGGCCCACCGCCTCTACCAGGAAAAGCGCTACACCCAGGCTCGCCAGCAAGTCGAGCAGGCGGAGCGCATCGATCCCGGCAACCGTGATGCCGGGGTGCTCAAGTTCAACATCTGCGACGCGCAGCAAGACCGCGCCTGCATCCGCGAACTCGGCCAGGCGTGGCAGGTTCGCAGGCCTGAAGACGGAATGGGGACCGCGATGCTCGGCTATGTCGCCCACCTCGAAGGGCGCGACGCCGACCTGGTGCAGTTGGCACCCGCAGCCCTGCGCCTGGGCAGCCTGCGTGCCACGACGCGCAGCACGCTCGGCCGCTTCTGGGTGGATGCCCTGCTGCGCCTGGGGCGTGTCGATGAGGCGGCAGCGGCCGTGGCCTGGCTGGATGCCAACCAAGTCGGTATGGATGCGCGGGATCGCAAGGCTTGGCAGGATGCCTTCGCCAAGCGCCCGGCCCAGCCGCCAGCGCAAGCCCCGGCCGCGGCACCGGCCCCGCCACAGGCTGCCGCCAGTGCTTCGGCACCTGCACCGGCACCGGCACCGGCACCGGCACCGGCATCTGCGCTTCCCCGCACCGACGCCCGCGCCGCACCTGCGCCCCGGCCGGCACCGCGGCCGCGGCAACCGACGGTCGCGCCCGCGCAGGTGTCGACGCCCGCCACATCCCCGCCGCCACCACCACCGCCACCACCACCACCCACGGCTGAATCGGAAGTCCTGCCTTTGATCGATGCGGCGCGCTATCCCGAGGCGGTGGCCAGGCTGCAGCAACTGCAGGAGGCGGGCCGCCTGAACGCGCCGGTGCGCGAGGGTCTGGTTCTGACGCTGCAAGGCCGCGACTGCGCCAGCGTGCTGCAACTCGTGCCACCCGATGCGTCCGCGCCGCTCACGACCGCACGCCAGCAACTCGCGGCTGGCTATTGCAGCAACGACGATGCGGCACGTGCTGGCCGTCATTTCGCTGCGGCGCGCACCTTGGCCGGCGACGATGGCAGCCTGGCTGCGCAGGCGCTCGCCGGAGAGGCCGGCAGCCTGGCGAAGGGTGGCGACGCCGCCAACGCCCAAGCCGCCCTGGCCGAGGCGGCTCGCCTGGCACCGCAAGACGCGCAAGTGCGTGCGGCCTACGGCTATCAACTGAGGGCTGCCGGCGCTGAGGACGAAGCGCTGCGCCAGTTCGAGGCCGCATGGCAACTCGATGGCCAGCGCACCGAACTGCTGCCCGAGATGGCGTTGCTCGCGCAGCGGCAGGACCGGCCCGAAGACTCGATCCGCCTTGGGCGCGCCGCGATCGACGAGCACGCCAGCATCAGCCGTCGCCTGGGTCTTTCCGACGAAGAGGCGCAACGCCGCCTGTTCGGCTGGCGCCGCGCGGTGCAGACGCAGGAGGACCGATTCAACTGGGACGCCAACACGATCGTGCGGCTGGACCATGGACCCGACAGCGGCCGTCCCTTGTCGCCGATCGACTATGCCCAATACGGCGGCTCGCTGAACCTGGGTGCCTCCTACCGCTACACCCCACTGGGCGCGCAACTGCCCACCTGGGCCTTTGCGCGCGCCGCCCAGGGCCTGCAGGACCGCAGCCTGGAGCTGCAGCCCGACAACCAGTTGCTGGGCGTGGGTGTGCGACAGCGCCTGTCGCAAAGCTACATGATCGTCGGCTCGGCCGAGTACCTGTGGCGCAAGTCCGCCGAGCCCGAGGACGATTTCATGCTGCGCCTGTCCGGCTCCCACACCTGGGCCGGCGACTGGAACCCCGTGGCCAGTGGCTGGCTCTACGCCAACGTCTTCGCCGACCTGGCCTGGCTGGTGCGCGCGCGCAACTATTACGTGACGCTGTCAGGTGAATGGGGCTGGCAGCACAAGCTGCAGGACGCACCCTTCAAGGCGACCGTCATGCCCTACCTGACAGGCGGCTACGCGGCCAGCAACGACAGCCTGGCACGGGTCGATGTCACACGCCTGGATGTCGGGCTGGGCCTGGCGTTGCAGACATGGCACCAGGAAGACAAATACCGCGCGCCCGCTCTCAGCCAGCGCCTTTCGCTGGAAGTGCGCCGGGTGGTGGGCGGCAACACCACCGACCGCCATACCGTGCAACTGAGATGGGCCGTGCTGCATTGATCGCCTCATGTATTGCCAGGCCCGGCCTGGGCCTGCTGATTGCCGCAAGCGCCCTTGCCATGGCGGCCGATCCGTCCGTTTCTCCGATGTGCCCGGCGTCACCGCAACGGACCATCATCTGGCAGCCTTGGGCCGCGCACGCCGGGCTCGATGCATCCGGTTGGCGCGCCCTGGGGCAGGAGGTGCAGCGCCAGGGTTACGCGCATGTGCTGCTGCAATGGGCCAGCTACGGCGACCACGAGTTCTGGCCGCGGGGCGAGGCGGGCTGGTTGGCCACAGGCCTGCGGCAATGGGAGACGACTGGCCTGAAGCTGATCTTCGGGCTCCACATGGATCCGGACTACTACCGCGTGTTGCAGCAGCCCGACCCGGTGTTGCGCGCGCACCTGGCCGCGAGCCGGGACAAGTCCGTGGCGCTGGCGCGCCGGGTCTTGCGCCGCCCGCCGCCGTTGGAGTTGGCGGGTTGGTACCTGCCGCAGGAGATCGACGATCTGAATTGGCAAAGCCCGGCGCGCGAGCGCATGTTGCGCAACTACCTGGCACCCATGCGGGATGCACTGTCGGCCATGGCGCCCGGTGCGCCGCAAACCCCGCTGTACGCCAGCGTCTTCTACTCGGGCGCCAGTTCGCCGGAAGACTTCGCCCGCATGCTCCTGCGCTTGCACCGTGGCACGGGTGTGGTGTGGATCGTCCAGGACGGCCTGGGCACGGACCGCCTGCCGCCAGAGCGCACGGCCGCGTACTTGAGAGCGGTTGCCAGCACACTGCCGCCGGAAGGCTGGCGTGCACTGCTGGAGGTCTTCGACGAGCAGCGCACTCCCGGCCAGCCACCGCGCTTCGAGCCCAGCGACGAGGCCACCATTGCGCGCCGCGCCGGCCTGTGGTGCTTGGCCACGGGCCGGCAGGCGCAGATCGTGTTTTCGCTCAACCAGGTGATGGCGGGCATGTTGCCGCTGCGCTGAGCCGGGGGCTGCGCATGACCATGAGCGAGGGAAGCGGGAAGGGTCGCCTTTCGCGTATCAAGCGTATCAAGCCACCGCGGTCGGCTCGACGCGCGGCACCTCGACACCCGCCAGCGCCGTCACCGGCTTGCGCAGCAGGAAGTGCGACAACGCCGGGATCAGCAGCACCGCACCCACCATGTTCCAGATGAACATGAACGCGAGCAGGATGCCCATGTCGGCCTGGAACTTGATGGGCGACAGCGCCCACGTCAGAACGCCAGCCGCCAGCGTGACGCCCACCAGCACGACGACCTTGCCGGTGAACTGCAACGCCACACGGTAAGCCTGGCCCAGCGTGGCGCCGGCGCGTTGCTGCGCGAGCTGCACGCTCAGCAGGTACAGCGCATAGTCCACGCCGATGCCCACGCCCAGCGCGATCACCGGCAACGTGGCCACCTTGACGCCGATGCCCAGCCAGACCATCAAGGCCTCGCAAAGCACCGACGTGATGACCAGCGGCACGACAGCCACCACCACGGCACGCCAGCTGCGGAAGGTGACGAAGCACAGCACGATGACCGCTGCATACACGAGCACCAGCATCTGCGTCCAGGCCTTGTGCACCACGATGTTGGTGGCGGCCTCGATGCCGGCGCCGCCCGCTGCGAGCAGGAACTTGCGATCGCCGTTGTTGTGCGCGTCCGCGAAAGCGGCGCTGGTTTGCACCACGCGGTCCAGCGTCTCGGCGCGATGGTCGGACAGGTAGGCGATCACCGGCATCACCGAGCATTCGGTGTTGAACAGTTCGGGGTTGTTCACGCTGGCCTGCTGCGCGCCGTAGTTCAGCACGTCCTGGTTGCGCGCGATCGTCAGCCACTTGGGGCTGCCCTCGTTGCTGCCGGCGGTGATCTGGCGCACGGCATTGGTGAGCGACATGGTTGTCTGCACACCCGGCACCTGTTGCAGCGTCCACGCGAGGCGATCGGCCTCGACCAGCGTCTCGTAGCGCAGGCAGCCTTCCTTGGCGGTCTTGACGATCACCGCGAAGGTGTCGCTCGACAGCGAGTAGTGGCCCGTGACGTACGCGTTGTCGCGGTTGTAGCGCGAGTCCGGCCGCAGTTCGGGCGCGCCCGGGTCCAGGTCGCCGATCTTCAGGTGCGTGCTCGCTGCGAAGCCCACGGCCAGCAGTGCGGCGGCCGCAGCCACGGTGGCCAGCGCCCAGCGTCGTTCGGTGAAACGTTCGAGCCAGCCGTAGACGCGGTTGATGCCGCCCGACTCGCCCTGTTCGGCGCGCAGGCTGCGTTGCGCCGCATCGTCGCTGACGCCGATGTACGACAGCAGCACCGGCAACAGGATCAGGTTGGTCACGATGAGCACGGCCACGCCGATGCTGGCGGTGAGCGCCAGGTCCTGGATGACCGGGATGTCGATCATCATCAGCACCGCGAAGCCCACGGCGTCGGCCACCAATGCGGTGAGTCCTGCCAGGAACAGTCGGCGGAAGGTGAAGCGTGCGGCCACCAGTCGGTGGGCGCCGCGGCCGATGTCCTGCATGATGCCGTTCATCTTCTGCGCGCCGTGCGACACGCCAATCGCGAAGACGAGGAAGGGCACGAGAATCGAATAGGGATCCAGCTCGAAACCGAGCCCGGCCACCATCCCCAGTTGCCACACGACCGCCACCAGCGAGCACGCAACCACCAGCGCCGTACTGCGCACGCAACGCGTGTAGAAATAGATGATGAGCGTGGCCACCAGCGCAGCAATGCCGAAGTACAGCGCCACCGCATAGAGACCTTCGATCAGGTCGCCCACCAGCTTGGCGAAGCCGATGCTGTGCATGCGGATGCCCGTGGGCTGGCCTTGCGCATCCGTCTCGTAGCGCGCGCGCATCTGCTCCAGCGCGCGCGACAGGCCGCGGTAGTCGATGCGCTGACCGGTCGAAGCGTCCTGGTCCAGCAGCGGCACGACGATCATGCTGGACTTGAAGTCATTGCCGACCAGTCCGCCCACCAATCCGGCGCGTGCGATGTTGCCGCGCAGCTGCTCGGTGGCGGCGGGCGAGCCGTTGTAGTTGTCGGGCATCACCGGACCGCCGCGAAAGCCTTCCTCGGTCACTTCGGTCCAGCGCACGGCGGGTGCCCACAGTGACTTCAGCCACGCGCGGTCCACGCCCGGCGTCAGGAAGAGTTCGTCCTGGATCTTCTTGAGCGAGGCGAGGTACTTCGGGTCGTAGATGTCGCCGTTGGTGTTCTCCACGACGATGCGCAGGGAGTTGCCCAGCCCGCGCAGGTCGGCGCGATGCTCCAGGTAGTTCTGGATGTAGGGGTGGCCCTGGGGCAGCATCTTCTCGAAGCTGGCGTTGAGCGTGAGCTTCGTCGCGGCCACCAGGCCCAGCAGCAGCGTGATGAGGCCGCAGGCCACCATCACCACGAGGCGGTGGTTGAAGATGAGGTTTTCCAGGCGCGAGCCGGAGCGGGTGTCGAACTGGTCGAGCGAACCCGGCGCGGACAGGTCCGCGGACGTGGGGGTGTGCATGTGCGTTTCTCCGCTGCCCGTTTTGTCAGGGCAGTGCAAGCGTTTGGGCGCCGCGCGGCCCGGCGATGACGACCGTGCCCTTGGCGGGGACGACCACCGCGGCGGCGGGGACGGTGCGTTCGGTGGAGGCGGCCTTGAAAGTGGCGCCTTCATCGTTGCTGGTCAGGATGTGGCCCGCCTGGCTGACGATGACGATGCGTCCGTCGTCCTGCCGCGTGCCGGCCGTCAGGCCGACCTGCAGGCCCGTGGGCGTCTGCTGCCAGCTGCGCCCGCCGTCGGTGCTGCGCAGCACGGTGCCGCGCAGGCCATAGGCAAGCAATGAACCGGCATTGCCGGTGACGCCGAACAGCGTGCCCTTGTAGGGCAGTTCGAGCGCGCGAAAACGTGTGTCGCCCTGCGCGAGCTTGAGCAGCAGCCCTTGCTCGCCGGCGATGTAGATGTCGGAGCCGATGCCACGCACCGCATAGAGGTGCAGGCCCTTGGGGTTGTCGACGGCATGCAGGCGCGGCTCCCAGGTGGCGCCACCGTCGGCGGTTTGCAGCACCAGGCCGAAAGCGCCCACGACGTAGCCGTTGGTTGCATCGCGGAACCACACGTCGAGGAAGGGGTTCTCGGCGCCTTGCGCCTCGAAGCGCCGTGCCTCTTCAAGCAGCGCTGCGGCGCGCTTCGGGTCGCTGGCCGACAGGGCCTCGGCCTCACGTGCGTAGTAGCGCGACATGACCTCGCCGACCTGACGGCCGTCGAGCTTGCGGGTCCAGGTCAGGCCGGCATCGGTGCTGCGCAGCACGATGCCGTCATGGCCCACGGCCCATCCGTTCCTCTCATCCGGAAAGGTCACGGCAACCAAGTCCGAACTCACAGGCACTTCGGCCTGCTGCCAGCTCTTGCCGGCATCGTCGGAGTAGACGATGTGGCCGCGCTGGCCCACCGCCACGATGCGGCTGCCGGCACTGGCCAGTCCGTTGAGCAATGCGCGCGATGCGAGCGGGCTCTTCACGGCCGGCGTGTCCAGCACGTCGCGCCAGCCCTTGTCCGGCGCGGCCTGTGCGGACCACGCCGCGACGCCAGCGGCGCATGCGGCAACCGACAGTGCCAGGGCCAGGGCGCGACCGCCCCGGGTGACTCGCTTCGCGCTCATCATGTCGCTCCCCGATCAGCGCACGCCGGAACCGGCGAGCGAATCGGCGGTCCACTCGCGGTCGGACAGCGCCTTGGTGTGGCGCAGACCGCCGGTTTCCGCGATGTAGCCCGTCAGCGAATAGACGCGCGATGCGAAGTCGTAGTGGCCGAACATGTCGGTGTACGGCGCAGGCAGGTCGTAGCTGGGTGCCATGTAGGCGAAGCCGGCGCGGTAGAGCTGGCCGCGTGCGTCATAGTTGTCCGACGCCAGCGCTGCCCACGAGTCCTCGTCGAGGTAGAAGGTGCGCTTGCTGTAGACGTGGCGCTTGCCGTCGCGCAGCGTGGCTTCCACGGCCCACACGCGGTGCAGTTCCCAGCGCACGAGGTCGGGGTTCAGGAAGTTGGGCTTGAGCAGGTCGTCCTGCTTGGACTGGTACACCGCGCCATAGGCGTTGTAGGGCACGTACATCTCCTTCTTGCCGACCAGCTTGAAGTCGAAGCGGTCCATCGAGCCGTTGAAGATGAAGGTGTCGTCGAAGGTCGTGGCGCCTGCGGTGCCGGGGTTGGGCGTGTCGAACGACAGGTCCGGCGCCACCTTGACGCGGCGCTGGCCGGGCAGGTAGCTCCAGGCGCGGCGGTCCTTCTGGCCGATGTCCAGCGGGTCGACGATCAGCAAGGCTTCACCGGCGCGGCGCGCGGGGCCCGTGTAGGTGAGCTTGATGCGCCAGTAGGTGTCGGCAGCGCTCTTGCTGGTGTCCCAGAACGGAAAGTCCTGCACGCTGACGCCTTCGGTGGCCAGGGCAGGGCGGCCGCTGGCATCGACGTTCAGGTTGCGGTACTTGGCCTCGTAGCTCTGGCCGTTGAAGCGCACCAGGTGGTTCCACATGGCTTCATAGCCGTCCTTGGGAATGGGGAACGGAAAGCCCGCGTGCACGCCTTCGATCGAACGGCCATCGTTGGTCGTCTTGGCCGTGACCGCGCTCTTGGCGGTGTTGTCCAGCACGAACTTCGGAAAGGTCACGGTGCGGTGCGTCGGGTAGACGTCCAGGCGGAAGTCCGGGTACTTCTGCAGCAGGGCCTTGGTGCCGTCGGTCAGCTTGTCCGCGTGGCTGGCCATGTTCTTGGCGTCGATCACGAGGCGCGGCTTCTCGCCGGCGAAGGGGTTGGGGCGCACGCCGTCGCCGGCCTTGAAGTCCGCCGGTGCCTTGGTCAGGCCACCGGTGTACGCGGGGATGGTGCCGTCCTTGTTGGCGCCTTTGTCGGCGCCGACCGGCGTGAGCGTGGTGCCGAGGGCCTTGGCCTCGTCGGCCGTGATGGCCGCCTGCGCGGCCAGGCCGGTCGATGCGGCAACGATGCCGGCGATCAATGAGCTGGAGAGTTTCATGGTGGTTGTCTCAGAAAGAGGTCTTGAAGGTGAGGCTCACGAAGCCGCGGTCCTTGAGCAGCGTCGTGAAGCCGTTCTGGCTGGTGACCGCGGTGCCGTTGGTGCTGCGGTATTCGCCGAGGTAGTCGATGTATTTCAGGTCGAAGCGGTACTTCTGGCGTACATCGACACCCAGGCCAACGCTGTAGTTGCCATTGCGCTGGTTGCCGCCGAAGACCGTGGCAGCGTTGCCGCTGAGGCCCACCGCGTAGGTCATGGGCGCATAGAGATCGATGCCGGGCCACACCTGGTACCAGGTGGGCGTGAACGCGAAGCCGGCGCCGACGTAGTTCTTGGTGGTACAGCCGTCCCACTTGTCCTTGCCGGCGCAGGCCGCGAAGCCTTCGGCAAAGAACAGGTTGGCGCCGCTGTTCACCTTGGCCCATTGCGACCACACCAGTTCGGCCGCCCAGGTGGCGGTGTCGAACAGCGGGGTCTTGTTGATCACGCCCACGGCGTTGACGAGCCCGTGGTAGGTGTCGCCGCGCGGGCCCTTGGTGTCGCCTTGCGCGGGCAGTCCGGGCGCGATGCCCAGAACCGTGCTGTTGAGCGGCGTGTTGTGGCGATAGGAGAGTTCGCTGCCCACGCTGACGCCGGCGATGTTCTTCGCCAGGCTCACGCCGTACAGGTCGATGTTGTCGGCGTAGATGAGGTTGTAGCGGCTGACGCCGGGGCCGACCTGCGTCAGGAAGGTCTGCGGCAGCTTGTCGGCAAAGGTGCGCCAGTAGGCGCCCATGGTGCCGTCCAGCCATGCGGGGCTCCAGCGTGCCGAGAGGCCGCCTTCACCGCGCTGCTTGGGCTCCGAAGGGTCGCCGCGACGGGCGAAGCCCAGTGCGGGCGAGATGAACTGGCGGTCCGGGCCGTTGAAGGCGAAGTCCACCGGGCCGAGGTAGGTGCCGCCCTCGGGATAGCGGTAGGACTCCCACTCGAGCATGTACTGCGCGGCAACCGAGAGATCCTCGGTCAGCTGGGCCTGCGCCGACAACTGGTTCAGCGGGCGGAACAGTTCCTTGGCTTCCACGCCCGGCGTGGCGAAGCCCTTTTGCAGGTCCAGTGGGTTCTGCGCATAGGCCACGCCGTGCAGGTTGCCAGCGAGGAACAGCGACTCGCCCCAGTACACGGTGTGGCGGCCCAGCTTGGCATTGACGGGCACTTCGCCGAGGTCGACGCCGCCGAAGACGAAGGCGTCGAGCAGTTCGCCCGAGGGGCCTTCGTAGTAACGGCGGGTGTAGTCGCTGTACTTCTTGCCGATGTAGCTGGGAATGTTGGACAGCGGCGGGTTCGGGTTGGTCTTGCTGTCCGCGCCGTAGGCGGCGTCATACCAGCCGGCGGCACTCACGCGACCGCCGTAGCGCTTCTTGTAGGCAATGTCGAATTCGGTCAGCAGGTCGAGGCGGTTCGAGACGGTCTGGCCCTTGTTGAAGCTGTAGGTGCCTTCGTCCGATACGGCCGAGTTGCCGATCTTCGAGTCGCGCTCCTCGACACGGTTCGCGTAGTTGTAGCGCACCGTGTTGTCCCAGCGCACCGACAGGTCGGGGTTGCCGGTCTCCAGTTCGAACGCGCTTGCGCCCGAAGCAAGAGTCACGAGGGCGACAGCTGCTGCGACGGCAGCGAGTGGGAAGGACGAGCGGGCTTCGAGGGATCCCGTCTTGCGTTTGGCGTGGTACACGTGTTTCCAGGTCTTGGTTTGTGGTCGGATTCCCCTGCATGCAGGGGGCTGTGGAGCGTGTGAAATTCTGTAAGCGACGTCCCCACCCCAGCCCCTCCTTGGTGGAGGGGGCGAGGGGGTGGGAAACCCTCAGGGCGTGCGCCTGGAGGCAGGTGCTCCGCCTGGAATCCGTGACCGCGGGCCTGGCAGCCGAAGCACGAATTCAGGGGTGGCCATGAGCACTTCGCCCGCTTTCAGAACGAGTGGCGGATGCCGATGTCGTACCCGACGGACGAGCTCGGCAAGGCGATGCCTGCACCACCGGGGATCGTGCCCGCGATGAAGGTGGGCGCGCCGGTGACGGCCAGCGAGGCGCCGTTCTTGTTTTTCAGGTAGGCGGCGGTCGTATACAGCGCCGTGCGCTTGGACAGGTTGTGCACGTAGCCAAGGGCCCACTGGTCGGACTTCGGCTCGTTCGTCACGCCGGCAATGTTCGCGCTCACGTGGTTGTAGTAGACCGCCGAGTAGGACGCCCGGATCACGCCGACGCCGACCGGCACGTTCACGCCGACAACGCCGCCATTGGCACCGGGCTTGGTGAACCCGGCTGGAATGGGCGAGTTGGCCGCCAGGTCGGTGACCTGCCTGTTGTTCGAATACTCACCGAAAAGTTTTACAAGCCCGAAGTCGTACGAGGCACCCAGGTTCCAGGTGTCCAGCGTGGTCGTGCTGCCAAGGTAGTAGTTGGAGCCGATGGTGCTCTTGCCATAGGCAACGGCGACGTCGAGCGGGCCGCTGGCGTACCCCAGGCGGCCACCGATGTACCGGCCCACGCGCGTGTCGTCGGCCGTGGCTGCGAGCGCCGGGTTGGCGGCAATCGCGGCAGCGCCGGGAGGGGTCAGGTTGCCCGGGTTCGTGCTGACCTTCTCGTTCATGGCGTACATGAACTGGCCATAGAGGCCGCCCAGGTTGGAAGGCAGGAAGTAGCCGACCGAATTGGAGGCGCGAACGTAGTTGCGATTCGACTGGAAGCCGCTGTTGGGCACGCCCAGGGCGGTGCCGCCGCTGGCGGTCGCGATCAGGCTGGTGCCCACGCCGTTGGTGTTGAAGGGATCGAAGATGCCGTCGTTCCAGAAGGTCGGGACGTAGTCGCGACCCAGGCGCAGTTCACCGAGCGTGCCGGACAGGCTCACCGTCGAGCGCCGGTTGAAGCTCAGGCCGCCGCCCGTCGCGGCGCCGCCGCCGTTGTCGATGGTGAGCCCCGCTTCCAGCCAGAAGCCGGCGGAGACGCCGCCGCCCAGGTCTTCCGTGCCGCGCAAGCCCAGGCGGCTGTTGTTGTAGCCACCGCTGGACAAGACCGTCTGGCTCTTGGTGACCGTTACTCCGGCCGGCGTTTCCGACTGGTTCTTGTAGCCGCTGACGGCGACGTCTGCCACGCCGAACAGCGTCACCGACGATTGGGCCGAGGCGGCGCCGGCAACAGCCAGCGAGGCCAGGGCGATGAGGGATTTCTTCATTTCCGTATGTCTCCAGAGTGAATGCGGGCGAGCGAGCGCCGCGGAACGTGCCGCTCGAAGCTCCCGGTGGTTTTGAATTGAAGCTAGGCGTCGAGCGCCCGCAACATGAGGTCGAGCAGCGCATCGGGCGATGCGGCGCCCGATAGCGCGAACGATTCGTCGAGAACAAAGCAAGGCACCCCGCTGATCGGATAGCGGAGCCTTGCGGGCACATGAGGGTCGATGCCAGCTTGCGCATCCCCGGCGTCGAGCCCGCACTCCAGCGCCAGTCGCTTGAGTACGGACGTATTGCCGATGTCTTCGCCCTCCATGAAATAGGCCGTGAAGATCCGCTGGATCAAACGGGCCTGCTGCGCGTCGGTGCCGTGGACGGCCGCCTGCGCGAGCAGCGCGTGGGTAGCGGCGGTGTTCGGCAACACCCCGATTCGATCGAACGCGAAGCGGATTCCCGCGGCGGTGCCGGCTTGCTGCACCTGCGCACGGCGCATTGCGACGGCTTCGGGGCTGCCGAGGCGATTCACGTAGAACGCCTGGTAGGGCAGGCCGCCCACCGGGGTGTCGGGGAGCAGGGGATACGAACACCACACGACTTGCAGTTGCACATCGGGCCGCAGCTCTGCCAGCCGGCTCGCGGCGGTGTCGAGATGGCGTGCTCCGATCAGGCACCACGGGCAGACGAAATCAAGGAAAACCTCGACCTTGAGCGAAGACTTCACGGTCTCGCTGCCTTGGCGTACCAGTACTGGTTCAGGCGAATTCATGAATCGATCCTGTGTGCGTGATGCGGTGTGCGGCTACCGGGTGCCAGTCGCGACGCGTGACGCGCAATTCGTGCAAACACGCTCTGAGGAAAGCCATGCCGTTCTCCGGTGGGGTGAGCCGCGCCCGACGCTGCGGCAACGAAGAATGGGAGGTGTCGGGCTATGCGTAAATTTATCGCCCGGCCCTGCGCGCGCCCCCCTTCCTGAGGGAGGGGAAGGACGTAAACAGCGGACTTGCCTTGCGTCTCCAGAAGTCCTGGAGCGCCATGTCCGCGATTGAAGTCAATGGATCCCGAAGATCGCGCCGAGCGCCTCATTGACGAACAGGTCGTCCGGATCCACGTTCATCTGTTGGCGGACAGCCAGGAATTCATCGATTTGGGAAGCGAAAGCCTTTCGCATGGCGGTGGGTGCGTCGGGCATGTACTGGAACGCCTTGGCCCAATGCGTGCGCGCGCGGGGAAGTTCGGCCATCCACACCGACAGGACCTCGGCCGCGAATTCGGCGAACAGCGGGGTCTTGTGATAGCTGAAGAGTTCCGCCATGCAAGTGCGTGTGTTGCCCCGGCATGACGAGAGAAGCGCATCGCTGTTGCGTATGAAGCGAAATCCCAGCGTCGAGTTGAGCGGGTACTGGCCGCGCACCTTCCATTCGTCGACCTTGGCCGCGGTCAGGGCAAAGGCTCTTCGCACGCTGTCGAATTCCTCATCGATATCAAAGACCACTTCGATGTCCAGAAGGCGGTAGCGATCCAGAAAGAAACCATAGTCCGCGCAATGCACATAGTGCGTGATGCTGGAGACATAGTCGCCCGGATCGAGCATCTGAAAACTGGCGCGCAGCACGTCGGGGATGAGTGACGGGTTGGATTCGATCGCGTCCAGCGCAAGCGCGCTTCCGAATTCATAGAGCCGGTCGCGAAAGGCGTTGGCCGGCGGCGCAAAGCTGTTGCGCGTGACGGGCAAGTCTGTCTTGTTGGCCTTCTGCATCCACAGGCTGTCGTTGAAGGGCATCCAGGAGACTTCGGCGTAGTCGTTGTCCATCACCAGGCCTTTCACTCCCGCGAGCGCGGTGTCGACGCGTTCCTTCCATTCGACAACGTGGACATTGAACATGGGAAGCACACGAATGCGGTAGCGCGTGACGATGCCCAGCATGCCGAGCGACAGGCGCAGCGCATTCATCACCTGGTCACCGTCGCGCTCGAGCGAGTACTCGCGCAGTTCGCCCTGCGAGGTGACCAGTTCGACGCCTTCGATCCAGTCCGAGACGGACGGCGTGTCGATGCCGGAGCCGTGACACCCCGTGGAGAAAACGCCGCCCATGGTGGCCTCGCCCAGCCCGATGCCCACGCTGGAAGGGACGCAGACCTTGCGATCCAGCATGAATTGCGCGAGCTGATCGACCGTGACCCCCGACCCCAGGGTGAGCACACCCGCTGCGGCGTCGAGCGAGAGCTCGGCAAAGTTCGCCATGCTGATGAGCAATCCGCTGGTCTGCACCAGCGGACTCCAGCTGTGGCCGCTGCCGACCACACGCACGCGCTGCTTCGTCCTGCGTGCCTCGGCCAGCACCGCGCACAGCGCTTCGACGGTGACGGGGGCATGGATGCCCGCGGGGGTGGCCGTGACGTTGCCGGCCCAGTTTTGCCAGATCACAGCGGCCCCTTCAGTTCAGTTCGTTGCCGCGGCGCAGCGCGTCAACCAGGTAGCTGCCGACGCGCATGGCGTTGGCCATGGCCGTTGCCATCGGGTTGACGCCCAGCGATGTGGGAAAGCAACTGGTGTCGACGACGAAGACGTTGGGGACCTCGTGCATGCGGCAGTGGCGGTCGAGCACGGACGTGCGCGGGTCGTCGCCCATGCGGCAGGTGCCCATCTGGTGGTCGCCGAAGAGCGTGAGCAACTGCGGGTCGGACAGCGTGAAGTCGATGCCGATCTTTTCGTAGACCGCGAAGATTTCCCGAAAGCGCGCCTTCATCAAGCGGAACAACAGTTGCTCGTGTTCGCCGAAACTGCGCGTGATGCGTGCGACCGGCAAGCCGTACTCGTCCACGTACTGCGGATCCAGCGTGACGCGGTTGCGCGGCATCGGATGGTCGTCGCCCGTGGTGCGCAGGTCCAGCTGGCGCGTGTAGTCGTCCATCTGGCCCAGGAGGTCCATGCCGATGGCGCCCCCCTGAAGCGAATTGACGGCGCCGTGCAGCGGGTTCTTCTTTTCCGCGGCCGTCATGATGCCCATCTTCCACCAGGAGTCGGCGGTCTCGCCCGGAATGAAGTAGTTGTCGTAGCTGGTGGTCGAGCCGATGTTGCCCAGCTCGGGGTGCAGCAGGCCCTGGTATTGCGGTGGCAACTGCACGCTCGAACTCATGTTGAAGAGATGGAACATCACGTTGCGGCCGACGTTGCCGTAGCGGTTGCCCAAGCCTTCGGGCGGTCCTGACATCAGCAGCAGGCGGGCGGACTGCACGGCCCCGCAGGACAACACCACATACTTCGCGAGCACTTCGTGCTTCACGGGCCGGTCGGGATCGGTGATGTCCAGATAGCGCACGCCATTCGCGCGCCGCAGGCGAGAGTCGTACAGCACCTCGTAGACCTTGGCGTTGCAACGCACGTCGGCATGCTCGGGCAGGTCGCGCATCTCCACCAGCGTGGTCGAGAAGACGCCGCTCTTGGGTGCATTGCTGCCCCAGCAAATGAAGTCTTCGCAAAAGCCGCACATGTTGCAGGCCGCGCGCACGCGGTCGGACCACAGCGCTTCGGGATCCTGGTGCCAGAAGGCGCTGCCCGGGCCATCCGGGACGGTGCTGGCAGCCTTGGCCAACTCCGCACGGGTACGGTAGCCATCGCTGCCGGGGTTGACCAGTGCGGTGGGAATGGGCAGGCACGTCACGCCGGCCGCCTGGGCACCGTCGAAGAAGAACTGGCCCACCGGTTTTTGCGGATAGGGTGGTGACGGATAGGGAAAGGTGGACTCCCAGCGGCCATAGCCGGCGACGTCCGGGTTCAGTGTCTTGAAGGCCTTGTACCAGGGGCTGCCCACCAGGGCCTGGTTCATCGCCTCTCGGTCGCCATTGACGGCCAGCATTGCCTCGGTGACGTTGAAGTAGGGCTCCATCTCGTCATAGGACACCGGCCAGTCGGCGACGTCGTAGCCCCATGCCCGGAATTGATCGAGCTGGCCCGTTTTTGTGTAGTGGCTGCGCAGCCGGAAATCGATGGGCAAGGCGCGCACGGCCCAGCCGCCCCACAGGTTGGAGCCGCCGCCCAGGGTCGTCGCACTCCATCCGCCGATCATGTTGGAGTTGAGCGGGCGGGCTTGCAGTTCCTCGGTGGGCCTGAAGGTGTTGTAGTCGCCCCGCGGCTGGCGTTTGCCGTCCGGCTTTTGTTGCTGGAATCGATATTCGTCGTGCAGGCCGGGGTCGAAAGGCGTGTTCACTTCCTCCTTCGGCAGCGACCAGTCGGCGCCCTGGTCGAGCACGACGACGCGGTAGCCGGCCTTGGCCAGCATCCAGCTCAGGGTGCCTCCGCCGCCGCCGGAGCCCACGATGACAAAGTCCACGCGACGTTGGTTCATGAGCTTGCCCTTTCGGTCGCAGGCGCAACGGCCTTGCGAAGGTCGGCCTGGATCTGCGCCACGAAGCGCGTGACCGCTTCCCCGGCCTGGGCGGGCGTGTTCTTGTTGCCGCGTCTTCGCGCCTGTCCCAGTTCGGTCAGCACTGCGGTTGCATAGCTGGGTTGGCCGGGTACGGCAGACTCGTTTCGCATGCCCAGGAGCGCATACAACACGTCGGCGGCAAACTGGTTCATGAAAACGCTGGCGGGGTACACGGTGCCTGGCCAGGCGGGCAGTGTGTCGGTGAAGAGCGCATGCGCCAGGGCCTCCCAGCCCGCGTCGTCGTGTGGTCTCGAGACGCCCAGGCAATAGGCCAGGTCGCGCAGCGTGTCGGCGTAGAAGGGCAGGCGGGCGATCTGCTGGTTCTGGCTGTCCAGCAGCACGTTTTGCGAGGGCACGATGCCGAAGGATGCGAACTCCTCCAGGCCCCTTTCAGCGCGCCAGGCCGCAACGCGATCCAGTGGCGAAGCCGCCAGCGGTTGAGCGGCGACGCGCTGCCAGCGTGCCTGCGCCTGGATGTCGTCCGAGGTCTCGCGCAGCAGGCCTTCGAAAAAGCAATCGAAGCCGGTGTCCGCCGGGGTCAAGGACTGCCCCGGTGCCCGCCAAGGCATGGGTTGGCCGGCGAAGGTCGGGTCGGCCTGCGGGTTGTAGGCCTTCAGTGCGATCCAGCGCTGCAAGGGCACGGCGCCCTGCGCCAGGGCCGCCAGATCGGCGCGCATCGTCGGCGTGAGCAGGTCCTCGATTCTCGGCAATGACATGGGTGCCTCCGGGGGGAAAGGTCGGGCCTTGCGCCATTCGGATGGCGTCTCGATTCTTCTGGGCTCGCGTCGTTCAGACCTTTGAGGGTCTTCAAAAGAGAGCGAGCACTAACACCAAATGGAAGCGCAGCGTAGTGATCATCGGCAACGAAGTCAATCAGCCAAAAAGTCGAGGGCATGCGGATCTGCACATGAGCCACACTGCAAGCAATGACCATGGGCAAACGGTGAAGATCGTCGTCGTCACCTACGGAACCGAAGGCGATACCCGCCCACTTGCGGCGCTGTGCCGGGCCCTCATGGATGCAGGCCACCAGGTCCTGCTCCTTGCCGACGCTTCGACGCTTGGGTCGGCGACGGGGTTGGGCATTCCCTCGCAGGCGCTGTCCGGCGACATTCGAACAGCCCTCCAGCCCAAGGCGAAACTTTCAGGCTCGAGTGGCAAGAAGGGCGGGTTCACCAATGCCGCAAAAGCGCTTGCTGAACTGGCCAATGCGAACACCGCCGCGTGGATGCGGGAAGTGGCCGATGCGACGGCGGGCTGCGATGTCATCATGGCATCGGCGCTGGCCGCGTTCGTGGCCTTGTCGGTCGCCGAATATCGGGGCATTCCCGCCATCGGCACGGGCTTCATCCCCATCACGCCGACCGCCGATTTCCCGTCGCCATTTCTGCCGCCTGGCTTGGTCCCGCGCGTCCTGAACCGATCCAGCCACCGCCTCGTCAATGAACTGGTCTGGCGGACCTTGCGAAAGACGACCAACGCGGCGCGCGCCAGCGTCTGTGGCCTGCCTGCGCGTGCGCACGTCTGGACAGACCACCCCATGCTGTACGGCGTGTCCCCCGCACTGATCGCTCAACCGCAGGACTGGCCACCGAATGCCCTGGCCTGCGGCCAGTGGGCGCTGCCTGATCCTCAATGGTCGCCGCCGCCGGAGCTCGAAGCGTTTCTGGCATCCGGCGAACCTCCCGTCTACGTCGGTTTCGGAAGCATGGCCGGCCTGGACCCGCACCGAACGACTGAAGCGCTGATCGCTGCAGTCGATGGAAGGCGCGCCTTGTTCTACCCCGGTTGGAGCGGTGTGGAGCCTCCCAGTCTTCCAGACAACGTCTTTGTCGTCGGTGACACACCCCACACATGGCTCTTCCCGCGGACGTCCATGGTGGTTCATCACGGCGGGTCGGGGACCTCCCATAGCGCAGCGCGAGCCGGCAAGCCGTCGGTCGTGGTGCCCTTCGCCGGGGATCAATTCTTCTGGGCGGATCGCCTTCGCCGTCTTGGTGTGGCGGACAGGCCAGTGAACGCCAGGAAGATGGACCGTTCGGAGATCATGCGATGCATCGCCTTCGCCGAACGGGACGAGGTCCGCGCGCAAGCGATCGAACTGGGAAGCCGGATGTCCGGGGAAGAAGGGCTGGGGAGCGCGGTCCTCGCAGTCGAGCGACTGGTAGCCGCTGGGGTGAAGTGATCGCTGGAAGGCAGCGGCGCCAGCGGAAGCGGTCGTAGACTCAAGAATGGCGGCCGGCTCAAATCGGCCACAAGCCGTCATGGAGTGGGGCCGCCCCGCGCGGCCGAGGTGGACCTGAAAGCAGCCATGAGGCCTACGCGACGGGCTTGGTTCTGTCGCGGTAACGACGCACGGTAAGCTGCGGCGAGATAAAAAATAAAGCCCTGCGATGATCGGCTCTCTGCACAAGATGATCATGCGGATGCATTACCCGCTGGAGGTGATGCTGACTTCCGTACGTTGGTACGCCACCTATCCGCTGAGCCTGCGCCACATCGAGGAGATGATGGCCGAGCGCGGCGTATTCGTCGATCACGCGACGGTTCATTGCTGGTCAATCAAGATCCTGCCTGTGCGGGCCGCGGTCTTTCGGCGACGCAAGCGAGCGGTGGCGATGAGCTGGCGCATGGACGAAACCTATACTAAGGTCGCGGGCCAATGGAAGTACCTGTATCGAGCGGTCGACCGTGACGGTCATACATGCAGCCGCACGATGCATTTTCGAACAGGCCATCGGTTTGCATGGTGCGCCTGAGAAAGTCACCTTCGACAGAAGCGGTGCTAACGGGGCCGCCATCCAGAGCATTCAAGCCGACTCCGGTGCGCCCATCGAGATGCGCCAGTCGAAGTACCTCAACAACACGTCGAACAAGACCATCGGGCCGTCAAACGCATCGTGCGGCCGACGCTCGGCTTCAAGTCATTCCGATCCGCACGAGCGCTCATTGCCGGCATCGAGACCATGTACATGATCATGAAGGGGCAGATGGACTGCCTCGAAGGCCAAGCCTCGTCCGCAGCAACGAAGTTCTACTCGCTCGCTTTCTCAGCGAAACGGCACGACGCGAACTTGCTCGGCCCGGCACTGCGACTGCGACAGAATCGCGCAGAGCCCTCGCTGGAAAGACACGCGGTTGCGATCGTCGTGCTAGCTGAACAACATGGTGGGGCAGGACCATCGAGGTGTGAAGTCGCGCATCAAGCCGATGCTGGGCTTCAAGGTCTTCGATCGCGCGGCCGTCACGATCGCCGGCGTCGAACTGCTGCATCGCATCCGCAAAGGCCAGTTCAATGTCGGCAAGCTGCGTCTTCGAGGCCAAGCCGCGCCTGCAGTTTGGAATGCCATACTTTCTGCCTGAACCGTCCAGCACTCTCGCCGTGTCAAGCGGCCACGATCAATTTTTGCGCCAGAGCCCCGCTGTGCGGGTGGCTTCACTTTGGCCCGCTCTCGGTTGCCTTGGCTCGTGCAGCCCGGCATCGAACACCACAAAGCTCGCATCTACGTTTTGAGGCGCCCATTACGTTGACTCCCCCAGGAGCTCTGGAAGCGTGAACGCAAACTTCGAGCCCATCCCAGGCGCACTCTCAAGGTGGATCGCCCCGCCATGGAGTTCGACGAAGCGTTTCGCAAGCGCAAGGCCCAGCCCCGTGCCTTCGGACTTCCGGAGCTGATCGCTCCTAACCTGGCGGAATTCCTCGAACACCAGTGCCTGCTGGTCCGGCGCAATGCCGATGCCGTTGTCGATCACCGCGATCTCGACTTCGCTGCCTTCAACGCCTTGCAGGCGCCTGGCGCGCAGGGTCACGCTGCCGCCAACGGGGGTGAACTTGACCGCATTTGACAACAGGTTTACCACCACCTGCATGATCTTGCGCTGGTCGGCCACCCAGTCGCCCAAGTTGCCGGCCGCGTCGAGCGACAGCGTCAAACCATTGCGGGTGACACGCTCTCGCACCAGCATCGCTGCGCTGTTGAGCGTTTCGTGGATGTCAAAGCGCGTGAGGTTCAGCTCCATGCGGCCGGCCTCGATCTTCGACAGGTCGAGCACGTCGTTGATGAGGCTCAGCAGATGGTGCCCCGAGCTGTGGATGTCGCGCAAATACTCGAGTTGCTTGTCGTTGACCTCGCCGACCATGCGCTCGATCAGCACTTCGGAGAAGCCGATGATGGCATTGAGGGGCGTGCGCAGTTCGTGCGACATCGCGGCCAGGAACTCCGACTTGTGCCGGTTCGCCGCTTCGATCTGCCTGCTCTTGTCCTGGATTTCGTGGAACTGGCGCGAGTTCTGGATGGCGATCGCCGCCTGGTCGGCGAAGGTTTTCAGGAGAGCGACCTCCTTGTCGTCGAACGGGTGCAACTCGTCACGCGTGACGATGATCGCACCGACGCCCCTTTCTTCCCAAAACATCGGCGCTGCAACAAAGGCGCGCGCTCCCCCTTGCGCGGCGACCCGCCTGGTAATCTCCGGTGCACGTTCGTCGGACACGACGTTGTCGAATCGAACAACGCACCGCTCGGCAATCGCACGGGCCGTCGACGTTGAATCAAGCGGCATGGGAAAACTGTCAGCGATGAATTTTCGGCTCTCGGGCGTACCGCTATACGCGACCATGTGAAGCAAACCATCTGACCCGATCAGGTTGATCTGCGACGATTCGGCGTGAAGCAATCGCTCGCCAGACTGTGCGATGTGGTCGAAGACCGGCTGCGCGTCGGCGACCGAACTGCTGATGACCTGCAGTACTTCCGCGGTGGCCGCGAGCCGCTCGTACAGGCGCCCCAAGTCGTCGCTCATGTGATTCAGGTTGCCGGCCAAAGCCCCCAACTCGTCGCGGTTGGGCACCTGCAACTTACTTGTGAAGTCTCCGGCGGCGATCTGATCGAAGCGCTCACCCATCAGCTTCAGCGGGTCGATCAACGACAACGAGATCGCATAGCCCAGCCCCAGCGCAAGGACAATGCTGCCTACCGCAAAAGCCACCACCCAGCGCCGCGAGGCCGTGTAGCCGTCATGGGTTTCGTCAATGCGCGCCAGCATGTCGGCCTCGGCCTTGTTGACGAGTTCATTCGTCAGGCGCTCGAGCCGTTCGGCATGCGGCCCCGCACGTTCAAGCTGCGCCATTCGTCCTTCCGTCACCTTGCCGGCGCGGACCAGCGCGATCACTTCGCCTACCGCGGTGGTGAAGCCGTCGTATTCAAGGCGCACGCGCTGTAGCACCTCAACTTCGTCCTTTGCAACGAACATCAACCGGTCGAGGTCGTAGCCGAACTGGTCGAGTTGGCGCAGCGTCGCGTCCAGCGTGGCCGGCTCGGGCGCCAGCATCGCCGTGGCCACGCTGAACAACTGCGAGGTGGTGCTGTGCTGCATCTGCCGGTATGCCGCGATCTTGCGTTGCAGTTGAACGAACTCTTCGGCGCGCTGGTTAAGCCGACCCAGTTCGGCGAGGCTGACCGCACCGATCGCGATCAACAGCCCCACGATGGCAAGAAACGCCACCAGCAGCTTGGTGTGCACCGTGGCCGGCGCTCGCGCGACGGCCATGGGCAGCCAGCGAAGCAAGGGTGCAATCATGGGGTTTCACGGCATCGGCGCAAGTCACTCACTCGACAGCATCTGGAGGTCTCGCTGCATTTCCCGCGGGTCGAAGTGCGTGCCCATGTATTGCACGCGCAGCATGCCGGCGCGGTCGATCAGCGACGTCAGGAACAGGTGATCGACACCCCCATTGTCTGCCGCCTTCGCATACGCGCCATAGCGTCGCACCACCTCGTCAATGCCCTTGGGGGCTCCGGTCAGGAAATACCAGCCTGGCATGTCAACCCCGAATGCTGCCGCATAGCTGCGCAAACGCGCCGGCGTGTCGTTCAACGGGTCGACTGTAATGGCCACGAACGCGTACCGTGTGTCGAACTCGCCGCCCAGGCCGCGCCCGACCTCGGCAAGCTTGGCCGTGAGAATCGGGCAGCTCGCGCTGCAGGTTGTGAACACGAAGGTGACCAACAAGACCTTTCCGCGCAGATCGGCGAGCGCAACGCGAGGGCCCTTTGCAGACTCCAGTGCGAAAGGCGGTGCCGGGCCGAGCATGGGCAGGCGCTCGTCGACGGTGCTTGGCGCGGCGTGTGCGATCAGCGACCCCGCCAACAGAGACGAGATCGCCAAGGCAACGCTGGCCGCGGCATTCCTCACGCCTTCAACTCCCGCTTCAGTTCATCCAGAAACCGCCAGTCCGTAGCTTCCGCAATGAGCTTTTGCGGCGTGGACTTGATCAGGCCGACGTCGCGCAGGCGCAATGCGTGAAAGCGCAAGGTGTCTTCTGGGTTGGCGGTGCGGTAGTCATAGTTGAGCTTCTTCAGCGCTTCGAGCCCGATGTCATACCGCGGCTCGTAGCCGTGGTCGCGCAGGTAGCCCGCCGCCTGTTGCGGCGAGGCCTTGCACAGGTCGACGGCCTTCAAGATCGCGCGCAGCACGTGTTTTGTCGCCACTGGGTTGCGCTGGAGGTAGTCGCGGTTCGCGCCGATCATGCAGCAGTAGTACTGCGACCAAGGCCGATCAACGTTGGTGTCTAACAGCACTTGGCCGACCTTCCGCGCGCGCAACTCCTGCGGCTCAGGAGGAAAGGCAAGGAACGCGTCGGCCCGCTTGTCGATGAACGTGTTCATCGCGCTTTCGCCGGGGCGGGCCAGCCAGGTGACGTCTTTCGGGTTGAGGCCCGCATACGAAAGCATGCTGGACAGCAGGATTTGGTCGCCCCCCATGTACTTCTCGCAGACAAGCGTCTTGCCCTTCAAATCGCTCAGCTTTCGCATGCTCCCGTGGCCGAACAGTTCCCAACAGCCCAGATGCACGCCTGCCAGCAATACCACACGCTTGCCCGCATCAAGCACCGGCAGGAAGCCGGTTGTGTACCACATGGAGATGTCGGCCTCGCCGCCCGCCAGCGCGTCCGGGCCGGCGCGCGTACCCAGCGGAAGGTATTGGACACTGCTGAACCCCTCCATGCGCAGCAGTTCGCCGGCCAGGTATTGCGGCGCAACACAGATCGACGGCGAATGGCAAAAGCGCACGCTGCCCGTTTCGGGCGGCGAGTCGGCGACGGCCGCGCGGTGTTGAAGCCCCACCAAGGCAACCGCTGCGAGGGCGGATGCACGTTCGAGAAGTCCTCGGCGGCTCGGTCCCGGCGACATGATCTTGTCCATGATGTTTGCCCGGTTCTGCATGGTTCGTATCAGCGACCGGCGGTCTTGCTCGCCGTCAACTCGGCCAGGAAGGCCTTCATCGCGAGGCTCATGGCCACGGTGGCCTGCGGGTCGGCTCCATACCAGATGGTGTGGCCGGCTGTGGAGTCGATGGCGACGGCGCGCGCCTTCGGGATCATCTTGACCTCGGCGGCAATGTTTTGCGGCGGGACAAGTTGATCTTGCAACGAATGGATGAAGAGGGACTTTGCCTTGATCGAACCCAAGGCCGCCTCTGCGCTGCCGTTGAAGCCCGGCGTGTCACCGATGCCGTCAAACGATCGGTACATGTAGAAGAGGTCGCGGGTATCCTGGACATCCAGATAGTAGGCCCCCATCGCCACGCGCCATCGCTGGTAGGCCTCAGCGGTATCGAGGTGCTGCTCCCACCACTCGCGGCTGTAGAAGTTGCTGGTGAGCACGGAGAGCGATTGCGTTGCGCAGTTCTTCGGGTTCTCGTCATAGTTTCCCCCGTTCCAACCCGTGCAGGACTCGATCATCGAGATCATCAGCGGCCAGAAAAAGCGGCTCCCGCTGCTGGAGATATTGCTGCCACCGACGATTGGAACGATGCCATCCATGAAGTCGGGGTAGCTCACCGCGAACTGGACGCTGTACTTTCCCCCCGACGAGATCCCGGTCACTGCGAGCAGGTGCGAAATGCCGAGCCCTTCCGTCACGAGCTTGTACTGCGCCTTCACCATGTCGCGGCCGGTGTACTGCGGGAACGCCATCTTCAGCCCGCTGTTGGTCGGGCTCGTCGAATGCTCGTAGCTGGTCTGCGTAGCGCCGAGCGAGTCGGTGCAGATGATGAAGAACTTGTCGGTGTCCAAGGCCCGGCCCGGTCCGATGTGATGGTCGATGTTGTGATGGTTGCCGCCAAACCCGTGCAGGAACAGGATGGCGTTGTCCTTCGCGGCGTTGAGCTTGCCGTGGGTGACATAGCTCATCTTCAGGTTCGGGATCACAGCGCCGTTTTCGAGCTTGAGCTCGCCAAGCTGGGCCATCTGGTGCGGTGGTTGGTCCTCCCAGTGGGCGCTGGCCAAGCTCGCCGCGCCGAGTGCCAGCCCGAAGACCGCACACAGCTTCCACAGCGCTTTCATCACTTCGCTCCTTTTCGAGCTCAGGACGGGATCATTGGCAGATTCAATGCTGAAAGATACTGCCGTGCGCGATGCATGTCGAGCAGTGCTCCACTTTGTTCGCCCGTCGTCCCTCAGCGGCGGGATTTGGAAGCCTTGTCGTAAGCGATTGGCCGCCGGTTCCTTTGGCGTGTGCGCTGTCGACCAGCCTTGCACGAACGCTCGCCGAGACCGGTGTTGACCTCAAGCCGCAGTGACTTTCCCGGCCTGCGCCAAGGCGTTTCGCATCGTGGCAGTTATACGGTTCTCCGGAGGCTCTGGCGCAAAAATTGATCCTGCATAGCGTGAATGACCTGGCGTTGCCGGTGCAGGCAATAGGCGATACTGACGCCGCCACTCGTTGTGTACTTGGTGTCGGGTGTCATCGGTGTCACCCGCGCCGACTCTGCACGCAGCGGCGTGCGACAAGGACGCAATTCTGCGGATGCGTCAATCTCAGCAAACAGTGAATCGGCGTACATCGAGATCCGGAGACGGCCTGCCGCCAGGCACCGCGAACATGGAAGCTTTATCTCCTCGCGCCATTGTGCTCCGGCCTGCGCCAGGGCGCCATGGCCAAAATGGGGAAACCGAAATTCCGGCGAAAGTTTCCGAGTCCGGGCCGTCCCGAAGATGGAACGACGGCATTCTTTCGCGATATGCGGCGAAACCGGGCGTTGGCTGGTAAGCGCAACACACTGAGTTCATGCGCATCAGCATGCGCCGCTGCGGTCGGGATCGCGCTCATGCGAAGGTACCGTGCCCATCGTTGACGAAAGCCTCATCAACGAGTCGGCTCGGCGCGCGCGCTCAATGCCCAGGGGGCATCCCAAATCACGCTCTATCTCGGCCAGCATGGCTTCCAGCTGACCAGGCGTGCGACCGAAGGGGTGGTCCGGTGCGACCATCATGCGTGAATACGAACCAGCCATGATGGGTGCGGATGTGCGTTGACGGTACGTCGCCGCGAAAAGCGCACACATCGGCCCCACCCTCCGACCAGCCGAACAACGCGGCTCGCTGCGAGCCTACAGCGTCGAGCATTGCTCGAAGGTCGTCCATCCGCACCTCGAGCGCCCGGGCTGCTGCTGAGGAAGTACTCGTCTCGCGCACGGTGAAAGATCTGGTCTCAGGCTCTGGCATATTGTTCAATGACCGCGGGCAGCAATCATTGAAGGGCGTTCCCGGAAAGTAGCAACTGTGCTCTGTCACGCATTGATCGGTCGCCGCGACATATGCTGCGAGACCCACCTTCGGGCTTGGCCGAATCGGTGGCAAAAATGCTTCGCCACCATAGAGAGGGGGAAAGAGGGGGTTCAATGCCTGCAATCGGCCCACGAACTCTTCGACGTCACGCTTGCCGTGACGAAGTGGGATGAGCCCGTTTTTCGTGTGCCCCAGAATGTCACCGAAACCTTCAGCGCTGTTTCCCGCCAAATGACGGCAAAGGTGCAAAACCTGCTTCGCCGATGCTGCCGCAAACGGCAGCTCATATTTGCATTGCAGCCACTCCGAGGGATACCTCCAAGGGCGACAAGGGGCCCAGCCGAGCCTGTGGAGCAGTTGCAGCCAAGGGCAGCAACCAGTCTTGAAGCGACATTACCCTCCGGAGCGATGGGTTCGTCTCTCTTCGAATCCCGCTCTTACCCAAGTGAAATTCGTCATGTAGATGACAAAGGAGGCAAAGACGCGCCTGCCGCGTTCGTTCGACTTGGCTCCGCTGTGCGCAGCAAGTCGTGTGACACGGGGTAGCTGGCCCGTGTGGCGGCATCGTTCAGGGTCAGCCACGCATGTTGACGATACTTCTCCTTGCCCTTCTCCTTTCGCAGCCCTCTGCCCATGGCCTCCATGAGGTAGAAGCTGGTGGTGACCTCGATGTGATTTCGGCCATGCACCCGACTTGACCGGGCTCGATCGAACATCTGGAATTCGCCACATCTGGTCCCATGCGGGGCCTTTCGCGCTCAACGGATAGGGTACGCAAGCCGCGGTGAAAACATCCTCCAAAAGAATGGTCCGTATCGACAGCGGATTATTCGACGCCCGCGGCAACGAGCCGCTATCACATCGGTTGGGCTCAAGTACGGCGCCTGGAGGTTCAGAACCACGCTGGCGAGCTTCACCGCCAAGACTTCAACGCAGCGTTGGCAGTTGTTCCCGCACGCGGGGCGAACTCATGCTGTGAGCCACAGTCCGGCAGACCATTGACACCAAGCACCCTCTCCATTTTTCCGCAACCGGACAGGGACGCACATTGAGTACATCAATACGGAATTTCGCACCTGTCTAATCGAGCTGAACTCCGCTGCGTCTGACCGCCTCGCCCCAGTGGGCGTATTCGCTCCGCACGAAAGCCGCCGCTTCCGCCGGGCTCTTGCTGAACCTCGGAATGGTGCCAATCTGCCGCATGCGTGCATCGACTTCGGGCGTCTGCATGGCCTTGTTCATTGCCACAAAGGTGCTTTCCACCAACTTGCTGTTCGTGCCGGCAGGATAGAGAAGCATCAGCCAGGTGACGGCGCTGAAATCCTTGAAGCCTTGCTCCGCAATGGTCGGCACGTTCGGCATCGTGCTCAGCCGCGTGGTCGTGCCCACGCCCAGCGCCTTGAGGCGACCGGACTGGACAAAGGGCTGCACGGCCGCTGCCGTCTCCAGGGCGAGAGACACCTGACCCGCGACCACGTCCGTCAGGCCGGGGCCACTGCCCTTGTAGGGCACATGCAGGATGTCGATGCCCGCACGGCGCTTGAAGTCTTCCATGGCCAAGTGGGACACCGTGCCGTTGCCTGAGGACGCGTTCGTCAACTTGCCCGGGTTCTCCTTGGCGTAGCGCACCAGCTGCTCCACGTTGCTGAAGGGCAGCGATGGATTGCATACCAGCACAAAAGGAAGGTCGCCGAGCAGTCCCACCGGCACGAAGTCCTTCATCGAGTCGTAGGGCACCGACTTGTACATGTGCGGGTTGGTCGCGACGGCGGACATGTGCGTGAGCATCATGACGCTGCCATCGGCCGGGGATTTTGCAAGCGCCCCCATGGCGAGACTTCCACCTTGGCCCGGCTTGTTGTCGACGATGTAATTGGCACCGGTCACGGCGGGCAGCTTGTTGGCGAGCAGCCGGGCCACGATGTCGGTGGCCTGTCCGGCAGGGAATCCGACGAGGATCTTCACGACCTGCGATCCATTGGAAAGCTGAGCGCGTGTTGCCCCGGCGAAGCTGACGCCTGCAGCAGCAAGGACGACGCTGCGTCGGGTGATTCCAGCATTCTTCATGTCTGTCTCCATCAATCTGTCAGTGGGTGGTGGAAGATGTCGCCGCTCAGCGTGCGAACAAGACGCCTGCCAGCGTCGCGAAGGAGCCGATGGCTGCCGCAATGGCAAGCCACCAACCGGGCACCTGCACGCCAGCAGGGACGATTGCCGCCGGCTGGACGACGGGGACTGCTGGCGCTGCAGGGGCCACCACAGCGCCAGTGTCGTCGAGGCCTGGCGATGTCGGCACCGCATTGCCTGCTTGACCTGCGGAAGTTTTCGCAATGGGCACCGCCACGAGCGCGCTCTTTGCCGCTGCCGGCACGTCGCCCAATTGCGCCTTGAATGCCTTGAAGAAGTCGTCGGCCATCTTGCGCGCGACGCTGTCGATGAGCCGCGAACCCACCTGTGCGAGCTTGCCGCCCACCTGCGCCTCGGCGGTGTAGGTAAGCTCCGTCTGGCCGTTGGATTCGGTCAGCTTGACGGAGGAGTTTCCCTTGCCGAAGCCGATCGCTCCTCCCTGTCCCTCGAACAACATGGTGCAGGAGCCGGGCGCATCGACATCCGACATCTTGAGCAGCCCTTTGAAGCGCGCACGCAGCGGACCGATGGCTGCGGCGACGATCACCTTGAATTCCTCCGCGGATGTCCGCTCAACGGACTCGCAGCCGGGCAGGCTCAATTTCAGGATGTCGGGATCGTTCAGTGCGTCCCAGACGCGTTGGCGTGGGGCCGCGATGGTTTGTGTGCCGGTGATTTCCATGATGGCTGCCTCAATGCGTGTTCTTCTTCATTGCACCCGCCGTGTTCACCATGGAATGCAGGCTGCGCGCATAGTCGATGGCAGCCTGCTCGTCCATGCGAGGCGCCACGCGCAGGTATTCCTTGAGGCCCAGGATCGCCGGGCGCGGGCGAGACAACAGCACGCCGACGAAGCGATCCACTTCGGCGTCCAGCTTGGCGTCCGGCACCACCTGGCTGACAAGTCCATAGGCCAGGGCGCGCTGCGCGTCGATGAAATCGGTGGAGTACGCCATCCAGAGAATGGCGTTGCGGTTCATGCGGTCGTATACCGCCGACATCACCATCGTCGGCATCACGTTGTGGCCGATCTCCGGAATGTTGAACGTGGCGGTGTCGCTGGCGAAGCTGACGTCACACAAGGACGCGATCGCTGTGCCGAAGCCCATGCAACGCCCCTTGATCACGCCGATGATCGGCACCTTCGCACCGCGCATGGCCTGGTAGCTGCCGAAGATGCCGTCGTATTCATCGCGGCGGGTATACGCCTCGGAGGCTGCGGGCGTCGGCCCGGCATCGCGAATCCGGCCGGTGCAGAAGTCCGGGCCGGCGCTGCGCAGCAGGACGGCATCGGACGTCTGATGGGCGGTTGCCAACAGTTGCGACAAGGCCGAAGCCATGCTGTCCGAAACGCCGTTGTCTTCGGTGCGGTTGAGGGTCACGGACAACAGGCGGCCCTGCTGTTCGATGATGAGTTGGGGGTGCATGAGAGTCTCCGTGGGTCAGTGGGTGGGGGTTATTGGCGGACCTGCTCGAAGTGGCGCAGCAGCGCCGCGTTGAACGCAGTGGGTTGGTCGACGTTGGGCAAGTGCCCCGCGTGGGCAATCGTTTCGAGCGCAGCGCCCGGGATGCGCTGTTGCAGGGTGCGCATCGCCTCGGGCAGCACGCCATCGTTCGAGCCGACGATCAGCGTGGTGGGAGTTGCAATGCGCGCCACATCGGCGAGGTAGTCCAGGCCCTGTATGGCCCGGGCGCATCCGACAAACCCTTTGACCGAGGTGGAAGCAGCGATGCCCTGAAGTCGGCTGGAAGTCTCGGGGTTCGCAGCAACGAACTCCTTTCCAAACCAGCGCTCGATCGTCGGTCCGGCAAGCGGTGCGCAGGTCCCGTGCTCATTGGCAAGCGCGATGCGCTCGTCCCAGGGCACGGACACTGCAGGCGGTGCGTCGGCTCTCGCGGCGCACAGCACGAGGCTCAGGAGCCGCGCACCATGCTGGATGCCCAGCCCGAACCCGCTCATGCCGCCAAGAGACAGCCCCACGTAGTGCGCCCTCGCGATGCCCAGTGCATCCAGCACCGCGATGGTGTCCGCGGCCAGGCCGTCCATGGTGACTGCGTGGGCCGTTGGCACCGGGGAATCTCCGTGGCCCGTGGTATCGATGCGAACCACATGCCAACCTTGCCCGGCGAGGAGTGCGGCCTGCTCGTCCCACATGAGGCCGGACGACAGGATGGAGTGGGTCATGACGATGGCCGGGTCTTTCGGATCGCCTTGCAGGCGCACCGACAGTTCTCCGTGGTGGCCGCGCACACGGCGCTGCTGGATGTCTGAGTTCGTCATTCGGATTCCTTCACCCCGGCCGCGCGCAGGGCGCGCCAGACGGCTTGCGGCGTCATGGGCAGTTCGTTGATGTTTGCGCCGACCGGAGCGAGCGCGTCGTTGATGGCGCTGGCGATCGCAGCGGGGCCGCCGAGGTATCCGGCCTCGCCAGAGCCTTTCTGACCGAATACCGTCAGAGGCGATGGCGTGCAGTGGTCGACGATGGTGATCGAGGGCACCTCTTCCGCACTGGGCAGGAGGTAGTCCATGAAGGTGCCCGAGAGCAGTTGCCCTTCTTCGGAGAAGGCAAACTTCTCGAGCAGTGCAGCGCCCAATCCATGGGCGACACCGCCGTAGGTCATGCCGTGGACCACGTCCGGGCTGATCATCACGCCGCAGTCGTGGCCGACGGCGTAGCGATGCAGGTGTGTCTTGCCGGTCTGCTGGTCGATGCTGGCGAGCACGACGTGCGACTCGAAGGAGTGGCACGGGTACATCTGCACGCGCCCGTCCTCTGTGGGCATCTTGCCGCCCGTGGGCACTTCCCAGCAAAACTTCTCCTGCAGTCCGGGCTCCATGCCCGAGGGCATGCAGTGGTACTTGCGGTGGGCGATTTGTACGAGTTCGTCCCAGGTCATTCGGCGAGCCGGATCGGCCTGCACAAGGACGTTGCCGTCCTCATAGACCAGCTCTTCTTCTGCCACCTCCAGGTTGTGCGCAGCGATCGTGAGCAGCTTGTTTTTGAGGATCTTTGCGGCACCGGCCGCGGCGCCGCCGAGCATGATGGCCATGCGGCTGCCCACCGGGCTGTTCGATGGCAGCGCGTTGAGCGAATCCGCATGCAGAACGCGGATGCTGTCCGGCTCTCGCTGCAGCACTTCGCCGACCACGGTCGACACCAGCGTCTCATGCGCCTGCCCCGAGGTGGACGTGCCCATCAAGGCCGTCACCGCACCATTGAGGTCGATGCGGATGAGGCAGGAATCCATCCACGTCGTCGTCTCGTTCTTCGGATTGAAGAGGGGCTCGAAGGCGGAATTGCCGCCGGAAGGCTCGAGGCAGGTGGACACGCCGATGCCTGCCAGCAAGCCTTTGGACCGCAGCGCGTCCCGCTGCTGGAGCAGCTCGTCGTATCCCGCCGCCGCGAGCGCCTTGTCCATCACGGCCTCGAAGTCGCCCGAGTCGTACCAGGTGCCGCTCGGAATCAGGTAGGGGAATGAGTCCTTGTGAATCAGGTTCTTGCGCCGAAGCTCAACGCGGTCCATGCCGAGGTAGCGGGCGACCCTGTCGATGCCCGTTTCGATGGCGTAGTTGGTCGGCGCCTGGCCGAAGCCACGCACCGCTTCCTGCGGCGTCTTGTTGGTCATCACCGAGTAGGCGTCGTACTCGACGCTGGCGATCTTGTACGGCCCCACGATGGCGCCCACGGGCTTGCCAAGCTGCAGGGGAGAGCGACCGGAATACGCGCCGATGTCATCGATGGCGCGCATGCGCATCGACTGGATGGCGCCATCGCCATTGAAGGCCAGGCTGACCTCGAAGATTCGGTCCGGCCCCTGCATGTCGCCGCCGCGCATGTTCTCCAGCCTGTCTTCCAGGAAGCGCACCGGCCGACCCAGCTTGCGAGCCAGGAAGCCCACCAGGATTGTGTGCTTGAGGCCGCGCTTCAAGCCGTAGCTGCCGCCCACGTCCACGTCGAAGTGCACGCGCACGCCGTTGCCGGGCAGGCGCAGGCACTTGGCCAGCAGGTCGGGATACTTGGGCATCTGGATCGAGGCCCAGACATCCAGGATCTGCGTCGCATCGTTCCAGCTGCAGGTGGCGACGAAGGTCTCGATCGGCACGGTGGAGCTGCGCGCCCACCGCGCCCGGTAGCTCAGCTGGTGCTCCGCTGCAGCGAAGTGCTCGTCGACCTCACCCCAGGTGAACTTGCGGTTCCAGATGATGTTGCCGCCGTGCGCCGGGTGCACCTTGGGCGCATCGGGCGCCATGGCTGCCTCGGGATCCACCACGTGAGGCGTGGGCTCGTACTCGACATTGACCAGCTCGGCGGCATCCTCGGCCAGGGCGCGGGTCTCCGCCACGACGGCGACGACCCACTCGCCGGCATAGCGCACCACGCCCCGCGCCAGCGGGTAGCGCGCCACTTTGGGCGCGTCGACCCCGGGCAGCATGGGATCGATGGCGTCATTGAGTTCCTCGCCGGTCAGTGCCTCGTGCACCCCCGGCATCTCCAGCGCGGCAGACGTGTCGATGGACAGGATCCGGGCGCTCGCATAGGGACTGGCAACGATGGCCACATGCAGCAGTCCCGCCGGGACCACGTCGGCCGCATAGTGGCCCTGGCCCGTGACGAAGCGACGGTGTTCCACCGCCCGGCGATGCCGGCCGACGTATTTGAAAGCCTGGTAGGCAGGGTGCTTCGGATCAGCCATGGGACACCTCCTCGCGCTTGCCTTGGGCTTGCTTGACCTCATATCCCGGCGAGGTGGCCAGCTTCACGGCATCAACGATCTGTTGGTAGCCGGTGCAGCGGCAGAGGTTGCCGCCGATCGCGTCACGGATCTGGGCCTCGCTGGGTTGCGGCGTGCGCTCCACCAGTGCATGACAGGCGACCAGCATTCCCGGCGTGCAGTAGCCGCACTGCAGCGCGTGCGTTTCGCAGAAGGCGTCCTGGATCTTCGACAGGCATCCGCGCTGCGGCGCCAGGCCCTCGACGGTGGTCACCGACATGCCATCGGCCTGGACGGCGAACATGCAGCAGGAACGCACAGGCTCACCGTCCAGCAAGACGGAACACGCACCGCAGATGCCGTGTTCGCACCCCACGTGGGTCCCGGTGAGGCCCAGGTGGTCGCGCACGAAGTCGACCAGTGTGGTGCGCGCTTCGATGGCGCGGGGCTGTATGACGCCGTTGACCTTGATTTCTACGGTCACAAGGGAGGAAGACATGGCGGTTGCTTTCTTGTCTCAGTGTTGAAGGGTGGATGCGGGGCTATGCGCCTGGACGGCTTTGAGCAGGACGCGCGTGAGCATCACGACGCCCAGATGGCGCCGGTAGTCGGCGCTCGCATGCAGGTCCGAACCCGGCTCGGTCTGTTGCATGGCGGCTTGGGCCATTTCCCTGGCCATGGCCGAATCGATGCGATAGCCGACCAACTGCCGGGCCAGTTCGGGGAATGCCCTTGGCGTGCCATCCACCCCGCCGACGCCGAAGGCCACGCGGCGGCAGACGCCGTCTGCATCCAGTTCGATCTGGCAGGCGGCAGAAGCCATGGCGAAGTCGCCACTGCGCATCGCGGTTTCATCGAAGGCTGTGGTGACGGTGCCTTGCCACACCGGCCACTCGATTCCGACGAGGCATTCGGTTTCACCGGTAGCAGTAAACATGGGGCCGAGAAAGAATTCCTGTGCGGAAACGTGGCGCTCTCCATCGGCCTGGCTTCGCAGCCGCAGCGTCGCATCGAGCACCGCTGCAGCCAGCGGCAGTTCGGCCGAGGGGTCCGCGTGAACCAGGCTGCCGCCGACCGTCCCGCGATTGCGCGTCTGGATATGTCCCACCCAGCGCAAGGCGTCGCGAACCAGCGGCAGCGCCGCATGAAGTTCAGTCCCGTGCTCCACTGTCCGCTGCCGGGTCGTGGCGCCCATCCGGACCCTGTCCGCCTCGATGCTTACCTGCCGCAGATCGGCAAGGCGGTAGATGTCCAGAAGCACAGTGGGCCTTGCGAGGCGCATCGCCATCATGGGAACAAGGCTCTGTCCACCGGCGATCGCCTTGGCATCCATGCCGTACTGGTTCAGGCAGTCCAGCGCGTGCTCCAGGGATTCCGCGCGGACGTAGTCGAAGGGTGCTGCTTTCATGTTTTCACGCGGGTTGGTTGTTGCTTCAAGTGGGGAGAGCAGGTCAGCGCGGTCGGTGGCGGCCTCAGGAAATCTCACATTCCTGTGCTGCTGCGTGTTTGCTGGTCTCTTCGTTTGTCTCGTTTCGGTAGGAGAATTCTGTTTTCCCGCCGCCTTCCGGGCAATCGATCAAAACTGGCCCAGCGTGAGAAAATCTCACAGCGCGGCGCACGCCCGGACGCCGCGACTTTTGCGAGTGCCATCATGAGAAAGCTCCCGCCGCTCAACGCCCTGAAAGCCTTTGAGGCCGCCGCCCGCCATGTCAGCTTCACCAAGGCTGCGGAGGAACTGCATGTCACGCACGGCGCGGTCAGCAGGCAGGTCACGCTGCTGGAGGATTGGCTGGGCGTCGCACTCTTCCAGCGCAGTGCCTCGCAGATAGGACTGACGGACAGCGGCCGTGCCTATGCGCAGGAACTCACTTCGCTTCTCGATCGCTTGTCCGTCGCAACGGCGCAGGCCACGCAGACCACGTCGGCCATCAACGTGAGCGCCCCGCCGACTTTCACGATGCGCTGGCTGATCCCGCGGCTATCGACTTTTCAACGCAAGCGACCTGGCGTGGAAGTGCGGTTGACCACATCGATTGCCCCGGTGCACTTCCAGGAGAACAAGTACGACATCGCCATACGGGGGGCGCTGGAGCCGATGACAGGGTGCGACTCCGTGCCCTTCATGACGGAGACCATCGTTCCTGTCTGTCATGCGGACTTCGTCGAGTCGGGAGGCTTGCACAGCCCCGCGGACCTGGCACGACATACGCTGATTCGCTACACGACCGAGCCCTACCCGTGGTCGACGTGGTTCGAAGCGGCGGGCCTGCAGAAGATCGCAGGCGTCGGCACGCTTGACTTCGAGCAGATGTACTTCGCCTTGCAGGCTGCATCGGAGGGACTTGGCGTGGTGCTGGTGCCGCTTTTCCTGGTCGCAGACGACATCGTGGCGGGAAAGCTGTGCGCGCCCTTCGGCTTGCATGGGGCGATGCATCGGCACTACTACGCCAATACTTCACCTGCGTCCGCTCACAACGCGGTGATCGCTGAATTCCGCGCGTGGCTCGTCGAGGAAGGACGCAGCACGGAACGCGCCATCACCCTCTGGGCGCAGGAGACCCTGAAGCAGGCCGACCCATCGGCCACGACAAGGACGCGAAGACGAAAGCCGTAGCCGACCGGGGGAAGCGCTCGCCAATGAGTTGAAAAGGTGGTCGCGAATGCCGCAAGGGCCGCTTTCCTGAGCACCATCAAATTGCGGCTCCTGGCCGTTGTGGATACATGTCCATAACGGCCAGTGGCTGCCACTGCCGACCGGCGGTTTCCTGGCACCTCACCTGGCCTTGCTTGCGCCGTCGGACTTCACCAATTCTCCTCCCACGGCGGCACAGGCCCGAAGCGCGCGATGAAAAAGTCGATCAGCACCCGCACCCGCGACGGCTGCGTACGATTTGGCAGGTAGACCAGATAGATGGCGCCCTCGGGCACCGGTTGGAACTGCCGCAGCAGCGGCACGAGGGTCCCTTGACGCACGTCCGCGCCCACCATGTGGAGCGGCAGCAGGCCTACACCGAGGCCGCAAAGGGTGGCCGCACGGACGGCCTCCAGGTCATCGGTCTCGAACGAAGCCGGAACCTTCAGCGCGTATTTCCGCCCGCCGCGCCGGAACGTCCAGACCCTTTGGGCGCGAGCATTGGAAAGAACACGCAGTCGTGCTTCTCCAAGTCCTCGATCCGGCGCGGCGTGCCGCGCTGCGCGAGATAGGCCGGCGAGGCGAGCAAGACGAGCCGGCTGACCGCGAGCTTTCGTGCGACCAGATTCGGCGCCGGGGGCGACGAACGGATGCCGAGGTCGAAGCCCTCGGCGCCCAGGTCCACCGTGCGATTGCTGCAGGAGAGCCTGACCTGGATCTTTGGATATTGCTGCTGGAATTCGACAATTGCGGGCAACACGTGCCGCACCGCGAACGCCGGGATCGCGGTCATCTTCACGACGCCGGCCGGCTCGGACTGAGCCTGCGTCACGCGTCGCTCGGCAAGTTCCGCTTCCTGCAGGATGTTCGCGCAGTGCTCGTAGAAGATGCTGCCGGCTTCGGTCAGGCTGAGCTTGCGCGTCGAGCGGTTCAGCAGCTTTACCGCCAGCGAGCGCTCCAGCGCGCTGACCTCCCGGCTCGCCAGCGATTTCGAGATGCCGAGCTTGTCAGCGGCGGCGGAAAAGCTCTTCGCGCCCACCACCTCCGCGAACACGTTCATGCCGGTCAGCCTGCTTTTCATTGCATATGCATTGGCAACAATGGGTTGAACTGGACACTATTTATCAGATTACCGCAACGAACTAAATTTCGTCGCACCGGCCCGATACCCGGTCCGGCAACGAAGCAAGGAGACAGTCATGCGCGGCGAATTGATCAAGGTGGGCCAACTCGAGATCCGCTATCTCGTCGATGGTGCGGAAAAGGGCGGGTTGGGCATGTTCGAGATGACGGTGCCTGCGGGGGCCATGGTTCCCCCGCCACACAGCCACACCGACAACGAGGAGTGCGTCTACGTCCTGGAAGGCACGCTGCGCTACTCCGTCGACGGGGTATCGCGCGACCTCGAGCCAGGTGACTGGATGTCGACGCCGCGGGGCTCGACGCATCACTTCATCAACAAGGCCAATGCTGTGGCGCGCGCACTGGTCATCATGACACCGGACATCGGGCCGCAGTATTTCCACGATGTCGGCGCCGTCGTCAACGCGGGCGGGCCGCCTGATCGAGCCAGGTTGGCTCAGGTGATGGCGCAATATGGACTGATTCCGGCGCGGCCGCAGGCACCGGAAAACCTGCCGGTCGAGCAGATCCCCGGCTGACATGTCCGACCGAACCAGGAGCAGGGTCATGGATTCCGGGGAACTGGCCCAGCGGTACTTCTCGGCCTGGAACCTGCGCGATGCGGGAGCCGTGCTCGAAACGTTTGCGCCGGGTGGCACGTACTGTGACCCCATCACCGCAGGACCGATTGCGGGTGAGGCGTTCCGGTCGTACATGGAGCAGCTGTGGTCGGCGTTTCCCGACTTGAGTTTCAAACCGGGGCGCATGGACTCGGCATCTGACGGCGTCGTGTGCGCCGCGTGGACCATGCTGGGGACCAACACCGGGTCGCTGCTGGGACTCCCACCGACCGGGAGGTCGGCATTCCTGCCTGGACTGGATGTGATTCATGCGTCCCCGGACGGGATCAGGAGCGTGGTCGGCTATTTCGACTCAGCCACCTTGCAGCGGCAAATGGACTGGCAAATCATCGTTCAGCCAAAGGAATGGGGGCTGATAACGTTGGGCAAGGGCGCGACGGTGCGTCGCAGGCCCTTGGCCGATGCCCAGACATTGACCGTCACGGAGATTGTCGCGCGCGACGACGAAAACACGGTCTTCGTCAACGAGCTATCGCGTCAGGTCCTGGCTGAGCTCATTGCGGGCGATGCCATGCAGACATTCACCAGCGTGGTCGGTGGGAACCGTTTGACAACGGTCGTCACTTGGGCGTCTCCCGAGGAGATGAAGTCTGCAATGCATAGCGGCCCGCACGCGCAGGCGATGTCCAGGTTCTTTGCAACGCCCGGGATCGAGGGAGCCGCCATCGATGTCTTCACGCGGCTGAAGGAAGGCAAGCAATACCGGCGCTGCCACGCTTGCCAGAAGATGGTGGCCTTGGCAGGGTCCACGGGCCGATGTGGCTGCGGGGAAGTTGTGCAGGCGATCGCCTGAGGGTGCGACGACGCCGTCGGTCGGGCTGGCGCCTGTCGTCTGGAGCCTGCCGGCCCTTTGCTGGTGAAATTAGCCGCCGAGCGCCATGATCGCGCCCACCAGGGCCGTGCCCAGCCCTGCCATCGCGAGCCCGACCTTCCAGCTGCTGCCATAGCCCGCGTAGATCCCGAGCGTATAGCCACCGACGAAGAGCATCGCAAGCGCAACGAACCGGGAGATCCACTTTGCCGCCGCCACATCCGGGATCAGCGCGAAGGGCAGCACCACCGGAAAGGTCGCCACGACCACGAGCAGGAAGATGGCGACGCCAGCGACCACGTCACCCGAGGTCAGGCGCGGCCGGTCGGGAACGGAGGGCAGGGCCACGATCCGGCCGCGGATGGCTTCGAGTTCTTGTGCCGCGACGAACTTTGCCCCGACATTCGACAAGGCGCCCGCGATGAGTTCGCGTCCGGCTTCGGCGCCCGAGTTGCGAACCGAGCGCACAAGCGAGATCGACCGCCCGCGATCGGTGAGGGTGCGCACTACATACATGACCGCATCGACCAGGCCCCAGGCCAGGTTGCATCCGATGGCGGCGATGTACATCTCCCGCAGTTGCTCGCGACCGGAGTCTGCTACCGATATGGCACCCGTGAAGCTGAGTGCCATGAACAGGCCGAACAGCACTTCCGATACACGGTCCACGGGATTGAGCACCTGCGTGCGCGCCGTGTCTTCGCGCTTGTCTTCGTTGTTCATCGGCTTCGTCTCCTGCCCGCGTGGTGGATCGACGTCGCCGTTCGCCATACCGGAGGAGAGGGCGTTGACGTCAGGGGTTCATGAATTCTTCGGCTCGTGGACGATCAGCACCGGCACCGGTGCGCCGCGCACGACGCCTACCGTGTCGCTGCCCCAGAGGATCCGCTCGATGCCCTTGCGACCGTGCGTGCCGATCACGATGAGGTCGGCGCCCCAAGCCCTTGCGTCCGCTGCGATCACGTCCGAGAGCTTGCTGTTGGGCGAAGAGAGCAGCGCAGTTTCCACCGTGACGCCGGCCATCTCCGCGCGCTCCTGGCCCTGCTGCAGGACCTGTTGCCCCTCGTCCTTCGTCTTGGTGAGAAGCTCCATGTAGGCCGCGTGGCCGGCGATTCCGGGCAGGGGCTTGAACTGGTCGACGAAGTGGACGAGCCGCAGCGCTGCGCCGACGGACGAGGCCAGGCCAATGGCATGGTCCAGGCCGAGCGACGACGGTTCGCTTCCATCGAGCGGGACGAGAATTCGCTTGTACATGGCGGCCTTTCAGTTGCGTGCAGATGTCAGGCGTACACAAGGGCGCCGGCATCGGCGGCAATGGTCGTGCCGGCATCGCCCGCCAGTATGCGGCCAAGGTCCGCGAGTTCGCCAATGGCTGCGCGCTTGCCGGTCGCACGCACGAAGCGGCACGCGGCCTCGACCTTCGGCCCCATGGAGCCGGCGGCGAACTTGAAGGCCGACATGGCTTCGGGCGTGGCGCGGCGGATGGCCCGCTGCGTGGGTTGGCCCCAGTCGACATACACCGCGTCCGCATCGGTCAGCATCACGTACAGGTCCGCGCCCAGTTCGCGGGCCAGCAGTTCGGTGGCCAGGTCCTTGTCGATCACGCACTCGATGCCGCCCAGCTTCTTGTGGTCGGCCTCCGGCCCATAGGCGGCCGGAATGCCGCCCCCGCCCGCAGCGATCACGATGGTGTTGTGCTCGATCAGCCACTTGATGGGCCGCAACTCGAAGATGCGCTTGGGCTCGGGTGATGCGACCACGCGGCGCCACTTGTCGCCGTCCTGCTTGAACACCCAGCCCTTTTCGGCGGCGAGCTTGTCGGCCGCGTCCTTCGGATACACCGGCCCGATGAACTTGGTGGGGTTGGCGAAGGCCGGATCATTCGCGTCGACCTCGATCATGGTGAGCAGCGTTGCGAAAGGGCGCTCGAAGGGCAGCAGGTTGCCCAGTTCCTGCTCGATCATGTAGCCGATCATGCCTTCGGTCTGCGCGCCCAGCACGTCGAGCGGATAGGTCTCGACCTCGGTGTAGGCCGCGCCCTGAAGGGCCAGCAGGCCGACTTGCGGGCCATTGCCGTGTCCAACGACCAGGTCATGCTGGCGTGCGACCGGCGCCAGCGAGCGCGCGGCGATGCGCACGTTCTCGCGCTGGTTCTCCGCGGTCATGGGCTGTCCGCGCCGCAGCAGTGCGTTGCCGCCCAGGGCGGTGACGATGAGCACCTTCAGTCTCCCAGCGTGGCGACCAGGATCGCCTTGATGGTGTGCATGCGGTTCTCGGCCTGCTCGAAGGCGATGTTCCACTCGGACTCGAACACTTCGTTGTTCACCTCCAGCCCGTCGCTGATGCCGTAGGTCTCGGCGATCTGCTTGCCCAGCGTGGTCTCCGTGTCGTGGAAGGCGGGCAGGCAGTGCATGAACTTCACCTGCGGGTTTCCGCTGGCTTTCATGAGCGCGGCGTTGACCTGGTACTTCATGAGCAGGCCGATGCGCTCCTTCCACACCTCCTTGGGTTCGCCCATGGACACCCACACGTCGGTGTGGATGAAGTCCACGTCCTTCACGGCGGCCTGTGTGTCTTCGGTGATCGTCAGCTTGGCGCCATAGCGCGCTTCCAGGCCGCGCGCGATGTCGGTGAACTCCTGCGAAGGCCACAAGGACTTCGGCGCGCAGATGCGCACGTCCATGCCCATCATGCAGCCCACGATCATCAGCGAGTGGCCCATGTTGTTGCGCGCGTCGCCCAAGTAGGTGTACTTGATCTGGCTGATCGGCTTGTCGCTGTGCTCGCGCATCGTCATGACGTCGGCGAGCATTTGCGTGGGGTGGTATTCGTCCGTGAGGCCGTTGAACACCGGCACGCCGGCGTACTTGGCCAGCGTTTCGACGCCGGTCTGGCTGGCACCGCGGTATTCGATGGCGTCGTACATGCGGCCCAGCACGCGTGCCGTGTCCTTGAAGGATTCCTTGTGGCCGATCTGCGAGCCGGCGGGGTCGAGGTAGGTCACGTTGGCGCCTTGGTCGTGGCAGGCCACCTCGAAGGAGCAACGGGTGCGCGTGGACGTCTTTTCGAAGATGAGGCAGATCTCCTTGCCGAGCAGGTGCTGCTGCTCGGTGCGCGCGTATTTGGCACGCTTCAGGTCGCGTGCCAGGTCGAGCAGGTAGCGGAATTCGCGCTGGGTGTAGTCCTGCACGGTCAGCAGCGAGCGGTTGCGCAGATTGAAGCTCATGGCAATTTCCTTTGGACAATGAATGAATCAATAGGCCGGGTCGCGCGAGATCGGGCAGGTCATGCAGTGGCCGCCCCCACGACCGCGCCCCAGTTCGGAACCGCGTACGGTGATGACTTCGACACCCGCCTTGCGCAGCAGCGTGTTGGTGTAGGTGTTGCGGTCGTAGGCGACGACCACGCCAGGCTCCAGCGCCACGACGTTGTTGCCGTCGTCCCACTGCTCGCGCTGCGCCTGCCAGGCGTTGCCGCCGGTCTCCACCACGCGCAGCGCCTTGAGGCCGAGCGCGTCGCGCACCACGTCGAAGAGATGCCCCTTGTCCTCGTGCACCTCGATGCCGCCGCCATCGGCGGGACGCGCGCTGTAGCAGCGCACCTGGTCCGCCACTTCGCGGAAGGCGGTGACCAGGTCGCGGTCGCAGAAGCTGAACACCGTGTCCAGGTGCATCGCGGCGCGGCTCTTGGGCATCAGGCAGCCGATCACGCGCGTGGCGCCGCCTTGCCTGAGCAGGTTCTCGGCCAGCTGGTAGACGGCCTGCCGCGTGGAGCGCTCGCCCATGCCGATGAGCACCACGCCCTTGCCGATGGGCATCACGTCGCCGCCCTCCAGCGTCGCGGCGCCGAAGGGTTCGTCGGTGTCGCCCAGCCAGAAGGGGAATCCGGCGTCCTTGAAGCGCGGATGGAACTTGTAGACCGCGCGCTGCAGCAGGGTTTCGGGCTGCCGTGCGCGCCAGTACATCGGGTTGCAGGTGACGCCCTGGTAGATCCAGCAGGACGGGTCGCGCTGGAACAGGGTGTTGGGCACGGGCGGGATCACGAAGTCCGTGCCGCCGAAGGCCTCGAGCATGATCGTCGACATCTCGCTCTTGGGGATGTCCAGGATCGCGATGCCACCGATGAGGTGCTCGGCCAGTTTGGCGGCCGGCATCTCGTCGAGCCAGGGCCGGACGGCAGCGCGCACGCCAAGGCCCACGTCGTTGACGGTGATGCGCCGGTCCAGCACCCAGTCGCGTGCTGTCTTGTCCTGCAACGTCTCTGCGAGCATCTCGTGCAGGTCGAGCACTTCGGTTTCCCGCTCGCGCATCTTGAGCACGAAGTCGTAGTGGTCTTTCTGCGCCTCGTGCACCCAGAGCACATCGTCGAACAGCAGGTCGGCCGCGTTGCCCGGTGTGAGCCGCTGGTGGGCCAAGCCGGGCCGGCAAACCATGACGGTCCTCAATTTGCCGACCTCACTGTGTACGCCAAGGGGATGCATGCAATACCTCCTTCAATGAATCAGGAAATGCGTTTCGTCACTCCGGCAGGGCAATGGCGCGGAAGAAGTCCAGCGCCCCGGATTCGGGCGCGCCGAAATAGCGCGTGAAGAGCGTGCCGAACAGTTCCGATCGGTACAGGTGGCTCAGGCTGCGGTCGATCGCCAGGCGGAACGCGTCATCGCCGCGGCGCATGGCCAGCGAGAGCGGCTCGCGTCCGAAGTTGCGCTGGATGAGCATCAAGCGGCCATTCGATGAAGCGCTCTTCGCAGCCTCGACAAGCACCGGCCTGTCGCCGAACAGGGCCGCGACCTTGCCGTCCAGCACCATCTGTGCGCCGGTGGCGTAGTCCGCCACGGTGACCACGCTGACTTCGATGCGCCGCTGGGCCAGCGCGTCGATCAGCGAGCGCTCGACGGTCGTGCCGCCCACGACGGCAAACACGACCTTCGACAGCAGCACGGCCGGCGCGGCACGCCAGACGGGTTGCGACACGTCGGGCCGGTCGGCCAGTGCGTCGTGCAATCGGCGCGGCGTGTCGGTGCGCACCAGGGCACCCAACTGTGCGTAGAAGATGGGGATGGAGAAATCGAAGGTGGCGCGCCGCTCCATCGTCGGCGTGGAGGTGCCGCACAGCAGGTCGATCTTGCCTTGCGACAGCGCGGTGAAGCGGTCCGACGCCGTGACCGGCACGAAGTCGATGGCCAGCGACGGCAGCTTCAGGTCGGTCTTGATGGAATCGGCGACGTTCTGGCAAAGCACGACGGAAAAGCCTGCGGGCTTGCCCGCATCGTCGGTGTATGCAAAGGGCCGCGTGTCGGTGCGGTAGCCGAAGCTGAGCTTGCCGGTCTCCCTGGCCTTGTCCAGCGCGCCTGCCGCGAGGGCCAGCGCGGGTGCGGCCATGACCAGGCACAGCAGCGTGCGGAGAAGAAGGCCCCGCATGAGGCGGCGTTCGCCGGAAAGAGGGGAGGAAGTGTTCATGGTCGTTCCTTTGGTGGCGCGTCGGTCAGGCGCTCAGGCGGGCCTGACGACGGCGGCCGCGCGCACCGGTGCCGGTGCGCCGCCGCGCCTGGCGGCGATCAGGCCGTAGACGATGTAGCCGATGGCCATCACCAGCATGCCGCCGAGCACGGCGTCCTTGCCCGCGGTGTAGAGCGCATAGACCGAATACAGCATGGCGACGATCGCGACGATGCTGTTGCGCCGGTACACGCCGGGCTCGACCTTGGCATTGCGCATCATCACGAAGAGGGCCGACAGCGAGATGATGTAGGGCACGACGTTGGTGACCACAGCCAGGTTGACCAGTGCCGCGAACTGCTCGCTCAGGTTGGGCGAGATGGTCGACAGCGCCATCACCGACTGCACGATGCCCATGATCACCATGCCCGCGATGGGCGCACCCATGGAATTGGCCTTGCCGAAGACGGCGGGGAACATGTTGGTGTCGGCCGCGTCCTTGGCCGTTTGCGAGAGCGTGAACTGCCAGCCCAGCAGCGAGCCCACGCAGGCCATGGCCGCCAGCGCCATCACGATCTGGCCGACGACCGGCGTGAACATCTTCGCGAAGGCCAGGCCGAAGGGACCGGTGGACTTCGCCAGTTCGGCGTTGGGCACGATGCCCTGGATCACCGTGGTCGAGAGGATGTAGATGATGGCCGCGCCCAGCGTGCCGAACATGCAGGCCAGCGGCACGTCGCGCTTGGGGTTCTCCACCGCCGAGGCATTCTGCGAAGCCGACTCCATGCCCAGGAAGGCCCACAGCGTGAGCGAAATGCTCGAACCCATGCCCTCGATCAGGCGCATGCCCTTGGGGTTCCACGCTTCGCTGAACGTGGCGCCGCTGAACCAGAACCACCCGGCGATCGACATGAAGCCGACCGGCAGGATCACGCCCCACACCGTGACCGAACCGATCTTGCCCGTCAGGCTCGGTCCGCCGAAGTTGGCCACCGTGGTGAGCCACAGCAGCGCGATCACGCCGATGCAACTCGCGACCGGCGTGGAAGAGAGCACCGGGAAGAACGCCGCCAGGTAGCCCAGCGCCGAACTCGCCACCGCCACGTTGGCAATGGCCAGCGACAGGAAGTACAGGAAGAAGACCTGGAAGTAGCCGTCCTTGCCGTAGGCGTCCTCGGCGTACGCCGCCAGCCCGCCGGTGCGCTGGTTGAAGATGCCCGCCTGCGCGAAGCCGTACGCAATGGCCAGCGAACCGATGGCCGTGACGATCCACGACAGCAGCGAGATCGCCCCGACCTGCGCCATGTTGGCCGGCAGCATGATGATGCCCGAGCCCATCATGTTCACCGTGACGATGAAGGTCAGCTGGACCACGCTCATTTTCTTGTTTGCATCTGCCATGTCGGTTCTCCTTGGGAGCGCGATTACTCGCGGACCACGTAGGTGTGGAAACGGATCCGTCCGTCTTTCTTTTCCTGGTACACGCCCTGCACCTCGTAGTTGAAGCCGGGAAAGCGGTTGAACGATTCCTCGAAGGCTAGGAAGTAGTCGAGCATGGGTTGGGCACGATCGTCCCAACGCTCGCCCGGCACCACCACGCCGATGCCCGGCGGGTAGATCAATGCCAGCGTGGCCGAGATGCGGCCCTTGACTTCGTCCAGCGGCACGTAGTCCACCCGGTTGTCGACCAGTGCCTCGTAGGCGTCCTTCGGCAGCATCGCCAGTTGCGGGAAGCTCTGGGCGCGGAAGCACCGCCGCTGCAGGTCCTTGACGCCGCGCTTGCGATAGAAGTCGTGCATCTCGCTGCACACCCGGCGAAGGCCGTAGTCGATGTAGCGCTCGCTGTGGGCGGCGTAGAGCGTCGGCAACACCTCCGACAGCGGCGCATCCTCGTCCCACAGGTTCTTGAACTTGACGAGCTTGGCGATCAGTGTGTTGAGCTTGCTTTCATCCTCGGCTGGCGTCATCAGGAACAGGATGCTGTTGAGGTCGCACTTCTCGGGCACCACGCGCTGCTCGCGCAGGAAGTTGGCCACCACCGTGGCCGGCACGCCGAAGTCCAGGTATTCGCCGGTGGCCCGGTCGATGCCGGGCGTGAGCAGCGCCAGCTTGTTGGGATCGACCATCGCATAGCCTGGCGAATAGCCCTTGTAGCCGTGCCATGTGCTGTCAGGCCCGAAGTTCCAGCACTGCTGCTCGCGCTTGAGAAGATCCGTGGGCAGGTCTTCCCAGGGCACGTTGCTCGCGTCGGTCGCAAAGCGCGAGCCGCTGATCGTGACCCGGTCCGGGACGAAGGGGTCGAAGAACCATTGCTCCTGCGGGTCGCGTCCCACCTTGGCGTAGTGGCGCGCGTATTCGCGCAGCTTCTTGCGCGCCTCGATGCCCAGTTCGATGCAACTGTCCCACATCATCTCGCCGGCCTTGCCGGCATGCATGCGGGCATTGACGTCGAGCGAGGCGAACAACGGATAGAAGGGCGAGGTCGAGGCGTGCATCAGGAACGACTCGTTGAATCGCTTGTGCCCGATGTGGCGCTGCTGATCGCGGATGTGCTCGTCGCGCTTGTGGATCTGCGAGGCCTGCGAGAAGCCCGCGCCCTGCTTGTGCACCGACTGGGTCGAGAACAGCCCCGGCATCTTTGCGTCGAGGTCCTTCAGCCGCATCGGGCTGTGGTCTTCGAACAGGGGATGGAAGGCGTTGTAGCCAATCCAGGCTTCGTCCCACAGCACGTAGTCGCACAGGTGGCCGATTTTCTCGAGCACCTTGCGCACGTTGTAGATGGTGCCGTCGTAGGTGGCGAGCTGGATGCAGGCCATGCGAAACGGCCGTTCGGCCTCCGCGCGCTTCGGATCCTTGACCAGCGGGTTCTGGCGGATCTGCTCGCGCAGGTACTCCTCGTCCCATGCGTCCCAGTCCACGGCGCCGATCATGCCGAAGGCGTTGCGCGCGGTGGGCAGAAAGATCGGGATGGCGCCAGCACCCACCAGCGCACCCTGGTGCAGCGACTTGTGGTTGTTGCGATCGAACAGCACCAGGTCGCCGCGCTTGAGCACCGCGTTGGTCACCACCTTGTTGGAGGTGCTGGTGCCGTTGAGCACGAAGTAGGTGCGGTCGGCGCCGAACACCTTGGCCGCCTCCATCTGCGCCTGTGCGGCGGCGCCTTCGTGAATGAGCAGGTCGCCCAGGTCCACGTCGGCGTTGCACAGGTCGTTGCGGAAGATGCTCTCGCCGAAGTACTTGAAGAAGATCTGCCCGGTCGGCGACTTGCTGTAGAACTGCCCGCCCTGGTGGCCCGGGCAGTCGAAGGCGATGTTCGCCGCCGAGTCGTAGGCCATCAGCCCCCCGAAGAAGGGCGGCAGCAGCGACAGCCCGTAGTCGACAAGGCTCGCGATCACCTGCTTGGCATAGAAGGCCGGCGTCTGCTGGCCCAAGTAGATGTAGCCGTCGACTTCGCCCGTCATGCCCAGCACGGCCATGTCGGCGATGCGGTGCGAGTCGGCCAGCGCCCACAGGGGCGTGCGAAAGCCCAGCGCGCGCACGCCACGGGCGGCATCGCGTGCGGCCTCCCGGCGATCGCCGTCGACCAGCGCAATGTAGGCGCCGACCGCCGCATCCTCCGAGAGGTCACGCGTGTAGCTGTCGCACACCTCGACCTCGTAGTTCTCGGCCCGGATGTGGTCGAGCAACTGTTGGGTCTGCAGGTTGAGGCGGTCCACGATGGCGACCACCTTCAGCAACCTGTGAAAGGGAATGGGAATCGTCGGAGCCTTGACGGAACGCGGGATCATGGCGTGTAGTCCTTGTCGATGCGGCGTGGCCACTACTCGATGACGCAGTCCACCAGCCAGCGCTTGTGGCCGCGCTTGTCGAAATCGAAGCGCAGGCCGTGGATGTCGGCCTCGAAGCCCGGGAAGCGGTCGTCGGTGTCTCGCGCGAACTTCAGGTACTCGATGATCGAGTCGGTCATGAAGCGCTCGCCGGGCATCACCAGCGGAATACCGGGAGGGTAGGGAACCAGCATCACGGCCGTGATGCGCCCCTTCAATTCGTCGATGGGCACGGGTTCGACCTTGCCATGCACCAGGCGGTCATAGGCATCGCAGGGCTTCATGGCGGGCTCCGGCAGATCGGTGTACATCGCGTTCATGGCACGCGCCGTGTCGTTGTCGCGGTAGCAGGCGTGCAGCGCATCGCACAGGTCGCGCAGGCCCCAGCCGGCATAGGCATGCGCGCCGGCAGCGGCAACGCTGGGCAGCGCCTTGGCCAGTGGCGCGTTGCGGTCGTAGTCGGTCTTGAAGTCCACCAGCGCGTCCACCATGGAACTCCACTTGCCGCGCGTGATGCCCAGCGAGAACAGGATGAGGAAGCTGTAGAGCCCCGTCTTCTCGACCACCAGGCCGCGCTCCCACAGGTACTTGCTGACCACGGCGGCGGGGATGCCCGATGCATCGAGGACGGCGCCCTTGCCCAGGCCCGGCGTGAGCAGCGTGACCTTGATCGGGTCGAGCATCACGTAGTCCTCGGCGAGCTTGCCGAAGCCGTGCCAGTCGGCCTGCGGATCGAGCACCCAGTCGGCAGTCTCCGGTGCCTTGTCCAGGTCCAGCCCCTCGGGCTGCCAAACGCGGAACCACCAGTCCGGCGACTTGAAACCGGCGCCGATGGAAGCCAGCGCAAAGCGGAAGTGCATGGCCTCGTCGTGCGTTTCCTGCACGATGGCGCGGCCGCTGGTGCCCTCCATCATGGCGGAGCTGACGTCGAGCGAGGCGATGATGCCGTAGTGCGGCGATGTCGAGCCGTGCATCATGAAGGCGTCATTGAAACGCGTCGTGTCTATCTTGCGCTTGTCGGACTCCTGGATGTGGATCATCGAGGCTTGCGAGAACGCCGCCAGCAGTTTGTGCGTCGAATGCGTGGCGAACACCAGCGTGTGGTCGGCGCGCGGGTAGCCGCGCGGCACGCCCATGGCATGGCGGCCGGCATAGAACTCGTGGAAGGCGGCGTAGGCGTACCAGGCCTCGTCGAAGTGCAGGGCATCGACCTGGTCGGCCACTTGCGCCTTGATCTTCTCGGCGTTGTAGCAAAGGCCGTCGTAGGTCGAGTTGGTGACGACGGCAATGCGCACCGAGCCCTTGGCGTCACGCGCGATCGGGCTGGCGGCGACCTTCGCGCGGATGGCTTCGGGCGAGAACTGGTCCAGCCCGATCGGGCCGATGATGCCGTAGTCGTTGCGCGCCGGCGTGAAGTAGATCGGCGTGGCGCCCGTCATGATCAGCGAATGCAGCAGCGACTTGTGGCAGTTGCGGTCTACGATCACCAGGTCGTCGCGCCCGGCCATGGAATGCCACACGATCTTGTTGGCCGTCGACGTGCCGTTGGTCACGAAGTAGGTGTGGTCGGCGCCGAACACTTGCGCCGCATAGGCTTCAGCCTCCTTGATGGGCCCGGTGTGGTCCAGCAGCGAGCCGAGTTCGGGCACCGAGATCGACAGGTCCGAGCGCAGCGTGTTCTCGCCGAAGAACTCGTGCAGCGCGTAGCCCACCGGCGACTTCAGGAAGCCGACGCCGCCGGCATGTCCCGGCGTGTGCCACGAATAGGCCGAGCGTTCCGCGTGGCGCGTGAGGGCCTTGAAGAAGGGCGGCAGCAACTGGTCGAGGTAGTCCTCGGCGGCCCGCATGATCTGCCGCGCCAGGAAAGACGCCGTGTCTTCGTAGAGATACAGGATGCTGTGCAGGTTGCGCAGCCCCTGCACCGCCTTGGGGGAGGTGCCTTTCATCGTGGCGCTTTCGCCGAGCGCAACGATGGGCAGGCCCGGCGCACGCAGGTGCACCGAATTCATCAGGTCGATGAGGCGTTGAGCGGCCGTCGCGCCGTCCTGCGCCGCTTCGACGCGGAACACGATGGCCGCCAACCCACGATGCGCGCCGGCCACGATGCCGGCGTCGGACGCGTTGTCGACCAGGATGGTCTTCCAGCCGTGCTCGGCCAACTCGTGCTGGATCTGGCGCAGGCGCACACCTGCCACGCTTTGGGCCGCGACGTCCTGATGCGCAATGAGAATCGGAAAAGACGACCTGAACTGCATGGCGTGCTTCCTTCGCTGTCAGAAGCTGACCTTGGTGGAGAACTGGAAGCGGTAGTCGTCCGCCGTGAGGCCCAGCTTGTTTTCGAGACGACCCCAGATGAACTCGCCGCCGATCAGCACGTTGGTGGCGAGCGAATAGAGCAGGTTGACCGATGAGTAGCTGCCTTTCTGGAAGGCGGTGAGGAGCTGGCCGTCGGTGTTGTTCTGGCGGTGCTCGCTGTAGCCGATGGCGCTCGACCACTTGTCGCTCCAGGCGTGGTTGTAGTACACCAGCCAGCCCACCGAGGGCACCGCTTCGGCATGCAGGGTGGCGTCCGGTGCGACGTCCACGCCGCCGTCGTTCATGTAGCTGGCAATGCCCTTGCCGCCCACGACCTGCCAGCTCAGCTTGTCCTTGCCGAAGGCCTTGAGCGTGCCGCTGAGGTTCAGCCCGTAGCCGGTGACATGACCCGACGGGTCGCCGTTGGGCGATGCGGTGTTCTGGAAGCCCACTTGGCGAACGATGCCGGCCGCCTTGACATGGCCCCAGTCGCGGTCGAGGCGGTACGACACCACGCCGTCGGGCAAGCGGTTCCAGCCGGTGATGGCGGAGCCCAGGGCCGGATCCACGCGGCTGATCTTGCCGGTGTCAATGGCCGAGTTGGGGGACTCCAGCGAGATGGCGAAGCTTCCGCCGTCCTTGCTCCAGGGGGTGACGCGCAACTGCGGATTGCGCACGAACACCATGCCGCTCGGTCCCCAGTAGTCGATGGTGTTGGGGAACACGTCGATGTCCATGAAGTTCGAGTAGGTCTGGCCGGCGCCGTACATGCCCAGTTCGGCCCAGGCATTGAGCCAGTGGATCTGCGTACCGCCGTTGGTGCCGAACAGGTCGAAGCTCACGTCGGTCTTGATCTGGCCCATGCTGGTCGGGATGAAGGACCTGAAGCCCAGGCTGGTCTGCCGCACGCTGAAGATGGTGGCGCCATCCCGCCCGCAACCCGGCGAGCCCGGGCAGATGATCGGAATCTGCGAGGGCCGCAGCGTCGCGTTCCAGTCGGGGTTCATCTGCTTGGCGTCGTAGATCGCGTCGAGCATCACCTGCCCGTAGAGCTCTACGCGTGCCTTGTCCGGATCGGGTGCCCCCTCTTGTGCAACGGAGTTCACCGAGATCACCGGAGCGCCCGGCGTGACTCTGGACGCCGTGGTCGCCGGGGCGGGTGCCGTGGTTGCGACGGCTGGGGCTGCGGCGGCGGCTGTGGCGGCTGCAGCGGGTGGTGCGGCCTTTTGCTGTTCCAGGGCCCTGACGCGCGACTGCAGGTCCTGGATGGTCTTCATGGCCTGGTCCAGCGTGGCCTTGAGCTCTTCGTTCGACTGGGCGTGCGAAACGCCGCACACGGCCAGCGAGACGGCAGCGGCAATTGCCTGTCGTTTCATCTTGTCTCCTCTTGCAGGAAGATCAGCGTCTTGTTGGATCAATCCGTTACCAGTTTCCGCGCGCCAAGGGCCGTGCACATTGAGTTTCGTCAATCGGCTGCGTTTTTTTGCCCCGCCTCTTGTCGCCGACCTTGACGTTCCTCAATGCGCTGCGCCGGGCTGTCACTAGCATCGGCGCATCACACCGCAGGAAGCCGGTTGTCCTGACCTGGCAGAGTGCCCATGAAACCACTGCTCCTGGAAATCCGGCGGAACCCGCTGCTGTGGCTTCTGGCTTTCGTGCCGGTGGCGTTCATCTGCGAAAAGTTCAGGCCCGAGGCGCACACACTGCTCTTCGTGCTGTCCGTGCTCGCCATCGTGCCGCTGGCCACGTTGCTGAGCCACGCCACCGAATCGGTGGCGGCCAAGACGGGCGATGCCGCGGGCGGCCTGCTCAACGCCACGCTGGGCAACCTGACCGAACTGGTCATTGCGTTCACTGCCCTGAGGGCAGGACAGATCATGCTGGTCAAGGCATCCATTGCCGGCGCGATCGTCACGAACACGCTGTTCATGCTGGGCGCGTCATTCCTCATCGGAGGCCTTGCCCATCACGTCCAGGACTTCAACCGGGTTGCCGCCCGCATGCAGGCCGGCCTGCTCTTTCTTGCGACCGTGGCGCTGCTGGTGCCTTCGGTGATGATCACCGCCGATTCGACCGCGGCTGCAGCATTCACGCAGACATTGAGCACGGGCCTGGCGGTGCTGCTCATCGTGGCCTACGCACTGGGCATGCTCTTCTCGCTGAAAACCCACAGCGAACTGTTTGCCAGCGCGGAGCACGGCGAGGAGGGCGAGTCGCCCTGGCCCATCGGGCTGGCCCTGGGCACGCTGGCCGGCGTGACGGTGCTCGTGGCGCTGGTCAGCGAGATCTTCGTCGAGTCGGTGCAGAAAGCGGCCGAGGCCTTCGGCATGACGCCGGCGTTCGTGGGCTTCATCATCGTCTCGCTGGTGGGCGGTGCGGCGGAAATGGCATCGGCTTTTTCCGGGGCACGCAAGAACCGGCTGGACCTGAGCGTGGGCATCGCGCTGGGCAGCGCGTCGCAGATCGCGCTGTTCGTGGCGCCGGTGCTGGTGCTGGTGAGCTATTTCATCGCGCCGACACCCATGGATCTCCAGTTCTGGCCGGGCGCGGTGGTGATGGTGCTCATCGCCACGCTCACGGCGGTCTTCGTCACGAACAGCGGTCGCTCGGCGTGGTTTGTCGGCGTGCTGCTGCTGATGGTCTACCTGATCTTTGCCATGACGCTTTACCTCATGCCGCCGGGCGCCGGGAAATGAAGGGAACACGGGTGGCAGCGAAAACCGCGCTTTTGTCGCCGGCATTGACGTTTCTCAAGTCGCTGCGTCGCGACCTTCTCTAGCATCGCCGGATCACCATGTGCAAGCTCAGGAGCCCAGAGATGCGATGCTTCGCTACAGGTCGGACCCGGGCGGCGCGTGCGCTCGGCGTGTTTGCATTCGCAGCACCCCTGGGTGCGCACGCCTCGTTCCTGCCGCCCGAGATGATGGCCTCGGCAGCGACCGGGCTTGCGTGGTTCATCATCTTTGCCGTTCCCATCGGCGGGATCGTGCTGTTCTGGCTGGTGCACGTCATGCCGGAGAAGATCGCGCACAAGCGGCACCATCCCCAGCGCGACGCGATCAAGACGCTTTGCCTGCTCTCATTGGTGTTCGGCGGCATGCTGTGGCCGATTGCGTGGCTCTGGGCCTACGTGAAGCCTGTGGGCTACCAGGCGGCTTACGGCACGGAGAAGCACGAAGACTACTTCCACGAGCAGGGCGAGCGGGCGCTCGCCGGCGAGATGCTCGAGCATGATATGCAGCACCTGCGCGAAGAACTCGACGCGATGGATGCCAAAGGCACGCTCACCGCCGAGCTCAAGGTCCTGCGCAGGAACCTGGCGACTGCTTCTGCGGCGGCTGCCGCCAGATCAGAAGGCCAGCCGGGCAACCCGACATAAGCGAGCAACTGATGGAAGCCCTGCTCCTTGCCATTTACGCCTTCTTCGTCTGGCTGATCTTCATCAAGTTCAAGTGGCTGCCGTGGAACACCACGTCGCAGGTCACGGTGGTGATCATCCCGATCGTGGCGCTGACGGCGCTGGTCCTGACGCTCAACGTCGTGGCGCCATCGTCCAGCGATGTGCGGGTCATCAAGTACGTGGTGCAGGTGGTGCCGCAGGTGCGCGGCCGGGTGCTGGAGGTGCCCGTGGAGCCCAACCGGCTGGTGAAGAAAGGGGAGCTGCTGTTTCGCATCGACCCGACCCAGTACGAGAATGAACTGAACGCCGCCAAGGCCAAGCTCGCCGCGGACGAGGCGAAATTCGCGCAGGCGGGCGCGGCCCTGGTGGACGCGACGGCTGGCGCACGCCAATTGCAGGAACAACTCAAGGCCGCGACGGGACAGGTCAAGGCGCTGCAGCCGAGGCTGGAACTTGCACGGCTGCGCGTTCGCCAGAACAAGGAACTGGTGTCCACGGGCGCGGGCGACCGCTTTGCGCTGGAGCAGGCCGAATCGACCTTGCTCGAACTGCAGGGCCAGGTCGCGACGGCCGCCGCGAACGAAGCGCAGGTCACCCAGAAGCTTTCCGGGCAGGTCAACGGCGAGCAGGCGTCGGTTGCGTCTGCGCGGGCGCAACTGGCCACCGCCAAGGCCCAGGTGGACCTGAGCCGCGCCGACCTCGGCAATGCGCAATGGAACCTCGACCAGACCGCCGTGTACGCGCCGACGAGCGGCTATGCCATCAACGTCCAGCTGCGCCCCGGTTCCTTCGTGGTGTCGGTGCCGCTGGCGCCGGCGATGACTTTTGTCGAGGAGACGTACCAGGTCATCGCGCTCTACAGCCAGAACGAGTTGCGGCTTGTCGAGCCCGGCAACCGGGCGGAGTTCACGCTCAAGACCTATCCGGGACACATCATCGGGGCCACGGTCGATTCCATCGTGTGGGCACAAGGCCAGGGGCAAATCGCACAGTCGGGCAACCTGCCCCAGACCGGCGTCTATCCGCAGGTGCCGGGCCGCTTCCCCGTGAAGCTCATCGTCGACGAAAAGAACCGCGACCTGTTCCTGGCGGCCGGCGCGGACGGCGACGGCGCGATCTACACCGAGCACGTGGAGATGATCCACATCATCCGCATGGTGATCCTTCGCGTCGGCGCCATCACCAACTACCTCGTCCTGAAGCTGCACTGATGCGCACGCCATCGCTTCGCCTGCGGATTCTTGCGGCATGCCTGGTTGGCGTGCTGGGAGGCTGTGCGCTCAAGGCACCGCCGACGGCGCAGGACCTGCAAAAGGACGTGCTCCCGCAGGCACCCTTGCCAACGGCCTGGCGGGCCGGCGAAGGCGTGGCGGCGCCGACGGCAGACGGCTGGCTCGTATCCTTCAACGAACCCGCCCTGACCGCGCTCGTCAACGAGGCGCTCGTCTACAACGCCGACCTGAGGGTGGCGGCCGCGCGCGTCGAGCAAGCCGCCGGCTACGTGAAAGTGGCCTCCGGCGCGTTGCTTCCCTCGGTGGGCATCGTCGGCTTGGGCGGCGGCAAGTCGGGCGGCGGTGGCGGCCTGGACGGGATCTTCCTGAATGCCTCGCTGGAGCTCGACGTCTGGGGCCGCTTGCGCTACGGACGCGAGGCTGCCAGGGAGACGTCCGCGGCCGCCGAGGCCGACTATGCCTATGCGCGCCAGTCGCTTGCGGCGCTGGTGGCCAAGGGATGGTTCCTGGCGGTCGAGGCAGGATTGCAGCGCACGATCGCGCAGGATTCACTGAAGTCCGCAGAAGGCTTGCTGCGCATCGCCGAGGATCGGCAGCGCGTAGGCAACGGCAGCGTGGCGGCGGTGGCGCAGGCGCGCGCGAGCGTGGGCCCGTACCGCGACACGCTCCGGCAGGTCGAGCTGTCGCGCGAGCAGGCCCTGCGATCCCTTGAGTTGCTGGTGGGTCGCTATCCTGCGGCGGAGATCGCGGTGGCGGATCGCTTGGCGGCCATGCCGCCGCCACTGCCCGTGGGCATGCCGTCGGAACTGCTGGAGCGCCGGCCCGACGTGGTGGCCGCCGAACGCCGCGTGGCAGCCGCATTCAACCGCGTGGGCGAAGCCAAGGCGGCGCAACTGCCACGGATCAGCCTGACGGCCGGCGGCAGCAACGTGACGAGCGACCTGATCGTGCTGAAGGACGTCGACAGCCCGGTGTGGAGCGTCGGCGCCAACCTGATCGCGCCGCTGTACCAGGGCGGTGCGCTGCGCGCCCAGGTCGAGATCCGTTCGGCCGAGCAGAAGCAGGCCGTCGCCGACTACGCGCGCACCGGCCAGCGGGCTTTCGGCGAGGTCGAAGGTGCGCTGAGTGCGGAGGCGGCCTTGCGCGAACGCGAAATCATCCTCGACGGTTATGTGCGCGACAGCACGGATGCGCTGGACCTGGCCCGCATCCAGTACCGCATCGGCACCATCGACCTGCGAACGATCGAGCAGAGCCAGCTCTCGTTGTATGCGGCCCGCACCTCGCGACTGCGCGTGCAGACCGAGCGCCTGGCCCAGCGCACGAACTTGTACCTGGCGCTGGGGGGCGGTTTCGACCTGCCGGCGATGACCGCGGGGGCTTCGCCATGCTGCAAGGACTGACGAAGGCGCCGCGAAGCCCTGCGCGTTTGAGCAGGCTCAATGTCCGCCGGCCTTGACCGGACTAGCGTCGTATGCCGGGGCGCGTGAAGCATCCCATCACCTTCATTTCAAGAGGTCAGCACATGGACACCGCAGCGCAACTCGCGCGAAGCCAGCAGATCGGGACCAAGGTCGCCAAGGTTTTCCAGAAGCGGATGCAGATCGCGCAGGACCAGTTCAGGGACCGGGTGAGCCACGCCGTCCAGGAAGGCGGCGAGGCGGGCTTGCCCACGGCCGGCATGGACCCGCTGGCCTTCTTCCAGTACACCGTCGATGCCACGCAGCGGTCGGTGCTTTTCCTGGAAACGCTCTGGCGGCGCGGCAACGACTTCGTCGAAAGCGCCTCGCACGGCCTCAAGCCGGTGCTGCACTTCGACTCCGAAATCGTGCTGGACGGGCGCACTTTCGAGCGGCCGGTGAACTACGCCTTGCTGCGCATCACGCCGCCCGAGGGCGTGACCATCGACGCGAAAAGGCGCCCGTACCTCATCATCGATCCGCGTGCGGGCCACGGCCCCGGCATCGGCGGCTTCAAGGACGATTCGCAGGTCGGCGTTGCGCTGCGGGCGGGGCATCCGGTGTACTTCGTCATCTTCTTCCGTGACCCGGAGCCGGGGCAGACGCTGCTGGACGTCTGCAATGCGGAGCAGCAGTTCGTGAAGAAGGTGCGGGCACTGCATCCGCGCAGCGCCAAGCCGGCCATCATCGGCAACTGCCAGGGCGGCTGGGCCGCGATGATGCTGGCCGCGTCCGACCCCGAGGACACCGGACCCATCGTCATCAACGGTGCGCCCATGTCCTACTGGAGCGGCGCGTGGAGCGAAGGCGAGGGCGACAACCCGATGCGCTATGCGGGCGGACTTCTCGGCGGCTCGTGGCTGGCGTCGATGGCCGCCGACATGGGCAACGGCAAGTTCGACGGCGCCTACCTCGTGCAGAACTTCGAGAACCTCAACCCCGCCAACAGCCTCTGGGACAAGTACTACCACCTGTTCAACAAGGCCGACACCGAACCCGAGCGCTTCCTGGAGTTCGCGAAATGGTGGGGCGGCTACTACCTGATGAACCGCGAGGAGATCGAGTGGATCACCGGCAACCTCTTCGTCGGCAACAAGCTGTGGAAGGGCGACGTGAAGGCGGCCAGTGGCAAGGCCTTCGACCTGCGCGACATCCGCTCACCCATCATCCTTTTTGCATCGATGGGCGACAACATCACGCCGCCGCAGCAGGCTTTCAACTGGGTGGCGGACGTGTATGGCAGCACCGCTGAAATCAAGGCGCGCGGCCAGGTCATCGTCGGGCTCGTGCACCAGAGCATCGGCCACCTGGGCATCTTCGTGTCGGGTTCGGTGGCCACGAAGGAGCATGCGCAGATCGTCTCGGTGCTCAAGAGCATCGAGATGCTGCCGCCGGGCCTGTACGGCATGTCGATCACCGAGCACAAGCAAAAGAAGGGTGAGCCGCAGTACGAGGTCGATTTCCAGGAGCATCGGCTCGAGGACATCGTCGCGCGCATCAACCGCCTCAACCGCGCCGACGAAAAGCCCTTCGAGGCCGTGGCCGCCGTGTCGGACTTCAACCAGCGCGCCTATGAACTCTTCGTGCGGCCCTTCGTGCAGGCGACGTCGAACGAACAGTCGGCGGAGTTCCTGAGGAACTTCCATCCCTTGCGCTTGCAGAACTGGGCGATGTCGAGCCTGAACCCGTGGCTGTCGTGGATCGCGCCGGTGGCCCAGGTGGTCAAGTCCGAGCGCAAGGCGCTGGCCGAGAACCATCCGATGCGCCGCCGCGAAAAGGTCGGCGCCGAGGTGGTCAGCGCCTCGCTCGACTACTACCGCGCGGTGCGGGATGCCCTCACGGAAGCCGGCTTCTTCGGCCTGTACGGCAACATGGCATCCGCCCAGCCTGGCGCAGATGCGGCGGAGCAGGGCGTGTCGGCGCCGCGCGACCTGCCGGAAGTTCGCGATGCACTCGCCGCCGTCGACCAGGGCGGCTATGTCGAGGCGATTGCGCGCGTGGCCTTCCTGCTCACGCAGGGAAGCGAGCCGCTGCCGCTGTCGCGCCTGGAGATGCGCAAGGAACTGGTCGCCACCTACGCCGACTTCCTGCCGGAAGTCACACCGCACGCCTGGCGAACCATCCGCGGCGTGCAGGAAATCATTGCGCGCTGCGACCCGGAACGGGCCCTTGCGACCCTGCCTGCCTTGCTGAAGGACCCCGGGGACCGCGAGCGCTTCCTGATGTTGCTCGGCAAGCTGGTGGCAGACAAGCGGGTGCTCGAACGCGAGCCCACCAAACAGCAGGTCGAACTGGTCGGGCGCATCCGCCAACTATTGGGCGTGAAAGAGGCAGGCTCGTCGGTGGTGGTGCGCGGACGCTTCCGCGCGGCAGCGCCTTCGAAACGCAAGAAGGCATCGCCATGAACACGCAAGACGAAAAGGCCGCACCGGTGGTTGCGCGACATGCGCCGGCCGATGGATCAAGGAGTGATCAATGACGATCGAACTGCCTCGCCCCTTGCTCAAGGGCGCCAAGGTACTGGTCTGCGGCATTGCCAACGATTCTTCGATTGCCTACGGATGCGCGGCGGCGTTTCGCGAACTCGGTGCTGACCTGGCCATCACTTACGCGACCGAGAAGGCCAGGGCCCATGTCGCGCCCCTGGCGACCGCGCTGGAGGCGCCGATCTTCATGCCGCTGGACGTGTCCAAGACGGATGACCTCGAAGCCCTGTTCCGCCGGATCGAGAGCGACTGGGGCCGGCTCGACGTGATGGTGCATTCGATCGCCTGGGCGCCCAAGGACGATCTTCAGGGCGGGCTGCTGCAATGCTCCGCCGAAGGCTTCGGGCAGGCGATGGACATCTCGTGCCATTCCTTCATCCGCATGGCGCGGCTCGCGGCACCGCTGATGAAAGACGGCGGCACGCTCTTCACCATGTCGTACTACGGCGCCAACAAGGTTGTCGCCAACTACAACGTGATGGGCCCGGTCAAGGCGGCGCTCGAAGCCTCGGCGCGCTACCTGGCCTACGAACTCGGACCGCAGGGCATCCGCGTGCATGCGATCTCGCCGGGGCCGCTCAAGACCCGCGCCGCCTCCGGCCTCAAGGACTTCGACCTGCTGCTCAACGAGGCCGCACAGCGCGCGCCACTGGGCGAGCTCGTCGACATCATGGACGTTGGCTACACCTGCGCGTTTCTCGCGACGCCCTATGCGCGGCGGCTGTCCGGCGAAACGCTCTACGTCGATGGCGGCGTGAACATCATGGCTTGAAGGAGATTGAACATGTCAAGGCTGTACCTGGGGAATATCGAGGAAGGCACCTCCGATGAAGAGATCAAGGACTTCCTCGTGAAGTACGGGTTTCCGGAGTACGAAAAGATCGAGCACGTGCCGGGAGCAGGGTCGAGGCCGGCCGCGGTCATGACTTTCGAAAGCGTCAGTCCGGAGGTCCTGCACAAGCTCAAGGAAAGGATCCACGACATGTACTGGAAGAAGGGCCGGCTCGTTGCGCAGGTCCTGAGCGACGACCGCGCCTGAGCTTGCGGGGGCGTCGCCATGGGACTCATCGGCCGGCTGTTTGGCGTCAAGGGCGCCAGGGAGGCACCGCGTGACGAGGAAGTGGGCCAGTTGGTGGCACGGGTCATCGAACTGAGTCCGCGCCTGCGCCTCGCCCGGGGCCACGAGGCACAGTTGCGAACCGGGATGGCCAAGGCCCTGGCCCACCTTCGCGAACTGGTCGCCGAATTTCCGCAGGCGCATGTGGCCAGTGCAACGGCCTGGAACGCCGACCCCTCCATCAAGGCCTTCTTCGCGTCACCCGACGACATCGGCATGGTGCTGAGTCGCTCCTCCGAGTTGAGCACCTTCTTCGAACAGGCGCCAGGTGCGCAGGAGGCCAGCGCGGTGCTCGGCATGGGCATGAACGAGCGCAAGACGCTGGGCGTGGCGCTGGAGGGCGACCGCACGCGCTCGGACGTTGCGCAGACCACGCTGAGTTTCTGCGATCACCAAATCCGCATCTGCGCCGCTTCCGATGACGACCTGCGAAAGGAGATCGTGCGGCGCTTGGTGGACCAGCTGGCCATCGAGGGGCTCAGCCGCATCGCCGCGAACACGGACCGCCGCGAGGTGCTGGAGCAGGAGCACGCGCTGCTGGCCACCCGGCTGCGGCTGCTCGAACGCCAAGGCAGGGGAATGCGATCGGTGATCGGCGGCGACGGCGAGGTCGATGCCGGCGAACTGGCACGCCTGCGCGAACGGCTGGAAGAGAACGACAACGCGCTCAAGGGCCTTGGCACGCGATCGGAAGCGCTGGACCGGGAACTCGAGGGCATGTGCGAGGTGTTCGCGCAAGCCAGCCAATTGATTCGCGTCACGGCCAGGCGGCTGCGGCTGAGTCCGATGAACGTCGTCTTGCCGGAGCAGGGAGCCAGCGAAGGCCACCTGCTGGACCTGCAGATCGCGCGGGTGCCGGGCGACCCGCCGCGCGAGCGTGCATTTGCGCTGGTGCGGGTGTCCCGCGGGGATGTGCCCAAACCCCGGAACCTGCTGGACGAAGCCGCGCGGCTGCTCTGAGTTGATGTGCCCGCACGAATCTTGAGTGAGATGGATCTTTCAAACCACCGATGGAGGCAGCAATGTCAAAGGGCGAGAAGCGACACCATGGGGAGAAGTCAAACAAGGAAGCATCCGGCGAAGCACCGGCAAACGGACGCGAGGAAGACTTGAAATCCGGCGCAGGCAAGGAGTTGTCGAACAAGGAATACGCGAAGGCGTTGCGGGAACTGCACGTCGAACTGGTCAAGCTTCAACTGTGGGTGCAGCATGCCGGCCTGAAGGTGTGCGTGATCTTCGAAGGACGTGATGGCGCGGGCAAGGGCGGCACGATCAAGGCCATCACCGAGCGCGTCAGCCCCCGGGTGTTTCGCGTCGTGGCCTTGCCGGCGCCGACCGAACGGCAGAAATCGCAGATGTACATCCAGCGCTACATTCCGCACCTGCCAGCCGCCGGCGAGGTCGTGATCTTCGACCGCAGTTGGTACAACCGGGCCGGGGTGGAGCGCGTCATGGGCTTTTGCAGCGAGACGCAGGCCAAGAGCTTCCTTGCGGGAACGCCGCTGGTGGAACGGGCCATCATCGACTCCGGCGTCATCCTGCTGAAGTACTGGCTCGAAGTGAGCCCCGAGGAGCAGACGCGCAGGCTCGAGTCGCGCATCGAAGACGGCCGCAAGCTCTGGAAGCTGACGTCGATGGACCTCAAGTCGTACAGCCGCTGGTACGACTACTCGCGCGCCCGCGACGACATGTTCAAGGCCACCGACCTGCCCAATTCGCCGTGGTACGTCGTGCGATCGGACGACAAGAAGCGTGGGCGCCTGAACATGATCAAGCACTTGCTCGCGCACATTCCGTACGAAGAGCTGCCGCGCGAAAAGATCAAGCTGCCCAAGCGGCAGGCGGAGGGCGACTACAAGGAGCTGGACCACCCGTTCAGGTACGTGCCGGCGGTCTACTAGCCATGGCAGGCCAGGCTGCCCCGGCGCTTCCCGCGGCCGTGTCCCTGCGCGACGGCCGGCAGGTGACGGTGCGCGAGATCCTTCCGCAGGACAAGGATGCCTTGCAGGCCGCCGTCAGCGGCATGTCGACGCAAGCGCGCTACACCCGCTTCATGGCCTCGATTCGCGAGATTCCGGACAAGGCGCTGGAAGCGGCAACGCATCCCGTGCCGGACAAGGAATTCGCGCTGGTTGCCGTGAGCGCGGAAGGCACGCCCGGCGAAGTCATCATCGGCGGCGCGCGCTACGCGAGCGAAGCCGGCAGCGACACCTGCGAGTTCGCCATCACCATCGTCGACGGCTGGCAAGGGCAGGGCCTGGCGCCACGGCTCATGGAGATGCTGATGACGGCGGCGCAGGCGCATGGCTTCCGCGTCATGGAGGGCTGCGTGCTGACGAGCAACGCTGCCATGCGCGGTTTGGCCAAGCGGCTCGGGTTCGAGGACACCCGGTTTCCCGGCGACGCCACAACGCGCCTGGTACGGCGCAATCTGGTCGAAGGCCATGCGCCAGCATCGGCCTGACGCGCGCCGTGCGACGCGTTCGATGCGCGGCGTGGCCCTTCCACTGCCGCAGTGGCTCAGCGAGTACAAGGCGGGATGGCTCAAGGCGGACGTGATCGCCGGGTTGATTGCAGCGGCCGTCGTCATTCCCAAAGGCCTCGCCTACGCGACGATTGCCGGGCTGCCGGTGCAGGTCGGGCTGTACACGGTGTTCATCCCGATGGTGATCTATGCGCTGCTTGGCAGTTCGCGGCCGCTGAGCGTGAGCACGACCACGACGATCGCCATCCTGACCGGCACGGCATTGGCGGAAGTGGCTTCGGGCGACAACGCCGCCGGGCTGGTGGCGGCATGCGCAACGCTGACCTTGCTCACCGGCGCCATCCTCGTGGTGGCGGGATTGCTGCGGCTGGGCTTCGTCGCCAACTTCATCTCGGAGCCGGTGCTGGTCGGGTTCAAGGCGGGCATCGGCATCGTCATCGTCGTGGACCAGCTTCCGAAGCTGCTCGGCATCCATGTCCCCAAGGGTGGGTTCTTCGAGCACCTGTTGTCCATCGTGCAGGCGCTGCCGCAGACATCGGTCGCGACGCTGGCCGCCGGTGCCATCACGGTGCTGGGCCTGGTCGCGCTGGAGCATTTCGTGCCGCGCGCACCCGCGCCCTTGATCGCGGTGGCGGGCGGAATCGCCGCGATGAAATATCTCGGCCTGGAGGCGCAAGGCGTCTCGGCGGTCGGCACCGTTCCGACGGGCCTGCCGCGGCTGACGGCGCCGGATGTGCACCTCGTGCTGCAGCTTTGGCCCGCGGCCATGGGGATTGCGCTGATGAGCTTCGCGGAGACGATTGCAGCGGGGAGGGCTTTCTCGCGCCACGGGGAGCCCGTGCCGCAGCCCAATCGCGAACTGCTCGCCACCGGCATCGCGAATGCGGGCGGCGCGTTGTTCGGTGCAATGCCGGCCGGCGGGGGCACCACGCAGACGGCGGTGAACCGTCTCGCCGGCGCATGGACGCAAGTGGCGGCGCTGGTCACCGCGGCGGCCGCCCTGGGCACGGCGCTGTTCCTCGCGCCCTTCATCGGGCTGATGCCGCACGCCACGCTGGCTGCGGTGGTCATCGTGTATTCGGTGGGCCTGATCAAGCCTGCCGAGTTCAGGGCCATCCTGAAGATCCGCAAGACGGAGTTCGTGTGGGCGCTGGTGGCGATGGCCGGCGTCGTGCTGCTGGGCACGTTGCAGGGCATCGTGGCGGCGATCGTCGTGTCGCTGGTGGCGCTGGCCTACCAGATGTCCGACCCGCCGGTGTATGTGCTGGGCCGCAAGCCCGGCACCAACGTCTTCCGGCCGCGCAGCGACGAACATCCGGAGGATGAGACCTTTCCCGGCCTATTGATCCTGCGAGCGGAAGGGCGCATCTATTTCGCCAATGCGCAACAGGTCGGACGAAAGATGCAGGCCTTCGTCGACGAGGCGCAACCCAAGGTCGTGCTGATCGACATGGGCGGCGTCTTCGACCTGGAGTATTCCGCGCTGAAGGTGCTGATCGAAGCCGAGCAGCGCATGCGCGGGGACGGCATCATGCTGTGGCTCTCGCGCCTGAACCCCGGCGTGCTGGAAGTGGTGCAGCGGTCGACGCTCGGCGACACACTGGGCCGCGAACGGATGTTCATGAACTCCGAGCTGGCCATTGCGCGCTACCAGCGCCAGGGCGCGGCCTGACGGGAGCGATTGGAGCGATGGGAGCCCTCAGCTTCCGGGCACCGCCACCTTTCGCCAGCTCGCATCCGGGTTGAAGCGCACCATGGCGCGCGCCGCCGCGTCGGTGCCGGGTCCGAGATCCTTCTCGTACACCGTGCCGTCGTGGCTGACGATGAGGCTCATCACGCCGGTTTCGCCGTAGCGGATCGGCCATGCGACCAGGGCGAAGCCGGCGCGCATGCGGCCCGAGATCACGTAGTCGTAGGCGCCGCCCGGCGCGTCCTTGCCCTGCGCCTTGAGGATCTTGAAGTGATAGCCGTGGTAGCCCGAGCCGCCCTTGCTGCCAGAGTAAAGCGGGCCCAGCGGACTCGGGTCCTGGCCCTGCGCATCGGGCCAGTACAGGCCGTCGTGCTTGCCGGGCGTGCTCGCGAACTTGTCGGCGTATTCGAGCACGCCGTTGCCGTCGCGGTCTTTCTGCGCGTATTCCTTTTGCGCGTCGAAGTAGGCAAGCACGGCTTGCATGGCAGAGAGTTCGTTTCGGCCGATGCGCCGCGAGCGCATCTGGTCGGCGCCGGCGTGCGTGTCGAAGCGCCACCCGGCTGCGCCCTTGACGATGGGAATGGGCAGCGTCCAGTCGCCATCGCCGGCGGCCAGGTGCGCGCGGTCGGGCTTTTCCAGCACCGTCTTGTGCTGCTTGGCCCAGGCGCCCAGGAAATCGTAGATGTCGTCGCGATCGACGCTGCCTTCGGGTACGAAGCGTCGCCAGTCGGGGCCGAGCACGGTCCGCAGGGCGCTCACGTCGCTGCTGGCGATGGCATCGGCAAAAGCCTGTGCCGCGGCGTCGGGCGAGGGATAGGCGTGCTGCGCAAACGAAGCGCCTGAAGCGAGCGACAGCGCGGCGAAGGCTGCCGCTGCCGCGAGGGTCTTGAACGATGGCATGTGCGGGGTCATGGTCCGGCCTTTGAGATGATTGGATTGCGTCATGGCGCAGCTTTCAGCGGCGTCCGCCGCCGCCGCCACGTCCGCCTCCGCCACCACCGCGCCCGCCGCCGCCGCCACCGCCTGCGCGTGCGCCGCCACCGCCACCGCCACCACCCGCCCGTGCGCCACCTCCACCTCCGTGGTGCTGCGCCATGGATTGACGGCTTGCGTCGCCGCGCGCTGCCTGCTGGCGTGCCTGGCCGCTTGCGCCACCCGCGCCGCGCAGGGCGTTGTCGCCGCCACGCGAAGCGGCCTGCGAGAACCCGGCGTCATTGCGGCCGCCCGCGCCTTGACGGTCTCCAGCGCCCTGGCGGTCACGCGCACCCTGACCAGCACCTTGCCGATCACCACCCGCTTGACGGTCACCGGCGCGTTGACGATCGCCCGCGCGATCGCCTGCGCGATCTCCGGAGCGATCGCCTGCACGATTCCCCGCACCTTGCCCGTCGCGCCCCGTCCTGTCCGCCGCCGACTGCGCGCGCTCCCGCGTGGCCGGATCATTGCGAAGCTCATTGCGCCCCTGGCCCGGATCCATGCCGCGCTGCTGCAACTGCGATTGCGCCTGCTGGCGCTGCGCATCGCGCGCCGAATCCCGTCCACGGAAGTCGGAGCGCTGATCGGCGCCTGCAACGTTCTTGCCAAATTTCTGCTGGCTGGCCGAGTCGCGGTAGGGAACACCCCGCCGATTGGCCGCGTTGTGCTGGAAGGAGGTCCGGTCGGCGCTGATCTGCCGATTGGTGTTGATGCTGTTGTAGCGGTTGGTGTTGATGTTGACGTTGCCGCCGCCCCAATTGCAATTGCCCCAGAGTGCAGCCGTCGCGGCGATGCCGACGCCGAACGCGATCCCCGTTGCCAGCGCAGCGCCGGGATAGTAGGCCGCCGGGGGCGGGTAGTAGTAAGGCGGGTACGCAGGGTAGGGCCACGCGCCGTACACCACCGTCGGGTTGTACGACGGCACATAGACCACCTGCGGATCCGCCGGCTCGATCTTGATGACGGTCTGCTGCGTCTGCGGCTCCTGCTCGACGATCACGTTCTGTTGCTCGGAGCTCTTGAGGCTCCCGTTCTTCTGCGCCTGCGCGCGAAGCCGCTGCGCGGAATCGAGAACGTCCTTTGACGAAGCGAGAAAGGCGTCACCCAGGTTCTGCACCCAGTCGGATTTGTCGCCCATGGTCTGGATCACTTGGGGGAAGGCCACCAGCGATTGCACGCTCGGGTCCCAGGGCTGATCGGCCACGGCCTTCACCGCCGCTTCGCCTTTCAGGTTGGGGTTGGCCTTGGACCATTTGGCGGCATCCGCGACGTCCGCAGGGTAGGTGGCCGCCATGAGCACCTGCGACAGCAGCGAGTCCGGATACAGCGCGATCGGCGCCATCATCTGGTCGAGTTGCTCCCTGGAGAAGGTCTGCTGGGCACCCGCCAGCTGCGTGAACAGCATGGTGGCAATCAGAAGGACGTTGGCGAATCGACGGGCTAATGCACGCATGTCGCCTCCTTTGTCGTTGAAGGCTGGAATGGCTTGCCGGGCGGCGCCGGCATTTGCAGCTTGGTCACGGTGCCATCGTGAGGCAACGAAGCGATTGCCCGATTGAGGAAAATCAATCGGGGAACCCATGAAAACGCCAACGCCAACGCGACCTCAGGCCGTTTCCTTGCGACCCTCGAAATAGGCCGCCAGTCGCGCCTGCTCCTGCTCGAACACCGGCATCCCGCCGAGAACCGCGTTCCAGTCGCCGGTGCGGCTGGCGCGGTCGATGTGCTCGCAGGCGGTGGCGAAGGCGAGCGCCCCGACCATCTTGCTGGCACCCGCCATGCGGTGCGCGAACTGGGTGACTTGCGGAACGTCGTCAGCGGACACGGCCTGCCGCAGCCCGGCCGAGTCGTCTTCGCAGGTTCGCCGGAAGGCTGCGAGGACTTCGCCCACCATCGACGCGTCGCCACCGCATGTCGACGTGAGCAGCGCCTCGTCGATGGGGCCTGCGGACGGGACGGCCTGCGGGCTTGCCGCGCCGGCAGCCGCAGCGGACGAGGAAGGAGCCCGCGGAATGGGCAGCCACCGATCGAGCTTTTCCGTGAGCTGCGCCAGTTCCACCGGCTTGACCAGGAAGTCGTCCATGCCGGCGGCGAAGCAGGTCTCGGCCTCTCCCTGCATCGCGTTGGCGGTGCAGGCGATGATCGGCACGCGCTCGCGCCCTGCGGCGGTTTCCAGCGCGCGGATGTTGCGCGCCAGGTCGTAGCCGTCCATGTGCGGCATGTGGCAGTCGGTGATGACCAGCCCGAAGCGGCCTGCCTTCCACATCTCCAGGGCCTGCACGCCGTCGTCGGCCGTCTTGGCGGCATAGCCCTGCGTTCGCACCTGGCGCAAGATCAGCAGGCGGTTGACGGGGTGGTCGTCCACCAGCAGCACCAGCGTGCCTTCCGTCTCGGCCTGTGCGGCGCCGGGCGCCACGCGGCGCATGGCCGTGGCCACCGGCAGCGTGCTGGCGATGTCGGCGCTTTCCTTCGGGGGCTCGGCAATGGGCAGCGCCATTTCCAGGGTGATCGTCGAGCCCTTGCCCGGCTCGCTTTCCAGCTTGATCGAGCCGCCCATGATGTGCGCCAGCTGACGCGAGATGACCAGACCCAATCCGGTGCCGGCCGGCCGCCGCCGCGCCTCGTCGCCTTCGGCCTGGGTGAAGGGCTGGAACAGGCGCCGCTGGTTTTCGGGCGAGATGCCGATGCCGGTGTCCTTCACCTCGAAGCGCAGGCTTTCCTGGCCCTCCGAGCGCCCGAGCCATTGCACGTTGATGTCGATCCAGCCCTCCGAGGTGAACTTGATCGCGTTGCTCACGAAATTGTTGAGGATCTGGCGCAGGCGCACCGGGTCGACCCGCAGGGCAGGGCTCACGCGCGGATCGACCATGCGCCGCACGATCAGTCCCTTGCTGCTGGCGTTGCCCAGGTAGATGCTCTGCACTTCCTCGATGAGGCGCTTGATCGACACGACCTCGGGACGCACCTCCAGCTTGCCGGCCTCGATCTTCGAGAAGTCGAGGATGTCGTCGATGATGCGCAGCAGCGATCGGCTCGATTCCCGCACGAGGCCCAGCGTCTCGCGCTGCTCGGCGTCCAGCTCGGTCAGGCTCAGCAGTTCCAGCATGCCAAGGATGCCGTTCATGGGCGTGCGGATCTCGTGGCTCATGGTGGCCAGGAAGGTGCTCTTGGCGCGGTTGGCGGCCTCCACCTCGGAACTGCGCAATGCCAGCGCCGCGTTGAGTTGCTCGATCTCGCGCTCCTTCTTCTTGCGCTCCGTCACGTCTTCCGACATGGTCAGCAAATAGCGCGGTTCGCCGTTCTCGTCGAGGATGGGAATCTTCTTGGCGTGGAGCACGCGCACGGTGCCATCGCGTGCGTGCAGGTCTTCCTCGGGGATGTCGATTTCGCGGCGCAGCGCGAGCGCTTCCTTGTCCTTGGCGGTGAAGAAGTCGGCCTCTTCTTTCGAACTGACGTAGTCGTGCACCGTCTTGCCCAGCAACTCCTTTTCGCTGAGGCCCGTCAGTTCCTCGAGGGCGCGGTTGACGCGCACGAGCTTCAGGTCGCTCGCGTTCTTGACCATGAACTGGTAGGGAATGTGGTGGATCACCGAGTTCAGGAAGGCGTTGGCCGTTTCCAGTTCAGCGGTGCGAAGGCGCACGCGCGCCTCGAGGTCTGCGTTGAGGGCGCGCAGGTCTTCTTCGGCCTGGCGCAGCGCAAGCTTCTGCTGTTGCTCGGCGAGCGCCCTGCGCACGGAAAAGCCCAGGCGACGCAAGCGGTACTTGAGCACGTAGTCGGTGGCGCCGGCTTTCATGCAATCGACCGCTTCCTCTTCGGTCAGGCCGGTGGAAATCACGATGAGCAGCATCTCCGGCCGCTCCTGGCGCACCTGCAGCACCATCTCCAGGCCGCCGACTTCGTAGGCGCAGAGCAGCAGGTCGAAGGCCTCTCGCTGCAGGGTCGCCAGAAAGTCCTCTGCGCTTTGCACCCACACGATGTCGCAGGAAAGGTCTTCGTCCTGCAGCGTGCCCTGGATGCGCTGCGCATCGGTGGGGTTGTCCTCGAGGTGGAGGACGCGGATGGCGGTGGTCATTTATGCCCCCACGCTCGGCACTTCGTGTCCTCGCTGCCCCCCGAGGGGGCGCGAGCTTGCTTGGGGCGGCCCGGCACTGCGCTCATCTGTTCGCGTCCTGCTCCGCCCGCAGCGAGTCGACGACGTCCTTGAACTCCTCGCGGTTGCGATCGCTCAGCGCGGAGAGGGCCTCGTGCGCGTGCAGGATGCGCTTTTGCACGGCGGCCAGGTCGCCTCCCGTGCCTAGGGCATAGAACTCCGGCGCGCCGGGAATGTCTTCGCGGATGGCGGCTTGCACCTGCTCCATGCTCAGTTCCTCGAACATGGCGCGCACGGCGGGCGTCACGCCCGACAGGACCACGCCGCCGTGGGCGACCAGTTCGTGCACCGTGCCCAGCCAGGTGCTGTCCATGTACTCGCAACCGGAGAGGTCCAGCACCAGGGCGCGCCCACCATCCAGCACGGCCAGGGCCGTTTCGTGGAAGGCGTCGCAATGCATCCAGCTGGCCCGGCCGCGCAATGCGAGGTGGGCGGCGTTTTCCGTTTCGCCATAGAACACCACGTCGCCCTCGGGCCGCGGCGCGCTGGCGGACGCCGCCGAGGGGAGTTCGGCGCCGTTGTCGAACCACGAGGCGCCCGCGTGCGCGTCGATGAGCAGGATGGTCACGTCATCGCGGTCCGCGCCCGCCGGCGCACCGGCGTGAAGCTGCGCCATGATTTCCTGCGCGCTGGACAGCGGCTTGGCGAGCACCTGCTCCAGCAGTTGCAGGTCGTGTTCCGAACCGGAGGGCAGGAGCCCGTCGGTGTAAAGGAGGATGCGGTCGCCCGCCAGCAGTTGCAGACGCTCCTGGCGGAAGTGCGCGTCCGGTGCCAGTCCGAGCGCGGGGCCCGTGCGGCGGATCAGGCTCGTTTCCCGGCCCTCGCGTGCATGCAGCACCGGCGGATGGCCCGCCGATGCCAGCGTGAGGCTGGATTCCGACGTGTCCAGCAGGCCAAAGACGGCGGTCAGGAACAGCCCCGGCGCGGCATGCGCCTCGCAGATCGAGCGGTTCACCGCGTCGAGCACCTGCGACGGCGGCAGTGCCAGGCCCGTTGCCGGATCCACCAGCACGAGGCGTTGCTTGAACAGCACCGAGAGCATTGCCGAAGTGACCCCGTGCCCCGTGGCGTCGGCGAGGTAGAAGGCAAGGTGACGCTCGCTGAGCCGCACCACGTCGTAGAGATCGCCGCCCACATGCTGCCCCGGTCGGTAGACCGCGTGAATGCAATAGCCCTCCATGGGCGGCGGGCTGCGTGGCAGCAAGGCGCGCTGGATGACCTCCGCGCGCTCCAGGTCGCGGCGCAGCACTTCGGAGGTCTCCTCGAGTTCGCGCACCTTGCGCTGCAGCTCGCGGTGCAAGCGTTCGCGCTCAGCCAGCAGTTGCCTGCGCTCGAGCGCGTTGCGCACCGCGACGCCCATCTCTTCCGTGTGCGGCGACTTTGGCAGGAAGTCGAAGGCGCCCAAGCGGATGGCGGCCAGTGCCGAGTCGAAAGTCTCCAGCCCCGACAGGACGATCCACATGGTGTCCGGCACGGCCTGGCGTCCCCAGCGCAGCAGCTCCAGGCCATCCATGCGCGGCATCATGATGTCGGTCAGCACCAAGGCGACGTCGGGGTGCGCGCGCAGCACCTCCTGCGCCGCGATGCCGTCGGCAGCTTCCAGGACCGGAGAGCAGCCGAGGTTTTCCAGCGTTCGCTTCACCATCAGCCGGGTCACCGGCTCGTCATCCACCACCAGCGCGATGGGCGGGACAGGATCGAGGTTCATCACATCCACTGGCAGTGCTGTGGGAGACAGATTCTCGGAGCCGGCGAGCGCAATGGCAAGCCATTGGCGCAGCGAGGCGCGCGGGCGCGGGCATACGTGCGGAAACAGTTTCTCGTTGTGCAGTACAACCATCCACTGATACCGTCGGGTTTTGATGTGAGACCCACGCCTCATGCAACATCAACAAGTCCTGACGTACAAAGGCTGGACCATCGACATCGAACTGTCGTCATCCACTCCGGGCGAGATGACGGGGGCGGCCATGCTGTCCCAAGGGGAGGTCCACCGATGCCGGATTTCCCTTACGCAGCGCACCCACAGCGTGGACTCCGCGACCGATGCCCTGACCAAGATGGCTCGCGGCTTCGTCGACGACTGGCTCGCACGCGAACACGACGGCGACACGGACTTCTCCGAGTTGTAGGCCGCGGCGGTTCGCGCCGCCAGACCCGTATCACCACTTCGCCGTTGATCGCCTTTTGGTTGACATCTTCGCGGCGGCGTGGCTGCGTCTAATGCGCTACTTGCCTTTTTGACGCCGGCACCGCCACCCATCGAATTGGGATTGCAATTTTTTGTGGCGGCGCACAGAATTCCGACCAGAATCAATTTCAGTCGCACAAAACACCGTTTTGGTGCAGCGTGCGGCTCTATTGGACGGCAGCCGCTTATAACGGGCGGCCGCGGTGGGGAGAGTATAAATCCTGTCAATAGCCCTGACACCCAGGGAAGGGAGAGCCGCGTCCGCGCGAAATCTCCGGGTGATTCCGGAACGGCATATAAAGCACAGGAATGTCCGGCGCACCGTAAATAACAAAAATCACAGGTGCACGTTCAGGCTGTCTGAAACGTAAAAACGCTTCTTGAAGGTGACGCGATCGCGCGTCCGAACCGAAATTCATCCTCTTATTGAAGGAGACTTTGTCATGGCCGTTCATACCTTGAATACAGTCCAGATTTCTGGATTGTCCGCCGCGGGCTTCAAACGATTGACAGAGCAAATAGGCCACTTGGGCCTCGATGTCACCACGACCGGCAATGGCTGCAACGTGACGGGACAGAATCTGGCGGGGAGCCTGTCGCATGATGCATCGACGGAAATTCTGACCCTCCAGATCCAGCAGGTTCCACCCGAGGCCACTCCGGGCTATTTCGTGGGCCGGCTCTACGATGAAATCCTGACCATCGCCAGGTCCTGACCGAAATTGAATGGTTTTATCAATTCACTGGAGAGGTAATTAAAATGGCTATTTACTGGGATCGGTGCACCGTCACCTTCACCAACAAAACCAACAGGCCCATGACCTTTTCGGAGGGCAACGCCACCACCGGCTTCATCGATGGCACGCCGACGGCCAATGTTGCCAACAATGAAAGCGGAACATTCACGGGATCCAGCACGTCGGCCATTCTTTCCGGGTGTGGCGGCAAAATTGTCTACAGCCTGAACGATGGCACGCTGGTCAATATCACCTACTGGACGGCCTATCCCTATGGTCCGGCAGACAGCAGTTATTACAACTGCGGTTTTCAGGGCGCCAATGCGAACCGCTACAAAGCCGCGAACAGCGACGTCAAAACAGAGAGCTCCAATGGCGGCGCCGGAAAGCGCGTGACCTGGACATTCGACGTCGTCGCCGGCTGACCCGGATTTGCATTCGAATTCCCGTGAACAAAGGGCTGACGCTCAATGAACTGGCCGCGCTGTTCGAGGCGGCCGTGATTGGCGATGGATCCCACTGTGTCGTTCGCGCCACTGAAGGCGTCGCTGCAGCAAAACCAGGCGAGCTTGTCTTTGTGGAAGCGACCGGCCAACTGGAGGCATGCGCCAAATCCAATGCTGCCGTATTGGCATTGCCTTCCGTCGTAGAGCATGGCGGATCCGGGCTATCGGTCAACGGATTGGCCTGCGCCGAACCGCGCTTGCATTTTCATGTGGCAAATCGCCTGCTCATTGCGCATGACGACCTGGCGGAAGCAGATGGCGAGGGCGTGTGGATTGCGAAAAGCGCCACGGTGCATGAATCGGCAAGACTTGCGCCCGGATGCGTGGTGCTAGCGGGTGCTTGCATTCACGCAAATGCTGTGCTGTATCCAGGTGCGGTCATCGAAAAAGATGCCAGCGTCGGCGCCGGCGCCATCATCCGGTCGCGCGCGGTCATTGCGCGCGACACGGTGATTGGCCCGTTGTGCGATATCGGAAGCGGGAGCGTGATTGGCGCCGACCCGCAGGAATTCGAAGCAGCCAACGGCGTCTGGACACGCAAGCCAGGGAAGACGCGGGTGCGCTTGGGCAAGCGCGTGGCCATCGGCGCCAATTCGGTCATTGAAAGTGGTGCGCGACGCGAAACGCGCATCGAGTCTGACGTTCTCATTGGTGGCCAGGTCTATATCGCCCATGACTGCGAGATTGACAAGGGCGTATTGATCATTGGCCAAAGCGGCCTGGCGTCTGGCGTTCGCATTGAAAACGGCGCCGCCTTGATGGGGCGGGTGGCCGTGGATGTGGATGTGCAAATTGGCCCCGGCGCATTGGTGCTGGCCATGAGCGCGGTGACAAAAGACGTTTCTGCCGGTGCGCGGGTTTGGGGAAATCCGGCACGATCACGCAATGAGGCGCTGCGCAGGCTCCACCGTCAAATGACGGACACGAATCACTGAGTGCAAACAGTTCTGCCACAAGAAAAAGACCATCGCCATCGAATTTGAACAACAGGCGATTCAAGCAGGGTAATCAAACGATGAACATCGACCTCGGCGCGCTGCGCAAGCGCGCCCGGTCAGGGGATTGCGACGCCGCCATCCGATCGGTCATGACCGGCATCGGTAGTGCTTTCTGAAAATTTTGCCTGGAGCGATAAAAATGTATACAAAGTATCAGCGCAACTGGCCTTCCGCCACAGCCAACGGAATTCAATTGACGGATCCCGTGGCCGTTCCGTTCAACGGCGACGTGGTACTGCTTGCGCGACAGGCGGCGACGCCCACCACCAAGCTGTATTACAACGTCCGCCACAACAATCCGGACGCCACCGATGGCAATGTCGAATATTCAGGCTGGTATGAACTGGACCTGACATTGATCGCCGGCAGTGGAATTGAGAAAACACCGGTCAGCCTGCGTCAATTGGGCGCGGGTTTGATCACGCTTCCCGCATCAGCGCTCGCGGTATTGCCCGCATCTGCCAATGCATTCCAGCCCGCCGACCAGCCCTTCACGGCGCTCAGCGACGAACGCTATATCTACATTTTCCGCCCGTCGGTCAATGGCACGATCTATCTGGATCGTTTCGTCCTGATGCAAGTGGCCGCGCCGCAAGAGGCCAACAACCAGGCGCGACAGGATGCTGACGCCAAGAAGCCGTCGCGCTATCAAATGGATCGCATCTGGGAATCACGTTTTCGTGTAAGCGGAAAAAAAGACACGCCCGCAGATGACACGGATGTTCTCGGCTACAGCAATATGCTTGGCCATCCCTTCATAGAACCGACGCAGGAATTGGCTACGGTACCGCGTATTCGGGATGGACGATTTGCGGTGGCATTGTTGCCAACGAGTGTCATGGATCAGCGGCGCTGGTATTTCTTCGTCCTGACCGCCACGAATATTGCGGCGGTGAGTTGGTCGCAAAGCGCCGATGGCCTTTTTGATTTCCTCACGCCCGCCGACGCTTCATTGCCGCCCTCCAAATTCGAAATTACGCCGCTTTACGACGACGGGACGACCGCATTGGCCAGCGAGGGCGGATTTTCCGCGCGAGTCTACGCGGAACAGGATCTGGCCAAGGACGGCACCAAGCTGCGCCGGGCAATGCGGCTGATGCTCACCTTTCCCGTCTCGGCCGGCGGCGTCGGGCTGACGCGCGCGCTCGCGGTGTACGACTTCGGCATCCTGCCTTCCGGACACCTGCCGGTGCCGCCCACACCGTTGAAGAGCCCCTTGATCGACGGCACGCTGGTGAACAAGAAGTTCACGCCGCCCGCGCCGCTGCCAGCCCGGTTTCCCGTTCCCGCCAACGTCGTTCATCTGGCCGGCAACGCGACGATCTACGCGTACCTGCTCGGCGGCGTGCAGCCGGCTGCCGCGCCTTTCGTGATGGACGGCGGTGACGGCCTGGTGCATTGCTACTACGCGGGCCTGGAAGGTCCGGCCCCGTATCCCTTCCTGGTGGCCCAGTACAGCCCCGAAGTCCAGCGGCCATCCGCAAAGCTGGCGTGGGTCGCCGGCGACCAGAACGGTTCGCTGGAACTCACCGCACAACGGCCCGGCACGACGCTGAACCAGTTGAAGGTGACGGTCAGCGACGCCACCAGCCCGTCGGCGCCTGCGGACCTGTGCAACATGACGGTCGACTACGGATCGGCGGTTTCCGGCATCGGCACGGAGGAGTGGACCGGCCTTCCCCGCGACCTGGCAGCGCTGATGGCCGTGCTCAACGGCTACGCCTCGGGCGAACTCGCCTCGCGCGGCGTGCAGGAGGGAAGCCAGCGCTATTTCGATTACGCCGGTGTGCGCCATCAGGCGCGGCTGCCCTTGAGCTCGGGCACGCAGAAGGGATGGCTGACGCTGGTCTCCACGCGCCTGGATCTGCCGCTGACGGAAGTCAGGGTGTCCGCTGGCAGCGGGGCGGGAAAGATCACGGTCGTCCTCGTATTCACCCAAGCCGGCAACGTCGTCACGCAGACCTGGAAGGACGCGCCTGCCACAGCCGATGGACTGCGAAGCGTGTTGCGTGGCGACGGGGCCTCCTTCTCCTACGAGCCCGCGGCGAGCGACCCGTGGGCATTCGCGCTCAGCGCGGCGGGCGGCAGTTCCACCTTGCTGTGCTACGGCTCCACGCTGATGTCTGCCGGCAAGACTTCCCTGACGATCTCCGCCGGGAGCACCAGCGACAAGGTGGACGTCAAGCTCTACAGCGAAAGCGTCGCCCAGCCCCTGAAGAAAACCGACAAGACGTTGAAAGACCAGCCCAGGGACAGTTCGCTGCTGGCCAAGGCGCTGCTCGCCATCCCGGAAGTCACGGCAGTCTTTCCCGTGATTTCCGCAAGCGACAACACGACGACCTCGCCCTACCTGCCGGTCGATGTGGACCTGCAGACCATTGCCACCACGGTGGACCTGCGCGTGCTCAGCCTGTTGTTTGGCTCGGTCGCGCCGGGAATTGCGGGGACGGTGGACCCCAAGACCGTCAGCGCCAACGTGATCCAGGGGCACCTCCAGAAGGCGCCAAAGACCGCCGACGTGCTGGTGAACCGCCTCGTGGCGCTGGTGGCCGTGGCGCCGCAACTGCCCAACAACGGCCTTGCCGCGCTGGTCGGCAACCAGGCGGGAAGCGCGACGCCGGCTTCCGGCAATGGCGCCTGGGTGAAAGCCACGCCGCTGTACGCGCTCAACCTGGCGGGTGCGTCGGCCATGACCGTGCCGACGAACCTGCCACGCAAGGACGGCCTGGCCCCGGGCAAGACCTTCACGCTGGAAGCCTGGGTGCGCCCGGACCTCAGCAACCTGGCCCCCGCGGCGAAGGGCATTGCCCGCCTGTTGAGCTTCAACGGCGAGAACGCCGGGCAGACAGCGCCCGGCCTGGTGGTTCCGAGTTCCTTCGTCACCGTCTACGCGCAGCCTGCGCTGCAGTTCGGCCCGCTGAAGAGCGCAACGGCCACGCCTTCGTTCGGCTATGTGCAGCCGAGCGACTGGTTCGCGCCGGACCAGGCGTTCACGCTGGAGCTCTGGTTCAAGCCCACCTCTCCGGTGAGTCCGCAAGGGATGAATGGCGCGCTGCTGCAGATGCTGGAGCCCAACAACCCTTCGTCATGCGCCCTCGACATCGCGCTGGATGCGTCGTTGACGCCGGTTCTCACCGTCAATGACGGCAACGCACTGGTGGCGACCAAGGCATCCGCGCCGGTTCCAGACAAGGTGTGGACGCAAATCGCGGTGGCGGGCCAGTGCCTCGACACCCAGAAGGGACTCTGGCAGGTCTCGCTCTACATCAATGGCCAGAACACCAGCATCAAGGACAAGCAGCTCACGATCGCCTGGGCTCCGACGGGGCCCAACGCCTTCTTTGTCGGCGGCAATGGCAACAGCGTCAACGGGAGCGCCGCCGCATCGCTGACGGAATGCCGCTACTGGGAAATCTGCCGCACGCGCACCGATATCCAGGACTCCCTTTACTTCACCCTGGCCGGCACCGAGCCCGGCCTGGTCGGCTACTGGCGGCTCGACGATGTGCCCGGTGCGCCCAACACACCCTGGCCCTTCAAGAATTCGGCCAAGGCCTCTGGCACGGAACTGGACGGCAGCATCCAGCCTTCGGTGGACCAGCCGGTCCAGAGCAACGCCGATGGCGCATTCCTGGCGCTTGCCGCGGGCATCGGCGGTGCGCCGCCACAAAAGGTCAATGCCTTCCTGCGCTCGACGCACTGGAACCATATCGCCGTCAGCTACCGGGCGGGCAGCGCCATTCGCCTGAACGCGACCAAACGCAATTTCGCCAATTGCGGGCACAACAGCAGCCTGAATCTCACGGACGCTTTCACCGTGGAAGCCTGGGTTCAGGTGGATGCTTCCATCCAACCGGTGCCCCAGACATTCCTGGGCAAGTGGGGCAAGGACGCCACCCAGCAGAGCTTCTGGTTCGGCCTGTCAGCCGATGGCCTGCTCAACCTGCAGGCGCAGTACGAATACACCGTGGGTGGCAGCAAGGTGCTTCAGATGGTGGACGCCAAGGCCACCGGCAAGAGCCTTCGCGACGGGCTGCCGCACTACGTCGCGGCGACGGTGAGCACGGGCACGACGGTCGACAAGTCGTCGCCGAACAATCCCCGCACGTTCGTGGTCGCCACCGTGACCTTGTACGTGGACGATCAGGCGCCGCAGATCATCAAGGTCAACATCCCGGAGAAGACGCCGAACCTCAACATCTACGCTGCCAGCGTGCAGACCACGGCAACGGACTTGCTGGTGGGCGCCGCCAAGGCGAGCCCGGTGGGCGCCGCATCCGACACGGCGCCGGAGGCGCAGATGTACCTCACCGGCATGGTGACCGGCGTCGTGCTGTGGTCGCGCGCCGCCAGCGGCGCCGACATCGCCAAGGCGAGGGCAGGGGGCATCGGCGAGCCGCGCAGCGGCGCCATCGCGGCCTGGTGGTTCCGCGAGCAGGCGGGCGTGGACGCCGTCGACAGCGTTGGAGGACTGGTTGCCAAGCTCAGCTCGGACGACCTCTGGGCCGTCTACAACCGGCTGTCGGAAATGCTGTTCTACGCCAACGGCAGGCAAATATTGGGTGCCCGCAACCTGACGCCGGACGACGCGGCCATGCAGAAAGGGTATCCGGGCGGGACGACGCAGTTCACGCTGGGCGGCTATCAGAACGCAAGCGCCCTGGAAGACACACTGGTGGTCCAGTTCAACGAGGTTCGCCTGTGGCAGCAGGTGCGCACGCCACGACAGATCACGGACATGAGTTTCGTGCGCCTGGTCGGCAATGAGGCCGATCTCAGCGGCTACTGGACCTTCGACTCTGAATCCCTGGCCGACCAAAGCCCGTCGGGCAACGGCGGCGTGATGTGGAACCACGCGGCGCCTTCGTTCGTGCTGTCCGCCGCGCCGGTGTCCAACGAAGGTCCGGCCGTTCGCAACGTGTACGGCGGCCAGCCGACGGAATACCAGCAACGGATCAATGGAACGCCGGCGGCGATCGAGTTCAGCGAGGTATCGCGCGAACCCACCAGTGCCCTGCAGCCCGACCCCAGGGACGGCCAGCCGCCCAAGCTCGTGGGCAGCATCGAGCGCGCCTACTACTACGTGTCGGGCAGCGTGGTGCTGACGCCGGGGTTTTACGCCGGTGCACTGCGCCTGGTCTACTTCGGGCAGATCCAGACGGACGCCACGCTGCTGGGCTACATCGAGGGCGCGCCACCGGTCCCCAGCGAGAACCTGACGCGTCCCTACTACGGCTCGGCCACGGGGTACTTCGGCTACTACAACGCCAGCAGCGTCACCTTCAACACCACCGAGACCACGACGCTCGTCTTCAATTCGAGTTCCTCGTACAGCAGCACGCTGAACCATTCGACCAGCGGCGGCTTCCTGCTCAAGATCGATTTCACGGAGAACGACCTGCTGTTCTTCACGAAGGCCCTTTCCAACGAGCTCAAGATCGGCATCAAGGAAAGCGGCAGCTTCGCGGACCAGTCGCTCGCCGTTGAAAACGCTTCCTCGAGCTGGGCACTGGCGGTGACGGATTCGCTTGCCTTGCGGGGCAACTGGGAGCGACCCAGCCCGCTGGTCAATCCGCAGGTGGGCCGGCGCTTCCTGCCGGACAACGTGGGATACGCGCTGGTGAGCTCGTTGACCGCCGACGTCTACCTGACCTTCAACGCGGCGACTGGTGCGTCGGTGGGGCGCTCGGTGGTGCCCAATCCCTACATACCGCCCGACAGCAACGTCATCACGTTCCGCATCAACCCGAACTACGTCAAGAACGGGACGCTGGACGGCAAGGTGGGGCTCTACACGGACCCTGACTACCTGCGGGCGGGGGCCGTGCCCGGCAGCTACTTCAAGCCCATCGAAGCCTACCGGTTGAAAAAGCAGATTGCCAGGAAGGCGCTCGACGAAGAAAAGTACTACGCCCAGCTCGACACCTACAAGCGGGCCCTGGGTTCCACCAAAAACCTGGACGACCAGGAGCCCTACCGTCTCGTGGATCGAAGCGCCAGCCAGGCGGTCGCACGCAAGGGGATTGCCAACACCTACGTGTGGACGGCAGCCGGCGGCATGCACGCCGAGCAGGAGCAGTTCACCGACCAGTTCACGACCACCTTCACCGGCGGCTACAGCGTTGCGAACCAGTTCGGGCCCGTGCTCGATTTCAAGGGCGCGAGCGGGGAGCTCGCCATGGTGGGCGGCTTCTTCACGCTCGACTGGCTGGCGGGCTTCAAGATCGACATCACCGCCACCAAGACGCGCACCAAGGCCAACACCTTCGGCCTGAACGTCGCCGTGGTGGGCGAGCCTGCGTTGCTGGGCGGCTGGGACGATGCAAGCAAGACCTATTCGGACAAGCCCGTTGCGGGCAAGGTCGCGAGCTATCGCTTCAACACCTTCTACCTGCCGCCCGATGCCGCCAACGGCAGCGTGCTGATGAAAGGCGACGGGCTTGCAGAGCCGGTGGTCGACGTCGAATGGCTTCGAGGCAACGAGCCCGACGCCCTGACGCTGCGCACCGCCAACACCGCGAACCCCGCCTGGCGTGTGCTGCATCGCGTCACCTACGTCAATCGCATTCCGCCGGGTGCCGACAACATACCCAGCCAGGTGCTGCCGCCGCCGGTGGCGCGCATCGTGGACCTGGACAACAACGAGATTTTGGTGGGCCTGATCATGGCGGCCCTTGGCCCCAACGACCCGAGCGCGCAGAACGTGGGCACGGCCGTCATGGCCGTCATGAATCCGACGGGCTCCGCAGGGAACTACCCCAGGTCGCAGCTGGGGGCCGTGGTTCCGTGGTGGGAAGCCTTCCTGAACACGACGCGCGGCGCCAAGCCCGACAAGGACAACTATCAGTTGCTCCAGGGGCTCCAGCTGGACATCTTGAAGTACGTGCTGGCCGGTTTCGAAGACGGCACGCTTCGTTCATAGCGACATACGGAAGGACACCATCATGGTTGAAGCACAAAGAATCGCCTGCAGCAACGACGGCTGGTACACGATGTCGTTCACCGCCCGGTCGGACGGCTTCGAGTCGCCTGCGACAGGCACCATCTGGCGCGGCCAGCAGCAGGTGATCGACCTGGCCAACTACCCGGTGCCAGAAGGGCTCTCGTTCATGCCCGGCGTGTCGATCGACGCGGATGGCCGCAGCCACCCGCCGCCGCCGCCGGCCGCCATCACCTTCAAGATGAACGGGCGCACGGCCTTCTATGACGTCACGGGCAACGTCTGGACGTGGGAGGCCGTGTTCAACAAGCTCGGCGACCCCAGTGGCCGGCCGACGCTGCCTGGCTTTCCGGCGGACGTGCCGCTCAATGTCCTGCCGTATCACAACTGGGACAACCAGATCAACTCGCCCGGTATGCTCACCTGCGCCCCGCAATCGGCCGGCGACGTCGTGGCCGTCTGCAATTGGGCAAAGGACAACGGCTACCAGGTGAGGCCGCGCGGCGTCATGCATGGCTGGTCGCCGCTGACCGTGGCCGTCAATCCCGATCCGAAGGCCAAGATCCTGCTGGTGGATTTCACGAAGGGGCTGTGCCAGGCGACCGTGCTGGCGGCGTCGGGCGGATTGCCCACCCGCGTCAAGGTGCAGACCGGCAAGACCATGCTGGACCTGCTGAAGTACCTGGAGGCCCAGCCGGGCGGCAAGGGCCCGGCGCCCGGCTACAGCTTTCCCCACACGCCCGCACCGGGCAACCTGACGGTCGGCGGCGTGCTGGCCATCGACGCGCACGGCACCGCGGTGCCGACGCCGCCGCACGACGACTTTGCGGCCAGCTACGGATCGATGAGCAACCAGATCCTGGAGTTCACCGCCGTGGTCACGGACCCGGACTCCACCACGCCTGACCAATATTCCCTGCGCACTTTCAAGCGGGGCGAGGTCGATGCCAAGCTGTTCCTGGCCCATGTGGGGCGGGCGCTGCTGGTCGATGCCACCTTGCAGGTCATCGACAACTACAACCTGCGCTGCCAGAGCTTCACGAACTTTTCCGATGCCGTGGTGTTCGCCGCGCCCAGCGGGGCGACACCGATCCCCAAGGACAGTTTTGCGGACTACCTCGAGCGCTGCGGGCGCGTGGAGGTCATCTGGTTTCGCACCGGCACCAACCCGTGGCTCCATGTGTGGAGTGTCGAAGCCAGCAAGCCGGGTGGGTCAACGGCGGTGAGCGCGCCCTACAACTACCCGTTTGCCGACCACGTTCCCGATTCGCTGCAGAAATTCCTGAAGATGCTGCTCAACGGCGTTCCCTCGGCCACCCCGCTGTTCGGACAGACGGCCGCCAACGTCACTGCGAATGGGCTGGACGGGAAGAACATGGTGGGCCAGTCCGCCTACCCGCCTTCGCGCGACATCTGGGGTCCGTCCAAAAACTCGCTGCTTTACATCCAGGACACGACGCTGCAGGTGACCGCCAACGGCTACGCCCTGCAGATGAAGAAGGCCGACGTGCAGCAAGCGGTGCACGACTTCACCACGAAGTTCAGCAGCTTGCTGGCTAGCTACGAGTCGGCCAGCAAGTATCCGATCAACTCTGCCGTCGAAATTCGCGTCACCAGCCTGGACGATCCGGCGCGCGTGGCCGCCGGGTCGGGGCAGGGCGCAGAAAGCCCGCTGATCTCCGCGCTCAGCTTCGATGACACGGCGAAGCAGAACGGGTGGGACGTCGCCTTGTGGGTGGACGTGCTGACCCTTCCGGGAACCGAACATGCCAACGCGTTCTATGCGGAACTGGAACAGTGGCTCTTGCAGCGCTTCTCGGGCAAGGCGGCGCGCGCCCTGCCGGAGTGGTCGAAGGGCTGGGCCTATTCCGCAGGCCAGGGCGCATGGACCGACACGAACTTCCTTGCGCATGTCCGCGAGGCGTTCAGCACGGGCCGCACCGATCGCAACAACTGGAAGTTCGCGGTCGATGGACTCAAGAAGTACGACAAGTCCAACCTGTACTCGAACCCGCTGCTCGAACAGTTGTTCACCGGATAGTCGCCATGTGGTCGAAGGCTGCGCCGGCCTTCGACGGATGGCGCAGCGCGCGCGGACCGAATAGACTGTGTCCGCGAAATCGCTCGCAGGCAGCAGAGGGAAATTGTCCTGATGTGGCAACCACCGACATGGGCAGCGTGAGGACCTTCATCGCCAAGGCGCCCGACGCGCCCTCATCGGTCTGGAAAGCCCGTGCGGCCTTCTGCCTTCTTCTGGCCATTTTTCTTTTGAGCGCCGCCAGGCCCGCGGCCGCCTGGGTCTACCCCGAGCATCGTCAACTGGCGCTGCTGGCCGTCCAGCAACTCGATCCCGAGCGCAAAGTCGTCTTCGACCAGTTGTGGCAAGGCGCACGCACGGGCGACGAGCAGCGCCTTTGCGCGCAGGGCGCCGATGCCACGCAGGAGCTCACGCCCGCATGCATCGATTGGGCCGCCTTGTCGGCCATCGCCGGCGACCATTCCTGCTCGAGCCGCGAGATGCTGGACACCGCACGCAACGCGGCGTGGATCCTTTCCGTGGCCGACGTGGCCGCGCAGCTCAAGCTCGACCTGGGGCGCCTGCCTGTGACGGCGGAACCCGAACTGAGCGGCAAGGCGCCGGATGTGTTTTCGGATGCGCAGCGGCGGCTCGCGAGCCAGGCGGTGCAGGCGCAACGCGTGAATGCGCTGCGCACCGCCGACATCCGGCTGCAACGCGCCGATCCTGAATACGCCACGCGGGCCGGCTCCAACAACGCGCACTTCCTGCTGGCACGCCCCAGCACGCTGGTGAGCCCGCTCGACTACGCGGCATTGACGCTGCGCATCGGCTCGGACGTCAACGCGGTCGGCGTGTATTCCTGGTTCCACCTGAGCGCGCTGCAAAAGGCCAGCCGGCTGCGCGACGAATCGCTTTCGACTGCGCAACGCAACGAACTCGCACGCGCCGCACTGGCCGACGAGGCCTTCGCGCTGCACTTCCTGCAGGACGTCTTTGCCGCGGGGCACATCGCCGGCTCGTGGGGCGACACGTCGCAGCGGCAAGGCACGCACGACTACTACAACCAGAGCGGGCTCGAAGTCTTCACCTGGCGTGGAGGAGGGCACTCGCTGGTGCTGATGGGCGATGCCCACATGCGGCCCGAAGATGCGCAAGGGGTGGCCGTGTCGATCCAGGCCAGCCTGCAGCAGGTGCTTGACGTGGCGTCCGGCCGCACGGGAGCGGCGGAGTTTCCTGCGACCCCGGTGGCGCCGGCCGAACCGGACGCGTTCAACGTCTGCCGAACCAACAACTTTCCCCAACGCGATCCCGGCATCCGGGCGCGCCCCGAAGACCTGCGTCTCCTTGAAAGCACGCTGGTGGCGACGCCGGTGCCGGGGCTGGGCCCGGGGCTGGGCGCGATGCCTCGTTTTCGCAGTGAGGTCGGCCCCTTCATCGGGTTGGCAGGCTCTATCGACGGGCGCGTCATCGACGGCAGCTTCACGAGCGCCGACGCTTCCAGGGGAACCGTGATCGGCCTGGACCTGTCGGTGCGGGCCGGCTTCGGGCTCGACGGCGTGATGGGGCAGTCGGGTGACGGCCTGGTCTACGCCTCGGTCGGATTCCGCGCGGATTCGCCTTCCAGCAACCAGTTCAGCGACACCTCACGCGGCGCACTCGGCGGCAACCTGAGCGCCGCCGTGCCCGCGCGCGCGGGGCTCTCGCTGCGCCTGCGCATGCCCTATTACCTGGTGCCCGGCGATCTCGTGCTGGTCTCGCCGATGTATTTTGTCAACCCGAAGGCTTACGCGGACATGGCCGTGGCGGCGGCCAACGGCGGCCTGCTGCGCCTTCAGTCGGGCTGGGCCACAGCCGTCGGGCGCTTCCAGTTCGTGCTCGGCCGCGAACTGGGTGTGACCTTCTACGGGTTGTCAGGTGACGACCAGTTGCTGGCGCCGAGCGTTGCGCCCGGCGGGCTGGGACGGGCGGTCAACTTCAAGTCCACTTCCTTCGAATTGCCGATTGCCGAGTACCGGCCTTACCGGGCTTTCTCGACCAATCAAAGCTCGTCCGTGGTCGTTCAACTGTTTGCAGCGGCCGACGTACCGCGTGGCGGCACCGTGCGCTTCCCCGTCGGTGCGCCGGCGCCGGAGCTGCGCACGGTCTGGTCGATCGGCGTGCGTTTGGTCTTCGACTGGCGCTACTACTACTGAACCGAAGCATGAGGTCTGCGATGGGCAATGCGCTCCACCCGTTTCCCTGGCGCGGCGCGTGGCATGCGTGCCTTGCCAGCGCATGTCTTCTGATGGGCGGCTGCACCTCGTCGCCACTGATGCCTTTTGCCACGGACACCGTTCCGCTCGTGCTGGTGCCTGCCACGCAGACCGGCACGCAAGACCGGCGGCCGCGCTTCCGGGAGATCTTCTGCGCGGTGCTCGAGGCCCGCGGAACCGCGTTGCCGGACTATCGCCCTTGCGACGAAGCATTGACGCGCCTGGGCGCCGAGGCGGCCGGAACGGGGCGCCCGGTCGATCTCGGCGGCTCGAAACGGCGACTGGTGGCGGTGGTGGTGCCGGGGGTCGGGTACGAATGCTTCGAGCCCTGGCTGCATGCGCCCGGAACCTTGCGCCAGCACGTGCAGCAGTTCGGCTACGACCTGGACATGGTCAAGGTCGATGCGCTGTCAGGCACCGCCAGGAACGCGCAGATGATCCGCGATGCGCTGATGGCCATGCCCGCAGAACCCGGCGCGCCGCGCCTCGTGCTCATCGGCTATTCCAAGGGCGCGCCCGACATCCTCGAGGCCGTGACCCGCTATCCGGAGATCCGCAGCCGCATCGCCGCGGTGGTGAGCGTTGCGGGCGCAATCGGCGGCTCGCCGCTGGCGAACGACGCCACGCAGGACCAGGCCAACCTGATGCGCTACTTTCCGGGCGCGACCTGCGGCAAGGGCGACGGCGGCGCCGTGGAAAGCCTGCATCCCACGACGCGCAAGACATGGCTGGCGCAGAACCCGCTGCCCAGGGACTTTGGCTACTACTCGCTGGTCACGCTTCCGCAGCCCGATCGTGTGTCGCTCATCCTTCATGGCAGCCGCAACAAGCTGGCGCAGGTGGATGCGCGCAACGACAGCCAGGTGATCTTCTACGACCAGATCGTGCCGGGCAGCACCTTGATGGGCTACATCAACGCCGATCACTGGGCGATTGCGCTGCCGATCAATCGCACGCGCGCCGTGGCGGCGGCGATTGCGGTCACGGAGAACGCGTATCCCAGGGAGGCGATGCTGGAGGCGTTGTTGCGCTTTGTGGAAGAGGATCTTGGGGGTGCGGGGGCGGGCGGTCGGTGAGGTCGCTCGCCAGGCAGTCCAACATGCGTAGCGGTCAGTGAAAGCGACGCATGATTGGGTTCAATCGTTGTTGCGCTCGCACCTTCGCGAATTGATCAGGCACGACGCATAGTCCGGGTCGTTCTTGAGCAGGAACATGGCCCGCGCCGCGACCGCGGTGTCGGCGAAGTCGCTGAACAAGCCGTCGACACCCGCTTCGTAGAAGGCCAGGTATTCGTTCACCGCGTTGCCGCCAAAGCTGCCGGTCAGTCGCTTTTGCTCACTGCGGAAGGTGTACGGGTGCACCAGCAGCCCGAGCTTGTGGGCATTGGCGATGACGTCGGTGGGCGCAAGCAGGACGCGGTCGCGCTCGTCGACGGCGCCATCCCCTGTGACGTCGGCACAGGCGCCGTTCTGGACAGTCTTGCAGGCACTCGGGATCAGGTAGGGCTTCCACGGGCCGATGCCGTCGGCGTAGCCCTTGACCTCCTGGAGGCCGCGCCACGTCACCAGGTCCTTGAACAGGCCATCGCGGTTCGACACCACCCAGTCGTAGGGCTTGTCGAAGGGCGGGCTCAGGTCCATGGATCCGTCGGGCTTCACGTCGTTCGCGTCGATCAGCTGGATCAAGCGCACGCTGGTCTTGTTGCGAAGGTACTTCAGGTTCGCCGTCTCGAAGGACTGGATGAACACCGGCGCATTGCGGTGGTTCCACCCCGCGGCGGCCAGCACCGCCAGCAGCCGGTCTTCCAGTGGCAAGCCGATGCTCTGGTGATAGGTGGGGTGCTTGGTTTCCGGGTAGATGCCGATGCGGCGACCTTCGTCACGCGACTTGCGCTTGGCCAGATCGATGACTTCGGCCAGCGTGGGGATCTCGAACTTGCCATTGAAGTCCTGGTCCCGGTCCGGGAAGGACTGCACCGCGCGCAACTGCTTGATTTCCGCCAGTGTGAAGTCGCTGGCAAAGAAGCCATCGGTCGCCACGCCATCCAGCATGACGGTGCGCCGCCGCGCCGCGAACTTCGGGAAGTCCTTGACGTTGGTGGTGTCGATCAGGTTGGGCTCGTGCCGCGCGATCAGGTGGCCGTCCTTGGTGGCGACCAGGTCGGGCTCGATGTAGTCCGCGCCCAGCGTGATCCCCAGCGCATAGGCCTCGAGCGTGTGCTCCGGCAGGTAGCCGTTGGCCCCACCCCGGTGGCCGATGACCAGCGGCGCGTTGTCGCCGCGGCGGCGGCTGCGCTCGTCGTGCGCGGTGGCCGGGGCCGTGGCGGCAAGAAGGGTGCCGCAGCAAAGCATGGCGGCGAAGAGTCTATTGAAACGGGCCAAGGCGTTCTCCTGTTGAAGGTTGCGACCGAAAGATATGTGCCGGCCGTGACAGCGGTAAGTCCTGCAGGGTAGTGTGCTGTCCCATGAATAGCTGCGCTAAATGACCTGTTCTGACGATTTGGGGTGCGCGCAGAATGAAGCAGGTGGCGCTCCCAGGGCCACGCTGCCTCCATCCAGGAGTTCAAATGAAATTGATGCGCTCGAAGTCCGCACGCACCCGGGCCGTGGCAGCCGCCGCGACGGGTGCGCATGCCACAGGCACCGTTGCATTGGGCACCATCGCGATGGGCGCCGTCGCCGTCGGTGCGGTGGCCATTGGTGCCTTGTCCATTGGGCGGCTTTTCGTGGGCCGGGTTCGAATCCGGCGGTTGGAGATCGACGAACTGGTTGTTCACCGCCTTCGCGTCACGGAGCAACTCACGACGCCGTCGACGCCGTCGACGCCCGATGCTGGCGACGTCATTGAAGCTTCGGAACCTGATGCCGCGAGTGCAGTCGTCGAGGAGAACGCGGCGTCGAAGCAGTAGGCACGAACGCGCGCAAGCGTGGGCCTTGCGTTGCCGGCGCGATCAGTACACCCTGACCGAACTCAAGCGGTCCGGATTCGTCCCGCCGCCGGTTTCGTTGAAGGCGCTTTGGGCGGCACGGACAGCTGCTTATCCAGAGCTTTCTTCGTCGCGCGGGAAAGACTCAGTTCCTTTCCCTTGACGAGCCAATAGCTCGCGAACGCCCAGATGCCGAGCGCTTCCACGGCAATGACGAACTTGTTCTCGCCAACCGTCCACTGGATGATCAATGCGATCACAGGCGAAGCCAGCATGAAAAACCCGATGATGGCGTACTTGAGCTTGTAGGGCGTTTGCGAGACCCCTTCAGGCAGGTACTTGAGGGTGTCGCGTGCCCTGAACCAGACCACGTAGACGAGGCAACCGAACAAACCGAAAGCGCACAAGCCGTGGGGGGTCCAGCCCCCGCATCCGTCGCATGTCCACTTCATGGGGAAGCAGGCGACGCCCACCGCAAAAATGGCCGCGGCATTCAAGGCGAGGTTTTCCTCCCTCGTGAATCCCTTGTAGAGATACAGGAACGCTCCCACGGCGAACAAGCCTCCGACGAAGACAATCCGGCTCGGGTTGAAGCCTGTATTCGTCGCCCAGTAGTAGGCACTCAAGGAATCCTGGATCGGAAGCCCGCGGTCGAACAGGAGACCGACGCCCACGACGACGATGGGGAAAGCGAACGCGATGTACGCCATGCCCACTCGCAGGCTGATGTACGTGTCGAAGACATGGTCGTAGAGTTTCTCGCCGGTGGTCGTGTCCATGTTGCCCTCCGTTCCTGGTTTGCCAAAAGCAGGTGTTGCGCAAGCCAGTCTTTGCGCTGGCCCGGCAACCTTTGCCTGCCGGGATTCAATTTGTACGGCAGTCGTGACGGGACACGCATCCCACACCTGAAGGATGTTTTGCCGGCACCGGGTTGCATACGGGTTGCTGAATGCTGAAGTCTTGAGAGTTATCAAGTCAAGCAGGAAGAATCGCAGGAACAATGCGACGTCCTCCACCTTGAAAGGTCGACCGATGGCAACCCTTTTCAAGCCTGACCTCGTGCGCGAGACGCGGTGGTCCAGGAAGCTGATGGATGTGCTCATCCGGGCCGGGCTCGTGCTGGCGCTAACGCTGCTGTGCTTCCGCATCTTCGCGCCCTTCATCACCATGATGGCGTGGGCGCTGATCCTGGCGGTGACGGTCTACCCGGGCCATCAGGCGCTCGCACGCAAGCTGGGCGGCAAACAGGGGTTGGCGGCCACCTTGCTTGTGCTGGGAGGGATCGCCCTGATCGTGGTGCCCATGGCCGTGGTGCTGGGCTCGATGGGCGATTCGGTCCATGAAACCGTGGAACGGGTGCGCGGCAACAAGGTGGAAATTCCCGCGCCGCCGCCCGGCGTGGCCGAGTGGCCCGTCATCGGCCCGAAAGTGCATGCCGCCTGGTCGCTGGCGCATAGCGACATGCCTTCGGTCATCCAGCGGATGCAGCCGCAGCTTGGCGAGCTGGCCGCCAAGGCGCTGGAGATGGTGGCGAGCATCGCCGGAACGGTGCTGCTTTTCATGGCCTCCTTCATCATTGCCGGCATCATCATGACCTTCGGGGAATCGGGTGCCCAAGCCGCGCGGGCCATCCTGGGGCGCATCGTCGGCAGCGAGCGGGGGGTGGAGTTCGCGACGCTGTCCACCGCGACCATTCGCGCGGTGTCATTGGGCGTGGTCGGCGTCGCCTTCATCCAGGCCATGGTCGTGGGCATCGTGATGATCGTGGCCGCTGTTCCGTTCGGCGGCGTGCTGGCGATGATCGTGCTGGTTCTGGGGATCGCGCAGGTGCCGGCGCTGCTGGTCACCTTGCCAGTCATCGCGTATATCTGGATAAGCGGCAATTACGCCACCGTGCCGGCCGTCATCTACACGGTGTTGCTGGCGGTCGGCGGCATGCTCGACAACGTGCTCAAGCCGCTCCTGCTGGGCCGGGGCGTGGATGCGCCCATGCCGGTGGTGTTGCTCGGTGCACTGGGCGGTCTCGCCGGCGCCGGCATCCTGGGCATGTTCATCGGCGCCACCGCGCTGAGCCTGGGCTATCAGATCCTCATGCGGTGGGTCGCAACCGATCCGGACGTCGTCGATGTGGAAAGCATATTGCCGCCTCCACCTTGAGACGGTGGGCGCCATTGGCATTGCAGGGGTGAGGGTGCGGGCGATGGCGCCGCTGAACGCAGGAGCTACACCATGCTGATCAATCTGGCGATCGGGCTGCCAACCGTCCTGCTGTGCCTTGTGCTGCAGGCGGTCTTCACGTTCTGGTGCGTTCGCTACTACTCCGAGCGAACTCACCGCGAGGCCAACGCCGAGAGGCCATTCGTCCAGATCCGCTCGCTCCTGCTCGTGATGGTCGTGCTGATGATGGGCAACTTCATCCAGATCATGATCTGGGGATTGCTGTTCATGGCGCTGGGAGAATTCAGGGAGTTGTACGAGGCGGTGTACCACTCTGCAGTGAACTTCAGTTCGCTGGGCTACGGTGATGTCGTGATGACCAGGCCCTGGAAGCTGCTGGGCCCGCTCGAAGCCGGGAACGGGGTGTTGATGTTCGGGTTGACCGGTGCCGCGTTGATGGCGATCCTGCAACAGATGATCAGGGGCCAGGTCGAAAGCACGGCGCCGGGTCCGTCCGACAAGGGGAACTGAGAACTGCGTGATGCTGGCCCGCATCGAGCGCCCGGATCCCGTTGGCGCGCGCCGCCGACAAGGGATACATTCGGCCGTGTCAGCCACACTGGATTCGAGGCCCCCTTGACCGCTCCGCAACGCTTTCTCATGTGGTTCCTGTCGATGGCCTGCGTGATGGCGGGCGCCGCAACCCCGGATCCGGGCGTGCCCTGTGAGCCACGCAGTCTTGCCTTCGACGACAAGAATTCAGGGTGGTCACACGTGCCGCTGTCCAAGCTCAAGCGCGACACGGTGTACGACGTGGTGCAGGAGGGCGATCGCAAGGCCGTGCTGCGTGCCACCGCGGACCGATCGGCCTCGCTGTTCGTTGCGCCGCTGAAGCCTGCGCTGCGCACGCCTGTGACGCTCAGCTGGGAATGGAAGACCGATGCGCTCATTGCCGGCGCTGACAACCGCGTCAAGGAACGCGAGGACGCACCCCTGCGCGTGCTGGTGGCCTTCGACGGTGACGTCGCCACCTTGCCCGAAGCAGAGCAGAAGCGTTTCAGTCGAGCCAAAAGCCTGGGCCGGCGCGATCCCCCCTACGCAGTGCTGATGTATATCTGGACCAACCAGGGCCCGGTGGACAGCGTGATTCCGTCGGCGCACACGAGCCAGATCAAGATGCTGGCTGTGGCCTCGGGGACGGGCGGCCTGGGCAGTTGGCAGCGGATGCAGCGCAACGTCGCCGACGACTACAAGAAGGCCTTTGGCGCGGAACCGGGTCCGGTGCTGGCGGTTGCCGTGATGACCGACACTGACAACACCGGCACGAAAGCGGTTGGAAGTTACGCCGGCATCCAGATCGACTGCGGGAATCGCTGATCGCCTTGGCTCCGCCGCCGCGAAAGGCCGCCCCTGGGATCCAGCCACTTTCCCGCCGGGGTTTCGCGCCGGCCAAATGACGGGCCAACTGCAGTGGTGCGGCGCGCGCTTGATCAGCCGTCATGCGATGGCGCGGCTGCGAAATCCCTGAACGCGCAGGGCTTTCGCGCCGCCCCACATCACAGGTCGAGCTTGTTGATCTTGGTGCCGTCGAGGCTGAGGTTGGCCATCAGGCCGGCATTGCTCAGCGCATAGCCCACGATGGGTTGCTGGACGGTCTGCGTGTCCACGGCCGCTGACGCGCCCACCTTGAGCATGGTCACCGACGCATCGGCACCGGCGGTCCAGCCCTTGCTTGCGCGAAACTTGTCCAGCGCCTCTTGCGTCATGAAGAGCACATAGACCGCCTTGGAGTCGGCGCCGGCGAGCAGGCCCACCGATGCGGCGGTGGTGCTGTAGTAACCGTCGGTCTTGCCGCCAACGCGCAACGCGCCCTGGCCGTAGGAGCCGCCCACACCCAGTCCAGCAGAAAGCACCGAGGGGAACACCAGCACGCCCCTGGCCTTGGCCGTCATTTCACGCGAGCCCGGCACCTGGGCGTAGAGCTTGGACAGCGAACTGTCGATCGACGCATCGATGCTGTTGCGACTGGCCGCCGGGTTGCCGCCCGTGGTCGACGTGGTGGTGCATGCCGACGCCAGCACGGCGACGAGCCCCGCGACAAAGAATGATCGCTTGTTCATGTGGATGTTCTCCTGTAGTTGCCTGGCGGTCATTGTGCGTTGGCCAGTGCGCATCGAACAAGCCACTGCGCGTAGGCCTTCGCCGCGTTCTCGTGACGTGCCAAACAGACGCTGCTGCAACCGGAAAAGCACGCACGCGCACGGGTCCACCGTGCTGCACCTGGCTGTTGCTCAATTCACATGACTGTTTTGCACGGCGAGTGCACCAGCCAAGGCCTTGAGGCGGGTGCTGTCCGTTTGCGTTGTTCGACAGTCGCCCGACAGCGCACCGCCGCTCACGGCCATGTTGGCCACTTGGCCCGTCGCGCCATTGCAGGCCGATAGCCATTCAAATTGTGCATGGACGACATAAGTCGATTTCATTTTACTTATGCGCTCTTCACCGGTGCAATCGGGTCTTCAACGACGAGAAGACGCAACACAGAGACGACCACATGACCACCAAAAACATTCAATTGCAGGCCGCGCCCCTCTTGGCGAAACGCTGGCCCGACTTGTCCAATGACTGCCATTGATCCACGTACGCGCCTCCTTCTGGAGGCCCCCATCGTGCCGACCGTCCTGCGCCTGGCAGCGCCCAACGTGTTGGTGATGGTTGCACAGGCCTGCGCCGGCCTTGTCGAAACTTATTTTGTCGGCAAGCTCGGTACCGATGCGTTGGCCGCCATGGCGCTTGTGTTTCCGATTGTCATGCTCATGCAGATGACTTCCGCAGGCGCCATGGGCGGCGGCATTGCATCGTCGATTGCGCGAGCACTCGGCGCGCGACGCCGGGCCGATGCCGATGCGCTGGTGATCCACGCGCTGGTGATTGCGCTGGGCTTCGGGCTTGCTTTCACGTTGGCGCTGCTGCTGGGTGGCCGCTGGCTGTATGCGCAGATGGGCGGCACCGGGGCGTCGCTCGATGCTGCGCTGGTCTACTCGAACTGGGTGTTTGCCGGCGCGGTGCTTGTCTGGCTTTTCAACTCGCTGGCGGCGGTGCTTCGTGGCACCGGCAACATGGCCGTGCCAGCCAACGTCACCGTCGCGGGCGTCGTGGTGCTGGTTCCACTGTCGCCCTTGCTCATCTTTGGCTGGGGTCCGATTCCTGGCATGGGCATCGCCGGCGGTGCGGTGGCGCTGCTCCTGTACTACCTCGTGGGAACGATTGCGCTCTGGATGTACCTGCGTTCGCCGCGTAGCCTGCTCAAGCCAAGCCTCGCGGGTGTGCGGCTTCGCTGGCCGCTGTTCAGCGACATCTTGCGTGTGGGCCTTGTCGGTGCAATCGCAACGGTGGCGACCAACCTCTCAATCGGCATCGCAACGGCACTGTCGGGGCATTTCGGGCCAGGCGCGATCGCGGGCTATGGCACCGCAGCGCGCCTCGAGTACCTGCTGGTGCCGTTGGTGTTCGGCTTTGGCGCACCGCTGCTGGCCATCGTCGGCACCTGCATAGGTGCTGGCAAAAAGGAACGCGCCCTCAAGGCCGCATGGATCGGCGCAGCGATGTGCTTTGCCATCACCGAGGCGATTGGTCTGGCGGCGGCCATCTTCCCGCGTCCCTGGTTGATGTTGTTCGGCGACAACCCTGCGATGCTGGAGGCGGGGATCCAATACCTGCGCGCCGTCGGGCCGCTGTACGGTTTCTTCGGCCTTGGACAGGTGCTGCATTTCGCGTCGCAAGGCTCAGGGCGCCTGTTCTGGCCTGTGGTTGCAAACATCGCACGCCTGGCCGTGGCTGGCATCGGGGGATGGATTGCGTTGAACTGGGGCGGTGAGTTGGTGCACGTATTCGTTGCGCAGGGCATGGCACTGGTGGTGTACGGCCTTGGCATCGCGGCCGTGGTGGCCGGCGGTGCGTGGTTTGGCCGCCTGGGCTGGCCGCGCACCACGGCCGGGTTGATACAACGCATCCAGGCGACCTGAAGACTCCACGAAGATCGGTCGGTCTTGGGATTCAGGCGACCGTCGCCACCGCCTGCCGGATCTTCTGCAGCAGCCAGGCCAGCGCCTGGTCTGCCTCGAAGCGCTTGTGCCAGGCGATGTACAGGGGCGAGGGCGCGAAGTCGATCGGCGGCTCGTGCATGCTCAGGCCGAACAGGTCGGCAAAGGTCGGCGCCATGCCGCTGGGCAGGTTGCAGATGTAGCCGGTGCGCGCCGCGATCGCCGGCATCGCGATGAAGTGCTGCACCACTGCGCCGATCGGGCGCTTCAGGTTCTGCGCGGCCAGTGTCTGATCGACCACGCTGCCGCGCCGCTCGGCCAGGCGGATCACGATGTGCGGGCGCTTGAGATATAGCTCCAGCGGAAAGCGCTTCCTGGTCAGCCGCTCGCGCTTCCAGATCAGGGTGGTGAGCCCGATGCTCGCCGCCACCTCGCTGCGCACGCCCGAGCCCTTGACGGGGGCGGCGTCCAGCACCACGTCGACCTCCCCGGCTTCCAGCGATTCGTAGCCCATTTCGCCCTCGGGCACGGGCACCAGCTTGATGAGGATGCCCGGTGCCTCCTGCGCGACCGCTTCGATCAGTTGCGGCGCAATCGCGAACTCCACGAGGTCGCCGCCGGCGATGCGGAACTCACGCTGCGCCAGCGAGGGCACGAAAGCTTCGCCCGCCTGCAGGGCGAAGCCGATCTGCGAAAGCGCCTGGCGCACCGGTGTCAATAGTTGCTCGGCCCGTGCGGTGGGCACCAGCCCGTCGCGACCCGACACAAAAAGCTCATCTCCCAGGGCGTCGCGCAGGCGCCGCAGCGCATGGCTCACCGCCGGCTGGCTCAGGGCCAACTTGTCGCTGGCCCGCGTCACGCTGCGCGTCTCCCACAGCTTCAGAAAGACCGCCAGCAGGTTCAGGTCGAAGGTGTTGATATTCAGTTTGTGCATAGGTGCAATCCAATCGTTTCATTTTACTTATCACCCTGCCAGAGTTGCAATCGGGGTTCTGAGACATCAACCCCGGAGACACACATGGCCAACAAGGCACCCCTTTCGATGGGCTGGTTCTGCCCGACGCTCGGCGACACCAGCGCGTTCGGCGACCCGACCCAAAACATCCCCCAATCCCTCGAGCACTTCGAGCGCGTCAGCCTGGCGGCGGAAGCCGCCGGCTTCGACTACATGCTCGTGCCCGTCACGCCCCTGTGCTGGGACGCATGGGTCACGGCCTCCTTCATGCTGGCCCGCACGAAGAAGTTGAAGGCGCTGGTGGCCATCAAGCCCGGCTACTTCCACCCGGTGGCGCACGCCAAGATGGTGACGGCCATGGACCAGCTCTCGGGCGGCCGCGTCTACCTCAACCTGATCGCCGGCCTCAGCGAGAAGGATGCCGTCGCAGAAGGCGGTCACGCTTCGAAAGAACTGCGCTACGAGCAACTCGAGGAAGAAGTGCGCCTCATGAAGCGCCTGTGGACGGAGGAGGGCGTCAAGTTCGACGGCAAGCACTACCGCGTCGACGGCCCGAAGATCGTGCCCAGCGTGGTGCAGCGGCCGCATCCGCCTTTCTTCCTGGGCGGCGGCTCCGAGCAGGCGGCCGAGATCTCGGCGCAGCACTCGGCGGTGCACCTCTTCTGGGGCGACTACCCGGAAAAGATCGGCGAGGAAATCAAGGCGATGCGCCAGCGCGCCGCCAAGTACGGCCGTGAGCAGGAGATCCAGTTCTCGATGCGCCTGCAGGTCATCGTGCGCGAGACCGAGGAAGAAGCTTGGGCCGCAGCCGATCGCCTGATCGAGGGCGCGGACACGCCCGCTGCGAAGGCCATGGTGACGCACCTGGCCAGCTCCGCCAGCTCGGCGGCCAACAACCGCCAGCGCGAGTTGTCCAAGACCGTGGGCCGAAAGATGACCCCGCACCTGTGGACCGGCATCACAGAGGTGCGCCCCGGCGCCGGCGTGGCGGTGGTGGGCAACCCGCAGCAGGTGGCGGCGCAGCTGCGCGAATTCGTCGAGGTGGGCTGCACCGGCTTCTGCCTCTCGGGATACCCGCATCACGAAGAGGCCGAGCGCTTCGGGCGCCTGGTCATGCCGTTGCTCATGAGCTGACGCGGCAAATCACCCAGACAAAACAGGAGACAAGACAATGACTGCAACGATCGACAAGACCCAGTTCCGCAAGGCACTTGGCGCCTTCACCACCGGCGTCACCGTCGTGACCACGCGCGGTGCCGACGGCAAGGACTATGGCCTGACGGCCAACAGCTTCAACTCGGTGTCCATGGACCCGCCGATGGTGCTGTGGAGCCTGGGCAAGACATCTTCGAGCATCCAGGCCTTCACCGGCTCGGAGCACTTCGCGGTGCACATCCTGGCGGCCGACCAGGAGGCGGTGTCCAACCGCTTCGCCAAGAGCGGCGCCGACAAGTTCGCCGGCATCAAGCCGGCGCGGGGGCACGGGGAGGTGCCGCTGCTGGACGGCTGCTCGGCCCGCTTCGAATGCCGCGTGGCCTACCAGTACGACGGCGGCGACCACGTGATCTTCGTGGGCGAGGTGCTCAACTTCGACACCTTCGCTCAACCGCCCTTGATCTTCCACGGAGGGAACTACGGTTTGCTGCTCAAGAAAGCCGATGAGGCGGACATCAGCGCCACCTTCGGCGGCGACTGGCTGGGCAACCTGCTGGGGCGTGCCTACTACCAGCTGCTGATGCCGATCAAGGCCAACCTGAAGGACAAGGGACTTCGCGACATCCACTACAACATCCTGAGCGTGCTGAGCATGGGCGATGGCCGCAGCTGCGACGAGATCGCGCGCCTGGTGTCGATCGCTGGCGACCACGTCGACACGTCCCACGTGATGGCGCTGGCCGAACGCGGCCTGGTGCGCATCGAGCAGGGCGACGCCGGTGCGCAACTCGTGCACTTCACCCCCGAAGGCCGTGCTTACGCCATGGAGTTGCTGGCCTGCTGCAAGGCTGCCGAAGGCGACGCCGAGCGCGAACTCGACTACCGCGAGGCGCAGGTGCTGAAGCTGCTGCTCAAGCGCGTCATCCGCTCCACCGCGAACGGCCTGCCCGAGCACTGGCGCAAGGAAAACTTCTGGCGCGAGAACAACATCTGGCGCGAGGAAGCCCAGACCGCCCAAGCCCACGCCTGAGCTGCAGGCAAAGAACTACAGAAGCGAGACAAGCATGCATGCAGAAATCACCCGGGGCGGCGAAGGCCTGCCCGCGGTCAGCACGGGGCGCGCGTGGTACGCCGTCGCCGTGCTCCTGGTCGCCTACATCTTCTCGATCATGGACCGGCAGATCCTCTCCCTGCTGGTCGGCCCGATCCAGAAGACGCTGGGCGTGAACGACACGCTCATCGGCCTGCTTCACGGCTTCACCTTCGCGGCCTTCTATGCCGTGATGGGCCTGCCGATCGCGCGGCTCATCGACCGCGGCAACCGCCGCGTGATCATTGCCATCGGCATTGCCGTGTGGAGCCTGGCCACGGCCGCCAGTGGGCTGGCCCACGATTACTGGCACTTGCTCGTCGCACGCATCGTGGTCGCGGTGGGCGAGGCGGTGCTGATTCCGGGCACGGTCTCGTTGCTGGCCGACCTGTTCACCGCGGACAAGCGCGGCCGTGCGATCGGCGTCTTCGGCGCCGCGGGCCCGGTGGGCTCTGGCGTGGGGCTGTTCGCGGGCGGCCTGATCCTCGGCGCGTACACGCTGTCACGGCCCGTGCTGCCCTTCCTGGGCGCCATCGAGCCTTGGCAAGCGACCTTCATCGCAGTGGGTTTGCCGGGGGTCGTGGTGGCGGTCTTCATGCTGGCCGTGCCTGAACCGCGCGTCGCAAGGAAGGATCGCTCTGGCGCCCAGCAGCCGGCGTCGAAGGCCATCAACGTTCCGCTGTCGCAGGTCATGCACTACATCGTGAAGAACGGCCGCACCATCGGCACCTTCATCCTGGGGGCCGGGTTCTTCAACATGTGCGTGTACGGCTTCGGCGGCTGGGCGCCAACTTACTTCGTGCGCCATTTCGGCTTGAGTTACCAGGAGATCGGCAAGCTGCTTGGCGCGCTGATGATCGTCGTCGGACCTGCCGGCACGCTCTGCGCGTCCTGGCTGGGTGAGCGCTGGATCCGGCGCGGCGTCGCCCACGGCTACATGCGGGTCGCGATGCTGGTCGCCGTCGGCATCACGGCATCGGGCTGCGCGATGGTGCTGGCGCCCACGCTGCAGCTTGCGCTCATCTTCCTGGGCTTCACCTGCTTCTTCTCCTTCTCCATGTTCGGCGTCGGCCCGGCCATCGTTGCGCAGATCACCCCTGCGCCGATGCGTGGCCAGGTCGCTGCCATGTACACCGGCGGACTGAACCTCCTGGGTGCGGGCCTCGGCCCGGTCGCGATCGGCCTGATCACCGACTACGTGCTGCGCGACCGCAACGCGGTCGGCACGTCCATGGTCATCGTGTTTCTCGTGGCCGGTTCGGTGGCGCTCCTGCTCATTCGCAGCGGCATCCGCTCCTTTGAAGGCTCGATGAAGCAGGCGGCCCAGTGGCGACTGGCGCGCGAGCCGCAAGACACCGCATCCGCCAGGGCCACCAGCGCGGCGCCGGGCTGACGCAATCAAGCAATCCATCAACCACAACGAAAGAGACAAGCCATGCAAATCACGAAATTCCTGAAGGCGGCCGCGGTCGCCCTGGCGGGCGGCCTGATCGCCCTGGGCGCCGCGGCGCAAAGCTTTCCGTCGAAGAACGTTTCGCTGGTCGTTCCCTATCCGGCGGGCGGATCGGGCGACTACTTTGCGCGCCTCATCCAGCCGGAATACCAGAAGCGGCTGGGCCAGGCGATGATCGTCGAGAACATCGGCGGCGCCAGCGGCGCGCTGGGCGTGCAGAAGGTGCTGACTGCGCCCGCGGACGGCCACTACGAACTGCTCGGCACGCCCATGGACCTGGTGCTCGCACCGATGGCCCTGGCAGCCGTCAAGCACAAGCCCGAAGACCTGCGGCTGGCGGGCGTGGTCGCATCGAGTTCGCTGGTGCTGCTGGTCAACAAGGACATCCCGGCCAACAACATCGACGAGTTCATTGCCTGGGCGAAGAAGCGGCCCAGCGTGTCCTATGGCAGCTCGGGCACGGGCTCGCTGTTCCATGTGGTGGGCGAGAAGTTCGCGCAAAGCACGGGCCTGAACATGGTGCATGTGCCCTACAAGGGCGGCAGCCAGTTCTTTGCCGACATCGTCGGCGGGCAGATCGACATCGCCTTCTGGACGCTGGCCGGCCCCACGCTCGGCCTCCTGAAGGAAGGCAAGGTCAAGGCGCTGGGCATCACCTCGCGCGAGCCGCATCCGATGTTCCCGGAACTGCCGCTGATGAGCCAGCACAAGCTGCTGCCGGACTTCACCTACGACCTGTGGCTCGGCGTGCTGGTGCCCAAGGCGACGCCCGATGCCGCGGTCGCCACGATCCACACCGCGATGAACGAAATCATCCAGCTGCCTGCCGTGCGCAAAGGCACGCACGACACCGGCGCCCAGTCGCCGCGCGTCATGTCGCAGGCCGAGCTGGACAAGTACTACGCCAGCGAGATCGAGCGCTACAGGCGCGTGTTCAAGTCGATCAAGCTGGAACCGCAATAAGCAATCTGATTCTTTGGAGACACAAGAAATGTTTGGTTTGATGATGGATCGCCCCCTGCTGCTGTCAAGCCTGCTCGAGCACGCCGAGCAGCAGTTCCCGGACGTGGAAATCGTTTCGCGCGAAACGCACGGCCCGCTCTTTCGCTACACCTACCGTGACCTCGGCGCGCGCTCGCGCCGCCTGGCCAAGGCACTGGCCGCCCTCGGCATGGCGCGTGGCACCCGCGTCGCCACCGTGGCCTGGAACAACCACCGCCACCTGGAGGCTTACTTCGCGGTCTCCGGCAGCGGTGCCGTGCTGCACACCTGCAACCCGCGCCTGCATCCCGAGCAGCTCGCCTACATCCTCAACCACGCGGAAGACCAGGTCGTGCTGCTGGACAGCACCTTCCTGCCGCTGGCCGAAGCCGTGGCACCGCTGTGCCCCGGCGTCACGGCCTGGGTGCTGATGACCGAAGCCGCGCAGATGCCCGCGCAGTCGAAGCTGGGCAACCTGCTGTGCTACGAGACGCTGCTGGAGGCACAGGACGACGTGTTCACCTGGCCCGAGTTTGACGAGCGCACGGCCAGCTCGCTGTGCTTCACCTCGGGCACGACCGGCAACCCCAAGGGCGTGCTGTATTCGCACCGTTCCACCATGCTGCACAGCTTTGCACTGAGCCTGCCCGACACGCTCTCGCTGTCGGCGCGCGACTGCGTGCTGCCGGTGGTGCCCATGTTCCACGTTAACGCTTGGGGCATCCCCTATGCGGCGCCGATGAACGGCTGCAAGCTGGTGCTGCCTGGCCCCAGGCTCGACGGCGCCAGCCTGTTCGAGCTGATGGAAAGCGAAGGCGTCACCTGCAGCGCCGGCGTGCCCACCATCTGGCTCGGCCTGGCCCAGCACATGGAGGCCAAGGGCGTGAAGCCTTCGACCATGCACCGTTCGGTGGTGGGCGGTTCGGCCATGCCGCAATCGCTGATCCGCGACTTCGACCAGAAGTTCGGCGTCGAGGTGCGCCACTGCTGGGGCATGACCGAGACCAGCCCGCTGGGCACGCAAGGCGCGCCGATGGGCAAGCATGCGGCGCTGCCCATCGAGCAGCAGTACGCACTTCGCAGCAAGCAGGGCAGGGCGGTCTTCGGCGTGCAGCTGAAGGTGGTCGATGCCAACGGCCAGGACCTGCCGCGCGATGGCCAGTCGGCCGGCGAACTGATGGTGCGCGGTCCGTGGATCGTGTCCGAGTACTTCAAGGGCGAGAAGCCTGCGCTGCAAGGCGGCTGGTTCCCCACGGGCGACATCGCGACCATCGACGACGACGGCATCATGCAGATCACCGACCGGGTGAAGGACGTGATCAAGTCCGGTGGCGAATGGATCAGCTCCATCGACTTGGAGAACGCGGCCATGGGCCATCCGGCGCTCGCGATGGCGGCGGTGATCGGCGTGAAGCATCCCAAGTGGGACGAGCGTCCGGTGCTGTGCGCGGTGAAGAAGCCGGGCCATGAGGTCGACAAGGCCGCGGTGCTCGACTTCCTCGGCGACAAGGTGGCCAAGTGGTGGCTGCCGGACGAGGTGATCTTCATCGACAGCCTGCCCATGGGCGCGACCGGCAAGGTCCAGAAGATGGACCTGCGCCTGAAGTACGCCGACGTGCTGGTTTCGGAGTGACCTCCATGGCCGATACGCAATTCCGGCCCTTGGCCGCCTCCTGCGGTTGTGGCGCGAGCCGCTTCCGCGTGAACGCGCGCCCCTTCGCGCGCTTCATCTGCCACTGCACGATCTGCCAGGCCTACACGGGCAAGCCCTTTTCGGACGTGACGGTGCTGCGCGCCCGCGACGTCGACGTGGAGGAGGGGGCGCAGGTCACCTACCGCAAGCACAAGCTGCCGCCCAACATCGAGCGGGGCACCTGCGCATCGTGCGGCAAGCCGGTGCTCGAGTTCGGCCTGGCCGGACCGGCCAAGCTGGCCTTCGTGCCCACCGCCAACTACGCCGACACCGCGGCGCTGCCGCCGGCTTCGCTGCACATGTTCTATCACCGCCGCGTGCGCGACGCGCACGACGGCCTGCCCCGCTACAGCGGCTACCTGCGCAGCCAGTTGGCCGTGATCGGGCTCATGTTGCGCGGCCTCTTTTCTGGTTGAAGCAACATGCTGACCCTGACCCGACTGCGACCTGCCGCCTGGCAGGCCGTCATGCCCGGCGCGCTGACCGCAGCCACCATCGCGCTCGCCGCCACCTTCATCTCGGAGCACTATGGCGGTCCGCAACTGCTCTACGCATTGTTCTTCGGCATGGCGTTCAACTTCCTGGCCGGCGATGCGCGCATCCAGCCAGGCATCGACTTCGTGGCGCGCCGCCTGCTGCGCTTTGGCGTCGCACTTCTGGGCGCACGCATCACCGTCGGGCAGGTCACGGCGCTGGGCATCGGGCCCGTGGTGCTGGTGGTGGTGGGCACGGTGGCGACCATCGCCTTCGGTGCCTTCCTGGGCAAGCGCCTCGAACGCTCCACCAGCGAAGGACTGCTGACCGGTGGGGCCGTGGGCATCTGCGGTGCATCCGCCGCGCTGGCCCTGTCGGCGGTGATGCCGAAGAACGCCGAGAACCAGCGCTTCACGCTGCTCACGGTGGTGGGCGTGACGGCCCTGTCAACGCTGGCGATGATTCTCTATCCCGCCATCGCCCGGCTGTTCGGCCTGGACGCAACGGATGCCGGCATCTTCTTTGGCGGCACCATCCACGACGTCGCACAGGTGGTCGGCGCGGGCGCCATGGTCTCGCCCGAGGCGGCTGACACGGCCACGGTCGTCAAGCTTCTGCGCGTGGCCTTGCTGGTGCCGGCGGTGATGGTCTTTTCCCTGATCTATCGCGGCCAGCAATCCGGGGCACAACCGTCCGAACGGCCGCCCCTGCTGCCGGCTTTCCTGGTGGGATTCATCGCACTGGTGGCCCTGAACAGCACCGGCGCGATCCCGCACGAGGTGAGCGGCGCGCTGAGCCAGGTTTCACGCTGGTGCCTTGTCGCTGCCATCGCGGGCCTGGGGGTGAAGACATCCTTCCAGCAACTCGCCGCCCTGGGCTGGCGACCGGTCGCGCTGATGGTGGGTGAAACGGTGTTCCTGGCCGCGCTGAATCTGGGCGGCATCGCATTGCTGCACCGATGGGGTTGAGCTGCGCGACGGGAAATCCACTTTTTCAGTAATCGCTATTCATCATGAATCACATGAACCAACTTCTTGAAGAATCCGGACAACGCCTGGCTGCCAGCGAGGAAGGCCGTGTTGCGTTTATCGAAGCCCAGTGGCACTCCGACATCGTGCAACAGGCACGCGAGGCGTTCCTGGATGAGATGGAGCGCCAGGGATTTGCCCGCGCCCGCATCGACGTCATCGGCGTCCCAGGCGCATTTGAAATCCCGCTGCTTGCGAAGCGCCTGGCACTTTCCGGCCGGTATGCCGCCATCGTGGGTTGCGCACTGGTCGTCGATGGCGGGATCTACCGTCACGAGTTCGTTGCCGCCACGGTGGTCAATTCGTTGATGACGGTGCAACTGGAGACGAACGTGCCGATACTTTCCGCCGTGCTCACACCGCACCATTTCCATGAGCATGTGGAGCATCGCAAGTACTTCCACCGGCACTTCGCGGTCAAGGGCACGGAAGCTGCGCAGGCGTGCGCCAGGACGATCGAGGGCTTGCGAAGAGTCGAACAGTCGTCGGCCGCGCGGCGCGGGACACCATCAAGGCAATCAGCATGAACAACTCACCATTTCAATCGGCTTCGACTCTTGCGGCCAACGAGCGCGTCGCGCGCATCTTCGGCGCGCAGCAAGCCGCCTTCCTGGCGGCCCCTTCACCCACGGCCGCCGAGCGGCTCGGCCGACTCAAGGCACTCAAGGTACAGCTGTCGCGCTACCAGGACGTGCTGGCTGACGCCATGAGCCGCGACTTTGGCCATCGCGCGCACGCCGAATCGAAGATGCTCGACCTGCTGGGTTCGATGCTGGAGCTCAATCACGCCATCTCCCATGTGAAGCGCTGGATGAAGCCCAGCCGGCGCAGCACTGAACTGCTGTTCCTGTCCAACAGCGTCAAGGTGATGTACCAACCCAAGGGCGTGGTTGGCGTGATCACGCCGTGGAACTTCCCGATCTACCTGGCCCTGGGGCCAGCCATCGCTGCACTGGCCGCGGGCAATCGCGTGATGATCAAGATGCCGGAAGCGACGCCGGCCACCAATGCCGTCTTCAAGACGCTGCTGGCCGAGGTCTTTGCGGAAGACCTGGTGGCCGTGGTCGGCGAGGAACTGCTCGACCCGAACGTCTTCACCTCGCTGCCCTTCAACCACATCGTCTTCACCGGCTCGCCGGGCGTGGGCAAGATCGTGATGCGCACGGCTGCAGACAACCTGACGCCCGTGACGCTGGAACTCGGCGGCAAGTCGCCAGCCCTCGTCACGCGCAACTACGCCGTGGCCGATGCCGCCAGGCGCATCACGCATGGCAAGTCCACCAACGCAGGGCAGATCTGCGTGGCACCCGACTATGCGTTGGTGCCGCGCGAAAGCGTCGATGCCTTCATCGCCGGCGTGCGGCGCACCTTCGACGCCTTCTTCGACAACAAGACGGCGGGCAATCCGGACTACACCTCGGTCGTCGACGAGCGCCAATACCGGCGCATCAACAAACTGCTGGACGACGCGCGGGCCAAGGGCGCGCACATCGAGTCCTGCGGCCCGGCGCCGGTGGGCGAGGAGCGCACGCTGCCGCTGCAAATCATCACCAACGTCACGCCCGACATGCTGGTGATGAAGGAAGAGATCTTTGGCCCGGTCCTTCCGGTGGTTCCCTACGACACCATGGATGAAGCCATTGACTTCATCAACGCGCGCGAGCGGCCGTTGGCCCTGTACTGCTTCGGCCACGACAGCGCCGAGCGCGAGGATTTGCTGCGCCGTACCCATTCAGGCGGCGTCTCGGTCAACGACTGGGGATGGCACGTGGTGAACCACGACGCGCCCTTTGGCGGCATCGGCAATTCGGGAATGGGCAACTACCACGGAGAGGAAGGCTTCCGGGAGTTGTCGCACGCGAAGACGGTGTTCAAGCGCCACCGCTTCTTTCCCATCGACCTTTTCTATCCGCCGTACGGCACGTTCATCCAGCGCATGGCGCTGAAGTTTTTCCTGGGCAACGCGGATCCGAAGCTCGGGTCGCCGGACCAGCACTGAAGCGACAGGCGCAATCCCTTGCAAGCATCGATCGTCATCGGTGATCCGAAAGCGCGGTCACGCACGGCACGTGCCGCGGCCATGCTGGCGACGGCGCTGACCGGGAACGAACCCGCGAAGTCGATCGAAGTCGTCGGGTTCGGTCCCGACGCATTGGGGCGCAAGCGCCGGGGCGTCGAGGCGGCTGTGGGCACCGTGGCCAGATCGCGCCTCGTCATCGTTGCGAGTCCCATCGACAAGGGTACCTACACGGACCTGCTCAAGGTTTTTCTCGGGCAGTTCGACGGCGTCACGGGCTTGCATGATGTGGTGGCCATTCCCTTGATGCTCGGTGCGAGCAGCGTTCACGGCACGGCGGCGGAACGCTTGCTCAAGCCAGTGCTGGTCAAGCTTGGCGCCCTTTGCCCGGCGCCGGGTCTCTTCCTGCTGGAAAAGGGTTTTGAAGATGGCCTGGCCATCCAGTCCTATGCGAACAAATGGGGGAACGTGGTGCGCGCCGGTGCCACCCTGCGTGCCCACGGCAGAAGGTCGGACAAGTCCCCAGTGACTCAAAGCCAAGGCGACTTGCACGCCTCAACGCTGCGCGACCAGGCACTCGCGTGCGACGCGCAGCAGCGGTAGCGGATCAGCGTTCGCATTCGCAATATCAAACCTGCAGCTCAAGCATGACAGGCGGAGTCGCCATCTGGCAGATGCCTACAACAAGCGCATCCCAGCAAAGGCAAGTGTCACAAAGACAAGCACGATGAAGATAACCGTGCCCCACACAGACGGCTGCCGTGATCGCGGTTCTTCTCTTTTTGGCGCGTTCAGCGACGCGTACTGGCTTGGTCGCTCTTCGCGTTCGGGGCGATCAACCCACCAGCCGGTGTTGTGCTCTGTGTTTTCTGGCATCCGGAAAGTGTATTTACAAAGTACTACCTTGTACTTCCCAGCCTTGTGACTTCTGCCCGCATCTGCGGAACTTCTTGTCAGTGCGTCCGCGCGGAGGAGGCGATGCGTTGTTGCGTGCGCGGCTTGACCTCGATCCAGCAGGCAAAGATGGGATGGCCGTCCACAATGAGTGGCGGACCGGCCCGGCGGGCCTCAAAGCCTTCGCGGCGCAGCAGACGCTCAATGCCCAGGGGAGACACCGTGATGATGCGCTCGACGCCATGCGCGCGCGCAAGCTCCAAAGCGCTTGTCAGCAGCGCCACCGCGACCGGCGAAGAAAATTGCCCGAGTGCGTTGCCCACCGGCGACGTGAAGTCCACGGCCGCAAAACGCGACAGCTCCCACACACGCGCATCGCACGGCGGCGCCACGCCGCCCATCAGCTGGGGAAATACCTCGCCGAGCAGGTAAGGTGTGGTGGTAGGCAGCAGCCGCGCCACGCCCACCACGTTTTCCGACGCGTCGCGCGCCGCAAGGTACATCGTGTCCTGGTGATCGAACTGGTCCCGCTCCAGACCGTGCTCCGTGACCAGGTCCCATCCCAATGTTTCAACAAAGACCTTGTATCTGTACCGTCCAACTTCCTCGAGCACTTGCGTTGTGAGCTGATGTGGCCGTCCTGCCAGTATTTCCATTGCTTCTTTCCGATGACATTTCGGAAGCATTTCAGCCCGCTGTGCGCCAGCGCGAAACTATCAGTTCTGATAGGTCACAGCGCGTAACGCCTGCAGACGGCGTGGAAAGCTGGTGTGTTCCAATCGATCGCATCGATCCAGGAGGCTAGGACCTCGAGACTTTCGTCCCACGGCAGGGCCGAATGCGCCTCGCCCACCACCTGCACATTGGTGCGCGGCAAGCCCAGGCGGATCACCCGGGGAACGGACGATGCCGTGTCCAACTGCCAGTCCCAACCGAGACTGACGCGCGGTTCGCTCGCGCCAACCCACTCCGTGTAACCAGAAAGTGTCGTTGCAGCCCCACAACGCGTCGGTGCGGGAGCCGGGTCATGATCGTCAATTCCAGAGATCAGATGAACCAGTTCGATGTCGCTGAGGTCTTGCCGGCGCAGGCGCAAGAGCCCATCCGGGGCCAATGGAAGCATTTTTTCTCCGTTTACGCGTGTGGGTCGCCTTCGTCAGGCGGGGAACCATCCGAGCTTGCGTGTGCCTTACCGTTTCATCAAGCCGGCCGGGGCCATCTCCGGCAGTGCTTTCGCGCCCCATTTCACGGTATGGCGCAAGATGCATCGGTTGAACGCTTTACAGGGGGCCGGTCGGGACGCGAACCTTCGCATCTCAAGAAAACCGCTGGGCGACCCGCATCTCCTTCACCGCGTGGGCACATGACACGCAACTTTTATATTTGGCATCTTGAGTCCGAACGGCTTGTAAGGCAAATCTACTCCTCGCCAGCTGACGTATGCAACCCTTCAATGAGCATCTGCTGACCGCACTGGACCGTGCCAGCAACGAACACGTGGTGTTCGATGCACTGCTGGCCGCCGCGCAGGAACTCGGCTTCGAACACTGCGCCTACGGCTTGCGGCTTGCCGTGCCCGTGTCCAATCCGAAGGTCATCACGCTGAACAACTATCCGAAGTCCTGGCAGGAGCGCTATGCCCAGGCGGGCTACCTGGCGATCGATCCCAGCGTGCGCCATGGTCGCCGCAGCCAGGAGCCGCTGCTGTGGTGCGATGAAGTCTTCGCGCCGGCACCCGAACTCTGGGAGGAAGCCCAGCAGCAGGGACTGCGCGTGGGCTGGGCCCAGTCCAGCCTGGATGGCTTCGGCGTCGGCGGCATGCTGACCCTGTCGCGCTCGGGCGAGGCGCTCACGGCGGCGGAACTCCAGGGCAAGGAAAGCCAGATGCGCTGGCTCGTGCAGGCAGCCCACCTTTCGCTGTCGCGTCTGATGAAGCCGCGGTTCGCGATGCGGCCGGAAGTGCCCCTGACGCCGCGGGAGATCGAGGTGCTCAAGTGGACGGCGGATGGCAAGACCGCCAGTGAGATCGCCGACATCCTGTCCATTTCGATTCCGACGGCAAACTTTCACATCCAGAACGTCGTGCGCAAGATGAAGGTTGCCAACAAGACGGCGGCTGTGGTGCAGGCCCTGCTGTCGGGCATCCTGCACTGAGTTCAAGCGGGCGGATGCGGGCCTTGCGGCACGCGGCAATGTCCACGTTGCAGCTGTTCGCAACCGCGCACTCCGCCGGTTGCCATCAAGAAAACTGCTCGACCTGCCTGAACGGCGCCGGGCATTCCGTGCAGAAAATCACGGCTTTCCCCGCCTGAAAGCTCGCTCCGCAGCCCGTCCTAACAACGTTGATAGTTACCTTCGGTTGCAGTTGTGCGTCCAATACTTCCATGGACTTCACAGCTTTCCGCACCGACACCGAGATTCGCGTTCACCTCGCGCCGCACGCCCTCATTGCCTGCGAACTCCAGCGCCGCTGGCGCAAGACGACGGTCATCCGAAAAGCCAGCTTCGACTTCATCGCCGGTGAGCGGGCAGCCGCCATGGACCAACTCCAGGCGTGGATTGGCGACACGCGCGCGGAACGGACCATCACCTGGGTCGTGGGGCCAACCGAAGCCCTGTACTTCACATTGCCCTGGTCACCGGAATGGGTCGACCGCAGCGTGCGCGACAGCTTCGCCCGGGAGCGCTTCGAGCAGCTCTTTGAACGCGATGCCCGGACCGCCGCTTTCTGCTTTGCGGACCCGTCGCCCGATGGAGGCCAACTGGTGTCCTGCATTTCGATCGAACTGCATGCAGAGATCGTGGCACACGCGAAGCGCTCCAGGTGCACGCTCGGGGGCATCAAGCCCTCCATAGCCGCGGTCTGGAACCGTTTTCGCGATGTGCTGGAGACGGAGGAGGGCACCCTGTGCGTGATCGACGGCGACCGGCAGACGATCGTGCGACATGACCGAAGCCGGATCAAGGACATCGTCGTGAAGCCCTGCACGCAGGAAGCCCGCGCGGCCGCGTCGCGCGCCGGTGTCTTTCGACGCTTCACCAACGTTCCTGCCGGCGTGACAACGGGCCAGTCTGCCGACCTTCAATTGCCGACGCGGCGGGGCTTCGTGGCCACCCAGGATGCAGCATGGGCTTTCGCGCTCTGTGGCGCGCTGTGACGCCACATCCGCCGCGGACGCAGCATGGCCTGCAGACCGCACAGCGTCCACGCATCAGTGCTTTCGGGCACGCTATGAGAAACAGCAGTTTCCTTGGCCTGCTCCAGTCGTCCAGGGTTCGCCCCGTGGCCAACGCTGGCGCACTGATTGCCGTGGTGGACGATGATTCCGGCATGCGGGCGATGCTGGGCCGTGTGCTTCGGCGCGCAGGCTACGAGCAGTGTGCTTTCGCATCCGGCGAGGAGTTTCTCGATTCACTCCATACGCAGCGACCGGCCTGCGCCATCATGGATATCCACATGCCGGGCCTGTCGGGCTTCGAGGTGCTCACGCGTCTGCAGGCCGATCACCTTCGTATTCCGGGCATCTTCATCTCCGCCAACGAAGACGTCGCACTTGAGCGCTTCGCTCGTGACATCGGTGCGGTGCGACTGCTGCACAAACCGTTTGCCAGCGAGGACCTGGTGCGGGCGGTCCGATGCGCCCTTGAACCGGGCTTTGACCGGATGCGCGCGTAGGGAAGGCCAAGGGCGCTTGCTGAATCTGATGCCGCGGCAGTTGGATGCCTCAACAGGACACCGCCGTGAGCACAGCGCTCGCTCTCAGTCCATCTGGATGTTGCCATTGCGAACGATGTCCGCCCAACGCCTGACTTCCTTTTCCATGAGTTCCGTCGCATCGACGGTGGAACCAGGGAACGGATAGGCCCCTTGATCGGCCAGATGCGCCGCAAAGCTCTTTTCGTTCGCGATGCCCACCACGGTGTCCTGCAACTTCTTGACGACGTCGAGCGGCGTTCCAGCGGGCGCCATGACGCTGTACCAGGACTTCACCACGACGTCGTTCACGCCACTCTCAGCCAAGGTCGGCACATTGGGAATGACGGAACTCCGCTTGTCGGCGGCAATGCCGAGAATGCGCACCGAACCTGCCTTGGCATATGGAAGTACGTTGGGGAGGTTCGCAAACACCACCTGTATCTGGCCGGCTTGCAGGTCCGTCGTCGCGGACGATGCCCCCTTGTACGGAATATGGGTGAAGCTGACATGGGCGCGGTCCATGAAGATCGCGCCGAGCAGGTGGTTGATCGAACCAATCCCGGCAGAGCCCATGTTGAGCTTTCCGGGATTTGCCTTTGCGTAGGCCACCAGCTCGGCAACGCTTTGGGCGGGCGCTTGCCTGGAAACTGCCAGGACGTTCGGCACGGCGGCGAATGTCGCGACATTGATGAATGCCTTCGTTCCGTCGAAAGGGAGCTTCTTGTAGAGCAGCGGTTGCACGGCTTGGCCCATGGAGCCCAGCAAGAGCGTGTAGCCATCGGCGGGCGCCTTGGCGACGTAGCCGGCGCCGATCGTGCCACCTGCACCGGCCCTGTTGTCGACGATGACGGGCTGGCCCAGCACGTCGCCCATGCGTTGCGCAATGAGCCGGCCCATCAGGTTGACGGTGCCGCCCGCGGCGAAAGGGACCACAAGGGTGACCGGTTTGGTGGGATAGGTCTGCGCGCAAGCGCCGCCTGAAATGCCGAGTGCCATCGCAAAAACGGCAGTGAACTTGAACATGTCGAATTCCTTCTTCATTTGAATCCATTGATTTCGAGCCGTGTCGGCTCCACGATTCGATCCACCGCACGATCAAGTTCCCCGCGCGCCTCGATCAATCTCTTGCGCGCTTCTTCCAGCCAGCGGACGTCGCCTGCGTGTTCTTCCCGCGCATGCGCCAGCAAGCGTTGAACCTCCAGCGGACCCACACTTCCTGCGGTGACCCGTGAATCGACGAACTCGCGTGGACTCAACGCCGCCTGCACCGAACTGTCCGGGAGCCCGACCGGCCTTCCGACTGTCTCCATCGCCGCCTTGTCGACCATTGCGCCGGTGAGCTCATGGGGAGAGACCGATTCGGTCAAGCTGTTGCGCACGACGCGCGCCACGATGTGATGAACCTGCCTGAACGACATGCCGCAGTCTCGAACGATGACGTCGGCCAGGTTGCTTGCGGTGCACCAGCTTTCCTTCAAGGCTGCTGCCATGCGGTCTTCGTGCACGATGAGCGTTTCCACCACGCCCGTGAACAGGTCCAGCATTCCCTCGGTTGTGGCGAGGGCCTCATCCAGGATCGGCGCTTCACGCATCGCCTGGTCCCCTGTTCCCTCGCCGCGGAACGTGGCCAGGGCGGTCGAAACCCAGGTGACGGAAGCGCCTGCGACGCGTCGGACGTATTCGAGCGCGGTGGGGTTTTTCTTCTGCGGAAAAATGCTGCTGGTCCCGCAGTAGCTGTCGTCGCATTCGACCAATCCGAATTCACTGGTCGACCAGACGTGCAGGTCTGTCGCCAGGTCGTTCAGGTCGGCCATGACGAAAGACAATGCGCTGAGCGCATCGACCGCGTAGAAGGCCTCACGACCCAGTTTCGAGTTTTCCACCAGCCCGTCGAAGCCCAGGAAGCGTGTGGTCCGTTCACGGTTTAGCGGCCAGGACGTGCCTGCGAGCCCGACGGTGCCCAGGGGATTGCGGTTGGTTCTGGCGTAGGCCTGGGTCAGGCGCTCGAAGCTGTCGTGAAGACGCGAACTGAAGCTGAGCAGGTAGTGGCCGAAGACCCAGGGCTGTGCCTGCTGCATGTGGGTATAGCCCGGCATGATCGTGCGTGAATGCTTCTCTGCCTGCTCGGCGATGACCACCTGGAGCGTGTTCAGCCGGCTCAGCACGTCGAGGATCCGGTTGCGCTGGTAGAGCCTTCGAACGGTTGCACCCTGGTCGATACGACTGCGGCCCGTGTGCATCTGGCCGCCGATGTCCTCTCCGATCGCAGCGAAGAGGTACGACTCCACCTGGAGAAGAAAGCTTCCTTTGTGTACGTCGATGGGGAAGTCGTCGCTCCCCATTTCCCCAATCGTCAGGAGTTGCTGAAGAATGGCTCGCCCGGCCTCCAGCGTGATGATTTCCTGTTCAACGAGCATCGCCGTGTGCGCCATGTCGACCGCGAGAAATTCATCGAATCTTTTTCTTTCTCCCTGGAGCTTGGGCAGGTCGTTGTATTTCAACTGACGTGCCGCGGCGGGTGACTTCAGGCGGGCGTCGCTGAGCAGGATTTCCGGGTGGTGGGTCATACGAGAATCAATTGGGCGTTGGATCATTTGCGTGGAGAAATGATGCAATGCCCGCCACCCTCATACAACTGCACAAGGGGCTGGACGCACATAACGGAATGTTATGCACCCAGGCTGTTGAAACCGCCGTTCCGTCGTTACATTGAAAGCAATGGAACTCAACCCTCGACAGCTCGATGCGTTCAGGAAGGTCATGCTGACTGGCAGCATGACGATTGCGGCCGAGCGGCTGCAGGTCAGTCAACCGGCAGTCAGTCGCCTGATCAAGGATCTGGAAGCGTCGCTGGGTATCCGCCTGTTCCGGCGCGAAGGCAACCGTTTGATTCCAGGCGCCGAAGCACAACGGCTTTTCCGCGAGGTGGATCTGTTCTATAGGGGCATCGAGCAAATCGAAAAGGTCGCGCGGGACCTGAAGTCCGTTCGCATCGGAAATCTTCGCATTGCCTCCTTGAGCGCTTTGGCGCTCCACGTGATTTGCGAGTGCGTCAACGAGTTCTCGTCAACGCATCCAGAGGTGGTGATTTCACTGGATGTGCGCAATTCCCTGAGCGTCCTGGAATTGGCGGCGGCCAACCAGATCGATATCGGCTTTGTGAATCAGAGGGATATCGAATACCCGGGAGTGAATGTCCATCCGCTTCAAAGCTTGCCGGCCGTTTGCGTACTTCATCGCAGTCACAAACTTGCTGGCAAGGAAGCAATGGCGATCCATGACTTCGAAGGCGAGTCGATTGTTTCGCTGGGTCAGAACAACCCGCTGCGCGTTCGTTTGGAGATGGAGTTGGACGCGGCGGGTATCCGCTATCGCCGTCCGGTCGAAACAACGCTGGCGTACTCAGCGTGCAATTTTGTTCGGGGCAATCTCGGAATTGCTGTGATCGACCCGTTCACCGCGAGGCACTTCACGGATCCGGACATCGTGTTCCGTCCCATCGAACCCTCGATCCCGTTCGAATGTTCATTTGTCCTGCCTGCCCACCAGCCGCGGTCGAAGGTCGTCGAGGACTTCATCGATTCAGTGAAAGGGTTTTTTTCTTCAAGGTGAAGCAGCACCCGGGCACAAGGCCACGCGCAACAACTTGCGGATCCTCAGACTATCGAGCCGGATCGTCGCCGGGCATTGCGTGCGTGATCAGCCCGGGTTGCAGTTCTCGAATCCTTTGCTCTTCGTAGTAGCCACCGTACTCGGTGTAGCGCAGGAATGGCTTGTGGCAGGTGCGGCAGGCCCACAGCTCGGATCGGTTGTAGGGGTGAAAGTGCAGTGCGATGGGCGCTTGCGGCGACCAGAGCGACGTCGCCGCGTCATGCAGTTCTTCAAGCGTCGGGTCGTCATCTTGCGGGTCGCGCAGGGAGCCCAGCAACTGCAGCGCCTTGTCCGAAGCCGTCGATGGAAATGACTCCCAACCGCGCGACGCAAAGGGCAGGCAGCGAGCGCACCCCGGCAGATGGCCATGGAGTGCAGCCTCGCGATCGACGTCCTCTCCGGTCAGCCGACGGTCCGATGGCCTTGCTGCCGCGTTCACTCGAAATCCAGCAGCACCTTCATCGCCTGCGACCGGTCGGCGGCAAGTGCGAATGCGCGCGCCGAGTCGCGGTACGACAGCGTTGCAGAAATCAGCGGCTTCACGTCGACCAGTCCCTTGTTCAGCAGTTCCACCGCCATCGCGAACTCCTCATGGAAGCGGAAGGCGCCGCGCAGGTCGAACTCCTTGGCGACGATGGCATTGATCGGGAGCGTCATTTCTCCGCCCAAGCCGAGCTGCACGATGATGCCGCGCGGGCGAACCGCGTCGAAGGCGCCGCGCAAGGCGCGTTCGTTGCCGCTGGCTTCGAACATCACGTCGAAGCTGCCCTTGTCGGCCGTGAAGCGCGCGAGGCCCTCGGGCTCCTCGGCCACGTTCACCACTTCGTCCGCGCCCACCTTGAGCGCCTTGCCGAGCGTGTGCGCGCCGACGTCGGTTGCGACGATGTGCGTCGCGCCGGCACGGCGTGCGGCAATGATGGCCAGCGCGCCAATCGGCCCACAGCCGGTCACCAGCACGCGCTTGCCCAGCAGCGGGCCGGCGCGGCGCACCGCATGCAGCGCCACCGACAGCGGCTCGGCCATGGAACCTTCACCGTCGCTCACCCTGTCGGCCAGTCGATGCGCCTGCCAATGCTCGACCACGATCTCTTGCCGGAAGGCGCCCTGGACGTGCGGCGTGCGCATCGCACTGCCGTAGTAGCGCATGTCCAGGCAGTGGTTCTGCAGGCCCTGCTGGCAGAAGCGGCACAGGCCGCAAGGCCGGCTCGGGCTGATGGCGACGCGCTCGCCGCCGACGAAGCCGCCGGCATCCGCTCCAGCCTCCTCGACGATGCCGGCCACCTCATGGCCCAGCACCATGGGCTCCTGGATGCGCACGGTGCCAAAGCCGCCGTGCTGGTAGTAGTGCAGGTCCGAGCCGCAGATGCCGCCACAGCGCACGCGCACGCGCAACTGGCCGGCGCCGGTGGCCGGCGTGGGACAGGTCTCGACGCGCAGGTCGCCGGGGGCGTGGATGACGAGGGCTTCCATGATTGCCTTGATCAGAGTTGGGCGGTCACGCCGCCGTCGACGTAGAGGATGTGGCCATTGACGAAGTTCGACGCATCGCTCGCCAGGAACACGCCCGCACCCACCAGGTCTTCGACCTCGCCCCATCGCCGCGAGGGCGTGCGGCCGATCAGCCAGGCGGAGAACTCCGCGTTCTTGACCAGTGCATCGTTGAGCTCGGTCTTGAAGTAGCCCGGCCCGATGCCGTTGACCTGGATGCCATGCTGGCCCCAGTCGATCGCCATGCCCTTGGTCAGCATCTTCAGCGCGCCCTTGGTCGCCGCATAGGGCGCGATGCCCGGCCGGCCCAACTCACTCTGCACCGAGCAGATGTTGATGATCTTGCCGCGCTTGCGCGGGATCATGCGTTTGGCCACGGCCTGCCCGACGAGGAACACGCTGTCGAGGTTGGTCTTGATGATCTCGTGCCAGTGTGCCTCCTCGAACTGGTCGAGCGGGGCGCGGCGCTGCATGCCGGCGTTGTTGATGAGGATGTCGATGGGGCCGACATCGCGTTCGATCCTTTCGATGGCGGCGGTGACGGCTTCGCCCGAGGTCACGTCGAATGCGGCGGTGAAGACCGTGGCGCCTTCGTCGCGCAATCGCGCGGCGGCTTGTTCGAGCTTGTCGCTGCCGCGTGCGTTGAGGACCACACGGGCGCCCGCGCCGGCCAAGCCGCGCGCCAGCGCAAAGCCGATGCCGGCGCTGGAGCCTGTGATGAGGGCGGTGCGCCCGGTGAGATCAAAGTTCTTGAGGACCGATTGCAAGGGTTTCTCCAGTCAGTGCGCGAGCACCTGCGGGTTCACGGGCGTCGGCGGCCGACCCGCCGACGGGCCCAGGCCGAGTGCAGCGATGAGATTCTCCGCCGTGAGCGCGGCCATGGCGTGGCGGGTGCGCACCGAGGCGCTGCCGATGTGCGGTGTCAGCACGACATTGGGCACCGTAGCAGGTCGGGGTGGGCAATATCGTGCACAGGGCTTGCGCGCGTGGATCAGTGCGTGATGACCCGAAATTCCCACGACAGGGCCTCGAAGACGCTGCATGAGCACGTGCCGCGCTCGCGGCCTGTCTTGGGACCGCCACCGCGGCATCGCCCGGTTGGATCCGCAGCCACAAGGAGCCATTCATCACGCGATCTTCAACCTCCGCTTCCTCCGACATTGCTGATCATGGGCGCCGTCACGGTGATTGCGATCGGTCACCGATGTTGCGCGCGGCAGTACGCTCAAGCGCGCGCTCAACGCGGCAAGCATGACGGCACGCCCTGAGGGAAAGCCGGCATTCGCACGCCGCCCGCACGCGGGACAATCGCAGCATCCCATGCTGCGAGCAAGGTCCCATGCAAACCGGCAAAGCCACCCAAATCCAGCTCGACATCACGTCCGACCTCCAGAAGTGGCGCGCCTTCTTGGCCATTGCAGAACTCGGCAGCCTGACCCGCGCAGCGCTGTTCCTCGACAGCAACCAGTCGCTGCTAAGCCGTCACCTCAATGCGCTGGAGCGCGAGTGCAAGGCGCGCCTTTTCAACCGCACCGGCCGCGGCGTCGCGCTCTCGGATGTGGGCCAGCGCATCTTTCCGCTGGTGAAGGCCCTGCTGTCGGACGCGGAGCAACTCGAACTGGAAATCCACGGCGAAGCGCGCGAGCCTTCCGGGCGGGTCACCATCGGATCGCTGCCCTCGATCACGAATCCAATCGTCGGGCGCCTGTTCAAGCAGTTGCGCGATCGTCACCCCGGCATCCAGCTCAAGATCCTCGAAGGCTCCAGCGGGCAGGTGGAGGAATGGCTTTCGGACGCGCGGGTCGACATCGCCATCCTGTATCGATACGGCAGCGCGTTGCACGAGCAGGAGCAGGCGCTGGCAACTGTTGACAGTTATCTCATCGGGCCGGCGGGCGACCGGCTGACGGCGAAGCCCGAGATTCCCTTTGCCTCGCTGCACGAATTGCCCTTCATCCTGCCGGGCGCGCCGAACGGATTGCGCACGGCCCTCGACGCGATGGCACGGCAGGAACACATCACGCTGGCGCCTGTTCTGGAGGCCGATTCGCTTCCGCTCATGCGATTGACGGTCGCCGAAGCCAGGCTCTACACCGTGTTGCCCATTCATGCCGTGTGGACGGAAGTGCAGGAAGGACGGCTACAAGCCGCCAGGATCGTCTCGCCGGCGCTTCAGCGGATCGTCTCCATGGCGTTGGCACGCACCAAGGGACCGGGCCGGGCCGTGTCGGCCGTGGCGTCGGAAATCGTCAGCATCGTGGAAGACAGCGCACGCAGTGGCATGTGGCATTCCGGCGGTCCTGAATGAGCCCCGCGTTGCACGCGCGCGCATAGCAGCGTTGCGCCGGGCACGGATGCGCGCGACGCTTGCGTCACCTAAGCTCCCTGGCAACGATTGACCACAGGAGACACGTGCATGCCCAGAATTTCCCTGCCCGCGCCCGAGACCATGAGCCCGGAGCAGCGCGCCGTCTACGACAAGATCGTCTCCGGTCCGCGCGGGCGCATCCAGGGCCCGCTTCGGGCCGCACTCCACAATCCTGAGCTCGCGGACAAATGGCAAGCCATCGGCGCCTTGCTGCGCTATGGAACGGGCCTGTCGCCGCGCCTGTCGGAAATCGCCATCCTCGTCACCGGCCGCGCCTGCAACTCGCCCTTCGAGTGGTACGCGCACCGCGTTGAGGCCGAGAAGGCGGGCGTCGAGCAACCGGTCATCGAAGCGCTTCTCGCGCAAACCGAACCACCCGGCATGTCGCCAGATGACGCGGCCGTCTACCACTACGCCGTCGAGCTCAATCGCCACAACTCGGTGTCCGACGCGACCTACGCTGTGGCCCTTGCACGTTTCGGCGAGCGCACCGTGGTCGAGCTGACGGCGCTGATTGGCTACTACACGATGGTCGCGATGACGCTCAACTGCCACGAAATCCCCCTGCCGGAAGGCGTGGCGCCGGCGTTCCCATTGCCCCAGAAAGCAGCCCTGCAATGAGCGAAGCGGACAAGAACGCAGGCATGGCCAGTGCGGGCTGGGACTGCCATGCCCATCTGTTCGGTCCCTACGACCGCTTTCCCCTGGCCTCCGGGCGAAGCTACACGCCGCCCGAAGCGATCGAGACGGCATACATGGCGCTGCTTTCCCGGCTTGGCCTTGGCCACGGCGTGCTGGTGCATCCCAGCGCGTACGGCAAGGATCACACGCTGCTGCTGCATGCGCTGGCCGCGCAACCCGCGCTGCGTGGCGTCGTCGTCGTGCAACCGGGCGACGCATTGTCGCTTTCCGGCTTGCGCGAACGAGGTGTGCGTGGAGCGCGGTTCAGCCATCGCAGCGGGCCGGGCACCAACTTCGCCGGTAGTGCATCGTTCGGGGACCTGCTTGCGTTGGTTCCCGCGCTGGCCGATGCTGGCCTCCATGCGGAACTCTGGACAGACTGCAAGGCATTGCCCGCCATCGCGTCGCAGTTGCTGGAATTGCCAGTCCCGATCGTGATTGACCACATGGGTGGCTTCGACGTCACCGCCGGCGTCGACGATGCGGGGTTCCGCACGCTGCTTGAACTGCTCGCCACTGGCAAGGTCTGGGTCAAGCTCTGCGCCTATCGCAACCTGCTGGGATCGCCGGACTGGGAGCAAGGACGGCCGTTCCAGCAGAAGATGGTCGAAGCCAACCCCGAGCGCCTGCTGTGGGGCAGCGACTGGCCGCACCTGCGCGTGACGCCCGAACCCGACGCCGCGCAATTGCTCGCCATGTTCAAGGACTGGGCGGGGAGTGATGCCGTTGCGGACAGGGTGCTGCGCATCAATCCGGAAGTGCTCTACCGATAGACGCGATTCATCGCATCCACGCGTTGCTGCAAGTCACGGTGTGCAACAGGTGGGGCGCGGACCTTCGCCCCAAAGCGGCCCTCGATGCCTGTCGGGCGCGCAAGGCCCGATTCAACGCCCCTCGTAACGTGGTGCGCGCTTCTCCAGGAATGCCCGCATGCCTTCCTTCTGGTCATCGCTGTCGAACAGCCGCTCGAAGTAGCGGCGCTCGAGCGCCAATGCGCTGTCCATCGGCACGTCCGCGCCCAGGCGCACCGCATCACGAATCGACTGAACGGCGAGCGGCGGCATGCCGGCGATCTGCCCGGCCAACTCGATGGCCCGCGTCAGCGCCTGCCCCGTGGGCACCAGTTCGCTCACCACATTGGCCATGTAGGCGTCGCCAGCGGGAATCATGTCGCCCGTCAGGCTCCACAGCAGTGTCTTGTAGCGGCCGGCGGTGCGCAGCAAGCGCTGGGTGCCGCCAGCGCCGGGCATGATCCCGACACGGATTTCAGGCTGCCCGAACTTTGCATCCTCGGCCGCAATGATGATGTCGCAGGCCAGCGCCAATTCGCAGCCACCACCCAGCGCGTAGCCTTCCACGGCGGCAATCACCGGCTTCGGGAGTTGCCGAACGACGTGGAACACGCGGTCGGTGTCGAGCCGCACATGGTCGTTCGGCCGCATGGTCGACATCTCGGCGATGTCTGTGCCGGCGACGAAATAGCCTTCGGCGCCAGTCAGCACCACGGCGGCAATCGCATCGTCCCTTGCCAGAGCTTCCAGATGCTCGACCAGGTCGCGCTTGACTTGGAGATTCAGCGCATTGCGACGCTCCGGCCTGTCGATGGTCACGATGCCGACGCGGCCCCTTCGCTCGACGCGCACCACGGGATGAATGGTCTCGGCATTCATGATGCCGCCTGCACTTCGCGTTGCAGCCACACGGAGCCGCGGTAGCGGTCCTCGCCGTAGCTTGCGCCGAGATTGCGAACCGTGCGGAGCACCGTGGCCAACCCGATGTCTCGCCCCCATGCCATCGGGCCGACCGGGTAGTTGACGCCCTTGCGCATCGCGGCGTCCACGCTGTCGGCGGACGCGATGCCCTGGTACACGGCTTCGGCGCCTTCGTTGACCAGCATGGCCACCGTGCGCATCACCAGCATGCCGGGCACGTCTGCGAGTTGCGAGACGTGCTTGCCCAGGGCGCCGAACAGGCCCGCGGCCTTGCGCACATCGTCAGGGCTTGCCTGGGCCGCCGCTGCGATGGCAATCCGGCTGCAACTGGCGTAGTCGAGCGCGAGGTCGAACAGCACCACCGCCTCTCCCCGCGCGGCGGCGCGCTCGGTCGCAGTGCGGCCATCGGTCAACGCGAGCGCGAGTCCGTCGACGCGCAGAAGGCCGTCGCCTTCCGTCCGCTCGATGCGGAATTCATCGAGCTTCCCCAACAGGTCGGCCAAGGCTTGCGCCGGGCCGAGGTCGCCTTCAATGCGAATGACCGCAGGTGCCCGGTCCGTCGCGAGTTCGTCGACAACCACCGCGGCAGCACCCTCCCGGTAGTCGAAGAAGCCACGGCCTGACTTGCGGCCGAGCCAGCCCGCATCGACCAGATCCTTCTGCATCAGTGAGGGCTTGTAGCGCGGATCATCGAAGAAGGACTGGTACACCGAACGCGTGACTGCGAAGTTGACGTCATGGCCAATCAGGTCCATGAGTTCGCAAGGCCCCATCCGGAAGCCACCGGACTCGCGCATCACCGCATCGAGCGTCGCGGGGGAGGCCACCTGCTCCTGCAACAGGCGCAGTGCCTCGCCATAGAACGGACGCGCCACGCGGTTGTCGATGAAGCCCGGCGTCGAGCGGCAGTGCACCGGCGTCTTGCCCCAGGCCAGCGCCGTCGCGAAGATCGTCTGCGCCACCTCCGGCGCGGTGACGTGGCCGCTGACCACCTCGACCAACGGCAGCACGGTGGCCGGGTTGAAGAAATGCATGCCGACAACCCGCTCCGGCCGCTTCAAGCGGCCGGCCAGTGCGGTCACCGAGAGCGACGAAGTGTTGGTGGCGACGATGGCATCGGGCGGCAATCGGTCTTCCAGTGCCGAGAGCGCATTGACCTTGGCTTCGAGCTCTTCGTAGATGACCTCGATGACCAGGCCGACGTCCCGCATTGCGTCGTCGGGCAGGGTGGACCGCACGCGCTTCATGACGTCGTCGCGCGTCGCGCGTCGCGCTGTCGAGCTTGCCGCGCGCCACCCGCTTGTCCAGGCTTGCGCGGATCGTGCTGAGGCCGCGTTCGACTGCTGCATCGTTGGCGTCGCGCAGGTACACGGTGTGACCGGCGGTGGCCGCCACTTCCGCGATGCCGCTGCCCATGGTGCCGGTGCCGATCACGATGACGCTCTTGTCCAGCGGAAGCGCGCCGCTGATGCTTGTGGATTGATCAGCCATCGACAGGCTCCGTGGATTGAAAGGAGGGGCGGGCCTGCAGGCTTGCAAACCAGTCGGCAAGACGCGGTGCCAGCGTTCGCCAGCCAAGCGATGCGAAGCGGTAGTCGAGATACCCGAGCGCGCAGCCCAGCGTCACGTGGCCGATGGAGAAAGGCGCGCTGCCGATCAGGCCGGCCTCCGCATCGAGCAGCTTGAGCGTGGCCCGTGTCTTGAGCTCGAAAGCGTCCACCAATGCCTGCAATGGATGCTCGCGTTCGCGCTCGTTGCGCCACAGGATCAACACATCGAGCAAGCCGTCGCCCAGCGCATGCCAGCGCAAGGCTTGCCAGCGTGCCTCGCCCTGTAACGGAAAGAGCGCGCCACCAGCCCGATCGTTCAGGTACTCGCAGATCACGATCGAATCGAAGAGTGTCGAGCCGTCTTCGCGCACCAGCGTCGGGATCTTCGACAGCGGGTTGTCCACCATGATGGCGGCGTTGGGTTTGAGCATGGCCGCAACCGAACGCACGAGTTCGAGTTCAGGCAGCATGCCGAGTTCGTGCGCGCAGATCATCACCTTTCGCACATAGGGCGATTTGGGTGACCAGTGCAGTTTCATGCTTGCCGTCATCAGATCGCTCCCGCAGTGCGCAATGACTGGATGCAGGCCGGGCTGTAGCCCAGTTCCGCCAGGATGTCGTCGCTGTGCTGGCCGAGCAGTGGTGGCGCGCTCTGTGTTTGCAGCGGCGACTCGGCAAAGCGCATCGGGCTCGCCACCTGCGGCGCATCCACGCCGCACGGGTGCGGCACGTAGCGCAGCATCTCGCGGGCCTTGACCTGCGGCTCCTTGAACACATCCGCCACGGTGTTGATGGGGCCGCAAGGCACGCCAGCCTTGTCGAGCGCCGAAATCAACCGCTCGCGTTCCCATTCGGCGAACACGTCGCGCAGCATGCCCGACAGCTCGCCGATGTTGCGCACGCGTTGCGCGTTGGTGGCAAAGCGCTCGTCGGTGATCCAGTCCGGCCGGCCGAAGACTTCGCACAGCTTCGCAAACTGGCCGTCGTTGCCCACCACCAGGATCACATCACCGTCGGCGCATGCGTACACGTCCTGCGGCTGGATGTTGGGATGCGCGTTGCCATTGCGGCGCGGCACCTTGCCCGAGACCAGGTAGTTCATCGCCTGATTGGACAATGTAGCGACCTGCACGTCGAGCATCGCGATGTCGATGTTGTCGCCCACGCCCGTCTCGTTGCGCCGCGCCAGTGCGGCCAGCACCGAGACGGCGGTGTACATGCCGGTCATCAGGTCGACGATCGGGATGCCGACCTTCTGCGGCCCACCGCCTGGGCGGCCGTCCTTCTCGCCGGTGACGCTCATCAGGCCGCCCATGGCCTGGATCAGGAAGTCGTAGGCCGGCTGGTCGCGCCGCGGGCCGGTCTGGCCGAAGCCGGTGACCGAGCAATAGATGAGCCGCGGGTTGATTTCGCGCAATGAAGCCTCGTCGAGGCCGTAGCGCTTCAGCGTGCCGGCCTTGTAGTTCTCCAGCACGATGTCGGCCTTGGCCGCCAACTCCTTGACGATCCGCTGGCCTTCGGGCTTCTCGAGGCTCACCGTGATCGAGCGCTTGCCGCGATTGACGGCCAGGTAGTAGCCGGCTTCCTTCGTGTCCCTGCCTTCGGCATCCTTCAGGAACGGAGGGCCCCAGGTGCGGGTGTCGTCGCCGGCGCCGGGCCGCTCGACCTTGATGACGTCGGCGCCCAAGTCGGCGAGGATCTGGCTGGCCCAGGGGGCGGCGAGGATGCGGCTCAGGTCGAGCACCTTGACGTGCGAGAGGGGGCCTTGGGTGGTGGTCATGCAATGTCTCCTTTGGATGGAGACGATTCTGGAATTGCGATGCGCTCCGGACTACGCCCTGGGCGGCAACGCTGTGATGCGCCGCGGCGCATACCAGCGGCCTGCATGGTGGCAGGCTGCATATCAGCTATGCGCAAGAGATTGATGCGACAGGGCGGCCATGTTCCTAAAGTTCACTCATCACGAAACCGGAGACATTGACCATGAATAGACTCATCAAATCGACCGCCGCGCTGGCCCTTGCACTGGCCGCAACCTCAGGATGGGCGCAGGCTTATCCAACCAAGCCGATCCGCGTGGTCGTGCCGTTCCCCGCAGGCGGCCCTGTCGACCAGACAGCCCGTGCGCTCGGCTCAAAGCTCAACACGTCGCTGGGTCAACCCGTCATCATCGACAACAAGGGTGGGGCAGGTGGGTTGCTTGGCGCCGATGCTGTGGCCAAGTCACCGGGGGATGGCTACACGCTGCTCTTCTCGTCGGCCGGCGCACTGGCCATCGTGCCGCACATCGTGCCGTCGATGCCCTACAACCCGCAAAAGGATCTGGTCGCTGTGACCCAGGCGCTCAAGGTACCGGCAGTGCTGGTCGTGTCCGCCAACTCGAAGTACAAGACCTTTGCCGACCTGAAGGCCGCCGCTACGGGGGATGCCAGCAAGATCAACTACGCCTCGGCCGGCAGCGGCACCACGCCGCATCTGCAAGCCGAACTGCTCAAGCGTGAAGCGAAGCTCAACATCAACCACATCCCGTACCGGGGTGCGGCTCCTGCGCTGACCGACCTCATGGGCGGGCAGGTGGACATGATGATGGTCGACATCCCGGTGGTGCTGCCTTTCATCCAGTCGGGCAAGCTGCGCGCGCTGGCGGTGACCAACGCCAAGCGAATCGCGGTGCTCAAGGATGTGCCCACCGTCGGCGAGCTGGGCTTGCCCAAGGCCGAGGCCTACAACTGGTACGGCATGCTCGCCCCGGCCCGCACATCGCCCGAGATCATCAACAAGCTCTACACCTCCGTCGGCGCTGCGTTGCGCTCTCCCGAACTGAAACAGCAGTTCGACCAGCAAGGGGTGGAAGTCGTGGGCAGCAAGCCCGAGGAATTCGGCGCCTTTATCTCCGCAGAATCGGAGCGTTGGGGCAGCTTGGCGAAGGCCGTGGGCGCCAAGATGGAATGAAAAAAATGCGGCCGAAGTGGCCGCCTTTTACTTGAGCTTCGCTGGCTTCACCGACTCGTCATGAGCGCTGAAGCCTTTTTCTTTTATTCCGACAAAGGCCGCTTGGCCAGCTCGAGCTTTGCGATGGCATTGCGGTGCACTTCGTCCGGACCATCGACGATGCGCACGGTGCGCTGGTGCGCATAGGCCTCGGCCAGCCAGAAGTCCTGGCTGACACCGGCCGCGCCGTGCGCCTGGATGGCCCAGTCGACCACCTTGCACGACATGTTGGGCGCCACCACCTTGATCATCGCGATCTCGGCGCGTGCTTCTTTGTTGCCGACCGTGTCCATCTTGTACGCCGCGTTGAGCGTCAGCAAACGCGCCTGGTCGATCATGCAGCGCGACTCGGCAATGCGTTCATGCCAGACCGATTGCTCGGCCAGTGGCTTGCCGAAGGCGATGCGTTTGCGCAGGCGGTCGCACATCAGTTCGAGCGCGCGTTCGGCGGCGCCGATGGAGCGCATGCAGTGGTGGATGCGCCCCGGGCCAAGGCGGCCTTGCGCGATTTCGAAGCCCCGGCCTTCGCCGAGCAGGATGTTGCCCACCGGAACGCGCACGTTCTCGAGCAGCACTTCCATGTGGCCGTGCGGTGCATCGTCGTAGCCAAACACCGAGAGGTGGCGCAGCACGCTCACGCCGGGCGTGTCGCGCGGCACCAGCACCATCGACTGCTGCGCGTGGCGCGGCGCCTCGATGTCGGTCTTGCCCATGACGATGAAGATCTTGCAGCGCGGGCTGCCCGCGCCGGACGAGAACCACTTGCGGCCGTTGATGACGTACTCATCGCCGTCGCGCGAGATGGTGCACTGGATGTTGGTGGCGTCCGACGATGCCACCGCGGGCTCGGTCATCAGGAAGCCGGAGCGGATCTGGCCGGCCAACAGCGGCTCGAGCCATTCGTCCTTCTGCGCCTCGGTGCCGTAGCGCTCGATGGTCTCCATGTTGCCGGTGTCAGGCGCCGAGCAGTTGAACACTTCGCCCGACCATGACACGCGGCCCATGATCTCGCACAGCGGCGCGTAGTCGAGATTGGAAATGCCGGGCACGCCGCGATGTTCATGCGGCAGGAACATGTTCCACAGGCTGGCGTCGCGTGCCAGCGGCTTGAGTTCCTCGATCAGCGGCGACACCTGCCAGGCATTGCCCGAGCGGCGGAAGGCGTCCATCTCCGCGTGGTAGCGCGCCTCGTTGGGGTAGATGTGCTGGTCGAAGAACTGCCGCATGCGCTGCAGCAGGCCTTGGGTCTTGGGGGAGGGGTCGGCAAACATGGTGTGTCCTTGAGTCTTGAAGGCCGCGTCCGGTCCTGACGCCTGCTGTTCAAGATTAGAACGCTGCCGATCGAAAGAAGCCGTCTCGCGTGTGACGATGCGGCCGCGAAAACGAAAAATCAGTCGAGACGCACGCCGGAGCGCTTGACCACCTCCGACCACTTTGCGGTATCCGTGCGAATCAGCGCTGCGAATTCCGTCGGTGTGCTGAGCCGCACTTCGATGCCGGCATCAGCCATCTGTCGAACGATGTCGGGCGACGACATGGCCGCGCCGATCTCATCATGCAATTTCTGGACGATGGTGTCGGGCGTGCCGGCGGGCGCGAGCACGCCGAGCCAGAGGGACATCTCGTAGTTGCCCATGCCGGGTGTTTCGGCGATGGTGGGCACGTTCGGCATGGACGGCAGGCGTTTGCGACCCGTGACGCCGAGCGGACGCACCCTGCCGTTCTTGACGTACTCGACGAAGTTCGACGCGGTGTCAAACATCATCGAGGTGCGGCCGCCAAGGAAATCAGTCATCGCGGGCGCGCTGCCTTTGTAAGGAACATGCGTCAGGTCGACCTTGGCCAGGCTCTTGAAGAGTTCGCCTGAAAGGTGACTGGTGGTGCCATTGCCCGCCGATGCAAAGGCCAACTCGCCGGGCCGCTTGCGCGCAAACTCGATGAGTTCGGCCACCGACTTGACAGGCACGTCCGGATTGACCACCAGCAGGTTGGATGTGTTGTGCGTCAGCGTGATGGGCGCGAAGCTCTTGATCGGGTCATAGCGCAGGTTCTTGTACAAACCCGGGTTGATGGTGAGCGAACCCATCGTGGCGAACAGCAGTGTGTATCCGTCGGGAGCCGAGGTCGCCACCGCTTCGGCGCCAATGCCGCCGCCGGCACCGGCGCGGTTGTCAATGATCACGGCCTGGCCAAGTCGTTCTGCCAGCTTCTGGCCCATCGTGCGTGCCATCAGGTCGGTCGCGCCACCGGCGGGGAAGGGCACGACGAGGCGGATGGGCTTGTCCGGGTAGCCGGCAGCATGGGCGGGCACGCCCAGCGCCGAGAGGCCGAGCGATGCGCCGGCCAGCAGCATCGAGCGCCGGGTAGGGCGCAGCTTGCCGGGATGCATGGGTGAATCAGCAGCGGCCATGGTTCAGCGTCCGGTGAAGACCGGGGCGCGCTTTTCCGCGAACGCCCGTTGTGCTTCCCTGGCGTCGTCGGTCTTGCCGATCAGCGCCGTCATGTCCTGTTCGTAGCGATAGCCGTCGCGCAGGCTCATGTCCTCGATGACGTTGAGGGTGTGCTTGCCCATGCGGGTCGACACCGGGCTCTTGGACGCGATGGTGGCCGCGAGTTCCAGCGCCTTGGGCATCAGGTCCTCGGGCGTGGTGCACTCTTCGATGATGCCGAGGCGATAGAGTTCGGCACCCGGCACGCGCATGCCGGTCAGCATCATCCGGCGCAGGCGCGAGTGGCTGAACAGGCGCATTGCGTGACGGCAGCCGCCGAGCAGTCCCACGTCGACTTCGGGCAGGCCGAGCGATGCTTTTTCCGATGCGATCAGGATGTCGCTGGAGGCGGCCATCGCCACGCCAGAGCCGAGTGCGGCGCCGTTGATCGCGCAGATCACCGGTTTGGCGCACTCCCGGATCGCATGAAAACATTCTCGGGTTCGTCGTGAATGTGCGGGCAGGTCGCCTGGCCCTTTGATGACCGAGGCGCGACCCTTGAGGTCGGCGCCAGCACAAAATACTTTGCCCGCGCCGGTCAGCACGACGACGCGCACTTCGTCCATTTCGGAGATACGGTCCAGCGCCAGCGTGAGTTCGTCGTTGAGCGTGCGCGTGAGCGCGTTTACCGGCGGACTGTTGAGCGTGAGGGTGGCGACAAAGTCGTTCAGCTCGTAGTTGAGTTGGGTCAGGTCGTTCATGGTCTCCGTTCCGGCGCGAAGCGCGCTCGTCTTGTTCGGTCCTGCCAGTCTATTGACGCGGCCCGAATGACGAAGCCATCGCCAGCGCAGAGCTGCTATGCGGGTTTCCGCAAGTCGCTGCGCACTTGCGGCGCTAAGGGCCATGGAGCATCAGCGGTGCGCCCTTGATTTAACATAATATACATTGTATTTATTTCGTATGGATCAACGAGACCCGGCGATTCACACAAGTTCGCACTTTTGAGGCATCTCCCCCGCGGGGCCCGAACTACGACTCCGCAGACAGCGAAAATCAAGGGGATCGCAGCCGGCCGATTCCCAGCCGCGTACTGCCTGCAGATTCCCCCGATGTATCTCACCAACGACAGCCTTTCTCCCCACGCCAACCAATCCGACTCGCCACCCATCGTCCACGGCCCACGGCGGCCAGACCTGATCCGGACCGAAATCCTCGCTGACCTGTTCGAAGCCACCGCTGCACGAATCCCCAACCAGACGGCACTGATCTCTGGAGACCAGACGCTCAGCTACGGGCAACTGGACCAGTTGGCGGATCGTGCGGCGTCCAGACTCATCGCTGCAGGCGTTCGTCCCGGACACATCGTGGGCTTGTGGCTGCCGCGTGGCCTGGAACTCCTGACGATGCAACTGGCCATCGCGAAGACCGGCGCCGCATGGCTGCCGCTCGACGCCGACACGCCCGTGGAACGCATTGCCGTGTGCCTGGACGACGCGGATGCCGTTGGCATCGTCAGTTGCAACGCGTTTGCGCCGCGCTTGGCGGCCATCGGCCGACCGGTGTGGGCTGCGGAAACCCTGTTGGCAGAGTCCAGCGATGCAACTGCGCTGCACCGTCGCCAGGACGCGCTCCCCGAGCATCCGGCCTACGTGATCTACACCTCCGGTTCCACCGGAAAGCCCAAGGGCATTGCCATCACGCAAGGCAGCATCTGCCACTTCCTGCGCAGCGAAAACGAGCTTCTCGGCATCCGTCAGGACGACCGCGTCTATCAGGGCTTTTCGGTTGCCTTCGACATGTCGTTCGAGGAAATCTGGATCAGCTACCTGGTGGGTGCGACGCTCTGGATTGCCCCCAAAAGCATCGCGTCGGACGCCGAGGCACTGCCGCAGGCGCTGATCGAGCAGCGCGTGAGCGTGTTGCACGCCGTACCCACGCTGCTGGCCCTGTTCGATCGCGACGTGCCATCGCTGCGCCTGATCAATCTTGGCGGCGAAATGTGCCCGGCAACGCTGGTGGAGCGCTGGGCCACGGCGGACCGACAGGTCTTCAACAGCTACGGCCCGACCGAAGCCACGGTGTCGGCCAGCATGGCGCAACTGAAGGCGGGCGAGCCGGTGACCATCGGCCTGCCGCTGCCCAACTACGCGATGCTGGTGATCGCCCCCGAGATGACGGGCGCGCCCACCCTGCTGCCGTTGGGTGAAGTCGGCGAGTTGTGCATCACCGGCCCAGGCGTGGCGGCGGGCTACCTCGGCCGCCCCGAGCTGACGGCCGAGAAGTTCCTGCCCAATCCCTGGGCGACCGATGCGAGCGAGGCCCGGCTGTATCGCACCGGCGACCTGGCGCGCATCGATGCGGACGGGCGCGTGCACTGCCTCGGACGCACCGACGACCAGATCAAGATTCGCGGCTTTCGGGTCGAACTCGGTGAAATCGAAGCCGCGCTGGCGCAGCAGCCCAACATCGGCACCGTGGCCGTGGTGCTGCGCGAGGTGCAAGGTGTCGATCAGCTGATTGCCTTCCTCGTGGCGGAGACCGCTGGCAGCGTGTCGGCGGTTGCACTGCGCACGGCATTGGCCGAGCGCCTGCCGCCCTACATGGTGCCAAGCCGATTCGAGCTGTTGCCCGAAATGCCGCGCCTCACCTCGGGAAAGATCGATCGCAAGACGCTCAAGGCCCAGCCTTTGAGCGAGGCAATGGCATCCGCGGAAGGCTCGGACGTGGCGCAAACGCCCGCCGAGACCGCCCTGTTCGAGGCCCTGGCCAAGCTGTTCCCCGGCTTGGGCATCCGGCGCAACCTGGACTTCTTCGACGAGCTCGGCGGCCATTCGCTGCTGGCGGCCCGGCTGGCTTCGCTGCTGCGCACGGATCCGCGCTTTACGCAGATCACGGTGCGCGACATCTACAAGCACCGCACGGTCGGCGGCATTGCCGCCGCACTGCAAGCCAGCAGCGCAGCACCTGCTGCACGCGTGGCCGACTGGACGCCGCCTTCGGCCTGGCGCCGCTGGCGTTGCGGCATTGCGCAGGCCGCGGCCATTCCGGGATTGGTGGCGCTGCGCATGGGCCAGTGGCTCGCGCCGTTTTTCACCTACCACTTCTACACGGGCGGTCCGGGCGATTCGATTCCCTACGCCATCTGGATGTCGATGCTCGTCTTCCTGCTGAGCACGGTGCTGGAGTTCGCGGTGGCGATCGCCGGCAAGTGGCTTGTCGCAGGCCGCTTGAAGCCGGGGCGCTATCCGCTCTGGGGCATGACCTATTTCCGCTGGTGGCTGGCCGACCGGCTGTGCGACGCGGCGCCCACGTATTTCATCAACGGCTCCTCCTTGCAGGCCTGGTGGCTGCGGGCACTGGGCGCACGCATCGGCGAGGACGTGAACATCGGCTCGGCAAAGGTGCGCGCACCCGATCTGCTCAGCGTGGGCGACGGCGCCAGTGTCGGCAACGCGGTCAATCTCGAGAATGCGCGGGTGATGTGCGGCGAACTCCTGCTCGGCCCGATCGACATCGGCGCGCAGGCGCACATCGGCTCCTATGCCGTGCTGGAAGGCAACACGCGCGTGGAGGATTGGGGCCATCTGGATGGGCAGTCCGCGCTCAGCGACGGGCAGACCTTGCCGGCGCGACGCATCTGGAGCGGCTCGCCGGCACGCGACGTCGGCGCCTTCGATCCCGCCTCGCTGCGCCCTCGCCCGGCGGTCGGCAAACGCCGCTTGACGGGCGAAGCCCTGTTCTTCGTCGCAGGCGCGATGCTGGTGGCCGCCCTCTTCTTCCTGCCAGTGTTCCCGACCTTCATGCTGATCGACGTGCTGGACGACACGGAGCGCTTTCCGTGGCTCGACGTGGGTTCGGGAAGCCTGCAGTTGGTCAAGTACTTCGGGCTGGCGCTGCTGGCAAGCCCCGTGATGATCGTGCTGACGGCGCTCATCTCGGCGGGCATTCGCTGGAGCGTTCTGCCGCGCTTGAAGAGCGGAAGCTGGCCGGTGCACAGCAACGTCTACTGCGGCAAGTGGCTGGTCAACCAAATCCAGGAATCCAGCCTCCAGGTGCTGCACGGCGTGTATGCCACGCTCTATGCGCCCTTCTGGTACCGGCTGCTGGGCGCCAAGGTGGGCCGCAACGCGGAGATCTCGACGGCGCTCGGCGTGGTGCCGGACATGCTCACGCTCGGCGAAGGCGCTTTCATTGCCGACGCCGTGCTGCTCGGCGACGAGGAAATCGACGGCGGCTGGATGTCGATGCAGCCCACGGTCATCGGGCGCCGGACTTTCATCGGCAATGGCGCCTACATTCCCGATGGCACCACCTTGCCCGAGAACGTGCTGATCGGCGTGCTGGGCCGCGCACCCGATGCGGACGTGGTCCGCAGCGGCGACACGTGGTTGGGATCGCCCGCGCTGCGGCTGCCGGCGCGCGAAGTCCTCAGCGGCCACCCGGAGTCGCTCACCTTCCATCCGTCGCCGCTGCGGCGCCTCGGACGCGGCGTGGTCGAGGCCTTTCGCATCGTCGTGCCGCATGCCATCGTGATTGCCGCGGGCTACAGCATCGTGCTGGCGGTCATGCCGATGGCTGCCGCCGGCAACTGGGGCGCGGTGCTGCGCGACCTGACGATGGACGGCCTGATCTTCGGGCTCTCGACCTTCGTGTTCGTGGCCTTGTTCAAGTGGCTGTTCCTGCGCCGCTACAAGCCGCGCGCAGTGCCGATGTGGACACCCTTCGTCTGGCTCTCCGAGGCGGCCACCAACATCTACGAAGGCATCGCGGTGCCCAACTTCATGAACTACCTGCGCGGCACGCCGTGGCTGCCAATGGCCTTCAACCTGCTGGGCACGCGCATCGGCCGCGGCGTGTACCTGGACACCACCGACCTGACGGAGTTCGACTGCGTGCGCATCGGCGACTACAGCGAACTCAACGCGCAGTGCTGCCCGCAGACCCACCTGTTCGAAGACCGGGTGATGAAGATCCACCACGTCGACATCGGCTCGCGTGTGAACATCGGACCGCGCAGCACGGTGCTCTACGGCGCCGTCGTGCATGACGGCGCGCAACTCGGCCCGCTGACGCTGGTCATGAAGGGCGAAAGCATTCCGCCGGCATCGCGCTGGAGCGGAAATCCCGCGGTGCCGACGGCCGCGGGCTGAGCCCGCATTCGACTCCCCGTGGCGCGAGCGCCGAAGGTATATTTGATGGCGCAGCCCATGCCTGTCGTCAGGAATCTCCTGCACGTCGGCGGCTGCGGCCAAAAAGAAAACCAGGGAGACAAATCGAATGAACAAGACGACCAGCACGGCCGTTGGACAGGCCGTGGGCCACGCCCACCACGTTGCCGCAAGCGCCCCGGCCAAGCCGAAGCTGAGCACCACCAAGGTGATCACCGCCATCTCCATCGGCAATGCGCTCGAGTGGTTCGAGATCGTGATCTACGGCTTCCTCGCCGTCACGATTTCCAAGCTCTTCTTTCCCGCGGAGAACGAAACCGTGTCGCTGCTCATCACGCTCGGCACATTCGGCGTGACCTTCTTCATGCGGCCGGTGGGATCGATCGTGCTCGGCGCCTATGCCGACTCCGCCGGACGCAAGAACGCGCTCACCCTGTCGATGACGCTGATGCTGGCCGGCACGCTGATGATCGCGGTCGCGCCCACCTATGCGCAGATCGGCATCTGGGCGCCCATCATCATCATCATGGCGCGGCTGCTTCAGGGCTTTGCGGCGGGCGGTGAGTTTGGCAGCGCAACGGCGTTGCTGGCCGAGCAAGATCCCAACCGGCGCGGCTTTTTCGCAAGCTGGCAGTTTGCGAGCCAGGGCATCACCACCTTCCTGGGCGCTGCCTTCGGCATGGGGCTGAACACGCTGCTCACGCAGTTCCAGCTCTTGTCGTGGGGCTGGCGCATTCCCTTCTTCTTCGGGCTGCTGCTCGGGCCGGTGGGCCTTTACATCCGGCGCCACCTCGACGAAGGCGAGGAGTTCAGCAAGGACGCCGCCACAAAGGTCGCGCCGGTGCGCTCTGCCCTGCTCGACCAACGCGGCCGCACGCTGGCTTCGATGGGGCTCATCATCCTGGCCACGATCATTTCGTACACGGGGCTCTACATGCCGACCTTCGCGGTCAAGCAACTGGGCCTGCCGGCGTCGGTGTCGTTCATGGGCACGGTCTGGCTGGGCGTGCTGCAGTTCTCGTTGGTGCCCTTCTATGGCGCGCTGTCCGACCGCATCGGCCGCATCGCCATCATGCGCAACGCGGCCATTGCCATGGGCGTGATCATCGTTCCGCTCTTTTACTTGCTGGTGACCTTTCCGTCGGTGCTCACGCTCATGCTGGTGTTGACGGCCATTGGTCTCGTGGCGACCGCCTACTGGGGGCCGATTCCGGCAACGATGTCCGAGCTGTTCCCGTCGAAGACGCGCGGCACGGGCCTGTCGGTGAGCTACAGCCTTGGCGTCGCGATCTTCGGTGGCTTCGCGCTCTTCATCAGCGCGTGGCTGGTGACGACGACCGGCAGCAAGATCTCGCCGGCCTTCTACATGGTGTTCGGCGTCGCCGTGAGTCTCTTCGCGTTGCGGGCGGCGCGGCGCTACGGGATCAAGTAGACGCGGCTTGGTCGCGGGATGGTGACTCTTTGTTTCATGTTCATTCGCACGAAGGGCCGTCCCGCCTGTATGTCTTTCGCATACGCCAAGCGACGTATGCAGCTGGCTAAATCGGGGTGACCGTGAAAAAGTAGTGCAAAGTACTCTTTCGGCGCACACTGGCGGCATGTAGTCTTCTTCCTACGGATAACCGTAGGTAACACTAATGTCAAAGAATGAACAAATGAGGGGGCGATATTTGCGCCCGAAAGCGAGCCGATGGCGAAGAAACGGGCCTGTCAAGTTTTTCGTGAAGGCCCTGTTCCTTGTGATTGCGCTCGTTGGCGCCGGAGCCTTGTACGTGTGGACTTCCGAGCCGCTGCCACCCAACGCGGCAGAGGACCACGCCACGCCGCAGACCGCGCAGTCCAGGGAACGCACCGCCGCCCTCCCCCCGCTGAATCTTCCTGCGGATGACGCACCGCATGGCTCGGCCATGGAATGGTGGTACTACAGCGGCATCCTTGACGGCAACACGGGCGGGCGCTATTCCTTTCATGCGGCCGTCTTCGTGGCCAACGGGCTGATCAAGCACACGGTCATGCACGCGGCCCTCACAGACCTGCAGACTGGCAAGCGCTACATCAGCCAGTCGCGCACCGGGGGTGTTCCGGCGCAGCAGGTACGCCAGGGATTCGACTTCAAGCAGGAAGGGTGGCAGGTGGCCGCCAACGCCAGCTCGCATGAGTTGCGCACCCGCTTCGATGGCGCCGCACTGGCGCTCACCCTGGGCAATGCAGGCCAGGTGGTGGCGCATCGCGCCGCCGGATCCGAAACGCCCGGGCTTCTCGATTTCGGCGCCAGCGGCATCAGCTACTACTACTCGCGCCCGCGCCTGGCCGCAAAGGGCGAGATCACGGTGGCCGGCAAGCCGGTCGCGGTGAGCGGCAATGTGTGGTTCGACCACCAATGGGGCGAATTCGACGTCCTGAACCTCGGCTGGAACTGGTTTGCCCTGCATCTGGCCAACGGCTCGGACGTGATGCTCTATGAGCTCTTCGACGGCGAAGGCAAGAAGGTCATGACGGCCGGCACGATCTCTACTGCGGAAGGCTCTGCGCCGCTGTCCCCGTCTGAGGTTGAACTGAAGCCGCTCAGCACGTGGACCAGCGCCAGTACAAAGATCAACTACAGCGTCGAGTGGAACATCAAGCTGCCGACCGGCACGCTGAACGTCAAGCCCTACTTCGCCGAGAGCGAATTCGACGCCAGCAATTCGAGCTCGAACATCTACTGGGAAGGGCCAGTCAAGGTCACGGGCAGCACCACTGGCGAAGGGTTCTTGGAACTGAGTGGCTACGACCGCTTGACCGCTGCGAAAGCCAAGGGCAAGTGACTGGGCGAGCGCGTCCGCTGGCTGCCGCGCCTTCAGCTCTTGCCGATTTCGTCCGCCCCTAAGGCTGACAGGCGCGCGCCCACCGCCTCGACGTCGTGACTGAGCAGCACGACGTCGTGCTTGCGGCCACTGCGGTCGCGCACCTGCTCCGCGAGCAGCGCCTCCGCACGAAAACCCAGGCTTTCAAAAATGGCGATGGCGCTGCGCTGGTCGGTGGTCATCCGCGCCACCAGTTTTTCCAGCCCCAGTTCCAGGGCCTGCGCAAAACAGGCCTGGATCAGGAGCCGGCCCAAGCCCAGTCCCCGGACCGGCCGTGCCACCAAAATGCGTATCTCGCCCACATGGGATGACCACGACAGCTCGTTGCAGTACAGCGTCGAGCAACCCACCAGACCGCCGGCGACGCGCGCCATCAGGCTCGGCAGGCGACCCAATTCGACCGACTCCCGGATCCACGCCCGGATGACCCGCGGCTGGCTGATGTCGCGGTCGATGAACAGCAGGTCATGCTCGGGAAGCCCTTGCGCAAAGGCGAGCAGTTCGGCTTCGTCGCCGGCGCGCAGGAGGTCGAGTTCGATGGGCTTGCCCTCGCACAAAACGGTGCGCGGATAGCTGATTGTTGAATCGGGTGCTGCTGCAGTTTGGTTCATACGGATCGCACTCCCAGCCACTGATCGACTTTGGGCCACATGCGCTTGACCGCGTTCGGTCCCGCGACCAGGCTCACATGGCCGCCCTTGAGGATCACTTCTTCCTTGTCGGTGGAGCCCACCTTGTCCATCAACGGATGCGCGGCCGCATAGGGCACGATGTGGTCGTGCTCGGCCACGATGGACAGCAAGGGCACGGTGATCTTTCCGAGGTCGACCGGGTGGCCGCCGACGGTGAGCGTGCCTTCGTACAGCGCGTTGTCCCACATCAGGCGCTTGATGGTCTCCTTGAAATACGCGCCGGCCAGCGGCAGCGTCTCGGCGCCCCAGCGGTCCATCATGCGGTATTGGCGGACGTATTCGTCGTTCCAGATGTTGTCCCACAGGCGCAGCGTGCTCACCACGCGGCCCGTCGGCCGAAGGGCGTCAAAAGCGCTGACGATGACGCGCGCCGGCACGATGCCCAGCGCATCGGCCGCCTTGTCGACGTCGAAATGGCGCTTGTCCGACCAGGCCTGGAACATCTCCAGCTTCCTGAAATCGACCGGTGTCGTCAGGCACACGAGGTTGCGCAGCGGCCCCTCGGGGTGCAGCGCCGCGTAGATCGTCGAGAGCACGCCGCCCATGCAGTAGCCGATGATGTTCACGTCCTCCACGCCGGCGTTTTGCTGCACGCGGCGAACGCACTCGGGGATGAAGCCGAGCGTGTAGTCCTTGAGTTCCAGATTCTTTTCGTCGGGGCGCGGCGCATCCCAGTCCATCACGTAGACGTCGTAGCCGGCTTTCAGCAGGAATTCGATCAGGCTTTGTCCGGGCGCCAGGTCGAAGATGTAGGCCTTGTTGGTCGTCGCCATGACGAGCAGCAAGGGAATGCGATAGACCTCCTCGACCATCGGCCGGTAGTGGTACAGGCTCAGCGTCCCGCGGCTCAACATGACGTCCTTGGGCGTCGACCCGACCGTGGCGATCGGCGCCCTCAGGTATTCCATGCCCTTGACGCTGCGCTGGACGGCGCGCCCGATTTCTTCCTGGATCCGTGCGACCCACGACTCGTCGGGCACCTGCGTTTCGGTGGGCGTTGCGGTGGCCACGATCAGGCGCCCTTCCCTGTGCGGCGCCTGGGGGCGGGCGCCGCCTTGCGGGGCGCGGACGCTTTGCGGGGCGCGGCCGGAGCGCCGGTGGCAGTGACGGCAGGGGCGACGGCCGTCGCAGCCGCTTGCGGGGGCTTGCGCGTGCGCGCAGGCATGGGTTTGGGCGTGATGCCCGCAGGCTCGGCGGCGCGCTTTTCACGCGTCAGCAACTCCAGCGCTTCCTCGATGCGTTGCAGGCGCACGCCGATGTCGATCAGGTCGTTGCGGGTGGGAAGGTTGAGTTCCTTCATGAGCGCGGCATTGCCCTTGACCACCGCCTCCTGCATGCGCACGGCAGAGCCCGACAGCAGGTGCACGGCGCGAGCGAATTCAGGGGAACCCATCTCCCTGCCCGCGATGTCATTGACGCGCGTCTCCCACTGGCTCAACGCTTCACGCCAGAGCTGCAGGGGGTCGAAGGCGGCGGGTCCGTTGTTGGCGGCCATCACGTAAGTCTCCTCGCGCGACAGCATGGGCCGGCGGCCCGGGATCGTCAACTCCTGGATGCGCTGAACGAAGCGCGCCGGGCGTCCGGAAGCGGGGTCTGCCGTCCGGGTTGGCGGGCTACCACTTGCCGTCGGCAGGGCGTTTTGCAGGCGCCGGCGCCGCTGACTTCGCCAGCAAGGCCATGGCGTCCGGCCGCTTGCCGCGTGCCGCGAAATCGGCGGCCGTCATGCCCTGCTCGTTCTTCATTTTCTGGTCGGCGCCTTCGTCGATCAGGTACTTGACGGCTTCAGCAGAGCCATACATGGCGGCCATCATCAGCGGCGTCGTGCCGTTGGGCGACTGCGCGTCGATGAAGGCGTATTTCTCGATCAGGATCTTCATGATCGGCACGTTGCCACTGGTGGCGGCGTAATGCAGCGGCGTCCAGCCTGTCTTGTTGACATCGGCGTCGCGTGCGAGGAGCTTCACGACCAAGTCCTGCTGGCCCTTGAGCGCGGCCATCATCAGCGGCGTTTCATCCTTGGAATTGCGACCGTCGATGTTGACCTTGGGCGAATCGACAAGCACCTGGATGACCCGCGGCGCTGGCTCGCGCATGGCAAGGAGCAGCGCAGTTTGTCCGCTCTCATCCTTGACGTTGGGGTCAAACCCCTGCGCGATCATGTCTTTCACGCCGCCGGGGTTGTCGCTGCGCACGGCCCTGAAGAAGTCGACATTTGCATCTGCAACGGCTGAAGTAAATCCAGCAAAAACAACCGCGTACAGAAAATATTTGAAGTAATTTCTCATGTATTGACGCCAGTGAATAGTGCCTCGAAATTGGCACTGGTGGCCTGCGCCACCTCTTCGATGGAGATCTTGCGCACTTCGGCGATCTGCTTCGCGACGAAGGGAACGTAAGACGGATTGTTGGTCTTGCCGCGGTACGGCACCGGGGCCAGATAGGGGCTGTCGGTTTCGATCAGCATGCGGTCCATCGGCACGAAAGCCGCCACGTCCCGCAGGTCCTGCGCCTTCTTGAAGGTCAGGATGCCGGAGAAGGAAATGTAGAAGCCCAGGTCGAGCGCCGCCCTCGCGACTTCTGCCGTCTCAGTGAAGCAGTGAAACACACCGCCCGCAGCCCGGCCCGACCCGGTCTCGCCCTCTTCCTTCAGGATCGCGATGGTGTCCGCCGAGGCGCTGCGCGTGTGGATGATGAGTGGTTTGCGCGTGGCCTGCGCAGCCTGGATATGCACCCGGAACCGCTCGCGCTGCCATTCCATGTCGGCCACGGTGCGGCCGCCCTTGCGCTCTTCCATCTGGTAGTAGTCGAGCCCGGTTTCGCCGATGGCCACGACTTTCGGACGCCAGGAACGCTCGATCAAACTCTCGACAGTCGGCTCCTCGATGTCTTCGTTGTCCGGATGGACGCCTACGGAGGCCCAAAAGTTGTCAAATTCAGCCGCGAGACCCTGCACGGCGTCAAATTCTTCCAGCGTGGTGCAGATGCAAAGCGCCCGGTCGACCTTGGCGGCCGCCATCGCGGCGCGGATCTGCGGCATCTCGGAAAGCAGCTCGGGGAAGCTCAGGTGGCAATGGGAGTCAGTGAACATCCCTCATTTTCGCCCACTGGCCCGAATCGGGGGTCGCGGACGCTGGGGGCGGACCAAACCACTGTCGCCAGATGCGAAGCGCGTCGGCCTGGTAGCGCCGCATCGCATCGACCAGGGCCAGGCGCTCGCGCGGTGCCATCAGTTCGGGTGGCAACATGGGATCGCGCAAGAGATGGCCAATCACGGCACGCCCCAGCAGCAGGGATTCGCGAGCGGCGGCGTCGGTATTGAGCGTGCGCAGTCGCTTGCCGCTGCGCTCCAGGGCTGAAACCAGGCGCCGGTACTCGGTGTTGAGCTTCTGGACGTCCCACAGGGCGCAAGCCTGCGCCTGCCGCGCTGCGTCGAGGTCGGTGATGCGCAGCACCAACGATCGCACCGACAGACCCAGCGCCGCCAACTGCTCGCGTTCGGCTTCGACACCACCCTGCAGGTTGTTGGGCCGAATGTGCAACTGCGGCTGGAAGGTTGCGAAGCCGCGCAGCGCCAAGGCGAGGCAATGGTGGCGCCATGTGGTCTTGTCGGCGCGATCGACCGTCCCGTCGTGCACCGCGAGCCAGTCGCCGCGCCAGTCGACGATGCCGGTGTGCTTGTGCTGCCAGTCATCGACCGTGCGCGACAGGGCCGTTCCGGTGTTGTCGATGGCGTAGGAACCACGCCCTGCCCGCCGTACCTTGCCGGTCTTGACCAGCCGTGTCAGGCCCACACGCACCGAGACCTCGCCAATGCCCACGAGTGCGGCGGCGCGGCACAGGCCCTCGACGGGGAGCGCGCTGCCGCTGACCATCAGCAGGTCCAGGATGAGATCGGGCGCCGTCGGAATCTCGACGGGAATATTACTTATCTTGTCCATCGTTGAGTAACAATGAAATATTACCTAAGATTCGGAGATTGATCCAACTGTGTAACTTTTGAGCATCCGATCCGTCCGGGCGCAAGGAGCACGCCATGTCGCAGGTGAGCTTTGAAGTCGCAGACGCCGTCTGCACCATCACCCTGAACCGCCCGGAAAAACGCAACGCGGTTGACGGCCCCACCGCGCGCACATTGCGCGAGGCCTTCGAACGCTTCGAGGCGGATGCCGGCCTGCGCGTGGCGATCCTGACGGGCGCCGGCGGCAATTTCTGCGCGGGTGCCGACCTCTCGACCGTCGGCAATCCGGAACTGCGCAACGACCTCGATCCGCAAGGCGGCGTCGACGCCCCGATGGGGCCGACGCGCATGGCGCTGTCCAAGCCGCTGATTGCGGCCATCAGCGGCTACGCGGTGGCGGGCGGGCTGGAACTCGCCCTGCTTGCGGACCTGCGCGTGGCAGAGCCGCAAGTCGTGCTCGGCGTCTTTTGCCGGCGCTGGGGCGTGCCGCTGATCGACGGCGGCACGGTTCGCTTGCCGCGCATCGTCGGCATGGGGCGTGCGCTGGACTTGATCCTGACCGGTCGGCCGGTCAGCGCAACGGAAGCGCTGTCGATGGGTTTGATCAACCGCATTTCAGCGCCCGGCAACGCGCTGGCTGAAGCGCGGGCGCTGGCGCGCGATATCGCCGCCTTCCCGCAGCAATGCATGTTGACGGACCGCCAGTCCGCGTATGCGCAATGGGACCTGCCCTTGGCCGATGCGCTGCGCCAAGAAGGCGTGCATGGCGTACCCATCGTTGCGGCCGAGGGCAAGGCCGGCGCCGATCGCTTCGCCAAGGGCGCCGGGCGCCACGGAAATTTTTCGAACGACTGAAGCGCCAAACGTCAGCGGTGATGGCGTGCGCGGCGATCGGCTTGCCGAGCGAAAGACGGCTGCTGCCGCCCGGATTCCTAGATCGTCTGCGTCGGCCGGTCGGAGGCCATGGTGCCGCCGAGCGCTTCCTCGATCTTGGCCTTGAGCTGGCGCGACTTCTCATCCGAGGGAAAGCGCACGCCGACGCCCGGCGCACGGTTGCCGGCCGCGCGGGCGGGCGTGATCCACGCCACCTTGCCGGCGACCGGATAGCGCTGCGGATCGTCCGGCAGGGTCAAAAGGACGTACACATCGTCGCCCAGCCGGTATTCGCGCGCGGTCGGAATGAAGATCCCTCCCTCGGCGAACAAAGGAATGTAGGCCGCATAAAGCGCGCCCTTTTCCTTGATGGCGAGCTGAATGACGCTGGGGCGCGGGGTGTTGGGGGGTGCGGATGTGCTCATGGGCGGCGTTTGGCGGAGTCTAGGATGGTTCGCGCTTCGCTTACAAGTGTTTCCAACATGAGTCCGGCATTGAACGGGTGTTCTGCGGTTTTTGCCGCATTGGCGAGTGATTTGGACCACATCGCCAGCGCCTTGACCGGCGGCGCGGCTGGCAGGTCAGCCACTTCGAAGAACCTTGGCGCCGCTCCGGTACCGACGGCCATCAAATCGTGGCAGAGCTTTTGCAGCACATCGATGGCCTGAGCGGGCGCCTGGTCGGAGATGGCACCGACGTCCCCGCGCTGCATGGCTTTCGGAAATTGCGACCACGCCTTGGCCGATTGGCCGGAGCGCGCCAGACGCAGCGCGTCGCTCGGCCGGCCGCCCGCCGCACGCAGCAAGGCCGTTGCCTCGGCCGCCGCAACTCCCTGCTCCACCAGCCAGGTGCGCGCATCAGCTTCCTGCGGCCACGGCATCGTGAAACCCAGGCAGCGACTGCGGATGGTCGGCAGCAGTTGCCACGACGCCTCGCTCGCCAGCACGAAGCGCACGTCGCCGACGGGCTCTTCCAGCGTCTTGAGCAGCGTGTTGGCGGTGATGTTGTTCATGCGCTCGGCCGGGTATACGAGCACCACCTTGCCGCGCCCGCGCGCGCTGGTGCGCTGGGCGAAGCCGACGGCGTCGCGCATCGCTTCGACGCGGATCTCCTTGCTGGGCTTGCGCTTCTTGTCGTCCAGGTCGGCTTGCGACTTTTCGTCCAGCGGCCAGCCGAGTTCGAGCATCGCGACCTCGGGCATCAGCACGCACAGGTCGGCGTGCGTGCGCACCTCGATGGCGTGGCAGCTGGGGCAATGGCCGCAGGCGCCGGTCGCGGTCGGCGTTTCGCACAACCAGGCAGCAGCAAGCGCAAGCGCGAGCTCGTACTGCCCAAGGCCCGACGGACCTTGCAGCAGCCACGCATGTCCGCGCTGCCTCAGCAACTCCGCCAGCGGCGCGGCGAGCCATCGGGTCATCGTCGTCATTCCAGCAAGCCTCGCTGCTGCAATGCGTCCGCGACCTGTTGCCAGACTTCCTCGCGCGAACGGTTGGCGTCGATGCGCACAAAGCGCGACGCGGCGGCGGCGCGAGCCGCGTAGCCAGCGGCCACGCGGGTGAAGAACTCGACGGATTGCGATTCGAACTTGTCCGGCGTACGGGCATCGGCCAACCGCGCGGCAGCGATCTCCGGCGGAAGGTCGAACCAAAGCGTGATGTCGGGCTGCAGGAGTGAATCCGAATCCGGCTTCGACTGCGCCCATTGCTCCAGGCTTGCCAACACCTTGGCATCGAAGCCGCGCCCTGCCCCCTGGTACGCAAAGGTCGCATCAGTGAAGCGATCGCAAATCACGACATCACCCCGCGCCAGCGCCGGCTCGATCACGCGCACGATGTGGTCGCGCCGCGCCGCGAACACGAGCAGCGATTCGGTCAGCGGGTCCATCGACTGTTCGAGGATCATCCCGCGCAGGGTCTCCGCCAATGGCGTGCCACCCGGCTCGCGCGTGCGTGTGACCGCACGGCCTTTGGAACGAAACAGAGCCTCCAGGGCATCAAGGTGACTCGATTTGCCGGCACCATCGATGCCTTCGAGCGTCAGGAACAAGGCGCTCACTGGTTGGTGCCCTTTTGGTAGCGGTTGACCGCCCGGTTGTGCTCGTCGAGCGAACTGCTGAAATGACTGGTGCCGTCGCCACGGGAGACGAAGTAAAGCGACCTGCTCGCCGCCGGCTGAACGGCCGCAGTAAGCGACGCCTTGCCCGGCATCGCGATCGGCGTGGGCGGCAGGCCGCCGCGGGTGTAGGTGTTCCAAGGTGTGTCGGCCTGAAGGTCTTTTTTCTTCAGGTTGCCGCTGAAGCCGGGGCCCAAGCCGTAGATCACCGTCGGATCGGTTTGCAGTGGCATGCCGATGCGCAGGCGGTTGACGAACACCGCCGCGATTTCGGGGCGATCGCTGGCCTTGCCTGTCTCTTTTTCGACAATGCTGGCCAGGATGAGCGCCTCATCGGCCGTATGGAGCGGCAGGTTCGGCGCGCGAGCCGCCCAGGCGGCGTCGAGCTTCTTGTCCATCGCCCGCATGGCGCGCTGCAGCAGGGCGAAGTCGGTCGAGCCCTTGGAGTAGGTGTAGGTGTCGGGAAAGAAACGCCCCTCGGCCGCCACGCCGGGTCGGCCCAGTCGCGTCATCAGGTCTTCGTCGCTCACGCCGATCGTCTCGGGCTTGAGTTGGTCTGCCTTGGCGAGCGCGGCGCGCATCTGGCGGAAGGTCCAGCCCTCGACCAGCACGAGGCTGCGCGTGGCCTCTTCGCCGCGCACGAGGATGTTGAGCAGCGTCTTGGGCGTGACGCCCGCTTCAAGCTCGTAGCTGCCGGCGCGCATTTGCCTGTCCCTTCCGGAGATGCGGAACCACCAGTACAGAAGCCGGGGTTGCACCGCGACGCCCGCATCGGCCACGGCCCGCGCAATGCCGCGCGGCGTGGTGCCCGGCTCGATCGACAGGTCGACCGACGGCGCTGGCAGCTTCAGCGGCTGGTGCACCCACCACAGGCCCCATGCGCCGACGCCAAGGCCCGCAAAGGCAGCCAGAAAGAAGATGGTGAGAAAGAAGCGACGCACGGAGCGAAAGTGGCGGGCAGCAGTGAATGGAGACGCTGTATGCGCGAATTCGGGACGCCGGGCCAGTAAGCCCTGCGAACCGAAAGGATCGTGGGCGACCATGATAATTCAGCGATGAACCCCGTCGTCCTCAATGGCGTGACCGCCCTTTCCCATCTCGGTGTCATTCGCGCCGAAGGCCCCGATGCAGCCAGCTTCCTGCACGGCCAGTTGACCCAGGATTTCTCATTGCTCGACGCGTCGCAGGCGCGCCTCGCTGCCCTGTGCACAGCCAAGGGCCGCATGATCGCGAGCTTCATCGGCATCCGGCCGCAGCCCGAGACCATCCTGCTCGTGTGCAGCCAGGACATTCTTGCAGCGACGCTCAAGCGCCTGTCGATGTACGTGCTGCGCGCCAAGGCGAAGTTGACGGACGCCAGCGCCGAGTGGGTGCTGTTCGGACTCGCCGGCACCGCCGTTGCCGCCAATGGTGTCGATGCATCGGCAGCGCCGGGGCAGCGCACGGCCGTGGGCGATGCGAACGTCGTCTCGCTCTATCCGGCCGACGGCGTGCCGCGCGCTTTGTGGATCGCGCCGGCCGGCACCCCAGCGCCCACCGGCGCCGGGCTGGATGCCGACTTGTGGCAATGGAGCGAAGTGCGCAGCGGGGTCGCGACGCTGACGGCGCCGGTGCTCGACGCCTTCGTCCCGCAGATGCTCAACTACGAATCCGTCGGCGGCGTCAACTTCAAGAAGGGCTGCTACCCCGGCCAGGAAGTCGTCGCACGCAGCCAGTTCCGAGGCACGCTCAAGCGGCGCGCCTATGTGGTCAATGCGCCTTCGGAAGTGAAAGCCGGCCAGGAAGTGTTTGCCGCAAAAGACGCCGAACAGCCCGTGGGCACCGTCGTGCAATCGGCGCCGGCGCCGGGCGGCGGCTGGGCAGGCATCGTGTCCATGCAGATCGCTGCGCTCAATGCCGGCGGCCTGCGCGCAGGCGGCGCCGACGGTGTTGAACTCTCCGTCGATCCCCTGCCCTACCCCTTGCTGGCCGACATCTGACCCGCAAGAAAAAGCGGCCCCCGCGCAGATGCACGGGAGCCGCTTTCGGGCCCGGCCTTCTCGACCGGGCAAGCCGCTTATCGGCTTACTTCCACTTCCAGCCCACGCCGGCGTTGACGCCAACTTCCCGGCCGGTCGTCGAGACGCCCGCACCCCAGGCCATCTTGCCGTCCTTGGCGATCTGCTTGTAGTTCAGGGCCAGGGCGGTATTGCCCTTGTAGTTGCCAAGACCCGCACCCACTGCCTTTTCGCCGGGCGCAAGGTCAGGCATGTAGGTGCCCGCCATCGCCATGCTCATGGCCGTACCCGCATACGCGCTGCGCGCCACGTCCTGGATCTGGTTCTGCAGGTTGCCGATCTGGTTGTTGACTTGCGCCACATCGCCATTGATCGCCTTGATCTGCGCCACGTTGGCTGCGTCGGTGTCTTCCGAGCCTGCGGCCACGCCGGTGATCTGGCGCGTTTCGCCTTCACTGCCGACGGACACGGCGCCCTTCGTGCTGGTCGTTGCCTGCACGGCGGCCGCTTGCGATTGGGTCGCACCCTTGGCCACATAGCCCGCGACACCCGCTTCACGCGTTGCCACCGAACCCGCGCCGATCGCCACGCCGCCGTTGGACTGCACGTTGGCGCCGAAGCCCAGTGCCGTTCCCTGCGAGCCCGAGACCGCCGCGTTGGTGCCGATGGCAACCGCGTTGGTGCTCAAAGCCTGGGCGCCGTGGCCCATGGCCACCGCGCTGGCGCCGCTGGCAACCGACTGCGGGCCGATCGCCACTGCGTTGCTGCCCGTGGCCGAGGAATCGTCCAGCGTGGAGTTCGCATGGAAGTACTTCGTGCCCTTCGTGTTGATGCTGTTGATGGCATCGCCCACGTTGTTGACTTGCGAGGTCGATCCGTCCGCGTTGTGCACGGTGTAGCTCGGCGCTGACCACGTACCGGTCGATGCGTCGTAGCTGGCGCCGCCACCCATGCTGGCTGCCACGCCGGCGCCGATGGATTCGACCTTGCCGTTGGTCGTGCTCAGGCTTGCCGTCATTTCAACGACGCCACCCGAGATCGACAACACCGTCGTCGAGAGCGAGCTGAGGCCTGTGTTCATGTCGCCGACGGTGGTCGTCAACTGGCCGAGGCTGCCTTCGAGGCCATCGACACGCGTGGTGAGGTTGCCCAAACCGGTCGACAGGCTGCCGACGCTTTCAGCGGTCGAGGTCGAGAGCGAAGCGAGGCCGGTCGACAGGCTGCCGACGTTACTCGTCAGCGAGCCCAGGTCGCCAGCGGTCTTGTCGAGGTTGTTCGCCACCTGGAACAGCTGGCTGCCGTTGACCGCATCGGTGCTCGATGCGTCGAGCTGGCCCGCGGCAACGTTCTGCACCTGGCGTTCCTTGCCCACGTCGCCCACGCTGAAGCTGCCAACCGGCGCGCTGCCAGCGAACGAGTCGTAGGTCGCGGTGCCAACCTGTGCGGTGGTCACGGCCGTTGCCAGGCGTGTGCGGGAATTGGCGCCGATGGCGACCGAGTTGTCATGGCCTGCGTAGGCGTTCGGGCCGATGGCCACGCTGTCCATGCCGTAGGCGATGCTATCCGCAGCGGTCGAGTTGGCGTGGAAGTACTTGATGCCCTTCGTGTTGATCGCATCGATGGCATCGCCCACGTTGCTCGCCGTGCTGGTCGAGCCGTCGGCGTTGTACACCGTGTAGGCCGGTGCGCTGATGGCGCCCGTTGCCGCGTCGTACGTCGCGCCGCCGCCCAGGGCTGCAGCCGTCGTTTCGCCTTGCTTGTCGCTGGAGGCTTGCACGGTGGCCAGGCCCGTCGAGGTCGAGGTCGACAGCGAGTTCAGGTTGTCCGACATGGCGCTCAGGCCCGTCGACGTGGACGTCGACAGCGATCCGATGCTGGTCGACAGGCTGCCGAAGCCGGTGGACATGGAAGCGCTCAGCGAACCGAGGTCGCCGGTTGCCTTTTCCAGGCCGCTGGCCACTTGATAAAGCTGGCTGCCGTTGATGGCGTCCGTGCTCGAAACCGTCACCTGGCCGGCAGCCACGTTCTGGACCTGGCGCTCGGCACCGAGCGCGCCCACGCTGAAGCTGCCGGCCGGCGTGCTGCCTGCGAAGCCGCTCAGGTTGCCCACCGTCGCGCCGCTCACGGCCACGGCTTTCTGCGTTTGCGAACCGGCGCCGATGGCGACCGACTTGTCATGGCTGGCGACCGCATTCGGGCCGATGGCCACGCTGTCCGCGCCGCTGGCGATGCTGTCGGCTGCCGTCGAGTTGGCGTGGAAATACTTGATGCCCTTGGTGTTGATGCTGTTCAGCGCGTCGCCCACGTTGGTTGCCGAGCCGGTCGTGCCGTCGGCGTTGTACGTGGTGTACGAAGGCGCGTTGATCTTGCCGGTCACCGGGTCATACGTGGCGCCGCCACCCAGGGCCGCGGCCGTCGATTGGCCCAGCTCGCCCGTCGTCGAATCCAGGCGGGCGATGCCCGTGGAGGTCGAGGTCGAGAGCCTGTCGATGGCCAGGCCCGTGGACGTCGAGAGCGAGTTCAGGTTGCTGGCCAGGTTGCCCAGGCCGGTGGAGGCCGAGCTGGAGAGCGAACCGATGCTCGACGCCGTCGAGGTGGACAGCGAGTTCAGGCCGCTCGACACCGTCGTCAGGCCCGTCGACGTGGACGTCGACAGCGAATCGAGGCTGGTCGACAGGCTGCCCATGCCGGTGGACATGGAGGTGCTCAGCGAGCCGAGTTCGCCGTTGGCCTTGTCCAGGTTGCTGGCCACTTGATAGAGCTGGCTGCCGTTGATGGCGTCGGTGCTCGAATTCGTGATGCGGCCTGCGGCCACGTTGTGGATCTGGCGTTCGACGCCCGCCGCGCCCACGCTGAAGCTGCCCACCGGCGTGCCGCCTGCAAACGAACCGAAAGTGGTGTCGCCCACCGTGGCCGAGCTCACGCCGACAGCGGCAGAGGTCTGCGCGCCGGCGCCGATGGCGACCGACTTGTTGTGGGTGGCGACTGCGTTCGGGCCGATGGCCACACTGTCCACGCCGGACGCCACGCTGTCCGCGCCCACCGAGTTGGCGTGGAAGTACTTGATGCCCTTCGTGTTGATGCTGTTCAGCGCGTCGCCCACGTTCGAGACCAGGGTCGTCGAGCCGTCGGCGTTGTACGTCGTGTAGGCCGGTGCGTTGATCTTGCCCGTGATCGGGTCATAGGTCGCGCCGCCGCCCAGGGCTGCGGCTGCCGTCTGGCCCGTCTGGTTGGTCATGGCCGTCACGTTGGCCAGGCCCGTGGAGGTCGAGGTCGACAGCGTCGCGATGCTGGAAGACGTGGAGGTCGACAGCGAATTCACGCTGCTCGCCACGTTGGCCAGGCCGGTCGATGCAGAGGTCGAGAGCGAACCGATGCCCGAAGCCGTCGCCGTCGACAGCGAAGTCACGCTGCTGGCGACATTGCCCAGGCCCGTCGACGTGGAGGTCGAGAGGCTGTCGATGCGCGAAGCGGTGGCGGTCGAGAGCGAACCGACGCTGGAGGCGACGTTGCTCAAACCGGTGGAGGTGGAAGTCGAGAGCGAACCGATGCTCGAAGCCGTGGCGGTCGACAGCGACGTCAGGCCGGTGGACAGGTTCGCATTGCTCGTCGACAAGCTGTTCAGGCTGGTCGAGACCGAACCCTGCACCGTCGAGAGGCTGCTGACGGCCGAAGCCATCGTGCCTACGGTCGTGGACATCGAGCTGACGGTCGTCTGGATGTTGCCGACGCTGGTGGACATCGAATTGGTGGCCACTTGCAGGCTCGAGGTCGTGGTCGACAGCGACGCGAAAGCCGTGCTGACGCCGTTGAGTTGCGAGCCGTTGACCGCGTCCGTGCTGGTGGCCGAGATCACGCCGGCAGCGACGTTCTGGATCTGGCGCTCGGCGCCGGCCTGGCCGACGCTGACGACGCCGGAAGCTGCGCTTGCGATGCCGGCCGCAGTGGCGCCCATCAGCGTGGTATTGCCGGTGTGCACGGCCGAGCTGGTCGAGCCCGTGCCCAGCGCCACGTCATTGGCGTTGCTGGCGACCGCCGACTGGCCGATCGCCACGCTGTTGGCGCCCGTCGCCTTGCTGTCCGCACCGGTGCTGTTGGCGTGGAAATACTTGACGCCCTTCGCGTTCATGCTCGCAAGTGCTGCGCCCACGTCGCTGGCCGTGCCGGTCGTGCCGTCGGCGTTGTAGACGGTGTAGGCCGGTGCGCTGATGGCGCCGGTCGTCGGGTTGTACGCCGCGCCGCCGCCCAGGGCTGCCGCCGTGGTCTGGCCCTGCTTGTCGGCCTCTACGCTCAGTGCGTTCAGGTCGGTCCACAGCGAAGAGATGTTCGTCATCGCGGTGCTGAGGCCAGTGGAAGTCGAGGTCGACAGCGAGCCGATGCTGGTCGACAGGCTGGTGTTGCTGGTGCTCAACTGGGCCACCGTCACCGCGTCCTGCGGTGCCGCGCCGTCCACCACGTTGGTGATGCGGCGCTTGACCGTTGCGCCGCTCACCGAAACCTCGGCGGTCGGGGCGGCGGAGTCGGTCATGTAGCCCGTGCCGGTGGGTGCGGCTGCCCCGGTCGCGCTGGCCGCGCCGAGGGCCACGCTGGACGCATACTGGGCCTTGGAGGAATTGCCCAGCGCAAGGCTGGCGTCCCCGCTGGCGATGCTGCCAAAGCCCATTGCCGCACTGGAAGCGCCGCTGGCCGTCGAGACGGCGCCCAGGGAGACGGAGTTCAGGCCCGATGCCGAACTGTTGGTTCCGATGGCCGTGGCGTTGGTCATGAGCGCGCTGGACTGGTTGCCCATGGCCAGGGAGTTCTGGCCGGATGCGGTGGCCTGCGAGCCGATGGCAGCCGAGCGGATGCCGGTTGCTTGCGCACCGCGCACGTTGTCGCCGCCGATGGCGACCGAGCCGACAGCCGAAGCCAGAACGCCTTGGCCCGCGGCCGTGGTACCCGACCCGCCGATAGCCGTCGCCGCTTGTCCGGACGCAGTGGCGTTGTAGCCCAATGCGGTGCTGGAATTGCCGCTTGCCAGGGATTGCAGGCCGTACGCCGATCCGTACACACCCGCGGAAGAACCCATGCCGGTGGCGACTGCACCCTTGCCGGTGGCCTGGGCCCAGGAGCCCAGCACGGTGACGCCCGCGAGGCCGGCGCCGCTGGCGTTACAGCCCAGCACCGATGAGTAGTTGTTGGAACCGTCCGTGCCCATGCCGGTGGTCGCGCCATAGCTGACCACACCGTCCGGACCCACGCTGCCAGCGGTGGGCGTGCAGCTGTTCGAGGCCTGATTCCAGACAGTCGCTTCACTCGGGAAAGCCATGAACATCAACGTCGCAGCGCCGCTCAGCGCCATCAGGCGACGGGTGCCACCGACGACATTGCTCACGAGGGAGCCGGACTTGCTGCGCTTGCCCTTGGCATTCGTCAGTTCCGATGTCGCGACCCATGCGCCCAAGGATTCGTTCCAGATGGTCTTGTGTGACTTGTTCAAAGTGTCCGCCTATTAATACAGATGAATAAGTGCAGTGGTTTTTGCGCCTGAATTGGCGCGGAATTCACCGCAGTCAATTGATGCCGTATTGCAGGAGGACCCGTTTTGGTTCGGGGTCACACTGCACTGTCAGTGACAGTCGGCGCCATATGTGTATTAGAAACTTTCGGGACACAATTGAATGCAAGCCCTGTCCACTGTGCGGCTCAAAGATTTCCGAGTGTGCGTGGGCGATTTCCTTGTGGCGCCGTCCAGCGCCAATTCGTGAAATAGTTGCGGGCAAAAAAAATCCCCGGGAACTTGCGTTCCCGGGGAAGGTTTCCTCCCGGCGTCCCTGACGGGATCATTGTGCCGGTATCTTGTTTTTCTAACCCGACCCTCTTGCTCGCTCTTTGTGTGACAACCAATGAATGAATTGGATCACGTTAGTTAATTGGCGGGTGCAGGAATCGTATTCAAGTAGGCAGGGAAAATTCCTTGATGCGGTTTCAGCCAATGTTAATTGCGGAAATATTCACAATTCTAATTATCCATGCCTATTCCTGAGGCGGACTCAGACTGCGGGTTTAAATCCATGCGGCAACTCATAGCAACTTCTTCATCTCGATATGGACAATTCCCGCCTCCTCGAAAGGCGCGCCGCTTGGCGTGTAGCCCAGGCGGTCATAAAACTTCTGCGCGCTCTGCTGGGCGTGGAGCGTCACTTCGCGGTCGCCGCGCGCACGGGCGGCGTCTTCGAGCAAGCGAAGCACTGCCGCGCCATGCCCGCCGCCGCGCATCGCACGGTGCACCGCCATGCGGCCGATGCGGGCAATGCCGGGCGCTTCTGACACGAGGCGGCCTGTCGCGATGACCTTGCCGAGGCGGTTGCGCGCGACGCCGTGCACCGCGACGGCGTCGTGTTCGTCCCATTCCATGTCGGCCGGTACGCGCTGCTCTTCGATGAACACGTCGCGCCGAAGTGCGCCGGCGCCTTCGCCCAGCGTGGCCCAATCGCCGGCTTCGAGCGTGCAGACCGCATCGCCGCGCTCATAGGCTTCGAGCCACTCGCGCAGCAAGGGCGGCACCGGTTTGGAGGTCTGCGTGGCGGGGTCGGCGAAGACGTAGACCAGCTCGGTCGACACCAGCAATTGATCGCCACGGAACAGACCGCCTTCGAACAGGATCGACGAATTGCCGATACGCACGCAGCGCATGCCGACGTCGAGCATGTCGTCGAACAACGCGGATGCATTGAATTCGATGGTCGCCTTGCGCGCATACAGGTCGCCGCCCAGCGCCAGCATCGACTCTTCATAAGGCATGGCGAGCGCGCGCCAGTAGTCGGCGACGGCGGTGTCGAAGTACATCAGGTAGTTCGCGTTGAAGACGATCTTCTGCATGTCGACTTCGGCCCAGCGAACGCGCAGGCGATGGAAGAAACGGAAATCTGCTTTTTTCATGGCTTTGAGCATCAGGGAAAAAGGGCTTGCTTCAGGGCACGCGCCGCATCGGCATGTGCTTGCAAGGCTTCGGGAATGGCGCGGCCCATCTTGATGAACTCGTGGGTCACGCCGCGATAGATCTCGAGGTCGACCTGGACACCCGCCGCGCGAAGCTTGTCGGCATAGGCGATGCCTTCGTCCACGAGCGGATCGACTTCGGCCAGGCCGATCCTCGCCGGCGCCACGCCGTCGACGTCGTCGGCGTTGAGTGGTGCGAAGCGCCAGTCGTCGCGGTCGGACCGCTCGTTGACGTACTGCGCGAAGAAGTAGTTGATGTGGGCTGCCGACAGCACAGGCGCGTCGCCAAGCGTTTGGTGCGACGGCGTGTCCTGGTGCGCTGTCGTGCCGGGGTAGAAGAGCAATTGCAGCGCGAGTGGCAGACCGGCATCACGCGCCATGATGGCGCTGACGGCGGCCAGCGTGCCCCCTGCGCTGTCGCCGCCCACGGCCAGGCGCGTGGTGTCGAGCCCCAGCGCATCGCCCTGCCCCGCGACGTGCTGCAACGCGTCCCACGCATCGTTGGACGCGGTCGGAAACTTGTGCTGCGGCGCGAGGCGGTAGTCGGTGGAGATCACCGCGCAGCCCGCCAGTTGGCTGAGCACGCGGCATAGCGTGTCGTGCGTCGTGATGCTGCCGATGGTGAAGCCCCCGCCGTGGAAATACATCAGCAGCGGGAGTCGCTCGTGCGAGGGCGCGTACAGGCGCGCGGGCAGCGCGAAGCCGTCACGTGCCGGAAGGCGCAGGTCTTCCACGCGGGGCAACGCGGGCTTGGGCACTTCGAGCACGCCAGCGCCTTTTTCATACGCTGCCCTGGCTTGCTCGGGCGTGAGTTCGTACAGCGGTGGATGGCCCGCGCGGGCCATGCGGTCGACCACGCCGGCCATCTTGGGCGTGAGGGCGGGCGCGTTCATCCGGCTGCCCTGTCGCTCTGGGGACGGACGTGTGCCGTCACAAGGGTTTTATTCATGTCCGTTGCAAGGTCCACTTTGTTAGATTGGGCGGCTCGCATCGTAACGGTCACCACGAAACCCACATGGCGCTCATTCAATACCTCACCCAGATCCAGTTCGACTTCGGCGCGATCAAGCTGCTCAGCAGCGAGTGCGCGCGCATCGGAATCAACAGGCCGCTCATCGTCACCGACGCGGGCGTGCGCGCGGCGGGCATCTTGCAAAAGGCGCTCGATGCACTGGGGGATCTGCAAGTCGCTGTGTTCGACCAGACGCCGTCCAATCCGACGGAAGCCGCCGTGCGTGCCGCCGTGGAGGTGTATCGCACGCAGCGTTGCGACGGGCTGGTCGCCGTGGGCGGCGGATCGGCCATCGATTGCGCCAAGGGCGTGGCCATCGCCGCGACGCACGAAGGGCCCCTGACCACCTACGCCACCATTGAAGGCGGCTCGCCGAAGATCACCGATCGCGTGGCGCCGCTCATCGCCGTGCCGACCACCAGCGGCACCGGCAGCGAAGTGGCGCGCGGCGCGATCATCATCGTGGACGATCACCGCAAGCTGGGCTTTCACAGCTGGTTCCTGATGCCCAAGGCCGCGATCTGCGATCCGGAGCTGACGTTCGGCTTGCCCGCGCGATTGACCGCCGCCACCGGTATGGACGCGATTGCGCACTGCATGGAGACCTTCATGTCGGCCGCCTTCAATCCACCGGCCGACGGCATCGCGCTCGACGGACTGGAGCGCGCGTGGGGCCACATCGAGCGTGCCACGAAAAATGGGCAGGACCGCGAGGCGCGGCTCAACCTCATGAGCGCGTCGATGCAGGGCGCCATGGCCTTCCAGAAGGGCCTGGGCTGCGTGCATTCGCTCAGCCACAGCCTGGGCGGGGTCGATCCGCGCTTGCATCACGGCACGCTCAACGCCCTCTTCCTGCCGGCGGTGATCCACTTCAACTCCGGTGCCGAATCGGTGCAGAAAGACCAACGCCTGCAGCGCATGGCGCAGGCGATGCATCTCGATTCAGCAGGCGACATCGGCGCCGCGATCCGCGAGATGAACGCACGCCTGGGCTTGCCCAAGGGCCTGGCCGAAGTCGGCGTCACGAAGGATCTCTACGGGAAGATCATCGATGGCGCCATGGCCGACCATTGCCACAAGACGAACCCGCGCCTGGCGACGCGCGAGGACTATCGGGAGATGCTGGACGCGTCGATGTAGCGCTGATTCCGGACCTTCACGCACCGGCGGAAGTCGCGGCGATGGCCGACATGACGTTCGGACGCAACAAGCCTATGCTGGGCGACTCTGGAACGAAGGAGTCAACACCATGAACCGATACGGCACTGTCTTGCGTGCTTCCCTTGCTGCCGGCGTCGCTGCCATTGCCTTGGCGGGCTGCGGGATGATGGGCTCATCGAACACGGCCAGCTTCAGCGGCGCGATGAATGCGTCGAGCGAGGTACCGCCCAACATGACGCGTGGCAGCGGCACGGCGGAGGCATGGCTCAACAAGGACACCAACGTCCTCAAGTACAAGATCACCTATTCCGGTTTGAGCGGACCGGCCACGGCGGCGCATTTCCACGGTCCTGCCGCGGCAGGTGCCAATGCCGGCGTCGCGGTGCCCTTTGCCAATCCTGCCAGCCCCATCGAAGGACAGGTCACGCTCACGCCCGCCCAAGCCGCCGACCTGATGGCCGGCAAGTGGTACGCCAACATCCACACGGCTGCCAACGCCGCCGGCGAAATTCGCGGGCAGATGTTGCCCAAGTAGGCTTCGAACTTCTGGCGTTGTTGCAACGCCAGCCGGTCCGCGCAGCTGCGTTTCGCAGGCCTATTCGGCCTTCACCCCCGCCGTTCGGATCACGTCTCCCCACTTGCGCGTTTCGCTGGCGATGAACGCATCGAATTCTTCGGGCGTACTGCCTGAAGGAAAGGTGCCCATCGCCTCGAGTTTGGCGCGCGTGTCGTCGGACTTGATGATGCGCGCCACTTCTTCCGACATGCGCTTGACGATGTCGCGCGGCGTACCCGCGGGCGCGAGCATGCCGGCCCACGTGCTGCCCGTGAATCCGGGGAAGCCTTGCTCGATGAAGGTAGGCACGTCCGGCACGGCCGGAAGACGTCGATCGCTGGCCACGCCGATCAGGCGAATCTTTCCCGCCTTGCCCTGGTTGATGAGCCCGGTGGGCGCATCGAAGAAAAGCTGGATCTGCCCGCCGAGCAGGTCGGTCAACGCCGGCACCGCGCCGCGGTACGGAATGTGGATCATGTAGGTGCGCGTGAGCGACTTCCACAGTTCCGTCGTGAGATGCGCCGCCGAGCCGTTGCCGGATGATCCGAAACTGATCTTGCCGGGGTTGGCGCGCGCATAGTCGATCAGTTCTTTCGCGTTCTTGAAGGGTGCATCGTTGTTGATGGCGGCGAGCAACGGCGACACGCCCATCAGCGAGACGCCAACGAGATCCTTTGCAGGGTCATAAGGCAGCTTTGGATAGAGCGTGGTGTTGGCCGCGTACGCCGCGATCACGACGCCGAACGTGCTCCCGTCGGGCGGCGCCTTGGCGACTGCATCGACACCGATCAGGCTGTTCGCGCCGGGCTTGTTGTCGATGATCACCGACTGCCCCAGGCGCGCCTGCAATCCCGGCTGCACGAGCCGCGCCATCTGGTCGGTGAAACCGCCGGGCGTGTACGGCACGACGATGCGGATCGGCTTGTTCGGCCACGCGGATTGCGCGATCGAAGGCGCTGCAATCGACACCGCCGCAGCGGCGGCTGAAAGGCTGAATGTGCGGCGGGAAAGGCTGGAAGGCATTGACGGCGTCTCTCGTTGGAATTCACCCATTCTCAAAGGCGAGGCAGCTCACGCCCCTCAGGGTTTGCCCATGCGATCGGCCGCTACGCGCTAGCATGCAGGCATGGCACACGATCACCACGACCACGATCATCCTGACGACCACAGCGAACTCGGCGAGATGGACCTGCGGGTCCGCGCGCTCGAGTCGGTGTTGACCGAAAAGGGCTACATCGACCCGGCTGCGCTCGATGTCCTCATCGACACCTACCAGACGAAAATCGGCCCCCGCAACGGCGCGCGCGTGGTTGCGAAGGCGTGGGCGAATCCGGAATTCCTGGAGTGGTTGCAAAGGGACGCGACAGCCGCCATCGCCTCGATGGGCTTCACCGGCCGCCAGGGTGAGCACATGGTGGCTGTCGTCAACACCGGGACGCAGCACAACATGGTGGTCTGCACGCTGTGCAGTTGCTACCCCTGGCCGGTGCTGGGCCTGCCTCCTGCCTGGTACAAGAGCGCGCCCTATCGCTCGCGCGCCGTGAAGGACCCGCGCGGCGTGCTGGCCGAGTTCGGCGTGCGCTTGCCGGAATCCACCGCCATCCGCGTGTGGGACTCGACGGCTGAAGTGCGCTACCTCGTCATTCCCCGGCGCCCCGCGGGCACCGAAGGCTGGAGCGAGGAAGATCTCGCCGAGCTGGTGACGCGCGACTCGATGATCGGCGCCGGACTCGCACGCACGCCGGAGGTGACGGCATGACCTACATCTCCCATGCGGACCTGGGCGGCAAGGACATGCCCGGCGCCATCGTGCCCGAGCATGAGGACGATCTCTTTCATGCGGACTGGGAACCGCGCGTGCTCGCCCTCACGCTGGCGATGGGCGCCACGGGTTCGTGGAACATCGACGCGAGCCGCAGCGCACGCGAGACCTTGCCGGCCTATGCGCGATTGAGCTACTACCAGATCTGGTTTGCCGCACTCGAAAAGCTCATGCTGGAACGCGGCCAGGTTCAACCGGATGAACTCGACGCCGGCCACGCGCTGCATGCGCCGCTCAAGGTCCATCGCGTGCTGAAGGCCGCCGACGTCCCAGCAGCCCTCGCCAAGGGCTCTTCGACCGAACGAGCGAGCAATGCGCCGGCTCGATTCGCAGTCGGTCAGCGCGTACGTACGCGTGCCGGCCACGTCGAGCATCACACCCGTCTGCCCGGCTACGTGCAAGGCAAAGTCGGCACCATCGAGCACCTGCATGGCATGCACGTGTTTGCTGACACCCATGCGCAAGGTTTGGGCGAGCAGCCGCAGTGGCTCTACACGGTTGTCTTCGAGGGCAACGAGTTATGGGGTGCCGACGCGCAGCCCGGCCTCCAGGTGTCGGTCGACGCCTGGGAAAGCTACCTGGAGAACGCATGACCCAGGCCACGCCGCACTTCGAAGGCATGCCCATCGCCGACGGCGAGCCGGTGTTTCGCGAGCCGTGGGAAGCGCACGCCTTCGCCATGGCCGTGACGCTGCACCAGCGCGGCCTTTTCACATGGCCCGAATGGGCCGAAGCACTTGCCGCACAGATCGCCTCGGCGCAGGCCGCGGGCGACGCCGACAAGGGCGACACCTACTACCACCACTGGCTTGCCACGCTGGAAACGCTGGTCGCACGCAAGGGCGCGAGCAGTTCGAGCGAACTCGCGCGTTACCGCGATGCGTGGGACCATGCGGCCGACCGGACGCCGCATGGCCAGCCCATTGAACTGAACGAGCAGGACTTTGCCTGACGTGATCAACACCAAGACGAGCTCGACCTCGATCGAAGCACTGGCGCGTGGTTTCTCCTCGCGCATTCCCCATTCCCTGGACATCGGCATGGTGTTCGAAGACGCGTCGCCGGATGGCAAGACGCGCATGCGACTGCCGCCACAGCCGCATTTGTCCGGTGACCGCGGCGGCGCCTTCTTCTTCAACGGCGTGCTGTTCAGCCTCGCCGATTCGGCCTGCGGCCTGGCCGTGCTGCGCTCGCTTGGGCAGTTCGTGCCCATCGCGACGCTGGACATGCGCATCGACCATTTCTCGCCGGCAACCATGGACGCCGATCTCGTGGCCGTCGCCGAGGTGTACCGCATGACCCAGTCGATCGCCTTCGCGCGCTGCGAACTGCTTTGCGGTCCGCAATCGAAGCTCGCAGCCAATGTCGTCGCGACGTTCATGCTGTCGTCGAGTTCGACACCGCATCCGTCCGCATTGACCGGAAACGTGCCATGAGCGAGCGCGACACGAACGACCTGCCCGTGACGCGCGAGCGCATCGTCGCGACGCTGCAATTGATGCCGTACGCACAGTACCTGGGCATCGTGCTGGCAGACAACGCTGCGGAAGAGGCGCCGCTGTTCCACCTGCCCTTCCATGCGCGACTGGTGGGCAACCCTGCCTTGCCGGCCATCCATGGCGGCGTCGTCGCGGGCTTCATGGAGGCCGCAGCGCTGGCCACGACTTACACGCAGATGGACGAGGTAGTCCCGCCCAAGCTGGTGGACTTCTCGATCGACTACCTGTCTTCCGCCCGCGCGGTGGACCTGTACGCGCAATGCGAGGTGCATCGCATCGGCAGGCGCATTGCGGCGATCGGCATTCGTTGCTGGCAAACGAGCCCCGATGCGCCTGTGGCGCTAGCCCGGGCGCACGTGTTCGTGGCGCCTTCATCGTCAGACGCATCGGTGGTGTGAATCTCGGCCCGAAGTAGCCCTGCAGCGGCGCTTCGGACCGGCGCGCGAACACCGACCCTACTTCTTGCCGCCGAACACCAGCAACGCCCCGCCCACCACGATCACCGCAACACTGGCCCAGGTCGGAAAGCGGACATCCTGCTTTTCATCGACGGACAGCTCGATCGGGCCGATCTTGGCGCGGTGCGTTTCCTTGGTGAAGCTGAAGCCGCCGGTGCCGATCGCGGCAATGCCGGCGACGATCAGGATGAGGCCGATGATGCGGGTCAGGTTCATTTTTCAGGGCCTCCGCCGGTGGCGCGACGCGATTGGACATGCGCCGAATGTAGCGAGATCGGAGGGCTACAGGGGCAAGACTTCGCGCTCGTTGCCACTGTGCAGCCACTGCGCGAACTCATCGGCCAGGCGCTCCGACTCAGCCGTGGCCTTGGCCCACACCTTCGAGCGCGCCGGGCCGTCGTTGCCGTAGCGGGTGAAATCGGTGCGGTCCGGCAGCTTGCCGTTGGGGAGCGTTCGCACCCATTCGGCATCAGGCGCCAGCACCACCATGCGGTCCAGGAAAGAGGTTGACTGATGGCGCCACTTCAATCCCTTGTCGAGCCAGCCCGGCACCACCGCCTTCTGGAAGTGCGGATAGAGCACAACGCCGTCGTCGTTGTTGTAGTCCAGGTGCAGGTGGTAGTCCGTGATGCCGCCGTCCCAGTACGCTCCGGGTGGCGCGCCGGGGATGTCGTGCACGGCTTCGAGCATGAAGGGAATCGAGCACGAGGCTTGCAATGCCGCTTCGAAGTTCGTTTCGCTCAGCGCCACTTGCCGCGAGCGGAAATCGTTGGTTGAGAACGGCAACGCCGCGCCCGGCGTCGAGAACACGACGCGCTCCAGCCACGCGCCCAGGCTCTTGCGGCGCACGCTGTTGGTGATGAAAGCGCCCAGGTAACCGAAGGGCGTGCGCGCCGACCCTTCGCGGCCCAGGATGTGCCGACCGCGCGAAGTGATGACGTGCAGCTTGTAGCGCGGATGCCGGAGCACCTGCGCGATGCGGCCGCCGTAGAACTGCCGCAGCCCGTCGCCGAACTGTGCGCTCACCTGCCGGGCGGTCAGGCGCTTCTGTCCCGGTGGCACTTCGAAATGCTGGTGCACATAGCCGTGCTCGAAGTCCTTGAACGCGGTGATCGAGTCGTCCAGGCAGGCATTGGCCAAGCGCCACGCACCGATGGAGGCGCCCACCAGATGCACGGGCTGGCTCGATTGGGTAAGCCACTCGCCGAACAGGAAGCGATCGATCGGCCCCAGGATCAAGCCCTTGGGTCCGCCCGCGGCACCGGGCACGACGCGCACGTCCTGCGGACGCAGCCCGTTTTCGGCGATGTGCTTGCGCGCGAGTGGGCCGGCGTAGACGCGCAGCGCTTTCATCGCGCTGGCGTTGGCCATGACGTTCGCTGGCGCTTCATGCAGTTACTTGCGCAGGCCCTGCAGCTTGGCGAAGGCGTTCGCCATCTGGCTCGACGGCGCGGGCGCGTTGTCGCGGCGCGCTTGCTGTCCGCGCCCTGCCCCTTCGAAGCGGTTGTCGCGCGGGCCGTCGCGGCGCGCGGGTGCCGCGTCCAGCTTCATCGACAAGCCGATGCGCTTACGCGCCACGTCCACTTCCATCACCTTGACCTTGACGATGTCGCCGGTCTTGACGACCTCGCGCGCGTCGTTGACGAACTTGTGGCTCAGTTGGCTGACGTGCACAAGTCCGTCCTGGTGCACGCCGAGGTCGATGAAGGCACCGAACTGCGCGACGTTGCTCACCGTGCCTTCGAGCACCATGCCTTCGACGAGGTCCTTGATGTCTTCCACGCCGTCGTTGAAGCGCGCCACCTTGAAGTCGGGGCGCGGATCCCGGCCCGGCTTTTCCAGCTCGCCCAGGATGTCCTTGACGGTGATGACGCCGAACTTCTCGTTGGCGAAGAGTTCGGGGCGCAGCGTCTTGAGCATCTCGGCGCGGCCCATCAGTTCAGCGATCGGTTTGCCAGTGGTGCTGATGATCTTCTCGACCACCGGATAGGTTTCCGGGTGCACGCCCGATTGGTCCAGCGGGTTGGTGCCGCCGCGAACGCGCAGGAAGCCCGCGCTCTGCTCGAAGGTCTTGGCGCCGAAACCGCTCACGTCGAGCAACTGTTGCCTGCTCGCAAACGCGCCATGCGCCTCGCGCCAGCGCACGACCGCCTTTGCCACGCTGGCCGACAGGCCCGACACGCGGGAGAGCAAGGGAACGCTGGCAGTGTTCAAGTCGACGCCCACGGAGTTGACGCAATCTTCGACCACGGCATGCAATGTCCGCGCCAGTTCGCTCTGGTTCACGTCGTGCTGGTACTGGCCGACGCCGATGCTCTTGGGGTCGATCTTGACCAGTTCGGCCAGCGGGTCTTGCAGGCGGCGCGCAATGCTCGCGGCGCCGCGCAGGCTCACGTCCACATCGGGCATTTCCTGCGAGGCGAACTCGCTGGCGGAATACACCGAGGCGCCCGCCTCGCTCACCACCACCTTGTCGACCTTCATTTCCGGCGCGCCGGCTTGCGCGGCCATCTTGGCGAGCAGCTTGATGAGGTCGGCGGCTAGCTTGTCAGTCTCGCGGCTGGCGGTGCCGTTGCCGATCGCGATCAGGTTCACGCCGTGCTTGGCGCACAGCTTGCCGAGGGTGTGCAGCGAGCCTTCCCAGTCCTTGCGCGGTTCGTGCGGGAAGACGGTGGCGGTTTCGACCAGCTTGCCGGTGGAATCGACCACAGCGACTTTCACGCCGGTGCGGATGCCGGGGTCCAAGCCCATGACGACACGCGGGCCGGCCGGCGCCGCGAGCAGCAGGTCGCGCAGGTTGTCGGCGAACACCTTGATGGCGACCTTCTCGGCCTCCTCGCGCAGGCGCGTGAACAGGTCGCGCTCGGACGAAAGGCTCAGCTTCACACGCCAGGTCCAGGCGACGCACTTGCGGATCAGGTCATCGGACGGACGGCCGGCGTGGCTCCAACCGAGGTGCAGCGCAATCTTGCCTTCGGCGATGCTGGGCTTTCCGGGTTCGGGTTCGACGGGCAACACCAGCTTGGCGTCGAGGATTTCGAGCGCACGGCCACGGAACACCGCCAGCGCACGGTGCGAAGGCACGCGGCCGATGGGTTCGTCGTAGTCGAAGTAGTCGCGGAATTTCGAGACGTCTGCATTGTTCTCGTCCTTGCCGGCCATCAGGCTGGACTTGAACAGGCCCTCGGCCCACAGCCATTCGCGCAACCGTTGCACCAGCGCTGCGTCTTCGGCCCACCGCTCGGAGAGGATGTCGCGCACGCCATCGAGCACCAGTTGCACGGTCGAGAAATCCAGACCGTCGGCGGCGGGCTTCACGAAGGCTGCCGCCTCTTCCTGCGGGTTGAGCGAAGGGTCGGCAAACAGCTTGTCCGCCAGCGGCTCGATCCCGGCCTCGCGCGCCATCTGGCCCTTGGTGCGGCGCTTGGGCTTGTAGGGCAAATAGAGGTCTTCCAGTTCCTGCTTGGTCGGCGCGAATTCGATGGCGGCGCGAAGTTCAGGCGTGAGCTTGCCCTGCTCCTCGATGCTCTTGAGCACCGCGGCGCGGCGGTCTTCCAGCTCGCGCAGGTAGCCCAGGCGCGCCTCGAGTTCGCGCAACTGGATGTCGTCGAGCCCGTCAGTGGCTTCTTTGCGATAACGGGCGATGAAAGGAACCGTGGATCCGCCATCGAGCAGGTCGACGGCGGCTTTCACCTGGTGCTCGCCGACTTTGATCTCGGCGGCGATCTGGCGAATGATTTTCTGCATGTCTGAAACGAAGCCCTGGGCACGTGCCGCCGCAGGGTGCGACGGCGCAAATCGGATAAAGGCGCGAAGTTTGCCATAGGGGGCGAGGCCCCCTGCATCCAGCCGTATCCGACAGGGGCGCCGCGCTTACTTTGGCGACATCGTCGTGACGACCGCGACGCATGTCGCTCCGACGCCGGCCACCCTCACTGGCATTCGGGCACGGGCGTTGGCAGGGGCTGACCGGCCAGATGCGCCGTCAGGTTCGAAAGCGCCAGTTCTGCCATTGCACGGCGCGTGCCGGTGGTCGCGCTGCCGATGTGCGGCGAGAGCACCACGTTGTCCATTTCGCGCAGTGCTTGCGGCACATTGGGCTCGTTTTCAAACACGTCGAGCGCGGCGCCTGCGATGGTGCCGCTGCGCAACGCCTCGATGAGCGCCGTCTCGTCGATGACCGACCCGCGCGCCACGTTGACGACGCATCCTTGCGGCCCCAGCGCCTTGAGTACTTCCGCATCGATCAGCTTGCGCGTGGCCGCGCCGCCGGGCGTGATGATGACGAGAAAGTCGCTCTGCGCCGCCAGTGCCGCCGCGCTGGGCACGTAGGCGTAGGCCACGCCATCCTTGGCGCTGCGCGAGGTGTAGGCAATGCTCATCCCAAAGGCCTCGGCGCGCTTGCCGATGGCTTGGCCGATGCGGCCCATGCCCACGATGCCCAGGCGCGCGCCGGACACCTTGCGGCCGAGCGGAAGCCCGCCTTTGAGCCACTTCTCGTTGCGGATGAACTGATCGGCTTTGGGAATCTGCCGCGCCCACGCCAGCATCAAGGCCATGGCGAGATCGGCCACGTCGTCGTTGAGCACGTTGGGCGTGTGCGTGACCACGGCGCCCTTGGCCTTGGCGGCCGCCACGTCGATGCCGTCGTAGCCCACGCCCATCACCGAGATGATTTCGAGCGCGGGCAACTGCGCCTGCAAAGCGGCGTCGATCTTCGATTCGCCACCGGCGGCAATGGCGCGGATCTGCGGCGCAACTGTTGCGAAGTCGGCGTCCGCCTGACGGTGCACGGTGTAGGTTGGAGAGGTCAGCAGCTCGATGAACATCGGCTGCGCATTGGCCATCGCAAGGATGTGGGTGGTGGGCACGCTGGATTTTCCCGGTCAGGTTGAAACCGCGAGCCTAACGCGCGGCATGCGGTTGCCGCAACTGCGTTCACACGATGGGCACCGCCGTGCGCTGCCCGGTGCGCGAGGCCTCCAGCACGGCCAGCGCGGCAGCCAGCGAGCGAATGCCGTCTTCGCCCGATGCCGACGGTGCGCCGTTGCCGCGAACCGCCTGCGCAAATTCCGCCAGGGAATGCGTGTAGAGGTCTCGTGGCGCGAGCAACACCTCGCGCTCCCCGTCCTGCGTACGCAGCATCACCTGGCCAATGGGCGCCTGCGTCATCACGTCGCGGCCGATGATCGATCCGGACGTGCCGTGGATCTCGATGCCGGTGCCGGCGTAGGCCACGTTGAAGGCGTCGTGCAGTTGCGCGAGCACGCCGTTGTCGAAGCGCAGCACGGCCATGACCCCGTCTTCCACCGGACCGCTGCCCTGTGTCATTGCCACAACTTCGACCGGTTCCGCGTCGAGGATGAAGCGCAAGGTGTCGGCGTCATGCACGGTGATGTCCAGGACCACGCCGCCACCGGCGTCGGGCTTATGCACGCGCCAGCCTTGCAGGTGTTCGGGGAGCTGTACCGCGTGAAAAACGCGGGCGAACAAGGGCTGGCCGATGGAGCCTTCGCGCACCAGTTGCCGGATTGCCTGGTGCGCCGCGGCGTTGCGCAGATGGTGGTTGGTGCCCAGCACCACGCCCGCGGCGTGGCAGGCGTCCACGATGGCACGCGCGTCTTGCAGCGTCAGTGCCAAAGGCTTTTCGCACAGCACATGCTTGCCGGCGCGCGCGGCGGCGATGGCCTGCGGCGCATGCAGTTCGTTGGTGGTGCTGATGTAGACGGCACCCACATCGGGACGGGCCAGCAGTTCGTCCAGCGAAGTCGTCGAGGACGCAATGCCGTGGCGTTCCGCGAACGCCGCCCCGCGTGCAGGGTCGCTGCTCAGCACCCCGACGATCTCGTGGCCCGGTTGCGCGCGAATGGCGTTGATCATCCATTCGGTCGCGATCGTGCTGGCGCCGATCAATCCCCATCCCAGGGTGCTGTTCATCGCCCGCTCCTTCCGTTGAGTGACGCAAGGGTCCGGTGACCCGTGAACGCTTCAGGGATTCGAACGATGCCCTGCCGCCCCTCGCAAGTCAACGCCAACCGTGGGGAGGTGGGCCACCGTCAGGGCATGATCTGCCCGCCGTTCACCTCGATCACCTGCCCCGTCACGTAGCCGCTGGCCGATTCGCTGGCCAGGAACAGGAAGGCGCCGGTGCATTCCTGCGCCGTGCCCAGGCGGCCCATGGGGATCGCATTGGCAAAGTTCTTCAGCACCTCGGCGCTGGAATGCCCGTCATGGAACGGCGTTTCGATGACGCCCGGCGCCACCGCGTTGACGCGGATCTTGTCCTTGACCAGTTCCTTGGCCATCGTGCGCGTGATGGTCGAGATGAAACCCTTGCAGGCGGCATACAAGCCCGCACCCGGTCCACCGCCCGTGCGCGCGGCCTGCGAAGTCACGTTGATGATGGTGCCGCCGCCGCCGGCCGACATCAGCGGAATCACACGCCGACTCACCGCGACGACCGAACGCGCGTTCAGGCGGAACACCGCCTCGATGTAGTCGTCGTCCGCATCCACGATGGGCGAACGCTTGACGAATCCGCCCGCGTTGTTGATGAGCACGTCGATGCGCCCGAAAGCCTCGTGCACGGTGTTGACCATGCGGTCGACGCTGGCCGTGTCCGTGACGTCGGCCTGCACGAGCAAGGCCTTGCCGCCAGCGGCTTCCACGTCGCGCGCCACGCCTTCGGCCTCGCTTCGGCTGCCGCGGTAGTGCACCGCGACGCGCGCGCCGGCGGCGCCCAGTTCACGCGCCACGGCAGCGCCGATGCCGCTGCTGGCGCCCGTGATCAATACGGCCTTGTTCTTCAGATCGTTCATGTCGGTTTGTCTTTCCTGTGCGTTGAAGAAAAAGAAGCCACCGCCATGCAGCGAGTCAGAGCGCAGCGGCTGTGGCTTCGAGTTGAGAAAGGCGCCGGGCCATGCGCCCGACGAAGTTCTGCGTGACGTGCGGCAGCACGCGCTGCGTCGGCACGATGATTCCCACGTGCAGGTCGTTGAGCACCGGCAGTTCGAAGGGCCGCCACAGCAATTCGCCGCGCTTGAGCTCCTCGATGAAGGCGATCTTCGAAAAGCACGAGATGCCCTTGCCGCCCATGATGAGGCGCTTGAGCAGCGGCGTGGAATTGCAGGTCGCGGCAGGCTCCATGTCGTCCCAGAAGGCGGCGAACTCCGGCGAGAGCGAACCGCTCAGCACCGGGTACGAGCTCGATCGCAGGAAGGGGTACTTGGCGCACTCCTTCAGGGACACGCTGGCGTTCTTGGCCAATGGATGACCCGGCGGCATCACCAGCCCGATGGGCAGGCGCGCCAGGCTCACGGCCGTCACGCCACCCGGCAGGCGGCTCACGAAAGACAGCCCCACGTCCACCTGCCCCGACATCACCAGTTGCGGCACTTCCATCGGCTGGATCGAGGTGATGGTGTACGTCACCGCAGGGAAGATCTGCAAAAACTCCTCGACCGCGGACGGGAGCATCTCCTCGAAGAAGGAGTCCATCGCCGCGACCTTGACGTGGCCGGTGCGCTCGCCCTTGAGCGCATCGAGTTCGGTGCGCATCACCTGGAACTGGTGCAGCGTTTCCTGGGCGTGCTTGAGCAAACGCTCGCCGGCAGGGTTCAGGCGCAAGCCGGTGGGCAGCCGGTCGAACAGCTCCACGCCCAGTTCGTCTTCCAGCTTGTGGATCTGCCGGTTGACGGCGCTCGCGGCCACATAGAGCCGCTCCGAGGCCTTGCGGACGGAGCCGCAGCTCGCCACCTCGATGAAGTACTTCAGGACACTGGCGTGCATCAGGCAGCCCTCCTCCCTGAAGATGCGCCTTCATGCAGCTTTGGCAATGGGGATTTCGCGCCCGATGGCCGGGTGGTCGCAAGGCACGCGGCGGCCTTCCGCCCCGCCGGGCGAACCCAGTGCGCTGACCTCGAAGAACTCGCGATTGATCGCCGTGTAGTGGGCCATTTCGGGCGGCAGCCGAAACTCTTCGTAGATGGCCTGTACCGGACAGGCCGACACGCAAACGCCGCAGTCGATGCATTCATCGGGGTGAATGTACAGAGTGCGCGCGCCTTCGTAGATGCAATCGACCGGGCAGACGGGCACGCAGGCACCGTCCTTGCAGTCGATGCAGGCCGTGGTGATGACGTGTGCCATGGCATGAACCCCTGGTTGACCGTGCGTGCCGCTCAGCGGCCCTTCCAGACCGGCTTGCGTTTCTGCTGGAACGCGAGCACGCCTTCGTTCGAATCCTCGGACCGCAAGGCATCCACCAGCGCGGGCAGGCGCATGCCGTGGGCCTGCGATGGCGAGAGCTGGGCCGTCTGGCGCACCACCTGCTTGATGGCCTTGAGCGACAGCGGCGCGCAGGCGAGCAACTGTTGCACCCAGCGGTCGACTGCGCCGTCGAGTTCCACACGCGCAACGACCTCGTTGATGAGGCCCATTTCCAGCGCGCGCTTGGCCTTGATGCGCTGGCCGGTGAGCATCATGCCCATCGCCTGGCGATAAGGAATCTGGCGTTGCAGCAGGAGCATGCCGCCGTCCAGCGGAAGCCGGCCCACCAGCGGCTCGGGCAGGCCGAAGCTCGCCTCTTCGCAGGCCACGACCAGGTCGCAGCCCAGCACCATCTCGAAGCCGCCGCCGAGCGCAAAGCCGTTGACCTTGGCGATGACCGGCACGTTGAGCGTCTCGCGCAGCGCGATGCCGCCGAAGCCGCCCGGACGCGACGCGGCCCAGTACTCCACGCCCTTGAGGTTCGAGGTGTTCTTGAGGTCGGCGCCGGCGCAGAACGAACGCTCGCCCGTGCCGGTGAGCACCACGACGCGCACGTCGTCGCGCTTTTCGATGTCTTCCCAGATGCGGATCAGCTCCGCCTCCGTCGGCAGGTCGACGGCGTTGAGCACGTCGGGCCGGTCGATGGTGACGGTTGCGACGTTGTTTGCGACTTCGTAGATCACGCTCATACGGTCACCACCTCGACCAGTGCGCGGGCTTCGGCCAGCACTTCTTCCGTGTGCTGCCCGAGCCGCGGCGGCTCGCGGCGAATGCCCGTCGTGGCGCCGGACATCTGGATCGGGCTGGCGACGAACTTGTATGGCCGCCCGCCGGCGTCTCCGCCTTCCAGGATCATCTGGTTGTGCAGGGTCTGCGGATCGACCAGCGCCTCGCGCATGTCGCGCACGGCGGCCGAGAGCAAGTCTTGTTCTTCGAGACGCGTCAGCCAGTATTCCTGCGTGTTGCTGGCAAAACGCTCGCGGAAGATGGCGTGCAGTTCAGCCTTGTGCTTGAACTGCGCCTGCAGGTCGGCAAAGCGCGGGTCTTGCGACAGGTCGTCGATTTCCAGCGCCGTGCAGATGTCGCGCAGCGGATGCTGCTTGAATGCGCCCACCAGCACCAGCGCGCCCGTTTGCGTCTCGAACACGCCCGACAGCGGCATCGCAGCCCAGTTGACCTCGGAGTCCTCCATCATGATCATCGCGGCCTCCTGCATCTGCATGGCCAGCATGGAGTTGTAGAGGGAGACAGCCACCTTCTGGCCTTCGCCGGTGCGTTCGCGTTGCAGCAGCGCGAACAGGATGCCCTGCACCATGTGCATGCCCGCCGTGTAGTCGGCCAGTGCCGTCGGGTAGATGGAAATCGGAATCGACGCATCCGCGCGCCGCGCCATCACGCCCGTCAGCGCTTGCGCCAGAACGTCCTGCCCGCCCTTGTGCGAATACGGTCCCGTCTCGCCAAAGCCGGTGCCCACGGCGTAGATGATGCGCGGGTTCAGCCGCTTGCAATCCTCGTAGCCCAGGCCCAGTCGCTCCATCACGCCAGCGCGGAAGTTGTTGGTGACCACGTCGGCATCGGCGATCAGCGCCTTCACCAGGTCCACCTGCGCCGGGTCGCGCAGGTCGATTTCAACGCTGCGCTTGTTGCGGTTCAGGCTGCAGAAGATCGGGTTGTCATGACCAGCGACCGGTGCGAAGGTCGAGCGGCTCAGGTCGCCCGCGCCCTTGCGCTCGATCTTGATCACGTCGGCGCCGTGGTCGGCCAGCATCTGCGTGCAGACGGGGCCCATCATCACCTGCGTGAAGTCGATGACGCGGATGCCGGCGAGCGGCAGGGTTTGTTGTGCTGTCGACATCACGCGGCCTCTGCGAACGATCGGGCGATCTCGGGCACGTCGGCGTTCGGACCCTTCTGGTCGCCAGGATCGGCGCCCTGGGCGCGCAACACGCGCTGCAGCTTGCCGATGTCGACGTTGCGCACCGACACGCCTGCGTCGAGTGCCAGCGCTGCAGCGGTGCCGGTGGCCTCGCCCATCGCCATGCAGGGCGGGATCTCGCGGGAGATCTTCTGCGCTGCCGACGTCGATGAGTAGTGGCGACCTGCCACCAGCAGGTTCTCCACACTGCGCGGCACCAGCGTGCGGTAGGGGTAGTAGTAGTCGCGGCCACGCGCCACGCTGTCTTCGAAGCGGGTGCGCTGGGCCACGTCTTCCTTCGACATGACGTACTCGCCTTCGAGCAGACGCGTCTGGCGGATGCCGGTCTGCGGCGCCATGTCGATCATGTAGCAGTTCTTGAAGCCCGGCAGCTTGCCGCGGATGAACTCGATCACCTTGTGGATGGTGTTGCGGCCCTGGATTTCAGCGCGCGTCAGGTCGGCCACCTTCAGGCCGTCCAGTCCCGCCATGTGCGGGCAGTTGCACCACACGACGCCCGGCAGCGGCGTCTTGAGCCACCAGCTGTCCCACGCGCCGCCGAGCATGTGCTTGACTTCGCGGTCGATCGCCATGAAGGCGGCGGGCTCTTCGTATTCGAAGCGCTCGGCCTCCTCGGTGTCGACGCCGCCCAGGCGGAAGACCGTCGTCACGATGTAGGCACCGCTGATGTGCGGTGCGCCGGCCGATGCGGCCACGTCCAGGTCGCCAGTGGTGTCGATCACGACCTTGCCCAGGATGGCTTCACGGCCGCCCTTGGTTTCGCAGACCACGCCCTTGACCTTGCCCTCTTCCACCAGCGTGCGCGAGAACCACGAGTGCAGGCGCAGGTTGATGCCGGCTTCCTGCACCATCTCCAGCGACGCGCGCTTGAACGCGTCCGGGTCGAAGGCGGCGGCAAAGCAGATGGGGTGCGGCTTTTCCTTGCTGTGGAAGTCGAAGGTGCCCCAGCGCTTCCAGCGGCGCACGGATTCGGGCAGGGTGCCCCACTCGTGCTGCTTGGGGTATTCGGCCAGGCCGTGCGAGGCCATGCGCTCGATCATCTCCATGCAGATGCCGCGCACCGAGATCTCTTTCTGGTGGCTGTCCCACATGTCGTCGAGCACCAGCACCATGCCGCCCGAAGCGAGGCCGCCCAGGTGGTTGTAGCGCTCCAGCAGCGTTACGCTGGCACCGTTGCGTGCAGCGGCCAGTGCCGCGGCCTGGCCGGCGGGACCACCGCCGACAACGACCACATCCGATTCGGCTGCGACACGAACGTCGTGCGCAGACTCTTGCATCCAATCGCCAATGCGGCTCATAGAAATCTCCTGTATGAAATAACGAGGTGGGACGGCGGGGAATGTTGGTGTCGCCGTCCGCGATGCACTGATGTCTTCTTGACTCAGTGCGAGGTGTCTTCGGGATGCCAGCGGATGATCAAACGCTCGGCCACGGTGACCAGCAGGAAGAACAGTCCGGACAAGGTGGCGCTCATCACGATCGCGGCGTAGAGCAGCGGCGAATCGAAGTTGAAGGTGGCCTGCAGGATCATGGCGCCGATGCCGACCGTGGCACCCACCCATTCACCGACCACCGCACCGATCACGCACATCGACGCTGCAATGCGCAAGGCCGAGAACAGATAGGGCAAGGCGTTGAGCAAGCGCAGGCGGAAGAAGATCTCCGTCTTGCTGGCCGACAGCACGCGCATCAACTCCATCGCCTGCGGGTTCACGGACTCCAGCCCGCGCACCATGTTCACCAGCGTCGGAAAGAAGCACACCAGCGCAGCGATGGTGATCTTCGGCTCCATGCCGTTGCCCATGATCAGAACGAGCACCGGGGCCTTGGCCACCAGCGGAATCGCGTTGAACATCAGCACGACGGGAAAGAAGATGTCTTGCAGCGTCTTGTTGTGCACGAAGATCGTCGCAATGGCGATGGCCGCCAGGTTGCCCAGCAGGAAGCCGCCCGCTGCTTCCAGCGCCGTGGGAATCAGGTTGTCGAGCAGCACGGCGCGCTTGGCGTAGAGCGTTTCGACCACCGCCCATGGCGAAGGTGCAATGAAGGGCTTGACGTCGAAGATCGCAATCACCGCCCACCACAGCAACAGCAAACCGCTGATGCCGAGCGCCGGCAGGATGCGACGACGCCACAGGCGCCGGCGACGCGCAGCCGCCCACTTCAGGTATTCGGCGTCGACGGGCGTTTGGGGCAGGACGGCCACGGGAGTCTCGAGGGAACTGGTTGTCATGGCAGCAGGCCTCAGCAGGTTTCCAGCACGCGGCGCAGGTGCGCCGTGAGCTGCACGAATTCAGGCGTCTCGCGGATGTCGAGCGTGCGGTCTTCCGGCAGGTTGACGGGCACGATCTCGCGCACGCGGCCGGGGTTGGCGGCGAGCATCAGCACGCGCTGACCGAGGAAGGCCGCCTCGTGGATGCTGTGCGTCACGAAGAGGATGGTCACGCCCGTGTCTTTCCAGACCTTGCGGATTTCCTCGTTGAGCCGGTCACGCGTAATCTCGTCGAGCGCACCGAAGGGCTCGTCCATCAGCAGGATCTTCGGGTCGCTGGCGAGTGCGCGGGCAATCGAGACGCGTTGGCGCTGGCCACCCGACATCTCGTGCGGCCAGGCGTTGGCGCGGTCTTTCAGGCCGACGAGTTCGAGCAGTTCCTGCGGCGAACGGCGACCCTTGCGGCTCGCGCCCTTGCCCACTTGCAGCGGCAACTCGACGTTCTGCAGCGCGGTGCGCCAGGGCAGCAGCGCGGCGTCCTGGAACACGAAGCCGATGTCACGGTTCTTGCGCGCGATCTCCGGCGTGGTGGAGAGCACGTCGATGCTGCCGCGGCTCGGCTCCAGCAGGTCGGCCACGACGCGCAGGAAGGTCGACTTGCCGCAACCCGAGGGACCGAGCAGCGTCAGGAATTCGCCTTGCGCCACATCGAGGTCGAGGCTCTTGATGGCGGTGACGTCGCGACGCTCCGTGAAGAAGCGCATGCCGATGTCGCGGCAGCTGATCGCCGGTGTGGCGTTCATGACGGCGGACATTTCTTAGGCCACCTTCGTCCGCGCTGCCGAAGTCGCCTTCAGCGCGTCGAGCGTGATGACGTCTTCCAGCTTCGGCGTCTTGGCAGTGAACTGGCCCAGGTCCGAATACAGGCTGATCTGCGACTGCCACACGGCCGGGTCCATCGTGCCCCAGCCCTGGGTCGCTGCCTGTCCGCCGAGTGCGTACTCGAGCATGACGTCGATGGCCGCGCGTTCATCTTCGCGCTTGAGGTTCGGATATTCCTTGATCAACAGGTCAGCCGCTTCATCGCGGTTGGCCTTGGCGTGCAGCCAGCCGCGCGAAGTGGCACGCAGGAAGGCCTCGATGACCTTGGGTTGCTTCTCCAGCGTTGTGGTCGATGCGTAGTACGGCAGCGCGTAGAGCTGCACGCCGGCATCCCACAGCGTCAGGTCGACACGGCCCGCGCCGAGCGCCTTCAACGCGGTGGTGCTCGTGAGCCAACCGGTGACGACGTCGACTTGACCGGTCAGCAGCGGCGCCATGTCCGAGCCAACGGTGACGACGGTCACGTCCTTCTCGGCGATCTTGTTCTTGGCCAGCAAGGCTCGCAGCAAGATGGCGGCGGTCGAGGGGATGCCCACCTTCTTGCCGATCAGGTCTTGCGGCTTCTTCACCGGGTTCTTGGCCAGCGAGAAGAAGGTGAAGGGATGCTTTTGTGCGCCAACGGCGAAGCACTTGATCGGCAGGCCTTGCGACACCGCCAGCATCACCGACGGGCTGGAAGACACCTGCCCCACTTCGTAGCGGCCCGAGGCCACGATGGCCACGCCGTCGATGTTCGGGCCACCGGGCTGGATGGCGAAATCAATGCCTTCCTGCTCGTAGAAGCCCAGACGCTTGGCGACGATCTCGCCCACCTGGTTGACGCTGGGAATCCAGCCCAACTGCATGTTGATCTTGGCCTTGCCCTGGGCAAAGGCGTCGATGGACAAGAAGCTGCCGGCCGAAAGACCTGCGGCGGCCAGCGAGGACTTCAGGATGCGACGGCGGCTGGCGTCGTGAGGGGTGAACATGGCGGATTCCTTTTTTGATTGAATGCAAACAGGACGAGTGAGCGGAATGTAGGAGTCGCTGCCTGTGCTGGGAAGCACCGTTTTTAGGAACCGGCGATCTAAAAATTGGCTCATCCGGGAGAACCCGAAGGCTCACAATCACCATGATGCGGGCCCTTCGGAAACTCCTCGGCTACGTCGTCACGGCGCTGCTGGTGCCGGTGCTTCTCTTCGAGGAATGGGGATGGGAGCCGCTGTCGAACTTCGCGGCGCGGATGGCGCGGCACCCGCTGTGGGCACGGGTGGAAAGACGTATCGCGGCACTGCCACCGCGAGGCGCATTGCTGGCTTTTTCGGTGCCCGTGGTCGCCCTCTTCCCCATCAAGTTGCTGGCGCTGTTTCTCTTCGGCGAAGGGCACTTCCTGAGCGGGCTGAGCCTGCTCATCGGCGCCAAGATTGCCGGCACGGCCATCGTGGCGCGGCTGTTCCAGATCACCCAACCCGCGCTGATGCAGTTGCCCTTGTTCGCACTCTGGTACGGCCGCTGGAAGTACTGGAAAGACCGCGTGTTGGCGATGGTTCGCGGCAGCCAGCCATGGCGCACGATGGGCGATCTGGGGCGCCGGTTGCGCCGCAACTGGCGCGCATTTCGCGGCGTCGATTAACTTTGTTTTGCAATTATATTTAGTCCGGGTATAATAAGTTTCTTAGTTGGAGTGATCCAAATGCCTACTGAGACTGCACCCGAACACGCCGACATCCCGCCCGCTTCGCTCACCGCCTTTGCCGGCTTCCAGAAAGTCGCCAGCGGCCCGACGGCGGACGTGATTGCCCAATTGCGCCAGAACCCTGCGCAGCCGGACGTGCTGCTGCGCGTGTTCGACGACGCGACTGGCAAACGATTCGATGTGGACCTGCGGCCCGAAGCCGCGGAAGGCACTGCATCGGCGAACGCGCCTGCGGCTGCCCCACCACGTGGCGTCGGCCGTCCGCGACTGGGCGTCGTGGCACGCGAGGTCACCTTGCTGCCGCGTCATTGGGACTGGCTCAACCGCCAACCCGGCGGCGCCTCGGTCGCGCTGCGTCGCCTGGTCGACGAAGCGCGCCGCGTCTACGCCGAGCGCGATTCGACGCGCGCGGCCCGTGAATCCGCCTACACCTTCATGACCGAAATGGCGGGCGACCTGCCCCATTTCGAGGAAGCTGCGCGCGCACTGTTTGCCGGCGAACGCACGCGCTTCGGTGCGCTGGTGGCCGAATGGCCGCAGGACGTGCGCAGCTATTTGCAATCCCTTTCCCAGCACGGCTGGAATCCTCAATGACGTCTTCCATCGACAACGCGGGCATGGCCGAAACGCCGCCCGCGGTGGCCCCTGCGCAAACCGCTTCCGCCCACCATCCCACCGGCAGCACCGAGACCCGGCCGTTGTGGAAAACCTTTCTCGCCTTTCTCGCACCCATGTTGCTCAGCAACATCCTGCAGTCGATGTCGGGCACCATCAACAACATCTACATCGGCCAGATGATCGGCGTGAGCGCGCTGGCGGCGGTGTCGAGCTTCTTTCCGGTGATGTTCTTTTTCATCGCCTTCACCATCGGCCTGGGCGCGGGCGCGTCGGTGCTCATCGGGCAGGCGTGGGGCGCGAGGCAGCGTGACACGGCGCGTGCGGTGGCGGGCACCACGCTCACCGTGGGCGTGAGCTTCGCGCTCCTGGTCGCCATCTTCGGCGGCGCCTTCACGCAGCCGATGCTGGCCGCGCTCGGCACGCCGCCCGACATCATTCCCGATGCGACGCGCTATGCCCGCATCATCCTGATCGCGATGCCGGGGCTGTTCGTGTTCCTGCTGTCGACGGCGATGCTGCGCGGCGTGGGCGACACGGTGGCGCCGCTCTACACACTGGTGATCTCGACGGTGCTGGGCCTGGTCATCACGCCGGCCTTGATCCGCGGCTGGTTCGGCTTGCCGAAGATGGGCGTGGCCAGCGGGGCTTGCGCCACGGTGGTGGGCTTCATCGTCGCGACCGTGTGGCTGGCCTTTCACCTGCGCAGCAAGAAGAGTCCGCTGGCGCCTGACGCGGACTTCGTCCGGCATCTGAAGATCAACCCGAAGCTGCTCAAAGGCGTTCTGAAGGTGGGCGTGCCCACGGGCGTGCAGATGATCGTCGTGGCGGTGGCCGAGCTGGCGCTGCTGTCCTTCGTCAACGCCTATGGGTCGAGCGCGACGGCGGCTTATGGCGCGGTGAACCAGGTGGTGGCGTACGTGCAGTTTCCGGCGATCTCGATTGCCATCACGGCGTCGATCCTCGGTGCGCAGGCCATTGGCGCGGGCCGGGTCGATCGGCTTGGCGCCATCACGCGGACGGCGCTGCAGATGAACGTCGTGCTCACCGGCTCGCTCGTGCTGCTCGGCTACCTGCTGTCGCGCCAGCTGATGGGCCTGTTCATCACGAGCGAACCCGTCATCGAAGTGGCGCAGGTGTTGCTGCACATCATGCTGTGGAGCTGCGTGATTTTCGGGATGGCGTCGGCGCTGTCGGGGATCATGCGGGCAAGCGGATCGGTGCTGGTGCCAACGCTGATTTCCGTCCTGTGCATTGCGTTTGTCGAGTTGCCCACGGCGTACTTCATGAGCCACCGCATCGGGCTGAACGGGGTGTGGATTTCGTATCCGGTGGCGTTCAGCGCGATGCTGATCTTGCAGGCGACGTATTACCGGATGGTGTGGCGGAAGAAGGCGATCACGCGCTTGGTTTGAACGCGGCCGGACTGAGCAAGTTGCACACCACTTGCCGACCACGCCGGTTGGGCGGTTGAATGCTAATCTCAAGCACTCGCCGCAATGAGATTGAATAAGGAACGGTAGCCATGCGACCTTCAGACGTGCTTGAACTCAAGAGAAGTGCAGTCCGCGAAGCGGCGAGCCGCTTTCCCGTGGCGAACCCGCGAGTATTCGGCTCTGTCCTTCACGGCACCGATCAGGAAGGCGGCGACCTCGATCTGCTCGTTGACGCGTTGCCCAATGCAACGCTGTTCGATCTGGGTGGCTTGCAAATCGAACTGGAATCCCTGCTTGGCGTCCATGTCGATCTTTTGACACCCGCTGATCTGCCATTGAAATTCCGCGCCCAAGTGCTGGCGGAGGCGCAACCGATATGAACTGGCTCTTGCTCCCTCGCCCCTCCGGGGAGAGGGCTGGGGTGAGGGGCTTGGGCCGTGGCTATTGCACTGCCTTTTCATAGGCCCGGAGCCCTCACCCCAACCCTCTCCCGGAGGGAGAGGGAGTAAGACAGCGGGCGCTACTGGCGTGACACGTTCACCACCACACGGCCGCGGATCTTGCCGTCGAGGATGTCCTTGCCCGCCTGGATTGCCTCGCCCAACCCGATCTCATGCGTGATCGCATCGAGCTTGCGCATGTCAAGCTGCTTCGCCAGCCGCGCCCACGCCTCGCGGCGCTTGGCCATCGGCGCCATCACGCTGTCGACGCCGTACAGCGTGACACCACGCAGGATGAACGGCGCAACGCTCGCCGGAAAATCCATGCCCTGCGCCAAGCCGCACGCCGCCACCGCGCCGCCGTAGCGCGTCGTCGCGCAGGCATTGGCCAGCGTGTGGCTGCCCACGGCATCGACCACGCCCGCCCAGCGCTCCTTGCCCAACGGCTTGCCCGGTGCAGACAGTTCCGACCGGTCAATGACCTCCGCCGCGCCCAAGCCCTTGAGAAACTCCGCTTCACCCAGCCGCCCCGTCGAAGCCACGACGCGATAGCCCAGCTTGCCCAGCAGCGCAATCGCCACGGTGCCGACACCGCCGTTGGCACCTGTGACAAGCACGTCGCCATCGCCCGGCTTCACGCCATGTTTTTCAAGCGCCATGACGCACAGCATGGCGGTGTAGCCGGCCGTGCCGATCGACATCGCCTGCTTCGCCGTCATGCCGTCGGGCAGCGGCACCAGCCAGTCGCCCTTGACGCGGGCCAGTTGCGCCAGGCCACCACTGTGGGTTTCGCCCACGCCCCAGCCATTGAGCACGACGCGGTCGCCGGGCTTCCAGTCGGCATGGGTGCTCTGTTCCACCACGCCTGAAAAGTCGATGCCCGCCACCAGCGGAAACTTGCGAATGACGGGCGCCTTGCCGGTGATGGCGAGGCCGTCCTTGTAGTTGATGGTGGAGTACTGCACCCCGACGGTCACGTCGCCTTCGGGCAGTTGGGCGTCGTCCATGGGGCGGACGGCGGCGCGGTAATGGCCGCTTTCGTCCTTGTCGATCAAGAGGGCCTGGAATGTCATGGTCGTCAGCTTAATCAAAAGTTTCGTCGCCGGTGGGTTCGTAGTGCGGCACGGCGTTCATGCGGTGGCGAATCTGCGACAGCTCCCAGTACATCCGCTTCCTGGCGCGGCTCTGGTTGCCCAGCGGCCGGTGTTCGGCAATGGTGTGCCACGGGTTGTACGACAGCCGTTTGGCAAAAGCCATCTGCGCGGGTGAATTGAAAGTCTGGCGCGGCAGCCGCAGGGTCGCGACCGGAATGCGCGGAGAGAGCTTTTCCGGCCACAGCACGCCGGCGTTCTCAATCGGCATGAGGTGCGGGTCGGTCTGCATCTGCATGCGCACCTCCAGCTCCACATCGCCTTCGGACAGCGACTTGACCATGGCGTTGCGCAGGTAGTCGTCCGGCGGGCGCAGCGGCAGGCGGGGAATGGGTGTCTTCATGCTGGAGGTGGGCCACACCGAATACATCATCGCCTGCCCTTCGCCCATGAGGTAGGGCACGCAGCTGAAGTACGGCGCCTCGAAGGGGCTGCTCTGGGTCTTGATGCACAGGCTCTGCATGATGAAGTCGAGCACGTGCGGGTCGTGGAAGTTGAGGAAGTAGAAGATCGACGCGTTCTTCACGCTGTTGATCTGCAGCGCCGCATTGGCCTTGGCGTCAGGCGTGACGAAGGTCTGGGTCGACACGCCGAACATGTCCAGCGTGTGCTGTTCCTCGTCGATGAGCTTGGGGCCTTCGACGCCCATGAGCTTGATGCTGATGCTCATGAAGCCGACGTCGTCGATGTCCGGCGTGATGTAGGGCCCTGGCCCCGAAAAGCGCACCCAGGCCTTGAAGGTCTGCGGCTTGGCGTAGATGCCGCGCCGCATGTGCTCGGGCAGGTTGTCGTGCACGGTGAATTCGCCGCGGCAGATGCCGTGCGTCTTGGTGTTGCCGCCGCGCTCGTAGCCGCCGGGCTTCCACAGGTCGCTCATCTGCTGGGTGAAACTGCGCACGATGGAATCGGTCCACGCCTCCTCGTCCACCAGCAGCCGCTCTTCCGCGATCTTCAGGCCCTCGTCCTTTCGCTGCTTGTTGATGAGCGAGGTGGTCAGGCGCAGCAACGGGTCCATGAGCAAGGCATCAAAGGCCGGCCGGAAGAAGGGATCGAAGCGCCGCTCGAAGCGCACGAAGGCCATGCTTGCATCGCTGATGGCATTGAGCAGCGCGTTGCCCGTGTTGGCGCGCGGCGTGGGCCGGCTGACGTTGGAGTCGGCGTTCAGGTTCGGGAGCGGCGGGGGGTTCATGGCGGCACCTTTGACGACGACAGGAATCGCAGGGCACGAATGCCGGGCAGGAAGAAGTAGCCGCCACCCACGACGGTGATGAATTGCGGCAGGCCCGCAAGGCGCCTGTCGCAACCATTGGCCACCGGCATGGAAAAGCCATCCGTCGGTGCGCCGCCGGGGTCCGGCAGCCGGTTGCCCATGAGCGGATCGCTCTCGCCATGCAGGCCGCCAAAGCGCGTGCCCGCAAGCCACGCGCCTTGCACGAACTCGAACTGCCGCGTGATGTTGGCACCCAGGCAGATGAAGTGCAGGCCGGTGCCCTCGGGTGCTTCCGTCGTTGCGCCTGTCGCAGCGGCCAGCGCCTGCTGCATCGAAACCGCCGTGCCGTACTCGCGCCCGCGCCGCAGCAGCCGATGAAAGCGCGTGGATGAAATGTGGTCGTTGTCCAGCGCCTCGGCATCGAAGCCCAGGGTGCGCCAAAGCCAGGCCATCGGTCCGTTGGCGCCACCGGGCGGCAAGTCGGCCGTGCGCGGATTGCTGCGGCGAATGTGGGCGCCGATGGGGCAGCGCAGGCCTTCGCTGTCGTTCCTGAAGGTGAAGGTGTTGATCGGATCGTTCTCACCCTCGATCGACACGTCCTGTCGTCCCACCAGCGGCTCGCCCTTCATCGTGCGGCCGACCATCGACTCGGCGACGTGCTCGCGGGCGGCAGCGTCGCCGTGCGCAGCGCGGTCGGCGTATTGCCAGAAGCGCGCGACGTCCTGGCGCAACTGGCGCAGCACGAGGTAGCTGCCATTGCGCCCGAGGTCCACCATGTCAGGCGCTTCCTCGGCGCGCGGCAGCTTGCCCTCGGGGTCGCGCTGCCCGTCCAGCAAGGGGCGGTCGGTGTAGGCGCCGTATTCGTTCGGGTAGCCCAGGAGATATTCGCCAAGGCACGACAGGTTGCTGTAGTCGAGCACCTCCTGGTCGCGCACGGGCCGCGTGCGGCGCCAGTCCAGCGTCGGCTCCGAGATGCCATCGACGAAGCCGAAGGGCTCCACGCCGTCCATGTCCGAGGTGGTGAGGCAACCCACCTGCTCGAAGCCCGCGCTGCACTGCGCAAGCACCTGGCGCTTCCACGCGTCGAGGCCGCCCGGCATCGCATAGAGCATGACCATGACATGGGGCACCACCTCGGGGCTGCCGCCCCATCGCCATTTCGACGGATGGTTGGCGCCGAGGTCGCCGAGCCTGCGCGCCCTGCTCTCGTCGGCGCTCATGCCGGCGATGAACTCGGGTGAAAAGCCCTGCACGATGTCTTCCTCCACGGCGAGTGCCCGCAGGCCGGGGCAGCTCAACGCAACCTGCATCGCGGTGCGTGGCGGCGGCGATCGCTCCAGCGCGCTGCTGACCGGGCACCTGGCCAGCCATTCACGCGCGGCATCTGCGTCGCGAACGCGCAGCAGGACGAAGCAGGCCTGGGTGAGCTTGCGATAGCCGAAGCGCACCAGGCCCTGGATGTCGTTCAGGTCGACGGATGGCATCGTCGAATTCATATCAACCTCAACCAGTCCAGCGCTTCTTCATCGCTCATGCCCGGCGCATCGACGCCCTGGCGGATGCGATGGTTGCGTTCGAGGTCGCCGAGCGTCAGCCCGGGGTAGGCCTTGTACCAGACCTGCGTGGGCAACTGATGGCGCCGCTGGTAGTGCTTGAAGAGCAGTTCGCGACGCGCACCGCCCAGGATGAGCCAGTCCGTGCGCGGCCATCCGAAGCCGTTGCTGAACACCAGGTTCAGGCCCCACGCCGCCTTGTTGACGAAGTCGTCCATGTAGCTTTCGTGGCTGCCGTCGTAGTTGCTGCAGAACAGCACCCGCGTCCTGTTGTCCATGAACACCCAGCGCGCGAAATGGATGGTCTGGATGCGCGCCAGATGGCCCTTGTAGAACACGTGGCGGGCGGCGTAATCGATGGCCAGCAGCACCACCATCACCAGCACACGGCGAAACCAGCCCGGCTTGACCGCCCCCAGCGCAGTGAAGCTGTTGGTCAGGTCGTGGTCCTCCAGCCGCTGCATGGCCCGCACGTCGTGGGCGTCGGGGCGCGGGCAGCACTCGGGGTCGCGCTTCTCATGGCGGCGCAATGCGATGGCACCAAGAATCGCCAGCACGATCCACAACGGAAGCAACACGATCAGCACCAGCGGGATGCCGAGCAGATGAATCAGGTTGCGGATCTTCCAGTCCGTTGGCGTCGGCGCGGGCGGCGTCAGGGTCAAGGCGCCGGCCTTGCGCTGTTGGTCGACGAATTCAAGCAGATGGCGGCGCACTTCCTGCGGATTGCGCGCCGCGGCCCCGCGCGGGGCCTGCGCAAAGAGCGCACGTTGCAAGGCGCTTTCTTCATGCACTTGTCGAACGGTGCGGCCGATGCGGTTGACGTAGTTCGCGCCGATGGGCAGGTCGTGCGCCTTCATCCATTGCACGAGGTCGGTGCCAGCACCAAAGCCCGCGCAGTGCCCGAAGATTTTTGCAAGGCCTGCGCCCGCCACCGTGGCGAACTCTGCAAGCTGCTCATCGCCGGGCCCGTCGCATTCGCCCACGAAGGCAAGGTACAGCAGCGGCACCTGTGGACGCGGCAGGTCGAAGGCCTCGAGGTCGCCCAGCGTCGAATCGTCAAGCAGCGCAAAGCGCGCAAAGTGAAGCCGCTCGAACAATCCAAAAGGGACCAGGGCGTTCTTGGCGTCGGCCATGCCCGGCTGCGTATGCAGGTTCATCCCCTCCAGCAAAACGCGCAGCGCCCCCTCGCGGCCGTCGGCCACCGCCGCCACCACGGTGAACGCCGATTGCGGGGTCACGTCGCCGCATCAAACTCGAGGCAGAAGTCGATCAGCCGCGTCTTTCCCCAGTACACCTTGCCCAGGTAGAAGTTGGGGCCGATCAGGCGGATCTCATCGCGGATCCACTTGGCCACGAGCGAGGTCTTCGAGTAGTCGAGCACGATGCATTCCTTGCCATCGAGCCAGCTCTCGCCCTTGTAGACCTTGGCGACGATGGCTTCCACGCCAAAGGCCGAGACCTTGTTCTTGAGTTCGCCCTTGCTGGCATCGAAGACCTTGCCCTGCCAGCCAAAGACGCTGATGATTTTCGCGATGCTGTCCGACACGTGCGTGCCCGGCACCACGATGGCAGTCCCCTTCGCCTCCCCGTCGGGAATGTCCCCGGGCGGGCTGGCCTTGAAGAGCTCATCGAGCTGCTCCTGCGACATGTCCAGAAGTTGCTGTACGTCGTATGCCATGGGTCTTCTCCTTGTGACGAAAAAAGTGTCAGCCAATCAAGGTGACGCGTCAATTTGTCGAAAGAGGTGTTTGCGTTGCGGTGCTCAGCACCATGTCGGCCGCTTTCTCCGCCAGCATGTAGACCGCCGCGGCCACGAAGAAGCCGGGGATCTTCGGAAAGGCCGAGGCATCCACCACCCGCAGCCGCGACACGCCATGCACGCTGAGCGTGCTGTCGAGCACGCCGCCTTTGTCGCGATCGCCGATGGGGCATGAGCACGATGCATGGTGGCCCCATGCCGTATCCCGAACGTACTGCGCAACGGCTTCATCGCTGTCGACGCCGGCGCCGGGTAGCACCTCTTCCCGAATCCATCCGCTGGCCACCAGCGGCGCCGTGAGTGCGCGTATCTCGCGGATCGCCTGCACGATGGCCTGAAGGTCGTCCCGTGCGCCCTCACCGCTTTCCTCGAAGTAGCGAAAGCTGATCAAGGGCGGATCGAGCGGGTCCGCGGAGCGAAGCCGCACGCTGCCGGCGCGGTTGCGCGTGTGGCCCTTGAGGATGGCCCACGTCATCTGGTCCGAGTGCGCGCTGATGAGCCTCGAAAAGCCCGGAAAGTAGCCCTCGAAGCGCGCGAGCAGCGCCATGCAGAAGATGTCGGGCTCGGTGGTGGCGCGGTCCGAGCGCGTCACCAGGCCCACGGCCGCGCCGTTGGAGCCATACATGCCGGTGCGCGATTTCTTCCAGATGTCCCACAGCGGGTCGCCGCGCTTCCACTGCGCCCCTTCCAGCACTTCCCAGGGCGCCTTCATGCGGTGCGTCAGCGCCACCTCGTAACGGTCTTGCAGGTTGCGGCCCACGGCGGGCAGATCGACGCGTGGCTCGATGCGCAGCTGGCGCAGGTCCAGCGCACAGCCGATGCCCGAGAGCATCAACAGCTGCGGCGTGTTGAAGGCGCCGCCGCACAGGATCACTTCGCGTTGCGCGCGCACTTCGCGCCGGTCGCCCTGCCCTGCGTTGGGCTTGGCGTGCGCACGATAGAGGTGCGCGCCCTTGAGGAATTCCACGCCGTTGGCCGCGCCGCGCGCATCGAACAGCACGCGCGTGGCCAGCGCGTCGAGTTCGATGTGCAGGCGATCCGGAAAACGCCGCTTCACGTCGATGAGGCGCTCGCGCACGCCGAAGCGGCGATGGCCGCTGGTGGCCAGCGGCGTGTAGCAGATGCCTTCGAAACTGCCGGGCGTGAAGCGACGCGAGTTCGGGTCGCCCACGCCGCCACGAATCCAGTTCCACGCGCTGCGCAGCGGCGTCGGCAGCTTGTGCGTGAAGGTGCCCACCGTCGAGACCACGGTGCGGATCAGGCCGTTGTCATGCAGCACCGACAGCGGCATCGACTTTTCGGTGCGCAGCCAGCCGTTCCACCCGTGGCCGGTGGGGTCAAAGCCGACGTGGCGCAGCAGGCGCCACACCGGCCGATGCCTGCAGTTCTCGATGCGCTGGGCGTAGCGCCGCATGTGCGACGCGTTCCAGGACACGTCGCTGGTGCTGCGCGCGATCTCGTCCCAATCCGAGTCGTGCGGGGGCATGAAGATCATGGCGTTGTGCACGGTGCAGCCGCCCAGCGCGGCGGCGCGCGGGTACAGCACGCCGCCCTTGTCGGGGGTGTACTTGGGGTCGCGCTTCTGCCGCTCTTCGTCGTCGTAGTGCCGCACGAAGAAGTCCCATTTGAGCGCGTCGTTCTCGCAGGCAAAGGCGTGGAAGGCCGGCACGTCGTAGTCGTCGGGCATGCGCTCGCCCTTGCGCGGGTCGCCGCCGGCTTCGATCAGGAAGACGCGCATGCCCTCTTCCACCAGCCGAGCCGCCAGCACACCGCCCCCCGCGCCCGAGCCGACGATCACGTAGTCCCAGTCGGGCGCCTGATCAGCGTTCATCGAAGAACTTGGCACCTCTCAGAAGGTCTTGAGGAATGCAATGAGCGCGCGCTTGTCGGCGTCGCTCAGTTCGGGCTCCTTGCCGAAGGACTTCTCGTCGGCGCTCAGGCCGTCCTGGCGATTGAACTCGGCCGTGCCGAAATAGTGGCCGCGGTTGACGACGAAATCGGGGCACTTGCTCAGCGCCAGCATGGGTTCGCGCAGGTCGGCGAAGTGCTTGCGCAATTCTTCGTCTGTCGCGCCCTTGGGGGCCGTCAGCAGGTTGGCCTTGAGCCGCAGGGCCAGCCCGCTCATCTTCGCCACGTGCTCGGCCTTGTCGGCGATGCCGTCTTCCTCGGCGCGCAGCTTCAGGTTCGACAGGATGCCGATGGGCACGCCCTTGGGAATGGGCCCGAGGACCACGTCCCCGCCTTCGGTGACCAGATCGGGCACCCAGCGGTGCAGCGTGCCTTGCAGCGGCTTCAGGGCGTCGGGCACGAAACCCACCGGAATGACGATCTCGCTGCGCTCGGTGGTGCGGTCGATGGTGCCGTTGACCTTGTTGCCCAGCTCCGGATCACGCTCGCGCTTCTCAGGCCACAGCATCTGCTCGATGGATGCGTCGAAGACCTTCATGCGGGCCTCCACCGAGGGACTGATGTCGAAGGGCCCTACGGTGTTGTTGAGCAGGTAAGGCCCCGTCGACCACAGGCCGATGAGCGAAGGAACACGGGTGTAGCCGCGCCCGCCCGCCGGCATGGAATAGGGACGCGGCTCACCGGTGAATGGGTCCGCCACCGTGATGGTCCCCACAGAAGGCAAGGACTTGTAGGTGCTCGATGAGAAGTTGTCCCAGATATTGCCGGCCAGCGCGTTCGTCGCCAGCGGGCTGCAGGCGTTGGTGCGCAGCAGCGTCGCGGGAATGCGCACTTCGGTCGACAGGTAGTTGTTCTCCAGGAAGTCCGGCGCCTTCACGATGGCGCGCATCTTGGCCTTGTAGTCGTCCGTCTGCGTCCATGTCCAGTAGCGCTTGAAGCAATCCAGATAACCCGGCCCCGCGCATTGGGCGGGCGCGGTGTTGACCTCCGGTGGCGGCGCCTTGCTCGAATGACAGCGCGCGCAGGTGTCGGCAAAGACGGTCTTTCCCTTGTCCAGCGTCGCCGCGTCGGCTTCGAGGTATTTGCTGCCGCCGGGCGCGTCCTTGAGGTGGTCGGGGCGCGCGGCCTTCAGGAAGAACAGCGCCGTGTTGGGCGTGCCCGCCTCGGTGGCCTGCCAGTAGACCGAGTTCTTCTGCGCGTCCGCGATCCTGATCGGCGTGATGGTCTTGCCGCCAACCACCGCGTTGAAATGCAGCAGCCATTCCTCGCTGAACAGGCCGATGTTGAGGTACACACGGTTGAGGGCACCGAGCAGGCCGACGGAGTCGGCGCCGTCCTTCAGCACATGCGGCGTGCGCACGGTTTCGTCAGCCTTGGAGAAGAACTCCGTCAACGGTCCGCTGGTGACGAAATCGTTGAACTGCTTGTTGTCCCGCTCGCCGCCGCTGAGCTTTTCCTGCCCCAGCCGCTTGGCCAGCGCCATGCGCTGCGGAAACTCGTACACGGCGTTCATGGTGCGCGGGTTGTTGATGCTGTCGGTGGACACGAGCGAGGTGTCCATCGAGCCCGGCCGGAAGGTGTGCGCCAGCTGGAACATGAAGTTGCGCCGTCCCTCGGGCTTGTTGGCGTTGTAGATGAACAGGCGGTCCACCCACATGTACTGCGCGCCGACGGAGGAGCTCAGGTTCTCCCACTTCGGATTCTCCGGATCGGCCGGCGGCTTGACCGGGCTCGGGCCGATGTGGCAGAAGCCGCAGGACATGCCGACGCGGTAGGGCCGCACCAGGTCCTTGCGGTTGTAGTAGCTGGGGTCGGTGTAGTACTTGTCGGCGTCCCAGGCCTTGGCGGCCTTTTCGTCGAAGTCGGGATTGGGAAAAAGCCGCAAGCCGGCGATGCCCGTGCCCCAACCGTAGAAGGAACCCACCGGCAAGGTCGTGCCGTCGCCCAGCGGCTTGCCGCGTGCGCCGATGGCCACGCCGGGGTACTTGGTCTCGTTCTCGAAGGGATCGGGCGCGCAGTCCTTGCTGCGCACGTCCAGCCACAGGCCGCGACGGTTCTTGTCCGGGCCGGCGGCCTTTTCGAAGCAGGGTTCGTTCACCAGCCCGAAGTAGTCCCACCGATTGGCGCGCGAATAGCCCAGGCCCGGATGCGAACTCACGATCTTCAGCAGGTCGAAGGCGCCGTAGGTGTAGTCGGTCATCTTCGACCAGAAGCGGTCGTTGCCGCCGCTCCACATGAGCCACATGTTGCGGCCCTTGACTTCTTCAGGCGTCAGCGCGACGCCGCCGTCCATGTCCTTGAAGTAGTCCTCGTCGGCGTGGGGAAACGAGGCGACGGTGCGGCCGACCGTCTTCGCTTCGTCCAGCACGGTGCCGGGAGCGGGCTCGTTCTTCGAGCAGCCGGCCAGCCAACCGGCCGCCGCCAGGCACACGGCGGCGATGGCGACGAACGGAAGCGACCTTGTGGTGGCCGAAAATTTCTTCTTCATTGCCACTCCTCCTGCGCGGATCGGCCAACGGGCAGATACCGATGCCGGCGAAGTGTGTTCGCGGGGTGCCGCTTTGGCTATTGGCCATGCGCGGTAACGCGAAGGAGGTATGTTTGCGGCCCAAGCAGCAGAAAACCCTGAAGCGATGTCACGGGGAGGCCATGAGGCCCCCATATTTCAGCGCAACACGAGCACGGGGATGTGCGAATGCGTCAGCACATGCAACGTCTCGCTGCCCATCAGCATCCGCGTGAGCCCGCGACGTCCGTGCGAGGCCATCACGATCAGGTCGCAGTCGTGCGTTTGCGCGAACTCGATGATGGACTCCGCCACCAGGTTCGTCTTGACCACCACGGCTTCGACATTGCCCACGCCCTTGGCCAGCGCGGCAGCCTTGACGGCATCGACCAGGGCCTGCGCCTTCTCGACCGACCGGGCCTGTGCTTCCTCGGACTGCACCTGGCTCAACACCGATGAACCGTCGAAAAAGCTGTGCGCCGCCAGATGCGCCACCGTCATTGCGCGCAACTCGGCGCCGCACAACAGACTCAGGTCAATGGCTTTGCTGACGGCTTGTTCGGACAAGGAGGAACCATCCGTGGCGACAAGGATGCGCTTGAACATGTGAATCTCCTCGCGTTATGACAATCCCCGATTTGACGCCCTTCCGGCGCAGAGCGAAAGCCCGGTCAGCGCGCCGATTCCATCCATCGGATCGGCAGCTTGATCGTCGCGCTGAGACTTCCTTCACGCCCGGAGCGCGTTTCGCATATCGGGACGGTCATCTTCCATCAACTTCAGCGACGTTTAAGGACCAACACAGAGACTGACATCAACAAGACAACAAGTCCTGATTCCGGACTGAAAGGATCAACCCAAATGAAGCGCTCCAACGCCGCCCAGTCGCCCCAGCCACTCACCCCCTCGCAGATTGCGCTCGTGCTCGAAATGCTCGAACTGCACCAGCTGGCGCCCAAGGAGACGGCCGCCATGTTCAACCAGGTCACGCAGGCCGGCGTGTTCACCGAAGCCCAGCAGGACGCGATCGAGATCCTGTTTTCACTGGAAGAGCGCGAAATTCCCGACGCCCTCTTCGACTTTGCGGACGACGATGCGCGCGACATCGTTCGTGAAAGCCTGCCGCACGAAGCGCGGCTCAGCTACGTGCGCGCCTGAGAAGAGAAACTACCTTGCCCTTGCGGCCATCGCGTGCTGGGCGCTTGCCGCAAAGACCAGGAACCTAAGAGCCGCCTGCCGGCGCAATGGCTGCATCCACCATCGCCTGCGCCTCCTGCAAGATGCGCTGCAGATGCTCCGGCCCCTTGAAGCTCTCGCCGTAGATCTTGTAGATGTCTTCCGTGCCCGAAGGCCGCGCCGCAAACCAGCCGCCGCTGGAAATCACCTTGATGCCCCCGATGGCCGCGCCATTGCCCGGCGCATTGCTCAGGATCTGCTCGATCTCGTCGCCCGCCATCTCGCTCGACTTGACCTGATCAGGCGACAGCGCACCCAACTGCTTCTTCTGCTGCGCATTGGCCGGCGCATCGACACGGCTGGACACCGGCGAGCCGAACTCCTGCGCCATCTCCGCGTACAACGTGCCGGGGTCGCGCCCCGTGCGCGCCGTGATCTCGCCTGACAACAGCGCTGCCGTGATGCCGTCCTTGTCGGTGGTCCACACGCTGCCATCGAGCCGCAGGAAGGTCGCGCCCGCGCTCTCCTCGCCCACGAAGCCGAGCGAGCCGTCCATCAAGCCCTCGGTGAACCACTTGAACCCGACCGGCACCTCGTACAGCCGCCGCCCCAGCCGCGCCGTCAGCCGGTCGATGAGCGCCGTCGACACCGCCGTCTTTCCCACAGCCGTTTGCGCACCCCATTGCGTGCGGTTGCGAAAGAGATAGTCGATGCACACCGACAGGTAATGGTTCGGCGGCAACAGCCCCGTGGCCGGCGTCACGATCCCGTGCCGGTCATGGTCCGTGTCGCATGCAAAGCCCACGTCGAAGCGGTCCTTGATCGCCAGCAACTGCTGCATCGCGTACGGCGATGACGGGTCCAGGCGGATCTGGCCGTCCCAGTCGCAGGTCATGAAGCGAAAAGTCGGGTCGACCGCGTCGCTCACCACCGTGAGGTCGAGCTTGTAGCGATCGGCGATGGCAGCCCAGTAGTGAACCCCCGCGCCCCCCAGCGGATCCACGCCCATGCGCACCTTGGCGTCACGGATCACGTCCATGTCGATGACGTTGCCGAGGTCTGAAACGTAGGTGTCCAGGTAGTCGTAGCGGTGCGTCGTCGATGCCTTCAGCGCCTGCGCCAGCGGCATGCGCTTGACGTCCGCGAGTTTCTGCTCGAGGTACTTGTTGGCCGCCGCCTGCATCGGGCCGGTGATGTCCCCGCCGGCCGGTCCGCCGTTGGGCGGGTTGTACTTGAAGCCGCCATCGCGCGGCGGATTGTGCGATGGCGTCACCACGATGCCGTCCGCCAGTCCCGTCGTGCGTCCGCGGTTCCACTTCAGGATCGCGTGCGAGATGGCCGGCGTGGGTGTGAACTCGTCGTTGGTGGCCAGCATCACCTGCACGCCGTTGGCCGCCAGCACCTCCAGCGCGCTCTGGGCGGCCGGCGCCGACAGCGCGTGCGTGTCGATGCCCAGGAACAGCGGCCCGTCGATGCCCTGCCCCGCGCGGTAGTCGCAGATGGCCTGCGTGATGGCCAGCACGTGCCACTCATTGAACGATCGTTCGAGCGAGGTGCCGCGGTGCCCCGAGGTGCCGAAAGCGACACGCTGCGAGACCACCGAAGGATCGGGCTTCTCGGCGTAGTAGACGTGAATGAGCGCGTCCACGTCGATGAGCGAGGACGCGGGAGCCGGCTTGCCGGCAAGGGGGTGGATTCTTTCGGCCATGCCGCCAGCGTAAGCGCACGGCGCGGGCTGCGCCAGTATTTTCAGTTGGGCCGCGGCCGCTTCAAGGGCACGACCGCCGCCCCGCCCTGATGCTCCATCGCCGCCTGCACGATGGGCCGCGCCCACTCCGGCGTTGCGCCCAGCGCGGCGGCGTCGCCGGCGGGCGGATACAGCACCTTGCCCTTGACCATGTCCAGCACCAGCACGGGATCGGGAATGTCCTCGCCCGGCGCGGCCTCGGTGCTGTTGTCGAACACCTGCAGGCGCGCCAGCCCGGGCATCAGGCGGATGAGGTTCATGCGCGAGGCCACCCAGCGCTCGCGGATCTTCTTTTCGGGGATGTCATGCCCGCCGACGGCGACTCGGGCGCTCACGCGGCGCATGTGGTGTTCGATGGAATCGAGCCCGCAAAAGAGCATCACCACGTCGTGGGTGCGCGCCGCCTTGGCGAGCATGTCGGGGATGGTCCGGGCGCCGAGGGTGGTTTCAAAGGCGAAATTGATGCCCTCGGCCATGGCGGCGGCCAGTTGCGCGCGGCCGAATTCCCACGCCTGGCCGTTGGCCTCTTCCACGCCCAGTCCGAGGGTGGCGACCAGTTCGCGGGCATAGGTGTCGGGGTTGAACCACGTCAGGCCATGTTCTGCCAGCAAGGCGCCGCCGACGGAACTCTTGCCCGCGCCGTTGACGCCGGCCAGCACGAAGACAAAGGGCCGTGCCGCTGCCGCCTTGCGCGTCAAAAGGAGGCACCCGCCTTGGGTCGTTTGGCGAGCTTGCCCTTCGATTCAAAGAGCGCCGCCACGTTGTGCGCCGCATCGGGCGCCTGCAGCACCGACAGGCGCGTCTTGAAGCGGTCGGACAGATCGTCGAGCACCGATTGCTCCCGTGCCCGCAGCGCCAGCAGGTCTTCGGTGAGTTGCTGGTAGGTCGAGGCATCCAGCAGCACCATTTCGACCGCCGCATGGTTGGTGATGGCCACGCTGCCCGACTGGCGCACCTGCCGCACCACGTCGCCCCACTTGTTCTTGACCTGGGAAGCGTTTTGGCGCGGCAATTCTTCGAGACTCAACAATGCAGACATGATGGACTCCTGTGTTGAGCCATTATGGCAAAAATGTCCAGACTTTGGGGAACTGGTCTATTTCAGACAGACTTCGAAGCGCCACGGCCGATCCATACCCACGCGCTCAGCGCACTCAACAAGGCGAGCGCCGCGCTCATCAGCATGACCCACCGGAAGCCCGACACGAAAGCCGCGTGGATCTGCTCGCGCAAGGCGGCGGCGAGCGCGGCGTCGGTCCCGGCCGGCAACCCCGCCTCGGCCAGACGCACACGCTGCGTGTCCAGGAAGGCGACCACCTCGGGCGACGCGTTGATCGATTTCAGCCCATCGCCCAGGCTGGCGTTGAAGGCCCAGGCCATGAGCAGGCCGAACACCGCAATCGCCAGCACCGCCGCCACGCGCGACACGGCGTTGTTCACCCCGGAGGCGAGGCCCGCCGAATCGGTGCCCACGGAATTCATGACCGTCGTGGTCAGCGGCGCGATGGTCACGGCCATGCCCAAGCCGAGCACCGACACCGCCGGAAAGAAACCCGTCCAGTAGTTCGCGCCCGTGCCCGGCACCGCGAACAGGGCGAATCCGGCGGCGGCAATCGTCGGGCCGATCACCAGCGGCAGGCGCGCGCCCACGCGGTCCACGAGTTGCCCCGACCACCGCGACAACGCAAACAGAATCAGGATGAAAGGCAGCAGCGCCCCACCGGCGGCAGTCGCCGAGTAGCCCTGCACCTGGATCAGGTTGAGCGGAAAGAAATAAAGCCCACCGCCGAGCGCCGCATACAGCAGCAGGGTCAGCACGTTGGCGCCGCTGAAGTCGCTGATCCGGAAAAGCCCCAGCGGCAGCATCGGCTCGCGCACGAGCCGCTCTGCCATCACGAAGGCGCCGCCCGCGACGACGCCCGTCACCAGCGCCGCGATCACCGGCCACGCGTTCCAGCCCTGCGACGGCGCCTCGATGAAGGCGTAGACGATGCCCGCCAGCGCCAGCGTGGCCAGCAGCGCGCCCAGCCAGTCGAGCGAGCCCGCGGAAGCCGCGCCGCGGCTTTCCGGCACATGGCGCCACGTGATCGCCAGCACCACCGCCGCGAGCGGCACGTTCACCAGGAAAGCCCAGATCCACGAGTAATGATCGACCAGGAATCCGCCGATCACCGGCCCGACGGCGGCTGTGACGCCGCTGAATCCCGACCATGTGCCGATCGCCCGGCCGCGTTCCTTCTCGGTGAAGTTCGCGCTGATGAGCGCCAGGCTGCCCGGCACGAGCATCGCACCGCCGATGCCCTGCACCGCGCGCGCCAGGATCAGCATCTGCACGTCGGCCGCGAGTGCGCACCCCACCGATGCGCCTGCGAACAGCGCCACGCCCAGCGAAAACACCTTGCGCCGCCCGAAGCGGTCGCCCATCGAGCCGCCCACGAGCAGCAGCGCGGCCAGGAACAGCGCATAAGACTCCACCACCCATTGCGCCTGAAAGGCCGTCGCGTTCAACTCGCGCTGGATGGCCGGCAGGGCCACGTTGACGACCGTGCCGTCGACAAAGGCCATGCTCGAACCGATGATCGCCGCCACCAGCACCCACGGCTTGGAAGCGGGAGGGCAAGGCTGGGCGTCGCACCCGTGCGCAATGAAGGCAGCGTCGCTGGGTGCTTTGCCGATCTGGGCCATGGAGTCAGCGGTTCATTCGTCGGGCGATGATGTGCTGGCGCACAAAGGCGCAATGTACGTGTTCGATGCGGTTTGCGCGAATGGCCGCATGGCCATTGCTCAGCTGTGATCCGTGGACCCCGCGCCCGCCGCCGCCACGCCGCTGCTTTCGCGCAGCCGCAGCGTGCTGAATACCGCCGCCGTGGCCGCGCAAGCAGCCGCCAGCGCCAGTGCAATCACCGACCCATCGCCCGGATGCCAGAAGCTGAAGATGATCGCCAGGATCACCGCGCCCAAGGTCTGGCCCGTGAGGCGCGCCGTGCCCAGCATGCCGCTCGCCGCGCCGCTGCGATTTGGTGGCGGCGAACTCACGATGGTGTGGTTGTTGGGCGACTGGAACAGCCCGAAGCCCAGGCCGCACAGCGCCATGCGCCAGACGATGTCCGCATTGGACGGGTTGTCAGGCAGCAGCGCCAGCAAGGCCAGCCCCGATGCGAGCATGCCCAGGCCCACGCCACCCAGCAGCCCATCGGGAAAGCGCCCGATGAGCCGCCCTGCGATCGGCGCCATCACCACGATCGCCAGCGGCCACGCCGTGATGAGCAAGCCCGCTTCGACGTGCGAGCGTCCGTAGAAGCCCAGCAGCAGGAAAGGCAGCGAGATGTAGGCCAGCATCTGCGCGCTGAACGCCATCACGGAGGTGCACATCGACAGCGCAAACACCGGGATGCGCAACAGGTCCACCGGAAACAGCGGCGCCACCTGATGGCGCTGGCGCCGGATGTAGAAGATGCCGACGCCCACCCCCGCCGCCAGCATGATCCACGCCGAGGGCGACGCGCCTGCCCCCGTGGCGCCGTCCCGCACGCCGAGCCCGTCGGCGCCAATGAAGACCAGCGAGAACATGGCCACGTTGAGCGCCACATCGACGAGCGAGAAACGCTCCTGCGCCCCCTTGGCCACGTTGTGCGGTAAAGCGCGCGCGCCCAGGATCAGCGTGAGGATGCCCAGCGGCACGTTCAGCGCAAAGAGCCAAGGCCACGACGCCACCGACAGGATGGCCGCCGCGACCGATGGCCCCGCCACCGAAGCGGTTGCGACCACCAGCGAATTGGTCGCCATGCCGCGCCCGAGCTGGCTCCGGGGATAGGTGAGGCGCACCAACGCTGAATTCACGCTCATGATCCCGGCCGCGCCCAGCCCTTGCAAGGCGCGCGCGGCGATCAGCGTCCCCAGCGAATTCGCGAAGGTCGCCATCACCGACGACACCGTGAACAGCGCCATGCCGACCAGATAGACACGCCGATACCCGATGCGGTCGCCCAGCGAGGCGAGCGGCAGCAGCATCACCAGCGTGGCGATCTGGTAGGCGTTGATGACCCAGATGGTGTGCGAGGGACTCGCGTTGAGTTCGTGCGCGATGCCCGGCAAGGCGAGGTTGACGATGGTCCCATCCAGCACCGCCACGGCGATGCCCAGGATGATGACGATCATGGACCGCGTGCGTTGCGGCTGGGGGAGTCCGTCCTGCATCACTGGCCGACCGGGCAAGGTTGCGCTTGCCGCCCACCCAGCGTCGCCCACGTGAGCGCGAGCGAGATGCCGACGCCGGCCGCTATGCCCGCCACCATGGCCAGCGGCGTGCCGGTGGTGAAGAAGCCGACGATGCCCATCATCACCGCGCCGGTGAGCATCTGCAGCGTGCCCATCAACGCCGAGGCAGTGCCCGCGATGACGCCGTGCTTCTCCAGCGCCAGCACGGCCGTGGTCGGAATCACGAGGCCCATGAAAGCACTGGCGATAAAGTAGAGCCCGATCAGCACCTCCAGCCTGTCGCCCCCGGCAACGAAGTAGCCCAGCAGCGCGAGCATGACGAGGCAGCACGCCAGCACCGCCCTCTGCACCATGGCCACCAGCCCGATCCGCTCGCCCAGCGCGCCGGTGAACTGCGATGCCCCGATGAACGCCGCCGCATTCACGCCGAAGGCCACGCTGTACTGCGTCGGCGTGAGCCCGTAGTGGTCGATGAACACGAAGGACGAATTGGCCAGGTACACGAAGAATCCACCCATCGCGAAGCTGCCGATGAAGACCAGCCCGAGATAGTGCGGATCGCGCAGCAGCACGCCGTAGGAACGCAAGGCGCTGCCCAAGCTGCTTTCCAGCCGTGCTTCCGCAGTGCGCGTCTCCTTGAGAAATACCCCCGTCAGCACCAGCCCCGCCACCGACGCCAGCGTGACGGCCCAGAACACGCCACGCCAACCGGTGAACGCGATCACGGCGCTGCCGGCCAGGGGCGCGAGGATCGGCGACACGCTGAAGACCAGCATCAGCAGCGACATGAGCCGCGCAGCGTCCGTACCTGTGTGCAGGTCGCGCACGACGGCGCGTGGAATCGCCATGCCGGCCGCAGCGCCGAGGCCTTGCAGGAAGCGGAAAGGAATCAGCGTGTGGATGTCGCCCGCCAGCGCGCAGCCCACGCTCGCGCCGGCAAACAGCAGCAGTCCGAAATACAGCGGCGGCTTGCGGCCCACCATGTCCGACACCGGGCCATACAACAGTTGCCCGATGCCCAGCGCAATGAAGAAGGCCGTCAGGCTCATCTGCACTTCGCCGATGTTCGCGTGCAGGCTGTTGCCGATGTCGGGCAAGGCCGGCAGGTACATGTCTATGGCGAATGGCCCAATGGCCGACAGCAGCCCCAGCACGAGGGCGATGCGCAGAAAACGGGAATTCATCACCCTATTGTCGCGATCACGGAAAGGTCGCGCTGCGGCGGGCGTGTGCGGGCTGTGCTAGCGCCAGACAGTGAGCGCGCATGAACGCCCTCCCCGGCTTGCAAAGCGCCTTGCGCCTACCGCATGGGTGGGTCTAGCCAATTCGGCCGATTGACGCTGGCATGGGCCATCCATAACGTCCAGTTACAAAGTTCTCACGCGCAATGCGAAGGCGTTTGCCCTCGCGCGATAGAGCACGCCCTGGAGACATCCATGACCAACCCGCAGGCAGCCGCGTCCATATCCGGTCTCGCAGAAGCCAGTGTCCGGGCGCTCCATCGACCGCGCCGATGCTTCCGGGCGGGGCGCCTTGCCCGATTGGCCGCATTGGCTGCCCTGACGACGGCTTGCGGAGGCGGCGGCGATGGCCAAGGCCCTACCTATTCCATCGGCGGCACGGTCACCGGACTGGCTTCCGGCACGTCGTTCCAGATCGCCAATGGCGGCGACAGCCTGTCGATATCAACGATAGGCGCGTTCACCTTCTCAACCAAACTGCCTTCGCAGCGGACCTATGCGGTCACGGTGTCGCAGCAACCCGTGGGCCAGGTCTGCAACGTGGGCAACGGCTCCGGAACGGTGGCGTCGAGCAACGTCATCAACATCGCCATCGCGTGCGTCAAGAGCCTGCCGGGCGGCACGGGAACGGTCGCGGCCTCGGGCGGCATGGTGTCCACGCCGGTCGCCGACGTGACGGTGCCGTCAGGTGCCAGCCTGAAGCCGCAGACCATCACCGTGACACCCATGGTGCCGCCACCGGGCCTGCCGTTGATGCTCACGGCCATTGGCGCGGCCATCGACGTGGCTGTCGATCAGCCTGACGCACTCAACGCGCCCTTTCTCATCACCCTGCGGTACGACGCCAGTGCTGTTGTGGATGAAGACCAGTTGGCGGTGGTTCACTACGACGCAGGCAACCAGCGCTATGAGCCCGTGACCATCGTCAGCCAGGACAAGGCGGCGCATTCGTTCCAGGTCGAGGCGCGCAGCTTCTCGCACTTCCTTGTTGTTGCCTTCAACACGGCCAGCCTGCCAACCAGCCGCTCGCTGTCGAACTTCTCGCCTTCGGCCAGCGGCTGGAACATTCCGAACTTCGGCAGCTACTACAGCCCGGGCGGCAACAGCCTTGGCATGTCGGCGTACGCAAGCTGGTACTTCGCCAACCGCCCGGGGTCGAACCTGGGCACGAAGTACGCGGCAGCGGGCAACGCGGGCATCGCGCAGTTGGTGGCGGCTCGCGCGCAAGTCGCGCAAAGCCAATACTGGGCGATGAAGTCCAGCACGGTCCTGGGCGCCCTTGGCAACGCAGCGACGGCGCGGCTCATGAAGGTCTACCTCGCAGCGTTCAATCAACCCATGGTGCTGCTGCTCGGCCAGAACGGCATCCCGAAGCACGCAGCCGTCCTCCATGGCTATGACAGCACCGGCTTCAGGTTCCATGACGTCGACGTGATGGGTGCCGAACAGACCCTCGCCTTCGACGGCACGAACTGGGGCCGCTACGCGGGCTACGACTCGTTCTCGTACGTGGCGCTTCCAAGCCTGGGGCGCAACGAAGACTTTGCAACGCTCACGACGCAGGCCGAGGGCGGCTTCGGTTCTTCTCCCCTGATCGGCTTGACTTCTCCCTCGCCGGGCCAGCAGATCCCCAACCGCAGCGTGGCGCTCGCAGGCAATCTCTCGGGCAGCTTGGGCACCAACGCCAGCATCGTTGCCTACGTGAAAGGCGTGCCGCAACGGGTCGCCGTTGCTTCAGGGGCGTTCTCAGCCACCATTCCGGTTTCCGCGGGGGACAACACCGTCGTGGTCGTGGCAGGCCCTGGCCTCGCGCAGCAATCCAACTGGTATGCGAATGCAGCCACGCTGATCGTCGATGTCACGGGCACCGGCTCGCTGACGAAGCTGCTGACCACGCTGACATGGGACCAGGACAACGCGGACGTCGACCTGTATGTGACGGAACCGCCGCCCGGCAACCAGACGTCCTGGTATTTCAATCGCAAGACCGTGAACAGGATGAACCTCGATTTCGACAACACGCGCGGCTTCGGTCCCGAGCACACGACCCTGGCAACGGTTGGCACCAACGCCGGCACGGCGCTTGCCGGCCAGTATCCGGTTGCGGTTCACTACTATTCCGACCACGGCACGGGCCAGACCGCCACCGGGACCGTGACAATCATGCTGAACGAAGGGCAGCCGAACCAGCAGCTGGTCTCGAAGAACTTCAGCATCGCAACATCGAATTCAAAGAACGACGATCCGGGTCGCACCGGGCCCGACTGGGTGCGCATTGGCACGGTGGATCTCGAGGCGGGCACGATCAAGCTTGCGCCTTGATTTTCGCGGCCCCACGAAGGTCGTGAACCTGTTCAAATGGGGCGGAGACACTCGCCAGACCCCTGTCGAATGCCTGCCTCACAAGGAGAGCCCCATGCCCGATGCTCGCGCAGCCACTGGCCTTTGGCGCTTCGTTCATCTCGCCGCGCTCAGCGCCTTGCTGGTCGCATGTGGCGGTGACAGCGGGTCTGACGCACCGGATGGCCCCGCATTCACGGTCGGCGGATCGGTGACCGGTCTGGGGCTGAACAAGTCGCTTCAGGTGGCCAACGGACGGGACTCCCTCTTCATCACGGTGTCCGGACCCTTCACGATGCCAACGCCGGTGGCGACGGGGCAAACCTACGAGGTCACGGTGTCGCAGCAACCCCTTGGCCAGTTCTGCAGCGTTGCCAACGGCACGGGAACGATGGGTTCGCAGAACGCCGCCAGCGTCGTGGTCTTCTGCGTCAACGCCTAGAAGGCTGTTGAGTGCGTTCCGCTACCAACGGAAGGTGGCGCCAAGCATCGGCCCGTTGAAGTTCAGGTTGTCGATGGTGCTGCCCGACTTCATGTCGTACGAGATGTAGCGCCACATGGCCGTCAGCTCGCCCCATGGGTAGGCATAGCTCACGCCTGCCGCAGCCTGCCAGGTGAGGCGCGACTGCCCTGTGCCGACGTCGGCATAGAACGGGAAGGACCACCTGCGCGTCTCGCCCATCGTGTAGCGGCCCTTGAGGCCCGCGATGCCATCCCACAAGGTCTCGCTGTTCTCGAAGCTGCCTGAACGCCCCGCCGGTGCAATCGGCCCCAGATCGCCCGAGATGCCCCAGCGCAACGAGGGCTTCAAGGCAAACATGCGTGCGCCTGCCAGCAGGTCGATGGACAGCGCCGGCGTCTGCATCACGCGGTATTCACCACCCAGGGTCCACAGCGAGCCTTTCAGATCCCAGGTGAGATCGGCCTGCGTGCTCAGGGGAATCGCATTGCCGCCGATGGTGAAGTCGCGTGTGCCGTACTTGCTGCCGCCGAGGTCGAGGTAGATGTAGTCGGTGAAGACGCCCCAGCGTCCGTTGTGGGCCTCGAAGGCGCCCATGAAGGTGAACTTCAGGCTGTCGATGACGGTGCCGGCGTTCACGTCGATGGTGGGCCCGCCAGGTGTACTGGGCACGCTGCTCGAACCACCGATGCTCGGAAAGTACCCGTACACCGACAACGAATAACGCCAGTTGCCCGTGCCCGTGTCGGCCTGCGTTGATTGCGCCGACGCCAGGCACGGCCCCAGTGTCGCCGCCAGAAATACGCATCTGGCAACAGTGGGGCGAAGGCGGGAAAACGTCCTCATGCGTGCATTGAACCACGCCCTTTCGCCCATGGCTAGACCATCTTCCCCGGCGTGGAATTGTGTTGCTTCCACCCATCTGCCCCGGCGCGCAGGGTCCGGAAATTGCAGGCCCCAAGCTCAAGGCCAGAGGGCAAGAACATCAACTGCCGCAGCAGTGATCGCCGACAGTTCGCCCGGTCGGCTCAGGCCACGTGTCAGGCGCAGCAGGATGCGGGCCACCGACAGGGCCTGCTCGCGTTGCAGGGTGGACGCTGCGGCCAAGCCACATCGCCAGGCGGCATGGCGGGCAGCAGCAGGTGCTTCCAGCAGCGCTCGGACGACGGCCTCCAGGGCAGTGAGGACATCCTCGGGCACGCCGGAGCGCAGCGCCAACTCCATGGCGGGCACCGTCATTTCCAGCACCGCAAACCGGGTGGCGATGGCGGATCTTGCCCTGGGGTTGTCGCGCACATACGCCGACGACAAGTGTGCGAGAGCCTGCTCCAGCGCGGGCACGTCGAGGGTCGGCGCGAGATGGACCCAGACTTCGCCGTCTTTCATGGCAATGGCCCGGTCGACAGCCGTCTGGCGTTCACCCAGTGCCGCCCAACGAAGCGCGACGCCGCGCAGCGCTGGCCTGGTCCAATCTTCCGCCGGCCAATGCCCTGCGCCCGCCTCGAAGCGGCGCAGGAGGACCGCGTCGGCGTGTGGCGCCAATGCTGCCACGCCGCCCGCCTGCGCAGCTTCATCAACCCAGCCCATCACTGTCTCCACGGTCGTGGGCAAGTCTTGACAGTCCGCGGCGCGGCTTACCCAGGCGCATGCACATCGCTCGCGGTCCTCGGCCTTGTCCAGCCCAAGCAGCCAAGCCTCGGCGGCCGGCAACGTGGCAGCCGTGAGAACCTGCGCAAGCGGGGCGAAGACCTTGTGGAAGTTGTAGTGCATCCTGGTCAAGGCCTGCACGGCTTCCATGGCCCAGGCGTCGCCCTCCGCAGGGGGCAGCCGCTCGCACAGGGCCGCGGCCAACGCCACTTCTCCTTCGGGTTCGAGCCATCGGCTGCGACTGCGCGCCTCCTCCACATCACCCAGGCGGCCGAGCTGGATCAACAGTTCGGGCTCGAATTTCTCAGGCCCTGCAAAAGCCATGACAGCGCGCTCGTTGCGGTGGGCATCCAGCCATGCCAGCACGCTTTGAAGCGCAGCGCGCGACAGGCTGGGGGCCAGATCCCGGAGGGCGTAGCCAATGATTCTCCGTTCGCCGGCAGCGCCGCCAAGCAGTTCTTCAATGGCCTGATCCACAAGCAACTGCGCATGGTCGAAGCCGGCCAGAGCCTTCAGCATCAACTGCGCGCGCAGCATGCCCGGTGCAAGGGCGCGCAGGCAGCGCGCATGCGTGGCCAACGCGCCTTCAACCGGCACCCACCGCGTCACCATCGCGAGGAGACCTTCCTCCAGGTTGAACTGCGTGCCAACGGCATGGGCGCCACGCTCATCGGCAGCCCGTTGCCAGGCTTCGGCCAGCCGTTCCCAAAGGGCATCCCACTGAGCCAGTGGCATCACCGGCACAAGCGCCTTGAGTGCCTCGGCACGCTGCTCTTCAGTATCCAGCGCCATCGACTGCGCCAGGGCCTCATCGCCCAGGCCTGCTTCGGCCATCAACCAGGCCGCCGTGCCACGCAGCGCTGCCAGCGGGCGCGGGCGATCCTTGATGCGGTGCAGAACGGCCAGCGCCCTCGGGCCTTGGCCCAGCACCGCCAGGCGCTCGGCAAGCGCACCAGCGGCGCGCGACCACGCCGCGGCATCGCTCAGCTCTTCCGCCTTGGTCAGCGCCGCGTCGATGGCCTCCGGCGGCAGGACGGGTGCAATCGCCGCCAGCGCATCCGGCAGGAACTTGTCGTGCCGCAGGTCGCCGAGTGCCTGCAAGGCTGACGCGAGGTGGCCTGCCAGCACCAGGCGTGGAAGCATCGGCACCAGCACATCGGCACGATCGTAGGAATCCAGGCCCCGGGTGGCCAGGCGCAGCGCAGCCTCGGGGCCTTCAAGGCGGGCAAAGGCAACAGCGAGCGCGCCCAATGCTTCCCGACGGTCGTGGCGGTCCTCGATTTCGCCGGCCAGTTCCACGGCAAGACGCAGTGCGCCGTCGGTGAGCCACGGTTCGAGCGCTGCAAGGGTCCTCGCCGGAAGGAGCATGTGCTTTTTCAGCGCCGCGCGCACAAGCCTTTCGAGCCCCGTTTCGCGCGGACCACCCGGCAGGAACGCGGTCATTTCGGCCATGGCCTGCAACCACTTCGGGCTCGGGTGGTCGGGAGCTGCCTTCCACAACTTCGTCAGCAACGGCCCGGCCACTGACGATCGTTGGGCCTCGGGCCAACACCGCACCATGCCCGCTGCGGCAGTGGCCCGCACGGTGGGGGCTTTGAGCTTCGCCCATTGCGCGAGCGCTGCCGGCCAGTCGCCGGCCTCGACCAGGCGCAGCGCTGTGGCACGCGCGAGCGCGCCTGGCCAGAACAGACTCAGCGGCCGCGGTGGTGGTGTCGCCTCGAGCGCGCGCAGTGCGGGCAGCAATTGCGCATCCAGCGCCGCCTGCAATGAACCCAGGTGCCAGGTGTCGTCGGTGTCGAACGCGCCGCGCAACTTTCGCCGGGCACACTCCGCCGCCACGAGTTCGATGAGACGGACCAGGGCGACCTGGGCGTCGCCGGGTTCGAGCAGTGGGCAGATCGCGGCGATGGAACGCGCTGCGGCTTCGCTGTCGGCGAGGCCCAACGCCTCCGACAGCGCGCCTTCGACGTCGCCGATTCCAGCCTGGTGCCGCAGCAAGGACACCATGGCAGCGCGCCATGCAAATGTCTCGCTGGTGGTGCGCACGCGTTGCAGTGCGATGCGCACGTCTTTCAATTCATCGAGTGCGGGAGCCAGGGCCGCGTAGGCTTCCAGCCGCTGATCGGCCGCCGGCATGGCTTCGATCACGCGCATCGCAACAGCGGGGGTCCAGTGGCGGTGCCGCACCAGCGCGGCCAGCAGTCCGGGGCTGTGGTTGGACGAACGATGCCCCAGCGTGGCGGTGGTCAGGGCGCATCTCAATTCCCCGGCCAGCGCCGGCAGTGGCTGGCCTGCCGTCAGGGCCGCGTCGTCAATGGCCTCTTGCGTCGCCCAAGCTTGGGCCACGTCGTGCTGGAAGCCGGCGACGCTGGGGTCTGCCAACTGTTGCGCCGCGAACCAGCGTGGATCACCCACCAGCGCGAGCAACGCAGCATCTTCACCGGCGCGGCGCAGGTGCGTGGCCAGGTGGCGCAAGGCGTAGCCATCGAAGCGTGGCCAGCGCGACGCGTCCGCAAGATCGCGCTGCGCAATGGCACGGTGCATTGCCGGCAGATCGAGTTCGTCGCGACTGCCCAGAAAGTCGGCAAAGGACTTGTGCACGATGCGCCAACCCTGGCGACCGCCCGCCAGGAATCGCCGCCATGGCTGCAGCACGCGCGTGTGGATCTCGTCCGCAGGGCGGCCCGCATGATCGGCGAGCCAGGCCGTGCTCACCGGTTCGCCGGCCACGCCCAGCAGGGCGAGCACGGGTCGCCAGAGGCCGGTCCACTGCGCATAGTCGCGCTGCGGCAGTTCGTTGAGCCCCATGCGGGCCCAGAAGTGGGCGTAGTAGCTTTCCAGGCCCACCGGCAAGCGCTCTGCTTGCAGGGGACGAAAGCCGGGCACGCCCTCGGCAATATCGGCCAGCACGTAGGCCAGGTACATGAAGTTGTCTTCCGCGGCCGCCAGCAGGTGAGCAACAAATCCGGCTTCGTCGAGCGCAGGCTTGGCTGCGGCAGCGGCTCGCGCCACTTCGGGTCGGCGCCATGCGGCATGCAGGCTCGCGGTAATGTCGTCGCGCTGCATCGCATCGCCGGCGGCCAGCTCGCGCGGCATCAGGCGCGTGCCAGGAGCGCTGGCCAAGCTGTAGCCACCCGGCCGCGTCGTGAGCAGCACGTAGACGTTGTCGGGCAGACGGGTCGGCAGCCGCAGGGTGTTGCGACCAGGTTCCGCGGGATCCGCCTCGTCGAGGCCGTCCAGCACGAGCCACAGGGGTTGGCCGAGTCGACGTGCCTTGGCGCCGGCCTCGGTCAGGCGGTTGCCCAGCCAGGTGGCGTCATGCCCCGCGTTGTCAGGCAGATGGTCGTACGGCAGGTCCCAGCGCAATACCAGTTCTGCGCAGAGGTGCCGCAGGCAGCCTTCGGGATCCACGCGGTTCTCGGCCACGCTGCAGAAGTACGCCGGCGCGTCCCACCGGCGCGCCACGGCGGCGGCCCATGCTGTCTTGCCCAGGCCGGCGTCGGCAATGAACACGAAGTAGCCATTTGGCCCGCGGGCGACGAAGTCGGTCAGTTCGTCGAAAAGCCGCTCCCGGCCGGCGAAGTCCTGCAGTTCACGCTCGATGAGCGGGCGGAAATCGACCACCGCGTCGAGCAAGCCAGCGCGCCCGGCGGCCGCCTGTGGACGCGCCACGTCGAACAGCCAGCGGTGCACATCGATCGCCACCTGGGCAGCCAGTTCGTCGCCATTGCTGAATGCGGCGCGCACGATGTGGTGGCGCTTCAGTTCCTGCTTGAAGTCAGCCAGGCGCGGCGCCGCTGCCGGATCGTCATCGCGCCCACCGGGGCCGAAGGCATCGATCGCCGCTTCGTCCTTGAAGTAGATGAGGCAATGCAAGCGGCGCTCGCGGGCGCGGCGATATTCGTCGTGGGTGATGCCCGAGCCCCATCGGCCGGCGAAGATGCCAATGTAGAGCTCGCTGCGGTCGACCTCGTCGAGCGAGGCCTTGCCGGTGGATTCGTCGCGGCTGCCGAAGTGCTCCATGCCGACGAACTTGGTCTCGCGCAGGCCATCCAGCACGCGCGCCACCGCTTGGCGCTCGGCACTCAGGTCGAGCGAGGTCGAGCTGACGAAGACCGGGGCAATCTGCGCCATGGGCTTGGCGCGCATGCCGTTCTAGTGTTCCGAATTGGAAGTTCGTTGAACAAGCAAATCTCTCGAAATCGATGTCAGGCAAGGCGCAAAGCACAGCCATGCCGAGCGCATGGCGAGCATTTGCAACGCCGCATGGCGTCGATTCCCGGCAGATTTGTTCAACGAATTTCCGATTCGGGACACTAGGGCTGGCGCAGATCGTCCGTTTCGAACAGCGCGGCCGTGCCATCCGCGGACACGCGCTGCGCACCTTCGACCGCCAGCATCTTCACCTTGACGCCCGCCCCGCCGTGCGCAGAAAAGCCGCCCGTCTGCTGGCCCGCCGCGAGCACGCGATGGCACGGCACCACCGGCGCAAAGGGATTGAGCCCCAGCGCCTGCCCCACGGCGCGCGACAGGTTCTTGTCGCCCAGTTCGTCCGCGATCTCGCCGTAGGTGCGCGTCTCGCCGGGCAGGATGCGCCGGGCAATCTCGTAGACGTTGCGATGAAAGTCCGGCACCCCGTGCCAGTCGAGCAGCACGTCGGACAGGTCGTCGTGGCCGCCGGTGAGCAGGTGCGTGATGCGGGCCATGGCGGCCTTCACGTCGGGCGGCGGCAAGCCTTCCCGAAGCTGCGCAAAGCGTCGATGCATTCGGGCCCGCGTCGCGGTGGCGTCGGCCTCAGGAAGCTGCACGCCAATGATCCCCCGTTCGCCCCACGCAATCCCGCAAGGACCGTAGCGCGTGTCAAAAAGTGCGAAACCTTCAGCATTCATATGACCACCGGTTGTTTGCGTTTTGTGATGCGCCGTGGAGGCGCGGCTTTGAAATCGGTTGGTGAGGGAGGTGTGTGGGGCATGGCGCCGTGCAGGACGACGTTGGCGCTCAGGAAGTCGAGCACCGCCCGGACGCGGGCGGGCAACTGTCCGCCCTTGCCGAGGTAGACCGCGTGGATCGGCTCGACCTCGTTCGGATTGAAGGGCTCCATGACGGGCACGAGGCGACCGGCCTCGATGTCGGCGCCCACGTGGTAGAGCGACAGCCGGCCGAGCCCGACGCCCGACATCACCAGCCGCCGCAGGCTCTCGCCGTCGCCGGCGCGCACGTTGCCGGACACCGGCACGTCGACCTGGCGCCCGTCCACGCGCAACGGCCAGTCAGGGACGTTGCGACGGTAGTTGGAGCCGAGGCGGTTATGCAACATGAGTTCCTGCGGGGTGTGTGGCGTGCCGTGGCGGGCAAGGTATGCGGGCGAGGCGACGATGGCCTGCCCCGTCTCGCCCAGCTTGCGGGCAACGAGGTCGGACGGCGGCAGGCGCCCCCAGCGGATGGCGATGTCGGTGCGCTCATCCATGAGGTCGACCACGCGGTCGGTCACGACAATGTCAAGTGTGATCTGTGGATGCAGTTCGAGCAAGGGGCAGACCAGCGGAATAAGCACATGCTGGCCGAAGGACACGCTGGCGTTGATGCTGACCCGCCCCCGCGGCGCGGCCCCGGCGGCGGCGCTGCGCTCGGCTTCATCCATATCGGCCATCACGCGCACCCCGCGCTCGTAGTAGAGCCGCCCTTCGGGGGTGAGCTGCAGCTTTCGGGTGGAGCGATGCACCAGGCGGGTCGCCAGGCGGGCTTCGAGCCGGGCGATGAGCTTGCTCACGGCCGAGGGGGTCATGCACAGGGCGCCGGCTGCGGCCGAGAAGCTGCCGCGCTCGACCACCTGGATGAAGGCCTCCATCTCGCCGGAACGGTTCACTTCGGTGCGGGGCATGGCTGGTGATTCGTGAATTCAATTCACAGTAGTTCGTCCAAGCGGCATTCTAGTCATCGAAGGCGTTTGTCTCCACCATACGGGGCATCATGCCAATCGCCCTCCTCGCCCTCACCGCCGGTGCCTTCGGAATAGGCACCACCGAATTCGTGATCATGGGCCTGCTGCTGCAGGTGTCCAGCGATCTCCATGTCTCCATCGCGGCCGCCGGCCTGCTGATTTCGGGCTACGCGCTCGGGGTCGCCATCGGCGCGCCGGTGCTCACCATCGCCACGCGCAAGATCCCGCGCAAGACCGTGCTGCTCGTGCTGATGGCCATCTTCACGCTGGGCAACATCGCCTGTGCCATCGCGCCGAACTACGAAATGCTGATGGGCGCGCGCTTCATCACCTCGCTGGCGCACGGCACCTTTTTCGGCGTCGGCTCGGTGGTCGCCACCGGCCTGGTGCCGCCGCAAAAGCGTGCGTCGGCCATCGCCGTCATGTTCACCGGCCTCACGGCCGCCACGCTGCTGGGCGTCCCTGCCGGTGCCTGGCTGGGCGTGCATTTCGGCTGGCGCGCGACTTTCTGGGCCGTGACCGTGATCGGCGTGATCGCCTTCGGGGTGCTGGCCGCCTTCGTGCCGCGCGCCAAGGCCGCCGATGCCGACGAAAAGCCGGTGGCCCTGCGCGACGAAATCGCTGCCATCGCCCAGCCGCAAGTGCTGCTCGGGCTGGCCATGACGGTCTTCGGCTACGCCGGCGTGTTCGCCGTCTTCACGTACATCCAGCCGCTGCTCACCCGCGTGACCGGTCTGTCGGAGGCGGCCGTGTCGCCCGTGCTGCTGCTGTTCGGCGGCGGCATGGCGCTGGGCAACATCCTGGGCGGCAAGCTGGCCGACCGGGCGCTGATGCCGGCCGTTCTCGGCACGCTGGCGGCGCTGGCCGTCGTGCTGGGCACCACGCACTTCGCCGTGCAGACGCCGGTCACGGCCGTCGTCTTTGCAGCAGTTTTGGGCATCGCGGCCTTTGCGACGGTGGCGCCACTGCAGATGCGCGTGCTCGAAAAGGCGGCCGGCGCCGGCCAGAACCTGGCGTCGAGCCTGAACATTGCGGCCTTCAACCTCGGCAATGCGCTGGGCGCCTGGGTGGGTGGCGTCGTCATCGACCGCGGACCGGGGCTCGGCGCGCTGGGCTGGGCGGCCGCGCTGCTCACGCTGGGCGGGCTGGCGCTTGCCGTATGGAGCCACGGGCTCGACAAGCGCACAGCCACCGCGTACGCCGCGGCTTGATGACTTGGTACCCCCTTTCATAAATACAAGCACATGAAACCGCGCCTTTCGCGCCATGGCGGCGTTGCAAATCCTCGCGATACCACAAGGTATCGCTGCGGTTTGCGCCTTGCCCTGACACGAAACGCATCGCTTTCATTTGTGCCCGTACTTATGAAATGGGGTACTTAGCCGTGAATGAGGACCTGGGACTGCAGGGAACCAATTGGGACGCAGCGCCAACTCACAGGGAATCGCGATCCCTACGATCGCTGCATGAAAGACACTCTGCCGCTCTCTTCCTCCAAGCAGTTCAGCTCCACGGCCCTCAAGGCCGGGGGCCGCAAGGCACTGGTGCTGCAAGGTGGCGGTGCATTGGGCGCTTACCAGGCCGGCGTGTATGAGGCGCTGAGCCAGCATCGACAGCAACCCCAATGGGTGGCTGGCGTATCCATCGGCGCCATCAACTCGGCGCTGATTGCCGGAAACGCACCCGACAAGCGGGTCGAGCGCATGCGCGAGTTCTGGCAACTCGTTTCCTCGGGGCCGACGCAGCGCCTGCCTGCATGGATGGCCAGCCGCGCCACGCTCAACCAGTGGAGCGCCAATCTGGGCGCGCTGTTCGGCGTTCCGGGCTTCTTCCTGCCGCGCATGTCACCGGCGTGGCTCATGGGTGCCGCGGCACCCTTGCTGAGCTATTGCGATACCTCGCCGCTCAAGCAGACACTGGAGAGGCTCGTCGATTTCGACCGCATCAACGCACGCGAAATGCGGCTGAGCGTGGGCGCCGTCAATGTGCGCAACGGCAACTCGATCTACTTCGACAACTCGGTGCAAAAGATCGGCCCCGAGCACATCATGGCCAGCGGCGCCCTGCCGCCAGGCTTCGCGCCGGTGGAGGTGGATGGCGAAGCGTACTGGGACGGCGGCATCGTCTCCAACACGCCGCTCCAGTACGTGCTGGACAACCAACCGCAGACCGAGCCGCTGGTCGTGCTTCAGGTCGACCTGTTCAACGCGCGCGGCGCCATGCCGACCACGCTGTCAGAAGTGATGGAGCGCCAAAAAGACATCACCTACTCCAGCCGTACCCGCCTGAACACCGACACGCTCGCGGCCAACGTGAACCTGCAGCAGGCAATTGCCGACCTCATCGACAAATTGCCGGGCCATCTGCGCAAGGACCCCAGCGTGCAGGCAGTGCAGGCGCAACTCACGCATGCGCCCATCGACATCTTTCACCTGATCTACCGGCACAAGCCCTACGAGGGCGACTCCAAGGACTACGAGTTCTCGCGCGCCACGGTGGAAGAACACTGGGAAGCTGGCCGGCGCGACATGGACACCACCATGGCGCACCCCGAAGAGATGCACAGCGACGCGCACACCAATGGCGTCACCACCTTCGACCTTGGCGAACCCGGCGCACCCCGCGTCAAACGGCCGCTCACCGCCCGCGCGATGGCTGCGGCAAGCGAAAGGAACTGATGCTCATCGACGACGTCCGCGGCAAGGCCTTTTCCATGCCGCTCACCAGCCCCGCCTTTCCGCCGGGCCCCTACCGCTTCCTGCGGCGCGAATTCCTCATCGTGACCTACCGAACCGACATCGACGCCCTGCGCGCCGTCGTGCCCGAGCCGCTCGAAGTGATCGAGCCGCTGGTGAAGTACGAGTTCATCCGCATGCCCGACTCCACCGGCTTTGGCGACTACACCGAATCCGGGCAGGTCATTCCGGTGCAACTGCGCACCCGCAAAGGCGTCGAGCAAGGCGCGTATGTGCACGCCATGTACCTCAACGACCATCCACCCATTGCCGGTGGGCGCGAACTGTGGGGCTTTCCGAAAAAGCTCGCCTCGCCCGTGCTCGACTACGAAACGGACGTCATCGTCGGCACGCTGGACTACGGCAAGGTGTGTGTCGCGAAGGCCACCATGGGCTTCAAGCACCGCGCGCTGGCGCCCGAACCCATCCTGGCCGGCATCGCGCAACCCAACTTCCTGCTCAAGATCATTCCGCACGTCGACGGCACGGCGCGCATTTGCGAACTCGTGCGCTACCACATGGTCGACGTCACCCTTCATGGCGCGTGGACCGGCCCTGCGTCGCTGGAACTGCATCCGCACGCACTGGCGCCTGTGGCAGACCTGCCGGTGCGCGAAGTGGTCTCGGCCGTGCACTGCATCGCCGACATGACGCTGGCGCTGGGCACCGTCGAATACGACTACCTGGCCTGACCTTTGCCTGCCACCGATCCGCCCATTCCATCCATTTCATTCTTTAGAGGAACCCGAGATGCAACTCAAGGACAAAGTCGCTTTCATCACTGGCTCGGCCAGCGGCATCGGCAAGGAAATCGCCATCGTGTTCGCGCAGGAAGGCGCAAAGATCGTGATTGCCGACCTCAACAAGCAGGCGGCTGACGCCACCGCCGCCGAGCTCAGGGAAACGGGCGCGCAAGCCATCGGCGTGGGCGTGGACGTGACCAGCGAAGAGCAGGTCAACGCAGCCGTCGAAGAGGCTGCCAAGGCTTTTGGCGGCATCGACATCCTCATCAGCAACGCCGGCATCCAGATCGTGCACCCGGTGGAGGAGTTCAGCTTCGCGGACTGGAAGAAGATGCTGGCCATTCACCTCGACGGTGCATTCCTCACCACCAAGGCGTGCCTGAAGCACATGTACGCACAGGGCCGCGGCGGCAGCGTGATCTACATGGGTTCGGTGCACTCCAAGGAGGCGTCACTGCTGAAGGCGCCATACGTCACGGCCAAGCACGGGCTCATCGGGCTTGCGAAGACCGTCGCCAAGGAAGGTGCGAAACATGGCGTGCGCGCCAATGTGATCTGCCCCGGTTTCGTGCGCACGCCGCTGGTCGAAAAGCAGATTCCCGAACAGGCGAAGACGCTGGGCATCACCGAACAGCAGGTCATCAAGGACGTGATGCTCAAGGAAACGGTGGACGGCGAATTCACGACCACCGACGACGTGGCCCGCGTGGCGCTGCTGTTCGCGGCCTTTCCGACGAATGCGCTCACGGGTCAATCACTGGTGGTGAGCCACGGGTGGTTCATGCAGTGAGGTGATGCACCAAAAAAGAAAATCCCCGGGGCCAAAGCCCCGGGGATAAATCCACCAAGGAGGGTGGAGGAGACAACCGGTGCAAGCATTTGGGGCATATCGCCGCTTTGGCTTGCGAATGCTCTTGACGCACGCAAGACGTATGCCGATCCCCTGCGCAGGCGTTTCGAATGCGCCGATGTCCTACAAGCGCTGCGACGACCCCGCTCTTTCACGCCGCTGAATCGTCGCGCTCACGCCGCCACACACCCGGCGGCTTGCCGACCAGCCGCTTGAACGCACGCGCGAACGCCGCTTCGGAGTCATAGCCGACATCCAGCGCAATGGAGGCCACGGTGGCGCGCGTCTCCAGCAGCATCCGCGCACCCGCCTGCATGCGCCACTGCGCGAGGTACTGCATGGGCGGCATGCCGACCAGCTGCGTGAAGCGCTCATGCAGGGCCGAGCGCGACAAGCCCACGCGCCGGCCCAGTTCATCGATGGTCCAGTCACGCGCCGGTTCCTGGTGCATCAGGGCGAGCGCGTTGCCCACGAAGCGATCCTGCAATCCGGCGAGCCAGCCGGCGCTGTCCAGCGGCAGGCTGTCGGCATAGCGACGCACCGCATCGACGAACATCATCTCGCTCATGCGCGCGAGCATCGCCTCGCCGCCGGGGCGCTTGGCGTGCGACTCGGCCACGGCCTGCTGCGTGAAGGCCGCGATCCATGCGTCGCCATCGGTCGCGCGCAAATGCATCATGCGCGGCAAGGCATCGATCAGCGGATTGAAGGGTTGCAGGTCACAGCCGATGAAGCCGCACACGATCGATGTCTCGGCGTTTTCCATCGACTCCTTGGGCGCGGCCAGCAGCACGTCCGGTCCGTTGTAGGCCACGCGCAGCGGAAACTGGTCGACCTGCATGCCGGGGAACCAGCTCAGGTCCGCCTGCGCGCGCATGCCGGGTGCGCTCGACACCACGTGCGCGTCCCCATGCGGAAACATGACGACGTCGCCCGCGCCCAGTTGCACCGACGGCCCGCCGGGAATGGCGGCCCAGCAGGTGCCCCGGGCCACCGCGTGGTACTCGATGACGTGGTCGACGCCGCGCATCAGCAGTGGCGCCAGTTCGCTTGCGGGCGGCGCCTCGGCCGCCCAGTCGCTCCTGGCGCTGATGTTGAAGAACACGGCGCCGCGCAGACGCACGCCGCGCAAGACATCCGACAAGGTGTCTTGGCTCATCGATGTGCTGCCGCGGTGTTCCGGTCAAGGCGGCCGGACGCGCGATCAAGGCCCTGTGACAAAACGCACTCACGCGCGGACGCGCAGTCAATTTCGCCGGACGCGGAGTGATGCGCGCTACAGCCCGAATTCGAAGAATGAATGCACCCGCTGCGAGGCCATTGCGACGGCTGGTTTTTCAACTCATTCATCTCAGGAGCACTCCATGCAATTCATGAACTACCTCTCGCTCGACAAGGATGTCCGGCAAGTGAGCTGGACCGACATCGATGCGCTGGCGTCGCAGATCAGCGGCGGGTTGCTGACCGCTGGGGACGAAGCGTACGACACGGCGCGCAAGGTCTGGAACGCTACCATCGATCGGCATCCCGCGATCATCGCGCGGTGTTTGACGGACAGCGACGTGCAGGCCGCGGTGCGCTTTGCCGCCGAACACCGCATGCTGATGAGCGTGCGCGGGGGCGGCCATCACATCGCAGGCAACGCGGTGGCCGAAGGCGGCCTGATGCTCGACATGTCGGGCATGAAGACGATCAGCATCGACGTGGCCAAGCGCACCGCGCGCGTGGGCGCCGGCGCCTTGCTCGCCGACCTCGACCGCGAAGCGCAGGCGCACGGACTGGCCGTGCCGCTGGGCATCAACTCCACCACCGGCGTGGCAGGACTCACGCTGGGCGGCGGCTTCGGCTGGCTGACGCGGCGCCACGGCATGAGCATCGACAACCTGCTGAGTGCAACGGTCGTCACGGCCGATGGCGCGATCCGCATCGCATCGGCCGAGTCGCAGCCCGAGCTGTTCTGGGCGCTGCGTGGCGGGGGCGGCAACTTCGGCGTGGTCACTTCCTTCCACTTCCAGCTGCACCCTGTCGGGCCCGAGGTCTACAGCGGTCTGGTGGTCTACCCCTTTTCGCAGGCGCGGCAGGTGCTGCGCGCTTGGCGCGACTTCACGATGAAGGCGCCTGACGAACTGAGCGTGTGGATGGTGATGCGCAAGGCGCCTCCCCTGCCCTTCCTGCCCGAGTCCGTGCATGGCAAGGAGGTGGTGATCTTTCCTCTGGTGTACAGCGGCAACGTGGAAGAAGGCGAACAGGTGGCCGCGCCGGTGCTGAAGTTCGGTGACCCGGTCGGCACGCACCTGGGCGCTGCACCCTACGCCGCCTTCCAGCAGGCCTTCGATCCGCTGCTTGCACCGGGCGGACGCAACTATTGGAAGTCGAACAACTTCAGCACGCTGAGCGATGCGGCGCTCGACACGGTGATCGCATCGGCCAGCAACCTGCCCGGGCCGGAATGCGAGATCTTCATCGCGCAACTCGGCGGTGCGATGGCGCGGGTCAAGCCCGACGCAACGGCCTTCGTGGGACGCGATGCGCACTACATCATGAACGTGCATGGCCGCTGGTCCAGCCCGCACGACGATGAGACCGTGAGAGCGTGGGCCCGTCGCGCCTTCGAGGATGCGGCGCCCCATGCCACCGGCAGCGGCTACGTCAACTTCCTCACCGAGGACGAAGCGGAACGCGTGGCCGCGGCCTACGGCACGAACTACGAGCGCCTGCAGGCGGTGAAGCAGCGCTTCGACCCGGACAACCTCATGCGCATGAACCTCAACATCGCGCCGGCAACGTCACCACATCGGAGGGTGCAGGTATGAGCAGGATCGATTCACTGGGGCAACCCGTCACGGGCGCCACCCACACTGCCCTCGCCGCCTACGAGCGTGCGTTGGGTGCCTTTCAAAGCTGGCGCTGCGGGGCTGAAACGCATCTGGCTACGGCGATGCAGGAGGCGCCGAACTTCGTGATGGCGCACGTGCTGCGCGCGTATTTGCTGCTGTGCAGCCGCGACCCGCGGCGCGTGCGGCAGGCGCGGGCGGTGCTTGCGCGCGCCGCATGCCTGCCGACGAACGAACGCGAGCGCCACCACATCGCCGCCATCGCCGCCGCGCTGGCCGACGACTACGGCGGCGCAAGGATGTTGCTGGGCGACTTGCTGCACCTGCACCCGCGGGACGCATTGGCGCTCCAGGTGGCGCACGTGTTCGACCACATCATGGGCGACGCCGAGAGCATGCGCTCGCGGGTGGCCGGCGTGCTGCCGGCATGGTCGTGCGACATGCCGGGCTACCACGCGGTGCTGGCGATGCACGCCTTCAGCCTCGAGGAGTGCGGCGAATACGAGCAGGCCGAGGAAGACGCCCACACCGCCCTCGCACTGGACGCCCACGATGCGCGGGCCCATCACGTGATCGCTCATGTCTGCGAGATGACCGACCGCGCCAGCGAGGGCGTGCGCTGGATGATGGAGCACGCCCTGGCGTGGGGCAAGGACACGCTGGTCGCCACGCATGGTTGGTGGCACGTGGCGCTGTTCCATGTCGCACAGGGCCAGTTCGACCAGGCGCTCGCCCTTTATGACCGGCACATTCGCGCGAGCGATGGCGGTGAGTTGTCAGACCTGATCGACGCAGCCGCGCTGTTGTGGCGCATCGGCCTGGCGGGTGGCGATCCGGGCGCCGCGCGTTGGAGCGAACTGGCATCCGCGTGGACGCCGCACATCGACGACGCGTTCTGCAGCTTCAACGACCTGCACGCCACGCTGGCCTTTGTCGGTGCGCAGGACTGGGACCGGGCACGGCATCTCGAATCGGCACTGGTGCGCTCGCAATCGCAGGCCACGCGCCATGGCGAAAGCACGCGGGACGTGGGCCTGCCGACCTGCCGCGCATTGATGGCCTTTGGACGCGGCAACTTCACGCTGGCCATCACCCTGCTGGCGAGCGTTCCCGAGATGGCGCATCGGCTGGGCGGGAGCCACGCGCAGCGCGATGTGATCCACCTCACGCTGCGCGAAGCGGTCGAGCGCGTGCGGCGGCCCGTACGGCGGATGCGCATCACGCCTGTCGCGGGCCATGCGCCCGCCGCCTCACGCCTCAGTAAATCGCCAGCAAGTTCTGCTGTGCTTCAAGATCGAAGCTGACGCCGTTGATTCCCACCGTCAGGCCGTAGACATTGCCCGGGGAAGAAAACGTTGCAGTGGGCGTACCGCTGATGACACCGGTGCTGGCGTCCAGGACAAAGCCTGCGGGCAATGCGCCTTCCTTCAGCGTGTAGCTGTACGTCGCACCTGTGAGCGCTTGGCCGGACATGTTGTCGATGGTCGGCGCGCACTGGAAAGGCTCTCCCACGAAGCCGGGGCAGTACGCATAGGCCAAGGTGATCGGCGAGCGCGCATAGACGCTCACGTAAGCGAAGCCCTGAACCGCATGTCCGTTGACCTGCCCGGTGGCGGCAATGCGGTAGGCGTCATTCACAGGCGCGCTCGGCACGCCGGAAAGCGTGCCGGTCGTGGCGTCGATCTGCAGGCCTGCGGGCGGGGTTTCGCCAGCCGCCCATGCATACGACAGCCCGGAAGGACGCGCCCCGGTGGGCACCACCGACACGGGCAGCCCGAGCCAGGCGCTCACGCCGCCGTAGCTGCCATAGCTCAGCGCCAATCCGCCGACGCTCATCTGCGTGGGGTAGTCCTGGACGACACGTGCCGTTCCGGCGCTGTTGGTCACCGTGGCCGAGACCTTGAAGCTGTAGCTGCCCTGGGTCGCGGCCGTGCCGTGGATGCGGCCCGTGGCTGCGTCGATGCCGAGGCCCGTGGGCAGCGCGCCTTCCGCGATGGCATAGGTGACGCTGTCACCCGGTTGCGCAACCCAGAATATTGCATTCAGCGGACGGAAGTCGACCTCCTCCCCGAAGTTCACGCTGGCGGGTGCGCTGTAGATCACCGAAGGTCCGAAGACGGCGATGCCCTGGCCGAAGACAAGCTCGTTTTTGACGCCCGATGCGCCGAGCTCGACGTTGAACGAAAAGGCCCCGATCTCCGTCGGTGTGCCCGACAGGGTGCAGTCCCTGTTCAGCGTCATGCCTGCAGGCAGGCGGCCGCCGACAAGCGCGCAGCGAGGCGAATGATTCTTGAGCCCCGAGATCCTCGGCTGCACGACGGTGGGATGCAGCACATAGGCCGACTGGCCCGCGTACGTGAAGGTCGGATAGAGGGTCTCGTCGTCTCCAACGCCTCCTCCGCCGCCGCCACCACACGCAACGAGCGACGCGCAAAGTGCCGCACCCAGGCCGCAGCGCGTCACACGCGCCATCCAGTTCTTCATCACACCCACAACGCTTCCTGCCATCTGATTTGCGCAGCACCCATCGGCTGCGGCCGGCACTTTACATCATGAAACATTTACTAACAGCTGAAGACGCCTCGGCTTCGGGACAACCCTCTGTTTTCCGTCTAGTAAATCGATACAGTAAATCGATGTAGTAAACCGATGTACTAAATCAGAAGCAGGAGACAAGCCATGACCCAGCTCTCGCGCCGTCGATTCGTGCAGTCCGCGGCCGCCACCGCCCTTCCCGCCCTGGCCGGCTTCCCCGCCATCGTGCGGGCGCAGGCGCCGATCTCGCTGCGCATGTCCTCGTCCATGACGGCCGATGACAACGCCGCGCACTACGTCTGGTACCAGCGCTTCCAGGCCAACCTCAAGGCCGCGACGGGCGATGCCGTCAAGCTCGATTACTTTCCCAACAACCAGCTGGGCAAGGAAAGCGACGTGGTGCAGCAGGTGAAGGTGGGCTCCATCGACATGATGGTGACGGGCTCCTCCATCTGGGCCACGGCCCTGCCCGAGATCGGCATGCTCGACCTGGGCTATGTCTTCGAAAGCTACGCGCACGCTGCCAAGGTGCTGGAAAGCACCGTCGGCACCTCGCTCAACAACATGCTGCAGCAGCGCGCGGGCTGCACCATCCTCACCTGGGCCTCGCACTTCGGACCGCGCAACGTCTACACCAAGACGCAGGTGAAGTCGCTCGCGGAGATCAAGGGCGTCAAGCTGCGCGTGCTGCCCACGCCGGCCTTCATCGAGACCTTCAAGATCATGGGCGCCATCCCCACGCCCATTCCCTTCGGCGAGCTTTACATGGCGGCGCAGACAGGCGTTGTCGACGGCTTCGAGCATGACGCGGGCACCGTGCTGGCCAGCAAGCTCAACGAAGTGACCAAGTCGTGCTGGCAGACCGAGCACCTCTTCAGCCCCATGGTGGTGGTGATCGGCAAGCGCGGCATGGACAAGATTTCAGCCGACTTGCGCCCCAAGTTCATGCAGGCGGTGGCCGAATCGTCGGTGCAGCAGCGCGAGATCGCCAACCAGAAAGCGGTCTCCGCCATCGAAGACCTCAAGGGCAAGGGCATGACCTTCTTCCCGATGGCGCCGAACGAACGCGCCGCCGTGCGCAAGGAAATGGAAAACAAGCTGTGGGCGGACTTCGCCAAGCAGTACCCCAGCACGGCGCCGCTCTTCGCGGCCATTGCCAGCAACAAAGCCTGAGCCATGCGCGCCGTGCTGGCACGCGTGTTCAAGGCCGTCGAGGCCGTGCTCGCCGCCTTGATGCTGGGCATGGTGCTGACGGTGTTCGGCAACGTCGTGCTGCGCTACGTCTTCAACTCCGGCATCGTGGTCTCGGAGGAGCTTTCGCGCTTCTTCTTCGTGTGGCTGACCTTCATCGGCGCCATCGTCGCCGTGCGTGACGGCACGCACCTGGGCATGGACAACGTGGTGGCGCGGCTGCCCCGGCGCGGCAAGCTCCTGTGCTTGGCCGCCAGCCAGGTGCTGATCCTCGCGTGCTGCGCCATCCTGTTCCTGGGCACATGGAATCAGCATGACATCAACGCCACGACCTCGGCGCCAGTCACCGGCCTGTCGATGATCTGGATCTTCGGCATGGGCTATGTGTGCAGCGTGTGCATCGGCCTGCAGGCGCTGGAAACGCTCTACCGCATCGCCACCGGCCACATCGGCGAGCGAGAACTGGTGCAGGTGAGCGAGCGCGATGAGCCGCTCGAGGTGGCGCGGTGACCATCGCGGTCTTCACCTTCTCGCTGCTCGGCGCCATGGCGCTGGGCATGCCGATCGCGTTCGCGCTGCTGGTGTGCGCCGTGGCGCTGATGGTGTCGCAGGGGCAGATGGACGCCACCATCCTGTCGCAGAAGCTCTTTGAAGGCGCCGACAGCTTTCCGCTGCTCGCCATCCCCTTCTTCATGCTCGCGGGCGAGTTGATGAACGCGGGCGGCATCTCGCGGCGCATCGTGCATTTCGCGCTGACCTGGGTCGGGCACTTTCGCGGCGGACTGGGCCTGGTGGCCGTGTTCGCCTCGGTGATGATGGCCGCCATCTCCGGCAGCGCGGCAGCCGACACGGCAGCCATCGGCACGCTGCTCATCCCGATGATGCGCGAGGCCGGCTACAACGTGCCGCGCGCCGCGGGCCTCATCGCGGCGGGCGGCGTCATCGCGCCCGTCATCCCGCCGTCGATCGGGCTCATCATGTTCGGCGTCATCGCCAACGTATCGATCGGCAAGCTCTTCCTGGCCGGCTTCTTTCCCGGCCTGTTGATGGGCGTGTCGCTGGCCATTGCATGGCAGTGGGTGGTGCGACACGACAAGGTGACCGTGTTGCCGCGCCAGTCGTGGGATGCGCGCCTGCGCGCCGGCATCGACGGCGTGTGGGCGCTGGTCATGCCGCTGGGCATCGTCTGCGCGCTGAAGTTCGGCATCCTCACGCCGACGGAAACGGGCGTGGCCGCGTGCGTCTACGCCTTCGTGGTCGGCGCGCTGGTCTATCGCGAACTCGCCCTGCGCCAGATCTACGCGCTGCTGGTGTCTGCCGCCAAGACCACCTCGGTGATCGTGTTCCTGATTGCCGCGGCGCTCGTGTCGGCGTGGCTGATCACGCTGTCGGACGTGCCCGCGCAGGTCGTCGCCTTGCTGCAACCCTTCATGGGCAGCAAGACACTGCTGATGTTCGTCATCATGGCGGTGGTGGTCGTGGTGGGCACCGCGCTCGACTTCGCGCCCACGGTGATGATCCTCACGCCGGTGCTGATGCCTGTCATCAAGCAGGCCGGCATCGACCCGGTGTACTTCGGCGTGCTGTTCATCATGAACAACGCCATCGGCCTCATCACGCCGCCGGTGGGCATCGTGCTCAACGTGATCTGCGGCGTCGCGAAGATTCCCATGAGCGATCTCATGAGAGGGCTGTGGCCTTTTCTCTGGGCCGAATTGATCGTTCTTTTCCTGCTCGTGCTGTTCCCGGCCCTCGTTCTCGTGCCACTGAAGTGGCTGAGTTGAGTCACGCATATTTCGAGGAGACAACCCCATGAAGCAACGCAAGACACGCCAGCGGCTCTTTCAATGGCTCGCTGTGAGCGCCGCAACGGCACTCATCGCCACGCCCGCGCTCGCGCAGTTCCAGGACCGCACCCTGCGCATCTCGCTCTCGGTGCCCAAGGAGCACCCCATGGGAACCGGCGCCCAGAAGATGGCCGCCTGCGCGCAGGACAAGAGCGGCGGCAAGCTCAGGATCCAGCCCTTCTACGACGCCGCGCTCGGCAACGACATCGCCGCCACGCAAAGCGTGCGTTCGGGCACGCTGGACATGGTGATCGTCTCCACGGCGCCGCTGGTCGGCATCGTGCCGGCGCTGGGCGTGTTCGACCTGCCCTTCCTCTTCGACAACGAGCGAGAGGCAGACCAGGTGCTCGACGGCAAGGCGGGCGACTGGTTCGCCGCCAAGCTGCCGGCGGTGGGCCTCATCAACCTGGCGTGGTGGGAGAACGGCTTTCGGCACACGACCAACTCCAAGCGCCCGATCACGCGCATCGAGGACTTCGACGGCGTGAAGATGCGCGTGATGCAGAACAACATCTACATCGACACCTTCAAGACGCTCGGCAGCAACGCCGTGCCGATGGCCTTCTCCGAGGTCTATTCCGCGCTGGAAACGAAGACGGTGGACGGCCAGGAGAACCCATACGCCAACATCGAGAACATGAAGTTCTACGAGGTTCAGAAGTACCTCACGCTGACCAAGCACGCCTACGCGCCTCTGGCCGTGCTGCTGTCCAAGAAGGTGTCTGACGGACTCTCGCCCGCCGAGCAGGCGGCGCTGCGCGATTGCGCCATCGTCGGGCGCGACGAAGAGCGCCGCGTGAACCGCGCGCAGAACCAGACCAGCGTCGCGGACCTGAAGGCCAAGGGCATGGCCGTCAACGAGATCAGCCCGCAGGAGATGCAGCGCATCCGCGACAAGACCCGCGTGATCTACGAGACGCACGCCAAGGCCATCGGCGACGACGCCATCGCGATGGTCTCCGGGGAACTCAAGCGCATCCGCGGCAACTGACCGGCGCAAGCACGCAAGCACGCAAGCACGCAAGCACGGAAGAACGGAAGACCATCGATGTCCGCAGACCTCGCCGCCGCCCTGCCCCATTCGCCCGCCGCCTTGCCGGGCTGGGGCTTTCGCCACGACACGCATCCCGGACGCTTGCTGGCCTGGCTGACGCGCCAGATCGAATACCTCTCGGGCATCGTGCTGGCGGTGGACGTGTTGGTGGTGTTTGTCTCGGTGGTCTACCGCTACATGCTGCACGACCCCGTCGACTGGGCGGAGGAAGTGGCGCGGGCTTTGATGATCGTGCTGGTGTTCTTCGGCGCCGCGACGGTGCTGGCGCGCAGCCAGCATGTGGGCGTGGACCTGTTTCGCCAGATGCTGCCGGCGCGCTGGCAGCCGGCGCTGATCCAGACGGCGCACTGGATCATCGCGGGCGTGTCGGCGAGCCTGTTCTACACCTCGATCCTGCTGCTCATCGATTCCTACAGCCAGACGACGTCGCTTGGGCTGCCGCAGTGGCTCTACGTGTATCCGGTCGTGGTTGGCAGCTTTTTCATGTCGATCTTCGGCGTGGCCAACGCGCTCAACGGGCCGGCGCGCATCGTGTTCGGCACGCTCGCGGCCAGCGTGGTGCTGCTGGCCGCGGTGTTCGGCTGGAATGCACTGGTGCCGGGCCATGCGCTGTCGCACGGGCTGCTGCTCGCGGCCGGCTTCTTCGGCAGCCTGGTGCTGGGCGTGCCCATCGGCTTCGTGCTGGCTTTTTCGTCGCTGCTCTACTTCTTGTCGGATCCATCGCTGCCCATGCTCGTGTATTCGCAGCAGGTCATGGCGGGCAGCGACCACTTCGTGCTGCTGGCCATTCCCTTCTTCGTGCTGGCCGGGTTGCTGATGGAGTCCAACGGCATGTCCTCGCGCCTCATCGAGTTGCTGCTGCGCATCTTCGGGCGGGTGCGCGGCGGGCTGGGCCTCATCACGATCACGGCGACGGCCTTCTTCTCGGGCGTGTCGGGCTCCAAGCTGGCGGACATCGCGGCGGTGGGCGGCATCGTGATGCCCGCGGTGCGGCGCACGCGGCAAGACCCCAACGAAGCCGCCGGCCTGCTGGCGTCGACGGCGATCATGGCCGAGACCATTCCGCCGTGCATCAACATGATCATCATGGGCTTCGTGGCGAACATCTCCATCGCTGGGCTGTTCATGGCGGGGCTGGTGCCTGCAGCCGTGATGGCGCTCGCGCTGGCGGCATTGGCCGTCATCTTCGGGCGCAAAATCAATCCTGACGAAGCCTTCGAGTCGCGAACACCCCTGCTCAAGCTGCTGGGCGGCGCGCTGGTCGCCATCGTCATGGTCGGGATGATCGGCAAGGGCGTGACCTCCGGCGTCGCCACGTCGACGGAGGTGTCGGCCTTCGCGGTCATCTATGCGCTGGTCGTGGGCAGCGCGGCCTTTCGCGAGCTGAGCGTGAAAGACATCGCGCGCCTGTTCGTGAAGTCGGCGTCCATGGCGGGCAGCATCCTGTTCATCGTGGCGGCGGCGTCGAGCCTGTCGTTCGCGCTCACCATCGAGCAGATTCCGCAGCTGGTTTCCGGCTCGATGATCGCCTTTGCGCACCAGTACGGCAGCGTGATGTTCATCCTGCTGTCGGTGCTGATGATGATTGTGTTTGGCGCCGTGCTCGAAGGCGCGCCCGCGCTCATCATTTTCGGGCCGCTGCTCACGCCGATTGCGCAGCAACTGGGCATCAGCCCGCTGCACTTCGGAACGGTGATGGTCATTGCCATGGGGCTGGGCCTGTTCTCGCCGCCCATCGGGCTCGGCCTCTTTGCCACCTGCGCGCTGACGGGCACACAGGTGAAAGACGTCGCGCGTCCTATGATGAAGTACCTTGCCGTGCTGCTGGCGACGCTGGTCCTGCTGGTGCTCGTTCCTTCCTTTTCCTTGTGGCTGCCCAGCCGGCTCGGACTCTAGCCAAACGACGACATGACCACGATCCAGGACGTTGCCAAGCGCGCCGGCGTGTCGGTGAGCACGGTGTCGAACGTGCTCAACGGCCGCGCCGACCGGATGCGCGCCGAGACGCTCTCGCGCGTCGAAGCCGCCATCGAAGCGCTCGGTTTCCGGCCGAGCAAGCTCGCGCAGCAGCTCAAGACGGGACAGACGCCGCTCATCGGCCTGCTCGTGCCGTCGCTCACCAACCCCATGTACGGCTACATCGCCCGCGAGATCGAGAACGTGGCGCAGGAGCAGTTCGGCTACCGGCTGCTGATCGGCAGCACCTACCGCGACCGCGAGAAAGAAAGCGCCTTCTTCGAAGACCTGTTCTCGCAAGGCGTTCGGCGCGTGATCGTGATCTCCTCGCTGGCCGACGAGCGCCACTTCGAGCTGGCGGCACAACGCGGCATGGTCGTCGTCAGCTACGACCGCGGCGCCACGCCCGGCCAGCGATCGAGCCTGGAGCACGTGATGCCCGACAACTTCGAGGCGGCGCGCATGGCCACGCAGCACCTCATCGACAGGGGCCACCGTGCGCTGGCCTTTGCCACTGTGGCAGGCATGACGATGAGCCGCAGCGCCAAGATCGACGGTTTCTACGCCGCGGCCGAGGCAGCGGGCTTGCGCGGCAGCGCGCAGGTGCTCGACGGCGGCCAGCTCAACGAGTACGGCGACGCGGTCATTGCCGAAGTCGGCCGCGCCACGGCGCTCAAGATCGCGGCGGCACCGAAGCGCCCCACCGGCATCGTCGCGCTCAACGACCTGATGGCGCTCGGCCTGATGGCCGGGCTGCGCGAAGCGGGCCTGTCGGTGCCGCGCGACGTGTCGGTCGTCGGCATGGACGGCCTTTTTCTTTCCACCCTTTCCAACCCGACCTTGACGACCGTCGAATTGCCGGTGCGCGCGATGGCACGTGCGATGGTGCAACGCGTGATGCGCCAGCGCGATGACACCGACATGGCCGACGAGCGCACGCTGGTCTTTGCGCCCACGCAACTGGCGCAGCGCGAATCGGTGGCGGCGCCGCCTTCCCGTTCAGAAGATGCGGCCCCTCGATCGTCCACGTCGGCCAAGGCCAAAGCGGCCAAGACACCCACATGACCACCGTCTTCGTTACCCATCCAACCGACAAGGCAGGCCAGTATTTCGGCCGCAAGGCCACCGATGCGCTGCGCGTCATTGCGGATGTTCGCTTCAACATCCACGCGCGCGACATGACGACGGACGAACTCATCGCTGCGGCGCAGGGCTGCGACGCCATCATTGCGTACCGGCAAACGCCCGCGCCGGCCGAGTTGTTCAGCCAACTGCCCGAACTGGCCGCGTTCATTCGCTGCGCGGTGGACATTCGCACGATCGACGTGGCGGCGGCAAGCGCGCATGGCGTGCTCGTGACGCAAGCCAGCGCGGGCTTCGTGCCGGCGGTGGCCGAATGGATCGTCGGCGCCATGATCGACCTGGGGCGTGGCACGAGCCAGTACGCCGCAGCCTGGCGTCAAGGCGCGCCCATCGCTCCATTCATGGGACGCGAATTGCGCGGGTCGACGCTGGGCGTGATCGGCTACGGCCAGATCGCGCAATACCTGTGCCGCGTCGCCCTGGCCTTGGGCATGCAGGTGCGGGTCAGCACGCCGGAAAGCATTGCGGCGCACGACGGCTTGCGCCAGGTGCCGATGCAGGCCCTGCTGGGCGAATCCGACTTCGTCGTGTGCCTGGCGCCCGCCACGCCGCAGACCGACAAGCTCATGAACGCAGCGGCCTTCGCGGCCATGCGGCAAGGCACGTTCTTCATCAATGCAGCACGCGGCGAACTGGTCGACGATGCAGCCCTGCTCAAGGCACTCGACGTCGGCCACCTCGCCGGTTGCGCACTCGACGTGGGCCGCGCGCCCGACCAGATGCCGACACCCGAACTGGCCCGGCATCCGCGCGTGCTGGCCACGCCGCACATCGGCGGTCTGACCCTGCCGGCCGTCGAACACCAGGCGCTGGAAACCGTCGCGCAACTGGCCGCACTTCAACGCGGCGAGATGCCGCGCGGCGCCGTCAATGCCGCCCACGCCACGCGCGTGAAGGCATGGATGCAACGCAGCACCGCCACCTGAAGGATCCAGCACATGCCCGCGAGCTTCGACAACGCATGCGACTGCCATGTGCACATCTTCGACGACGCGTATCCGCTGGCGCCCACGGCGACCTTCAAGCCGCCTCACGCGCCCGTCGCGGACTACCGCGAAGTTCAGCGGCAACTGCAATTCACGCGCGTGGTGATCGTGCAGCCCACGGGCTACGCATTCGACAACCGCTGCACGCTGGGCGCCGTGGAGCAACTGGGTCCCGGGGCCCGCGCGATCGTCGTGGTGCCCGCGGATACGCCGGACGTCGAATTGGCGCGCATGCATGCCGCAGGGGCACGCGGCGTGCGCTTCATGATGCTGCCGGGTGGCGTGCTGCCGTGGTCCAGCCTCGAATCCATCGCCGCGAGAATTGCCCCGCTGGGCTGGAACATCAACCTGCAACTCGATGGCCGCGAACTGCCGCAGCATGAGGCGACGCTGCGCAAGCTCCCCTGCCCGCTGGTCATCGATCACATCGGCAAATTCCTTGGCCCGACCACGCCGCAAGACGACGGCTTTCTGGCGCTGCGCCGCCTGCTCGATGCGGGCAACTGCTGGATCAAGCTGTCCGCGCCCTATGAAAGCTCACGCACCGGCAGCCCCGCGTTCGAAGACGTCGCGCTGCTGGCGCGCACGTTGGCCAGCAGCTACCCCGATCGGTGCCTGTGGGCCAGCAACTGGCCGCACCCCAACGTGAAGCCGCAGCCGGACAACAAGCCGCTGCTCGACTGGATGCTCGCCTGCACGGATCACAACGAAGCGACGCAGCGAAAAATCCTCGTCGACAATCCGGCGCGGCTCTACGGCTTCTAGCAGGCTTTCAACAGCCTGCCAGCGAGCGACAATGCCGCCTTGTTGTTCTTGCGGTCACGTCACGCCATGTCCGGATCCATCCCCACGCTCTCGCTTCTTGAAACCCGTGTACTCGGTGTTCTCGCCGAAAAGCAGCGCACCGTTCCGGACAGCTATCCGCTGACGCTCAACGCCCTCGTCTCCGGCTGCAACCAGAAGACGAGCCGCAATCCGATCATGGAGATATCGGACGCGGATGCGCAGGCGGCCATCGACAGCCTGAAGGGCTACAGCCTCGTAACGGAAAGCAGCGGCGGCCGCGCCTTCCGCTACGCGCACAACGTGGACGGCGTGCTGCGCATTCCGTCGCAATCGATCATCCTGCTGACGGTGCTGATGCTTCGCGGACCGCAGACGGCCGGCGAGCTTCGCATCGCGTGCGACCGCATGCACAACTTCGCAGACATCTCTTCGGTGGAAGGCTTCCTTGACGAGATGGCGGAGCGGCCCGCTGGCAGCCTCGTCGTCAAGTTGCAGCGCTTGCCAGGTTCACGGGAAAGCCGTTGGGCTCATCTGTTGAGTGGCGCGCCGGCCGAAGAGGTCTACAGCGCATCGGCCGCAGCGGGCGGTGGCAATGCCGACGTGTCGTTGGGGGAAATCGCCGCGCTCAAGGCCAACGTGGCGCGGCTCGAGCAGGAAGTCGCCGGCCTGAAAGCACTTGTCACGCGTATTACGTCCGAATTGGGTATGACCAACGACCTGTAGCGCTGAAGCATCATGGCTCTTGGCCGCATGCACGAATGAGCCCGAACGGCCTACACTGGTGTCGAAGTTGCCGTACCCGGCCTTCCACCCAAAGGGGATCCGTGATGTTCAACTTTCTGCAATTCAATCGCAACAGCCATCTCCGCCGCGCGATGGCGCTGCTCGAGGAAGCGCACATGGCTCGCCTCGAACATCAAGCCGCAGCCGAACACCACGCCGCACTGGCGCGCATGTATTCAGACCGTGCCAAGCGGCTTGAACGCGAGATCTACGGCACCGCACACCAGTCTTTGCAGGAGGGGGCGGCAGCGACCCCTAAAGTGGGCCATGACAAGCCCGCGATCTATGCGCTGGACGCTGCACGCCAACCCGATCACGCCAAGGGCTGACGCGCGTCCCGCATTTAATAGTTGCATCACGACCACTGGCCTGTGAGGCCAGTGGCTCACCGGGCGCTGGCTTGCAACACCGCAACGTCCGTCGATGCCCGCTGCAGCGCTTCCTTCTGTTTCTTTTCGGCGTAGAACGCCTGTGCCTTCTCGACCTGCCCCTGGGTCACCATCACCATCGCCGCCGCTTGCGCAAGCACGATGGCGCCCAGCACCGCGAGCGCAAGCAAGCGGTACGGATGAACACGGCGAAGGTACTCCAGCACAAACATGATCTCGCTCCTTTTGAAGACCATGCGATGTGCATGGATTGAGATCAATGGTGCCGGGAGAGGCGGCGGGCACAACGGCGTCAGGAACGCATCAAGATGTAGGACCGCGTTGTCTGGCCGCCGTTGATTTGCGGAAGAAGGCTTCAGCGCCGGCCGCCGCGCATGAACGAGATGAACACCGCGGTGAGCAACGCGCCGCCGGCGGCCGCCAACATCACCGAGCGCACTGGCTGCTCCGCCACGTATTGCTCGCCCTGCTGGCGCGCGGACTCGAGTTGGCCCTTGACCTCGCTGATCTTCTTGCCCGCGGAGTTGACGGCGTCCTTTGCATAGGCGCGTGCGGTGGCCATCGCATCCCTGGCTGTTTCTTCAGCCTCTTGCGCATAGGTGCGTGCGGCAACCGCGGCGTCAGCGCCCAGTTCGCTCGCCTCGTTGGCGCTGTCGGCCAGGCTTTCCTTGACGGACGCCAATGCATCGGCGCCGATGCCAGCAGACGCTTGCGCGATGTTCTTGGCGGTGTCGAGCGCAGCGAGCCCGGTGTCCTTTGCTTCGTCAGCAAGTTGCTGGGGGGTCTTGACGTCGTCGGTGTTCATGGAAACCTCGCTGAAATAGGCAGGCGGCCGAACAACCCCGTGCTGTTCGGCGAGACACGAGTCTGGCGCAACATGCGCCGCGCCCTGTAGGCGCGAGTGCACTTTGGACCCAGGGTTTTCGCTTGCGCAGCGCGTGCTTACATGGCAGGCGCGCGCGGGTGATCGAAGAAGAAGCGCAGCATTTCCGCACTCGCATCCGGCCCCTGGCCATCGGTGAACGAGCCCTTGGCGCTGCCACCCGACCACGCATGCGGCGCGCCATGCACCTTCCACATTTCAGCCAGCACCCGGCCGTCGGCGCTCCGGTAGACCGTGCGCGTGGCTTCCCGAACGCCGCCGGCGCTCACGCGCTGCGTTTCAAGCTCGCACGTGTCCCCCACGCAGGCGCCCATCACGTGGTCGCCATTGCTCGGATGCACGGTTGAATCGGCATCACCGTGGAAGGCGATGGTCGGCACGCCGCTCGCCTGGCGGCCCACGACGGGGGTTCCACCCATCATGGCCATCATGGCCGACGGCAGGTCGGAGGCCATGCCAGCCGCCAGCCCCGAGTGCACGCCGACCGCGGCGTACAGGTCGGGATAGGCATCGCCCAACACCGCCGACATCGCGCCGCCGGCGGACAGCCCCGCCACGTAGACGCGATCGGCGTCGATGCGGTATGTGGCCATCACCTCCCGTGTCATGCCGGCCAGCAGCGCCGGCTCACCGCGGTCGCGCTTTTGATGGTTGTGCTTGAACCAGTTCCAGCAGCCTTGCGGATTGGCCCGGCGCGACTGGCCGGGATACAGCACGAAAAAGCCTTGGGACAGCGCGAAATCATTCATGGCCGTGCCGGCCGCGAAGTCGTCAGGGTTCTGCGTGCAGCCATGCAGCATCACGACCAGCGGCAGCGCGCGATCGCTTGCATGCGGGGGAACGAACAGCTTGTAGTCGCGGTGGTCATGCCCGATGGCAAAACTGCCTGCAAGAAACTGCCCTTCGCCGGGCGGTGTATCGACGATCGGCGGTGGCGTGTCGACCACGACCTCATCCGGTGTGGGCTGCGGCACGAAGCGTGCGAGCACGTCGACGACATCCGTGAAGCCGTCCGCCTTTGCACCATTGGCCGCCTCAGGGCGTTTGAAGCCCTTGAAATCCTTGAAACCCTTGAAGCCGTTAAAGCCCTTGAAACCAGCGGCGCCACCGGCCGCGTTGGCACCGCTGGCACCGTTGACTCCGCTGGCCAAGGGGTCCGCATCGACGAATGCCGCCGTCGTCGCAGCGTGCGGTGCGTCTGCATGCGGTGCATCCGAAGGCTCAGCCTTGTTGCGCGACAGCGCGGCCTGGATCACGGCGGTTGCGCCGCGAAGATTGCCTGCGCGCACCATGCGCGTCGCTTCGGCCATGGTCTGCTTGAAATGGAAGTTCATGCGTTCCTTCGTTGAAATGGGGGAGGATCAGCCGATGCGCCCTGCGAGCGCCGCCTTGACGGCCGGACTCGCATGCAGGGCACCCAGCACGGTGATGGATTCGATGGTGGCCAGTGCCAAAGCCGGCGTCACATCCGGCGCAATGACTGCGAGCCCGAGCACGCGGATCTGCATCTTTTGCCCCGCCGCCTCGATGGCTTGCAGGTCGGCAGCGGTGTATTGCTGGATGCCCAACACCATCGACCGGCGCGAGACGACCTGGCGCACCACGTCGGTCTGCGCCGCCAACTGGTTGCGGATGGCGGTGCGGATGAGGTCGGTGCGGTTGGCATAGAAGCCTTCCTGCACCAGCAAGTCGATCTGGCCCAGGTCCACGCAGCCGATGTTGATGGTCAGCTTTTCGTCGGCAGGCTTGGTGATGGCAGCGAGGGATGTGCTTTTCTTGGGCATGACGCCATCCTAGCACCATCCACTTGGATGGTGCAATGGGCATTCCATGGCACCGCGAGGTGCGTTCGTCCCACAAGCACTGCGTCTGCCTTCCGACGGGCCGCTTCCCCTTGCCCGCTCACCCTTCTTGTTCTCGCGTGCACCCCCACGCCCAGGACGGCAGCACGCCCAAGTTGATGGACGACCCATGAAGATGCAGATTTCCGGATTCCCCCGCCGCCACCCTGTCTGGACGGGGCTGCTGGGCTTCCTTGTTCTGCTGATCGCGGTGGTGGTGCTGTTCGACTGGAACTGGGTGCGTCCGCCGCTGGAGCGCTACATCTCCAAGAAGACCGAGCGCGAATTCCGGATGTCAAACCTGGACGTCAAGCTCGGCCTGACGCCCACCATTGAGATGCGCGACGTCTTCTTCGGCAACGCCAAGTGGTCCGAGGAAGAAGAGCCGATGGCCCGGATCGAGAAGCTGGAGTTCTCTGTCTCCTTGCGCGACTTGCCCGAAAAATTCCTCATTCCACGCGTCGCCTTGACGCGCCCCAACCTCGTCTTCGAACGCTTGCCCGACAACCGCAAGAACTGGATTCTTTCGGAGCCGGACGACACCTCGCCGAGCAAGCTGCGCATCAGCACGCTGTCGGTGGACAACGGTCGTGTGCGCTACATCGACCACGGCGAGCCCTTCTCCATCGACGTGCAAGGCAGCACCTTCGACCCGGCCAGTCAGGAGAAGGTGAAGGACGCCAAGGCGCCGCCGGAGAACAACCGCTTCACCACGAAGTACGTCTTCAACGGCAAGTACCACGACGCCAAGTTCAGCGGCAACGCCTTGACCGGCGACGTGCTGAGCTTCCAGGAATCCGGCGAGTCCTTCCCGCTCAAGGGCGACCTGGAGGCGGGCACGACCAAGGTGTGGATCGACGGCACCATCGCCGACGCCGCCAACATCTCCGCCATCGACACCAAACTGCGCATCGAAGGCAAAACGCTCGCCAACCTCTACCCCTTCCTGCTGCTGCCCCTGCCGGCCTCGCCGCCCTATCAGCTCGAGGGCCACCTGATCCTCAAGGGCAACCGCTACACGATGGACGACTTGGCCGGCAAGATCGGCTCGACCGACGTCACCGGCCAGGGCGCCTACGTGGACAAGAAGCCGCGCCCGCTGCTCACCGCCAAGCTGCACAGCAAGCTCCTCAACATGGCAGACCTTGGCCCCCTCGTCGGCGTGCAGACCAAGGAGACCGGTGGCAAGCCAGCCGCCACGCAGGCGCAAGTGAAAGACCGCCCGGCCGCCAAGACCCAGCAAAAGGTGGCAGACCCCGACCACCTGCTGCCCGCCGGCACCTTCGAAGGCAGCCGCCTGCAGAAGATCGATGCCGAGGTCGACTATTCAGCCGTCAAGCTCCAGGTGCCGGACACCTTGCCGCTTGAAAGCCTGAAAGCCTCACTGCGGCTGAACGACTCCATCATGAAGATCGCGCCGCTGGACTTCGGCTTTGCCGGCGGCACCATCGCCTCGCGCGTGATGCTCGACGCGCGCGAACCGACGATCAAGACCGACTTGCAGGTCGACCTTCAGGGCATCCGCGTGGACAAGCTCATTCCCGACAGCCAGACCCTCGCCAAGGGCGCGGGCCGCTTCGGCGCGACACTGCATCTCACGGGCACCGGCAACTCCATCGCGGAGGCGGCGGCCAAGGCCAATGGCCGCATCGCGACCATGGTGGTCAATGGCAAGGTGTCGAATCTGCTGGACGCCGCGAGCGGCCTGAACGGCGGAAAGGTCATTGCCCTCTTGGCGGGCGGCGACAAGGACATCGTCATCAACTGCGGCGGCGCGGTGTTCGACGTGAAGTCGGGCAAGGGCAAGTCGAGCCTCTTCGTGGTCGACACCGAGCAGACGCAGGTGCTGGGCGACGGCTGGTTCGATCTGGAACGCGAGCGCTTCGACATGACGATCGCGCCCAAGCCGAAGGATTTCGGCATTCTTTCGCTGCGCACGCCGGTGCGGGTCTACGGCAGCTTCAAGAACCCGGAATTCGAGATCGTCAAGGGGCCGCTCATGGCGCGTGCCGGTGCCGCGATTGCGCTGGCCGTCACCGTGCCGATCGCCGCCCTGCTCCCGCTGATCGAGACCGGCCCGGGCGAAAACACCAACTGCGGCGCGGTCGACCAGAAGGTGGGCAGCGCGACAAAGAAGGCAACCGCGCCCAAGCCCCAACGGAGGCCCCAGTGAATCCCAAGTACCTCTTCGACCTGTGCCGCAAGGCCGTGACGGCGTGGATCGACGACTACGCGCCGAGCATGGGCGCCGCGATCTCGTACTACACAATCTTCTCGCTCGCGCCGCTGCTCATCATCGTGATTGCCGTCGCGGGCGCCATCTTCGGGCGCGAGGCGGCGCAGCACCAGATCGTGGCCCAGATCGGGGGGCTCGTCGGTCCCAACGGCGCAGCCGCGGTTGAAGCATTGCTGGCCAGCGCCAGCGATCCGGACAAGGGATTGATTGCCGGTGCAATCAGCGCCGTTGTGCTGCTGATCGGCGCGACGACGGTGTTTGCCGAACTCCAGAGTGCGCTGGACCGCATCTGGCACGTGCCTGAAAAGGAAAAGCCTTCGGGCGTGTGGGCGGTGCTGCGTGCAAGGCTTCTTTCCTTTGGCCTCATTCTCGGGTTGGCCTTCCTGCTCATTGTCTCGTTGATGGTAAGCGCGGCATTGGCTGCCTTCGACGCATGGTTCGGCGGCCTGATGCCGGGCTGGGAGCTGCTGCTGCAGGTGGTCAACGTCGTGTTCTCCTTCGGCATCGTCACGCTGCTGTTCGCGATGATCTTCAAGCTCATGCCGACGACGCCCATTGCGTGGCGCGACGTGTGGATCGGCGCGGCCGTGACGTCGGCCTTGTTCGAGTTGGGCAAGCTGGGCATTGGCCTGTACCTGGGCAAGAGTGGCTTCACCGAATCCTTCGCGGCCGCAGGCTCGCTGGTGGTGTTGATCGCGTGGGTCTACTACGCAGCGCAGATCTTCTTGCTGGGCGCGGAGTTCACCAAGGTCTATGCGGATGAACACGGCTCGCTGTCGGGCATCAAGGCGCAGGAAGCCACCAAGGCGATGGCACACGTCAAGGAGGTGGGCGCCCATGCAGCGGTGTCGTCGCTCGCGACCGAGGCCGAACTGGGCTCCGACGTGCCGGACTACTCGGGCATCGGCCGCGCCGCGCAAGCCCAGCGCGAAGTCGACCAGCGCGTGGCGGGCGCCAAGAAGCTCCTGGCGCAACAGTTGGCAGTGCTGCTGGTCGTGACGCTGGCGAACTACCTCACCCAACGCTGGACGAAGACCCAGCGCAAGCGCAGGAACCAGCTCAGCCGCGCGGCTGCAGACGCCGGTACGCGCTGAAGTGCCGGATGGCGAGTTGCTTCTGGCCTGATTGCGCGTACAGCAGCGCGGCGTTCTGATGGGCGTCCGCCATGTCGGGCGCGATGCGCAGGCACGCCTCGTAGCTGTCGATGGCTTCCTGCGTCCGACCCAGCGCCTCCAGCGCGACGGCACGGTTGTAGTGGATGAACGGGTCGTTCGCGCAATGCACGACCGCCTGCGCGTAGAGCGCTGCCGCTTCCTCGCAGCGTGACGATTCGCAGAGCAGGAAGCCCAGGTTGGTGTACGCATCGGCGTAGTCAGGCGCCGCGTCGATCACGCGCCGGTAGGCTTTTTCTGCCGCTTTCGGATCGCCCTCTTCCAGCGCTTCGGCCTTGGCGAAGAGCGCTTGCGGGTTGTCCTTCTTCGCGCTTGCGGGCTGCGACGGTTGCGCGTCGATGACGTGGACGGATCCGGCCGGTGGCGCCACGCCGAAGTCCATCATCAGTTGGCCGGTGTCGGCGTCCCATTGCGCGTCACCCCAGCGCACCGCGACCCGGTCGCCAACCGCCTTGATGCGAAAGCTGCCCGCCGATGCGTCCTGCGGCAGTGCCTTCTTGAGTTGGCGCAGCGACTTGAGGATCTGCCGCGTCGGAATGTCCGCCGCGCGCAGTTCATTGGCCGTGCGCAGCAGGATCACGTCCCGAAATGAAAAGCGGTAGGCCCGACCCGCCGCGCGCTCAGGCTGCACGAAGCCCAGTTCGATCAGTCCGTTGATGGCATGCCGCGTGAGGCCCAGCATCTGCATGATGCCGCGCAGGGTGTAGGGGTGGGTGCTGTCGAGCGAAGGCGCCGTCACTTCTTCATTCGTGCGCGCGGAGCCGGCGCCGTTGCTTCTTCATCAACGACCTTTTTGGGCGCGCGCTTGGCGCCCTTGGAGGCACCCGCGCCGGCCAAGGCCGTGACGTTGGCGCCGGCCGGCTTGGCGGCCGCGGTCTTCTTCGCCGGCTCGGGCTTGGCGGCGGTGCGCGACAGGCTGGCGCGCAGCATCTCCGTGAGGTCGATGACTTCGCCGCCGGAGCGGTCCTCGGCATGTTCCATCGCCACGACCTCCTCGCCAGCGATCTTGGCGTCGATGGCAGCCAGGATGCGCTTCTTTTCCTCGTCCTCGAAAAGTGTCGGGTCGTAGGTGTCGGTGGAAATCTGGTCGATCAGTTGAAGTGCCAGCTTCAGTTCGGCCGCGGACGGCGTCGATTGCTCGATGTCCAGGTCCTTGAGCGAGCGCACTTCCTCGGCATACAGGAGTTGCTGCAGCACCAGTCCCTCGTCGCTCGCGCGCACCTGCACGACGTACTGCTTGGACTTCCACGCCCACTTGGCCAAGGCGCAGCGGCCGCTGTCGAGCATGGCGGCCTTCAGCAGGTTGTAGGGCTTGCCGCCGCGCTTGTCGGGCGCCAGGAAGTAGGCCTTGTCGAAATAGATCGGATCGATGGCGCTCACCGGAATGAAGGAGACGATGTCGATCACGTGGCTGCCGCCGTCTTCGAGTGCCTTCAATTCCTCGGGCTGGAAGATCACGTAGCGGTCTTTCTCGAACTCGTAGCCCTTGACCATTTCGGAGCGCGGCACCACCGACTGGTCCTTCTCGGAAACGTATTGCTGCTTGACGCGCGAACCGTCCTTGGCCAGCAGGTTGAACCGGACCGACGCCGAGCTTTCGGTGGCCGAATACAGCTTGACCGGAATCGAGACCAATCCGAAACCAAGCGACAGCGAAGCGATCGAGCGTGCAGCCATGGACGTCCTCATCGGGAAGCGGAGATGCAAGCTTGCCACTTTTTGCGGCTCGCGAGAACTTTTGGACGCATATACCCCTGCAAGCTGTTGCGTAGCGGCCAAGTCCTGCAAGGGATGACGCCCTGGTCCGCCTTGTCCGCCGCTGGCTGGCGATCAGAGTGCCAAGGGTCCACGAAGGAGCCCTGCATGACGATCGACCCCACCAACACCGCCCTGCCTTGGCCACGCGAAAGGAGCGCCTGACCATGGCCACCGGAAGCCGCACCCTCTGGAAAGGCGCCATCACCTTCGGCCTCGTCCACATTCCCGTGGGCCTGCACGTTGCGAGCACCGAGCAAGGCGTGGACTTCGACTGGCTCGACAAGCGCAGCATGGACCCGGTCGGCTACAAGCGCATCAACAAGAAGACCGGCAAGGAAATCGGGAGCAAGGACATCGTCAAGGGCGTCGAATACGAAGACGGCAAGTACGTCGTTCTCTCGGCCGACGAGATCGAGGCGGTGTATCCCCGCACCACGCAAACCATCGAGATCCAGCGCTTCGTCGAGGCCAGCGAAATTCCCTTCGTGTACCTCGAGCGGCCCTACTACGTCGCGCCGATCAACCGCGGGCAGAAGGTCTACGCGCTGCTGCGCGAAGTGCTGGTGAAAACCGGCAAGGTCGGGCTCGCGAAAGTCGTGATCTCCACCAAGCAACACCTGGCCGTTTTGATTCCTTCGGGCCGCGCGCTCGTGCTCAACCTGCTGCGCTGGGGCGACGAGGTGAAGTCGATGGAAGGCCTGGACCTTCCCGCGGCCGGCGCCAAGGGCGCCAACCTCACGGCCGCCGAGATGAAGATGGCCGAGCAACTCGTCAGCTCCATGAGCGGCAAGTGGAAGCCCGAGGACTTCAAGGACGAGTTCAAGCACGAGGTCATGAAGCTGGTCGACAAGAAGGTCAAGGCCGGCAAGACCGAAACCGTGATCCAGCCGGAAGAGGAAGCGCCGTCCGAAGGCGCGGAAGTCATCGACTTGACGGAACTGCTGGCGCGCAGCCTGAAAGGCGGCAAGGCCGGTAAGGCCAGCGCCAAGCCGGCGGCGAAGAGCGCACCGGCAAAGAAGACTGCGGCACGCAAGAAATCGCCGGGTTCAAAGACAGCAGAGCCAAAATCGCGCAAAGTCGCGTGACCCCATCACGCCGGCTGAACGATGCGCATCGCGACCTGGAACATCAACAACGTATTGACCCGCCTGCCCCAATTGCTGGCTTGGCTCGACGTGACCGCGCCCGACGTGGCGTGCCTGCAGGAGCTCAAGTGCACCAGCAAGGACTTTCCGTTGGCGGCACTGAGGGAAGCCGGCTACGGCGCCATCGTTCACGGCCAGAAGACCTGGAACGGCGTCGCGATCCTGGCCAAGGGCGACGCGCCGATCGAGACGCGGCGCGGCTTGCCCGGTGACCCGGACGCCACGCAAAGCCGTTACCTCGAAGCGGCGGTGAACGGCGTGATCGTCGGCTGTCTCTACTCGCCGAACGGCAACCCGCAGCCCGGCCCCAAGTTCGACTACAAGCTCGCTTGGTCCGAGCGGCTCAACAAGCACGCCGCAGCGCTGCGCAAGACGGGCCATCCCGTCGTGCTGGCGGGCGATTACAACGTCGTCCCGACCGACCGCGACATCTACTCAATGGCCTCGTGGAAAGACAACGCACTGGTGCAGCCCGAGGCCCGCGCAGCGTATGCCAGGCTGCTCAAGCAGGGATGGATCGATGCGATCCGCCATCGCTATCCGCAGGAAGCGGTCTACACCTTCTGGAGCTACCTGCGCAATCGCTGGCCACGCGATGCGGGCCTGCGCATCGACCACCTGCTGTTGAGTCCTTCGCTGATGCCCCGACTGCTGGACGCGGGGGTCGACAAGGCCATGCGCGGCATCGAAGGGGCAAGCGACCACGCGCCTGTGTGGATTGAGTTGTCGGATTAGGCGCGACGAGCCTGCTGCGCGCCCGGCAATTCGCGTGTCCGCTCGACCAGCCAGTCGATGAACACGCGCACCCGCGGCATCATTTGCCGCTGTGTCGGGAACATCACCAGGACTGGCATCGGCGGCGGCGGTGTGTCGGCGAGTACCTCGACCAACTCGCCCGAGTCGAGCAAGGGAGCGATGCCGAAGCGTGGACTCTGGATGAAGCCCAGGCCCTGCAGGCAGCAAGCCCGATAGGCCTGCGCAGACGTCACGCAGACCTGGCCGCGCATGCCAATCGTCCGCAGCTTGCCGTTCACCACGAACTCGAACTGCGCGGCCCTCCCCGTCGAAGTGGACAGGAAGTTCACCGCCTGATGCTCGCGCATCTGGTCGATGGTCAAGGGGGTGCCGTGGGCGGCGATGTAGTGGCGGCTCGCGCACGTCACGACGGGCAGCTCGGCCACGCGGCGCGCGACAAGCCCGGAGTCCTGCGGTGTCCCGCCGCGCAGCACGCAGTCCACGCCTTCCCGGACCAGGTCGACCAATCGGTCGCCGGTGCCGATCACCAGTTCGATGCCCGGATAACGCCGGCAGAAGTCACCCAGGTGCGGGAACACGAGCGCCGCCGCCAAGCCCTCCTGCAGATCGACGCGCAAGCGGCCACGCGGTTGCAAGGCTGCGTCCCCCAGCAGCGACTCGGCGTGCTCGACCTCCTCCAGCACGCGCCGACAGCGCTCGTAGTAGGTCAGCCCTTCCGGCGTCGCACTGACGTGTCGCGTCGAGCGATTGAGCAGGCGCGCACCCAGGCGCTTTTCGAGGTGCTGCACCGCGTAGGTGACGTTGGAGCGGGGCATGTCCAACTCCTCCGCAGCAGCGGTGAAGCTGCCAAGGTCCACGATGCGGATGAACAGACGCATGGCGTCGATGCGGTCCATGGGCAGGCTCCCGATTGTTCGAATGCGCTGGACAGTGATTTCGACATTGCACCATTTATCGGACGGGTCTGCACGTTCACGATAGGACCACGCCTTCCCGGCGCACTCCATTCCTCAACCTTTCCAGGACTCAAGACCATGACCCGTTCTCACGCTTCCTCCCGCATCGCCCTGATCACCGGCGCCAACCGCGGCATCGGCCGCGCCACGGCATTGCAACTCGCCCGCGACGGCATCGATGTCATCCTCACCTACCGCACGCACCGCGAGGAGGCCGACGAGGTGGTCCGCGAAATCAGGGCGCTCGGCCGCATCGCCACCGCACTGCAACTCGACGCGGCGCAGGTCGCCACCTTCGACGTGTTCGTCGCAGGGGTGCGCGCCGTGCTGCGCGATACCTGGCAGCGCGACAGTTTCGACTTCCTCGTCAACAACGGCGGCGTGCAGGTCGCCGAGCCGCTCGAGAAGGTCAGCGAGGAAGGCTTTGACCGCCTCGTCGACGTGCATTTCAAGGGTGTTTTCTTCCTGACCCAGAAGCTGCTGCCGCTGATCGGCAATCCGGGTTCGATCGTCAACGTTTCCAGTGGCACGGCGCGCTTCTACACCCCGGACCGCGCGATTTACAGCTCGGTCAAGGGCGCGGTCGAAGTGCTGTCCCGCTACCTCGCCCACGAACTCGGCCCACGCGGCATCACGGTCAACGTGATTGCCCCGGGTGCCGTGGCGACCGATTTCAGCGGTGGAATGCTTCGTTCGAACGAGCAGGTCCAGAAGCACATCGCGTCGCTGACGCCGCTGGGTCGCTTCGGGGTGGCCGAGGATGTGGCAGGCGCCATCGGTGCGCTGCTGGGCGACGGCAACCGCTTCGTGACGGGGCAGCGAATCGAGGTTTCAGGCGGAATCCACCTTTGATCGGGACGTCTAGATCAATCCCCGCAATCGGCGCTGCGCGCGGTCAAGCCCGACGACCAAGCGGTTCTCGATGCTTTCAGCCTCTGTGATTCGCTCGTCGAGCCAGGCTGCGTCGGTGCTCGCGACCTGGGACATCTTCTGCATCATGACGACGATGAGGGCGTTTTGATCCTTGATCAATCCATCCCAGAGGTCGACATCCGCCTGGGCGCCTTGTATATCCACGTAGCTGGCCGTCATCGTTGTCTCCTGCGCGCTTGTGCTGCGTAGCGTAGCACTGCGCCCCGGCCCAACCACATGCAGGCAGACGCTACGAATGCTCAGGCGTGATCGGACTCAGCCACTCCTGGGCGGCTTCGCCGGGCGGCTTTGATCGCAGGCGCTCATCGGCCCACAGTTCGGCAGCGACCTCGTCGAGTTCCTGCGGGGCAACGGTGCGCCAATGCCGTTGCAGGTGGTGGGCGCAAATGGCGATCCAGTCATCTCTGTTCATGCCGTCAAGCATAGTTGAACACTGTGTATTTATCCAGTATTTTGTGCGACGGATTCGAAGACGGCCTCCTGCGCGATGTACGGCACAAAGTGGAAATCGCGAATCGCGACGATGTGCTCATCGCGCCACTTCAGCTCCACGAAAGCGCCCGGCCGTTCCACCCCGTGCTCGCGCCAGAACACCGCGAGCACTTCGCGGCCCTCCAGCCAGGCAGGCTCGACGCGCCAGTTGCCCAGGCGTTCGTAGTTCGCGAAGTAGCGGCCGACCTGGGCCCGGCCCGACGCACTGTGACGCGCCACCAGGTCCAGCCGGACCTCGTCTGCGAGCATGGCCCGCACCGCGTCCCAGTCATGGGCGTTGAAAAGCGTTGCGTAGCGTCTCAACAGCGGCGAAACGACACGCTCCGGCGACATCGACGGCTTGGGCGTTGCGGACGCAGCCTCCTGGCTCAACACACGAAGCTGCACGCGCCCCCGATGCAAGGCCGCCTTGACCGCTGGCACGCTCATCTCCAGTTCGGCCGCGATGTCCTCCAGCGAATGGTCGAGCACGTCCTTCAGGATCACGCAGCCGCGCTGCGCCGGCGGCAGCTGCAGGAAACACGACAGCGCTGCTTGCACGGCCTGGCGTCGCGCCAACGCGTTGTCCGGTTCCAGTTCATCGTCGTCCGCCACGTCCATGGCGGCTTCCAGCGGCTGCGCCGCGCGCAGGCTTTCATGGCGCCAATGGTCGATGGCGCGGTTGTGGGCAATGCGAAAAAGCCAGGGGCGCAGCGGCGGCAACGCCTTCAGGTCCGACAGCTCGTAGTAGGCACGAGCCAGCGTGTCCTGCACCACGTCCTCGCCATCGGCCACCGAGCCCGTCATGCGGGTGCAATAGCGGTGCAGTTCAGGCCGTATGCCGTCGACAAGCGCAAGAAACCGGCGGCGCGCCTCGTCGAGCGTGGCGATGATGGCGTTGTCGCCTGACCCTTCAGCTGCCGGCGAATCCATAGGAGCCGATCTCCTGAAGCTCGGTTGTGGCGGGCAGGGTTTCGCAGCGCTCGCGAATACCGGCCACGAAGGCCTTGAAGGAGGGAAGCGTGGTCAGCACGCTGCTGTCGACGCCCTCGTCATAGGTCGCGACGTGCACGAAGCTCACGCCATCGTCCTGCCGCACCGTCACATAACGAAAGCCCTTCGGACGCACGCGACCGAGTTCTTCGAACACCGCCTTCACCAGCCGCTCGTTTTCGGCCGAGGCATCGGCCTTGACCTTGTATTGAATCATTCGCTTCATGATCTCACCCTTTCGCCGCCGGCTGTGCGCCGGCATGGTTGCCGAACCACCGGTGTGCGCAGCACATCGGCCCGTCCAGCAAAGACGTTTGAGCAAGAGAAAAGGATGCGCCGTCAGCGGCGCATGACGTCAGCCGTGATAGGCCGTGGCACCACCGGAACGCGCCGGGTTCCAGATCTTCCACCACGGCCGCTGGTACTGCGACGACACGCTTTCTGCAACGTGCGGTCGGGCACTGGGCCCGCGCAGGCGTCGACGGCATTCGACTTCCAGCGAGTGCGCCACGCCGAAGGCTTCCCGCATGCCGTGCGAGGCCCGGGTGCGCCACTGATGGGCAAGTTGTAGAAGTTCGTCGTCCGACAACAGGGCGACGTCCGCGGGCGTGGGCAAGGCAGTCATGGCGAGCGCATTCTGAAACAGGTGGTTTCTTCAGTTTCGTCTTGCATATTGGCTCGTTTCGTCGTCCTGCGCCTACGCCGAATGTAAGAATTTTTCCTTCACAACCCGTCGTCTCCGTGTGGCAGGCTGGCTAACGCAAGACGCCCTGTTACGCGCCGCCCTGAATTGCCCCGGAGAATTTCCGCAAGCGGCAACGCGACACGGGCTCTTGTTCGAAGCTCACTGCAATAGTTGTTTCCCTCCAGACGAAGACGAGGCTTCCCACACGATGCTCGCGCCCGTATCCGAAGACGCTCTCAGCCGCCTCCAGCAGCAGTTTGGCGCCGCCCTGTCGCTGGCACACCTTGTGGAGGCCGGACTCGACAAGGTACCGACGCCGGGCGCCGGCCGCACGCTCGATCGCTGGCGCGTGCTGACCGACACGGGCGCCCACAACCTGTCGCTTGCCAAGCTCTTCGAAGGCCACATCGACGCGCTGGCCATCCTTGCAGAACTGGGCGGCCCGCCCTCGCCTGCCGGCGCGCGCTGGGGCACGTGGTGCGCGGAGACGCCGGAGGCGCGCGTCACGCTGGTGCAGGCCCCAGGCGGTGACGGAACGGCAGGGCTTTCCGGCACCAAGGCATGGTGCACGGGCGCCGCAACGGCGACCCACGCCCTGGTGAGTTGCTGGAACGCCGCCGGCGAACCCTGCCTGGCGGCCGTCGAGATCAACCAGCCTGGCATCACCGTCACGACGCGCGGCTGGTCGGCCGTGGGCATGGCGGAAACCGGCAGTGTCGACGTGGAATTCCATCAGGCCGCAGCCGTGCAGATCGGCAAACCCGGCGACTACACCCGGCGCCCCGGCTTCTGGCACGGCGAGGCCGGCGTTGCCGCGTGCTGGTATGGCGGCGCACTGGGCATTGCGCGCATGACGCGCGCCCTCACCGGCACGGAGCCGGACGCCCAGCGACTGGCGCACGTGGGCGCCATCGACGTCGCCATCGGCGCCGCAGCGTCGGCCCTTCGCGAATGCGCCGAGTGGATCGATGCGCACCCCACCGAAGACGCCCATCGCGTCGCCCTGCGCGAACGGCTCCTCGTCGAGGAAGCCTGCAACGTCGTGATGCTGCATGCAGGACGCGCGCTGGGTGCCGGTCCGCTGTGCCGCAATCCACGCTTCGCGCGCTTGATGGCAGACCTGCCGGTGTACCTGCGGCAAAGCCATGCCGAGCGCGACCTGGCAAGCCTGGGCCGCAAGGTGATGGAGTCGGAAGGCGCGCCGTGGACCTTGTGATCGCGGCTGCACGATCGGCTCGCCGGGTATGCAGCAACAGGAACAGCGAAGCGAGTGCGCGCTGATTCAGCGCTTCCCTGACAGACCCTCGACGTCCCATTCATCGGTGTTTTCCGACAAGCGTGGCAGACAAACGCTCTTTTGAGCGAAGGACACCCGCGAGACCCGACTTTGGCATCGTACAAGTGTCAAGTTGTGTGTCATCGTCCGCTCCACGCACACAGCGCAAAGCTTCATTCGCGCAGGAGAACACCATGATCAAGATCGGCATCGTCGATGACCACGCAATCGTCCGCACGGGCTTGCGGGACTATTTTTCCAACCATGTCGACCTGCGTGTCGTGGGCGAGGTCGGAACGGGCCGCGAAGCCATCGACCTGGTGCGCACGACCGAGATCGACGTGCTGGTGATGGACCTGTCCATGCCCGGCCAGAGCGGAATGGACGCGCTGGCGATGATCAAGGCCAAGGCGCCGGACCTGGGCGTGCTCATCCTCACCGGCTACCCGGAAGAACACTATGCGGTGAACCTGATTCGCCAGGGCGCTTCGGGTTACCTGAACAAGGAATGCGACCCCGCCGAGATCGTGAACGCGATCCGCACCATTGCGCTGGGCCGCCGCTACATCTCGCCGCCGGTCGCCGAACTGCTGGCCCGGCAGCTGGACCGCAAGGACAACGCGGCGCCGCACGAGCAACTGTCCGAGCGCGAGTTCCAGGTCTTCCTGAAGCTGGCCAAGGGCGAATCGGTCGGCGTGATCGGCGAGACGCTGTCGCTGTCGGTGAAGACCGTGAGCACCTACCGCTCACGGCTGATGGAAAAGATGAACCTCGCGACCAACAGCGACCTGACGTATTACGCGCTCAAGGCGCAGTTGATCGACTGAGATGGGTCCCCGGAGCGGCGCGCGCATTGCGCCGCCGCGCCACCGCCGCACCACAGGCCGCCGCGGGCGGCCATCACAGCCGACGTGAAACGTCCTTCAACGCGGCGTCCAATGCATCGAGGGTGTACGGCTTGACCAGCCACGGCGACATCTCGCCCGACGGCTGCGGCGTACCCGTCGCAAAGATCACCTCGAGTCCGGGAGAGCGTTCACGCAGCAGATCGGCCAGCTCGCGCCCCGAAACAGCAGGCAGGCCGACATCCGTCAGCAGCACGTCGAAGGCGCCGTCGAGATAGCGGATGCGGGCCATCTCGGCGCTTTCCACACCGATGGCGGAATGGCCGAGCAAGTGAAGGGCTTCCAGCGTCGTCGCCAGGGTGTCTCGCTCGTCCTCCACGACAAGAACGCGCAAGGGCCTGGGCGAATCGGTGGTCATTGGGAGCGGCAGGTTGTGGACGAAGCGATCAGCATGCCCTGCCCCGCGGCGCTGCGCATTCGGCGACGGGCGCGATCGCTTGTAGGCCTGCTGCTGACTCCGACAGCGCGCGGGGGCCTTGTCTGGCGCTCGCCGTGTGCGGCGCGGGCTATGGTGGCTCTCCCTGCTCCCCAGAGAGCGCCACGGCGGTCGCCGCATGAAGAAGAACTACTCGCGCATCAAAACCATCCTGCTGGTCTTCGTGCTCACGCTCGCCGGCACCCTGCTCGTGCTGAACATCACCACCGGCAGCGAAAAGGAGATCGACGAGCAGGTGAACCACGAATACGCGCTGCACGACGCGCAATACCAGCGCGCGCTGGGCGTGCTGCTCGGACCGCCCATCACGCAGGGCAACCGCTTCGAGGCGCTCTACAACGGCGACCAGATCTTCCCGCCCATGCTCGCCGCCATCCGCAGCGCGAAACAGAGCATCACCTTCGAGACCTACATCTACTGGTCGGGCGACATCGGCCGCGAATTTGCCGACGCGCTGTCAGAACGGTCGCGTACGGGCGTCAAGGTGCATGTGCTGCTGGACTGGGTGGGCAGCGCAAAGATCGACGAACAGTTCCTGCAAGAGATGGAACGCGCCGGCGTGCAGATCCGCAAGTTCCACAAGCCGAACTGGTACGACATCGCCCGCATGAACAACCGCACGCACCGCAAGCTGCTGGTGGTCGATGGGCGGGTGGGCTTCACCGGCGGCGTGGGCATCGCACCGGAATGGACGGGCAACGCGCAGGACGCCGGGCATTGGCGCGACTCGCACTACAAGGTCGAAGGCCCGGCCGCCCTGCAGATGCAAGGTGTGTTCATGGACAACTGGGTCAAGGTGTCAGGCGAGGTGCTGCATGGCGAGCGCTACTTTCCTGCCGTGCCTGCCGTGGGTACCGGTCGCGCACAGGTCTTCAGCAGTTCGCCTTCGGGCGGCAGCGAAAGCATGCACCTGATGTATTTGCTGTCGATCGCCGCAGCGACGAAAACCATCGACCTTTCGAGCGCCTACTTCGTGCCTGACAAGCTGACGATCCGCACACTTGTCGACGCCATGAAGCGCGGCGTGCGCGTGCGCATCATCACGCCGGGGCCGATCATGGATTCGCAGACCGTGCGCGGTGCCTCGCGCGCCAGCTGGGGGCCGCTGCTGGCGGCGGGTGCCGAGATCAGCGAATACCAGCCGACCATGTTTCACTGCAAGGTCTTCACGGTGGACGGGCTGCTGGTGTCGGTGGGTTCCACCAACTTCGACAACCGCTCGTTCCGGCTCAACGACGAAGCCAACCTCAACATCTACGACGAGGCCTTTGCCGCCGCCGAGACGGTGCGCTTCGAAGCCGACCTGAAGCAATCGAAACGCATCACCTTCGAAGCGTGGCGCGACCGGCCTTTGCAAGAGAAGGCGCTGGAGCACCTGGCATCGCTGCTGTCGCTGCAGCTCTAGCCGGCTGTCAAGAGATCAGGCGCGCTGCGCCGCCGGGATGCCTGCGGACTGGCGGATGAACTGGTCCATCGCAATGACGAAGGCGCTGCCCACCGCGAACACCAGCACCCACACCGGCATCTGCAAGGAGCTGATGACGCCGAAGCCATCGGGAATGGCGCGTGGCGTGGCGGTGGTGCAGATGAAGTCCGCCGCCGCCATGCCGGTGTAGTGCATGGCACAAACCGCCACGCCCATGATGAGCGCGCTCAGGATGCGCGTGGTCCACGTGGGTGTGTTGAAGGCCAGCCAGAGCGCGGCCGAGGCAGCCACCATCGCCATGAAGATCGACAGGGCCACGATCGGCATCTCCCACGCGATGAAGCCGCCGAAGCGCATGCCGTACATGCCCAGGTAGTGCATGAGCGCGACGCCCAGCCCGAGGAAGGAGCCCGCGCCGACGACGCGCCGCAGTTGCCTTGGCGCCTGCGCCACGTACACCAGTGCCACCGACGTGGCCGCCACTGCCGCCACGAGGGAGACGATGGTCTCGAGCATCGAATACGACACGCCCATGTTGATCTTCACGGCCAGCATGCCCACGAAGTGCATCGACCACACGCCAATGCCGCCCAGTGCAATGCCGGCGGAGATGGCGCTGTAGCGATTGACTTTGCCGTTGCGGCCGATGAGCCTGCGCGCAGCCGTCAGGGCAACCAGCGAACCGATGACGGCCATCGCATAAGACAGCACGACAAGGGGGATTTGGTACGTGGGCGTAACAGGGACGTTCATGCGATCAATTCGATGGAGCCGTTGGCGTTAATCTAATTGTATCTATTTGTGTCTCGATTTTGCCCAGACGAAATGTAACGGGCGCGACCCAGCTGGCGCCTCCATGTCGGCGCCTTTGAATCGGCCTGTGTTTTTCCAGCGCCCGCCCTCGAGCGGGCGCCTGATCAGAACGGCGCGGGGAGCTCAGCCTCGGCGTTGCTGCCGGAGCGCGCCATCAACTGGTCCAGCAGGTTCGCGACCTGCTTCTTGAGCGCGGTGTTCTCGGTCGTCAACGCGGCCACGCGCTGGCGCAGCGATTCGACCTCCGCCGAGTCGCCTTCGCCACCGTCCGCGGACTTGCCTTGCGACGGTGCATCGTCGGATGACTCGGCACGCGGCTTCTTCTTTGAATCGCGCACGCGCTTGGCGGCTTGCTTGAGTTCATCCTTGCCGGCGGCCGCAGCGGCGACCTGCTCTTCGGCCGGCAGCGAAGCGACGGCCGCGGCGGCGTTGATCGAAATCGTGCCCGACTTGACGGCCGCCACCAGTTCCGGCGTGGCCTGCTGGTGGATCTTTTCGATGGCCACGACCTGGCTGCTCTTCAGGCGCGCGGCACGGGCAATGGCCTCGCGCGTGTCCAGCGGCGCGGGCGTTGCGTGGTCGTTCGCGCTTGCTGCCGGCGCGTCGGTCGCGCCATCCTGCGACGCGGCGCCATCGGCCGACGCGGCGGCCACTGCCGCACGCTTGGCAGCGACGATCTCGCGCTTGCGCAGCGCCAGCACGCCGCGCTGGAAATCGGAGACGCTGCGCCGACCCAGGTGCTGGTCGATCATCCACAGGTGCACGTCCTCGATGGACTGGAAGCGCGTGTTCTGCACGGTCTGGAAGGGCAAGCCGTGCTTCTGGCAGATGCCATGGCGGTTGTGGCCGTCGACCAGCACGTCGCCCCACAGCACGAGCGCGTCGCGGCAGCCTTCGGTGAGGATGCTGCGCTCCAGCGATTCGTATTCCTCCGGGGTCAACGGGTCGATATAGGCTTTGAGTTCTTCGTTGACGACAATGTCCATGGTGGGCGCGATGTTCGAGTGGGGCAAAAGGGGTCGAATTGTAGTGACTCGGCGCGCCCCGAAACTCGGCCTCGACTGTGTTATGGCGGTGGAAAAACGACGCCCGTTTCGCCGGCTTTCCATGCCGGGTACTTCAACGTGGCGGCGGTCCACAAGGGCGAGGTGGTGAGGCGCGATAGCCAGTCTTGCAACGCGGGCCAGGGCTGGGCTGCAAACCAGTTCGCATCGGTTTGCGCAAACTGCCGGACGAAGGGCGCAATGGCCATGTCGGCCAGCGTGGGCCTGTGGGCGAACAGGTATGGAGCGTCACCCAATCGGGCGTCGAGGTCTTGCAGGAAGCGCGCTCCGTTCGAACGATGAAGGTGCGCGTCCGCGCCTTCATAACGGTCCGGGTACTTGTAGCGGTCGAGCTGCAGCTTGAAGTCGCCATCGCATTGCGCGATGAGCGCCAGCATGTCGCTGAGCGAGCCGCGCTCGGGCTGCAGCCACCCGTCGGGGTCGTGGCACCGCAGCGCCCATAGCATGATGTCAAGGCTCTGCTCGATCACCCTTCCCTCTGCCAGCACCAACACGGGCACGGTGCCCTTGGGGGAAGCTGCCAGCAGCTCGGCAGGCTTGTCGCGCAATACCACCTCGCGCAGTTCGCAACGCTGGCCCCTGGCCAACAGCGCAAAACGTGCGCGCATGGCATAGGGGCATCGCCGAAACGAATAGAGGACGGGGTCGGTCATGATGGGAAAGCATATGACAGGCACTTGGCGACATGCGAACGGCGCAGGGCGACGGTGCTTGTCAATGACGAGCAGGCGCACTCAGCGACCTGGTCACCGAAGACGCGGCAGGCCCAGCGTATCAACTCGCCGCGGCATCCCGCTCGTACAGCGCCCACTTCACGGTGAGGATGTCCGCGGCAATCTTGGCGGCGTTGGCGCCCGCATAGGTTTCAGCGGGATCGAATTCGAACCCCTCCTGGTAGCGCACGACCTCCCCGTAGTCCTTGTCGAACACCATCGGGCCGGTGAGCCCTGCAGGGTCGACGCCTGCCGGAACGGCCAGGAACTTGTCGGCGTTGGTGGCGCTTTGATAGAGGTCGACGGTCATGAGGGTCATGGCGAAATTCCTCGAAGGTTCAAGTTGGTGAAGCCCAAGGCAAGGAGGAATCTTGTCGCGCACTCGCACCCGTTGCAATCGGCCTTCGCCTACATCTGCATCCCGAAAATCTTGACAGCGCGTGCTTGTGCCAGCGGGTCTTGCAGCACCGGGGCTTGCGACCGACTCATTTGCCACCAGCCGCCTCGCGACGACACCACTGGCGCACTGTCGCCGATGGCATCGCCCACCGAGCGACTTTTCGGCATCGAGGCGATTCGCTTGATCTCACCAGGCAAGACCTGGGACGACGGGACAACCCGGCGCGGCGCCGCCTGCCTAAAGTTCATGCCTCTTCTACTTCTATACAAGGTGTTTTCATGAACGTCCGGATCGACCCCGCGTCGCGCATTCATCTTCCTGCGCACGACCAACAAGCCATCGCCCACACGCTGCGTACGCTCCAGCAGGGCTTTGTCGCGCGAGACGCGCAAATGCTGTGCGACGTCTACAGCGACGACGCCGACTGGGTGAACGCCTTCGGAAGCAGAAAGCGCGGCGGCGCGGAAATCGTGACCTACCTGCGCGGCTTGTTCAAGGACGGCAACTTCAATGCAGGCACGCTCGTCGCCGATCCCGAGATCACTGTGCGCGTGCTGAATGCCGAAACAGTGATCGTGTCGGGCCACCTGCGCATCCGCGGTCAGCGTCTTCTGAATGGCGGCGTGATCGAGGAACGCGACAATCACTCGATCCGTCTCCTTCAGCGACAGCCCGACGGCCGCTGGTTGATCGTGTCAGAGATGTACATGGACGCCAACCGGGAACAGACATACGCCGGGCACTCTTGAGAAGCTTGCGCGCAGATCCAGGCATCGACGACCGATTCGAGGGCAGAGCAACATGGCCCTTCGCTGGCCCTTGAATGGCCGCACTACGGGAACACCCGCATCCCGCTGAGCAGTTCCGGACGAGTCCCGATACAGCCGAGCCACAAAGGGTTCCAGCAATGCAACAGCGAATCGTTGTTGATTGTGAACAAATACTTGGCGAGATCGATCCCAACGTACAGAATCGCCGTGCGCATCGGCTTCGGGTGAGTCGATGGAGCTTCGCAGGCCCATCGAGGCACTTGTTGCCGCCGCCGCAATATGCAAGGTCCGGTCGAACAATAGGAGACAACTCTGATGCTCAAGATCACCCGATTCGCCCCCGTCGCGGCTGCACTGCTGTGCACCGCCGTGTGGGCGCAGACCCCGCCCACCGAAGAACCCGGCTGGGCCAAGGGCAGACCGAAGACAGAAGCGGCCAGCCGCATGGCGCCGGTGCCGGCCTTCCCGATTCCGACCGCGGCTGACAAGTTGCCCACGTCGAAGCTGAAGCTGCCGCCGGGCTTCAAGGTCGAAACCTGGGCTTCGGGCGTGCTCGACGCACGCGAACTGCGCAGCAACGGCAAGGGCACCGTGTTCGTGAGCACGCTCTTCGTCGGCAACAAGGTCTACGCCATCAGCGAGAAGGACCCGAAGCACGAGGCCAAGGTCATCATCGACAAACTGCCGATGGCGGCCGGGATCGAGTACTACAAAGGCACTCTTTTCGTGGCGACGAACAAGCAGATCCTGCGCTTCGACGACATCGATTCCAAGCTGGACAACCCCGGCCCGGGCAAGGTGATCTATGACAAGCTGCCCGGCGGCGACGATCACAGCTGGAAGTATCTGCGCGTGCACAACGACAAGCTCTACTACAACATCGGCGCGCCCTGCAACATTTGCGACCCGGGCGAGTACGCCAAGATCTACCGCATGAACCTGGATGGCAGCGGCATCGAGACCGTGGCGGCCGGCGTGCGCAACACCGTGGGCTTCGACTTCGATCCGAAGACGGGCAACCTCTGGTTCACCGACAACGGACGCGACTGGTTCAGCGAGGAACTTCCGAACGACGAGCTGAACGTGGTCACCGGCCCGAACCAGCACTTCGGCTATCCGTACTGCCACCAGGGCAACATCCCCGACCCCGAGTTCGGCTGGGGCAAGTCGTGCAGCGACTTCAAGAAGCCCGCCGCGCTGCTCGGCCCGCATGCCGGCTCGCTGGGCCTGAGCTTCTACAAGGGCAAGATGTTCCCGGCGAAGTACCAAGGCGCGATGTTCATCGCCCGCCACGGTCCGTGGAACCGTACTGTCAAGTACAACGACGTGTCGGTCGCATGGCCTGACGGCAAGGGCGGCGCCCGTGTCGAACCGTTCATGACGGGCTTCGTCCAGGACAACACCTACCTCGGCCGGCCGGTCGACTTCCTGGTGCTGCAGGACGGCTCGATGCTGGTGAGCGACGACCACGCAGGTGCGATCTACCGCATCAGCTACGGGAAGTGAGGCTGGCGGGCTCCGTCATCGCAAGCGCGGCCATGGCGGCCGCGCTTGTCGGGCTCGCCCCGCTGGCCAGCGCGCAGCAGCAGCCGGCCAGCAAGGCCAAGCCACCGGCTGCGGCGCCTGCCGCCGCGCCGGCAACGGTGCCCTACGCGCAGCGCTTCGCACAGGTGTGCGCGGCCTGCCACGGCGCCAACGGCCGCAATGACGCCATGCCGGGCACGCCGGCGCTGGCCGGCCAGCATTCCTTCTATGCCATCACGCAGCTCTTCCTGTTCCGCGAAGGCCGGCGCGACAACCCGGCGATGACAGCCATCGCCAAGGGCATGAAGGACGACGAGATGCGCGGCTTCGCGGACTTCATCGCGACGCTGCCGCCGGTTCCGCCCGCGCCACCGGCCACGCCCAACGATGCGGCCCGCATGACCAAAGGCCAGGCACTGGCGCAGGAACACAAGTGCCTGTTCTGCCATGGCGCCGACCTGAGCGGCGGACAGCAGGTTCCGCGCATCGCGCTGCAGCGGGAGGACTACCTCCAGACGACGCTGCGCGAGTTCAAGAGCGGCAAGCGGCCCGGCTACACGATGGCCATGGCGGGTGCCGTCTCGCAGATCCCGGTCGAGGATCTGGACACCCTTGCCTACTTCGTCTCGCGATTTCCCGCGGGCACGCCGGGCAAGTGAACTGGGGCGCACAGCGCCACACCCTGCCACGCACACAGCAAGCGCGCGTTCAAGTCGACGTACGCCGGCTATGTGCATCGGTCTACCCCCTTCGGGGCGGCGTAGTCCAGAAGCATGGATCATCCCTTTTGACGATACGCAAGTGTCTTAGCTTGCCCTATTGTTCCCATACGCCCCGTTGATGTTGGCCCCGAAGACCACACGACAAGAGCCATCCAGCGAAGGCAAAACGGCACAGCCAAAGGAGGTTGCCATGCAAGTCACGCAAAGCTGTTCACCGACAAGCCGTCCGATGCCATCGAGTGGCGAGTCGTCGTCGTCATCGCAATACCAGTTGCGCTTTCGATCGCTGTTCAGGGAAGGCCGCGCCTACGCATTTCCGTGCGATGTCGAAGGCCACGTGGACATCGATCTGCTCAGCGAGCGCGCCCGGGACAACTATTTCTTCGCGCGCATCTCGATCGGCCGGGAACTGTCGATTCCCGAGGTGTGCCGCTGCGACTCGCTGGCGCCCGCCGGCCCGCGGCAGCATTTTGCCGAAGGTGCGCAGGTTCACGCCTGAAGAACTGAGGGGATCGGTATCGCGCCGGGCGCGCCGGCGCAATGCCTTCGCGGGAACGAATCAGCTGAAAGGCTGAGCGCTACCCTTCGACCGGGCAGCGCGCGCCATGCCGCCCCGCCATCGACGCCACGCTCCCGGCAATCCCGTCGGCCAGCCGCCCCGTCACGCGCCGCGCGCCCTGCGCCACGCCTTCGAGCCCGCCCGACAGCGCCTCTGAAACCCTCAGGTTGCAGGTCACCAGTGGCTCTTCATCCGTGCGGCGAAGCGTCCAGCTGAATGCTCCATCCAGCTTGCCGCCCTCCACCGCATCGAACTGCCCCATCTGCACGACGACCCGGTACACGGGCTGGCCGCGCGATTGTCCGCTCTTGGTGACGTCCACCGCCGACAGCCGGCTCGCAATGCCAGCGGCCAGCGCATCCCGCAACTCGCTCTCGAAGGACGACGACCAGCGCGACTGCTCCAGGATCTCGACCTGCGCATCGGGCTCGTTCTGGCGGCGCACCACCATTTGCGGTCTGGCAAAGCGCTCGGGCATGGCGATGGGCGACACCTCGAAGTAGATCCGCTCGCCGGAAGAAGCCCGCGCTGCCGTAGCGGTGGCGGGCGCGGAAGTCACATCGCGCGATGGCTCGGCCAGCGTGTAGTAGCGCGTCGGCGTGCCCGCGCAGCCGGCCATGAGCACGAGTGCGGGCACGGCAGCCAGAACCCTGCGGGCCAGCCCTTGACGACGACAGGCGATCTTCATTTCTTGTCCTCCGGCTTGCCGCGCAGCAGCGACTCGGGGTGCCGTTCCAGGTAGTCGGTGAGCGTGCGCAGCGAGGCGGCCGAGCGCGTGAGTTCCTGAAGTGTCTGGCGCAGGTCCTGCTGGAGCGGCGAGTCGTTGGCCAGCGTGCGGTCCGCCGAGTTGAGCGTCTTGCGCACGTCCTTCATGGCCGCGGTCATCTCGGGCGTGACGTCCTTGTTCAACTGCGCGGCCAGCACTTCGACGCTCTTCAGGGTCTTGTCGAGTGAAACCAGTGCGGTGCGTGCGTCGTTGCCGATCTGCTCGATCGGCACCTTGTTGAGCTTGCTCGCAATGTCCTGGATCTGCGCCTGCAGGTCGTCCAGGCTGTTGGGCATGGTGGGCAGCTCGATCGGGTTTCTTTCGACATCGACCTTGACGGCCGGCGCCTTGGGGAAGAAGTCGAGCGCCACGTACACCTGCCCGGTCAGCAGGTTGCCCATGCGCAGTTGTGCGCGCAGGCCCTTGCCGATGAGAAAGCGAAAGCGCTGGTCGGGCGTCCAGTTGCCCTGGTTGGTCGTCTCGTAGGCGCGGCGGCGCAGGCGCTCCGGATAGATCTCCACGAACACCGGCATGCGGAATTCGCGCTCGTTGCGGTCGAACTCCACGCCGATGGATTTCACCTCGCCGATCACGATGCCCCGAAAGTCCACCGGCGCCCCCGGCGTCAGGCCGCGCAGCGACTGGTTGAAGTACATCAGCATGTGCCGGGATTCACCGTCGGGCTCGCGCATCGCGGAGGCCTCGTCATTGGCCAGCGCAAAAGCCGCGCCTTCGCCCGCGAGCTCGCCCAAGTTGTCATCCGGCGCCTGGAAGGCAATGCCGCCGAGCACGATGGTGGCCAGCGCCTGCGTGCGCAGGGTCAGGCCGCTGGCGCTCAGCTGCACGTCGATGCCGCTGGCGTGCCAGAAGCGCGTATTGACGCCCACGTACTGGTCGTAGGGCGTGTTGATGAACACCCGAAGCGTCACGCCGCGGCCGTCGGGGTCGAGCTGGTACGACGCCACCTGCCCCACCTTGATGCGCCGGAAAAACACGGGCGAGCCGATGTCGACCGACCCCGCGTCCCGGGCGTGCAGCGTGAACTGCCGCCCCGGCGCATCGCGCGTGATGATGGGCGGCACCTCCAGCCCTTTGAACTCGCTGGCCGTCTCTTCCGCGCTGCCGGCGTCCGCGCCGATGTACGCGCCCGAAAGCAAGGTGCCCAGACCCGAAATGCCGGAGGTGTCCAGCCGGGGCCGCACCACCCAGTAGCGCGTGTCTTTGGCGGTGAAGGAGTCGGCTTCCTTCTTGAGCTGCACCGTCACGTTGACGTGCGAGCGGTCGCGCGCCAGCCGGATGGTCTGCACGGTGCCGATCTGCACCTCCTTGTACTTGACGGCAGTCTTGCCCGCCTCCAGCCCCTCGGCGCTGAGAAAGGTGATGTCGATTTCCGGCCCGCGATTGAGCAGGATCTTTGCCACCAGCCAGAACCCGACCAGCGCCGCCACCACGGGAATGAGCCAGATGAGCGAAGGCATCCAGTCGCGGCGCTTGGCGACGACGGGCCGGGGCAGTTCGGTGTCCGGAGCGGACGCAGACTGTTCGTCGGTCATGGCGGAAGAACCTTGTGGCTGCGGTCGGGCCTGTGACTGCTCATGCGGTGTTCCGGATCCTTGTTGTTGAATTGTCGGTCGATGGGGCCGGCACGGATTCGTCGTCCCACGTCAGGCGAGGATCAAAACTCAGGGACGCCAGCATCGTCAACACCACGACCGCTGCAAAGGCTGCGATGCCAAAGCCGGCCGTGATCTCTGCAAAACCCTGGATGCGCACCAACCCGGCCAGGAGCGACACCACGAACACGTCGAGCATCGACCAGCGTCCGATCACCTCGATGATGCGGTAGAGCCTGGCCCGCTCCGGCCGACCCCATGCACTGTGCCGCTGCGCGCCCAGCGCGAGCACCATGAGCGCGGCCAGCTTGAACAGCGGCACCAGGAAGCTCGCAATGAAGATGATGGCCGCCAGCCCGTACGCGCCCGACACCCAGAAGTAGATGACGCCACTGAGGATGGTGTCGTACTGCGCCCCGAAAAGCGAGCGCGTGATCATCACCGGCAGCATGTTCGCCGGCACGTACATGATGGCCGCCGCAATCAGCAAGGCCCAGGTGCGGCTCAGGCTGTGGGGCTTGCGGCGGTGCAGCTTCGTGCCGCAGCGCCCGCACGGCTCTCCATCTTCCGCTCCGCGCCAGGCGGTGCCGCAGTGATGGCAGGCCATCAGGCCCATCTGTTGGGCCGTGCGGGGCGGTGCCTGTTGCGTCATGGCCCTGCATCCGGCTTCGGGCTGAACATCACCGTCCAGAAGGCCCGGGGATTGAAAGCCAGCACCGCCGTCAGCAACACCGTGAGCCCCACGAAGGCCCACAGCGCCGGCCCCGGAATCACCTGCGCCATGCTGGAGAGCTTGACGATGGCCACCAGCACGCCCAGCAGGAAGACCTCGATCATTCCCCAGGGCTGCAGCGCCTGCATGGCGCGCACCAGGATGTTGAACCCCGGCCGCGGGCCGCCGGAGCGCACGGGAACCAGCAGGTAGAAAAGAATGCAGAGCTGGAAGAAGGGAAAAAGCAGCGTCGTGGCGAGCACCAGCATTGCCACTTCCGACAGCCCGCCCGTGCTCAGGGCCACCACGGCGCCTACCAGCGTGGTCTCGTTGCTCAGTCCTTGCAGTTCGATCTCGACGATCGGAAAGGCATTGGCGATGACGAAGAGGATCAGGCAAGCCGCCGTGAGCGGCAGGATGCGCTCATGGAGCCGGCCCCAGGCCCGTTCGAGTTCCGTGCCGCAGCGCGGGCACGTGGCCACCTGACGGCGGCCCAGAGGCGCACGGTGGTACACCGCGTCGCATCCTTCGCAGACGATGGCTTCGGGGACTTCCTGCATATTCCGGGAAGGTAACCGATTCCTGTGTTGCGGGCCCGTCAGCGGATGCCGATTCCGCGGGGATCTTCAGGAGCGCGCCTTGGCTCCCTCGCCCCTCCGGAGGAGGGAGCAACAAGCCAACATTCTTGCTCGGGTGTTTCTCCCTCGCCCCTCCGGGGAGAGGGTTGGGGTGAGGGGCATGGGCGATGGATGCAATGCAGCTTGTCTACCGCCCGGTGCCCTCACCCCTGCCCTCTCCCGGAGGGAGAGGGAGTCAATCCGCCGCGCGCAGGGCGGCTTTCAGCTGGATGCCGATTTCGGGGCGCTCGAGGAAAGGGTCCGCCGGGTTCGCACCCGACACGATGCCTTCCATGCGCGACTGCACATTGCCCAGCGCCTTGGGATGGCTGTAGACGTAGAACTGGTCGGCCGAGATCGCGTCGAACACCTTTTGCGCGACGTCGGCGGCGGACACCTTGCCGCTGCTCACGGCCTTCTCGCTCATTGCCCGGCCGATGATCTGGCTCTTGGTCGGCTTGTTGGCGGACAGTTCGCCCGGACGGTTGCGGTCGCTCGCCGCGATGCCAGTCGGCACGAAATACGGGCACAGCAGGCTCGCGCCGATCTGGTCCGTGACCAGTCGCAAGTCCTGGTACATCGTCTCCGTCAGGCTCACGACCGCGGCCTTGGCGGCGTTGTAGATGCCCATGTTCGGCGGTGTGAGCAGGCCGGCCATGCTGGCGGTATTGGTGATGTGGCCGCGGTAGCCCGGGTCTTTTGCGGCGGCTTCCAGCATCATCGGCGTGAACAGGCGCACGCCGTGGATCACGCCCCACAGGTCCACACCCAGCACCCAGTCCCAATCGGCGACGGTGTTTTCCCAGACCAGGCCACCCGCGCCGACGCCGGCGTTGTTGAACACGAAATGCGGCGCGCCGAAGCGTTCCTTGACGGCCTGCGCCAGGCTTTCCATCTGCACGGCGCTGGACACGTCGACCTTGCGTGCCAGCACCTGTGCGCCGGCGGCTTCCATCTCGGCCTGCGCCTTGTCGAGCGCGTCCTGCTGCACGTCGACGAGCACGAGGTTCATGCCGCGCGCAGCGCCGATGCGCGCGCATTCGAGGCCGAAGCCCGAACCGGCGCCCGTCAATACAGCCGTCTTGCCCTTGAAATCCTGAATCATGCGGTCTCTACTTTCTTGAGTACGTAGCCAATGCGGGGGAAATGAACGTGCACCGTGCCGGCGCGCGGGTCGGTGCGGCTCAGGGTGAAATGGGTGCGCGTGGCGGCGACGAGATCGCCTTCCGTCGGTTCGGGGCCGAAGCTCTCGGCGGAAATCGCGACGCGCGTGCCCAGCGGAATGCCATGGTCGTCCTGGAAGGTGCTGTCGGTGAGCAGCGTGTGGGGCGTCGACGCCGCGGCCACGGCAATGGCGCCAGCCGAATCGAACTTCTCCATCTGGCCGTGGCCGATGGCGGCCATGCGGTCCATCCATGCGACAACCGCGGGCGTGTGCTGCAGGACGTCCGACACCGAGGGCGTGCGCACGCGCGTGAACCACAGCGGGTGATACAGCGCGAAGTCCGCCACGGTGGGCACGTTGCCGAGCACGAAGTCTTGCCCGTCGAGCATGTCGGAGATGCGGCGCAGGTAGGACTTGTAGGCCGCAGCGGCGTCCGTCGGGCGGATGCGCGTCATGTTGAAGCTCATCGCCTTGCGGTCTTCGGCAAAAGCCTTGCCGACTTCCGGTGGTGCCTTGCCGAACATGTCGCCCGCGCCCTTGGGCTGGAAGTTGAAGCCCATCGAGGTCCAGAACAGCGTCGTGTCACCCCACTGCGCCACCGTCCGGGCCAGTCCCTTGTCCTGCTTCGGATACAAGGCCGGATCGGGTGCGAGGTGTTCCAGCACGTCGCAGATGAGCGCGGTGTCGCAATAGATGTCGGCGCCGATCTGCAGGACAGGCGTCTTGCGGTAGCCGCCCGTGAGCGCCACCACGTCCGGCTTGGGCAGGATCGGCGGGATGATGACCGACTTCCACGCGAGCTTCTTGAAGCCCAGGATGGTGCGCGCCTTCTCCGCGAAGGGAGAGGTCGGATAGTGATGAAGGATCAGCTCGGCCATGGTGTTGTCTCTCTGCTAAAGGAAGTTCAGTCAATGCTCCGGGATAGCCGCCAATCCCGAAGCGACACGAAGTGCGTGCAGCCTGGGGGCGAGCTTCATCAGATCAGCTTGACCAGTTGCTTGCCGAAGTTCTTGCCCTTGAGCAAGCCGAGGAAGGCTTCGGGCGCCGACTCGATGCCCTGCGCAATCGACTCGCGCGGCTTGAGCTTGCCGGTGGCGACCAGCGTGCCCAGTTCCTTCAGCGCCTCGGGCCACACTTCCATGTGCTCGCTGACGATGAAGCCTTCGAGCTTGAGGCGATTGATGAGGATGAGCGAGGGGTTGGCCAGCGGCAGTGGTGCGCCGTCGTAGCCCGCGATCATTCCGCACAGGGCGACGCGCGCGAACGCGTTGGTGCGCAGCAGCACCGCGTCGAAGATGTAGCCGCCAACGTTCTCGAAATAGCCGTCGATGCCCTTCGGGCAGGCTTCCTTGAGCGCTTGGCTCATGCTCTTGGTGTCGGCGTGCTCGCGGTAGTCGATGCACACGTCGAAGCCCAGTTCTTCCACCGCGTACTTGCACTTGTCCGGACCGCCCGCGATGCCGACCACGCGGCAGCCGCGCGCCTTGCCCAGCGCCGCAAACGCGCTGCCGACAGCGCCGCTGGCAGCCGAGACGACGATCGTGTCGCCCGCCTTCGGGTTGATGATCTTCACCAGGCCGTACCAGGCCGTGACGCCCGGCATGCCGACCGCACCGAGGTAGTGCGACAGCGGCACATGCGTGGTGTCGACCTTGCGCAGCGCACCGGGCTGCGAAGCGTCGACCACGCTGTATTCCTGCCAGCCGCCAAAGCCGACGACCTTGTCGCCGACGGCGTATTTCGGGTTTTTGCTCTCGACGACCTCGCCGACCGTGCCGCCCTGCATCACCTGCCCCAGCGGCTGCGGCTGCGCGTAGCTCTTGGACTCGTTCATGCGTCCGCGCATGTAGGGGTCCAGGCTCAGGTAGTGATGGCGCACCAGGACTTCGTTGTCCTTGAGCTCGCGCGTCTGCGAGGTGACGAGCTTGAAATTGCTGGCAACGGCTTCGCCTTCGGGGCGGTTGTCGAGCAACTGTTGCTTGTTGGCTGGCATGGATGTGTCTCCTTGATCCGGTGAAGTCAGTTGAATACGCGCAGCGCTTGCGCCGTGCGCTCGCCGCGAAAAGCGCGGCTCAGTCGGTGGACGGTGGGCGCTGTTCGTTCGCACTGCCCGGCCCGACGGGCAGGCGCTTGCGCACGTACTTGAAAGTGCCCGTCGAATGGGCGCAGGCGCGGCCTTGTTCGTCGTAGATCGTCGCCTCGGTGAAGGCGAGCGTGGTGGTGCGGTGCATCAGGTGGCCCTTGGCGACGAGCGGGCCGACCGAGGGGTGCATGAAGCTCGTTTTCATCTCGATGGTGACGACGCCCACTTCCGGCGTGTCGCTGCGCGCCGCCGCGGCCATGGCGATGTCCAGCAGCGTCATGCAGGCGCCGCCGTGCGTCACGTCGAAAGTGTTGAGGTGCTCCGGCTTGGCCGTGTAGTGGATCTCCGACTGCCCGCCTTCGAACTTCGTCAGTTCGAAGCCGAGGTGCCGCGCAAACGGGATGCGGCTGGTGTAGGCGCGGGTTTCGATGTCGGACATGTGATTTGCCAGGGCCGAAAGAGGCTCAAGAGCCTGTGACGACGCTCACGCCGCCATCCACCGCCATCCATTGGCCTGTGATGTGCTTGCCAGCGTCGCTCGCGTAGAGGAGCGTGATGCCCTTCAGGTCTTCGTCGTCGCCCAGGCGGCCGAGGGGCGCGTGCGAAGCCATCTTTTCCTCACCGATCGACTTGATCAGGCCGGCCGCCATCTTCGTCATGAAGAAGCCGGGGCAGATCGCGTTGACGTTGATGTTGTACTTGCCCCATTCGGCCGCCAGCGTGTGCGTGAAGCCGATGACGGCCGTCTTGGAGGTGTTGTAGGCAATGGTCTGCATCTCGGGCGGGTTGCCGTTCAGGCCAGCGATGGACGCGATGTTGATGATGCGCCCCGACTTCTTCGGGATCATGTAGCCGCGTGCGACCTGTTGCGCCAGGATGAAGTAGCCGCGCACGTTGAGGTTCATCACCTTGTCCCAGGCTGGCACGGGATGGTCTTCGGCGGGTGCGCCCCAGCTCGCGCCGGCATTGTTCACCAGGATGTCGACCGCGCCCATGCGCTCGAGCGTTTCGTCGGCCAGGCGGCGGGTGTCTTCTTCCTTCGAGCAGTCCGCGGCGATCCAGCGCGCGTCGATGTTGGCGGCCTGCAATTCGGCGGCTGCCTGCTCCAGGTCTTCCGCCTTGCGCGAGCTCAGCATGATGCGTGCGCCGGCCTCGCCCAGCGCGTGGGCCATCTGCAGGCCCAGGCCGCGCGAGCCACCGGTGATGAGGGCCGTCTTGCCCGTGAGGTCGAACAGTTGCTGGATGGTTCGTTGGGTCATGTGTGTCTCCGGGAATCAGATTTCGTAGTCGAGCACGCTACGGGATTCGCGCAACGTGCCCAGGGTCGCAACGACCTGCTTGTGGTGCGGATGCACGAGGTACGCCTCGAGCGACGCCCTGTCGTCGAACACCGAATACAGCACCACGTCGTGGTTCGCCTCGAATCCTTCGGCGCGCACGGCCGTTTCGAACTCGCGCATGCCGGGCACGATGCCCTTGCAGCTGTCGAGTTCGGCCTTGAAGCGCGGCGCGTCGGCCGCGTTGAGGAGCTTCCACATCACGATGTGCTTGATCATTTCTTGTCCTTGGGTGGGTCCAGACGGGATCGTACGTAAATGAGCACCGCACCGACGGTCGCAATGACGACACCCGGCACGCCAATGATCCAGCCGAGCATCGTGTCGTTGCGTGCCGTGGCAATGCCCAGCACGAGCGCGAACAGCCCGCCGTAGATCAGGGTCCAGGTCCAGGCTTCGAGCCTTGCGTGCGGATTGCGCTCTTCGGGGGCATCGGCCATCAGAAAGCCTCTTCTGGCATGGCCACGCAAATCGGGTCGCGGCTCTCGACGACGTTGAGCCAGGCGCCGATTTTGGGCAGCTCGTAATGGAAGAAGTAGGACGCCGCGCCCAGGCGCCCTACCGTCGCGGGCTGCGCAGCTGCCGCGTCCAGCGCGATCGAACGCGTGGCCACGTCCAGCCACAGCCAAGCCAGCACGGTGTGGCCGAAGGCCTGCATGTAGGGCACGGCGTTGATCAGCGCATCCTTCGGGTTGCCGGTGGACCAGGCCTGGCGCGTCGCGGACACCACGCGGGTGAGCGCTTCGCCCAGCGCCTTTGCATGCGCGGCCACCTGCGGCACGCCGGCCGCGGCTTCGATGGATTCCTTCATGCGCGCAATCAGCAGTTCGAGGCCACGGCCGTTTTCCATGAGCACTTTCCGGCCCAGCAGGTCGGCTGCCTGAATCCCGTGCGTGCCTTCGTGGATCATGTTGAGGCGATTGTCGCGCCAGTACTGCTCCACCGGGAAGTCGCGTGTGTAGCCGTAGCCGCCGTGGATCTGGATCGCCAGCGAATTGGCTTCCAGGCACCACTCGCTGGGCCAGCTCTTGGCAATGGGCGTGAGCACTTCGAGCAGCAGGCGCGCGTCGTCGGCGGCCTGCGCGGAACCCGTCTTCTGTTCGTCGACCAGCCGAGCGCAATACAGCGACAAGGCCAGCGAGCCTTCGCAGTACGACTTCTGCGCGAGCAGCATGCGCCGCACGTCGGCGTGTTCGATGATGCGCACCTGCGGCCTGGCGGCGTCCTTGCCTTCCGGGCCGACCGGGCGGCCCTGCGGACGGCTCTTTGCGTATTCCAGCGAGGCGTAGTAGCCGGCCATGCCGAGCATCACCGCGGCCGTGCCGACGCTGATGCGCGCCTCGTTCATCATGTGGAACATGCAATGCAGACCCTTGCCGGGCTGGCCCACGAGGTAGCCGACTGCGCCGGCCTTGCCGCCGACGGGGTACTTGCCTTCGCCGAAGTTCAGAAGTGTGTTCGTGGTGCCGCGCCAGCCGAGTTTGTGATTCAGGCCCGCCAGTGCGACATCGTTGCGTTCGCCGGTCAATTGGCCCTGCGTGTCGACCATGCGCTTGGGCACGATGAACAGCGAGATGCCACGCGTACCCGGAATCAACTTGCCGTTTTCATCCGGAATCTTCGCCAGCACGATGTGAACGATGTTCTCGGTCAGCTCGTGGTCGCCCGAGGAGATCCACATCTTGTTGCCCGTGAGGCGGTAGCGCGGGCCGAGCGGATCGTCCTGGAAGTCCGCGCCATCCGGCACCGCACGCGTTGCCACGTCGCTCAGCGACGAGCCGGCCTGCGGCTCCGACAAGCACATCGTGCCCGCCCAGCGTCCCGAGAACTCGTTCTTCGCAAAGACTTCCTTCTGCATTTCGGTGCCATGCACCATCAGCAGATTGGCGTTGCCGCTCGTGAGCATGTTCGAGCCGATGCTCACCGACGCCATCGCAAAGAAACTGTTCGCCGCAGCCTGCAAGGTGAACGGTAACTGCATGCCGCCGATTTCGTAGTCCTGCGCGGCGCTCATCATTCCGGATTCGACAAAGGCCTTGTGCGCGTCGTGCGTGGCCTGCGGCAGGATCACCTTTTCACCGTCGAAATGCGGCTCCTGTGTGTCGACCGTGCGGTTGTGCGGCGCGTACTTCTCGCGGGCGATGCGTTCGCAGGTGTCGAGCACGGCGTCGAAGGTCTCACGTGAATGGTCGGCAAAGCGCTCGCGCTCGTTGAGCTTGTCGGCGTGCAGCCAGTCGTAAAGCAAGAAATCGAGCGTGGGACGGAGAAGGCTCATGGAACATCCTGTGAAGCGTGCGACGGCGGTGGCGAAGGCAGGCGCGCGATGGTGCCCTGCGCAATCGCGCAAAGCTTCTCGACGCCGTCCGTCACCGTGAACACCTCGCAGGTGCAGACCGATTGCGACGTACCCACGTGCACGGCCTGCGCCCGCGCGATCAGGCGTTCGCCTGTTGCCGGTCGCGTGTAGTTGATCTTGAATTCGGCCGTGACGACCGGGACTTGCATGGCGGTGCCGCCAGCGAATGTGAGTGCGTTGTCGGCAAGGTAGCTGATGACCCCGCCATGCACGAAGCCGTGCTGTTGCAGCAGCTTGGGGGCAACGGGCAGATGCAGCTCGATGCGCCCCGGAGAAGGCGCGTGCAGCTCGGCGCCGAGCAGCACGCTGAAGGGTTGCGAGGCCAATGCCTCACGTCCCATCGCGAGAAAGGCCTCCGGCGTCGCTTTGGACGATTCGGTGGACGCTTTCATTCAGTACCTCCAGCGCGCGAATTGCCTCATTCGGGAAACACCGCGGAACCGGCTTTGCCGGGCCGCTGGTGTTGCCCCCTTGAGGGGGTACTCGGCTACACGAAGTGAGCCGATACGGGGGTGGGTCAAATGATTTCGAAGACGCCTGCGGCGCCCATGCCGCCGCCGATGCACATCGTGACGACGACCTTTTTCGCGCCGCGGCGCTTGCCTTCGATGAGGGCGTGGCCTGTCAGGCGCTGGCCGCTCACGCCATAGGGGTGGCCGACGGCGATGGCGCCGCCGTTCACGTTCAGGCGGTCATCGGGAATGCCCAGCTTGTCGCGGCAGTAGATCACCTGCACGGCGAAGGCTTCGTTCAGTTCCCACAGGTCGATGTCGCTGACCTTGAGGCCCAGCTTGCCCAGCACCTTCGGGATGGCGTAGACGGGGCCGATGCCCATTTCGTCCGGCTCGCAGCCGGCGACGGCAAAGCCCAGGAAACGGCCCAGGGGCTTCAGGCCCTTCTGCTCCGCGAACTTCTCGCCGACCACGACGCAAGCGCCGCCGCCGTCCGAAAACTGGCTGGCATTGCCGGCCGAGATCAGGCCGCCGGGGATGGCCGTGCGGATGCCGCTGATGCCTTCCTTGGTCGTGCCGGCGCGGATGCCTTCGTCGTTCTCGACGGTGACTTCCTTGGTGCGCAGGCCCAGCACGGCGTCAGCCACGCCCATGGTCACGGTGATCGGTGCGATCTCGTCCTTGAACTTGCCCGCTTCCAGCGCGGCCGTGGCACGTTGCTGGCTGCGTGCGCCGTATTCGTCCATCGCGTCGCGGCCGATGTTGTAGCGCTTGGCCACGTTCTCCGCCGTTTGCAGCATGTTCCAGTAGATCTCGGGCTTGTTCTTCACGAGCCACGGGTCGGCCAGCATGTGCTTGTTGGCTTCGTTCTGCACGCACGAGATGCTCTCGACGCCGCCGGCCACGTACACGTCGCCTTCGCCCGCGATGATGCGTTGCGCAGCGGTGGCGATGGTCTGCAGGCCCGAGGAGCAGAAGCGGTTGATGGTCATGCCCGACGTGGTGATCGGCAGGCCGGCGCGCAGCGCGATCTGGCGCGCGATGTTGGAGCCGGTGGCGCCTTCAGGCGTCGCGCAGCCCATGATGACGTCGTCGACCTGGGCACCTTCGATGCCGGCGCGCGCCACCGCGTGCTGCACGGCGTGACCGCCCAGCGTCGCGCCGTGCGTCATGTTGAAGGAACCCTTCCAGCTCTTGGCGAGCGGTGTGCGGGCGGTGGAAACGATGACGGCGCTGGTCATGGTGATGTCCTTTGCAAGAGAGAGAGGGTCGTTCGGATGAAGGGGTCAGCCCGGCGACGCCGCACTGCCGGCGTTGCGCAAGAGCTGGTGATAGAACTGGATCATCTCGACGTAGTTGTCGATCGAGACGCGTTCGTTGGTGCCGTGGAAGCGCGGCAGGTCTTCGGGACGTGCGCGCACCGGCGAGAAGCGGTAGATGGCATCGCTCACGCCGGTGAACAGGCGCGAATCGGTTCCGCCGATCATCAGGCCCGGCGCCACGACGCCTTCGGGGAAGACCTGGCGAACCGATTTCTGGATGGCGGCGTAGCCCGCCGCATTGATCGGCGACACCGGCGATGGGTCGGTGTTGCCCGGATGCTGCCTGACCTTGATCGCGTCGACGGCCATGGTCTTGTGCATGTGCTGCTCCACGGAAGCCAGCGTTTCGCCGGGCAGGATGCGGAAGTTGACGGCCGCCTCGACATGCCCCGGCAAGACGTTGTCCTTGTTGCCTGCGTTCACGATGGTCAGGGCCGTCGTGGTGCGCAACATCGCATTGCTGCTCGGACCCGCTTCCAGCTGCTTTTGCACCAGCGGCCCGAAAAGCCACAGGTTGGAGAGCGCAAAGCGGTTGAAGCCGGTCATCTCGGGCGCCAGCGTGGTGAACATGCTTTCAGCCACACCGCTGATGGAGGCAGGCAGCGGATTCGCTTCCAGCTTGGCCAACCCCGCGCTCATCGTGCCGATGGCCGACTTGCCCGGTGGCATCGACGAATGGCCCGGCGCCATGTCCAGCGACAGGAAGAAGGTGCCGTAGCCCTTCTCGGCCAGGCCGATGAGCGCAGCCGGCATGTTCAGGCCCGGCAGCACGCCTTCGGTGACCAGCAGCCCTTCGTCGAGCACCCACTCCAGCCGCACGCCGCGGGACTTGAGCAATTCGGCGATGGCACCGGCGCCGCGCTTGCCGAGCACTTCCTCGTCGTCGCCGGAGATCAGGTAGATGGTTTGCTTCGGCTTGAATCCGCTGCCCACCAGCATCTCCACGGCTTCCATCTGCGACAACAGGTTGCCCTTGTTGTCCCAGGCGCCGCGGCCCCAGACGTAGCCATCCTTGATGACGCCGCTGAAGGGTTCGACCTTCCACTCCGCCTCCGTGCCGGGCGCGATCGGCACCACGTCCTGGTGCGCCATCAGCGCAATCGGATTGGCCTTGGGATCGCTGCCTTGCCACGTGTAGAGCAAGGCGTGCTCGCCCACCACTTCCTTTTTCAGCGTGGCATGCAGCTTGGGAAACTGCTGCGCAAGGTAGTCCTGCAGCTTGACGAACTCGCCGCTGTTGAACTTGGGATCGTCCAGGCTCGACACGGTCTTGAAACCGATGGCACCCGAAAGCCGTTTTGCAACGGCCTGCGCGTCCACCGCAACCTTTTGAACCGGCTCCACCTTGACCTGCCTTGAGGGCGTGCGCCAGGTGTTGATGCCGACCGCCGCGGCCAGTGCAACCAGCACCAGCAGCAGCCCGAGAAAAACGCGTTTGATCAAGTCAGGACTTTCCGTTGCTTAGCTGAATTGCTTGCCTTCTGCGGCCAGCTTGGCCAGCAGTGGAGCAGGTTCCCAGAACTTGCCGTCGTCGCGCGGGTTCTGCGCAAAGCGCTTCATTGCCGACGCCACGTTGTAAAGGCCCACCTGGTTCGCGTAGTGCATCGGGCCACCGCGCCAGATCGGGAAGCCGTAGCCGGTGAGGTACACCATGTCGATGTCACCGGACTTGCCGGCAATGCCGTCTTCCAGGATGTGCGCGCCTTCGTTGACAAGGGCGAACACCAGGCGCTGGACGATTTCTTCGTCAGAGATCTTGCGCGGCGTGATGCCTTCGTCCTTGCGATGCTGTTCGATCAGGTCGAGCACGACCTTGCTCGGGATCGCGTCGCGCTTGCCGGCCTGGTAGTCGTACCAGCCTGCGCCGGTCTTCTGGCCGAAGCGGCCCAGTTCGCACAGCTTGTCGGCGGTGCGGCTGTACTTCATGTCGGCACGCTCGGTGGCGCGGCGTTTGCGGATGGCCCAGCCAATGTCGTTGCCGGCCAGGTCGCCCATGCGGAACGGGCCCATGGCAAAACCGAACTTTTCGATGGCCTTGTCGACTTGCTGCGGCGTGGCGCCTTCGTCCAGGAGGAAGCCGGCTTGACGCGAGTACTGCTCGATCATGCGGTTGCCGATGAAGCCATCGCACACGCCAGAGACGACAGAGGTCTTCTTGATCTTCTTGCCGATGGCCATGACCGTGGCGAGCACGTCCTTGGCGGTCTGCTTGCCGCGCACGACTTCCAGCAGCTTCATCACGTTGGCCGGACTGAAGAAGTGCATGCCGACCACGTCCTGCGGACGCTTGGTGAAGGCGGCGATCTTGTCGACGTCCAGCGTCGAGGTGTTGGAGGCCAGGATGGCGCCGGGCTTGGCGACTTCGTCCAGCTTCTTGAACACGGCTTCCTTGACGCCCAGCTCTTCGAACACGGCCTCGATGATGAGGTCGCAGTCTTTCAGGTCGGCGTAGTCGAGCGTGGTCGACAGCAGCGCCATGCGCTGGTCGTACTTGTCCTGCTTGAGCTTGCCCTTCTTGACCTGCGCTTCGTAGTTCTTCTTGATCGTGGCGATGCCGCGGTCGAGCGCTTCCTGCTTCATCTCCAGGATCTTGACGGGGATGCCAGCGTTCAGGAAGTTCATCGAGATGCCGCCGCCCATGGTGCCGGCGCCGATCACGCCCACCGTCTTGATGTCGCGCTTGGGGGTGTCTTCCGGCACGTCGGCGATCTTGCTCGCCGCGCGCTCGGCCATGAACAGGTGGCGCAGCGCCGCCGATTCCGGCGAGAGCATCAGCGCCGTGAAGATGCGGCGTTCTTCGGCCATGCCGGCGTCGAACTTCATCTTCGTGGCGGCCTGCACGGCTTCCACGCACTGGACCGGCGCCGGGAAATTCTTGGCCATGCCTGCAACCATGTTCTTGGCGAACTGGAAGTAGGCGTCGCCTTGAGGGTGCTTGCACGGCAGGTTGCGCACCAGCGGAAGTTCTGCGCCCTTGGCTGCGATGTCCTTGGCGAACTCGATGGCTTCCTGCACCACCGTTTCAGCCGACGCGGCGACCTTGTCGAACAGCTTCTGGCCGGGCAGGCTCGCGAGCAGTTCGCTCTTGACGGGCTCGCCGCTCACAATCATGTTCAGCGCGGTTTCCACGCCCAGCACGCGCGGCAGGCGCTGCGTGCCGCCCGCGCCGGGGATGAGGCCCAGCTTGACTTCAGGCAGTGCCACGCTGGTGCCCGGAGCGACCACGCGGTAGTGCGCGCCCAGGGCCAGTTCGAGGCCGCCACCCATGCACACCGTGTGGATCGCCGCCACCACCGGCTTGGTGGTGGCTTCGACCGCGAGGATCACGCTCAGCAGGTTCGGCTCTTGCAGCGCCTTGGGCGTGCCGAATTCCTTGATGTCGGCGCCGCCCGAAAAGGCCTTGCCGGCACCCGTGATGACGACCGCCTTGACGGCTGCGTCGGCTTGCGCCTTGGCCAACCCGTCGGTGATACCGAGGCGGGTTGCGTAACCGAGGCCATTGACCGGGGGGTTGTTCAGCGTGATCACGGCAACGTCGCCGTGAACCTTGTATTCAGCCGTCATGCTGCGTTCCTTTGGATGGGAAGAAGTAATGGAATGAACCGGGAACATGGGCCTCTGGACGGGTGTCCGCCAGAGGAGCCTGCTCCGAAAAGCACGAGTGTTCTTTTTCGCGATTCTAGGCCTTTGTCCCCAGTGGGCAATCGACCCAAGTCTCTGCCGGGACAACCCGGCGCAATTTCAACTCAACAACGGGAAGCGGCCCGCATCGTATTCACACTTCGAGCCATTCCTTGCGCGTGGACGCGTCGGCGCGCAAGGAGTCTGGCGTACCGTCAAACACGATGCTACCGTGGCCCATCACGAGCGCGCGATCGGAAATGTGCATCGCAATGGTGAGCTTCTGTTCAATGAGCAACACCGAGATGCCGCGGTCCTTCAGGCGCTTGAGGTATTCGCCCACCAGTTCGACGATCTTGGGCGCCAGGCCTTCGGTCGGCTCGTCGATGATGATGAGGTCCGGATCGCCCATGAGTGTGCGGCAAAGCGTGAGCATTTGTTGCTCGCCACCTGAGAGCACGCCGGCTTCGGTGTGCTGGCGCTCCTTCAGGCGCGGGAACATGGCGTACATGTCGTCGAAGGACCAGCGACTGCCCTTGCCCGTGCCCTTCTGGCCGAGCAGCAGGTTCTGGTGCACCGTGAGCTTGGGGAAGATGTCGCGGTTCTCGGGCACGTAGCCGATGCCTGCGTGCGCCACTTCATAAGCCTTCTTGCGCAGGATGTCCTGGCCTTTCCAGTGCAGGCCACCTTCGGCATGCACGAGGCCCATGATGGCCTTGGCGGTGGTCGAGCGGCCGGAGCCGTTGCGGCCCAGCAGCGCGACGATCTCGCCCTTGCCAACTTCGAAGGAAACGCCATGCAGGACGTGGCTCTTGCCGTAGTAGGCGTGGATGTCTTGTAGTTTCAGCATGTCAGTTGTCGCGCTGCGCCTGTGTTGACTGTTGCTTGAGATTCATCTCAGTGCCCCGCCCCTTGCGCGTCCGCCACCGAGGAGCCAAGGTAGGCCTCTTGCACCTTCGGGTTGGAGCGCACCGCCTCAGGTGTGTCGAAAGCGATCACCTCGCCGTAGACCACCACGGCAATCTTGTCGGCGAGCCCGAACACCACGCCCATGTCGTGCTCCACCGTCAGCAGCGTGCGGCCCACCGTCACCTGCTTGATGAGCGCGATGAAGTGCGCCGTCTCGGTCTTGCTCATGCCGGCCGTGGGTTCGTCCAGCAGGATGACGTTGGCGCCGCCGGCGATCGTCACGCCGATCTCCAGCGCGCGCTGCTCGGCATAGGTGAGGTTCACCGCCAGCACGTTGCGCTTGCGGGCCAGACCCACTTGCTGCAGCAGTTCTTCGGTACGCTCGTTCGCGTCATCAAGCCCGGAGAGGAAGCGCAGGAACGTGTACTTGTAGCCCAGGCTCCACAGCACGCCGCAGCGCAGGTTCTCGAACACGCTCAGCTTCGGAAAGATGTTCGTGATCTGGAAGCTGCGCGACAGGCCCTTGCGGTTGATCTCGAAGGGCTTGAGCCCGTCGACCCGTTCGCCGTTGAGATGCACCTCGCCGCTGGTCGGCGTGAGCCGCCCGCTGATGAGGTTGAACAGGGTCGACTTGCCCGCGCCGTTGGGGCCGATGATGCCGATGCGCTCGCCCGCGTTCACTTGCAGGTTGGCGCCGCGAATGATCTCGGTCTTGCCGAAGCTCTTGCGCAGGTCTTTGAGTTCGAGTGCGTAGGTCATTTTTCTGCTTTCCCCTTGCTCACGCTGCCGTCTCGCGGCGCTTGATCTCGGCTTCGATTTCTTCCTGCGCGTGGCCCCATACGCGGGCAAAGCGCCGGCGCAGGATCTCGAACAGCACACCGCCAACGACGATGAGCACGGCCGCAATGGCCCAGCTCGCCACCGACGACGTGTCAAGCTCGAAGCCCGCCAGCCGCACCAGCGGGCCGAGCGCCGCGTTGAGCTGCATGTGATAGATCATCTCGACGACCGCCGCCAGGCCGGCCACGAGAATGGCCGCCGTGACAATCAGGCCTAGGTAGAGCTTCCACAGGCGATTGAACTTGCCGAAGGCCGCCACCCGCACGTTCATCATGAGCAGGCTGGCCACGCCGCCGGGCGCGAACATGACCATCAGCAGGAACACGAGGCCCAGGTACAGCAGCCACGCCTTGCTGATTTCCGACAGCAGCACCGACGCGAACACCAGCAGCACCGCGCCGATCATCGGCCCGAAGAAGAAGGTCGCGCCACCGAGGAAGGTGAACAGCAGGTAGCCGCCCGACCGCAGGGCGTTCAGGCTGTCGGCCGCGTTCACGATCTCGAAGTTGATCGCCGCCAGCCCGCCGCCGATGCCGCCGAAGAAGCCCGCGATGATGAAGGCGAAGTAGCGCACGCGCTGCGTGTTGTAGCCGATGAACTCGACGCGCTCGGGGTTGTCGCGCACCGCATTCAGGATGCGGCCCAGCGGCGTGCCCGTGAAGGCGAACATCAGCGCCGTGCAGACAAAGCAATAGACGGCGATGAGGTAGTACACCTGCATCTGCGAACCGAAGTTCAGGCCGAAGAAGCTGCTGTAGGTGCGGTCGGTGGTCACCCCGCCTTCGCCGCCGAAGAAGCCGGGAAACATCAGTGCCATGGCCGCCACGAGTTCGCCGATGCCCAGCGTGATCATGGCGAAAGTGGTGCCCGATTTCTTCGTGGTGACGAAGCCGAACAACACGGCGAAGAACGCACCGCCGAGGCCGCCCACAATGGGGATCAGCACCAGCGGCACGGGCACCGAACCCTTGGTGGCGAGATTCATCGCATGCACCGCGATGAAGGAACCCAGCCCCACATACACGGCGTGCCCGAAGCTCAGCATGCCGCCCTGCCCCAGCAGCATGTTGTAGCTCAGGCAGATGATGACCAGGTAGCCGATCTGCGAGAGCATGGTGAGCGCCAGGCTGCTGCGGAAGATGTGCGGCGCGACGATGAGAAAGATCGCGAACAGCGACCAGATCGCGATGCGGCCGATGTTCATCGGCTTGTAGCGATAGTAGGCGGTAGGGGTGGTGCGTGTGGTGCTCATTGTCTTAGTCCTCACGGGTACCCAGCAATCCCTTGGGCCGGAATATCAGGATCAGCACCAGGAACAGATACGGAAGAATCGGCGCCACCTGCGAGATCGTCAGCGACAACAGGGGATAGGCGAAGTTCTCGGGGGTGACGGTCATGCCCAACTGCTGCAGGGTCGACACGCCCGAATAGTCGAGCGCCACCGCAAAGGTCTGCACGATGCCGATCAGCAGCGACGCGAGGAAGGCGCCGGCGAGCGAGCCCATGCCGCCCACCACCACCACCACGAAGATGATCGAGCCGACCGAGGCCGCCATCGCGGGCTCCGTCACATAGGTGTTGCCGCCGATCACGCCGGCGAGGCCCGCCAGCGCGGCGCCGCCGCCAAACACCAGCATGAACACGCGAGGCACGTTGTGGCCTAGCGCCTCCACCATCTCGGGATGCTTCAGCGCGGCCTGGATCACCAGCCCGATGCGCGTGCGCGTGAGCAGCAGCCACACCGAGATCAGCATCAGGATCGCCACCAGCATGATGAACGAGCGCGACTTCGGAAACTGCGTGCCGTACAGGGTGAACAGCGGGCCTTGCAGTTGCGTGGGCAAGCCGTAGGGAACGGTGGACCGGCCCCACACGAGTTGCACCAGTTCGAGAATGAGGTAGGACAGCCCGAAGGTCACGAGCAATTCAGGCACGTGGCCGAACTTGTGCACGCGACGCAGGCTGTAGCGCTCGAACAGCGCCCCCATTCCGCCCACCAGCAGGGGCGCGATGAACAGCGCCGGCCAGAAGCCGATCACGCCCGAGAGCGTGTAGGCGATGTAGGCGCCCAGCATGTAGAAGCTGGTGTGCGCGAAGTTGAGCACACCCATCATGCTGAAGATGAGCGTCAGGCCAGAGCTCAGCATGAACAGCAGCAGCCCATAGCTCACGCCGTTGAGCAGCGAGATGACGAAAAATTCCATGGTGGTTCCACTCCCGATACGAGAAGAAAAAAGGGCCCGATCGTGTGTCGGGCCCTTCGCGACGCGGAGCCTGCGAGAGGCTCAGTGCCTCATCAACCCGGCTGGCCGGGGCGCTTCATCTGGCACGAGGTGGGCGTGCTGGCAACGTAGGCGTCGAAGTACTTCACGGGCACGAAGGTGTAGCCGGTGCCTTCGGAGTCAATGGGGTATTTGCCGCCAGCCTTTTCCCACTTGGTGATGAACAGGCCCTGCTGCATCTGGTGGTCCGCCTTGCGCATGTCGACATCGCCGTTGAAGCTCTTGAACTTCATGCCCTCGAGCACCGCTGCCACCTTGACCGGATCGGTCGACTTGGCCTTGACGAAGGCGTCGCTCATCATCTGGAAGGCGGAGTAGGCCGCATAGGTATAGAGGTCATCCTTGAACTTCTTGTTGAACTCCACACTCAGGCGCTGGATTTCGCCACCCATGTTGGCGTGGCCGTAGCCCACCTGGTAGACCTTGCCGGCCGATGCCGCACCCATGGCCGTGGGCGTGCCGCTAACCGTTCCGTAGTAGGTGTAGAAGTTGACGTTGCTCAGGCCCGCGTCATTCGCGGCCTTGATCAGCAGCGCCAGGTCCGAGCCCCAGTTGCCGGTGATGACGGTGTCGGCGCCGGAAGCCTTGATCTTCGCCACGTAGGGCGCGAAGTCGCGCACTTGCGCCAGCGGGTGCAAGTCTTCGCCGACGATCTCGACGTCGGGGCGCTTAACCTTGAGGTTTTCCTTGGCGTACTTGGCCACCTGAACGCCGTGCGAGTAGTTCTGGTTGATCAGGTAGACCTTCTTGACGCTCGGCTGGTCCTTCATGAAGGTCGTCAGCGCTTCCATCTTCATGGAGGTGTCGGCGTCGAGGCGGAAGTGCCAGTAGCTGCACTTGCTGTTGGTGAGGTCGGGATCGACCGCGGCGTAGTTGATGTAGAGCAGTTCCTTGCCCGGATTGCGCGCGTTGTTCTTCTCGACCGCATCGATGATGGCCAACGCAGCGCCGGAGCCGTTGCCTTGCAGCACGTAGCGTGCACCCTGGTCCTGCGCAGAACGCAGCGCAACCGTGGTCTCTTGCGGGCTGAGCTTGTTGTCGATGCCGATGATCTCGAACTTCACGCCGGCGGCGTTCTTCTTGTTGAATTCTTCGGCGAGGAACTGATAGGTCTTGAGCTGGTTGGTGCCCACGGCAGCCATCAGGCCCGACAGCGGGTCCAGCCAGGCGACTTTCACGGTCTCGCCCTTCTGGGCAAACGCGCCAGTGGCACTTGCCACGAGGATGCTGGCAGTAACAAATTTCAGAGCGAGCTTCATGTAAATCTCCAAGTTTCGAACGTGCGTCTAAGTCTCAAAAGCCGAGCGAGATTACAAGCCTTTGCACACCCAACCCTCAGGGAATGCCCCTAAGCAATCGAGTGGCGGGCCCGTTTCTATCACTCAGGTGACAGTGCGTGCGCTTTGTGTTCTACCGGGCGGTAGGAAATGCGCGATTTCTCAAGGGTCAAACGCCGGGCAGCTTGTAACCCTTGAGCAGTTCGCGCAGCCTCGTTTTCAGGATCTTGCCGGTGGCGCCGATCGGGATGGCCTCGACGAACACGACGTCGTCGGGAATCTGCCACTTGGCTGTCTTGCCCTCATAGAACGCAAGGAGATCCTCTCGGCTGACCTCCGCGCCCGGACGCTTGACCACGGCCACGATGGGACGCTCATCCCATTTCGGATGGGCCACGCCGATGCACGCCGCCATGGCGATGGCCGGGTGCGAGACGGCAATGTTCTCGATGTCGATGGAACTGATCCATTCGCCGCCGGACTTGATCACGTCCTTGCTGCGGTCGGTGATCTGCAGGTAGCCGTCTGCGTCGATCGTGGCGACGTCGCCGGTGGGGAACCAGCCGCGGCCCTGTTCGTCGGGAACCAGCGGATCGCCTCCCTCGCCCTTGAAGTATTCCTTGACGATCCAGGGGCCTTTGACCAGCAGGTCGCCGTAGGCCTTGCCGTCCCAGGGCAATTCCTTGCCGTCCACGTCGACGATCTTCATGTCGACGCCGAAGATGGCGCGGCCCTGCTTCAGGCGGATGGCCAGGCGGTCGTCCGGCGTCATCTCCAGATGCTTGTTCTTGAGCGTGCACAACGTGCCCAGCGGCGACATCTCGGTCATGCCCCAGGCGTGCAGCACCTCGACGCCGTAGTCGTCCTGGAAGGCGCGGATCATGGCCGGCGGGCAGGCGGAGCCGCCGATCACCGTGCGCTTGAGCGTGGAAAAGCGCAGGCCGTCGGGCTTCATGTGGCCGAGCATCATCTGCCACACGGTCGGCACGCCGGCGGCAAAGGTCACCTTTTCCTTTTCGATGAGCTCGTAGATGGACTTGCCGTCGAGCGCGGGGCCGGGGAACACCAGCTTGCAGCCCGTGAGCGCCGCCGAATAAGGAATGCCCCAGGCGTTGACGTGGAACATCGGCACCACCGGCAGCACCGAATCGCGCGCCGACAGGCACATGACGTCGGGCAACGCCGCGGCGTACGCGTGCAGCACGGACGAACGGTGGCTGTAGAGGGCCGCCTTCGGGTTGCCCGTGGTGCCGCTCGTGTAGCACATGCTGGAGGCGGAGTTTTCGTCGAAGGTCGGCCAGTCGTAGCGGTCGGACTGCCCGCTCATCCACGTTTCGTAGCTCACCAGGTTCGGGATGCCGGTGTCGGCGGGCAGTTTGTCGGCGTCGCACAGGGCGATCCACTTCTTGACCGTCGGGCAGCGCGCATGCACGGCCTGCACGATGGGCAGGAAGGTCATGTCGAAGGCCAGGATCTGGTCTTCGGCATGGTTGGCAATCCACGCGATCTGGTCCGGATGCAGGCGCGGGTTGATGGTGTGCAGCACGCGACCCGTTCCGCTCACGCCGTAGTACAGCTCCAGATGGCGGTAGCCATTCCACGCCAGGGTGGCCACGCGGTCGGAAAAGACCAGGTTCTCGCCCTCGAGCGCATTGGCGACCTGGCGGGAGCGGCGTGCAACATCAGACCAGGTGTATCGGTGGATGTCGCCTTCGACCCGGCGCGACACGATTTCGCCGTCGCCGTGGTGGCGGTCGGCAAATTCGAGCAGCGACGAGATCAACGACGGTTGGTCTTGCATCAAACCCAGCATGGAAAGTCTCCTTGGAATCAGTGAATGTCTCTCGGCCGAGTATTGCGCAGCGCAGCATCGCACCGCTTGGGGGAATGCCCGTAAGCAGGCGTCTCTGAAATTCTTCAACGCGTTCGCGCGGTAAGCCTTTTCAGCCCCGCCCAAGGCGTCTGGAAGCAGTTGCTGGACAATCCGGGGAATGAGCTCATCTTCAGCCGCCGCCGTCGCGGCAGACGCCCCCGTCGCATGGCGCGAGGGGTATTCCGGTCTCGGCCCGGCGTTCTACACCCGCCTGCGGCCCACGCCCCTTCCCGATCCTTACTGGGTGGGTCGATCGCAAAGCGTTGCCGACCTGATCGGGCTGGACGCGCAATGGTTTCGGGGCAACGAGGCCCTGCAGGCGTTCACCGGCAACGAACTGCTGCCCGGTAGCGACCCCTTTGCAACGGTCTATAGCGGCCACCAGTTCGGCGTGTGGGCCGGCCAGTTGGGCGACGGTCGCGCCATCATGCTGGGCGAAACGCAGGGCGGCTTCGAAATCCAGACCAAGGGCAGCGGCCTGACGCCCTACTCCCGCATGGGCGACGGGCGCGCCGTGCTGCGCTCGAGCATCCGCGAGTTTCTTTGCAGCGAGGCGGTGAACGCGCTTGGCATTCCGACCACGCGGGCGCTGTGCGTGACCGGCTCCGACGCCCGCGTTCGCCGGGAAGAGTTGGAAACCGCGGCGGTGGTCACCCGCGTGGCGCCGAGCTTCATCCGCTTCGGGCACTTCGAGCACTTCGCGGCCAACGAGTTCGACAAGGAATTGCGCCAACTGGCCGACTACGTCATCGACCGCTACTACCCCGAATGCCGCAGGACGCAGGAATTTGGCGGCAACGCCTACGCCGCCTTTCTTCAGGCGGTGAGCGAGCGCACGGCGGCACTCATGGCGCAGTGGCAGGCCGTCGGCTTTTGCCACGGCGTGATGAACACCGACAACATGAGCATCCTGGGGCTCACGATCGACTACGGCCCTTTCCAGTTCCTGGACGGTTTCGATCCGCGCCACATCTGCAACCACAGCGACAACTCGGGGCGCTATGCCTACAACCAGCAGCCCAACGTGGCGTACTGGAACCTCTTTTGCCTTGCGCAGGCCCTGCTGCCGCTCATTGGCGACGCTGACGTGGCGCGTGCCGCCCTGGAGTCCTACAAGACGGTGTTCCCCAACGCGTTCGAAGCGCAGATGCGCGCCAAGATGGGTTTGAGCACGGCCGACGCGGGCGACCGGCCATTGGTCGAGCAGTTGCTCAAGTTGCTGGCGGCAGAGAAGGTCGACTGGACCATCTTCTGGCGTCGCCTTTCGCACCACGTGGCCGGCAGCGCGGCAGAACCGGTTCGCGACCTCTTCATGGACCGGCCGGCGGCGGACGAATGGCTGCGGGTTTTTGCAGAACGCCATTCGCAGGAAAATGCGGAAACGGCTGGCGCGCTGATGCTGCGGAGCAATCCGAAATTCGTGCTGCGGAACCACCTGGGCCAGCAAGCCATCGAAAAGGCGGAACAAAAGGACTTCTCCGGCGTCGCAAGCTTGCTCCAGCTTCTGGAGTCCCCATTTGAGGAGCATCCCGGCCACGAGGAGTTCGCCGGATTCCCGCCCGACTGGGCGTCCACCATCGAAATCAGTTGCTCATCATGACCCACCCCATCGAAAAGACCGACGCCGAATGGAAAGCCCTGCTCGCCGAAAAAGGCGCCGAGCGCGGCGCTTTTGAAGTCACGCGCCATGCCGCGACCGAACGCCCGTTCACCGGCAAATACGAGGCGCACTGGGACGATGGCACCTACCACTGCATCTGCTGCGGCGCCAAGCTGTTCGAATCGGCCACCAAGTTCGACGCGGGCTGCGGCTGGCCGAGCTTTTCGCAGGAAGCGGTGCCGGGCGCCATCAAGAACATCGTCGACCGCTCGCACGGCATGGTTCGCACCGAAAATGTGTGCGCGAATTGCGGGGCGCACCTCGGGCACGTATTTCCTGACGGCCCGACTGAAACCGGCCTGCGCTACTGCATGAACTCCGCCTCCCTCGACTTCCAGCCTAAATGAAACTCCTGCTCGATTTTTTCCCGATCCTGCTGTTCTTCGGCGCGTTCAAGCTTTACGACATCTACGTCGCCACGGCCGTGCTGATGGGCGCCACGGCCATCCAGATGGGTTTCATCTACATGACCCATCGGCGCCTGCAGACCATGCAGAAGGCCACGCTCGTGCTCATCCTGCTGTTCGGAACGCTGACGCTGGCCCTGCACGACGAGCGCTTCATCAAGTGGAAGCCGACCGTGCTCTATGCGGCCATGGGCATCGCGCTGGCCGTCTCCTACTGGGCGCTGAAGAAGAACTTCCTGAAGATGCTGCTGGGCCAGCAACTCGACTTGCCTGACCGCATCTGGACGCACCTGAACATCGCGTGGATCGCCTACTGCTTCTTCATGGCAGCCATCAACGGCTGGGTCGCGGCCTACTACTCGACCGAGGCGTGGGTCAACTTCAAGCTTTGGGGCTATGCGTTTCCCATTGCCTTCCTCGTGGCGCAGGGCCTTTACATTGCGCCGCACCTCAAGTCGGACGAGCCCAGCACATGAACGCAGCCACCACCACGTCGCCTCCGACAGCCGCTGCGCTGGAGGCGCGACTGCGCGAAAAGCTGCAGCCCACGGTGCTCGAAGTCATCGACGAAAGCGCGGACCATGCGGGCCATTCGGGGGCCAATGCTGAAGGCTTTGGTACTCATTTCCGGGTGCGGATTTCCTCCCCCCAATTCGCTGGGAAGCCCCGTGTGGCGCGGCATCGGCTTGTGTATGATGCGCTGGACGATTTCATTGCCCGGGGCCTTCACGCCATTGCCATCGAAGCGCTCTGAGGCTTCCCGATCGCAACTCGCCGCCAGGAGCGGCGAATCAACCCACCCTCCTCTTGCTCTCCATGAAAAAACAACTTTTGCAGGCCGTTGCGGCCGCAGCGCTGCTTGGCCTGGTCTCCGTGGCTGCTCAGGCCCAGAACATCGCCATCGTCAACGGACAGCCGGTGCCCAAGTCACGCGTGGACGTGCTGTCCGCGCAGCTGGCAGCCGCCGGCCGCCCGGTCACGCCCGAGATGCAGCCGCAGCTGAAGGAAGAGGTCATTGCGCGCGAAGTCTTCATGCAGGAAGCAAAGAAGCAGGGCCTGGACGCCAGCGACGACTACAAGGCGCAGCTCGAACTGGCCCGCCAGGCCATTCTGATCCGCACGCTCTTCGAGAACTGGCGCAAGACCAACGCGGTGTCTGACGCCGACGTGCAGGCCGAATACGACAAGTTCGTCGCGGCCAACGGCGGCAAGGAATACAAGGCGCGCCACATCCTGGTGGAAAACGAAGACCAGGCCAAGAAGATCATTGCGGACATCAAGAAGGGCGCCAAGTTCGAGGACATCGCCAAGAAGCAGAGCAAGGATCCCGGATCGGGCGCCAACGGCGGCGACCTCGACTGGGCCAACCCGAGTAGCTTCGTGCCCGAGTTCTCGCAGGCCATGATCACGCTCAACAAGGGCGAGATGACGCAGACCCCGGTCAAGTCGCAATTCGGCTGGCACATCATCCGCGTCGACGACATCCGCCAGGCGCAACTGCCGAAGATCGACGAAGTCAAGCCGCAGATCACGCAGCAACTGCAGCAGCAGAAGTTGCAGAAGTACCAGGAAGACCTGCGCGCCAAGGCCAAAGTTGAGTAAGTAGCGCGCCCCCCGGGCCACGCGCTTCGCACCGCCACGCAATCAACCCCCGTGCCATCCGGCCGGGGGTTTTTTTCATTGGGGCGCAGGAACGTGCAGAACCGGGGTGATGCGTTGCAAACGCGCCCCTGCCTAGCCCCAAATGACTGAGCGCATCGAAATCGACGCGGACTGGAAGTTCTCGTTGAAGAAGCGCGGCTGCTCTTTCGCGGCATCGACCGCGCCGGCCGCGTAGAGCAGCGGCAGGTAGTGGTCGTAGGTGGGGTGCGCCTGCGTCGCCACCGCGCCAAGGCGCTGAAAGCCCGACAGCGCCGACAGTTCCCCTTTCCCGATCTGCTGGCCGACGGTCTTGTCGAATTCGATGGCCCAGTCGTAGGCCTGGTTGGGCTGCGCGTCGCGCCGCGTGGCGCGAAGGTTGTGGACGATGTTGCCGCTGCCGACGATCAACACGCCGCGGTCTCGCAAGGTACGCAACTGTTGCCCGACCATGTAGTGCTCGGCCGGCGCGCGGCTGTAGTCCATGCTGAGCTGCATCACGGGGATGTCAGCTTGCGGGAACATGGGCTTGAGCACGGACCAGGTGCCGTGGTCAAGGCCCCACTCGCTCTTGTCCAGTCCCAATGCGGCGCCGCTCACAGGTTGGCGCACGGCTTCGCTGATTTCCTGCGCCGCAAGCGGTGCGCCGGGCGCCGGGTATTGCTGGTCAAACAGCTCCTGCGGAAAGCCGCCGAAGTCGTGGATGGTCTTGGGCTTGTCCATGGCCGTGAGGTACCAACCGCCGCGCGTGAGCCAATGCGCCGAGACGCACAGGATCAACTGCGGCTTGCCATGCTTCGCGCCCATCTCCGCGCCGAGCGCCTGCCAGCTGCGACGCCAGGCGTTGTCGCCGATGGCGTTCATCGGACTGCCGTGGCCCACGAACAGCACCGGCATGCGAGGCGAGCGCTTCAGGCTCTTGAAGGCATCCACCGAAGCAGCAGCGAAAACAGACGACATCGGAAACACTCCCGTAGCCAGCAACGCGCCGCCACCCAGAACGGCGCGCCGGCGATGAATGCTCAGCCGACCCATTTGCGTGCGTTGCGCCAGATCTGCATCCACGGGCTGAACGCACTCTTGTCGCCGCTGGTCCAGCTCAGCTGCACGTTGCGGAACACGCGCTCGGGATGCGGCATCAGCGCGGTGAAACGGCCGTCGGCAGTGGTCACCGAAGTCAATCCACCGGTGCTGCCGTTCGGGTTGAAAGGATAGCGTTCCGTCGGCGCGCCTGCGTTGTCCACGTAGCGCATCGCCGCGATCGCCTTGCTCGCGTCGCCGCGGTGCTTGAAGTTGGCGTAGCCCTCGCCGTGCGCCACCGCGATCGGCATGCGGCTGCCGGCCATGCCGGCGAAAAAGAGGCTGGGCGAATCGAGGACTTCCACCATCGACAGGCGTGCCTCGAAGCGCTCGCTCTGGTTGGTGGTGAAGCGCGGCCAGGCTTCGGCGCCCGGAATGATGTCGGCCAGTTCGGCAAACATCTGGCAGCCGTTGCACACACCGAGGCCGAAGGTGTCGGTGCGGGCGAAGAAGTCCTGGAACTGCGCCGACAGCTTCGGGTTGAAGGTGATGCTGCGGGCCCAGCCGATGCCGGCCCCCAGCGTGTCGCCGTAGCTGAAGCCGCCGCAGGCCACGACGCCCTTGAACTCGGCCAGGTCGGCCCTGCCCGACTGCAGGTCGGTCATGTGGACGTCGTAGGCTTCGAAGCCGGCCTCGGTGAAGGCGTAGGCCATCTCGACGTGGGAGTTGACGCCTTGTTCGCGGAGGATGGCGACTTTGGGGCGGGCGGTCAGCAAGGCGGGCGCGGACGGGGAAGCGCCGATGCCCTCACCCCTGCCCTCTCCCGCTTGCGGGAGAGGGGGTAAGTGCACGTGCATGCCGGGGTCGGCCGCGGCGCCGGCGGCGGCGTGTTCCGAATCGGCGCAATCGGGGTTGTCGCGCTCGCGGCAGATCTTCCAGCTCACCGAATCCCAGACCTGGTGCAGGTCTTCCAGGCTCGCGCTGAAAACCGACTTCGCATCGCGCCACACTTCGACGCGGCCCTTGCCGGCTTCGATGGCCGAGCTGGCCGGGCGTGTCTTGCCGACGAAGTGGCTGTGCGCGCTGAGGCCGTGCGCACGCAGCGTCTGCATCACCTCGTTGCGGTCGGCGGTGCGTACTTGCAGCAGCATGCCGAGTTCTTCGCTGAAGAGCGCCTTGAGCGTGAGTTCTTCGCGTCGCGCGCTGACCTGTCCGGCCCAGTTCTTCGCGTCGCCGTACTCCGCGCGGCTGTCGCTGATGCCATCGCCTTCCGTCACCAGCATGTCGACGTTGAGCGCGACACCGACGTGTCCGGCAAAGGCCATTTCGCAGGCCGCGGCGAACAGCCCGCCGTCGCTGCGGTCGTGCATCGCGAGGATGCGGCCCTGGGCGCGCAGTGCGTTGACGGCATTCACGAGCTGGACGAGGTCCTTCGGGTCGTCCAGATCAGGCACCGCGTCGCCGCTTTGACCCAGCGTTTGCGCCAGGATGCTGCCGGCCATGCGATGCTGGCCGCGGCCGAGATCGACCAGCACCAGCGTGCTGTCTTCTTCCTGCGCGTCGAGTTGCGGCGTGAGGGTGCCGCGCACGTCGTCGATCGACGCGAAGGCGGTCACGATCAGGCTCACTGGCGAGGTCACGCGCCTGGCTTCGTCGCCCTCGCGCCACTGGGTGCGCATCGACAGCGAATCCTTGCCGACGGGAATGGAAATGCCGAGCGCCGGGCACAGTTCGAGCCCGACCGCCTTGACGGTTTCATACAGCGCAGCGTCTTCGCCCGGCTCGCCGCACGCGGCCATCCAGTTGGCCGAGAGCTTGACGCGCGAGAGTTCGATGGGCGCGGCCAGCAGGTTGGTGATGGCCTCGGCCACCGCCATGCGGCCGGAGGCCGGCGCGTCCAGCGCCGCGAGCGGCGTGCGCTCGCCCATGCTCATGGCCTCGCCGGCAAAGCTCTTGTAGTCGGCCAGCGTCACGGCGCAATCGGCCACCGGCACCTGCCACGGGCCGACCATCTGGTCGCGATGACTGAGGCCGCCCACGGTGCGATCGCCGATGGTGACAAGGAAGCGCTTGGAGGCGACCGTGGGGTGCGACAGCACGTCGATGGCGGCTTTTTGCAGCTGGATGCCGGTGAGGTCGAGCGGCTGGAACTGGCGGGCGACGGTCTTGACGTCGCGGTGCATCTTGGGCGGCTTGCCGAGCAGGACGTTCATCGGCATGGCGACCGCAGGGTCTTCGCTCCCTGCCCCTTCTTTGCTCCCTCCCCCTTCTTTGCTCCCTCCCCTTCCGGCGGAGGGTTGGGGTGGGGGCACGGCGGCGCTCGATGGGGAAGCCGTCGTGCCCCCATCCCGGCCTTCCCCCGGAGGGGGAAGGGGCAAGTCCACGTCGCCGACGAGCAGGTCGCGTTCTTCCGTTGCAATGCCGACCACCGAGAACGGGCAGCGCTCGCGCTCACAGAAAGCGGTGAACTGTTCGAGCGACTCCGGCGCAATCGCCAGCACATAGCGCTCCTGGCTCTCGTTGCACCAGATTTCCTTGGGCGCCATGCCGGACTCTTCCAGCGGCACCGATCGCAGGTCGAAGCGGGCGCCGCGGCCGGCGTCGTTGGTCAGTTCCGGGAAGGCGTTCGACAAGCCACCCGCACCCACGTCGTGGATGGCCAGGATGGGATTGGCCGCGCCCTGATGCCAGCAATGGTTGATGACTTCCTGCGCCCGCCGCTCGATTTCCGGGTTGCCGCGCTGCACGGAATCGAAGTCGAGTTCCGCCGCATTGGCGCCCGTGGCCATCGAACTGGCGGCGCTGCCGCCCATGCCGATGCGCATGCCGGGGCCGCCCAGCTGGATGAGCAGCGTGCCCGCCGGAAACTGGATCTTCTTCGTCTGCGTCGCGTCGATCTGGCCGAGACCGCCGGCGATCATGATGGGCTTGTGATAGCCGCGTTGCACCGTGTCCACGTCGCTGGCGATGGCCTGCTCGTATTCGCGGAAGTAGCCCAGCAGGTTCGGCCGGCCGAATTCGTTGTTGAACGCGGCGCCGCCCAGCGGGCCCTCCGTCATGATTTGCAACGGGCTGGCGATGTGCTCCGGCTTGCCGTAGGCGCCCTCGCCCGGCCAGAGCTTCGAGACGGTGAAGCCCGTCAGCCCGGCCTTGGGCTTGGAGCCGCGGCCGGTGGCGCCTTCGTCCCGGATCTCGCCGCCCGCGCCGGTCGATGCGCCGGGAAAAGGCGAAATGGCAGTCGGGTGGTTGTGCGTCTCCACCTTCATCAGCACATGGTGCAGCGCGCTTTCCTTCTGGTAGCTGGGGGCGTGCGCGCCGGCTTGCGCGCGGGCGGTGAAGCGCTCGATTTCGTGCCCTTCCATGATCGACGCGTTGTCGGCGTACGCCACCACCGTGTGCTGCGGGTTCGTGCGCTCGGTGTGGCGGATCATCGAGAACAGGCTTTGCGGCTGCGCCGCGCCGTCGATGGTGAAGTCGGCGTTGAAGATCTTGTGGCGGCAATGTTCGCTGTTGGCCTGCGCGAACATCATCAGCTCCACGTCCGTCGGGTTACGGCCCAAGCGCGTGAAGGCATCGACCAGGTAGTCGATTTCGTCATCCGCCAGCGCCAGGCCGAACTGGGTGTTCGCGGCCTCAAGGGCCGCCCGGCCGCCCGTTGCCACGTCGACGTGCGCCATGGGCGTGGCGGGCAGTTCGGCGAACAGCGCCGCCGCCGCGTCCACCGACGGCAGCACTGATTCGGTCATCCGGTCGTGCAGCACAGCGGCCACGGCGATCAATTGGTCGGCCGACAGCGCCGGCGCCTTGCCGAACAGGGGCGACTTCAGCGAAACATGGAACTCGGTGACCCGCTCGATGCGCCGCACCGCCAAGCCGCAGTTGTGGGCGATGTCCGTGGCTTTCGAGGCCCACGGCGATACCGTTCCCAGACGCGGTGCCGCGACCAGGGTCTGGCTCGCGCCGGACGCCTCGAAAGGCTCGCCGTAGGTCAGCAGGGCCTGGAATTGCGCCTGCTGCGCGTCGTCGGGCGCCAGGTCGGTGGCGACCAGATGCACGAAGCGGGCGCCGAGCCCGTCGATCTTCGGCTCGATGGCCTGCAGGCGGGGCAGCAACTGGCGGGCGCGGAAGTCGCTCAGGGCGCTGGCGCCGGCAAAGCGCGTTACGGTGGGGGCGGTGTGGGGCAAGGGCAGCGTCACTGTCGAAGGGGCCGGGTGGCCGCGGGTTGAGTGGGGCAAAACCGAAAGTGGATGCGGCAGGCCGCTGACTGGGGCCTTCCGCGCAAGCCCGGAATTTTAACGGGCCGGGTGGGATAATTCCCGGATGAGCATTACCTACAAAGACGCCGAAGGCGTGGCCGGCATGCGCGTGGCGTGCCGCCTCGCGTCCGAAGTGCTGGACTACCTCACACCGCACGTGAAGCCTGGCGTCACCACCAACGATCTCGACAAACTCGCCCACGACTACATCACGCAGGTCCAGGGCGCCATTCCAGCGCCGCTCAACTACATGGGCGCCAGCAGCGTGCCCTACCCCAAGTCGATCTGCACCTCGGTCAACCACGTGGTGTGCCACGGCATTCCGAACGACAAGGCGCTGAAAAAGGGCGACATCGTCAACCTCGACATCACCGTCATCAAGGACGGCTGGCACGGCGACACCAGCCGCATGTTCGTGGTGGGCGACGGCTCCATCGCGGCCAAGCGCCTGTGCGCCTTCACGTACGACGCCATGTGGCACGGCATCACGAAGGTCAAGCCCGGCGCGCGCCTGGGCGATGTGGGCTTTGCCATCCAGCGCTTTGCCGAAAGCAACGGCTTTTCGGTGGTGCGCGAGTTCTGCGGCCACGGCATCGGCCGGGGCTTCCATGAAGAGCCTCAGGTGCTCCACTACGGCAAGCCCGGCACGCTGGACGAACTCAAGCCGGGCATGACCTTCACCATCGAGCCGATGATCAACGCCGGCAAGCGCGACATCAAGGAATTCGGCAACGACGGCTGGACCATCGTCACGCGCGACCACTCGCTGTCGGCGCAATGGGAGCACACGGTGCTGGTCACCGAGACGGGCTACGAAGTCCTCACGCTTTCGGCTGGCAGCCCGCCTCCGCCGGACTTCGTGACCGCATCCGCCTGACGCCGCGTGAGCGCGCGCCCGGCCACCAGGACGTGGACAGCAGGCATGGTCGACATCCCCATGTTGCGTGACGCCTATCGGGCGCACAAGCTGTCTGTATTCGACTCGCTGCGCAGCGCCCACGCGCCGGCGCGCGGCGTGCACGCTGTGCTCAAGCAGCTTTCGTCGCTGGCCGACGAAGCGCTGCGGGCGCTGTGGGAAGCCGCCGACTTCGGCAACCAGTTCGCGCTGGTGGCCGTCGGTGGCTTTGGCCGCGGCGAGCTGTTTCCCTATTCCGACGTCGACGTGCTGCTCCTGCTGCCCGAAGGCGAGGCCGGCGATGCCGTCGAGCCGGAAAGGCTCGAAGCCTTCATCGGCAAATGCTGGGATGCGGGGCTGGAAATCGGCTCCAGCGTGCGCACCATCACCGAATGCCTGGCCGAAGCCGCCAAGGACGTGACGGTGCAGACCTCGCTGCTCGAATCGCGGCTGGTCGCGGGCGACAAGAAGCTCTACGCGACCTTCCGCAAGCACTTTCTCCTCTCCGTCGACGCCAACGACTTCTTCGCCGCCAAGACGCAGGAAATGCGCCACCGGCACCAGAAGTTCGACGACACGCCCTACGCGCTCGAACCCAACTGCAAGGAATCGCCCGGCGGCCTGCGCGACCTGCAGATGATCCTGTGGGTCACCAAGGCGGCGGGCTACGGCCAACGCTGGGATGAGCTCGCAAAGAACGGCCTGGCCACCGCCTTCGAGATCCAGCAGATCAAGCGCAACGAAGCGCTGCTGAGCCTCATCCGCGCAAGGCTGCACGTGATCGCCAACCGGCGCGAAGACCGTCTGGTGTTCGACCTGCAGACCGCCGTGGCCGCGACCTTCGGCTACGAAGGCGAATCGCAGCGCAAGGCCAGCGAGGCGCTGATGCGCCGCTACTACTGGGCCGCCAAGGCCGTCACGCAGCTCAACGAGATCCTGCTGCTGAACATCTCGGAGCGCCTGCAGCCGCAGGCCAACGTGCCCACGCGCATCAACGACCGCTTCTTCGACAAGGGCGGCACGCTCGAGGTGGCCAGCGACGACCTGTACCTGCGCGAGCCGCACGCCATCCTCGAGACCTTCCTGCTCTTCGAGAAGACCGTCGGCGTCAAGGGCCTGTCGGCACGCACGCTGCGCGCGCTCTACAACGCGCGCCACGTGATGGACAGCAAGTTCCGCAACGACCCGGTCAATCACGAGACCTTCATGAAGATCCTTCAGCAGCCGCGCGGCATCACGCACGCGTTCCGGCTGATGAACCAGACTTCGGTGCTGGGCCGTTACCTGCGCGTGTTCCGCAGCATCGTGGGCCAGATGCAGCATGACCTGTTCCACGTCTACACGGTCGACCAGCACATCTTGATGGTGCTGCGCAACGTGCGGCGCTTTTTCATCGTCGAGCATGCGCACGAATACCCCTTCTGCTCGCAACTGGCGGGCGGGTGGGACAAGCCGTGGCTGCTGTATGTGGCCGCGCTCTTCCATGACATCGCCAAAGGCCGCGGCGGCGACCATTCGCTGCTGGGCGCGCGCGACGTGCGGCGCTTCTGCAAGCAGCACGGCATCGACCGCGAAGACTCCAGGCTCATCGAATTCCTGGTCAGCGCGCATCTGGTGATGAGCCAGATCGCGCAGAAGCAGGACCTGAGCGACCCCGAAGTCATCGGCGCCTTTGCCAAGCGCGTGGGCAACGAGCGCTACCTCACCGCGCTCTACCTGCTCACCGTGGCGGACATCCGCGGCACCTCGCCGCGCGTGTGGAATGCATGGAAGGGCAAGCTGCTCGAAGACCTGTACCGTTCGACCCTGCGAGCCCTGGGCGGACGCATGCCCGACGCCGGTGCCGAGATCGAGGCGCGCAAGCGCGAAGCCCTGGTGCAACTCGCGCCGCACGCCCTGCCCTTCGAGGCGCACAAGTCGCTGTGGGACACGCTGGACGTGGGTTACTTCATGCGCCACGACGCGGCGGAAATCGCATGGCACGCGCGCCAGCTTTCGCGCCACGTGCCGCTCAAGGGCGTGCCGATCGATCCGCACGCGCCGGCCATCGTTCGCGCGCGCCTGTCACCCATCGGTGAAGGCTTGCAGGTGCTGGTCTACACGCCGGACCTGCCCGACCTGTTTGCGCGCATCTGCGGCTATTTCGACCAGGCGTCCTTCAGCATCCTGGATGCCAAGGTGCACACCGCCACCAACGGCTATGCGCTCGACACCTTCCAGGTTGTCACCACCTTCCTGCCGGAGCACTACCGCGAACTCATCAGCATGGTCGAAACCGACCTGACGCATGCGCTGAGCAAGACGGGCGAGCTGCCGGCGCCCGGCCGCGGCCGTGTGTCACGACGCGTCAAGAGCTTCCCCATCAAGACCCGCGTGACGCTGGTGCCTGACGAGAAAGCGCAACGCTGGCTGCTCAACATCTCTGCCAGCGATCGCGTGGGCTTGCTGTATTCAGTGGCTCGCGTGCTGGCCAAGCACCATCTGAACCTTCAACTGGCCAAGGTCACGACCCTTGGCGAGCGCGTGGAGGATACCTTCCTGATCAGCGGCTCCGAACTGCAGCACCATCGCGCGCAGATGGACATCGAAACGGAGCTGGTCGAGGTGCTGTCGATCTGAACGATTGCAGCGCCTCTTCCTTCTTCAAACCGGCATCAAACTTCAATGGGCAGGCACGGCGTCTGACCGCGCCGCCATTTCGGCCTGTGCTGTTGGCGTGACGGGCACCGTGTCGTTCGCCTTCAAGATGTGCGCGCGACGCATCGGCCGCAACACGAACCACGCCATCATTGCCGCCAAGGCATTCATCACGCTGGCCGCGATGAACACCGCATGCCAGCTACCCGTTGCAGTGGCCAACACGCTTGACAGCGGCACCAGCAGCGAAGCCGTTCCCTTGGCGGTGTAGAGCAGGCCGGCATTGGCGGCTGCGTACTTCGAACCGAAGGTGTCGGCACAGGTCGACGGAAACAGGCTGTAGATCTCGCCCCATGCAAAGAACACCAGGCCCGTGAGAATCACGAAGGCCACCGGGTTCTGGCCGTAGTGGTAGAGCGCCAGGATGCCGACCGCCTCCAGCGCGAAGGCCACGAACATCGTCGGCTCGCGACCGATCTTGTCGGACACCCAGCCGAAGAAGGGGCGCGTGACGCCGTTGAGCACGCGGTCGATGGCGAGCGCAAATGTCAGCGCCGGCAATGTCAGGCCCATGATGCTCACGGGCACGTCGCCGATGTGGAAGTCCTTGGCAATCGGGCCGAGCTGCGCCGTCGCCATCAGGCCGCCGGCCGCGACGACCACGAACATGAAGTACATCACCCAGAACACTGGCGAGCGCATCACTTCCACGGGCTTGAAGTCGCGGCGCGATTGCATCACGGCCCGCTCCTGCGAAGGCGTCTGCGCCTTCTGCTTGAGTGCCGAGCTGATCACGTGACGCGGGTCGGTCAGCATCAGCGAGATGATGAACACGACCAGCCCCTGACCGATGCCGAAGTAAAGAAAGGCAGACTCGTAGCCGCTCGTCTTGATCATCGCGGAGATCGGAAGGATGGTGAGCGCCGAACCCGCACCGAAGCCCGCCGCCGTCAGGCCCGCCGCGAGTCCGCGACGGTCCGGGAACCACTTGAGCGCGTTGCCCACGCAGGTGCCATACACGGCGCCTGCACCCACGCCACTGATGGCCGCCGCGACGTAAAGCAAGGCCAGTGAATCCGCATGGGAATTCAGCACCCAGCCCAGCCCGCACAGGATGCCGCCGCCCATGACCACGGGACGCGGTCCGAAGCGATCGACCAGGTAACCTTCAATCGGCACGAGCCAGGTTTCCGTCAACACGAAGATGGTGAAAGCCACTTGAATGGCAGCGCGCGACCAGCCGTGCTTGTCGGCGATCGGATTCACGAAAAGCGTCCATCCGTATTGGAGGTTCGCAATCATTGCCATGCACACAATGCCCATGAGCAATTGCATCCACCGGTACGACGCAGGCCGCGTGGCCATGCTCCTCAACGCACTGTCATTCGCCATGTTGTCTCCTGAAATATTTGACGATTGGTCCCTGTGCCTTGCCGGCGTCACTCGTGTTTTGCGAATGTGCCAAGCCGCTTATGTATTGCGGCCGATTGTGCGAATGCAGGCGCGTATAGAACTTGACGATGGTCAAGATTTGAAAAAACGTTCACGCGAATGTCCGTGAACTTTTTTTGGAAATTCAGAACGCGTTCAGGGCGGAGCGGTGACATGCATGTGGTCGCATGCCGCAATTCCTTGGAGCGAATGAGGAAGGGCAACGTGCGATCAACGGCGTGGCGATGATCAATTGCCGCGCGGACCTTGTGATGAGGACCCGCGCAAGATGCGAGCACGACGAATGCGTATGTCGAGGTGCTGCGAGAGAGATGCCGGAAGGCGAGTGGCTTCAAACCATGAAGCCGTCGGCGCGCGTCAGCAGTGGACGCCGCGCCGGTGTTGGACTGTCAGGCCGAGCGCTTGAGGGCCGCGCGCAGGGTGCGCACAAACAGCACGATGGGCATGTTCGCAACCAAATCGCGAATCACGGCACCCGCCGAATTCAGGGAAGCTGCTTCAGAAGACGGAGAATACGTGGGCACGCTGTTCATGACTGATTCCTTGGTTAACGATGGTTAATTATAGGGTTTACCCTTTAACCAGGGCAAGCCCTGATTTGAAGGAATCTTCGGGGTGAATTCGTAACGAAATTCAACGCGTGCGCTTCGGTGAGCCTCCACGCGCCAAAAACAATGGCCTCGCGCAAACCGCGAAGGCCATTTGTCGGTGTCACAGAACGCTGCGACGCGAGCGCTCAGGAACCCGTGAAGTACTCGAAGTCGTAGATGCTGCGATAACGCGACTTGCGCGCGGACTTGGCTTCCACCTTCAGCCCCCGGATGAACTCGGGATGGTCCCGCAGTTGCTTCTTCGCCAGAACCGGCCAGGTGCGTGCCCAGGCCTGCAAGCCCACACAAGCCCGCGACGACGCGAAGCACTCCGACTCCGACACAGCTTCCGCCGCATCGTCGTCATGCACCACAAGCCCGAACTCGCAAGCCAGTGCACGAATGCCGTTGGGTGACAGTCCGTCCAGCACGATGCGTTGATGGGTGCGGTACCTGCAGACGGCCCAGCGGCTCTGCTGCGAGGTTTTAAGGAAGTCGGTGCCGTAGGTGATCGATGCGCCGGTCAGGAGGCATTCGGCATCGTCGGGACCGTCAGAGACGATCAGCGGGCCATTGCGCACCTGACCTTTGAACCGTCGTCCTTCGATGGTGACGTCGATGAAGGTGCGGCCCTTCAGCGGGTGGTGGCGCACGGCGGAAACACCCTTGGCCCTCAGGCTCTGGAAATATTCGATGGCCTTGACTCGCATCTCGCCTTTCCATTTGGCGATGACGATTTCGGCGGGGTCCAGGCGACTCGGCTCAACTGCAACACGGTCCTCTTGGGGAGTGGTGTTGCCCGGAATTCTCTCCATCTTCTTTGTCCTCCGATGGCGTCGCTATCGAAAGTTCACGCCCCCTGCGCGCCTTGCGCTTGGCAGCCGACTCCCGATCACGCCAGCGTCGAAACTAACACCGGAGTACTCACATCGTTTGGACGGGAAGGAGAAGTGGTGTGCATTTGTGCACAGATGATCAACATTCGTACGCGCTGGTGTCAGCGCGTACGAATCATCAGTTAAGCGTGTGCTTTTACGAGGCCCGATTCATCGATCGTTTGCTGACGCAGACGGTCGTATTCGACCTTGGGAACCGGCTTGGCGTTGGCGTCGCCGAGGTCCTTCATCTGCACGCGATAGGTCTCACGCGCCGTCCACGCTGCGATGGCTGCAAGGATGGTCACGCACAGCGTGATGGAGCCGATCATCATCGGGATGCCGGTCGCGCCGGGAGGCGCCACGTACACGAACAGGGCCGGCAGCAACGCGGTCACGAGCGTGCCCAGGTTCTGCGAGATGGCCATGCCCGAAACGCGTGTGCGGGTCGGGAACATCTCGGGATAGAAGCTCGGGAACACGGCGTTGTAGCCCTGGTAGACTACGCCCCACATCAGCAGCGAGAACACGATGGCCATCGGCACGTTGTGGATGCTGATCGCATACAGGTAGCCGAAGGACAGCAGGCCCGCGCCGACGGCACCGACCATGATGGGGATGCGGCGGCCGATCTTGTCGGACAGGTTGCCCACGAACGGAATCACGATCACGGCCACGATGTTGCCCATCACGGGGATCCACAGGTACACGTCCTTGTCGAAGCCGATGCCGTAGCCCGGCTGCACCGCATAGGCAGCGCCGAAGATGGTGGTGACGACCGGAATGACGTTCATCAGCGAGCAGCACATCACGCGCAGCATGTCGCGCCAGCTTTCGACCACGGCCTGGATCACCGGCGCCTTGGGCGTCTTGCCCGAGGTATCGACGTCGACGAAGGCGGGCGTCTCATGGACTTCCTTGCGGATGATGTAGCCGGCAATGATCACGACGAAGCTCAGCAAGAAGGGAATGCGCCAGCCCCAGGAGTTGAACGACTCCTTGTCCATGTAGTGCGCCAGCGGCAGGAACACCGCAGCCGCAAGGATCTGGCCGGCCTGCACGCCCTGCAGCGTGAAGCTCGCAAAGAAGCCACGGCGCCCGAAGGGTGCGTGCTCCAGGATCATCGAGCTGGCGCCCGAGATCTCGCCGGCCACCGCGAAGCCCTGGATCAGGCGCAGCGCGACCAGCATGGCCGGTGCCCACAGGCCGACCTGTGCATAGGTGGGCAGCAAGCCGACCGCGATGGTCGAGAAGCCCATGAGGAACATGCAAACGATCAGCACGTTCTTGCGGCCGTGCGTGTCGCCCCAGTGGCCGAGCACGAAGGCGCCGATGGGGCGTGCGACATAGCCCACGCCGTAGGTCGCGAGGGAGGCGATGATGGCCATGCGCGGGTCGCCCTGCGGAAAGAAGATCTGCGGAAAGATCAGCGCCGCGGCCGTGGCGTAGATGAAGAAGTCGTAGTACTCCAGTGCGGAGCCGATCCAGCCACTGGCAGTGGCCTTCTTCGACTGGTGCTCGCCTTTCGGCTCGTGGTCGAGGGTTGTTGTCATTGAGATGTCTCCTGGTGGGAATGCGGGGTTAGTGCTGGGCGGGGGATGGGACGGGGGACGGAACGGGGGATGACTGGGCTTGCGATGCCATGCGTGCCGGCGCGTTGCTCGCGCCATAGCCGTCATAGGCGCCGATGCGCTGGACCACTTCGAAGAACAGGCCGTTCTCGAAGCTTTCGGTGTAGATGTGCAGGTAGTCGCCGGCGAGCGAACGGTCGAAGAGCACGCCTGCCGCGCGCATGCGCTCGAGCAGTCCGGCATCAACATCGACGCGCGTTGGCAGGTCGTCGTAGTAGTTCTGCGAAATGGGCACGAAGCGCACGCCATTGGCTTGCAGTTGCGCCACCGTCTCGAAGATGTCGTCGCAACGCAGCGCGATGTGATGCACCGCGCCGCCGCCGGTGACGTTCACCGTTTGCGCCGTGCGCGTGCGCTGGCTCAGGGACACGTTGAGCACCATGCGAACACTGCGGTCCGCGTTGGCGACGCCGCGGCTGCGGATCAGGCCGAAGGGGTCGGCAAGCTCCAGGCTTTCGCCCGGCTCCAGCCCGAGCACGGCACGCGAGAACAGCACCCAGGTGTCGAGTTGGTCCAGCGGCAGGCCGAGCGCGACGTGGTCGATGGCCAGCAGGCCGGCGCCGGGCACGGGGCTCGTGTCATCGAGAATGAAATCAGCCTCATACAAACCGGTGTTGCCCAACGCCGCCGGGACGAAGTGCACGAGGTTGCCGCCGGGCGAGACCATGGCGGGCACTTGCACTTCGTTCGGCCCGATCGGGCTGTCGTGGCGGCGCGAGCGCATGGCGGTGGCGCGCTCCACGGCAGCGGCCGGGTCTGCGGTGCGCAGGCCCAGCGCACACACCGAGGTGCCGTGCGCATCGAAGCGGCCACGCGCAAAGGAGTCGGGCTGCGCGTTGACGATCATGTGAACCTCGCCCTGCCGATAGAGCACCACCGCTTTCGAGCGATGACGTCCGACCCGGCGAAAGCCCAACTGCTGCAGCAAGGCACCCAGCGTTTCGGCAGAGGCTTCGTCGGCCGCGAACTCGATGAACGAGAAGCCGGACAGCGCGGGCTTGGACGGCGGGTTGAACAGGTCGACCCGCTTCATCACGTCCTGTGCGCGCACATCCGCCTCTTGCGCTGCCGCCCGGCCGAGCCGATCTCGCGCCTGGCTTTCGAGGTACAGCAGCGAGCGCATCGCGTCGACCGCGGTCCGGCGGTTGGGCGTTTCGCGAAAGACGTCGTTGAAGATCTCCAGCGACAGCGGCCCGGTGTAGCCGGCGCGCAGCACCTTCTCGAAGAAGCCAGCCATGTCGAAGTCGCCCTGCCCCGGAAAGGACCGGTGGTGGCGCGCCCATTGCAGCACGTCCATGGCCAGCAGCGGCGCGTCGGCCATCTGCAGGAAAAAGATCTTGTCGCCGGGAATGTCGACGATGCCGGCGGGGTCGTCCTTGAGCGAGAGCGTGTGGAAGCTGTCCAGGATCAGGCCGAGGTTGGGATGGTCGGCGCGGCGCACGATGCCCCATGCCTGCTCGTAGAGCCACGTGGCCTTGCCCCATGCCAGCGCCTCGAACCCGACGCGCAGCTGGCGTTGGGCGGCGCGCTGTGCAAGTTCCTGCAGCTGCGAGGCCGCCAGTTCCGCGTCGTCGATGACCAGGGGCGAGGTGTTCGAGCAGCAGAGCATCAGCTGCGCGCCCATTTCCTGCATCAGGTCGAACTTGCGTTCGGCGCGATCCAGGCTGCGCTTGAACTGCGCCTCGGGCATGCCTTCGAAATCGCGAAACGGCTGGTAGAGGTCGATCGACAGCCCCAGGTCCTCGTTGATGCGGCGCAGTTCAGCGGCCGAACCCTTGAAGTTGATGAAGTCGTTTTCAAACAGCTCATAGCCATCGAAGCCGGCGGCCGCGATGGCTTCGAGCTTCTGGCGCAGCGTGCCGCTGAGCGAAACGGTGGCAACGGATCGGTGCATGTCGGTCGCCGCGCTCAGAGCGGGCCGGTCAGCGTGGCGAGGCGGGGCGAAGGCGAGGCGGTCATGTCGTTTGTCTCCTGGTCGCCGTCTGATTGACAGCGTGTAACGACTGTAGGCAGGCTCCCCTCCCCCTACAATGCCGCTGGACCTCTTCGCGTGCGATGAGTGATCGCGTCCGTGCAGCGTGTGCACGTAATTCGGGTTTCACCCAAGGCATGACAGAGACCTTCGAGATCGATCGCAAGCTCCTCATCGAGGGGCTGGGCAAGGGCTTGCGCGTGATCGAAGCCTTTTCCGACGAACACCTGCGCCTGACGGCCACCGAAGCCGCCCAGCGCGCCGACCTCACCCGTACGGCCGCGCGCCGCTACCTGCTCAGCCTCGTGCACTACGGCTACGCGGGAACCGACGGCAAGTACTACTGGCTGCTGCCGCGCGTGTTGCGGCTCGGGCAGGCCTACATGGACGGCGCGCGCGTGCCGCGCATTGCGCAGCCCTTCATCCAGCGCGCGTCCATGGAGTGCGGCGAAACGCTCAACGTCGGCACGCTCGACGGCCACGAGGTGGTGTACCTGTCGCGCAGCAACGCGCCGCGGATCGTGTCGATCGGCTACCACCCTGGCGCCCGGGTGCCGGCGCACGTCGTTTCCCAAGGCTACGCCATCCTGTCGACCTTCGAAGACACCGCGCTCGACGCGTGGATTGCCAAGCACGAGATGGCGACGTTCACCGGGTTCACGCCGGCTGACCCTGCCCTGTTCCGCCAGGGCGTGATCGCCGCGCGATCGCTTGGCTATGCCTATGCCGACCAGTACCTCGACTTCGGCCTGTGCGGCCTCGCGGTGCCCCTGAAAGACCGCAAGGGCCACTGCCAGTACGCTGTGAGCGTGACGGCGCAACGGCAAACCTACCCCGGTGACCGCATGATCGAGAAGCTGCTGCCGGCGTTGCGCGAGGTGGCGGAGGCGTTGCGGCCGATCATCTGAGGCCCGGATGGCGAATAAGTCACAGCGGGGGGAAACACCCCCTTTCGCGGCTGTATACCTTTGATTACATTCGTGCGGTCACTTCACAAACCCAGATGAAATCACCCCTCGCCCCTTCGCTTGTCGCCACATCAGTGTCGACTCTTGCGCGTTGCGGCGGGGGGAAGTACTGGCTGAAGAACTTCAAGATTTTCAACAAGGTGGGTTTTCGATGAGTCCTATCGGCCGGATATTCAGGGCATTGATTCTTCTGGTGGCGTTGCTCGTGCCGGTCCTTCTCATCTGGTTTTTTGGCTGGTGGGGCGTTGGCGTTCTGCTCGTCATGTCTGCCCTCGTCGCCTTGACTGTGTTGTTCTCCACAGGCAAGGCCCGTGGGCGCGAAGAAACCCAAAGCGGCGACCGCACCGGCTATCGCACCACGTCTTTCGCCGACTTCTGACGCCTCACTGACCCGGCATCCGAAAGCCGCTGAGCTTCCAGTCGACAAGGCCCGCGCGCTTGAGGACGAAGTCGCCCGCGTTCGGCGTGCGCTTCGAGCCGACGAGCACGGTGGACCAGTCCACGTACTGAATCGTTGCGTCCCACTGGGCAAGCGCCAGTTCGCTCGCCTGCGCCACGGAGGTGAGCGGTGCCACGCGCATTCCGGGGGCCAGCAACTCGCTCGGCCGGCCCTGGATGAGCATCGACATCAGCAGCGTGGGCGAGGTGAGCGTGTCGCTCAACGGATCGACAAGCGCACGTGCGGCCTGGGCGGCGGCGGGCCCGGCCGGTCGACGGTCTTCGTCGGTCGAATCCAAGAGTTGCTCCTCCACCCTGAAGCCCATCGCCAGGCGCACGCTTCGGCGCAGCGCCTGCGCGTCGACGTGCTCGAGCAGCGCATCGACGTCGCGTTCGCGTGCGGCTTCCTTGAGTTCGCGAACGACCCAATAAGGGCTCGCGTACACCGCAGCCGCGCAGAGTGCCGCCACTGCCGCGACGGCTACCGTTCCGATCATTGCCTTGCGCTTCATGCTTGCTTCCTTGAAGGATTCAGGGGGCCGAGGGCGTTGCCACGCCACGGGGGGGGTGCGCTCGCCTTGTGCTGGCGCAGCCATTGGTCGTGCGCCTTGCGCAGGACAGTGGCACAGACGGGGCCTTTCCAGGGTGTGTCCGGCGCCAGGGTGCCCGCGTAGAGCTTGCGCTGGAGCGCGTCGATCTGCGCTTCGAGCGTGGGATCGTGCAGCGTCGCGGCCCATGCGCGCGGCGCGCAAGCGGCGTGGCGGCGGCACCAGTCGAGCAGGCGGGCATGCGCATTCTTCGGATCGTCCTGCGCGCAGGCATCGAGCACCGCGCGGAACATGACGTCGTCCGACACCTCGTGCGCCGCGCGTCGCGCCTGCCGGCTTGCGCGCCACTGCGGCCCCCGCACGCGCACGAGCCAGGCGAACGCGCCGATGGCCAGCAGCGCTGCCGCACCCCACCCCACCAGCGCCCAGTGAATTCGCCGCCGCCCCTGGGTGCCCGGCGCCGCGATGCCTGCCTCCGGCGCAATGGCGTCGCCGGCGTGGGCCCCGGGTGCTACCACAACCGTCACCGCGGGTGCCTGCGCCGTCTGTGGCTTGTTGCTGGCGGCATCGAACCAGCGCACCTCGATGGCGGGCAGCGTGTAGCGGCCGGCCTTCTCGAAAACGTAGGTCACGTGGTCGACGCGGCGCCCGCCTTGAAAGCCGCCCCGGTCGCCGTTTTCATCCTTGAGCACGGGGTCGGCGGTGAACACGCGCACGCCGTCCGGCGCCTCGAAATGCGGTGGCGGAATCATCATCGCCTGCGTTTGCGTGGCGAAGATGTCGATGGTGCGCACCAGCGCGTCGCCCGCCTTCAAGCCGGTCGTTGCGCGGTCGAAGCGCTGCTGGATGGTCAGCGGCGCCACCGGCAATGCGCGACCGCCCTGCGCCTGTTCTCCAGCAGGCAGCCGGGCGGTGATGCGGGTGGGTGGCATCGTGACGCTGCCGCTTTTGGGCTTGCCGTCGTCGCCGCTGTAGGTGAAGGCGATCTGCACCTGTGGCAAGGTGAAATCGCCCGCCTGCTGCGCTGCGAACAGGTAGGTTTTCTGGATCGTCGCGTAGGTCTCGCCAGAGACGGTTTCGGTGGCGAGCGCTGCGCGTTCGTCGGGCATCGTGAGGATTGCGCCGGGCACCTGGAGCGCAGGGAAGTCCGGCGCGGAGGTGAAGAAGTTCGGTGCCATCACGGTCACGTCGATCCGGATTTCCTGGCCTGCGAGCACGGGCTGCTTTGCGTCGACCTGCACGCGGATGATCGGTTCGGCTGCGTGGATGCAGATGGCACCGGCCAGCAACGCGCAAGCCATGACGCACCGGATCACACGGTGCAGCAGGCGCGTCATGGCTTGGCCTCCGCCGGCTTGGCCGTGCCGCCCTCGACCTGAAGCGCGAACTTGCGCGCGAGCAGTTCCGTGGGCGTGGTCTGGATGTTGCGCATCCAGGTCTCGGCCGATTGGGTCGTGGCCAGTTGCATCTGCTGCTGGCCCTTCTTGCCCTGTTCATCGAACTTGATCTGGTCGGGCGGAAGGTCCGGCGCCTGTTCATCCTCGTTCGGATCGTCCTTTTTCGGCGGCGGCGTCAGCTTCTTCATCAGCGCAAGGTTGGCTTGGGCCGCCTGCCAATCCGGGCGGCGCTTGAGGGCCTGCTCGAATCGCGATGCAGCCTGCTTGTATTGCTTCTGCTGCGCAAGCGCGTCGCCCTGATTGAAGTCGCTTTCTGGCGAATCGACCAGTGCGAAAGACTGGACCGCCTGCGCAAACTGTCCCGCGCGATACAGCGCAATGCCGCGCCACATCGGATCGTCGAACAGCGCGGCGGCGGCGGCAAAGTTGCCGTCTTCGAAGGCGCGGCGGCCCTGTTGGTCGTGCGTGAGCCAGAGGTCGATGAAGCGCTTGGGGCGCGTCGCCGGCAATGCGGGAGACGGCGCATCGTTGGAGGCGTCCGCGTCCGGCCCGGGCGCCTGCGCGAGTGCATCGTGCTGCGGCACGCCAAGCAGCATCGTCAACAGCAAGGCACTCACCCACCGCACCGTCCAGCCCTTGCGGAACCAGAGCGCGCCAAGCAAGGCAATGGGAATGGTGAGCCACCAGCCGGACTCCTTCCAGCGGGCGTTGGTTTCCGATTCCTTTTGCGCCAGGTGCGACTGCACGCGGCGCTGCACCCATTGCACATCGTCGTCGCTGTCCAGCGTGACGGTGGCGACGGGCACGTCGGCGTCGCTCTTCAGGCGCTTGAGCGCATCGACGTCGAGCTTCGAGAAAAGCTGCTGCCCGCTCGCGTCCTGCGCGAAACCGCCGCCCGCGCGGACCGGGCCGCCTTGCGCGGTCCCGAAAGCCAGCACCACCGGCAGGCTGCGGCCGCTGTCCACTTGCGCCTTGAACGCGGCCGACGCGGCGGCCTCCACGCCGTCGGTGAAGAAGACGATGGTGCCGGGTGTGTCCTCTTTCACCAGTGCGGCGTCGATGGTGCGCAAGGCCAATGCCGTGTTCTTGCCAGCGACCGGCATGATCCGCGTCTGCAGCGCATCGACGAAGGTCTGGATCAGCTTGCTGTCGTCGGTCAGGGGCAGCACGAGGTGCGTCGAGCCGGCGTACGCGTAGACAGCGGTGCGTGCGCCCTGCCGCTGGTCCAGCAAGGCTTTCACCTTGAGCTTGGCGCGCTCCAGCCGCGTCGGGCTCACGTCGATGGCATCCATGCCTTGCGACAGGTCGATGGCGATGGCCAGCGGCGCTTTTTCCTCGACGAAGGGTGGCCGCTCGCGCTGCCACGTCGGCCCGGCCATGGCGATCGCACCGAGGGCGATGAGCGCTGAAGTCAGATGCACCGGCCGCACGCGCCACGCCCCCCGCCGTTCCACCACGAGTGCATCGAGCAGGTGCGGCGCAATGGTTGCGCGCCAGCGGCGGCGCACGTCATCGCGCCAGCCGACGACCCATATGAGCAGGCCCGCGGGCAGCAAGGCCCAGAGCCACAACGGCCGCAGGAAGTGGAACTGCGCGAACGCATCGAGCATCGCGCCCATCACGCCGGCTCCCTGCCAGCGTCCGGCCCGTTCGCGACGCCGTTTCGTCGCTGTGCCGCCGCCCGCCATCCACGGCGCCCGAGCGACAGCATGGCCATCAGCATCTGGTAGGCGATGACGATCAGCACGCCAGCCCCCAATGGCCACATGAAAAGCTCCTGCTTCGGCCGCCACGACAGCGTCTTGTGGTTCTCGGGCGTGATGCTGTCCAGCGTGCCGTAGATCTGCTCCAGTTCGCGCTGGTCGCCGGCGAAAAAGAAGCGCCCGCCTGTGGCCGCAGCCGCTGAACGCAGCACGTCGAGGTCGACCTTGTCCTCGCCGGTCGCCGCAGGGTCGCCGATGCCCACGGTGTGCACCGTCACCTTGCGCTCCTTGGCGATGTCGGCGGCGCGCGCTGGCGGCATCTTGCTCGCGGTGTCGTTGCCATCGGTGAGCACGATCAGCACCTTCTGCTGCGCCTTGCTTTCGTCGAACATCTTGATGCCCAAGCCGATGGCGTCGCCCAGCGCGGTGCGCGGGCCCGCCATGCCCGGCAGCATCTCGCCGATGACGGACTGCACGAGCGCATGGTCCATGGTGAAGGGCACCTGCGGATACGGCGCGTCGCCGAACACGATGAGCCCGATGCGATCGCCCTTGCGCCGCGCCACGAAATCGCTGACAACCTGCCTGACGGCTTCGACGCGCGTCTCCATCGCACCGCCGGGACTCTTGAAGTCGCGCGTGTCCATCGACTGCGACAGGTCCAGCGCCAGCAGCAGATCACGCGCCGGCTGGATCTTTTCGATGGGCGGCTCCACGAACTGCGGCCGCGCCAGCGCCAGCACGATGAGCGCCCACGCCAGCGGTGCGAGCACTTTCTGCAGCCAGTTGCTGCGTGGCACGACTGCACCGGCGGAGGGCTTCAGGCCGGCAGCGCTGGCCACTTCACCGAAGAACGGCAAGCGGACGGACGCGCTCTCTTCCCGATAGGGACGCAGCAGCCACCACACGAAGATCGGCAATGGCAGCAGGCCGAGCAGCCAAGGGTACTCAAGCTGATACATGGCCTTCGATCCATTGGCGCGAAGCGGCCAGCAGCACGCGCACGTCCTGCGGTCCGATCCGCGACAGGGCATGCGCGTCGTGGTATTCGATCTCGCGCACCAGCGGCGCCAAGGCCCTTGCGCCGTGTGTCGCGTGGCCGGCGTGGTCTTCCAGGAACTGCGCCCACTGCGCGCCACTCAGGCCCGCCACTTGCTCGCGCGGCCACGCGGCGAGGGCGCAGCGTTTGATGAGTGGGGGCAAGGCGACCAGCACTGGCGTACCGTCCTCTGGCTCCTTCGCCCATTGCGTTTCGATGCGTTCGAGTTCGGCCAGCGCGTCGCGTCGATAGCGGTTGTGGCGATAGCGACGCACGGCGCGCCACGCGGCCCACAAGGCGAGCACGAGCAAGAGCACACCCAGCACGTCCCAACCGACGGTCTGCGGCTTCCACGAGACGGGTGGTGGCAAGGCCACGTCCGCCAGTTGCGTGATCGAAGCCTGCGCGCCACCCGACGAATCCGCTGCCACGCTGCGTACGAGGTCGGTCATCGCCGCTGCCCCCGCCTCGACTGGGCCGTGTCCTGACCCAGCAGCCTGCGCAACTGCGGCGCGGTTTCCTCGCCGGCCGACAGCGGCAGCACCGGCACGCCGATGAGATGCCGCCAGTCGAAGAGTTCACGGCTTCGCGCATCGACGAAGCCCGTGATGCCGCGGCGCACCGCGTCGTGGCCGAAGCCGAGCTCGACCTGCAGTTCGCCGTCGCTCACCACCAGGTCGCCCGAAGGCGGCAGCTCGCTCATGAAGGGGTCGTGCACGATCACCGCCAAGAGGTCATTGCGGGCGGCAATGCGGGTGAGCAGGTCGCGCGTCATGGCGTCGTGACCATCGAAGTCGCTGATGACGACCACCAGATGGTCGTGGTGCGCGACGCGCGCCGCATGCAGCAATGCCTTGTTGAGCTGGTCGCTGCCGCGTCCCGCAGGCGCGTCGGCACGCAACAGTTGATTGCGTCGCGCAACCTCGCCCAGCAGTTGAAGCACCGCGTCGCGGCTTCGCTGGGGCCGCAAGTCGGAGAAATCTTCGTCGCCGAACACGAGGCCACCCACGCGGTCACCGTCCGCCAGCACGCGCCAGGCCACCAGCGCCGCAGCCTCGGCGGCGGTGACGGACTTCATGGCGCGGCGGGTGCCGAAGAACATGTTCATCCGCTGGTCGACCAGGAGGAGCACGGGCCGGTCTTTCTCTTCGGAGTACACACGCACATAGGGCTGCCCGGTGCGCGCCGTCACGCGCCAGTCCATGCTGCGGATGTCGTCGCCGGGCAGGTAGGGACGCAACTCTTCGAACTCCAGTCCGCGCCCGCGCACCTTGGAGGCGTGGCGACCGGCCAGCACGCTGTGAACCGGCTGGCGTGGCATGAAGTGGAAGTCGCGTGCCGCGAACTCGAGAGACGCCAGCGCGCCTGCATCCACATGCACGCCCGGCCGCGCCGCGCCGGTGCTCGAGGCGGGCGCCGCGGGCAGTGCCCGCGCCCTGCCCGCCAGATGCAGACGCATTGGAATTCGCATGGCCTTGCCTCGCCTCAGGCCACCGCCACTTTCTGCAGCAGCCGGTCGATGACCGTGTCGGCATCGATACGCGCCGCATGCGCCTCGTACGACAGGATCAGCCGGTGGCGGAACACCTCGTGCACGACGGCCTGCACGTCTTCCGGCGTCACGAAGTCGCGCCCCTGAAGCCATGCGAAGGCACGCGACACCTTGTCCAGCCCGATGGAGCCGCGCGGGCTCACGCCCACCTGGATCCACTGCGCCAGATCCTTGTCGATGCCGGCCGCGTCGCGCGTGGCGCTGACCAGCGCGACGATGTATTGCTCCACCGCCTCGCTGACCTGCACGTTGTGGATCTCGGCACGCGCGGCAAAGATGGTCTCGGGCGCGAGCCGCTGTCCGGCCTGCGCGTGTGTCCCCTGCTCCGCCGACGCTTCTTCGGAACGCGCAAGCCGCACGATCTGGCCTTCGGCGCCGCCTTGTGGATAGCCCACGCTCACGTGCATCAGGAAACGGTCCATCTGCGCCTCGGGCAGCGGGTAGGTGCCTTCCTGCTCGATCGGGTTCTGCGTGGCCATCACGAGGAAGAGTGGCGGCAGCGCATGCGTCGCGCCACCGACGGTAATCTGCCGCTCTTCCATCGCTTCGAGCAAGGCCGCCTGCACCTTCGCCGGCGACCGATTCACTTCGTCCGCGAGGATGAGGTTGGCGAACAGCGGCCCGGGCTGGAAGCGGAACTCGCCCTTGCCGCCTTCGCTGAAGTAGATCTCCGAGCCGGTGATGTCGGCCGGCAACAAGTCGGGCGTGAACTGGATGCGCGACAGCTTGGCGTCCAGGTGTTTTGCGAGGCTCTTGATCGCGCGCGTCTTTGCGAGGCCCGGCAAACCCTCGACGAGCAGATGCCCGTCTGCGAGCAGGCCGAGCAGCAGGCGCTCGACCATCTTCTCCTGCCCGATGATGGATTCGGCCATCTGCGACTTGAGGACCAGTACGTCGTCGCGAGCGCTCATTCTGGAATGTCCTTGCTGTTGGCGGTCAGGGTCGCAGCGGACCGCCGCTGAACCACTGGTAGTAGGGATTGGCGGGATCTTCCCGCATCACTTGCCGAATATCGCGCGCCCAGCTTTCCTTGTCGCCTTCGTAGGCATAGAGGCCGGCGCTGTAGAAGCGATAGAGCTGCTGGCGCTCCTTCGTGACCTGCGCCTTGAACGCCTCGCTGGCGTTGACGAGCGGCGGCTCGCTGCGCGCGTCCAGCAGCGCCGACAGCACAACCGGGAAGTCGGCGCGGCGCACCCAGGTGGCGTACTCGATGCGCGGGCGATCGTCGGTCACGAGCGGGGCGTCGCCGGCGTAGCGCTCCAAGCCCGCGCGGTCCATGACCCAGGTGGCCATCAACGCGGCCGGCGAATCGATTCCGACCTCGCGCAACGAAGCCGCCACTTCCGGCTGGTTGAAGCGCGACTCGATGCGCGGCACCTCCAGCGCCATCGGCTGCATCGAACCGAGCAGCATCATCTCGTGCAGTTCGGTGGTCCACAGCGTGGCGTAGGGATACACGTCCAGAAAGCTGCGGATCAACGAGCGCGTGTCCTCCACGTTTTGCGTGGGCAGCGGCAGCCACTGGGCGACGATGCCGCCCGGTTTCAGGCGACGGGCTGCGAGGCGATAGAAATCGCTGGAATACAGGTTGACGACGCCCGCTGCGGACGGCGGCGGCGGCTCCAGCGTGATGAGGTCATAAGGCTTGTCGCTGCGCAGCAGTTCGCGGCGGCCGTCATGCACGCGAATGTCCATGCGTGCATCCGCCGTGACGCCGTAGTTGCCCTTGAACTGCGGCGCCGCACGCACCACAGCCGGCAGCAGTTCCGCGATCACCCGGTCCTTGAGTGGTGGATAGGCCAGCAGCGCGCCACCCGTGATGCCGGTGCCCAGCCCGATCACCAACGCCGATTGCGGTTCATGGCTGTGCACGATCAAGGGCAGCAAGGCCTGAAGCCGCATGTAGCGCAGCGAAGTCATCGCGTCGCCCGAGTTCGACACGCCCTGGATGTAGAGGCGCTTGAAGCGGTTTTGCCCCATGCGCTGCTCGACGACGGCCACGGTGCCGCCACGGCTTTCCTCGTAATACGCCAGTTCGCCGCCACGCGAACCGGTGAGCAGTTGCGCAAGCCTGTCCGGTGGGGCCAGCAAGGCACTTGCGATGGCCAGGCTCGCCAATGCCACGACGCTCCAGCGCGCGACGGGCTGCACTTGCCGGCCGGCCAGGACTGCCACAAGACCCACAAGACTCGCCGCCACCGCGAGCACGGCCAATGCGCGCACCAGCCCCAGCGCAGGCACCAGCACGAAGCCCGCCAACGCGGTGCCCAAAATACCGCCGACCGTGTTCAACGCCACGACGGCGCCGACGTCACGCCCCACGCGGGCGACGTCCACACTCAGCCGAAGCGCAATCGGAAACGCCGCGCCCAGCAGCAGCGTCGGCACGAAGACGATGCACAGCGCCGCGATGACGAAGCGCGCGGACATCGATGCGAGCAGGTTGCCGGTTGCGCCCATCACCGACTGCGCCGCCATGGATTGCCACTGCGTGAGCCAGTTGCCCAGCAGCACGACCTCCAGCAACGCCACGAGGCCAGCAGCCGCGATCAGCAGCGCGAAAGCACCCCACGGATCGCGCAGGCGATCGGCCTTGCGCGACACCCACGCACTGCCCAGCACCAGCCCCAGCAGATAAGTGGCCAGCACGATCGCAAAGGCAAAGCTGCGCGTGCTGATGAATTGAACGATGGTCTGCGACCACACGACTTCGTAGCCGAGCGCGATACCGCCTGCGATGGCATACAGCGCCAATGCCAGCCGCGGGCGATCGGCCGGTTCGTCCTGCGGCAGCGCTGCAGCCTTCGCGGCTTTCACAGGCTTGGTGGCCTTTGCGCCCCTCGTCGGCGTTGCTTGCGCCCTGCGCGCCACGGCCCGCTGCTCCAGCCACAACGCAGCCCCGGCAGCCAACACATTGAGCACCGCAGCCGCGAATGCACTCCCACGCACACCGAGCCACGGAATGAGGCAGAAAGCCGCCAACAGCGTGCCAACGATCGCGCCACAGGTGTTGGCGGCATACAGCCCTCCCCCCGCAGTGCCGACCTGCCCGGCAGCCGGCTGCACGGCGCGCATCAGCACGGGCAAGGTGCCACCCATGAAGACGGCCGGCACACCGACCGACACGAGAGGCAACACCCACGCCAGCAAGCCGACACGATCTTCCAGCGCGGCAAACGGCGCTGCCGCCACGCCCAGCCACAGCGTCGCCGCGACGCCAAGCACCGCGACGGCGAGTTCAAGCCATGCGTAAAAGCGAAACGGCCGGGCGCTGAAGTCCGCACGGCGCCCGAACCACCAGCCGCCCAGGGCCAGTCCGCCGAAGAACGCGCTGACGCCCACCGTCACCGCATACACATCGACGCCGACCACCAGCGACAGCTGCTTGATCCACAGCACCTGGTAGACCAGCGAGGCTGTGCCCGAGGCGAACAGCAGCCAAGCCGGCCACGCGAGAAGGCCCATCAACGCTCCGGCGCTCCCCTACTTCTTGGGCGCGCTCTGGCGCTGACGCATCGCGGCATCGACCTTTGCGTCGACGTCCCTGCGGACCTGGTCGATGCTGAAGCTTGCGGGCTTCTGGCTCGGCGGATAGGCCACGAATGTCTGCAGGAATGCAGCAGCCTTCATGGTGCCAATTTCCGTCAGATAGGCATTCTTCGCGATCCAGTCGTAGTACTGGTCCGAGACGATGTCAGCGCGCTCATAAGGATCCATGCGCAGATTGAACACCTTTGGCACGCGCAGGCACGTGAAGGGGTTGGCCCATACTGCAAAGCCACCCGGCAATCGTTGCTCGCAAAAGACGACCTTCCAGTCGCCGTAACGCATGGCCACCAGATCGCCGTCGTCGTTGAAGTAGTAGAACTCGTCGCGCGCGCTCTTGGGTTGCTGGCCCGTGAGGTACGGCAACTGGTTGTAGCCGTCGAGATGAACCTTGAAGCTGGTGCCGCCGGACTTGGGCGCCCACCCTTTCAACAGCCGGTCTTTCACGCCGGTGTCGCCCGCGGCCGCCATCAAGGTCGGGAACCAATCCAGGCCCGAAAACATCTCGTTGGACACTTCGCCCGCCTTGATCTTGCCCGGCCATCGCACCATCGCCGGCACGCGGAAGGCGCCTTCCCAGTTGGTGTCCTTTTCACTACGGAACGGCGTGGTCGCCGCGTCGGGCCAGGACCATTGGTTGGGCCCGTTGTCCGTCGTGTAGATCACGATGGTGTTGTCGGCAATCTTCAGGTCGTCGATCGTCTTGAGCAGTTTGCCGACATCCAGGTCATGCTCATACATGCCGTCGGCGTACTCGTTGCCGGGCATGCCGCTCTTGCCGCGGAACTCCGCCCGCACATGGGTGAACGCATGCATGCGCGTGGTGTTCATCCACGTGAAGAAGGGCTTGCCAGCCTTCACTTGCCTTTGCATGAAGTCGATGGCAGCGGCGGTGGTTTCGTCGTCGATGGTCTCCATGCGCTTGGTGGTCAAGGGGCCCGTGTCCTGGATCTTGCCGTCGGCGAACGAGTGCAGCACCCCGCGCGGCGAAAAGCCCTTGACGAAGGGGTCGTTCTTGTCCTTGGGCCAGTAGTCGCGTTGCGGCTCTTCCTCGGCGTTCAGGTGGTACAGATTGCCGAAGAATTCATCGAAACCGTGGTTGGTCGGCAGGTACTCGTCCTTGTCGCCCAGGTGGTTCTTGCCGAATTGACCGGTGGAGTAACCCAAGCCCTTGAGCGCCTGCGCAATCGTGATGTCGCCCTTTTGCAATCCCACCGGCGCGCCGGGCACGCCGACTTTCGAGAGGCCGGTGCGCAAAGGCGACTGCCCCGTGATGAAAGTGGACCGGCCGGCCGTGCAGCTGTTCTCCGCGTAGTAGTCGGTGAACATCATCCCTTCCTTGGCGATGCGGTCGATGTTGGGCGTCTTGTAGCCCATCACACCCATCGAGTAGGCGCTGATGTTGGTCTGACCGATGTCATCGCCGAAGATGACCAGGATGTTGGGCTTGGGCGCCTGCGTCTGTGCCTGCCCTTGCGCGGCCGGTTTGGGTTGCTGTGCCTGCGCATGGATGCTGGGGGCGAACAGCGTGCTGCACAGCACTGCGCTCGACGCCAGCACCAGCCGGCCGAGCCGGTGCATTCTTGAAAGAGACAAACTCATCGACTGACTCCTTGCAAACAGTTGATGTCCGCCGACGACCCGCACCCGGACCATCGGCCACTTGCGAAGCGCTGCCCTGCGTTGGCCGGCGTCGACGCTTACCCTCAATCCCTTTGTGCAACCGGGCGGTCGCGAAACAAGCCGCTATGGACTCTTCGCGTCGGGGTAGATCCGCTTCCAGTCGTTCTTCATGCTGACGACGTTCCATTTCTTCTGAACGGCTTCGTCCCATGCCTTGTCGAGCTTTCCCATCGAGGAGGTGCGGTCGTAGGCGAATTCGCGCACGGCGTCGTCGTGATGAACGATCAACGCAAGTCGCCGTCCGGGTCCGCCCATCGTGTACTGGAGCATCTGCAGGTCGCCATCCGAGTTGCCGAACGCAAGGATCGGTCGCTGGCCAATGTGCGTGTAGATGCCCACGGGCTTGCCAGGGCCGTCGTCGTTGAAGGCAAAGGTGGGCTCGCGCATCAACACCGGATCCGCGTACTTCACGGTCTGCGACGAGCCCACCACCTGTTCGGGCGGAATGCCGTACACGGCCTGCGTCCACGGCCGCATGAACTCGATCGTGCCGCCCGAGACGATCCAGGTCTTGAATCCCTTGGCGCGCAGATAGGCGAGCAGTTCCAGTTGCGGCTGGTACACCATGTCGGTATAGGCACGCTTGGTAATGGGGTGTCGCGCGGTGGCGATCCATTGGCGAATCGTCTTGTCGTAGTCGTCGGTGCTCATGCCCGCATTGGCCCGGAACAGCAACTGGAGCAAGGGCCCTTCGCCACCGGCCAGCGCCCCGCGCAGGTCATTGGCAGCCAGCGCCTTGTACACCGCGTTGTTGGCCCATTCAGGATGCTTCGGCGCTGCAGCCTTGACCTGGTCGATCATGAAGGCGAACTGCGTGTACATGGGTTGCTCGGCCCACAGCGTGCCATCGTTGTCGAAGGCGGCCACGCGCTGCTCGGGCGGCACGTAGTTGGGCGAGCCGCTGCGCGTCACGTCTTCGACAAAGCTCACGATGGCCTGCTTGTTGGGGCCATCGACCCATGAGGGCAACGCGTCATTGCCGGTAGAAACCGACGCGCAGCCTGCAACGCTGAAGGCGACGAAGCCCGTTGCAAGCCACTGCGACGCACGGCGCCACCATGAAGTCCGAGAACCGAAACCATACGCCATGTCCGAAGTCCCTGCTTCAAGATCGTTGGCTCCCTTTCATTCGGCTTTCCGCGCAAGGCATGCTGCGTGGGTTGCTGCCGGGAGGGTAGCTTGGCCCGGCAATGTCTGCAACGTTGAATTGAACCCGTCGCACTTTACAAAAGACGTAGGTGCCTCTTCAGATCTCGCGATAGCCCGTGGAGAGGCGACGCTCCAGCCACGCGCTGTAGCGTGACAGCCCGAAACAAAGAACCCAATACACGAGCGCGATGAACAAGTAGCCTTCGAGGTAGAACGGCCGCCACGTCGGGTCGCCGCCCAAGGCCAGGCCCAGCGCGCCAGTGAGTTCGAAAAGACCCACCACGGTCACCAGGGACGTGTCCTTGAGCGTGCCGATCACGCTGTTCATCAGCGAAGGCACCACCATGCGCAAAGCCTGTGGCAAGACGATGTCACGCTGCACGGGCCAGCGGCCAAAGCCCAGTGCCATGGCCACTTCGGTCTGGCCGCGCGGCACGGCCTGCAAGCCGCCGCGCACGATCTCCGCGAGGTAAGCCGCCACGAAGAGCATGAGCCCCGCCAGCACGCGAACGAGCACATCCGGCTGCCAGCCCGCGGGCCACAGCAAGGGCAGCAGGAACGAGGCCATGAACAGCACGGAGATGAGCGGCACGCCGCGCACCAGTTCGATGTAGGTCGCGCACAGTGTTCGCACCGCCGGCCATCCTGAGCGACGCCCCAGCGCAAGAAGCAGCGCGAGCGGAAACGCCAGGGCCAGGCTGACGACCGCCAAGCCGATGGTGAGGGGCAAGCCACCCCAGCGGTTCGTCGGGACGTATGCAAGCCCGAACAGTCCGCCGCGCATCAGCGTGACGAACAATGCGAGCACGAAGACCCACCAGACCAGCAGGCCGGGCCGCCATGCGCCGGGCCACGCACTCAGCATGGTCGTTGCGGCCAGCAGGCTCACCGCAATCGCCGGCCGCCACTGGTCTTCGTACGGATAGCGTCCGAAAAGGATGGGCCGCCACTTCTCCGCGATAACGCCCCAGCATGCGCCGCCATGCTCGCTCGCCCTGCAAGCATCCGCATCGGCCCTGAACACGGCGCGCAACACGGCCCAGTCGAACGCATGCCAGGCAAGCCACGCCAGCAGCGCAATCAGGGCCAGGGTAGACATGGCGCGCAGCGGCGTACTCCACAACTCCTTGCGCCACTGGATGGCGTTCGTGTTCATCGCCAGCCTCGCAAGGCCACGCGCGCGTTGTAGCGGTTCATCACAGCCGAAATGAGCAGCGAGAGCGCCAAGTACACGCACATGATGACGGCAATGCATTCGAAAGCGCGGCCGGTCGAATTGAGAGACGTGTTCGCGATCGACACGAGTTCGGGATAGCCCACCGCCACCGCGAGCGAAGAGTTCTTGGTGAGGCTCAGCAACTGGTTGGTGAGTGAAGGCACGATCACGCGCAGCGCTTGCGGCAGCACGACGATGCGCAGTTCCTGCATCGGCGAGAGTCCCAGCGCCTGCGCCGCCAGCACCTGCCCGCGCGACACCGACTGGATGCCGGCGCGCACGATCTCCGCCACGAAGGACGCCGTGTAGAGCGCCAGGGCCAGGACGATGGCGAGGTATTCAGGACTCAGCGCCGCACCACCGCTCACGTTGAACGACGAGCGCTCGGGCCACTCCAGATGCGTGGGCCACCAGCCACCCTCGCCGGCCACCGGCCACGGCATCGACAGGCCGCTCTTGCTCAGCCACACACCCGGCGCCAGTTCCATCGCCTCGGTCGAGTCAGGCAACAGTTGCGTCAACGCGAAGTAGAGCATCAGCAACTGAACCAGCAGCGGCACGTTGCGCACCGCTTCCACGTAGGCCGTGCAGATGCCTCTCACCAGCACATGCGGTGCGAGCCGACCGATGCCCAGCAGCGTGCCCAGCACCACCGCCAGAACGGCAGCCGGCAGTGCCGCTCGCACCGTGTTGATGAAGCCCGCAAGAAAGGCCCGCCAGAAGGGCTGGCTCGCATCGAAATCGAGCCAGCCTTCGCTGACCTCGAAGCCGGCAGGCTGCAGCAGGAAGTCGAAGCCCGATCGAATGCCCCGCGCCCGCAGCACCTCCAGCGCATGATGGACAAGCCAGACCGCACCGCCCGCCACGGCGGCAATCAACGCCGCTTGCAGCAACCAACCCAGCCAGACCGCGCGTCGGCTGCCCATCGATCAGCGAACCGGCGGTGCGTAGATCAGGCCGCCCTTGCTCCAGAGGTTGTTCGAGCCGCGCGGCAGCTTGAGCACCGACTTCGGTCCCACGTTGCGCTCGAACATCTCGCCATAGTTGCCTACGGCCTTGATCGAGCGATAGGCCCACTCCTTGTCGAGCCCCAGCAACTTGCCAAGGTCTTCGCTCGTGCCCAGGATCCGCTGCACCGCCGGGTCCTTGCTTGTGGCCTTCCAGGCGTCGACGTTTTCTTGCGTGATGCCGTATTCCTCCGCCTCGATGAGCGCGTTGGGCACCCACTTGACGATCGCAAACCACTCGTCGTCGCCTCGACGCACCAGCGGTGCCAAGGGTTCCTTGGAGATGAGTTCCGGCAGGATGACGTAGTCGTCCGGGTTGGGCGCTTCCTTGTTGCGCAGGCCCGCCAGCGCCGAGGTGTCGGTGGTGAAGGCTTGGCAACGACCCGCAAAGAAGGCCTTGAACGAGGCTTCGAAGCTTTCAAAGACAACCGTCTTGACCGGAATGTTCTGCGCACGGAACCAGTCCGACACGTTCTTCTCGTTGGTGGTGCCCGACTGCGTGCAGATGGTCGCATTCTTTAGCTGCTTCGCGCTCGTCACCTTGATCTTTTTGGGCACCAGGAAGCCTTGGCCGTCGTAGTAGTTGATGGTGGTGAAGTTGAACCCCAGCGATACATCGCGCGTCAGGTTCCAGGTGGTGTTGCGCGCGAGGATGTCGACTTCGCCGGCTTGCAGGGCCGAGAAGCGCTGCTGCGAATTGAGGGGCACGAACTCCACCTTCTTGCCATCGCCGAGCACGGCCGCGGCAATGGCGCGGCAGGTGTCCACGTCCAGCCCTGACCAGTTGCCTTGCGTGTCCGGCGCAGAGAATCCTGCCACGCCGTTGGTCACTCCGCACTTGACGGCGCCGCGCTGCTTGACGGCGTCGAGCGTCTTGCCGGCAAGGGCAGGCGACATGACGGCAAAGGAAAGCGTGAGTGCCAGAGCGCCGAGCGCTGGACGAAAGCGGGTCATGAATATTCCTTCAGGTTTGGGCGAACGGCAGTTTACGGGCGTCGCGCGGAACGCGCCGAAGCGGCATCGCCACAAGGTCATGGGCGAGCAGGTCGTCCGACTTGCACCACAATGGCGCCTTCTCATTTTTGACTGAAAGATTCAATAGTCATGATTCGTTCCGACGACACCGGCAAACTCGTACTGCGCCTTGCAGTGGGCATCCTCGTCCTTCTCCACGGCATCGCCAAGCTGAGCTCGGGCGTGAGCGGCATCTCGGGCATGTTGGCGGCGCACGGGCTGCCCGGCGCGCTGGCCTACCTGGTGTTCATCGGCGAGATCCTGGCGCCGGTGTTGGTGATCGCCGGCATCTACACGCGGCCCGCTGCGTGGATCATGGTCATCAACATGCTCGTGGCCGTCTGGCTGGCGCACGGCAAGGACCTGTTCGCCATCGGAAAGAACGGCGGCTGGGCGCTGGAACTGCAAGGCATGTTCCTTTTCGCCGCCGTCGCCGTGGCCTTCATGGGCGCGGGACGCTTCAGCGTGGGCGGCACCGGCGGGCGCTACAACTGAGGCAAGAACTCAGTCGTCTTCACTCGCATCGAGGCCTGGAAACAGGACCTCGGTGAAGCCAAAGCGCGTGAAGTCGCGCACCCGCATCGGATAGAGCTTGCCCAGCAGGTGATCGACCTCGTGCTGCACGACCCGCGCGTGAAAGCCGCTCACCGTGCGATCGATGGGGTCGCCGTAAGGGTCGAAGCCGGTGTAGCGGATGTTGGCGAAGCGCGGCACCACGCCGCGCAGGCCCGGCACCGAAAGGCAACCTTCCCAGCCCTCTTCCTCTTCGTCCCCGACGGGCGTGATGACGGGATTGAGCAGCACGGTGCGCGGCACGATGGGCGCATCGGGATAGCGGGGGTTGACCGTGTCGGTGCCGAAGATGACCAGTTGCTGGTCGACTCCGATTTGGGGCGCCGCGAGGCCCGCGCCATTGACCGCCAGCATCGTCTCGAACATGTCGCGCACGAGCATGTGCAGTTCGTCGGTGTCGAATTGGGCGACCGGTTGTGCCACGCGCAACAACCTCGGGTCGCCCATCTTGAGAATTTCGCGGATAGGCATGGGCGAATTATGAGTCGCCTGCCTCCTCCATCGCGTCTGTCATGACGCCTCGCCCGGGGAAAGGCCGCTCAGCGCCAGTAGCCCGGCCGGCCGTAGCCCCTGCCGCCGTAGTAGCCCCGACCGCCGCCGTAATAGCCGCCGCCCCCACCGTAATATCCGCGTCCGCCGTAGTAGGCGCCCCCGATGCCGATGCCCACGCTGACCGGCGGCGCGACCACCACCGGCGCGCCAGGCGCCGCGTACACAGTTTCCCCGTAGGCGCCATAACCCGGCGGCGCGACGACGCAACCACCCAGAATTGAAGCCGCGCCAACGGCGCCAGCCACTGCCATCCAGCGCAGGTATTTCATGTCCAGATCTCCTTGTTCAGGATGATTTAACGGCCCCCGCGCGGGGCTGTTGACCACTGGAATGTGAAGTACCGTAAAGCCCGGTAAAACTCAGGAATTCCCAAGCAATTCAAGCATTTGCGCTTCATCGATGACAGCGACGCCCAACTCCTGTGCCTTGTCGAGCTTGCTGCCCGCTTCGGCGCCGGCGACGACGTAGCTGGTCTTCTTGCTCACCGAGCCGGCCACCTTGGCACCGGCCGCTTCGAGCCGGTCCTTGGCCTCGTCGCGGCTCAGGTTGGGCAGCGTGCCGGTGATGACGAAGGTCTTGCCAGCCAGCGGCTTGGGGGCACGGGCTGCAGGCTCGCCCTCTTCCCACGTCAGGCCCGCGGCACGCAACTGCTCGACCACTTCGCGGTTGTGCGGCTGGTTGAAGAAGGTGTGCAGGCTTTGCGCGACCACCGGGCCCACGTCGTTCACTTCCAGCAGTTGCTCCTCGCTGGCGTCCATGATCGCGTCGAGCTTGCCGAAGTGCTTGGCCAGGTCTTTTGCCGTGCTTTCGCCGACATGGCGAATGCCGAGGCCGAAGAGGAAGCGCGGCAGCGTCGTCTTCTTCGATTTCTCGAGTGCATCGACGATGTTTTTCGCGGACTTCTCGGCCATGCGGTCGAGCCCCACGAGCGTGGTGAAACCGAGCTTGTAGAGGTCAGGCAAGGTGCGGATCAGGTTGGCATCGACCAGCTGCTCCACCAGCTTGTCGCCCAGGCCTTCGACCTCCACCGCGCGGCGTGCGGCAAAGTGCAGGATCGCCTCCTTGCGCTGCGCGCCGCAAAAGAGGCCTCCGGTGCAGCGGTAGTCGGCCTCGCCCTCCTCGCGCACGGCATCGGAATCGCAGACGGGGCATTTGCGCGGCATCGTGAAGATGGCGCCGCGCTGGTCGGCCGGCTTGGCAAGGCTTTCCGGCGCCACGCCAACGACTTCGGGAATCACGTCGCCTGCGCGGCGCACGATGACGGTGTCGCCCACGCGCACGTCCTTGCGGCGCGCTTCGTCCTCGTTGTGCAGCGTGGCGTTGGTCACCGTCACGCCGCCCACGAACACCGGCGCGAGCTTGGCCACGGGCGTGAGCTTGCCGGTGCGACCGACCTGGATGTCGATGGCCAGCACCTCGGTCAATTGCTCTTGCGCCGGGTACTTGTGCGCCACGGCCCACCGCGGCTCGCGCGAGACAAAGCCCAGCTGGCGTTGCAGCGCCAGGCTGTCGACCTTGTAGACCACGCCGTCGATGTCGTAGGGCAAGCCATCGCGCGCCCGGCCCATGGCTTCATGGAAAGCGACCAACTGCTCCGCGCCCTGCGCGCGCTTGGTCTGCGACGCCACCGGAAAGCCCCATGCCGAAAACTGCTGCAGCCAATCGAACTGCGTCGCGAAGTCGGGGCCGCCCTGTTCGGCGGGCGTGACCTCGCCGAGGCCGTAGGCAAAAAAGCTCAACGGCCGCGCCGCCGCAATGGCCGGATCGAGTTGGCGCACCGCGCCCGCAGCGGCATTGCGCGGATTGACGAAGACTTTTTCGTTCTTCTGGCCTGCTGCGATCTTCTCGCGCTGGCGCTCGTTCAGCGCCTCGAACTGGTCGCGGCGCATGTAGACCTCGCCGCGCACTTCGACCACGGGCGGTGCCTTGCCGTTGAGGCGCAACGGAATCTGCTGGATGGTGCGGATGTTCTGCGTGACGTCTTCGCCCACTTCGCCGTCGCCGCGCGTGGCGGCCTGCACCAGCACGCCGTCTTCGTAGCGCAGGCTCATCGCCAAGCCGTCGAACTTGAGCTCGCAGACGTAGTCGATGGCGGGTGCGTCCTCGGCCAGGCCCAGTTCGCGCCGCACGCGCGCGTCGAAGGCGCTGGCGCCGCTGGCGGTGATGTCGGTCTCGGTGCGGATCGACAGCATCGGCACCTTGTGACGCACCTTGACGAAGCCGTCGAGCACCTTGCCACCGACGCGCAGCGTGGGCGAATCGGGCGTGCGCAGCTCGGGGTACTCGGCCTCGATCGCCTGCAGGCGCTGGAAGAGCTTGTCGTACTCCGCGTCCGGCAATTCGGGCGCGTCGAGCACGTAGTAAAGGTGCGCATGGTGGCGCAGTTGTTCGCTCAATGCAGCGGCTTCGTTCGCCGCCTGCTCCCGCGTCGTCATCGATGTGATCCTGGATCGGCCCGTGGCCGGTTGTCATGGGTGGCCCGCGCACGGGAATCGGTGCGCGGGTGGCTCGGGTCAATGATAGACGCCGTCCTTCGCGGGAGGCGTGGCCAGTCAGCGCGTGCGCAACACGCGCACCGCCGTCAGCTGAACAGTCGCCGTGCCAGCGCAGAACCCGCAGCAAGGTCGCGCGTGTCGAGCGTGTCGTACAACTGCTCGAGATCGGCGCCGATGATGTCCATCGTGGCTTCGCGCAGCAGTTGGCCGTCGCCGTCCGTGACGACACCGTCCATGTCGCGCGCCAGCCCGGAGGCGGCATCGCGCATGCGCTCGAAGGGGCGCTCGGCGCGCTCGACCTGCGGCACGTCGAGGCTGAGCGTGAGTTCGCGGATGGCCGATTGCGTGGGGTCGTCGGCCAGCGCGGCCTGCGTGTCGAAGGACAGCCCGAGCACCGGCGGCATGCCCGCCTCGCCCGTGGGCAGCACCATGCGCCCCGGCATCATCCCGGCCACGAAGCCCAGCCGGGCGGCGGTCTGCTGGACGTAGCCCGGACTCCAGGCCGCATGCTGCGCGCGCAGCACGAAGCTCAGTTGCGCGTCGTGCGAACTTGCGAACTGATCCAGTTCGCGTGCGCGGGCGACTTCGTCGAGCATCTCGGGAAACTCCGGCGTGCCGTTGATGGCATCGGCAAAAGCCTGCGCCTTGACCACGAACTCGGAATACTCGATTTCGTTGAGCGCGCCCGTGCGGTTGGCCAACTGCACGCCCGCCTGGAAGCCGCGGTAGCGCTGGCCCTGCAGAGGCTGCTCCCACTGGCCGGTGCGCTCGTTGAGGCCCTCGATGGCCACCGGCTTGCTGCCGGCACGCCGCGTGGCGGGCATGGCGGCGAGCGCTGCATCGCCGGAGACGAGGTTGTCCAACGCAATGGGCGCGATCACGTCGATCAGCGGATCCAGCCCGCCGCGGCGCTCCACGCTGATGGCCGCCAATGCCGACGGCGCCGGCAGGTCGGGATCGAACAGCGGCTCGTGCCGCTCGTTGCCGGGCGGCGAATGCGGCTCGATGTGAAGCACCGGCTCTTCGTTGGTGCGTTCGGTGGCGACGGGCGCTGGCCCTTCGTTCGCCTCCTGCATTTGCGGTTGGCGCGGCGTGTTGCGCCTGAACATCCAGGCGTTGTAGCCGACGTAGGCGGCCAGCACGAGGCCGCCGAGGATGGCGAGTGCGACAGTCAAACTGCTCATGCGGTTCCTCTCCCGCTCAGGCCGCTTCGGCCATGCTGGCGGCGGCTTCCATGTCGACGGCCACGATGCGCGAAACGCCCTGCTCCTGCATCGTCACGCCAATCAGTTGTTCGGCCATTTCCATGGCGATCTTGTTGTGGCTGATGAAAAGGAACTGGGTTTCGCGGCTCATGGCGGTCACGAGTTTGGCATAGCGCTCGGTGTTGGCGTCGTCCAGCGGCGCGTCCACTTCGTCCAGCAGGCAGAACGGCGCGGGGTTCAGCTGGAAGATCGCGAACACGAGCGCGATGGCCGTGAGCGCCTTTTCGCCGCCCGAGAGCAGGTGAATGGTCTGGTTCTTCTTGCCGGGCGGCTGCGCCAGCACCTGCACGCCGGCGTCGAGAATTTCATCGCCGGTCATGACCAGCCGCGCATTGCCGCCGCCGAACAGCTCGGGGAACATGCGGCTGAAGTGCTCGTTGACGATCTTGAAGGTGCCGCCAAGCAGCTCGCGCGTTTCGCCGTCGATCTTGCGGATGGCGTCTTCCAGCGTGTTGATGGCTTCGTTGAGGTCGGCCGATTGCGAGTCGAGGAAGCCCTTGCGTTCGCGGGCCGTTGCCAGTTCGTCCAGCGCCGCGAGGTTGACCGCGCCGAGCGCTGCCACTTCGCGGTGCAGGCGATCGATCTCGCTTTGCAGGCCCGACAAGCGGACCTTGTCGCTTTCAATGGATGCGGCGACCGCCTCGATGTCGGCCTGCGCATCGGCCAGCAACTGTGCGTACTGCTCGAAGCCAAGGCGCGCGGCCTGCTCCTTCAGCTGGAAGTCGGTGATGCGCTGGCGCAGCGGATCGAGTTCGCGCTCCAGCTGCAGGCGTCGCTCGTCGCTCGCGCGCAGCTTGATGGTGAGATCGTCGTACTGGCTGCGCGTGGCGCCCAGGGACGCTTCGCGTTCGAGCTTGAGCGACAGTGCGTCCTGCAGCCCGGCTTGCGCGGCGGCATCCGACAGGCGTTCCAGTTCGGCGCGGGCGCGTTCATCTTCCTGCTTGAGTGCGACGTCTTGCTGGGTCGCGGTTTCGATGGCGCGGTTGAGTTCAGCGCGGCGCGCTTCCAGCGTGCGTTGCGAGAAGGTCGCTTCCTGCGCCTGCCGCTCCAGGCTGCGATGCTGCTCGCGGCTGGCCGCCAAGGCGCGCCCGGCTTCGATGACGCGCTCGTCGAGCTGGGCGTGGCGCTCCTGGCTGTCGGCCAGTTGCATGTCCAGTTCTTCGAACCGGCTTTCTGCGGCGACGCGCTTTTCCTGCAGTTCCTCGAGTTGGGCGTTGACTTCGCCGAGGTCGGTGGCGAGCTGTTCGCTGCGTGCGCGCGTCTGCTCGGCCAGTTGCGTCAGGCGCAGCGTTTCGACCTGCAGTTCGTGCGAGCGAGACTGCGTTTCGGCCGCTTCGCGCCGCGCCGTCACCAAGCGTTGCGCCGCATCGGCGTACGCTGCTTCGGCACGGACCAGCGCGGTACGCGATTCGTCGCAGATCAGCGTTTGGGCGCGCAACTGGCGCTCCAGGTTTTCCATTTCCTGCTGGCGTGCCAGAAGGCCCGCCTGCTCGGAATCCTGCGCATAGAAGTTGACACCGTGCGCGGAGACCGCATGGCCGCTCTTGACGTAGATGACGCCACCGGGCGGAAGCTTGTCGCGCAACGAGAGCGCTTCTTCAAAAGTCTGCGTGGTGAAGCTGTCGTGCAGCCAGTCGGCGAGCAGCGCCTGCAGGCCGGCATCGTTCAGGCGCAGCAGGTCGGCCAGGCGCGGCAAGCTGCCGGCGGCCGGCGGCAGCGCGGCGCTCGGTGGGCTGAAGAAAGCCAGCTTGGCGGGCGGGGCGTCCTTGCCCTCGGCGCCCAGGAAGCCGCGCACCATCTCCAGGCGACTGATCTCCAAGGCGCCCATGCGCTCGCGCAATGCGGCTTCCAGCGCGTTTTCCCAGCCTTGTTCGATGTGGATACGCGTCCACAGGCCGTGCATGCTCTCGAGGCCGTGCTTGGCGAGCCAAGGCGCCAGCTTGCCATCGGTCTTGACCTTTTCCTGCAGCGCACGCAGCGCTTCGAGGCGGGCCGACAGCTCTGCCTGACGCCCACTCTCGGTGTTGACGCTTTGCTGCTTGGTGCGGCGGTCCTCGTCGAGCTGCGGCACAGAGTCCTGAAGCTCATGCAGGCGCGCATCGGCTTCGCTGGCGGCTTCCTGTGCGGCGGCGGTCTGCTCCTGCATGTCGGCAAGACGCGCCTCGTCGGGTGCAGCCAGCGCGCGCTTGTCCGTTTCCAGGCGCTCGGAACGCAGGGTGAGCTGGCGAGTCTGGTCGTCGATGTTGCGCTGGTCGGCCGCCAGCACCTGGATCTGCTGCTGGATCTGCGCAACCGCGGTGCGCTGCGCATTGGCTTCGTCCTGCGCACGTTGCTGCGCTTCTTCCAGCTCGGGCATGCGCGCGTCGTGTTCTTCGAGCTGGGCGGCGAGCATGACGGCCTGTTCTTCGGCGTCGATGCCCTTGCCGGCGAGCGTCTCGATTTCCGCTTCGGCTTCTTCGCGGCGCGTGCCCCATTGCGCGACCTGTTCGCGCAATTGAAGAAGTCGCTGCTCGACGCGCTGGCGCCCTTCGACGACGAAGCGAATCTCGCCTTCGAGCCGGCCCACTTCGGCGCTGGCTTCGTACAGCTTGCCCTGCGCCTGGTTGACCTGGTCGCCCGCCGCATAGTGGGCTTGGCGAACGGTTTCGAGTTCGGACTCGACGTGGCGCAGTTCTGCGGTGCGCGCTTCGAGGTCGTTGATGGATTTCTCGGCGTCGGCCTTGATCTTGGCCTGGTCAGCTTCGCTCTCGGTGCGCTTGAGGAACCAGAGTTGGTGCTGCTTGCGCGTGGCGTCGTTTTGCAGCGTGTTGTAGCGTGCGGCGACCTCGGCCTGCTTCTCCAGCTTTTCGAGGTTGGCGTTGAGTTCGCGCAGGATGTCTTCAACGCGCGTCAGGTTTTCGCGCGTGTCGCCCAGGCGGTTCTCGGTCTCGCGGCGGCGCTCCTTGTACTTCGACACGCCGGCCGCTTCTTCGAGGAAGAGGCGCAGCTCTTCGGGCTTGGATTCGATGATCCGGCTGATGGTGCCCTGGCCGATGATGGCGTAGGCACGCGGGCCGAGGCCCGTGCCCAGGAACACGTCCTGCACGTCACGGCGGCGCACTGCCTGGTTGTTGATGAAGTAGCTGCTGGTGCCGTCGCGCGTTAGCACGCGTCGCACCGCGATTTCGGTGAACTGGCTCCACTGACCGCCGGCGCGATGGTCGGCGTTGTCGAACACGAGTTCGACGCTGGAGCGGCTGGCCTGCTTGCGGGTGGTCGTGCCATTGAAGATCACGTCCTGCATCGACTCGCCGCGCAGCTCGGACGCACGCGACTCGCCGAGCACCCAGCGCACGGCGTCCATGATGTTCGATTTGCCACAGCCGTTGGGCCCGACGACACCGACGAGCTGGCCTGGCAAGAGGAAATTGGTGGGTTCGGCGAACGATTTGAAGCCGGAAAGCTTGATGGAGTTGAGGCGCACGAGCTATCGACCTGCCTTGGCCTATTCGCCAAGGTATTGATTTGTAAGGAAAAACCTCGCAGCCACGGACTGCGGGCAGAGGCCAAGATGATAACGTGCGGGGCTGGTCTGAATCACCGGTGCAACCCTTTGTGGCGGGGTTTGTGATCGGTCGGCGATCGGCTTGTCGTTCATTCGGTTGCACAGGCAATGTGTGCTTGCTTTGAAGAGCGCTTGGCATGCGGCTTCCAAGGTGCATTGGCGTTCTCTTCGGACGCCGCCCGGCATGCGGCTCCCAAGGGCCTTCGTGTTCTGTTCGGAGGCCGTTCGACGTGCAGGTCCAAGGGGACATTCGTGTTCTCTTCGGGGGCCGTCCGGCGTGCGGCTCCCAAGGGACATTCGTGTTCTCTTCGGGGCCCGCCCGGCATGCAATGGCCGCTGGGCGCCTTCACTGTGGCGGTCCCTGCGGGACTTCCCTGCGCTGCTCGCCTTTCGCGGGGTCTGGCTCGAACTCGCTCCGCTGCGCTCCACTCAGACAATCGCCAGCCCTGATCCGCGAAAGGCTGCGCTGCTCGGCGCCACAGAGGCGGCGCCCAGCGGCCATCGCATACCGGGCTCCGGGGTGGCGCCAACGGTGTGGGCGTTTCCATCGAACCTGCGCGTTGATCCGTCGGTGCGCAAGAGCTCGCGGCGCGCGCACTCCTTGCTTGGGCACGACCGTCGAAACGTCCTGTTTACACCCCCACCGTGTGCGACTGACAGTTCACCCCCACCGTGTCCAGCGTCGGTGGGCGGTATGCCTGTGGGCGGCTGTTGAGCCTGCGGCGAGGAACGGAGCGACAGGCGGAAAAAGGGCCGCAGCTGTTTGAGGGCCACGCAGTGGACCGAGTTCTGCGGACCCCGCTTGTCGTGAGTACCAGCAGCGAAGTCCGAAGGACCGCAGGCGTCAGCCGACCACAGGCATACCGCCCGCCGACGCCGCCCCAACGCCCAAAGGCATACCGCCCACCAACGCCGCCTCCAACATAACCAGACTCAGGTTTCCATTGGCACCCAGCCCATCCATCGACACAATGCACCCCGGTCCCCCGCGCCACGCCCATAGAATGATTTGACCCGGCGCAGGCGCGCTTCATGCTTCGAAGGAAAACATGAGTTCTCTCAACTTCATTGGCGGCGAAAAAGGCGGTGTGGGCAAATCGGTGACGGCGCGCTTGCTTGCGCAGTACTTCATCGATCGCAACAAGCCTTTTGTCGGCTTCGACACCGACCGCTCGCACAGTTCGTTCACCCGCTTCTACCAGGGCTTTGCATCGCCCGTGGTGGTCGACAGCTTCGAGGGACTCGACACGGTCGTGAACGGCTTCGAGTCCAATCCGCATCAAAGCGTGATCGTCGACCTGGCGGCGCAAACGCTGGCGCCGCTGTCGAAGTGGATCAAGGAATCGGACCTGTTTTCGCTGTTTGCCGAGATGGGCATCGCCGTCAACTTCTGGCACGTGCTCGACGACTGCAAGGATTCGACCGACCTGCTCGGCACCCTGATCGACACCTTCGGCGACAAGCCGAACTACATCGTGGTGCAAAACTACGGCCGCGGGAGCGACTTCGGCTTGCTGCTGGGTTCGCAATCGCTCTCGAAGGCGAACCAGAACGGTGCGAAGGTCATCACGCTGCCGCGCCTGCACGACGCAAGCATGCGCAAGATCGACGCGCAGAACACCAGCTTCTGGAAAGCCGCCAACGACAAGGAAAGCCCCAACGCGCTGGGCCTGCTCGAGCGCCAGCGCGTCAAGAGCTGGCTGGCAACGACTTACGCTGCCTTCGACACGCTACCGTTGTAGCCGCCCGTCGCGCGCCCGCGGCTGAAGATCAAGCCGATCACCAGCACGGCGAACACCGCGAAGGCGATGAAGGACCAGTTGGCAATCGACAGGCCCAGGAAGGTCCAGTCGACCTTCGAGCAGTCACCGCTGCCCTTGAAGATCATCGGCAATGCGCGTTGCAGCGGGAAGGTCTCGATCATCCCGTAGATGTCGCGGCCGCAACTCACGAACTCGGGCGGATGCCACTGCAGCCAGCTCTGGCGCGCCGCCGTGAACGCACCGCCGATGCTGGCAATGATTGCCAGCACGGCCCACGTCAGGCGCAACCCGCGCCCTCGCGCGGCCGATGCGAGGCCGGTGAACAGCGCAACAGCCACCAGCGCATAGCGCTGCACCACGCACATGGGGCAAGGCTCCAGCCCCACCACATGCTGCAGGTACAGGCCGAAGGCCAGCATCGCGATGCATGCCAGGCAAATCAATCCGAAAGCACGGCGCGGAGCGCCAAAAAACCAATCGATCAAGGCGAAACCCAGTCTTCTTCAACGAACACCCGGGCCTTGCGAGGGGTGGCGACGACCTTGTCGCCTTCCTTCAGGCCCAGTTCGCGGAACAGTAGCGCAGGGATTTGCGCTTCGATGATGGTTCCGCTGCCCGGATTGTCTGGATTCGCATCCACCGGTTCAAGTTCCAGCCGCGCGGTCGGTCCGACCACGATGGCCCTGCCAATGGTTGCGACGATGCCGCTGGCGCCCGTCGTGTACCGTTCGACGCTGAGGTCGTGCGGCCGCACATAGGCAAGCGCCTTGGCGTCGCGCACCGCGCCGTGCTCCGGCGAATCGATGCGAACGCCCTGCACTTCCACCTCGCCGTCGTGCGCGCGGCCGTGAAACAGGTTCACGTCGCCGAGGAAGCCGTACACGAAGGGGCTCGCCGGATGGTCCCACACCTCCTGCGGCGAGCCGACCTGCTCGATGCGGCCACTGTTCATCAGCACGACGCGGTCAGCCACTTCCAGCGCTTCTTCCTGGTCGTGCGTGACGAAGATCGACGTGACGTGCAGCTCGTCGTGCAGGCGGCGCAGCCAGCGGCGCAGTTCCTTGCGCACCTTGGCGTCCAGCGCGCCGAAGGGCTCGTCCAGCAGCAACACCTTGGGTTCGACCGCCAGCGCGCGCGCCAGGGCGATGCGCTGGCGCTGCCCGCCGGACAGTTGCGAGGGATAGCGGTCGGCCAGCCAGTCGAGTTGCACCAGGCTGAGCAGGTCGTGCACCTTCTTCTTGATCTGCGCTTCGCTGGGCCGCAGGCTGCGCGGCTTCACGCGCAGGCCGAAGGCCACGTTCTCGAACACCGTCATGTGGCGGAACAAGGCGTAGTGCTGGAACACGAAGCCCACCTGCCGCTCGCGCACGTGCACGTCGGTCGTGTCTTCGCCCGCGAACAGGATGCTGCCCGTGTCGGTCGTTTCAAGGCCGGCAATGATGCGCAGCAGCGTCGTCTTGCCGCAGCCCGAGGGGCCGAGCAAGGCGACCAACTCGCCCGAGTTCACGTCGAGGTTGACGTTGCGCAGTGCGTGGAAGTCGCCGAACTGTTTGCTGACGTTCCGGATTTCGATACTCATAAATTTCTCTCTGTCTTTGCCGCCTCTCCCCTCGGGGGAGAGGTCGGGGTGAGGGCAGGTATTCAGGGGGTTGCAGGCACCGGCCGTTCAGGCGGCAAATCCGCCAGCGCCTTCATCTCCCGTTCGTGCCGCCATTCGATGACCGACTTGATCACCAGCGTCACCAGCGCAAGGATCGCCAGCAAGGACGCGACGGCAAAGGCCGCGACCGACTGGTATTCGTTGTAGAGCACTTCGACGTGCAAGGGCATCGTGTTGGTCTGCCCACGGATGTGGCCCGAGACCACCGACACCGCGCCGAACTCGCCCATCGCCCGCGCATTGCACAGGATCACGCCGTAGAGCAGCCCCCACTTGATGTTGGGCAGCGTCACGCGCCAGAAGGTCTGCCAGCCGGTCGCGCCGAGCACGATGGCGGCTTGCTCTTCATCGGTGCCCTGCGCCTGCATCAGCGGAATCAGTTCGCGTGCGATGAAGGGAAAGGTCACGAACACCGTCGCCAGCACGATGCCGGGCACCGCGAAGATGATCTTGATGTCGTGCGCCTGCAGCCACGGACCGAGCCATCCCTGCGCGCCGAACACCAGCACGTAGATCAAGCCGGCCACCACGGGCGACACCGCAAAGGGCAAGTCCACCAGCGTGGTGAGAAAGGCCTTGCCGCGGAACTCGAACTTGGCGATGGCCCAAGCCGCCGCCACGCCGAACACGAGGTTCAGCGGCACGGTGATGGCCGCGGTGATCAGCGTGAGGCGAATGGCGCTCCACGCGTCGGGCTCCTTGAGCGCCTCGAGGTAGGCGCCAAAGCCCTTGCGCAAGGCCTCGGTGGCGACCGCCGCGAGCGGCAGCACCAGGAACAGCGTCATGAAGGCCAAGGCCAGGCCGATCAGCGTCCAGCGCACCCAGGGCGATTCGGTGGTGCCAGCCTGCGCGCGGCGCACATTGCCGCGAAGCGAAGTCCCGCCGCTCATGACGATCCTCCGGAACGCTTGCGCTGCCATCCCTGCAAGCCATTGATGACCAGCAGCATGACGAACGAGATGATCAGCATGACCAGCGCCACCGCGGTCGCGCCGCCGTAGTCGTATTGCTCCAGCTTGCCGATGATGATGAGCGGCGTGATCTCCGAGATCATCGGCATGTTGCCGGCGATGAAGATGACCGAACCGTATTCGCCGATGGCGCGTGCAAATGCCATCGCAAAGCCGGTGAGCAGCGCAGGCATGATCGACGGCAGGATCACCCGCGTGAAGGTCTGCAGGCGCGTCGCGCCGAGCGAGGTGGCCGCTTCTTCAAGCTCCTTCTCGGTGTCTTCCAGCACGGGTTGCACCGTGCGCACCACGAAGGGCAAGCCGATGAAGATCAACGCGATGACCACGCCCGCCGGCGTGAAGGCCAGCTTGATGCCATGCGGCTCGAGAAACTGCCCGATCCAGCCATTGCCCGCCAGCAGCGCCGTGAGCGAGATGCCGGCCACCGCGGTCGGCAGCGCAAAAGGCAAATCGACCAGCGCATCGACGATCTTCTTGCCCGGAAACTTGTAGCGCACCAGCACCCAGGCCACCAGCAAGCCGCCGAAGAGATTGACCAACGCAGCGATCAGCGACGCACCGAAGGTGAGCCGGTACGACGCCATCACGCGCGCCGAAGTCACCGCCGCCCAGAACTGCTCCCAACTGAGCGTGAAGGTCTTGAAGACCAGCGCCGACAGCGGAATCAGCACGATCAGGCTGAGATAGAAAATGGCATAGCCCAGCGTGAGACCGAAGCCGGGCAGCACGCGCTTGGCCCCCTTGCCCTTTCGGGTGCCGGGCACACTACGTAAAACCGGCGCTGCCGGTTTGGATGGCAGCGCCGGTGAAACTGAAGCACTCATTGCTTGTGTCTTATTTGCCACCAGGCGTGTAGATCTTGTCGAACTGGCCGCCGTCGTTAAAGTGCACCTTCTGCGCTTCACCCAGGCCGCCAAACAGTTCCTGCACGGTGAACAGTTGCACCGGCTTGAAGAGGGCCGCGTTCTTCTTGAGAACCGCCTGCGAGCGCGGGCGCAGCGCGTGCTTGGCGGCAATTTCCTGGCCTTCTTCCGAATAGAGGTAGTCGAGGTAGGCCTTGGCCAGTTCGCCGGTGCCCTTCTTGGCGGTCGTGCGTTCGACGACGGCCACGGGGTTCTCGGCCAGCACGCTGATCGACGGGTACACCGCGTCGACCTTGCCGGCGCCGAATTCGCGGTCGATCGACAGCACTTCGGATTCGAAGGTGATCAGCGCATCGCCAATGTTGCGTTGCAGGAAGGCCGTGGTCGCGTCGCGACCGCCGCGCGCCAGGATCGGCACGTTCTTGAACAGCTTGCCGACGAACTCCGCCGCTTGCGCGTCGGTGCCGCCTTTCTTCTTGACGTAGCCCCAGGCAGCCAGGTAGGCATAGCGGCCGTTGCCGCCGGTCTTGGGGTTCACGACCACGACTTGCACGCCGGGCTTGATCAGGTCGTCCCAATCCTTGATGCCCTTCGGGTTGCCGTTGCGCACCAAGAACAGCATGGTCGAGGTGGTGGGCGATGCGTTGTCGGGGAATTTCTTGGCCCAGTCCTTGGCGACCACGCCGGCGTTGGCGAGGAAGTCGATGTCGGTGGTGGTGTTCATCGTCACGACGTCGGCGTCGAGGCCGTCAGCCACGGCACGCGCCTGTGCGCTGGAGCCACCATGCGCCTGGTCGATCTTGACGTCCTTGCCCGTCGTCTTCTTGTAGTGGGCGACGAAGGCGGCGTTGTAGTCCTTGTAGAACTCGCGCGCCACGTCGTAGGAAGCGTTCAGCAGCGTGGTCTGCGCCAGTGCCGGAATGGCGGACGAAGCGAGCGCCACGACGGCAAGGATTTTCTTGATTCTGGAAGTCATCTGGAAAAGGCCAAGGGTTCGAAAGTTGTTGCGCGAGACGGCTGCAAGGGCGCCGGCTCGTCGGTCAAGGACTGGAGCAGGGCCAGGCCGAGCGGCCACTCCCCATGCCCCGAGTCGATGTTGATGTGGCCCGCATTCTGCATGCGAACGAATTCGCTGCCCCAGGCGCGGGCATAGGCCCCCGCCAGGCGCACCGGGCAAAACGGATCGTTGCTGCTGGCCACGAGCACGCTGCGATACGGCAGCGGCGAATAGGGAACGGGCGCGAAGCTCGACAGAACGGCCTTGCGCTCAGGATCGGCCGGCGCCACGAACAGTGCACCGTGAATGCGCTCCACGGCCGCGGGCGAAAGATGCGTCGTGGTGATGCAGCCCAGGCTGTGGGCGGCGATCACCACCGGCCTGTCGCTGGCGAGAACGTGTTTTTCAAGCGTGGCGACCCAGTCGTCACGGTTGGGCGTCGCCCAGTCTTCCTGCACCACGCGGATTGCATCCGGCATGCGCTCGGCCCACAGGCTCTGCCAGTGGCCAGGGCCGGAGTCGCGCCAGCCGGGCACGATGATGAGTTGGAAACGGCTCACGCAGATTGTTATTCGGATTGCAGGACCGCGATTGTGCGAACCGGCGCTCGGATAACAAACGAATATCTACTTGTAAGAATATGGGGTTTTGGGCATAAGGAGGGTCGCCTTTGGCATCAAGGCGGCTGCCCGCGGATCAGAGAAGCTCTTCGCTCAGGAACATCGACACCAGCGAAAGCCGCAGTTGCAGGCGCCACTTCAGTGCCGGTTCCGAGTCGAGAACGACTTCTTTTTCGCCATCACGTGAAACCCACTGGAGCGCACCCGCCTCCCCCTCCCGGCTGCGAACCCGGTAGCTGAGCGACTCCTGCTCAGCCCGCAGCAGGGTCGACACGTGGCCTGCCAGCGCGGGGCTGTCGATGATGAGCGCCATCTCCGTGTTGCTGTGTGCGGAGCGGCGATCCATGTTCATGGAGCCGATCGAGAGCCAGCGTTGGTCCACCACGGCAAGCTTCGCGTGCAGGCGGCCGAGCGATCCGTACGGGCCGTCGTGCTCCCGTTCGCCGTCGGCGTCCTGGGGCATCAACTCGTACAACGCCACGCCACTTTCCAGCAGCTCGCTGCGGTAGCGCGCGTAGCCTGCGTGCACCAGTGGCTCGTCTGTTGTCGCCAGCGAGTTGGTCATGACCGACACCTGCACCTTGTTGTGGCCCGCGCGCCGCAAGACATCCAGGGTGCCGCGCCCCGGCACAAAATAAGGCGAGGCGACGAACACATCGAAGCGGGCCGACGCCAGGAAGGCGAGGTTGCCGGCTGCCACTGCGCCATCCGCGAACGATGCGTTGTCGACGTCGGCCTTGCGCGGCTCATCCGCCAGCACCTTCACTTGCGCCATGTGCAGGCTCACCCGCCCGTCGTCCAACTGGGAGCCCACGGCGCCCTGCCCCAGCGCGTCGAGGGCAGCCACGGGGCGGGTGGCCTGGGTGTCGGACTCGACGGCTTCGTCGAAGCGGCGACGGGCCTCCTCCGGCGATTCATTCCCGGTCGCCAAGCTCTGGATGGGGTAGGCATGGCGGCTGTTCCAGTATTCGTCGAACACCGCAGACAGTTCGCGCACCACCGGGCCGGCCGACAGCAGGTCCATGTCGATGAAGTTGACGGGCTCGCTGCGGTCGAAATATTCGTTCGCGATGTTGCGGCCGCCGCTCAGGGCAAAGGCGTTGTCGGCCACGAAGAGCTTGTTGTGCATGCGGCGGTTCACGCGGGAGAACTCGTGCAGCGACAGGAAGGCGCGCATGCCGACGGTGCCGTCGCGCGCGGCCAGCGGGTTGAACATGCGCACGTCGATGTTGGGATGGGCGGCAAGGCCCGCCAGGAGTTCGTCTTCGCCGCCCGCGTTCCAGTCGTCGACCAGCACGCGCACCCGGACGCCGCGTGCGCCGGCATTGCGCAGTTCGCCCAGGAACTGCCGGCCCGATGCATCGTTGGCGATCTGGTAGTACTGGACGTCCAGCGCCTTCTGCGCCCCACGCGCCAGCGCGATGCGCGCTTCGAAAGCCTGGTCGCCCGCGGGCAGCAGGCGCACGCCCGAAAGGTGGCTGTCAGGCTGCATCGACGCGGCCGCCACCTTGGCAAGGCGCGTATCGCCCACATCGGCATGTGCGTGCGACACGGTGCGATGCACGCTGTCGGGCAGGCTGGCGCATCCGCCAACCAATCCCAGCACCGCCGTCAGCAGCGCAAAACCGACCAGCGTCACGAATGCCTGGCTCACGCAATGCGCGAAGGCATCGATGGCCGCCTGAAGGCCCATCAGTGTGCGTTGAAGGTCGGTCCAGCGGTTCATGACAGTCGTGCCTGAAGAAGGAAAAAAGCCGCGCAGTCCATTGACATTGAAGATTCGCTAATCTAGGCAGATGCCGGCGCTTTCACGAGTACGCATTGCGCAGCGTGGAAGTGACATTGATCACACCCGGAGCCCAGCCCATAATCGGCGGCAGGCCCGCTCCGCAGGGCGCTCGCGCCACCCAGGTAAGCCCATGAATTCCGCAGATGACGATTCCAAAGGCCGCCTGCAGCAGGCGCTGATCGATGCCATTGCACCGCGCGGCCTCACGCGCACCTTTCCGGCCAACGCGATCCTCATCAATGAGGGGGATACGACCGACTCGCTCTACATCGTGCTGAGCGGACGCGTGAAGGCCTATGCAAGCTCCGAAGACGGCCGCGAAGTGGTGCTCACCGAATACGGGCCGGGCGAATACTTCGGCGAGTTGTCCATCGACGGCGAGCCGCGCTCCGCTTCGGTCAAGGCCATCGAGGCCTGTCGCTGCCGCGTGGTGCAGGGGTCGGAGCTGCAGCAGTTCCTGGCGGACCACCCGGCCTTTGCGGTGCACCTGACGCACAAGCTCATCCGCATGGTGCGCCGACTCACCGAACAGGTACGCAGCCTCGCCCTGCAGGATGTCTACGGCCGCATCGTGCGCGTGCTGGTGGACCTGTCGGAGCCCGTGGGCGACGAGCGCATCGTGCGCAACAAGCTCACGCAGCAGGACATCGCCGACCGCGTCGGATCCTCCCGCGAAATGGTCAACCGTGTGATGAAGGAGCTCACCTCCGGCGGCTACGTCACGCAGCGCGAGGGGCGCTTGGTGGTGCTGCGAAAGCTGCCTTCCGCGTGGTAGCGCGGTGCCTCAAATGGCGTAGTCGTGCGGCTCGTCGCCGTTGAGGTTGTCGGCCAGGAAGTCGATGAGCTTGCGCACCGCCGGCACCAACGCGCGGCGCGCCGGGAACATAGCATGCGAGATGCCCGGCGTCGGCCCCCAGCCGGGCAGCACCTCCGCGAGCAGTCCATTGCGAATCTCCGATTGGCACATGTAGTCGGGCAGCATTGACGCACCGATGCCGGCCACCACCGCGAACTTGATCGTCGCCAGGTCGTCCGCGATGTAGCGCGGGCTGTGGTGAAACATGTAGACCTCCCCGGCCGGCCCTTCCATCCGCATGCTGGCCCGGCCATCGCCGGCAGCGGACATCGCAACGGTGTCGAGGCGTTCCAGGTCCTGCGGCGCGGTCACCGGGCCTTGCCGCTTCAGCAGTTCGGGGCTGGCCACGAGGATGCCCCGGCTGACGCCGAAGTTCTTGGCCACGAGCGTCGCACTGTCCTCGATGGCGGGGCGCACGCGCAGCGCGAGGTCCACGCCCTCCTCGATCGGATCGACGGGCCTGTTGAGCACCATCATCTCCACCCGCACCTCCGGGTAGCGCTTCATGAAGATGGGGAGCAAGGGCCCCAGGCTGCTTTGCGCCAGCGTCACCGGGCAGCTGATGCGGATGGTGCCGCGCGGCTCGGTCTGCACCTGCGCCACGGCTTCGGCCGCCGTTTGCGCCGCATCGCGCATCGCCGCGCAGTGGCGCAGGTACAGCTCGCCGGCGGGCGTTAGCGACAGGCTGCGCGTGCTGCGCTGCAAGAGCTGCACGCCCAGTTGTGCCTCCAGATCCGCCACCCTCCGCGAGAGCCGCGACTTCGGTATGCCCAGCGCCCGCCCGGCCGCGGCAAAGCCGCCCCGCTCGGCCACCTCGGCGAAATAGACCATGTCGTTGAGGTCTAGCATGTTCATTGTCCTATTCGTGGAACGATCTATGCCATTTTTGCCTGCTTATCAAAGACTCGCAACATAAATAGACTTCTACCCATGCCGACATTCCGCCGGCCCACCTTGGAAAGAGAGCAAAGTCATGAAGCTGCTTCACGTTGATTCGAGCGTTCTGGGCACCAATTCCGTCTCCCGTCAACTGACGGCGGACACGGTGGCCGACTGGACGGCCACCCACCCCGGCACGCAGGTCGAATACCTGGACCTCGCCACCTCGGCGCCGAGCCACTTCGACGCCAATTCGCTGGGCTTCCGGATGCCTGAAGGCGCGGTGCTGAGCGAAGAGCAAAAGCGCGAGAACGTGATCTCGGAAAAGCTGGTGAGCCAGTTCCTGGCCGCTGACGTGATCGTCGTGGGCGCACCGCTGTACAACTTCTCGATCCCCAGCCAGCTCAAGGCCTGGATCGACCGCCTGGCGCAGCCCGGCCGTACCTTCAAGTACACCGAGAAGGGCCCGACGGGCCTGGCCACCGGCAAGACGGTGATCGTGGTGTCGACCCGCGGTGGCGTGTACTCGACCTCTGAAGCCGGCCAGGCCGCCGAGCATCAGGAGAGCTACCTGAAGGTGGTGTTCGGCTTCTTCGGCATCACCGACGTGCGCTTCGTGCGCGCCGAGGGACTGGCCATGGGCGCCGAGCAGACCGCGCAAGCGCTGGCCGCCGCTGCGAGCGACATCCGCCGCGCCAGCGCCGAAGCTGCCAACCAGCAGCGCGTGGCAGTTGCCGCCTGATCGACGGTCAAGACGCATCGAAAAGCCGGGACGACCGAGAGGCCGTCCCGGCTTTTTTGCGTCTTGTCACGCGTGCTGCTTGACCCAGGCCACGTACTTGTCGACCCAGCCCTGCAGGAACTTCTTGCTGCCTTCGCTGACGTGGCCCTTGTCGTCGAACATCCCTTCCTTGTTCTGGATGAAGCCCTCGGGCTGGCCCATCACCTTCATGTCGAGGTACGCGAGGATGGGACGCAGGTGCTGCTGCGCAGCCGCGGTGCCGATGGCGCCGACGGAGATGCCGATCACGCCCGCCGCCTTGCCTGCCCATGCACTTTGACCATAGGGCCGTGACGCGTTGTCGATCGCGTTCTTGAGCACGCCGGGAACCGAGCGGTTGTATTCGGGCGTGATGAACAACACGCCTTGCGCGGCGGCAATCTCCGATTTCAGGCGAAGCACGGACGGCAACTGGTTGCCGTCCTGGTCCTGGTTGTAGAGCGGCAGGTCGTCGATCTGCACATGCTCGAACGTGAACTCCGGCGGAGCGAGGTGCGCGATGGCCAGTGCCAACTTTCGATTGAGGGAATCCTTGCGCAGGCTGCCGATGACAACTGCGATCTTGATCTGGGTCATGAACTCTCCAAGGCTGAGTTTTGAAAGTGGCTCGGCTCCAGGGATGTGGAGCGCGGGCCGGCGCTAATGGTCAGACGTCGTCGCACCCTGCTGTCAGGGCACCGGACGGGCGTTTTGCAGGCTGGCCTGCGTCACGCTGGCGCCCGCGGGCACGTCCGAGGTAATCCACAAATTGCCGCCGATCGTCGCGCCTTTGCCGAGCGTAACGCGGCCCAGGATGGTGGCGCCGGCATAGATCACGACGTCGTCTTCCACCACCGGATGCCGCGGCAGGCCCTTGCGCAGGTTGCCTTCGGCATCCGTCGGAAAGCGCTTGGCGCCGAGCGTGACGGCCTGATAGAGCCGCACCCGCTTGCCGATGACGGCGGTCTCGCCAATGACGACACCCGTGCCGTGGTCGATGAAGAAGCCTTCGTCGATCTTCGCGCCGGGATGGATGTCGATGCCGGTCTGCCCATGCGCAAGTTCTGCCACGATGCGCGCCAGCAGCGGCAGGCCCAGTGCGTAGAGCTTGTGGGCCATGCGGTGGTGCGTCAGCGCCAGCACGCCCGGATAGCAGAGCAGCACTTCGTCCACGCTGCGCGCCGCGGGGTCGCCCTGGTAGGCGGCCAGCACGTCGCTGTCGAGCAGGCGGCGGATGTGCGGCAGTTCGGCTGCGAATTCGCGCACTGCCGCCGTGGCCTGCGCATCGATTTCATCGGCGCTGCGCGGATCGTGCCGCGCCACGTAGGTCAGTTCGAGCCGCGCCTGCAAGAGCAAGGCTTGCAGCGCGGAATCGAGCGTGTAGCCGACGTAGAAGTCTTCGCTCTCGTGGCGCAGGTCCGGCGGGCCAAGGCGCATCGGAAACAGCGCGCCCTTGAACTGCTCAACCACCTGCGCCATGGCGTCGCGCGACGGAAACTCGCGGCCGACCGGCACCCGTGAGCGCTTTTGAAGGTCCCGCCATTCGTCCCGCACACCCCGCAGGGCCTGGACAATCTCGCTCACATCGAAAACCGACATCTCAGCCTCCTGGCGCAAACAAACGCGCGCCGGTGGCGGATGGTAGGCCGGAACGCGAAGCGGCGTTGCTCAGAGCTTGGCGATGGACACTTCGGTCGATTTGACGAGCGCGACCACGTCGGAGCCGATGCGCAATTGCAGTTCGTCGATGGAGCGCGTCGTGATCACCGAGGTGACGATGCCCCACGGCGTTTCGACGTCGACTTCGGAGACGACGTCACCGCGAACGATCTCGCGAATCTTGCCCTTGAACTGGTTGCGCACGTTGATGGCCTGGATGGACATGGGAGTTCCCTTTCGAATGAATGAGTCAGTGAATGAATGGATCTAGACAGCCCAGCGCAGCGCATGCGCCGGCGGATCGAACCAGTGCGCGTCGGCCGTCGTGCTTGTCGCCTGCGCATCGGGCTTTTGCAGCACCCGGTCGAGGATGCGCTTCTCGATCGCCGCGAAGGCCGGGTCGCCCTGCGAACGGGGCCGCGCCAGCGTGATGGCTTCGTCCAGCGCAATCTGTCCGTCTTCGATCAGGATCACCCGGTCGGCCAGCGCAACCGCTTCCTGCACGTCATGCGTGACCAGCAAGGCCGTGAACCGATGGCGAAGCCACAGGTCTTCGATGAGACGGTGCATCTCGATGCGCGTCAGGGCATCGAGTGCGCCCAGCGGTTCGTCGAGCAGGAGCAGGCGCGGGTGGTGCACCAATGCCCGCGCCAGCGACACACGCTGACGCTGACCGCCCGACAGCCGCGCAGGCCATTCGCCCTTGCGCTCCAGCAGGCCGACCTGGGCCAGCACTTCCTCGCCGCGCGACTGCGCTTCGCGGGGCAGGCCGAGCGTCACGTTGTCGAGCACGCGGCGCCAAGGCAGCAGCCGCGCCTCCTGGAACATGATGCGAGCGTCGTCGTGCAGGCCGTCGACCGCCTTGCCGTCGGTGCGCAACTGGCCTTCGGACGGGCTCTCCAGCCCGGCCACCAGTCGCAGCAAGGTGCTCTTGCCGCAACCGCTGCGCCCCACGATGGCAATGAACTGGCCCGGCTCCACGGTCAGCTGCGTGTTGCGCAGCACCTCGCGCTGGCCATATCGCTTGTGCAGGCCGCGAAGCTCGACGCGCACGCCAGCGCTGCTGCTTGTTGAAGTCGTCGCGCTCATGCGTTCGCCCCTTGATAGCCGGGATGCCAGCGCAGCCACCAATGCTCCAGGCCGCGCGCAAACACGTCCGCCAGCTTGCCCAGCAGCGCATAGAGCAGGATGCCCACCAGCACCACGTCGGTCTGCAGGAACTCGCGTGCGTTCATCGTCAGGTAGCCGATGCCCGACTGCGCGGAAATCGTCTCCGCCACGATCAGGATCACCCACATCAAGCCCAGCGAAAAGCGCAGGCCCACGAGGATCGACGAGGTCGCGCCCGGAAGAATCACGTCCCTGTAGAGCTGCCAGCGCGTGAGGCCATAGGTGCGCCCCATCTCGATGAGTTGCGGATCGACGTTGCGAATGCCGTGGAAGGTGTTCAGGTAGATCGGAAAGAACACCGACACCGAGATCAGGAAGAGCTTGGCCGTCTCGTCGATGCCAAACCACAGGATGACCAGCGGAATCAAGGCCAGCGCGGGCACGTTGCGCACCATCTGCACCGTCGAGTCCAGCAGCAGCTCGAAGAAGCGCACCGAGCCCGTGAGCAGTCCGAGCAGCAAGCCCGCGCTGCCGCCGATGGCCAGGCCCAGCAAGGCGCGGCCGGCGCTGATCTTCACGTGCACCCACAGCTCGCCGGATACCGCAAGCCGCCACGCCGCCTGGAGCACATCGAAGGGCGCCGGCAGCACGCGCGTGGACAGCCAGCCGGCCGACGACGCAATCTGCCAGACCACGATCAACCCGATCGGCACCAACCACGGCACGAGCCGTCGCAAGAGTCCGACCGCGAAGGAGCGCAGCCCTTCGGTGGACAGCGTGCCTTGCGCCGGCAATGTCTGAACTTGTTCGCTCATGGGCATTCCACTTCAGCTTTGCGACGCGAGCCGCGAAGGCGCGTCGATGTTGGCGACGACCTCGCCGAACGGTCCGCCCGGCGATCCGCCTGCCAGGCGCGCACGCAGCTTGCGCGGCAGCAGCGGGAACACCAGTTCTGCAAACCGGTAGGCCTCTTCCAGATGCGGATAGCCCGACAGGATGAAGTTGTCCAGCCCGAGCGCCGCGTACTCCTCGATGCGCGCCGCCACGGTCTTGGGGTCGCCCACCAATGCCGTCCCAGCGCCGCCGCGCACGAGGCCGACGCCGGCCCACAGGTTGGGGCTGATCTCCAAATCGGCGCGCGTGCGCCTGGCGCCACCCGCATGCAACGCCGCCATGCGCCGCTGGCCTTCCGAATCCATCTTGGCGAACACGGCCTGCGCACGGACGATGGTCGCGTCATCCACGCGGCTGATCAGGTCCTCCGCGGCCTGCCACGCAGCGTCTTCGGTCTCGCGCACGATCACGTGCAGGCGAATGCCGAACTGGATGTTGCGTCCCTTGCGCGCAGCGCGTTCGCGCACGTCGGCGATCTTGCGCGCCACGTCTTGCGGCGGCTCGCCCCAGGTCAGGTAGGTGTCGACCTGCTCTGCGGCGAGCTCATGCGCGGCCGGCGACGAGCCGCCGAACCACACCGGCGGATGCGGCCGCTGCGTGGGCGGAAAGAGCAGCTTGGCGCCCTTCACGCTCAGGTGCTCGCCCGCGAAATCCAGGCTTCCACCTTCATGGCTGCGCGCAATGATTTCGCGCCAGATATGGATGAACTCGGCCGACTGCGCATAGCGCTCGGCATGGTCCAGGAACACGCCGTCGCCCTCCAGTTCGCTTTGGTCGCCGCCGGTGACGAGGTTGACGAGCACACGCCCGCCCGAGAGTCGATCGAAGGTGGCGGCCATGCGTGCCGCGAGGCTCGGCTGGTGCAGGCCGGGCCGCACCGCGACCAGAAACTTGAGTTGCTTCGTCGCGCCGATCAGGCTGGCCGCGACGACCCACGGGTCTTCGCAGGAACGCCCGGTGGGAATCAGCACGCCTTCGTAGCCGAGCCCATCGGCAGCGGAGGCGATCTGCTTGAGGTAGTCGAAATCGACGCTCCGGGCACCGTCGGTGGTGCCGAGGTACCGGCTGTCGCCGTGCGTGGGGAGGAACCAGAAGATTTGCATGGGTTGTGGTGCGTTGCTCATGTTCAAACGGTGAAGAGCGGGTTGTTCGTCATGCGAGATCCTTGGGTGGCGTTCTCCGGGCGTGCGTTGGCCCACGCCGCGCGTGCGCGGCGAAACAAGTTCAGTAAAAAGGGACGTCGACGCGGCCGGCTGCGAAAGCGATGCAGCCCGTGCCAGGTGCGTCAGACGCTACATCGCACGCGGGAGAAATGGACCGGCTCGAAGCCTGTCGCCGGTGGCAGGTGAAGCCCTTCGACCGCCAGCGATTCAGCGCTGTCGTCCAGCCGGAGCGCCAGGTCCGGATGCAGGGTGTAGGCGCCTTCAGGCGTGAGCGTCACTTGCGAATCGGTCGCGTAGACGCCTGCCAGGATCTGCCGTGCTGACAGCGACTGCAGCACGGGCCGCAGCGCGTAGTCCAGCGCCAGCATGTGATGCGGACTGCCCCCGGTCGCCAGCGGCAAGACCGTCTTGGCCTTGAGCGCGGACTGCGGCAACAAGTCCAGAAAGGCCTTGAGCACGCCGCTGTACGCCGCCTTGTAGACGGGCGTGGCAATCACGATGGCGCGGGCATGCGCCACCTGCGCCGCCGCTTTCTGCAAGGCGGGATGCGAGACGTCGGCCGTCAACACCGCTGTCGCAGGCAGGTCGCGCACCACGATCCGCTCGATGCGCGCGCCACGCACCGCCAGGCGCGTGGCCACTGCGTCGAGCAGTGCCGTGGAACGCGATGGCAGCGAGGGGCTGCCTGCAATCAGCAAGACGGTCATCGGGATTACTTCTGCTTGGCGGTGTAGATCTGGTCGAACGATGCGCCGTCCGCGAAGTGCGCCTTGTCTGCCGCCGCCCAGCCCCCGAAGGCCTGGTCGATGGTGAACAGCGTCAGCTTCGGAAACTGCTTGTCGTACTTGGCCTTGGCCTTGTCGGAGGTCGGGCGGTAGTAGTTGCGGCCGGCAATGTCCTGGCCTTCGTCCGAATACAGGTACTTGAGGTATTCCTCGGCCACGGCACGCGTGCCCTTCTTGTCGACCACCTTGTCGACCACCGTCACGGTGGGCTCGGCCAGGATGCTGACGGAGGGCGCAACGATGTCGAACTTGTCGGCACCGAATTCCTTGAGCGCCAGGTAAGCCTCGTTTTCCCAGGCCAGCAACACGTCGCCGACGCCACGTTGCACGAAGGTGATGGTGGAGCCGCGCGCACCCGTGTCGAGCACCGGTACGTTCTTGTAGAGGCTGCCGACGAATTCCTTGGCCTTGGCATCGCCGCCGTACTTGCGCTTGGCGAATTCCCATGCGGCCAGGTAGTTCCAGCGCGCGCCGCCCGAGGTCTTGGGGTTGGGGGTGATCACCTGCACGCCGGGCTTGACCAGGTCGTCCCAGTCCTTGATGCCCTTGGGGTTGCCCTTTTTCACCAGGAACACGATGGTCGAGGTATAGGGCGCCGAGTTTTGCGGCAGGCGCTTTTGCCAGTCGGGCTTGACGAGGCCGCCGTGCGTGACGAGCGCGTCGGTGTCGCCGGCCAGCGCGAGCGTGGCCACGTCGGCGTCGATGCCGTCGATGATCGAGCGCGCCTGCTTGCCCGAGCCGCCGTGCGATTGCTTGATCACCACGTCCTGGCCGGTCTTGCCTTTCCAGTAGGCGGCGAAGGCCTTGTTGTAGTCGACGTACAGCTCGCGCGTGGGGTCGTACGACACATTCAGCAGGGTGACAGTCTGGGCAAACGCCGGCAACGCCGAGAGGGCCATGCCGACGCCCAGGGTGGCGCCAATGGAAAGCTTGATAAAGTCGCGGCGAAGGCTCATGGTGTTTCTGCTCTCAGAATGCATATCAATGAAGCTGCGGATTCTGGATTCGGCATAAGGAAACGGGAACGACTGTGTTTTCACTTCCAAATAGCCAAATGAGCTAAGGCCGCAAAATCCCCTATTAACCCCCGACAAAAAAGCAGGCATTCCCATGGCACGCATGATTCAGTGCATCAAGCTCGGCAAAGAAGCCGAAGGACTCGACTTTCCCCCCTACCCCGGCGAACTGGGCAAGCGCATCTGGGAAAGCGTCAGCAAGGAGGCCTGGGCTGCCTGGCTCAAGCAGCAGACCATGCTGGTCAATGAAAACCGCCTGAACCTGGCCGACCTGCGCGCCCGCCAATATCTGGCGCGGCAGATGGAAAAGCACTTCTTCGGCGACGGCGCCGACGTGGCGCAGGGCTACGTTCCTCCGACACCCTGATCGCGCTGGCGCGACGTGGCCGAGCCCGTCGACTGGCGCGCCGACGGCGTGCCTCGCAGCGAACGCTTCGACGACATCTATCACACTGAAACGGGCGCGCTCGCCCAGTCACGCCACGTTTTCCTGGCGGGCTGCGAGCTGCCGGCGGCGTGGGCGAATCGCCCGCAATGGCGGATTCTCGAAACCGGCTTCGGGCTGGGACTCAATTTCCTGACAACTTGGCGGGCGTGGCGCGTTGATGAGGCGCGTCCGCGGATGCTGCACTTCGTTTCGGTGGAGGCTTGGCCTGTGTCGCGCGACGACCTTCTGCGTGCGGCTTCGGCGTATCCGGAACTCGCTGATCTCGCGGAATTGCTGGCAGCCCAGTGGCACGGCCTGCTGCCCGGCTTTCACCGGCTCGCCTTCGACGAAGGGCGCGTGCTGCTCACGCTGTGCATCGGCGACGTGCGGGCCATGCTGCGCGCGCAGCAGTTCGAGGCGGACAGCATCTTCCTGGACGGCTTCAGCCCGCAGGCCAATCCTGACATGTGGTCGCTCGATACGGTCAAGGGCGTGGCGCGCTTTGCCCGGCGCGGCACGCGGCTGGCGACTTGGACCGTTGCGCGTGCCCTTCGCGATTCTTTGGCGCAGTGCGGCTTTCAGGTGCGCAAGGAGCAGGGCCTTCCCCCCAAGCGCGATTGCCTGCGGGCTCAGTTCGAGCCCGCGTGGACCGTCCGGCGCCGCACGCCGCCCGCCGAGACGGTGGAGCGTGGCGGCACTTGCGTCGTCATCGGTGCAGGACTCGCCGGCGCCGCAGTCGCGGCCAGCCTGTCGCGGCGTGGCTGGCAGGTCACCGTGCTCGAAGCTGCGGACCGGCCCGCCAAGGGTGCATCCGGCCTGCCCGTCGGTCTTCTGGCCCCGCATGTGTCGCCGGACGATGCCCTGCTCTCCCGCCTGACGCGCGCCGGCATTCGCGCGACATGGCTTCAGCTTGAGCAATGCCTGAATCAGGGAACGGATTGGAGCCCCACCGGCGCCATCGAGCGCCGCGATACCGGCGACGAAGCCGCCGACGCGCGCCTGCCTGCGGGCTGGTCCGCCGCTGGCCCCAACGAATCGTGGCGCGCAACGCCTGATCAGCTTCGCGACGCGGGACTCGCTGAGGACACCGTCGCCCTCTGGCACCAAAGGGCGGGATGGGTGAGGCCGCAGCGACTTGTCGACGCGTGGCTGGCCCTGCCCGGCATTCGCGTGCTGACGAACGCCCGCGTCGCACACCTCGCGCACCAAGGCACGCAGTGGACCGCGTTCGATGCGCACGGCGAGGTGCTGGCGCAGTCCGATCGCATCGTCGTCGCGGCAGGCTTCGACAGCCACCTGTTCGCACCCGCCCTTCCCTTGCAACCGGTGCGCGGACAGGTTGCGTGGGGCCACATGCGCGCTGACGCCTTGCCGCCCGTGCCCATCAATGGCGACGGCCACCTGATCGCCCATGTGCCCGATGCCGATGGCGCACTGTGGCTGGCGGGATCCACCTTCGATCGCGACAGCATCGACACCACGCCCAGCGAGCAGGACACACGCACTAACCTGGCGCGCGTGGGCCGCTTGCACCACGCCGCGGCAGCGGCACTGGATCCGGATGCGCGCGGCGGCAGCGTCGATGCATGGGTGGGCGTTCGTTGTGCATCGGGCGACCGGCGCCCCTTGGTCGGACCCATCGAGGTGCATGAGCTGTCGGGTCCGTGGATCTGCTCAGCGATGGGATCACGCGGCCTGAGCTTTGCGGCGCTGTGCGCGGAGTTGCTGGCCGCCCGATGGCATGGCGAGCCGCTGCCGATTGCGGCCCCACTTGCCAAGGCACTCGACACACGCCGTCTCGAATAGCGATGAGAATGGATGATGGCCACCCGATACGACATCACCCACACCACGATCTATCGCTATCGCAAGCCGGTCAGCTTCGGGCTGCACCGCGTCATGTTCAGGCCGCGCGACAGCCATGACCTGCGCGTGCTGGCCACCGATCTGCAGGTCAGCCCCGAGGCGATGATCCGGCTGATCCAGGACCCGCACTCCAATTCCGTGGCGCTCGTGCATCCGCTCGGCGACGCCACCGAGCTGAAGATCGTCTGCTCCTTCAGCATCGAGCACCTGCCCGCGGAGGTCAACAACCTCGAACTCGACGCGTCCGCGCAGTACCTGCCCTTTGCCTACTCGGTGCAGGACCGCCTCGATCTCGAGCACTACCTGCGGCCCCACCACGACGACCCCGAAGGCGTGCTGATCCGTTGGGCGCAGCAGTTCCTTCAAGGCGGCGAGAGCAACGGCACGCGCGACGTGCTGGCGCGCATGAACGCCCACATCGGCCAGACGCTCAAGTACGAAGTGCGTGACGCCGAAGGCACGCAGTCGCCGCTGGAAACCCTGCAGCTCGGCAGCGGCAGTTGCCGCGACTACGCCCTGTTGATGATGGAAGCAGCGCGGCGCCTGGGCGTGGCGACGCGCTTCGTGTCCGGCTACCTCTACGACGCGGCGCTGGACACAGCCGTTCTCGGCGATGCGAAGGAAGACAGCGTCACGGGCGCCGGCTACACGCACGCCTGGCTGCACGCTTACCTGCCCGGCGCGGGTTGGGTTGCGTTCGATCCCACGAACAACCTGATGGGCAGCAGCCGGCTGATCCGCGTGGGCGTTGCACGCGACCCTTCACTGGCAGCGCCGGTCGCAGGCGTCTGGTACGGCGATGCCGACGCGTTCGTGGACATGGAAGCGTCGGTGCAAGTGCGGCGCTCGAACTGACGGGAGCGGGCGCTGGACTTTCCCAGCAGCCCTGGCGCCTTCCACGTCTCTCCACCAAGCTCGCAGACGCCTCGAAGTGCATGCCGTGCTCCCGCGGCTGGCCCTGTCCGGATCGTCCTCCTGCAGTCCGGGCTTGACCTTCTTGATGGCGACCGGCCATCACCCGGTTTGAGGAGCCAACGCAGGCACACCGGCGAAAGTGCCTAGACCGTTTTGAAGATTGCCGGCGATGCACTCGCCAAGCTACCCTGCCCGAACGGAAGGGACACTGCCATGGATTACATCGAGGAGCAGGTCAAGGCACGCCGCACGGCACTCAAGGACGACGAGATCTTTCGCAATGCCTCGGGTGTGTGGGGCCTGGCACTTTCCGGTGGAGGCATCCGCAGCGCAACCTTCTGCCTCGGCGTGCTGCGAGCACTGGCGCACACGTCGACCTTCCGGCGATTCGACCTCCTTTCCACCGTCTCGGGCGGCGGCTACATCGGCGCGATGCTCGGGCGCTTCTTCTCCCGCGCCCCGCGCGATGGTGGTGGCAAGGAAGTCGAGAAGCAATTCGGCGAGGCGGACAATCCCTGGTTCCTGTGGTGGCTGCGCGCCAACGGGCGTTACCTCATTCCGCACGGCGCCAAGGACACGACCTTTGCCGTCGCCCTCTTCATCCGGAACCTGTTCGCCGTGCACTTCGAACTGGGCCTGCTCGCGGTGCTGCTGGGCCTGGCCTTGTCGGGGCTGGACTTGCTGGGCTGGTGGGTGCTGGCGTGGCTGGGCTTCGTCGTGCCGACGCCCCTCTTTCCGGCGTTGCAAGGCTTGCCGCCCTGGTTCATCACGACCTTTCCGGTGGCCTGGCTTGCGCTGCCGGTGATCGCCCTGATCGGGGCGGCGCGCGCTTCGGCCTATTGGTCGGTGCTCTGGGTCTCCAGCGGCAAGCGACTGCTGCCCGCGTGGCTGCTGGGCTTCGCGCTCACGGCGATATTGATCGGGCTCTACTGGTGGTTGCCGGTGGGCATCGGGCCGGTGGGGCGAGCGCCGCGGCAGATCATCTGGATTGCGACCTCGGTGCTGCTGATCCTCTGGCTGTGCTCGGTTCCCATCTGCATCCGGTACCTCAAGAAGGTGCTGCCGGGCGATCCGCATCCGGCCGACTCGGCGCGAACGAACCTGACACAGGCGTTGGCGCGCACGTTCCGCGTGTTCAGCATCGTGGCGCTGGCGGGCATCGTCGATCGTTGCGCCTGGTTCATCGCCTTCGAGATGCAGGCCGTCTTCGAATTGGGCCAGGCTGAACTCGGCCTCTGGCTTGCCATTGCGGCCGCGGTCATTCGCGCCGTGGTCCCGATGACTTCCAAGCTGCTGCCCGGCGCCACGGGCACCGCGAGCGTGTTGATGGTGGGCCGGGTGCTGGGCTACCTGCTGACCTTCCTGCTGTGCGTCTGGTGGGTGTCGCTGGTGCAGACGGCGGTGCTGGGCGCGGCCTTCGTGGGCGGCATCGATGGCGTGTCGTATCTCAGTGCGGCGGGCATCCTGTTCCTCATCGCGGCGCCGGCGGTGGTCTATGTGATCCGCAGCGGCTCGAACGTGCAGTTCCTGAATCTTTCTTCATTGCACGCGTTCTATCGCGCGCGGCTGGTGCGCAGCTACCTGGGCGCGGCCAATGGCGATCGCTTCGACAAGGAAGCCGGACCGCTCGCTGCGCTGGGCACGGTGCACCCGGTGCCCAAGGAGAAGCGCGGCCATCGTCGCGTCGACGACGTGGAGTTCGATGACGACATCAGCATCAGCGACTACCAGCCGCAGGCATCGGGCGGGCCGGTGCACATCCTGAGCGCCTGCGTCAACCAGACGCGCGACCCGCGTGGTGGCTTGTTCAACCAGGACCGGCGCGGCCTGAATCTTTCGGTGGCGTCTGGCGGCTACAAGAAGGTGTCGCAGGGCGATTGGGAACCCATGCCGAAGGAAACGGCGTTGACCCTGGGCACGTGGATGGCCGTGTCGGGCGCGGCCTTTGCGCCGGGCTTGGGCGCCGCCACGCGCGGCGGCATCTCCGCATTGGCGACCTTCGCCGGCGTGCGGCTGGGCTTCTGGTGGGACAAGGCCACGCGCGAGAACAGCACGAACAAGGCACGCTTTTGCGCCAAGTCCGCGGGCATGGTGTCGGAGACCTTCGGCCATTTCGAAGGCACGGAAGGGGACGACTGGTTCCTGACCGACGGCGGGCATTTCGAGAACACCGCCGCCTATGCACTGCTGGCCGAGCGGGCCGAAGTCATTGTGCTGGCCGACTGCGGGGCCGACCCGCAATACGCCTTCGAAGACCTGGAAAACCTGGTGCGCAAGGCGCGCATCGACTTCCAGGCGGAGATTCTTTTTTGCCGCCGGCCCGACGCGCAGCCGGCGGAGCGACCCGCGCAAGACGTCAGCATGCCGCTTGCCACCGCGGCCAGGTCGGATGCGTTGAAGGCGTGGCCGGTGCTCTCGAAGTTCGGCTCGCTCAACGACCTCGCATCGTCCAACAGCTCGGCGTGCCTGGCGCTGGCAACCATCACCTACTGCGGGGAAAAGAGGTCGACTGGCATCCTCATCGTCATCAAGCCGAACCTGTGCAGCGGCTTGCCGGTGGACCTGGTGAACTTCAAGGAGCAGCACCCTGACTTTCCGCAGGAAACGACGGTGGACCAGTTCTTCTCGGAAGCCCAGTGGGAAAGCTACTACCACCTGGGCACCTTCCTGGGGGGTGAGTTGAACCGCGCATTCCTCGAATGCATGGTGCACGAGTCGGGCAAGTACTTCGTGCCCGACGATTGCTCGCCTTTCGAGGCCCGGCGCAAGCGCAAGGCCGACGTGCTCGCAGCCGCCCAGGGCGCCATGGCCGACCCCATGGCGGCGGGCGCCGCGGGTGTTGCCGCAGCTTCGGTCGCCAGCGCCGCGGCTGGCAGCAAGCGCCTGCCGTCGCGCATTGCAGCGCCGGCCACGGTCGGCGCGGCCACCTTGAGCTTCGGGGCGATTGCCACCGTCGGCATCGCCACCTGGCAAGCCATCGACACCGCCAAGAGCGCTTATGAAAAGCAACTGTCCGACGAGCGCTCGGCCCTTCGGGAACTGACGGAAGCGTGGGTCAAGGCGGTCCAGGCGCCTGCGAACGACAACAACACCGCGCTCTCGACCCTCGCGGCGGTCCTGGTCAGGACGGCGGACAACCTGTGCCCCACCGACGACGCCCAATGGTTCCGCAATTCCGACCTCGCGCAGACGGTGTTCGAATGGACCAAGGGACGCTGCGAGACCATCACCCAGGACGGCAAGCCGGAAGTGTGTTCCACCTTCCTGATGAGCATCAATTCGATCAAGGGCGCGGGCTCCAGTTGCCTGCGCAAGCAGGGCGGCGTCTTCAACGTGTTTCCGCGCCCGCGCTACTGGATCTACGACTACACCGGCACGGCTGACCGGCTGGAGTCCCACCCTTGCGACCAGGTGGCGATCGACAAGACCAACCAGATCCTGCTGGCGCAGAAGGAGCGGCCCTTTGCCTATCGCGAAGACTGCCGCTACGGTGGACGCTTTGCGCTGACGCCGGACCAGTTGATGAAGCACGAGCAGAAGGCGAAGGCAGAGTTGGGCGCAAGGCCTTCCGTCCCGTCGTCGGCGCCTGCGCCGAAGCCGGCTCCACCGCCGGCGCCCGTCCCTGCGCCCGCTCCAGTGCCCACGCCCGCCACCACCACGCCGGCGGCAGGCACGCCGTCGGCCGTGGCCCCGAGCTCGCCGCCACCGCCACCGCCACCAGTCACGCCGCCACAGGTACCCACCGCGCCGCCTCCTGCCGCCACCACGCCCCCCGAACCACCCAAGGCCGTGGAGCCACCACAGGCCACGACGCCCGTGCCTTCGTCACCCGGCACGCCCACCGGCAAGGGCCCGTGCACCGGCATCACCGTCTACATCCAGATCCACGGCCCGGAAATGCGCAACGTCGCGCGTGGCTACCGCGAGCAATGGCGCAGCCTGGGCGCCAGCGTGCCGCCCATCGACGACGTCGTTGCATCGGCGCGCACGCGTGGTCGCGCCAGCCCGAGCCCGGTGCGACAGACCACCGTGCGCTATCACGACGACGCATCGGTCACCTGCGCCTACGCGCTCGGCTACAAGCTGGGCGGAAGCGCCGCGAACTGGAAAGTGGAGCCGCTGGGCCCCCGGTTCACGCCCACGCCCAACACGGTCGAAGTGTGGATTCCCCCGGCCACGGTTCCTGCCACGGCCTATTGACGACCGTCAAGGCGCACCCGACAACTGCAGTTCGCTGCGGCTTCGATATTTCCCGGGCGATGCATTGAACCAGCGCTTGCATGCCCGCTGGAAGATGCTCTGGTCGGCAAAGCCCAGCAGGAAGGTGGCCTGGACCAGCGACACATCGCGCTGTCGCAAATATTGCTGGGCAAGTTCGCGGCGCGTGTTGTCCAGCAACTGCTGGAACGATGTGCCCTCGTCCTGCAGGCGCCGCTGCAAGGTGCGTTCGCTCATGCAAAGCGCACTCGCAATCTCTTCGCGGCGTGGCTCGCCCTCAGGCAGTTTCCGGATGATCGCTTCACGCGCCCGCTGGCTGACCTGCGCAGCGCCCAGGCGCTCCAGACCTTCGCCCAGCAGTCGCTCGTGCAACTCGGCCAGCAAGGGGTTGGACGTCGGCAAGGGCCGCAGCACGTCGGCCCGTTCGAACAGCACCACGTAGGCCGGCGCGTCGAAACGCAGGGGGCACTGGAAGGCTTCGTCGTAGAGCCGCCGATCCGCCGGCGCGGACTGCGCGAGTTCGATGCCCTTGGGATGCAACTCGCGTCCGGTGAGCCAACGGCAGAAGGCGATGAAAGTGAGCAGGTCAAACTCGTAGCGCTGGGGTGGCACGGGATGCTCGCCGCCAAAGATCTCGAAGCTGAGGCGGCATTCGGTGTCGCTGTACGCGAGCTTGACCTCGCCGCCTTCCGTCACGATGCGCAGGTATCGCGCAAGGCGTTCGAGTCCTGCCTGCAGGTTGGCGCAGGACATCATCGCGTAGCCCAGCACTTCGAAGCTCGCCAGTTGCGCCATGCGCGGTGCCGTGAGCGCAATGGCCGGATTGCCCGAGCGCTGCGCAGCCAGCTGCCACAGCCGGCTGAGCTCTTCGGAGGTGAAGCGCGCCTCGACGCGGCCCAGCGCCGACCAGTCCATGTCCAGTTCCCTGAACATGGCCTGCACGTCCAGGCCCTGCGACGCCAGCATGCTGGCGATGCCGCTGACCCAGGTGGACGACGTGGTGCGCCGAGTGCTGCTGCTCATGTCTCTGTCTCCTTGCTTCCGGCACGCGGATTGTCGTCGCAAAGCAATAAAAGTGGCCGCGAGAGCCACTGCCGGATCGGGCGTCCTTTCCTACGATTCAGCCACGCAAGACAAGCACCAGAGCCACCCCGGAACCCCTTCGCTTTTTCAACCTTCAGGAGTACACACCATGCGCATCAAGCCCTGGCTCGCCAGCTACCGCGAATACGACATTGCGGCCGACATCGATCCCCGTTCCCACCGATCGGTCGTCGACCTCCTCGAAGGCGCGATGGCGCGCTTTGCGGACAAGCCCGCGTTCCGCGCCTTCGGTCAGGTGCTGAGCTACGCCGACGTCGATCGCCAATCGGCCGCATTTGCCGCCTGGCTGCAGCATGAACTCGGCGTCAGGAAGGGCGACCGCGTCGCGGTGATGACGCCCAACCTGATGGCCTTTCCGATCGCCTTCCTGGGTATCGTGCGCGCCGGCGCGGTGCAGGTCAACGTCAACCCGCTGTACACGCCGCGCGAACTGGCGCATCAACTCAACGACTCGGGCAGCGAGATCATCGTGATCTACAACGGCGCCACGCCGACCCTGGCCGAGGTGCTGCCCCAGACGCGCATCAAGACGGTGATCACGGTGTCGCCGGGCGACGGAAGCGATGTCGAATTGCCCGGCCCGCCGGTCGATGCGCGCCTGGCCGGCAGCCGCACCTTTGCCCAGGCACTGCGCAAGGGCGCGACGCTGACCCGCCAGCCGGTGGAACTTGGCGCAAGCGACCCGCTGTTCCTGCAGTACACCGGCGGCACCACCGGCCTGTCGAAGGGGGCGTGCCTGTCGCACGGCAACCTGGTGGCCAACACCGAACAGTTCAAGGCGCTCATCACCGCCGCCATGCGGCCGGGCGAAGAGGTCATCGTCACCGCGATTCCGCTCTATCACATCTTCGCGCTGATGGTGAACTTCATCACCTTCTTCTCCGTGGGCGCGGAGAACTGGCTGGTCGCCAATCCGCGCGACATGGACGGCTTCGTCGACGTCCTCAAGGAGGCCCGGCCCAGCGTGTTCATGGGCGTGAACACGCTCTATGCAGGCCTGACGACGCATCCACGCATCGGCGAAGTGGACTTCTCCAGGTTGCGGCTTTGCGGCGGGGGTGGATCGGCCGTGATTGGCGCCACCTCGGAGAAATGGAAGGCGATCACGGGCAAGTACATCCGCGAGGGCTACGGTTTGTCGGAGACGGGGCCCTTGCTTGCCTTCAACCCGGCCGGGATCACCGATTTCAACGGCACGACCGGCCTGCCCTTGCCCCTCACGGACATCAAGCTGCTCGACGAAGACGGCAACGAGGTGCCCACGGGACAGGCCGGCGAAGTCTGCGCCAGGGGGCCGCAAGTGATGTCCGGCTACTGGAACCAGCCCGAGGCCAACGCGGCGGCGTTCACCGCGGACGGCTATTTCCGCACCGGCGACGTCGGCGTCCTGGACGAGCGGGGCTTCCTGCGGATCGTCGACCGCAAGAAGGACATGGTGCTGGTGTCGGGCTTCAACGTGTTCCCCAACGAGATCGAGGCGGTGGTCGGCGCTTGCCCCGGCGTGGCGGAATCCGCCTGCATCGGCGTGCCGGACGAGAAGACGGGCGAGGCGGTGAAGCTCTTCGTCGTCAAAACGCCGGGTGCCGAGCTGGACGCCGACGACGTGATAGCGCACTGCCGCAAGCAACTGACCGCCTACAAGGTGCCCCGCATCGTGCGCTTCACCGAGGCGCTGCCCAAGACCGCCGTCGGAAAGATCCTCCGGCGCGATCTTCGCAACGTCGCATGAACGCCAGCCCCTCCATTGCTTCATCCATCCAGGAGATGTCCACCATGATCGTCCAGCAATTGCTCCCCGCCGACCTGTTCAAGGGCAAGACCGTTTTCGTCACCGGCGGCGGCAGCGGCATCAACCTCGGCGTCGCCAGCAACTTCGCCGCGCTCGGCGCCCATCTCGCCATTTGCGGCCGCAGCCAGGAAAGGCTCGACAGCGCCGCGGGCCAACTGCGCGCCCTGAACCAGCACGTGGACGGCAAGGTCTTGGCCGTGGCCGCCGACGTTCGCGACCCCGCGGCGCTCGGCGCCGCGTTCGAGCGCACCGGGGCGCAGTTGGGCCCCATCGACGTGCTGGTCGCCGGCGCGGCCGGAAACTTCATTTGTCCGGCCGAAGAGCTGAGCCCGAACGGCTTTCGCACCGTGATCGACATCGACCTGATGGGCGCCTTTCACGCCTCGCGGCTCGGCTTCGGGCAGCTGAAGAAGACGCGCGGCTGCCTGATCTACATCTCGGCCGCGCAGGCCTCGGTGCCGCAGGTCTACCAGGCGCACGTGGGCGCGGCCAAGGCCGGCATCGACATCATGATGAAGAACCTGGCAATCGAGTGGGGACGCCACGGCATCCGCGCCAACAGCGTGGTGCCCGGGCCGATCGCCGGCACCGAGGGCTTCAAGCGCCTGGTGAGCGAGGACGACGCGGCGGAACTGCGCGATGCCTTGCCGCTGCGCCGCCACGGCTCGGTGGACGACATCGGGCAGGCCGCGGTGTTCCTGGCCTCGCCACTCGCGCAGTACATCACCGGCACCGTGCTCAAGGTGGATGGTGGCCTCTCGCTCATCGGCTCGGCGCTGCTGAACCGCCAACTCGAGGCGATGCCGCGGCCGGCCCGGGCCTGAGACCGCTTGCTGCCTGCTTCCTGACGCACGGCCTTGCGCCACACGCCCACGCTGGGCCATCCTTGACCCTGCGCCACCTCATCGCGCATCCCTTCAACCGAACCTCCAGGAAACTTGAAGATGCCCTACATCAAGACGAAAGACGGCACCCAGATCTACTACAAGGACTGGGGCCAGGGCCAGCCCATCGTGTTCTCGCACGGCTGGCCCCTGAGTGGCGACGACTGGGACAACCAGATGCTGTTCTTCCTGCACCAGGGCTTTCGCGTGATCGCGCACGACCGGCGCGGCCACGGCCGCTCCACGCAGACGTACACCGGCAACGAGATGGACACCTACGCCGACGACCTGGCCGCGCTCACCGCCGCGCTGGACCTGAAAGACGCCGTGCACGTGGGCCACTCCACCGGTGGCGGCGAAGTCGCGCGCTACCTCGGCCGGCACGGCAGTCAGCGCGTGGCCAAGGCGGTGCTGATCGGCGCGGTGCCGCCGATCATGGTCAAGACGCCGGCCAACCCGGGCGGCCTGCCGATCGAGGTGTTCGACGGCATCCGTGCCGGCGTGGCCGGCAATCGTGCGGAGTTCTATCGCGACATCACGCTCCCCTTCTACGGCTACAACCGCCCGGGTGCCAACATTTCGGAAGGCATCCGCCAGCACTGGTGGCTGCAGGGAATGATGGGCGGCATCAAGGCGCACTACGACTGTGTCAAGGCCTTCTCGGAAACCGACTTCACCGAAGACCTGAAAAAGATCGACGTGCCCACCCTGGTGATGCACGGCGACGACGACCAGATCGTGCCCATCGGCGCTTCGGGCCTGCTGTCGGCCAAGCTGGTGAAGGGCGCGACGCTCAAGGTGTACCCCGGCCTGCCGCACGGCATGTGCGCGACGCACCCCGATGTCATCAACGCCGACCTGCTGGCGTTCCTGAAGACCTGAAGATTCGCCCGAGGAGCCCGTCATGAGCGCACCCGCCATCGTCATCGGCGAAACCGGCCTGCTGCTGGTCGACCCCTACAACGACTTCCTCAGCGACAACGGCAAGCTGCAAAGCCGCGCCAAGGCGGTGATGGACGAGGTCGGCACCATCGCCCACATGCGCGAGGCGGTGTCGGCCTGCCGCGCGGCGGGCATCACGGTGTTCTACGTGCCGCACAACCGCGCCAGGCCGTCGGACTTCAGCAACTGGGCGCACCCCACGCCTTACCAGCTCGGCGGCCACCGCATCCAGCTGTTTGCCGAAGGCACCTGGGGCGCAGAGTGGCATCCGGACTTCCAGCCGCAGCCCGAGGACGTGATGATCAAGGAGCACCGCGGCTCCAGCGGCTTTGCCAACACCGACCTCGACATCCAGCTGCGCCAGCACGGCGTGCGCCGGGTCGTGCTCATCGGCATGCTGGCCAACACCTGCCTGGAAACGACGGGCAAGTTCGCCGTCGAGCTGGGCTACCACGTCACCCTGGTGCGCGACGCGACGGCGGCTTTCTCGACGGAAGCCATGAAGGTCGCCCACGAGATCAACGGGCCGACCTATGCGCACGCCATCATCACGACCAGCGAGCTGGTGGCCGCGCTGTCGGCCGAGGGGAGCGCAGCATGAGCAGCGCCGTCGTGATGTCGACTACGCGGGGCCACTGAGGACCGGCGAGTCAGGCCTGCCCCTCGCCCTCCGCACGGAACACGGCCGCCACCAGATCCGACTGCGTGATCATGCCGACCAGCCGCTTCTCGTGGTCGACGATGGGCAGGTGATGGTGGCCCGTGCTGCCAAAGAGCGGCACGAGGTCCACCAGCGGCCGGTCGACGCTGGAGATGCGCACGCGGCGCGTCATGATCTGGCCGACGACGTCGGGTTTGCTGGAGTGCACGGTTTGCGTCCAGCGGATCAGCCCCTTGAGCCGGTCGCCGAAGCCTTCGTGCAGGTCGAGGTCGGCCGCCTTCAAAAAGTCGGCCAGCGTCACGATGCCGACCACGCGCCGCGCGCCATCGACCACCGGCAGCGCCTTGATGCGCTTTTGCCGCAGCAGCGTCCACGCGTCCTGCAAGGGCGTTCCAAAGGACACCGTGACCACGTCGCGCGACATGACGTCGGCACAGGTGGTCTGGGCCAGCGTGCGGTGGTAGCTCTGCAATTGCGTCTGGCCCAGCAGCGCGAGCAGGTCGTCCCGCGGCACGTCCAGGAACTGGTTGTAGCGCGCCAGCACTGCGTCCAGGTCTTCCTCGGTGGCGCCCCTGGCCGCGTTGGCGGGCCCCGGCGCGGAGGTCTGCGGGTGCGGGTAGCGACGGCCCGTGGCGGTATTCCACGCGATACCGGCCATCACCATCAGCACCGAATTGAGCATGACGGGCACCAGCGCCGCGTGCGGATCGGTGATGCCCCCGAGCGCCATCATCAAGGCGCTGGCGCCGCCGGGCGGATGCAGGCAGCGCAGCGCCAGCATCAAGGCGATGGCCAAGCCCACCGCCATGGCAGCGGCAAGGTCCACCGGGGCGATCAGGCGCGCGCACAGGATGCCCACCAACGCCGACAAGGTGTTGCCACCGATCACGGCCCACGGCTGCGCCAGCGGACTGGCCGGCACGCCGAACACCAGCACCGCGCTGGCGCCCATTGGCGCGACGATCCACGTCATGGGGGCACTCAGCCCGGCCACGTGGCACAGCACCGCGGTGAAGAGAATGCCGAGCAGCGCCCCTGCCACCACGCGCAGGCGCTCGCGGCCGTTGATGGCGATGGGCGCAGGCCAGAAGGCACGCAGCCAGTCCGGTGATTTCTGAAGCGCAGCAGCGATGGCGGACGGCGAATTCATGAGCGGGGACGATCTCACTAACAAGGTGCCGCATTGTTACAGCGACACTGGGAGTCCTAGAATCCCGCGTTTCCCCGCGCCAATGGGCTAAAAACCCCCGGCAAATTGGGTGCCCGCCTTATCCGGAAACGGCACCTGATCGTCCCGCAACCCGCATGGATGCTGGTGAATAAGCTTATCCGCATAAAGCGCGAACCAAAAAATAGTTTGTTTCCATAAGGCGCCCTTCTACAGTCGCTGCTCGCTCTTGCAGCCCTGTGTGTGGGCATAGCTTTTTCGCAAGACTTCACGATGTACCAATACACAGAATTCGACCGCCAGTTCGTGCACCTTCGTGCCGGGCAATTCCGCGACCAGCTCGAGCGCTGGCAAAAGGGAAAGATCTCCGAAGACGAGTTCCGCCCCTTGCGCCTGCAAAACGGCTGGTATGTGCAACGCTATGCGCCCATGCTGCGCGTGGCCGTGCCGTATGGCGAAGTCTCCAGCGCCCAGTTGCGCGTGCTGGCGAAGATCGCCCGTGAATACGACGAGCCGGAAGCGGCCGTCTACAAGCAGGCGCTTGAGACGCAAGGCAAGCTCGGCACGCACAAGCTGCCGACGCACTACGCCCACTTCACCACGCGCCAGAACGTCCAGTACAACTGGATTCCGCTGAGCAAGTCGGCCGACGTGATGGACCTGCTGGCTTCCGTGAACATGCACGGCATCCAGACCAGCGGCAACTGCATCCGCAACATCACGAGCGACGAGCGCGCCGGCATCGCAGTCGACGAAATTGCCGATCCGCGGCCCTTTGCCGAAATCATGCGGCAGTGGAGCACGCTGCACCCTGAATTCGCCTTCCTGCCGCGCAAGTTCAAGATCGCCATCACGGGCGCAAAGGAAGACCGCGCCGCAACCGGCTGGCACGACGTGGGCCTGCACCTGGTCAAGAACGACGCGGGCGATTTGGGCTTTCGCGTGCAGGTCGGTGGCGGCATGGGCCGCACGCCGATCATCGGCACCGTGCTGCGCGAGTTCCTGCCGTGGAACCAGATCATGAATTACCTGGAAGCGGTGATTCGCGTCTACAACCGCTACGGCCGCCGCGACAACATCTACAAGGCGCGCATCAAGATCCTGGTGAAGGCCGAAGGCCAGCGCTACATCGACGACGTCGAAGCCGAATACAAGCAGATCTTCGAGCACGACGGCGCGCCGCACACGGTGACGCAAGCCGAACTCGACCGCGTGACGGCTTCCTTCGTGCCGCCGGAGCTTGCCAACCGCATCTATCAAAGCCCTGAAGAGACGGACGCCGAGCTCAAGGCCCAGGCCGCCGACGACGTGCAGTTCGCACGCTGGCTGGCCCGCAACGTCGCGCCGCACAAGAACCCGCTGCTGCGCGCCGTGACGCTGTCTTTCAAGCGCCTGCATCAAGCGCCGGGCGATGCCGACGCGAACCAGCTCGACACCATCGCACGGCTGACGGACCGCTTCTCGGCCGGCGAAGCGCGCGTGACGCATGACCAGAACATCGTGCTGCCGTGGGTGCATGCCGAAGACCTGCACGCGCTGTGGCTTGCAGCCCGCGAAGCCGGCTTTGCCAGCGCCAATGTGCACCTGCTGACCGACATGATCGCCTGCCCCGGCGGCGACTTCTGCGCACTGGCCAACGCACGCTCGATCCCGATTGCGGAAGCGATCACCGAGCGTTATCAAGACCTGGACGAACTCGACGACCTCGGCGAGATCGACCTGCACATCAGCGGCTGCATCAACTCCTGCGGCCATCACCACAGCGGGCACATCGGCATCCTGGGCGTCGACAAGGACGGCAAGGAGTGGTACCAGGTCACGTTGGGCGGCTCGGACGGCTCGCTGCTGTCGGGCACGCCGCAGGCCGGCAAGGTGGTCGGCCCCTCGTTCTCGGCGGCCGAAGTGCCGGACGTGATCGAGGCGGTGCTCAACACCTACCGCGATGTGCGCGACACCTCCGGCGCCAAGCGCGAAACCTTCATCGACACGCTGCGCCGTGTGGGCATCGAACCCTTCAAGGCCGCCGCCAATGGTGCGCGTTTCAAGGCCGAGGAGGTGGCAGCATGAACAAGACCTTGAAGCTCATCGCAGCCGAAGACCACGTGGACGATGGCGACCCGAACGTGCTGCAACTCGCCAACGACGCCGATCCGCTCGCCATCGAGGTGTGCCTTGCGGATGTGGAACGCATCGACCTGAACTTCCCCAAGTTCACTGACGGGCGCGCCTACAGCCAGGCCTTCCTGCTGCGCCGCCGCCTTGGTTACAAGGGCGACATCCGCGCCACCGGCGACGTGCTGATCGACCAGTTGGTGCAAATGGAACGCACAGGCTTTTCCAGCGCCGTGCTCAAGGAAGGCGTGGACGCCACCGATGCACAACGCCAGTTCGACCGCTTCTCGGCCTTCTACCAGGGCGATGCGGTGGAGACGGCGCCGCTGTTCCATCGCGCCGCCGACAAGACGGCTGCCTGACAACTGATTGCCCCACCAAAAAAACGCTTCGATCCCGCAACCGCCATGAACGCCATCTCGCTCTACGCCAAGCCCTCTGCCGACTTCGACGAAAAGGTTGCCGAGAGCGTCGCACTGCTGCAGCGCGCGGCGGGCGAGTTTGCGCCCGTCACGCAGGCTTCGAGCCTCGGCGCGGAAGACATGGTGGTGACGGACTTGATCCAGCGCTTTCGGGTTCAGTCGTCCATCTTCGTGCTGGAGACGGGCAAGCTGCACAAGGAAACGCTGGCGCTCATCGACCGGCTGCAAACGCACTACGCCCGCGAGATCGAGATCTATCGTCCGGACGGCAGCGAAGCAGCCAGCTTCGTCAAGGCCAACGGCGAAGACGCGATGTACAAGAGCCTCGAACTGCGCAAGGCCTGCTGCCACATCCGCAAGATGGAGCCGCTGGAACGCGCGTTGTCGGGCAAGCGTGCGTGGATCACCGGCCTGCGGCGCGAACAGTCCGGTGCGCGTGCCGAGGTCGAGTTCATCGAGCACGGCGAGCGCGCCAAGATCAACCCGCTGGCGCGCTGGACTTGGGGCGACGTGTGGCACTACATCGCCACCTACAAGGTTCCGTACAACCCGCTGCACGATCGCTTCTACCCGAGCATTGGTTGCGAGCCCTGCACGCGCGCCGTGACGCTGGGCGAGGACTTCCGCTCCGGCCGCTGGTGGTGGGAGCAGGAAAGCGCCAAGGAATGCGGCCTGCACGTGGCCGCCGACGGCACGCATGAAGCCGAAGAGCCGGCCGCCTTCGAGCCGCTTTCCGCGGTGTCGCCGCTGCCGCAGCAAAGCGTGATTCCGATCCGCGCCGTCCCGAACTGAATCGCCCCGAACGAACGAAATGAACGCCCGAACCGATCTCGACCTTTTGCAGATTCCAATGCATTCACCTGCGCGCCTGTCCAACACGCACCTCGACGCCCTCGAAGAGGAAACCATCTTCATCCTGCGCGAAGTTGCAGCCGCTTTCGAACGCCCCACGCTGCTGTTCTCCGGCGGCAAGGATTCGCTTGTGATGCTCAAGTGCGCCGAGAAAGCCTTTGGCGCCGGCCGCCTGCCCTACCCGCTGCTGATGATCGACACCGGCCACAACTTCCCGGAAGTGACGGACTTTCGTGACCAGCGCGCGAAGGAACTGGGCGCCGAACTGATCGTGCGCAGCGTCGAGGATTCGATGAAGCGCGGTACGGTGCGCCTGGCGCATCCGGGCGAATCGCGCAACGTGCACCAGTCGGTCACGCTGCTCGAAGCCATCGAGGAATTCCGCTTCGACGCGCTCATCGGTGGCGCACGCCGCGACGAAGAAAAAGCCCGTGCCAAGGAACGCATCTTTTCGCACCGCGACAGCTTCGGCCAATGGCAGCCCAAGGACCAGCGCCCCGAACTCTGGACGCTGTTCAACACACGCCTGGCCCCGGGCGAACACTTCCGCGTGTTCCCCATCTCCAACTGGACCGAACTCGACGTGTGGCAATACATCGAGCGCGAGAACATCGCCCTGCCCTCGATCTACTACACGCACAAGCGTGAAGTGGTGGAGCGCCGCGGCCTGCTGGTGCCGGTGACCGAACTCACGCCGCCGAAGGATGGCGAGCAGATCGAAGTGCGCGACGTGCGCTTTCGCACCGTCGGCGACATCACCTGCACCTGCCCGGTGGACAGCCTCGCCGCCGATGCCGGCGACGTGGTCATTGAAACTTTGGCCGCCGACGTGAGCGAACGCGGCGCCACGCGCATGGACGACAAGACGTCCGACGCCTCGATGGAAAAGCGAAAGAAGGACGGCTACTTCTAAAGGGCTTGTTGCTCGCCCCCAGGCTGCGCGCACTTCCTGCGCTCCGCCAACCCCCTACCGGGGGCGCCACCAGAGGCCCGGCAAAGCCGGTGCCCCGGGTGGCCCGCGTGAATACGGACAGATCGTTGTCGCCAGTGAGTGCGACGGAGAAATTTGAATGACTTTGACAACCGACGTGGCAGTTGAACTGGACACCGGCACCGCCCTGCGCTTCATCACCTGCGGCAGCGTGGACGACGGCAAGAGCACGCTGATCGGCCGCCTTCTGGTGGACAGCAAGACCGTCCTGCAAGACCAACTCGCCGGCGTGCAGCGCGGCGGCGAAACCGATCTGGCGCTCTTGACCGACGGCCTTTCGGCCGAGCGGGAGCAAGGCATCACCATCGACGTGGCCTATCGCTACTTCTCGACGGCCAAGCGCAAGTTCATCATCGGCGACGCGCCGGGCCATGAGCAGTACACGCGCAACATGGTCACGGCCGCTTCGGCTGCCGACGCGGCCGTGGTGCTGGTGGACGCCACCAAGCTGCCGTGGGCCGGCGAAGTGCTCGATGGCGAAGTCGTCGTGCAGAACCTGCTGCCCCAAACGCGCCGCCACACGTTGCTGTGCAAGCTGCTGCGCGTGCAGTCGATCGTGTTCGCGGTCAACAAGCTCGACGCGATGAACGATGCGCAGGTTGCGTTCGAGCGCATTTCGAGCGCGCTCAACTCCTTTGCCGAAGCCGCCGACATCAACGTGACGGCCATCGTGCCGATCTCCGCGCTCAAGGGCTGGAACGTGGCCTCGCGCCACGCCGACTGGTGCGACTACGAAGGCCCGAGCCTGCTCGAATTGCTCGAAAACCTTCCGGTCACGCAGCAGGACGAAGCCGTGCCCTTCGCCTTCCCGGTGCAATGGGTCGAAAAGTTCTCCGCCTCGGCCGACACCTCGCGCGGCCGCCGCGTGTTCTGGGGCCGCGTGGCCAGCGGACACATCGAGCCGGGCCAGACGATCACCATCCTGCCGAGCGGGCAAACCGCCACGGTGGCGCAGGTACTCGACCATGCACGCCACCCGAAGATCGTTCATGCCGGCCACAGCGGCGGCATCGTGCTCGATCGCGAAGTCGACGTGTCGCGCGGCGACTGGCTGCTGGCGCCCAACTCATTCGAAGCGACGCGCGAAATCACCGCGACCGTCGCCTGGCTGGACGACGAACCGCTGATGGCGGGGCGCGTCTACTGGGCGCTGCAAGGCCATCGCTGGGTCAAGGCCAAGGTGGCGCGTCTCGTCGACAGGCTCAACATCAACACGCTGGACGCTGAACCGGCGGACAAGCTGGAAGCCAATTCGATCGGCGACGTGGTGCTGGCGTTGCAGCAGCCGCTGGCCGTCCTGCCGTTCACGAAATCGCGCTCCTTGGGCTCGCTGGTTTTGGTCGATACCGCCTCGCACCGCACCGCCGCGGCCGTGCTGGTGCGCTGAAGCGCCCGAAGAAAGTAAAATCAAGGGTTTCCCCCGAATTCAAACTTGGCGCCAGACCTCCAATGACCCACGTCGTTTCCGAATCGTGCATCCGCTGCAAGTACACCGACTGCGTCGATGTTTGCCCCGTGGACTGCTTCCGCGAAGGCCCCAACATGCTCGTCATCGACCCCGATGAGTGCATCGACTGCGCGGTGTGCATCCCCGAATGCCCGGTCAACGCGATCTACGCCGAGGAAGACCTGCCGGGCGACCAGATCGCCTTCATCAAGATCAACGCCGAACTCGCGCTGGCCGACGGCTGGAAGAGCATCACCAAGCGCAAGCCCGCCCTTCCCGACGCGGAAGAGTGGAAAGACAAGACCGGCAAGATCTCGGAGCTGGTGCGCTGAGCACGAATCAACAGCCCGTCGAGACCGACGCCCTCGTCATCGGCGCCGGTCCGGTGGGCCTGTTCCAGGTCTTCCAGCTCGGCCTCCTTGAAATCTCCTGCCACGTGGTCGATGCGCTCCCAAGCGCGGGTGGCCAGTGCGTCCAGCTCTACGGCGACAAGCCCATCTACGACATTCCCGGCACGCCCGTGACCTCGGGTCGCGGGCTGGTCGAATCGCTGCTGCGTCAGATCGAACCCTTCGCGCCCCAATTTCATTTCGGTGAACAGGTCGCCACGCTGGCGCGCCAGGACGACGGGCGACTGCTGCTGACGACGAACCGGGGCACCGCATTCCTTGCGAAGACCGTCTTCATCGCCGCCGGCGTCGGGGCTTTCGTGCCCAAGCACGTCGCGGTCGATGGCATCGAGGCGCATGAAGGCACACGCCTGTTCTATCACCCCGAATCGCTTGAGCGCTTCACCGGGCTCGATGTGGTGGTCAATGGCGGTGACGACGCGGCACTGGAGGCTGCGCTGGTCCTGATTGGCCTCGCCTCATCCGTGACCTTGCTGCATCGCCGCGATGCCTTCCAGGCAAGCGACGAAACGGTTGCCAGGGTGCGCGAGCGCATGGCGGCCGGTGCGCTGCGCCTTGTGGTCGGTCAACCCCAGGCATTCGATGGGTCAACCCTACGCGTGGCCACGCCCGATGCGCAAAGCATCGACCTGCCGCTCGACGCCCTGATCGCCTTCCTCGGCATCTCGCCGCGCCTTGGACCCATCGCCGACTGGGGCCTGGCGCTGGAGCGCAAGCAGGTGCCGGTCGACACCGAGCGGTACGAGACGCGCGAGCGTGCCGTGTTCGCGGTCGGCGACGTCAACACCTACCCCGGAAAGAAAAAGCTGATCGTGTGCGGCTTCCACGAAGCCACGCTGGCGGCTTGGGCGGCAACGACGGTCGTTTTCCCCGACAAGTCGATTCCGCTGCAGTACACGACGACCAGCACGCGCCTGCATCAACTGCTGGGCGTCCAGCACTGATTCCACCTCCCGCCTGGCCGGCGGCGAAGCGGAACGAAACCTGAATCGCGAATTCACCGGGCGGCCACATTGGCTGCCCAGGATGGGCGCATGCAGGCGCTCAATATCGAACTCTTTGAATGGATCAACCACAGCCATGCGCCCGAAGCGTTGCTCCTGTGGTTTGCAAGTCATGGCGCGCTGCTCTGCGCATTGCTGGTGGTTGGCGTGTTGTGCCTGCGCCCCAGGGACGGCCTGTATGCCTTTGGCATCGTCGTGGCAGCCGCCGTGGCGGCCCTCGTCGTGCACGGCCTGGCCCGCGCGATCGACGAGCCGCGGCCTTTCATGCTGGGCCTGGGCACGCTTCGCATGGGGCATGGGCCGCGTGGCGCCATGCCGAGCGCACATGCGGCCGTGATGTTCACTTGCGCACTTTTGATGTTGCAGCGGCCTTCCCTGCGACTTGCAGGCCTGGTCGCGCTGGCGCTCGCCGCCATCACGGGATGGGCGCGCGTCTACGCCGGCGTTCATTTTCCTTTCGACATTGTTGGCGGACTGCTGCTGGCGGCGGTGATCGCGGCGGGCGCTCGTCTGGTGTCACGCCTGTGGCTGGCGGTCGCAAAGCCCCAGCTGACCCAAGCCCTGAACCGATAGCTGGGCGACACGTCGAACGGCCTTGAAATCCTCGCCGGACACAATGACGTCGTCGCGCCTACAATGTCCGCTCGCTAGGGGTGCTGGGTCGGCTTGCCGGCCTTGCTGAGAAAAAACCCTTTGAACCTGTTCGGTGAACCGACCCGGCTGAAACCGGGGAAGAACACCGGGGTCTTCCGTGTTGTTTACATCGGGGGACTGAGGCAATCCTCGCGCAGGGAAGCTGGTCAGGCCGCCGTCACATCAATTTCTTCCGTGCCGGCACTCACGCCGAACCGTGCCCACCTGCCAAACATTTGCATTGGAGCAATTGAATGGCAAATCCGAACACTTCCGCCCCGGCGGCCAACGAAGCGCTGACGCCGCTGCCGGACAGCGCACGCGCCTTCGGCTTGCACGACCACACCGCCCTGTGGTTCAGCCTCGGCGTGGGCCTGCTGGTCATGCAGGTCGGCGCATACCTGGTTCCCGCCGTCGGCACGCGCGACGCGGCGATGGCCATCGTGCTGGGTTCGTGCATCGGCGCGGGCCTGCTGGCGTGGACGGCGCGAATCGGCTGCGAAAGCGGCCTCGCCAGCGCCGGCCTCATGCACCGGACCTATGGCAGCGCCCTTGCGCGGCTGCCCGTCGTGCTCAACATCGTCCAGCTCATCGGGTGGACCACCTTCGAATTGGTCATCATGCGCGAAGGCACGCAGGCCATCGGCAAGCAGTCGGGCTTTGCCTTCGACGGCGCAATGGGCACCGTGCTGACGACGCTGCTGTGGGGCGCGGTGCTGCTGGCGCTCCTGGCCGGGTCCATGGTGCGGCTGGTGCGCCGCTTCGTGAGCCGATTCGGCCTGCCGCTGGTCGTGCTTTCGCTGCTGTGGCTGAGCTGGCAGTTCGCCACGCAACTGCACGCCAAGGGCTTCGATGCCTTCTGGTCGCGACCCGGGGACGGCAGCATGGGCATGTTCAGCGCGCTCGACCTGGTGATCGCCATGCCCGTCTCCTGGCTGCCGCTGGTGGCCGACTACGCGCGCCACGGCCGCCGCAGTGGCGCAGGCCTGGGCAGCGCCTTCAGCGGCACCTGGATCGGCTACGTGCTGGCCAATATCTGGTGCTACGCCCTGGGCGTGATGGTCGTCAGCGTGGCCGAGCCGGGCACGAGCCTGGTCACGGCGCTGCTGCTGGCGCAAGGCGGGCTCCTCGCGCTGGGCCTCATCCTCATCGACGAACTCGACAACGCCTATGGCGACGTGTATTCGGGCTCGGTGTCGGCGCACAGCCTTCAGCCGCGCTGGAGCGTGCGCCGCTGGGGCCTGTGGATCGCGGTGGCCTGCATTGCACTGGCGCTGGTGCTGCCCATGCACAGCCTGGAGCCTTTCCTGCTGCTGCTCAGCTCCGTGTTCGTGCCCCTTTACGGCGTGATCCTGGGGCGGCTCGGCACGGGTGGCCTGGCGGCGATGCAAACTGCTGCGCGCCGCGTCGACTGGCCCGCCGCCATCATCTGGATCGCGGGCATTGCCGTGTACCACGCCTGCGCCAAATGGGCGCCGCAATGGGGCTCGGCCTTGCCGACGCTCCTGGCGACTTTCGTGCTCGCCTGGCTTACGCGTCCGGCTTCAGCGCAAGGCGGTGCGTCGGCACTGGCGCAAAGCCGTGGTTGAGCGGACCGTGTCCGTGGCCGACCTGCACATCCGCACCGGCCTGCATGGCGCCAATGACGTAGGCGCGCGCCCGCGTCACCGCGTCGGGCAGCGTGGCGCCCAGCGCGAGATGCGCCGCGATGGCCGAGGACAGCGTGCAGCCGGTGCCGTGCAGATTGCGGCTCGAGATGCGGGCGGACGCGAGGCGCAAAGGCGGTCCGCCGGCCTGCTTCAGCAGGTCCACCACCTCGTCGCCGGGGAGGTGTCCGCCCTTGAGCAATGCGGCGTGCGCGCCCAGCGCAAGCAGTTCGTCCGCCGCCGCGTCGAGCGCGTCCACGCCTTCGATGGGATGGCCGATGAGCAATGCCGCCTCGTCCAGGTTGGGCGTGACCACCACCGCGCGCGGAAAGAGTTCGCGCACGAGGCGATCCACCGTTTCTGCCGCGATCAGGCGGTCGCCGCTGGTGGCCACCATGACGGGGTCGAGCACCACGTTGGGCAGCTTGTAGTGGTCGATGGCCCAAGCCACCACTTCGACGATCTCGGGCGCATGCAGCATGCCGAGTTTGACGGCGTCGACGCCGATATCTTCCACCACCGCCTTGATCTGCGCCCGCAGGAATTCCGGCGGCACGCCGTGAATGCCCGAAACGCCCTGCGTGTTCTGGGCGGTCAGCGCGGTGATGGCCGTCATGCCATAGCAGCCGAGGGCGGCGAAGGTCTTCAGGTCGGCCTGGATGCCGGCGCCGCCGCCGCTGTCGGAACCCGCAATGGTCAGGACGCGGGCGTAGCGCGTCGTTTCTTGCGCGCGGGAAAATGCATTGCTCATGTTGAAAATTATCAGCCACACCGCCGATGCGCCGCGTTGAAGCCATGAATCGCCTTCCAGACCTTCCCTTTCGCTCGGTCGCGATCCTCGGCGCGGGCCTGATGGGGCGCCTGCTCGCGGTCACGCTGGCGCAGTCGGGCTGCAAGGTCGACGTCTACGAAGCCGGCAGTGCGCAGGCCGAGGGCGCGGCTGCGCGGGTGGCGGCCGCCATGCTGGCGCCACTGGCTGAATCGGCCGTTGCGCCGGCGAGCCTGGTGCGCATGGGCCATCACGCGTTGGGACGCTGGCCCGAGCTGCTGGCTGCGCTCGAAGAGCCGGTGTTCTTCCAGCGCGAAGGCACGCTGGTGCTGTGGCATCGGCAGGACGCGCCGGAAGCGATGCGCCTGGCCCGCGTGCTGGAGCGCACCTGCGCCACCGTGCCGCAGTTGCTGGCCATGCAGTCGCTCGACGCTGCCGCGATCTGCGCGCTGGAGCCGGCCTTGGGCACACGCTTCCAGCAGGGGCTCTACCTGCCGCAAGAGGGGCAGCTCGACAACCGCGCACTGCTTGCGTCGCTGCATTCCACGCTGCAGGCCGCGCCGGGCGTTCGGCTGCATTGGCAATCGCCGCGCCAGCCGGATGACTTCTCGCCCGGCGCAAAGGGCCAGCCCGATTGGGTCATCGATTGCCGTGGCCTGGGCGCCCGACCGCAATGGAACGCGCTGCGCGGCGTGCGTGGCGAGGTCATCCGCGTGCACGCGCCGGAGGTGTCGCTGCAGCGTCCGACGCGGCTCGTGCATCCGCGCTATCCGCTGTACATCGCGCCCAAGCCGGACGGTGTCTTCGTGATCGGCGCCACCGAGATCGAGTCGGACGACATGTCTCCGGCCAGCGTGCGCTCCACGCTCGAACTGCTGAGCGCCGCCTATTCGGTGCACAGTGGCTTTGCCGAAGCGCGCATCCTCGAGATCGCCACCCAGTGCCGCCCGACGCTGCCCGACAACCTGCCCGAGATCCGGCAGATCGCGCCGCGCGTGATGCAGATCAACGGCCTTTACCGGCACGGCTTCATGATCGCGCCCGCCATGCTCGACATTGCGCTGGAACTGCTCACCACCGGCGAATCGCCGATGGCGGCGCAGTTCGGCCTGAACGCATCGGCCTGCCTGCAGCCCAGCCTCGAACCCACACCATGAAAGTCCTCATCAACGACACGCCGCACGAGTTGGCGTCCAACGCAACGCTGCCCGATGCGCTCCAGGCCATCCAGGCCACGCCTCCTTTTGCAGTCGCGATCAACCGCGAGTTCGTGCCGCGCTCGCAGTACCCCGCGCGCGTGCTGCGCCCCGACGATTCCATCGAAGTGATTCGCCCCGTCACGGGCGGCTGAAGCTTTTCAAGATGACCTCCTCCACCAAACTCCACGACCCCCTCGTCCTGTACGGCCAGGCCTTCGAGAGCCGCCTTTTGCTCGGAACGGCCCGCTACCCATCGCCCGACGTGCTCGAATCCGCCGTGCGCCGCGCCCGGCCGGCCATGCTGACGGCGTCATTGCGGCGCCAGACGGCCACGCCCGGCTCTGCCAGCAGCGACAACGGCTTCTGGGACATGCTGCGCGAACTCAAGGTGCCGGTGCTGCCCAACACCGCCGGCTGTCACAGCGTCGAAGAAGTGATCGCCACCGCCAGCATGGCGCGAGAACTGTTCGACACGCCGTGGATCAAGCTCGAACTCATCGGCGACGACTACACGCTGCAGCCGGACACGCTCAACCTCGTCGACGCCGCATCGCGCCTGATTCGCGACGGCTTCCAGGTGTTGCCGTATTGCACCGAAGACCTGGTGCTGTGCCAGCGCCTGGTCGATGTGGGCTGCCAGGCGGTGATGCCTTGGGCGGCTCCCATCGGCACCGGACGCGGCCCCGTCAACCCCTACGCGCTTCAACTGCTGCGCGAACGGCTGAAGGTCCCGATGCTCGTGGATGCGGGCCTGGGCCTGCCCTCCCACGCCTGCCAGGTCATGGAGTGGGGTTACGACGGCGTGCTGCTCAACACGGCGGTGGCGCTGGCGCAAGACCCTGTCGCGATGGCCGGTGCCTTTGCCGACGCCGTCGCTGCCGGACGCGCTGCGTTCCTGGCCGGGGCGATGGCAGCGCAGGAATCCGCCCAGCCCAGCACGCCGGTGCTCGGCACGCCCTTCTGGCATCACGCGTCATGAGCGAAGAACAACGCATGGCGCAAGCCATCATTTCCGCGCACCGCGATCGCTTTGGTGCGCAGGCGGACACGCCGGCGCCGCTGTTCACGCGCGACGATCCGGTCTACCGGGCCGCAAAACTGGCCTGCGCCACGCTCGGCTTCATCGAGGTGGATGCCGAGTGCCTGGCCCTCGCCTGGCAGGCGCAAACCGCGCGCACGACGCGCTTCGACGCTTCGCATTGGCCTGACACGCCCGCGGACTTCGGCATGGGCACCTTTCCGCCTGCCGCCCGCGCCAACGCCTTTCCCGCCTGCCCGCAGCAGCTTGGCCTTTACGCCGTGCTGCCGGATGCGCAATGGGTGGGCCGGGTGGCGCGCGCAGGCGTTCCCACGGTGCAACTGCGCTTCAAATCGGATGACGCCGCTGCCGTTGATCGCGAAGTGCGTGCCGCGGTCGAAGCGGTGCGCGGCACGCCGTCGCTGCTGTTCATCAACGACCACTGGCAAGCGGCCATCGCGGCAGGCGCCTACGGCCTGCACCTCGGGCAGGAAGACCTCGATGCACTCAGCCCCGCCAGCCTGCAGCAGATCCGCGACGCCGGCTTGCGGCTGGGCGTGAGCACGCATGGCTACGCCGAGATGGTTCGCGCCGACGCCGTGAGCCCCAGCTACATCGCCATGGGGGCGGTGTTTCCGACCACGCTCAAGCGCATGGCGACCATGCCTCAAGGCCTGGCGCGCCTGTATGCCTATGCGCGGCTCACGCGCGGCTATTCGCAAGTGGCCATCGGCGGCATCGACGCGCAGCGCCTGCCGGAAGTGATGGCATCGGGCGTGGGGTCGGCGGCAGTCGTTCGCGCCATCGTCAGCGCTGAAAATCCCGAAGAAGCCTGCGCGCAACTGCGCGAAGCGGTCGACGCCGGCATGGCGACCGCCTGAGCGCCATCAGCTCGATCGCGTCTTTTCCCGATGCAGCGGGAAGCGGTCGAGCATTCGCCGGCCCAGGGACGTGATGGAGAACACCACCGCTGGCGGCTGCTCATAGCCCGACAAGGTGCGCACGGGCGGCGGAATGTTGGCCTTCACGTGGCCCGCCATGCTCAGGATGCGCAGGCCATCGACATCGTCGCCAACCGACAGCGCGATTGGTAATTCGACCAAGGCCAGTTTATGCAGCAGGAGCAGCGACACGGACGGTGCTTCAGGCGCGCGGCAGCCTTGGCTTGGCGCGCTATTTTTTCTAGCTGACCAGGCGTCCGTTGGAGCCGATCACGGCCACGTCGACGAACTGGTTGCCCTCGCGGTTGGCGCGGCCAAAGCCGATCTTCACGCCGCCGAGGTCGTGGTTCTCGATGCCGGCCAGCGCGGCAATCACGGCGGCACGGCTGGGCGCCGGACCCGCGCGACGCAGACCCTCCACCAGCACCGCGGCATCCATGTAGCCTTCGAGGCTGGGCAGAGAGAAGGCCTTGGAGCCGTTGGCTTCCATGTCGGCCTGGTACCTGCGGACAATTTCGAAACGCGTCGCAAAGGGCGAAGGCACGACGATGGCAAAGCCGACGCCGCGCGCTGCATCGCCCATGGGCGTGAGCGAACCTGCCGTGATGGACAGGCCATACACCGTGCTGTTGCCGCCCGCGGCGCGCAACGCCTTGATGAACGCCGGTGCCGTGCCGGCCAGGCCCGCGATCACCACTTGCGGCGCCGCCTTGGCAATGGCAGCCGCTGCAGGCTCCACTTCGAGGCTGATGGTGCTCGGCGTCGTGGCGATGACGGCGGGTTCGAGCTTGAACTTGGCCAGCGATGCCTTGTAGGCCGCCAGCACGGATTGCCCCAGCGGATCATTCGAATGCACGATGCCGATCTTGCTGATGCCCAACACTGCGGCGGTCGCAATCAGCTTGTCGACTTCCTGATCGTAGTTGGCGCGAACCCAGAAGGTGTTGGGGGCCGTCTTCTTGCGAAGCGACACGGTGCCCGTGTTGGGCCCGACGACGGCCAGGCCCGGCACCGCGTCCATGACCTCTGCCGTCTGCCGCGTGCCCAGCGGGTGCAGCATGGCGACGACCGAGTTGTCCGCCGCAAAGGCCAGCGCGTTGGACTTGGCAACGTCCGGCTTGAACTGGTCGTCCGCCATGACCAACTCGACCTTGGTGCCGTTGATTCCGCCCGCCTTGTTGATGGCCGCGATGCAGGCACTGGAGCCCGCGAACAGGCCCGAGCCATTGGTCTTCTCGACACCGCTGTTGTCGAAGGTGGCGCCGATGCGAAGGGTCTTGGCCTGGGCGAACACCGGCATGCCCAGGACGGTGGCGGCGGCTGCGCCGGCGACGCGCGTCAGGACCTGACGGCGGGTGGTGGTCGACGAGGGAGACTTTGCGCTTGCTTGCGTTGCGTTCATGATCCGTCTTGAGTCTGGTTGCCGGTTGGTTGCCACCGCGCAGCTTCAAGATCCGCAACCTGCACAAGATGCAGTCAGGACATATCGACGGCGGCGCAAGGTGTTGAAAATCAACATGGATTCACAACTTGCGACCAAATGTAACGCATGAAAGTCGGCACTCACGATGACTGTTACTTTTGCGAAGGCGCAACTAGAACCAAGTGATTAAGCGGGTGTTGTAAATCCGGCGAGACCTTGGCGCGGGTGCCCACGGCGCACATGTTTTCGCTCAGGAAACGGGCGCGCTGCACTCCCTTTTGACGAACGAAGCGATCTGGGACATCGCCACCTTGGACTCCTCCAGGAAATCGGCGATCTGGAAGACATGCGGCAGGTCGGGCCACAGCGTGCATTCCGCCCGACCACCCGCTGCCTGAACCCCTTCGGCAAAGCGCAGCGAATCGTCGCGCAGCAGTTCCGTCGTGCTCGCCTGCAACAACAACGGCGGCAAGTCGTGAAATGTGCCTTTCAGCGGCGACGCATGCGGGTGCTCGGCCTCGGCGGGATCGTTCAGGTAGTTGCCCAGCACAAAGCCCGTGGCGGCGCCGGAGAACATCACATCGCTCTCGGCGTTGAGATGCGCCGAGGGACTGCCAAAGCTGAGGTCGGCAACAGGCGACAGCACGAAGGCGCACGCCGGCAAGGGCAGGCCTTCGTCGCGCGCGCGCTGCAGGGTGACCAAGGTCAGGTTGCCGCCTGCCGAATCGCCGGCAATCACCAGATGCCCCGGAGAAACACCTTGGGCCAGAACGTGCCTGTAGGCGGCGAGTGCGTCATCCGCGCCCGCGGGAAAGCGGTGCTCCGGCGCCAACCGGTAGTCCGGCAGGAAGACGCGGGCATCGAGCTGCTCTGCCAACCTGCGGGCGAACGCCCGGTACATCTGCGGCGCCCGGGTGATCCACGCGCCGCCGTGCAGGTACAGCACCAAGCGCTGCGGCGTGCGGCCGGTTGGCTCGATCCATTCACCATCGCAGTCCGGCGAAACGCGGTCAGGTCGGCCGGGCGCAGAGGTCGCGGCTGGCAACCATGAGCAGAACATGTCGAGCCGCTTCCGGACGAAGTCCACCGTGAGGCCCTTTCGCAGCCACAGCGGCTTGACCAGCCACCGCAGCAGCGTGTTGAAAACCTTGCGCTTGATCCATCCGAGGACACCCACCTGTAGTTCAACTTGCATTTGTTCTGAGCTCGCGCTTGAGGATCTTGCCGGTGGCCGTCATCGGCAACGATTCAACAATCTCGATGATGCGCGGGTACTTGTAGCCCGCCATGCGCTCCTTGCACCAGGCCAGCACTTCGTCCGGCGCCGCTTTCTGGCCCGGCTTGAGCACCAGCACTGCCTTGATCTCCTCGCCGTGCGTGTCGTGCGGAACCCCGATCACCGCCACGGTGGCGACAGCCGGATGCGTGCTCAGCACTTCTTCGAGCTCGCGCGGATAGACGTTGAAGCCGCCGCGAATGATCATGTCCTTGACCCGGTCCACGATGAACAGGTTGCCCTTCTCGTTGAACTGGCCGATGTCGCCCGAATGGAACCATCCGTCGCGAATGGCATCGGCCGTGGCTTCGGGTCGGTTGAAGTAGCCCTTCATGACGTTGTGGCCGCGGATGCAGATTTCGCCGCGCTCACCTTGTGGCACGGTGCTGCCGCTTTCATCGACCAGCTTGATCTCGACGCCGTACAGGGGCTGGCCGACGCTGCCCGCTTCGCGTTCGCTTTCCATGAAGGAGAAGGAGGCCACGGGACTGGTTTCCGACAGGCCGAAGCCTTCGAGCACCATCACGCCGAACTCTTTCTCAAAGGCCGTCATCACGGCCGTCGGCATCGCAGCGCCGCCCGAAAAAGCGACACGCATCTTCGCGGCAATGGCGGGAATGTCGTGACGCTCCTTGGCGCCGGGCAGGTTCAGGAGCGCGATGAACATCGTGGGCACGCCCGCGAAGATCGTGACGCCGTGCCTTTGCATGGCCGCGAAAGCGGCATCGGGTTCGAAGCGCGGCAGCAGCACGGCCGTGGCACCGACCATGACGGCCGCATTCATCTGCACGGTTTGCCCGAAGGAATGGAACAGGGGCAGCGTGATGAGGTAGGTGTCTTTCGAGTCCACTTTGCCCAGCAAGGCGGAGTTCGCGATGTTGAGCGCGAGATTGGCATGCGACAGTTCGGCGCCCTTGGGCTTGCCGGTCGTGCCCGAGGTGTACAGGATCACCGCCGTGTCGGTCTCCGAGGTCTGCTCGTAGTCGCCGGTGGTGGGCTGGCCGCTCATCAACTGGCCCAGCGTGCGGGCGCCCTCGATGGCGCTCGGCTTCGTCGGATCGGCCGTGATGACGATGAAGTTGCCGGTGCCCGCCTCCCTGGCGCCTGCTGCGCCTTCCTGGCCGAGCGGCAGTTCCGGGCTGCCTTCGAAGCAGAAGAAGGCCTTGGCCTGGCTGTCTTTCAGGTGGAAGGCAATCTCGGGCGCCTTCAGCAGCACATTGATCGGCACGACCACCGCGCCGGCTTTCAGGATGCCGTAGTACACCACCGGAAAAAACGGCAGGTTCGGGCAGGCCAGCACCACCTTGTCGCCCTTCTGGATGCCCATGGCGCGCAGCCCATTGGCGACCTGGTTGGCGGCGGCGTTGAGCTGGCTGTAGGTCAGAGACTTGTCCAGAAAGCAGATGGCCGGCTTGTTGGGCAAAAGGGCTGCGCTGCGCTGGAGATTGGCGGCGATGTTGAGCATGGAAATTCCTCCTGAGAACTTGAAAAGAAAACGGGTAGTTTGGCGCGCAGCGCCGAGCGTGCTTTGAGATGGCGGCCGGTACAAGCCAGCAATAGTTATTTGTCCATTGCAAACGTTTCTTGTTTTGCAATGCCCTTCCCTCTTTGGAGCCAGCGTGTGCGGCGCCTGTTGGCGCACGGCAGTTGGAAAGCCATGCACCGGACCGCGCACGATACGGCCTGAACTCGGACTTCGCCAACCCCAGTTTCCCTATGCGTTGGCCGATCGATCCGCCCCTGCACGGGACGGCGAGGTGATCCAGTCGGCACCTGCATGCGTACACCCATTGGTCGGCACACCACCTGTGCTGCGTATCAGAAAGTCACCGCATGCCCGGAAACACCGCCGTCGCCATCCAGTGGATCGAGCAGGGCCTCGTGCCGGACCGGGTCGTTCGCATCGGCATTCGCCGACTGCTCGATGCGCGGCTGGCCGAACTGCAAAGCGGCAACGCGGATGAGACGGCAGCGCAGACACGCGATTTCGTGCAAGCCATGCAGGACGCGGAACTGGCGCCACGGCCCGAGATGGCCAACCAGCAACACTACGAGTTGCCGGCGGCGTTCTTCGCCCATGTGCTGGGCAGCCACCGCAAGTACAGCTGCGCGTGGTGGCCCTCGGGCGTCGACACGCTGGACGAAGCCGAGGCCGCTGCACTGCGCATCACCTGCGAACGCGCAGGCCTTGCGGATGGCCAGGACATCCTGGAGCTCGGCTGCGGCTGGGGAGCGCTCACGCTGTGGATGGCGCGGCACTTTCCGGCGAGCCGCATCACCGCGCTGTCGAACTCGAACTCGCAGCGCCAGTTCATCGAAACGCAGGCGCGGCGCGAAGGCCTTGGCAACATCCGCGTGCTGACGCGCGACTTCAACGTGTTCGAGACCGATCAGCGCTTCGACCGCGTGGTCTCCGTCGAGATGTTCGAGCATTTGCGCAACTGGCCGCAGGCCTTTGCCAACGTTGCGCGATGGCTCCGGCCGAATGGGCGCTTCTTCATGCACGTCTTTGCACACCGCGAGGCGCCCTACCCCTTCGTCGAGCGCGACGCGAGCGACTGGATGAGCAAGCATTTCTTCACCGGCGGCGTGATGCCCAGCGACGACCTCGCGCTGCATTGCCAGGACGATCTGCGTATCCTGCAGCGCTGGCGGTGGGACGGCAGGCACTACCAGCGCACCGCCGAGGCGTGGCTGCGCAACATGGACGATCGGCGCAGCGAGATCCTGCCGCTCTTCCATGACACCTACGGACGTGACGCTGAAATCTGGTGGACGCGCTGGCGCCTGTTCTTCATGTCCGTGGCGGAACTGTTCGGGTTCAGCGCCGGACAGCAATGGTGGGTGAGCCACTACCTGTTCGAGAAGCGTGCATGACGACGCCGTCGCTCGCCCAGGGGAAGCATGACCCGTCCAGTGAAGGGGTCGCACAACCCACGCGCGTGCGCCAGATTGCCAACCTGGTCGTGTTCCAGTCGGCCTGGTTTGCCGCTGTACTGGGCGCCGCCCATCACGCCCCATTGCTCGGCACGGCATGCGTGATCGGCGCGATTGGCTGGCACGTCGCCATTTCCAAACGGCCCGGGCAAGAGGCGATGCTGGTGGCCCTGGCATGCGCCTTGGGTCTTGTGGTGGAGACGTTCACCGCACTGCAAGGCAACGTCAGCTACCCCTCGGGCCAACCCGTTTCGGGCCTTGCCCCCTACTGGCTGGTCGCCCTGTGGGGCTTGCTGGCCATCAGTCTCAACGTGACGCTGCGATGGCTGCGGGCGCGCTGGTGGCTCACTGCGGGCCTGGCCGCGGTGGCCGGGCCGGCCTCGTTCGTTTCCGGCGTCCGGCTCGGTGGTGCGCAGTTCATTGACATGACTTCTGCGCTGGTGACACTGGCCTGCATCTGGGCGCTGGCCATGCCGCTGCTGGTACGACTGTCCATGCGCTTTGACGGCGTGGCAACTGGAACGCGCCATGCATGAGCCTTCGCTTCGCGTTGCGCTTGGCGGGTTTGCAACGATGCTTTGCCTGAGCTTGCTGTCGTGGTTCGTCAGCCTGATGCGACGCGATGCGAGCCTGGTGGATCGCATGTGGGGCGTCTTCATTGCCAGCGCCGCGTTGACCTGGTTCGTCGCGCTGCCCTCGGTGGGTGCGCGGGGCTTGGCCATGCTGGTTCTGGTCCTGGTGTGGGCGCTTCGCCTGTGCATCTACGTCACCGTGCGCAACTGGGGCCATGGCGAAGATCGCCGATACCGGGAGATTCGCGTGCGCAACGAGCCCGGCTTCGGGCTCAAGAGTCTCTATCTTGTCTTCGGGCTGCAAGCCGTGTTGGCGTGGGTGGTGACAATGCCATTGCTGGTCGGCATGGCGGCGGATCGTTCTTTGCACGCGCTCGACATCGTGGGCATCGCGCTGGCCGCCTTCGGCATGTTTTACGAGGCCGTGGGCGATGCCCAGATGTCCCGCTTCAAGGCCGACCCTGCGAATGCCGGGCGCGTGATGGACCGGGGCTTGTGGCGATGGAGCCGTCACCCGAACTATTTTGGCGAGGCTTGCGTCTGGTGGGGCTTGTGGCTGGTGGCGGTTGGTGGCGCGGGATGGGCGGGCACGTGGACTGTCGTGTCACCCTTGTTGATGACGGTGTTGCTGCTGAAGGTCAGCGGGGTGAGCCTGCTTGAAAAAGACATCGGCGAAAGGCGTCCAGCGTACCGCGACTACATCGCGCGCACGCGCGCCTTTTTGCCCGGACCACCACGCAAGGGCTCGACATGACTCGGCCACAACCACGCACGTGGCTCGCAGTGTTGATGGCAGCAGGAATCCATGCGCACACTGCTGCGGCGAGCGGTGGCGTGTGGGACTTCGTCGCACTCCTGAACGGCGAGCCGATCGGCGAACACCGGTTCAGCGTCGTGGCCTCGGGCGATGGACGCAAGGTGGCGAGCGACGCGAATTTCACCGTCAAGTTCGTGGGCATCACGGCTTACCGCTACCGTCACCATGCGATCGAGCAATGGCGCGGCAATTGCCTGAAGGCACTCGATGCGACAACAGACGACGACGGCAAGGCCACCCAGGTCGACAGCAGGACCCAGGATGAACGCCTCATCGTGTCCACGAACGCCGGCAACGCCCGCACGATGCCGGATTGCGTGATGAGCTTCGCCTACTGGAACCCGGCGATCCGCACGCAAGCGCGGCTGCTCAATGCGCAATCGGGCGAACTCGAAGAAGTCCAGATCCGCCGGATCGGCACGGGCGACATCAGCGTGCGCGGGACGACGATGACCGCCACGCGCTGGCGCATCAGCGGCCCGCCGCGACCCATCGACGTCTGGTATTCGGCGCAGGACGAATGGGTCGGCCTGGACTCGACGGTGGCGGGCGGCCGCACGCTCAGCTATCGCCTCAAATGAAAAGCCGGCCCGGGCATCGAGAAACAAGAGAAAGCAACGCCATGAATGTTCGACAGTTCGCCCTCGCCTACGCAGCCGTCGCTGTGATCTTTCTGGCGCTGGATGCCATCTGGCTCACGGCCATGGCGGATCGCCTCTATCGGCCCGCGCTCGCGCACCTGATGCGAGAGCGCTTTGACGTGGCACCGGCCATTGTCTTCTACGCCCTCTATTTCGTGGGCGTGGTGATCTTCGCCGTGGCGCCCGGATTGCGCGATGGTGATTGGCAAAGGTCACTGGGCCTGGGCGCCCTTTTCGGCCTGATCGCCTATGCCACCTACGACCTCACCAACCAGGCCACGCTCAAGGATTGGCCGTGGCACGTGACGGTGGCAGACCTCGTGTGGGGCAGCTTCGTCACGGCGGTAGCCGCTGGCATCGCCTGCGCAGTCACCGCGAGGTTCATGCCCTCGCGTTGACCCTTCACAGGCCGACGATCGCGCCCATCCAGCGCGCGACGACGCCCTGGAACAGCACCTTGCCCCGCACGGAGGCGAGGCAGATGCATTCACCCTGCGCCAGCACCTTGGGTTCGTGAAGGATGCTCGGGTCCGCTTCGTCGAAATCGCCCGGACCGAACAAGGCACGGCCGTCGTGAAAGGCGCCGTGCAGCACCTGCGTCAGCTCGTTGTCGCTGTGCGTGTGAAAAGGCAGGCACTTGCCCGCGCCGATGCGCAGCAGGAAGACATTGGCGGCCGGGTCGTACGGCACCTTGACGCGGCACCAGCGCATGCCCGGCGCGATCCAGCGCCAGCGCGACGCCTGGCAGTCTTTCAGGGCGCGCGGCCACGCCATGCCCGCCGGAAGTTCCGGCCGCGTGCCCGCCGGCCGCTGGCGGCCGCTCGGGCGAGGTGCGGGTGAATCGATGGCCGCCCAAGTTTGGGCCAGAGCCTGCGCCGACACGTCAGCCGGCGTCACGTCTTCCAGCATGGCGCCGCCTACCGTCTCGAACAGCCGCACGCGCTCGCGGCAATGCGCGCAAAGTTCGAGGTGGCTGGCGACAACCAGTGCGCGTCCGCTGTCGAGCTTGCCGGCCGCATGGCCCAGCAGGAGGTCGTCGTCGGGGTGGTGTTGAATCATGATGGTCAAATCTCGCCGAGCATGCGACGCAGGTGGGTCACGGCCAGCCGCACGCGCGACTTGACGGTACCCAGGGGGATTCCCAAGTCTTGCGCGATCCGGGCGTGCGAATGCTCTTCGTAAAAGGACAGGCGCAGCACCTGCACCTGCTCCGCGGGCAGTTGCGCCATGGCCTCGCGCACGCCGCGCTCGCGCTGGCGCGCCGTGGCTTCTTCATCGGGCTGCAGCGCCGGGTCCGCGCGTTCTTCGCCCTCGGGCGCCTCGCCGTCCAGCAGACCGGAGCCTCCGCGACGGAAATGATCGACACGCAGGTTGCGCGCAATGGTGAAGATCCAAGTGGAGACGGCAGCGTGGCGGGCATCGAACATCGAGGCCTTGCGCCAGACGCTGATCATGGTTTCCTGCACCAGTTCTTCCGCCTGGCCCTCGCTGCTGCCGGCGCGCATCAAGTAGGCTTTGACGCGCGGCGCGAAGTGCTTGAACAGTGCGGCAAACGCCTGCCGGTCGCCGTTGGCAGCGACGGCGTGCACGAGTTCAGTCAGTTCCTCGCTGGTCGGCATGGATCGATCTTTTAGCGACGTGACGATCGACAGGTGGGCCGATCGCAGCCGGTTCGACTTCGATGCCGTTGCCGATGGCTGTCGGGCAGTGTTCATGGTGTTCATACGCACCGCCGGGAAATTAGATCACAGGGCCAGCAAATGAAGTAATCCAAAAGCCGGCGTTCGACGTACAAGCACCAACGCTTCAAAGGACGACGACATGAGGATGCGGCTTGCGCACGGCGAATACCCACGAAACACGCAGGCACCCGTGCTGGACGTGGCGGTCATTGGCAGCGGCATCTCCGGCCTGGGCGCGGCCTGGCTGCTGGCACAGCGCCATCGGGTGACGGTGTTCGAAGCCGACGGCCGGGCTGGCGGCCACAGCAACACGGTCGACGTGTGCACCCCGTCCGGAACGGTGCCGGTGGACACGGGCTTCATCGTGTTCAACGAAGCGGCGTATCCCAACCTCACCGCGCTGCTGGCGCATCTGGCGGTGCCGACCCAAGCATCCGAAATGTCCTTTGGCGTGAGCCTGGACGACGGCGCACTGGAGTATTCGGGAACCGACCTGCGCGGACTCTTTGCCCAGCGCGGGAATCTATTCAACCTGCGCTTCTGGTCGATGTTGCGCGACCTCGTTCGCTTCTACCGGCGCGCCCCGGTCGACGCGGCACGCATCGGGCTGATGCCGCTGGACGACTACCTCGACGCACAAGGCTACGGCCGCGCCTTCCGCGACGACCACCTCTATCCGATGGCTGCGGCGATCTGGTCCACGTCGGCCGCGCACATCGGCCAGTACCCGACCGAAGCCTTCGTGCGCTTCTGCGAGAACCACCAGTTGCTCCGGTTGGGCCGCCGCGACGCGTGGCGCACGGTGGACGGCGGCAGCCGCCGCTACGTCGAACGCCTGACCCGCGCGCTGGGCGATCGCATGCGGCTGAACAGCCCGGTTGCCGAGTTGCAACGTCTTGCTTCGGGCGTGCTGCTGCGCACGCGCGACGACGCGACGTGGCAACGATTCGACCAGGTCGTCGTCGCCACCCATGCCGACCAGGCGCTGCGCTTGCTCCCCGACGCCAGTGGCGACGAACGCCGGCTGCTCGGTGCTTTCGGCTACATGCGCAACCGCGCGGTGCTGCACAGCGACAGCGCCCTGATGCCCAGGCGCCGCGCCGTGTGGTCCAGCTGGAACTACGCCGCCGACCGCACGCGCAGCGACGCGCTGTGCGTGACCTACTGGATGAATCGCCTGCAGGGCATCCGCCAGGATGTGCCGCTGTTCCTCACGCTCAACCCGGTGACGGAACCGCGCGCAAACCACCTGATTCGCACCGGGATGTACGAACACCCGGTGTTCGACGCCGCAGCCATTCGCGCGCAAGACGAACTCTGGTCGCTGCAAGGGCAAAACCGCACCTGGTTCTGTGGCGCGTACTTCGGATCGGGCTTTCATGAGGACGGGCTGCAGGCGGGCCTTGCGGTGGCTGAGCAGTTGGGCGATGTGCGCCGGCCGTGGAACGTGGCCGGCGAATCGGGCCGCATCCGCTTGCGACCGCAACTGGCGAGGGCCTGATGCGCGCCAGCGAATCGGCTCTCTACACGGGCCATGTCATGCATCAGCGGATGCGGCCAGCACGCCATCGGCTGCGCTATCGGCTCTTCAGCCTGCTGCTGGACCTGGACGAACTGGAAGCACTCGATGGCCAGTTGCGCTGGTTCTCGCTGAACCGCTTCAACCTCTTCAGCCTGCACGAGCGCGACTACGGCGATGGCGGTGGGCTGCGCAAGCATGTCGAGCGCCAACTGCTGGTTGCCGGCCTGCAGGTGGGCGGTGCGATCCGGCTGCTGACGATGCCTCGCATCCTTGGCTATGCCTTCAACCCGATCAGCGTGTATTTCTGCCATCGGCTGGACGGCGACCTGCAGGCGATCGTCTACGAGGTGAACAACACCTTTGGCGAGCGGCACAGCTACTTCATTGCGGTCGATGCGGACGCGTGCCGCGACGCAACCATTATGCAGAGCTGCGCCAAGTCGCTCCATGTGTCGCCCTTTTTGGGGCTGGACATGCGCTACGGATTTCGAATCGATGCGCCGCGAGCCGACACGCCGCATCTGGCCATCGCCGTCAGCGCCAGCGATTCGCATGGTGGCGTGCTCATTGCCCGCTTCGACGCGCAGCGCAAGCCGCTTTCGGACGCCGCGCTTGCGGGCGCGTTCTTCTCGCATCCGCTGCTCACGCTGAAGGTCATCGTGGCAATTCACTGGGAGGCCCTGCGCTTGTGGATCAAGGGCGTTCCGCTTCATTCCCGTCCCGCCGCACCACCGCAGCCGGTGCATTCCATCAAACCCGAAGACTCATGAACACACCCGCTTCTCCTCGCGCTGGCTTTCGGTCGCAGCGGGCGACCCAAGGCGTTGCGAACCTGCTGTCGGCTTGCGCCGGCTGGCCGCTTCGCCGCCTCGTTGTGGGCCTCTTGCGCAAGGTGACGCACGGCACATTGAGCGTCGAGTTGCCGGACGGCGCGACGCTCGAGGGCCGGGGCAAGGCGGATGAGCCATCCGTCTCGATCCAGTTGCACCGTTGGCGCCCGTTGCTGCGCCTGCTCCTGCGCGGTGATCTCGGCTTTGCCGAGTCCTACCGGGACGGCGACTGGTCGACACCGGACCTGACAGCCCTGCTGGCATTTGGCCTGCGCAATGAAGCGAGTTGGGGCCGCACGCTCGATGCGTCCTTGCCTTTTGGGTGGCTGGGTCGCGCATTCCACGCGACGCGTGCCAACACACGACGCGGCAGCCGCGAGAACATTTCTTTTCACTACGACATGGGCAATGATTTCTATGCCCATTGGCTCGACGCCGACCTCATCTATTCGAGCGGCCTCTACGCGACCGGACAGGAGACGCTGGAGCAGGCGCAGGCGGCCAAGCTGGCGCGCATCATGGATCTGCTCGACCTGAAGGCGCCGGCGAAGGTGCTGGAGATCGGCTGCGGATGGGGCGCACTGGCGTTGGCACTCGCGCAGGGTCATGACGCACACGTGACGGGCTTGACGCTCTCGTCAGAACAGCTGGCGCATGCGAGGCAGCGCGTTGAAGCGTGCGGCCTGCAGGAGCGTGTCGAACTGCGCTTGCAAGACTACCGCGACGTCGAAGGCCAATACGATCGCATCGTCTCCATAGAGATGCTGGAAGCGGTGGGCGAACGCTACTGGCCGACGTACTTCGACACGCTGCGCGAGCGCTTGAGTCCCGATGGCCTGGCGGTACTGCAAGTGATCACGATCGCGCAAGAGAGCTTCGAGCACTACCGACACAACACCGATTTCATCCAGCGCTTCATCTTTCCGGGCGGCATGTTGCCCTCCGTCGCGGCCATGCACGAGCAGGCGGCGCGCGCGGGTCTGGTCATGGAGCAGGCGCAATCCTTTGGGCCGGGCTATGCGGCGACTTTGGCCGAATGGCGGCACCGCTTCCTTCGCGCCTGGCCCGCGATCCGTGGATTGGGTTTCGACGCTGATTTCCGGCGGTTGTGGGAGTACTACCTTTGCTATTGCGAAGCAGGGTTTCGCACTGGGCGCGTTGACGTCGGACTGTTCACGCTGAGGCACGCGAAGGCAGCGTAAAGGAACGCCGCACGCTCCTCAGCCCCACAAATGGGGCAAAGCGCGCAAATAAACGGGGTACCGGTTTGCTAAATACCCCATTAATTTCGCGCGCCAACGCCCTAAGTTCCTCGTGTTTCTCCCAGCGGCTTGAACGAGTTGATCTGCTTGAACATTGCAATGGAATGTCAGTGGAGAGTCACCCCGGCAGACACGGCTACCGAACGACCCAACCCGGTGTCACTCGGCTAACTCTCGGTTCGTCAACCTGCCATGCCTTGAGTCGGTCTGGTGACAAAGCAGAATGTCAGAAACTACGATAAACTTCTGACACCAGAGATCCAGTCATGAGCACGCTCCCCCGTTCCATCCTGTCACACACCCAATCCCTGCCCGAGGGCGGCGTGGTGTCGCCCAAGGAGTTTCTGCATCTCGGGAGCCGCGCCGCGGTTGATCAGGCGTTCTCGAGACTTGCCAAGGAAGGCAAGTTGCTTCGGGTGGCGCGCGGCACCTACGTCACGCCTGTGTCGAGCCGGTTTGGGACGCGAGCTCCAGCTCCTGAAAAGGTCGTGCAATCTCTGGCCGCCCAAAGCGGTGAGGTGGTCACACCGCACGGCGCCAACGCGGCCAACGCGCTGGGCCTGACACAGCAGGTGCCGATTCGCGAGGTCTATCTGACCTCGGGGCGCAGCCGCAAGCTGAAGCTGGGTCGCTACGAGGTGACGGTCAAACATGCCCCCCGCTGGATGTTGGCTCTGGGCGTCGGCCAAGCCGGCGCGGCCGTGCGGGCGCTGGCCTGGATGGGACCGTCGCATGTGCGCGAATCGCTGGCCGCCTTGCGGCGAACGCTTCCGTCTTCGGAATGGCAGGCGCTTACGTCGGGGCGTGCCGGCCTGCCCTCATGGATGGCCAGGGCGATCGGCGAAGAAGCGATTCGTGGCTGAGCCCTACTTCTCCCTCAGCGACGCGGACCGGGCCGAAGTCCTGGAAGTAGGCCGGGAGCGGACCGGCCGCCCGGCCCATCTAATGGAAAAGGACATCTGGGTCGTCTGGACGCTTGGCACGCTGTTCGGGTCGCCGGTCGGTACGGATCTAACGTTCAAGGGTGGCACGTCCCTCTCCAAGGCCTACCGCATCATCGACAGGTTCTCGGAAGACCTCGACCTGACGTACGACATCCGCAAGCTGATCGCCGACCTGACGGGAGGCGAGGAGTTCTTGCCGGCCAGCCGCAGCCAGGCCAGCAAGTGGACGAAAGCCGTGCGCGACCGGCTTCCGGCGTGGATCGCAGGCACGGTGCAGCCCGTGATTCAGGACGCACTCGACAAGGCGAAGCTGGGTGCGAAGCTGGAAGTCGCAGGTGCGGACAAGGACAAGTTGCTGCTTCACTACCAAGCGGTCAAGCAAGGGACCGGATATGTCGCTCCGGTCGTCACATTGGAGTTTGGCGGTCGGGCGACGGGCGAGCCGCACGCGGCCATACCGGTAGCGTGTGACATCGACGGCCACGTCGACGGAGTGACGTTTCCGACCGCCTCCCCGGTGGTCATGAGCGTCGCCCGGACCTTCTGGGAAAAGGCAACTGCCGCGCACGTCTATTGCGCCCAAGGCCGGATCCGCGGCGAGCGCTATGCGCGGCACTGGCACGACCTGGCGGCCATCATGAGAAGCTCGCACTTCGATGCCGTCGTCAATGATCGCGAAGTCGCACGCGCGGTCGCTGAGCACAAGTCGTATTTCTTCCCCGAGAAGGATGCCGCAGGCAATACGGTCGACTACTTCGCCGCCATCGCAGGTACCCTGCACGTCGTGCCCAAGGGGGCCGCACGCGAAGCCCTCGCCCTCGACTACGCCAGCATGCTCGAAGATCAAGTCATGGTAGGGGACGCGCTGCCCTTCGAAGACCTCATGCTGGCCTGCGCGGAAGTTGCAGCCAGAGCCAACGGAGCACCGACAACGACAGCGCGTCCCTGATCGTGAGCCCGTGCACTCGCATTCCACCAGCGTCAGCGTGTTCTTGAGCGTCTGGGCCCGGCGCGCATGTCTCTAAACATTGATGCAGCAAGGAGTTATCGATGGACGACGAGGCAGAGATACATCGAAAGAAGATCTCCGGCAAAACCTATATCAGTCCCGCTGTGGCGACGGCCGAGGGCTCGTTGCGCATTGCCTCCAAGTCATTGACTCCGAGGGCCCTATACGGGTTGATCCAACCCAACGATGAGGACGGCAATCCGACCGGGGAGTCCGTCTTCAATTTCAGGCCGCGTGCTTTCATCGTTGCGGGCTCTCTGGGCGAATTCGTCTCAGCGCAAGGTGTCAACACCGACAAGATGCGCTCCTTCGAGCTGTATCGCAACAGCATCGCGGGCATTGACATCATGACCTTCGACGAACTCTACGAGCGCAGCAAGTTCATTGTCGAGGCGGCAGCAATGCCGACACCATCGAACTAGCGCTACGCACCTGCGCCCTTCTCTTGGCTACGCGTGCCGAAGACCCGCAGCCCAGTTCCGCCCGCGATGTACAAGGAGCAGCTCGTGCCACGCCCGGGCAGGCGAAGATTTGCGCGGCGTGCTTTCGGCGCAGCTGTTCCGTTGGTGAAGTCCATGACCAATTTGCAGCAAGCTGCAGGAAGCCAGGGGCCGCTGGCTCCGTCACTCCCACTCAATCGTCGCCGGCGGCTTGCTCGAAACGTCGTAGGTCACGCGGTTGATCCCTCGCACCTCGTTGATGATCCGCCCCGACACCTTCTTGAGCAGCGCATAAGGCAGCTCTGCCCAGTCGGCCGTCATGAAGTCGCTCGTCTGCACCGCGCGCAGCGCAACCACGTAGTCATACGTCCGGCCATCGCCCATGACGCCCACGCTCTTCACCGGCAGGAACACGGTGAAGGCCTGGCTGGTGAGGTCGTACCAGGTCTTGCCAGACGCCTCATCCTTGAAGTTGCGCAGCTCCTCGATGAAGATCGCATCGGCGCAGCGCAGCAGGTCGGCGTATTCCTTCTTCACTTCGCCCAGGATGCGCACGCCCAGGCCCGGGCCCGGGAAGGGATGGCGGTAGACCATCTCCGGCGGCAGGCCCAGCGCCACGCCCAGCTCGCGCACTTCGTCCTTGAACAGGTCGCGCAGCGGCTCCAAGAGCTTCAGGCCCAGTTGCTCGGGCAGGCCACCCACGTTGTGATGGCTCTTGATCGTCACGGCCTTCTTGCTCTTCGCACCGCCCGACTCGATCACGTCCGGATAGATCGTGCCCTGCGCCAGCCACTTCGCGCCCTTGGCACCGGCGCTGGTGAGCTTGGCCGCTTCCTGCTTGAACACCGTGACGAACTCGCCGCCGATGATCTTGCGCTTGGCCTCCGGGTCGCTCACGCCGGCCAGCTTGCCCAGGAACAGGTCGCTCGCATCGACGCGAATCACCTTCGCGTGCAGCTTGCCAACGAACATGTCCATGACCATGTCGCCTTCGTTCAGCCGCAGCAGGCCGTGGTCGACGAACACGCAGGTCAGCTGGTCGCCGATGGCGCGATGGATCAGCGCCGCGGCCACCGACGAATCGACACCACCCGACAAGCCGAGGATGACTTCTTCGTCACCCACCTGTTCGCGGATCTTCTCGACCGCTTCGGCGATGTGGTCGCGCATGACCCAATCGGGCTTGGCGCCGCAGATGCCGAGCACGAAGCGGTTGAGCAGCGCCTGGCCCTGCACCGTGTGCGTGACTTCGGGATGGAACTGCACGCCGTAGAAGTGCCTGTCTTCGTCGGCCATGCCGGCGATGGGGCATGAATCGGTGGACGCCATCAGCTTGAAGCCGGGCGGCAGTTCGGTCACCTTGTCGCCATGGCTCATCCACACGTTGAGCATGCCGTGGCCTTCATCGGTCGTGAAGTCGGCGATGTCCTTGAGCAACTCCGTATGGCCACGTGCGCGCACGGCCGCAAAGCCGAACTCGCGCTTGTGCCCGCCCTCGACCTTGCCGCCGAGCTGGTGCGCCATGGCCTGCATGCCGTAGCAGATGCCCAGCACCGGCACGCCCAGCTCGAACACGGCCTGCGGTGCCTTGTCCGTGGTCTCTTCGTAGATGCTCGCGTGGCTGCCCGACAGGATCACGCCCTTGAGCGTGCCGTCCCTGGCGTAGTCGCGGATCCACTCGTCGCTCACGTCGCAGGGGTGGACTTCGGAGAACACATGCGCCTCGCGTACGCGGCGCGCGATGAGTTGCGTGACTTGCGAGCCGAAGTCGAGGATGAGGATTTTCTGGTGTTGCATTACAGGTGAACCATGCGGGAATCGGTGAAGACGACGCGGCCCTCGGCCACGTCCGAGGCGAGCATCTGCACGACCTCATCGAAAAATTTGGCGATCAGCTCCTGCGTGATCAACCCTTGCTCGGAATCCGACAGCGGAAGCCCTGACTTCTTGCGTCGCTGCTCGCTGCGATAGTCCACGAGGCTCTTGAGCGTCAGCAGCGTGGACGGAAAATCGACATAGCGCAATTCTCCCGCTTCGCCGCGCTGGCTCTCGATCATGAGCACATCGCGCAAACGCTTGCCTCCCGTCGCCAGCTGCCGCACCGACGACTTGTAGCCGCGGCTGGCAATCTGCTGCTTGTAGCGCTCGACACTTGCATCGTCCAGTTCGTCGAGCCCCGTCGGGCGGAACACCACGAAGCGGCCGTCCGGCGACTGCGCCTTCAGGTCCGCAATGGCCACCCGCGCAAAATTGTTGACGTAACCGTGCGCCAGCGCAAACGCGAGCGAATAGCCATCCTCGATCTGCGCCTTCATGCTGACGCGAATGACCGTGAGCGCCGCAAATATCGCCGACAGCAGCGTGAAGAGGCTGCCCCAGGACGCGACCTTGCCGGGGTCTTCCACCACCACCAGCACCGTTGCCGCAAAGGCCAGCAACGCAAGAAAGGCCGCGATGAGTCCGCGCGTCCTGATGCGCGCGGCCACCAGCTTCAGGTAGCGCCAGTAACTGGAAGCCCAGGAGGACGCAGACACGCCCCCGCCTCACTCCGCCCGGTAGTTGGGCGCTTCCTTGGTGATCTGGACGTCGTGCACGTGGCTCTCGCGAATGCCAGCCGTCGTGATCTCCACGAATTCCGCCTTGTTCTTCATGTCCTCGATGGTGGCGCAGCCGCAGTAGCCCATGCTCGCGCGCAGGCCGCCGGCCATCTGGTAGACGATGGAGACCATCGAACCCTTGTAGGGCACGCGACCCTCGATGCCTTCTGGCACGAGCTTGTCGGCGTTCGGGTTGCCGGTGGTCGCTTCCTGGAAGTAGCGGTCGGCGCTGCCCTGCTGCATGGCGCCGATGGAGCCCATGCCGCGGTAGCTCTTGTAGCTGCGGCCCTGGAACAGCACGATCTCGCCCGGCGCCTCTTCGGTGCCGGCGAACATGCCGCCCATCATCACGGTGCTCGCGCCGGCCGCGATGGCCTTGGCGATGTCGCCCGAATAGCGGATGCCGCCGTCGGCGATCAACGGAATGCCCGTGCCTTGCAGGGCCGTTGCAACGTTGTCGACCGCCATGATCTGCGGCACGCCCACGCCGGCCACGATGCGGGTCGTGCAGATGGAACCCGGGCCGATGCCGACCTTCACCGCATCGGCGCCGGCGTCAGCCAGTGCTCGGGCCGCGTCGCCGGTGGCGATGTTGCCGCCGATCACGTCGACCTGCGGATAGTTCTTCTTGACCCAGCGCACGCGCTCGATCACGCCGGCGCTGTGGCCGTGCGCGGTGTCGACCACGATGACGTCCACGCCGGCCTTCACCAGCGCCTCGACGCGCTCTTCCGTGCCCTCGCCCACGCCCACGGCTGCGCCCACACGCAAGCGGCCGGAGGCATCGCGCGCCGCATTGGGAAAGCTGGTCTGCTTGGTGATGTCCTTGACGGTGATGAGGCCCTTGAGCTCCCATTCCTTGTTGATGACCAGCAGGCGCTCGAGCTTGTACTTGTTGAGCAGCGCCTTCGCTTCTGGCAGCGTGGTGCCGTCGGGCACCGTGATGAGCTTTTCGCGCGGCGTCATGATCTCGGAAACCGGGACGTCGTAGCGCGTTTCGAAGCGCAGATCCCGGCCGGTCACGATGCCGACCACCTTGCCGCCGTCCACCACCGGGAAGCCGGAGATGCCCAGCTCGTCCGACAGTTGCATCACCTGCAGGACGGTGTGCGTGGGGGTGATGACCACCGGATCGCGCAGCACGCCGGACTCGTAGCGCTTGACCCGCGCCACTTCGGCCGCTTGCTGCTGCGCCGTCAGGTTCTTGTGGACAATGCCGATGCCGCCCTCCTGGGCCATCGCAATCGCGAGGCGCGCTTCGGTCACGGTGTCCATCGCCGCCGAAACGAGCGGAAGGTTCAACGTGATGTTGCGCGAGAGTCGGGTGGCGAGAGAGGTGTCCTTGGGCAGGACTTGGGAGAACGCTGGCACCAGCAACACGTCGTCGAAGGTGAGCGCTTTGCCGAGAAGGCGCATGGGTGAGGCTCCAAAAGACGGATTGTAACGATTGCTCAGTACTTACCCGGGAGAACGGGCTTGCCACCCCCAAGTCGGGGCAGGCAATATCGGCTCTGTTGTGGATTCACCGCGCCGCAGCCGGCTCGCAACGTTCAAACTCGTTGCAAAACGTAAGGCGGCGCTAAACTTCGTCGAATGAAAATCGTGCATTGGCTGGTTCTGGGGTGCGTTGGCTGCCTTTCGATGGCGGCGAGCGCCCAATGGCAATGGACGGATGCGGCCGGCAAGCAGGTCTTCAGCGACAAGGCGCCGCCGCCCGACGTCCCCGAGCGAAGCATCTCGCGTCGCCCGGCAACGCCTCCCCCCAAGACGAACTTCATGCAGAACGCCGCAGCACCCGCCACTGCGACCGAGGGTGCGCCGGCGGCTCCAGCGGCCCCTGTCGCCGCCGGAAGCCCCAAGCCCAAGGGGGTCGACAAGGAACTCGAAGAAAAGACGCGCAAGGCCGCCGAGGCTGAAAAGGCCAAGCAAGCGGCTGAGGCGCAAAAGCTCGCCCAGGCCAAGTCCGAGAACTGCAGGGTCGCCCAGCAAGGCAAGGCGACGTTCGACAGCGGCCTGCGTGTGGCCCGGATCAATTCCCAGGGGGAGCGCGAGATCATCGACGACGCCGGGCGCGCCGCCGAACTCAAGCGCCTTCAGGGGATCATCGACAGCGACTGCCGGTAGGTTTTTGACTCAGTAGCCGGCTTTGGCGCCCTGGCGGCGCTTGGCGAACAGGCCGGTGCCCCGCGCACCCTGCTTGGCAAAGCGCTCCCGGCGCGCCACCTTGGGGTCGACGGTCAGGGGGCGGCACAGTTCGATCCGGTCCAGGTCCTTCAAGGGGCGATCCCACGGAGCTTCCTTGCCCCAGATGCCGGCCGGCAAAGCACGCCAGTCGAGTTCGGGGTAGCGGCCCGGCAAACCACTCGCTTGCACGGCTTCAAGAACGGTGGCGGCGTCGGGCACGTTCAATTCCTCCTCGTACACGACGCGGGGCGCGGGCGAATACAAGAGGGTGACGCGCATCATTTGCCCTCCGCGTAGACATGCTCGGCACGCTTGACGAATGCCTCGACCAGCGTCGATGCGATCTTGTCGAACACGGGGCCGACCAGCGCCTGCAAGGTCGCGCTGTCGAAGCCGTATTGCAGGTCCAGTTCCACGCGGCATGCACGCTCGCCCTCCCCGCCGACGGGCGTGAACTTCCACGTGCCGTCCAGCTTGGAGAACGGGCCGGAAATCAGCTTGAGATGCACCTCCCGCCCTGGAACGTGCGTGTTGCGCGTCATGAAGCTTTGATGAAAACCACCGAACGCCAGGCCGACTTCCGCGGTCATCCCCGCATCATCCTGCTCGACGATGCGCGACTTGTCGCACCACGGCAGGAACTCGGGATAACGGGCCACATCGATCACGAGGTCGTACATCTCCTGGGCACTGAACCAGATAAGAACGGACTTGTGAACGGTTTTCATAGAATGGGAAGGCAGGCGCGATGGATTGTATTGAAGCCATGCAGACACCACATTGAAGATCATGGCCTCAAAAAAACCCGACACCTCCACCCGCATCGCCGACAACAAGAAGGCCGCGTACAACTACTTCTTCGAAGAACGCTTCGAGGCCGGCATGGTGCTGGAAGGCTGGGAGGTCAAATCCCTGCGCGAAGGCAAGGTGCAACTCACCGACGGCTACGTGGTCATTCGCAATGGCGAACTCTTCGTGCTGGGCTGCCAGATCAACCCGCTCAAGAGCGCATCAACGCATGTGAACCCCGATTCCGTGCGCACAAAGAAGCTGCTGTTGCACAAGGAGCAGATCCGCCGCCTGATCGGCAAGATCGAGCAGAAGGGCTACACGCTCGTGCCGCTCAACCTGCACTGGAAGGCCGGCAAGGTGAAGTGCGAAATTGCGCTGGCGAAGGGCAAGGCCGAGCACGACAAGCGCGACACCATCAAGGACCGTGAAGGCAAGCGCGAAGTCGAGCGTGCAATGAAGAGCCGGCATCGGTAGGTTTCGTCGGACACCGCTTCGAGGACTGCGGGCATACACTGCACCTTCGAATCGTCAACCAAGGAGAAAACGATATGAAACTACTTAGCGCCTCCATCCTCGCCGCGGCCCTTCTGGCTGGTTGCGGCAGCATGTCGACGAATGCGCCCGACGCGCCCACCAAGACCGTCGACGGCGTGCTCATCGGGCCGAGCGGCATGACGCTCTACACCTTCAATCGCGATGCAGCCAACAGCGGCAAGTCCGGCTGCAATGGCACTTGCGCTACCAACTGGCCTCCGCTGATGGCACCTGACGCGGCCAAGCCGATGGGCCCCTACTCGGTCGTCATCCGCGACGACGGCAAGAAGCAGTGGGCCTACAACGGCTGGCCGCTGTACTACTGGTCGAAGGACGCCAAGGCGGGTGACCGCACCGGCGACGGCGTTGGCGGCGCCTGGAAGATCGCCCGTCCCTGATCTTCGCGATCAGTGAACGGCAGGGCGCTGCGCTTCAGCAGCGCCCTTTTTTTGCCTGGCCGGGCGGGCAATGACCGCCGTCCCAGTGGTCGTCATGGCCGTGGTGATCATGATGGTAGTCGTGGTCGTCGTGCTTGCCCTTGTGCTTGCCACCGCGCTTCCAGTCGCCCTCGACCCAGCGGTAGCCGCCATCGGCGCGGACCCAGCGCCCCGGTGCGTAGACGTAGTCGACACGCGCCGGCTGCCAGTAGCCCGGCGCCCAGGCGTAGGCTCGTTCGTTCCAGTTCCAGCGACCCGGGACCCAGACCCGGCCCGGCTGTGGCGCAGGAACGTATTCAACGCGCGGCGGCGGCGGTGCCACCGTGACGATGCCCGGCACGTTGATGTTGACGGAGACTTGGGCGCTCGCGCCGAACGGGGCCGCGATGGCCGCAAGCGCAAGGACTGCTGCAGAAGTTCGCATTCTTTCCAACCTTGACAAAGATTCACGTAATCGTGAGTTGAACCCAGCGCGGCGCACGAGCTTGTCAGTACAAGCCGCGATTGCGCCACAGGAAACGCAGACTGCTGCGTGACAAGCCCCGGCGGGCACCTGTCCGGAGTCTTGCTAGGCGATGGCCGCCACGCGTGCGCGCCATCCAAGCCACTCATTGGCCACCAGTGCGCCGATGACCAGCATGCCGCCCGTCAGCACCGTGGGCGCCGGGACTTCGTTGGCGCCCACCCACGCAAGGGCAATGCCGAAGATCACTTCGAGCAGCGCGAGGAGCGACACTTCCGGCGCCTTGAGCACCCGGGCGCACATCACGGCGAGCACGCAGGGAATCGCGAGCTGGAACAGGCCCAGGAATGCCAGCAAGCTCACGTCATGCGCGTTGGCCTGCATGGGCCACGCCAGGGGCAACGTCATCGCGGCGGACAGCATGGCGCCAATCAGCACGGCGGGAACCAGATCGACGTCGTGGCCCTTGGCATGCGCGTGCTGGACGACGGTCCAGTTGCTCGCGCCCGCCAGCGGCACGCACAGCGCCACCAGCGTGCCGACCAATTGCCCTTCACCCAACTCGCTGCCGTACATCCAGGCGACGCCAGCGCCGGCCACCACGATCGCCCACCACGTTCGCGGCGGAAGACGGTGCCCGATGAAGATGCGCGCCATCAGCGCGGTGAACAAAGGACCGAGCGACATCGTCACCAGCACGTTCGCAGTGGAGGTGAGCGTCAGCGCCACCATGAAGGCCGTGTACATCACGGCCCAGCACAGGGCGGAAATCCACAGTTCGCGTCCGCCTTCGCGGATCTTGCGGAACACGTCGCGCCCCTGCCACAGGGACAGGATCACGACCAGCGAGAGCGCATTGAACAGGCTGCGCCAGAAGGTCACTTCAAAGCTGCGCGCCTGCTCCAGATGCCGGGTGACGACGCCGGCGGTGGCCCACATCAGGGTCACGCCGACCATCAGCCACACGGCCTTGCCGTGGGCGAGCTTCATATCGCCTGCACCCCGGAACCGACTCAGGCCGAGACGGTTTCGCGGCTCGCGCGCTTGCGCTCGTGTTCCTTGAGGTAGCGCTTGCGCAGGCGCACGCTCTTGGGCGTGATCTCGACCAATTCGTCGTCCTCGATGAACTCCACGCCGTATTCGAGCGTGAGTTCGATCGGCGGCGTGATCTTGATCGCGTCTTCCTTGCCGGACACACGGAAGTTGGTGAGCTGCTTGGTACGCGTGGCGTTCACGACCAGGTCGTTGTCGCGGCTGTGGATGCCGACGATCATGCCTTCGTACACCGGGTCGTTGGCGCGCACGAACATGCGGCCGCGGTCGTCCAGCTTACCCAAGGCGTAGGTGAAAATTTCACCGTCGTCCATCGAGATCAGCACGCCGTTCTTGCGGCTGCCGATTTCGCCCTTGTGCGGCTCGTAGCTGTCGAAGATGTTGCTGATGAGGCCCGAGCCACGCGTCAGGTTCAGGAATTCGTTGGTGAAGCCGATCAGGCCACGCGCCGGGATGCGGTATTCCAGGCGCACGCGGCCACGGCCGTCCGGTTCCATGTTGACCAGTTCGCCCTTGCGCTCGCCCAGCGCCTGCATCACGCCGCCCTGGTGGGCGTCTTCGATGTCGGCGGTCACGAGTTCGATCGGCTCGTGCTTTTCGCCGTCGACGGTGCGGAACACCACGCGCGGCTTGGACACGGCCAGTTCATAGCCTTCGCGGCGCATGTTTTCCAGCAGGATCGTCAAGTGCAGTTCACCGCGACCCATGACTTCGAAGATGCCTTCTTCGTCGGTTTCCTTCACGCGCAGCGCGACGTTGTGCTGCAGTTCCTTTTGCAGGCGGTCCCAGATCTGGCGGCTGGTGACGAACTTGCCTTCGCGGCCGGCCAGCGGGCTGGTGTTCACACAGAAGTTCATCGTCAGCGTCGGCTCATCGACCTTGAGCATCGGCAGCGGTGCCGGGTTCGTCGGATCAGTGACCGTGACGCCAATGCCGATGTCGGCAATACCGTTGATCAGCACGATTTCGCCGGGGCCGGCTTCCGTGGCTTGCACGCGCTCCAGACCCTGGAACGTGAGCACCTGGTTGACGCGGCCCTTCACCGACTTGCCGTCCGGACCTTCCATGACGACGACGTCCATCATGGGCTTGAGCGTGCCCTGGCTGATGCGGCCCACGCCGATGCGGCCGACGAAGGTCGAGAAATCGAGTGCCGAGATCTGCAGTTGCAGCGGCGCGTCCGGGTCACCCTTTTGCGAGGGAACGTGCTTCAGGATGGTGTCGAACAGGGCCGACATGTCGGGGCCCCACTGCTCGCCAGGAGCGCCCTCTTCCAGCGACGACCAGCCGTTGATGCCCGAGGCATAGACCACCGGGAAGTCCAGCTGTTCGTCGGTCGCGCCGAGCTTGTCGAACAGGTCGAACGCAGCGTTCACGACCTTGTCGGGGTTCGCGCCGGGCTTGTCGACCTTGTTCACCACGAGGATGGGCTTGAGGCCCAGGGCCAGCGCCTTCTTGGTCACGAAGCGCGTCTGCGGCATCGGGCCTTCCTGCGCGTCGATGAGCAGCACCACGCCGTCGACCATCGACAGCGCGCGCTCCACTTCACCACCGAAGTCCGCGTGGCCGGGGGTGTCGACGATGTTGATGTGCGTGCCTTGCCAGGTCACGGCGCAGTTCTTGGCGAGGATGGTGATGCCGCGTTCTTTTTCGATCGCGTTGTTGTCCATCACGGTGTCGACCACTTTCTCGTGCTCGGCGAAGGTGCCCGACTGGCGCAGCAGTTGGTCGACCATTGTGGTCTTGCCATGGTCAACGTGGGCAATGATGGCGATGTTGCGGATTTGATGGGTACTCATGGTGTCGTCTCGCAAAGAGTTGCGTTCAAGATGATTTGCTGGATTTCGATGGGGTTCAGCAAGCGCCCCGGGATCAGTTCGCCGGCGGTGACGTGGGCGGTGCCGAGGAAGGAAATACCGCCCTCACCCTCGCCCTCTCCCGCAAGGGGGAGAGGGAGTGAACCGCCCCCTTCCTCGCCGCTCTTGCCCCCTCTCCCGCTCGCGGGAGAGGGTTGGGGTGAGGGCAAGCCCGGCCCAAACACAGCCACAGCGTCCGCATCCGCCCACTTGCCACGCCGACGCAGGCCAGAAAGAAAACGCCCCGCATCTTCCCCACCCAGCGTGACGCGCGTGTGATCGGCAACGAGCGCCTCGGCAGGCATCAGTTGCGCGAGCCGCTCATCCTCGCTCATCGCCTCAAGCGATTCAAGCGTGATGCATTGCGACTCGTCGAATGAACCGGTGACAGTACGACGCAGGCTGCTCAGGTGCGCACCGCATCCCAAGGCCTCGCCGATGTCTTCGCCGAGCGTGCGGATGTAGGTGCCCTTGCTCACTTTGGCGGCAATGCGGATGGTCTTGGACGTTTCGAAGTCGGGTTCGGCTTCGATATCGAGCTTGTAGACCACGACGTCGCGCGGTGCACGTTCGACCTCGATGCCGTCGCGGGCATATTCGTAGAGCGCCTTGCCGTCCTTCTTGAGGGCGCTGTGCATCGGCGGCACCTGGCGGATCGGCCCGGTGAACTGCCTGGCCACGCGCTCGAGATCGGCAGCCGACACGTTCACCTCGCGCTCGGCGATCACGTCACCTTCAGCGTCAGCGGTCGTGGTGCGAATGCCCAGGCGCGCGGTGGCGACATAAGTCTTGTCGGCGTCCAGATGCAACTGGCTGAATTTGGTGGCCGCGCCAAAGCACAGCGGCAACACGCCCGTCGCCAGTGGATCGAGCGTGCCAGTGTGCCCGGCCTTTTCGGCGCGCAGCAACCACTTGGCCTTTTGCAACGCCTGGTTGCTCGAGAGGCCGAGTGGTTTATCAAGCAGCAACACCCCATGCACAGGGCGCCGCTGCACCCTTGTGCGTGGCGCGTTCATGGCTAGTCGTCTTTCGAACGCGAGGCGACAGCTTGCGCAATGAGCTTGTTCATGTCCGCCGCACGCTCGGTGGTGCGGTCGAACTGGAAATGGAGCGTCGGCACGGTGTGGATGTGCAGGCGCTTGAAGAGGCCGTTGCGAAGGAAACCCGCCGCCTGGTTCAGCGCGAGCGTGGTCTCTTCAGGGTCGCCCACGAGCAGGCTGAAGAAGACCTTCGCATGCGCATAGTCGGGCGTGACCTCGACGGCCTGGATGGTCACCATGCCCACGCGCGGGTCCTTCAACTCGCGCGCGATCAGCTCCGTCAGATCGCGCTGGATCTGATCGGCAACCTTGAACGCGCGGTTGGGAGTAGCGGCTTTTCTTTTGGGCATCGTGTCCAGGCTTTCGATCGGCGCTTACAGCGTCCGGGCGATTTCCTTGATTTCGAAGAACTCCAGCTGATCGCCCTCTTTGATGTCGTTGTAGTTCTTGAGCTTGATACCGCACTCGAAGCCTTCGCGCACTTCGCGCACGTCGTCCTTGAGGCGCTTGAGCGAGTCGACTTCGCCGGTGTAGACCACCACGTTGTCGCGCAGCAGGCGGAAATGCGAGCTGCGGGTGACGTGGCCGGACGTGACGTACGAACCGGCAACCGTGCCGATCTTCGAAGCCACGAACACCGTGCGGATTTCGGCCGAGCCGATGATCTCTTCGCGGCGCTCCGGTGCCAGCATGCCCGACATCGCAACCTTCACCTCGTCCACAGCGTCGTAAATGATGCTGTAGTAGTTCAGTTGCACGCCGTTGCCTTCGGCCAGCTTGCGCGCACCGGCATCGGCACGCACGTTGAAGCCGATGACGACCGCCTTAGAGGCGATTGCGAGGTTGATGTCGCTTTCGCTGATGCCGCCAACGCCGGCGTACACGATCTGCACCTTGACTTCTTCGGTCGCCAGCTTGAGCAGCGACTGCGCCAGTGCTTCCTGCGAGCCCTGAACGTCGGCCTTGATGATGATGCGCAGCGTCTGCACTTCGCCCGCCGACAGGTCGGTGAACATGTTCTGCAGGTTCGCGGCCTGGGCCTTGGCCAGCTTGGTGTTGCGGAACTTGCCAGCGCGGTAGGTCGCGATCTCGCGCGCACGGCGCTCGTCGCTCATCACCATGAACTCGTCGCCGGCTTGCGGCACTTCGGTGAGGCCCTGGATTTCCACCGGGATCGACGGACCCGCGGTCTTGATCGGCTTGCCGTCTTCGTCGAGCATGGCGCGCACGCGGCCATAGGTCGAACCTGCCAGCACCACGTCGCCGGTCTTGAGCGTGCCGGACTGAACCAGCACGGTGGCGACCGGGCCGCGGCCCTTGTCCAGTTGAGCTTCGACCACCAGGCCCTTGGCGGCCGCATCCACAGGCGCCTTGAGTTCCAGGATTTCGGCCTGCAGCAAAACCTGTTCGAGCAGGTCGTCCACGCCCTGGCCGGTCTTGGCCGACACGGGCACGAAAGGCACGTCGCCGCCGTATTCTTCAGGCACAACCTCTTCTGCCACCAGTTCCTGCTTGACGCGGTCCGGGCTTGCATCGGGCTTGTCGATCTTGTTGATCGCGACCACGATCGGCACACCCGCCGCCTTCGCGTGCTTGATGGCTTCCTTGGTCTGCGGCATGACGCCGTCGTCGGCCGCCACCACCAGGATGACGATGTCGGTGGCCTGCGCGCCACGGGCACGCATGGCGGTGAACGCCTCGTGACCCGGGGTGTCCAGGAAGGACACCATGCCGCGCTCGGTTTCGACGTGGTACGCACCGATGTGCTGCGTGATGCCGCCCGCTTCGCCCGCAGCGACCTTAGCGCGGCGGATGTAGTCCAGCAGCGAGGTCTTGCCGTGGTCGACGTGGCCCATGACCGTGACGACCGGTGCGCGCGGCAGCAGTTCTGCCGTTTGCGCCGACACGTCCTCGTCGGTGAAGGCTTCCGGATCATCCAGCGCGGCAACCACCGCGTTGTGGCCCATTTCTTCCACGATGATCATCGCGGTGTCCTGGTCCAGCGACTGGTTGATGGTCGCCATCTGGCCCAGCTTCATCAATTGCTTGATGACTTCGCCGGCCTTGACGGACATCTTGTGCGCGAGTTCGGAGACCGTGATGGTTTCCGGCACGTGCACTTCCAGGATGCGCGCCTCGACCGGTGCGGCCTGGATGTGTTCTTCCTGGCCTCCGCGGTCATTGCCGCGACGACCGCGCGGACCACCGCGCCAGTTGCCACGACCGACACCGCCGCTGGCATCGCCACGGGTCTTGATTTCCTTCTTCTTGGCAGGATCGCCAGCCCAGCTCGAGGAGAGCTTGGCGGACTTGACGTCCTTGCTGCCCGGTGCCGCGGTGGCGGCGCCGGCTGCGGCAGGCGCACCCGGACGTGCCGCCGGAGCGGCCGGCTTGTGCAGCGTGCCCTTGACGGCCGGCTTCGGCACTTCCTTTTCGGGCGCCTTGTGCGGCACGAGCACGCGCGCTGGCGCGTTCATCATGGCGCGGATGGCTTCGGCTTCGGCCAGGGCCTTGCGGCGACGCTCGTCCAGGTCCTTGGCGCGGGCGGCTTCCTCGTCGGCACGGGCCTTCGATTCAGCAGCGGCCTTGGCCTTGGCGTCTTCCTTGGCCTGGGCGGCGACGGCTTCGGCAGCAGCCTTGTCGGAAGCGACCTTGTCCGCAGCAGCGGCAGCGGTTGCAGCAGCGGCAGCGGCCTTGTCGGCGGCAGCCACTGCGGCCTTCGTCGGCGCTGGTGCGGGCGCTGCGGGGGTTTTCGCCGCGGCAGCCGCGGCCGCCTCAGCAGCCTGCTTGCGTGCGGCTTCGGCCTGGGCAGCCTGTTCGGCTTGCGCAGCCTTCTCGGCCTTCTCGGCCTTCTCTGCGCGTTCAGCCTGCTCGCGTTCGCGTGCTTCGGCTTCTTCGCGCACACGGCGCTTTTCCACCAGTTCTTCTTCTTGGCGGCGGATCAGTTCGGCTTGGCGGCGCGCGTCTTCCTCGCGACGGGCCAGTTCGGCCTCGTCCACGCGCGGGGCTGCCGGCGCAGCGGCTGCGGGAGCAGCGGCTTCGACGGGCGTCACGTGCGCATGAGGCTCGTCACGCTGGATGAAGGTGCGCTTCTTGCGCACTTCCACCTGGATGGTGCGAGCGCGCCCGGTGGCGTCTGCCTGCTTGATCTCGCTGGTCGATTTCTTGACCAGGGTGATCTTCTTTCGTTCGGAGTCGACGGTTCCGTGGCTGGCCTTGAGGAAGCCGAGCAAGCGCTGCTTGTCGGCCTCGGTCAGTGCATCGCTCGGCGTGGCTTTGGCCACACCTGCGCTCTTGAGCTGGTCAAGCAGGATTTCGGGAGTCTTCTTGAGTTCGTTCGCGAACTCGGCAACGGTGGTGCTGGACATATGTGGTTCGTGCCTCCATGACCGTCACTCTTGGCCGGCGAACCAATGTTCGCGGGCTTTCAAGATGAGGGCTTTGGCGTCATCGGCGCTTTGGCCGGTGATCTCGGTGAGTTCGTCGACCGCGAGGTCGGCCAGGTCGTCGCGGGAGTGAACTCCGGCTTCGGCCAGCTTGGCGATAAGTTCGGGGTTGAGGCCCTCAAGGTCGCGCAAGTCCTGGGAGACGCTTTCAACGTCTTCTTCCTTGGCGATCTCCATGGTCAGCAACGCATCCTTGGCGCGTGAGCGCAGCTCGTTGATGGTTTCTTCGTCGAAGCTTTCGATTTCCAGCAGCTCGGAGATGGGCACATAGGCCACTTCCTCGAGGCTGGTGAAGCCTTCGGAAATCAGGATGTCGGCGATTTCCTCGTCGACATCGAGCTTTTCCATGAACAGCTTGCGGCTCGAATCGGTTTCGAGTGCCTGCTTCTGCGCGGATTCGTTGGCGTCCATGATGTTGATCTTCCAACCCGTCAGGTCGGAAGCCAGGCGCACGTTCTGGCCGCCGCGGCCGATGGCGATGGCGAGGTTTTCCTCGTCGACCACCACGTCCATGGCGTGCTTTTCCTCGTCGACGACGATGGACGACACGTTGGCCGGCGCCAGGGCGCCGATCACGAATTGCGCCGGGTCTTCGCTCCACAACACGATGTCGACGCGTTCGCCGGCCAGTTCGTTGGTGACGGCGTTGACACGCGTGCCGCGCACGCCGACGCAGGTGCCGATCGGGTCGACACGCTTGTCGTGCGAGAGCACGGCGATCTTGGCGCGCGAACCCGGGTCACGGGCGCAGCTCTTGATTTCAAGCAAGCCTTGCTCGATTTCGGGCACTTCGTTGCGGAAGAGCTCGATCATGAATTCAGGGGCCGAGCGCGACAGGATGATCGGCGCACCACGCAAGGTGAGGTCGACTTCCATGATCATGGCCCGCACGCGGTCGCCGTTGCGCAGGTTTTCCTTGGCGATCATTTCGCTGCGGCGCAGGCGCCCTTCGACGCGGCCGGCTTCGACAATGATGTCGCCCTTGTCCAGGCGCTTGACGGTGCCGGTGAAGATCTTCTCGCCGCGCGACATGAAGTCGTTGAGCAGCATTTCGCGTTCCGCGTCACGGATCTTTTGCAGGATGACCTGCTTGGCCGCCATGGCGCCGATGCGGCCGATCGGCACCGAGTCCACCGATTCCTCGATGTATTCGTCGACCTCGATTTCGGGCATTTCTTCCTTGGCTTCGAACAGCAGGATTTCCTGGTCGGGCAGCTGCAGGCCGGCCTCGTCGGGAACGACGTGCCAACGACGGAAGGTCTCGTATTCACCGCTGTCGCGATCGACTGCCACGCGGATGTCCACTTCGCCCTGATAGAGCTTTTTGGTGGCCTGCGCCAGCGCGGATTCGACCGCGCCGAAAACAACGTCGCGCTCGACGTTCTTCTCGCGCGAGATCGCATCCACCAACATCAACATTTCGCGATTCATGCCACCACTCTCCTCGGTCAGTCCGACGCGTCCGCGCCGGAAATGTCAAACGAACCCTCACGGGTTTTGGCCCTGCGGCCCTTGAAATCCACAATGGGCGCGAGCCGCGCTTCGCGCAGCTCGTCCAGCGTGAAGCCCAGCGCCTGCAACGGTGCAGCCGCGCGCTTCCTGCTTATTTTTTGTCCTGGCTTGGCAGCAGGCGCGTCGCTCCAGACGATTTGCCATCCGCCGCCTTCGGCCCGCTCCAGCGTGCCGCGAAACTTCTTGCGGCTGGCGGCCACTGCCGTACCACCGGATGCCGCCGCATCCTTGCCCACCGCGCCAATGGGCGCCTTGAGCGTGATGTCGATGATTTCACCGGCAAAACGCTCGAAATCCTTTTCGCCACGCAACGGACGGTCGATACCGGGCGAGGACACCTCGAGCCGCTTGTAATCGACGCCATCCACTTCCAGCGTGAACTGAAGCTGGCGCGTGACCTTTTCGCAATCTTCCACCGTCAGGAGCGGTTCGGGAACGCCCGGCGCCGCTTCTTCTGATGTGGGGCCAGCCCAGGGCAAATCAATCGTGACGCGCAGCAATCCCCCTGCCGAGCGTTCGATCTCGATCAGGTCATAGCCGAGCCCGGCCACGGTTTGTTCCACTGTCTGCTGCAATGCCACGTGTTTCGATAATTCCTGGTGTCGCTCCGATGCCGCCTGCGCGTGACGCCACCGGTAAATGAATCGACCAATAAAAAACGGGCGGTGAGTACCCGCCCGTTTGGTCGTGAGTTTTCAATTATATGCCAGTTGCACAAAAATAGTGGTATTTCCGCCTTGCCTTCAACTGGCTGATCCGTGTTTTTCCTGATGCGCACGGCTCGCACTGCGCCACCAAACAAGGGCAAACAAGGCTGCGCCGAAGGCCAATGCACCAGCGGCGACCAGCAGTGGCACCGAAAAAGAGCCGGTGCGTTGCGCCAATGGTGCGGCAAACAGCGGCCCGACAATTTGACCCACGCCATATGACGCTGTCGCGTAACCGATCAAGCCGGCCGCGGCATTGCCGCGCAGGCGCCGGGCGTCGCGCACGGCAAAAAGCGTGATGGCGGTGAACGGCAAGCCCAGAAGCAGGCTGCCCAGCGCAAATCCTGCCGTGGTCGGCCACGCGACCGACAGCACCACGCCCACTGCCTGCATGGTGTAGCCGGCCGCCAGCAGCAGCCGGTTGTCCCAATGGGAAGGCGCGCGGGCGCCGATCAGGGCGCCCGGGATCACGGCCAATCCGAAAAGCGGCCAGAAAAGATCCGCCAATGCGGAACCCGGGAAGGCCTGCCGCGCGATCACCGGGAGGAAGGTCGCCGTGATGATGTAGCCGAAGCCTGCCAGCCCGTACAGGCCGACAAGCCAGCGGGCGTCGCTGCGGTCCGCCGCCGAAACGGGCGCCGCAACTGCCGCGGGCGAGGCGCCCGGCCCCGATGCCGTGGCTGCGTGGTGGTGGTTTCCGTCATCGAAGACCCGCCAGATCACGGCCGTCAGCACCAGCGCCATGACGCCGAAGACGATCCACGACGCGTCGGAGCCCCACCGGCCAATCGAGCCACCCAGCAGTCCCGTGACGGCGATGCCGATGCCCGGCCCGGTGTAGATCACCCCACCGAGCTTGGGCGAACTGGTCTCCGCGAGTCGGCGCAGGCCCCAGCCGGACGCGAACACGAAGGTCCAGGCGCTCATCACCCCGGCGGCCGTGCGCAGGACACCCCAGATGGTGAAGCCGTCCATGAGGCCCATGCCGGCCAGCAGCGCCGCCGTTGCAACGAGCCCGCCCCGCACCATCGCGACCGGCCGCATGTGGATCGCCGCGCAAGAAACCGCGCCCAGGAAGTAGCCCAGGTAGTTCAACGAAGCCAGCAGACCGCCGCCCTGCAGATCGATCTTGCCCTCGTGCAGCATGATCGGAAGCATGGGCGTGAAGGCAAACCGGCCGAGGCCCATCACCACCGCCAGCGTGACCATGCAGGCCAGGGCAGCGCGCCATGCACCGCGCGGGTCGTGTCGAAAATCGGACATCGGTGGCGACAAGACTTTTTTCAATCCGCCATGGCAGCGGCCACGAGCTTGCGCGTGTAAGGGTCTTGCGGCGCATCCAGCACCTGTTCGACGTCGCCGGCTTCGAGCACGACCCCGTCTTTCATCACGAGCACCCGGTGCGCCATGGCCCGGATCACTTCCACGTCGTGCGTGATGAGCAGGTAGCTCAGGCCACGCTCGCGTTGCAGGCGCTGCAACAGGCCCAGCACCTGCTTCTGGATGGTGACGTCCAGCGCGCTGGTGGGTTCGTCGAGGATGAGCAGTTGCGGATCGACGATGAGCGCGCGCGCAATGGCGATGCGCTGCCGCTGGCCGCCGGAGAACTCGTGCGGGTAGCGTCCGAGCAGACCCGGGAACTGGGATTCGTCCATGCCCACGTCGGCCAGCGCCGTCGCCACGCGCTGGCGGCGCCTGGCGGCATCGAGTTCAGGCGCGTGCACCGCTAGCCCCTCTCCCACGATTTCCTCGATCGTCATGCGCGGCGAAAGAGACGAAAACGGATCCTGGAAGACCACCTGCACGACGCGCCGCATCGCGCGGTCCGTGGCGCCACGCGTCCACATCTGCCCGCCGACGCGCAGTTGGCCGCCGTGCGGAAGCAAACCCAACGCGGCCAGCGCCAGCGTGGACTTGCCCGAGCCGGACTCGCCCACGATGCCCAGCGTTTCCCCCGGCGCAATGCGCAGGTCGGCGCCCTGCACGGCCACGAACTCGCCCTTGCTGAACCAGCCGACGATGCCCGGGCGGGCCACCGGATAGCTCACCCGCAACGCTTTCGCTTCCAGCACGGGCGCGGCGCCTGGCGCGGTCACGGCCGGGACATCGCGCGTGGGCCGGCTGTCGATCAGCTTGCGTGTGTACGGATGCCGGGGCGCGTCGAAGACGGTGGCGACTGGCCCATGCTCCACGATGTCTCCGTTTTCCATGACCGCCACGCGATCGGCAAAGCGACGCACCAGATTCAGGTCGTGCGTGATGAGCAACAACGCCATGCCGTGCTTGCGCTGCAACGCGTCGAGGAGGTCGAGGATCTGCGTGCGCAACGTGACGTCGAGGGCCGTGGTCGGCTCATCGGCCAGCAGCAGGCGCGGCTTGCATGCCAGCGCCATCGCAATCATGGCGCGCTGCCGCTGACCGCCCGAGAGCTGATGCGGAAAGGCGCCCGCCCGGCGTTGCGGGTCCGGGATGCCCGTCTCCGCCAGCAGCTGGATCGCTGCTTCGCGCGCCGCGCGGGCGGACAGGGCTTCATGGAGTTCCAGCACTTCGGCGATCTGTTCGCCGACGGGGTACAGCGGGTTGAGCGCCGTCATCGGCTCCTGGAAGATCATCGCGATCTCCTTGCCGCGCACGCCGCGCATCTCGCGCTCGGACAAGGCGAGCAGGTCGCGATCCGGCGCGTTGGCGCCCTCGCCTGCAAAGCGCGCCACGCCGGTGACGTCGGCGTTCTGCACCAGACGCAGCAGCGACAGCGCCGTCACCGTCTTGCCCGAACCCGATTCGCCCACCAGCGCCAGCTTCTCGCCCCGCGCGATCCGGAAGTCGACGCCGTGGACGACCTCCTTGCCGCCGAAGGCCACGCGCAGGCCCTGCACATCGAGCAGCGTCATTTGTCGGCCTTTCGGGGGTCGAGCGCGTCGCGCAAGGCGTCGCCCATGAAGGTGAGGAGCATCAGCGTGACGACCAGCACGCCGAAGGTCGACAGCGAAATCCACCATGCATCGATATTGGCCTTGCCCTGGCTCAGCAGTTCGCCCAGCGACGGCGTGCCGGGCGGCACGCCCAGCCCCAGGAAGTCGAGCGAAGTCAGCGCCAGGATGGCGGCGCTCATGCGAAAGGGCAGGAAGGTCACGACCGGCGTCATGCTGTTGGGCAGGATGTGGCGCCGCATGATCTGCATGTTCCCCACGCCCAGCGCACGGGCCGCACGCACATAGTCCATCTGCCGGTTGCGCAGGAACTCGGCGCGCACGTAGTCCGACAGCCCCATCCAGCCGAACAGGCTCAGCAAGATCAGCAGCAGGGCCACGCTCGGCGCAAACACCGCGCTGAAGATGATGAGCAAATACAGCTCGGGCATCGAACCCCAGATCTCGATGAAGCGCTGGAACGCCAGGTCGGTCTTGCCGCCAAAGAAGCCCTGGATGGCACCAGTGATCACCCCGAGCACCACGCCGATGAAGGTCAGCGCCAGCGCAAACAGCACGCTCACCCGGAAGCCGTAGATGAGTTGCGCCAGCAGGTCGCGTCCGCGGTCGTCGCTGCCGAAGATGTTCTCGCGCGACGGTGCGGCCGGGTTCGGCGAGGTCGCGAAATAGTTGAGCGTCTTCGGCCCGTAGGGATTGGGCGCGTAGATTGCCCAGTTGCCGCCCTGCGTGATGCGTTCGCGGATGAAGGGGTCGAGGTAGTCAGCCGGCGTCTCGAAGTCGCCGCCGAAAGTCTTCTCGGAATAGTCCCGCAGGATGGGGAAGTAGGTCGTGCCCTCGTAGCGCACGACGAGCGGCTTGTCGGTGGACAGCACCTCCGCGAACAGGCTCAGCACGACCAGCGTGCAGAAGATCAGGAAGCTCCAGAAGCCCAGCCGGTTGCGCTTGAAGCGCAGCCAGGCGCGCTTGCCCGGGCTCAACGAAGTGGGCGTCGGGCTAGTCGAACTTGACACGAGGATCTACCCAGACGTAGCAGAGGTCGGAAATGAGCTTGGTCACGAGTCCGATCAGGGTGAAGAGATAAAGCGTGCCCAGCACCACCGGGTAGTCGCGCCGGATCACGCTTTCGTAGCTCAGCAAGCCCAGCCCATCAAGCGAGAACAGCGTCTCGATGAGAAGGGAGCCTGTGAAGAAGGCACCGATGAAGGCCGCCGGAAAGCCGGTGATGATGGGAATGAGCGCGTTGCGGAACACGTGCTTCCACAGCACCTGCCGCTCCTCCAGGCCCTTGGCGCGCGCGGTCAGCACGTACTGCTTGCGGATCTCTTCGAGAAAGGAATTCTTTGTCAGCATGGCCGTGACGGCGAAGCTGCCCAGCACCATCGCCGTGACGGGCAAGGCGATGTGCCAGAGGTAGTCGACCACCTTGGCGCCCCAACTCAAGGTCTCCCAGTTCGACGAGGTCAGCCCCCGCAGCGGAAACCACTGCAGTTGCCCGCCAAACACCACCAGCAAGGCGACACCAAGCACGAAGCCCGGTATGGCGTAGCCGATGAGCACGACCAGCGTCGTGACGAAATCGAAGCGCGAGCCCGCCCTCACCGCCTTCGCCACCCCCAGCGGCACGGCGATGAGGTAGCTGATGAAGAAGGTCCACAAGCCCAGGCTGATGGACACCGGCAGCTTCTCCTTGACCAGTTCCCACACCGCCTTGCGCTGGTAGAAGCTTTGGCCCAGGTCGAAGCGTGCGAAGGACTTCAGCATCTGCCAGAAGCGCTCATGCGCCGGCTTGTCGAAGCCGTAGAGCTGCTTGATTTCCTCGATGCGCTTTTCGTCCAGCCCTTGTCGGCCGCGGTAACCGGCGCCGCTGGTGGCAGCGCGCTCGCCGCCAGAGTCTCGCCCCTGCAATTGCGCCACCATCTGCTCGACGGGACCGCCGGGCACGAACTGGATCACCGCAAAAGTGACAAGCAGCACCCCCAGCAACGTGGGGACCATCAGCAGCAAGCGTTTGAGGATGTAGCTGGCCATCGGTTATTTGTTGGATGGGGACGCCCACCAGGTACTCAATGCCCACGGGTCGGGCTGGTAGTACGGCGGAACAGTGGGTGGCAGCACGAAGGGTCGCGGCCGGTAGCCGATCAGGAAAGCGTCGCCATAGTACTGGGGCACCGAGTAGTACCCGTGCGAGAGCACGCGGTCGAGCGCCCGCATGGCGGCACCGAGTTCGGGCCGCGTGGTCGCGCCCACCACCTTCTGGAGAATCGCATCGACAGCCGGATCGGCAATGCCCCAGATGTTGTTGGAGCCCTTGGTCTCGGCCGCTTTCGAGCCATACAGCTCGAGCAATTCACCCCCCGGCGCCGTACTGCCGGGCAAGCGCAGCGTGGTCATCTCGAACTCGAAGTTGTCCATGCGCTGCTGCGAAAGCGAGAAGTCGACCGTGCGGAAGGTCATCACGATGCCGAGCTTTTGCAGCGCGGTCTGGAACGGTGTCGCCACCCGGATGATCGAGGGCTGGTCGTTCAGGAACTCGATGGTGAAAGGCTCGTTCTTCGCGTTGCGCAAGGCACCGTCGCGATAGGTCCACCCCGCCTGCTCGAGCAGCGCCCTCGCCTTGCGCAGGTTCTCGCGCAGGCTGCCCGGCGGTGCAGTGCTGGGCGAGATCACGGCCGGGCCGAACACCTCGGGCCGAAGCTGGCTGCGCAGCGGTTCGAGCAGGGCCAGTTCATCCGGCTTGGGTAAGCCTTCCGCGTGGAATTCGCTGTTCGGAAAGTAGCCTTCGACGCGTTTGTACAACCCATAGAAGAGCTGCTTGTTGAGCCATTCGAAGTCCATCGCGAGGCCGATCGCCTGGCGCACCCGGACGTCCTTGAACTTGGGACTGCGCACGTTGAACACGTAGCCCTGGAAGTCGCCGGGGTTGTGGTTCAGGAATGCCTGCTTCCTGATTTCGCCGGAGGTGAACTGCTTGCCCGTGTACTGGCGCGCCCAATTGCGCGACGTGAACTCGCGCATGAAGTCGAACTCATTGGCCTTCAGGCCCTCGAAGCGCGAGGTGTCGTCCAGATAGATTTTGTACGTGACGCGGTCGAAGTTGAACTGCCCTTTGCGCACCGGCAAGTCAGCGCCCCAGTACTTCGGGTCGCGCACATAGGTGATGTCGCGGCCCAGGCCAGCGCGCGCCGGCTTGTAGGGGCCGGACGCGATGGGCACGTCGCTGGTGATCTGGTCGAAGGGTTTGCCGCCGCCCCAGGCCCGGCTGAAGACGGCCATGCCGCCCACGACCAGCGGCAGTTCGCGGTTGGGGCTTGCGAAATCGAAACGGACGGTGCGCTCACTCACCGCCACCGCGCGTTGCACCTCGACGAAGATGGTTCGAAACTGCGGTGCCGCGAGCGGGCCGTTGAGCATGGTGAAGGAATGCACCACATCGGCCGCAAGCACGGGCGTGCCGTCGTTGAAGCGCGCCTTCGGGTTGATCCTGAAGGTGGCGGACTTGCGGTCCGGCGCCACTTCCACGTCCTCGGCAAGCAGGCCATAGGCGGTGGTGGGCTCCTCGGAGTTGCCGACGAGCAGGCTTTCGAACATCAGCCCACCGAGGCCGGCCGGCGCCGTGCCCTTGAGGGTGAAGGGATTGAACTTGTCGAAATTGGTGGGCCGGGTGGGCGGCACCATGCGGATCTCGCCGCCCTTGGGCGCGTCCGGATTCACGTAGTCGAAGTGCGTGAAGCCCGGCGGATACTTGATGTCGCCGAATTGCGCGTACGCATGGGCGGCCCATGAGGGAGCCGCCGAGAGCGCCAAGAACAGTAGCAGCCAACCTCGCATGCGAGAATTCTCGCCCAGGAATTTTCACGGGACCATCCCGAAGGGTATTGATATGGGCTTCCTCGCCGGCAAAAAACTCCTCATCACGGGCGTGCTGAGCAATCGCTCGATTGCCTACGGCATCGCCAAGGCATGCCACGCACAGGGTGCCGAACTCGCGTTCAGCTATGTGGGCGAGCGCTTCAAGGACCGCATCACCGAGTTCGCGGCCGACTTCGATTCGAAGCTGGTCTTTGATTGCGACGTGGGCGACGACGCCCAGATCGACAAGCTCTTTGCGGACCTTTCGCAGACTTGGCCCAGGTTCGACGGCTTCGTGCACAGCATCGGATTCGCACCGCGCGAAGCGATTGCCGGCGACTTCCTGGATGGCCTCTCGCGCGAAGGCTTCAAGGTGGCGCATGACATCAGCGCCTACAGCTTCCCGGCCATGGCCAAGGCAGCCTTGCCCTACCTCAACGACAAGTCGGCCTTGCTGACACTGACCTACCTGGGCTCCTTGCGCGCGCTGCCCAACTACAACACCATGGGCCTGGCCAAGGCCTCGCTGGAGGCATCGGTGCGCTACCTGGCCGAGTCGCTGGGGCCCAAGGGCATGCGCGTCAACGGCATCAGCGCCGGTCCCATCAAGACGCTGGCGGCCAGCGGCATCAAGGGCTTCAGCAAGATGTTGTCCGCCGTGGCGGACGTGTCGCCGATCCGACGCAACGTGACCATCGACGAGGTGGGCAATGTGGCGGCCTTCCTGCTGAGCGATCTGGCCAGCGGCGTTTCCGCAGAAATCACCTATGTCGACGGCGGCTTCAGCCAGGTCGTCGGCGGCATGGCAGAGTAAACCCGTACTCTCGGCAAAGCGTGTCGACCGTTCAGGGCGGTCGTCCGTTTGAAAGCCTGCCCGCTCCGGATCAACCGGGCGCGGGCCGCCTTTCCCTGAACTCCCCTCCCCTTGAAATGTTGAATCGTCGAACCTTGTTGCTCGCTGGATGGCTGTGCGCGTGCGCGCCTGCAATATTTGCCCGCGAGGCCCCACCGTCGCTGATGCAGGCCGAGGTCTACCGGCCCGGCATGCCGCTGGACGACTACTGGGTCAGCGAGAAGTTCGACGGCGTTCGCGGCTACTGGGACGGCAAGCGCTTCCGCACGCGCGGCGGTGAGCCGGTGGTGGCGCCGGACTGGTTCACGGTCAACCTTCCCAATGTGCCGCTCGACGGCGAACTGTGGGCCGGTCGCGGGCAATTCGCGCGGGCCATGTCGACCGTGCGCAGCCAGACGCCGAGCGACAACGCATGGCACGAGATGCGCTTCATGGTGTTCGACATGCCCGCCCAGCCGGGGCCCTTCACGGAGCGCCTCGCCGCACTGCGCAAGCTTCTTCCCATTCCTTCGGCCCCGTGGGTCGTGCCCGTCGCGCAGCAGCGCGCAACCACGGCCGAAGACCTGCAGGCGCTGCTCGACAAGACCATCCGCATCGGCGGTGAAGGCCTGATGCTGCACCGTGGCGCGTCGCTCTATCGCGGCGAACGCAATGCCGACCTGCTCAAGGTCAAGCCCTTCGAGGACGCGGAGGCGAAGGTCGTCGCCCATGTGCCTGGCAAGGGGCGCCTGACGGGCCGCGTGGGCGCCCTGATGGTCGAATCGCCGGAAGGCCGACGCTTCAAGCTCGGCAGCGGACTGACCGATGCCGAGCGCGATGCGCCGCCGGCCATCGGCACATGGATTACCTACCGCTACAACGGCACCAACGCCAGCGGCGTGCCCCGCTTTGCGCGCTTCATGCGAGTGCGCCCCGATCTCGGCGCGTGACGCTTCCCCGTTACGCAGGTTCAGGGCTGCTCGCCCCGGCGCAGTCGGGTCTCGATCTCGTCGAGCACCGGCAGCAAGTCGGCCACGCTGTCGATGACGAAGTGGGCACCCGACGCCTTGAGTTTCTCCGTGGCCGCTTCACGCAGCGCCTGCTGCCGCCCCGTGTCGAGCGCCTGCCAATCCGCAAGAGGCATGCCGACGGCGTTTCCACTGACGGCCAGCCCCACGGTCCAGGTGCCTGCGTGGATGCCTTCCTCGATGCCCACGCCCGTGTCGTCTACCTTGACCACCGATAACGGCGGCCACACCCCGAGATCCGCGAAGGTGCGATACATCATCAACGGACCGGGACGGCCCTCGGCCAGGTCGCCCGCGCACACGAGGTTGTCCGGTGCATAGCCGCCGGCCGCGGCAATGGGCGTGACGATCTCCATGATCGGGCGGTTGTAGCCGGTGGTAGAGCCGATCTTGAGCCCCCGCGCCCGCAGCGCATCGACCACTTCCACCGCACCGGGAATGAAGTCCGCAAAGTCGGCGACGATGGCCGCGTTCATCGGCGTGAAGATCTCGTAGAGGCGATCGACGTCGGCGTCGTCAAAAGGCCTTTCGTAGCGCGCCTCCCACTGCTCGGCAACGTGCGGCAGCTTGCCCAGCGCCTTGATGTGGTCCCACTTGGCCATGCCCATCGGGCCGCGCGCATCGTCGATGCTGATCGCGATCTCGAACTGGCGAAACAGCTTCACGAAAGCGCCCATCGGCGCGCAGGAGCCGAAGTCGATGATGGTGCCGGCCCAGTCGAAGACGACGGCGCGGAGTCGGGTGGGTTGGGTTGTCATGCGAGTCTGAATTGAGTTGGCCGCTACCACGCGGCAAAAACGTCTTCGGCAATGCCGAATGCCGTGCTCGCGCCAGTGCCACTGGTCACGAGCACCAGGCGCGTTGCGTCGTCGGGCGAGTCGATGAGGCAGTCCGTCGTGGCCGAGGACGGATAGATACCGACCCAGCGTTCGCTCACGCGGCACTGCTGGAGCTTGAGCGTCTTGTGCAGGTGCTCGAGTATGAGTTCGTCCACGCGCTGGTCCGCAAACGGCTCGGGCGCAGCGCCGTAATGGTGCGAGTCCCCAACCACCAGCGAGCCGTCGGCGCTTTGCACCACGATGAGATGGATGCCGTTGTCCAGCGACTCGCCTTCCTCGGCACGAATCTGCGTCAGCAGTTTCTGCGCGGCGGGCAACTGGCTGTAGCCGTGGTAGCGCACCAGGCTCAGGTCGGCCATGACCGAGCCCGGCAACGTGAACCCCGGCTCCGGCTGCACGCGCAACATGTGCAGGAGGCAAAGGCGCAATTGATGCGAGGTCAGGCGCTCGGCAAAGAGCCCGTTCAGGTCGGTGTTGGTGCACACGGCCACGCGTTCTGCGTGCAGCACGGCGCGGGATGTACGTACGCGCGGCGTCGCGACTTCAAGCACCGCCTCGCCAAAGCGAAAGGTCACGTCCATGTCCTCGGCAAGCCAGCGGGCCAGCAGGCCGATCGCCGTGCGCGACTCGACACGCATCTCGTGCGGGCTGTGGAGCACTCCCTGAGCGCCATCAAGTTGCAGCACCGGCGCGCGTTGGGCAGCTTCATCGACATCGAGCAAACGGCAACCCTCGCCCATCGGCGTCGCCATGAACTCCTTGAGCACTTCCAGCGCCTGCGGGCGAAAGGCCGTGAGCCAGAGACCCTGGTGCAAGGTGGCAATCCCGGCGGCAGGCGCGACGTCGCCCCATATCTCGCGCGAGCGACGGGCGCGGCGCCAGGTGTCGCCTGCGCCCTGCCCCGTCACCGTGATGAAGCCGAAGTTGCGGATCGACGCGCCGACACAGGCAGCATCGCGCTCCACCACGCACACCTTGAGGCCGCGCAGCGCGGCGGTGTACGCATGGGCCAGCCCGACGATGCCGGCACCGACGACGATGAGGTCGAAAGACTTGTCTGTCATGTGTGGATGAAGGAGGCTCAGCGGCTCGGCGCGCGCCACGCCTGTGTACGCAAGTCGAGCCACTTGCCAAGCGCGAGGTAGAGCAAGGTCACCAACGTCGACACGCCGGCAATGAGCACGGCCATCGCCGCGGCGGGCCCGGTGTCACCGGCTTCGTCCAGGTTGAGGATGGCGACCGATGCCAGCTTCGTATCCGGCGAATAGAGAAACACCACCGCCGAAATCGTCGTCATGGCGTTGATGAAGAAGTAGCGCGAAACGTCCAGCAGCGTCGGCAGGCAGATCGGCAGCGTCACGCGCCAGAAGGTCTTGTAGAACGGCACCTTCAGCGAGGCCGACACCGCCTCGAACTCCCCGTCGATGGACTTGAGCGCCGTCACCATCGTCAGGTGCCCGGTGGTGTAGAAGTGGACGATGGTGCACACCACGAGGATGCTCATCGTCTGATAGAGAAAGTTCAGCGGGTTGGCCGGCGCATTGAAGAAAAAGATGAAGCCCAGGCCGAGCACCAGTCCGGGCACCGCCATCGGCAGCATCGCCATCAGACGGATGAGCGGCCGCACGCCATCCAGCCCACGCGTCTTTTCCAGGAGGTACGCGCCAATGAAGACGATGATGGTCCCGAAGAAGGCCGTCGCCGCCGCCAGCTTGACGCTGTTGACCAGCGCACTCCCCAGCTCCGCATCGACAAGGCCGGAGACGTAGTGCGTCAGGCTCGGTGTCAGGTTGTAGGGCCACAGCTTGGCAAAGGATGCGAACACCGCCATGAAGAACACCGCCAGCATCAGCCCTGCGATCGCCATGCAGTAGAGCGTCATCGCCGCATCGAAGCGCGTCGATCGCCTGGGCACCAACGCGACGGCCCGCGCCGACAGTGCCGCGCTTTGCTTGCGCTGCACGAACCAGTCGATGCCGAAGGTGAGCGCCGCCGGCGTCAGGAGAAGCAGGGCCACCACGGCTCCGCGCTGGAAGTCCTGCTGGCCGATCACCAGCTTGAACACGTCGGTGGCCAGCACGTTGAAATTGCCGCCAACCACCTTGGGCACGCCGAAGTCCGTGATGACCAGCGTGAAGGTGACCAAGGCCGCCGAGATCAATCCGTACTTGGCGCCCGGCAGCGTGATGGTGAAGAACTTGCGCAGCGTGCGCGTTCCCATGGCGTCCGCGGCCTCGTACAAGCGTGCGTCAGCCAGCGTCAAAGCCGTCACCAGGATCATCAAAGTGTGCGGAAAGGTCGCGAAGCATTCGGCCAGCACGATGCCCGGCGCACCGTAGATGCCGTCGAAGCCGAGCGACAGCCAGAAGTCCTTGGCCACGCCCTGATTGCCGAACCAGTAGATCAGCGAGATGGCCGACAACAGCGACGGCGCCAGCAAGGGCAGCAAGCTGATCGTCCTGAAGAGCCCCTTGAACGGCATGCAACTGCGCGTGAGCGCGTAGGCGAATGTGAAGGCCAGCGGCACGACGATGAGCGTCACCAGCATCGAGACCCAGACGCTGTGCCAGAGGCTCTGGAGCAAGGCCGGCGACGCAAGGTAGGCCCCGAACGCGTGCAAGCCGCCGCCCTCGCCATCGAGCGCCTTCGACAGGATCAGCAACAGCGGCGCTACCAGCCCCAACAAGAGCAGCACAGCGATGCCGAGCAGGCCCAGATGGCCCAGCCGGTCGGTCCAGTGCACGCGCTGCTTCAGCGCCGAAGGTCTGGCGGCGGCAAGCAATGGTTGTGAGGCGACCTCGTTCATTTGTTGACAGGCACTCACGCCGCGGCCGCTGGAAACACGCGCAAGCGGTCGGCTCGCAACGCAAAGCGCACCGTTCCGCCCTCGTGCACATCGAACTCGCTCATCTGGTTGAGCGAGAACTGCAGTTGCACCGGCTGGTCGGGAATGCCCTCGACCGATACTTCGGCCAGGCAGTTGCCGCCCAGGAACTCCACGTGGCGAACCGTGCCGGCGCAGCGCATCGGGTCGTCGTCCCGAACGCCATCGACGACCCGGTCTTCCGGACGCAGATAGAGCGCGACCTCCCTGCCCGGCTGGAAGTCCGCACCGGCGCCCGGCGCGCAGTGCAGTCGCTTGTCGCCACACCGGTACCAACTGTCGCCCTCCGCAGTGGCCTTCAGGCGATTCACCTTGCCGACAAAGCCGGCAACGAAAGGCGTCGCAGGCTCGCGATACACCTCCATGGGCGTGCCCACCTGTTCGATCACGCCCTGGTTCATCACGACGATGCGATCGGCGACCGACAGCGCCTCTTCCTGGTCATGCGTGACCATGATGGTCGTCACGCCGAGCTTGCGCTGCAGCGAGCGAATCTCGTTGCGCAGGTGCACGCGCACGATGGCGTCGAGCGCCGACAGCGGCTCGTCCAGCAGCAAGAGCCCGGGCGAGGTCGCCAATGCGCGCGCCAGGGCAATGCGCTGTTGCTGGCCGCCGGACATTTGCGCCGGGTACTTGGCGCCGCTGCCCGGAAGGCCGACGAGCCGCAACAACTCTTCCACGCGCGGCGCCACCTGCGCCCGTGTCTGCTTCCGGTTGACCAGGCCATAGGCCACGTTGCCCGCGACCGTGAGGTTGGGAAACAGCGCGTACGACTGGAACATGATCCCGTAGTCACGACCGGCCGGCGGCAGCACCGAGATGTCGCGGCTGTCCTGCACGATCTTGCCGGCCGTCTGCGTCTCGAGCCCCGCGATGATTCGCAGCAAGGTCGTCTTGCCGCAGCCCGAGGGCCCCAGGAAGCAGACGAACTCGCCGCGGCGGATCGTCAGGTCGATGTTCTCCAGTGCCGTGAAGGCGCCGAAGCGCTTCTGGATGCCCCGCAGGCTGAGGTAGTTCGCGTCGCTCATTGCGGCAGCCCTCCGGTCAGGGGGCGGGCCGTTTCTCGGACTTCGCGTCGTAGCGCCTGGACCATTCGGCCAGCGTGCGGTCGCGGCCTGCGGCGGCTTGGTCGAAGTTGAGCTTGATCAGACGCGCCTCGTAGTCATCCGGAATGTTGGGCAGCTTGGGCGCCACGCCCGGCTGCGCGGTGATCGCGAAGTTCTTGCCGTAGAGCACCATCGCATCCTTGGACGACGCCCAGTCGGCGAGTTTCTTCGCGGCCTCCAGCTTTTTCGTGCCCTTGTAGATCGCGAAGCCTTCCAGGTCCCAGCCCAGTCCTTCCTTGGGGAACACGAGTTCGATCGGCGCACCCTTGGCCTTGTTGGTGTAGCCGCGGTATTCGAAGGAGATGCCCGCCACGTACTCACCGGCCGCCGCCATGTTGCAAGGCTTGGAGCCCGAGTGTGTGTACTGGCCCACGTTTTCGTGCAACGCATCCATGTACTTCCAGCCACCGCCCTTGCCGCCGTCGTCGCCCCACAGCTGCAGCCACGCCACCACGTCCAGGTAGCCGGTGCCCGACGATGCGGGGTTGGGCATGACGACCTGGCCCTTGAACTCCGGCTTGGTCAGGTCTTTCCAGGTCGTCGGGATGGGGATGTTCTTCTTCTTCGCCTCGACGGTGTTGAAGCACACCACGGCGCCGAACACGTCCATGCCCCACCAGGCGGGCGGCGACTTCTTGTCGCGGTACTGGCTCATGATCGCGTCCAGGTTCAACGGCGCGTAGGGCTCCAGCATGCCGTTGCGCTCGAACAGCGCCAGGCTCGTGGCGGCCACGCCCCAGATCACGTCGGCCTGCGGGTTGGCCTTTTCGGCGAGCAGTTTGGCCGTGACGACGCCGGTCGAGTCACGGACCCACTTGATGTCGACCTCCGGATGCACCTTGTTGAAGGCCTCCTGGTACGCCTTGAGTTGATCGGTTTCCAACGCGGTGTACACGGTCAGCTGGGTTTTTTGCGCCCAGGCGCCGGCGGCAAACGCCACGCCGAGGATGGTGGCCACGATGGATTTCGCATAGGTCATGGAACGAGCTCCTGTTCTTGAAGTAAAGAAATGTGGCTGCACGAGAAGACATCTTCGTGACACATCCCTCAAGCAAAATCGGGGCCCGCATCGCCGGATCGTCTATTGTCTTTTGTAAATCGTAGACAATCTGAGGCGGACAACCTACGATGGACTTCATGGTCAAGACAATTTCCAGCCACCCCGCCATCGCACACCTTCAGTGCAATTCATTGGCGAACCTGGTGCAGGCCGAGCTCGAACGCATGATTCTGGACGGCGAGCTGCCGTCGGGCGCCAAGCTGACCGAATCCACGCTTGCCGATCAACTCGGCGTGTCGCGCGGTCCGGTGCGCGAGGCCTTCCGGATGCTGGAGGAATCGGGGCTGGTGACCACCATCAAGAATCGCGGGGTGTTCGTGCGAGACGTGCCGGTCGAGGAAGCCCTGGAGATCTTCGAGGTTCGCGCCGTGATGGACCTGTACGTCGGCCGCAAGCTGGCGCAAGGGCTCGCCCCGGCGCAGGTCAAGGAACTGCGCCAATTGGTCGACGCCATGGACCAGGCTGGCAAGACCGACAACCCGCACGACTACCACCGCTTCAATCTCCAGTTCCACGACCGGCTGCTGGAGCTGGCCAACAATGCGAAACTCACCGCCACCTACCGCAAGCTGGTCAACGAGCTTTCGCTTTTTCGCCGGCAGAACCTGACGCGCGAATCGATGGCGATCTACTCGCGCGAGCATCGGCAGATCGTCAAGGCCATCGCAGCGGGCGACCCGGAGGCGGCCGGCCAGGCCATGTTCCAGCACGTGATGAACAGCCGTGAGCGCACGCTCAGCAACCACCAGAAAAAGCATCCCGCTGCGCAAGCCCGGTTGGCCGACGAGGCCGGGCAAGCCGCGCGGGCCGAAGCCTGAGGCACAACATGGCATTGACCATTCCGGATATCGAAACGCTTTTCGCGCGCCGTGGCGGCGAGCAATACAGCGGCGAGCCAGTCTCGCAGCTCGAACACGCCCTGCAATCGGCCCAGCGCGCCGAACTGGCAGGTGCCGACGACGAACTGGTAACGGCCGCCCTGCTCCACGACCTCGGCCACCTGCTCAACGAACAGGGCGAATCGCCCAGCCTGCGCGGCATCGACGACCTGCACCAGTACTTTGCGATTCCCTTCTTGCGCGGCGTGTTCGGCGAGCGTGTGCTCTCCGCCATCCAGTGGCATGTGGATGCCAAGCGCTACCTCTGCGCCACACGTGCCAACTATTGGGCCGCTCTCTCGGAGGACTCCAAACGCAGCCTTGAATTGCAGGGAGGCATCTTTTCGCCGGAGGAGGCGCAACGCTTCATCGCGAAGCCGCATGCGAGCGAGGCCGTCCAGCTTCGCCTGTGGGACGACCTGGCCAAGGAAGCGGATCGCGAGACGCCGCCGCTGTCACATTTCCTGGCGCGCGCACAGCGCTGCATGCTCGCGTAGCCGACGTGGCGTTGACCGGCCCCGTCGTCCTGGCCGTGCTCTTCGGCGCGCTGCTGCACGCCGGGTGGAATGCGCTCATCAAGTCCGGGCAGGACAAGTCGCTGGACACGGCGCTCGTCCACAGCCTGGGCGTCTTCATCGCCATTCCGATCCTGATGCACACCGGCCTGCCCGAACGCAGCGCGTGGCCGTACATGGTGGCGTCGCTGGTGATTCACCTGGGCTACTACGTGGCGCTGGCCGGCGCCTACAAGTACGGCGACCTGGGCCTCACCTACCCCCTGATGCGGGGCTGCGCGCCGCTGCTCGTGGCCCTGGGCAGCCTGGCCTTCATCGGCGAGCGGCTGGGGGCAATGGCGTGGGCTGGCGTGGCCCTGCTCTGCGTCGGCGTCGTCACGCTGGGCCTGTCGCGCTCGGCCATGCACATCGGCAGCGAGGCCAATCGAAGCAAGGCGCTGGGATTCGCGCTGGCCAACGCCGCCATCATCGCGCTCTACACGGTGATCGACGGCATCGGCGTGCGCGTCTCGGGAGACGCCGCCGCCTACGTGGCGGGGCTCTTCGTCTTCGACGGGATCCCGTTCATGCTGCTGGTGCTCTGGCGCCGCCCCGGCCGGCGCGGCGCCGCCTTCACGTACATGAAGGGCCGCTGGCCCATTGCCATCGTCGGCACCGCCGCGTCACTGGGCTCCTATGGCATCGCGCTGTGGGCGATGACACGGGCGCCGGTGGCCACGGTCGCGGCACTGCGCGAGACCTCGGTGCTCTTCGCCGCGCTCATCGGCACCCTCTTCCTGCGCGAAGCCTTCGGGTGGCAGCGCGCCATCGGCACGACGATCATCGTGGCCGGGGTGATGCTGCTGCGCCTGGCCTGAGCCGCGCTTACGCGTTCTCCTGCCGCACGCAATCCGCGTAGTAGCGCAGCTTGCCGGCCTCGTCGTGCCGCGCCACGAGGCCGTGGATGTCTGTCTCGAAGCCAGGGCACTCGATGTTGAACTGCCTTGCGAACTTGAGGTAGTCCACGATCTTCTTGTTGAACACTTCCCCCGGAATGAGCAGCGGAATGCCCGGTGGGTACGGCGTGATCAGGCTGGTCGTGATGCGCCCTTCCAGCTGGTCGATTTCCACCCGCTCGGTCTTGCGGTGCGCGATGTGCGCATAGGCGTCGCTCGGCTTCATGGCGGGCGTGAGATCGCTCAGGTACATCTCGGTGGTCAGCCGCGCCACGTCGTAGCGCGCATAAAGCTCATGCACGTGCTGACACAGGTCGCGCAGGCCCAGGCGCTCGTAGCCGGGGTGCGCCTGGCAGAACTCCGGAAGGATCCGCCACATCGGCTGGTTGCGCGCGTAGTCGTCCTTGAACTGCTGCAAGGCCGTGAGCAGCGTGTTCCAGCGGCCCTTGGTGATGCCGATGGTGAACATGATGAAGAAGCTGTAGAGCCCCGTCTTCTCCACGATCACGCCGTGCTCGGCCAGGAACTTGGTGACGATGCTCGCGGGAATCCCGCTCTTGGCAAACTTTCCGTTCAGGTCCAGCCCCGGCGTGACGATGGTCGACTTGATCGGGTCGAGCATGTTGAAGCCGTCGGCCAGGTTGCCGAAGCCGTGCCACTTGGCGGTGCGCGCCTCGCCCTTGATGATCCAGTCGTCTGCGCGGCCGATGCCTTCGTCGACGAGCTTCTCGGGGCCCCACACCTTGAACCACCATTCGTCCTTGCCGAACTCGGCCTCGACCTTGCGCATGGCGCGGCGGAAGTCCAGCGCTTCCAGAATGCTTTCTTCCACCAGCGCGGTGCCGCCGGGCGGCTCCATCATCGCGGCGGCCACGTCGCAGCTGGCGATGATGGCGTACTGCGGGCTGGTCGACGAATGCATCAGGTACGCCTCGTTGAACAGGTCGCGGTCGAGCGCGCGGTTCTGCGAATCCTGCACCAGCACGTGGCTGGCTTGGCTGATGCCGGCCAGCAGCTTGTGCGTGGATTGCGTGGCAAACACCAGCGACTCCTTCGGCCGCTCACGGCGCTTGCCCATGGCGTGATAGGTGCCGTAGAACGGGTGGAAGGCCGCGTGCGGCAGCCATGCCTCGTCGAAGTGCAGCGTGTCCACGTAGCCGTCAAGCATCTTCTTGATGGTCTCGGTGTTGTAGATCACGCCGTCGTAGGTCGACTGGGTCAGCGTCATGACGCGCGGCTTGACGGTGTCGGCGTCCACGTGCGCCAGCAGCGGATTCGCCCGGATCTTGGCCTTGATCTGCGCCGGCTCGAACTCGCTCTTGGGAATCGGGCCGATGATGCCGAAGTGGTTGCGCGTGGGCTTCATGAACACGGGAATCGCGCCCGTCATGATGATCGCGTGCAGGATCGACTTGTGGCAGTTGCGGTCCACCACCACCACATCGTCCGGCGCCACCGTGTGGTGCCACACCATCTTGTTGCTGGTGCTGGTGCCGTTGGTCACGAAGAAGCAATGGTCGGCATTAAAGATGCGCGCCGCATTGCGCTCGCTCGCCGCCACCGGGCCGGTGTGGTCCAGCAGTTGGCCGAGTTCTTCCACCGCGTTGCAGACGTCGGCGCGCAGCATGTTCTCGCCGAAGAACTGGTGGAACATCTGGCCGACCGGACTCTTCAGGAAGGCCACGCCACCCGAGTGCCCAGGGCAGTGCCACGAGTAGGAACCGTCTTCCGCGTAGTCGATCAGCGCGCGGAAAAACGGCGGCTGCACGCCTTCCAGGTAGCTCTTGGCCTCGCGGATGATGTGGCGCGCAACGAACTCCGGCGTGTCCTCGAACATGTGGATGAAGCCGTGCAACTCGCGCAGGATGTCGTTGGGGATGTGGCGCGAAGTCTTGGTCTCGCCGTAGATGTAGATCGGCACCTCCGCGTTCTTGCGGCGCACCTGCTCGATGAAGCTGCGCAGGTTGAGCACGGCGGGGTCGAGGTCGGGGCCGACGGTGAATTCCTCATCGTCGATCGACAGGATGAAAGCGCTGGCGCGGCTTTGCTGCTGGGCGAACTGGCTCAGGTCGCCGTAGCTGGTGACGCCCAGCACCTCGAAGCCCTCGGCCTCGATGGCCTGCGCCAGGGCACGGATGCCCAGCCCCGAAGTGTTTTCGGAGCGGAAGTCCTCGTCAATGATGACGATCGGGAAGCGGAATTTCATGGAGGAGGCTCCGAACTGACAAATGAGGGCGGAAGTGTAAGGAATTCAGATGAAGGCGCGTGAAGGGGCGCTGAATAAGTTGCGTTCCCGACATGCACAGCGATTCGGGAGTGGCTGCGGGACCCGGGTTTTTTGACGCAGAATCGGCGCCATCCACCCTTTGGGAGACCTCATGGCAGATTCCACCGTCTGGTGGCTGATCGCAGGCGGCGCGATCATTCTCGAGTTGATGTCGGGCACGATCTACCTGCTGCTGCTGAGCGCGGGTTTTGCCGCGGCAGCCTTGTCCGCCCACGCCGGGGCGAGCTTCACGACCCAGCTGGTCGTCGCGGCGGTGATCGGCGTCGGCGCAGTGCTGACTTGGTACCTCATCCGCCGCCGGCGTCCGGCGGAACCCCCGGCGGGCGCGAATCGCAACGTCAACCTGGACATTGGCGAAAGCGTGATGGTCGAGGCGTGGAACCCCGACGGCACCGCCATGGTTCGCTACCGCGGCGCGCAATGGACCGCCATCCCTCGCGCCGGCAACTCGCCCACCACGGGCCTGCACCGCGTCGCCGAGGTCGTCGGCAACCGGCTCGTCGTCGACAAGATCTGAAAAATCCAACCACCGAGGGGAAGCAAACCATGGAAGTCGCAGCGGTCATTCTGGTCATCGCCATCATCTTCATCAGCCAGTCGGTCAAGTTCGTGCCGCAGCAAAACGCCTGGGTGCGCGAACGCCTGGGCAAGTACAACGGCACCATGTCGCCGGGGCCGAACTTCCTCATCCCTTTCATCGACAAGGTGGCCTACAAGCACAGCCTGAAGGAGATCCCGCTCGACGTACCGAGCCAGATCTGCATCACGCGCGACAACACGCAGCTGCAGGTGGACGGCATCCTTTATTTCCAGGTGACCGACCCGATGCGCGCGAGCTACGGCTCGTCCAACTACATCGTGGCGGTGACGCAACTCGCGCAGACCTCGCTGCGCAGCGTGATCGGCAAGCTGGAGCTGGACAAGACCTTTGAGGAGCGCGACATCATCAATGCGCAAGTGGTGGCGGCCATCGACGAGGCGGCCTTGAACTGGGGCGTGAAGGTGCTGCGTTACGAGATCAAGGATTTGACGCCGCCCAAGGAGATCCTGCAGGCGATGCAGCGGCAGATCACGGCTGAGCGGGAGAAGCGTGCGTTGATTGCGGCTTCGGAAGGCCGGCGCCAGGAGCAGATCAACATCGCGACCGGGGAGCGTGAAGCATTGATTGCGCGCTCGGAGGGTCAGAAGCAGTCGCAGATCAACAACGCGCAGGGTGAGGCCGGGGCGATCACCGCGGTGGCGCAGGCGACGGCTGCGGCGATTGAACTGGTGGCGGCGGCGATTCGGCAGCCGGCGGGGGAACAGGCGGTGCAGTTGAAGGTCGCGGAGCGGGCTATTGATGCTTACAGCAAGGTTGCGTCTGATGCGACGTCAACTTTGATCGTGCCGAGCAACATGACGGAGACGGCGGCGTTGATTGCTTCGGCGATGCGGATGGTGCAGGCGGGGAAGCCGGCGGCGAACCCTTGAGGGCATTGCGGGCGTTGATGGGCACGCGCGGAGCATGTCCCGGTCGCATGGCTACTTTTGCAAGTTACGGCTGAGCGGAGCTATTGGTCAGAACGTGCCGGCCCCAGACCTCAAATTGACCTGGCGTTTGTCTGTCATTGACGCCCACCGCTCGCACTGGCCAGCTGCCATTCCCAAGAGCCCTGTTCCTGCGTCGAGGCGCGCGGAATGGCAGGCATGCTTTCGCCCTGCCGAACTGCTACGACACCCCGGTCGCGGCCTTGATGCATCCACTGGAAGTCCATGGGAGTGTGCGAGGCCGCGACTGCTTTCCAGATACCGCTCAGGGGGCAGGGTTCGCCCGGTCGGCAGCTCAGCGACGTGCTGACTGACACTGGTGTACGCGGGCGCACCGATCGCACGATGCCATCCCACAGCTGTATCACTTGGTCATCGGAGAGGCTGGAAGACGTCTGCTTGTCCTGAGGCACGCCGTTGGTCTGGCCGGTGAGAATTTTCAGCGACAGGGTGGGCTGTTGCAGCGATTGCTTGGCTGTACGCGTTTCGATGTTGAAAAGATGCTGCACGATCGGCCGAGAAAGCTTGTCCAGAAGCTCCTGCGCAGGCATGCCGCCCAGCATCGTTTCACGTTTGCGTAGCGTGACACCGCCGGCTTTGTTGAACAGGGCCAGGATGCGCTGATCGGCCACGGCGCTGCCGCGATCAAACAACGGTTCGCCAGGCTGTCCAGTGACGGCGTGGTAGTCCACCTCAACATGCACATCGGGACGGGATTCGTCGAAGAAGCGGAAGCTGCTGACCTCGTCGTCCTGTCCAACATTGAATACCACGCCCTGCTGGCAGAAGCCCGCCGGTGCACCTGTTGCATCGATATAAGGCAACAGTCGTTTGGAGATCATCCTCAAGCGTTCCTCGGTGGGCCCTGTGTTGACGTGAGTGTATTTATTCGGTGTGTCTCCAAGTGCCATGCTCTCGGGCACATAAGACTTCTCGTCAAAGATAACGTACCGTTGTCCCACAAGTTGATGCACCTCGCTTCTGATTGCGCCCTCGTAAAGCTCTTTGTCATGCCGTCGCAACATGACGGCGTATTCACCCAACTGCTCTGTCTTGAGCAACATCGGCCCCTTGGCTTCCTCATTGACAGCGCCTTGCAACTCGTCACGACGTGCCCGCACAGCTTTCACAAACGCATCAGGGGTGTAGAGCTCGCTTCTGACAGTTGCATAGACGCGCTTGAAATTCTTGTCCAGCCCGTAGTACAGCTCAATATTGCCCCAACCTCCCGTTTGCAAGCTAAAGCCCTTTGGCAGGTCGATCAGGTAGCGCCCCATGCAGTGGGTCTGGCGTTCGCTCGCGATAGGGTTCATGGTGGTGAGGGTGTATGTTGAAGAGGCCACCGCGGTGCAGGCTAACGCGCTGGCGGCAAGCAGCATTGCGGCTGTCCGGTACAGGGCACGCAAGGAATTCATCTGGAGCCTTCAAGGTTTGACTGCGGCAGGCTTGTCGGACTTGGAAACCAGTTTGCACAGGGAGTACAGCGACAGTTTTTGAACTGTGTCGTCTTTGTAGGCCGGTTCGTGTTCAACACCCTTGATCTTGAAAACTTGCAGGACCTTGGCGCAATCAAGGGGCGCGCGGCCTGAAGATGCGGGCACCGTGCCATCGCCAGATCCGTCTTGCCCGGCTGCGGCCAAATCCCAAGAGCTGGTCTCGTAGTCAAGTGTGTTGGTTTCAGCGTTGATGACGCGTTCACCGCCCACACGCTCGGGGTTGGAGCCTGTCATGCGCACCTCCTGCGCCGACATCTCATACACCTGCGCCGGTGTTGGCGCTTTGGTCCCTCCAAGCGGTTGCCGGTGGCCCTTTGTCATTTTCCAAGTCACCCGTTCGAAGCTCCTGGTCTCACCTTTTTTGTCGGCATCGCCAAAAAAGGCGTGAGTGTGCTGGTGATAGTCCTGTGAGGTTAGGGTTGTATGGAATTTCTTTGCCGTTTCAAGAAAATCCAGATAGTCGCCCCAAGAAATGGGAACCCCGCCGCTGGGCGTTAGCCACTCTTCCTTAACGAGCGCCCACCAACGGTCATTCCGTTTGTAGATTTCCTCGTATGGATCTGTGGCAGGCAAGGTCGCTGCAATCGATTTGCCATCTGGGCCATGGACCTCTAACCAACCTCTGTTGTATTTGTTGTCTTTGTTGTCTTTGTTGTCTTTGTTGCATTTGTTGTCATTGTTGTCTTTGTTGTCATTGGAGTAATTCTGCGTGGGGAGCAGTTCCAGCGCGCCCGGCGCCTGCGCGAACACGGCCGTGACTTGCCGGCCGGTGGTGCCGATGACCAGCGAGGCTTTGACAGATTCATCCCACATGCCAACCTTACAGCGGCGGTAAGCCACGGCTGCGCCGTTGGCAGGCATGACGCCGTTGATGATGCCGGCGATGAGCTTTTCGGCGCCATCCAGCTTGGCGCAGGCACGCGATACCAACCCGCCCATGGAGTGAGTGATGATCATCACCTGCTTGCATTCGATCTTTTGTGTGTGGTTGCGGGCGATCACCTCTTTGATGCGTTTCAGCAGCAGCTTGGCGGCGATCTTGTTGTCATCCAGCCAGTTGTAACCACAGGCATACACTGGCATGCGGCACCGCGCCAGCGCCTTCAATTCGTCTTCCGTGGGCTCTTCGAAGCAGCGCAGTGGCGTCCAAATGTTCTTACCGGGGTCATTTTTTTTGCGCCCCTCGAGCAACTGTCGAATGACATTTGTCGCGTTGGGCTTACGAACCCCATTGGCGTCGGGCTTGCCGTTGAGTTCCTCCTCAAGGAACTTGAGGTAACTGTGGTAGCTGCCTTCACCGACCTCACCCCAGCCTCGCGCGATGTATTCGTCACGATTGGCAATGCTGCCAACAGCGTTGGATGGCACCGCCCCCCCGGGGTCTACCACTGTCCGATCAGGATGCAGCAATTTCTGCCGCTTGCCCGGCCCCTCTTTAATCTTGTCGAAGAGAAGACCAAGAGGTGCACCAAGGCTGTTATCCAGCCGCCAGACAGGGGCGCTACCAGTGTGGATGTTGCCATTTCCCTTGAGGTTGCTCCCCATGATGCCCGGCACGAAAACAATGGGCAGAACGTACTCCGGCTGATAGCGCAGCGTCACGGGGTCGCAGCGTTCGGACTTCGTGAGGTTCCACTGGTAGCAATGAGCGCCGTCGGCACCCGGCACGGCCTGCGCGCTGCGTTCTTCGGTGGCGGCTGCGGCGTTCGCGTAGTCGTCGGTCATGATGCTGTTACTCCTGGATGCCAAGCAATTCGATGGTGAGTTGGGCTGGGTCCGTGCCCTTTTGCATGGGCACGATTCCGTCTGCGCCTGTGACGCCTTCGATCACCGCCCCGTCGTCCCGCTTGATGCGGTAGCGCATCCTCGAAACGGGTTTGCCTTCGGGCGTCTTGACGATGAACTGTTCGTTGAACTGAGCGTCAGGCCAACCGTTCGCAGCAATTGATCGGCTCTGTGGGCCCTCCAAGACGTGTGTCGCCGCCTGCTCGCGATGAAAGCCTGGCGTGCCATGCACGATCCCCTCGTCGGCATAGCGCGAGAAGCTGCGGCCACCTTGCAAAATCAGCTCTTTCCCGGCGCTGATGGTGATTCGCTCGGCCGTCTGGTTGATGTTGAGCTTGGCCAGCACGTGGATGCTGTCATTGAGCGCCTTGATGTCGATGTCGCCACTGGCCGCCACCAGCTTCATGCCCGCCTTGTGGGCGAACAGCTTGATGGCGTCCTTGACGCTGGCGAACAGGCCGCGCCCTACAACCAGGCTGGTGTGACCGCCGCTGGTGAAGGCGTTGTGTTCGTCGCTGGCAATGTGCGTGCTCTGGCGCGTGGAGGTTTCGATGCCCGCCGGGCTGGCCAGGACGAGGTGCGGCTTTGCGAGTTCGGGAAACACGCCGGCCTGGACATCGGGTTTGCAGTCGCCGCTGATGTCAGCGTTCTGGGCGGCGATGCCGTTGGCGACGTCTGACTGCTCCTTGCCGGACTGTTGCGCCTCGAACTTCTGCGCCAGTTCGGCCATCTGTTCGTGTTGCTCATGGGCCTTGGCCAGCCTGCGCTTGGCTTCGTCCATCGCCTTGATGTAGCCACTGGCCGCGGCGCGACCCTCGGTGGAGATGAGCAGGCCGTCCTGCGCACGCAAGACGCCGTGGCCGTCGGTGCGCAGTTCGAAGCCCTCTCCTCGAAGGTCGGCGCGGCCCCGATTGCCGTCGATGCGGGCAATGTGCCCCAGCGACAACTGACTGTGCTGATGGTCGCTCTTGAGTTGGACCTGAATCCTTTCGGCCGTGTCGTCCATCACGAGGTGATTACTTCGCCCGCCAGAGGCGTTGCCACTATCGGGCAGCAGTTCGCGGCTGCGGAAGCCGCTGAGCGCATGCTGACCGGGCAGGCTCCAAGGCGGCAGGTTCATCTGGTTGTGAACCCGCCCAGTGCAGATCGGCAGATCGGGATCACCACCGTAGAAATCGACGATGACTTCCTGCCCGATGCGGGGAATGTGCACGCCGCCCAGTTGATTGCCAGCCCATGGACTTGAGACGCGCAACCAGCAGGTGCTGTGCTGGTTCTTCTGTCCGATGCGGTCCCAGGGGAACTGGACCTTGATGCGGCCCAGGTCGTCGGTCCAGACGTTCTGCCCTTCAGGACCGACGACCAGGGCAGGCTGCGGACCGCCTGTACGGGGCTTTGATCGCGTCAGTTCCGGACGCAGTGGCTGCGCAACCGGATGGGCCGTCAGATCGACCTGTACGCGCCACTGCTGGCGCCGCTCGGTGCGGGCGTCAAGGTGCTGGCTGTCTCGCGCCACGTCTTCGATCAGCAGGCGGGTGTCGAGAATCAGGTACTCGGCATTGGCCCTGTGGCGCGGATGCTTCGCCAGCCTGAAGGTGCAACCCGGAACCATGCCCCTCAGATTTCCGCTGGCTTGGGCGCGTGATCCGTGAGAACGCAGGGCTTGCATCCGCAGTAGCGCAAGTTGCCCGCCTTCAGCTGCCGGCTCATTGCTGCCGGTGGCACCGGCCCGCGGCTGGGCGTAGTGGCTGCCGGCGCTGCCAGTTTGGCTGGCGTGCCATTCGTAGATTTCCTGATCGGCCTGCCCCGTAGGACGAGGGTCCCGGCTTCCGACGGCGAGGTCGGACTTGGGGCGGGTGTAGTCGTAGTCGCGGGTAGCGTAGCGGCCGCTTGTCAGGTGGTTGTGCGGCGTGAAGGTATGGATGTACTCCGCGTCAATCTTCCAGCCGGGCGCGTGGTATTCGACGATCTGGTACGCAGCACTGTCGTTGGGCTTGTACGCGCCCATGGCGTCGGAAAGCACCAGCCGGTGCTTGTCGTCGGAGTGCTCGAAATGAAAGGAAATCCCCCATTCCTGGCACAAGCGCTCGAAGAACGCAAAGTCGGATTCGTTGAACTGACACTGATAGTCCCGGACCGGGTACGTCTCGTACAGGCGCTTTTCAACGGAAAAGGGGTAGTCGGCCAACAGTTCATCGAAGATCTCGCTGACTGTCTTGTTCTGGAAGATCTTGCAGTCGGTGGTCAGGGTGGCCAAGTGCAGCCAGGGGCGCAACGTCAGCTTGTACTGAATGTGACGCCCTTCTTCGCCCCACAGTTGCGCGTCGGTGATGAGCGCATTGATCTGCCGCACGCCAGCGCCGATTCGGTCCACCGACGCACCCACGGCGCCAGGCAGGAATTCGCCGGCGCCGTCGAGGTCGATGGTGCAGGCGATCTCGCGACCTATGAATTGGTCCAGGTCAAAGTCCGCTGCACCCGAGGCGCCGAGGTTCAGCGCATCGGGGGTCTTGAGCAACAGTTCGTACTCGAACAGGCTGTTGACGCCTTCGCGACCGCAAATGCGGACTGGGTGCAGTGCCGGTTGGCCCAGAAATAGCGGTATCGCAGGCGACGCGACCCGCAGGGTGTGTGACAGATTCAGCAACAATTTCTCCCTGTGTGCGCAACTCTTCCTCTTCAAGGTCGGCGCACTTTTTTTATTGAACGCGCAGTCTAGCTGCCGGCACAAGGCTTGTTGCCTGCTCGTCCGGCTGGCGAGCCACAACAAGCCGTTTCTCAAAAGAATTTGTCCACGATCTCAAGTCGTCGGCTGCGCTCGAAGTCATCTTGTCGCAGCGTGCATGCCACCTCGTCCATGCGCATGTTGCGGGCGGGAGAGCGCCATCGGCCACGTGATCGACAATTGCGAACAATGCTGCCGCGCCGCCGAAATTCACGTCGCCGCGCTGCTACAATCGTGGGCTTCGGAGCGGTGGATGAGCGGTTTAAGTCGCACGCCTGGAAAGCGTGTGAGGGTTAATAGCCCTCCGCGGGTTCGAATCCCGCCTGCTCCGCCAAATGCGCGCCTCACATCGCGTCAGGTCATTCCAAAAACCTGCTGAAAGCCTCGCTCGTCGGGGCTTTTTTGCGTCTGGGCACTTCATGAAGCGCCCTTGCGTGCCGGGCTCCCGTCATGGAGCAACTTCAGGAACTCCACGGCCGGTTTGCTCAACGGCCGGTCCGTGCGAACCAGGCTGCCGTAAGCCTCCAGCGTCTGACCCATTCGGTAGGCCACGATGTGCAGGATGCCGTGCTTTGCATCATTCAGTGCGACGGCCGCCGGAATCACCGCAATCAAATTCGAACTGCGGATCAGGTTGATGGTCGTGAGGATCGAGCCCGTCTCGATCAGGCCCTTGGGAAGAGCAGCATGGTGGTCGCGGAATTCGCGGTCGATGAGGGTGCGCATGGGGCTGCCGGCCGGTTGCAGCACCCATGGATAGTCCAGCAGCGCCTCGAACTCGACACGGCGCTTGCGCGCAAGTGGATGGTCATTGCCCACGACGATGGCGAGTGCCTCGTCTTCGATCGCACGGAACGTGCAGTCGATGCCCGGGTGTTCGACAAGCCGGCCGATCACCACCTCCAGCACGCCATCGCGCAACTGCGCCAGCAGCTTGTCGCTCGTATCCACGGCGATCTCGAACGACAGCAATGGATACATCGCTTTCAAGCTGAGCAGCGCATTCGTGAGCCGGCCCGGTGACGCGGCCATGATGCTGCCGACCGAGAACTTGCCCGCGCTGCCGAGCTTCAGTTCGCCGAGTTCGCGGTTCAACGCTTCCATGCTGCCGCGGATGCTGCGGAAATAGCCCGTCACACGCACCCCGGCGGCGTTGAGCTGCAAGCCACGGCCCACGCGCTCGAACAAGGTCTGCCCGAGCGCGCTCTCCAGTTCGTGAAGCATCTTTGTGGCGGCGGGCTGCGTCAGCCCCAACTGCGCAGCGGCTGCGCGCAAGGTGCGCCGCTCCTCTATGGCCAGCATGAGGGCGATCTGCCGCATGCGCAGGCGGTTGAGCAATTGCGGGGTGCTGTCCTGCCGGTCGATAGAGCCCATTTTTGATCTCCTCAGGTTATCAATCGATCAAGTGTTTTCAGTTTACGGCAATCAATCAGCTGCCTACCATCGGCTTGTCGATCCCCACAACAGCCTGGAGACAAGCAGATGAAGAAGTTGATGACTGCATGCGCCACCGCGCTCATGTTTCTCGCAAGCCTGAGCGCCGCGCACGCCGACGAATGGCCCGCCAAGCCGGTGCGGATCCTGGTGGGCTCCCCGCCCGGCGGCGGCACTGACGCCATGGCCCGCGCCGTGGCCGACCGGCTCGGTCCGCTGCTCAAGCAACCCGTGGTCGTGGAGAACCGGCCGGGCGTTTCCAACACCATCGCAGCCGACGTCACGGCCAAGTCGGTCGACGGCCATACGATGGTGATGGGCGTGGTCACGGCGCATGGCATCGCGCCGCACATGCTCAAGCTTCCCTACGACAGCAACAAGGACCTCGTGCCGGTGGCATTCGTCGGCGCCGTGCCCAACGTGCTGGTGGTCAACAACGACTTGCCAGTTGATTCCGCAAAGGCGCTCGTCGCGTTGGCCAGGAAGGAGCCGGGCAAGCTCAACTTTGCATCGAGCGGCGCGGGCAGCACGCAGCACATTGCGGCCGAGATGTTCAAGGATGCCGCGGGCGTCGACATCTCGCACGTGCCTTACAAGGGCAGCAGCGGCGCGCTGGTCGACCTGATCGGCGGCCAGATCCAGATGAGCTTCGACACCCTGCCCTCGGTGCTGGGCCAGATCAAGAACAACAAGATCCGCGCGTTGGCGGTGACCACGGTCAAGCGCAACCCGCAGTTGCCCAACGTGCCCACCATGACGGAGGCAGGCTACCCGGCCGTTGCAATCAGTGCCTGGTACGGCATCTACATGCCGGCATCGACGCCGAAGGCCGTGCAGGCCAAGGTGCATGACGCCGTGAACGCTGTGCTGGTGCTGCCGGAGACCAAGACGCGACTCGACGCCATCGGCGCCGAGATCACACCGATGACGCAAGCGCAGTTCGCGGAGTTCCACGCGAGCGAGTTCAAGCGCTTCGGCGAAATCATCAAGAAAAACAACATCCGGATGGACTGACCCCATGAGCTCGAACACCCAACTTCCCGTCGTTGCAGTGACGCTCGGAGATCCTGCCGGCATCGGCGCCGAACTGATCGCCCGCCTGCTGGCCAAGCCCGAGGCCACCGCCCTTGCCAACGTGGTGCTGGTCGGCGACCGCTGGTTGTGGGATGAGGGCCAGCGCATCGCAGGCGTGGAGGTCGCGGTCGACGAAGTGACGGCGCTCCCGGAAGTGCGCGGTCGGGCCAGCACGCAGCGCCCTGCTTTCCTCGCCGTCGACACCATCAACCCCTCAGACGTGCACCGCGGCAAGGCAGAGTCCGCAGGCGGCCGCTCCGTGCTCAAGGTGCTCGACCGCTGCATGGACGCGACGGTGGCCGGCGACCTCGACGCCATCTGCTTCGCACCCCTGAACAAGCAGGCCATGAAGATCGGCGGCATGCAGCACGAAGACGAGTTGCATCATTTTGCCGAGCACCTCGGCGTGACCGGCTATTTCTGCGAATTCAACACGCTCGGCGACCTGTGGACTTCTCGCATCTCGTCGCATGTGCCGATGAAGGACGTAGCGGGCTACCTCAGCGTCGAGCGCATCGAACAGGCCGCCGGGTTGATCTACCGCTCGCTGCTGGCCAACGGCATTGCGCAGCCAAAGGTGGCGATTGCCGCGTTCAACCCGCACGGCGGTGATGGCGGCGTGTGCGGCCGCGAAGAGATCGACATCATCCAACCCGCGGTTAAGGCATTGCAGGCAAAAAGCTGGCCGACCGAGTCGCCCTTTGCCGGCCCCTTTCCCGCCGACACCATCTTCCTCAAGGCACAAGCCGGCGAATACCAGGCCATCGTGACCATGTACCACGACCAGGGCCAGATCGCGATCAAGCTGCTGGGCTTCAGCCGCGGCGTCACGGTCCAGGGAGGCCTGCCGATTCCGATCACCACGCCAGCACACGGCACCGCCTATGACATCGCCGGCCAGGGCAAGGCCAGCGTCGAAGCGACGTGGCAAGCCTTCCGTATCGCGAGCCGCATGGGCGCTGCGCACCGCCTCGCAGAGTCCCCGTCGTTCACCGCAGCCTGATTCACCATCACCATCAACCGAGACAACTGCCATGAAGATCAAATCCGTCCGCGCCCGCGTCTTTCAATGGAAGGGCAAGACCGTTCCGCCGCAGGGCAACTTCTGCTCCAACGCAATGGACCTCGTGTACTCCAGGACCGAGACCATGAGCACCTTCCGCTTCCATTCGTGGACGGTGGTCGAAATCGAGACCGACGATGGCATCATTGGCCTGGGCAATGTGGCGTTGGCACCGAAGATTGCCAAGGCCATCATTGACGAGTACCTCACGCCGCTCATCCTCGGCCAGGACCCGTGGGACTACGAATACCTGTGGCAGCGCATGTACCGCGCGACGCATGCCTGGGGGCGCAAGGGCGTGACCATGGCGGCAATCTCGGCCATCGACCTCGCCATCTGGGACATCCTGGGCAAGTCGGTCAACAAGCCGGTGTTCAAGTTGCTGGGCGGTCGCACCAAAGAGAAGATCCCCTGCTACTACTCCAAGCTCTACCGCACCAACCTCGATGACATGCAGGCCGAGGCGCAGAAGTACCTCGACCAGGGCTTCACGATGTTCAAGTCGCGCTTCGGCTACGGCCCGGCGCACGGCACCAAGGGCGTGACCGAAAACCTCAAGGCAGCCGAAGCCCTGCGCGAAGTTATCGGCTATGACAACGACTTGATGTTCGAGTGCTACATGGGCTGGAACGTCGAATACGCCAAGCGCATGCTGCCCAAGCTGGAAAAATTCCAGCCGCGCTGGGTCGAAGAACCGGTGATCGCCGACGACATCGACGGCTACGCCGAACTCAACGCCTTCACCAGCATCCCGATCTCGGGCGGCGAGCACGAGTTCTCGCTCTATGGCTTCAAGCAATTGCTCGAGCGCAAGGCGGTGAGCGTGGTGCAGTACGACACCAACCGCGTCGGCGGCATCACCGCCGCCCACAAGATCAATGCGCTGTGCGAGGCGTACAGCGTGCCCGTGGTACCGCATGCCGGCCAGATGCACAACTACCACCTGACCATGAGTTCGCTGGCATCGCCGATGAGCGAGTACTTCCCGATGTTCGACGTGGAAGTGGGCAACGAGCTGTTCTATTACATCTTCGACGGCGAGCCGGTGGCCGACAACGGCTTCCTGCAACTCGATGATGACAAGCCGGGCCTGGGCTTGACGCTGCAAACCGGGTTCCTCGACCAGTTCGACATCATCGAATAGGGCACCGCGGCCCAGCAAGTGGACTTCGCACTGCGAACTGCGCGGCAATGGACAGCAAGCGTTCATGGCAACGCGAACCAGCGTCAACACCTGAAGAAGAAACGGACATGAAAACTCCCTCCGCCGCCCGATACAAAGGTCTCTTTCCTGTCGTGCCGACGCCCTTCACCGAAAGCGGCGAACTCGATCTCGAAAGCCAGAAGCGCTGTGTCGACTTCATGATCGACGCGGGCTCGAATGGCCTTTGCATCCTGGCCAACTTCTCCGAGCAATTCCTCCTGTCCGACGACGAGCGCGAAGTGCTCACGCGTACCGTGCTTGAACATGTCAACGGCCGCGTGCCGGTGATCGTCACGACCACACACTTCAGCACCCGGGTCTGCGCCGCTCGAAGCCGCCGCGCACAAGACCAGGGCGCATCGATGTTGATGGTGATGCCGCCTTATCACGGTGCCACGTTCCGCGTTCCCGAGCCGCAAATCCATGAGTTCTACGCGCGGCTGTCGGATGCGGTGACCATCCCCATCATGATCCAGGACGCGCCAGCTGCCGGGACGCCGCTGTCCTCGGCCTTTCTTGCGCGCATGGCGAAGGAGATCGAGCACGTCAGCTACTTCAAGATCGAGACCGCGGGTGCTGCAGCCAAGCTGCGCGAGTTGATTCGCCTCGGAGGCGACGCCATCGAAGGTCCGTGGGACGGTGAGGAAGCCATCACGCTGGTGCCCGACCTCGACGCTGGCGCGACAGGCGCGATGACCGGCGGCGGCTTTCCGGACGGCATTCGACCGATCCTCGATGCGTGGCGAGCCGGGCGACGCGACGACGCCATCGCGGGCTACGAGCGCTGGTTGCCGCTCATCAACATCGAGAACCGCCAGTGCGGGCCGCTGGCTGCCAAGTCCCTGATGAAGGAAGGCGGCGTCATCGACTGCGAAGCGCCGCGCCATCCCTTCCCCGCGATCCACCCGGCATCCCGTGCGCTTCTGATCGAAACCGCCAAACGTCTCGACGCACTGGTGCTGCGGTGGGCACGCTGAACGTGAAAGCCAACATGCAACAACACGACAACCTCATCGGCGGCGAATGGGTCAAGGGCAACAGCTACAGCCCCAACCTGAACCCCTCGAACCTGTCCGACACCATCGCCGAATACGCGCAGGGCGACGCGGCGCAAGTTGCAGCGGCGGTCGCCGCCGCCACCGCCGCCTTCCCCGCTTGGGCCACGGGCAGCGTGCAAGCGCGCTCGGATGCTCTGGACAAGATCGGCAGCGAAATCCTCGCGCGCAAGGAGGAACTCGGCGCGCTGCTCGCTCGCGAAGAAGGCAAGACCAAGGCGGAAGGCATCGGCGAAGCCACGCGCGCCGGCCACATCTTCAAGTTCTTCGCCGGCGAATGCCTGCGGCTGTCGGGCGAGCTGCTGCCCTCGGTGCGTCCTGGCATCGGCGTGGAAATCACGCGCGAGCCGGTGGGCGTCGTCGGCCTGGTCACGCCGTGGAACTTCCCCATCGCCATTCCCGCCTGGAAGATCGCGCCGGCATTGGCCTTCGGCAATTGCGTCGTGCTCAAGCCCGCTGACCTGGTGCCAGGCTGCGCATGGGCGCTGGCCGACATCATCAGCCGCTCCGGTATTCCGGCAGGCGTGTTCAACCTCGTGATGGGCCGCGGCAGCGTGATCGGCGATGCGCTGGTCAACGATCCCGGCATCCATGCGGTGAGCTTCACCGGCTCGGTCGGCGTGGGCCGCCGCATCGCCTTGAAGTGCGTGGAGAACCACAAGAAGGTGCAGCTCGAAATGGGCGGCAAGAACCCGCAAGTCGTACTCGACGACGCTGACCTGAACCAAGCGGTTGAACTCAGCGTCCAGAGCGCCTTCTATTCGACCGGTCAACGTTGCACGGCATCGAGCCGCCTCATCGTCACCGAAGGCATCTATCCGAAGTTCATCGAGGCGATGAAGCAGCGCATGGCGAAGATCAAGGTGGGCGATGCGCTGGCGCAAGGCACCGACATCGGCCCGGTCTCCAGCCAGAGCCAGCTCGAGCAGGACCTGAGCTACATCGAGATCGGCAAGAGCGAAGGCGCCACGCTGGCTGCGGGCGGCGAACGGCTCAAGCTGGACACCGACGGCTTCTATATGTCGCCGGCCCTCTTCAGCGAATCGGTCGCTTCGATGCGCATCAACCGCGAGGAAATCTTCGGCCCGGTGGCGAGCGTCATCAAGGTCAAGAACTACGAGGAAGCGCTGGCGACCGCCAACGACACCGAGTTCGGCCTCTCGGCGGGCATCGCCACCACGAGCCTTAAGTACGCCACGCACTTCAAGCGCCACAGCCAGGCCGGCATGGTCATGGTGAACCTGCCGACGGCGGGCGTGGACTACCACGTGCCCTTCGGCGGGCGCAAGGGCTCCAGCTACGGTCCGCGCGAGCAGGGCAAGTACGCGCAGGAGTTCTTCACCACGGTGAAGACGGCCTACACGCTGGCTTGAGCAATCAGGCCGGGCAAATCCTGTCCATAACGAAAGCCCCGATGAAAACAAGCGGTTCCTCGATCGCAGCGCGCAAGCTCCTGACGTTGTCGCTGTCTTCCATGTTGGCCACGACGACACTCGCCGCCGACTATCCCAGCCGGCCGGTGGAACTGATCGTGGCCGCTTCGGCCGGCGGCGGCACCGACATCGTCGCGCGCGCTTTTGCCGAGGCCGCCCGCACGCACTTGCCTCAACCCTTTATCGTCGTCAACAAGCCCGGTGCTTCGAGTGCCATTGGTTTTGCCGACGTCGCCAACGCCAAGCCCGATGGTTACAAGGTCGGCGTGATGAGCGTGAACCTTGTCATCCTGCCCGCCTTGGGTCTCATGAAGGTCAACGCGGACGACTTCATCCCCGTGGCTCGGCTGAACTTCGATCCTGCAGCCATCACGGTGCGCGCCGATTCGCCCTGGAAGACCGTGGAGGAATTCATCGCTGACACAAAGAAGAAGCCTGGCGTCATGCAAGTCGGAAACGGTGGCGTGGGCGACATCTGGCACATCGCTGCGGCGGCGGTCGAGGATCGCACGGGCGCGCAGTTCAACCACGTGCCATTCCAGGGCGCGGCCCCGGCGGTCGCAAGCCTGCTCGGCGGCCACGTCGATGCCATCACGGTGAGTCCTGGCGAAGTCTTGCAGCATGTCCAGGCGGGCAAGCTTCGCGTGCTGGCGATCATGGCCGACCAACGGCTGGGTGGAACCTACGCCAGCACCCCGACACTCAAGGAACGCAAGATCGATTTGTCGATCGGCGTGTGGCGCGGCCTCTCCGTCCCCAAGGGCACTCCTTTGGACGTCGTGCAGACGCTGAGCAAGGCAGTGAGCGCGACTGCCGCCGAGCCAACCTTCAAGGAGGCACTGGCAAGGGCCAACCTTGGCGAATCGTATGCCGACGCCAATGGCTTCAAGGCGACCATTGAAAGCGACCGGGAGTCTTTGAAGAAGGTCCTTGCCAAGCTCGTGATCCAGAAATAATCAGATCGCCATGGCAAATACGGGCCCTCTCCGAGCCCGGTTGCTTTGCATCCTTGCTCCCGCTTTCCCGGAACGCTCAGAGCTTCTTCACAATCACACTGCCAATCGAATACCCCGCCCCGAAAGAGCAGATCACGCCCACATCACCAAGCTTGATGTCGCCCTGATGGCGATGGAAAGCAATGATGGAACCGGCTGACGCGGTATTCGCAAACTCATCCAGGATCACAGGCGCATCGTCCAGCGTGGCATCGCGACCGAGCAACTTGCGCGCGATGAACTGGTTCATCGACAGGTTGGCCTGATGCAGCCAGAAACGGCGCACGTCGGCGGGCGCATAGCCCAGCGTGGCCAGGTGCTGTTCGATGTGGTCCGCCGCCATGGGGCAGACCTCCTTGAACACCTTGCGCCCTTCCTGGCGGAACAACTGGTCGCGGTCGTCCGGGTCGCGGTCTTCGGCGCGCGACATGAAGCCGAAGTTGTTGCGGATGTTGTTGGAGAACGTAGTCAAGGCCTTGGTGCCCAGCACCTCGAAGGCACCGGCAGGCGCGAGGTCCAGACGCTCCACCAGCACGGCCGTACAGACGTCGCCGAAGATGAAATGGCAGTCGCGGTCTTTCCACGCCAGGTGGGCCGAGGTGATCTCGGGGTTGACCATGAGCACGGCCCGAGCGCCGCCGCTGCGCACCGCGTTGAAGGCCATCTCCAGCCCGAAGGTGGCCGACGAACACGCCACGTTCATGTCGAAGCCGAACCCCTGGATACCCAGCGCGGTCTGGATCTCCACGCCCATGGCGGGATAGGCGCGCTGCATGTTGGCCGAGGCGCAGATCACCATGTCGACGTCGCCGGCGGTCTTGCCGGCACGCGTCAGCGCGTCCTGCGCCGCCTTGACGGCGATCTCGGCCATCAAGGACAGCTCCGTGTCGGGCCGCGGCGTGAAGACGGGGCGCATGCGCGTCGGGTCCAGCACTCCGGACTTTTCCATCACGTAGCGGCGTTTGATGCCGGAGGCTTTCTCGATGAACTCCACGCTGGAGTTGACCAGCGCCGCGCGGGTGCCCGCCTCGATCTCGGCGGCGTACCTGGCGTTCTCCAACGCGGCGTACTGGTTGTAGGTCTCCACCAACTCCTCGTTGGTGATCACCTCGGGCGGTGTGAACAGGCCGGTGCTGCTGATGGCGACTCGATGCATGGCGACGTCTCTGATGGTTCTATGTGGGAAATGCGCAGCCGAACTGCGCGGGGCCAGGCAGATTGTCCACTACCGATCGGGGCCCGCCTCCAGCCACGGGTCAGTCCCGACGTTGATTTCTTGCCACTCAAAGTATCCTTCCCTTCGCCTTGTATCAAGCACGGAGACACATGGCCACCAACGAACAGGAACAGCGCTGGACCCAACGCCCTGACGGCTCCACCTGGGGCGATTTCGGACCCGACGACCAACTCGGCCGAGCCAACCTGCTGACCGCCGAAAAAGTGCGCCAGGGCCTCGCAGAAGTCCGCGAAGGCCTGACCTTCTGCCTCAGCCTGCCGCTGGACCTGCCGGGCGGCAACGTGCTGAACCCGAGGCGCCACCCGCCGGTGCTGCGCCCCACCCTGCGCGATGGCAAGCCGAACATGAACTATCGGCTGGAGCTGCTCAATCCACTCCACAGCGATGTGATCTGCGACGACCTGGCGATCCTGCACCTGCAGTACTCCACGCAGTGGGACAGCTTCGCCCACATCGGCCAGATGTTCGACGCCAACGGCGACGGCCTGCCCGAAGCGGTCTACTACAACGGCTACCGCGCAGGGCCGCACATCTTTGGCCCCGTCGACGGATCGGATGCCGGCGTGCCCGAGCGCGGCGCCAACGCGCGTTCGACCTCCGCGGCACGCAAGCTCGGCATCGAGCACATGGCGGTGCACGGCATGCAGGGGCGCGGCGTCATGATCGACCTGCAGGCCAACCTGGGGTCCGGGCGCACCCTTGTCGGCTACGATATCCTGATGCGCGTGCTCGACCAGGACCGCGTGGTGGTCGAACCAGGAGACATGGTCTGCCTGCGCACCGGCTTCGCGCAGGCGCTGATCGACATGAAAGGCCAACCCGACGGCGTTGCGCTGCAGGGCGTGGGCGCCGTGCTCGACGGGCGCGACGAACGGCTCCTGCAATGGATCACCGACAGCGGCCTGGCCTCGCTGATCGCGGACAACTACGCCGTCGAGGCGCACCCCGCCGAGCCGCGCGCCGGCCCCTGCGCGACGCTGCCCTTGCACGCGCACTGCCTCTTCAAGCTCGGCGTCAATCTCGGCGAGATGTGGCTCCTGACGCACCTGGCGGATTGGCTGCGCGCCAATGGACGGTCGAGGTTTCTGCAGACGGCACCGCCCTTGCGCTTGCCCGGCGCCGTGGGCTCGCCGGTCACGCCGATTGCGACGGTGTGAGAAAACAAAAGGCCCGCTTGCGCGGGCCCTTCTCAATGCCCCTCCAAAGGGCAAAGCACGAAGCAAGAAACTCAGTACTTGTAGCCAAACCCAACCGTCAGCAGCGTGTCGGTCGTCTTGCGCCCAGCCGGCACCTCCGTGGCATGGCGAATCTGCAGGCCGGTGTTCAGCGTCCATGCGCCGGCAATGGCGGTGGACAGGCCCGCATCGAAGGTGGTCAAGGTGCCCAGCCCGCTGCCGCCCGGACGGATTTCCAGGCGCTGCTTGAAGCTCGTGCTCGAACTCAGCCGATGCGTCGAGGTTTCGCCGAACAGCAGTTCACCGCCGCTGTGGGTCACGCCGTTGGTATAGGCCACGCGCGCTGCGCCCACACCCGCATAAACGTCGAACAGCATGTCGGCATTGCGAATGACGTGGTAGCCCGCGCCGACGTCAGCGCCGATGCGCGACTTCAGGCCCGCGACGTCATTCGTCTCGCCCTCGCCGGCACCGAACAAGAAGATCTTTTCGGTCAGGTTGTAGTCGTAGCGTCCGCCCAGGCGCAGGCTGTTCGCGTTGGTGGATTTCACGCCGTCGCTCTTGCTCGTGGCGTAGTTGGTGATGCCCCAGAAGCTCAGTTGATCTTGCACGGTGGCCTTGGTGGCGTCGGCTGCGCCGGACAGCACCGTGGTCGACGAATTGCCAGCGCTGATGGCGCCGCCGAGCGAGATGCCGCCGTGCCACTGGTTGTCCAGCAGCGTGACCGGCGCTGCAACGGGCGCGGGTGCCGCGACCGCCGGCGGGGCCTTGACGGTCTGCGCTTGCGCAGCACCGACAGCGCCCAGTGCCAAGGCACATGCGGCAGCGATACGGGTGAGGTGTGACAGATTGGATTGGGTACGGTTCATGATCCCTGGTTTCTTTTGTTTGGATAGCGTGCTGGGCAGACCGCGAGGCGCAGGCGATGGGCGTGCGGCGGGTCATGCATTCGAGAAAAAGTGGGGGTGCGTGCGTCAACGTTGATTCATAGGCACAAAGATCCTCCGCATGGAATTTCGATCGGACATGCTGGTGTGCGTCTTCACGTTGCGAACCAGCCCGGCATCAGGCATCGGCCCGAAACGCAAAGTTTGTGTTGAGCGTTGACCCCGAATCGGGCGCGCAGCGTCAGGCAACGGACCGTGACCTTCGTGCAGGCGCATCCGTGAAATAAGTCTCAGACTGCTGTCGCTGGCGCCCATCAACCGTTGCGTGCCGCACACGCCAGATGGATGCGCCCACAGGGCATCGACACAGGGCGCCAGTCCCTGCCTCGATGCCCTTGCTTCCAAATCAGAACGCGTGGCGAATGCCGAAGTCGTAGCCGTAGGCGCGGTCGGCGCGATAGCCCGGCGCGCTGGAGTTGACGACGTTGGTGTAGCCCGGCACCGGCGCGTCGGTCGAGGCCACGTTCACCGGGCTCACGGCCGCGCCGTTCTCGTTGCGGGTCACGGCAAAGGTGGCATACAACGCCGTGCGCCTGGAGAGGTTGTGCACATAGCCGATGGCGAACTTGTCGACTTTCGGATCAGGCGTGCTCAGTGGCACCGGACCGTTGCGCGTGAAGTTGTAGAACTCGCCCTTGACCTGCGCATAAGACGCCTTGATGAGGCCCGGGCCCACCGGCACCGACAGGCCGACCAGGAAGTTGTGCGTGTCCACGTTCATCGGCGGCGTGAGGGCGGGCGTCAGCGGAAAGGTCGCGATGTCCACGAAGTCCGTCTTGACGTCGACCTGCGAATACTCGCCGAACAGCTTGACCACGCCGAAGTCATACGAGGCGCCGACGTTGGCCGTGTTCACCCGCGTGGTGGAGCCGTAGAAATAGTTGTCGGCAATGACGCTGTAACCATAGGCCACCGCGACGTCGAGCGGGCCGCTGGCATAGCCCACGCGCGCGCCGGCATAGCCGCCGGTGCGCGAGAGATTGGCGCGCGCCGGATTGTTCTCCAGTTCCACCGAGTTGATGTTTTCGTCGAAGGCATACATCGCCTGCCCGTAGAAGCCGCCCAGGCCGCTGGGCAGGAAGTAGCCCACGGAGTTGGACTTGCGCGCGTAGTTGCCGCGGTTCAGGCTCAGCGTGGGCAAGGTGCTGCCCAGCGTCTGCGCGATCAGGCTGGTGCCCGCGCCCACCACGCCGAAGGGATCGAAGATGGCGTCGTTCCAGAAAGTCGGGTTGTAGTCGCGACCCAGGCGCAATTCGCCCCAGGGGCTGAGCAGGCTGACCGTCGAGCGGCGATCGAAGAGCAGGCCATTCGCCTTGCCGGCCACGCCGGTGTCGTTCCACAGCGTCGATTCCAGCCAGAAGGCCGCGCCCAGGCCACCGCCCAGGTCTTCCTGGCCGCGAAAGCCGAAGCGCGTCGAGGCGTTCCCGCTGTTCGTCTGGCTCCACTGGCTCTGCTTGAGGACCGGCTGCGGCGTGGCGCTGGCGCCCTGGAATTTGCTGGTGGTTTCGTAATAGCTGACGCCGGCATCGACGACACCGAAGAAGGTCACGGACGATTGCGCCGAGGCAATGCCGGCTGCAGTCATGGCAGCCAGGCAAACGAGATTTTTTTTCATGGAGTTGCTGTTGGGGTGAAAGAGGGACGGCCGTGGAGACCGTCGCCGGATCGCGCGTAACCAAATGCGTCTGGCGCGTCAAAGGTACGTGGCGAGCCCTTTTCCCCACCCACCCACGAAGGGTGGAAGGGCTTACCCGCACAACGCATGCATGCCGCCGCATTCGGTGAAACCCATCCCCCCGAGATGGGTGGACTGAAGCCGGGGCGGCGCTCCGTATCGTCCTGCCAACAAGGAGACTTCATGAACCGCACCCTCGCCACCCTTTGCCTGGCATTGGCCTTTCCATTGGGCGCACTGGCCCAGACGCAGGGCGTCAGCAAGACTGAAATCGTCATCGGCTCGATCCAGGACCTGTCGGGTCCGGCCGCGGGATTCGGCAAGCAGGCGCGTGCCGGCATGCAGCTGCGCGTCGACGAAGTCAATGAACAGGGCGGCATCCACGGCCGCAAAATCCGCCTGCTGATCGAGGACTCCGCCTACGACCCGCGCAAGGCGGTGCTGGCGGGCCAGAAGTTGATCACGCAAGACCGCATCTTCCTGATGGCAGCGCACATCGGCACCGCGAGCAACATCGCCGTTCTGCCGCTGCAGATGGAACGCAACATCGTCAACTTCCTGCCGCTCACCGGCGCGCGGGAAATGTACGAGCCGCCGAGCAAGCTCAAGTACGCGCTGAGCGTGCCCTACTACGACCAGTTGCTTGTGACGGTGCCCAGGCTCGTGAAGGAAAAGGGTGCGAAGCAGGCTTGCGTGCTCTACCAGGACGATGAAGCCGGGCTCGAAATGCTGCGCGGCGCCGAGGCCGGTCTGAAGACCATCGGCATGCAGCTCACCGAGAAGACCTCGTACAAGCGCGGCGCCACCGACTTCAGTTCGCAGGTCGCGCGGCTGAAGGCGGCCAATTGCGATTTCGTGGTGCTGGGCACCATCATCCGCGAGACCGTCGGCACCATCGCCGAGGCGCGCAAGAGCGGCTTCAACCCGACCTTCATCGCCACCACGGCCGCCTACACCGACCTGGTCCCCAAGCTGGGCGGCAAGAGCATGGACGGCCTCTATGCGGCCATGACCACGCAGCACCCCTACACCGACGAAGCCTCGCCCGCGCTGCGCTTCTGGGCCAACAAGTACAAGACGCGCTTCAACGAAGACCCGACCGTGGTCTCCGCCTATGGCTACACCGTGATGGACCTCTTCGTGCGGGCAGCAGAAAAGGCGGGGCCGCAACTCACGACCGAAAGCTTCGTCAAGGCCATGGACACGCTCAGCGTGCCGCCTGACATGTTCGGCACCGATGCACTGAGCTTCTCGGCCACCAAGCGCCTGGGCAGCGACGCCACGCGGCTGTCGCAACTGCAGGACGGCCGCTGGAAGGTGGTGTCGGGCTACGAGCGCGCAGGCCGCTGATCGCAGCCCGCTGCGCCCCTGAAATTCATAACGACTGAGACAGAGAACCCAATGAACAAGCGCACCTGCATCGGCATCGCCGCACTCACCCTGAGCGCGCTGGCGGCCGCACAGGCCTACCCTGCCAAGCCGATCACCTTCGTCGTGCCCTCCGTCGCAGGCGGCGGCGTGGACATCCTTGCCCGCACCCTTGCCGACGAGATGAGCAAGCGCATGGGCCAGCCCATCGTCATCGACAACAAGCCGGGCGCTGCGGGCATGCTGGGCGTGCAGGGCGTGGCGCGCGCCAATGCCGACGGCTACACCGTGGCGGTGACGCTCTCGGCGCCGCTGCTCACCGCCCCCTACCTGTTCACCAACGTGCCGTACAACGTGCGCCGCGACCTGGCCTTCATCACGCAGCTGTGCACCGGCCAACTCGTGCTGGCGGTGAACGCGGACACGGTGCCCGCAAAGAACATGAACGAGTTCATTGCATGGTCCGAAAAGAACAAGGGCCATGTGAGCTATGGCTCCTTCGGCATCGGCACCGCAGGCCACCTGATGAGCGCCTACCTCAGCGAATCGCGCAAGCTGGATATGGTGCACGCCGCGTACAAGGGCGAAGCGCCGATGATCCAGGACCTCGTTGGCGGGCAACTCGCCTGGGGCATCGCCTCGGTCGGTTCGCTCGCGCCGCACATCGCCAAGGGACGCGTGCGCGCGCTGGCCGTTCTCGGCGACAAGCGCCCTGCTGACCTGCCCAATGTGCCGACCATGGCGGAATCCGGCTTTCCCGACCCCGAGTTCAAGCCCATGGGCTGGGTCGCGATGATGGCGCCCGCCAACACGCCGGCCCCGATCCTCGAACGCCTCGAAGCCGAGGCGCGCGCCGCCGTGCAGACGCCGGCCATGAAGGCGCGCTTCCAGGCCTTCGGCATGGAAGCCATGGGCACCAGCAGCGCCGAGTTCCGCAAGGACTTCGACGCCGCGGCGCCGGTGGTCGAACGCCTCATCAGGATCTCCGGCGCAAAGGCTGAATGACATGAACGCCATCGACAAGCAGATGCTCGCGGCCGCCGAACCCGCAACGGCCGACAGCCAGTTCGAGGCCGCCCGCCGCGGCTTCATCGCCACCATTCCCGATGCGGAGATCCGCAGTGCCAAGGGCCACCTCGTGTGGAGCATGGCCGACTACGCCTTCCTGGACGACGCACAACCGGCGCCGACGGTGCACCCGGATCTCTGGCGACATGCGCAGCTGAATGCCATCCACGGCCTCTTCAAGGTCACCGAGCGCGTGTACCAGGTGCGCGGCTTCGACGTGGCGAACATCAGCTTCATCGAAGGCGACACGGGCGTGATCGTCATCGACCCGCTCACGGTGACCGAGACCGCTGCCGCAGCACTCAAGCTCTACCGCGAGCACCGCGGCAATCGCCCCGTGACGGGGATGATCTACACCCACAGCCATGCCGACCATTTCGGCGGCGCACGCGGTGCGATCGACGAGCAGGACGCCATCGCGCGCCGCGTGCCCATCGTCGCGCCCAAGGGCTTCATGTGGCATGCGGTGTCGGAGAACATCATCGCTGGCAATGCGATGGGTCGCCGAGCGATGTTCCAGTTCGGCGCGACGCTGCCGAAGAACTCCTGCGGCCATGTCGACTGCGGCATGGGCAAGGCCATCCCCATCGGCACGCAGACGCTGATGCCGCCCACGATGAGCATCGAGCAGGACACCGAGACGCACGTCATCGACGGCGTGAAGATCATCTTCCACCTGGCGCTGGAGAGCGAGGCGCCGTCAGAGATGTTCATGCACTTCCCTGACCTGCGCGCGCTCAACACGGCCGAGATCGGCGTGCAGTCGCTGCATAACCTCTGCCCCCTGCGCGGCGCCCAAGTGCGCGACGCGCGCCTGTGGTCGCGTTATCTCGACGAAGCGCTCGACCGCTATGCGCCGACCGCCGACGTCGTGTTCGCGCAGCACAACTGGCCGACCTGGGGCAACGAGACCATCCGCACCTACCTGCGCCAGCAGCGCGACCTCTACAAGCACCTGCACGACCAGACCGTGCGACTGATGAACCGCGGCCTCACCGGCATCGAGGTGGCCGAGGCGCTGAAGCTGCCCGAATCGCTGGCGCAGCCTTGGGCCAACCACGGCTTCTACGGGACCATCTCGCACAACGTGAAGTCGATCGTGCAGTACTACCTCGGCTGGTACGACGGCAACCCCGCGCACCTGAACGCGCTGCCGCCCGAGCAGTCGGCGCCTCGTTTTGTCGAATACATGGGCGGTGCCGATGCCGTGCTCGACAAGGCCCGCCGCGACTTCGCGAAAGGCGACTACCGCTGGGTGGCGGAGATCACCAACCACCTCGTGTTCGCGGACCCGAAGAACACGCAAGCCCGCGAACTCTGCGCCGACGCGCTGGAGCAACTCGGCTTTGCGACCGAGTCGGCCACCTGGCGCAATGCCTACCTGCTCGGCGCACAAGAGTTGCGCAAGGGCGTGCCCAACATCCGCCGCCGCAACATCAGCCGCGACATGGTCTCGGCCCTGCCGCTGGAAATGCTGCTGGACTACTTCGCCGTGCGACTGGATGCGCAGCAGGCCGAGGGCCTGCAGATGTCCATCGAGTGGCACAACCCCGACCTGTCCGAGCGGTGGTCCATGCGACTGGAAAACGCCACGCTGAGCTACCTGCCCGGCGCCGCACGCACTCCGCCGACTGCACGCGTGACGCTCGGCCGCGCGGCGCTGGCCGCCTTGCAGATGGACCCTGCCGGCCTGCCCGCCGCCTTTGAGCGTCTGCACGGCGAAGGCGTCATCAGTGTCGAAGGCGACGCATCGGCCGTGCATCGACTGCTGGGCATGCTGGAAGACTTTCCGGTCATGTTCAACGTCGTCGAGCCTTGATGCGCCGGGACTGAATCGCTGCCATTGACCCCAGCCGGCCGCGCCTGCCGCGGCTGCTCCTGCGCCGAAGTGACCGGATTGCGATAGCTTGCACAGCCTCCTGGTCGCCAGTCAGCCACTTCACCCGAGCCACTTCACCAGTCGCGCATGAGACACGGCGTTGCGAATTCCCGGCGCCACCCGTATCGGGTGGAGGCGGACCGCAAGCGGCGCCGGATCATGCCCTGCACTTTGATCAAGCCCTCATGACCACACCTCACCCTGCCCTGCGCGGCTTGCCGCCCTTTCGTCTTCTTTCCAACGGCCAACTGATCGACGCGCCAACGACCTTCGACGTGATCGACCCCGCGACCGAGGCCGTTGTCGCCCAGGCGCCCGCCTGCTCCGCCGATCTGCTCGACGCCACCGTGAACGCCGCGCAAGCCGCATTCCCGGCCTGGAAGGCAACACCCGTCGAACAGCGCCGCGAAAAGCTCGAAGCCCTCGCGCAATGCCTGAAGGACAACGCGGATTCGCTGGCGATGCTGCTCACGGCCGAACAGGGCCGGCCGCTCGCGCTGGCACGCCAGGAGATCCTCGGCTGCATCCACTGGTGCCGCACCGTCGCGAAGATGGAGTTGCCGACCACCGAGCGCACTGACAAGGCCGGCATCACCTGGAGCACGCGGCGCGTGCCGCTGGGCGTCGTCGCCGCGATTACGCCCTGGAACTTCCCGCTCACCATGGCCGTGTGGAAGCTGGCGCCGGCCCTGCTCGCGGGCAACACCGTGATCGTCAAGCCCTCGCCTTTCACGCCGCTGGCCACCTTGCGCCTGGGTGAACTGGCCGTGGGCATCTTCCCGGCCGGCGTGCTCAACGTGCTCTCGGGCACCGACGAACTCGGTCCACAGCTCACCGCGCATCCGGGCATTGCCAAGGTGGCGTTCACCGGATCGACCGCCACCGGCCGCCGCGTGATGGCTTCCGCTGCGCCGACGCTCAAGCACCTGACGCTGGAGTTGGGCGGCAACGACGCAGCCATCGTCATGCCCGACGTCGACGTGGCCAAGGTGGCCAAGCGCCTGTTCATGGGCGCCTTTCTCAACTCGGGACAGGTCTGCGTCGCGGCCAAGCGCATCTATGTGCACGACGCGATCTATGACGAGTTCGCCAGGGTGTTCGCAGCGGCGGCCGAAGCCGCCCCCGTCGGCAACGGCCTCGACGAGCGCACGGTGCTCGGCCCGGTTCAGAACAAGCTGCAGTTCGAGCGCGTGAAAGACCTGATCGCCGCCACGCGTGCCGCCGGCCATCGTTTCCTGACGGGCGGCACCTTGCCCGAGGGCCCGGGCTACTTCATTCGCCCCGCGGTGGTGGACAACCCGCCGGACGACGCACGCGTCGTCGTGGAAGAGCCCTTCGGCCCCATCGTGCCGCTGCTGCGCTTCAGCGACACGGACGAAGTCATCGCGCGCGCCAATGCCACCGACTTTGGCCTGGGCGCCTCCGTGTGGTCTTCCGACCTGGATCAAGCGAAATCCATCGGCGCACAGCTGGAGGTCGGCACGGTGTGGATTAACAGCGTACAACTGCTGGATCCGTTGACGCCATTCTCAGGACGCAAGCAGTCCGGCCTGGGCATCGAGAACGGCCCGGAGGGCTTGCTTGAATTCACCGCCATCCAGACCCTGGTGGCCTGACCCGATTCATCTGATTCACACATCGAGACTCACAACATGCAAATGCGATCCAAGGCCGTGGTGTTCCGCGGCGAGAACCTCACCGTTCACGTCGAGGACATCCTGGTCGACCCACCCGGCCCCGGCGAGGTGATGATCAAGATGGCCGCCTGCGGCGTCTGCCACAGCGACCTGTCGGTGACCAACGGCACCCTGCCCCTGCCGGCGCCCATCGTCCTCGGCCACGAGGGCGCGGGCGTCATTCACCAGGTCGGTCCGGGCGTGACCGGCCTGAAGGTTGGCGACCACGTCATCAGCAGCTTCGTCCACACCTGCGGCAAGTGCCGCTACTGCGTCGCCGGCCGCGCCAACCTGTGCGAAGGCGGCAGGACCGCGCCGGGCACCCTCTTCGGCGGCCATCGCCGCACCACGGATGCCAAGGGTGAAGCGCTCAACGTCATGGCCGCTTGCGGCGTGATGGCCGAGTACGCCACGCTGCACGAAAACAGCGTGGTCAAGATCGTGGACGACGCCCCGCTCGACCGCTGCGCCCTCATCGGCTGCGGCGTGATGACGGGTTGGGGCGCGGCCTGCAACACGGCCAAGGTCGAGCCGGGTTCGATCTGCGTGGTCTTCGGCGCCGGCGGCGTGGGCCTGAGCACCATCCAGGGCTGCCAGAACGCGGGCGCCACGATGATCGTGGCGGTCGACATGCTGGCCAGCAAGCTCGAGATGGCGAAGACCTTCGGCGCGACGCACGTCGTCGATGCATCGAAGTCGGAAAACCTGCTGAAGGAATTGCGCAAGCTGACGGGCGGCGGCGCTGACTATGCCTTCGAATGCGTGGGCTACGGCGAGATCGTCGCGCAGGCCTATGCGTGCCTTCGCAACGGCGGAACGGCCGTGGCCGTGGGCCTCGCGTCGCCGAGCGACACGACCACCTTGCGCACTGCCAGCTTTGCGTTTGAAGAAAAGACGCTCAAGGGCAGCTTCTACGGCTCGACCCGCCCGCGCATCGACTTTCCGCGGCTCGTGGCGCTGTACCAGGCCGGCAAGCTCAAGCTGGACGAACTCATCACGAAACGCTATCGCATCGAGGAAGCGCCGCAGGCCTTCGATGACTTGGCGAAGGGACGCAATGCGCGTGGCGTCATCGTGTTTGACTGAAACAAGGGTTCATCCCGGCCGGGGACGCGCGGGCGCCGGTCGGGCCGCATGACTGGCTGACTCCTCCGCGCCGTCGAAGGCCTCCAGCAGCAAGGGCGTCAGCGCGTGCATGCCCATCGTCGAGGGCGTTCGCGGCTCCAGCCCCGGCACGAAGCCCATCGCCTCGAAGCGCCGAAGCAAGCCCGCGTCGGCGCTGATGATGTGCACCGGCACATCCCACGAGGCGTTGGCGCCGCTCACGCTCGCCATCGGCTGATGGTCGCCGATCACGATGGTGACGAGCCCGGGCGGCGCCAGCCCCGACAGGTAGCTGCCCAGCCACTGGAAGGTGTAGCCCAGGGCCTCGACGTAGGCGGGCACGGGCTGAGTCCAGGAGGCCGGTGAATCCAGCGCCTGCGCCCGTTCGGCCGGCGAGTAGGCGTCGGCGCGCGTGAGGCGCTCCCAGTCGGACACGAAGGGCGCGATCGGCCTGAAGGGCGCATGGCTCGTGAGCGTCGGAAACACGATGAATCGCGGCGCGCGCTGGCCCAAAGGCGCTGCCAGTTCCTGTGCGTGCAGCAGGGCCATCGAAGCCTGATCCGGAATGCGCCAGTAGCCGAATTCCAGTCCCGGATAGCCGATGCCCGATGCATCGGCGTAACGGTCGAAGCCGTAGAAGCGGCCTTCGGGCCAAGGCCGCTGCAGGCCGGGCATCCAGTTCACCGTGCGCCATCCCCGCGCGTGGAATGAGCGCACCAGCGTGGCCCGGTCGCTGGACAACAGCAACTCGTAGGCGTCCGGGTCTTGCGTGTCTACACCACTCAGCAACGCGGCATGCGCGAGCCACGACGCGCCGCCGAAAGTGGGCGAGCGCACCCGCGCCGACACCACCTGCCGCCCACCTTGCGCCAAGGCACGCAACAGTTGCGCGCGCTGCGGCGCGAGCGCTGCCGCCTGTTGCGGATCGTCCAGCGAGGTCACGCCATAGGACTCGGCAAAGATCAGCAGCACGTCGACGCCGCGCACGCCCGCGAGCGAGTGGCCGTCAAAGTCAGGGCTGGGAGACAGATGCGAGGCCGCCACGCCCGGCAGCACGCGGCCCGCGACGATCTCGACCTGGCGCGCGATGGCGGGCGCCACGGGTATCGACATGAACCAGCGCGTGTCCCGCCCACCGATGCCGTGCGCAACGAAGCTGGCGAACATCAACAGCCCCACCACCCCGATGGCCGGACGCGCCGCGGGCCATGCGAGCCCACGCGCCACCACACGCCAGCAGCGCAAAGCCAAGGCATAGAGCAATGCCGGCAACGCCAGCGCAGCCACTGCAGCCAGGCCCAGTTGCCAGGCCGGCAGTTCCCCCATGCGCAGCACTTCCAGCACGTGGCGGCCGTCCCAGTACACGTTGACCGGACGGCCGAACACCGCCGCGACCGTCACGTCGAGGTAGCGCGCAACGATCCAGAGGGCCGTGACCGCCGCCAGCCACCGCAGCGCACGTAGGTCGGGCTGGCCGCGCCACGCCACCCAGGCCGCCAGCGCCGTCACCGCCATGGCCAGCTCGAAGGACAGGCGCCAGCCCGGCTGCGGCCACAGCGTGGGCCAGAGGTTCTCGATGGTGAGCAGCGCGTTCAGCACCGCCAGGGCAAGCCCCATCCGGAGCGCCCATCCGGCGGCCTTCATTGACGCTTGGCCTCGAACTCGATGATGAGCGGCACTTCGTCGCCGACCCAACCGTTGTCGACGCCGTATTTCATGCCATAGCTGCTGCGCTTGAAGCTGCCGCGCGCCGAGACGCCCATCACGTAGCTGTTGTCCAGGGGCGACTTGCCGCTCTTGTTCCAGGTGGCGGTCAGCGTCAGCGGCTGCGAGCGGCCCAGCAGCTCCAACTGCCCGGCGATCTCGAAGTTGCGCTCGGCCGTGCGCTTGGCGCCGGCTGCGGTGAACACCATGCGGGGAAACTCGGCCGTGTTGAGAAAGTCCGCGCTCTTGAGGTGCTGGTCGCGCTTGGCCTGATTGCTGAAGACGCTTTGCGTGTCGACCTCGATGCGCACGTTGCTGAGCGCACCGGTGCCCTCGTCGAAGGAGAAGCTGCCTCGCGCCGCGCGGAACATGCCCAGCACCTTCGCGTAGCCCAGGTGCTCGACCAGGAAGCCGATCGTGATGTGATCCGGGTCAAGCTCGTAGCGCGCCACCTGCGCTTGGGCCGACGCGGCCGCCAGCAACATCGAAGCGGACACCAACACGACGCGTGACACGCGGGCCAGGGATGTTTTCATTTTTCGGGCTCTCCAGGAAGGTGGCGATGGCGTCGCAGCCAGGCGACGTCGATGGCGAACGAGGCGGTCAGCACGGAAAGGCTCACGGCCGCAAGTGCCTCGCTCCACGCCGTATCGATGATCGGGCCCAGGCACACGATCAGGCAAGTGATCTGGGCCACGCACACGGCCTTGCGTCGCTGGCTCGGCGGCAGCGGACGCGCCATCCAGCGCCACCGCCATGCGGCGCCCACGAAGGCATAGCGCATGAGTCCCGCCGCGACCACCCACGCGCCCGCCTTGTCGAAATGCAGCACCAGCAGGCACAGCACCAGCACGAGCAGTGCGTCGCTTTCCATGTCGAAGCGGGCGCCGAACTCGCTCGCCAGTCCGCTGGCGCGTGCCAGCGGGCCATCGAGCGCGTCGAGCAGCGCGGCCGTGGTGGCCACGACGATGGCAGCCCACGCCGTCGTGACGGGATCGACCAGTGGTTCGCCGACCTCGGCCGCCAGCAGCGCGATCAGGCCGAGCCGCCCCAGCGTCACGCGGTTGGCCGCGCCAAAGCGGGCGTGCGGCGCATGCCGGTGCAGTTCCCGCAGCATGAAGCCACAGGCCGCTGCGAACACGATGACCGCCTTGGCGACGAACCACGCGGTGGGCGGACCCAGCGCGCTGGCGCAGCAGGCCAGCGCCACCAGCAGCAGCAGGCAGAGCGACGCATCGCGCCTGGCGTCGCGCCGCAATGCCGGCAGATGCGTCGCGCCGCAGGGGTGGCCATCGGTCGCCGGGGCAGCAGGTCGAGCAAGCATCGCCTTAAGATCCCTTGCCAGTGGTTTGATGAAACTTGGGAACCGCATGCCAGCATATCCTTCCAGCACCGCTTCTGACCAGTCAAGGGCTTGCTGGATCGTCGCGCCGGGCCGCGCCGAGATCCGCGATGAAGCGCTCGCCGCGGCAACGCCCGGCGACGTGCAGGTGCGCGCGCTGCACAGCGGCATCAGCCGGGGCACGGAAATGCTTGTGTTTCGCGGCCAGGTGCCCCCCAGCGAATTCGAACGAATGCGGGCGCCGTTTCAGGCGGGCGATTTTCCCGGGCCGGTCAAATACGGGTATGCGAGCGTCGGCACGGTGGAAGATGGGCCGCCAGAGCTGCGCGGACGGAACGTGTTTTGCCTGTATCCGCACCAGTCGCGCTACCGCGTTGCAGCACAGGCCGTGCAATTGATTCCCGAAGGCGTGCCGCCTGCGCGCGCCGTGCTCGCGGCCAACATGGAGACTGCCGTCAACGCCTTGTGGGACGCTACGCCGCGCGTCGGCGATCGGGTCGCGGTGGTCGGCGCGGGCGTCGTGGGCTTGCTGGTCGCGTGGATGGCGAGCCGCATGCCGGGGTGTGAAGTCGAAGTGATCGACACCCATTCGCCACGACGCGCCGTCGCTGAAAAGCTGGGCCTTGCGTTCGCCAGTCCGGCTGATGCCCAGCCCGATGCCGACCTCGTCATCCACGCCAGCGGAAATGCTGAAGGCTTGACCACCGCGCTGCGGCTCGCGGCCTTCGAGGCCACGGTGCTGGAAATGAGCTGGTACGGGCAGCAGGCCGTCACGCTGCCGCTGGGCCAGGCCTTTCATTCGCGCCGACTCGTGCTCAAGAGCTCGCAGGTGGGGCATGTCGCCACGGCGCAGCGCGCACGGTGGAGCCACGCGCGGCGCATGGCGCTGGCGTTGACGCTGCTGCGCGAGCCGGCGCTGGATGCCCTCATCACCGACAGCGCGCCCTTCGATGAATTGCCGGCCGTGCTGGCCCGCCTGTCCGCAGGCGCGCCCGACACGCTGTGCCAGCGCATCGACTACCCCTGACACGTCAACCGGAGCCATTCACCATGTACAGCGTCAACGTCCGCGACCATTTCATGATTGCCCACAGCTTCCGCGGTGAAGTCTTCGGCCCGGCCCAGCGCCTGCACGGCGCCACCTATGTGGTCGACCTGGAACTGCGCCGCCCCGAACTCGACGCCGACGGCGTGGTGGTCGATATCGCGCTCGCCACCGAGGTGCTGCGCAGCGTGCTGGGCGAACTCAACCTGCGCAACCTGGATGACGACCCGGCCTTCAGGGGACAAAACACCACCACCGAGTTCATGGCCCGCGTGATCTTCGATCGCATGGCCTTGCGCATCGCAGCTGGCGATCTGGGCGAGCATGCGAGCGGACTCATCGCCATGCGGGTGTGCCTGAACGAATCGCACGTGGCTTGGGCGGCCTATGAAGGTGCGCTTTGACGGCAGACTTGCGTTGCAGCTTCCTGGTGCCGGGTGACCTGAATACGCGCACCGGCGGCTACACCTATGACCGGCACATCATCGACGGGCTGCGCGCGCAGCAGTGGCAGGTGCACGTGCTTGCCTTGGGCGACGGCTATCCGGCGCCTGATGCGATGGCGCGCGAGCAGACGCGCCGCATCGTGGAGGCGCTGCCGGAGGGCACGCTTGCGGTGGTCGACGGGCTGGCGTTTGGCGTGATGGATGAGTTGGCCCGCGCGCATGCGCAGCGGCTTCGTTGGGTGGCGCTGGTGCATCACCCGCTGTCGCTGGAGACTGGCCTGGATGCGCTGCAGCAAAGCGCCCTCTTCCACAGCGAGCGCAAGGCGCTGGTGGCGGCGCGTGGGGTGATCGTGACCAGCCCCTTCACTGCGCGTGGATTGGCGGCGTTCGAGGTTCCGCTTGAACGCATCGCGGTGGTTGAGCCGGGGACGGAGCCGGCTCCTCTGGCGGCGGGTTCGGGCGGCGGCGACGCGTTGTCGCTGCTGTGTGTGGCCACGATCACGCCGCGCAAGGGCCACGCCCTGTTGATCGAAGCGCTTGCCGGGTTGAAGGACCGGCGGTGGACCTTGCATTGCGCTGGAAGTCTCAGCATGGACGCTGGCTGCACGCGGGCGCTGGCGGAGGCCATCGACGCGCACGGATTGCAAGGGCGCGTTGTGCTGCACGGAGAGCAGGACGCGACAGGCCTTGCCGCGCTTTATGACGTGAGCGACGCGTTCGTGCTGGCCTCCTTTCATGAGGGTTATGGCATGGCGCTGGCTGAGGCGTTGGCGCGTGGTTTGCCTGTGATCAGCACCCGAGCCGGCGCGATTGCGGACACGGTGCCCGCTGACGCCGGCGAGTTGGTTCCGCCCGGTGATGTGGTCGCGCTGCGCGCTGCGCTTGGGCGGCTGATGGACGACACGGATTGGCGCGACCAGTTGCGCGCGGGCGCGCAGGCCGCACGGCAGCGCTTGCCTACTTGGTCGCGCAGCAGCGAAGCCTTTGCGTCGGCGCTGCTGGATGTGCGGCAACGGCCGTTTCCGGCATGACGGGGTTCAGCGCCGACTGGCTTTCGTTGCGAGAGCCCTTTGACCACGCTGCTCGTTCGGCGTCTGCCGCGGAGTTGGACTTGCGCGGCCTGGCCGCACGACTGCGCAGCACTGACCCCACCCTTCGCGTGCTCGATCTCGCGTGCGGCACGGGCGCCAATCTGCGAGAACTCGCGCCGCGGCTGGGTGGCTCACAGCGCTGGGTACTGGTGGATCACGACCCGGTCCTGCTGGCCGCGCTGTCGCAGCGCTTTGCCGAATGGGCACGCGATGCGGCTCTCGTTGTGAGTACGACGGCCAATGGCCTGCGCATCGAAGGTGCGGACTGGGACGCCGAGGTGATTTCACAACGTCTGGACCTTGCGGCGTCGCTCGATGCAGCGCCCTTTCGCGACGCGCAATTGATCACTGCTTCGGCGCTGATCGACCTTGTGTCGCAATACTGGCTCGATGCCCTCCTCAACCATGCACGGGCGGCGAACGCAGCTCTGCTTCTGGCCCTGAGCGTGGATGGACGCGTGGAGTGGGAACCGCGCGACGCGGACGACGGCGCGGTGCTCAAGCTCTTCGAAATGCATCAACGTCGCGACAAGGGATTCGGTCCCGCCCTTGGCATCGGGGCACCGGGCCGTGCCGCGTCACGCCTCCAGGCGCTGGGCTACCAGGTCTCGCAGGCACGCAGCGACTGGCTCGTCGGGCCGGGCTCCAGCGCCATGCAGATCGCCATGATCGAAGGCTTGGCAGGCGCCGCTATGGAACAAGACCCGGCCGCGCGTGAGCGCATCGACGCATGGAAATTGCGGCGCTTGGCGATTGCTGCAGTAACGTCCCTGCGCGTAGGCCACACGGATCTTTTGGCAATGCATCCCTGAGTCGACGCTCAAGCGCCAACTCCGCGATGCGGAAAAATGGCGCGCGAGCGCAAGGGCGCAACTGCGCCGCGCAACCGGCAGCAGTGAGTGCAGCGGCACACCACGCGGCCAGCGAACTCGCTGAGTTGAAGGTATCGGCGTGCTGCGCCCCGAGCATCCCCGTGCCCGCGCCGCATCGCAGGCAGCCCCAAGCTACCCCGACTGCCGGAGCACCAACCGCGGCTCCACCAAAAACGTCTGCCGCGCACGCCCGGGCTCCTGGATGCGATCCAGCAGAATCGCCGCCGCATGCTCGCCCAACTCCCCGGGCCGAATGTCGATGGTGCTCAGTGGAGGATTCGAATGCGCCGCGTCCTGCACATTGTCGAAGCCCATCACCGCGAAGTCCTGCCCCGCGTGCATGCCTCGCTCTCCCAAGGCGGACAGCGCGCCGAACGCGACCACATCGTTGTAGCAAACGGCCGCCGTTGGTTGCGGCTTCTTGTCCAGTAGCGCGCTCATGGTGTCGTAGCCGCCCTTGCGCGTCGGTTGCGCCGGCACCAGCAAGTCTTCATCAAAGGCGAGTTGGTGTTCAGCCAGCGCCGCCCTGAACCCTTTCAGGCGCTGTTCCAGCACGACACCCGTGCGGCCGCCAAGAAAACCGATGCGCGTGTGTCCTGCCTCAAGCAGATGCCGGGTCGCCGCATAGATTCCGCGTTCGTTGTCGGCCCCCGCAAAGTCGTACTTGCCGGGACCAAGCGTACGGATCATCACCACCAGCGGCATGCCCCAGGCCTCCACTTCCTTGGGCAGCGTGCGCGGCGTGCCATACGCCGGACACAGCACCAGCCCCGCCGCGCCCTGCTCGCGCATCGTGCGCAAGACCTGGTCCTGGCGTTCGACATCCTCGTTCGTGTGCGCCATCAACACGATGTAGCCCGCCTCCACCAGCTTGCGCTCGACGCCCACCAGGATCTCCGCAAAAAACGGGTTGGTGAGGTCGTTGACGATCACGCCGATGGTCTTGGACGTACGCCCACGCAGTTCACCCGCCCGGCTGTTGTAGACATAACCCAGCTTGCGCGCGGCCTCGCGTACGCGCTCGGCCGTCTCCGCCGGAATCAGCGGGCTGTTCTTGAGAACCAGCGACACCGTCGACTTGGAAACCTCGGCCGCCGCAGCGACGTCGAGGATGGTGACTGCCTTTGTCGAATTGGACTTGCTCATCGTTTTCTAGGTGTTTTCCCGCACTTAAATAAAAGCGCTTGATCTTTTACTGGAACGTTCCAATAATTCATTCAACCGTTCCAATAAATGTAGCCGCAAAGGAGACAGCGTGGGAAACAATCCAGTCATCGGATGGGGCCTGATCGGGGCCAGCACCATTGCTTCGGAATACATGATCGAAGCGATCCGCGCACAGCAGGGGCACGAAGTCGTGGCTGTCGCAAGCAGCAGCGCGGAACGTGCAAAGGCCTTTGCCGCAAAGAACCAGATCGCCACCGGCTACGACTCCGTTGACAAGCTGCTCGCAGATCCGGCCGTGCAGGCGGTCTACATCAGCACGACCAACGAACTGCACCGCGACCAGGTGATCGCCGCGGCCGCAGCCGGCAAGCACGTGCTGTGCGAAAAGCCGCTGGCCCTGAACCTCGCCGATGCGCAGCAGATGGTGCAAGCCTGCGCCGAGGCCGGCGTGGTGATGGCGACGAACCACCACCTGCGCAACGCGGCCACGCACCGCAAGATTCGCGAACTGGTGCAAGGTGGCGCCATCGGCCGTCCCCTCTTCGCCCGCGTGTTCCACGCCGTCTACCTGCCGCCGCATCTGCAAGGATGGCGCATCGACAAGCCGCAGGCGGGCGGTGGCGTCATCCTGGACATCGCGGTCCACGACGCAGACACCCTGCGCTTCATCCTCGGCGCCGAGCCCGTTGAAGCCGTCGGCATCGCGCAATCCGCGTCACTGGCCCGCGAAGGGCTCGAAGACGGCGCGATGGCCGTGCTCAAGTTCGACAACGGCGTCGTCGCCCAGTTGCACGATGCCTTCACGGTTCCCTATGCCGGAACGGGCATCGAGATCCACGGCGACAAGGGCTCGGTCATCGGCCGCAACGTGATGACGCAGAAGCCCGTCGGCGAAGTCATCCTGCGCGACGCACAGGGCGAGCGCACCGTCACCGTCGAGCACGAAAGCCTGTACGCACGCGGCGTGGCCCAGTTCTGCGCCGCACTCCGCGGCCAGGGCCAACCCTCTGCGACTGCACTCGACGGCGTGCGTTCGCTCGCCACCGCTTTGGCCATTGCCGAAGCCTGCCGCACGGGCACATCCGTCCGCGTGGCCCCACCTCAAGCTTAGGAAATTCCATGAAAAAAGTGATCACCGCCGAGCAGGCGGCGGGATTGGTGCGCTCTGGCGATGTCGTGAGCATCAGTTCTTCCAGCGGTCTCGGTTGTCCCGACAAGGTGCTGGCGGCCCTCGGCGCACGCTTCGACAACGAAGGCCAGCCCCGCAACCTGACCACGCTGAACCCCATTGCCGCCGGCGACATGTACGGCATCAAGGGCATCGACCACATCGCCAAGCCGGGCCTCTTGTCCCGCGTGCTGGCCGGGTCGTACCCGAGCGGTCCCTCTTCCCTGCCGATGCCGGCCATCTGGCACATGGTCGTGGACAACCAGATCGAGGCCTACAACATCCCCAGCGGCATCCTCTACGACATGCACCGCGACGCGGCTGCAAAGCGTCCCGGCGTGCTGACCAAGGTCGGCCTCGGCACCTTTGTCGACCCGGACCTGCAGGGCTGCGCGATGAACGACGCGGCGGCCGCCAAGCCGGTGGTGCGCAAGGAGACTTTCGACGGACAGGAATGGCTCTACTTCCCGGCCATCGTGCCGCAGGTCGCGATCATCCGCGCCACGACCGCCGACGAACACGGCAACCTGACCTACGAGCACGAAGGTGCCTTGCTGGGCGGGCTGGACCAGGCACTGGCCGCGCGCAACAACGGCGGCATCGTCATCGCCCAGGTCAAGCGCGTGGTCAAGCAAGGCAGCCTGCGTCCGCACGACGTGCACGTGCCCTGCAACCTGGTGGACTACATCGTGGTCGATCCCGACCAGTGGCAAACCACGCAAACGCCGTACGACCCGGCCATCAGCGGCGAGATCGCGCAGCCGTTTGCAACCTTCGAAGCGCAAGCCTGGGGCCCCGAAAAGGTGATCTCGCGCCGCGCCGCGATGGAGCTGGCGCACGGCCATGCCGTGAATCTCGGCTTTGGCATCTCGGCCAACGTGCCGCGCGTGCTGCTCGAAGAAGGCCTGCACGGCGAAGTGACCTGGGCGATCGAGCAAGGTGCCGTCGGCGGCATGCCACTGCTCGGCTTTGCCTTCGGATGCGCATCGAACGCGGACGCCATCATGGCCTCGCCGAACCAGTTCACCTACTTCCAGGGCGGCGGCTTCGACGTGACCTTGCTGTCCTTCCTGCAGGTCGACGGCAACGGCAGCGTCAACGTCTCCAAGCTGGGCGCCAAGCCCTACCTGACGGCGGGCTGCGGCGGCTTCGTCGACATCACGGCGCATGCACGGCGCATCGTGTTCTCGGGCTTCTTCACGGCGGGCGCCAGGCTCGAAGTGGCCGACGGCAAGCTCACGATCCTCAAGGAAGGCAAGACGAAGAAGTTCGTCAAGTCGGCCGAGCACATCACCTTCAGCGGCGTGATCGGGCGCCAGCGCGGCCAGCGCGTGACCTACGTGACAGAGCGCTGCGTCATCGACCTCGAAGACGATGCACTGGTCGTGCGCGAGATCGCGCCGGGCATCGACCTGCAGCGCGACGTGCTCGACCAGGCGGAGATTCCGCTGCGCGTGGCCGAGGACCTTCGCCTGATGGACGCCGCGCTGTTTCGCGATGCGCCCTTCGGCCTGAAGCTCAAGGCCGGGGAGGTGCGTCGTGGCTGAGTCGCTGATTCAACTCGAGCGCGACGGCGCCGTGGCCACGGTCACGCTGAACCGCCCGGCCAAACTCAACTCACTGACGCCGGTCATGCTGGATCAACTTGAACTGGCAGCACGCGAACTGGACGCCGCCAGCGACGTGCGCATCGTCATTCTTCTCGGCGGCGGTGAGAAGGCCTTCTGCGTGGGCGCCGACATCAACGAATGGGCAGCACTGCAGCCGCTGGACATGTGGCGCCGCTGGGTTCGCCGCGGCCACCAGGTGTTCGACCAGTGGGCGCGACTGCGCCAGCCGGTCATCACGGCCATCAACGGCCATGCGTTCGGTGGCGGGCTGGAACTGGCGATCACGGGCGACATCCGGATCGCCGTCGACAGCGCTCAGTTCGCACTGCCAGAGGCTTCCATCGCCACCTGCCCCGGCTGGTCGGGCACGCAGCGACTGGTGCAGTTGGTGGGTGCCAGCCGCGCCAAGTATCTGGCGCTCAGCGGCACACGCCTGTCGGCTTCGGATGCACTGAATTCGGGACTGGTCCACGAAGTCGTGTCGGCGTCGGAACTCAGGCACCGCGTGACCGCATTGGCGCGCGAGATGTCGGCCAAGGCGCCGGTCTCGTTGCAACTGACCAAGCAACTCATCAACGCCGCTGCGGGCGAAGACACGGCCGCGACCCTCGAAGCCATGGCCGGCGCGTTAGCCGCCACGACGCAAGACGCCGCGGAAGGCATCCGCAGCTTCCGCGAGAAGCGGGCTCCCAGCTACCTGGGCCACTGAAACCTATTTCCTTGGACAACACATGAGCACCACTGAACTCTCCCCCGCCGACGCCCTCACCCGCGAACCCTTCATGGGCAAGCTGCTGATCAACGGCGCCTGGGTCGATGCGGCCGACGGCTGCACGCTGGAGCGCAAGTCTCCCGCACACGACAAGCTCGTTGCCATCTACGCGAAGGCCGGCGTCGCCGACGCAGAAGCGGCGATTGCCGCGGCGCGCAAGGCATTCGACAAAGGCCCCTGGCCGCACATGAAGGGCGCCGAACGCGCCCGCATCCTGCGCGCCGTGGCCGAAGGCATCCTGGCCCGCAAGCACGAGTTTGCGCTGATGGAAACGCTGGAGAACGGCAAGCCGCTCGCCCAGTCGCTCGCCGAGATCGAAGGCGCCGCCGACCTGTGGCACTACGCCGCAACGCTTGCACGCAACCTGCACGGCGACAGCTACAACACCCTGGGCGAGAAGACGCTGGGCGTCGTGCTGCGCGACCCGATCGGCGTCGTCAGCGTGATCACGCCCTGGAACTTTCCCTTCCTCATCGTCAGCCAGAAGCTGCCCTTTGCCCTGGCTGCCGGATGCACCGCCGTCGTGAAGCCCGCCGAGGTGACGTCCGGCACCACCGTGATGCTCGGCGAGATCCTCATCGAGGCCGGCATTCCGGATGGCGTCGTGAACATCCTGGTCGGTCGCGGCAGCGTGGTGGGCGATGTGCTGGTGACGCATCCGGACGTGGACATGCTGTCTTTCACGGGCTCCACCGGCATCGGCAAGGAGGCGGTCGCCAAGTCGGCGCAGACCTTGAAGAAGGTCTCGATGGAGCTGGGCGGCAAGAACCCGCAGATCATCTTTGCGGACTGCGACTGGGAGGCAGCCGTCGACGCCGCCGTGTTCGGCATCTACTTCAACGCCGGCCAGTGCTGCAACAGCGGCAGCCGGATCCTGGTGCACGAATCGATTGCCGAGCGCTTCACCGCGGCAGTCGTCGAGCGTTCGAAGCTCGTGAAGGTCGGCGATCCGCTGGCGGCCGGCGTGCAGGTCGGCGCCATCACGACCGACAAGCAACTCGACACGATCCTCTCGCACATCGAGGGTGCACGCCAAGGCGGCGCAACCGTGGCGCTGGGCGGCTCGCGCATCGACACGACCGGCATGTACGTCGAGCCCACCGTCGTCACCGGCGTGACCCGCGACATGGCGATTGCGAAAGAAGAAGTCTTTGGCCCGGTGCTCGCGGTGCTGACCTTCAAGGACCTCGACGAAGCCGTCGAACTCGCCAACAGCACGCTCTATGGCCTGTCAGCCGCCGTGTGGAGCCAGGACTTCAGCACCTGCCTCAGTGCCGCGCGCCGCATCAAGGCCGGCACGGTCTGGGTCAACACCTTCCTCGAAGGCCACGCCGAACTGCCTTTCGGCGGCTACCACGAAAGCGGCATCGGCCGCGAACTCGGCCGCTTCGCGACCGAGGACTACACCGAGACCAAGACCCTGCACATGCACATCGGCGCGCGCACCGACTGGTACCTGCCGCGCTGATTCCCCCCTACCCCAACCCTCACCCCCCACCTCTGGAGACAACCATGAAGAAGCAGCTCATCAGCCTCGCGATTGCCGCATCCGTCGCGGTCCCCGCCCTCGCCCAGCAACAAAGCGTGGAGGTCCTCCATTGGTGGACGTCCGGCGGCGAAGCCTCGGCCCTCAACGTCCTCAAGCAAACGCTCGAGAAGCAAGGCGTGACATGGAACGACATGCCCGTGGCCGGCGGCGGCGGCGAAGCCGCCATGACGGCCGTGCGCGCACGCGTCACGTCCGGCAACCCGCCGACGGCCGTGCAACTGCTCGGCTTCGACGTCCAGGACTGGGCGAAGCAAGGCGTGCTCGCCGACCTGAACGACCTGGCGGCCAAGGGCGGCTGGGACAAGGTGGTGCCCCCGGCGCTGCAGAAGTTCTCCAAGTACAACGGCAAGTGGATTGCCGTGCCGGTGAACCTGCACACCACCAACTGGATCTGGGCCAACAAGGACGTGCTGGCCAAGGCCGGCGTCACCAGCGAGCCCAAGGACTTCGACGAGTTCATCGCCAGCGCCGAGAAGGTGCAAAAGGCCGGCTTCATTGCCATCGCACACGGCGGCCAGCCATGGCAGGACGCGACCATCTTCGACAGCGTCGTGCTTTCCACCGGCGGCGTGGACTACTACAAGAAGGCCTTCATCGACCTCGACGTGAAAACGCTGAACTCGCCGACCACCCTGAAGGTCTTCCAGCGCATGTCGCAGATCCGCAAGCTGGTCGACAAGGACTTCTCGGGCCGCGACTGGAACGTCGCCTCGGGCCTGGTCATCAGCGGCAAGGCCGGCTTCCAGATCATGGGCGATTGGGCCAAGGGCGAGTTCGTCAATGCGAAGAAGGTGCCGGGCAAGGACTTCAACTGCTATCGCTTCCCGGGCACGCAGGGCACGGCATCCTTCAACACCGACAACTTCGCCATGTTCAAGCTGAGCGACCCGGCCAAGACGGCGGCGCAGATGAAGATGGCTGCCGACGTGATGGACCCGGCTTTCCAGTCGTCCTTCAACGTGATCAAGGGCGCAGCGCCGGCGCGCACCGATGTGGCCGATGCAGCCTTCGACGAATGCGGCAAGAAGGCCATCAAGGACGTGGCGGAAGCCAGCAAGAACAACACGCTGGTCGGCTCCATTGCCCACGGCCACGCGGTGCCTGCCTCGATGAAGAGTTCCTTCTACGACGTGATCACGCGTCACTTCAACGGCCAGATCGACGACAAGAAAGCTGTCGCCGAACTGGTGTCGGCCGCCAGGAACTGAGCGGCCTGATCGTCCCTTGAACCACGGGTGGCGAAAGCCGCCCGACCAGCGGAGCCCGCCATGAAATCCGGTTACCTACCCAAGCTGCTATTCAGCCCCAGCGTGTTTCTCGTGCTGGTGTGCGTGTACGGCTACATCATGTTCACGATCTACCTGTCCTTCACGACGTCGACGATGCTGCCGTCGTTCGAACTGGCGGGCACAGCCAACTACACGCGCCTGCTCGGACTGGACAACTGGCAGGTGTCGATCGGCAACCTCGCGACCTTCGCAAGCCTGTACATCGTCATCGCGATGATCATGGGCTTGGGGCTTGCGATCCTGATCGACCAGAAGATCCGTTCTGAAAGCGCCTTCCGCTCGATCTTCCTGTACCCGATGGCGCTGTCTTTCATCGTCACCGGCACGGCCTGGAAATGGTTGCTCGACCCGGGCGTGGGGCTGGAGCGCACGATCCACCTGCTGGGCTGGGAAAGCTTCTCCTTCACCTGGATCAAGGACAGCGAGATGGCCATCTATTGCGTCGTCATCGCGGCCGTCTGGCAGACCAGCGGCTTCGTGATGGCGATGTTCCTGGCAGGGCTGCGCGGCGTGGACACGGAGCAGGTCAACGCGGCCAAGGTCGATGGCGCCAAGACCTGGCAGATCTACCTGCGGATCATCTTGCCGCAACTGGGGCCGGTCTTCGTCTCGGCTTTCGTGATCCTGGCGCACATGGCAATCAAGTCCTATGACCTGGTCATCGCGCTGACCAATGGCGGCCCCGGCCGCTCGACCTGGCTGCCCTCGGTGTTCATGTACCAGTACACCTTCACCCGCAACGAGATGGCTGTCGGTGCCGCCAGTTCGGTGCTGATGCTGGTCGCGATCGGTGCCGTGGTGCTTCCTTACCTCTTCAGTGAAATGCGGAAGGTCAAAAATGGCTAATGCAACCACTCATGCCGTTGCCCACGTGCACGGCGCCAGCGGCATCGCGCCCAGGCTGGACATCGCACGCATTGCGCTCTACGCGGTCTTGCTCGTGTTCGCCGTGGCCTTCCTGATGCCGGTCTACGTGATGGCGGTGAACTCCTTCAAGCCGCTCGACGAAATCCGCACCGGCAACATGATGGCGCTGCCCATCGACTGGACGATTGCGCCCTGGCTGAGCGCCTGGAGCACGGCGCAGATAGGAGTGCAGCCCACAGGCCTGAAGCCCTTCTTCATCAACTCGTTCCTGCTGGTGATTCCGTCGGTGGTGCTTTCCACGTTGATCGGTGCGCTGAACGGCTACATCCTCACGCAGTTCAGGTTCAGGGGTGCGAACCTGATGTTTGCGGCGATGTTGTTCTCGGTGTTCATCCCCTTCCAGATCGTGCTGATTCCGATGGCCAAGACGCTCGGCTTCCTGGGGCTGGCAGGCACGGTGAAGGGCCTGATCTTCGTGAACACGGTGTACGGCATCGGCTTCACGACCCTGTTCTTCCGCAACTACTACGCGGCCTTTCCGACGGAGCTGATCCGCTCGGCCCGCATGGACGGCGCCGGCTTCTTCGGTGTGATGGGCCGCATCCTGCTGCCCAACAGCACGCCGATTATCGTGGTGACGGTGATCTGGCAGTTCACCAACATCTGGAACGAGTTCCTGTTCGGCGCTTCGTTCAGCGACTTCAGTTCGTACCCGCTCACGGTGGCGCTGAACAACCTGGTCAACAGCAGCACCGGCGTCAAGGAATACAACGTTCACTTCGCTGGCGCGTTCATCGCCGCCATTCCGACGCTGGTCGTGTACCTCGTGTCCGGCAAATATTTCGTTCGCGGCTTGATGGCGGGTTCCGTCAAAGGCTAGTCATGTTGACCTCCCCCAGGATCCGCGCACTTCGTGTCGCTCCTCCAACCCCCTCACCGGGGGCAACACCAGCGGCCCGGCAAAGCCGGTTCCGCGGTGTTCCCCGCGAAAACCTTCAGATCACTTGCGTCCTGAGCGACGCTTCCCCAAGGAGATAAGCATGGCATCCCTCGACCTCGTCAACGTGCAAAAGAGCTTCGGCCCCGTCAAGATCCTGCACGACATTTCCATCGGCCTGAAGGACGGCGAGTTCCTCGTCCTGGTGGGCCCCTCCGGTTGCGGCAAGAGCACCTTGATGAACATCATCGCGGGGCTTGAAGAGCCGACCGCCGGCACGCTCAACCTGCAAGGCCGCGACATCACCAATGTGGCGCCTGCCGAGCGCAACATCTCGATGGTGTTCCAGTCTTATGCGCTGTACCCGAACATGACGGTCGCACGGAACATCGAGTTTCCGCTGGAGATGCGCAAGGTCGAGAAGTCCAAGCGTGCCGAACGGGTCAAGTCGGTCTCGAAACTGTTGCAGATCGAGCATCTGCTGGACCGCAAGCCACGCCAGCTTTCCGGCGGCCAGCGCCAGCGCGTTGCGATTGGCCGCGCACTTGCGCGCGAACCCCAGCTCTACCTCTTCGACGAACCGCTCTCGAACCTTGACGCACAACTGCGTGTGGACATGCGCACCGAGATCAAGAAGCTGCATCAGCGGCTGAAGGCAACCATCGTCTACGTGACGCACGACCAGATCGAGGCCATGACGCTGGCGACGCGGATCGCCGTCATGAAAGGCGGCGTGCTCCAGCAACTCGGCACGCCGTACGAGGTCTACAACCGTCCGGCCAACACCTTTGTCGCCAGCTTCATGGGCTCGCCTCGCATGAATCTCATCAAGGCGAAAGTCGCAGGCGGCGCGCAGAGCCTGGAGATTCAGTCTGGTCAGAGCCCGCGCGTCAGCATCCCGCTGCCGTCTTCCATGTCTTCCACACTTCAGGCCTGCGCCGGCCAGGAAGTCATTGCCGGTATCCGCGCCGAAGCGGTGAGCCTTGCGCGAGACGGCATGGTGGCCGGGCCGATGCAATGCTTCGTCGATGCCAGGGTCGAAGTCATCGAGCCGACGGGCGCTGACACGCTGGTCGTGCTGAACCTGGGCGGCAGCGAATTCACCGTTCGCCTCGAACCCGACGCACCGCTGAAGCCGGAGCAGAACGCACGCTTCCTGGTCGATCTGTCGAAGCTGGTGTGCTTCGACGCCAAGAGCGAAACGCTGATCGCGTAAACGCCATGACCGCAATGCGCGCGTACGACGTGGTGATCATCGGCTCCGGTGTCGGCGGTGGCGCCGTGGCCCGGCAGCTGGCGGGCACGGGGGCGCGCGTGTTGATCCTGGAGCGCGGCCCGGTGTTGCCGCGGGAACCGCAGAACTGGGATCCTGAATCGGTCTTTGTCGATCTGCGCTATCGCAGCACGGAGACGTGGACGAACGGTGACCGCAAATTCCGTCCTGGCCAGTACTACTTCGTCGGCGGCCACACCAAGTTCTACGGCACCGCGATGTTCCGCTTTCGCGAGCGCGACTTCGAGGCGCACGATCTGGAAGACGGCATCACGCCTGCGTGGCCCATCGGCTACGGCGACCTGGAGCCTTGGTACGCGCAGGCGGAGCAACTGTTCGGCGTGCGTGGGCAGGCCGGAATCGATCCGACGGAGCCGCCGCGCAGCGCGCCGTACGCGCATGACCCCATCCCGCATGAGCCTGTGCTGGCGCAGATTGCTGCGCGGCTGAAGGCCCAAGGCCTGAAGCCGTTTCCCATGCCCTCGGCCGTCGATTACGGGGGCCTGTGCCGGCGCTGCGGCACCTGCGACGCCTTCCCCTGCCAGATCGACGCCAAGGGCGATGCCGAGATGTGCCTGGTTCGACCGGCACTGAGGCAACCCAACGTGGAGTTGCGCACCGAGATCATGGTCGAGCGGCTGATCACGGACGACACAGGCCGGCGCATCGTGGCCGCCGACGTCAACGAGCGCGGCGTGAAGACGCGCATCCATGCCAGCCTGTTCGTTCTCAGCGCGGGGGCCGTCAACTCGGCCGCCCTGCTGCTGCGTTCCGCCGACGCCCGGAATCCCCAAGGTCTCGCCAATTCCAGCGACGTGGTCGGGCGCCACTTCATGAACCACAACTGCACCGGCCTGATGGCCCTGCATCCCACGAAGCGCAACGACACGAAGTTTCCCAAGACGCTGTCGCTCAACGACTACTACTTCGGCGACGCCGACCGAAAGGGCGAAGGTCCGCCGCTGGGCAACCTGCAATTGCTGGGCAAGCTGAGCGAGCCGATCCTGCGCGGCGCAATGCCCGCTTGGACGCCGCGCCGGCTCCGCCAATGGGTGGCCGAACACAGCGTCGACTGGTACGTCATGTCCGAGGATTTACCTCACCGCGACAGCACCGTTCGCCTCAACAGCGACGGCAGCATCGACCTGCGCTGGCACCGCACCAACATGAACGCGCATCGCCAATGGGTGCGCAAGGCGGCGCGCATCATCCGGCGCACGGGCTACCCGATCGTGCTGACCAAGCCTTTCACCATGGACACGCCCTCGCATCAATGCGGCACGGTGCGCTTCGGCAATGACCCGGCGACTTCGGCGCTCGATCCCTTCTGCAAGGCCTGGGACCACGACAACCTCTACGTGGTCGATGCCAGCTTCTTCCCCTCCTCGGCCGCCGTCAACCCGGCATTGACCATCGCGGCGCAGGCGCTGCGCGTCGGCCATCACCTTCGCACGGAAGTACTTCAATGAACACGTCCCGACCCCTGGCACTGGTGACGGGTGCCCGACGCGGCATCGGTGCCGGCATTGCGATCGAACTCGCCTCGCGCGGCTTCGACATTGCGTTGACCGACATCGACGCCGCGGGCGCCGAACCCACGCTGGCCGCCATCGAAGCGCACGGCGCGCGCTGCAAGCTGTTCGAGTCCGACCTGGGGCACGTCGAGCAGCACGCGGCCGTCGTCGAGCGCATCGTCGAATGGCACGGCCCCATCGCCTGCCTGGTCAACAACGCCGGCATTCCGGCGCCGAGCCGCGGTGACCTGCTCGACGTGACGCCCGCAACCTTCGACCGCGTGCTCGACGTGAACCTGCGCGGCACCTTCTTTTTCACGCAGGCCGTGGCCCGGCACATGGCGGCCACGCCGTCCGAGCGCGCGCGCGCCATCGTCACCGTCTCATCCGTCAGCGTCGAGATGGCGTCGATCGAGCGCGGCGAGTACTGCGTTTCCAAGTCGGGGCTCGGCATGCTCACGAAGCTGTTCGCGCTGCGACTGGCGCCGCTGGGCATCGGTGTGTTCGAGGTTCGGCCCGGCGTGATCCGAACGCCGATGACCGAGGGCGTCGCCGGCAAGTACGAGCAACGCATCGCCGACGGCCTGGTGCCGATGGGTCGCTGGGGCTACCCCGAGGACGTGGCGCGCGCCGTGGCGGCCCTGGCGGGTGGCGAGCTGGGTTTCTCAACGGGCAGCGTCATCCACGTGGACGGCGCCCTTTCCATTCCAACGCTATGAAAACCGAAAGCTACGACTACATCATCACCGGCGGCGGCTCGGCGGGCTGCGTGCTGGCGAACCGCCTGAGCGCCGATGCCTCGGTGAAGGTGCTCTTGCTCGAAGCGGGCGGCCCCGACAGGCACCCCTTCTTCCACATGCCGGCGGGCTTCGCGAAGATGACGCGGGGCATCGGATCGTGGGGCTTTCAGACAGTGCCACAGAAGCACCTGAAGGACCGCGTGCTGCGTTTCACGCAGGCCAAGGTGATCGGTGGCGGCTCCTCCATCAACGCGCAGCTCTACACGCGCGGCGCCGCTGCGGACTACGATGAATGGGCCAGCGAGGAAGGCGCCACCGGCTGGTCCTATCGCGACGTGCTGCCCTACTTCAAGCGCTCGGAAAACAACCAGCGCTTTGCCAACGAATTCCACGCTTATGGCGGACCGCTCGGTGTGTCCAACCCGATCAGCCCGCTGCCGATCTGCGAAGCCTATTTCCAGGCCGGGCAGGAACTCGGCATTCCCTTCAACGCCGACTTCAACGGAGCGAAGCAGGACGGCCTCGGCTATTACCAGCTCACGCAGCTCAATGCGCGCCGATCGTCCACCTCCACCGGCTTCCTGAACAAGCAGGTGCGCGCCCGACCCAACCTGCAGGTGATGATGAACGCACGCGTGCTGCGCGTGATCGTGGAAAACGGGCGTGCCGTGGGCGTGGAAGTCGTCAGTGCCGACAACGCAACGCCGCGCGTGATCCGTGCGGACCGCGAGGTGATCGTGTCCTCCGGCGCGATCGGTTCACCCAAGCTGCTGATGCAGTCCGGCATCGGCCCGGCAGAACACCTGCGTTCGGTGGGCGTGGCCGTGACGCACGACCTGCCGGGCGTGGGGAGCAACCTGCAGGACCATCTGGATCTGTTCGTGATCGCGGAGTGCACCGGCGACCACACCTACGACAAGTACAACAAGCCGCAGCATGCCGCGATGGCGGGGCTTCAGTACCTGATGCTCAAGACGGGGCCGGTCGCCTCGAGCCTTTTCGAGACGGGCGGCTTCTGGTACGCCGATCCGAAGGCGAATGCGCGCTCGCCGGACATCCAGTTCCACCTCGGCCTCGGCTCCGGCATCGAGGCAGGCATGGCGAAACTGAACAACGCCGGCGTCACCTTGAACACCGCCTATCTGCGCCCGAAGTCGCGCGGCACGGTGCGGCTTGCGAGCAAAGACCCTGGGGACAAGCCGCTGCTCGATCCCAACTACTGGTCGGATCCGCACGACCGTGAGATGTCGATCAAGGGCTTGCGCCTGGCGCGCGAGATCTTCAGGCAGCCCGCCATGCGGCGCTACGTGCAGACCGAGGTGCTTCCGGGCACGCGGCTGGAGACCGATCAGGAATTGTTCGACTACGCCTGCGCCAATGCCAAGACCGACCATCACCCTGTCGGCACATGCCGCATGGGCCCCGCCAGCCATCCGGACAGCGTCGTGACGCCGGACCTGCGCGTGATCGGCATGCAAGGCCTGCGTGTCGTCGATGCCTCCGTCATGCCACGCGTTCCCTCGTGCAACACCAATGCGCCCACCATCATGGTCGCCGAGAAGGCGGCCGACCACATCCTCGGGCGCATCTGACGCGCCCCCTTCATCGCCAGGAGAATCCCCATGCAAATCACCCTGCCCCAAGCCGATGGCACGCTCAAGACCTACGTGCCGAAGGCCCAGCCGATCGTTCCTCGCGGCGCGCCGGCAAAGTTCAATCGCACCGTCTTTGCCGCGGCCCACGTGGTCGTGAATCCACTGGCAACGGTGGACCCGTGGGACGCGTCGCCCGCCATCGACTGGGAACGCACACTCGCTTTTCGCGAGCACCTGTGGTCGCTCGGCTTCAAGGTGGCCGAAGCCATGGACACGGCGCAGCGAGGAATGGGCGTGGACTGGCCTGTCGCGCGCGAACTGATCCAGCGCAGCCTGCGCCATGCCCGGACCATTCCGGGCGCGGACCTCGCCTGCGGCGTCGGAACCGACCAACTGTTGCCAGGCCCTGACGTGACCATTGCGCAGGTCGAGGCCGCGTACCGTGCGCAACTCGAAGTCGTTGAGGCCGAAGGCGGTCGCGCCATCCTGATGGCCAGCCGGGCGCTCGTGCGCTGCGCACGCAGCCCCGACGACTACCTGGCGCTCTACGGTCGCTTGCTCAAGGATGCTTCGAAGCCCGTCGTGCTCCACTGGCTTGGCGAGATGTTCGACCCTGCACTGCGCGGCTACTGGGGATCCACGGACATTCCGACCGCACTCGACACGGTCGCGAAGCTGGTGCGCGAAAACGCCTCGCGGGTCGAGGGCATCAAGGTCTCCCTGCTCGATGCGAAATGGGAGCTTGACCTGCGCCGCCGCCTGCCCGACGGCGTGAAGATGTACACGGGCGACGACTTCAACTACGCCGAGCTGATGGCCGGCGACGAACACGGCCACTCGCACGGCCTGCTGGGCATCTTCGACCCCATTGCACCGGTGGCCGCCGTCGCGCTCGGCGAACTGGCCGCGGGCCGCACCGGGCGCTTTCGCGAACTGCTGGACCCGACCGTGACGCTCTCGCGCGAGATCTTTCGTGCGCCGACGCGCCACTACAAGGCCGGCGTCGTGTTTCTGGCCTGGCTCAACGGCCATCAGGACCACTTCTCGATGGCCGGCGGCCTGCAGTCGGCGCGCGGCGCAGCGCATTTCGCCAAGCTATTCGAGCTGGCCGATGGCTGTGGCGTGCTCACCGATCCGGAACTCGCCACCTTGCGCATGCAGCGCTATCTGTCGGTTGCCTGCGGGCTTACGTCATGAGCATCGAACGCGACCTGGAGCGCATGGCCTTGCAGGAGCAACGGCTGCGCTTCGTTCAATTCGACAACGCTTTGGCATGGGAGTTGGGAACGCGGCTCCGGTCGCGCTGCGAGGCGCTCGGCACGCCGATGGCGATCGAGATCCGGCTGGCGCGTGAGACCGTCTTTTTCTTTGCGATGCCGGGCACCAACCCGGGCAATGCCGATTGGGCGCGCCGGAAGCGCAACACCGTCGAACTCCTTCACAGAAGCTCGTATGCCGTCGGCATGTCGCTCGAACTCGAGGGCCGCTCGCTCGAGCAGCAGATGGGGCTTCCAGCGCGCGACCATGCGGTTCACGGAGGAAGCTTTCCCATTCGACTGAGCGACGGGAGCTGCGTTGGGGCGGTCACTGTTTCCGGCGCGCCGCAACGCGAAGATCACAACATCGTGGTTCGCGTGTTGGCAGAACTGTGTGACGTGCCGCCGGACGAAGTCACCTTGGCGTGAAAGCGTTACTGGCGCCGGGAGCCGTTGCTTCGAGACTTGCTAAGCGGCGCCAGAACCGCGCAAGTCCAGATCCCACATCACATCCGCCCCCATGCGGTAGACCCGACTCGACGGTCGCAGGCACTCCGCCATCGACACGTTCTGCGCCAGCATGAGCCCCGGGCGCCCCTCGCCGATGACCACGGGCGCGACGCTCAGGTGCAGCCGATCCATGCACCCCTGTTCGATGAAGCGCGATACGGTCACGCCGCCGCCTTCGACAAAGATCACGCGCAAGCCGCGTGCTTGCAACGCCACCAGCAAGGCGCGCAGGTTCATGTTGCCCTCGACATCCACCAGGCCGGGAACGCCCAGCGTCTGGTCCTTGCCGACGCGCTCGGCGGCCTCGTGCTGCCGCGTTGCATCGCAAACCAGCAGCGTGCGCGCGCGGCGGTCAGACAGTGCGCGCAGCGTGGGTGGCAGCCGCAAACGCGGATCCAGCAATACGCGCACCGGGTTGTCTCCCGCCACGTGGCGCGTGGTGAGCTGCGGGTTGTCGATGGCGGCCGTGTCGGTGCCCACGATGACGGCGTCGCACAGGGCGCGCAGGCGGTGCAGGTGCTGCAGGACCTCTGCCCCGTTCACGTAGTTGGCGTCGCCGCCGCGCGTGGCAATGCAACCGTTGAGGCTTTGGCCCAGTTGCCCGACGACCCACGCAGGGCTGCCGGCGCTGCGGTCCAGGATGGGCTTGATGAGCGAGAACAACTCGACGGCCTCCGCGCTCCAGCCTTCGCCCAGTTCAAAGCCTGCCACACCGGGCACTGCCGGCCCGCCCTGCCCCACGCCCCCGTTGCGACGGCGCTGCACGATGTCCAGGCACAGCGACCACAGCGCGTCGATGCCCGCCCCGGCGGACAAGGCCGGGATCATGTGGGGGAGCGGCAGGCGGTCATTCACCACTTGGGCTTGTAGTACGGATCGTCCGTTGTCGATGTAGGCGCAGCGCCCGTGCCGCCGAATTGGGCGAACAGCAGCGCAGCCACCACCCACAGCGCGGCCACGGCGGCCACGATGAGCGTGGTCACCCACGGCCGCCGCCCTTCGCCGCCGCCGCTCACCGCGCGCACGAACGGCCCCGCTGCAAACGCTGCGACCAGCAGCAGCAATGCGCCGGGATGAACCGGCGTCAGCAAGGCCGTCCCCTGCGCCAGCGCCAGCCACACCAGCACCGCCGTCACGGCGCCGCCCGGCCCGAAGACGATGCGCGTCACGGGCCAGAGCCACAGCGCGACGCCGCCGACGGCCGCGCCCAGCGCGAGGTTCAACTCGAAGAGCAGTGCCGAGCCGGACATCATCGCCAGCGCCGCCAGCCCCAGGCTGGCCACCACCAGCACGGCGGCCGCGTCAGCGCGCTGCGGCGCCTCGTTGAGCACCGCGCAGATCACCGTCATGCCCGCCAGCCACGACGCAAGCTTGAGCAGCAGCGAAGCCGGGCCCAGCGCCAGCAGCGCCACCGTCCACGCGAGGCTGGCCACCAGCCACTGCGAGCGCCGGTTGGCGCCCCAGGCCTCAAGACCCACCCCGATGATGGAAGCCGCCGCATAGAGCCAGGGCAGCTTCTCCGTGAACGCGCCTGGGGGCCAGCGCCAGCCCAGCGTCCAGCTCACCGTGACGACAAGCGCCAACGCCAGGCCGGACGCCGCCCAGCGCGGACCGCGCTCCGGGCCGAGCGCGTTGCGCAGGAAACCCACCGCCGCCAAGGCGAGGCCCAAGGGCAGCGCCAGGCTCTGGAACAGTGGGTGGTGGAAATCCATTGCTCCGGTTATGCCTGCGCGCAGGGCGTTTCGTCAATGTCGGGCTTACCAAGTGTGCTGCCCCACAAATAACTGCTATTTGCGGGGACAGCCCACTACTTGGTCAGGCATTCCTCATGAATCGGCTTGCGCAGGAACCCCTGGTTGCCACCGTTGCGATTCGGTGCGAAGCCATTGGCCTGAAGCGTCTCTTCCGCCGTGTCGTAGAAAACGCCGATCTTCATGATCTCGCGCGCCTGTTGCGCCGTCGCGATGGGACGGCCAAATTCGCCGGAGATACGAACCAGCTGCTTGATCTGCTCGACGGAGCTCATCTTGCCTGTACGGGTCTGGTTCCAGAGCACATCCTCGATGCCGCACCGCACATGCAGGCCCAGGGCAATGCCGATCATGTTCACGGGCAGCACGTTCAACACCGAACTTTCCACGGTGACCACCGCGCCGTCCGGCGCAGCGCGCAGGAAGTTGGCCAGGTTGTAGATGTTCGCCTGATCCATGCCGCCACTGATCGCCACCCAGTTCATCACCAGTGGCCCCTTGTAGATGCCGCGGCGGATCATTCGCTCGATCGTTTCGAAGCTGTTGATGTTGTAGCACTGGAACTCGCTCTGGATTCCGGCGGCTGTCAGCCGGCGGATGTGTTCCTCGACCCAGCTGGGATTCGCGGGTACGACCATGTCCTTGTAGGTTGCGTACAGGTGCGGGAATCCCCGCGAAACGCCCTTGAAGTCATCCAGGCCGGCATGCTCCGTCACGTTCATCTGCGTCGTGTTGACGGTCACCGTCACCTGATCGGGCTTCGGGTCGAGTTCCGCCAGCATGTGCCGTGTGTCATCGCTCAGCCACTTGGCGGCTTCGCCCTCGGATTCAGGCGCGAAGCTGATGGAGCCACCCACCTGGATGATCATCTCCGGCACCCGGGCACGCACCCCGGCGATCAGCTCATTGAACATGGACAGGCGCTTGCTGCCCCTGCCATCGGGTTCGCGCACGTGCAGATGCAGCACGGTGGCACCGGCTTCGTAGCAGTCCACCGCCTTCTGGATCTGCTCCTCCATGGTGATGGGAATGTCTTCCGGGAAGTCCGAGGGAATCCAGCCTGGCGCATACGGCGCGGCTGTGATGATCAGCGGCTGCTGGTTCTCCGGGTACAGGTGTCCGTCAAGGAAGTTCATGATGATGGTTCTCCGATTTGAAATGTGGATGGACGGAAGGCTTATTCAGGGCTGATCTTGAGCTGGAGCCTCTTGATGATTTCCAGGTTGTGGGTCGAGGTCGCAGCCAATGTCTGCCGGAGCTGGTCCAGCGAGGCTTCTTGCGGAAGATCCATGCCTTGTGCAGCAAGCGCCCCGCGGAACTTGTCGGAGCGGACGACCTTGGCCATTTCGCTCTGGATCCGATCGACGATCGGCTTGGGCGTACTGCTCAGGACGAAGACACCGACGCTGGCATGCGGAAGGACAAAGTCCGGCAAGCCCAATTCACCAAAGCTCGGCACCTTGGGAAGATGCTGCGAGCGCGTCGACGATGCCACCGCAAGTGCCTTCAGCTTGCCGCTCTTGACGAACGGAACGACGTTGCTCACCACCTCGAAAGTCAGCTGAACCTGGTTTCCCATCAGGTCCACCATCGCTGGAGCCGAGCCCTTGTAGGGAACAACGAGCATGTCGTTCCCGCTCTTTTCCCGCAGCATCTCACCGAGGAGATTGGAACGTGTGCCGACGCTGAGGTTCGCGACGCTGACTGATCTTGGATTGCGCTTGGCGTACGCCAGCAGTTCAGCGACCTTGCCGGGTGGAAAGCTTGCGTTGGCCACCAGCACATGGACCATGCTGCTGGCTTCTGCGACATAGGTGAAGGTCTTGAGGACGTCATACGGCGTCTTGACGGTCAGCGGTATGTCGGTCAGGACGCTCGAAGGCCCCACCATCCAGGTGTAGCCGTCGGCAGGGACGCTCATCAGCGCCCGCTCGGCCACCACGGCCGAGCCGCCCGGCTTGTTGTCCACCAGCACGGTCTGACCCAGATTCACGCGCAGTTGCTCGGCGAGCAGCCGGGCAACCGCATCGGAAATGCCGCCAGGCGGCGCGGGGACGATCAAGCGAATGGGCTTGTCGGGCCATTGCTGTGCCAGCGAAGGCGTGACCACCGCAAGCCAGCAAAGCGCAATGATCGCGAAGAGCCGCAGTCTCAACAGACTTGGAACCATGGTTGTTCACCTCGAGGAATCAAATGACGAAGATGGAGGAGCCGGTGGTCTTTCGAGCCTCCAGGTCCCGATGCGCCTGGACAGCATCCTGCAAGGCATAGCGCTGGTTGATCTCGATACGTATGCGGCCCGCCGCCACATGCCCGAACAGTTCATCGACCAGCTCCGCCTTTTCGACCGGATCGGCGATGTAGTCGGCCAGGCCGGGCCGGGTCAGGTACAGCGACCCCTTGCGGGCCAGGATCTGCGGATCGAAGGGCGGGATCTTTCCGGATGCGGTGCCCACGCAGACCATCAGGCCGCGACGCTTGAGCGAGTCCAGCGAAGCCATGAAAGTGGCTTTGCCCACGCTGTCGAAGACCACCGAAACGCCGACCCCATCCGTCAGTTCACGCACACGGCTGGCGACGTCCTCGTGGCTGTAGTTGATCGTGTGGTCGCAGCCATGAAGGCGCGCCACTTCGGCCTTGGCATCGGTCGACACGGTGCCGATCACCGTCAGCCCGAGCAGCTTTGCCCACTGCGAGACGATCAGGCCGACTCCCCCTGCGGCCGCATGCAGCAGCACCGTGTCGCCCGCCTTGAAAGGGTAGATGCGGCGCACCAGGTACGCGGCGGACAAGCCTCGCATGGTCATGGCCGCGGCGGTTTCGCAACTGATGGCCTCCGGCAGCTTGATCAGCAATGCGGCGGAGATCAGCCGCTCGGTACTGTAGGCGCCGAGCGTGTTGATGAAGCCGGTGTAGGTCACGCGGTCGCCGACTTCCAGGTGGGTCACGCCAGCGCCGACCGCCTCGATCACACCGGCCGCTTCGTTGCCGATGCCGCTGGGCAGCGGGACCGGGTACGTGCCGCCGCGGAAGTATGTGTCGGCGAAATTGAGGCCCACTGCCACATGCCGGACGCGGACCTCTCCCGGCCCAGGATCGCCGACGTCGACGTCTTCGGAGCGAAGAACTTCGGGCCCGCCCGTTTCATGGAACTTGATGACTTTTGCCATGTCGACACCCCTCAGGTGTTGGTGCTCATTGGCACAGGCACTTGCGTGTGTTCAGCAAACAGCGCGTCGTACGTGAAATGCATGTCTATCTCCTTTGATTGATGAATGTGTGGGGGCTGAAGCAACAGGTGCATGGTCTGGTTTTTCACCCGTTGATGCTTGACATTGCACGCCGTGCACTTGCCCTTTCATGACAGCCGCCTTGCGGTTATGCGGGTGCGGCGCACTGCCGCGGCAATCAGGCTTCCAGGGACTGGATGAGCTGTTCAGCGAAGGGCCACTCACCGAATCCGGACGCAGGGTTGAGGTGGCCCACCGAACCCAGGTTGACCACCTCGCTTCCCCAGTGCTTCGCCATGCGGATCACGCGATCGAGGGACGCCAGCGGATCGTTGTTGCTGGCCGCCACAACGCTGCGAAAAGGAAGCGCGTGCTGCGGAACCGGCAGCCAGCCATTGGCTTGCAGGACATCCAGCGCCGGATAGCCCTGCGGCAATGGCAACCCGAAATCCGGCGGCGTCGCGAGCAAGGCGCCCTGGATTGCTCCGGCGCCGTGTTGATGGGCCCAATGCACCAGCATGACGACGCCTGCGCTATGCGCCACCGCCAGGATGGGCCCTTCGATGTTTTCGATGCTGCGCTGGATGGCGGCGACGCGAGCGGAACGACTCAGCTTGTCGGCATCCAGCGGCGGCACCGTGACGACCCGGCGCGCGGAAGACAGCCTGCGTTCCAGGTGCGTCTGCCAGTGGTCTTCCACATGGTCGCGCAAGCCGGGCACGATCAGGATCGTCGCTTGGCGCGAGCCATGCACTCCAGCGTTGTCCTGCATGCCCAGTCAGTACGGCACGTCGCCCACGATGGCCGTCCGCTCCATCTTGCGGTCGCATGGCGGGTAGTCCATCACGGCATAGTGCTGGGTCGATCGGTTGTCCCAGAACGCAACGCTGTTCTTCTTCCAGCGAAAGCGGACCTGGTATTCGGGGATGAAGGCCTGGCTGATGAGGTAGTTGAGCAACTGGCTGGCGCCGGGCGACTTGTCCAGGCCGCAGCGCACATTGGCCGGCGTATTGAAATTGGTGAAGTGTGTCGTGAAGCTGCCATTGACGAACAGCAGCTTCTCGCCGGTTTCCGGATGGGTGCGAACGACCGGGTGCTCCGCATCCGGGTACTGCGCCTTCAGCGCGTGACGCTTCTCGATCGGCATCGCCGCGCCGAAGCTCTGCTCGATGCCATGGCGCGCATAAAGGGGCGCAATCTTCTCCTTGATGTCCTCCGGCAGCTGCCGATAGGCCTCGACCATGTTGACCCACATCGTGTCGCCACCCACGGGTGGACATTCGACGCATCGCAGCACACAGCCCATCGGCGGCCTGTCGCGCCATGTCGCATCGGTGTGCCAGGAATTCTCGTGGCGATCCGGCGGGCTCGCGGGGGTCTTGTAGATCTGCACAAGTCCGGGGTAGTCGGGATGGCTGCCCACCACGGGGTGGTCCTCCAGTTCACCGAAGTGGCGCGCGAATGCGACGTGCTGGGCCCGAGTGATGTCCTGGTCGCGGAAGAACACGACGCGATGCTTGAGGAGCAGCGCACGGATCTCCGCCACCAGCGTCTTGTCTTCTGCAGCCGCTCCCAGGTTGACGTTGCTGAGCTCGGCGCCAATCGTGCAGGTGAGCGGCTCGACATGGATCGAGTTGCCCAGGGAGGTCGCGCGGACCACCGCGGGTCCCGCATCGAGGCATTGAGTCATGGTGTTTTCTCCTTGGGGCAAATGGGCAGTTGATGTTCGGGAGTGTCGTGACGACGGCCAGGTCCCGCTTGACAATCCACGACACGCACTTATCCTTTTGCGCCAGATTCCATTCGGTGTTTCGCAATGTCCCTGCTTGTCCGTTCTGCGTGCCTCACCAACTACAGCGAGGTCGCGCGGGCCGGCGGACTGGACCCGGTGCGCATGCTCTCCGAGGTGGGCCTGAATCAGGCGGTGCTGCACGATGCGGACCTCATGATTCCTGTCGAACGCGTCGGGCAACTGCTCCAGGCATCGGCTGCCAGGTCAGGCAACGAAAGCTTTGGCCTGTGCATGGCCGAGTCGCGCCTGTTGTCCAACCTTGGCGCCGTGGGCATGCTGATCCGCGACCAGGCCACGGTGCGCGATTCGCTGGATGTGCTGGTGCGCTACCAGACGCTGCTCAATGGATCGCTGTCGCTCATGATCGAGGAGTCGGCCGGCGTGGTCGTCATCCGCGAGGACGTGATGGCTGGCAACGCGAAGCAGTTCACGCGCCAGAGAATCGAGCTGGCACTCGGCGTGATGGTGCGATTGATGCGCCAGTTCCTTGGCGAGCAGTGGCAGCCGCGACGCGTGTGTTTCGAGCACCAGGCACCGCACGACACCAGCACGCATCACCGCCTGTTTGGCCCTCGCGTCGAGTTCGACTACCCGTTCAACTGCGTCGTCTGCACGAAGTCGGATCTCGATGCGCGCAACCCGTCGGCCGATCCGGCGATGGCACGCTACGCGCAACAGTTGCTCGACACGTCGGCCAAACTGCATGGGGAAACGATGCTCAAGGACGTGCGGCGCGCGATCCTCCTGCTGATGCCCAGTGGGCGTTGCACGATCGAACAGGTGGCCGACCATCTGGGCCTGGTGAGCCGCACGATCCAGCGCCGCCTGGATGAACAGGGAGAGACCTTCTCGTCCATGGTCAACGAGATCCGCAAGGAGCTTGCGCGGCGGCATGTCATCGAAAGCGATCGTCCGCTGACCGAGGTCGCCATGTTGCTCGGCTTCTCGGCGCCGAGCGCACTCTCGCGCTGGTATCACACCCAATACGGTTGCAGCGCCAAGGAGAGCCGGGCCAAACGTGGCGCCTTGGGCAAGGTCTGACGGCGCCCCGGGAGAGTCTGCGCCGCGTCCGAAAGCTGGCACGAAATGAAAAGTCCGTGTCGTCCAATGTGAAGCCGATTGCGTCTGCGGTCCCTAGAGTCTGGCCTTCGCACAACGCTGCAAGGAAAACAACGACATGGCCAACGCTCCCGTATTTGATGAGGCCCGGCCCGGAGCCTCCCGTCACCCTTTCCGCGACCTCCCCTTCCGGACGCGAAGAATTCCCCCAGCCTTCGCCGCTCTCTTTGTTTCATGCGGAGCGTGGGCCCAGTCGTCGGTCACATTGTTCGGCGTCATCGATGCCACGGTCAGCAGCTACTCGAACAAGGCCGAAACGCCTTTCGGCGAAAGCGTCACGACCGGCAGCACTGTGCAGAACAGTTCTGGCTACGCCGGCAGCCGACTGGGCTTTCGGGGCACGGAAGACCTCGGTGGCGGTGTGGCGGCCAGCTTCTGGCTGGAAGCCGGATTGCTCAACGACACCGGCGCCGGCTTTGCGTCCGGTGGGGCGCTTGCTTTCAACCGCCGTTCGACGGTCAGCCTGTCCGGGATCCTGGGCGAAATCCGCCTCGGACGGGACTACACGCCCACGTTCTGGAACGACGCCGTTTTCGATCCATTCACCTCCAACGGCGTTGGCATCAACCTGATTGCCACTGCGAGCGGCTTCAACACACCAGGCCAGGCCGCAAACGGGTTCCAGGCCAACCCCAACTACGTTCGCGCCTCCAACGCGGTGGGCTACTTCCTGCCGCCGAACCTGGGCGGCTTCTACGGCCAGGTGATGTACACCTTCAATGAGGCAACCAAGTACGACCCGGGCGCACTGACCCCGAACGTTCCCAACAGCCAGCGCGCCGGCCGCTACGTCGGTGGTCGCTTCGGCTACGCCAATGGCCCGCTTGATGCCGCTTTCGCGGCTGCCCGAAGCACGATCGGAGATCAGTTCTTCCAGGGCACGACCGCGTATCTCGACATCTGGAACCTGGGCGCCTCCTGGGACTTCGGCTTCGCGAAACTGATGGCCGAGTACTCGCACAACAAGCTGAAGATCGACTCCTCGACCAACCCGATCGGCTTCACGCCCCCCGGTGCCGACGGCGCACTTGTGGGCGTCACTGTGCCTGTCGGACCCGGCCTGATTCGCGCCGTCTACACCCAGGTGAAATACAACAACGTCACTGTGCTGAATCAGGCCCCTGGCCTGTCCGGCGATCCGAAGTCCGGGAAGTTCGCCCTCGGCTACGTGCACAACCTGTCCAAGCGAACGGCCCTGTACGCGACAGCGGCGCGCATCAACAACAAGAACGGTGCCGACCTGACGGTGGGCGGTCCAGCCTTCTACACGAAGCCGGTCAACGGCTCGACGCCGACGCCGCAGTCGTCCACCGGCTACGACATCGGCATCCGGCACAGCTTCTGACCGAACCCTTCGCTTCGTTGAAAGCACATCACAAATGACTGCATTGACCCTGTCTTGCTGGCCCGCGCTCGGACGCCAGCTGTTCCCTGGCGCCCTGGCCTGTGTCGTCGTGGCGGCGGCGGCCACGTTCCTGTCGCAGCACTATGGCGCGCCTGTCATGCTCTTCGCGCTGCTCCTGGGCATGGCAATGAACTTCCTGTCCGCCGACGGCCCGTGCACCGCAGGCATCGAGTGGACGTCGCGCCAGGTGTTGCGCATGGGCGTGGCGCTGCTGGGCTTGCGCATCACCACGGGCCAGATCGCGGCGATGGGCTGGCATCCGGTGATGATGGTGGTGACGTCGGTGGCGCTCACCATTTGCCTGGGCATCGTGCTGGCCAGGCTCATGGGGTATCGAAGCTTTTTCGGCTTGCTCACGGGCGGCGCGGTCGCGATATGCGGCGCCTCGGCCGCCATGGCGCTTTCTGCGGCCATGCCGAACCATGCCATGCGGGAACGCGCCACCCTGTTCACGGTGATCAGCGTCAGCGCGCTGTCGACGCTGGCGATGATCTTCTATCCGATGATCGTGCGCGCGCTGGGCCTCGATGCGGTGCAGGCCGGCATCTTCCTCGGGGGGACGATCCATGACGTGGCCCAAGTCGTCGGTGCCGGCTATGGCATGTCCACCGCCACGGGCGATGCCGCCACCTTCGTGAAGCTGCTGCGCGTCACGATGCTCCTGCCGGTGATCGCGTTCGCGGGTTTGCTGACGCGAACCCATCAAGGCAGCGCGGTCGAAGGCAAGCGTCCGCCGCTGTTGCCCTTGTTCGCGATGGCCTTCGCGGTGCTGGTCGCGATCAACAGCACGGGCTGGGTGCCCAGGGCTGCCACGCAAGCGGGCGTGGACCTTTCGCAATGGTGCCTCGTGGCCGCGATCGCCGCGATCGGCATGAAGACCCGGTTGAAAGACCTTGCAACGGTGGGATGGATGCCCATCGCCCTGATGGTGGGCGAGACGATATTCCTGGCTGTGTTCGTGGTCGCGTGGCTGCATTGGGGCGGCGCAGCTCCAGGATTTGCTTGATCGGCGCGCCAGCCTTCACCTCAACTTCAATCGGGCACGTCCATTCCGACAGCTGTCCGATCCGGAATTGGTTGCGGGAACTTCGATGCTACCCGGGAGACGAGTAGTGCACGTACGACTCGCGGACCACGCCGTCCTTGTCGAAGAACAGCACCTCGACGACATGCGTGCCCGTGATGCCCTTGTAGTGAATCGCAATGCTGTCGACGCCGCGCAGCACGTCGAGCACCGTGAACTTGATGTGGTCGAACACCTCGAAGCCCTTCTTCACGTAGGCGCTCAGCGCGGCCTTGCCTTGCACGGTGCCGCCAGGGTCGTGGCTCAGCCGCGCAACCAACGGGGAGTGAAAAATCACGTCGTCGGTGTAGAAGGCCAGAACGCGATCGAGGTCCTTCGACTCGAACGCGGCGACCCAGCGATTCACGTAGTCGGCCGTCTCTTCAATCGTCAGCATCGGCGTCTCCTCCGGGGCAGGTTACGGCGGCCCAATCCGGGCCGATCGTCGATCCAGTATGCCACGCGGCGGCCGTCATGGTCTCCCGAATGTGAGGTGACGGCAGCACTTTGCGCAGCCAGTCGCAAGACGACTTCCGGCCGTCTGCCGACGTTGGCGCCTTGGGTTGAAGATGTCTGCCACGACCGCAAGCAGTCGTGCGTTCGCGGCTGCACGCCATTCAGCAGCCGCTGCCCAGGAAGGTCGCGTTGATCGAAGCCGTGCAGCCGTGAAACTACGAGTCAGGAAGAATCTGGCAGCAGGATTCGTCGATCGACTTGCCGGACGTCCGTGACGCCGCAGAACGCCATCGTCAAATCAAGCTCCTTGCGAATCAGCTCCAGGCACTTGCTGACGCCGGCTTCTCCCATGGCCCCCAAGCCGTAGAGAAAGGCGCGGCCCAGGTACACGCCCCGGGCGCCCAGCGCCAGCGCCTTGATGACGTCCTGCCCGCTGCGGATGCCGCCGTCCAGATGCACTTCGATCCTGTCGCCGACGGCATCCACGATCGCGGGCAGGGCGGCAATGGACGAAGGCGCACCGTCGAGCTGGCGCCCGCCGTGATTCGACACGATCAGCGCATCTGCGCCGCTTTCGACGGCGAGTCGCGCATCCTCGGCGTCGAGGATGCCCTTGATGATGAGCTTGCCGCCCCACTGCTTGCGGATCCATTCGACATCGGACCAGTTCAGTGTCGGATCGAACTGCCGCGCAACCCAGCCGGACAGCGCGGCCATGTCGGTCGCCTCTTTGGCGTGGCCGATCAGGTTGCCAAAGCCACGGCGCTGCGTGCCCAGCATGCCCAGGCACCAGCGCGGCTTGGTCATCAGGTTGACGATGTTGGGGAGCGTCATCTTCGGCGGCGTCGACAGGCCGTTCTTGAGGTCCTTGTGGCGCTGGCCGATCACTTGCAGGTCGAGCGTCAACACCAGCGCCGAACAGTTCGCGGCCTTGGCGCGCTCGATCAGCCGGCGGATGAAGTCGCGGTCGCGCATCACGTAGAGCTGGAACCAGAAGGGCTGCTGCGTGTGCGCGGCGACGTCCTCGATCGAGCAGATGCTCATGGTCGATAGCGTGAAGGGCACGCCGAATTGTTCCGCCGCGCGGGCCGCGAGGATCTCGCCGTCGGCATGCTGCATGCCGGTCATGCCCGTGGGCGCCAGGGCCACCGGCATCGCGACGGCCTGGCCGGCCATGGTGGACTTCAGCCTGCGGTTTTCCAGGTTGACCGCCACGCGCTGGCGAAACCGGATGCGCTCGAAGTCGCTGCTGTTGGCGCGGTAGGTCGACTCGGACCAGGAGCCTGAATCGACGTAGTCGTAGAACATGCGCGGCACGCGTTGCCTGGCGAGCACGCGCAGGTCTTCAATGCTGGTGATGGTGGGCATGGCGTCAGACCACCAGTTCGATCAGGAAAGGTCCGCTGCGCTTGTTGGCCATCGCGAACAGGTCGGCAAAGGTCTGCACGTTGTCGGCCCGTGCCGCCTCCACGCCCATGCCCGTCGCAAGCCGGGTCCAGTCCAGGTCCGGGTTGCCGATGTCCAGCATGTCCAGCGCCGTCTGGCCGGGGCGTGCGACGCCGACCTGGGCCAGTTCGTGCAGCAGCACCGCGTACTTGCGGTTGGCCATCACCACGATGGTCACGTCGAGCTTCTCGCGCGCCATGCTCCACAGGGCCTGCAATGTGTACATGCCGGAGCCATCTGCCTGCAAGGCAACGACGCGCCGGCCCGGCGACGCCACGGCCGCACCGAGCGCCAGCGGCAAGCCGCTGCCGATGGCACCCCCCGTCAGGTTCAACCAGTCATGCGGGGCCGCGTGACGTGTGCCGGCATAAAAGGCGCGGCCGAAGGTGGCGGCTTCGTCCACCACGATGGCCTGCTCGGGGAGCAGCGCGCACAGCACCTGCGCCACCGATTCCGAGCTCAGCTTGCCTTGTCCGATCTCGTGCGCCTGCGCGGGCGCAGCGGGCATTTCGACGGGTGGTGCGCCGAGTGCCTCGCACAGATGCGCGAGTGCATCGGGCAGGTCTTCCTCGGCACGTGCCAGCACATGGACCACGGCGTCGCCCGGATAGGGACGCGAGGACTGGCCCGGGTACGCGAAGAAGGTGGCCGGCGTCGGTGTGCCGACGAGGATCAGATGGCGAATGCCCACCAACGCATCCCGCGCCACCTTGCCCACATACGGCAGGCGGTCGATGTGAAAGCGCCCGCGCCCACGCGCCACGCGTGCGTTGAAGGTGGTCGACATCAAGCGCGCACCCGTTGCCGCTGCGATGCGATGCGCGTGTGCGAGCGCCGATTCGCCGAGCGCGCTGCCGGCCAGCAGGATCAGCGTCGGCTCGCCGGTGCGCAGCACCCGCGCGGCCTGTTGCACGGCGGTGGGCGACGCCTTGGGTACAGGGATGGGCGCCAATGGTGCGGCCACTTGGCCGCCGCTGTCCCAGCAGGCGTCCGAGGGCAGGATCAGGCTGGCCACGCCACCGGGCGCAGCAGATGCAGCCTGCACCGCCGAGGCCGCCGCCGCGCCGACCGAGGCCGCATCGGTGACGGTGCGCGTCCACACCGAGACCGGTCGCGCCCAGCCTTCGGTGTCGGAGGTGAGGGGCGCATCCAGCGGGCGGTGCCAGGTGGCCTGGTCGCCGACGATGTTGACCACTGGCGTGTTTGCGCGATAGGCGTTATGCAGGTTGGCCAGGCCATTGGCCAGTCCCGGTCCGCAATGCAGCAGCGTTGCCGCGGGCTTGCCGGCCATGCGCGCGTAGCCATCAGCGGCGCCCGTGACCACACCCTCGAACAGACCCAACACGCAGCGCATGCCCGGAATGCGGTCGAGCGCGGCAACGAAGTGCATCTCGCTCGTGCCGGGATTGGCGAAGCAGGTGTCCACGCCGCTGGCCAGCAGCGTCTTCACCAGGCTTTCCGCGCCGTTGAGGGAGGTGTCGTTGACGAACGTGGATTCGTGGATCGAAGGAGGGCTTGAGGTCATGAACGCAGTTCGGCAGAAGGAAGGGCACCGGTGCCCACCATGGGCGTCGGCTCGTGTCGGGTGGATGCGCCGCCCAGGCGCCGTTCGTGCAGGCAGCGCGCGGGAATGCCGATGAGCAGCGCCGCTGCCCCCAGCAGCAACACCGCGGCAATCAGGTCGAAAGCCAGGTACAGGCTGCCGGACGAAGTCTTGATCGCGCCCACCATCACCTGGCTCAGCACGCCGGCGAGGTTGCCCATGCTGCTGATCACCGCAATGCCTCCGGCGGCGGCAGCCGGGCTGAGCAGGGCCGGTGGAACGGTCCAGAACAGCGACACCGCCGACAGCGCCGCCGCGGCGCCGATGCTCATGAGCAGCACCGACAGCATCATCTGTCCCTGCACGAAGCCGAGCAGCAGGAAGCTGAGGGCGCTGGTCGCCATGGTCAGCGCCAGATGCCAGCGGCGTTCCATGTGGCGGTCGGAACTGCGGCCCAGCAGGTACATGCCGATCACCGCGCCGACATAGGGCAATGCACTCACCATGCCGACGGTCTTGAGGTCTTCCAGCCCGAAGCCGCGGATGAGCGTCGGCATCCAGTACGACACCGTGTTCGAGCCGCTGTAGATGCAGAAATACACCACGCCCGCGAGGTACATCCGCGGATCGCGCAGCGCCTGCGCAAAGCCACCATGCGAGGCCTTGCCGCCGGCTGGTTCGCCCACCAGCGCGGTGGTGAGGGCCTGCTTTTGCGCCGCGCTCAGCCACCGCGCATCGCTGGGCCTGTCATCCAGCCAATACCAGCCGAGGACCCCGAGCAGCACCGCCGGCCCGCCCGTGAGCAGGAACAGCATCTGCCAGTCGCGCAGCCCCCACCAGCCGTGCAGGTGGGACATGATCGCACCCGCCAGCGGGCCGCAGACGATGCCCGCGCACACGCCGGAGATCAGGAAGGTCGCGACGATGCGCCCGCGCAGTGCGGCCGGAAACCAGTAGGTCAGGTACAGCATGACGCCCGGAAAGAATCCGGCCTCCGCCATGCCGAGAACGAAGCGCGCGGCGATCAACTGGGTCGGCGTGGTCACGAAGGCCGTGGCGACCGTGACCGCGCCCCACAACACCATGATCCGCGTGAGCGTGGCGCGCGCCCCCACGCGCTGCATGTACAGGTTGCTGGGAATCTCGAAGAGGATGTAGCCCAGATAGAACACCCCCGCGCCCACGCCGTAGGCCGCGTCGCTCAAGCCGATGTCCTGCACCATGCGCAGCTTGGCGAAGGAGATGTTCAGGCGATCGATCGCATTGATCATCATGGCGATCAGCAGAAAGGGCATCAGCCGCCAGATGAGCTTGCGAAAGATGCCCGGCAGATCCGCGTCATGCGGTTCGTCGTTGACCATGGGATGGCTCCAGCTATTACGTGAATCGAGTTGTGCGCCGGAGTTGGCAGATCCGTTTGCCAATTCAGTTTAGGGTGAGGAAGCGCTATTGCTGCTCCGGATTCGCGTTGCTGGACAAGGCCGCCCAAGTCATTGATCCCAAAGCAGAATCGCCAAAAACCATGCGGAGAAATCAGGGCCATTCCGTGTTGTCGGCCTTACATCCGGACATCGCAGGGACGTGGCAGTGCTGGCGGACTTCGATGCAGGCCGGCAAGGCGGCTGCGTAGCCGCCCAGCAAGATGTCGGTCGCACCACTGTGCTCGCAGGAGCGGCGAAGGCTCGGACTGCGACACAACAAGGCATGGCTGGCTGCCTGTGTCCAGACAGCAGCTTTGCGTCCGGCAGCGGACACCCGGAGCCCCCACCCGAAGGTCTCTTCAGGGCCCAAATGAGACATCCGCCACCCAAGGTTGGCCCGCCATGGAGCGCGCATTCAGGCCTCGCTGAACCGCCCTCGCGTCGATATGCCCGCACTGAGTGCGGCTGGTCGCCGCCGCTTCGCGCGCCATCAGCGTATCGGCCATCGAGTTCTCGGCACTTGCTTGTCGCTGGTTCGGGCTGGCGCTGTCGTTGATCTCAATGCAGGCCGCGTTGATCGTCTCCAGCGGCAGCCATGGCCGCTGAAGTCGGCGAGATGCAAGCCCTGCCATTGCGGGAGCAGGTGTGCCCTTCGAGTCAAAGAGGCCTCTCCAGCCGGCGGTTGTCAACTTGATGCAGGACACAGTGGACACGACCCGCATCAAAATGATCTCCAGCAAGGCGTGGATGCCCACAGGCCTAGCCCGTGATGTCCTTGCCGAAGATGGAGCGCGCAATCACGAGTTTCTGTATTTCGTTGGTGCCTTCATAGATCTCGGCGATCTTGCAATCGCGGTAGATCTCTTCCACTCTGTAGTGCGAGCCGTCGCAAGCCAGTTCCGCCATGAAGCCGTAGCCGCCGAAGATCTGCACACCGTCGCGTGCGAATTCCGCAGCGAGGTTGGTCGCGTACCACTTCGCCATCGCGGCCTCGGGCTCCGGGAAGGCCTCGCCCGAATCCATGCGACGCGCGGCCTTCATGTAGAGGTTGCGCGCGTTCTCGATCTCGGTGGCGCGTTCGGCGAGCTTGAACTGCCAGTGCTGAAACTGCGCCAGGGACTTGCCGAATGCCTGGCGCGTCTTCAGGCGATCGACACTGTGGTCGAAGGTCGCCTGCGCCATGCCGACGCCGCTGGCTGCGATGCCGATGCGCCCGTAGGTCAGGGTCTGCAGCGCGATCTTCAGCCCGCCGCCCACCGCGCCGACCAGGTTTTCGGCCGGCACCTGCACGTTGTCGAAATAGATGTCTGCCGTGAGCTGTCCGTGGTTGCCCATCTTCCGGTCCGGCGGGCCGACGCGCACGCCCGGCGCATCCAGATCGACGACGATCTCCGTCATGCGGCCTTCCTCCGCGCACAGCAGCACGACGAAATCGGCGACCGGCGCGTTCGTGATGAAGCGTTTGCGCCCGTTGACCACATAGCCGCCGCCTTCGCGGTTCGCGAAGGTCTGCATCGTCTTGATGCTGAGGTCCGTGCTCGCATCGGGTTCGGTGGTCGCGAAGCTGCCGATCTTCTCGCCGGCCAGGAGCGGCGCGAGGTAACGCTTCTGCAGCGCCGCCGACGCATGTTCCAGCGCGTGGCCGGCCAGGATGCAATGCACGTCCACAACCGCGGCGACGGAGTTCGAGTGATAGGCCAACTCCTCGATGAGCGCCGCGGTGGCGCACGCCGGAAACTTCAGTCCGCGGCCGCCTGCTTCGGCCGCGAAGGGGATGCGGAACAGTCCTGCATCGGCCATCTTGTGAAAGAGTTCGCGGGGGAAGTTCTCGATCGACTCCTCGCGATGCCCGATCTCCCACGCCACCGGCGCAACGTGTTCGTCGGCAAAGCGGCGGACCTCCTCGCGCACGGCCTTTGTCTCATCGGGCGTGAGAAGGTCGTGGTAAAGCCGTGGCTGGTGGCGTTCGGGGGTCTGCCGGCTCGGGGCGATCGTGTGGTCTCTGGCGCTCATGTCTTCTCGTTTCCTTGGGTGGGTGGGCTGGGCTGCCCCGCTGATGTGTGAGCAAGTCTAGGTTTCGGGCCCTTCCGGGTACATTGGCGAAACTGACGATTTCTGTGCGAGTTCCGACAAGCCATGCCGCGCGCCGCAATCCTTGCCTTTGATGGTTGCTATGCCTCAAGCCTTGGCGGGTTCGCCGATGTCCTTCAAGTGGCGAACTCGCATCTGCGCAGGCAGCAGGGCGCGTCCGCCGCGCTGTTCGAATGGCGTTTCGCGTCGCTCTCCGGTGAAGCCATCGCGGCCAGCAACGGCTTGCTGTTGTCGACGCACAAGATCGGCGCGCGCGAACACTACGACCTCGTGTTCATTCCGAGCCTGCACTACGCGGGCCACCGACAGTTCGACCAGTTGCTCAAGGGCCAGCCGGCCACCTGCGCCTGGCTCGCGTCGCAGTGGCGTCGCGGCGCCTGGCTGGCGGCAAATTGCACGGGGACATTTATCCTTGCCCAGACGGGTCTTCTCGATGACCGGGCAGCCACCACGACGTGGTGGCTGGAGCGGCAGTTCCGCACGCGCTTTCCGCGTGTCGACCTGCAGATGCGACCCGTACTCACGGAAGTCGACCGCCTGCTTTGCGCAGGCGCATCCGCGTCCTATCTCCTGCAGGCCATCCGTGTGGTCGAACGATTCTCCGGCCCGGCGATCGCATCGCAATGCGCCAAGAGCATGCTCATCGATGTGAGCCAGACCTCCCAGACGCCGTACCTGCCGCTGCTCGCGAACATCGCCCACACGGACGCAGTGGTGCATCGGGCCCAGCACTGGCTGCAAAGGAACATGTCCCGGCCGGTGCGCATTGCCGAGCTCGCCGGCGAGTTGGCGGTGAGCGAACGAACGCTGGTCCGCCGGTTCAACGCGGTGCTCGACCAATCCCCATTGACTTACCTGCAGCACCTGCGCATCGACTCGGCGCGTGCCCTCCTGGAAGCCAGCGATCTCGGTATCGACCAGATCGCCGTGCAGGTGGGCTACAACGACCCCAGTTCCTTTTCGCGCTTGTTTCGCGAGCGCATGGGTCTGAGTCCCGGCGCGTATCGGAATCGATTTCAGTCCTTGGACGCTGACGCCTTGTGAAATGCCACAAGGCGGCGCTCAGGCATCGGATCGTCCAGCACGGTCCTTCGTGCGGCGTCGCGCTCCCGCAACCTCGCCGAACTGCTGCCTGTACCACCGCGAAAAGGCGCTCAGCGCCGAGAAACCCAGCAGTTCGGCCACCTGCGACAGCGGCCGTGTTCCGTCATCGACGTACTGCGCGGCCAGCTCGCGCCGGATGGTGTTCAACACATCGGAAAACGTCGTGCCCTCGCGCAATAGAAGTCGATGAACGGTGCGCTTGTGGACGCCGAGGTGCTGAGCCACCTGCTCGACCGAACCGTGGCCCGAAGGCAGCAGCACCAGCAGGATGTGGCGCACGCTGTCGATCGAGCTCATGGGACCCGAGTCGGCAACTTCGAGAGTCCGCCGCGCATAGCGCGCCATCACCGGGTCGGCCATCGGATTGGGTGCATCCATGTCGCGCGTGGTGCAGACAAGCCCGTTGAAGTCCTGTCCAAAGTACACACCGTAGCCAAAGAGTTGAAAGTGAAGACTTGGATCGCGCGGTGGTGCGTGCACGAAGCAGACCCGCAGCGGGTTCCATGCTGGCCCGAGGAAAAACTTCAGGCTGCGAAACGTCACGCCGACCAGCAGTTCCGTCGCTTGCCGAGACGCTCCGTGATGGCGAACGAGGAACTCTTCGCGCAGCACGGCAATGCCGTTGCTCTCCTCGAGCTTCATGAACAGTGACTCGTTGAGCACGTGGCTATAACGCGCCATCGCCCGCACGAAGCGCCGGACCGTGGGTTCCTCGCGCGCCACCAGCGCCACGGCGCCCAGGTTCGATAGCTGCCGCGTTTCGGCCATGCGCAGGCCGAAATTGTCCAGCCCGCTGGCGGTCGCCGAAGCCTCGAACAGGGCCCGTACTGCATCGCTCGGGATCCGCAGATCAGGATCATGCAGGCAGGCCGGACTCAGTCCCACCTCGGCCAGCAGGACGAGCGGGTCGAGCCCCGCCGCTCGCGCCACTTCGGGGTAATTGGTCAGGCTGGCACTGCGAATGAGGTTCGACATGGGGTTCGCCCTTGCTGTCCTCGCAGGTTAAATGCATGTCACCTTGGGTCAATCGGCAAATCCCCAGGTCGGAACAATCACTCCATCGAATCAGCCGCAGCGTGCAAGCCACCTGCAGCACCACTTTCAGGAGACACGACCATGGAACACGACAACGCCCGATCTTCATCATCGACACCGGTGTGCGACCGCTTGCGCAGCACCGGCAACTGGAATCCCAACTGGGAACCCTTCGCCGAACTCGACCCTGCGTGGACGGAGAAATTCATGTCGATGGCCATGGCGCCGATGCTGTCGGGCGTGCTCGATGCGAAGACGGTTGAATTCCTCGCCATCGCCGTGGACGCCTCGTGCACCCATATGTATGGGCCGGGCGTACGTCGCCACATCCGCAAGGCGCTGGAACTGGGCGCCACGAAGGAAGAGATCACCGCCGTGCTGCAGTGCGTCAGCGTGCTCGGCATCCACACCATGAGCATCGGTGCCCCCATCTTGCTCGACGAAATGGCCTCAGCTTCGGCGCGCTGAGCCACCCCCCACCCGCTCCACTCCGCGAACTTCAAGGACAAATCATCATGCAATTCTTCGACGACTCCCTCCTCCCCGAAAACCAGCAACCCCTGGTCATCCAGGTCGCACCCTACGGCCCCCAATGGGACGCCAGCGACTCCGACGACATCGCCGTGTCGATGGACGACCAGGTCCAGAAAGCGGTCGATTGCTGGAACGCCGGCGCCACCGTGCTGCACGTGCACGTGCGTGAAGAAGACGGCAAGGGCAGCAAGCGTCTGTCCAAGTTCAACGAGATGCTGGCGCGCCTGCGCGAAGCGGTGCCCAAGATGATCCTGCAGGTGGGCGGTTCGATCTCCTTCGCACCCGAGGATGACGGCCAGGCCGCCAAGTGGATGACGGACGACACGCGCCACATGTTGGCCGACCTGAACCCGCGCCCCGACCAGGTGACGATCGCGATCAACACCAGCCAGATGAATGTGATGGAGCTGATGACCGAGGCCGATGTGGCCGGCACCTCGCTCACCAATCCGGCCTTGCAGGCGGCCTACACCGACATGATCGTGCCGTCGAATCCATCGTGGCATGTCGAGCACCTGAAGCGCCTCACGGCCAGCGGAATCCAGCCGCATTTCATGCTCGGCAACGTGACCCAGCTCGAGACGGTGGAGCGACTCATCCGGCGCGGCGTGTACATGGGCCCGCTGATGCTGAACTACGTGGCCATCGGCGGCGGCTTCGCCGGTCTGAATCCGGCGGACATGATGGAGTTCGTGCGCCGCACGCCCGACGGGGCGGTGCTCACGCTCGAGACCTTGAACCGTCACATCTATCCGATGAACACGATGGCCATCGCCATGGGCATGCATGTGCGCGTGGGCATCGAGGACACGCTGTTCGGGCCGACCGGCGAGCGCATGACCTCGGTGCAGCAGATCGAGATGATGGTGCGCATCGCTCGTGAACTGAACCGCGATGTCGCCAGCGGCGACGAGGCGCGCCGCATCTACAAGATCGGCGAGAGCTATCGCAACACCGAAGAGACGCTGGCACAGCTCGGCCTGGCGCCCAACCGCGCGCAAGGTCAACGCGGCGTGCCTTTGCGCGTCGCGGCCTGAAGCATCCGTGTGCGCGCTTCGCGCCGGCGGAAAAAAGAAATGGCAGCCGGACGCTGTCGCACACCCATAAGAGACACCAGAGACAAACGCCATGAACCACTCCCTGTCGGTCGCCGCGACCCATCCACCATTAAAAGACCCCGCCAGTAGATCGCGCATCTATGCGTTGTCGGTCTTCGCGCTCACCTTCGGCCTGATGTTGTCCGACTACCTGTCCCGGCAGGTCATCGGCGCAGTGATACCGGCCCTCAAGGCCGAGTGGGGTCTGCTCGACTCGCAGCTCGGCATGCTCGTGAGCGTGGTCTCGCTGGTCGTCGGCCTGTTGGTGGTGCCGATGTCGCTCGCCGCCGATCGCTGGGGTCGCGTCAAGAGCATCACGCTGATGGCTTTCGTGTGGTGCCTGGCGACTATCGCCTGCGGCCTGGCGCAAAGTTACGGGCAGTTGCTCTGGGCGCGGGCCTTCGTGGGTCTCGGCGAGGCGGCTTACGGGGCAGCAGGTGCCGCACTGCTGGCGCATGTGTTTCCCGCCAGGCAGCGTGCCGCGGTGATGGGCGCCTTCCTGTCCGCGGGCTTGTTCGGTTCGGTGCTCGGCGTGGTCCTCGGGGGCGCCGTCGCGGCCCAATCGGGATGGCGCACGGCCTTCTTCGTCGTGGGTGCGCCGGGCCTGCTGCTCGCCCTGATCTACCCCTTCGTCGTGCGCGACTACAAAACGGTCGCACTGACGCCGGAGGGCGAGGGCAGCACGGCGCCCGGGCGACTGCGCATTGCACGGATCGCGCGCGAAGTGTTCGCCGCTCGCTCGAGCAATTTCGCCTACCTCGCAAGCGGCCTGCAGATGGCAATGCCCGTGATGCTGATCGCCTGGTTGCCGACCTACTTCGTTCGCTTCCATGGGATGGACGTGAAGAAGGCCGCCCTGATGACTGGCGTGGCGGTGCTGGTGTCAGGCCTAGGCATGATCTTTGGCGGCGGCATGGCGGACCGGTTGAGCGCCCGTCACCCGCGGCGTCGAGCGCTTGTGCCTGCGCTCTATTCGGTGCTCACGGCTGTGTTCCTCATCGCCGCGTTCGCGCTCCAGCCCGGTCCGCTGGGACTGGGTTTGATATTCCTGGGCGCCTTGTTCGCGGCCGCGCAGGGCGGCTGCTCCGTCGCCCTCGCCTGCGATGTCACCCACCCTGGCGTGCGTGCGACGGTCACGGCGACGATGACTCTGGCCAACAACCTGCTCGGCCTGGCGCCGGGCCCGATCATCGTCGGCGTGCTCTCGGACCTCTTCGGCCTGAAGATTGCGCTCACGCTGACGCCCGTGCTGGCGCTGGCATCGGCTGTTCTCTTCGTTCTCGCCTCGCGCAGCTATGAGCGGGACGCGGCGCGCAATCGCGCAACGAGTACACCAACATGCTGATTCCCGACCATTCCAGCGGCACCGGGCCGACGCCCTCCACTGACGGATGCGCACGGTGGACCGATGTGCTTGGCGAGCAAGAGCTGGCCGCTGGCGGCGGGCGCTGGTTCGCGCGCCGCGGCGACCACGAGATTGCGCTCTTCTGCATCGAGGACACCGTGCATGCGATCGCGGACAGCTGCCCGCACGCCGGTGCGTCGCTCGCCCGGGGTGCGCTCCAGGGCACCACGATCCAATGCCCCGCGCATGGCCTGCGCTTCGACCTTGCAAGCGGCTGCATCCACGGCGCAGGCGGCGGGCTCGCGGTGCGCACTTACCCCGTTCGCGTACATGCCGGCCGCGTCGAGGTCGATCTCGGCGACGCAGCCAACTGATCCCGGGCTCGGCCCGACCACACCCACACCCCATTTCAATTTTCCGGAGTCACAGATGCAACAACCCTCGAAACCCCTGCGCCGCGCCATGCTCGGCACCCTTGCGGCCGCGTCCCTGCTGGCCATGGCACCCACCGCGCTGGCCCAGGCCTGGCCCAGCAAGCCGATCCGCCTGGTCGTCGGCGCGCCAGCCGGCGGCACTGCCGACACCGTCGCGCGCACATTGGCCGAAGGGCTGACGCCACTGCTCGGCCAGCCGGTCATCGTCGACAACAAGGCCGGGGCCATGGGCGCCATCGGCACCCAGGACCTGCTGCAATCGCCGCACGACGGCTACACCTTCATGGTCGGCGTCAACGGCCTGGTCAGCGAGATCCCGCACGTCGCGAAATCCCGCGTCGACATGTTCAAGGACGTCAAGCCTTTAGCCCAGCTCACCCAGACCGGCCTGCTGCTCGTGGGCACGCCGTCGCTGCCGGCATCGAACCTGCAGGAAGTCATCGCCCATGTGAAGGCCCATCCGGGCAAGGTGGGCTACGCCTCGTACAGCACCGGCTCGATGTCGCACACGATGGGGCAGGAGCTGAACAAGCTGGCCGGCCTGGACATGACCCATGTGGGCTACAAGGGCTCGCCGCCCGCGCTGCAGGACGTGATGGGCGGCCATGTGGCGCTGATGTTCGATGGCCCGGCGACCTCGGTTCCGCTGATCAAGGCGGGCAAGCTGAAGGCGTTCGCGGTCGGCGCGCCCAAGCGGCTGGCTGCACTGCCCGACGTGCCGACCTTCGCCGAACTCGGCTACCCGAAGATCGGCGACATCGCATGGATGGGCCTGTGGACCACGCCCGACGTGCCGGCCGATGTGCAAGCCAGGGTTCGCGAGGCCACGCTGAAGGTGCTGCAGCAGCCCAAGGTGATCGAGCGCTTCAGGGAACAAGGCCAGGACATCGGCCTGCCGCTGACGCCCGAGGAGCTGTCGAAGTCGCTGCGTGCGGCGTCCGACAGGCACGCCGCCAACCTGAAGGCCATCGGCTTCCAGCCTGAATGAACACGAATCCAGGAACACACATCATGAACGGACAAATGATGCAGCAACCGCTGCTGATCTCCACCCTGCTGACGCATGCCGAACGCCACCATGGCGAACAGGAAATCGTCTCGCGCCGTGTCGAGGGCGACATCCATCGCACCACCTACCGTGAACTGGCGGCGCGGGCGCGCCGCGTGGCCAACGCACTCGCCCAGCGCGGCGTCGAGTTCGGAGACCGTGTCGCCACGTTGGCGTGGAACGGCTACCGCCACATGGAGCTGTACTACGGCGTCTCGGGCTCCGGTGCCGTGCTGCACACGCTCAATCCACGCCTGCACCCCGACCAGGTGGTGTGGATCGCCGATCACGCCGAAGACCAGGTTCTGTTCTTCGACCTGAGCTTCCTGCCGATCGTCGAAGCGATCGCTGGCCGCGTGAAGACCATCAAGGCCTTCGTCGCGATGACCGACCGCGCGCACATGCCCGCATCCACCAAAGTGCCCAACCTGCTGTGCTACGAGGAACTTCTGGCCGACGCGAGCAACAGCTTCGACTGGCCGAGCTTCGATGAGAACAGCGCCTCGTCCCTTTGCTACACCTCGGGCACCACCGGCGACCCGAAGGGCGTGCTGTACAGCCATCGCTCGACCTTGCTGCATACCTATGCCGCGGCGATGCCCGATGCACTGAACTGCTCGGCGCGCGACTCCATCCTGCCCGTGGTGCCGATGTTCCACGTCAATGCCTGGGGCCTGCCCTATGTCGGTTGCGCGGTGGGCGCCAAGCTTGTCTACCCGGGTCCGTTCCTGGACGGCAAGAGCCTGTACGAACTGTTCGAGGCCGAGGGCGTGACGATGTCGGCCGGCGTCCCCACCGTCTGGCAGGGACTGCTGGCGCACGTCGAGTCCAACGACCTGCGCTTCAGCACCATGCGCCGCACCGTGATCGGTGGCTCGGCCTGCCCGCCGGCGATGATGCGCGCCTTCCAGGAACGCCATGACGTGCAGGTGCTGCACGCCTGGGGCATGACCGAGGTGAGCCCGCTGGGCACCGTCTGCACGCTCAAGCCGGCGCAACTGGCGCTGGGCAGCGAAGAACGGCTCGCGGCCCAGTCCAGACAGGGACGCGCCGTGTTCGGCGTCGACCTCAAGATCGTCGATGCCGACGGCAACGAACTGCCCTGGGACGGCAAGACCTCGGGCGAACTGATGGTGCGCGGCCCCTGGATCGTCGCCAGCTACTTCAAGGGCGCCGGCGGCAACCCGCTGGTGGAAGGCTGGTTCCCGACCGGCGACGTCGCTGTCATCGATGCCGATGGCTTCATGCAGATCACCGACCGAGCCAAGGACGTCATCAAGTCCGGCGGCGAGTGGATCGGCTCGATCGATCTGGAGAACATCGCGATGGCACACCCTGCAGTGGGCATGGCCGCCTGCATTGCCGCATTCCATCCGAAGTGGGACGAGCGCCCGCTGCTGGTGGTGGTGAAGAAGCCCGGTGTTGATGTCACCCGCGAGGAACTGCTGGCCTTCTACGACGGCAAGATCGCCAAGTGGTGGACGCCCGACGACGTGGTCTTCAGTGACACGATCCCGCTCGGCGCGACAGGCAAGATGCTCAAGCATCGCCTGCGCGAGCAGTTCAAGCACCACCGGTTGCCGACCGCCTGACGCAATGAACACACTCACGATCGGCGCGGTCCCCGGGCGTGCGCGCCTGCTGTTTCCCGGCGTGCTGGCCTGTGGCGTCGTCGCTGCGGCCTCCACCTTCCTCTCGGAGCACTACGGCGCGCCGGTCATGCTGTTCGCGCTGCTGTTGGGCATTGCGATGAACTTCCTCTCCGTCGAGGGCGGCACATGCAAGCCGGGCATCGAATTCGCGGGCCGGACGCTGCTGCGCATCGGCGTCGCGCTGCTCGGGCTGCGGATCACCGTCGGCCAGGTCGCCGAGCTCGGCTGGCAGCCGGTGGCGCTCGTCGTTCTGGCGGTGGTGCTGACGATCGTGGTGTCGATGCTGGCGGCGCGGCTCATGGGGTTCCAGACCCTGTTTGGTCTTCTCAGCGGCGGAGCCACCGCGATCTGCGGCGCTTCAGCGGCGATGGCGCTGGCCGCTGCGCTGCCGAACCACCCCCTGAAAGAGCGCGCGACGCTGTTCACCGTCGTCGGCGTGTCGGCGTTGTCGACGCTGGCGATGATCGTCTACCCGATGATCGCGCAGGCCATGGGACTGGACCCGCGTGCTGCCGGGGTGTTCCTTGGCGCGACGATCCACGACGTCGCCCAGGTGGTCGGCGCCGGCTACAGCATGTCGCAACAGACGGGCGACGTGGCCACCCTGGTCAAGCTGATGCGGGTGGCCATGCTGTTGCCGGTGATCGTCTTCGCGGTCATGCTGTCGCGCCGTCAGGCCGGTCAGACAGGTGGCCCGCGCCCGCCGCTGCTTCCGGGCTTCGTCATCGGCTTCGCGCTGCTGGTGGCGGTCAACAGCACGGGCTGGTTGCCGGCGGTCGTTGCCAAGGGCGGCAGCGATTTCTCGCGCTGGTGCCTGGTGGCGGCCATTGCGGGCATCGGCATGAAGACGCAGTTGAAGGACCTGGTCACCGTCGGCCTCAAGCCGGTGCTGCTGATGGTTGGCGAGACGGTCTTCCTGGTCGTGCTGGCGCTTGCGTTGATGCGCTGGCTGGCCTGAGTGCGGCACCCGAACGCTTCGAGATCTCGAACATGGCAGGGCGTATCACCGCCGCTGCTCGTTCGACGGTGACACTGCGTCCAGGCATGGTCAGTTGCCAGGCTTGTCAGTCAATAGTTGTTCCGCCTTTGAACCCGGGGCGCGAATTTCCCGTGGACGCGATCGCCAGGCGCGCGCCTTCTCCAGCACCCACACCGTGGCCCATGCGTAGAGCGCAATGACGACGAAGAGCGCCACGCGGCCAAGGGATGCCGTGAAGACGTCCTTGCCGCTGGCGCTGTCCTCGATGGCGGGGCCAAGGAGAATGAACATCGTGATCAGCGCATTGACCCAGAACGAAGGCGTCAATGAAGTGCGCCGCACGCGGAACAGCCTGGCGCCGGCCCACATCGCGGCCGCGACGATCCACAGCATCAGCATCCACAGGTTCGGCCGCAGGGACAGGCCCATCCACACCATCGCCGCCATGGCAGCGCCCATCAGCGTGGAACCGACCAGCTCCCGCCCGGCCGTTCGCGCGCTGGTGGAGCAGGCCTGCTGGCCCAGCGTGACCGATTTCATGACGGCCGCGAGGTAGAAGGCCGGGTTGGTCAGCGCCAGCACAAACACGGGCATCACGACCAAGGTGGCCCGCGCAGCCGTCCAGCTCGCCGATGCGCGACTGACCGGCTCGGGCGGCGCCAGCGCATTGCCCGCGACCGCCGGCGGATCCGGAAAGAGCGCATGCGAAACGCTGCTGACCACCGTGCCTGTGAGCAGGCCCACCGCGAGGGTCACGGCAAGCACCGGGGCCAGCGCCTGCTCCACCACGCCGGCCACTGGAACCAGCGTGATGGCGATGACCAGGATCGTCGTCAACGGGCTGGCACTGAGCGCGCCCTTGAAGAAAACGCCATACAGCAGCACAGCCGTCAGCATGAGGCCGGTGAACGCATAGTTCTCCAGCATCGGCACCATCAGCACACCCGCCACCAACAATGCCGCGACGATGATGGCCGTGACCACGCCCTTGACGAATGGATCCGGTGGCCCCGGCTTGCACAGCGCCAGCACGGCCATGACGCAGACTGCGAACGGCAGCGGCAACGCCATGCCGTAGGCGACCAGCACCGCCAGCCCCATGCCGACCGCGAGCCGCAACACGGCCTTGTCGGCGGGGTGCATGGTTCGCCGCGCTTCAGTAGACATAGGACAGGTAGCTCATCAGATGCATGTAAGCGGAACCCAGGCCGTTCATCAATCCGTGCTCGCCGGTGTAGATCAGCACCTCTGCCTGCCCGCCCAGCCGCACGCCGCGCAGCCTTGCGCGCTCTGTTTCGTCGAACTCGACGGCGACCGGAAAGCGTTGCGCCTGGCGCAGCCAGTCACGGTTGTTCTCGATGGGGGGCAGCGTGCCGGGCTGCGTCTGCTTGCCCGAACCCACCCCGCTGCCCACGCTGCGAACCCGCCCCTTGAAGACTTCGCCGGGCATCGCGTCGAGCGCGATCGCCACCCTGTCGCCGGGCTCGACGTTGCCGAGGTTGTTCTCGGTCATCTCGGCATTGATCCAGAGGTCACTCATCGAAATCAAGGTCAGCGCCGGCGCACCGGCCTGTGCAAACAGCCCGATGTCGGTTCGCAGATCGGTCACGCGGCCACGCGCCGGTGCAAGCACTTGCGTGCGCTTGATGTCGAGCTCGGCTTTCTCGATGGCCGAGCGCGCGCTCTGCAACTGCGCGTTGTTGTCGCCGCTGTCGCCCGCGGCCTCCTGGGCGCGGCGCAGATCCGCTTCGGCCGCTTTTTCCTGGCTGCCGGCGCGAATGCGGGCGGCGTGCGTCGTCTCGACGCGGCGCACGGAAATCGCGCCGGGGTCTTCCTTGTAGATCTGCTTCATGCGCAAGTCGTCCTGCTCGGCGCTGACGCGATTGGCCGCCGCCGCCTGCACCGCCGCCCGGGCGGCTTCGACCGCTGAGGCCGACGCGTTGACCGAACGGCGCACCGATTCGTAGTCCGAGCGGCTTCGCTGCAAGGCAATCTGGTAAGCGGTCGGATCGATGTCGAACAAAGGCTGGCCGGGCTGCACGTCATCGTTGTTCCTGACGTGCACCTTCAGCACCTTGCCCGAGACCTCGGCGGCCACCGGTACCACGAAAGCCTGCACCCGCGCCTGCGAGGTGTAGGGCGTGAGCCGGTCCGAGACGAAATACCAGGCCAGGCTCAGGACGATGAGCAGCGGCACGACGATGGCGCCGATGCGGCTGGCCTTGCCCGCCGGCGCTGGCGCGGGGGCTGGTTCGGGTATTGACGTCGTTGCAGGTTCTGGTGTCGCTGGAGTTGACGTCGTCACAGGCATCGTCACAGGCGTTTGCGCCGGCATCGTCGGCTTCGGGTCGGGCATGGCGGGTTCCTGGCTCATGGTCTTGCGCCTCCGGCAGGGGACGTTGGGGCATCGGCGCCGGGTGCCGGCAAGGGGGCGGCCAGCAAGTCTTTCCACTTGCTGCGCTGGCCCATGGTTTCTCGCGTCGCGTCATCGAGCACGGGTCGACTGCGGCCCTGCTCCCAGCCTCCGCCCATGGCCTTGTAGATGGCAACCAGACTCTGCGTGAGGTTGCCCCGGCTCGTGACCAGTTGGTCTTGCCCGGCAAAGAATGCGCGCTGCGAGTCGAGCACGCGCTGGAAGTCGACCAGCCCTTCGCGGTACTGGAGCGTGGCAATGTCGAGGGAGCGTTGCGCCGCCTTCACGGACTGCGTGAGAAGTTCGATCTGCTCGCGCGTCCTCGCAAAGCTGACGGCCGCGTCATCCACTTCGCGCGCCGCGCGCAGCACCGCGTCCTGGTACTGCTCGTAGAGTTGCTGGAAGCGCGCATCCTGCAGCAGCACGGTGTTGGTCAGGCGGCCATGATCGAACACGTTCCAGACCAGGCTGGGGCCGAGTGCCCAGTTCAGCGCCCGCGTCGAGGCCCCCAGCGACGTGGCCGACACGCCGATCGAGCCCAGCAGCGAGATCGAGGGATAAAGGTCCGCCTCGCTCACGCCGATCAGCGCGGACTGTGCCGCCAACTGCATCTCCGCGGCCCGGACGTCCGGGCGACGGCGCAACAGATCGGCCGGCATGTCGACGATGACGTCCAGTTCGGCCTGCGGAATGTCTTCCTTGCCCGTGGCCATTTCGGGCAAGGGTCCGGGTGCCCGGGCCAGCAGCGTGCTCAATGCGTTCTGCGTCTGGCGCAGTGCGATCTCGAGCTGCGGAATGGTGGCAAGCGTGCCGAGGTACTGCGCCCTCGCCTGCTGCACATCCAGTTCGGAGTCGTTTCCGCTCTTGAACAGGCGCTCCGTGATCTCCAGGCTGCGCCGTTGCAGCGCGGCGTTTTCCCTGGCGATGCGAAGCCGCACTTCGAACGTGCGGATCGAACAGTACAGGGCCGCCACCTGCGCCGCCATCAGCACCTGCACATCGTCGTACTGGGCGATGCTGGCGAAGTAGCCGGCATCCGCGGCCTCGATGCTGCGCTGGAACTTGCCCCAGAAATCGAGTTCCCAGCTGGCACGCAAGCCCGCTGAAAACGCAACCGCCTGGGTGTCGCCGCCGCCGGGCCTTCGCTCGCCCACGGCCAGCAAATCGCTCGTGGCCTGCTGCACTTGCGGGTAGCGCGTGCTGCCGGCAATGCCGAGCTGGGCCCGCGCTTCCATGATGCGCAGGCCGGCGGTCCGCACGTTCGGGTTCACGCGTTGCGCCTGCGCAATCAGCTGGTCGAGCACCGGGTCATGAAAGTTGCGCCACCACGCCTGCACCTCTTCACGGCCCGGCTTGGGTCTGGCAACTATTGCGTCGAGCGAACCGCCTTTCCACCCATCCAGCCAGGGGACACGTGGCCGCTCGAAATCAGGACCGACAGTGGTGCATCCACCCAACAGCATGACCCCCGCAAGAGCCACGTGTTGAATGGGCCGCCGCGCGGCTTGCACCACTCGCCCCCTCACGGAACGGGCTGCGACTCGCGCACCGCAGCGTGGGCATCGGGATGGGTGGCCACCCACCACATGAAGATCTGGAAGCCCACGGCGATTTTGAACTCGATGTCTGGCTGGCTCGGCGTGTTCATGATGGGCTTCGTTCGGTTCCTGCAACCGAAGGCGTGGCGCCTCAGCGGCCCAGTTGCTTCAGGCAACCGCCCAGCAGGCGAGCTGCGCTTTCAAGCAGCTGAAATTCTTCATCCGGCAACGGACAGCCTTGCATGTCGAAGTGGCTCAAGGTTCCCCACAGCATGCCGTTGTCGCCCGTGAGGGGAACGCTGTGGTAAGAGATGACGATGCCTTGGTAGGGATGTCCGTCGAGCCTCGGGTCGCTTCGCGAATCCTCGGTGCGAAACGACTGGTCGCGACGCACGTACTGGCAAAAGCTGTGTTCGAAAGGAACGGCCAGCAGAAAATCGGGATGGACTTCGCCGCGCTTGTCGCTCAGCAGCACATTGCGAAGGAGCCCACCATCAAAGCGGTAGATCGCGCTGTATCGATGCGGGACGCCCTCGTTCAAGTAATCCAGGGCTGCGCTGGGGCCCCCTCTGGACAGAACCGCGGCAAAAGTTTCTGCGTTGCGCACGTGCTGCTCTCCTGAACTTCGGCCGCGCAAAGTCTTGCGCTCCGACGCATGCTGGAGCAAGCACTGTACCGCGCATTGCGTCTGTCGCGGATGCGTAAAGCGCAGGGGTGCGAGCTGGGGTAGGCCCCGGTCGCACAGGCGAGACTCCGTCCGGCTGACAGACGGCAACTATTGCCCGTTCGATAGTGCAACTCTGGCAAGCGATTTCGCCGCCACGCACCATCAAGGAGCAATCGATGAATACAACGGCCCCGAACAAGCAGCCACCACCCGCAAAGCAGCCGCCCAAAGTTCCGGACGCGGACATGCAGAACGAGGAAACGGACAGCCACGACGACAACGGCGGCGACGAGAGCCAGAAGGACCCCTCTCAATCGGAGTGATTCCAGCCTTGCAAGCCCGGCGCCTCAGGCCCCCAGCAGATGGAGCGCGAGTTCGCGCCGATGTGGGCGCGTCCGGTGCTCCCAAAGGTAGATGCCTTGCCAGGTGCCGAGCGCCAACCGGCCATCGGTGAGCGGAATCGACAGTTGCACCGCAGTCAGCGCCGCACGCACATGCGCCGGCATGTCGTCCGGGCCTTCGTCGCGGTGACGGAACAGCGGATCGCCGTCCGGGACGAGACGCGCAAAAAAACGGTCGAGGTCGCCTCGCACGTCGGGATCCGCGTTCTCCTGAATGAGCAGGCTGGCCGAGGTGTGGCGAACGAAGACCGTCAGCAGACCCGTTGAAAGACCCGCTTCGGCGACCCAGTCCGCCACGGGTTGGGTGACCTCGATCAGTCCGCGGCCGCGGGTCTCGAAGGTCAATGAGGTGCTGAGTTGGCGAATCATCAGCGCAATGATGCTCTCGCTGGCGCCGATGGGTTGAAGCCAGGCGCCCTCACCCGCCAGCCCGCCATCGACAAGCCATGGCACGCGTTGTAGAAACCGCCATGCCGATGTCGCAACAGTTGTCTCACCTCCTGCGAACCGCGCGCGCGGGGCTGGGCATCAGCCAGCTCGAAATGTCGCTGCGACTGGGCGTGTCGCAACGCCACGTCAACTTCGTGGAGATGGGCCGCGCACATCCCGGCCGCGCGCTGCTGCTGGCGTGGATGCGCGAGGCCGGCGCCGAAGAATCGCTGCGCAATGCCGCGCTGCTGCATGCCGGCTACGCGCTCGACGCGCCCGGCATCAACGGTCATTCTTCCGCCACGACGCAAGCGCTGGCGGCCATGCGCCAGATGCTTCGCGTTCACCATCCGAACGCCGGGCTCATCTTCGACGCGGACTGGATGACACTGGACATCAACCCCGGCGCACGGTGCCTGTGCGACTTGCTCATGCCCGGCGTGTGGTCGGACCTTGCCGAAAGCCAGCAGTCGCTGGACATGATCGCTGCCCTGGCGCATCCCAACGGATTGCTGTCGCGGGTGCGCGAGGCGGCGCGGCCGGCGGCCCTTCTGCTCGCGCAGTTGCGCGCGGAGCAATGGGCGCGGCCTTCGCTCAAGGAGCGCGTGGACCGCCTGGAACACGCGCTGCAATCGCGCTATCGCCTGCCCACGCTGCAACCGGCGTACAGCCCGGGATCGCCCTACCTCGAACTGCACTTCGAGACCGCCCACGGCACGCTCGGCTTCATGCTGTTGCAGACCGTGTACGGACTGCCGCACGACGTGACCGTCGGCTCGCTGCGCACGGAGCTTTGGCTCCCTGTCGATTCGCGCACGGCCGACACGGTGCGCAGCCTCGTGGACGCCCCAACCGGAGGAGATTGACCCACGAGGTAGTTGAGCGCGACGTCGACCTTCTCCAAAGTGCGAGCACCTCCACTCCCGGAAAAGGATCCCTATATGTCCACCATCGCCGTCATGGGCGCCACCGGCCGCACCGGCGCAACCATTGCTCGCAAGCTGCTCGCGCAAGGCGTGAGGGTGCGCGCCCTCGCGCGAAGCCGCGATTCGCTGATGGACCTGGAACGCCTCGGCGCCGAAACCCTCGCCGGGCAGGCTTCCGATGCCCGCCATCTGACGCGTGCCTTCGAAGGTGCCGACGCCATCTACACGCTGATGCCGCACGACCCCACGGCTGCAGGCTACCTGCAGCACCAGCGCCGGCAAGGCGAAGCCATGGCGCAGGCCGTGCGCGACAGCGGCGTGCGACGCGTGGTGCACCTGAGCAGCCTGGGTGCCGATCAGGCGACGGGCACGGGGCTCATCGTGAGCCTGCATGAGCAGGAACTGCGACTCAAGGCCATCGAGGGACTCGACTTGCTGCTGCTGCGGCCCGGCGCATTCTTCGAGACCTACCTGGCAGCGCTGCCGTCCATCCGCGCGACCGGTGTGCTGGCGGATGCGCTGGCACCCGACCTGAAGCTGCCCATGCTGGCGACCGCAGACATCGCGGAAGCCGCCGCGCAGGCTCTCATCAAGCGCGACTGGCGCGGCACCATCGTTCGCGAACTGCTGGGGCCGCGCGACCTGAGCAGCCGCGAGGTCGCGCACGTGCTCGGCGTGCGCCTTGGCCTGCCTGACCTGCCCTACGTGCAACTGCCCTGCGACGACATGGCCCACGCTCTTGTCGAGGCCGGCTTCGCGCCGGACTTCGCCGAATTGCTCGTTGCCATGTCCCGCGGCATGAACGACGGAACCATCCGCTCACTGCAAGGCAGAAGCGCGCAGACCGCCACGCCGACCTCCTTCGAGCGCTACGCCGACGAAATCGCAGCAGCCTGGGCACGGCTTTGATGTACGGCACCACGTGCGTCGTTTGACAGTCACACAAGGCGTAACACGAAATCTCCAGGGCTCCGCACCTAACGGCGCCAACGCGGCACGGAATATGCGGCGCTGCAGGATGAACTTTGCCAACTTGCCAGAGCGCATGCGCACCGCGCTGGAAGATCTCACCGGCGAGATGGTGTACGCGCGCAGGAATGCCGACCTTGGACGGCTGGCCCTGCTTTGCTACTGCGAAGTGAAGCACTGGGCACGGCTGGCCGGTGAAGAGCGCCTGGCGCAGTTGTCGGGCGCCTTGGTTGCGGAGCAACCGGCCAGCGATCGAACGGAGTTTCTCGGACGCGTGGACGCCGTCATTGCCGAACTGGAGGATGTCTGCGAGCGCGCGGGCATCCATGAGGGTTCGAAGTCGCTGGAAATCGTCAGGGTTCAATAGGACACGGCTTCAGGACTTCTTTGGCGCCGAGTCGAACTGCTCGGCACTGCAAAGCACCAAGCCGCAGGCCATCATCACGCACGTCCGCCATTTCTTCCGCGCATCAAGCTGACGCCACGCCTCGGTCTGATCTCCCGGTGGACCACGACTACTCTACGACGCAGGGGTTCATTGCCTCAAGTTTGAAGCTTGAAAGGATGTTCGTATGAAATCGATTCGAAGCATGGCGGCAGCGGCCCTCACGCCCTTGCTGCTTCTGGGGGTCACCGCCGCTCCCGGCCTCGCCCATGCCGCGCGCGACATGCCCGCCCTTCACGCCGAACGCTGGGTGAACTCGACACCGCTCACCCCCGAAGCGCTGCGCGGCAAGGTCGTTCTGGTGGACATCTGGGAGTACACCTGCATCAACTGGATTCGTACCTCGCCCTACGTCAAGGCATGGAACCGTGACTACGCCAAATTCGGCCTGGTCGTGATCGGCGTGCATGCACCGGAGTTCGAGTTCGGCAAGCGCGCCGAGAACATCGACCGGGGCATTCGTGACCACCAGCTCAGCTATCCGATTGCGCTCGACAACGACTTTGCGATCTGGAAAGCCCTCGGCAACGACGCTTGGCCGGCGAAGTACCTCTTCGACGCGCAAGGCAAACTGGTGCGGAGGTGGGTCGGCGAAGGAAGCTACGACCAGATCGAGTCGGAGATCCGGCGCCTGCTCGTAGCGGCCACGCCCGGCGCCGCGTTGCCTGCGGTCAGCCGCGAGGCGAGCGCGTTTGCAAGAACCGGCGAACCCTCCTACCGCGGGATCACGCCCGAGACCTACGTCGGTACCGGGCGACGTGAGCGAGGCGCGTTCACCCTGGAGGGCAATTGGCTCAGTCAACGCCAATTCATCGAACTCCAGTCGGGCACCGGCAAGATCGTTCTTCCTTTCACCGCCAGCGAAGTGAATCTTGTTGTCCAGCCGGGGCCCTCGGGTGCATCGGCGATGACGGTGCTGCTCGACGGGCAGCCGATCGGCGACGCGCGCGGCGCCGATGTGGGCCCCGACAGCGTGGCGCGCTTCGATCGCTCAGGAATGATTCGGCTGGTCGCCGGCGCGTCGAAGAAAAAGGAACACGTCCTGACGCTGATCGCCAACGATCCAGGCGTGCAGGCGTACTCCTTCACCTTCGGGCCATGATCCAAGCGAGCGGCATCGCATGAAAGACGATGCCATGGGCGCCTGTGTCCGCTCAAGGTCCGCAGACGGAACCATGAAGCGCGAACACTTCCACCGTGCCCCATCCTCCCCCTCTACGTCACCACATTCCGGATGAAGCGCGTAACCGGCCCACCCAGCGCAACATACCCATAAGGCTGCGCACTGCTGTAGATCGCAAAGTCCCCCGCGCCAATCGTCCTCGCACCCTCGGCCAGCGTGACCTGCAGGCGCCCTTCGATCACGTAGACCATTTCCTGCCAGCCTTGCGGATCGGGGTCTGTCTCGTATCGCTCGCCTTTGGCCAGTGACCAGATCCACAACTCCACATCACGCCGGGCCGACGCGCTCCCGAGCAAGGTCGCATGGCTGTCGGCATGGATCCCGCGCCAGGCGACCGCTTCGATGCGCTGAGGCTGCCGCTGGGGATCGCTGACGATATCCACGAACTTGACGTCCAGCGCAATCGCCAGGCGATCGAGACTCGAAAGACTGATGTTGGTGTCGCCGCCTTCCAGGTTGACCACCATGCGCCGGCTCAGTCCTGCCGCATCCGCAAGCACGGCCTGGCTCAATCCGGCTGCCTGACGCAGACGCCTGACGTTGGACGCGACGTGGGCCAGGACATCGTCGCGCGGCGGCGACTTGCGCACTATATTGCTCATCGGTATGATGTGAACTTTACTGCGCATAGCATACGTCAGGGAGAACATCATGAACAGCACCTCGGCCGAGGCGACCCGCCCGTCTTCGGCCCTTTCACTGTCGCGCCAGGAGCTGGCGCTCATTGCAGTCACTTTCGTCTGGGGCGGGACATTCCTGGCGGTGCACATTGCCATGCGCCATGCCGGCCCGCTCTTCTTTGTCGGCATCCGCTTCGTCATCGCGGGATTGCTTGCGTTGATGCTGTCGCGGCGCCGCATGGCGGGCCTCACGCGACTCGAGTTGGGTGCGGGCGCTGCCATCGGGGTGAGCATCGTCCTGGGCTACGGACTTCAGAGCTACGGCCTGCAGACCATCTCCAGCAGCAAGTCCGCGTTCATCACCGCGATGTACGTGCCGATGGTGCCGTTGTTGCTATGGCTGGTGCTGCGCCGTCCGCCGCACTACATGGCCTGGATCGGCGTGGCGTCCGCGTTCTTTGGCCTGGTGCTGATGGCCGGCCCCGATGCCGGGAAAATTTCGCTCACAGGTGGCGAGATGGCGACGCTGGTCGGAACGCTCGCGATTGCAGCCGAGATCATCCTCATCGGCCAATTTGCGGGGCGTGTCGACAGCCAGCGCATCACCGTGGTGCAGCTCCTGGTGGCTGGCGTCCTGTCGCTCGCGCTGATGCCGATGGCGGGCGAGCAACTGCCCGCTTTTTCCTGGGTCTGGGTCGTCTGCGCCGTGGGGTTGGGGCTCGCGAGCGCTGTCATCCAGCTGACGATGAACTGGGCCCAGAAATCCGTTTCGCCGACGCGCGCGACCGTCATCTATGCGGGCGAGCCGGTATGGGCCGGGCTGGTGGGCCGGCTGGCCGGAGATCGCTTGCCGGCGTTGGCCCTGCTCGGCGCCGCATTCATCGTCATTGGGGTGATCGTGAGTGAACTGCGGCCTGGAAAGTCCGGCAGCCAGCCCAAGACGTAAACGACAGGCGGTTGCGCATGACAGCGCTCGCCCGCCCTCCCCTCAGCCGCCTCAGCCGCCGGCGGATGCGGCGGTGAAAACCGCGGCTTGCTCATCGTAGGCGCGCCTGAAGGCCGGTCGCGCTTCGCCGCGCGCGACGTAGGCGGCAAGGCCTGGATATTCGCCCAGCAAGCCGGATCGGATCAACCTGCGCAGCACCGTCACCATCAACAGGTCACCGGCGCTGAACGCACCATCGAGCCAGTGTGCTTCGCCCAGGCGAGCGGACAGTTCGCCCAACCGGACACGAATGCGATCCTTCACGAGTGGCAAGCGCTGCTCGCTCCAGCTCTGGCCATGCTCCAGGAGCACGGCCGTCTGCAGATCGATGATGGGCGGCTCCACGGTGCTGAGCGCGGCAAACATCCACGTGATCGCGCGCGCCCGGGCATTTGCATCGTCTGGCAGCAGGCCCGCATGATGCTGCGCGATATGGAACACGATGGCCCCCGACTCGAACAGGGCGAGATCGCCTTCCTCATAGGTCGGAATCTGCGCGAACGGATGAAGCGCGCGATGCGCGGGCTGCTTCATCTCGCTGAACGACACCAGGCGCACGTCGTACGGCTGGCCCACTTCTTCGAGCGCCCACCGAACACGCATGTCACGTGCCTGTCCCTTGCCACCGTCAGGGGACATCGCAAAGGCAGTGATGGTCGGGATCATGAAAAGCCTCCGGGTGATGCGATGGCGGATTCTCGCCTGACCCGGAGTGGCGTGCCCCCGCGCCCTACTCTGCCTTGATGTTGTTGTCCTTGACCACCTTGCCCCAACGCTGGGATTCGGTCTGCATCCACGCCGCGATCTGCTGGCGGTTCATGGCCGCTGGCTCGGAGCCGAGTTCCTGCAACTGTTTGGCGAACTCGGGGCGCGTCACGATGCGCTGAATGGCGTCCTGCAGCTTGTCGAGCACCGCGGGCGGCGTGTTGGCGGGCGCCAGCAGACCTTGCCAGGAACCCGTCACGAAGTTGGGAATCTGCGAGGCAACTGTTGGCACCCCCGGGGTGGCCGCAAACGGCTTGGCACTGGTCACCGCGATGGCCTTGACCTTGCCGCCCTTCACGAGCTGATTGGTGGCGACGACGCTCGCCATCGCGCTGTCGATCTGGCCGCCCGCGAGGTCGGCAAGGGCCTGCGCACCGCCCTTGTAGCCGATGATGTTGAACTCGAAGCCGCGGTCCTGCGCGAGCAGGATGCCGGCCAGCTGGCTGATCGAGGCCAGCGGCGTGCCGAAGCTGATGGGCTTGCTGCTCTTCTTGGCGTAGGCGGCAAGTTCGTCGAGGTTCTTCACCGGAAGATCGTTGCGCACCACCAGCAGGTGCGGCGAATAGGCCGGGATCGCGATGGGCGTCAGGTCCTTCTGCGGGTTGTAGGTCGTCTGCGGGGAGATGCTCGGGCCGATGGTCAGCACGCTCATGTCCAGCAGCAGCAGGTTGTAGCCGTCCGGCGCGGACTTCGCCACGTACGCCGCGCCGATGTTGCCGTTGCCGCCGGCCTTGTTCTCCACGATCACCGGCTGCTTGAGCATCTCGCCCAGCTCCTTGGCCAGGAGGCGGCCCAGCACATCGGAGGTGCCGCCCGCCGGGTTGGGCACGGTGATGCGGATCATCCTGTTGGGATAGCCTGCGGCGTCCTCCGCCAAAGACGGAAAGGACGCGCCGGCCAGCATCGCCGCGGCTGCCATGCCGAGCAGTGCGCGCCGGGCCAGGGGGCGCGCGTGCGGGGTGTTTGATGTCTGGGCTTTCATGGGGTATCTCCGTGGATGTGTGGACGAGAAGACGTGTGAATGCGAACGTCTGGTGAGGTGGGTCAAGGCGCCTGATGGATCACGTTCAGGAGCGGTTGCCCCTGCTCAAGGCGCACGATGTTTTGCGCCATGAAGCGGTAGCGGCGATCGAGCAGGCCCGGCGTCATGGCGGAGATGTGGGGCGTGGCGCGCACGTTGGGCAGTTCATGCAACGGCCAGCGCGAAGGGTTCACAGGCGCCTGTCCCTTCTTCGGGTACTGGTACCAGACGTCGAGGACGGCCCTGCCCAGCTGCCCGTCGCGCAAGGCTTCATACAACGCCTGCTCATCCACCACCTCTGCGCGGGCCACGTTGACCAGCAAAGCTTGCGGGCCCAGCAGCGCGAGCTGGCGCGCGCCGATCAGTCCTCGGGTGCTGTCGTCCAGCGGGCAGCAGACCACCAGGAACTGGACGCGGGGAAGCACATCGTCCAGCGCCGACGCGGCAACGAATTCGCTGGCCAGTTCGCCAGGCCCCTGTTTGCCGCTGCGCGTCACCGCGATCACATGCATGCCGAAGGCGCGCGCACGTCGCGCGATCTCCTGCCCGATGTGGCCAAAGCCCACGATGGCGAGCGTCTTGCCATCGGCCTCCTCATGCTGGGCGCGGCTGGCGTAGGCCTGCGCCCAGGCGTCCGCGTCCAGGCGCGCCGGGTACTGCCAGAGTTGCACGCAATGTTCCAGGATGGCGTGCAGGGTGAACTCGGCGATCGGCACTTCATGGCCGTGCACGTTGCACACCGTGGTTCCCGAAGGCAGCGACGCGAGGGCGATCTGTTCCGACCCCGCGCCGGGCACGTGCACCAGCCGGCAGCGCAGGCGGACCGCTTCGTCGGCGCTGATGCCGTTGCTGATGACGACGTCCGACTGGATGTCCCCCGACGCGGGGAAAGACGGGAGGCCCTCGACCTCGTACCCGGGGCCGAGCAGTGCGCTCAGTCGCGGCGCGTTGGGCGCATGGAGTCCGACGATCTGGATGTGCATGTGAAAGTCCCGGGAAGTGCCGGTCGAACTAGCGGCTTTCGCGCACGATGAGGTCTGTGCGCTGCTTGAAGTCGTCCTTGAGGCGCGTACCCAGCCCCGGTGCCACGGTTGGCTGGGCCATGCCTTCGCGGATCACCGGCAGGTCCGTGACGATGTCGCGGTACCAGGTGGCCAGCGTGGCGCGCACCACCTCCTGGTAGATGGCGGTCGGCGCATGCAAGGCCATCTGCAGGCCGGCCATCAACGTGACGGGGCCGGTGCAGTCGTGCGGCGCGAGCGGCCGGTTGTAGGCCTGGGCCAGCGCGGCGATCTTTCGCCCTTCGGTGAAGCCGCCGCACCAGGCCAGGTCCAGCATCACCACGTCGAGCGCGTCGCCGGCCAGCAGGTCGCGGAAGGGGCGCAGGCCACCCAGCGTTTCGCTGCCGCAGATCTGCACCCGCGTGCGGCGCCGCAGGTCGGCGAGGCCGGCGGCGTCGTCCATCTTGCACAGCGGGTCTTCGACCCAGAACACGTTGTATTCCTCCAGCGCCTGGCAGATGCGCAAGGCCGAGTGGCCGCCGAACAGGCTGTGCAACTCGCACATCACCTCGATGCGGTTGCCCACGGCCTCGCGGATCTTGCGGAAAGGCTCAAGGCCCTTTTCCAGGTCGGGCAGGCTGATGAGATGGCCGCCGCTCGCAGGCGCATGAATGTCGAAGGGCCAGATCTTCATGGCCTTGTAGCCTTCGTCGAGCAGGCTGCGCGCGAGCGTGCCGGCATCGCGCATGAAGGCCACCTGGTCGTCGTAAGGGCCCTGCGCTTCGTCCTGCGCGCCGATGTCGCGGCGCTTGCCGGTCGTGTTGAACGCGTAGCCCGCGCAGGTGTTGTAGACCGGCACGGTCGGGCGCGCTGCACCGCCCAGCGACTCGTGAATGGGCACGCCCTGCCGCTGGCCTGCCAGGTCCCACAACGCAATGTCGACGGCGCTGGCCGAACGCACTTCGACGCCTGAACCGTTGTAACCGACGTAAGGCGTCAGCAGATGACGCGAAATGCCCTCGATGTGCCGCGCATCGCGCCCCAGCAGCCAAGGCGCGAGCTCCTCATGCAGGCAGGTCTCGACCGAAGCGGCGCCGCGAAAGGTCTCGCCCAGGCCGACGAGCCCATCGCTCGTTTCAAGTTCGAGCCAGATCAGGCTGGGCCGGTCCGGCAGGCGGTAGGTACGAAGGCAGCGAATGCTTGACATGATTTACAGCTTTTTATATCTTTGGCGGGAAATTGGGTCGTTCGTGCGTCGATGAAGGCGTGAAAAGGATTGTCCCAGTCATCGAGTCATTCGAATTTCAGGCTTACCCTGTCAATAGCTGTCATATGAATTCATTGCAATCCAGGGTCATGGACAACGCTGCAGACCTTCACGCGCACACGCACAAGGCCGACCGACTGCTGGGCGACAAGGTCTACGAGGACCTCCTGCAACTGCTGGGCACGCCGGGCTTCGAGCCGCGTGCGCGGCTGCCCGGCGAAACCGCGCTGTCGCAACGCCTTGGCGTGTCGCGGCCGGTGCTGCGGCAGGCACTGGCACGCCTTCGCGACGAGGGCCGCATCTACGTGCGCAAGGGCTCGGGCACTTTCGTGACCGATGCGCTGCCCCAGGCCAAGCCCATCTCCATCAGCACGCTGCAGAACATCGCGGACATCCGCGCCTTCCTGGAGTTCCGCTTGTTCATGGAAGGCGAGGCCGCTGCCCGTGCGGCGTTGATGCGCACCACCGACCAGATGCACCACATCCGCCGGTGCCGCGAGCGCTTCGAGCAGGCGTTGTCGGAGGGAAGCGATGCCCTGGAAGAAGACGTCGCCTTCCACGACGCGGTGGCGCAGGCCTGCGGCAACCGCTTCTTCAGCATGACGATGACCGCCCTCGCCCCCCAGACCCGCTTCAGCATCGGCCTTTCGCGCAGCCTGGCGGGCCGGCCGCAGGGCGAACGGCGCACGGGTGTGTGCCTGGAACATGCAGCCGTTGAACAAGCCATCGAGCGGCAGGATGCAGGCGCCGCGCGGCAAGCCATGGAGGCGCATCTGCGCGGGGGCATTGCGCGGCTGTTCGGCCACCCGACCTGAAAGCCTGAAAGGGCGCGTCGACGCTGCGCGCCACTGCATCCATCGCGCAACGGCGACACAATCAAGCCCGCGGCCGTCGTTTTCGATCCGGCCGGGATCACTTGCCGCATGTCTTCCCCTCCAGCCCCCGACACATCCGCCTCATCCACGTTTTCCCTGCGGAAGATTGCGTTGCCGGCCTTCGGGCCCTCCCTGCTGTTCGGTCTGGGCGAAGGAGCCATCCTCCCCATCGTTCCCCTCACGGCGCGCGACCTTGGGGCATCGGTGTCCATGGCCGCGTTGATGGTCGCGCTGATCAGCATCGGCTCGCTGCTCAACAACATCCCGGCCTCGCTCATCACGATGCGCTGGGGCGAACGGTGGGCCATCGTTGTCGCCGGTGTCTGGAGCGGGCTGGGCATGGCGCTTTGCGTCGGAACCTCGCACCTTGGGCTGTTCGCGACGGGCTGCTTCATGGTGGGCATGTCGCAGGCGGTCTACAACCTGGCGCGCCAGAGCTACATGACGGATGCAGTGCCCGTCATGTACCGCGCGCGGGCGCTGTCGACGCTCGGCGGGGTCATGCGCATCGGCATGTTCGCCGGTCCCTTCCTGGCGGCGGCGGCGGTGCATGCCTTCGGTCTTTCAGCGGCCTACGTCATCGGCATCGTCGCGGTACTGGGCGCGGCGGCCATCGGCGCGCGCATCCCCGACCTGGAGGCCCCACCCCTTCCCGCAGGGCAGAGCGCGCCCGCCTCCATCACGCTCGCCTCGACGCTGCGGGATCACCGCCGCGTGTTTCTCACCCTGGGAATCGGGGTGGTGCTGGTCAGTGCGGTGCGGGCATCGCGCCAGGCCGTCATTCCGCTGTGGGCCGAGCACCTGGCGCTGGCCCCTGCGGTGGCCTCCCTGGTATATGGCCTGGCCGGCGGCATCGACATGCTGGTGTTCTATCCGGCCGGCAAGGTGATGGACCACAAGGGCCGACGCTGGGTCGCGGTGCCGTCCATGCTGATCATGGGCGTGGCCATGCTGCTGATGCCCTTGAGCACCGGATTCACCACGCTTCTGATCGCCTCGCTGGCCATCGGCTTTGGCAACGGCATCGGTTCGGGAATGATCATGACGCTCGGCGCCGACCACTCGCCGCGGCACGGTCGCGCGCACTTCCTGGGGGTGTGGCGCTTGATGTCGGACATCGGTTCTTCGTGCGGCCCGGTGTTGCTGTCCTTCCTGGCCGCAACCCTTTCGCTGGCCACCGGCATCGCCGCCACCGGGCTGATCGCACTGATGGCGGCCGGGGCGCTGGGGTACTGGATTCCTTCGCGGCGCACGGTGGGTGCGGGCAGCGGGGAGCAGGCCAAGGCTCGATAGGTCACGCCGACGCGATCACGGTCAACGCGCTCATTCCTGGGACACTAGATCCGCTCCCTGGGGACGCCGGTCACCGTCACCGGTGCCGGGTCGCGTGCAGCCCGCTTGAAGATCGACGGCGAGACGCCGGTGTGCTCCTTGAAGAAGCGCGAAAAGTTGCCCGGCGCGGAAAAGCCGAGATCCATCGCGACTTCGGTCAAGGCGCCCCCTTCCGCGACGCGGCGCATGGCTTCCTCGACCCGCACGCCGCTCCAGAAGACCTGCGGTGTCGTGTTGAGCTGATCGCGAAAGAGCGCAAAGAAGTGCGCGCGCGACAATCCGACCTTTGCGGCGATTTCATCGATGGTCGTGATCTCCGACACGTGCTCACGCATGTGTGCGATGGCACTGCGAAGCCGGTGATCGAGCATCACGCCGACACCCGCTGCAGGCGAGTCAACACCGCCTGTGGTCGATGCCGCGATCGCCGCCTCCAGCAGCCGCTCCACTTCGTCGTCGATGGCCGAACGCGACTTGTCCGCGGAGATGATCAGGTCGAGAACGCGCCAGCACGAGCGGCGCATCGCCGGACTGATGGGAACGCGCGGTGAAGGAAAGCGGAAGTTGCGCCCGGTTGAATTTCCCAATGCGTCCAACCATTGCCTGGAGATCATGAAGACGAGGAAGAGGCACGACCCGCTGCCCTCCATCACCATGTCGTGCGCTTCGAATGCGTTGACGCCCAGCGCGACGTTTTCGCCATAGGGCACGACCTCGGCGCCGACATTCGCGACCGCCCGCGTGCCGCCGAGCCACAGGGCCAGTTGCGATTCGGAATGGGCGTGCGACACCAGGTTGACGCACGATTCGAGAACGATCGCCGTGCCAAAAGCTCCCTCGTGCAGCGCGTAGGCCTCCGCCATCTTTTCCAATCCTTCACAGTGAGTCGATCACCGCAATTGTTCGCCTTGCCAAGCCTTGTATTGGCGCGCACCCGGGTAAGTCCCTAGCACTGCGCCGGACTCCCTGATACGCCGCCGGATTCATCGATAAGCGCCCAAAGCGCTGCGTTTTTAAAGTTGCTCCATCCCCGCGGCACCTTCACCGGAACCGCAAATCCGCAGAGAGAAATCACAGGAGCAAATTGAAATGCGCATCGCTACATACATCGCCGACGGCACCCGCCGCGTGGGTCTCGTTTCCGACGACGGCCTCACCCTCCGACCGCTCGACCTCACACCGCAGCAGGCGGCCGCAGGTGCCTTGAGCATCATCGAATCCATGGCCGAAGGCGGCCCTGCTCCGATCGCGGCCGGCCCCGCCGTCAAGGTCGCGGACGTCGCGCTCGACGCGCCGCTGCCCAAGCCCCGGCGCAACCTCTGGTGCGTCGGCCGCAACTACCACGCGCATGCCAGGGAACTTTCGGCATCGGTCTTCAAGGACAGCGGCGCGAAGACCGATGAGTGGCCCATCGTCTTCACCAAGGTGCCCGAATGCGTGGTCGGCCCGCACGACGACGTGCTGGTTCCCGGCGAGATCTCGACGCAGATCGACTACGAGGCCGAGCTCGCCGTGGTCATCGGCAAAGGCGGCAAAAACATCACGCGCGCCGCGGCCATGGACCATGTGTTCGGCTACACGGTCGTCAACGATGTGACGGCGCGCGACGTGCAGATTCGCCACGGCCAGTGGGACATGGGCAAGTCCTTCGACACCTTCTGCCCGATGGGCCCGTGGATCGTGACGGCCGACGAATTCGACGGCACCAAGACGCGCGTGCGTTGCTGGGTCAACGGCGAGTTGCGTCAGGACGGCCCGACCGAGAACATGATCTTCGACATCCCGACGCTCATCGAGACGATCTCGCGCGGCATCACGCTGTATCCGGGCGATGTCATCGCCACCGGCACGCCGGCCGGCGTAGGCATGGGCATGACGCCGCCGCGCTACCTGAAGGCAGGCGACGTGGTGCGGGTCGAAATCGATCGCCTGGGCGCAATCGAAAACAAGTTCGTCTGAAGCGCAGCACGATGACCACACAACTCATCAACGGACTGGCCGTCGAGATCGACGGCAATGGCGAGGCGCTGCTGTGCATCCACGGACTCGGCGGTTCGTCGAACACCTGGACGCCCTTGCTGCCTGCCTTGTCGCACTTCAAGGTGATCCGCCCGGACCTGCCTGGCAGCGCACGTTCGCCACTGCTCACGCAGCCACTGTCGATCGAAGGCTATGCCGCATCGCTCGAAAGCTTGCTCGCTGAACTGGGCGTCGAATCGGTGCACGTGATGGCGCATTCGCTCGGCACCGTCGTTGCGCTGCACCTCGCCGTACGCAACCCCGGCAAGATCAAGTCGCTGGCCCTGTTCGGTCCGCTGGTCGCGCCACCTGAAGCGGCACGGCCGAACATCGTGGCGCGTGCATCGGCAGCGCGTGGCGGCATCGCCTCCATGCAGGAGATTGCCGACGCCATCGTCAAGGCCGCCACCAGCCAGGAGACGAAGGCCGAGCAACCCGCAGTGCTGGCGCTCGTGCGCGAAAGCGTGATGCGCCAACCACCCGAAGGCTACGCGCAAAGCTGCGAGGCGCTGGCCGCGGCGCAGTCGGCGGAGATCGAGCGCATCGGCGTGCCGACCTTGCTCGTGACCGGCGACCAGGACGGCGTTGCACCGCCCGCCAACGTCGCCGCCATGGCGGCGCGCATCACCGGTTCCCGGCAGGTGGTCTTCGACGGCTGCGGCCACTGGACCACCTTCGAGAAGCCACAACGCTGCATGCAGGAACTCGAGCAGTTCCACGCATCGCTGGACTGATTCAGTTTCTTTTCATCAACCCATTTCCGGCATCACGGGCCGGAGGAGACAAGCATGACCCGCATCGCATTCACCAACGTCCGCATCTTCGACGGCACGGGCGAAGACACCTACACCGGCGACGTGCTCGTCGAAGGCAAGCGCATCGTCGATGTCGCCCGCGCGCCCAGGCGCGTGACCACCGACGACGCCCGCGTCATCGACGGCAAGGGCCGCTTCCTGATGCCCGGCATGACCGAGGCGCACACGCATTTCTCGTGGAACGACCAGCCGAGCCTGGCCGCCATCCAGTTCATGCCGCCCGAGGAACACACGCTGTGGTGCGTGCGCGTGGCCAAGCGCTATCTCGACATGGGCTGGACCTCGGCCATCGGCGCCGCCGCCGCCAAGCCGCGCCTGGACGTGGTGTTGCGCAATGCGATCGATGCGGGCGAATTCCCCGGACCGCGCTACCTCGCGGGCAGCCAGGAGATCACCACCATCGGCGCATTGGGCGACAACACCCTGCCGCACATGAAGTTCGAGGAACTGAGCTTCGGCAGCGTGTGCAGCGGTCCGGAGGAAATCCGCAGGTCGGCGCGCACCTTCATCAAGTACGGCGTCAATCACCTGAAGATCAACCTTTCGGGCGAATACATCGCCGGCCTGCCCGCCGAGATGTCGCCATTTGCAGAGGAAGAAGTCGCGATGCTCGCGCAGGAAGCCAAACGCTACGGCAAGCGCATGGCTGCGCATGCAAGGTCGAGCGAATCGGTCAAGCAGTGCGTTCGGCACGGCATCGAAATGGTCTACCACGCCAGCTTCGCGGACGAAGAGGCGCTCGACATGCTCGAAGCGGCCAAGGACAAGCACTTCGTCGCGCCGGGCATCGGCTGGCTCATCCGCACCACCTTCCACGCGGCAGAGTACGGCATAACAGAGGCCGTCGCCACGCAGATGGGCTACAAGCGCGAGTTGGAGATCGCCTCGGCATCGCTGCGCAAGATGCACCAGCGCGGCATCCGGATCCTGCCCGGCGGCGATTATGGCTTTGCATGGATGCCGCACGGCACCAACGCCAACGACCTGCAGTACTTCGTGGACTACATTGGCATGACGCCCAAGGAAGCACTGATGGCGGCGACCAGATTGGGTGGCGAAATCATGCTGCGTCCGGATGAGTTGGGGCAGCTGAAGGCAGGCTATCTGGCGGACATCGTGCTGGTGGATGGCGATCCACTGAAGGACCTGTCGATCCTGACCGATCCGGCGAAGATCCAGCTCGTGATGAAGGACGGCGTGATCTACAAGGATTGCGCGACGCCCGTGCCGGCGGAAGCCGCATTGCATCTGGAAGGGGCTGACTTTCCGCTGCGTGAGGAAGGCGTCAAGGAGGCGCTTGCCGAGATGCATTGAGCGCCAGGCGACCGAACGGGGTGGCAGGATCGCCGCAGTGCAGCATGACTACGCATTGCCCTTCCCCCCGGCACGGCGTATCGTGGGCGTCAGGAAGGAGCAGAGCCCATGCCCTCACCCAGAAGCCACGGACGCCACGAAACTGGCCGCATGCCCTCGGGCGCCTTCGGCAGCCCCATGCCCATCGCGCCCTCGGATGCCGCGCACTTGTGCGAACGCGCGGTGCAAGCCATCTGGCACAGCCTGGATGCGCATGACCTGCTGGACGCGCACGTCAGGGCGGATCTCGCGGATGTGCTGGAACCCCTGGCTGCGCTGGAATTCACCGACCGGCTTCCGCGGCTGATCAAGACGCTCAGGATGCCCGACCCCATCGACCCGTCCTACCTGTATTGGCTCACGCGCCGGCTCCTGACGCTGGTGCCCGAACTGCAGGCCGAGGAAGTCGCTCTCACCCGGCCCGCCGCCAAGCCGCCTTCGTCGCTGACCTGATTCAGCGCCCTGCGCGCGCGGGCACGGCCTGCGCGCCCGAGGCAATGCGCGCGCGAAACTCCGAGGGCGCGCAACCCGTTTCGCCCTTGAAGAACCGGCTGAAGTAGGCCGCGTCCTCGAAGCCCAACTGTTGCGCCACGTCGGCCACCGAGGCTTCAGTGTGGACGAGCACGCGCCGCGCTTCCAGCGCCAGCCGCTCGTGCAGGATGGCCAGCGCGCTCGTGCTGGACACGGCGCGGCAGACGCGGCTCAGGTGGTCGGCCGTCACGCCCAATGCATCGGCATAGAAGGCCAGCGGACGATGCTCGTGAAAATGCCGCTCGATCAGCGCTCGGTAGCGCTGCACCAGGGTGTCGCGCAAGGCCTCGCGCTTGCCGACGCCGGTGGTGGCCTGCTCCTGGCGCAGGAACCACAGCGCGAGCAGCACCACATGCGACTGCAGCGCCTCGGCGCGGCCCACGCGTTGCGCATGAAACTCCTCGCCCACGTCGTCGAAATGCCGGCTGCATTCGGCGGCGTTCGCGTCATCGAGCACCAGCGTTTGCGCCAGGCGCTGCGCCACCAGCGGCGAATGGGCACTGAGCGAGGCCAGCGCCGCGCTGGGCACCGACACCTGGCAGCCGCTGCTTTCGGGCTGGTACTCGAAGCTGTGCACCGTGCCGGGCGCGATCATCAACGCCGCCGGTGCGCGCAGCGCATGCCGTTCGCCGTCCACGGTGCCAACCATTGCGCCTTCGGTCAGCAACTGGAACTGGTGCAGCCCTTCGTGCCGGTGGGCCGGAATTCTCCAATGATGCTGCTGCGCGCGTACGCGGATCGACTCGTAGTGCAGGCTGTCTTCCGGTTGGAAGTGGCGCACTTCCTTGAAGGGGACGATGAGGAGCTTGCTGGGTCGCATGGCAGTGTCAGTTGGAGGCCGGAAATCTACAGGCGGCTTGCCGTTTCGTCCATGGTCGTGCAACAGATGCACGCCTAAGCTGAGGGCATTCCCTCACAACAGGGCGCCGGCGCATGGGCTGGTTGCCAGACAACAGGAGACAAGCATGTGGAATCGACGCGAACTGCTGCAACGGAGCGCCGCGCTGACGGCCGTGGGCAGCCTGGGCTTGCCGCGCTTGGCAGCGGCGCAACTCAACGGCACGGCCGCGATCATCTCGGGCTTTCCGCCAGGCGGCATGGGTGACAACGTGGCGCGCCCGGTGGCCGAGCGGCTGCGCGGTCGCTACGCGACGGCACTGGTGGTGGAAAGCCGCACCGGCGCGGGCGGGCGCATTGCGGTCGAATACGTCAAGCGCGCCGCGCCCGACGGGCTCACCATCCTGCAGATCCCCAGTTCGCCAATGGTGCTGTACCCCCACACCTACAAGAAGCTCAACTACGACACGCTGGCTGACTTTGCGCCCGTGTGCTCCACGGTGACCTACGCCTTCTCCTTCACGGCCGGACCGGGGTTGCCCGCCGAAATCAAGACCGTGGCCGACTACGTGACGTGGGCCAAGGCCAACCCCAAGCTCGCCACCTATGGCGTGCCGGCGGCGGGCTCCGCACTGCACTTCGCCGGCATGATGCTGCAGAAGGCGGCCGGCATCGAAATGACCAGCGTGCCCTATCGCGGCGGTGCGCCGCTGCTCAACGACGTGATGGGCGGCCAGGTGCCGGTCAGCTTCAACGTCATCGGCGAGGTGATGCCGCACATCAAGTCCGGCAAGCTGCGCTCGCTGGGCGTGACCAGTGCGCAGCGCTCGCCCTTCCTGCCCGAGGTACCCACGCTGGTCGAGCAGGGCTACAAGGATGTGATCGTGCAGGAATGGCTCGGCTGGTTCCTGCCGGCGAAGACGCCAGGCGACATCGTCAAGAGCCTGAACATGCAGGTGCGCGAGGCGCTGCAGGCCCCGGACTACATCACGCAGCTGGCCACCTACGGCCTGCAGCCCATTCACCAGTCGCCCGAGGAGTTCACGCAGGTCGTGAAGGCGGACCTCGCGAAGTGGGCGCCCATCGTGCGCGCCACCGGCTTCACCGCGGAGGACTGACCCCGTGCTTCGACTCACAGGCGCGCAGGCGCTGGTGCGCATCCTGGCGGGTGAAGGCGTGCCCTTTGCGTTCGGAATCGTCGGCGGCAAGCTCGCGCCGCTGATGCACGCGCTCTCGCAGCAGGACGCCGTGCGCTTCGTCGGCGTGCGCCACGAAGCCACCGCGCCGATGATGGCCGCTGCCGTGCACGCGGGCTCGGGCCGCATGGCCGTCGCGCTCGGCGAGATGGGTCCGGGCGGCTTGAACCTTGCGTCAGGCATGGGCGTCGCCTTCAACAACAACCTGCCGCTGCTGGCCGTCACCACCAACCAGCACCGCGCGGCGGCGTACCCGCACAGCGGCATGTTCATGGACCTGGACACGCAGGCGGTGTTCGCGCCCATCACCAAATGGAACGCGGTGGTGCACGACGCACGGCGCATTCCCGAACTGGCGCGGCGTGCCTTTCGCGAAGCCTTGTCGGGCCGGCCGGGACCGGTGCACCTGGACATTCCGCAGGACGTTCTTTCTGCCGCGACCGACTATGCGGATGACGAGTTCGATCTGGCGCCCTCGCGCTACCGCATCACCACGGGGCCGCGCCCTGCCGCTGACGCGGTGGAAGCCGCGGTGCGCCTGCTGCGGGAGGCCAGGCGGCCGCTGGTGGTGGCCGGCGGCGGCGTGGTGACGAGCGGCGCGGCCGATGCCTTGCGCGACATTGCCCGGCGCCTGCATGCACCCGTCGTGCCGACGCAGATGGCGCTCGGTGTTATCGCGAGCAACAGCCCGCACTTCATCGGCCACGGTGGCCTGATCGCGGGCGATGCGGTGCGCACAGCCTTCGAACAGGCGGACGTGGTGCTCAGCGTCGGTTGCCGCTATTCGTCGTGGATGTGGGACGAGCGCGGACCGTTCGCGCGGCGTGGGCATCGCACCATCAGCATCAACATCGATCCGTCCGCGCTGGGCCATCCGGCGGTGCATGAAGTGGCGATGCAGGCCGATGCGCGACTTGCGCTGCAGGACCTGATGACCGCGCTCGATGCAGCGCCGCCTCTCGCGCCCGATGACGAATGGCTTCGCAGCATCCGCACCGTGCGCGCAGGCTACGAATCGCGCCTGGCCGAACTGGCGCGAGACCCCGATCCGGTGATGCATCCGGCCGCGCTCGCCAAGGCCATCGGCGACGCCTTGCCCCAGGACGCATTGGCCGTGTTCGACGGCGGCCACACCACCTTCTGGAGCAACGACATCACGCCGGTCGACGCGGTGCGAACGCGCTTTCACGAACCCGGCATGAGCCACCTCGGCTTCGGCCTGCCCTATGCGATGTCCCTGCAACTGCAACACCCATCGCGGCCGGTATTCGACATCACCGGCGACGGCTCCTTCGGCTTCACGTTGAACGAACTCGACACCGCGCGACGCGCAGGGCTGAAGGTCGTCTGCATCATCCACAACAACGCGGCCTGGGGCATCATCCGCGCCGGCCAGAAGGCGCAACTGGGCTTTGAATTCTCGACAAGCCTGGAGGGCACTGACTACGCCGCCATTGCACGTGGCTTCGGCTGCCATGGCGAGACGGTGACCCGCGCCGAAGAGGTGGCCCCTGCCATCCAGCGCGCCCTCGCATCCGGCTTGCCCAGCGTGCTCGACTGCCGCACGCGCTTTACGCCGCACCCCGCAGGCCCGGCCTTCGGCAGCATGAACCGCTTCGGCTTCGACGCGCTCGTACCACCCTCCCATTCCTGACATGCTTCGCACACCATGACCACACTCACCCTCACCCAAGCCAACCAGATCATCGCCGCCGCGCTCGCGCATTCGAAGCAGTCCGGCTACGCGCCCATGGGCATTGCCGTGCTCGACGACGCGGGCCACCTCAAGGCCTTTGCGCGCGAAGACGGCGCGAGCATGTTCCGTTTCGACGTCGCGCAGGCCAAGGCCTGGGGAGCAGTCGGCATGGGCGTGTCGAGCCGCGTGCTGTTCGAACGGGCCAAGGGCAACCCGAACTTCTTCGTGTCGCTGTCCGGAACATCGGCGGGGCGCTTCCTGCCGCAGACGGGGGCGGTGTTGATCAAGGATGCGCAAGGGAAGATTTTGGGCGCGGTCGGCGCGAGTGGCGGGACGGGGGATGAAGATGAGGCGATCTGCATTGCGGGCGTGCAAGCTGCGGGACTCGCCGCAGGATGAATTGCTCCCTCGCCCCTCCGGGGGTGGGCTGACTTGCTCCCTCGCCCCTCCGGGGAGAGGGTTGGGGTGAGGGGCACCGGGCCTATCCACCGCCCCACCCGAACCACGGCCCGGAGCCCTCACCCCTGCCCTCTCCCGGAGGGAGAGGGAGATGAAGAGGGTTACTCAGGGAGCAGGCCGATTTCAACGGCAATCTGCCCCAAACGGCGATGCTCCTCACGCAGAAACGCATCGAACTGCTGCGGCGTTTGCGGCGACGCGGCGATCGGTCCAATCGTCAGCATCTTCTCAACAAACGCCGGCTTCTCCAGCATGGCGTTCACGCCCGCGTTCATCTTCATCACGATGGGTGCAGGCGTGCCGGCTGGCGCAACCATTGCCAGCCACCCGACCATGTCGAAGCCCGGCAAGCTCTCCGCCAACGCCGGCACGTTGTCCCACCCCGCGATGCGCTTGGGCGATGTCACGGCCAGCATGCGCAGGCGCCCCTGCTTCACCAGTTGCCCGGTCGATGCCACGTCGGCCACCAGCGCATTCACCTGCCCGCCGATGAGGTCCTGCACGCCCGTGCCGATGGAGCTGTAGGCCACTAGGTTCGTCTCGGCCTTGGCGCGAGCGTTGAACAGACGCGCGATCATCCCGCCGAAAGTGCGCGGGCCTTCGTTGGCCAGCGAGAGCTTGCCCGGATCGGCCTTGCTGCGCGCGACCAGGTCCTGCACCGTCTTGATGGGCGAATCGGCGCCCACGAGCAGCGCGAAGGGGCTGTTGGCCACGAAGGCCACGGGCGTGAAGTCTTTCAGCGGATCGTAGGGCAGCGTCTTGAACAGGTAGCTGTTGGTCACCAGCGCAGCAGTCGTCGCAAAGTAGAAGGTGTAGCCATCGGGCGGCGCCTGCTTGGCTGCCTGCGCGCCGATCACGTTCTGGCCGCCCGGCTTGTTGTCGACCACGAAGGGCTGGCCGATCGATTGCGACAGGCCTTCGCCGAGCAGCCGCGCGATGGTGTCCGGGCCTGAACCCGGAGGTTGCGACAGCACCAGCTTGATCGGCTTGGCAGGCCATGGCTCCTGCGCGCGCACGAGGCCGGCCTGCGCCAGCGCCGCGGCCGCCAGGCTCAACTGAAAGCTTCTTCTGTTCATCATCACGTTGTCGTCTCCGTTGTTATCAATGGGTTGTGCTGTGCCCGGCCAAGCCGGTGCGCCAGTGCGCGGAGTTGCGCGTCGAGATCGTTGGGCGTCGAAGCCACGCCGTACACATAGCGGTCGGGCCTGACGATGGCGGCGCGGCAAGCGTGGCGCTGGAACCATGCGGCTGCCACGCCTTCGGTTTCGCGCAAGCCTTCGCCCAGGCGCAGCGTGGTGATCCGGGGGATGGACGTCGCATCCACGTCGGCGGCATCGAAGCCTTCATCCAGCACCAGCCACCAGTCGTTGCCGGCCAGCGAATCGAAGCGCACGCGCTCACTGCCCTGCGCAATCCACGGCTGCGGAAAGATGGTGCCGTTGGCTGCATGCGGCATGGGCGACAGCAGGCCCGACTCCAGCCCCGGCAGCACGTCTTGACGCGGCATGTCGCGCACCACGCCGCCGCACTCGGCCAGCATGCGCGCATCGCGTTCGCGTGCCTTCGCCTCGTCGCGTTCGCAGATGACGGCGCCGATGACCTTGATGCGGCTGGTGAGTTGCGTCACGTGCTGCTTGCGTTCGATGCCATAGCTGTCGAGCAGCGATTCGGCTGCCGCGCCCTTCACGTCGCCATGGACCACGGCCGCCAGCTTCCAGGCCAGGTTGGCCACGTCGCGCACGCCCTGGCACATGCCCTGGCCCAGGAAAGGCGGTTGCTGGTGCGCCGCATCGCCTGCGACGAAGACGCGGCCGCTGCGCCAGGTGTCGGCCACCAGCGCATGAAAGCGATAGCTGGCCTGCCGCCACAGCTCGCCGTCTTCCGGCGACAGCCAGCGCGACAGCAGCTTCCATGTCTCTTGCGGCTCGACGACCTTGCGCGGGTCTTCACCGGGCTTGAGCGAAATCTCCCAGCGCCGGTGATGGCCGGGGCCGATCACCATCGTGCAGGGCCGGTCGGGCTCGCAATACTGCACGCTGGTGGCCGGCAACTTCGCGAGACCCCGCGCGTTGGCCAGCACGTCCACGACCAGCCAAGGCTCGTCGAAGGACAAGTCTTCCAGCGCAATGCCGACCTGCTCGCGCACGAAGCTCGATGCGCCATCGCAGCCCACCACGAATCGCGCCCGCGTGCTGCCGCCCTGCCCGTCGTCGCGCTGCCATTGCAGCGTGACGCCGTCCGCGTCCTGCGCCAGCGCCGTGACCTCGGTGCCGAGTTCGATGCGCGCGTTGTCCATCGACTGCACATGCGCCCGCAAGGCCGCCTCGACCGGCGGCTGCGTGAACACGTTCGATGGCGTGTAGCCCAGCGGATACGGCGGTGCCACCATCGTCAGCCGCTTGATGAGTTGGCCGTCCACGCCGAAGTATTCCGATGGCGTGAAAGGCTCCAGGTACGGCGCCACCGCGTCCACCACGCCCAGCTGCTGGAACACACGCAGGATCTCGTGGTCGATGGCGATGGCGCGCGGCTTGTCGTACACCTCGCGCGAACGGTCGCACACCCACACGCGCAGTCCCATGCCCGCGAGCAGGCCCGCCGCCACCGCGCCCGAGGGGCCGAAGCCGACCACCGCAACGTCGTATTCCACGTCGCGCTCTTCTGTGGATGCCATGCCTTCAGTCCTCGGCGCGGATCGGGTTCACCAGCGTGCCGATGCCTTCGATCTCGACCTCGAAGCTGTCGCCCGCCTTCATCCACACCGGCGGCGTGCGGGCCTGGCCAACACCGGCGGGCGTGCCCATCACGATCACGTCGCCGGGCTCCAGCGTGAGGACGTCGCTCAGCAGCGCGATGGTCTCCGCGACGCCCCAGATCATGTCGGTGGTGTTGGCGTCCTGCATGACCTTGCCGTTCAGCCGACCCTGGATCTTCAGGCCCGTTGCTGCTGGCGGCAGTTCGTCGGCGGTGACCAGCACCGGGCCGAATCCGCCCGTGCCGTCGAAGTTCTTGCCGATGGTCCACTGCGGCGTGCGCTTCTGGTAGTCGCGCACGGACATGTCGTTGAAGCAGGTGTAGCCGAACACGTAGCCCGGTGCGTCCTCCTGCGAGACATGGCGCGGCACGCGGCGGCCGATGACCAGCGCGAGCTCGGCCTCGTAGTCGAAGCGCTCGGACACGCGCGGCAGGATGCCCGGCTGCCCATGCGCCACGAAAGAGCTGGCGCCCCGAAAGAAGAACCACGGGTACTCGGGCTTCTCGCGACCGCCCTCTTTCGCATGGTCGAAATAGTTGAGACCCAGGCAGATGGTCTTGCCGGGCTCCGGCACCAGCGGTGCGAATTCAAGGCCGGACAGCGGCAGGCGCGCCGCACCCGAGGCCAGCGCAGCCTTGGCGGCCGCGGCAAGGTCGACACCGGCCGTCAGCGCGGCGCGCAGGTCGGCAGGCACTTGCGGCTGTGCGGCGTTCAGGTCGATGACGTTGTCGCCATCGACGAGGCCCAGGCGCTTTTCGGCGTTGTGGATGAAGGTGGTGAATTTCATGGCTGCTTTCGTTGAAGGTGTGTTGATCAGTCCGGCGTCTGCATGAAGAAGACTTGCCGTTGCGCTTCCTTGAGGCGCGCCGATGGCGGCTGCGAGATGCCCCACTGGTCGACGCGCCCGGGTGGCCAGGTCCAGTCGGCGGGGCCGCGCGCCACGTGGCTGTCGTCGATCTGCTCGACCTCGGCCGTGTACTCGATGACTTCGCCGAAGGGCCCGATGAAATAGTTGAAGGCGTTGTCGCCCGGCCCGTGGCGCCCCGGGCCCCATTCGATGCCGTGGCCCGCGTCTTTCATGCGCCCGCCGCCGCGCATCACCGATTCGAGGTCGGGCATCAGGAAGGCGATGTGGTTGAGGGCGTTGTTGTCGGTGTCGCCCAGCGCGAGGGTGTGGTGGTCGGCATTGCAGTTGAGGAAGGCCATGATCCGGGTGCGATCCGCCAGCTTGAAGCCCAGCGCCTGTTCGAGGAAGCGCTGCGAAGCATCGACCTTGGCGCTGTTGAGCACGGCGTGCGCAAGGCGGATGGGGCGGTCCCTGGCTTCGTGCGCGTCGGCGTGCTTGGTGTCGCCGTGCACCACCTGGAACAAGCGGCCGTCGGGGTCCCTGATCGTGAGGCCCATCCCGCCACCGGGCTCATCAATGGGGCCGATGGGTGTCAGCACACGTCCGCCAGCGCGCACCGCCGCATCGGCGATCTGCGTCAAGGCTTCCTCGCTGCGGGCGCGAAAGGTCGCATGGCGAATCTCGGTCGCATCGGCGCCGCGGTGCAGCGCCAGCAGATGGTGGTCTGCGCCGGTGCCGCGCAGGTAGAGCGCATCCTGCGTGCGCGCGGCAACGTCCAGATGCCACACGCGCGTGTAGAAGTCCTCGGCGCGTTCGAGGTCCGGCACGTTCAGGGCCACGCTGCGCAGCCCTTCGATCCAGGGAGATGTCATTTGGTTGCCTCGTTGAGCGGCGTCGATGCGAAGGCGCGTCCCAGAAAGCGCTGTGCATTGCCGTGAATCAGTTGCTGCGCCACGTCCGCGCCAAAGCCCGCGGCCTCGATGCGAGCCACCGGCGTGCGGTCGTGGAAGTTGAAGGGGTAGTCGGTTCCGAGCATCAGTTGCGAGGCGCCGAACGCCTGTACCAGGTGCTGGAGCGTCGGCGTGTCGAAGACCAACGTGTCGAAGAAGAGTTGCCGCGCCTGTTCCGTCGGCGAGGCCTGCACGGCTTCCTTCAATGCCGGAAAAACAGACCAGCCTTCCTGCAGGCGAGGCAACAGCGAAGCCAGCGTGCCGCCACCATGGCTGAAGGCGATGCGCAGGCCCGGCCGGCGCAGCATCAGGTTCGAGGTGATGACCGATGCCGCCGCGAGACCTACGTCCGTGGGATAGGCCAGCACCTGCTGCAAGGGCGCCGGGCCGACCAGCCGGTCCATGCCTGTCGGCTTGAGCGCGTGCACGAACACCGCCGCGCCCAACGATTCGCAGGCCTCAAAGAACGGGTCGAAACACGGATCGCCGATCGGCGTGCCATTGACGTTGCTGCCAATCTCCACGCCGGCAAAGCCCAGCACCTCGACCGCATGGCGCAGTTCAGCAATCGCCAGGTCGATGTCCTGCAGCGGCACGGCCGCAAGCCCGATCAACGCGCCACCGGACTCCGCCACCATGGCAGCCATCTGCTCGTTCAGAAAGCGAAGCAACTGTTGCGCGTCAGCCGGTTCCATCCAGTACGACAGCAACTCCGGCATCGGCGAGATGGCCTGGTGCGCAAGACCCATCGCCGGCAGATCGGCCAGGCGATGCGTCACGCTCCAGCATTTTTCGGAGACGGTGCGGAAGTTCTTGCCGGCGATCATCACGTGGCGATGGCACAGGCCGCCCGCCTCCGGCGCCACGGCGGTCGACGGCCACTGCGCCGGCACCTTGCTGCCAAGGTACGCGGGAAAGCTCTCCGGCACCACGTGCGCGTGGATGTCCACGCCGCCGCAGGCGCACCGCATTTCTTGCATCGTGTCTCCTGTTCGGCGCGAGTCTATGGAGCCTTGATACATTTATGAAGCGGATAGGCGATATACATAGAATCCACGCCATGGATATCAGAGACGTCGACCTCAACCTGCTTGTCGCCTTCGACGCCATGGCCGAACACCGCAGCGTGACCCGCGCCGCGGAGGCCATCGGCCTGAGCCAGCCCGCCATGAGCGCCGCGGTCGGCCGCCTGCGCCTGCTCTTCAACGACGCGCTGTTCGTGAAGACCGCCGCCGGCATGCAGCCGACGCCGCGCGCCATGGAACTGGCCGGGCCGGTGTCGCGCGTGGTGGAAACGGTGAAGGCCGAGATCCTGCCGGCGCCCGCCTTTGCGCCGCTCACCGCCGCCCGGGAATTCGTCGTGGTCACGCCCGACATTGCAGAGGTGCACTTCCTGCCGCAGATCATTGCGCGCTTCGCCGAAGACGCACCCCATTGCGCGCTGCGCACGCTGTCCATGCCGCGCCTGGCCGCCGCCGAGGCGCTGGAATCAGGCGGCGCCGAACTGGCGATCGGCTACCTGCCCGACCTGCAGAAGGCGGGCTTCTTCCTGCAAAGGCTCTTTGGCAACGACTACGTGTGCATCGTGCGCGGCCAGCATCCCACCGTGGGCGCGCGGCTCACGCTCAAGACCTACCTGGCCGCATCGCACGCCGTGGTGAGCCCTGACGGGCGCGAGCACCTGCTCGAACAGTTCCTGCAGCGCCAGGGCGTTCAACGCAGCGTGCGCGTGGGGCTGTCGCACTTCATGAGCCTGCTGCCCATCGTCGAAAGCTCCGACCTCATCGCCACGGTGCCGCGGGACCTGGCCAACATCTGCGCGCGATACGCCGACATCCGCATCGTCGACACGCCTTTCAAGTCACCCGTGGTGGAGGTGCATCAGTTCTGGCACCGGCGCTTTCACAAGGATGCGGCCAACATGTGGCTGCGGGCGCTGGTGCATCGGCTGTTTGCAGCGTGAAGTGTTGGCGTTGGCTGCCATCCCTTTCCGAAGTCGCCCACCGTCGCGCCGAACCGCTCTCAACACCCTTCATACTCCGGGGAAAAATGCAAAGGGAGTGAGCGTGACGCAAGAGCAGGAACTGTCGGACCAGGTCCGCGGCAGGACAGTCGATTTCATCTGGGACGAAGGCCCCACCAAGGGCATGACCCAACGGCACCATTTCCACGACGATGGCACCGTGACATGGGAAGCCGTCGAGAAAGGGGCTCCGGTGCCGGCCCCCGACCAGCATCGACCGAAGTACATGGCCAGCCGGATCAACGACGACGTGTGCCTGGTGTCCTATCTCTCGCGCGCCGGCTACACGCTGACCGTCGCGCTCAACTTCGTGGACGATTCGCTCGACGGCGTGGCATCGAACGACAGGCTGTGGGTTCCCGTGGGCGGCAAGTTCGCCTTCCGTCCCACAGCCTGATCGCTGCCCGCCCGTCGTCAGGGCGGGCGCAACCTCCTCAATGACTCGCCGCCGTCGAAGCGCCCAGGCCTGTCTCTGACCTGACCTGCTGCGCCGGATAGGCCGCACGCTCGCCAGCGGCCCGGTTGCTCTTGTCGAGCACCGAGAACAACCAGATGCCCACGAAGCCGATGGTCATCGAGAACAGCGCCGGCGAAGCGTAGGGGAACAGCGCCGAGCCCTTCGGATTGCCCAGCGTGGCCTCCCAGACCGACGGCGAGACGATGGTCAGGATCACCGACGACGCCAGCCCCAGGAAGCCGCCGATGACCGCGCCGCGCGTGGTGCAGTCCTTCCACAGCACCGACATGAACAGCACCGGGAAGTTGGCCGACGCCGCCACCGCGAAGGCCAGCGACACCATGAAGGCGATGTTCTGCTTTTCGAACGCAATGCCCAGCAGCACGGCCACGACGCCCAGGGCCACCGTCGTGATGCGCGACACCTTGAGTTCGGCGGCGCTGTCGGCCTTGCCCTTCTTCACCAGCGTCGCGTAGATGTCGTGCGACACGGCGGACGCGCCCGACAGCGTGAGGCCCGCCACCACCGCCAGGATGGTCGCAAAGGCCACCGCCGAGATGAAGCCGTAGAACACGTTGCCGCCCACCGCCTTGGCCACCAGCACCGCCGCCATGTTGGCCGCGCCGCCACCGCCCTTGATGGTGCCCGTGGCCGTGTCGGCGAACTCGGGGTTGGTCAGCACCAGCGTGATGGCGCCGAAGCCGATGATGAAGATCAGCAGGTAGAAGTAGCCGATCCAAGTCGTTGCCCAGAACACCGACTTGCGCGCCTGCTTGGCATCGGGCACGGTGAAGAAGCGCATCAGGATGTGCGGCAGGCCGGCGGTGCCGAACATCAGCGCCATGCCGAAGGAAATGGCCGAGATCGGATCTTTCACGAAGCCGCCCGGGCCCATGATGCTCAGCCCGATGGCCGAGGCTTCCACAGGGCTCTTGCCCGCGTTGCTGGCAATGTGCGTGCGCACCTCCACCGACTTGGCAAAGAGCGCCTCCGGGCTGAAGCTGAACTGGGCCAGCACCATGATTGCCATGAACGTCACGCCTGCGAGCAGCAGCACCGCCTTGATGATCTGCACCCAGGTGGTCGCGGTCATGCCGCCGAAGAGCACGTACACCATCATCAGCACGCCCACGAGCACCACGGCCACGATGTAGTCGAGCCCGAACAGCAGCTTGATGAGTTGCCCCGCGCCGACCATCTGCGCGATCAGGTAGAAGGCCACCACCACCAGCGTGCCGGAGGCCGCGAAGGCACGGATCGGCCCGGGCTGGAAGCGATAGCCCGCCACGTCGGCAAAGGTGAACTTGCCCAGGTTGCGCAAGCGCTCGGCCATCAGGAAGGTGATGACGGGCCAGCCGACCAGGAAGCCGATGGAATAGATCAGCCCGTCGTAGCCGGTCGCCATCACCGCGGCCGAAATGCCGAGGAAGGACGCTGCCGACATGTAGTCGCCCGCAATCGCCAGACCGTTCTGGAAGCCGGTGATGCCGCCGCCTGCCGTGTAGAAATCGGACGCCGACTTGGTCCTGCCCGCCGCCCACTTGGTGATGAACAGCGTGAGCACCACGAAGCCCGAGAACATGGCGATCGCGATCCAGTTGGTGGGTTGCTTGTCGGCCTGGCCGACATCGCCGCCCGCGGCCAGCGCCACGCTGCCGGCGAGCAGCATCGCCATCGCAATGAAGAATTTGACGAAAGGACGGCTCATGGCTTGGCCCTTTCCAGGATTTCTGCCGTCAGGCGATCGAACTCGCCGTTCGCGCGGCGGATGTAGATCGCAGTGATGACGATGGTGAACACGATGACCCCGAGCCCGATCGGGATGCCGATGGTCGTCACCCCGGTGCCGATCGGTGTCGCGAGGAATGGCTTGTTGAAAGCGATGAGCGCGATGTAGCCGTAGTACACGACCATCATCAACGCGGCGAGCAGCCAGCCGAAGCTGTTGCGCTTGCGTCGCAACTCCATGTACCTGGGGTCTGACTGGATCTTCTGAACGATGGGATCACGCATGACTTGGGTCTCCGGTAGGTGGGTTCGGCGCGATTCTGGGTCGCCGCTTCCACCCACGGGGGGAGACGCAAACATTCGTCACATTGCAAACTACATCGCTGCGCACATGGCGTGCGCACCCGCCGCAACTTACTCCCAGCTGACAGCGGCGGCGAACATGTAGCCCGCGCCGTAGACAGTCTTGATGATGACCGGATCATGCGGATCGACTTCGATCTTTCGGCGCAGGCGCGAGATGCGCACGTCGATGCTGCGGTCGGTGGGCAGCAGGTCGCGCGCACCCATGAGTTGCTCGCGCGTGAGGATCTGGTGCGGCCGCTCGACGAAGCAGCGCAGCACCTGGGTCTCGGCCGTGCCGAGCAAATGCTCGGTGCCGTCCGGCGCGCGCAGCACATTGGCCGCGCAGTCGATCCGCCAGCCCAGGAAGGTCGCATAGCGCCGCTGCATCGCGCCCGTTGCACCGGCCGCGGCCATGCGCCGGCGCAGGATGCTGCGCACCCGCGCCACCAGCTCGCGCGCCTCGAAGGGCTTGGTCATGTAGTCGTCGCCGCCCAGCTCGAGCCCCATCACGCGGTCCGCCGTGTGGCCGCGGCCGGTGAGGATCAGCACGCCCGCGTTGGTCTGCGCGGTGATGCGGCGCACCAGGTCGATGCCGTCCATGTCCGGCAGGCCGAGGTCGACGATGCACAGGTCGGGCTTTTCAGTTTGCAAGCGACGCAGCATGCCGGCGCCGGTCTGGAAGCCTTCGGCGTTGAAGCCGAATTCGGTGAGTGCATTGAGCACCAGCTTCATGACGGCCGCGTCGTCCTCGATCACGAAGATCAGGGAACGCGGCGCGCTTTCGTCGCGCAAGGGATGAGCCAATGGCGTGTTCATTCGCGTGCCGCCTCGATCGCATCGGAGAGCTGGACGGAGGTGAAGGGCTTGATCAACCACGGCACGCCGTCCACCGCGTGGTCGCCGGAGGCGTTGCCGCTCATGAGCACCACGGCGCGCGCAAGGTGCAGTTGGCGCGCGGTGGCCGCCAGTTCGCGGCCGCCGACATCGCCGGGCATCGCCACGTCCGACAGCAGCAGCGCAATGTCGGGGGTCTGGCGCAGCAGGGCCAGCGCGGCGCCGCCGCTGTCCGCCTCGATCACCGCATAGCCCAGGTCGAGCAGCGTGCGGCGCACCACGCGGCGCACTTGCGTTTCGTCGTCGACCAGCAGTGCCAGTCCGCGTCGGCCCGGTGCAGCGGGCGCCGCCGGCGCTGCGGGCGGTTTCGGGCTCCGCTCGCTCGCCGGCAGCCACAGCGAGATGGTGGTGCCCCGGCCGGGCTGGCTGCGCACGTCGATGGCACCGCCCGACTGCTTGATGAAGCCGTACACCATCGCCAGGCCCAGGCCCGTGCCGCTGCCCAGCTGCTTGGTGGTGAAGAAGGGCTCGAACATGTGGGCCACGGTGCGTGCATCCATGCCGCAACCGTCGTCCTGAACGTCGATGCGCACGCAATCGCCGGGCCGGGTCTGGAGCGCGGCGGCGGCGTCAGGGTCCAGTTGCGCCGGCCGCGCGCGCAGCGTCACAAGGCCGCCCTTGGGCATGGCGTCGCGCGCATTCAGGACCATGTTGAGCAGGGCCTGCTCGAACTGCGCCGCGTCGATCCACACGCGCAGCGGCAGCGCACCGACGTCGACCTCGACCCGCACCGCGTCCGGCAGGGAGTGCCTGACCAGCCGCTCCACGCCGCGCAGCAGGCCCGCCACGTCAGCGGCCCCCGCCTGCAGCGGCTGGCGGCGTGCGAAGCGCATCAGGCCTTTCACCAACTCGGCACCGCGCCGCGAGGCGTCGAGCGCAGGCTGGATGAATTCCGCCACCTTGGGGTCCTCAGGGTCCGCGTCCCTCAGCGCCGCGAGGTTGCCGATGACGACAGTCAGAATGTTGTTGAAGTCGTGCGCCAGCCCGCCCGTGAGGTGGCCCAGCGCCTCGAGCTTTTGCGCGCGCGAGAGCAACTCCTGCGAGCGCTTTTGCTCGGTGATGTCGAAGGTCAGCTCGAAGCAGCCGGCCACCGTGCCGTCGCCCGCGCGCTCGGGGACCAAAGAGGTGCGCACCGCACGCCGCTCGCCCGTATGGATGAACAGGTCGTACTCGAAGGTGACCGATTCGCCCGCCACCGCGCGAAGCACGTAGGGCTTGACCAGCGCATACACCTCGTCGCCCAGGAAGGCACGGGCGCTGACGGCCTCGGGTTTTGTCGAGTCGATGCGAAACCAGTCCTGGTAGGCGCGGTTCAGGTAGCGGTACACGCGGCGCCGGTCGAAGTACGCAACCAGCGCCGGAATGGAGTCCATCACCAGCCGCATGCGCTCCTCGCTGCTGACCAGTTCCGCGGTGCGGGCCGTCACGCGGCTTTCCAGCTCGGCGTTCTGCTCGCGGATGGTGCGCTCGGCGTTGCGCTGCGCGGTGACGTCGGAATACAGCGTGACGAAGCCGTGGCCGGGCAGCGGCTCACCATGGATGTGGAGCACCAGGCCACCGGGGCGGGTGCGCTCGATGTCGTGCGTCCTGAAGGTGCGCGCCGCCGCCACGCGTTCGGCCACCAGCGCCTCGGGGTCGCCCGGACCGTATTCGCCGCGCCGGGCGTTGTAGCGGATGAAGGTCTCGAAAGGCGTGCCCAAGCTCGCCATGCCCTCGGGGAAGTCGAGCAGGCGCTCGTAGGCACGGTTCCACGCCACGAGCCGCAGGTCGGCGTCGAAGATCGACAGCCCCTGGTCGAGCAGGTCGAGCCCGGCCTGCAGCGTTTGATAGCGCGCCAGTGGAGCCGTCTGTGCGGCCGCAATTGCGTTGTCTCTCAAGGGATCTCCCGGCGAATGTGGTTGCCACGACCCGAAACACGTGGTTTATAGCCGAGCCGGCCTTGCAAACATTCGTCATCTTTCGAGCCGAATGGTGCAACGTTCATGGCCGATGCTCGGGCTGCCATTGAAACACTGTCCGCCGGAGAACCACATGATGCGCATCAACCCTTACGCGATGGGACTCGACAAGAATGCTGCGAATTTCGTGGCGCTGTCCCCGCTGTCCTTCATCGAACGCTCGGCACAGGTCTATCCCGGCCGCACCGCCGTCATCTACGGCAGCGAGCGCCGGACCTGGGCGCAGACCTACGCCCGCTGCCGGCGCCTGGCCAGCGCGCTGGCGGCCCGCGGCATCGGCCCCGGCGACACCGTGGCCGTCATGCTGCCCAACACGCCGGCCATGTTCGAGGCCCACTTCGGCGTGCCGATGAGCGGCGCCGTGCTGAACACGCTCAACACCCGGCTCGATGCGCCGGCCATCGCCTTCATGCTGCAGCACGGCGAGGCCAAGGTGCTGCTCACCGACCGGGAGTTCTCCGGCGTGGTGGCGCAGGCGCTGTCCACGCTGGGCGCGCACCGTCCGCTGGTGATCGAGGTCGAGGACGACGCGGCCCCCGCCGGCCAGCGCCTGGGCGAAATCAGCTACGAAGACTTCCTCGCCGGCGGCGACCCCGAATTTGACTGGCAGTTGCCGGCCGACGAATGGGATGCCATTGCGCTGAACTACACCTCCGGCACCACGGGCAACCCCAAGGGCGTGGTGACGCATCATCGCGGCGCCTACCTCAATTCCGCCAGCAACGCGCTCGCCTGGAACATGCCAGATCAAGCGGTCTACCTGTGGACGCTGCCCATGTTCCACTGCAACGGCTGGTGCTTTCCGTGGGTGCTGGCGCTGGTGGCGGGTACGGGCGTGTGCCTGCGCAAGGTCGAGCCGGCCGCCGTGTACGGGCTCATCCGCGAGCATCGCGTGACCCACATGTGCGGCGCGCCGATCGTCTACAGCATGATGATCAGCGCGCCGGCCGAAGCGCGCGCCGGCATCGGCCACACCGTGCAGGGCCTCGTGGCCGGCGCCGCGCCGCCGGCCGCCGTCATTGAAGGCTGCGAATCCGCCGGCATCGAGATCACCCACGTGTACGGCCTGACCGAGGTCTACGGCCCGTCCGCCATCTGCGCGCGGCAGGATTCGTGGAAGAACTTGCCCATCGAGGAGCGCGCCCGCCTCAATGGCCGCCAGGGCGTGCCCTACCCGCTGCAACAGGCCGTGACCGTGCTCGACCCTGACACGATGCAGCAGGTGCCGGCCGACGGCGAGACCATCGGCGAGATCTTCTTCCGGGGCAACGCGGTGATGAAGGGCTACCTCAAGAACCCCGGCGCCACCGAGGAAGCCTTTGCCGGCGGCTGGTTCCACACCGGCGACCTCGGCGTGCGCCACCCCGACGGCTACGTGAAGATCAAGGACCGCAGCAAGGACGTGATCATTTCCGGCGGCGAGAACATCTCCTCCATCGAGGTGGAAGACGCCCTGCACCACCACCCGGCCGTGCTCAGCGCCGCGGTGGTCGCGCAGCCCGACACGAAATGGGGCGAAGTGCCCTGCGCTTTCGTCGAACTCAAGCCCGGCCACGACGGCCTGACGCAGGATGAACTCATCGACTTCTGCCGCCCGCTGCTGGCGCGCTTCAAGGTGCCCAAGCGCATCGTGTTCGGCGAACTGCCAAAGACCTCCACCGGAAAGATCCAGAAATTCGTGCTGCGCGAGCGCGTGCAGTCCGTGAGCGCCATCGAGTGAACGAACCCGCCCAAAGGAACCATGCCATGACCTCTCCCACCGAAGTCTTCATCGTCGCCGCCGCCCGCACCGCCATCGGCACCTACGGCGGCAGCCTCAAGGACGTGCCGCTGGCCGACCTGGCCACGCTCGCCGTCAAGTCGGCGCTGGAGCGCAGCGGCGCACCGGCAGACGCCATCGGCCACCTGGCCATGGGCACGGTCATCCCGACCGATCCGCGCGACGCCTACCTGAGCCGCGTCGCCGCCATCAACGCGGGACTGCCGAAGGAAACGCCCGCCTTCAACGTCAACCGGCTGTGCGGCTCGGGCCTGCAGGCCATCATCTCGGCGGCGCAGTCCATCCTGCTGGGCGACTGCGAGATGGCGATCGGTGCCGGCGCCGAGTCGATGTCGCGCGGCCCCTACCACGTGAGCGCCATGCGCTGGGGCGCGCGAATGGGCGACGCCTCGATGGTCGACTACACCGTGGCCGCCCTGCACGACCCCTTCCACAAGATCCACATGGGCATCACGGCGGAGAACGTGGCGGCGCAGTACGGCATCACGCGCGAGATGATGGATGCGCTGGCGGCGGAAAGCCACCGCCGTGCAGCCTCCGCCATCGCCGAAGGGCGCTTCAGGAGCCAGATCGTGCCGGTCGAGATCGCCACGCGCAAAGGCACCGTCGTGTTCGACACCGATGAGCATGTGAAGGCCGACACCACCGTCGAGACGCTGGCGAAGATGAAGCCCGCCTTCAGGAAGGACGGCGGCACCGTCACGGCCGGCAATGCCTCGGGCATCAACGACGGCGCGGGCGCGGTGGTGCTGGCCAGTGGCGCGGCGGTCAAGGCGCATGGCCTGACGCCACTGGCCCGACTGGTCGCCTACAGCCATGCGGGCGTGGAGCCGACCATCATGGGCATCGGCCCGGTGCCGGCCACACGGCGGGTGCTGGGGCGCGCTGGCCTGGGCATCGACGACCTGGACGTCATTGAATCGAACGAAGCCTTCGCGGCGCAGGCCTGCGCCGTGGTGCGCGAACTCGACCTCGACCCCGCCAAGGTCAACCCCAACGGCTCGGGCATCTCGCTCGGCCATCCCATCGGCGCGACGGGCGCCATCATCACCACGAAGGCGCTGTACGAACTGCAGCGCATCGGCGGCCGCTACGCGCTGGCCACGATGTGCATCGGTGGCGGACAGGGCATCGCAGCCATTTTTGAACGCGTTTAAGGAGCACAGCATGAACACCGCAACGACACAGGCCGCGACCGCCACGACCTCCCTGACCTACCCGCCTTCGGCGAACACCGTGCGCAACGCGCACGTCTCCGGCCGCGCCGCCTACGACGCCCTGGTGGCCGAAGCCCAGGGCGACCACCAGGCTTTCTGGGCCCGCCTGGCGCGCGAGTTCATCACCTGGAAAACACCCTTCACCAAGGTGCTGGACGACAGCAACGCGCCCTTCTTCAAGTGGTTCGAGGACGGCACGCTCAACGCCTCGTACAACTGCCTGGACCGCAACATCGAGCGCGGCCTGGGGCAGAAGACGGCGATCGTCTTCGAGGCCGACGATGGCACCGTGACGCAGGTCAGCTACGAGCAACTGCTCGAACGCGTCTGCCGCACCGCCAACGTGCTGCGCCTGCTCGGCGTGAAAAAGGGCGACCGCGTGGTCATCTACATGTCGATGTCGATCGACGGCGTGGTGGCGATGCAGGCCTGTGCGCGCATCGGCGCGATCCATTCGGTGGTGTTCGGCGGCTTTTCGTCGCAGGCGCTGCGCGACCGCATTGCCGACACCGGCGCCGTGATGGTGCTCACCGCCGACCAGCAGGTGCGCGGCGGCAAGCACCTGCCGCTCAAGGCCGTGGTCGACGATGCCCTGGCGCTTGGCGGTTGCGAGAGCGTTCGTCACGTGCTGGTGACGCGGCGCACTGGCGCCGACGTGCCTTTCGAGGCACCGCGCGACCAATGGATGGCGGACCTGCTGGCCGTGCAGCCGACGACCTGCGAACCCGAATGGGTGAGCGCCGAGCATCCGCTGTTCCTGCTCTACACCTCGGGCTCCACCGGCAAGCCCAAGGGCGTGCAGCACTCCACCGGTGGCTACCTGCTGCATGCGGCGCTGACCTGCCACTGGACCTTCGACCTCAAGCCCGAGGACGTCTTCTGGTGCACCGCCGACATCGGCTGGGTCACCGGCCACACCTACATCACCTACGGCCCGCTGGCGCTCGGCGCGACCGAGGTGGTGTTCGAGGGCATCCCGACCTACCCCGACGCCGGCCGCTTCTGGCGGATGATCCAGGACCACCTGGTGACGGTGTTCTACACGGCACCCACCGCGATCCGCTCGCTCATCAAGGCTGCGGAAAGCACGCCGACCGCCCACCCGCGCAACTACGACCTGTCGAGCCTGCGCATCCTCGGCACGGTGGGCGAGCCCATCAACCCGGCCGCCTGGGAGTGGTACCACGAGCACATCGGCGGCGGGCGTTGTCCGATTGTCGATACCTTCTGGCAGACTGAAACAGGCGGCCACATGATCACGCCGCTGCCTGGCGTGCACGACCTGGTGCCCGGCTCCTGCAGCCTGCCCTTCCCCGGCATCGACGCCGACGTGGTCGACGAGGCCGGCAACCCCGTGCCTTGGGGCCAGGGCGGCATCCTGGTGGTGAAGAAGCCGTGGCCCTCGATGATCCGCACCATCTGGGGCGACCCCGAGCGCTTCAAGTCCAGTTACTACCCGCAGGACTTCCAGGGCCGCTACTACCTCGCCGGCGACGGCGCCATCCGCGACGCGGACACCGGCAACTTCACCATCACCGGCCGCATCGACGACGTGCTGAACGTCAGCGGTCACCGCATGGGGACGATGGAAATCGAATCGGCGCTGGTCTCGTGCACCGCGCTGGTGGCCGAGGCGGCCGTGGTCGGGCGGCAGGACGACACCACCGGCGAGGCGATCTGCGCCTTCGTGGTGCTCAAGGGTCCCCTGCCCACCGGCGACAAGGCCACCGCGATTGCCGCCGAACTGCGCGCCTGGGTGGCCCGCGAGATCGGCCCCATCGCCAAGCCCAAGGACATCCGTTTTGCGGAGAACCTGCCCAAGACGCGCAGCGGCAAGATCATGCGGCGCCTTCTCCGCGGCGTGGCCAAGGGAGAGACCGCCGTGCAGGACACCTCGACGCTGGAGAACCCCGCCATCCTGGAGCAATTGGGACAGGTCTATTGAGACGTCCGGATCGAGACAAATTCCTACATTTTCTGTAGGGGATTTGCATCACCCTGTCGGCCAGCGACGACGTGGTGCTTTTCTCTGTGGCCTAAAGTTCACAAACTTTGTGAACTGGTTCCTTTTTGCGGCCGTGATGGAACGGCCGCCTTTACATGCACCATCTCAGGGCGACACCATATGAATCAATTGTGAAAAGCTGATTACGAGACAACGCGAAAGGATCTGCGTGACCGAGTTCGAAGGAACGACCCTGCGTCGGGTGCTGGAATATCACGCGGGGATCCGGCCTTCGGCTTCCGCCCTGCTTTCACCGGGGCATCCCTCCCTCAGTTATTTGCAATTGCTGGCCGCCGCGGACCACACGCGGCATTGGCTGGCCACCTTCGGCCTGGGCGCCCGATCCCGCATTGCGGTGCTGCTGCCGACCGGCATTCCGCTGGCCCTGGCCAACGTGGTGCTGGCCTGCAATGCGACGGTGATCCCGCTGCATCCCGGGCTGACGCCGCTCGAGCTGGAGGCGCTGCTGCGTGAAGCGCGCGCCGACGCTGTACTCGGCCGGCCCGGCGACGCCGTGGTGTCGGACCTGGCGCGGCAACTCGGCGTGCCGGCGCTTCCCTTTGACCTGTCACGACTCCTGCAAAAGTCGGCCGAGGCACCGCCGAACCGGCAAGACCACGACGCCTCGCCCGCGCCCGGGGACACCGCCTTCGTCCTCTTCACCTCGGGCACGAGCGGAAAACCCAAGCGCGTTCCGCTCACCCAGCAGCAGGTGCTGGCATCGGCGCGCAACATCGCACAGCACCTGGCCCTCACGCCGGACGATCGCGGCTTGCTGGTGATGCCGACCTTTCACGGCCATGGGCTGATCGGCGGCCTGCTGACGCCACTGGTGGCGGGTTCGTCGGTGGTGTGCACGCCGGGTTTCGATGCCGTGAACTTCACGCAATGGATCACCGGATTCGCGCCCACCTGGTACAGCGCCGCGCCCTCCATCCACCAAGCCATCGCCGACCTCGGGGCCAGGCTGGGGCCGGCGTGGCCGGAACATCGACTGCGCTTCGCCCGCTCGGCGTCGTCGGCGCTCACGCCGGCGTTGATGCGCGATCTGGAGGCGCTGTGGCGGGTGCCTGTCATCGAGGCCTACGCCATGACGGAGGCGGCCACGCAAATGGCCAGCAACCCCCTGCCGCCCGGCATCCGGAAACCGGGATCGGTCGGCCCCTCGGCAGGCGCCCAGGTTCGCGTGATCGACGCACAGGGACACGACCAGCCTTGCAATGTCGAGGGGCGCGTCGTGGTGCGCGGCCCGGCGCTGTTTTCCGGCTATGAGGACGCGCCCGAGCAGAACAAGGAGGCCTTCCTGGACGGCTGGTTCATCACCGGCGACCTGGGTTGGCTCGGCACCGACGGCTATCTCTGCATCGCGGGCCGAACGTCCGAACTCATCAACCGGGGCGGCGAAAAGATCGCCCCCTATGAAGTCGAACAGGCGCTGATGGCCTTGCCGGGCGTTGCCCAGGCCGTGGCTTTTGCCGCACCCCATCCAACGCTGGGCGAGGACGTGCATGCGGCCGTGGTGCTGGCGCGCAACGAGGTGGCCGACCCGCGCGCCCTGCGCCGGGCACTGTTCGGCGCCCTCGCCGACTTCAAGATCCCCGCCACCATCCACGTGCTCGACAAACTGCCCACCGGCACGGCCGGAAAGCTGCAGCGCCGCCGGATGCACGAGCAGATTCAATCCATTCCACGGGCATCGACGGGCGCGCCTGAAGTGCGCCAGCCGCTGACCGCATTGCAGGCACGCGTCGCCGCGCACTTCGAGCAGATCCTGGGCCAGTCCATCGGTGATGGCGATGAAGATTTCCTGGCGATGGGTGGCGACTCGTTGTCGGCCGCGCGGCTGGCGCTGGCGCTCAGCCAAGGCTTCGGCGTGCAACTCCCGGTGGCCCAGGTGCTGGCGTCGCCGTCCGTCACGGAGATTGCAGCGCTTGTCCAGGAGGCCATGGACAAAGCTGCCCTGCACGACGATGGGGCTCACGCCGCACACGATGATGCAGCGCCCCCCGATCTGCAGGACGCCGACGGCACCGCACCGCTCTTGCTTGCGCAGGAAGGCATCTGGTTCGTCGATCAGCTGGGCAGCGGCAACGCGGCCTACCACATTCACTCGGTCACGCGGCTGAAGGGTCAACTCGATGCCGGGCGCCTCCAGCGAAGCCTGCATGCGCTGCTCGCGCGGCATGCCAACCTGCGCACCGGATTCCACACCACGGACACCGAACCCGGGCAGCGCGTGATTCCGGCAGCGCAGGCGATGGAGCGCTTCAGCCTGCACCTCGTGGAGATGCCCGAGGGAGCGGACGAGACCCCGCGCATCGCCGCCCTCATCGCCGAGCCCTTCGACTTGTCGCATGCGCCCTTGCTGCGTGCCGCCCTCCTGCGGGTTTCTGGCGACGAGCACGTGCTTGTGCTGGTCGCGCATCACATCGTGGTGGACGGATGGTCGATGACTGTTCTTCATCGCGACCTGGGGCAGCTCTACGCATCCGGCGACGCCCCAGCGCTCCCCGCGTTGCCGCTGGCGCCGTGCGAGCATGCACGGTTGCAGCGCCAGCACTTCGAGCGCGGCGACATGCAAGCCGCGCTGGACTACTGGCGCGTCAAACTGCGCGATGTGCAAACGCTGGAACTGCCCGTGGACACGCCCCGCACTTCCAGGGCCGCTGGAAGCGCCGGCAAGACGCACGACTTCCGCATCGAAGCCGCACTTGCCACCGCGCTGAGGCGGCTCGCAAGACAGCACCAGGTCACGCTGTTCACCGCCGTGCTGACCGCGTTCCAGGCGCTGCTGCTGCGCTACACCGGCCAGACGGACATTGCCATTGGCGTGCCCGTGGCCGGGCGCGACGATCCGCGCCTGCTCGACGCGGTCGGCCAGTTCGTCAACACGGTGGTCGTGCGCACCGACCTGCAAGGGCAACCCGGATTCATCGAGTTGATGCGCCGCAATCGCACGACCGTGGTCGAAGCGCTGACGCACCAGCAGATGCCTTTCGAGCGACTGGTGGCCGAACTCAGTCCGCAACGCGACGCGGGCCGCAATCCGCTCTACCAGGTCTCCTTCTCGCTGGAGAACTTCGCCCATCGCGACCTCGCGCTTGACGGGCTGCAAAGCGAGCGCCTGGGCGTGCACTCGGCGTGCGCCAAGTTCGACTTGTCGCTTACCGTGATCGAAACCGGGCCCGGCGGGCACCTGGACGCCGAGATCGAGTACCGCACGGACATCTTCGCGCCGCGCTCGATCGAACGCATGGCGGCGCACTTCGGCAACCTCCTGTCGGCCATGGTGGTCGAGCCGCAAAGCGCCGTCACGCGCCTGCCGCTGATGGACGCCGCCGAGCGGCAACGCATGCTGGTGGCGTGGAACGATCCGCCACAGCCCCTGGCACACGATCATCAAAGCGTGCACGCGCTCTTTCGCGCACAGGCCCGCCTGACACCCGACGCGGTCGCGCTGCGCTTCGGCCAGCAAGACATGCGCTATGCCCAGCTCGACACGCTGTCGGACCAGCTCGCGCATGACCTTCGACGCCGCGGCGTGGTCCCCGGATGCGTGGTCGGCCTGTGCATGCCGCGTTGTTTCGGATTGGTCGTCGGCCTGCTCGCGGTGTTCAAGGCCGGCGGCACCTACCTGCCGCTGGATTCGGAACATCCGCCCGACCGGCTGCAGGCCATGCTCGTGGACGCGGCGCCACGCTTCGTGCTGGCCGATGCGCAACATGGTGGCGCACTGCGCCAACTGGATGCCGCGGCGAACTTCGGGATCATCGACGTGCCGGCCGACGGCGGCGCCATGCCGGCCGACGCCGTGCCCGCGGTGCGGGACTTGACGCGGCCCGAGCACGTCGCCTACCTCATCTTCACTTCCGGCTCCACCGGCATGCCCAAGGCCGCGCAATTGATGCATGGCGGCCTGGCCAACCACGTGCGGTGGATGAAGGACACGCTCGGGCTCACGCCCAGGGACCGCGTGCTGCACAAGACCTCCATCAGCTTCGACGCCTCGATCTGGGAGTTCCTGTCGCCCCTGGCCTGCGGTGCGCAGGTTGTGCTGGCGCCGCCCGAAGTGCATCGCGACATGCATCGGCTGGCAGCGACATTGCAGGCCAACGCCGTCAGCGTCGTGCAGTTCGTGCCGTCCGAGATGCGCGTGATCCTCGGCGAGGCGCAGATGGCGCAATGCACGAGCCTGCGCTACGTGCTGTGCGGTGGCGAGGCCCTGGACCGCGACCTGGCGCTCGCCTTGCGGCGCTGCCTGCCGGCCGTGCGACTGGGCAACTTCTACGGCCCGACCGAGGCCACCGTCGACAGTGCCTGGTTCGAGGTGGGCGAACAGGTGCCCGAGCGCGCCGTCGTGCCCATCGGCCGTCCGGTGGACAACGCCCAGCTCTACGTGCTGGACGCGCACATGCAGCCACAACCCGTGAACGTGGCCGGCGAGCTGTACGTGGGCGGCCTGGGCGTGGGGCGCGGCTATCTCAACCGGCCCGAACTCACGGCGCAGCGATTCCTGCCCAACCCCTTCCGGCCCGGCGAACGCCTGTACCGCACGGGGGATCTTGCGCGCTGGCTGGATGAAGGCGTGGTCGAATTCATCGGGCGCGACGACCAGCAGGTCAAGCTGCGGGGCTTTCGCATCGAGCTGGGCGAGGTCGAGGCCGCGGTGAATGCCTGTTGCGGGGTGACGATGTGCGCGGTGCTTGCGCGCGAAGATGTTCCGGGGCAACGCGAACTGATCGCCTATGTCGTCGTCGACAGCGCGACAGGCGCCGATGCGCCTGCCCTTCGAACGCAGTTGCGCGCAAGGCTGCCGGAGCACATGGTCCCCGCGGCCTTTGTGTTCCTGCCGCAGTTGCCCAGACTGGCCAATGGCAAGGTCGACCGGCGCCAGCTTCCGCGGCCCGAGAGCGAATCCGTGGCGTCGGACCGCACGGGACCCCGCTCTCCCGTGGAGGAAAGCCTGCACGACATCTGGCAGCACGTGCTCGGCAAATCGGGTTTCGGCATTCGCACCAACTTCTTCGACCTGGGAGGCCATTCCCTTCTTGCGACGCAGATCGTCTCGCGCGTGCGCTCCCTCTTCAAGGTCGACCTGCCCTTGCGCAGCATGTTCGAGCATCCGACCATCGAAGGGCAGGCGCGGCTGGTGAACGGCAAACTCGGCGGCCCGTCCTTTGCCGAAAGCACGGCACTCGCGCCCATTGCGTTGCTGTCGCGCGCACAGTCCTCGCCCGTGTCCTTTTCGCAGCGGCGCCTGTGGCTGCTGCATGAAATGGACCCGCGCGGTGCGGCCTACAACATGTGCGAGGCACTGCGCCTGCGCGGCCCCTTGCAGCACGCCGCGTTGCGCACTGCGCTGAACCAGATGGTGATGCGGCACGAAGCCTTTCGCACCACCTTCGAGCTGGGCGATGCCGAGCCCATGGCCGTCATCGGCGAGCCGCAAGCGGCCGTGTTGATCGAGCTCGACGGGAGCGGTTGGAGCGGCGAGGACGCAGAGTTCGAACGCCAGGCCGCGCACATTGCAGCGGAGCCATTCGACCTCGCACGCGCGCCGCTGCATCGCTTCATCCTCGTGCGCCTGGGCGAACAGGACCATCTGCTGGTGATGGTCATGCACCACATCATCGGCGACGGCTGGGCGTGGAACGTGCTGCTGCGCGAACTGCAGGCGCTCTACGGCGCGGCCGTGCAGGGCAAGACGGCCAACCTGCCCGCACGCGCCATCGACTTCATCGACTTTGCCGCTTGGCAACGCGCGCACATCGACGACGATGTGCTGGCCCTCCAGACCCGCTACTGGATGCAGCAACTGGCCGGATGGAGCCCGCTGAACCTGCCCGCCGACACCGCGGTGGTGCAACGGATCTCCAGCCAGGGCGCGCGGGCACGGCTCGAACTGTCCGGGGCCTGGATCGAGCGCGTGCAACGCTTCAGCGCGCAGCACAGCGTGTCGCCTTTCATGAGCTTGCTGGCAGCCTTCCAGCTCCTGCTTTCACGTTACTGCGGACAGGACGACGTGGCGGTCGGCACGCCCATCGCGGGCCGCACGCGGGTCGAGGCGGAGGAAGTGGTGGGCTCGCTCATCAACACGCTGGTGCTGCGCTGCCGGCTTCATCCCGAACAGGACTTTCACGCGTTGCTGGCGCAGGTGCGCGAGACCTGCCTGTCGGCTTTTGCGCACCAGGACATTCCGCTCGATTACCTCGTGGGACGCCTGCGCACCCAGGAGACCGGCGCCCGGGTGCCCGATCTTCGCGTGATGTTCAGCGTGCTCAACGTGCGCCGTGAATCGGTGCAGATGGAAGGCCTGGACGTCAGCTTCCTCTCGTTGACCCTGGGCGCGACCCAGGTCGACCTGGCGCTGAGCGTCGACATCGAGGGCGAGCGCGCCCTGTTCCTGACCTATTCGACCGAGCTCTTCTCGGCGGAGACGGCGCAGGCGCTGCTGGACAACTACGCGCAACTGCTGGATCGGCTGATCGAATCACCCGGCACGCCGTTGCAGGGGATTGCCCTGCCGACGCCCCGGCAACTCGCCCTGCTGGCATCGTGGAACCAGACGGCCGTCGATCATCCGCGCGGGCAGACCTTGCCCGGCCTGCTTTCGCTGCAGAGCGGCAACAGCGCGGTGGCGCTGCAGCAGTTGCCCGGCGCGACACTGCACTACACCGAACTCTGGTCGAGCGTGCACCGGCTGGCCCATGCCTTGCGCACCCGTGGCGTGCAACGCCGCACGCGGGTCGGGCTTTGCCTGGAGCGCGACCCCACCATGGTCATCGCGCAACTGGCCGTGCTGGCGGCCGGCGCCGCCTATGTGCCGCTGGACCCCGCGTATCCGAAGCAACGCCTGAACGACATGGCGCTGGACGCAGGCCTTGTCTTGCTGCTGACCCGGCAGGAGCAGGCATCGCTCTGGGAAGACCTCTCGCTGCCGACGATGCTGCTGGATGCGCCCGTGGATCCCACGGAACATCCGGACACGGCGCCCACGCCCGACGCCGCGCGTGACGCCGGCCCGGACGATCCGGCCTACGTGATCTACACCTCCGGCTCCACGGGCAAGCCCAAGGGCGTGGTGGTGCCCCACCGTGCCGCCGTGAATTTCCTGCTGTCGATGCAGCGCGAGCCCGGACTGTGCGCCGGGGACGTGCTGCTGGCCGTCACCACGCTGAGCTTCGACATCTCGGTGCTCGAACTCCTGCTGCCGCTGTCCGTGGGCGCCACGGTCGTCCTGGCCACCCGCGAACAAGCCGGCGACGGCTTGGCCCTGAGCGCCCTGCTGGAGCGCTCGCAAGCCAACGTGATGCAGGCGACGCCTTCCACCTGGCGCCTGCTGATCGACTCCGGCTGGATGGGCGGGCCGCGGATCAAGGCGCTCATCGGCGGGGAAAGCCTCAGCACGCACATGGCGCAGGCCCTGTCGGGGCGTGCGGGCGAGGTGTGGAACCTCTACGGCCCCACCGAAACCACCGTGTGGTCCACGTGCTGGAAAGTGCCGGGGGCGGCAAAGTCCATGTCGATCGGCCGCCCCATTGCGAACACACGCGTGCACGTGCTGGACGCGCACGGCAACTGCTGCCCTGTCGGCGTGTCGGGCGAAATCTTCATTGGCGGCGAAGGCGTGGCGCTGGGCTACCTGAACCGACCCGAGCTGACCGCCGGGCGATTCGTTCCCGAGCCTTTCGGCTCGCCGCCGGGTGCGCCCATGTACAGGACGGGCGACCGGGGCCGCTGGCGCCACGATGGCACGCTCGAGCACCAGGGCCGGCTCGACTTCCAGGTGAAGCTGCGCGGTCATCGCATCGAACCCGGCGAGATCGAAGTGCAGTTGCAAGCGCATCCCGCGGTGTTGCAGTGCCTGGTGATGGCACGCGAAGACCGGCCGGGCGATCCGCGCTTGGTGGCCTACGTGGTGACCGCCGACGGCACCTGCGACGCCTCGGCGCTCAGGGAGCACCTGCGCGCGACCTTGCCCGACTACATGCTGCCGCAGCACTTCGTTGCGCTGCAGGCGCTGCCACTCCTGCCGAACGGAAAAATCAATCGCGGGGCGCTTCCACCGCCCGGGCGCGAGCCACGCACGGTGCGAGGGCCCCGGCAAAAGGGTCACTCACCGGCGGAAGGCGCGCTCGCCAGGATCTGGGCCGACGTGCTGGACGTGGAGATCGAGGACATCGATTCGCACGACAACTTCTTCGACCTTGGGGGCGACTCGCTGAAGGCCGGCCGCACCGTCGTCTTGTTCGAACGGCAATGGGGATTTCGCATGGAGCCAAGGCGCTTCATTTTTGAAACGCTGTCCCAGTTGGCGAGCGGGATGGAACTGGGCTCGCCCGCTGAACAGGCGGTGCAGGCCACGCCGTCCGCGGAAGGCGGGGCGGGCTGGTGGAAGCGGCTGGTCAAGAACCTGCAGTGAGCGGCTGGAGTTCTGTCGCGCTTGGCGCAGCGTCATGGATCACCGACATGCTCAGGGCAAGGAGACGCCCGCCGCCGCTGCCGCGGCCCGAACCTGCGGCGGCCAGTTGATGTTGCCGGGATCGCGGCCGCTGGCCATTCCCATGAGGTAGCCAGGCTCTGATGCGATGTTCCTGAAGCCGCGGGAAACGCCGGGAGGTATCGCGATCGTGTCCCAGGTCTCGAGTACCACATTGCGTTCACCTGAAGGGCCCCAGAAGATTTCCCATCTTCCGGACAACACCACGAACACTTCCTGCGTCAGGTGGTTGTGCAGCGGCGCCGACTTGCCGGGTTCGCAGCAGACGATGTTGAGATGAAACCCCTCGGCCTCGAGCGGTGCGGCGGGCGGGTTGCCGAGCACCCTGAAGGTGCTTCGCTCGCAGCCTGGAATGGACGCATCCACGTAGTCGCCGGTCGGCTTCAGCGAGCGAAAGCGGGCGACGCGCATTTCCATTTCCGCAATCGTCGGGTTCGCATCTGTGATCGGGGCCGTGGGTGACATGGGCTGACTCCGCGAGCATCGGTGCTGCAGTGTAGTTTTGTGCTGTTGTGTCCGGGGCTGCCGCTTGCGCTGTCCCCTTGTGGAGCAACTGCGCCTTCCTGCAGCAGTGGCCCCCTCGCCCTGCGCGGTGCTGCATGCGACCGAGATTCCGGGAAAGTCCTTTCGTGGCAACGGCTTAGGTCGAAGCGCGTGTGGCTGGCCCTGCGTGGCCCGCGCCTTGCGCCATGCAAGGGCGAGCAACGACAACTTGCTCCACCCTTCAATCAACCCCGACCGGAGACGACTCATGGACATGGCAGAGATCAGCCACCTCGGCATCGCAAACCCCTACAAGAAGCAGTACGGCAACTACATCGGGGGCCAGTGGGTCGCGCCGATCGACGGGCAGTACTTCGACAACGTCACACCCGTGACGGGCAAGGCCTTCACGAGCATTCCGCGGTCGAACGCGAAAGACATCGAAGCGGCACTCGACGCCGCGCACAAGGCCAAGGCCGCGTGGGGCCGCACGTCGCCCACGGAACGCGCCAACATCCTGCTCAAGATCGCCGACCGCATGGAGCAGAACCTGCAGGTGCTGGCGGTGGCGGAGACGCTGGACAACGGCAAGCCCCTGCGCGAAACCACGGCCGCCGACATGCCGCTGGCCATCGACCACTTTCGCTACTTTGCGAGCTGCATTCGGGCGCAGGAAGGCGGCATCAGCGAGATCGACCACGAGACCTACGCCTATCACTTCCACGAACCGCTGGGCGTCGTCGGCCAGATCATTCCGTGGAACTTCCCGATCCTGATGGCGGTGTGGAAGCTGGCGCCAGCGCTCGCCGCCGGCAACTGCGTGGTGCTCAAGCCCGCCGAACAAACGCCGGCCTCGATCCTGGTGTTGATGGAAATCATCGGCGACCTGCTGCCCGCGGGCGTGCTCAACGTGGTGAACGGCTTTGGCCTGGAAGCGGGCAAGCCGCTGGCGTCCAGCCCGCGCATCGCCAAGATCGCCTTCACCGGCGAGACCACCACGGGCCGGCTGATCTCGCAGTACGCGAGCCAGAACCTGATTCCGGTCACGCTGGAACTCGGCGGCAAGTCGCCCAACATCTTCTTCGAGGACGTGCTCACGGCCGACGATGCGTACTTCGACAAGGCGCTCGAAGGCTTCACGATGTTCGCGCTCAACCAGGGCGAAGTGTGCACCTGCCCGAGCCGCGCGCTGATCCAGGAATCGATCTACGAGCGCTTCATGGAACGCGCGATCCAGCGCGTCGAAGCCATCACGCAGGGCCACCCGCTCGACATGGGCACCATGATCGGCGCACAGGCGTCGCAGGAGCAGATGGAGAAGATCCTCTCGTACATCGACCTGGGCAAGCAGGAAGGCGCGCAGTGCCTGACAGGCGGTGCGCGCAAGGTGCAGACCGGCGAACTCGCGGCGGGCTACTACGTCAAGCCGACGGTATTCAAGGGCCACAACAAGATGCGCATCTTCCAGGAAGAAATCTTCGGCCCGGTCGTGTCGGTGACCACCTTCAAGACCGAAGAGGAAGCGCTGGAGATCGCCAACGACACGCTCTACGGCCTGGGCGCCGGCGTGTGGACGCGCGACGGCGCACGCGCCTTCCGCATGGGCCGCGGCATCCAGGCCGGGCGCGTGTGGACCAACTGCTATCACGCCTATCCGGCGCACGCCGCATTCGGTGGCTACAAGCAGTCAGGCATCGGCCGCGAGAACCACAAGATGATGCTCGACCACTACCAGCAGACCAAGAACCTGCTGGTGAGCTACAGCCCGAACAAGCTGGGCTTCTTCTGAGGCGCGAGGGCATGACGCCGGACCCGCAGCCGCACGACCCGGTGCGGCGCGTGTCGGTCACGCCGGCCGCGCAGGCGCTCATCGAGCGTCTGCGTGGCGAGCATGGACCGCTGATGTTCCATCAATCCGGCGGCTGCTGCGACGGCAGCGCGCCGATGTGCTTCGCCCTGGGCGAGTTCATCACCGGCGATGCCGACATCTGCCTGGGCGAAGTGGCCGGCACGCCCTTCTACATGAGCCGATCGCAGTTCGAGTACTGGCAACACACGCACCTCATCATCGATGCGGTGCCGGGAAACGGCGGCATGTTCTCGCTGGAGCGGCCGACGGGGCTGCGCTTCCTGACGCGTTCTCGCTTGTATGAGGATGCGGAATGGGCGGCCTTGCAGGCGCAGGGTTGGCCTGGCGATCAGGCGTAGGCCTTGTGTCCCGAAGCAACGATCCCGGCCAGCGCATCCACTGCACAGTCGACTTCGTCCAGCGTGTTGTAGAAATAGAAACTCAAACGGCAACTGGCGCCGATGCCGAGCGCCTGGTGCGCGAGCGTCGCACAGTGGCAACCTGCACGCGCCTCGACCCCCGCGCGGTTGAGCGCGAGTGCCAGATCGACCGGATCGTGCCCCGCCACGTTGAAGGCGACGAGCGCGCTGCGGCGTGCGGCCTCGCGGGGCCCATGAATCGTGATGCCCTTGATGGTGCCGAGCCGCTCGAGCGCCCTCGCCGTCAGTCGTCGGCACCATGTCGCCACACGGCCCATGGCGAACTCGACGGCGTGGCGCTCGATGGGCCTGTCGCTGTTGAAGTACAGCGCCCGCTCCGGCGTCGAAGCCAGGTCGACAAGCAGGCGCAGCGCTTGCGCCGAGACGATGGCGCCAAGGATGTTCGGCGTTCCGGCGGCGTACTTCCAGGGCAGCGCGTTGTAGTGCACGCTGTCTTCGAACACCCTCCCCTCGGCGACCATGTCGCCGCCGTAGAGGAAGGGCAAGGACGCCTCCAGCAAATGCTCCTTCGCGACCAGCACACCGACGCCAAAGGGCGCCAGCATCTTGTGAAAAGAGAAGGACAGATAGTCGACGTCAAGCGCCTGCACGTCGATGAAGCTGCCCGGCACGAGTTGTGCCCCGTCGATCAGCAGGCGTGAACGGCGCTCGCCGTCCGGCTGCACGTAGCCGCTGGCATCGGCGATGGCGCGCACCGCTGCAACCGGATTGCGGGTTCCCAGGAAGTTCGAGGCGCCGGTGCAGCACACGAGCTTGGTGCGCGCATCGACCAGCGACGCGAGATGGTCCAGGTCAAGCTCCCCTGTAGCGGGATCGAAGCGCGCAATGCGCAGCGCCACGTGCCGCCCGAACTTCGGCAGGATGTCGCGGCACATCGCATGCCAGGGCACGAAGTTCGAGTTGTGCTCCATCTGCGTTGCAACGACGTTGTCACCGTCGCGAAACTCGGTGAGCAGCGAGTACATGACCGTGTTGTGCGCCTCGGTCACGTTGCGCACCAGCACGATGTTGTTGCGGCTGCGCGCGCCGACGAAGCGCGCGATGTCGTCGTATGCCGCCTCGAAAAGACGCGTCGTTTGCTGCGATGCGCTGGACTGTCCGCGATGCACGTTTTCATATTGCGGCGCCAGCGCGGCGTAAAGCCCGAGCAGTTCGCGCGGCGGTTGCGTGCTGGCGGCGTTGTTGGTCGCGATGCGCCCCGCTTGGGGAAACACGAAGTGCTTCCGGATCGCCTGCACGTCCCACGCGCCGATCGACACGGCATCCGTGCTGCGCAAGGCGGCGCCCATCGCGCGACTCATGCCGGATTCCCCACGCTCTCCATGCGTTCGGCATCCCGCGCGCGCAGCACGCGGCGCAGCGGCTTGCCTGCGGGATTCCTGGGGATCGCGTCCACCGGCACCACGTCGGCCAGCCGCTTGCACGGCGCCACGCGCTCGGCAAACCACGCCTTCAGCGCCTCTGCATCGAGATCGCTGCGCGGCACGACCCAGGCCACCGGCAACTCGCCCGTGCGTTCATCAGGCCGGCCGATGACGGCCGCATCGGCAACCGCGGGATGCGTCATCAGCAGGGCTTCCAGTTCGGCGGGCGCCACGGACTCGCCATTCACCTTGATCAGCTCCTTGAGCCGATCGGTGATGAACACAAAACCGTCCTCATCGATGCGGCCGATGTCGCCGGTGCGGATCCAGCCGTCGGGTGTCAGGGTGGCGGCCGTGGCCTGCGGGTTGTCGAGGTAGCCCGCAAAGAGCTGCGGCCCGCGGAACCACAGTTCGCCTTGTTCGCCTTGTGTCACGTCGGCACCCGTGGCCGCATCGACCACGCGCGCCTGCGTGCCCGGCACCACCTGCCCGACCGAGCCGGGACGCAATGCGCCGCGGACGTCCACCAGCGTCAGCACCGCCGACACCTCCGTCATGCCGTAGCCTTGCACCGTGGGGCACTTCAGGCGCGTGGACACACGCGCTTCCAGCGCCGCGCCCATGGGTGCGCCGCCCGAACCGACGATGCGCAATGACGACAGGTCGAAGGTGCCCACCATCGGATGCCCGGCCAGGAACTGCATGACGGGCGGCACGGCGATCACATGCGTCACGCGATGGGTCGCGATGGCGGAAAGAAAAGCCTCGGGCTCGAAGCGCGGCAGCGTGACGAGCGTGCCGCCCGCAGCAAGGCCCGACAGCGTGGTGAGCACAAAACCCATCGCATGAAACATCGGCAGGAAGGCCAGCGACACCATGCCCTGCGGCCAGTCGCTGCCCTCCAGGATCTGGCAGACGTTGGCCACGATGGCCCGGTGCGTCAGCATCACGCCCTTGGGCAGGCCGGTCGTGCCCGAAGAAAAGGGCAAGAGCGCCAGTGCGTCGGGATCGGCTGGCACCTGCGGCTCGGGCCCTGTGCAAGCCAGCAGGCTGGCCAGCGATAGCGCGTCGCCCGCTTGGGCGTCGCCAGCCACGATGAAGCGCTCGCAGCCGGTTTGCGCCGCGGCCTGGCGCACCGTGTCGAGCAGCGGCGGCACCGTGAAGGCAAAGCGCGCTTTCGAATCGCGCAACTGTTGCGCCAGTTCGGCCGCGGTGTAGCCCGGGTTGGCGCCGCTCACGCGCCCGCCCGCCGCCATCGCGCCGAGCGCGACGATGGCCCATTCCGGGCTGTTGGGGCTGCAGATCAGCAGGGTGTCGCCGGGCCGGAATCCTTGCGCAGCCAGCCCCGCGGCGACGCGGCCGATCTGGTGGTCCAGCGCCGCGCAGGTGATGGTGCGCCCGGTGCTGGCCTCGATCATGGCCGGCGCCGCCGGACGCTGGCGGGCCGCCTCGCGAATGAACCGGGGCACGGTCGTCAAGGGCAAGGCGCGGGCCAGAGGCCGGCCCTCGACAATGCGGGATGCGTTGATCGACATGCTTTGACTCCTTTGGGGGTGGACGGACGCCTTGCAGCCATGCGGGCGCCCTGAAGACTTAGCATCGGACCCCGGCGTGTTTGCAGCGTGTTTGCAGCGTGTCCAGGGCGTGCCCCCGGCGTGTCGTGGGCTTGGCAAGGCGCAGATCGCGAGGCTGGAAGTGCAAGGATTGCGCGTACTGCTGTTGGGGCAAGGGCGGCTCGAACTGGACGGCCAGGCCCTGACGCGCCTGCTCGCGCCCAAGCAACAGGCGCTGCTGTTCTACCTGGCGGCAGTCGGTGGCCCGGTCGCCCGCACGAAGCTCGCCTCGATGCTCTGGAGCGAGCTGGACGACGCATCGGCCCGGTCCAATCTTCGCGGTGCGCTGTCGCGCTTGCGCCGCTGGCTGCCCGAGTTGCTGCTGGTCGATGCGCAACACATCGGCCTCGCCCCCGGCGCGGCATTGGAGGTGGATCTGCACAGCTTGTCGCGCGCCATGTCGACGCCCGACATGGCGCCGGCTGCGCGGTGCGGGGCGGCGGACGCGTGGCGTGGCCCGGTGCTCGACGGCTTCGAAGTCACTGGCGCGGAGGGTTTCGAGGAATGGCTCGCACAAGCGCGTCCGCGTGCGCAGCGCGAACTCCAGTTGCTGCGCCACGACCTGCTTCGCCGCAGCGAAGCCGCCGGCGCGCTCGACGAGGCCGCCTCGCAGGCCCGCAGCCTGCTCGACGTCGACGATGCGGACGAAGCGGCGCACATGGCACTCATGCGTCTGCTGGCCGCGACAGGCCGGCGCACCGCCGCCATCGCGCAATACGAGGCCTGCCGCGCTGCGCTGCTGCAGCGACTGGGTGCGCGGCCGTCGGCCGAGTGTTACGCGCTGTACACCCGCATTCACTCAGACGCCGCTGCGCCGAAGGCCGAACGCGCGCCGCCAAGTGCCTGCGTGGCGCCATCGGATGCGTTGGCCGCAGGGAATGTCGCAAACACGCCGCCGCTCGCGGGGCCAAGCGCGCCCGACCTGATTGGCCGCGATGCCGAATTCGAGCTCGCGTGCGAGCGATTGAGCGACCCGGCCTGCCGCTGGCTCACGATCACGGGCCCCGGCGGCGTGGGCAAGACGCGGCTGGCGCAGTCCACCGCTTCTGCATGGGCGCCGCGTTGCCGTCACGGCGTGCTCTGGCTCAGCGGCCGCGTGGACGGCGGTGGCGCGTTGCAAGACGCGGAAAGCCTGATCCAGCAGATCGTGGCGCGCACCGGCGCCGACCGGCACGCGGCCGGAGCGCTGTTGCTGGTGCTGGACAACCTTGAAAAGGTGCCGGCGGCGCGCGGCTTCGAGCCCATGCTGCGCGAGCGCGCACCCGGCGTGAAGGTGCTGGCCACGTCGCGCGTGCGCGTGGGTGGCGGGCAGGAGTGGTTGCTGGAACTCGGCGGGCTCGGCCTCGCGCCTGCGGCACGGCTGTTTGGCGCCGCCGCGCGGCGGCTGGTACCCGACTTCGACGCCGACGCGCAGTCCGAGTCGGTGGAACGCATCTGCCGTCTCGTGGGAGGCCTGCCGCTGGCGCTGCAGATGGCGGCCCGAAGCGTCCACACCGCCGGCGTGGCGCCCGTGCTCGAGCATCTCGACAAGGGCGACCCGCTGATCGACGACGACCGCGAGGAAGCCGACCAGCACCGCAGCCTCGATGCCGTGCTCGAAGACTCCTGGTCGATGCTCGATGACGAGGCGCGCGACACGGCGCTACGCCTGTCCCAGCTGCCGGGCGACTTCGATGCCGAACTGGCGCGCGTCATCGGAGCCAGCGACGCCGCGCTGGCCACCTTGCGCGCGCATTCCTGGCTGACGCGCAGCGGCGACGCGCAGGGCGACGGGCGCCTCGGCTTTCATCCCCTGCTGCTGGCGTGGCTGCGTCGGCACGCCAGCGAGTCTGTGGCCAGCCTCACGGTGATGGAGCAGGTCGTGCATTGGCTCGACGAGCGGATGCCGCCGGTCTCGCCCTTTTCCGATCTCGCTGCGGGCGATGAGGAGGCCGCAGTCAGGGCAATGACGCTGGCTGGCAGCGCCAGCGCCTCGGCACCGACCTTGATGGCTGCGGCACGCCTCGTGGGCACGAGCCTGCAGCCCTCGCGTGCGGCGGACTGGACCGATCGCGCCGTGGCAATGCTCTTGCACGCCGACCGGCAAGCCGAGGCCACGAGCCTGCTGGCGCAGGCGCTGATGAATCACGACTTGCCAAGATGGCAACACGTGGGCTGGGGCCTCCGGCGCGCTGAACTGCTCAACGGTTGTGGCGCCTCCAGGGCCGCGCTGCGCGGCTACATCCATGCACTTGCCGAACTCGGGCTGTGCAACGCCGACATCGAACAGACGCCATGGGCCGACCTCGTGCCCGCGGCCCGGCGTCTGCTTGCACTGGAGGATTGGCCGGCGCACGAACCCGCTCGCGCCGCATTTTCGGCCCTGGTCTTGCGCAGCCTCTACTGCACCATGGGCTTGCTGGTGTTCTCGCCTGACCAGCGCCCGCTGATGCGCATTTCCCTGGAGGCAGACGTCCTCTTTCGACGCTTGCGCCTGCATGGGGGTCTTCGCGTGGGATCGAGCGCACTGGCTGTCTCGACCGCAGGGCACCCTGCCCTCGCGCGACGGCTTGTTGCGCGGGCTCAAAAACTGCAGGCCAGCGCGCCGGCCACCGATCCGCGCGTGAGCGCCCTGTTCAGCGAAAGCCGCTGCGTCGTGCTCTTCGGCCTGGGCGACTGGGACGGCCTGCCGCAGGAACTGGAGGCATCGGCGCAGCAGTTCGCCCGCCTGCGCTGCGGCCGGCAGGAAATGAACATGCGCGCACTCTCTGCGAAGCTCGCCTTCTTCGAAGGCCGGCTCGATGAGGCCTTGCGGCGCTTCCACGAACTCGACGAACTCGCGCTGCGTCGCCCCGGCGAATCGTGGCGTGCATGGGGCCCCATCGGACTGGTCGAAGTGGGGCTGTGCCTGGAGCCGATCGACGACGACATGCTGCGCGGCCACTACGAACGCGCCGTGCTGGCCATGACCGAAATGGAAAACATCGACGCCGCCTACACGATGCGCCGTCTCGGCCTGGCCGCGCGCCTGGCCTGGCGCAGCGGCGATCTTGCAGCCGCACGGGCGGCGGTGCACACCGGCGTGGCGGCGGCCCGGCGCATGCAAAGCGCGTGGTGGGCGCATGAGGGTTACGCGGGCGTGGGCGACACCTTGCTGGCACTGGGCGCGCATGAAGCCTCCAGCAGCGGCGAGCAAGGATTGCTGGATGAAGCGTGGCGAGCGTTCGAGCCTGCGCTGGCACTGCACGTGCGGCGCTTTCCGCCGGCAGTGATCCTGCAGTTGCGGCTCCAGGGCGCACGGGCCAAGGCACAGGGACGCGTCGAGGAAGGCAACGCGCTCTTGAAGCAAGCGATTGCGCATGCTGAGCGGCAAGGCATGCGGGTTGAACTGGCGCGGGCTTGCCGGGCCGTGGAAGCGGCACCGCCCGACCCAAACCAAGCCGCATGCGCAGGGTCGGGGTCACATTGGGGACGCCGGATCTGAAATTCCACACGCTACGCTTGCGTAGCATGGCGGCTCCGGCGTTTTCCCGCATCGCGCGATTCAACGACCTGGCTTGCGCCGCCAACTCCCAACCCCCCAGACATTCACCAGAAAAGAAAGCGACATGAAGACCCGCATCACCGAACTCTTCGGCATCGAGCACCCGATCATCCAAGGCGGCATGCACTACGTCGGCTTTGCCGAGTTGGCAGCAGCGGTGTCCAACGCCGGCGGCCTGGGCATCATCACCGGGCTGACGCAGCGCACGCCCGAGTTGCTCGCGCAGGAAATTGCACGCTGCCGCGAGATGACCGACAAGCCCTTCGGCGTGAACCTTACCTTCCTGCCGACCGTGAGCTCGCCCGACTACCCCGGCTACATCCGCGCCATCATCGACGGCGGCGTCAAGGCCGTCGAGACGGCGGGAAACAACCCGCAGAAGTGGCTGCCCGCGCTGCACGAAGCGGGCATCAAGGTGATCCACAAATGCACCTCGGTGCGCCATTCGCTGAAGGCCGAGTCGATCGGCTGCGATGCGGTCAGCGTCGACGGCTTCGAATGCGGCGGCCACCCGGGCGAGGACGATGTTCCCAACTTCATCCTGCTGCCGCGCGCGGCCGAAGAACTGAAGATTCCCTTCGTCGCTTCCGGCGGCATGGCCGATGGTCGCTCGCTGGTGGCAGCGCTCGCGCTCGGCGCCGAGGGCATGAACATGGGCACGCGCTTCATCGCGACGCAGGAAGCGCCCGTGCACGAAAACGTCAAGCAGGCCATCGTGGCCGCAAGCGAACTCGACACGCGCCTGGTGATGCGCCCGCTGCGCAACACCGAGCGCGTGCTCAAGAACGCCGCCGTCGACCGACTGCTCGAAAAGGAGCGCACGCTCGGCGCCGCGCTGAAGTTCGAGGACATCATCGACGAGGTGGCAGGCGTCTATCCGAAGATCATGCGCGAAGGCGACATGGAGGTGGGCGCCTGGTCGTGCGGCATGGTCGCCGGCCTGATCCGCGACGTGCCGACGGTCAAGCAGTTGATCGACCGCATCATGGGCGAGGCCGAAGCGATCATTGGCGAGCGGCTGGCGCGCTTCGCCGCGCGCTGAAATCCGCGGCGGCTGGGCCTGAACGACGCCGATCCTGTTGCGCGTCAGATCACGCCGCCTGCCACGCCACGTTCGCCCCTTCGAACATCTTGCGCAGCCCGTTGCTCGCGGCCAGTTCATTCATGGCGGCCTGCAAGGCTTGCGCAAGCTCGGTCGCGTCCTTCTTGACGGCCATGCCCACCGCCCAACCATTGCGTGGTGCGCGTGGCGCTGGAATGGGCGTGATCGCAAACCGTGCATCGCCGCGCAGCACCGACTCCATCTCCGAGGCCATGCCTGCCGCCGCGGTGAACTCTCCGCGCTGCAACGCCCGAGCGGCTTCCGCGCCGTTCTTCCACTGCGTATCGAGCTGATCGCGATACGCCCCGTTGTCCGCACCGATCATGAGCCAGCCCGCCAGCGACTGGCCCGGCACCGCGACCCTGGCGTCGCCCAGTGCGGAAAGGCTGTCGAGCTTCGGCAGCCGGTCAAGCTGGCGCGCAATCACCACGCGCTCACGGTAGTAAGGCGCAAAGATGTTGGCCTGCGGTGTTGCGTCCATCAGCGGCCTATCCACCGGCACGTGCAGCAGCACATCCGCCGGGCCGTAGCCGAGGTAATGGCCCTTCCACACCATGTTGCGCAGGTCGTCGTTCATGTTCTCGTCGGCGTTGAAGGGCATGAGCGACGGCCTCACGCCCAGCGCCTGCGCAAGGGCTTGCGCGATCTGCACGTCGATGCCCTGTCCTGCGACGTTGAACGGTGGCATGTCCTGGTACACCGCCACCGTCAGCGTGCCGCGTTCGCGGACGCGATCGAGGGGCGCAGCAATCGACATGGCCGGCGCGCCCACGAGGCCCGCACAACCGGCGGCGCCGAGCCAGCGCAGGCATGTGCGCCGCGACGGCTTCTGCAACGCATTCACTGCGCGCCTCCCAACGGCTTGTCGCGACGCGTTTCCAGGTAGGCCTTGATCGACCAGATGGCCTCCTGGCTCATCACGCCCTCGAAGGGCGGCATGTAGACCGCGCCGTTGCGCGTGCGCCCGTGCCGCACGGTGGTCAGGAAGAACTCATCGTTCTCCTTCACGCAAGCGGCCTTGCGCTTGTCGTCCTTGGCCGTGGCGCACTCGTTGTCGAGCTTGCGCAAGTCGGGCGCGATGCCGCCTGAAATCGCCTCCAGTCCGTGGCAGCGGGCGCAGTTCTGGTTGTAGGCCGAGGTTCCGATCTTGATGGCGGCGTCGTTCGCGCTGTAGGGGTTGGCGGGGCGCCACTCCGTGCCAAGCGGCGGCAGACCGGTGGTGTCGACCGCCTGCGGCGTCACGTCGCCGTGCGCCCAGGCCGACGTGGCGGCTGCAAGGCAGGCCAGCGCTGCGATCCACACGCCGGTGCGGCGCGCGGCCGGGTGCCATGCGCGGGCGGGTTTGGGCCTGGTTTGCGCGGCGGTGAAGTTCATCTGCGTCATGTGGGTCTCCTGCTGTTGGGGTCGGCTCACAAGGCGCAAACGCCATGCCACGGCAATCTGTTGCAGGCGGGAACACTAATTGCGTACCATGCTCCAGCGTTGCGCCACATCAAGGCACAAGCTGTGGCAAAGCCGCATCCTTGACCGGAATGCGCGGCAAAACGGCAAAGCGCTGTTCCAGAACGAAGCAATTGAGACAACCCACTCCCGAACAGGGAGAGGAGCCCACGAGATGCCCTTGTCCCCCAGCACGTCGACCGCCGTCGCCCGGCCCCAGGCGTGGACCACCCCGGCCGCCCTCACCGTCGCGCACAAGGAACAGCGCGACGAACTGATCGAGCAGTGGCACCAGCGCTGCGCCGCCCTGGGCTTGGCCCGCGTCGAACGCCCGGACTTCGCGCCGCTGGTGCGCAGTGACCTGGCCGTGGCACGGGAGCGCAACCAGCGCCTGTTCACGCACGCGGCGCCAGTGATGGAGATGCTGTTCGAGCAGATTGTCGACACGGAAAGCATGATCGTGCTGGCCGACGTCGAGGGCACCATCCTTCATTCCGTGGGCGACGACCGCTTTCTGCAGCGCGCCGACAAGGTTGCGCTGGCACCGGGCGTGAACTGGGCCGAGCATTCCAAGGGCACGAACGCCATCGGGACGGCGCTCTTTGAAGAATCGCCCACGGTCGTGCACGGCGGGGAGCACTTCATTCACGCCAACAGCTTCCTGACCTGCTCGGCCGCGCCGATCTTCGATCCGCGGGGCAACATGCTGGGCGTGCTGGACGTGAGCGGCGACCAGCGCTCTTATCACCAGCACACGATGGGGCTGGTGCGCATGTCGGCACGGATGATCGAGAACCAGTGGCTGTCCGACGACTACGGCAACCGGCTGCGCCTGCACTTCCACCATCGCAGCGAGTTCATCGGCACGCTGCTCGAAGGCATCGTCGTCGTGGGTGCGGACGGCAAGATCCTGGGCGCCAACCGCAGCGCGCTCGACCAGTTGGCCCTGAGCAGCGCGGCCTTGCGCATGCACAGCCTCACGAGCCTGTTCGGCACCACCGTGCCGGCCATCTTCGACCACTTCCGCACGCCCCTGCCGGTGCCGATGATGCTGAACCTGTCCAACGGGCGGCAGTTCTACGTGAGCGCGCGTTTCAACGGGCCGCAGCGCTCGCTGATGGCTGGGTCCGGGTCCGAGGCGGCGTCGAGCCGCGACACTGCGGCCACCGGGCAGCCGACCCACACGGCGACCGGCGCGAGGGCCACCATGAACCCGGCCACCGACGCCGGGCTCGTGCCGGCCGCTGGCTTCTCCGGGCTGCGCTACCTCAACACCGGCGACGCGCAGGTCGCGGCGATGGTGCAGAAGGTACAGCGTGTGATCAACCGCGACATCCCCTTGCTCATCCTCGGCGAAACCGGGACCGGCAAGGAGTTGCTGGCGCGCGCCGTGCACCAGGATTCGAACCGCGCCAAGCAGGCTTTCGTGGCGGTGAATTGCGCGTCGATTCCGGAGTCGCTCATCGAGGCGGAACTGTTCGGCTACGAGGACGGGGCCTTCACCGGCGCGCGCCGCAAGGGCGCTTGCGGGCGCATCGTGCAGGCCAATGGCGGGACGCTTTTTCTCGACGAGATCGGCGACATGCCGCTGGCCTTGCAGGCGCGACTGTTGCGCGCCTTGCAGGAGCGTTGCGTGACGCCGCTGGGCAGCCTGAAGTCGATTCCGGTCGACATTGCCGTGATTGGCGCGACCCACCGCAACCTGCGCGAGATGATCAACGCAGGCACCTTTCGCGAAGACCTCTACTACCGACTCAACGGCCTCGTGGTGCGGCTTCCTGCGCTGCGCGAGCGCAGTGATCTCGCGGTCGTCGCGCGACGCATCCTGCTGGCCGAGTGCCCCACGGAGACGCCGGAGATCAGCCCGGCCGTCATGTCGATGTTCACCGCCTATGCATGGCCCGGCAACGTGCGGCAACTGTCCAACGTGCTGCGGACGGCGGCCATCATGGCGGCCGGCGAGGCGCAGATCGAGGAGCAGCACTTGTCGGATGACTTTGTCGAAGACGTGCGGCAAGCCGGGCCCGTGACGCCGCGGCCTGCTGCTCTGGCGTTGTCTGCTGCCGGGCTGGTTTCAGCGCCACCAGCGGCAGCGCCTGCGCTTGCATCGACTGCTATCGAAGCGATGCGCGCGGACCCGCCCGCCCCGCTCGAAACAGCGCCGCCCGAAGCTGCCGCGCCGCGCACGCTGGGCGAAGCGGAGATCGACATGATCCGCCGCGTGCTGGATGAGGCCAAGGGCAATATCTCCGTCGCCTCGAAGCGCCTGGGCATCAGCCGCAACACGATCTATCGCAAGTTGCGCTGGGGCAAGGGCGACGCCTGAGCGCCTGCTGGCGACCGCGTCATACCGCTGTGTGCCGGCACGGCGCAGGGGTGTGCCGTTGTGGAGCAGTGACCGGCGCAGCGGCAAGGGTTTTCCGCAGGGCATCTCAACGACGCCTGCGCCGTCCGCATTCACTTGTCGATCAAGACCGCCCCGGCGCGCCGACCCACGCCATGCACCAGCCGGGGCCCGCCACCTGCTTGCGGCCGAACATGGCGCACCCGCCCCAGGCGTCGGTGGCAGCGCCTTGGTACAGCCCACAGTTGGCACAGCGCTGCGCGGCGGCGTGCTTGGGATACTTCGCGGCATCGACCTTCTTCGTGTCGTGCTTGTAGCCGAGCGCCACGGCGTTCTCGTCGGACTCTTCGACCTGCGCGGCTGCCAGCGCCGCGATGGGAAGCGTCGCCAGCGCACAGGCGCCGACGCATGCATGCACGACAAAGACACGGCGGCCATTCGGTGTGTTGTGAGCAATGGATTTCACGCGCCTTCTCCTCTCAGTTGGCCGCAAGCTTCGCGTCGCCCGCGGCAGCCTTTTTGGTCGCGCCACCCGCCGAAGGAATCTTGAACACCCACACCATGCCGCCCTGCTCCAGCAGGTTGACCTTCTTGGCCACCTCGCCGCCCCACAGCGGCACGGCACCGCCCCAACCCGACACGACGCTCACATATTGCTCGCCGCCCTGCTGCCAGGTGACGGGCGGCGCGACGACACCGGAGCCCGTCTGGAATTCCCACACCACCTTGCCCGTCTTTGCGTCGGCCGCCTTCAGGTAGCCCTCGGGCGTTCCCCAGAACACGAGGTTGCCGCCCGTGGTCAGCACGCCGCCCCACAGCGGCGCAGTGTTCTTCACTTCCCAGACGGTGCGGCCGGTCTTGGGGTCGATCGCGCGCATCGCGCCGATGTAGTCGGGGTTGAGCGGCTTGATGGTGAAGCCCGCCCCCAGGTAGGCAGCGCCCTTCTTGTAGGCCACGGGTTCGTTCCAGATCTCCATGCCCCATTCGTTGGCGGGCACGTAGAACAGCTTCGTGTCGGGGCTGTAGGCCATCGGCATCTGGTTCTTGCCGCCGAGGAAGCCCGGTGCGGCAAACACGGGACTGCCCTTCGAGCCACCGTCGCCGTCCGTCGGGGAGCCGGGGCGGTTGTCGGCAATGAAGTTGGGCCGACCGGTCTTCAGGTCGATGCTGCTCGCCCAGGTGATCTTCTTGACGAAGGGAAAGGCGTTGAGCAACTCGCCCGTGCTTGCATCGTTGACATAGAAATAGCCGTTGCGATCGGCCTTGCCGCCCACGCGCTTGCCGTCCATGTCGAAGGTGACGAACTCGTTGACGCCGTCGAAGTCCCAGCTGTCGTTGGGCGTGCCCTGGTAGTGCCACTTGATCTGGCCCGTCTTGATGTCGATCGCGACGGTGGAGCATGAAAACAGGTTGTCGCCCTGGCGCAGATGGCTGTTCCACGGCGCGGGGTTGCCGGTGCCGAAGTAGGCCAGTCCCGTCTTTGCGTCGTAGGTGCCGCCCAGCCAGGTCGCGGCGCCGCCGGTCTTCCACAGGTCGCCGGGCCAGCTCTTGTTGACGGTGCCCGAGATGCCGTTCTCTTTCTTGTTGCCCTCCTTGTCGTACGTGTAGCCCATGTGGCCTTCGACGGTGGGCCGCGACCACACCATCGCGCCTGTCCTGGCGTCGCGTGCCTCGACGCGGCCCACCACGCCGAACTCGCCACCCGAGACGCCCGTGAGGATCAAGCCGTTGGCGATGATGGGCGCGGCCGTGGCGGAGTAGCCTGCGGCGTAGTCGTCGATCTTCTCTTTCCAGACCACGTCGCCTGTCGCCTGGTCGAGCGCCACCAGTTGCGCATCGAGCGTTGCGAAGATCACCAGGTTGTCGTACAGCGCCGCGCCGCGGTTGACCACGTCGCAGCAGGGCATGATGCCTTCGGGCAGGCGGTGCTCGTACTTCCACAGCTTCTTGCCGGTGGTGGCGTCCAGCGCAAAGATGCGCGAGTACGACGCGGTGACGAACATGCGGCCGTTGTAGATCACCGGCTGCGCCTCTTGCCCGCGCTGCTTTTCGCCGCCGAAGGAGAAGGCCCACACCGGCGCCAGCTTGCCCACGGTGGCGGTGTTGACCTGCTTGAGCGGCGAATAGCGCTGGCCCTGGGTGTTGACACCCCAGGTGAGCACTGATCCCTTGGTGGTGGCTTCGTTCTGGATCATCTGGTCGGTGACCTCGGCCTGCGCCGCGGTCGCCAGGCCAAGGGATGCGAGCGCGAGCAAGAGCTTCGAATGCATGGTGTCTCCTTCGAGGATGTGGGGGTGGGTTCGGGCGAACGCCGAGCCATTCGTGCGTCCGTCACATCCTTGAAAGGGCAAGCGTCATGCCACCCGGAAAGTGCTCCGTGGGCGCTGCAAAAGCGGGGCTTTGATGCAGTGACCGTGCGGGTTATCCCGTTGGATCGCTCCAGCTTTGCGCACGGCGGGATGCGCCAGCGTTCCATCGCGATACAGCGATGGATGCGGCGAGGCCCGCACTGTCCTATGCAATTCGAAATGGCGCGATCACAGCGTCAAGCGGCACGGTCAACCCAGCGTGAACGCCTCATGCACGGCGGACTGCACGCTCCCGCCCAGCACCGCGCCGCCACCGGCAACGTAGATCCAATCGCCAATGGCAGCCGCCCCGACGGCATGCCGCGGCGTCAGCATCGGCGCATGACGCTGCCATGTGTCGGCGGCCGGGTCATAGCTTTCCATCTGGCCGAAGACGGTCGCTTGTCGCGGCACGCCGCCGACCAGGTAGCCGCCCTCCCCGCCCATGGCGTAGAAGCGTCCGCGGTACACCACGAGTCCGTGGCCCGAACGCGCTGTTGGCACCGGCGCGCGCAGCTCCCATGTGTCGCGGGCCGGCAGGTAGACGTGATGAAGGTCGGTGTTGTATTCGAAGGTGTTGAAGCGCCCGCCGATGACGTGGATCTGCCCCGCATGCGCCACGCAACCGACGTGGTCGCGCGCACCCGGCAGCGCCTTGCGCTGGCTCCAGCTGTCGGTGCGCGGGTCATACACCTCGTGCCACGACACACTGGCGCGTTCGCTGGCCGGCTCCGAGGCGCCGCCGATCAGGTGCAGTTGCCCGTCCAGCATGACGGCGGCGGCGGCACCGCGCGGACGCCGAAGCGGCGCGATGGTGCGCCAGCGGTCGGCCGCGATCTCGTAGGCGTAGGCATTGGCATCGGACAGCCGGTTCTGTTCGATGAAGCCGCCGAGCGCATACACAAACTTTTCGTCCGATGCGACGGCCACGTGGTTGGCGCCGCGCGGCAGCGGCGCACCCTGCAGCCACTGGTCCAGCCTGGGGTCGTAGATGTGGTGGTAGGCGCGATTGACGGCCCCTTCCCCGTAGCCGCCCACCACATGCATGCGCCCTGCCGTCGCTGTCGCCCACGCCATCTCGCTGCGCGGCAGCGGCATGGCGGCGCGGCTTTGCCATTTGCCGGCGGGGCCCGGTGGCGCAGGGCTGTCGGTCTTGCGTTGCGACTCTTGCTCAGGAGTCAGGTGGTGCGGCACGCCGCCTTGCAAGCGCGCGTAGGGCTGCGGCGAAGACGGGGCGATCGGGAGTTCGCCATGCCCCGCGTGTGCATCGGCAGAGGGGCTGTTGCTGCCGCGCAGGTTGCTGCAGCCGCCGAGGATGGCGCTGCCGGCAGAGAGGACCAGGGTGCGACGTCGCATGGCGAGCAGGCTCCTTTCGGTGCGGGGATTCTGTCACCGGCGAAGTCTTTGGCATGCTCGCGAATTCACCACTTGCCTTGCATGGAGCCCCGATGTCCACCACCAACGACCTTCGTCCCTTCGCCTTCGTGCTGGCCGTGCCAGACCTGCAACGCAGCACGGCCTACTTCCGCGATGCGCTGGGCTTCACCGTCGCGTGGGAGCCAGAGCGCACCGACTGGCAACTGGTTCGCCGGGGAAGCGTCAGCATCATGATGGGCCATTGCCCGGACGCGCTGCCACCTGCGCAAACGGGCGACCACAGCTACTTTGCCTATCTGCACGTCGACGATGCCGACGCCTTGCACGGCGAATGGGTGCAGCGTGGCGCGATCGTGATGCATCCGCCCATCGATCGGGAATGGGGCATGCGCGAGTTCGCGGTCAGGACGCCGGATGGCCACCGGTTGATGGTGGGGCAAGTGCTGCAGAACTGAAGCCCTCCCCCTCGTCTCTTGTGTCGCGGTCACACGAAGCAACGTAGAGTCATTGGACACCTTCACGCCGCGTCTTTCTTGGGGCTGCGCCGGGGCTCCGCCCATTGCGTCAAGATGCGGATCGCTTCATCCGCCATGCGTTGCTCGGCCGGCAGCCTGCGCGACTGCAGGCTGGCACCGGCCTCCTCCCGCAGTTCATCCACGTCGATGGGATGCCTTTCACTCGCCGGCAGTCCCTCGAAGGCCACGCCCGATTGCGCGAGCGACGCGGCGTAGAAGAGCCGGCGAATGCCCACGATGTGCATGGCGGCCACGCAGAGCGCGCAAGGCTCGCAGGTGGTGTACAGGTCGCACCCCGCGAGTTCGACGCGCTGCAGGCGTCGGCAGGCATCGCGAATGGCCTCGACCTCGCCGTGGGAGGTCGGATCGAAATGGGCGACCGAATGGTTGAAACCTTCGCCGACGATCTTGCCGTCTTGCACCACCACGGCGCCAAAGGGCTCGGTGCCGGGCGTGTGCAGCGCCTCGGCCGACAGCGCCAGGGCGCGCTGCATGAATTCCTCTTGAAACATCCATCTCCTTTCGGGTGCGATCTCTTTGTCGCGCCCCGAAAGTAGCACCGTTTTGTTCTTAGAGCTTGATGCCCGCCGCCTTCACCGTCGCACCCAGCACCCCCACCTGGTCCTTGACGAAGGTGTTGAACATGGCCACCGATTCCGGCTTCCCCACGATGCCCAGTTCGGTGAGTTTCTTCTGCACGTCGGGCAGCACCAGCACTTCGTTGCATGCGGTGTTCAGCCGGGTCACGATGTCCGCCGGCAGCTTGGGCGGGGCGGACATGCCGAAGAAGTTTTCAAGCACCAGCTTTGGCTGGCCGAGTTCGACCATGGTCGGCACGTCGGGCATCAGCGGCGAGCGTTGCGTGCCCGTCACCGCCAGCGGCACCAGTTGCCCGCTCTTGAAGAAGGGCACATAGGAGGTAATGACGTCGATGCCCACCGGAATGGTGTTGGCGATCAGGTCGGTGGTCATGGGCGCACCGCCGCGGTAAGGCACGTGCACCAGATTGAGCCCGACCGTCTTCTTGATCAGCTCGCCGTAGATGTGGCCGATGGAACCGGGGCCGCCCGAGCCGAATTCCATCTGCCCCGCCTTGCGCACCGCCGCCTCGAACTCGGCGTAGGTCTTGATGCCCGAGGGCTTGCTCGCCATGACGACCAGCGGCGCCGCGCCCAGGTAGGCGACGTGCGTGAAGCCGGCCACGGGGTCGTAGGGCTGCTTGTCGAGCGCGAAGGGACCGAGCGCAATCGGCGTGGTGTTCAAGAGCATCAGCGTGTAGCCGTCGGGTGCCGCAGCCGTCACCTGTGCGCCGCCGATGGTGCCGCCCGCACCAGGCTTGTTGTCGACCACCACGGGCTGGCCGAGCTTCTTGCCCAACTGCTCGGCCATCACCCGCGCCAGCACGTCGCTGGAGCCGCCCGCCGGAAAGGTCACGATGATCTTGATGGGCTTGTCGGGCCACTGCGCGAAGGCGGGCAAGGCGGCGGAAGCGACACCTGCGGCGAGGATCTGGAGTGCACCGCGGCGGGTGGCGTGGAAGTTGTGGGTGGTCATGGCAGTCTCTTCTCCGTTGGCGGGCCTTTGCCTTCCTGGCTTGCCCTGCGATGAAAACGAACTCATAGCAGGAATCAGGCCCACCGCGGCCCCTCGGCGGCTACCGGAAAGCGGTCCCGGGCTGATGATCCGCCTGCTGCCGGAGCCGGTCAATTGCGGGGATCCGCCATCGCTCTGGTGATGGCGCCACGTCCGATTGCGCCGTTCCCTCAGCCTGACCGTCGCCGCTTTCCGGGCTCGCCGGAACAGGACGTTGCGCTCATGGCTTGGCGCCGGCGCTCTCGTTGCGGAACGCCGCCTCTCCGGCGTCGGAGATCTCGACCCACTTCTTGTCGGGCACGGCTTCCGCGTCGTAGTTGTCGTGCCAGTTCCACCACTTGTAGGTCGGCGTTTGCGGATAGCCCTCGGGCGAGTCTTCCCAGACTTCCTGCCGGCCCAGCGGCGTGATGTCGAGGTAGTTCCAGGTGCCGCCCATCTGCTCGTCACCGCGGTTGTTGATGAAGTAGGTGCGGAACACTCGATCGCCGTCGCGGAAGAACACGTTGGTGCCATGCCACTCGTCCACGCCGAAGTCGGCGTCGAAGCTGTCGGTGATGGTGAACCACGGAATCTGCCATCCCATGCGCGCTTTCAGGCGCGCGATGTCCGCTTGAGGCGCGCGCGAGATGAAGACAAGCGTGGTGTCGCGGGCGTTGAGGTGCGCAACGTGGGCGACCTGGTCGGCCACCATGGAGCAGCCGCGGCAGGCGTGATCGGGCCAGCCGAAGACGCCGGGTTCGAAGAAGGCGCGGTAGACGATCAACTGGCGGCGACCGTCGAACAGGTCGACGAGGCTGGCCTTGCCTGAAGGGCCTTCGAAGGCGTACGACTTCTCCACGGCCATCCATGGCATGCGCCGGCGCTCGGCGGCCAGTGCGTCACGGGCGCGGGTGTTGGCCTTTTCCTTGATGAGGAGTTGGTTTCGGGCGGCCTCCCATGCTTGGGGCGACACGACGGGTGGTGTGTGCATGGCAGACGGTTCGGCTTTGCGTGCATTGGTCATGACTGAAGCTCCTGATGGGGTGAATTCGCGACGCGTGGCGCAAGCGTGAATGCATGCGCGGCGCATCGCTCGTTGTCGGGCCAGGAAGTAGTTTCGTGCCGGTCGTCCTGCGCCGGGAGTAACAAGTTTGGCGGGATTCCGATGGTGATGTTGCCGGTGTCACCACCAGCCGGCGGATGCCAGCTCATTCAACGCAGGCCACCCATCCTCAATGTCTTGAAGGCGCCGCCGGCCCCGACCGCGCCAGGTCGACGAGCGTCACGCGGATCTGCTGCGCCAGTTCGCCGACGGCGGCGCGGACATAGATGTTTTGACGATCGAGCAGCTTGACGCCGTCGTAGGTCAGCAGCTCGTGCATCGCCGGGTCGGCAAACTCGGCCTCGCTGGCGACAAAGCCCTCCAGCATCACCGGGATCATGCGTTTGCCGTCACGGAATGCGAGTTCGATCTCCTGCCGCACGTAGGGCGACTTCAGCGTGTCCGCGCCGAGCACGCAGACGAAGACGGAGCAGTTCTCGATGGCACGCTGTATGCGCGCCGGGAACTTGACCGCGCCGTCGAGGCCCAGCGTATCGACGAAGGAGCTGATGCCGTGGTCGCGCTCGAGTTGATCGGACAGGAAGGCGACCCACCCCGAGCTCGTCTCGCGCCGGTAGCTGATGAAAACCTGCGCGCCGGCACCTGCGGACGCACCCGAGCGCAGCGCCAGCGACAGTTCTCGCCCGAAGTCCGCGATGCTGGCGTAGCGGTCCGCGGCACGCGCGGCAAGTGCGCGTTGCACGACACGGCTGACCAGCGGTGACAGCTTGCGCTGCTGGTGCGCGAGCGCCTGCTGATGCAACGCGATCGGCGCTTGCTGCAGATTGGCGGTGCGCGTCTCCGGTGTTTCCTGCCCCTCATAAGGTCGAACGCCGCCAAGAAGCAGGTAGGCCAGGACCGCCAGCGCATATTGATCGCTTGCCGGTTGCGGCGCCATTCCGTCCCATTGTTCGGGCGCCATGTACGCCGGCGCGCCCAGCAATGCAAGGCCCGCATTCTCGGGACCGGCGATCGCGAAATCAGTGACGTAGATGTTCGATGCCGTGTCAAAACACACCGCCGACGGCTTCAGGTTGCCGTGCACGACGCCGCTCTGGTGCGCGTGTTGCAGGGCGTCCGCGAGTTGCACCAGCCACCCGGCAATGGTTTCCGTCGCGATGTCGCGCGCGCTGTGCAACCGCGCCGCGAGATTGCCGCCGCCCATGATTTCGTAGGCGATGAAGGGCACGCGCGAGCGTCGGCCGCCCCGAACGACATCGGTCTCGCCGTAGTCATCGACGCTGCAGATGTGCGGATGCTGCAGTCGCGCGGCGATGGCGGCCTCGCGCGCGAAGTGCTGGCGATAACCGGGAAACGAGGCGTAGTCGGGTGACAGGATCTTGATCGCCACCTCGCGCCCCGAGCGCTTCTTGCGGGCGCGGTAGAGCACGCCCTTGGGACTCGCCTGCAGGCATTCCGTCAGGTCGTAGATGTCCGCCAGTTCGGTGCCGGTCAAATTCAGCGGGCCAGCGTCCTCGGCCAGTGTCAACGCAATGGTCGTGGAGCCGATGCGGATCAATGCCCCCAGTGGAACGGGGTAGTCCCGGCCGACGGCCAGGCGCCGCCCATTGACGTAGGTGCCATTGCTGCTGCCGAGGTCCCTGATGCTGATGCCTTCAGGTGTACGCTGGATCGCCGCATGGCGACGCGACCACTGCGGGTCGGGCAGGTGGAAGCCGTCCGTGTCGCGGCCGATGGTCAGTTCTTCGCCACCGAGTACGACCTTGCGGCCGATGTAGGCCCCGATGTCGGCAGCGGTGACGGTCAGCGCGACTGCCGGCGCGCTGGCATCGGCGCTTGTCCCATTCGCTGGCCGGGCGCTGCGAAGCAGGTCGACGTCAGCCCGCTCTCCGGCCCTGAACATCATCGTGCGGTCGTCTTGTGCCAAAGACCCGGACGGCGCCTGCCGCGCCGTTTCTGGAGCAGCCGACGCCGCTGAAGTGCCCAGGATCACGGTTCGCGCGGCGGCGACCGACGGCTGTATCAGCGACGGCTGCTGTAAAGACGGCGACTGCTGCATCGATGGCGGCGGCAGCGGAGCCGACACCCGCGGCGCGCGCCTGCCAACAATTGCGTGCCAGATCCGCATCAGCACACTGGGCGACTGCGCGGCCGTAAGCACGATGGCTCGTTCGAAAGGCAGTGAAGTTGAAACAGGAGATGCGACGTCGAAGCGCGGCGATGGCAGTGCAGTGCGCGCAGGCCCACCGGCGAGTACGGCGCGCAATTCCGCGACGCTTTGCGGCCGATCGACGGGCCGCACCTCCAGCATCCAGTCGATGGCCCTCAGGAATTCCACCGAGCATCCCGGCACCGCTTGCGCCGCCAGCCGCGGGTGACTGTCGTGCATCACGCGCGCGACCGATGGCTCGGGCGCACGCCCCAGCAGCACAAAGTGGAGCGTCGCGCCCAAGGCGTAGAGGTCCGTCCACGGCCCCTGCGACAAGCTGTCGGACTCCGCATATTGTTCGATCGGCGCGTAGCCGGGCTTCAGGATCGTCGTCAGCGCCTGCGTACGGTTTTCGATGACGCGGCGCGCCGCGCCAAAGTCGAGCAATATCGGACGGCCATCCGGGTCGACCATGATGTTGTCGGGCGCGATATCACGGTGGTACACCCCCTCGCGGTGAAGCATTTCGATGGCGCTCAACAGCGGATCGAGCAGCGCGCGAAGCCAAGACTCGTTGGCCGGATGCAAATGCTCGCGGCAAAAATTCCTCAACGTCATGCCGCGCAGCACCGGCATCATCATGTACGCGGTGCCGTTTTCTTCCCAGAAGCGGTGGACCTTGAGCAGCGACGGGTGGTCGAACCTGGCGAGCAGCTTTGCCTCGTTGACGAAGGACCTCAGCCCGACACTGAATGTCTCCGCCGCAGCATCGGAGCGTGGAGACACGTTGTTGCCCTGCGAGCGCGCTGCCAGCGACGCCGGCAGGTATTCCTTCAGCGCGACCTCGCGGTCGAGCGAAAGGTCATTTGCCAGATAGACAATGCCGAACCCGCCTTCCCCGATGACTTTCAGGATTTCGAGTTCACCCATCCGCGTGCCGGGGGGCAACGGGGCCGTTTCGAAGTGAGGCGCATCATTCACGGCAGCAGTCATTGGGTCCGTCACGCTTGCCGCGCACGGGGCAGCTACGCTACTTTAGCGGCGCTGCGTCGTTATGGCGAACCGGCCGTCGACCCGTGCTTCCTGCGTCTGTCGGGAGCGTGAGGGCGGCGAGGCTGAGCGATTCACGGCGATCCATGACTGATGAGTCTGTTACTGTCCCGACGGTTCCAGCGACTTCACTTAAATCTGGAGGCGACTAACATGACCGCACCGCCGCACACGCCACTGCGCCTGCGCTTCATCCTCAACACCTTCTACTCCGGCCCGCAGGCGTGGTTCTTCCTTGCAGACGACCGCGGCTACTTTCGCGACGAAGGGCTGGAGGTCGAGTTCACCGAAGGCGACACGCTGGCCAACGCCGTTCCCAAGCTGATGAGCGGCGACTACGACGCCGGCTACGGCGACATGAACGCGCTGGTCGAATGGGCGTCTGCCCGGCCGCAGGACGCGCCCGTGGCCGTCTTCGCCATGCACAACCGCTCGCCCTACACCATCGCCGTGCCGGCCGCGAGCGCCGTGCGCAATGGCAGTGACCTCGCCGGCCGCACCCTCGTGACCCACCCCAACGACGCCGCATGGCGCATGTTTCCCGAGTTCTGCGCGGCCTGCGGCATCGACCCGGCCAGCGTGAAGATCGAGGAGTCGGCGCTGCCGCACCGCGAGATCGTCCCGCTGATGCTGCAGGGCCGGTGGGAAGGCCTGTTCGGCTTCGTCAACACCATCAACGCGCAAACCATCGAGGCCGGGCTCGACCCGAAAACCATGCTGCGCCACTTCGAATGGCAGCACCACGTGCCCTCGCTCTACGGTGCAGCAGTGATGGTGACCCCTGCCCTCCGGCGAGATCACCCGCAAGCCGTGGCGGGCCTGGTGCGCGCAGTCAATCGCGGCGTGGCCGACACCGTCGCCGACATCGAAGCGGCCGTGGATGCGGTCGTTCGACGCAACCCCGCCATCGACCGCGTGGCCAACCGGGCGCGGCTGGCTGGCACGCTGGCGCTGGAGATGGCGCACGGGGAAGGCGCGACGCTGGGGATCGGCGCGGTCGACATGGCCCGGCTGGCACAGACGACCGCGCTGATGTCACGGGCCAAGCAACTGGCGCATCCGCCGGCGCCCGACGATCTTTTCGACGGCTCCTTCCTGCCACCTGTCGAGGCGCGGGTGCGCTCGCTTGCCACCAACGCCTGACGCCTGGGGGTAAGACCCGCATTGTTGCCACAGCGCCGTTCGCGTAACGTCGCCCGCGGTTCATCCACCAACCGCGACTTCCCCACAAAGGAGCACACACATGCCAGGCAAGAAGATCCTCATGTTGACCGGTGAATTCACCGAGGAGTACGAAATCTTCGTCTATCAGCAGGCCATGGAGGCGGTCGGCCACACCGTGCACGTCGTCTGCCCGGACAAGCGGGCCGGAGACAGGATCAAGACCTCGCTGCACGACTTCGAAGGCGACCAGACCTACACCGAAAAGCTGGGCCACTACTTCACCATCAACAAGTCGTTTTCTGAAGCGGAAGAGCAACCCGGCCAATACGACGCCGTGTACTGCGCCGGTGGGCGCGGCCCCGAATACATCCGCACGGACAAGCGCGTGCAGGCCATCGTGCGGCACTTCCACGAGACGAAGAAGCCGATCTTCACCATCTGCCACGGCGTGCAGATCCTGGTCGCAGTCGAGGGCGTCGTGCGCGGCAAGAAGGTCGGTGCGCTGGGCGCGTGCGAACCGGAGGTCACGCTGGCCGGCGGCACCTACGTGGACCTGTCGCCCACGGAGGCGCTGGTGGACGGCACCATGGTGTCGGCCAAAGGGTGGACGGCCCTTGCCGCGTTCATCCGCGAATGCCTGAAGGTGCTGGGCACCGAGATCCGCCACACCTGAAAACGGGACGCGTCGGCTGCACGACAATGCGCCGATGAGCAGCAACCCATCCGAAGCGTCCTCCCTGTCGCCGCAAGCCGCGTTCGAGCGCGCCAAGCAACTCTTTCTCTCCGGCCTCGAATCGCTGGCCGGAGAGCGTCTTGAAGAAGCCGAACGGTCGTTCACCGAGTCTCTGGCGCTGATGCCCGATCGCGTTTCCACGCTGGTCAATCTGGCGGCTGTGCGCGTGAGGCTTTCGCGCCCGACCGACGTGCTCGTCACCACGCAACAGTTGCTCCGCATCGAGCCGAAAAATCCTGACGCATGGTTCCACCGTGCCGAGGCACTGGCGCAGTTGGACCGGCATGACGATGCGCTCGAAGCCTTTCGCCTCGCCGGCCAGTTCAACCCGGGTGTCGCCATGCCGTGGTATCGCCACGGGCAGATCCTGCAATCGCTGGGCCGTGACAGCGAAGCGCTGACATCGTACGAACACGCCGTCACCGCCGACCCCGGCTTTGCGCCGGCGTGGACCAACAAGGGCAACATCCTGCGGGAGATGTCGCGCCTTCCGGAAGCGGCGCAGGCCTTCCGCCAAGCCATCGCAAACGGCAGCACGGATGAACTGCACGCCTACTACCTCGCGTCCGTCAGCGGCGACGCACGTGCCGCCACGGCCCCCGGCGAGTATGTGGAAAGCCTGTTCGACGCCTACGCCGACGACTTCGACCATCACGTGGTGGACGTGCTGGGCTACCGCGCGCACGAAGTGCTCGCAAGGGAGGTGGTTCGCCTTTCTGCGGGGCGGCGCTATCACAGCGCGCTGGATCTGGGTTGCGGCACCGGCCTGTGCGGCGCGCTGCTCAAGGACAGCACCGACCGCTTGATCGGTGTCGACCTCTCAAGCCAGATGCTGGCCAAGGCGCAGGCCACCGGTCGCTACGAGCAACTCGTGCATGCCGACATCGACGGCTACCTGCAGACGCTGACGACGCGTCACGACCTCGTGGTGGCGGCGGATGTTTTCATCTACGTCGGCGAGTTGATGTCGGTTTTCGAAGGCATCGGGCGAGTCGTGGAAGCGGGCGGCATGTTCGCGTTCTCCGTGGAAGTCCTTCCGCCGGAGGAGGACGAAGATTTCGCGCTGCAACCCAGCCTGCGCTTTGCGCACACCGAGCGCTATGCGCGCGCTCTCGCATCAGCCAATGGCTTCGAGGTGATCGAGACCTTGCGCGCGCCGCTGCGGCACGATCAGCGGCAGGCCATCGAGGGGCTGTTCTTCTTCCTGCGCAAGACGGGCGCCTGACCAAGGAGGCTCTAACGCCGCCGAGGCGCCGCCGCGCCACCCGTCATCAGGTGCCCCAGCGGCAACGCGACCTCCGACTTCACCTCTCGCAGCACGATGCTCGAACGCACGTGCGTCACGCCCGGCAGGCTGAACAGCACCTCGTGCAGGAAGCGCTCGTACTGCTTCATGTCCGGCACCGTCACGTTCAGGATGTAGTCCGCCGGTCCGGTGGCGGACACGCAGCGCACGATGTGCGGGCTCGCGGCCACGGCCTCTTCGAAGCGCTGCACCAGCGACTCGCTGTGCCGGTCGAGGTTGACTTCCGCCACGGCCGAGACGTGCAAGCCCACCAGTTCAGGATCCACGATGGTGGTGTAGCCGCGGATGACGCCGCTCGCCTCCATCTCCTTGATGCGCTTCCAGCACGGCGTGGGCGACAGGCCCACGGCCTCCGAAATCTGCTGCACCGTCTGCCGGCCGTCACGCTGCAGCGCAGAAAGAATCTTGAGGCAGTGCTCGTCAAGAGAAACAGAACCAACGTTCATGGCGAAATCCGGGAGGAATCTTCTTCAAACAAGGGTCTTCGCCAGTGTATTGAGAAAACACTTGCGCCGGGTGCGGCAGAACAATTTGCGCATGACTGCCCCACACCTGCCCTCCTCCGCGATCCGCCGCGCCGACTACCAGTTGGCGGACAACCTCTGGGCCACGACCGGCTCCATCTTCCTGACCGGCACGCAGGCCCTGGTCCGCGTGCTGGTGATGCAGGGCCAGCACGACGCGGCGCGTGGCCTGCACACCCAGGGATTCGTCAGCGGCTATCGCGGCTCGCCGCTGGGCATGCTCGACCTGGCCATCTGGAAGGCCGGCGAGCGCTTCAAGCAGACCGGCATCCGCTTCGTGCCCGCCGTGAACGAGGAACTCGGCGCCACGCAGGTGCTGGGCACGCAACGCGTGGAATCGGACCCGGAACGCACCGTCGAGGGCGTCTACGCCATGTGGTACGGCAAGGGGCCGGGCGTGGACCGTGCGGGCGATGCGCTCAAGCACGGCAACGCCTACGGATCGTCGCCGCATGGCGGCGTGCTGGTGGTGGCGGGCGACGATCACGGCTGCGTGTCCTCGTCGATGCCGCACCAGAGCGACCATGCCTTCATGGCGTGGCGCATGCCGATCATGCAGCCCTCGTGCGTGGCGGAATACCTGGAGTTCGGCTTGTATGGCTACGAGCTCTCGCGCTACTCGGGCGCGTGGGTGGGCATGGCGGCCCTGTCGGAAGTGGTCGAGAGCGCGGGCACCGTCGACCTGGACGCTGTCAACGCACGCATCGCGGTCTGGGAAGACGCCGACACAGTCCGCGCCGCGACCGGCCACCAAGCCCCGCCTGACGGCCTGCACTACCGCTGGCCCGACCTGCCGTCGCTGCGCATCGAATCGCGGCTGGAAGACAAGCTCGCCGCCGTGGCCGCCTTCGCGCGACGCAACAGCATCGACCGCGAGATCATCACCAGCGGTCATGCCAAGGTCGGCATCATCACCTGCGGCAAGGCGCACCACGACTTGATGGAGGTCATGCGCCGGCTCGAACTGTCGTTGGAGCAGTTGTCGCTCGCCGGCGTGCGGCTCTACAAGGTGGGGCTGAGTTTTCCCGTCGAGCAGACGCGCATCAAGAGCTTTGCGCAAGGGCTGCAGGAGATCCTCGTCATCGAGGAAAAGGGCGCCGTGGTCGAGACGCAGCTGCGCGACATCTTCTACAACGCACCGGCCGATGCGCGCCCCGTCATCGTGGGCAAGCACGACCGCCAGGGCCAGCCGCTGGTGTCGGCGCTCGGCGAGCTGCGGCCTTCACGCCTGATCGAACTGGTGGCGCATTGGCTGGCCGTGCATTTCCCCGACAACCGCGACCTGGGCGACCACCTGCAACACGTGCGCGACTTCACGCCGCCCGAGTTGCTCGCCAACGCCAGCGACTCGGTCAAGCGCCTGCCCTACTTCTGCGCCGGTTGCCCGCACAACACCAGCACCAAAGTGCCCGAAGGCTCCACCGCGCGGGCAGGCATCGGCTGCCACTTCATGGCCAACTGGATGGACCGCAGCACCGCGGGCCTGATCCAGATGGGCGGCGAAGGCGTGGACTGGATTTCGCACGCCATGTTCACGAAGACGCCGCACGTGTTCCAGAACCTGGGCGACGGCACCTACTACCACTCAGGCTATCTCGCCATCCGGCAGGCGGTGGCGGCCAAGGCCACCTTGACCTACAAGATCCTGTTCAACGACGCCGTCGCGATGACGGGCGGCCAGCCGGTGGACGGCGTCATCAGCGTCGATGCCATCGCGCGCCAGGTCGAATCGGAAGGCGTGCGCAAGGTCGTGGTGGTGAGCGATGCCATCGACAAGTACGACAGCATCAAGGGCCGCTTTCCGGCGGGCACCGGGTTCCATGACCGCTCGGAGCTTGATGAAGTGCAACGGCACTTGCGCGAACTGGCGGGCGTCACCGTGCTCATCTACGAGCAGACCTGCGCCGCGGAAAAACGCCGGCGCCGCAAGAAGGGTGAACTGGCCGATCCACCCAAGCGCCTGTTCATCAACGAGGCCGTGTGCGAAGGCTGCGGCGACTGCACCGTGCAAAGCAACTGCGTGGCCGTGCTGCCGCATGAAACCCCGATGGGCCGCAAGCGCAAGATTGACCAGACCAGCTGCAACAAGGACTATTCCTGCGCCAAGGGCTTCTGCCCGAGTTTTGTCGGCGTCACGGGCGGCAAGCTGCGGCGCAAGAGCGGTGCTTTGGCCGCGGGCCGCGATGCTTTCCGCCACCATGTGAACGCCCTGCCCCACCCCGCTGCGCACGCGTGGACGGCGCCCTATGACCTGCTGGTCACGGGCGTAGGCGGCACTGGCGTGGTAACGGTCGGCGCGGTGATCGCGATGGCGGCGCATCTCGAAGGCAAGTCCGCCAGCGTGCTCGACTTCATGGGCTTTGCGCAAAAGGGCGGCTCGGTGCTCAGCTTCGTTCGGCTGGCCGACGTGCCCGAACGCTTGCATCAGGTGCGCATCGACACGCAGCAGGCCGATGCGATCCTTGCGTGCGACGTGGTGGTCGGCGCGTCCGCCGACGCGCTGCAGACCGTGCGACATGGGCGCACGCGCGTGCTGGCCAACGTGCACGAGATTCCGGTGGCCGAGTCCCTGCGCAATCCCGATGCCGACCTGCAGGTGGACCTGTTGCTCGCCAAGATGCGCTATGTCGCCGGCGAAGAACAGGTCGAGACCTTCGACGCGCAAGACCTTGCCGAGGAATTCCTGGGCGACACGCTGGCGGCCAACATCGTCGCGACGGGCTATGCGTGGCAGCGGGGCCTGGTGCCGCTGAGTCTGGACGCGTTGATGCATGCCATCGAACTCAACGGCGTGGCGGTAGGTGCCAATCAGTCGGCGTTCTCGCTGGGACGGCTTGCGGCGGGCAACTCCGCTGCCCTCGATCAACTGCGCGCCGGGCCCGCGCCGGGCCAGACCGCGGCTGAGAGCGATACGCGGCCGCTGGAAGACTTGCTTGCCGACGCGATGCGCCATTTGACGGGTTATCAGAACGCGGCATGGGCTGCTCGGTTCGACCAACGCATCCGCGCCCTGCAAGCACGCGAGCAGGCGCTGCAAGGCGGCGATGCAAGCCTGCCCTTCACACGCAACGCCGCGCGCAGCCTGCTCAAGCTCATGAGCTACAAGGACGAGTACGAAGTCGCGCGGCTCTACACCGACGGGACATTCATTGAGAAGCTGGCGGAACAGTTCGAAGGCGATCTGAAGCTCGAATTCCACATGGCACCGCCCCTGCTTTCGCGCCCGAAGAATGGCCAGCCACCGGTCAAGCTTCGCCTCGGCGCCTGGATGCTGCCGGCGATGAAGTGGCTGGCTTGGGGCAAGCGCCTGCGCGGCACGGCGATGGATTTGTTCGGTCACACGGAGGAGCGCCGCCTGGAGCGTTCGCTGATCGACAAGTTCGAGGCGCGGCTCGACGAATTGCAGGCGGGGCTTTCAGCCACCAACCAGAAGCTTGCGGCGCAGATCGCGGCGGTGCCCCTGAGCATTCGCGGCTACGGGCATGTGAAGCTGGCGAACCTCGCCTTGGCCAACGGGCGCGAGGCGGAACTGATGCACCGCTTTGCGCCGCAGCGCTATCCGAGGCCGGAGCTCCAGGCGAAGGCGGGGCAGATCCGGGGGATAGCAGTAGTTGCGCGATAGGCGCCGCGACGTGCATCCGTCAAAGGCGGATGCGTCAGCGAACCGCGCGCAAGGCGCCGTAGGGGTTCAGCGCCGTCCCCTTCCACCATTGCTTTTCCGGCCCGAGCAGGAACACGGCGAAGTGCAGGTGCGGCGCATCGGGCGCCGCGTTGCCGGTGGTTCCGACGAATCCGATCAGGTCTCCACGCCGAAGCTGCATGCCTTCGCGCAGGCCGTCGGCATAGCGGTCCAGGTGTGCGTAGTAGTAGGCCAGTTGGCTCGCCGGGTCGAACTGGTAGACGGTGAGTCCGCCCGGCTTGCTGTCGAAGAGCTTGACCAGCTTGCCGTCGTCCACGGCGCGCACCGGCGTGCCGCGCGGCGCCATGATGTCGAGGGCTTCGTGGCGGTGGCCGGGGCGGCCGTCGTCGAAGGTGTCGCGCACGGTTTCAGGCCGTATGCCTTCAACCGGAAATTGCAAGGTGCGGGCAGCGAGCAGCGCCAACCCGGCGCTCCCGACTTCGGCGTTCTGTGCCATCGCCCAAGTAGGCACAACAAGCCAAACGACAGCCATCACCGCCAGTCGTCGTCGCCACATGCACATCAGCCGCCCTTCAGGCCTTCACCTCGACCGCGAAGCCCGCCTTCGCCAACTGCGACAACCGCGCCGCATCCCAGTTGGTCAGGTGGATGCAGCCATTGGTTTCCTCATGTCCCACGCGATCGGGCGCCGGTGTGCCGTGAATGCCCCAATGCGGCTTGGACAGCCCCATCCACACGTTGCCGATCGGGTTGTTGGGCCCGGCCGCGACCTCCACCTTCACCGCATCCGCCGGCGCCTTCTTGAGGATCGACGGGTTGTAGGTGAAGGTCGGGTCCTTCACCTCGTTGATGATCTTCATCTTGCCCAGCGGCAGCGGGTCGAGCGGCCCGCCGATGCTGATCGGAAAGCCCGCAAGCGGCTTGCCCGTGCCGTCGAGCACGAATAGCATGTGTTCGCTTTTGTCGATCTCGATCGACTTGGCGGCCTTGACCACGCTGGCATCGGCTGCGCCCGTGACGTTGACGACAACGATCTCGTCGCCGGCCTGGAATTTCGCGCCGCGGTTCAGGTCCGCCAGGGCCTTGGGCGACATGTGGTGCTTTTCCGAGATGGCTTCGCGCAGGTTCTCGTAGCCCATCGACTTGAGCTTGGCGCGGTCGGCCATCTCCTTGGGGGTCGGGGCGTAGGGGCCGGCCACGTCCTTCTCGGTGATGGCGTAGGTGGCAAACAGGGGCGCGGTGTCGGCCTTCAGCGCGGCCCACGTCGCGGCGTCGACCTTGCCGGTCTCCGCGAGGCCGTACGACTTCTGGTAGGCCGCCACCACGCGGCGCATGTTGGCGCCGAAACCGCCGTCGATCTCGCCCGGCGAGAACCATGCGCGGTCGAGCAGTATCTGCGCGCGCATCACGGCGGCGCCACGCGAGCCTTGTGCGAGCACCGGCGTCTCGCTGGCTGCGTTGAGCTTGTCGAGTGCGGCGGGGCCGGACGCATCGGCGACAGCCTTCGAGGCGGTTCTTGTTGCGGCATTCGCCAACAACGGCGTGGCGCTAAGCGTGGCTGCGGCAATGCAGGCCGCCGCGGTGTGGAGAAAGGTTCGGCGTGCGGACGTCATGGTGGAGTGGACAACGGAGTGAAGACACCCGCACCTTAGGGTTCGCGGGCGATCAACACCTGTAGTCACAAGCTGACACAAGACATCGGCCCCTGTCGCATCCGTCCGGTTCCAGCGAACCGGCGGCGGCGCAGGTCATGCGCTCACTTCGGCAACCAGAACAAGGTGCCGGCTTTCATGTCGGGAACGAGAATGAACTTGCCGTCCCGCGACAAGCTGATGTCGGCTGCGGACTTGAACGACTGGGCGTAGGCCTCGGGCTTCGCGCCCTGCTTCTTCAGGTCGAGTTTCCAGACGCGACCATTTTTCCAGTCGGACACGTACAAGACGCCGGCTGCGTCGCGGGCCAGCCCATCGCCTCCACCGAACCCGTCGGCGACCTTTTCAACCGAGCCTTTGCCCAGGTCCAGCCGCAGCAATTCGCCGCTGGCGAAGTCGACCACGAGCATGGTTCCAGCACGCTCGAAAAGAAGTCCGTTGGGGCTCTTGATGCTGGCGTTCTGCGCCTCCGAGATGACCAGGGACACCTTGCCGGCCGGCGTGATCATGAAAATGGCGCCCTTTCCGCCCTTTTCGAGGTCACCGCTGTCCGAGACGTAGAGATTGCCTTTGCCGTCGACCACCAGATCGTTCAGGAACATCGGCGGCTGGGGGAAATCCTCCGCCTTGGCAAAGACAGTCGCGTTGCCCTGCTTGTCAATTTTCCAGACGCGCACCTTGTCGGCCGCATACACGGTGTTCTTGAACGCAGCCAACCCCTTTGGATCATCCATGCCCTTCGCAAACGGCTCGACAGTGCCCGACTTGCCGATGACACTGACCTTGCCGTCGCCGTCCTTCCCGAACTCACCGATCTCGGAAACGTACAGCCGGCCATCGGAACCGACGAGCACCGACTCCGGGGTGGCCAGGCCTTTCACGGCCCGCATCTCGTCGGCGCATGCCGGCAGGGCCACGCCGAGCAACGCAGTCGCGGCGGCCAACGCGCGTACCGACACATGACCCACTGGCATGAAGTTTCGGGAAATCATGGCGCACCTCGTGGAAGTTGCAAGGTGCGAGAGCTTACGCCGATATGTCGGTCAAGGCATAGCGCATCAGGTGGATCTGAAGAAAGGCACCATCTGCTCGTCGATGGACTGCAGCGAAACGAAAGCCTGAAGTCATGCTCGACCCATCGCTGACTTCGATCAACAAACGAAAATCCCCCATGACCAGAGTAACGTCCTGCGGCATCGTCATATTGAACACCGGGCAACAGGTCCTGGTCTGTCATGCGACCGGCACCGGTCGGTGGGATCTGCCCAAGGGCATGCAGGAGGCCGGAGAAAGCGCGCGGGCTACCGCGGTGCGCGAAGCGTGGGAAGAGACCTCGCTGGACCTCGATTCCCACGAGCTGGCAGAACTCGGCCTTTTCGACTACCTGCCGCAAAAGCGCCTGCATCTTTTCGGCTTGAAGGTTGGCGCAGGCGCGATTGACATCGACGCCTGCCGTTGCCATTCCACGTTTCCCGACCGCATCACCGGCCAGGAGGTGCCAGAGGTCGATGGCTATGCATGGAAACCGGTGATGCGCCTGGAAGAATGGTGCGGCAAGAACCTGACGCGGGTCTTCAAGAGCATCGACTGGGCGCGGTTCCAGGGGCTGCCTGAAGTGAAGACGGTGGCGGTGAAGCCCTGATGGCGCCGCGAGCCTCCGGGCGTCAGGCAGGCGCGCCAAGCCAGCGCCGCTGACGCCACCTGCGCCATCACCACGCCGGCCGACGTCCCCCGTTCAAGCGAACAGCTTCCCGTTGAGGGCGCCCCACACGGTTCTCACCGCAAGAACCCCCATCGCCACGCTCAACACACCCAGGAGCGCCATCGCGAGCCACCAAAGCGGCGCGCTCGAACGGAACTGCGCGTACTTCAGCGCCGCATTCACAAGCGCCGCCATCGGGAAGCCGATGGCCCACCACGCGGTCGAGAACTTGACACTCCGGCGCAACACCTTGGGCACGACCACCGCGAACATGAACAGCGCAAAGTAGAACAGCAGCGCCGCAAAGCGATCCACGCCGACGATGTTGCTGTAGGCAAGAAAGCCCACGGCAAAGGGCGCCACCAGGATCATCAGGGACGGCGTCATGGCGCCCGCCATCGGATCTCGGTGCACAAGACGGCTGACGATCATCGAAAAGAGCACCAGCGCCAGCACCGAACCCACAGCGCCGGCCATGAGGTTGAGTTCCGGCGCCCAAGCCATGGGCATGTGGCCTCCAGTCACGGGGATGTCGAGCGTCGCCACGCCCGGAATCAGCCAGGCCGGAACGGCGTGCGACGCTTCCACCTGTCCCTTGAGCAAGCGGGAGACGACGACGAAGCTGAGCGCAAAGGTCGCTACCACGCCCATGATCCAGATCGCCCGCGCAGCCGGTTCGCTGTAAGGCTCGGCGACGGCAGACAACAAGAGAATCGAGATCGCGATGGTCCCGAAGAAATTGCCGGCCACGGGGTGATGAAACTCCGCATGCACAGCCTGCGGATGCAAGGCGAGTTTCGCCAGATAGCCCAGCGAGATCACCACGAAAGCGCCCAACGCGAGTGCACCGATGGCTTCGCCGACAAGGACCGGCGCGCCGAGGCTGTCATGCGCCAATCGCCAGGCCAGCGCAAGACCCGAGAGCCCCATGACCGAAGCGAAGAGATTGACTGGCAGCTTGCGCAGCGCGCTTTCACCGGAAGTGTTTTCGAAAACCGCGCCGGGCGGGTTCAACATCTGGCCTTGCATGGCGGAATCCTTTGGCAGTTTTTGCAGGTCATGGTATTTTCTGCCAGACGCCCGCCACCCACGGCACCCACCGCACGACGTTTTCTGCCAATCATTGAGCCTTGTCAGCCATGCGCATTGCCATCCTTGCCTTCCCCCGATTCCAGCTGCTCGATGTCGCCGGTCCGGCAGACGTTTTCGCCGAGGCGTCGCGTCAGCTTGGCAAGCCCCGCGCCTATCAGGTGCAGGTGATCGCCGCCGAAGAAGGCATGCTCCGAAGCAGCAACGGGCTGCGGCTCGCTGTCGATGCGACGGTGGCGACGCATCGCGGTCGCATCGACACGCTGCTCGTCGCCGGCAGCCCCAACATCGAGGACATGGCAACCGATGCGCTGGTGCAGGACTGGCTGCGGCGCCAGAGTCGCGTCGTGCGACGCTATGGCTCGGTGTGCACCGGCGCGTTCGTGCTCGCGGCCGCCGGACTGCTCGACGGCAAGCGTGTGGCGACCCACTGGAATTCCACGGCGCGCCTTGCCGCTGAATACCCGCAAGCGTGCGTCGAAGCGGACGCCATCCACGTCAAGGACGGCAAGCTCTTCACCTCCGCCGGCGTCACGGCGGGCATGGACCTCGCGCTCGCGTTGGTGGAAGAAGATCACGGCCGCGACATCGCGCTGCGCGTGGCGCGCGAACTGGTGATGTTCCTCAAGCGTCCCGGCGGCCAGAGCCAGTTCAGTGCGCATTTGGCGGCGCAAACAGCAGAGCGTTCCGGTATGCGCGACGTACAGGACCATGTTCTTGCCAATCTGAAGGACGACCTGTCCGTTCCCGCCCTGGCGTCCCGTGCCGGCATGAGCGAACGCAGCTTCGCGCGGATCTTCCGCAGCGAGACGGGCACGACGCCCGCCGGGTTTGTCGAGAACGCAAGGATCGACGCTGCCCGCCGCCTGGCCGAGGAGTCGGACCTGCCGGCCAAGCGACTGGCTGATGCGGTGGGCTACGCGAATGTCGACGGGTTCCGGCGCGCCTTTGGCCGCCGTCTGGGTGTGAGCCTGGTGGAATACCGCAAGCGCTTTTCGAAGTGACGGGGACGTGCTCGCACGTTCAGGCTCACATCCCCGACAGCACATCTCCATGCTTCTGCCAGGTCTTGCCGTCAAAGCGAACGGGTTGCATCGACTTGATCGGCGCGAAGTCGCTCGGGCTGGTATCCACTGAAATGCCGGGGATCGAGAGCGGACCCTTCAGGTCCTTCATGCTCGCCGCCTGGCGCATCACGTTCTCGCGCGTCAGGTTGTCGCCGCACTGCCTGAGGATGTAGGCCAGCGTCCAGGCGGCGCTGTAGCCGTAGGTGTTGAAGCTGCTGGCGAGATCGCCTTCGGGGTAGTGCTTCTTCATGAAGGCGCGCCATTCGATCATGCCTGGGTCGTTGTCCCACAACGGGTCGCTCGGATCCTTGCCATAGGTGGCCGAGAGGATGCCCACCGACTTGTCCAGGCCCGCCGGCGCCAGCACCTGCCCGACGCTGCTGGACACGCTGTTGAGGTAGTGCACCGGCTTCCAGCCGAGGTCGGAGACCTTGCGGATGGCCTGTGCCGCGAACTTGGGGCCCCCGAGGTTGATGAAGACGTCGGCGCCGGACGCCTGCAACTGCACCATCTGCGTGTCGACGTTGGGGTCCGACAGTTCGTAGCTCGCCTCGCTCACGATCATGGCAGCCGCCTTCGCGCCCAGGCCGTCCTTCAACCCCTTCAGGTAGTCCTTACCGTAGTCATCGTTCTGGTAGAGCACCGCGATCTTCGCGTTGGGGCGCGTCTGCAGGATCTGCCTGGCATAGATGCGCGCCTCGGTCTGGTAGTTGGGCTGGTAGCCCATGGTCCACGGATGGCCCTTGGGGTCGTTCCACAGCGTCGCGCCGCTGGCCAGCAGGATCTGCGGCACCTTGCGCGAGTTCAGGTAGGCATGCACGGCCGTGCTGGTCTGCGTGCCGAGCGAGCCGAACATCAGCAAGACCTCGTCCTGCTCGACGAGGCGGCGCGTGGCCTCCACGGTCTTGGGCGGGCTGTACCCATCATCGACGCTGGCGAAAACGATCTTGCGGCCGTTGATGCCGCCCTGCTCGTTGAGCATCTTGAAGTACGCCGTCTCCACCTTGCCGATGGTGCCGTAGGCCGACGCCGGTCCGCTGTAGGGCATGGTCTGGCCGATGCGGATCTCGGTGTCCGATGCCCCCGGGTCGTACTTCTTCTGTGCCGATGCGAGCAAGGGGAAGGCGGCCAGCGCCGCAATGGCTGCAGCGGCGGCAAACAAGCGGCGGCTTGGCATGGCAGTCCTTCCGATGAAAGGGCCAGCATGCGGTTGGCGCACTCCAAGGTGGCGTCGGCGGCGCGCGCCGACCCGTGCGCGTCGCGGCGCGATTCTGCTCGCTTCCCGTGGGAAAAACATCCACCATCGGTGGGGTGTATCGCCGCTGGGACATCAGCGCGCATCGCGGTCGCGCTTGCAGCGCGCTTTGCACCGGACTGGCGCTATGCCACCGCCACGATCACATGCGCCTGGATCTTGCCGGCCACCGCGCCTTCGCCATGGCGCCCGGCGATCGCCTCCGTCGCGCGGTCCGTCGCGAGTTGAAGCAAGCTGGCGTCACGCGCCTCGATTTCGTTGCGCAGCGGCGTTCCCTGGCAATAGGCGGTGGCGGCGTCGCGGGCCGAGGGCGCGCGACTCAGCTTCTCATGCGTCTCGATCCCGATATCGGCGAAGCCTGCGCGACTCAATTCCTCGCGGATCAATGCAATGTCGTGATAGCCGTGCGGCGTGCGGGCGAGGAATCGCGGAGGGTCTTGCGGAAACACCGCAGCGACGGCGTTGGTGACGTCGTCGGCAAAGGCGTTCTCCTCGATGCGGTCCCACACACTGAAGACGAAGCGCCCACCGGGCCTCAGCACGCGACGCGCCTCGGCATGGCCGGCGACGCGGTCGGGGAAGAACATCGCGCCGAACTGGCAGCAAACGATGTCGAACGAGGCATCTTCGAATGGCAGCTCCAGCGCGTCCGCCTGCCGCCATTCGATGCGGCTATCGAAGCCCTGCCGGGCCGCGGCAAAGTCGAGCATGGGCTGGTTGAGGTCGGTCACCACGTAGCGCGCGCCGGCGCCAAGCAGTGGGGCAAGCGCCCGCGTGACCACGCCGCTGCCGGCCGCCGTTTCAAGCACCGCCGAGGGCGAGAAGCCCGCGACAAGCTTCGCCATGTCGGCGGCATAGTCCGCGAAGATCAGGGGGACCATCAGCGTGTCGTAGAACTTCGGGATCGAGCCTGCGAACACCTTGTCGCTTTCAGCCATAAATCCCCCTTGGAAGTCTGAACGGCGCCTTTGCTTTGACCAGAGAGGGACGGGCCTCTGCCGGAAGTCCGCCGCCTGGCGGGCATCGGCGACAACGCGACATGGTGGCCGTGCACGCCGGCTTCGTCAACGTCACAAGGTGCGATGGGCGACACCGCAGCCGAGTCCCGTACCTTGATCTTTCACTGGCCCGCCATGTTGCCGGGACCGCCTTGGCGTTCGCAGGGAGCCTGCCGGGGCGCAATTGATTACAGTGGTCAACATGATTTCGGCCGCCGCCTCCCAGACCCGCCTCCGGGCGCTTGCCTTCGCGCTTTCGGCGCTGACACTTGCCGGATGCGGTGGCGGCGGTGGCGGCGGTGGCGGCGGTGGCGGCGGTGGTGGAGATGGCAATGCCGGCGCACCCGCATCGCCCGCCGTCAATGCAAGCGCATCGCCTTCGACGCCCGAACTGCCCGCGGATGCCTCGCTCGTGACCTCCGTTCCGCCCGTGACCTACGCGGCCACGTCCGAGGAGTACAAGGCCTTCACTCGACTCAACAACGAGCGCCAACGCTGCGGCTTCGGCCTGCTCGCGCAGAACGCCCTGCTGGACGTGGCCGTGCGCGGCCATGCCAACTACCTCTTGCTGAACTTCGCCACGGGTCACTTCCAGGACCCCACTAAGCCCGCGTTCACCGGAAACAGCCCCGCAGACCGCGCCCGTGCGGCCGGCTATGCGTTCTCAGTCATCCAGGACGACCTGAGCGAGATCGATGGCTCCAGCGCCATCGCAGGCTACGGGGAGGCAGCGATCCGCGGGCTCCTGAGCGCGCCCTTCCATGCGCTGAGCCTGCTCTCTTCGTCGCGCGACCTGGGCATCTCGGTCATGAATTCGGACATGACCAACACCACCGCGAAATTCGGTCCGCGCGTGCTTGCGTCGCTCGCGCTGGGCATCTCGCAAGGCGCGACAGCGCAGTTGCCGGGCCGGGCACAGCTGCAGACCTTTCCGTGCGAAGGCACCACCGGAACGGCCTACCAGTTGACCAACGAGTCGCCCAACCCGATCCCGGGCCGCGACCTGCGCGTCCAGCCCATCGGGCAGCCCATCATGGTGGTGGTGCGAACAGGCCAGCAACTGCGCATCACGTCCGCTTCCCTGGTGAACAAGTCGAATGGTTCGCCCGTGGCCCTGCGCCCGGTGCTCGATTCCCGCAACGACTCGACCGGAAGCATCACGGACATGAACGCGGCGGTCGTCATGCCGGACGTGCCGCTGCAGCCCGGCACCGAGTACACGGTTACGCTGAACGGCACCAACACGACCACCACCAACGTGAATGGCGTGAGGACAAGCACAGGCACCAATCCGGCCATCACCACCAATGCCTCCGGCGCATTCACGAAGAGCTTTACGTTCAGGACCGGCACCTGAGCGAAGCGGTCACGCGAGCCGCGGTTTGCCCGCGCCAATCAGCGCCTCGATCGACGCCGTGCCCAACGCGACCGCGTCGTACTGCGCGAACTCCCGGGACAGCCGCTTCGCATGCTCGCGATATGAAGCTTCCGCGATGACTTTTCGAACTGCGCTTCGCACCGCGTCCGGCGTCGGCGTCGACGTTCGAAGATTGACGCCCGCGCCGCTCCAGGCCACGCGGGCAGCGACTTCGGGCTTGTCCTCCGTCGTGCCGGCGACGACGAGGGGCACACCATGCGAGAGTGCAAGCTGCACACCGCCGTATCCGCCGTTGGTCACCATCACCGACGTTCGCGGCAGCAAGTCCGCGTAGGGCAGCAAGGACGCAACGCGCACGTTGTCGGGCACGCGCGCCAAGCCGAGTTCCTGCGGCTGGCGTCCGCCGGTGGCCAGGACGACGAGCACGTTTTCATCTGCAAGTCCTTCGATGGCCGGTGCGAAGAGATCGGGCCTTGCGTTGGCGATCGTGCCTTGCGACACATGCACCACGGGCCGCGAGCCGTCGAGTTCGTCGAACCAGGCGGGACGCTCCACGCCGCTTGGCGGGTCCACCGGGAGAATGCCGATGAAGTCGATGTTGCCCGGCATGTCCGATCGCGGGTACTCGAAGCCGGGAACCGTCGGCAGGAGGAATCGCGAAATGTGCCGCGGCGCGTCGAACAGGAAGCCTGCGGGCTCCAGATCCACGAGCGCACGGGTGCGTTGCCAATGCCGCTGCACGCCGCGAAAGATGACATGCTCGACGAGCCAGTTGAGCAGCGCATTGCGCACGCGGCCCGCGGCCGTCGGCACCGGCGGCAGGCCGAGGCCGAAGGGTGCCGTGTCCCGGCTGCGAAGCACGCAGGGCAGCACACTCAAGGTCGCGAGCGGAATGTCCAGGCGTTCATGCGCGATCCCCGCACCGAACATCGTCGGGTCCGCAACCAGCACTTCGGGATGCCACTCGCGCACGATGGCGGAGATGTCGGCGTATTGCCCGGGCGCGGCGTCGATGAAGATTCGCGTCAGGTCGAAGCGCAGTTGATCGAGACCTTTCAGTTCAGAGCGCCCCGGAAATTCCTTCTCGAGTTGAAGATCGTCGTAGTCGCGTGCGACCGCGTAACCCGTGAAGTGCGCGCCGGTCGCCTCGATTCGGGCGGCATGTTTGCGGCCGCTGTACCAGCGCACTTCATGGCCACGCGCAACCATCGAGCGTGCCAGCGGAATCAGCGGGTTGATGTGCCCGATGACCGGTACGGTGGCGAAGAGCATCCGGGCCATGGCTGAACACCTCCTTCAGAAAAACCTTGCGCGGCCTGGCGGGCCGACATGACGCTCTGACGCAATAGTTGCGAGCTCACGCCCAGACGGAAGTCCGGCCCGCCCTGGAAGTTGATGTTTGCAGCATCGTCCAACAGAGGCCAATCCGCAAGAAGTCGACGTTCAGGTGCTATTGCCGCAGGATCTTTTCCATCGCCCTTCCCTTTGCCAACTCGTCAATCAGCTTGTGCAGATGGCGAATCTTTTGCATGAGCGGATCTTCGATGTCTTCCACGCGAACACCGCAGACCACGCCCGTGATGAGCGAACTGTTCGGATGCATCGCTTGCGCAACACGCTGGATGTCCCCACCCTGGACGATGTCGACCCCGAAGAGCTGGCGAACGCGCCCCTGAACTTCGTCGACAACGCGCACGACCGGACAGACAGGGCGCCCGCCGATACACGCCTGATGTAGCCGGAGCGGAAGCCAGCGCGGCGCCGGCCCTTCAATCGAGCCGGATTCCCTTGGCCTTGATCAAGCGGCCAAGGCTGTCCGCTTCGCGCTGGATGATCGCGGCCGTCTCGGCCGGCGTCGTCGACATCGGCTCGAGGCCCGCGTCGGCGATGGCCTTTTGCATCTGGGGCGCCGCTGTCGCCTTGCGGATTTCCGCGTGCATGCGTTCGACGATCTCCGGCGGCGTCCGGGCGGGCATCCAGAATCCCAGCCAGGTCAACACTTCCAGCCCTGGATAGCTCTCCGCCAGCGTCGGCACCTCTGGCATTGCCGGGTTGCGCTTGCCTCCCGTGTACGCGATGGCCTTGATGCGGCCAGACTTGATGTTCGGCAGTGCCGAGACCGGCGGCTCGAAGCCGAGCATCACCTGCCCGCCGATCAGGTCCGTCATGGCGCTCTGCTTGTAGGGCACATGCAGCAGTTCAATGCCTGCCGCCTCCTGGAACAGCTCGAAGCCCAGGTGCGCCGTGCTGCCCGACCCATACGACGCAAAGCTCAGCTTGCCGGGCTCCTTCCTTGCAAGCGCCACCAGTTCCTTCACGTTGCCGGCAGGCACCCTCGGGTTGGCGATGATGAACGAGCCGCCCTTCAGCGCCTGCGTCACGGGCACCAGGTCGGCCTGCGGGTTGTATGGCAGCTTCGACAGCAGGAAGGGCGTCATCGTGAACGGGTTGCTGGTCGAGAACAGGATGGTGTAGCCATCCGGCGCCGACTTGGCGACAGCGTCGGTGCCGATGGTCGACAGCGCGCCCGGCCGGTTCTCCACGACCACGGGCACGCCCAGTGCCTTGCCAAGCAGTTCGGCATAGATGCGCGCGAACACGTCGGACCCAACGCCCGCCGGTGTCGGCGTGACGATGCGGATGGGGCGGCTGGGCCAGACATCGGCGGCAAGCGTGGCCGTCGGCGCAAGGCCCAGGCACAGTGCGGCAGCCCCGACAAGGCGATGGAGCAGATTCATGAAAGTCTCCTGTGTGTTGTGTGTCTTGTCAGCGCGCCCGCAGGGGTGGATACGTGATGCCATCCAGCCCCGGCACCGTGACCTTTGCGGGGTCGTTGCCGTGGGCCTGCAACTGGTCCACCGCGTAGTCGGTCACGCAGCCCGACAGCAACTGGCGCGGGTCTTCCAGCACCACGCGCAGCCGTTTGTTGAGCGCAAGCCAGTCGTCCGGGCCGGCGATGGCGGGCATCTCGCCGACCGAAGTGGTGTTCGAATCGATCGCGGGGCGAATGACGGAACCGGGCTCGAAGGCCGGATAACCCTCGTACATCAGCGGCCCGAGTTCGCTGACGGTGCGCGTGCGCGTCCACAGCTGGCGCATCGGCGCCTCGAAGGCACGCACGGCGGCAAGGTCAGGCAGCTTTGCCACCTGGAAGTCCGGGCCATGCGGCGCGATGTACAGGCGCTCCAGCGGCAACTGTTTTCGCGAGGCGCCAAGGATCATGGCGGCCACCGAATTCGTGGTCCACGTGACGCCGGCGGTCGGCCTGCCCTGCTTGCCGACGATCAGCGCCATCGCGCGATTCCAGTCGATCTCATGGCAATCGAGCCAGGCAATCACGCGATGTGCGATGTCCATGCCAACCAGGAAGAAGGTCGCGATCATCACCGCGTTCATCGGCACGGTCGCGCCCGCGGCGTCGCCCTTTGCTTCGAGGTAGTGGGTGCGAAGGTCGGCTGCGCTGAAGCTCCCGGGCTGGCGCAAGGCACGCTCGAGATAGCGCTCAGTGAGTTCGCACGAGTAGTTCACGAGTTTGGCAATCGCCTGTTCGCGACCACGGTAGGCGGCCACCGCAATATGGTCTCGCCAGAGGGCTACAGAGTTCGCCGCGCGTGCGACACGCGTGCTCTCGATGAGTCGCTGCGACTCGTCGCGCCAAAGGCTGCCTTGCGGATCGAGTTCGCGCATCTTGAGCAGCGACGCGACCGCCGGCCCGTGGTGCGAGATGCCTGCCAGCTCCTTGAAGCCGCGCGTGGAAAAACGAAAGCCCTGGATCTCAGGATCGCGCCCGCCGCCTGGAAACAGCACGATGTCGGTGGCCGTGGCCACGATCAGCGGATCGTTGGCGGTGGCAGAAGCCGTCAGGGCCGCCAGCTTTGCGCCGATGCTGTCGGCGGTGGCGGTGTAGGTCTCGAACAGGCGTACCAGCTCGGGGCTTTCAGGGATCGATGCGCTTGCACTCATGACGCGCCTTTCATGCCTTCATCATCGAGCCGGTACACGCGGCTGGGCGTGCGAAACCGCACCGCGCCACTCAGGCTGTTCGCCACCACCAGGTAGTGCCGGCCGTTGTCCTCGAAGGCGCATGCGTCGGTGCCACCTGAAGTGGAGAAGGCTTGGTCCACCTGCATCCTGCCGCCCTCCATGCGATAGATCACCGAGTCCAGTCCGGGGATGGGTTGCTCACGCGTGCCGTGCAGGAAGTTGACCTGAACCAGCCGCCCGCCTTGCGCCGTCGCGATCCATTCGAACTCGCGTCCGCCCGGGCCGCTGAGCGTCTGGTGCACGACGAATCGGCCACCCTGCCACTGGTAGAGCAGCGTGTCGTGGTGAAGGTTGGCAAAGGCCAGCCACGACTCGCCTTCCGCCTCGAAAAAGCAGAAGGCCCGGCCCGTCTTTCCCTCGAGTTCCTGGAAAGGCTCGAAGTTGTCGCCGTTCCAGCGAAGGATTTGCGAGGGCACGGCATGGTCCGCGTACGCCAGCAATTTCTCGCCGCCGACCTCCATGAAAGCCCAGTTGTAGCCCCATGCGGAGCGCACCGTTTGAAACGGCACGAAGCGCTCGCCATTCCACTCAAAGATGCAGGAGTCGGCGGGTTGCGCAGGCGTCTCGTCGGGCATCGAGACGTTCTGTGCGAACGCCAGGAAATGCCGGCCGTCGAAGCTGAAGTGCTTCCACTGCTTGGCCGCGAACCCTTGCAACTTCTGAAAGGCTTCGAAGCGGCCGTCGACGATCTCGAAGATCGTCGACGACACGTTCAGGTCGTAAGGGTTCTGGCCCGTGCGCAGGCTCGCCGTTGCCAGGAAGCCGCGTTGACCGATGCGAAAGTACTCCGCGTCCTCGCCGCCCGGCACGTCGAGCCGCGCATGCTCGACAAAGCGGCCACCGTCCCAGCGATAGACCAGCGCATCGGTGGCGCTGTTGCCCAGCGTCATCAACGCGGGCTGGCCAGGCACGTCGTACGCGAGTTGCGGCACGACGAGGTAGCGCTCGCCCGCGTGAACAAAAGTTTCGACGGCGCGGGCGCCGGACGTATCGAGTTCCTGGATGCAGTGCATGGCCAGACTCAAAAGCCGAACAGGCGCGCCGGGTTGTCGACCAGCACCTTCTTGCGCGCGCCCGCGTCCGGTATCCAGTCGCCGATGAGGTTCAGCAACTCGCCGGTGTCGCGCCCGCCTTCGGGAATGTGCGGCCAGTCGCTCCCCCAGATCACGCGGTCGGGCACCGTGTCGACGATCGCTTGCGCCAGCGGCTTGAGCTTGGCGTAGTTGCCATCCTTTGCCAGCCGGTACGGACCCGAGAGCTTGAACCATCCCTTGCCGTCGTGCACCGCGCGCAGCAGGCGGTCGAAGTCGGTGCGTGTGAGGCCATCACTCTCCAGCATGTAGCCCATGTGGTCGATGACGAAGTCGCTTTCAAGGTCGGGCAGCGCGGGGATCAGGTCGCGCACCACCCAGCCCGGTGTGTAGAACTGGACGTGCCAGCCCAGCGCGCGCGTGCGTTCAATGCTCTGCCTGATGAACGTGCGCAACTGCGCGGTGGGCAGCGCCGAGCGCAGGAACAGGTCGAGCCGCAGCGCGCGCACGCCTCGGGCATGCATCGCCTTCAGTTCGTCGACGCTCGTGTCGTCATCGACCATCGCCACACCGCGGGCCCTCGAACCGGCGAGGTCGAGCGCATCGAGCATGCAACTGTTGTCCGTTCCGTAGAAGCTGGGCTGCACGATCACGAAGCGATCGACGCCGAGGGCGCCCAGCGCGCGATCGAGTTGCGCCAGATTGCCGTCGGGCAAGGTGTAGTGCGGATGCGGCACGCGCGGATAGCGATCTGCGGGGCCAAAGATGTGAATGTGCGAATCGCAGGCACCGGCAGGCACTTCGAACTGCGGGCGCGTCAGCGTGGCTGCGTCGCGCATGGGTTTGGAAAGCAGGATGTCAGTGCTCATGGTGTCTTTGAAAAGCCTCAGGGTTCACGGATGCCAGCGCTTGCGCGACGCGATCATGCATGGCCGCCAGCAGAAGATCGGTGTCGATGCCGGTCATGAGAAAGGGTGCGGCGCCGCGCCGGATGAAGTCGGCGACATAGGCCGCATCAGCGACGCCGCCGATCATCAACGCCTTGCCGGCGCGCTGGCACGCTGCCAGCGCGTGTTCGTGCGCTTCGCGCATCTTCGGATGCACCGGACCGCCCGCCACGCCGAGTTCGGCACTGAGGTCGTTGCTGCCGATCGCCAGCAGGTCAACGCCTTCGACGCGCGCGATGGCCTCGATGTTCTCGATACCGCGCGGACTCTCGATCAGCAGCTTGACGACCGTCGACCGGTTTGCCGTCTCGTAGAGTTGCTTCGGCGGCAGCTTGCGATAGTCGACACAAGGCAGCGTGCCAATTGCCGAGCGATGCCCGAGCGGCGGAAAGCGGCAGGCGGCCACCACGTCTGCAGCCTGCTCCGGGGTTTCGATGCGCGGCACGATGATGCCGCTGGCACCCGCATCGAGCAGACGCCCGATTACGCCGTATTCGCGCTCCGGCACCCGTACGAAAGGCACGATGCCGACGTCCAGCGCCGCGGCGCAGATGGCCCCGGCCACGTCGATGGGCATGGTGCTGTGCTCGAGGTCGACCCAGATCGCGTGGTGGCCAGTGGCCTTGGCCAGGCGCGCGATCTCTGCGGTGCGGGCACCGCGAACGCCAAGCGCGGCGACAGGCTGCCGGCGCGCCAGGCGTGCCATGACGGTGTTGGTGGCGCGGGCTTCGAGCCACGCGTCGTCGGGGTTGTTTGTCTCCATGCAGGCGATCGTAGGCAGCACGGCTTATATTTGGAAATACTGATTTCAACTCGATTTCCATACTTAAAACGTATCATGGAACTTCGCCACCTGCGCTACTTCGTTGCCGTCGCCGAAGAACTGAACTTCACACGCGCCGCCGAACGGCTGCACATTGCGCAGCCGCCTTTGAGCACACAGATCCGCGCGCTGGAGCAGGAACTGGAAGTGCAGCTTTTCGAGCGGGACAAGCGACGTGTCTTCCTCACGCAGGCGGGGCGGCACTTTCTCGATCGTGCGCGCGGCATCCTCGCCGAAGTCGAATCGGCCCGGGGCGAAGCACGCAGCGCGGCCACCGGCGAAATCGGCAAGCTGGCGCTGGGCTACACCGCATCGTCGATGCTCTCGGTCGCCCTGCCCTCGGCCATCCGGCGCTTTCGCAGCGAGCATCCGCGCGCCACCCTTTCATTGCAGGAGATGACTTCACTCGACCAGCTCGACGCCGTGCATGCACGTGCGCTCGACGTGGCGATCCTGAGGCGCCCCGACGTGGTGGTACCCACCGGCATCGTGATCGAGGAGTGGTACCAGGCGCCACTGCTTGCGGCCGTGCCCGAAGCGCATCCGCTGGCCAAAGGCTCGATCCGCATCGGCGACCTGCGGGACCAGCCATTGATTCTCTATCCGCGCCACGCGGGCATCGGGCTCTACTGGAAGGTTCAGGAGCTGTGCGCCAAGGCCGGGTTCCGGCCGAACATGGTGGAGGAAGCGCGCGACGCATCGACCATCATCGGCCTGGTCGCCGCCGGCGTCGGCATTGCGGTGGTGCCCAGCGATACGGAATGCATCGGCCTCAAAGGCGTTGTCTACCGCAAGCTTCTGGACAAGACGGCCGTGTCGACACTGCATCTGGCCTGGCGCGCCGGCGATGACAACCCCTACGTGAACCTGCTGCTCGACGGCCTTCGGCGTGCCACGCCAGGAAAGGGACGGCGCGGCTGAGCACGGCCAGCCGGCTCCGCGCCTCCGCCGGATGCCTCCCTGATCCTGCAGCGCTCGACCCTGCTGCGCGCACCGCACCGCACGCAGCCGTCACCCCTGGCTCTCATTCGTCCCAGCAAGAAGAAAATCCCGCAGCAGCCGCGCGCTCGGCCCGATGCGCCTGCCGTGCACCAGGAAGATCTCGAGCGGCGCCGTCTCCACCTCCGGCAGCACGCGCACCAGGTCGCCCGACGCGAGCAGCGCAGCAGCATCGTAGGCAGGAAGGCGCGCGATGCCTTCGCCGGCCAGCACGAAGGCCAGCCGTGACGCCGCGCTGTCGGTGACGATGTCGCCGTGCACCGGGATCTCGATGGCCTGCGCGCCAAGGCTCCCTGCGAACGACCGCTGCGTCGGCGGGTAGACCACCCAGCGTTGCTGCTCCAGCTCCGCGACCGTCGCAGGCGCGCGGTAGCGGCGCAGGTAGGCCGGTGAAGCGCACAGCATGGTGGGTTCGCTCACCAGGCGACGCGCGATCAGGTCCGAATCCGCCAGCGGCCCCGCGCGCACGGCCAGCTCCATCCCCTGCTGCACCAGGTCGACGTTGGCATCGTTCATGGCGACATGGAGGCGGATGGCCGGATAGCGCCGGCGGAACGCAAGCAACGCAGGCAGGATGCGCTTGTTGCCGAAATGGTGCGAACACGTGATGCGCACCTCCCCGCGTGGCTCGGCGCGTAGCAGTTCCATGCCGCGGATGCCGTCGTGTGCCTCGTCGAGCAGGCGCTCGCAATGCACGCGGAATGCTTCGCCCGCCGGCGTCAGGCTGAAGCTGCGCGTGCTGCGCTGCGCCAGCGGCACGCCGAGCCTGGCCTCCAGCGCGCGGACGTGGTGGCTCACGACGGCACGCGTCAGGCCCAGCGCACGCGCGGCGGCGGCGAAGCTGCCACTGCGCACGACGCTGGCAAAGACCGCCATCGCACGCAGTTCGTCCAGGATGGGTGAGGCATGGCGACTCATTTGTTCATTGTCAAATTCAACGAGCCAATTCGTCAACATCGGCGGGTCTACCGGGATATCGGCTGTCTCCTTAATCTTCGTTCTGCCCGGGGCAACCGGGTTATCTGAACCCACCCAAGGAGTGAATCATGAGCGTCAAGCATGTCCTGTTCGTTGTGACAAATGCAGCGGTGATCGGCCCGAAGCATCGCGCCACCGGATTCTTCTTTCCGGAGATTGCCCATCCCTTCGAGGTGCTCGACAAGGCCGGCATCGCGGTCGAGTACGCCTCGCCGCAAGGCGGCAAGCCGCCGGAGGACGGGTTCGACGGCAACGATCCCGCGCAGGTCGACTTCCTGGAGAGCGCTTCGTACCGCCGCCTGGCGCACAGCCGCAAGTTGTCCGATGTCGATGTGCTCGACTACGACGCGGTGTTCTTCCCCGGCGGCCTGGGCCCGATGGTCGACATCACCCGCAACCCGGAAGTGCAGGAGGCCGTTCGACGCGCCTGGACCGGCGGCAAGATCGTCGCCGCCGTGTGCCACGGTCCCTCGGCGCTGCTCGGCGTCACCCTGGACGACGGCACGCCGCTGGTGCGCGGCCGCAAGGTCGCCGGCTTCTCCACGGCGGAAGAAGACGGCTACGCACGCAGCGACGTGCCCTTCGACCTCGAAAGCGCACTGCGCGAGGAAGGTGCGCTCTACGAATCGGCGGATCCGTGGGCGCCCAAGCTCATGGTCGATGGGCGGTTGATCACCGGCCAGAATCCCGCGTCGGGCACCCTGGTCGGTGAGGCGATTGTCGAATCCTTGCAAAGAACGCAATGAACCTCTGGCACGCCCGGGCGTCAAAGGACGATCGAGGCCTCGTCGGTGCGGCGAGGCGATCGAAGCACGCTTCCCGGCGTTCGAGAGGTATCCCCGCAATGCGTCGACGATTCGTCTTCCTTGCCGTGGCGCTTGCCGTCACCGGCGCCACCGCCCAGGTCCCCATTGCGGGGACGGGCGTTGGCTCGCCGATCAAGGTTCAGCCCATCCAGATTGGTCCGCCCGCCGACGGCGGCGCCGCTGCCAGGCGGCAGGGCGCACAAGAGCCAGAGGAGGCGCGGCAACCCGCAGCGCCGCGCACGGCCCCACTGCCGACGCCGCTGGGCAATTGCAATGCCGGAGGCTGCTGGGACAGCCAGGGCAACCGATACAACAGCACAGGCGACGGTTCACGGTATGTCAGCCCGGAAGGACGGCTGTGCCAGACCAACGGGAATTTCATCCACTGCAACTGACGCGCGGAGGACTTGATCAGAGTCTCAGGATTCGAAAAGGGTGGTGCAGCCATGAAAATCATCGTTTTCGGGCCCACCGGTGGCACGGGTCGGCAACTTGTGGAGCAGGCGCTGGCCGCCGGGCACGACGTGACGGCATTCGCTCGCAACACGGGCGCGATCGAAGCCCGCCCGGGACTCGCGCTCGTGGCTGGCGATACCCGGGACCCGACTGCCGTTGAGCGCGCGGTTGCCGGCCATGACGCAGTGCTGTGTGCACTGGGTGGACGCCCGTGGCGGCGCCATGAGCAGGTGTGCTCAAGCGCGATTCGTGTCATCACGCAATCGATGGCGAGGGTCGGTGTGCGCCGGATCGTTGCCATCTCGACGTTCGGGGCGGGAAATACGCGCGCTCATGTGGGTTGGCTGGCCAGGACGCTGCTTTTCGGCCTGGTCCTGCGCAGCGAGGTCGCCGACAAGGAGGCCATGGAACTGGAACTGTCCGCGACGGATCTTGAATGGACCGTGGTGCGCGTGGGCCTGCTCACGGACGGTGCGGCGCGCGGGGCTTGGCGCGCCGCTGACGACGGCTCCATTCGCGGCATGGGAAAGGTGGCTCGCGCCGATGTGGCGGCCTTCATGCTTGACCAGCTTGCTGACGCCACGTGGCTGAGGCGAAGGCCTGTCGTCATGTACCAGGCCTGAAAAACCGGTTCCACGGCAGCCGTCCGGCACCCCGGCTCCCTCGGTTGCACCAGGCGAAAGACAGGAATAGCATGTTGCTGACCGTCTCGGGGGCTCAATCCGTGGAGCAGTTCAACAGTGCAAGGCTGACATCATGAGTGAACGGCGCATCCTCATCGTGGCGCACCGGACTGCGGCCTCGCCGAAGCTGCTCGCCGCCGTGGCCGAGCGGGCCGCACGCGAGCCGTGCAAGTTCACGCTCCTGGTTCCGCGGCCCTATTGGGACCCCGACACCGAGGAGGCAGCCATCACGCTGGAGCTAGCAATTCCGCTGCTCGACGCGGCCGCGGGCTCGCATGTGGAAGGGATCGTCGGGGCCACCGACCCGTTCGAGGCCGTGCACCAGACGCTGGAGCGCGAGAAGTACGACGAGGTCATCGTCTCGACGCTGCCAGAGCGGATCTCCCGGTGGTTGCGCCTCGACCTCGCCCATCGCATCGAGCGATTCGGCGTGCCCGTGAGCGTCGTGACTGCGGAGCAGTCGGAGCGCACGCTGTCGCCTGGAGCCGGGTCGGGCTGACCGGACACCGCGCGCCGATACGAATCTCCTGTCGTGCAGCGCGCCGCCGCGATCATCGGTTCCGCGATCTTCCTGGTCATCGCACCGGGCACGCTCGCGGTGTACGTCCCCTGGTACCTCACGCACTGGGACTTCGCGCCCGAGCTATTCCCGATCGCGCGCGTGCCCGGCGCCGCCCTGATCGTCGCCGGGTTGCCCATCTTGCTCGATTCGTTCGCTCGCTTCGCGTTGCAGGGCCTCGGCACACCGGCGCCCGTGATGCCTCCCAAGCGCCTCGTCGTCACCGGGTTCTTTCGCTACGTCCGCAATCCGATATACGTCGCAGTCACGGCGTTGATCGCCGGCCAGGGCCTCCTGTTCGGCAGCGTCACGGTGCTGGCGTACGGCGCGATCGTGTGGGCCGGATTCTTCTTGTTCGTTGTCGCCTACGAAGAGCCTGCGCTGGACGAGCAGTTCGGCGACGAGTACAAGCGCTACCGGGCGAACGTGAGGCGATGGTTGCCGCGCATCACCCCATGGCGCGAGTAGGTGGCAAGAACGCTGCGTGCGCGTCGTCGTCGAGCATCGCAGCCGCACTGCCTGGCTACTTCGAGCGAACGAGCTTGAGCGCAGGCGCTTCGGCCTTTCCTGACCGCTGACCAGACAGCTTTGCACCTGCTGCGTGCTGCCCGCCTTGACGCTCGACCGGACTCCGTCGATAGTCGCGCCGCGCATGTCGCGCGGATGGAGGCCACCATGAAGAACGCAAGAGTCGTTGTGTTGGGGTTGGCGATTTTCACGCTCGGTCTGGCGACTGGCCTGACGGCGCAAACGCTGACCGATTCGCCGCAACGTGTCGAGCAAAAGCGTACGGACCTGACGGGTGCACCGGACATGGAAGTGATCGCTTCCATTGTCGAGATCAAGCCGGGCGAAAGCAGCAATCTTCACGTCCACCATGGCGTCGAAGCCTTTCACGTCCTGCAAGGCTCCCAGATACAGGCCCCCGGCCAGGAGCCATCCATGCTTCCGACGGGGCTGACATCGATGAACCTTCGAGACGTCAAGCATGGCGGCTTCAAGGTGGTCGGCGACAAGCCGCTGAAGCTTCTCACGGTTCACATCGTCGACAAGGGCAAACCGCTCTATGACTACGCGAAGTAGCACCTTCACTCCCGACGCCTTCCACGGCATCCGCGCCATCCTCTATGCCCTGTTCGACGCGAATGAGAAGCTGGACCGCGCCGCGATGCGCCGCCAGGTGCAGTGCTGCCTCGCCAGTGGCGTGCATGGCATGGCCGCATTGGGGCTGGCAACCGAAGTCTCCAAGCTGAGCGAGGCCGAGCGCCGCACGGTGATGGACTGGATCGCCGAGGACACGGCGGGCCGCGTGCCATTGGCCCTCACCATCTTCGGCAGCTCGGTCGCCGAGCAGGTTTCGCAAGTGCGCCATGCGGAGGGTGTCGGCGCCGACTGGGTGATCCTGCAGCCGCCCGCCGCCGGCGCCTTCGGTGCGCAGGAGTACATCCGCTTCTTCGGCCGCGTGGCCGCGGCGACCGACCTGCCCGTGGCCATCCAGAACGCCCCGGCCTTCTTCGGCCGGGGCCTCACGGCCGACGAGATCCGCGACCTGGTCACGCAGCATCCCAACATCCGCCTCATCAAGGGCGAAGGCCCGGTGGTGGACATCGCCGCGCTCATCGAGCGCACCGAGCGCCGTGTGCCCGTGTTCAACGGGCGCGGTGGGCTGGAGCTGGTGGACAACCTGCGAGCCGGCTGCCGCGGCATGATCCTCGCGCCCGATTGCATCGACCACGCCGTGCGCGCCTATGAAGCCTTCCGCAGCGGCGACGAAGCGGGTGCCGAGCGCGCCTACGAGGCGATGCTGCCGGCGATCGTGTTCGTGATGCAGGGCATCGAGAACCTGCTGTGCTACGGCAAGCGCCTTTTCGGCGCGCGTGCGGGCATCGGGATTCATGACCGCGCACCTGCCATGCGACCGAGCGCCATCGGTGAAGCAATGGTTGCGCGCTACGCCGCCGCGCTGGGCCCGCTCGGTGACGGTGCGGCGCCGCTGCCACACAAGACAAATGGAGATACTGAATGACAACCGGCCCTGTCGACGCGCCCTCCCCTCGCCTCACCTCGCTGTCGCATGGCGGAGGCTGCGGCTGCAAGATTGCACCGGGCGTGCTCAGCGAGATCCTGCGCAACAGCAATCGCATGCCGATGCCGCCCGAGTTGCTGGTGGGCATCGAGACCTCGGACGACGCGGCCGTCTACAAGCTGACCGACGACATCGCACTTGTCGCGACGACCGACTTCTTCATGCCCATCGTCGACGACCCGTTCGAGTTTGGGCGCATTGCCGCCACCAACGCCATCAGCGATGTGTATGCCATGGGCGGCAAGCCCATCATGGCGCTGGCGCTCGTCGGCATGCCGATCAACGTGCTGTCGACCGGGGTGATCGGCCGCATCCTTGAAGGTGGCGAATCGGTGTGCCGGCAGGCGGGCATTCCGGTGGCGGGTGGCCACACCATCGACTCCGTGGAGGCCATCTACGGGCTGGTGGCGCTCGGCGTGGTGCACCCTTCCCGCGTCAAGCGCAACGCCGACGCCCGGGCCGGCGACCGGCTGGTGCTGGGCAAGCCACTGGGCGTGGGCGTGATGTCGGCGGCACTCAAGAAAGAGGCGCTGCCCGACGCGCTCTACCAGCAGATGATCGCGACCACCACCCAGCTCAACACGCCCGGCCCCGAACTGGCGCAACTGGACGGCGTGCATGCGCTGACCGATGTCACCGGCTTCGGCCTTGCCGGCCATGCGCTCGAACTGGCGCGCGGCGCGAACGCCGGCGTGGTCATCGACTGGGCGCGCGTGCCCCTGCTCGAAGGCGTTCGCGACCTCGCCGGGCGTGGCATGGTCACCGGTGCCTCGGGCCGCAACTGGGACGGCTACGGCAAGGACGTGTCGCTGCCTGTTGCCTTTTCGGCCACGGAACGCGCCCTGCTGACCGACCCGCAAACCAGTGGCGGGCTTCTGGTGTCCTGCGAGCCGGCTGCGGTGGAAGCCGTGCTGGCAATATTTGCGCGCCATGGCTTCCACTTTGCTGCGGACATCGGCGAGGTCGTCAGTTGGGCCGAAGGCGAAGCACGGCTGAAGATCGGCTGACGCGTCGGCGCCGCGCTGCCGTTGTCAGCGAGACGGCGCCGTTCCACCCAAGGATGCAACGCCCTATCCGGCGACGACGACCTCGAGGACCTTGGTGACGTGCGCAGCGCGCCAGTCGATCTCGCCCATCGCCATGTACCGCGGCCGACCCTTTGCATCGAGCACGAAGCTGGCCGGCAGTCCACGCGCGCCCCATGCGCGCAGCTGGCTCTGGCTGCGGTCCAGCAGCACGGTTCCGCGAATAGGCACTTCGCCGAGGAATTGCCGCACGCGCTCGGGCATCTCGCCGTGGTTGATGGCCAGCAATCGCAGGCCGCGAGGCGCAAGCTCTTCCAGCACGGCGTTGAGCGACGGCATCTCGACACGGCAAGGCGCACACCAGCTCGCCCAGAAATTGACGACGAGCGCGCGCCCCGCGAAGTCAGCGAGCGAGCGGCGCTGCTCCGTCTGGAAGTCGATGGCGTCGAGCCTCGGCGGCTGGGCAGGCCGCCACGGCACCAGCATGTTGGGCGTGTCAGCCTTGCTGGATGCTCCGACAGCCATTGCCGCGCCGCCCAGCAGCAGGCCACGGCGACGCAATGTGGGCGGAAGCATCGCGTCGCTTCAGATGCGAGCTTCGTCGTTCAGGCCGCGCGCTTTGACTGGATGGCGTAGCGGAAGGTGGCGGGGTCCAGGCTGTCCAGGCGACCCTTGGCGGTTTCGCCGTTGGGGTACATGAGGAAGGCGAGCGGCGTGCCTTGCTGGCTGCCGGGCAGGCGGACATCTTCGGCGTTGTTGTAGCCCAGCCAGTTCATTTCCCACGCGCCGAAAAGCAAGGCGTTGGCCGCGCGCACACGGGCGTCGGTGATGGGCAAGCCGCCCTTCTCTTCTTCCAGCATGACCTTGCGCACATCGGCCGGGTCCACCGGCACCCAGCCGTAGCCCTGCGCATAGAACTCGGCGCGGCAATGTTGCGCCCTGGAGATGTCGCCGCTCTTGCCCATGCTCTTGTAGCCACGGGACGAATCATCGACACGCACACCATAGACGTCGCGCGCGGGCACGCCACTGGCACGCGCGAGCGCGACGAAAAGGCCGTTGAGATCGGCACACTTGCCACCCAGGTTGCCGCTGGTCAGCACTGCGGTGACGTCGCCCGTGCCGCAGCCCCGCACGCTGCCTTCGCGGTGGCAGTTGGCGACGATCCAGTCGTAGATGGCCCTGGCCTTTTCCATGTCGGTGCTCGCGCCAGCGTCGCGCACGATCTTGCGCGAGGTGTCGGCGACGATGCCGTTCAGCGGCTTGTACTCGCTGGCGCGGAGCCAAGGGCGCAACTGCTCGCCGCTGACGCGGACAGCCTGCGGTGCGGCGCTCAAGTCGCTGCTGCGGTCGCGCAAGGCCACGCGGTTGGTGAGCGTGAGCTTCTGCGCTGCGCTGGGGTCGGTCCACTCCACCAGGAGCATGGTGGCGCCGCCGGTGCCGGTGATGACCTTGGCCTGCTTTGCGCCGGGCGCGTCAAAGCGGGTGTCGTCGAGGCGCTGGTATGCGCCTGAAGCATCGCTGAGTTGCCTGGCCGGCAGCGGCACCCACACCCGGCCCAGACCGGTGCGCTCGCTCAGGTCCACGGTGGTGGTGATGTCGTAGCTTCGCCATGCTTCGGCGCCCTGGCTATCGGGCACGGCGCGCGCACCGGCCAGCGAGGGCAATGCGATGGCGGAAAGGCTCAGGAAGTGGCGGCGTTGCATGGCGATGCTCCTCGGTGGATGGGAATGGGTTGGACCGCGAAACGCATTATTCACAGCGTGCCGCGCTTGTGCGAGAGGGGAATCCGGCATGGTCCTGCTATCCAGCGCTGCCGCAAGGTGGTAGATGGCGCACGTCGATTCAGGGAGGCCGGGCCGCGCCGATCCCTGTCTTCGACTGGCCGAATGGCCTGCTCCAATCGGTCGCGTCTTGTCAACCCGCAAATGGTTGATGGCAGTTCTTTCGCAAAAGGTAGGCTGAAGGTTTTCACCTGGAGGAGATCGGCATGCGCAGCTTGTTCTTGATGAGTTCCCTCGTGCTGACGGCAACCATGGCCATGGCCGGCCCGGAGCCGACCTTGCCTGGCGACATCAACATGGTCGCGCCAGCGGCCGACCTGCCGGCGCCCGTGGCCGGCTACGCGGGCAAGTGGACAGGAACCTGGATCGGCGCCGGCGATCGGCTCAACCATGTGCTGATCGTCGAGAACATTGCGGCCAATGCCTTCAGCGCCGTCTATGCATGGGGCGATTCACAGGGGGAATACGCCAACGCCAAGGCCGGCTGGCGTCGCATCAACGGCACGGTTGCCGACGGAAAACTTTCCGCGAAGATAGGCCAGGCCAACGTCGTCTACGTGCTCAATCCCAACGGGACCATCAGCGGCACCTACACCAATGCCAGGGGATTCGAATCGAAGGCGACATTGAAGAAGGACGGTTAGAGCCGAAGGCCCGGCTCAACACAACTCGATGGCCTGGCGCAGCAGGCCTGCGGGGTCGGCACTCGGTCCCACAAGGATCTCGACCTCGCCCGCTTCGAACACGGGCTGCAGGTCCGGACCAAGGTGGCGCAGCTCGGCCGCCGGCAGCGTCAGCGTCACCGAGCCGCCTTCGCCCGGCATCAAGCGCAGCTTCGCATAGCCCTTGAGCTCCAGCAGTGGCCGGGTGACGCTGCTCACCTTGTCGTGAACGAACAGGAAGACCGTCTCTTCCGCCTCGCGTTCGCCATCGTTGCGCAGGCTGACGCTGATGGAAAGCGTGTCCTGCTCGCGCACGCGCCGCGGCTCGACCTCCAGCGCGTCGTAGCTGAAGCGGCCGTAGGTCAAGCCGTGGCCGAAGGCATACAGCGGCGTGTTGGCGACGTCCTGGTACTTGCTCGTGTAGTAGTCGGCGGGGTTCATCGGCCGGCCGGTGGGACGCTGGCCGAAGAACACCGGCACCTGCCCGACGGCGCGCGGCCAACTCATCGGTGTGCGACCGCTCGGCGACACCCGGCCCGTGACCACATCTGCAATGGCGTGGCCAGCTTCGACGCCGAGGAACCACGCGGCCAGCAACGCATCGGCGTGTTCGGCGAGCCAGGGTACGACCAGAGGGCGGCCTGAAAACAAGACTGCGACGACGGGAATGCCGAGCGCGTGTGCACGCGCCGTCACCGCTTCGGCCAACGCCTGCTGTTGGCCGGGAAGCGCGGGCGTGGCCCGGCTCGCGGCCTCGCCGCTCATCGTGGCGCGCTCGCCCAGGCACAGCACGACGGCGTCAGCACCCTCGCACAGCGCGACAGCGCCTTCGATGCCACCGTCAGCGTCACCCTCGATGGCCACGCCAGACGCATGGCGTATCTCGGCCTGCGGCAGCGCGGCGCGCAGGCCGTCGAGCACGCTGACAGCCGGCTCATGTTCGCCGGCACCCCACCAAGGGCCTTTCATCTGGGTGTTGGCGTCGGCCAGCGGGCCGATGACGCACAGCGTCTTTGCCACCGCAGGCAAGGGCAAGCTGTCGCTCTCGTTCTTCAGCAGGACGATGGATTTGCGCGCGACGTCGCGCGACAGCGCGTGCCGCTCGGCAATGACGGCCTCAGGTTCTGGTGTCGCGCCACGTCGGTACGGATCGTCGAACAGCCCGAGTTGCTCCTTGAGCCGCATCACGCGCATCACGCAAGCATCTATTTCTTTCATCGTCACCCGGCCCTGCTCGAGCGCGGTGGGCAGGCCCTTGCGATAGGCGTCGGACATCATGTCGACATCGACGCCGGCCTTCAGCGCCAGCACCGCGGCATCGACGAGATCGGCGGCGACACCATGCTTGATCAACTCCGCGATGGCGTTGTAGTCGCTGATGATGACGCCGTCGAAGCCCATCTCGCCGCGCAGCCAGTCGCGCAGCAAGGGGATGTGCGCCGTCATGGGCACGCCGTTGAGATCGGTGAAGGCCGGCATCAGTGTCGCGACGCCAGCGCGCAGTGCCGCCTCGAAGCCCGGCAGATGCACTTCGCGCAGGGTTCGTTCGGAGATGTCCACCTCCGCATACTCCCGCCCCGCGTTCACGGCGCCGTAGGCAACGAAATGTTTTGCACAGGCGGCCAGCGCTTCGGCCGACGACAGGTCGGCCCCCTGGAAACCGCGCACCTTGGCCTGCGCGATGCGCGCGTTGAGCCAGGGATCTTCACCAGGCCCCTCCGCGGTGCGGCCCCAGCGGGGATCGCGCGACACATCGAGCATCGGCGCAAAGGTCAGCGCAAGACCTTCGGCCGCGCCTTCGCGAGCAGCCTCGCGGGCTGTGCGCTCCCACAGGCTTTCATCGAAGATGCCCGCCTCTGCCAGCGGGATCGGAAAGAGCGTGCGATGCCCGTGGATGATGTCCAGACCGATCAGCAGCGGAATGCCAAGCCGCGACTTCTCGACCGCCAGCCGCTGCATTTCATGCACGGGGCCGGCGCCGACCATGTTCAGCAGGTTGCCAATGGTGCCGTCGATGATCGACTGCGTGGAATCCCCGGCAATCACCGGGCCGGTGACCGTGTAGCCGGAGGCCGTCATCGTGAGCTGGCCCAGCTTTTCGGCGAGCGTCATCTGGGCCAAGAGGTTGTCGATACGACTCATCGGAAGACTTCGAGTGGAACCCAAGGGGCCTTAATGATGGCATGCTTGCGGCGGCCGGCGGCCGCAAGGCGCCGAAAGGAATCGATGAAACCAAACGTGACACCCCCAGACGACGACAGGAGCCCTGAGTGCTGAAGGATGACCGAAACCCGAAGGCACTGGCCGCCCTGCCCGACGAAGCCTTGATCGAAGCCGTGCAGCGCCAGACCTTCCGCTATTTCTGGGACGGTGCCGATGCCGCCAGCGGCCTGGCGCTCGACCGCCGCTCGATCGCCGGCCTCATCACGAAGGACAGGGCCGACGTCAAGGTCGCGATCGGCGGCTCGGGCTTCGGCATCATGGCCATGATCGTCGCGGTGGAGCGCGGCTGGATCACGCGGGACGAAGGCCTGGAACGCCTTCGGCGCATGCTCGACGCCCTGCTCCGCGCCACGCGCTACCACGGCGCCTTCCCGCACTTCATCCACGGCACGAGCGGCGAGACGATCCCGATGACGCCCAAGGACGACGCGGCCGATCTGGTCGAGACCTCGTTCCTCATGATGGGCCTGCTGTGCGCGCGCCAGTACTTCAGCGAGGACACGGCCGTGGCGCAACAGCTGCGCGGCGACATCAACACGCTGTGGCACCACGTCGAATGGGACTGGTTCACCCGCGACGGACGCGACGTCCTGTTCTGGCACTGGAGCCCGAAGCACGGCTGGGCCATGAACCATGAAGTGCGCGGCTGGAACGAGTGCCTCGTCACCTACCTGCTGGCCGCGGCCGCGCCGCGCCATGCGGTCGAGCCGCAGGTCTACCACCACGGCTTCGCAGCCGGGCGCGGCTTCCTCAACGGCGAGTCGTACTACGGCATCCAGCTGCCGCTGGGCATGGCGTACGGCGGCCCGCTGTTCTTCACGCATTACTCGTTCTGCGGCCTCGACCCGCGTGGCCTGAAAGACCGCTACGCCGACTATTGGGACCTGAACCGCCGCCACGTGCAGATCAACCGCGCGCATTGCGTTGCCAATCCGCACGGCTTCAAGGGCTACGGCGAATCGTGCTGGGGACTGACCGCGAGCGATGACTCCGAAGGCTACGGCTACCTGGCCCACGCCCCGGACGTGGACAACGGCACCATCACGCCGACCGCCGCGCTGGCCAGCCTGCCCTATGCGCCCGCCGAAGTGATGCAGGTGCTGCGGCATTTCCTCAGCGTGCATGGCGCCCGGGCGTGGCAGGAGTTCGGGTTCATCGATGCGTTCTGCGAAGAGCGCGACTGGTTCGCAGAGACCTTCCTGGCCATCGACCAGGGCCCGATCGTCGTGATGATGGAAAACCATCGCACGGGCCTTCTGTGGAAGCTGTTCATGAGCGTGCCCGAAGTGCAGGCCGGATTGCGCCGCCTGGACTTCAGCAGCCCGCATCTCGCGTCTTCGACACTGTGACCCTGACGAACCTGCAAGACCCGGCATTCGAGTCCTGGCTCGAGAGTCAACTTCGCCATTCGGCAAGCGCCATGCTCGCCAGCATCTCGCCGGTGTCGATCGTCAAGCATCGCCCGGGATTTGGCCAGACCGTGCGGCCGATTGCCGGCGCCATCGTCGCCTCGCCCGTGCTGGGCGACTGGAAACCGGACCCGGACTATTTCTTCCACTGGTTCCGCGACTCCGCCGTCGTCATCGATGCACTGCGCCTGCTCTACGTCGATGGACGTGTCGGCGACGAAGCGCTGCAGCATCTGCGCGACTTCACCCGCTTCAGCCTGGCCTTGAACCAACTCGACGGCCGCATGGCTGCCGCGAATCCGGAACGCCGGGCCCGCGTGGCGCCCGACTTCCTGCAGTACCTGCGCAAGGACGATGACCTCGCGCGCGCGCACGGCGATGCCGTCGCTGCCGAGACGCGCGTGAACCCCGACGGCACGCTCGACGTCTCCCGATGGTCCCGCCCCCAGCACGACGGGCCGCCGCTGCGCGCGCTGGCGCTGCTGCGCTGGGCAGGAGGCAAGCACCTCGACGCTGCGCTTCTGGCGGAGGTCAGCGCGCTGATTCGCTTCGACCTCGACTTCACGCTGCATCACTGGCGCGAACCGTCGTACGACATCTGGGAGGAGGAAAGCGGCCATCACTACTACACGCTGCGAGTGTCGGCGGCGGCGCTCGCCGAAGGTGCGGCATGGCTGCGGGGTCTGGGCGAGACGGAGCAGGCGCAGCGCTGCCTTGAGGCGTCGCAGGCCGTGCTGGGGCTGATTGACAACTATTGGGTGAATGAACAGTCAGGCGAGCAGGCAGTCGACCGCGACGCAACGCACGGCTACTACCGTTCACGCGTGCTGACAGACAACCAGCCCACAACGAAAGCGCTGGATATCTCGGTGATCCTGTCGGCCATCCATGGCGCGGGCACCGAGGCCCAGCACAGCCCCGCCGATCCGCGCATGCAATCCACGCTGGCGCGACTCGAAGCCCTGTTCGACGCGGCCTACCCCATCAACCACGGCCGCACCGCAAACCGCGGCCCGGCGATGGGCCGCTACGCCGGCGACGTGTACTTCTCCGGCGGCGCGTACTACTTCTCGACACTGGGAGCCGCAGAGTTCTGCTTCCGCGCTGCAACGACGGCCGACGATGCACGCCAATGGTTCGATCGCGGCGACGCCTACCTCGCCACCGTGCGCGCGTACACGCCCGCCAGCGGTGACCTGTCCGAGCAGTTCGACCAACGCAGCGGCGCGCAGACCTCGGCCAGGCACCTGGCCTGGAGCTACGCCGCCTTCATCTCCTGTGCCCGGGCGCGCCGCCTCGCAGTCGCAGCTCGCGAGGCACCGCGGACACCATGACAGCACCGTCGCCCAACCCCGCAGAGGCCGCAGCGAAAACCGGCGTCGTGCGCCAGGTCCGCGAGTTGCTCGGCGCCATGCGCGTGTCCGCGGTCGGCAAGACGCTGGCCGCGCTGGTGGGCGGCATCGTCGTCATCATCGCGATCACGGCCTATGGCCAGATCGAGCTCAACAGCTGGAACAAGCCCTTCTACGACGCGATCTCGCGCCGTGACGTGGGCGACTTCATCGAGCAGCTTGGCATCTTCGCAATGATCGCGGGCGCGCTGCTGGTCCTGAACGTCGCGCAGCGGTGGCTGGTAGAAACCTTGCAGCTGAAGCTGCGCGAGGCCCTGGTCACCGACCTCGTGGGGCTGTGGCTGCAGCCGCGCCGCGCGTTCTGGCTGCAGGGCAGCGGCCCGATGGGTGCGCACCCTGACCAGCGCATGCACGACGACACGCTCAAGCTGTGCGACCTGTCGGTCGGCCTCGGCGTGGGCCTGCTGCAGGCGGCGATGCTGTTCGGCAGCTTCGCGAGCGTGCTGTGGGTGCTCTCCCGCGACTTCAGCATCTTCATCAACGGCAAGGACCATGCCCTGCCGGGCTTCATGCTGTGGGCGGCCATTCTCTATGCGATCCTGGGCTCGCTGATGACCTACTGGGTCGGCAACGGCCTGGTCTCGCGCAACGCCGAGCGCTATGCGCGCGAAGGCGAACTGCGCTTCTCGCTGACCCGCATCAACGAGCATCTGGACGGCATCTCGCTGGCCAGCGGCGAGTCCGACGAAAAGCGCCGTGTCGCCATGCATCTGGTCGATGTCCTGCAGGCCACGTCGCGCGTGGTGCTGGGGCTGACCAACCTGACCTGGGTCACGGCGGGCTTCGGCTGGATCACCGTCATTGCGCCGACGCTGGTGGCCGCACCGCTCTACTTCTCGGGCAAGGTGTCGTTCGGCGGACTGATGATGGCCGCCGCAGCCTTCACGCAGGCGCAGTCGTCGCTGCGCTGGTTCGTCGACAACTTCAGCCAGATTGCCGACTGGCGCGCCACGCTGCTGCGCGTCGCCGGCCTGCGCCAGGTGCTGGCGTCCGACCTCGAGCAACAGCCGGGCGGCAACCGCATCGCCTATGAGGAAAGCGAAACCGGGACCCTCGAGATCGAAGCGCTCGAGGTGCGCGCCTGGACCGGACACGACCGGCTGGACGCCGGGAGTCTGGCCGTGCACCCCGGCCAGTGCCTGCTCATCCTCGGCGCGCCGGGCACCGAGAAGACCTTGCTGTTCCGGGCGCTCGCAGGCCTGTGGCCCTGGGGCTCCGGCACCGTGCGCCGGCCCCGCGGCGAGACCATCCACTACATGCCGCGCGGCACGCCCTACCTGCCGCGCGGCACGCTGGCCGAAGCGCTGTCGTACGGCATGGAGCACTCGACCTATCCGCGGGAAGCCATGCTGGCCGCGCTGGCGAGCGTGGGCCTGCAACGGCTGGAACCCTTGCTGAACAAGACGGGCCGCTGGGAGCGCGAGCTCAACATGGACGAACAGTTGCGGCTGGGTTTTGCCCGCGTGGTGCTGCAGGCGCCGCCCTGGCTGGTCATGGAGGAAGCTTTCGGCGCCTTCGATGACGACACGCTCGACCTCATCATCGACGTGCTGAACGAAAAGCTGGCGCACACGGGCATCATCCACATCGGCTCGGCCGCAGGTGCGCACGACCGGCTGTTCACGCACGTGGCGCATCTGGTGAAGGCGCCGGACGCCGTGCCCGAGGAGCTGAAGCCATGACCCTTTTTGCGCGTCGCTCCCTCGTGCTGCTGGCGCTTGCCCTGCCGGGCTGGGTGTGGGCGCAGAACTTCGGCTTCCGGCCACCGCGCGACCCTGACGATGTGGCTGCGGTGGAGCTGATGCGAGACCTTGCACAGCGCATCGTGCCGGTGTACCAGTCGGCCGACACCGATGTCTTCCTTTCGAACGTGACCGCCCTGCAGATCGTGAGCGGCGCCTGGCGTGCGGCCGACGACAGCAACAAGTCCCTGCGCACCCGCCAGCAGGGCAGGCCCTTCGACGAACAGGTCCAGCGCGCGATCATCGACGGCATCTATGCGCATGCGCGCGCCATCGAAGCGGGCGAGCGCATCCCCTTCGCCAAGGCCTACGTGCGCTCGTTCCAGGAAGTGGTGCCGCCGCTGGACAACCCGCAAGCCGCGGCCGTCATCGCGCGGCTCGAAACCCCGCTGGCGGTGTTCAGGGAGCCGGTGCGGCAAGCCTTCGATCGCTGGCGTGCGAAAGGCAGTCTCCCGCAGGCCGACGCCATTGCGCTCGTGCGCACCTGGCTCGAGTACGAGTCGCGGCGCAGCTTCGCGGTGCTGCTGCCCGAATTGGTCGCGGCGGAAAACCGCAGGCGCTATGTGGCGGAGGCCGACGTCTGGATTCCCGTGCGTCCGGGTGTCGTCATCCATGCCAGCGTGGTCCGGCCCGGCGACGGCAAGGTCAAGCTGCCAACGCTGCTGCGCTTCACGCTGGATCCCGCCGAGGACGATGCGCGGCGCAGCGCCGTCAAGGGTTACGCCGGCGTGACGGCGTACGTACGGGGACGCACGCCCGACGGCAAGGGCGACGCATGGCCCTTTGTGCGCGACGGCGAAGACGCCACGGCAGTCATCAACTGGATCGCCCTTCAACCATGGAGCGACGGCCGTGTGGCCATGCTGGGCGACGGCTACTCCGGCTACGCCGCCTGGGCGGCTGCGCGCAGGAAGCCGCCCGCCCTCAAGGCCATCGCCACGATCGCGCCGATGGCGCCGGGCGTCGACTTCCCGATGGCCGGACAGATCTATCGCAACGACATGGTGCGCTGGGCGCAGGAACATGCGATCGGCGGGGGCGCGCGAGCCGACTCCGACGCCGGGCCGGACGCCGGCCTCGATGCAAAGTGGCAGGAACTCGACGCGCTCTGGTATCGCGGCAACCGCCCCTATTGGGACGTGGACCGCGCCCTGCTGGGCAAGCGCAGCAACCTGATCCGGACCTGGCTGACGCACCCCAGCCACGATCTCTACTGGCGCAAGTTCCTGCCGTCGGCGCAGCAGTTTGCGCAGATCGACATCCCGGTGCTCAGCATCGCCGGCTACTTCGGTGGCAGCGCCGGCGCGCTGTATTTCCACAACCAGCATCGCCGCCACCGACCGCAGGCCGACACGACGCTGCTGCTCGGCCCTTGGGACGCGAACTCGATCCGGAACGGCACGGCGGCGCAGTTGCGTGGCTACACATTGGACCCCGTCGCACGCGTCGATCTGCCCGAGTTGCGCTACCAATGGTTAGACCATGTTTTCAAGGATGCGCCAAAGCCTGCGCTGCTGCAGGATCGCGTCAACTACCAGGTGATGGGAGCGGACCAGTGGCGCCATGTGCCGACGCTGGACGCACCGGATCGCCAACGACTGCGGCTGCGGCTGTACCTCGACACGCGCGAGCACGAGGGTGAGCACCGCCTGTTGCCGTCGGCACCGCCTTCGCCGTCGCCGTCAGAAGCCGGTGGCAGCGCGCGACTCGCGGTCGACCTTGCCGATCGCCGGGACGTGAGTGTTCCGTGGCCGGACGCACTGCGCAGCAAGCAACTGCCGACGCTTAACAGCATCCGCTTCGTCAGCGACCCGCTGCCCAGCGACACAGAGATCGACGGCAGCCTGCGCGGCGAGTTCGACATCACACCCTCGCGGCAGGACATGGACCTCAATGTCTCGCTGTACGAGCAGACGGCGAGCGGCGAGTTTCAACTGCTGTTCGAGCCCTACGACTTCCGCGCCAGCTACGCCCGCAATCGCGTGTACCGCCGGCTGCTTCGCGCCGGCGAGCGCCAGATGCTGGCGTTCACCACCGAGCGCGTGACCGCCCGCAAGCTGGCCGCGGGCAGCCGCATCGTGCTGGTGGTTGGCATCAACAAGCGCCCCGACCGGCAGATCAACTACGGCAGCGGCAAGGACGTGAACTCGGAGACCATCGCCGACACGCCGCGGCGACCTGTGCGCGTGCGCTGGCATGCGGGCAGCCATGTGGAGATACAGACTGACAGGCCTTGAAGGTGTGGACGCGTTGGCGCATCCGTCCGAGATGTCACATGGCTTGGACAAATCCACGCCAGCGCGCATCGAAATCATTCAGGGCGTCATGAATCAAACATCGAGGGCTTCCGTGCAACCCAGAAGCACCATCGCATCGTTGATTAACGCGATCGGCGATGGGCCCAATGCCCTGACAGCGTCATCGCAAACAGCGCCGGCGGTCACGAGGGCCGAGTTCAACAGTGACCTGCCGGCAGCCCGGATGGCGACGTATCTGCTGTTGCCGGCCTCGCGCGTAATCAGCCCGACCTTTTCAAGCAAGATCAGCCGCCGCGTTACGGCAGACAACTGAACGCCGAGAGGGCGCATCAGATCCGTCGTCGCCATGCGCCCGTTCTCGGCGCGCGACAGCATGCGCAGCAGACCGAAGTCGCCGAAGCTCAGTCCGTGAAATGTGCCGAGTTCTTCGTCGAGCTTGAGGTTCAGGCTCGCATGCGCGCGGCTGATGTTGAGACAGAAGTCGATGCTGTCGATGTTCTTCACTTGTCGTTCTCCAAGTGAGATGCGCGCTCCGCTTCGTTCAGCGGAGCACGGACAACGGATGACTTCAATCGGTTGTAGCCCCTTTCCCCATAGGACTGATGCTCTTGGCGCCACATCTCGATTAACTCATCGAGTTCAGCCTTGTAGTCGAGCAACGGGTCATCGCGCTCCTTCAGCAGATCAATGACTTCAAAGTCGAAGCTGTCCGCGCCATGTGCAATCCAGTCGCGCATCAACTCATTGTTGCGATGGCGCCTGAGCTTGAGTTCGAAGCGATGGCGGTTCATTGCCCCTTCGACATTCGTGCTGCCGCCGATGTAGACGAAGTGGTTGATCTTGTTCCTGATCATGAAGACGCCTGCGGGGACCATCTTTTCCAGGTACTGCTTCTTCAATGCACGCTTGTTCGTCATTGCCATGCCTCTACAAGCGCGGGCGTCAACACCACCGCTTGACAGCCCATGCGCACCGTGCGGCCACCGAACTTCGCTTCGTGGTCCCGTGCTTCCCGTTCGTTGGCAAACCAGTGCTTCGCAAAAGCAGGGCCCTTCTGCAGGACCTTGAAGTGCTCCAGTTCCGAAGCGGCGACATGACACAACGCCGGCCGATATCGCTCCCAGCTTTCAAAGCCTGCCTCCGCAGCGAGCAGCCGAAGAAAGTGTTTGCGCTGAAGCGTAGCGCGTCGACGAAACGCTTCTGGCAGCGCGACGCCGCGCAGCACCTCGGTGCCCAGCAAGCGTCGGAGAACTGGCAGAGATGTAGAGATCGAGTCCGATGTCGCAGCGCGATGAAGCCGCTTGGCTTCGCGCAGCACAAGCGCGGCAGAAGCGCTCTCAGTGAAAGGTGCCTGTTTGGCCGAAGAAATCCGTTGCATACCAACTCCAGGGTGGTGGGCCGATCTCGTTGCTGGCCCGGGAGGGTATGCAAGCGCGCGGCTTGCAGGGAAACAGGTGCTGACGCTTTCACGAGGCGGGCGCCCTTTGAGCCCGGGTGAAATTGTAGTGCGAAACAACGGACTGGCATTCAGAGCCGTGTCGTCGGGCACAGAGGAGGCGTCGAAAACGTGAACGTGGTCACGATGCCGGCAACGGCCCGGCCGCTCACGCCCTACGAATCAGCCGCGCGCGCTCGCCGTTCAAACCACTGGCGGCTCCAGCTTCGTCGCAACCCCATACAACGCCAGCATCCCCAGCACATGCCCCACCGCAACCCCCGGCTCCCCGGATTCAATCCGCGCAATGGTCTGGACGTGGACACCCAATCGGGCGGCTGCGACGGCCTGACCCTCGCCCGCGCTGGTGCGGGCCACCTTCGCCGCAGCACCCATGTCCTTGATTGCCTTGAGCACCTCATCACCGAGGTTCACCGAGATTCGTTTGCCTTGCGCCATCGTCGTATTGTCCCTGCCTGAACGCGTGCTGGCCGATCGCGCTGGAAAAGCTTCAGCCCGCAGCCGAAGCCACAACCCCCGCCCGCTGGCCCACGTCCGTGGACCCGCGCACCACCAGTTGCCCCGGCAACAGGATCTGCTGCGGCGGCCCATCGGCACCCCGCAGTCGATCGATCAGGCAGTTGGCCGCGGCGCGTCCGATCGACTCGGTCGGTTGGGCGATGGCGCTAAGCCCCGGCCCGATCAAATGCGCCCACTCGGGATCGTCGAACCCCAGGAAGCCCACGTCGTCGCCAAAGCGCCAACCGCATCGCGCGATGACGCTCGCGACGCGCAGCGTGACCACCGCATTGCCGGAAACGACCGCGCTGCGGCGGCCATCCCTTGCCTCCCTTGCGCGCAGCATCAGTGAGCGCACCGCCTCTTCCAGCGCAGCACCACTGTCTTCCGAGCACTCGAACACCTGGCCTGCAACGCGTTGCCCGTGCGATGAAACGCACTTGGTGAATGCAGCGGCGCGCTCCTGCCGGCTGCTCACGCCCTTCTTGGGTTCGGTGACGTACAGCAGTTCGCGGTAGTCGCAGTCGACCAGGTGCTTGCATGCGGTCGCCATCGCGGTCGCGCTGTCCAGCGCCACGAAGTCGGTCACCATGCCGCTGTGGCGCCGATCCACGAGCACTGCAGGTTTGCCGTGGTGCTTGATGGCGTCCACCACTTCAGCGCCGCGCCCCAGCGTGTTCAGGATGAAGCCGTCGACCTGGTAGCCCGCCAGCACATCGATGGCCTCGCGCTCGCGGCCACTGGCATTGCCCAGGTTGAACAGCATGACCAGGTAGCCCGCTTCCTGGCAGGCTTTCTCCGCCCCCCGCAGCACGGCGACGGAAAAAGGATTGGTGATGTCCGCCACGATCAGGCCGATGAGGCGCGAACGGCCGCGGCTCAAGGCTTGCGCCATCGGGCTGGGCGCGTACCCGAGCGACGTGATGGCCTGCTTGACGCGCGCGGCGATGTCGGGGCTGAGCAATTTCTCGTGATTGAAAAATCGCGAAACCGTGGCCTTGGACACGCCGGCCTTTGCCGCCACCGCCCCGATGGTGGGGCGACGAATTTGCAGGCTGTCGGTCATGGATTTCTAACGGTGCGCGCCATGAAGGGGCCGATCGGGGGAGATGGAGACGGATGAATTCTAGAGGCCGCAGCGCCCGCCTTCGCGCATGGCTTCATGCGTTGGCAAGCCCCCGGTTTCACCGAACACCTGCACCGCGCGAAGTGCGGCAATGACCATCAATGCGCCTGGTGCGAACTGAGGATCTGCCCCAGGAACTGGCGCAGCTTCTCGCTCTTCGGATTGGCGAAGAACTCCTGCGGCGCGCCCTGCTCGACGATGCGGCCATCGGCCATGAAGATCACGCGGTCAGCCACGCTGCGCGCAAAGCCCATCTCGTGCGTCACGCACAGCATCGTCATGCCGTCTTCGGCCAGGCCGATCATGGTGTCGAGCACTTCCTTGACCATCTCGGGGTCGAGCGCCGAGGTGGGCTCATCGAACAGCATGATCTTGGGGCTCATGCACAGCGCCCGAGCAATCGCCACGCGCTGCTGCTGGCCGCCGGACAGCTGGCTCGGATACTTGTTGGCCTGCTCCGGGATGCGAACGCGCTTGAGGTATTTCATTGCGACCTCCTCGGCCTGCTCCTTCGACATGCCGCGCGAGCGCATCGGCGCCAGCGTGCAGTTCTGCAGGATCGTCAGGTGCGGGAACAGGTTGAACTGCTGGAACACCATGCCGACCTCGGCGCGCACCGCATCGACGTTCTTGCCGCCGGCCGTGAGGTCGATGCCGTCGACCACGATCTTGCCCTGCTGCACGACCTCGAGCCGGTTGATGCAGCGGATCAGCGTCGACTTGCCCGACCCCGACGGGCCGCACACCACGATGCGCTCGCCGGCGCGCACCGACAGGTCGATGCCGGTCAGCACCTGGAACTGGCCGTAGAACTTGTTCACGCCTTCGAGCTTGATGATGGGCTCGCCCAGTGCGTGGTCGGGCAGTTGGACGTCGATTTCTTCCATGAGGAATGTCTCCTTGGGTTGTGGGAGCAAAACGGGCGAAAACTCAGCGGGCCAATGCGAGCGCGCGCTTGCGCTCCATGTGCCCGGCCAGCAGCGAGAGCGGCCAGCAGATGAGGAAGTACAGGGCCGCCACGGTGGTGAACACCTCCAGCGGCTGGAAGGTGGCGTTGTTGATGATCTGGCCGGCCCGCGTGATCTCGGTGAAGCCGATGATGGCCGCGAGCGACGTGCCCTTGATGATCTGCACCACGTAGCCCACCGTTGGCGGCAACGCGATCTTGAAGGCTTGCGGCAGCACCACGTCACGCATGCGGGCGGCGTAGTTCAGGTTGAGCGCTTGTGCCGCTTCGACCTGGCCGCGCGGAATGGCCTGGATGCAACCGCGCCAGATCTCGCCCAGGAAGGCCGCGCTGTTGAGGATGAGCGCGATGCCCGCGGCAATCCACGGATTGATCTCGATGCCGAGCACTGGCGCGCCGAAGAAGATCAGGAAGAGTTGCAACAGCAGCGGCGTGCCCTGGAAGATCTGGATGAAGCCGGTGGACAGCGCCTGGGCGACCCGGTTTTCCGAGGTGCGCCCCAGCGCGATCACCAAGCCGAGGATGGCGCCGCCGATGAAGGCGATCAGCGACAGTGCCAATGTCCACTTGGCCGCTTCGAGAATGAACAGGAACTCTGGATAGCCGAAGGTACGCATGGTGTGGTGTCTCTGTTGGGCGTTGTGAGGGCGGGTGCTCGTTCAGCGACGGTCGGGGTAGTTGAGCGCGTTGGCGTAGATCAGCTTGAACAGCGCCGAGAAACTCAGTGCCAGCGCCAGGTAAATCCCTGCCACGACGATGTAGATCTCGAAACTGCGGAAGGTCTGCGATTGCAGGTTGGCAGCCACCGAGGTCAGGTCATCGGCGGAGATCACCGACACCACCGCCGAACTCAGCATGAGCAGGATGAACTGGCTGGTGAGCGCGGGGTAGATGGCCTTGAGCGCGGGCTTGATGATGACAAAGCGGAAGATCTCCCAGCCCTTGAGATTGAGCGCCCTGCCCGCTTCGATCTGCCCCCTCGGAATCGATTCGATGCCGGCGCGGACGATTTCCGCGGCATAGGCGCCCAGGTTGACCACCATCGCCGTCAACGCGGCCGTGTAGGGCGACCAGCGCAGCCCGATGGCCGGCAGCGCGAAGAAGAAAAAGAACAGCTGAACGAGGAACGGCGTGTTGCGGATGACCTCGATGTACGCGTTGACGATGAAGCGCAACCACGCCGGCCCCGACGTCTTGCCCCAAGCACAGAAGACTGCGACCAGCAGGCCCAGCACCGTGGCAACGAGCGAGAGCTGGATCGTGATCCAGGTGCCTTTGAGGAGCAGCGGCCAGGCTGCAAGAACGGCGTCGAACTGAAACTGATAGTTCACTTGATGTGTCTCCGTGCTCGTGTTTCGATGCGTTGGTTGAATTCTATGAAACCGGTTTCAGAACACCATCAGGGATTTCCCGCGGTGGGTGCTCAAAGGCCCAAATCAGACCGGTGACTGCTGCGAACGCGCGATCTCGTCCAGCAGCGCGACGCTCATCACCTCGAAGGGCGCGGGCTTGCCGGTGTAGAGCTCGACCTGGCCGCAGAACTGGTGCAGCAGCATGCGTGTGCCGTTCACTGCGCGGCAGCCGGCAGCGCGTGCATCGCGAATGAGCTTCGTCTCCACGGGTATGAAAGCCGCGTCCATGACGAAGAGGTGACTCGCCAGTTGCTCGGGCGCGAGCGGGCTCGCATCCGGCGCGCGATAGCCGGCTGCGGTGGCGTTGACGACGCCATCGAAACCCCCGGCCTTGAACTGCGACGGCGCCCCCGCGAACTCGATGCCGAACTCGCGCGCAAAGGCCTCGCCCCGCTCCGCCGTGCGGTTGAACAGCGTGACCTTGGCACCGGCGCGTCGCATGCCCCACGCAATCGCACGCGCCGCGCCGCCGGCGCCCAGCAACGCGACGCGCCGGCCTTCGAGCGGACTCGCCTCCTCGATGGCGCGCACGGCACCGATGCAGTCCGTGTTGTAGCCCGTGAGAAAGCCGTCGCGGTTGTCGATGGTGTTGACCGCGCCGATCTCGCGCGCCGTTTCGTCCAGCGCGTCGAGGTGGGGAATCACCGCCTGCTTGTGCGGCATCGTCACGTTCATTCCGCGGATGCCGAGGGTGCGGATGGCTTGAACGCCTGCGGCCGCGTCATCGACACCGAAGCACACGAAGGTGTAGTCGACATCCAATTCGCGGTACGCCGCGTTGTGGACCTTGACGTTGAAGGTGAAAGGCTGGCCCGCCATCGAGCCGCAGAGCGTGGGAATGGAACCGGGCATGGTGCTACACCTTGGACAAATCGAATGCGGCCACCGGCTTCTGGCCGGCCAGCGCTTTCAGGAGATTGTCGGTGGCCAGTTCGGCCATGGCGCGGCGCGTCTCGTGCGTTGCAGAGCCGATGTGCGGCAGCGGCGTCACCTTGGGGTGCGTGCGCAGCCGCGAGTCCTGCGGCAAGGGCTCGACCGCGAACACGTCCAGCCCGGCCGCGCGCAAGTGGCCGCTGTCCAGCGCATCGAGCAAGGCCGCTTCCTGCACGATGGCGCCGCGCGAACCGTTCACGAAGATGGCGCCCCGCTTCATCAGCGAGAACGCGCGGGCGTCCATCAGCCCGCGGGTTTCCTCGGCCAGTGGCAGCGTCAGTGCGACGATGTCGGCGCGCGCCAGCACCTCTTCGAATGGCAGGCGCGACGCGCGGCCCGCCAGTTCGCCCGGAACCGGTACGTCGAAGGGGTCGTGGAACAACACCGGCATGCCAAACCCCAGTGCAGCGCGCCGTGCCACCGCTTGCCCGATGCGCCCGAATCCCAGCACGCCAAGGGTCTTGCCGTGAACGTCCCAGCCGAACAACTCTTCGCCGATGTTGCGCGTCCACTGGCCGTCCCGCACCAGCGTGGAAAGCTCGACCAGCCGGCGCGAAGTCGCCATGATCAGCGCGAAGACGGTGTCCGCCGTCGTCTCGGTCAACACGCCCGGCGTATGGCACAGCACGATGCCGCGCTGCTTGAGATACGGCAGGTCGTAGTTGTCGATGCCGACCGAAATGCTGGAGACGACCTCCAGTGCAGGCGCTTGCGCGAGGTCTTCGGCCGCGAGCTTGAAGCTCGATCCGATCAGGCCCTGCGCGTCGTGCAACGCCGCACGAAAGCGCGGCAGCTCTTCGGGGCGGCGCGGGTCCGCCACGGTCACGTCGTGCTGCGCGCGGATGCGCTCCAGCAGGTCGTCGGGGAGCTTGCGGAACACCACGACTTTTTTTCTCGAATCACCCATGCTGTGTCTCCTTGTTGGCTCAGCGCGGCATCGAACGGATCGACGACGGGCCGCCGGGAACGGCGAGGCGCTCGCCGGTGTCGCGCAGTTTGCCGGCATCGACCGCGTAGACCGCAATCTGCTTTTCGACATTGAACTGCACGAGGATGTACTTGCTGTCGGCGGTGAACACAACGCCCTGCCCTCCTTCGCCAGCGGGCAGGTCGCCAACGCGATGCGCCTGGCCCTCGCGGATTTCGAAAAGCACCAGGCGCCCGCGCTCCCGGCGAGCGGGATTGCCGGGCTTGAGGTTCGAGCCGTCCATGGACTGCGCAGCGATCCAGCGGCCGTCGGGCGAGATGGCAACGCCTTCGGGCAGCGAGGGCACCGTCAGGTGCTGCACGGCGCGGAAGGGACGCTTGGAGATGTCGACCAGGGTCAGCGTGTCGGCATCGCCCGACATCACACCGACGTCGCCCGGCAACCCTGCGAGCCCCACATTGCCGACCACCGCCCAACGGCCGTCGCCCGACACGTCGATCGCGTACGGTGCGATGCCGGTGGAAACGCGTTCGCGGCGTGTCGTGACGCCTCCAGACGCCACGTCCAGCACCATCACGCCCTGCTCGTCGCGCAGCGCCACCAGCGCCGACTGTCCGTCGGGCGTGAAGGTGACACCGGCCAGCCGAACTTTTGACAGCGCCAGCTCGCCCGTTGGTACCAGCGTCTTGCCCTTGATCTCGAAGGACGCCACGGTGCCGCCCACGGTGGCCGCCAGCAGCACGGTGCCGGCGCGGTTCACGGCCAGTCCCTGCGGGTGGTGCGCGAGCGTCACCTTGTCGATGACGCGTGGCGGCTTGGCCTCCAGGTCGACCAGCTGCAGGTAGTTTTCAAGCACGTTCTTCTGCGCGGCGCGGTCATAGCGGTTGGGCGCCGAGACGATCGCCAGCTTGCCGTCGGGCGTGATGGCCACCGCCTGCGGTGGCCCGGCGATGGCAGCGGCAACCTCGACCGTGGCCACGATGCGCGGCGGAAAGCTCGTTGCGTCGATCACGTTGAGCGAATCCGGCCCGGCGCCTTCAGGGAAGGTGTCGGTGCCTGCGACCCGCTGGTACTTGGCGTCGTTGGTGGAGACGATCAGGTCGGCCGCAAATGCTGTCGTGGTCATGGCGATGATCCCGCAGGCCAGTGCGCTTGCGTGTTTGAGTTTCATGAGGATGCTGCGCTCCGTTGCGTGGTGCGCGTCAGCGTGCAGGCTTCTCGCGCGAGTTCGGTGATGCGCGCCCAGTCTTTTGCCGCGACGGCATCGGCGGGCGTGAGCCACGAACCGCCGACGCAGGCGACGTTGGGCAGCGCGAGGAAGTCCGGAGCCGTTGCGAACGAGACGCCGCCGGTCGGGCAGAAGCTCACATCGGGGAACGGGCCGCCGAGGGCCTTCAGCATGCCGATGCCGCCGGCCTGCTGCGCCGGAAAGAGCTTCAACTCGGTGAAGCCGGCCGCGCGTGCAGCGATGACGTCGGACGGCGTCATCACACCGGGCAGCAAGGGCAGCGCGCTGTCGCGGGCTGCTGCGATCAACTCGGGCGTCAGGCCCGGGCTCACACCGAACACCGCGCCGGCCTTCAGCGCTGCGTCGAAGTCCGCGTTGCGGGTGATCGTTCCCACGCCGGTGATGGCGCCTTCGACCTCGTTCGCGATGGCGCGGATCGCCTCCAGCGCCACAGGCGTGCGCAAGGTCAGTTCGAGCACGCGAACACCGCCGGCCACCAGCGCGCGCGCCAGCGGCACCGCGTCTTCCAGCCTGTCGATGACGATGACCGGAATGACCGGCCCGGTACGCATGATGTTCAGGATGCTCATGCTGCAACTCCTTCGGTGAAGACGAAATGGCCATGGACGGGCGCCTCGTGTGGCTTGCCCGCCGTGGCATAAGGCTCGGCCGCTTGAAAGGTGATCGCACCCTCTTCCGCGCCCAGCGCGTTGGCGCGGAACGCGGCGAACAGTTCGCGGCCCATGCCGTGGCGCGACGCTTCGAGATCGACGATGGCGGGTTGCCGCGCCTGCCACTCGGCCGCATCGACGCGCACGTCGAGCAGGCCGCGCTCGGCATCCAGCACGATCGTGTCGCCATCGCGCACCCGCGCCAGCGGCCCGCCCGCCAGGCACTCGGGCGTCACGTGGATCGCCGCGGGCACCTTGCCTGAAGCGCCCGACATGCGGCCGTCCGTGACGAGCGCCACGCGGAACCCCTGGTCCTGCAACACGCCCAGCAGCGGCGTGAGCTTGTGCAGTTCAGGCATGCCGTTGGCGCGCGGGCCCTGGAAGCGGACCACGGCCACAAAGTCGCGGCGCAGTTCGCCGCGATCGAAGGCTGCCATCACGGCTTCCTGTGTGTCGAACACCAGAGCGGGCGCCTCCACCACGCGGTGCTCGGGCTTGACGGCCGAGGTCTTGATGACGGCGCGGCCGAGCTTGCCGGTGAGCAGCTTCAGTCCGCCATCGGCGCTGAACGGTGCCGATGCCGGTGCGAGCACGCCGTTGTCAGCACTCGGTCGTGGCACCTCGCGCCAGGCCAGCCGCCCGCCGTCGTCGAGGTGCGGTTGTTGGCGATAGCGCGCCAGCCCGCCGGGGCCAGCCACTGTGAGGGTGTCGCCGTGCAGCAGCCCCGCGTCGAGCAACTCGCCGATCACGTAGCCCATGCCGCCAAGCGCGTGGAACTGGTTCACGTCGGCCTTGCCGTTCGGATAGACGCGCGCCAGCAGCGGCACCACGTCGGAGAGGTCGCGGAAGTCGTCCCAGTTGATGACGATGCCGGCCGCTCGCGCGATCGCGACGAGGTGGATCGTGTGGTTGGTCGAACCGCCCGTGGCCAGCAGGCCGACAATGGCGTTGGCGATCGCGCGCTCGTCGACGACGCGGCCAATGGGCGTGTACTCGTCGCCCTCGGCACCAATTGCCACCGCCCGCCTCGCGGCCTCGGCGGTCAGCGCGTCGCGCAAGGGCGTGCCGGGGTTGACGAAGGCCGCGCCCGGCAGGTGCAGACCCATCACTTCCATCAGCATCTGGTTGCTGTTGGCCGTGCCGTAGAAGGTGCAGGTGCCCGCGGAGTGATAGGACTTCTCTTCGGATTCGAGCAAGGCGTCGCGCCCGACTTCGCCCTTGGCGAAGCGCTGGCGCACGCGCGCCTTCTCGTCGTTGGAGATGCCCGAAGGCATCGGCCCGCCGGGCACGAAGATCGTGGGCAGGTGGCTGAACTGCAATGCGCCGATGAGCAGGCCCGGCACGATCTTGTCGCAGATGCCCAGGCACAAGGCGGCATCGAACATGTTGTGCGACAGCGCGACCGCGGTGGACAGTGCAATCACGTCGCGGCTGAACAGCGACAGCTCCATGCCCGGCTCGCCCTGCGTGACGCCGTCGCACATCGCCGGCACGCCGCCCGCGAACTGCGCGGTCGCACCGGCCTCGCGTGCCGCCTGCTTGATGAGCGCGGGATAGTGCTCGAAGGGTTGGTGCGCCGACAGCATGTCGTTGTACGAAGAGACGATCGCCAGGTTGGGCAGGCGCATCTCGCGCAACATGATCTTGTCGCCTTCCGGTGCCGCCGCGTAGGCATGCGCGAGGTTCGTGCAACCGAGGGCCTGGCGGATCGGGCCCCTGGCGCGAGCATGTTCGAGGCGGGACAGGTAGGCCGAACGCGACGTGGCGCTGCGGCTGCGGATACGGTCGGTGACCGCCTGGAGAACGGGATGAAGGCTCAATGAACTCTCCTGCCGAGTGTGGCGTGGGTGGGGTGGCGTGAAACCGGTTTCAACTCGAGGCAAAAAAATCGCCAACCGGATCGACTGGCCCACACATCGAACATGTGGGAGGCCTTCGTCCGTCCGGCTGGCGCGGCTGGCAACTGTTGCCAGCCATTCACCGCATCACATCTTGGGCAAATCAACGCCAAGCCACTTGCGATAGAGCTTGTTGAGTTCGCCATTGGCCGTGTTGCGGGCGACGAATTCATTGACGTTCTTGAGCAGGTCATCCTGACCCGGCCGCATCACGATGCCCATGAACTGCTGGCGCAGCACGAACTTCTCTTCAAACGCGCCGGGCACGCGTTTGGAGATCTGGTTGGCCACGATGGTGGGGCAGCCGATGGCCTCGACCTGGCCGGAGATGAGCGCCTGCATGGCCGACGAATCGTCGTCGAAGCGGCGGATCTCGGTGCCCTCCGGCGCAGCGGCCGTGAGCGCCACGTCTTGCGTACTCGCACGCGTGACACCCACGCGCAGGCCCTTGAGGTCCGCCGCTGTCTTGATCGGCGTCTTGGTCGTGCCGTAGAGCACGATGGTGGCGGCCGAATACGGCGTGGAGAACTGCACCTGCTTCGAACGCTCCGGCGTGATAGCCAGCACGGCCACCAGCACATCGACCTTGTTGGTCAGCACATAGGGAATGCGGTTGGGCCCGGTCACGGTCACCATGTTGACCTTCACGCCCCAATCCTTGGCCAGCAGCCTGGCGACGTCGGCGTCGTAGCCGTCGGGCTGGTTCTGTGCGTTCGTCGTGGCGAAGGGCGGCACGTCCACCATCACGCCGACGGTGATCTCGCCCTTCTTCTTGATGTCGGACATGGACTGGGCGCAGGCGGTGAACGCGGGCAAGGCCAGGGTGACAAAAAGCCCCGAAGCAAGCAAGGCGCGGCGGAAAGCGAAGCGAATCATGCAAGGTCTCCTATGTGGTGGCTCATTGTATGAAACCGGTTTCAGGAACACCCTGGGGATTTCCCCTGGGAAGAGTTTTTCTTTGCGGTCGCTGGCTCTGCGCAGTCAGTGCGGCGGTGGCTCTGCACAGTGAGCGCAGCCGGTGACTCTGCGCAGTCAGTGCGGCCGGTGGCTCGTGGCCCGGTCAGTCCAGGCGCGAGCCGCTACCTGACGCTTCGAACAGGTGCACCGTTCCCGCCTTCGCTCGCAGGTGCAAGCGATCGCCCGGCGCCACGTCCAGGCGCTCGCGCACCAGCGCCATCACCTGTGTCGCGCCCCATTGCAGCGTGAGCTGAGTCTCCGAGCCCAGCGGCTCCACCAGCAGCACCTGCGCCGCCACGCCCTCGCCTGCCGCGCAGGGCTCCAGGTGTTCCGGACGCACGCCGCAGATCACCTCACGGCCGGCGTACGCAGCGGCGCCCGGCATGGGCAACAGCAAGCCGCCGGCCCCTGCAAAGCCTTCAGGCGTGCAATGCCCGGAAATGAAGTTCATCGCCGGCGAACCGATGAAGCCGGCCACGAACAGGTTGGCTGGCCGGTCGAACAACGCCAGCGGCGCACCCACCTGCTCGACGCGCCCGGCGTTGAGCACCACGATGCGGTCGGCCATGGTCATGGCCTCGACCTGGTCGTGCGTGACGTAGACGGTGGTGGTCTTGAGCTTCTGGTGCAAGGCCTTGATCTCGCCGCGCATCACGATGCGAAGCTTGGCGTCCAGGTTGGACAGCGGCTCGTCGAACAGGAAGACCTGCGGGTCGCGCACGATGGCGCGTCCCATGGCCACGCGCTGGCGCTGGCCGCCGGAGAGCTGTCGCGGATAACGGTCGAGCAGTTGCGCCAGGCCCAGGATGCCGGCCGCCCATCGCACCCGCTGCGCAACCTCGGCCCTGGGCCGGCCGCGGTGTTCCAGCGAGAAGCCCATGTTGGCCTCCACCGTCATGTGCGGATATAGCGCGTAGTTCTGGAACACCATCGCGATGTCGCGGTCCTTCGGGTCCAGTTCGGTCACGTCGCGCGTGCCGATGCGGATGCGCCCCTGCGTGACCGATTCCAGCCCCGCGATCATGCGCAGCAGCGTTGACTTGCCGCAGCCCGAGGGGCCCACCAGCGCGACGAACTCGCCATCGCGGATCGACAGGTCGATGCCGTGGATGACGGCGGTGGCGCCGTAGTGTTTTCGAACTTGCGCGAGCTGGACTTCTGCCATGAATGCGATGAATGGTTGGGACGATCACTTGAGCCCGGTGTGGGCCAGGCCTTCGACGAACTGCTTTTGCGCCAGCACGAACACGACGAGCACCGGCAGCGCGGTGAGCGTGGCCGCCGCCAGCTGGATGTTCCACATCGGTCCGCCGTAGGCGTCGGTGTATTGCGTCAGCGCCTGGGGCAAGGTGAACATGCCGGGCGTGGACAGGAACACGATCGGCTCCAGGTACAGGTTCCAGCTGTGCAGGAAGGTGAAGATGGCCACCGACGCCAACGCCGGCCGTGCCAGCGGCAGCGCGATGCTGCGGAAAATCCTGAAGCGCCCGAGGCCATCCACCCGCGCCGCTTCCTCCAACTCCACCGGCAAGGTGATGAAGAACTGGCGCATCACGAAGGTGGCAAACACGCTCGGCGCGCCGAACACCGGAATCAGCAAGAGCGGCCAGTGCGTGTTCACCAGCCCCAGCTTCAGGAACAGCTGGAACAGCGGCACGATGGTCACTTCCGAAGGAATCAACAGGCCAGTGAGCACCACGACAAAGAGCGCATTCGCACCCGGAAAGCGGATGCGCGCAAAGGCGTAGCCCGCCATCGACGAAACGACCAGCGTTCCGGCCGTGACAAGGGCAGCGATGTAGGCCGAGTTCCAGTACTGCTGCGCGAAGGGCTGGATGGTGAACACCTGCTTGTAGCTGCTCCAGTCCGGGTGCGCGGGAAAGAGCTGCGGCGGGAACACGAAGATCTCGCTGATCGGCTTGAGCGATGAGGTCACCATCCACCACGTGGGAAACACGAAGGGGATGAGCAGCACGCACATCAGCCCGTAGAGCGCCACCTTCACCCGCGGCGAGAGTTCACTGTTCATGAAAGACGAACTTCCTGCGCAGCTGCCACTGCGCCAGCGTCAGCAGCGCCACGATGACGAACAGCAGCACCGCCAGCGTCGAGCCGTAGCCGAAGCGCTGGAACTGGAAGGTCTGCTGGTACAGGTAGTACACCAGCACGGTGGTCGACACGCCCGGCCCGCCCTGCGTGAGCACCGCGATCTGCGCAAACACCTGCAGCGAGCCGACGATGGTGATGATGGAGGTGAGCAGCACGGTCGGGCTGATCAGCGGCAAGGTGATGCGCCTGAACTGCCGCCACGCCGGCGCGCCGTCGATGCGCGCGGCCTCGTACAGCTCGCGCGGCACGCCCTGCAGCGCGGCCAGGAACAGCACCATGTTCAGGCCCACGTTCTTGAACACCTGCACCACGATCACCGACACCATCGCGGTGCCTGGCGAGCGCAGCCAGTTGGGCCCCTCGATGCCCACCAGCGCCAGCACCCCGTTGATGCCGCCGTTGTGCTGCAGCAGAAAGCCCCACACGATGGTCCAGGCCACCAGCGACACCACCACGGGCGAGAAGAACAGCGTGCGCAAGAGCGTGATGCCGGCCAGCTTCTGGTTGAGCAGCACAGCCAGCAGCAGCGCCAGCGCAAGGTTGAAGACCACCAGGCCGACGCAGAACAGCGCAGTGGCGCCCAGCACGCCCGGCAGCGTCGGGTCTTGCAACAGTTGCTGGTAGTTCTGCGTACCGGTGTAGTTGAAGGTATTGGCCAGCACGTTCCACTCGTGCAGCGAATACCAGAACACCAGCGCCAGCGGCAGCAACACGAAGAGCGCGATGCCCGCTAGCTGCGGCGCGGCGAACAGGTAACCGGCCACACTGTCGCGGCGCGCCATCGTCCAGAACGAACGGCGCCCGTCTTGCGGCTCGTCGGTCATCGCTCGGTGCATCGCTGGCGATGGCTTATTGCGACAGCAGCGGACCGATCTGGCCGCACACCGACTGCATCGCCGCCTGGATGTTCGCTTGCGGCTGCCACACCGCGTCCAGGCCCGAGCGCACCATCTGCTGCAGCCGCGCGAAGCCGGTGTGGCCCGGCATCAGCTTGCCGGTCGAGATGCCCGAAACCACCACGGCGTCGAGCTGAGCCGGCGACAGCAGTGCATTGGTCTTGCCCAGCGTCTGCGCGTTGAGTTGCGACTTGCGTGCCGAGGGGAAGAACTGCGCGAGCCGGGCCGAGTTCTCCGGGTTCGTCATGTAAGCCACGAAGCGCGTGGCCGTCGGCGCGTTCTTGCTCGCCTTGAGCACACCCACACCCGCCTGCCCCACCAGCGCGTATTCGCCCACCGGACCCTTGGGCAGGGGCACCAGGTCCCAGGCGAAAGACTTGTCCTTGGGCAGCAGCGACGCGCGGCTGATCTGCGTGATGGTCATGGCCGCGTCGCCGGCGAAAAAGTCCACGCTCTGGCCCGGACCGGGGATGGCCTTCTTGTTGAACACCGCGTCGTGCACGAAGGTCAAGGCGTCCACCATCGGCTTGTCGGCCAGCGTGCAGCGCTTGCCGTCAGCGCTCCAGGGCGTGGCGCCCCAGCCATAGGTGACCGACGACAGGTATTGCCAGGCCTGGAAGTTGAAGTCGCGCACCACCAGGCCGCCCTTGCCGGGCTGCGACTGCGCCACGGCCTGCGCGGTGGCGATGGCGTTGGGCCAGGTCCATTGGCCGGCGGCGATCAATTCGGCCGGCGTCTTCGCGCCCGCCTTCTTGATGAGGTCGTTGTTGACGAACACGCCAAACGGCGAGGTCGAGAAGGGATAAGCGTAGAGCTGGCCGTCGCGGCTCCAGCGCTCGGTGGCGCTGGCAGGCACCTCCCCCAGGTTGTAGCCGGCGGTGGCATTGAGCGCCGCCGTGAGCGGCACCAGCGCGCCCGAATTGACGAAGTCGTAGGCCGAGGTCTCGAAGATCCAGGCCATGTCCGGCGCATTGCCGCCAGCGATCTGCGTGGTCAGCGCGGTGGTGTAGTTCTCGAAGGGCAGCGGCTCGAAGCGCACGTTGACGTTGGGGTTGTCCTTCTTGAAGCCCTCGGCGATGTCGTTGAAGAGCTTCAGGTGCGCTTCGTTGGCGCTCCAGATGGTCATGCGCAGGTTGACCTCCTGCGCCATCGCAACGCCGGCGAAGGAAAGCGCGAGTGCGCCAGTGACGGCAGCCAGCAGCGAACGTTTGCGAATGGAATGGGCCATGTTGTCTCCTCGGTTCTTGGTGAATGCGCGGTCGATGAAATTCAATAGGCCTGCACGTCAGGCCAGTGCAGTTGCACACCGGCCTGCTCGAGCCGCACGTGGAACCCGGCCAGCTGCGCGTCCGAGGCCTGCACCTGATGTGGCGTCGTGCCGGTGTTCAGGCAGTGCGCGGCCAGCATGCCGGCGACCTCGCCCACGTTCCATTCCACCGGATGCAGGCGGTAGCAACCGTTCGTGATGTGGGTGGTGGCGATGTTCTTGCCGCCGGCCAGCAGGTTCGTCATGCGCCGCGGCAGCAGCGCGCCCAGAGGAATCTCGAAGGGGCAGGAAGGCACGTCGATGTAGTTGTCGCCGCCGGTGGACGGGTGCAGGTCGATGCGGTACATGCCCACGCCCACGCTGTCGCGGTACTTCACCGCCCCCTGGTCGCCGCGCACGGCATGCGACAGGTGCTGCTCGACGATGCGCGTCACACCCAGGATGCGCCGGCTCTCGCGGATGTAGGGCGCCATGGCCAGGCCATGCCCGGTGCCGGTGACGTCGCCGCGCAGGCGCAGGCCCCGAAAGCCATTGCCGCCGTCCGCGCGCGGCGCCTCGGTCTGCAGCCAATAGAACATCGAATAAGACAGCTCGGCCGCGGCCTTGAGGTGGCGCTCCTTGTCGGCCTCGGACAGGTCGATGATCGAGGCGTCCATGTAGTCGATCATTGGCCAGTTCACCAGGCAGATGTCCGAGGCGTAGGCGCCCGGCACGAAGTTGCGGCGCGCCGCGATGCGCCGGAAGGTCCACAGGTTGTGGTCGCCGCCGCCCTTGCGCTGGTCGGCGTCCACCAGCAGCGGGTCGTCGTCGGGGTTGGGCGTGAAGCTGCGCTCGACGATTTCCAGCGTGCGCGGATGCGGCGCCTTGAAGCCCAGCAGCGGCCCGCCCCAGAAGCGGGGTTGCACGGTGCGCCAGTGGTCGTAGTTCTTCGGCTTGTCGATGGTCTGGTCGCCATCGACGTGGTCGATGGCAAAGCAGATCGACACCGCCTGCACGTTGTCCGGCTGCGCCGTGGCGGGCGCGCTCGGCTCGCCCGTGTCGGCTTGGCTTTCGAAGCCCTTGGCGTACTCGGTGCCGGTGAGCGGAAGCAAGTCGCCCAACTCGGTGGCGTCGATGACATAGGCGGCCGCGACCGTCACTTCGCGCCCGCTGTCGCGGTGGCGCAGGGTGACGGCGCGCACCCTGTCGCCCTGCGTGTCCGCCGCCACCGGACGGTAGGGCTGCAGCACGGTCAGCAGGCCGGCGCCGCGCCAGGGCGCGAGCATGGCCTCGAGCACGGCCAGCCCCACGCGCGGCTCGGCGCAGACGCGGCTCACCCAGCCGGCACCGGGGTTCAGGTCGGGCCAGGCGCGGCTGACCTCGGTCAAGGGATAGTGGTCGCGGTAGTACTGGCGAATGCCGTTGCGCAGCTTCCGATAGCGACGCGTGATGCCGAACTGCTCGACCCATGTGTGCTCGTCCGGCGGCACGGCCTGGCTGGTGAGCTGGCCGCCGATCCAGTCGTACTCCTCGCTCATCACCACGCGGCGCCCCGCCTCCAGCGCGCCGAGAGCGGCTGCGACGCCGCCCAAGCCACCGCCCACGATGAGGATGTCGGTCTTCAGTTCTTGCATGCTTGTGTCTGTCTTCCTGCTTGTTGGTGGGAGCGTCAGCGCGGCGCGGGCCCGAGCGTGTCGCCGGCGATGGGTTCGCAAGGCAGCAGCGCCTGCTGCACCGGCTCGTCGGCGCCACTTTCGATGCGCCGCACCAGCATCGCGGTGGCCTGCCGGCCCATTTCCTCGCGCGGGATGCGAAAGGACGCGAAGCGCGTGCGGCTTTCGGCGCGCAGGTGCGAGCCCAATGCCACCACCGACAGGTGCCGCGGCAGGTGCAAGTCGCACGCGTGGGCAGCGGCCTCCAGCCGCATGGCATCGGCCAGTTCGACGCAGAACACGGCCGTGGCGCCGCTTTGCAGCACCGCGTCCAGCAATGCGGCATCGCTGCCCGCGGTGTCGGTCATGTGCAAGGCGACACGCAGGTCGGTGCCGAGCGCGGCATGGAAGCCACGCCAGCGGTCGGCCGGGGATTCGGCGGGACCGGTGATGCCGAGGTAGGCCAGGCGCGTGTGGCCCAGGGCGCGCGCCTGCTGCACCAGCTGCCCGGTGGCGGTGGCGTAGTCGGCGCCGACGAAGGGCACGGGCGCACCCGCGTCATCGCGCCGGCCGATGGCCACGAAGGGATAGTCGCCGGCCACCAGCCGCTGCAGTTCGTCGCGGTCAAAGGCGCGGCCCAGCACGATGCAGCCGTCGGCGATGCGCAGCCGGCTTTCCTCGGCAAAGATCTTTCGCTGCGTGCCCTGGCCGGCGCCGGTGAGCAGGAGCAGGTCGTAGCCGCGCGCCTGCGCCTCTTCTTCGATGCCAAAGAGGAAAGGCAGGAAGAAGTCTGCTTGCGCACTCGGGAACGCCGGCTCGTAGGTGAACACGCCGAGGATCTGGTTGGAGCCCCTGGCCATGCGCCGGGCGATCGGGTCGGGCACGTAGCCGGTCTCGCGGATGATCTTTTGCACCCGCTCGCGGGTTTCCTGCGGGATGCGTGCCAACGCGTTTCCGGCGCCGTTGAGCACCAGCGACACGGTCGCCTGACTCACGCCGGCGAGCTTGGCGATGTCGAGCTGGGTCACGCGGCGCTGGGCAGCCATGGGCGGTGTTGATAATGCGTATTAGCGAGTTGCTAATGCGCATTATCTGGAGATCCGTCGACAATTCAAGAGGTGACCGGGGAGGGATTTCCCGTGGCGTTTTCGGCCGTTCATTTCAGGTTCAGTTGCGGGCCCTAGCGTTCGGCAACGTGCCAAGCTCATTCATATTCCGGACAGGCCTGCTGCGCTTGCGCCTGGTGGACGCGAGTGCGTCCATTGGATGGCTGATCGCCTGCGTCACGCTCATGCGCCTGGGGCTCGCAGCCACCATGCCGCTCACGCCGCAAGAGGCGTATTACTGGACGTGGAGCCGCTTCGTGGACTGGTCCTATTTCGACCATCCGCCACTGGCCAGCCATGGCATCGCGTTGACCACGCTGCTCCTGGGTCAGACTTCCTTCGCCATCAAGAGCGCCGCGGTGCTCTGGTCGCTGGGCTGGAATCTCTTGTGGGCACGGCTGGTGCTGGACATGTTCGGCGACCGACGGCTGGCCTTCTGGTCGCTGCTGGCGATCAACCTCACCTTGCTCTACGAGTTCTACGGCGTGGGCGCCACCCCGGACGCGCCGCTCATGTTCGGGTGGATCGGCGCGATCTGGGCCGTGTGGCGCGCAAGTGCCACGGGCCGTGGCGCCTGGTGGCTTGTGGCGGGACTGTTCGGCGGCTTGGCCATGCTGGGGAAGTACCCTGGCGTGCTGCTGCTTTCGGTCATGGTGCTCTACGTGTTGGCCGTGCCCGCGCAGCGCCACTGGCTGCGGCGGCCACAGCCCTATCTGGCGGTGGTGCTGGCGGCGCTCGTCTTCCTGCCGGTCGTGGTGTGGAATGCCCGGCACGAATGGGTTTCGCTGGCATTCCAGAGCAGCCGGCGGCTGGGCGAGATGCAAGGCCTCAAGCCGCGTTTCTTCGTCCTGCTGCTGGCAACGCAGTTCCTGCTGCTGACACCCTACCTGTTTGCCGTGTCGCTCCATGCCATGTGGCGCAGCGTGCGTGCCTGGGTGGACCGGCGCATTGCGCCAGCGGAGTTGCTGTTGCTGCTCAGCGCCCTGGTGCCGCTTGTGGTTTTCGTGGCGGCAAGCTTTCGCTCCAATGCCAAGATCAACTGGCTCCTTCCGGCATGGTGGTCGCTCATCGTGCTGGGCATGCGCCATGGCCTCGACCGCGGCGGTCAGCGCCGGTTGCGCGCATGGGGCCTGGCGTCGTCGGCGTCATTGCTGGTGGCGACGATTGCAATCGCGACCGTCCCCAATCTCCCCCTGCCCGGCGACCTGAACATCTGGAGCGGGTGGCGCGACGCCGCGCAGCGCGTGGATCTCGCCGTGGCCGCCGAACGCCATGCAGGCCGGCGCGCCTTCGTGTTTTCGCCCAACTACAAGATCAGTTCCCTGCTGTGGTTCCATCGGCCCAGCCAGGAACGCACCTACGCCCAGGACATCTTCGGACGCAAGGCGCTCCAGTACGACTACTTCCCGCAAACGGAGGACCTCGTGGGCGCGACCGGCTTCCTGGTGGTGTCCGACCAGGCGCAATCAACCCTTCAAGTCGACGCCATCCGCCCGCTGTTCGAATCGCTGGAGCGCGTGGATGTCATTGAAGTCGGCGCACTGGAGCGCCGCACACGCCGCATCGAGATCTGGCGCGGCACGGGCTACCGCGGCCGTCCGCAGCATCCGCACGGCGCCGTGGACCTGCCCGACGACGCCGCCTCGTGAGACGCGAATGCCAGAGTTGTCGATCATCGTTCCCACCTTCAACGAACGCGACAACGTGCAGGAGGTGAATGCCCGTGTCTGCGCCGCGCTGCCGGGCGTCGACTGGGAGATGATCTTCGTCGACGACGACTCGCCGGACGACTGCGCCGGCGCGGTGCGCAAGATGGGAGAAACCGATCCCCGCATCCGCTGTGTGCACCGGATCGGCCGGCGCGGCCTGGCGTCTGCCTGCATGGAAGGCATCCTCGCATCGTGCGCCCCGGTGGTGGCGGTCATGGATGCAGACCTGCAGCACGACGAGCGCCTCCTCCTGTTGATGCTCGACACGCTCCTGGACGACAAGGATCTCGACGTCGTGGTGGGCAGCCGCTATGTGGAGGGTGGCCACACGGGCAGCTGGGACGCCTCCCGCGCGCGCCTGAGCCGGCTGGCCACGCGCCTGGGCGCCATCGTGCTCAAGGCCGACCTGAAGGACCCGATGAGCGGCTTCTTCATGATCCGACATGCGGCAGCGCTGCGCTGCATCCGCAAAGGCATGTCGGGCGTGGGCTTCAAGATCCTGTTCGATCTTTTTGCAAGCTCGCCCGAGCCCTTGCGCTTTCGCGAGTTGCCTTACGAGTTTCGCAACCGCGTCGCGGGCGAAAGCAAGCTGGACAGCACCGTGGCCTGGGAATACTTCATCATGCTGCTGGACCGCTTCCTCGGCGGCATCGTGCCGATCCGCTTCATTGCCTTCGCCATGGTGGGCGGGCTCGGGCTGGTCGTGCACATGGCGGTGCTGGGAACCCTTTTCAAGGGACTGGGCCTTTCGTTCGTGGTCGCGCAGACCACGGCGACGCTCGTGGCAATGACCGGCAATTTCCTTCTCAACAACGTGCTGACCTACCGCGACCTGCGCCTGCGCGGATGGCGCCTGCTCACCGGATGGGCCTCGTTCTCGTTGGTGTGCAGCGTGGGCGCGCTGGCCAACGTCGGCATCGCCGACTGGCTGTTCGTGCAACGTCCTCAGCTGTGGGCTGCATCGGCGGTGGCGGGTGTGCTGGTCGGGGCGGTGTGGAACTACGCTGTATCGACGGTCTACACCTGGAAGAAGCCGCGAACGGCTTGAGGCGGGGCGGTCGCCTGCGTGCGGGGAAACACCGGCCGCTGAAGCCGATCGCCGTAGCCGTCCGCCCCCTCTCGTCCGAGACTTTCATGGCGCTCCCTCCTACGCGCCGGGCAATCGGCACGATTCATTCTCTGGCTCCCACCCACTGGAGCCCACGATGCCCACCACGAAACGCCAAGAGCCCGATGCATGCACCCTTCTTGATGCGGACCACCGCAACGTCAAGAAGCTTTTCAAGTCCTATGAAGAACTCATGGGTTCGAAGGCGGCCAGCGCTTCCCAGAAGAAGCGCGACCTTGCCAACCAGATCTGTACCGAACTCACCGTGCACGCAACGATTGAAGAAGAGATCTTCTATCCCGCCGTGCGCGAAGCCATCAAGGACGTCGACCTGCTGGAAGAGGCAGAAGTCGAACACGCCACCGCCAAGGATCTCATTGCCCAAATCCAGGAAGCCGCCGACGTCGACGACAAGTTCGACGCCAAGGTCACCGTGCTGGGCGAGTACATCGATCACCACGTCAAGGAAGAGCGCAACGAGATGTTCCCCAAGGCTCGTGCAGCGCGCGGGCTCGACCTGGTCGCCATGCGCGAGCAGCTCGAAGCGCGCAAGGAAGAGCTGATGGCAGAACTCACCGGCGCGACCGCTTGAGCAAGATGAACGCAGCGGCAGCCTGACGTTTGTCCGGCTACCGCTTTTTTCGTGAGTGTCCCGCAGGATGCGAAGCGCCGAACGCACCCGGCCGCCTCGCCCTGCTCGACCTCCACAGCAACGGAAGTTCCGTCTTGACCGAGGACAAACGCGCCCTCGGGTGCGCCACCATGCCTCAACCCTGAAAGTTTTCCCATGACTCATGGTGCGTCCTTGTTTTCCAATCCCTTTCAGCAGTGGCTCAGCATCACCTCGACGCTGACCAACATGTTCCTGCTCGAACCCGGCGCAGGCGGCGCGTCCGCACCTGCCGCTGGATCGATGACGGAAACCCATCCCGGCTACAGCCTGTTCATTCCCTCCCTTCTTGCAGGCGAGCCCAGGGGCCTGGTCGTCATGCTTCATGGTGCGATGCAGGATCCGGCAGACTTTGCGGCCGGCACTGCCATGAACGAGGCGGCGCAAGAGCAGGGCCTGATCGTTCTCTATCCCGAGCAGGCGGGGTCGGCCAACCCGCAGCGCTGCTGGAACTGGTTCGATGTCAAATCACATGCCAAGGGCACGGGCGAACCGGCACACATTGCTGCACTGACCCTGCAGGTGGTCGAGCGTTTCTCGCTGGACCCGCAGCGCGTGTATGTGGCAGGCATGTCGGCCGGCGGCGCCATGGCAACGCTCGTGGGCACGCTCTACCCGGAGATCTATGCAGCCGTGGGCGTGCATTCCGGACTGGCATCACACGTTGCTTGCGACGTGTCTTCAGCCCTTGCAGCCATGCGCGGCGAAGTACGCCCCGTCAAGGGAACGCCCTCGGGCATGCCGACCATCGTCTTTCATGGCGATGCCGACCGCACCGTGGATTTGCTCAACAGCGACGACATCATCGAGGCAGCCGTCTTGGTCGACGCCATCGTGACGGAAGAGCGCATGACCGGGGCAGACGGATACGCCTGCACGCAACGGGTGCATCGAAACAACGAGGGCACCCTGCTGGCCGAACACTGGATCCTGCACAACGGCCGCCATGCGTGGTCGGGCGGCAGCAACGCCGGGACATTCGCAGACCCCTTCGGCCCCGATGCCAGCCGCGAAATGCTTCGCTTCTTCAGCGGCTTTGCGTTGCGCCAGGCGCCGCAATAGCACCCGAAAGCTGCGGCGACATCGCCGCCGCACCGGTCTCCGCCCAGAAGCTGAAATCGACCGTTTCACGCAAGGCTCGCCATCCCTTGCTCGTGATGCTCAAGACCAGCGCGGGCCGGCGGCTGCTGGGTACGGAGGGGCGCTTGCCGACCGGAGGAAGGATGGCAGTGATCAAACCCGCAGCGCGCAGCACGCGCAGCTTGTCGACAGCAGAAGGCTCGTAAATCGTGTGAGGCAGTTCTCTGTCGGCAACTGCGCGAAGTAGCTCCATGGGCATCCTGGACTCCTTTTCAAGCAAGCTCGAACACAGTCTTCCAGACACAAGACGATTGGCGCAGCGGCAAATCGAAATGCATTGCGTAGGAAGGGCGTCAGCATTTGTGTCGGGCAATGCGAGTGCGCCCTTCTCCTGCACCGCGCACCAGACCCTGTCCGACATGCGCATGGCTTGCGTTGCCCAATGCTGGCGCACCCCAACCATTCCAGGAGAACTTCACATGGGCATCCTCAGCAACATCCTCGGCAAGATCTTTCCCTCTGCCCACGCAGCACCTGCGCCGGCCCCTGCCGCGCCGGGCACTGCACCGAATGCAACGGCCACGGCCACCGCCACCGCCGCGCAGCCTGCGCCGGCCGCCATGTCGGAAGTCGACGTGCAAAAGTTGCTCGACGACATGTCGGCGAAGTCGAGTGAGAAGCTCAACTGGAAGACGTCGATCGTGGACTTGATGAAGCTCCTCGGCCTCGACAGCTCGTTGACGGCCCGCAAGGAACTCGCGAAAGAACTCCACTACACCGGCGACACCAACGACTCGGCCAGCATGAACGTGTGGCTGCACCGCCAGGTCATGAACAAGGTCGCGGCCAACGGCGGCAAGGTGCCGGCCGATCTGAAGGATTGAGCGTCGATGGACCGTCCGTTCGACTACCGCAACTTTCACTTCCTCCTTCGGGTTGAGCCCAGGGATGCGAACCTGTTCATGCCCGGCGTTCGTTGCGAGTCCGGACCGCCGGGCACGCAGCCCGTCGCGCTTCCCCCGGACGCCGACCCCTACGCCTCTGAAGCCGAGGCGTGGCGGCACGCCGAGCAACAGGCGATGCGATGGGTTCATGACCGCACGGGCGACAGTCAGGGGCAGTTCTGATCCGCCTCTGATGCGCGCCGGTGCGCGCTTGTGCGTTCGCGGCCTACGACGGCCGACAGACTGCGATGACATGCACCCGACGCCATGGGCCCCATCGTCTCATGGCCTCTTCATTCAAGCGAAGAGATCCCAAACCGCCTCACCCGAGGCACACCTCATCAGGAGCAACTATGGCTGCAGAAGACTTCAACCCGGACAATCATGTGAACCAGGACGTTCTTTCGAACGACGACGTCGTGGATGTGCTCAACGACCTGCTCGAGAACACCCGCGACGGCGAATACGGTTTCCGCACCTGCGCAGAGCAGGTGGAAACTGCGAACGCAAAGCAGCTGTTCGCAAGCCGCGCCGAAGGATGCCGGCAAGCCGGTGAAGAGCTCATTCAACTCATCCGGACGCTGGGCGGCGAACCTGCCTCCGGCGGCACCACGGCGGGCGCACTGCACCGCGGCTGGGTGCAGATCAAGGGCAGCGTGGGCGCAGACAGCGAGCTGTCGATTCTCGAATCGTGCGAACGTGGTGAAGACAGCGCCGTTGCGCGCTACCGCAAGGCGCTCAAGCAAAATTTGCCCGCCAACATTCGCGCGGTGGTGCAGCGCCAGGCAGACGGTGCGCAGAAGAATCATGACCAGATTCGTGACCTGAGGAATGCGGCCCGCGAGCGCAGCTGACTCCCAGAATAAAAAAAGGCCCTTCGGGGCCTTTTTCAATGGGCGATCAGGTCGTTCTCACCTTGCGCTGGCGGTTGTGCCGCCGGCAGTGTTCAAGAAAACGGTCCAGCTCCAGGGTCTTGTCGTACACCGCACGTGCACCCAGCGCCAGGCAGCGCGCCCGGTGCTCTTTCGTGGCGGAATTGGTGAGCACGATCACGCGGTCGCGCTCCGCGGGATCCTTCATGTTTTCAAGCACGCCGAAACCCGTGCCCTGCCGCAAGAAGAGATCGAGCACCGCCAGATCCCAATCCTTTGGGTGTTCGTGCATCCACGCCGTCGCGGAAGCCTCCGTGTCTGCAGTCGCCACGACGTGTGCGTCGCATGTTTCGTCGATCAGGGCAATGAGTTGGCCGCGAAGTGTGGCATCGTCTTCGGCCAGAAAAATGGGCAGCGTCATGTCAGCCTTTTTGGAATGTTGGGTTATCGCGCCAGCGCCAGCGCGCGGGCCGTGCCACGACCGCGCACGGGCCGCACGAAGTCCGGGTGAAACGAGCGTTTGCTCCCGTCGGCAAATTCGATGTCGACGGCGAGCGCGTCTGCCGTCACGACTTGTCCGACGCCATAGCGCCTGACCCGGACCGAGGCCTGTGGCTCGAAGACCGCACGCGCAGGCTCGGCTTTGAGCGGCGTCGCGTGCGTCTCGACCGGTTCATTCGACCGCGCCTCGTACAGCGCGATGCGCCTGCAGTTGTCGCAGGTCGTGCAGCGCTCGCGCGGTGCTTGGCCCTCCAGGTGGGCCAGCAACAATTGCCAGCGGCAGAGTCCTGCCTGCGCGTAGAAGACCATGCCCTCGAGCGCGGCCTGGTCTTGCTCGCGCTTGGCGCGGTAGCTGTCGAGCATGGCGTGCATGGCCTGTGCGCCGATGGCGGGACGAAGCAGCTTGAGGCTGCCGTCCGCCGATTGCGCGACGATGCGGCGCTGACGCAGCAAGGCCAAGGCAACTTGCACCTTGCCGCGCGGTGCATTCACCTGGGCCTGCAGGCTCGGCAAGGTCCAGCCAGAAGCGACCGGTGCAGGGCTCGTCAGCGCCGCGTAGACGCTGTCGAGTTCCCTCGCGTCCGGATACCGGCCTGCCATGAAGAACTGCTGCACCGCCTTGTCGCGCGGCAGGTAGAGCAGCACGCAATCGGCCGGCTCTCCATCGCGCCCCGCACGGCCGGACTCCTGGTAGTAGCTGTCAAGTCCACCGGGCATCTGGTAGTGCACGACGAAGCGGATGTCCGGCTTGTCGATGCCCATGCCGAAGGCGTTGGTCGCCACCATCACGCGCACGGTGCCAGCCATGAATGCGTCCTGGGCCTCGCGCCGCTCGCTGGCGTTGCGGCCGCCGTGGTAAATCGCCACCGATTCGCCGGCGCCGTGCAGCGCGTCATGCACCGCCTCGGCCGCCTTGATCGTGGCGGCATAGACGATGCCGCTGCCCGCAAAACCCGTCACCAGCGCGAGCAGGCGCTCTTGCTTGTGCGCTTCGCTCGTGACCTGTTCGACCGCATAGCGCAGGTTGGGCCGAAAGGTGCCCGTGTCGAGCAGGCCTGCACGCGGGATGCCAAAACGCGCCATCACGTCGCGCGCCACGGCGTCTCCGGCCGTGGCCGTGAGCGCGAGAACGGTCGGCTTGCCGAGCGCCTGCCATGCGGCTTCTACTTCGAGAAAGGCGGGCCGGAAGTCGTGGCCCCATTGCGAGATGCAATGCGCCTCATCGATGACCAGCAGCGCGTTCGACGCGGTCTTCAGCAGCGCCATGAAGTCCTTGTCCGCGAGGCGTTCAGGTGTGGTCAACACGATGGTGGCGCTGCCGTCCTTGATTGCGCGCTCCGCAGCGTCGGTCTCGGCAGCGGTGCACTGGCTGTTGAGCTGCACGGCCTCGATGCCCCGGGCCTTGAGCTTTTCGCACTGGTCCTTCATCAACGCGATGAGCGGCGACACGACGATGGTGCGGCCACGCAGCAGCAGCGCCGGCAGCTGGTAGCACAGCGACTTGCCTGCGCCGGTCGGCATCACGGCCAGCGTGGACCGCCCTTCGAGAATCCGCGCAATCACTTCCTGCTGACCCGCGCGCAGGCGGCGCAGGCCGAAGACCTTGCGCAGGACACGCTGGACGCCTTGTTCGCCCTGCGACTCGCCTTGAGTTGCGCGGGCTGTGGCCGTGGCTTCAGAACGCGTCATCTTCGCCTGCTTCGTCGTCGTCAACTCCGGAAGCGGCCAACTCGTGCACAGCAGCCGCGGCCGGGTCATCGATGGACACGGCCGCATCCATGGCGTCCCGCGGCACGATGCCGATCCGGTCGGGCATGACGTCCGCATCGCTTGCGGGCGCATCGGCCTGCGCCGATGCGCGCTCGCCGGTGCCGGCTGCGTCGCTGCTGCTGTCGTGCGAGATGGGTAGCGCGCCCTGCGCTCCGTCGTCCGGCAACGCGGAACGGTTGCGATCGGATTGCACGTCGCTGCCGCTGTCGCTTGAATCGCTGGGGCCAAGTGCATCGATGTCCGTGCCGCCCGGATACGTGGGCGCGTGCTCGCCGCCGAGGATGCTGCTGTTGCTCATGAAGTCTCCTTGCCAGGGTGTCGTGACGCCGTAAGCGTCGATGACCCACCTTAGGTCGCAGCATCGGGGGCCACGTGGGAGCCGCGTGGGCACTTGCGTCGGACACCGCCGCACAGGCGCAGGCCACGCTGCGCCGCGCGGCCCCTTGGTTGAGTCCAGCCTACAAGCTCCGGATGCCTTTGCCCACGGTCGCCGGCCGGGGTCAAGCCTAGCGTTGAGGTCCTCGCTGAAAGGACCCATTCGTGCCCATGATTCATAGCCTGTTCGAGACGCAGAAGGCGCCATGAGCGAACTCACCGAGCTGTTCGCGCGCGAGTTCCCCGTGTGGCACATGGTGGTTCGCGGCTCCGTCGTGTACTGGTTCCTGCTGGTGGTTTTCCGCTTTGTCCTGCGCCGGGACGTCGGATCGATGGGCGTCGCCGACCTGCTCTTCGTGGTACTCGTGGCCGACGCCGCGAGCAACGCGATGCAGGGTGAGTACAAGTCCATCAACGACGGCCTGGTGCTGCTTTCCACGCTCATCGCCTGGAACTTTGCGCTCGACTGGTTGAGCTACCGCGTGGCCTGGATCGCGCGTTTCCTGGAGCCGCAGCCAGAGGTGCTGATCCGGCACGGTCGGGTGAACCGCAAGGCCATGAAGCGCGAAATGATCACGACGGAAGAGCTGCTCGGAAAGCTGCGTGAATCCGGCGTGGAGTCGATTGCCGAGGTGCGCATCGCACGGCTTGAAAGCGACGGACGGCTCAGTGTTTTCAAGACGGCCGAGAGCGAGAAGAAGCCAGAGACGCCGCAAGACGACGGGCCGCCGGGCCAGTAGCGAGGCAACTGCCCGTGCGTGCCCCAATAAAAAGGCCGCAGGCATCCCGCCTGCGGCCGATCACTGACCCTATCGACTACTCAAGCCTTCGGCGGATCGTTCTCACGCCCGAAATGCCGATGCAGGCCCAGTGCGGCGATGAAGTCCACGATGGCCTCGTCCGCTGCCGATGCATCGGCAAGGATCAACCCCGTATCCGGTGAGCCGTCGGGCAGCGTCATCGGGATCTGGGCTTCGGCCAGCAGTGCTTCGGAAGCGCCCAGCGCCAGGATGGTCTTGCAGTGCCAGTATTGATCGCGCAGGAACTCCAGCGTGTGCGCGTCGGCATCCAGGGCTTCCACGGCGTCCTTTCCGTCGGGCAGCACGAGCGCGTCGAACAGGAAACCGGGCGAGTTTTCCATCGTGGCGTCCGCGGCGAACTTCTCGCCGCCGATGCCGACGCAGGTGCCAAGCCGCGCGGCGACAAGCCGTGGAACCGCGCCCGCTGCAACCAGCGCCGAGACGAGTTTGCCAAGCGAAGCCCCTTCGACGCCATTGGCCACCAGGATCGCGATCTTGCGCGTCCGGATGCCACCGTCACCGGGCCGCGCCATCAGCGACAACGCGGGCGAAGTTTCGACTTCGGGAGGCACCGGGTTCTCCAGCGCCTTGGGCAAGGGGGCGGGCAAATCCATTCCCAGGTCTTGCGCGAGTCGGGAGGCAAGTTCGGGTGATGCGTTCAAGAGGCTTGCCACGACACGTTCCCGAATTGCAGGAACCGTTACCTTCGACAACTCGAAGCGGAAGGCGTTGCCGATGTGGGCCTTTTCAACTTCTGTCTGGCTTTCGAAGAACAGGCGCGCCTGCGTGTAGTGATCGGCAAACTTCTCCGGCTTGATCCGGACTTTGTCCGCACTCTCCTTGGCATCGATGCGTCGCGCCACGCTCGTGAAGCCCTGCGCGGCGCCGGCCTGGAACGGACAACCACCTGCGAGCGAGTTGGGCTCGTAGGCAACGCGGCCGCGGTGGATCGCCTGCCGGTGCATGCCGTCGCGCTGGTTGTTGTGCACTTGCGCAATCGGTGCGTTGATGGGCAACTCATGAAAGTTCGGTCCGCCCAGGCGGCTGATCTGCGTGTCGACGTAGGAATGGATGCGACCGGCCAGCAGCGGATCGTTCGTGAAGTCCAGCCCCGGCACGATGTGCGCCGTGCAAAAGGCGACCTGCTCCGTTTCGGCAAAGAAGTTGTCGGGGTTGCGGTTGAGCACCATGCGGCCAACGATCTGCACCGGAACGAGTTCCTCGGGAATGACCTTCGTCGCATCCAGGATGTCGAAGCTGAAGCTCTCGGCCTGCGCTTCCGTGAAGATCTGAAGGCCCAGCTCCCACTCCGGATACTCGCCAGCCTCGATGGCTTCCCACAGGTCACGTCGATGGAAGTCCGGGTCGGCGCCGGAGATCTTCACGGCTTCTTCCCAGACCAGCGAGTGCGTGCCCAGCTTGGGTTGCCAATGGAACTTGACGAGCACGGATTCACCCGCCTCGTTGACCAGCCGGAAGGTGTGCACGCCGAAGCCCTGCATCATCCGGTAGCTTCGCGGAATGGCGCGGTCCGACATCTGCCACATGAGCATGTGGGTCGATTCGGGCATGAGCGAAACGAAATCCCAAAAGGTGTCATGGGCGCTTGCGGCCTGCGGCATCTGGTGGTGCGGCTCGGGCTTCACCGCGTGCACCAAGTCCGGAAACTTGATGGCGTCCTGGATGAAAAACACCGGCATGTTGTTGCCCACCAAGTCCCAGTTGCCTTCGTCGGTGTAGAACTTGACCGCGAAGCCGCGCACGTCACGCGCCGTGTCCTTCGAGCCGCGCTCGCCGGCCACCGTGGAGAAGCGAACGAAGACGGGCGTGATCTTTCCGGCTTCCTTGAAGGGCGCCGCCTTGGTGTGTTGGGTCAGCGGCTCGTAGCATTCGAAGAAGCCGTGCGCGCCCGATCCGCGTGCATGGACGATGCGCTCGGGAATGCGCTCGTGGTCGAAGTGCGTGATCTTCTCGCGGAGGATGAAGTCTTCCAGCAGTGCCGGGCCGCGCGCGCCCGCCTTGAGCGAGTTCTGGTTGTCGGCAATGGCCACGCCCTGGTTGGTCGTCAGCACCTGGCCGCCGGAATCGACACGCACGCGGTCGAGCGTGTCGATCGTCGCGTTCACGCCCTCGCGGGCAATCGTGCCGGTCTTGCCGGAGAAGTTCTCCTCGGAAAGCGTGCTGGCGGCCGGCAGCCGTGACATCGGGCTGACCGTGACCCCCGCCGGTGTGGCGCGCGCATTGCCTTCTCCGTACTCCAGCGGCTTGTTGTCGTTGGCAGGCATGCCCTTCGCGAGTGACTGGGTGTCGATCGCTTTTTGCGTGGGCGGATCGCCTTTGCCCGCTGCGGGAGGCGCTGGTTGCGCCGGGCCGCTGTCGGTGTTGCGCGCAGCTGCGTGAGCGGCGTCGAGTTCAGCGGAAGAAGTGGGGGATTTTTTGGCCATGGAGGGTCTCGGGGATGGATGCGATAAAGAGGGAAGACCCAAGATGGGCTGCACCGCGGCGCGGCCGTGTAGGAAATGCCCGCGTCCGGCTGCGCACATCCGCACCTGCACCACCGACGACCCAGCGGTCAAAGCAGTTTGTCGATCGTGACGGGCAGCGCCCTCACCCGCTTGCCTGTCGCATGGAAGATCGCGTTCGCCACGGCCGCGGCAGTGCCGACGATGCCGATCTCGCCCAAGCCCTTGACGCCCAGCGGCGTCACCTCGGGATCGGGTTCGTCCACGAAGATGACCTCGATGGAATCGATGTCCGCATTCACCGGCACGTGGTATTCGGCAAAGCTGTGGTTCATGACGCGGCCAAGACGGTGGTCGGTCATGGCTTCCTCATGCAGCGCCATGCCGATGCCCATCACCACGCCGCCGAGGATCTGGCTCCTGGCCGTCTTCGGGTTGATGATCCGCCCCGCGGCCACGGCGCAGACGATGCGGGTCACGCGGACCACGCCCAGTTCTTCGTCCACCTTCACTTCCGCAAAGATTGCACTGTGCGTGTTGCGGGACTTGCGCAACATGCTCACCATGTCGCCGATGCTGGGCTTGGCGGTTTCTTCTGCCTCCAGCACGTCCTTGCCCGTTGCGGCCAAAGCATCGGCCAGGCTGACCCTTTTCGTTGGCGTGGCCTTGACCGAGATGTACCCGTCGCGAAACGCGATGTCTTCCAGGCTCGCCCCGTCGAGCGGCTTGCCTTCGACGTCGCCTACCGCCTTGAACAGCGTTTTCGCCAGCGACCGGCATGCCAACTGGACGGCGGCACCCAGCGAAGCCGCCATCCACGAGCCGCCTTCCACCGGCGCTGCCGGCAACGCGCTGTCGCCGAGCCTCACGGTGATGCGCGACATCGGCATGCCCAGCGTCTCCGACGCCACCTGGGCCATCACCGTGCAGGTGCCCGTGCCGATGTCGGAGCCCGCGGAGGCGATCTCGAGCTTGCCATCGGCCGTCAGGCGCGCGCGGGCGGTCGCCTTCATGAACATCGCGTCCCACATGCCCGTGGCCATGCCCCAACCGACGAGGTCGTTGCCCTCCTTCATGGTGCGCGGTGCCAGCGGGCGCTGCGCCCAGCCGAATCGCGCCGCGCCTTGGGCAAAAGCTTCACGCAGCGCCTTCGACGTGAAAGGCTTGTCGTCCATGGCGTCGACTTCGGAATAGTTCAGGCGACGGAATTCCAGGGGGTCGATGCCGGCCATGAACGCCATCTCGTCGATCGCAATCTCGAACAGGGTCATGCCGGTCGCGGCACCCGGTGCCCGCATGTCGCCCGGCGTGTAGGTGTCGACGGGCGCCATGGTGTATTTGCCGCTGGCGTTCTCGCAGGCGTAGTTCTTCAGCCCCCAGTTGCACACGTCCTCCATGTAGTTCTCGAAGCGCGACGTCGCCGTGGTGGCATTGTTGATGATCGACTGCAACCTGCCCTGGGAATCCGTGGCCAGCGAGACCCACTGAATGGCCTCCGGCCGATGCACATGGCTGAACATCTGCTGGCGCGTCAGCACCACGCGCACCGATCGTTCAAGCATCCTGGCCGCCAGCGTGGCAAGGTACACGTGGTACTGGGGCCGCAGCCCCGATCCGAACGCGCCGCCCACATAGGGATTCAGCACGCGCACGTCGTCATCGTCGAAGCCGAAGACCGCTGCGAGGTAGGCCTGCACGTTCTGCGAGCCTTGCGTCTTGTCATGCACGGTGATCTTGCCGCCGCCCTCCCACACCACGGTGGCGGCATGCATTTCCATCGGGTTGTGGAAATGCGGCGAGAGGTGGTATTCGGCCGAGTGCTTCAACGGGGCCGCATCGAAAGCCTGGCGGGCGTTGCCGCGCGCCTTGGGCGCCTTGAAACCCATGCGCTTTTTCCTGGGCTCGAATTGCTCGCGGAGTGCGACGCGCAGGTCGGTGTTGTGCGCCTCGCCCTGGAACTCGACGCGGATCAGCGCTGCCGCGTCGCGCGCCGCTTCGAGCGTTTCGGCCACGACCAGCGCCACAGGCTGCGCGCTGAAGGCGATTGTGTCGTCGTACAGCGCCCGAAACGGCGAGCCCGGAACCGAAACCTGGTCCGTGTAGTTGCGATCCAGCCAAGGCAGATGGGGCCGGTTGGCGTGGGTGATGACCTCCACCACGCCGGGCACGCGCCGCGCCGCCCCTTCGTCGATCGCCACGATCTTGCCCTTGGCGATGTCGCTCGAGACGACCCAGCCGTGGAGCAGGCCGGCGGTGTCGTACTCGGCGGCATAGCGTGCGCGGCCGGTCACTTTTTCGAATCCGTCGACGCGATTGGGCGCATCGCCGATGTGGGCACTGCTGTTCATCATGGGCTTTCAGGCGACCTGCTTGCGGGTTTGCGACTGCGGCGTGCCGGCGACGGCTTGCCGCAGCGCGCGAACGATGGCGCGCCGCGCGAGTTCGATCTTGAAATCGTTGCCGCCGCGGCCGATCGCCCCGCGCAACAATTGCCCGGCTGCTTGCAGGAACAATTCCGGGGATGGCATCTCGCCTTTCAGCAACGCTTCGGCTGCGGGCATTCGCCAGGGCTTGTGCGCCACGCCACCCAATGCGATGCGCGCGTCAACGATCCGGCCGGCGGCATCCAGCTTCGTCGCGGCTGCGACCGACACGAGCGCGAAGGCATAGGACAGCCGGTCGCGCAACTTGAGATAGCTGTAGTGGGTGTTGAATCCCTCGGCAGGCAGTTCGATGGCGGTGACGAGTTCTCCGGGTCGCAGAGTGTTGTCGCGCGATGGCTCCTCGCCCGGCAGGCGGTGGTAGTCGGCGAATGGAATGCGTCGTTCACCGTCGATGCCCTGGACGCAGACGGTGGCTTCCAGCGCTGCAAGCGCCACGCACATGTCCGAGGGATGCGTGGCGATGCATTGCTCGCTCGTGCCGAGGATCGCGTGGATGCGTGTGACGCCGCCGATCGCGCCGCATCCGGAGCCGGGCTCGCGCTTGTTGCAGGCCGTCGCCGTGTCGTAGAAGTAATAGCAGCGCGTGCGCTGGTTGAGGTTGCCGCCGTTGGTCGCCCTGTTGCGCAGCTGCGGACTCGCCCCGGCGAGGATGGCCGATGCGAGCAGCGGGTACCGCGCCTGCACACGCGCATCCCACGCCGTGTCGGCATTCGTGGCCAATGCGCCCAGCCTCAGGCCCCCGCTTGCCGTCTCCTCGATGCGGTGCAGCGGGAGGCGCTTGATGTCGATGATGGCGATGGGACGCTCAACGTTCTCCTTCATGAGATCGACGAGGTTGGTGCCGCCCGCGAGATAGCGGATCGCGCCCATGCTTGGGCCCAGGTTGCCCAGTTGCAGGGCGTGGACGACGTCGCCGGGCCTGGCATAGCTGAAGCGGTTCATGGCTTGCCGCCTTCCCGGGTCAACACCTCCATCACGGCGTCGGTGATGTTGGAATAGGCGCCGCAGCGGCAGAGGTTGCCGCTCATGAGCTCGCGCACCTCCTCGCGCGTCTTCGCCTTGCCCTCCGCGATCAGGCCGCGTGCGGAGCACAGCTGGCCCGGCGTGCAGTAGCCGCATTGCAAGGCGTCGTGGTCCATGAACGCCTGCTGCAAGGGGTCCAGCACTTCGTCAGCCCCAAAGCCACTCGACAGGCCTTCCACCGTCCGGACCTCGCACCCATCCGCGCAGACCGCGAGGATCAGGCAACTGTTGACTCGCTTGCCGTCCAGCAGCACCGTGCAGGCGCCGCACTGGCCGTGGTCGCAGCCCTTCTTGGTCCCGGTGAGATGGGCCTCCTCGCGCAGCAGGTCGAGCAGCGTCACCCACGGCTGTGTTTCCACGGGGTGCTCGAAACCATTGAGGTGCAGGACGATGCGAAAAGTGTCGTCGCCGACGCGGTCGGCACCGACGCGGGGAAGATCGTTGAGCTTCATGGGAATGCCTCGGGGTGGTGGTGGCTGGCCTCGCCCGTGGTGGTGACCCGCGGCGATCGAACCTGGCAAGAATCGGCAGACGGTATGGAAGTCCCCGCGCTTCGCATGTAGGACGAACCGCCCTCGAGAGCGTCGATGTTGGCCCGCGACCCTTCCGCCTATCGTCATGCGCTGACGCCGGAGCCCACACGGCCTCACGTATTTCGCCTATAGGCATCGCTGACTGGATCACTCACGCTACGGGCTCCTACAGGCCGGAGACACGATGGACACGGCATCGACCCTGCAAACCCCGGCAAATGCCGACAGCGACCAGAGGTGGTGGCGCAAGCTCGGCCCCGGGCTGATCACCGGCGCCGCCGACGACGACCCGAGCGGCATCGCCACCTATTCGCAGGCGGGCGCGCAGTTTGGCTACGGTGTGGGCTGGACGCTGCTCTTCACCTTTCCGTTGATGATGGGCATCCAGCTCGCCAGCGCGCGCATCGGCCGCGTCACCGGCAAGGATTTGACGGAGACGTTCGCGCGCTTCTGCCCCCAGTGGCTGGTCGCGTCGCTGGTGTTGCTGCTGGTGGTGGCCAACGTGATCAACCTCGGTGCCGACCTCAGTGCCATGGGCGCGGCCGCGACGCTGGTGCTGCCGGGCGCGCCGGGCTGGTATGCGCTGGCCTTTGGTACCCTCTCGCTGACGCTGCAGGTCTTCTTGCCGTACCAGCGCTACGTGCGCATCCTGAAGTGGCTCACGCTGTCATTGTTTGCGTACGTGGCCGTGGTGTTCGTCGTGCGGGTGGACTGGGTCGCGGCCATGAAAGGCACCTTTGCGCCGCACTTCCAGTGGAACAAGGACTACGTGACGATGGTGGTCGCCATCCTGGGCACCACCATCAGCCCCTACCTGTTCTTCTGGCAGGCGTCGCAGGAAGTGGAAGAGATCCATCGCGTGCCGGAAGACCACGCCCTGCGCGTGGCGCCCGAGCAGGCGCGCAAGCAACTGCGCCGCCTGCGCCTGGACACCGCCGTGGGCATGGGTTTTTCCAACCTCATTGCGTTCTTCATCATCACGGCCGCGGCGGCGACGCTGCATGCAAACGGCCAGACGCACATCGAGACCACGGCGCAGGCGGCTGCCGCGCTCAAACCGATCGCCGGCGAAGCGGCGTTCCTGCTGTTCGCCTTCGGGATCATCGGCACGGGCCTGCTGGCGCTGCCGGTGCTCGCGGGTTCCGCGGCCTCTGCCGTGGCCAGCCACTTCCGGCTGCGCAAGGGGCTCGACCTGCCGCTGGCCAAGGCCCGCAGCTTCTACGCGATCCTGGCGGCCGCCATGGTCATCGGACTGGTGATCGGCGAATCGGGCCTGGACCCGATGGCGGCTCTCTTCTGGGCAGCGGTCATCAATGGCGTCATTTCCGTGCCGGTGATGGCGGCGGTCATGGTGGCAGCGAGCAGCCGCAAGGTCATGGGCAACATGACGCTCAGCTGGCGAGGGAAGTTGCTCGGCTGGATCGCCACGGGGGCCATGGCCGCAGCGGCGGTCGCGCTTGGGGTCGTGTCGCTCTTGTGAGGCGTTCCTGGCACGCAGGCGAGTGACGTTGCGCTCCTATCCGACCTTGTTCAGCGTGTCGAGATCAACCTCGCCCTTGTCGCTTTGGAATATCGGCAAGCCCGCCTCGCCGCTTTGCTGCTGGCTGACGCCCGAGATGCGGTGGTCGCCCGTGTGGTACTGCGTGACCTTGCCGCCCCGCTCGATGACCAGACGCTGCTGCGCGGGAAAGAAGGCGTAGCGCAAGCCATCCTGCGATCCAGTGCTTCCCGGCTGGTCGAGGCCTGCGGGCCACCATGCTTCGGGCGGCGCCATGGGTTTCATCGGTTGCATCGGTTTCATGGGCTTCATGGGTTCCATCGGCTTCATCGGTTCCATGGAAGATTCCTTTTGGGTTGCAGCACGCCAGTTTGTGAAGCTGGCAGACGCTGCGGTGTAGGCGCGGGCGCCGGCGGCCTGCGCGCGTTGTTCACGGCCGCGCCTTCGCGCTGCGGCCCGAAGACGCCGCCCAACCGGATGGATTTCGCTCCCACGCGTTGGCAGTCGCAGGGCACGAGCGGTCGCGACTGACGGCCTGTTTCGAGGGGTCCAAAAAGCGTACATTCCGCAAACGCGGTTCTTTCGAATGAAGGAGAACGCCATGGCCCGATTCAACCGTCTCGCGGGCGCGGCCTTGTTCGCGGCCCTTGCCAGTTCAGCGGCAATGGCCGCGCAGTTGAGCGTCGTTTTCATCAACCCTGAACGCTTCCGCGACGCCGCCTATTCCAGGCCTTACGCCAATGCGAACGATCTCCTGGCGGTGCAACGCGACATGGAGCGGCATCTGAAAGGCCTTGCCGACCGTGGTCTGCCGCCAGGCGATTCGTTGCGCATTGAGGTGCTGGACATCGACCTTGCTGGAGAGTTCAACCCCTTCTGGCCGCGCACGGGCCACCTGCGCATCGTGCGCGACATCTATTGGCCGCGCATCAAGCTGCGTTACACGCTGACGCACGGCGACCAGACGATGGCGGGCGCCGAAGAAGAGCTTTCCGACATGAACTTCCTGATGACGGTCAACCCTTACTCCGAGGTCGACCGCTTTCGCTACGAGAAACCAATGCTCGATGACTGGTTCGCCCGACGTTTCGGCGCCCGGCAAAACGAGGACTGAGATTGACCCAGCGCCCGATGCGCGGATGCGTTACTCGATGGCCTTGCCCATGTCCTCGACCACCTTCTTGGCATCGCCGAAGACCATCATGGTTTTGTCCATGTAGAAAAGCTCGTTGTCCAGGCCAGCATAGCCTGCTGCCATCGAGCGCTTGTTCACGATCACTGTCTTGGCCTTGTAGGCTTCCAGGATCGGCATGCCGTAGATCGGCGTGCCCTTTTGCAACGCGGCAGGGTTCACCACGTCGTTGGCGCCCAGGATGATGGCCACGTCGGCCTGTCCGAACTCGCCGTTGATGTCTTCCATTTCGAACACCTGGTCGTAGGGCACTTCGGCCTCTGCGAGCAGCACGTTCATGTGGCCCGGCATGCGGCCTGCCACCGGGTGGATGGCGTACTTGACCGTCACGCCGTGCTCGGTGAGCTTTGCTGCCAGTTCCTTCACGGCGTGCTGCGCGCGCGCCACCGCGAGGCCGTAGCCCGGCACGATGATCACGGTCTCGGCGTTGCTCAGCACGAAGGCCGCGTCGTCGGCGCTGCCGCTCTTCACGGGACGCTGCTCCTTGGCCGCGCCGCCGGCCGTGGCCGCCTCGCCGCCGAAGCCGCCCAGGATCACGTTGAAGAACGAGCGGTTCATCGCCTTGCACATGATGTAGCTCAGGATCGCACCGGAGGAGCCCACCAGCGAACCCGCGACGATCAGCATCGCATTGTTCAGGCTGAAGCCGATGCCCGCGGCCGCCCAGCCCGAGTAGCTGTTGAGCATGGACACCACCACCGGCATGTCGGCGCCGCCGATCGGGATGATGATGAGCACGCCCATCACGAAGCTCAGCACCACCATCAGCAGGAATGCGTACCAGCTTTCGGTGAACACGAACACCAGGCCCAGGCCGATCGTGACCAGCCCCAGGATCAGGTTCAGCATGTGCTGTCCCTTGAACTGCACCGGCGCGCCCTGGAACAGGCGGAACTTGTACTTGCCCGAGAGCTTGCCGAAGGCAATGACCGAGCCGCTGAAGGTGATCGCGCCGATGGCGGCGCCCAGGAACAGCTCCAGCCGGTTGCCCGCCGGAATGCCATAGCGCAGGAAGCCATCGACGATGAAGGCGCCTTCAGGCGTGTTGACGCCGACAGCCGCAGCAACTGGCGCCTGCGTGATGCCAAAGGCCCACGGCTCGACGACAGCCGCCACGGCAATGAACACGGCCGCCAAGCCGATCATGCTGTGGAAGAAGGCCACCAACTCGGGCATCTGCGTCATCTCGACGGTCTTGGCGCGATACGCGCCGTAGCCGCCACCGACCACCAGGCCCAGCAGCACCCAGGCCATGCCGATGGCCTTGCCGCCCGAGAGTTGAACGATGAGCGCCGCGGTCGTCAGGATGGCGATGGCCATGCCGACCATGCCGAAGATGTTGCCGCGGATGGACGTCGTGGGATGCGACAGGCCCTTCAGGGCCTGGATGAAGCAGATGCTGGCAATGAGGTACAGCAGCGTGACGACATTCATGCTCATGCTGCGTTCCCCTTTTCAGCCGCGGGCGCCTTCTTGTCCTTCTTCTTGAACATTTCCAGCATTCGCCGCGTGACCAGGAAGCCGCCGAACACGTTCACGGCCGCCAGCGCCACCGCCAAGACGCCCATGGTCTTGCCCAGCGTCGTTTCGGTGAGCGCAGCCGCCAGCATGGCGCCCACGATCACGATGGCCGAAATGGCGTTCGTCACCGCCATCAGCGGCGTGTGCAACGCCGGTGTGACGGTCCACACCACGTGGTAGCCCACGTAGATGGCGAGCACGAAGATGATCAGGTTGATGACTGTGTGGGAAACGGGGTCCATGGCTTCTTGCTCCTCGATTACTTGCGGGTGACCTGGCCGTCCTGCGTCATTCGGCAGGCGGCGACGATGTCGTCGTCCAGGTCGATCTTGAGTGCGCCTTCCTTTGTGATGATCAGCTTCAGGAAGTCCAGCACGTTGCGCGCGTAGAGGGCCGATGCATCGGCCGCCACCAATGCCGGCAGGTTGGTCTCGCCGACGATGGTCACGCCGTGCTTGACAACGGTCTTGTCGGCTTCAGACAGCGGGCAGTTGCCGCCCGTCAGTCCTCCATTCATGTCCGGGCCCTTGCCCGCGGCGATGTCCACGATGACCGAGCCGGGCTTCATCGACTTGACCATGTCCTCGGTGATGAGGGTCGGCGCAGCGCGGCCGGGAATGAGCGCGGTGCTGATCACCACGTCGGCCAGCGCCACGCGCTTGGCAACCTCGACCTGCTGGCGCGCCAGCCAGCCCGGCGGCATCGGCCGCGCATAGCCGCCCACGCCTTCGGCCGCATCCTTCTCTTCCTGCGTGTCGTACGACACCTCGATGAACTTGCCGCCCAGCGATTCGATCTGCTCCTTGACGCTCGGGCGCACGTCGGACGCCTCGATCACCGCGCCCAGGCGTTTGGCCGTGGCGATGGCCTGCAGCCCGGCCACGCCGACGCCCAGGATGACCACGCGGGCGGCCTTCACCGTGCCGGCGGCGGTCATCAGCATCGGGAAGAAACGCTGGTACTTGTCGGCGGCCATCATCACGGCCTTGTAGCCTGCGATGTTTGCCTGGGACGACAGCACATCCATGCTCTGGGCCCGCGTGGTGCGCGGAGCGGCTTCAAGCGCAAAGCCAGTGAGTCCAGCCGCCGCAAGGCGTTGAAGGCCCAGCGCATCGAAGGGGTTGAGCATGCCGATGACGACCGTGCCCGGCTTCATGCGCGCGGCTTCGTTGTCATCCGGCGTTCTCACCTTGAGCACGATGTCCGCACCGAAGGCGCCTTCGACGTCCGTGATTTCTGCGCCAGCCGCCTGGTAGGCCGCATCGGTCGCGCTTGCCGCGACACCAGCGCCCGACTGCACGCGAACCGCATGGCCCTGCGCCACGAGCTTCTTCGCCGTCTCAGGCGTCACCGCCACCCGCGTCTCGCCGGCGGTGGTTTCGACAGGTACTCCTATGCGCATCAGCAAGTCTCCTGAAAAATTGCTTGTCGCGATCCTATCCTTACAGTGTTAATATTGCAAGCATGCCATCGACTTCCAGCGCCTTTTCGGAGACATCCATGGAAACTCGCAACACTGAATCGCCGTCGCCCAACCCGGTCATTGCCACCTCGCGCCACGAGGGAGAAGGGCCGCCGGCGAACCTTCGGCACTCGGCCCTGCGCCGCAGCGCCATCGAGGTGACGAAGCACGAGGATGGAAGCCTTCGTGTGCAGTGGCCGGGCGACGCCGTCACGCTGCGCAACGGCCCGGCCGAGCACAATGCACCGACCGACCGTGTCGTCGCCAACGTGGTCGACTGGCTACCGCTCTGGGCCAAGGTGCAACCCCTCACCGTCATGCTGTCGGAAACGGACAGCCAAGGTGGTCGCACGGAAGTCGACTATCGGCAGGCCTGGACTCGCGTCCAGGCCATCGCCCATGCACTGCTGGCACTTGGCCGCATTGGCAATCTGCCTGCGCCGGTCTTGGCACTGATCTCCGGCAACTCGTTGCATCAAGCGCTGCTCACCTTCGCCGCGCTCTACGCCGGATGGACCGTCATGCCGATCACGCCGGCCCATGCAACGCGCAGTGGTCAACCGGAGCGCCTTGCCCAACTCTTCAAGAACGTGAGTCCGGACCTTGTCTACAGCGAGTCCTTGAACGACGCGAAGGACGCACTCGATCGGCTCGACGTGCCAACGTATGCGCGCATCGACAGGCAGCAAGTCGAAGCATGGTCTGCAGCATCCCTGTCCGCAGCGCAGCACGATGCACTCGCGAATGCACACGCGCAAGCATCCGGCGAGCACGTCGCAAAGATCATGTTCACCTCGGGATCGACCGGCGTTCCCAAGGGCGTCGTCATGACGCACGCCATGCTCGCGGCAGCGCAGGCCACCTCTGCCGCCAACCTCTCCGTTCAACCCGCGTCGCCGCAGGTCTACCTCGACTGGCTGCCGTGGCACCACGTGATGGGCGGCAACGTCGTGCTCCATCGGCTGCTTCGGTTTGGAGGAACACTGCACATCGACAACGGGCGGCCCGCGCCCGGCAAGTTCGAGGAAACGCTGCGCAACCTGCGCAGCATCTCGCCCACCTTCTACTTCAACGTGCCGCTCGGCTACGCGATGCTCGCATCGGCGCTGGAGAAGGACGACGCGCTGGCCACCAGCTTCTTCAAGCGCCTGGAGTACATGTCTTTCGGCGGTGCTTCCTTGTCCGTGGAACTGGTGAATCGCTTGCGCGCGCTCTCGGTGCGCCACGTGGGCTACGCCCTTCCCATCACGTCGGGCTATGGTGCGACCGAGACTTCGGGGCCTGGCCTGAGCACGACATGGGACATGGCCAGCGGCGGCGCGCTGGGCCTGCCGGCGCCGGGCATCGTCGCCAAGCTTCAACCGTTGGACGGGCGATACGAGCTGTGCCTCGCGGGCGCCAGCCTTGCGTCCCGCTATGCAGACGACGTGGCCACCAACGTCGACGCCGAGGGATTCATCCGCACCGGCGATGCCGTGACATGGGTCGACGCCGAACGACCGCTCTTGGGACTGGCGTTTGCAGGCCGCGTGTCGGAAGAGTTCAAGCTTCTGTCCGGCACCTGGGTGCAGGTCGGCACACTGCGCCAGCGCGTCGTCGAGGCACTGTCGCCGCTCGTCAGCGATGCGGTGCTGACGGGGCATGACCGTGACTATGTCGGCGCCTTGCTGTTCATGAACGAGCGTGCGTTGCGCGCGGCGTTTCCTGAGGCCTCCGGGCTCACGCGTGAAGAGCTGGTACAGCACCCTCCCCTGCTGCAGTCGCTGGCCTCGCGACTCGATCGCCTGCAAGGCGGCTCCAGCATGCGCGTGCTGCGCGCCATGCTCATGGTTGAAGACCCGGTGGCCGAAGCCTTCGAGATCACCGACAAGGGCTACATCAACCAGCGCGCGGTGCTGCAGTGCCGCGCGATGCTGGTGGAGGCGCTGCATGCCCCGACACCGGATGCGTCCGTGGTGCGCCTCGATTGAACTGAGTCCCCAAGCCGCAAGCACGCAGAAATTTTTCGCGTCCCGATCGAATAGTTTTGCCTCCATCTTGACACTGTTAGGATTGGCATCTACGATTCCCCCATCGAACATTCAAGAGGCATCCCGATGAACACAGAGAACCGCTATCTGGAAGACCTTGCCCTCGGCGAACGCTGGGTCAGCGAGGCGGTCACCTTGACCGAGGACGACATCACCCGCTTCGGCCGCGACTACGATCCGCAACCGATGCACACCGACCGCGAGAGCGCGGCGCGTGGTCCCTTCGGCGGCATCATCGCCAGCGGCTGGCATCTCACCGCCCTGGTCATGCGCCTGAGCGTGACGTCTCGCAGCTTCGGCGGCACGCCGATCATTGGTGCGGGCGCCGATGAGTTGCGCTGGCTGCAGCCGGTGCGACCCGATGACACGCTGACGCTGGACCGCGTCATCGAACAGATCGACCCGCCTGCCCGCCCCGGCGGCCGCGGCACGGTGCGCACGCGCATGACGCTGCGCAACCAGCGCGACGAAAAGGTCATGACGATGGTCGCGATCGGGAAGATTCCCGTGCGCCCGTCCTGAGCGGCACAACGCATTTCGTGGAAAACGCCATGCCACCCACATCACCCATCCTCGTCACCGGCGCCGCAGGCAAGGTCGGCGCCATCGGTCCGACCGTGACGGACCTGCTGCTGCGCGACGGCTTCAAGGTGCGTGCCCTCGTGCGCCGCGAAGACGAACGCGCCGACGCGCTGCGCACCCTGGGTGCCGAAGTCGTCGTCGGCGACATGACCAAGCTCGACGACATGCACCGCGCCATCGCCGGCTGCCGCCGCGTGTACTTCGCGATGTCGGTGGCCGCAGGCTACCTCGAGGCCACGACCAACGCCGCCGCCGTGGCCCGCCACCACGGTGTCGATGCCTTCGTCAACATGTCGCAGATGACGGTCTCGCAGATGAGCATCACCGAGACCTCGCCCAGCCCGCAGCACAAGCAGCACTGGCTGGCCGAGCAGGTGTTGAACTGGAGCGGCCTGCCGGTGGTCCACGTGCGCGCCACGGCTTTCATGGACGTGTTCTTTCATCGCTTCGCCGTGCGTGGCATTTGCGAGCATGGCGAACTGCGCCTTCCCTTCGCCAATGGAAAGACATCGCCCATCGCGGCCTTCGACGTCGCGCGAGTGGTCGCGGCCGTGCTGTCAGACCCGGCGACGCATCTCGGCCACGTCTACGAACTCACCGGCCCGCAGTGCGAGGACATGCATGGCATCGCGGCGCAGTATTCGCGTGCTTTGGAACGCGACATCCGCTACGTGAACGTGCCGCGCGAGCCCTGGGAAGCGGAGCTGTTCGCCACCGCCAGCTCGCCCCATCTCGCGCAGCACCTGTCCGCCATGGCCTTGCTGCATCGCGAGAACCGCTATGACCGCCTGACCGCTGACGTGGAGCGCCTCACCGGAACGCCGCCAATGTCGGTGGAAGACTTCGTGCGGCGCAACGCCAAGGCCTACCTGCCCTCCTAACCCCTCCCCCTCCCACACTCACTACGGAAAGCACCTCATGTTCAAGAATGACCTCCTCAAAGGAAAACGAATCCTGGTCACCGGCGGCGGCACGGGCCTGGGCCGCGAAATGGCCTCCCGCTTCGCCGAACTGGGCGCCGACCTGTACCTGTGCGGCCGCCGCCAGGAAGTCGTGGACGCCACTGCGCGCGAGATCGCCGAACGTTATGGCGTGAAGGTCAAGGCGCATGCCCTGGACATCCGCAACCCGGAAGCGGTGGACAGCTACATCGAGTCCATCTGGCAGGACGGTGGCCCCATCGACGCACTGCTCAACAACGCGGCCGGAAACTTCATCAGCCGCACGGAAGACTTGTCGCACCGCGGCTTCGATGCGGTCGCCAACATCGTGATGCACGGCACCTTCTACGTCACGCACAGCGTCGGTCGCCGCTGGGTGTCGGATGCGCGCCAGACGCTCGAGCGCGGCGAGGCGCCGCCCACGCGCAGCGTCATCTCGATCCTGGTGACGTGGGTCTTCAATGGCGGCCCTTACGTCGTGCCCTCGGCCATGGCCAAGTCGGCCATCGCCAACATGACCAAGTCGCTGTCGGCCGAATGGGGACGCTACGGCATTCGCCTCAACGCGATCGCCCCCGGCGAATTCCCCACCGAAGGCATGAACGCGCGACTCTCGCCCGGCCAGAAGACCATCGGACGCGAAGCGCTCAACCCCATGGGACGCGTGGGCCGCATGGAAGAGCTGCAGAACCTCTCCACATTCCTGGTGGCCGACGGCGTGGACTGGATGACGGGCCAGATCCTCACGATCGACGGCGGCAACGCCATTGCGACCGGCGGCAACTTCTACGCCTATCGCTCCTACGACGACGGCGACTGGGCCCGCATCCGCGACAACATCCGCAGCCAGGACCAGAAGGACAAGCAGGTGCGTCGCGTGGCTTGAGCCTTCATGCCAGGCCTGCTGTCGCGGGCCTGGCACTGCTAGAGGTCGTAGAGGCCGCGTATGCCCGCGAACACCAGGTCGAGCGTCTGGTTGGTCAGTTGCTCCCGGCTGACCTTGGGGGCGCCGAAGGGATTGATGCGGTTCTCGATGATCAGCGTCGCAACGCCGTGCATGCACATCCACGCAATGCGTGCCACGTCATGCGCCTTGGCCTCGTCGGCCTTGCCCTGCGCGGCCAGGTAGTCGCCGGCGGCACGCGCCACCATCTGGTAGGACTGGCTGGCGGCTTCATTGAGTTCCGCGTGCGTTTCGGGCGAGCGGAACTGCGGCGCAAACATCAGGTGGAACAGCGTGGGATGCAGCGTCGCGAAAGCCACATAGGCCGACAGCAGCGTGCGCAGTCGCTGTTCGGGCGACATGGTCGGGCGCAGCCGCGCAAATCGGAACTCCGTCAGGTCGCGAAAGCCGCTGGCCGCGATGGCTGCAAGCAAACCCTCCTTGTTGCCGAAGTGATGCTTGGGCGCCACCTGCGACACGCCCACCTCGCTGGCAATGCGACGCAGGCTCAGTTCGGCCAGCCCCACTTCGCTGAGCTGGGCCTTTCCGCAACGCACCAGGTCTTCACGCAGGTTGCCGTGGTGGTAGGGGCGCGGCGCCGGTTCATCGTCGGCCCCGGCGCCGACCTTCACGGAGCGGGCAGCGCGCTTCGCCGCGACAGGCAGGGCCGCGGCCGCCTTCTTCCTCGGCGCACGCGGCGCACCCGTGGCTGCGACGGCAGCCTTCCTTCGTGTCTTCTCTGGTTCCATGGCCGAAATCTTAACACTCGATCTCCGGTTTCGGAACACGCTCTTGACTCATTTCTTAACATCGTTAATATCAAGATCCGAACACCATCCGAGGAAAGACAAGCATGCCCTCCTATGACCCGCCTCTCGCCGAATTCCGCTTCCTGCTGCAGGAGGTCCTGGCCTACGAAGACCGCGTCGCCTCGCTCCCCGGATTCGCGGACGCCAGCATGGACCTGGTCATGCCGGTGCTCGAGAGTGCCGGCGAGTTCGCGCGCGACGTCCTGGTGCCAATCAACAACCGCGGCGACGACGAAGGCTGCATTCGCGAGGGCCACACCGTGCGAACGCCAGCGGGCTACGTGCAGGCCTACCAGGCCTATCGCGATGCCGGATGGCCCTCGCTGGCGGGCGACCCGGCCTACGGCGGGCAGGGCCTGCCGATCACGCTGTCGACCCTGGTGCGGGAGATGATCGGTTCGGGTTCGATGGCCTTCGGCATGTACGGCGGCCTGTCGCAAGGCGCTTACCGGGCACTGCTGGCCCACGGCACGGACGCTTTGCGCGCGCAACTATTGCCACCGCTGGTGGACGGCCGCTGGACCGGCACGATGTGCCTCACCGAGGCCGACAGCGGCTCCGACCTGTCACGGCTGCGCACGCGCGCCACGCCGGCCGGCGACGGCACCTATCGCATCAACGGCAGCAAGATCTTCATTTCGGGCGGCGACCACGACCTGGCGGAGAACATCCTTCACCTGGTGCTCGCCCGCCTGCCTGATGCGCCCGCGGGCACGCGCGGCATCAGCCTGTTCCTGGTGCCCAAGAAGCTGCCGCGCACAGATGGCACCGCCCTGCCGGCGCACAGCGACAACCACGTGACCTGCACGGGCGTCGAGCACAAGATGGGCATCCGAGCGTCGGCCACCGCGGCGCTGGCCTTCGACGATTCGCTGGGCTGGCTGGTGGGCGAGCCCAACGGCGGCCTCAAGGCGATGTTCACCATGATGAATTCGTCGCGCATCGGCGTGGCGGTGCAGAGCATCGGCGTGGCCGAACTCTCCCTGCAAAACGGGCGCCACTATGCGCTGGAACGCCGTCAGGGGCGCGCGCCGGGCAGCGGTCGCACGGCGAGCGAGGCGTCCGACCCCATCGTGCAGCACCCCGACGTGCGCAAGAACCTGCTGACGATGAAAGCCATCACCGAAGGCGCGCGCGCCCTCTACACCGACGCGGCCATCGGGCTGGACATTCGCAGCCGCCATCCTGACCCCCGGGAACGTGCACGAGCGGAAAATCGTCTGGCGCTGCTGACGCCGGTGCTCAAGGCCTTTCTCAGCGACGGCGCGGTGGAGGTCACCCGCCTGGGCATCACGATCTTCGGCGGGCACGGCTACATCCACGAGAACGGCATGGAGCAACTGTTGCGCGATGCGCAGATCGTTCCGCTCTACGAAGGCACCAATGCGATCCAGGCGCTCGACCTGGTTCACCGCAAGCTGGCGCTCGAAGACGGCAAGGTGGTCGCGGACTGGCTGGAGGAAACCCGGGCGCTGGTGCGCCGCCACGCCGACAAGGCACCGCTTGCACCGCTCTGCACGGCACTGGGCACCGCCACCGAGCGCCTGGAGGAAGCGACCGGGCTGATGCAGCAGCGCAGCCGCGAAGACGCCGTGGCCGCTGCGGCGTCCGCCAGCGACTACCTGCGCATGTTCGGCCTGGTGGCGCTCGGTGCGGCGTGGCTGCGCATGGGCGTCGCAGCCTTGGCGGCAAGAGGTGGCGAATCCCCTGCCTTCTACGCCGGCAAGGTCAAGACCGCATGCTTCTATGGCAAGCACCTGCTGGTACAAACCGGCTCACTGCTGCAGTCCATTCAATCGGATGCCGGCGTGCTCATGAGCCATTCCAACGAGGAACTGTGATGACCGAAAAAAAATCAAGCCAGCCGCTCGCCGGCGTTCGCATCGTCGACCTCAGTTCCATCGTGCTCGGCCCCTTGGCGACGCTCACGCTCGCCGGGCTCGGCGCCGAGATCATCAAGGTCGAGGCAACCGAGGGCGACAACGTGCGCCTGGCCGGAAGCGCCCTGCACGACGACATGGGCCATGTGTTCCTGCATGGCAACCGCGGCAAGCAGAGCGTGGTGTTGCACCTCAAGAAGCCGGCGGCGCGCGAAGCGCTGTTGCGCCTGGTGGCCGATGCCGACGTCTTTTTGTGCAACGTGCGTCCGGCAGCCATGCGGCGCCTCGGCCTGGGTCCGGAAGTGCTCCAGGAGGTCAACCCGCGGCTGATCCAGGTGACCGCCTGCGGCTACGGCTCGCGCGGCCCGTTGGCGGACAAGCCCGCCTACGACGACCTCATCCAGGGAGCAGTCGGCATTCCCGCCCTCATGCAGCAGTACACCGGCGACGCACCCGGCTACGTGCCGCTGTCGCTGGTCGATCGCGTGGCGGGGCTGCACGCGGTCTATGCGGTCACCGCCGCGCTGTACGCGCGCGAGCGCAGCGGCGAAGGCCAGTACGTCGAGGTTCCGATGTTCGAGAGCGCGGCGCACTTCGTCCTTGCCGATCACCTGGCCGGCGCCACCTTCGAGCCTGGCGTCGGCCCAGCCGGCTACGACCGCTTGCTGTCCACGCACCGGCGTCCCTATCGCACTGCCGATGGCCACCTGTGCGTGCTCATCTACAACGACAAGCACTGGCGCGCCTTCTTCGCGGCGATTGGCCAGCCGGAGTTGTTCGAGCAGGACGCGCGCTTCTCCACGCAACGCCATCGCTCGATGAACATCCACGAGGTCTATGGATTCGTCGCCAGCGTCATGCCTTCGCACACGACGGCGCAATGGCGCAGCCTGCTCGATGAGGCCGACATCCCCAACCAGGTGCCCGCGACGCTCGACGAACTGATCGACCATCCGCAACTGAAAGCCAGCGGACTGGTCGGCGAGGAAACGCATCCCACCGAAGGCCGGCTGCGCACGCTCGGCTCGCCCACCTACTGGAACGAGACGCCGGCGCCGCCCTTGTCTCCCGCGCCGCGCCTGGGCGAGCACACGTGCGACGTGCTGGCGCGGCTGGGCTATTCGGCAGACGAACTGAAGGCGATGGCCCTTGACGGTGCCATCGCCTTCGCTTCGGACGCGGTGCGTTGAAAGCCCGACGGGCCGCCTGAAGGGCGGCCCGGGTCTCACAGCGTCAACGCTTATTGGCGCAACCCGTAGGTCTCGACAACTTCTTTCTCGATCGGCACGCGGGACTCCATGTACTTCTGGTAGTCCGCCGTGCTCATGTAGCGCGGCTCGCTGACCGCCCCGTCGAGTGCCTTCTGGAACACCGGGTCTTGCATCGCGGCCTTGAACGCGTCGTGCAGCTTCTTGATGCGATCCGGCGGTGTGCCCTTGGGCGCGGCAATGCCCCAGGGCGCGTCGTCGGCAAGGTTGAGGCCCAGCTCCTTGAGTGTCGGCACGTTGGGATAGCGCGTCATGCGTTTCTCGCCATAGACTGCCAGCAAGCGGAACTTGCCCGAATCCACGAACGGCGCCCAGCCGGTAGTGTCAGAAATGGCATCGACGTTGCCGCCCTGCAGGTCGTTCAGGCCGGGTGCGGAGCCCTTGTACGGAACGTGGCCCCAGTCGATGCCCTGCTTCATGCCGATCTTGTGCATCACCTGGTGGGGCACCGATCCGATGCCGATGGTTCCGTAGCTCAGCTTGCCGGGATTCTTCTTCGCGTATGCGGTGAACTCATTGAAATTCTTCCACGGCGAGTTGGCGTTGACGACCAACCCGAAGTCGAAGGCCGACACGCCGATGACGTAGCTGAAGTCCTTGATCGGGTCGAAGCTGGTCTTCACGATGAAGGGCTGCCGGATGAGCGTGTTGGTCACTTGCATGAGCGTGTAGCCGTCCGGTTTCGCGTTCGCCAGGATGCTGCCCGCCAGGGTGCCCGACGCACCGGGCTTGTTGTCGACGATCACCGGCTGGCCCAGCTGCTTCGACATGGCGAGGCCCAGGGCACGCAGCGGAACATCGGCGGTGGCGCCTGCGGTGAAACCGCAAAGCAAGGTGATGGGCCTGTCCGGAAAAGTCTCGGCATGTGCAGTCGCCATTCCGATTCCGGCCGCAACGACTGCGGTGCTGATCCATGGGTTCATCTCTATCTCCTGAGGTTGACAGGTGTTGGCGAAGCCACGGTGGCTTGCCTGCCCTGAAGTTCACGAATCCGGTGCGTGCCTATGACGCGATGGCGTCGGCGCGCAAAACCTCCGACGGCAGCGGCGTGGCGTACAGCGCCTCGACCGCCGCTGAACGCCGCTGCATGACGGCGCGCTGGTTGACGCTGCCCTTGTCGGTCAGCTCATAGGCTTCCAGCGACGGTGCTTCGACTTGAAGCAGCAGGCGCTCGACGCGCCGCGAGGCAGCGGAGGTGTCGCCGTTTCCTTCGCGCAGCGCGTCGATCAGGCGTTGGCGCACGACCGGGTGCGCGGCAAGCTCGGCCTCGCCGGCATCGCCACTTTTGCCACTTTTGCCGCTGGTGCCGCTGGTGCCGCTGGTGCCGCTGGTGCCGGTCGCGCCGATCAACGCCCGGCACGCAGCCGCGTCGAGCCAGGCCAGCGCCGTCACTTCCGCGCGCCCTTCGCCCACGATGACCGCCTCGCGCAGCAGCGGCGCGCAGGCCTTCAGCAGCGCCTGCCGCAGCGCACCGGTGCGCACCCAAGTGCCGTTGCCCAGCTTGAAGTCCTCGGCAAAGCGCCCGCCGAACAGCAAGCCAGCCTCGGGACGTTCAGCGTCCACGAAGCGCGCCGCATCGCCGAGGCGATAGAAGCCTTCGTCGTCGCGCACGCCTTCGATCGACGGTGCATTCACATAGCGCCCCGACACATGCGGTCCCTTGACCCGCATCTCGTATCGACCGGGCAACGTCGCATCGGGCACCAGCTTGATGACGCAGCCCGGCAGCGGCACGCCGATGCAGGCGGTGTCCGTGGCCTTCCACGTGCGCATCAGCACCGCGGAGGTGGTCTCGGTCGCGGCGTAGGCCGTGCCGATGACGATCTGCCGGCCCAGCGTCTGCTCCGCCACCCGCTGAAAGCGCTCGTGCGTGTCGGAGGGCAGCATGGCGCCGGCGAAGTAGGCGAACTCCAGGCTGCCCAGCATGTGGCGAGCGAAGGCCGGGTCGCGCTCCATCTCATCGACCAGCATCGCGTAGCCGGCCGGCACGTTGAAGTAGTAGGTCGGCGCGATCTCGCGCAGGTTGGCGAGTGTCTGCGCAAAGCGCCCCGGCAACGGGCGCCCATCGTCGATGTAGAGCGTGCCGCCGAAGCGCAGGAGCCGGCCCATGACCACGTTGCCGCCCATCACGTGGTGCCAAGGCAGCCAGTCGACCTGCACCATGGTTTGCTCGGGCCTGCCGACCACTATTTGCGCGTTGACCTGTTGGGCCGCGGCCAGCATGCGGTGCGTCATTTCGACGGCCTTGGGCACGCCGGTCGAGCCGGAGGTGAACATGTACTTGGCGACGGCATCCGGCTGGGCCCGCGGCTCGGACATGGCGCTGGCTGCCGCATGCGAACTCATGAACCCGTCGACAGTCACAGCGCCCTGCGGCGGGTTCGACGCAACGATCATGCGGCTCGCAGGAATGCCGCTCGCCTGCAAGGCACGTCCGAATCGTTCACCGTCCTGCGCGAACACGAGCCACGGCTCGACAAGCGAGAGCACACCACGCAGACGCTCCAGCGGTCCCGCCGCCAAGCCGTACGCGGGCGACACCGGTGCAACGGGCACGCCTGCCCAATGGGCCGCCCAGGTGAGCAAGGCGTGCTCGATGGAATTCTCGGAAAGGATCGCCAGCGGACGACCCGGGCCCGCGCCTGCTTCGACGAGCGAAGCAGCCAACCGGCACACCTTGTCCTGCGCTTCGGCGTAGGAAATGCGGCGCCACGCCCCACCTTCGTCACGCTGGGCCAGCAGCGTCTGCTGCGGCCGCAGCGCGGCCCAGTGCTTCAACCAGTGCACGACGGAATCGGGGTGATCGTCCAGTGTGCGCGGCGAGCGCAACAGCACCACGCCCGAAGACAAGCGCTCCACCTCGACGGCAGGTGGATCGAAGGTGGCAAGCGGCTGGGCCGGCAAGGGTTCACGGGTGGTCGGCATTTTCATCCAGTCCAATTAACTTAACGGTGTTATGTTTTGGATTCTGGACAGTTCACCGCATTTGGATAGACAGTAGTAACCCTTAGTTCAAATGCAACGCCAAAAAACTATCTTGACACTGTTAGGATGACGCCATATCCTGCCGCATCCCTCACCCCTCCACACATCAACGAAGGAGCCACGCATGCACACGACCGGTACCCATCTCTTCCCCGCCATGGACCGCGTGATCTTTGGCAAGCCGATGGCCGAAGCCGTCGCCGACGAAGCAAAGCGCCTGGGCAAGAAGCGCGTCTTCCTGATCGTCAGCCGCACGCTCAACACGCAGACCGATGCCATCGCCAAGCTGCGCGACGCGCTGGGCGATCGTTTCGGCGGCCTGTATGACGGCGTTCCTCAGCACACCTCGCGCGAAGTGGTGGCGACGGCAACGCGCGCGGCGCTCGATGCGCAAGCGGACCTGCTGGTGGCGGTGGGTGGCGGCTCGGTGGTGGACGCGGCCAAGATGATTTCCGTGTGCATGGAGCACAAGCTGACCGATCCGCGCCTCGAAGGCCTGGACGCCTTCGAGACCAAGCCGGGCCCCGATGGCAGGCCGATTCGCGCCGAGTTTCGTGGCCCCTCCGTTCGCATGATCGCGGTGCCCAGCACGCTTTCGGGCGGCGAGTACAACGCAGGCTGCCTGGTCACGGACACGCACCGCAAGCTCAAGCAGACCTTCTTCCATCCGTTGATGATGCCGCTGGCCATCGTGCTGGATCCGCAACTCGCGCTGCATGCGCCCGAGACGCTGTGGGTCGGCTCGGGCACACGCGCCATGGACCACGCCATCGAGGCGCTGTGCAGCCGCATGGGCAATCCGCTGGTCGATGCAGTGGTGCTCGACGGCATCCGGCGCATGGTGGATGCGCTGCCGCGCAGCCGGGCGAACCCGGGCGACGTCGAGGCGCGCCGCGACTGCCAGATTGCTTCCTGGCTTTGCTCCTATGGCCTTCAGTCGCGCGTGCCCATGGGCGCCAGCCACGCGATCGGCCATGTGCTGGGCGGCAGTTGCGACGTTCCTCACTACCTGTGCACGCCGGTGATGATGCCGGGCATCCTCCAGTTCAACCAATCGGCGTCGGAAGAAGCGCAGCGCCTGCTGGCCGCCGCGCTGGGCCATCCTGGCAAGAGCGCGTCGGAAGCCTTCCGGGCCTTCGCGCAATCGCTCGGCCTGCCGACGGGCCTTGCCGGCGTGGGGGTCGGTCGCGATCAATTCGACCTGATCTCGCAAAACACCATGACCGAGTTCTTCATCTTCAGCAATCCGCGCAAGGTGCGCACGCCGCAGGAAGTGCTGGAAATCCTCGAGCTCGCCGCACAGTGAACGACGTACAGCAGCCCGCTCCAAGGAGACAACCATGAACGACGCAATCGGTGGCATCAACCGCCGCACCCTGCTTGCCGCGGCCGCCCTGCTGGCCCCCGCGGCCCATGCAAAGGCGGGCTATCCGGCACGCCCCATCACCGTGATCTGCCCTTTCAGCCCCGGTGGAACGGCGGACGTGCAACTGCGCGTACTCACCGCTGCGGCATCGCGCGAAATCGGCCAGCCGATGGTGGTTGAAACCCGCGCCGGCGCGGCCGGAACGCTCGGGCCTTCGACCCTGCTCAACAGCGCCGCGGATGGGTACACGCTGTCATTCGCGACGGCCATTGCCCTGCTGCGCCAGCCCTTCATCCAGCCCACGCGCTACGACCCGGCAAAGGACTTCACCTACATCATCGGCGTGACGCGCTTCGAGTGCGGCCTGGTCGTCAGGGCGGATGCGCCGTGGAAGACGCTCGACGAATTCCTGCGCGACGCCAAGCGCAAGCCGGGCGGCATGTCCTACGGCACTGCGGGCCAGGCCACGGCCCAGCACACCGCGATGCTCAAGCTCGCCGACAAGCTGGGCATCGAATGGACCAACGTGCCCTACAAGGGTTCGGCGGACGTGTTCAATGCGCTCTCGGCCGGCCAGGTGGACGCGATTTCAGAAACCTCCGGCTGGGCGCCCTTCGTCGACAGCGGCAAGTTCCGCATCCTCGCCATGTACAGCGACAAGCGCCTCAAGCGCTGGCCCGACGCGCCCACGCTCAAGGAGTCGGGCTACGACATCGTCGAGTCGATTCCGTGGGGCATCGTGGGCCCGGCGCGCCTGGATCCGGCCGTCGTCAAGACCCTCTTCGACGTCTTCAGCAAGGCGATGCAAGACCCCGCCTTCATCAGCAATCTCGCGACGGTGGGCCAGGAAGCCTGGGGCGCGGATTCACGCACCTTTACCGACTACATGCTGTCGCGCATTCCGCTCGAACGCGAAGCCGTGACGCGGTATCGACTCAAGCAACAGTAGCCAGCCAACAGGAGCCAACGGATGACAACGAAACATGACAAGCCGATCCTCGTGACCGGCGCCGCCGGCGACGTCGGCGGCATCGGCCGCAACGTGACGGCGCTGCTGCTCGCCAAGGGACATCGCGTGCGCGCCCTGGTGCGGCGCGAGGATGAGCGCGCCGATGCACTTCGCGAGCTCGGCGCCGAGGTCGTGCAAGGCGACCTGACCGACCTGCATTCGATGCACCGCGCCATCGAGGGCTGTGCCCGCGTCTACTTCGGCATGTCGGTGTCGGCTGCCTACCTGGAAGCAACGGTCAACACCGCCGCGGTCGCACTGCACCACGGCGTTGAAGCCTTCGTGAACATGTCGCAGATGACGGTGACGCAGATGAGCATCACCGAGTCCACCGAAAGTCCCCAGCACAAGCTGCACTGGCTGGCCGAGCAGGCGCTGGCCTGGTCGGGGTTGCCGGTGGTCACGGTGCGCCCGACCGTCTTTCTGGAGGGCTTCTTCCTGCGCTTCGCGGCGGCCGGCGTGCGTCGCGCCAACGAACTCGCGTTGCCGATGGGCACCGGCAAGACATCGCCGATCTCGGCTGTCGACGTCGCGCGCTCGGTGGCTGCGATCCTCGACGATCCGGCACCGCACATCGGGCAGGTCTACAACCTCACCGGGCCCGAGTCCGCCGATCTGGCGCACTACGCGCATGCGTTCTCGCAGGCACTGGGCCGCAGCATCCGCTACCGTGACGTGCCGCTGGAACCATGGAGTCGCAAGCTGCTCGAAGCGGGCCTTCCGGCGCATCTGGTGCAGCACGTGTCGGCCATGGCCGCGCTCAACGTGCAAGGTCGCTACGACCGCATGAGCGACGATGTGGCGCGCCTGACCGGCGAGGCGCCGATGAGCGTGCACGACTTCGTCAAGCTGCACGCCGCGAGCTTCACGGCGCGAGAAGCTGTGTCCTGAAGGCTTGTTCCAGCCCATGAAGAAAGGCCAGCGGCTCGCGCCCTGGCCTTTTTTATTCTTCACGGACCGGCACGTTCGCGCTGGCCTTCCTGCAGGCGATTCACGAACTGCTCGGGGCCGCAGCACCTGGCCGCGAAACGCCTCTTCGGCAGTGAACTCTGCCGATGCGCCTTCTTCAGAAGATCTCGAACAGCCCCGCCGCGCCCATGCCGCCGGCGATGCACATCGTCACCACGCCCCACTTGGCCTTGCGGCGGCGCCCTTCGAGCAGGATGTGCCCGGCAAGCCGCGCGCCCGTCATGCCGAAGGGGTGGCCGATGGAAATGGCACCGCCGTCCACGTTCAGGCGCTCGGCCGGGATGCCCAGCGTCTGCTGGCAATAGATGGACTGCGAAGCGAAGGCTTCGTTGAGTTCCCACAGGTCGATGTCCTCGACCTTGAGGCCAAAGCGCTGCAGCAGCTTGGGCACCGCGAACACCGGGCCGATGCCCATTTCGTCAGGCTCGCAACCAGCCACCGCCATGCCGCGGAAGGCGCCCAGGGCTTGCAGGCCCAGGCGCTCGGCCTCCTTGGCTTCCATCATCACGCAGGCACTGGCGCCGTCGGACAGCTGCGAGGAATTGCCCGCGGTGATGAACTTTTCGGCACCCTTCACAGGCGCCAGCTTGGCCAGCGACTCATAGGTGGTGCCGGCGCGATTGCAGGTGTCGTGGTCCACGGTCACCTGCTTCTTGCTGACCTCGCCGGTGTCCTTGTCCTTCATCGCCATGGTGGTGGTGATGGGCACGATCTCCTCGCGATAGCGGCCGGCCTCCTGCGCCTGTGCGGTCTTGCGCTGGCTTTCCACGGAGAAGTGGTCCTGCGCCTCGCGGCTGATGCCGTAGCGCTGCGCCACGATGTCGGCGGTGTCGATCATCTCCATGTAGAGCTGCGGCTTGTGTTCGACGATCCACGGGTCCAGCCCCGAGCTGCCGTCGTCGCGCGTTCGGATGCCGGAGATGCTTTCCACCCCGCCCGCGATCATGGCCGGCGCGCCGTCCACCACGATGCGCCCGGCGGCAATGGCAATGGCCTGCAGGCCCGAGGCGCAGAAACGGTTGACCGTGGTGCCGGCGATGCTGAGCGGCAATTCCGAACGGATGATGGCCTGCCGCGCGATGTTGCGGCCGGTGATGCCCTCTGGATAGCCGCAGCCGAGGATGGCGTCCTCGATCAGCGCCGGGTCGACACCCGAACGCTCGACGGCGGCGCGCACCGCGAAGCTGGCCAGCGTCGGGCCGGGCGTGATGTTGAGTTCGCCGCGGTGCGACTTCGTGAGTGGCGTGCGGGCGGTGGAGACGATGACGGCCTGGCGCATGAGCTTGTCCTTGAGGTTTCAGGTGACGCCGCCCTCCCCCTGTCCGGGGGATGCGGCAGGGGTGGATGAGTTCAGCCTTGCGGCTGGTTGAGGCTCGAGAAATCCTTGCCCTCGGCCACGAGCTTTTCAAGCAGCGGTGCGGGCTGCCAGAACAGCGGGTTTTCCTTGGCGAAGGCGCGGATGTCTTCCAGCACCTTGGGCAGGCCCACCATGTCGGCATACTTCATCGGGCCGCCGCGGTGGCGCGGGAAGCCGTAGCCGTAGAGGAAGGTCACGTCCACGTCCAGCGGGCGCAGCGCGATGCCTTCGGCCACGACCTTGGCGCCTTCGTTGATCATCGCGGCCATGTAGCGGCGCATGATCTCATCGGCCGTGAACTTGCGCGGCGTGACGCCCTTCTTCTGGCGTTCCGCATCGACGATGGCCAGCACTTCGGGATCCTCCTGGCCGGCGCGTGCGCCTTGGGGATACAGGTACCAGCCGCGGCCGGTCTTCTGGCCGAACCAGCCGCGCTCGCAGATGCGGTCGGCCATCTCGACGTAGCGCGCCTTCGGGTCGCGCGTGGCGGCCTTGCGCTTGCGCGTGGCCCAGCCGATGTCGCCGCCAGCCAGGTCCGAGACCTGGAAGGGGCCCATCGGGTAGCCGAAGCCGCGCACCGCGGCGTCGATCTCGTAGGGGCTGGCGCCGTCTTCCAGGATGTGGTCCGCGGCCTGCCGGTACACGGCCAGGATGCGGTTGCCGATGAAGCCGTCGCACACGCCGGCACGCACCGGCACCTTCTTCATGCGCTTGGCGAGCGCGAAGGCGGTGGCGACCACGTCGGCACTGACCTTGGCGGGCACCACGATCTCCAGCAGCTTCATGATATTGGCCGGGCTGAAGAAGTGCAGGCCCACCACGTCCTGCGGGCGCGAGGTGCTGGCGGCGATGGCGTCGATGTCCAGGTAGGAGGTGTTGGTGGCCAGCACGGCACCGGCCTTGCACACGCGGTCCAGTTCCTTGAACACGGCCTTCTTGACCTCGATGTCCTCGAACACCGCTTCGATGACCAGGTCGACGTCGGCGAACGCGGCGTAGTCGGTGCTGCCGGTGTAGCGGGCCATCACCGCGGCCTTCGCCTCGGGCGTCATGCGGCCCTTGGCGATCAGGCCGTCGTAGACCTTCTCGACATTGGCGCGCCCGCGATCGATGGAAACCTGGTCGCGCTCGACCATCACCACCGGCAAGCCCGCGTCGAGCGCGGAAACGGCGATGCCCGCACCCATGGTGCCGCCGCCGACGATGCCCACGCTTTCCAACTTGCGCGGCTGCGCGGCCTTGGCCTCGGGCACCTTGGCCACTTCGCGCTCGGCGAAGAAGGCATGGATGAGGCCGGCGCGCTGCGGGCTGTCGATGCAGGCGAGGAAGGCCTCGCGCTCCAGCTTCACGGCCTCTTCAAAGGGCTTGTCGAGCGTGGTCTGCACGGCCTCGACGATCTTCATCGGCGAGAACAGGCCGCGCGACTTCTTCGCCGTGTCGGCCTTGGCAGCGTCAATCGCGGCCTGCGCGGCGGCGCGGTCGGCCAAGGCCTGCGCGTCGCGCGTGCGGCGCACGCCGGCGCCCTGTGCCAGCAACTTGTTGGCGTGGGCCAAGCCGGCGGCCTGTGCGTCATCGCCGGCGGCCAATTCGTCCACCAGGCCGAGTGACAGCGCTTCCTTGGCCTTCGCGTGGCGGCCGCTGAGCATCAAGTCCAGTGCGGCCTGTGCGCCGACCAGGCGGGGCGCGCGCACCGTGCCACCGGCACCGGGCATCAGGCCCAATTGCACCTCGGGCAGGCCCAGCTTGGCGTCCTGCAAGGCCACGCGGTAGTGTGCGGCCAGCGCGATCTCCAGGCCGCCGCCCAGCGCGGCGCCACGGATGGCGGCGACCACCGGCTTGTTGCACGCTTCGATGCGGTTGCACACCTCGGGCAGCGAAGGCGGCTGCGGCGCCTGGCCGAATTCGCGGATGTCGGCGCCGGCCACGAAGTTGGCGCCCTCGCCCACGATGAGGATCGCCTTCACATCCGGATCGACGTCGGCGGCTTCGATGGTTTCCTTCAGGCCGCGGCGAACCGCCGACGAGATGGCGTTGACGGGCGGATTGCCGATGGTGATGCACAGCACGTCGCCATGGCGGGCGCTGCGTACGACATCGGCGGGTGCGGAAGTGGGGGTCATCAGGTTGTCTCCAAAGCACGGTGGCCGCAAGCGGGTCTTGCCGCGATTCTGATATGGCAATCCAATATCTACAATTGCAGCGTTGATTGACACACTGTCAAGTCCTGCTTGACGGTGGAACCCACATGGACCAGAACGCCCTCTCCTTGTTTGTCGAGATCGTCGAAGCCGGAAATCTCAGCGAGGCCGCGCGCCGCCTGCGCATGAGCCGCGCCAACGTGAGCCACCGCCTCGGCCAGTTCGAGCGCAGCCTGGGCCAGCAACTGTTGAGACGCACCACCCGCCGCATCGAACCCACCGAGATCGGCCTGCGACTGTACGCGCACGGTTGCGCCATCCGCAACGAGCTGCAGGCCGCCAGCGAATCGGTGGCATCGCTCGGCCAGAGCCTGCAGGGGCGCGTGCGCTTGTCGGTGCCCAGTGGTTATGGACAGCTCGTCATGTCCGATTGGCTGGTGGAGTTCAAGCGCACCTATCCCGGCATCGTGCTGGACGTTGTGTTCGAAAACCGGGTGGAAGACCTGATGCGCGAGGAAATCGACATTGCCGTTCGCGTGATGTCCGAGCCGCCGCAGAACCTGGTGGCGCGCGACATGGGCCCGGTGCACTACGTGGCATGCGCCAGCAGCGCGTGGGCGCGCGAACACGGCTTGCCCGCGCAGCTGGAGGATCTGCGCCACGTGCCGCTGATCACCTCGGCCGTGCAGGGGCGGCAACTGCGCGTCTCAGCCTACCTGGGGCAGGATCGCCACGAGGTGCTGCTGGAGCCGACGCTCATCTCCGAGAACTTCCTCTTCCTGCGCAAGGCGATCCTCGCGAGCCTTGGCGTGGGCATCGTGCCGGACTACGTGTTCGAGTCAGAGCTGCGCAACGCAGAAGTGGTTGCCGCGTTGAGCGAGTGGCGCCTGTCGATCTTCGGCACGCACATGTACATGCTCTACATGCCGGGCCGCCACCGCACGCGTGCTGCCACGACCTTCATCGAGTTCATGCTTGCCAGGGCGAGGCCGGCGCGGGACGGCGCTTGAAGGAACGGCGAAATGTTCGCCATCGCGCGAGCACATCACCATCCTTTTTCCCCACAGCACCCACGGCGTACCGCGATTTTTCCGACGGATCACTTCGCGCCTGAAACGTGCAGCGCAGGGCCTGTCATCCAGGCGAGATCTGGAATGCTTTCCTTATTTCCATCTCAGTGCTCGCAGATGCCGCAAATGGCATCGAGCTTCTTGAGGGCCGCGCCAAGCACCTTGGTGTGCCCGGCGCCCCAAGGATGCGGCCGGCCACCACGCTCCTTCCAGTCGAATGACTTCGGCTGGAATGCAAGCACATAACCCACTTCGCCTTTGGGACCTTTCACGGCCAACGCGAAGGGGTTGTCCGCGTTGTATTCGGCGTGCGTCATCGGCAAGCCAATCACGATGCCTGTCCTGGCGTTGAACGCGACCGGGGAGATCACCAGCATGGGATGCTCGTTTTTCATCTCCTTGCCGGCGTGCGGGCTGTGGGCGATCCAGATGATCTCGGCGCGCTCGGGCACCCACAGTGCGGACTGTCTTGCCATCAGCCGATCACCTCGGCGCCGACCGGCGCGAAGGCCATCGCTTCGCCGCCGTGGCGCTTCGGATCGAATGCAGCAAGCATGTCCTCCAGCGTTGGCTCCGTCTCGGTCTCGATGACGATCCGGCCCGGCTTTGCAATCACGCGCACAGCCGTGCCTTCGGCGACGCCTGCGGCCTTTGCCATCGGCTTGGTCAGGCGCAGCGCAAGGCCGTTGCCCCACACGCTGATATGGCTCACGGAAGTTGTCATGGGTATCTCCTGTTCGGTTGATACCATTGTATCCACGAATCCATGTCGTGTCTACGCTCGTATCGACAAGCAATCCCGCGTCGCCCAGCGCGGGCGAGAATCAGTTCGTTCCCGATCAGGGAGTCGCCATGAATCGCGACCCCGCCCCTTCCATGAAGGAAAGCACCAATAGCGAGAGCCTTGCAGTCATTGACATTCTCGGCATAGCATCGCCCGCGGACAAATCCGCCCCGACGCGGTCCGCTGGAGAACGAATCCCGAACTCCAAAAACCAGATCGAATTGGAGACAACATGCTCAAGGCTGGTCGTTCCGCACTTTGCTGTGCATCTACTTTGGTAGTTGCCGCCACGCTCGCGTTGACTGCAACGCACGCCACCGCGCAGGAGAAGAAGAAGCTGGCGTTCATCGTCAATGCGTCTTCCGATTTCTGGAAGCTGGCCGAGGCCGGCGTCAAGAAGGCGCAGGCCGAGTTGCCCAAGTACGAGCTTCAGTTCAGGTACCCGGCGCAAGGTACCGCGGCGCTGCAGAATGCGTTGATGGACGACCTGGTCGCCGCCGGCACCAGCGCGATCATGATTTCCTCGGTCGATCCGAAGACATCGGTCGATGCCTTCAACCGGATCGCCAAGCAGGTGCCGCTGTTCACGACCGACAGCGACGCGCCGAACAGCAACCGCATCGCCTATCTCGGATCGTCCAACACGCTGGCCGGGGAGCAGGCTGGTGAGGTCGCCGTGAAGGCCTTGCCCAAGGGCGCCAAGTGCATGGGCTTCGTCGGCTTCCTCGGCGCGGACAACGCCAAGGAGCGCATTGCCGGGTTCAAGAAGGCCGTCGCTGGCAAGGGCATCGAACTGGTCGACGTGCGCGGTGACGACGTCGACTTCGCCAAGGCGCGCAGCAACGTCGACGACGTGCTGGCGGCCAAGCCTGACATCAATTGCATGGTCGGCTTCTACTCCTACAACCCACCGAAGATCTACGAAGCGCTGAAGTCGGCGAACAAGCTCGGCAAGATCACGGTGATCGCGTTCGACGAAGACCCGATCACGCTGGGCGCCGTCAAGGACGGCAGCTTTGCAGGCACGGTCGTGCAGCAGCCCTACGAATGGGGCTACCAGGGCATGAAGCTGATGGCCGCCTACCTGGAAGGCGACAAGTCCAAGATCCCGGCGGACAAGCTCATCATCGTGCCGACCAAGGTCATCGACAAGGCCAACGTCGACGCGTTCTCGGCGAACCTCAAGGCGACCCTGGGCAAGTAGTCAGCGTGCATGCCAAGCCGGTGCGGGCGACCACGCCGGCTTTGTCTTGTCTGCCTGCACGATGACCGAACCCTTTCTTCGACTCGCCGGAATCACCAAGTCCTATCCCGGCGTGACGGCGCTCGACCGTGTCTCGCTGGAGGTGTCGCGTGGCGAGGTCATCGGCCTGGTCGGAGAAAACGGCGCCGGCAAGTCGACGCTGATGAAGGTCCTGGGCGGCGTGGTCGCGCCGTCGTCCGGGGCCATTCATGTCGATGCGAATCAGGTCGACGCCTTGTCGGTGGCCGACGCAATCGCCGCCGGCATTGCCTTCGTGCACCAGGAACTCAACCTGTTCGAGAACCTCGATGCGGCGGCCAACGTGTTCATCGGTCGCGAGCCGCTCCATGGCGGCTTTCTCAAGCTGGTCGATCGCAAGAAGCTGCACGAGCAGACGCGCCCTTACCTCGACGTGCTGGGCGTGGACTTCACGCCGGACACGCCGGTCTCCGAGCTGTCCATCGCGCAACGCCAACTGCTGGAGATCGCCAAGGCCCTGTCCTTGAACTCGCGCCTGGTGATCATGGACGAGCCGACCTCCAGCCTGACGCTGTCCGAGACCGATCGCTTGATGCGCGTCATCGCCGACCTGAAGGCCCACGGTGTCAGCGTCATCTTCATCTCGCACCGGCTGAACGAACTGTGCGAATGCGCGGACCGCGTCGTCGTGCTTCGTGACGGCAAGAACGTCGGCGAACTGGCGCGCGACCAGATCTCGCACGCGGCGATGATCCGCATGATGATCGGCCGCGACCTCAAGGCGCTTTACCTGCCGCCTGCCTCGCCGCCCGGCGCCGGAGTGCTGGAGATCGATGCGGCGCAGACCCACACATGGCCCGGACGACCGGTGTCGCTGACGCTGCGGCGCGGTGAGATCCTGGGCATGGCGGGCCTGATCGGCGCCGGCCGCACCGAACTGGCGCGCGCCTTGGCGGGCATCGACACGCTGGCCGCCGGCGCGTTGACGCTCGACGGCGAAAGGGTCAGGTTCGCAACACCGCGCGACGCGATCGAGTGCGGCATTTTCCTGGTGCCCGAAGACCGCAAGCAGTGCGGCCTTCTGCTGGACGATTCGATCTGCGAGAACATTCTGCTGCCCAATCTGCCGCGATGTTCGACGGCCGGGCTGGTGCAGGAGTCCGTGGCGCTCGCGATGTCCGAGCAGCAGAAGAAGCGGCTCGGCATTCGCGCGGCAAATGTTCGAGTCCACACCGCAACGCTGTCGGGCGGCAATCAACAGAAGGTCGTGCTCGCCAAGTGGCTCACGATGAACCCGCGCGTGCTGATCTGCGACGAGCCGACACGCGGCGTCGACGTCGGCGCCAAGAGCGAGATCTACCGCATGCTGCGCGACCTGGCCGACGCCGGCGTCGCCATCCTGATGATCTCCAGCGACATGGAAGAAGTGATCGGGGTCAGCGACCGCATCGCGGTGATGCACGAGGGCGCCATCAGCGGTTTCCTCGATCGGTCCGGGTTCAGCGAGCACGAAGTCCTTCGGCTCGCGGTCGGCAAGGCGGTCCATTGAGAGGCTTGCACAAGAAATGCTCAAAAAAGACATTGGCCTGCTGATCCTCATCCTCGTCGTCGGCACCGTCGTCGCGATCATCAACCCGCTGTTCATCTCGCCGATCAACATCGCGAACACCGCGAATCTCGTCGGCCTGTTCGGCATCTTCGCGATCGGGCAGGCGTTCGTCATCATCACCGGCGGCATCGAGCTGTCGGTGGGTTCGATCATTGCGCTGCTGGGTGTGCTCTTCGTCGACCTGATGGTGAACCACGGCGTGCCCTGGCCGCTGGCGCTCCTGGCGATGCTCGCGCTCGGCGCCGTGATGGGGCTCGCGCACGGCCTGCTCATCACCAAGCTGCACCTGCAACCCTTCATCGTGACGCTGTGCGGCCTGTTGATCTATCGCGGCGCGGCACGGTACTACACCGCCGACGGCACCGCGGGCTTCGCCTTCGGCGACAGTTTTCCGACGCTCGAATGGCTGACGACCGGCCGCACCCTCGGCATCCCGCATTCGATGTACGCGTTCGTCGTGATCGCGGTCGTCATGTGGGTCGTGCTGCACCGCTCGGTGTTCGGGCGCTACCTGTTCGCCGTCGGCAAGAACGAGGAGGCGGCGCGCTATTCGGGTGTGCCCACCAACGTCGTGATCGTCGCGTCCTATGTGATCTGCGGCGTGCTGACTGCCATCTCGGCCATCTTCTTCGCGATGTACACGCGATCGATATCGCCTTCGTCGCACGGCAACTTCTACGAGCTCTACGCGATTGCCGCGTCGGTGCTGGGCGGCTTCTCGCTGCGCGGCGGCGAAGGTTCGATCGTCGGTGTCGTGCTCGGGACGATCCTTCTGCAGATCCTGCAGAACCTGGTCAACCTGCTGGGCATCCCGAGTTCGCTCAACTTCGCGGTGATGGGGTCGGTGATCCTGATCGGCGTGCTTGCCGATACGCAGTTCGCGGAATTCCGCAAGCGCAAGGCCGCGGCCAAAGGGGCAGCGGGACGCGCGGGGTAGCAAGCGCCCACGCACCGCTTGCGCAATCGCGAGCGAGGATGGTAGAAACGGCGGGCCAGCGATCGGAGAATCGGGCGGGATGGTGAAGGTGGGTAAATCCAGGGGACCTTGCCAATGTCTTTGCGCCCAGTCGTGCCCGCGCGGATATCGCGCGCAAACCGTGCGGTTCGCCAACGGCTCGCGCCATTCACGGCCGTGTCCGCGTATGTGGTCGCAGGCACGATTGCATCGTTGAATTCCAGGCTTGCGAGAGCCGACTGCGTGCCCAACCCGCCAGCCAACGGGCAAACCGTCACCTGCACCGGCCCCGCGCCGACCACCGTGCCACTCGATGCGTCCGCGGCATCCAATGTGACGGTCAACGTCAACGCGGACGCCGTGATCACCGGGACCACCAACCTCATCACGCTGGGTGCGGGCGCGCAGCTCAACAACTTCGGGAGCATTCAACCGGTTGCGCAGACCATCGGTGCCGTGGCGCTTGGCGAAAACAGCACGTTGCGCAACTTCGGTACGCTTGCAACCTCAGGGTTCAATGCGCTGACCTTCGCCAGCATCGGGGCCAACAGCGTGCTGCGCAACGAAGTCGGCGGGCGGATCATCGTCAACGGCGACCTCGCCACCGGCCTGATCGCCTCCAACACCGACGGCAACCAGCTGATCAACGCAGGGCAGATCACGCTGAATACCGTCCAGGGCTCGGGGATGTTCAGTCAGATGAGCAACCGGACGGTGCTCACGAACACCGCCACCGGCGCGATCGAATCCAACCTCGACCAAGCCTTCGGGATGGCGGCCATCTCCGGAGCCGGCCACGTGTTGCGCAACGACGGCACCATCGTCACGCGGGGCCAGGGCTCGCACGGGATGCTCCTCGTCCAGACGACCGGCTCGTCGATGACCAATGCCGGATCGATCACCACGTCGGGCGGCAGTTCGGAAACCGAGAATCGCGCCTTCGGCATGTTCGTGGCCAACGGACAAAGCAACACGCTGCTGAACTTGGCCGGCGGCGTCATCACCGCCAGCGGGATCGGCTCCAGCGCGATGGAAATCGCCGAGAGCACCGGCATCCTGCTGCGCAACGAGGGAACGCTGAACGTCAGCGGCACGGGCGCGCATGGTCTCTACGTGCTGACCGGCGGGGGCAACACGCTGGAGAACCGCGGCACCGTCAACACCAGCGGCCAGCGCGGCAACGGCATGCGCGCGGACGATGGCAGCAGCACCATCCTCAACAGCGGCGATCTGCTCGTTGGCGGGCGCGATGCCTTCGGTGTCTTCATGCAGGGCGACAACAACACGCTGCTGAACAGCGGCACGATCCGGGCATCGGGCGACAATGCCGATGGGGTGTTGTCCAACACCGTCGCGGGCGCCTTCGTGACGCGGATCGAGAACACGGGCTCCATCATCAGCGAGCGCAGCTTCGGGGTGCGTGGCGTGAACGGCCGGGAGAACGTGATCAATTCCGGCGTCATCCGCAGCGATGTCGGCACCGCGATCGACCTGCGCGCGGGTAATGACACGCTGACCTTGCGAACGGGCTCGCAGGTCACGGGCCTTGCCGAAGGCGGCACGGGAACTGATGGCGTGATCCTCGAAGGCTCGGGCACCGCCTCCAACGCCTTTGCCAACTTCGAGACCTTGCGGATGACCGGGAGCGACTGGACCTTTTCAGGCAGCGGTGCATTCGGCAACACCCAGGTCGAGAGCGGCGCGCTGCGCGTGAGCGGCACGCTGACCAGTCCGGTGACCGTGCAAGCCGCCACCCAACTGCACATCGGCACCGGCGCGGCGAGCGGCAGCGTAGCGGGCAACATCACCGACAACGGTGCGGTGGTGTTCAATCGCAGCGATGCGGTGAGCTATGGCGGCGTCATCAGCGGCACCGGGTCGGTGACGAAGAACGGCGCGGGCGTGCTGACCCTCACGGGCAGCAATACCTACGGCGGTGCGACCATCATCAACCAAGGCGTGCTGGCCTTCAGCAGCCCCAGCAACCTGGGCACGCTTGGCAACCCGATCGTGTTCGATGGCGGGACGCTGCGCTACCTGGCATCGGCCTTCGGCTTCATTGGCCGCCAGGTGAACCTGCTTTCAGGCGGCGGCACCGTCGACACCAACGGCTTCTCCAGCGAATACCGCGGCGTTGCGAGCGGCGTCGGCGGCATGACCAAGATCGGAGCTGGCACGCTGTCGATCACGGCCAGCAACACTTACACCGGCGGCACGACCATCAGCGGGGGCACGCTGCAAGTGGGATTGGGTGGCACCACGGGGAGCCTGGTGGGCAACATCGCCAACAACGCTGCCTTGAGCTTCAACCGCAGCGACGCCCTCACCTATTCGGGCGTCATCAGCGGAACCGGAACCCTGACCCAACTCGGCACCGGCACGACGACGCTCACGGGCGCGAACACTTATACGGGCGCGACGACCGTCAGCGCCGGTACGCTGCGCGTCAATGGCTCGATCGGCAGTGCAGTGACCACCGTTCAGAACAACGCGACGCTCGGCGGCACCGGCAGCATCGCCGGCTCGGTGACGGTGCAGAACGGCGGCCACCTCGCACCCGGCGCCAGCCCCGGTACGCTGACCATCGGCGGCGACCTGTCGCTCTCCGCCGGCTCCGTGCTCGACTACGAACTGGGCCAGGCCAACGTACCCGGCGGGCCGTTCAACGACCTGACGGTGGTGGGCGGCAACCTGCAACTCGATGGCACGCTGAACGTCACGCAGTCGGCTGGAGGCAGCTTCGGCGCAGGCGTCTACCGGTTGATCAACTACAGCGGCGCCCTGACCAACCAGGGGCTGGACCTGGGCGCGATGCCCGCCGGCGGCGGTCCGTTCTTCGTGCAGACCTCGGTGGCGAACCAGGTGAACCTGGTCAACACGCAAGGCCTCACGCTCAATTTCTGGGACGGGAACAACAGCGCGCTGTTCAACAACGTCGCGGTGAATGGCGGCACGGGCACGTGGCTGGCAACGCCCGCGAACGATGCATGGACCGAGAGCAGCGGCACCGTGAATGCGCCGTGGCAGCCAAACGGCTTCGCGATCTTCCAGGGCGCGCCGGGCACCGTGACGGTGGACAACAGCGCGGGCGCAGTGACCTTCAGCGGCGCACAGTTCGCCGTGGATGGCTACACGATCAACGGCCAGCCACTGACGACCACGACGGCCGACACCATCATCCGCGTGGGCGACGGCACGGCTGCCGGCGCCGCGATGACCGCCACGATCGGTGCAGTGATCCAGGGCAGCGGCGGCCTGGACAAGACCGACATCGGAACGCTCGTTCTCACGGCGGCCAACACGTACACGGGCAACACCACAGTCGACGGCGGCACATTGAGCGTGCGCGGTGGCGCCATCGGTTCGCCCGCTGCAAACGTGATCGTCGGCAATTCGGGCAACGGCAGCTTGCGGATCGAAAACGGCGGGCAGGTCATCGGCGACACGAGTACCGTCGGGGCCAACTCGGGTTCGCAAGGAGCCGTGGTGGTGACGGGCAGCGGCTCTGCGTGGACCACCAACAGCGGCCTCACGATCGGCGACGTCGGCGCGGGCTCGCTCACCGTCGAGAACGGTGGGGTCGTCCAGAGTGGGTTCTCGCTCGCGGCATTCCAGGGCGGCGCAACGTCCACCATCCGCGTGAGCGGCGTCGGCTCGCGCTGGACGACCAACTCATTCCTCAGCCTGCTGTCCGGCACGGGCACGATGACCATCGACCAGGCAGGCGAGGTGCGCGCCGGCAGCGTCGTGATCGGGGAGAACGCGGGCGCGCAAGCGACAACCACAGTCAACGGGCCGGGTTCGGTCTTGGTGAGCGACTCCACCTTCGAAGTGGCGCGCGCCGGCACTGGCTCGCTGACGGTTTCCGGCGGCGCCACCGTAACCAGCGCGCAAGGCTTTGTCGGGCGCGTCGCCGGTGGCGTGGGCAACGCCGTCGTCACCGGCGCTGGTTCGAGTTGGATCAACACGGGGCCTGACCTGACCGTTGGCAACGGCGGGACTGGAACGCTGACGATCAACGAAGGTGCGACCGTCAGCGCGCCCGCGACCTACGTCGCCTTCTTTCCGGGATCGGTGGGCACGCTGAATATCGGTGGAGCGAGCGGCAGTGCGGCTGCTGCGCCGGGGCTGCTCGACACAACCACCGTGGCGCTGGGCGACGGCACGGCCACGATCAACTTCAACCACACGTCAACGGGCTTCGAGTTTGCACCGCTGATGACTGGCACCGGCAGCGTCAACGCGCTGGCGGGCACCACGATCCTGACGGCCGACAACAGCTACACCGGTGCAACGACGATTGCGGCACCTGCCACGCTGCAACTGGGCAATGGCGGCACGACGGGCAGCATCACAACGGACGTGGCCAACGATGGCACGCTCGCCTTCAATCGTTCCGATGCAATCACCTACAGCGGCCTCGTCTCCGGCGCCGGGCGGGTCGTCCAGCAAGGCACAGGCACGCTGAAGCTTGCACCGTCGGCAGCCGGCGGCAACACCTACGCGGGTGGCACCGTGATCCAGCAGGGCGTGCTGGCCATGCCGGCCGACAACGTCCTCGGCGCGCCGACCGGCGGCGTGACCTTCAACGGCGGCGCGCTGCAATGGCTCGGCAGCTTCGAGCTGGCTGCGACGCGGCCCGTGTCGATCGAGGCCGGCGGCGCCACGCTGGACACGCAAGGCTTCGAAGCCATCGTCGAGCAGGGCATGACAGGGGCAGGCGCCATGACCAAGACTGGCGCAGGAACCTTGATCCTGCAGGGCGCCAGCACCTATGGCGGCGGCACGACGGTGAACGCAGGAACGCTCGTGGTCGGCGACGCGGGCAGCCCCGGCGCTGCGCTTGGTGGTGGCGGCACGGTCGTGGTCAACGCGGGTGCAACGCTGGGCGGCTACGGCAGCGTGACCGGTGACGTGGTGAACAACGGCGTGCTCAAGGTCGCCGATGCGATCGGGGGTGCAACAGTTGCGCCACTCGCCAGCAACGTGTCCACCAAGCTGAGCCTCCAGTTGCTCGCCAAGCCCGCGATCCTGGCCGGTGGGAATGGCAGTTTCACCATCAACGGCACGCTCCAAAACGCGGGCCTGGCGCAGATCGGCGCCGTCAACGGCACGCCCGGCAATACGCTCACCGTCAACAACTATGTCGGAGCGCCCGGCAGCCGTGTGGCGCTCAACACCTTCCTGGGCGCCGACAACTCGCCGTCTGACAAACTGCTCATCAACGGCGGCAGTGCGAGCGGGGCATCGACGCTGCAGGTCACCAACACGGGCGGCGGCGGCGCGCTCACGACAGGCGACGGGATCGTGCTCGTCGATGCGGCGAATGGCGCGACGACTGCGAGTTCGGCGTTTGCGTTGGGTGGCGCGCGACTCGCGGCCGGCGCGTTCGAATACCTGCTGTTCAGGGGCGGCGCGAGCAATGGCCAGAGCTGGTATCTGCGCACGACCTTGCCGCCGTCGTCAGAACCTCCTCCGCCCCCACCCCCTCCTCCGCCACCGCCTGCGCCGCCGCCTGCAGACCCGACGTTGCCGCCGCCACCTCCCGCACCTGCGCCGCCCACACCAGCCCCGCCTGCAACGCCGGCGCCTCCCCCCGTCGGCGAGGCCCCGCCGACGGCGCCCCCACCCCCCGTTGGCGCGCCGCCTTCCATCGTGCCACGCGTCCTGCTGCCCAACTACCGCGTCGAAGTCCCACTCGACATGTCCGTCCCCGTGCTCGCAAACCGCCTCGGCCTCGCCATGCTCGGCACCTACCACGACCGGGCCGGTGAAGACAGCGTGACCGCGACGGGCGAAGGCCCCAGCCGCATGGGCGCCTGGGGACGCGTGTTCGGCGCCAGCGGCGACGCCCGCAATGGCAGCGGCAGCACCAACGCCGATCGCTACGACGACTTCACACGCAACGGCCCTTCGTACGACTACAACGAGGCAGGCGTGCAAACCGGCATCGACCTGCTGCGCCGTGCCGACGCGACAGGCCAAAGCGATGTTGCTGGCGCCTTCATTGCCATGGGACACATCGACAGCAACGTCGATGCCATCTACGGCGGCAAGGCCGGCACGGCTTCGATGTACGGCTATTCGCTCGGCGGCTACTGGACGCGCAAGGGCACTTCAGGCTGGTACGTCGATGGCGTGCTGCAGGGCACGCGCTACGACAGCGTCAAGACGCAATCGATCTTCGGCGAAAAGCTTTCGACCGACGGCTGGGGCGTGGCGGCCTCGCTCGAAGGCGGCTACCCCTTCGCACTCGCACCGGGCTGGGCGCTCGAGCCGCAGGGCCAGCTCGTCTATCAGTGGACGAAGCTCGATGACGGCGCCGACAGCTTCGGCCGCATTTCCTTCGACGACACCAGCACCTTCTATGGCCGCATCGGTGCCCGGCTGACGCGCCGCATCGCGCAGGGCAGCGACCTGCAAGACCTCACGGTCTGGGCACGCGTGAACGTCTGGCATGCCTTCGACTCCGACGCCACGACCACCTTCACGAACCTGCAGGGCTTCAATCCGGTGGCGCTGAGTGCACCGCTTGGCGCGTCGACGTGGGCGCAGGTCGGCGTCGGCCTGTCAGGGCAATTCGCGCGCAACATGAGCGCGTTCGGCTCCGTCGACTACAACCGCTCGCTCAGCAATGGCGACAGCCACGGCTGGAGCGGCCGCGTGGGCGTTCGCTACAAGTGGTAGCTTGAAAGCGCCACGCCACGTACGTGGAGGTACGTGGTCGCCCGACTAGCTTGCGCGCGCGGCCGTTTCCACAATGCCTTGGCCGCCAACAACGACCATGGGTAGCAGCTCCACCCCACCCTCCACGGCACGCCCCGGCTCGCCGGAGCCGGCGCCGAAGTCATCCAGCGACCTGGCCCGGATGAACACGGACATGGCGATCGACCGGACGCTCATGGCGGCGGACCGGTCGCTCATGGCGTGGATCCGCACCGCGCTTTCGATGATCAGCTTCGGCTTCACGATCTACAAGATCCTCGAAGGCTTCCAGAGCGAAGGCATGACCCTGTCCAGGATGGAGATGCCACGCACCATGGGCCTCTTCCTGTCGGGCATGGGCACCGCGGCCATGCTGATGGGCACCGTCGAGTACTGGCTCAGGCTCAAGGGCCTGCGCAAGGCCAAGCCCTTTCGCCTGCTGCAGCCTTCGTTCGTGATGGCGCTGATCATGTCCGCAGCGGGCATGTTCATCTTCGCGGGCATCGCCTTCAGGCTGCTTTGAAACGGAGCCAACATGCTCGATGCATTGCTTGACGTCTGGCTCCGCATCTGGGACGACATCACCAGCGGCAGGCATGCGCCGGTGGCGTTCCGCTTCATCCTCCAGCCGGCGATGGCTGCCTTCCTGGCGTACCGGGCGGGCCGGCGCGACGCGCAGGACGAGAAGCCGCTCTACCTGTGGGCCTTGGTGGAAGACCGCGCGAAAAGGCGCGACCTCTTGCGCGAAGGGTGGGAACACATCGGCAAGGTGTTCATCGTCGCGCTCGTCATGGACGGCATCTACCAGTTCATCTCGGTGCGCTGGTTCTATCCGGGCGAGGCGCTGATGGTCGCGATCATCCTCGCGGTCTTGCCCTACCTGGTCTTTCGCAGCCTGGTCAATCGCATCCTGCGGCGCCGCGCCCATGACTGATCCACGTACGTGCCCCTGCGTGCTCGCCCGTATTGGCGCAGCCGCGGCGCCCTCCTAGCATCCCGTCGCATTCGCTGCGGCCTGCGTGTGCCCGGCCGATCCGTATCCCCAGGTGATTTCGAGGTGACCTGGCACCTCGCCAACGTTGAGGAGGTGCCATGACAGCCAAGAAGCCCAACATCCTGATCCTGTGGGGCGACGACGTGGGGTGGTGGAACATCAGCTACAACAGCCGTGGCCAGATGGGCTATCGAACCCCCAATATCGACCGCGTCGCCAACGAAGGCGTGGCCTTCACCGACTACTACGCGCAGCAAAGCTGCACCGCGGGCCGGGCCGCCTTCATCACCGGCCAGAATCCGATCCGCACGGGCTTGACCAAGGTCGGCATGCCGGGCGCGGACGTGGGCCTTCACAAGGAAGACCCCACCATCGCCGAAATGCTCAAGCCCCTGGGCTATGCCACCGGACAATTCGGCAAGAACCACTTTGGCGACAAGGACGAGTACCTGCCCACCATGCACGGGTTCGACGAGTTCTTCGGCAACCTCTACCACCTCAATGCCGAGGAGGAACCCGAAGATCCCGACTACCCGAAGGACCCCGCGTTCAGGAAGCGCTTCGGTCCCCGCGGCGTGCTGCATTGCAAGGCCGACGGCAAGGGCGGACAGGTCATCGAGAACACCGGCCCCTTGACGAAAAAGCGCATGGAAACCATCGATGACGAGGCCACCGAGCGGGCCCTGAAGTTCATCGACCAGTGCCATGCCGACGACAAGCCCTTCTTCCTTTGGTACAACACGACGGCCATGCACTTCCGCACGCACTGCGCGGAAAAGCACAAGGGCAAGAGCGGCGGCCAGGGCGACTACAACGACGTCATGGTCGCGCACGACGAGCACATCGGCGAAATGCTCGACAAGCTCGACGCGCTGGGTATTGCCGACAACACCATCGTGATGTATTCCACCGACAACGGCCCGCACTACAACAGCTGGCCCGACGCCGGCATCACGCCATTCCGCGCGGAGAAGAACACCAACTGGGAAGGCGGCTGGCGCGTGCCCTGCTTCGTGCGCTGGCCCGGCAAGTTCAAGGCCGGCACCGTCATCAACGGCCTCGTGTCGCACCAGGACTGGCTGCCCACCTTGCTGGCGGCTGCCGGCGACACCGACGTCAAGGAGAAGCTGCTGAACGGCTACAAGGCCGGCGAGAAGAGCTTCAAGGTGCACATCGACGGCTACAACATGCTGCCCTACCTGAGCGGCGAGACGCAGGCGAGCCCGCGCGATTCCTTCTTCTACATCAGCGATGACGGCGAGATCATGGCGGTGCGCATGCACGACTGGAAGGTCGTGCTGATGGAGCAGCGCGCCAAGACGCTGCAGTGCTGGTTCGAGCCCTTCGTCAAGTACCGCGCACCCAAGATGTTCAACCTGCGGCGCGACCCCTTCGAGCGCGCGGACGAGAACTCCAACACCTATTGGGACTGGGTGATCTCGCACGCCTACATCGTCTACGGGATGCAGGCGGTGGTAGCGCAGCAGATCGATGCCTTCGTGAAGTTCCCGCCGCGACAAAAGCCCGCGGCCTTCAACCTGGACGAGGTGCTGAGAAAGCTCCAGGAATCTTCCAGCGCCGCGCACTGAGCGCCCGCCCCCGCCAGCCCGGTCGTCCGGGCTGGTCTTCGTCGTCCTGAAGAGGCGGATCGTGGCCACGTCCATCACGCTGACCGTCAACGGCAAGACCGAAGTGCTGCAAGCCGAAGACCCGGCCATGCCATTGCTCTACGCACTGCGCAACCAGCTCGGCCTGCACGGCTTGCATTTCGGCTGCGGCCTGGCCCAGTGCGGCGCCTGCAGCGTGCACTATAACGGCGAGCCGCTGCGCAGTTGCGTCATGCCGGTGTCGGCGGCGGCCGGCGCCAACATCGTGACGCTGGAAGGCCTGGGTTCGCCCGACAAGCCCCATCCGTTGCAGCAGGCCTTCATCGACGAGCAGGCAGCGCAATGCGGCTATTGCATCAACGGCATGATCATGCAGGCGGCCGGCCTCCTGGCGACAACGCCCCATCCCACTGAAGCGCAGGTTCGCGAGGCCCTGGCCGGCAACCTGTGCAAGTGCGGCACGCACGTTCGCATCCTGCGTGCGGTGATGCGCGTGGCGGCCACCAAGCCCTGAACGCGCGATGGCTGCCCTGCAAGCGCCCCTGTCCCGCCGCGCACTGTTGCGTGCCGGCGGCGCGCTGGCCGTGAGCTTTGCCCTGGCCCCAACGGGCGGCGCGGCGAACGAGCCTGCGTCCGCAAGCCCTCCGCGCGGCCGGGCCGTGAGCCCGAACCAGGTCGATGGCTTCCTCGTGATCGACGCACAGGGGCGAGTCACGCTCTACAGCGGCAAGGTGGAACTGGGCACCGGCGCACTCACCGCGCTCACGCAGATCGCGGCGGAGGAACTGTCGGTGCCTTTTGAAAACGTCAGCACCGTGCAAGGCGACACGCTGCTCACGCCGGACCAGGGGCCGACCTATGCCAGCCTGACGATCCAGCAAGGCGGCGTGCAGATTCGCCGCGCCGCGGCCACGGCGCGCGAGGCACTGATCAACCGGGCGGCCCGCCAACTCGGCGTTGCAAGAACCACGCTGCGCGCCCGCAGCGGCAGCGTCGAGCCGGTGGCTGGCGGCAAGAGCCTGACGTACGCGGAACTGGTGGCCGGCAAGGGCCTGTCGATCAAGCTCGACCCGAAGGCGCCGCTGAAGGATCCGCGCGACTACACCCTTGTTGGCAAGCCCACGCCGCGGCTCGACATTCCCGCGAAGATCTTCGGGCACTTCGGCTTCGTGCAGGACGTGCGGCTGCCGGGGATGCTGCATGCGCGCACGGTGCATCCGGCTGCATTCGGCGCCACGCTGGCGTCGTTCGACGACACGCCCTGCAAGGCCATCCCCGGCTACGTGCGTGCCGTGCGGCAGGGCAACTTCCTGGCCGTGGTGGCCAACGACGAATGGGCGGCCATCCGCGCCTCGACCGCCATCGTCGCGCAGTGGAGCGATGGGACAGGCCTGCCGGACCAGGCCCGGCTCGTGCCTTGGTTGCGCAGCGCCAGGCTCGACCGAAAACAGGTGTTGCAGCAGACCGGCGATGCAACGCAAGGCCTGATCGGCAACGGGCGCCAGATGCAGGCGAGCTACGACTTCCCGCTGCACACGCACGGCTCCATCGGACCCTCGTGTGCGCTGGCCGACTACCAGGGCGGACAGCTCACCGTGTGGACGCCCTCGCAGGCGAGCCACCTGCTGCGCAAGCAACTGGCCACGATGCTGCGGCTGGCGCCGGAGAAGGTGCGTTGCATCTACGTCGAGGGCGCGGGCTGCTATGGCCGCAACGGCTCGGACGACTGTGCGTCCGAGGCCGCGCTCATCGCGATGCAGCTGGGCCGCCCGGTGCGCTTGCAATGGATGCGCGCCGACGAGCACGGCTGGGACCCCAAGTGCCCGCCCACCCTTCTCGACTACCGTGCGCGCATCGACGTGCAGGGCCGCGTTGCAGCCTGGGAAGCCGACATCTTCCTGCCCGAGCGCCCCATGAAGCGCTCCGGCGTGACCCTGCTCGGCGCCGTGCTGGCGGACTTGCCTCGCTACGGCCCCGAAAGCGGCATCTACGATCCGGGGCTGGGCATCCCCTATGGGTTCACGAGCAGCAAGCTCACGGCGCACTGGCAACTCGAAACGCCACTGCCCGCTGCATGGATCCGCGCGCCCGGCCGGATGCAGAACACCTTCGGCAATGAAAGTTTTGTCGACGAGATCGCGGCCGCAACCGGCGTCGATCCCTTCGACTTCCGCACACGTCACCTGAACGACAGCCGCGGCCTGGAGCTGCTCGCGCGCCTGCGCACATTTGCCAACTGGCGGCCACGCGGCACCGGCGCGCGCGACACGGGCGAGGTGGCGTTCGGGCGCGGCGTCTCTTACGCGAAGTACGAACTTGTGCGCACCTACGTGGGCGTGGTCGCGGACGTGGAGGTGCATCGCAGCACCGGCGCCATCAAGGTGCGGCGCGTGCTGGTCGTGCACGACTGCGGCCAGATCATCAACCCCGACGGCCTGCGCAACCAGATCGAAGGCAACGTGGTACAGACCGTCAGCCGCACGCTGGTCGAGCAGCTCGCTTTCAGTCGCAGCGCCGTCACCAGCCTGAACTGGGGCAGCTACCCGATCCTGACTTTCCCCGACGTGCCTGAGGTGGCCATCGAACTGATCGACCGGCCCGGCGAAGTGCCTTGGGGCGCCGGCGAGCCGACCACGTCGGTGATTCCCTCGGCGATTGCCAACGCCGTCTTCGACGCGACGGGCGCGCGGCTGCGTTCCCTTCCCTTCCGCCCGCCGGCGGTGATGGCGGCGCTCGCGCGCGTCGGGGCGAGGTAGCGCCATGCCGCAGTTGCTGACCGGGAACGAGGACGAGGCGAAGCGCGAACACGTCTCGGCCGCGTCGCTTAGGGAGAACGTCGCCTTCCACGGCAGCGCGGACGAGTTGTCGGCCGTGGCCAGCGCCGGCCCGCGTGGCGCCTTCGCGGTGGCGGGACTGGCGGTGCTCGTTCTGCTGGCGCTGTGGCTCAGCTTTTTCTTCTTCGTGTTCGCGCCGCGGGGCGGCAATGGCTGAGACCAGCCCCAGCGCCACCGCCATCGCCGTTGCCGAGGCGTCGGAACGCCGCTGGGCGCGCGTCGTCGCGGCCATCATCGCGCTGGTGTTCGCCGTGATGATCTACAGCGGCCTGCACTGGACGGCCATGGCGCCGGCGCGGGTCGAGACCATCGATGCCAGCACGCTGCATTTGTCGGGCGAGTTCATGGAAGCCAACTTGGGCACGGCCATGCAAGCCGACCGATCAGCGGCCGTGGTGCGCGTGATCGCGCAGCAGTACGCATTCGTTCCGCATTGCATCGTGGTGCCGGCGCAGACGCCGCTCACCTTCAGGTTGACCAGCCCGGACGTGGTGCACGGCTTCTTGATCGCCGGCACCAACATCAACAGCATGGTGGTGCCGGGCTACGTGTCCGAGGTGCGGGCCCGTTTCAGCAAGGCGGGCGAGCATGTCATGCCCTGCCACGAGTACTGCAGCGTCGGCCACGAAGGCATGTGGGCGCGGGTAAAGGTGCTCGACAAACCCGAGTTCGAGCGCCTGCATGGCAGCGCGCGGAGGGCGTCCTGTGCAGGGTAGCCAGCGCCTCGTGCTGGCCCATTTCTGGGCCGCATTCGCCGCGCTGGCCTTCGCGGTGCCGCTGGGCGCCTGGCAGATGCTGGTGCGCAGCCCGCTGCATTCCTGGGTCGACCCAGGACGCTACTACGCGGCCGTCACGGCGCACGGCACCACACTCGCCTATGTCTTTCCAACGCTGGTCGCGATGGGCTTCGGCTATGCGGTGTGCGCGGTGTCGCTGGGGCGGCCGATGCATGGCATGCGACTCGCGTGGGCCGCGCTCTGCATGGTGCTGGGCGGCGCCGCGCTCGCGCTCGCCACGGTAGCCGCGGGCAAGGCGACCGTGCTCTACACCTTCTATCCGCCGCTGCTCGGCAGTGCGTGGTACTACCTTGGCGTGCTGCTTGCCGTTGCAGGTTCGTGGATCTGGATCGGGCTCATGGTGTCGCACTTCCGGCGCTGGAAGCGGGACCATCCCGGCCTGCCGGTGCCGCTGGCCATGTTCGCCACCACCGCCGGCGCGTTGCTGTGGGGGTGGACATCGTTGGGCGTCGGCTCGGAGATCGTCTTCCTGATCCTGCCCAACGCTTTCGGCTGGACAGCCTCGATGGACGCCGGCCTTGCGCGCCTGCTCTTTTCATGGACCTTGCACGCCATCGTGTATTTCTGGCTGATTCCGGCCTACATCGCCTTCTACGTGCTGTTGCCACAGGCAGCCGGCGGACGCCTCTACAGCGACCGGATGGGCCGCATCGCCTTCCTGCAGTTGCTCGTCTTCTCGATGCCGATCGGGCTGCATCACCTGTTCACGGATCCACAGGTTGCGACCGGCTTCAAGTTCCTGCACGCAGTGTTCACCGGCATGGTGGCCGTGCCCACCTTCCTCACCATCTTCACCATCTGCGCCTCGCTGGAAGTGGCCGGGCGGCTGCGCGGGGGCCGCGGCCTGCTGGGCTGGGTAGCGGCGCTGCCCTGGGATCGGCCGCTGGTGCTGGCGACCGGGCTTTCGTTGCTCATGCTGGGCATGGGCGGCGCCGGCGGGCTCATCAACATGAGCTATGCAATGAATGCGACCGTGCACAACACACAGTTCGTGACGGCGCATTTCCACCTGATCTTCGGTGGCGCGGTCGTCATCATGTATTTCGCCATTGCCTACGAGCTGTGGCCGCGCCTGACGGGCCGCACGCTGCCGCCCAGGCTGATGCGATGGCAACTGTGGACCTGGTTCGCCGGCATGCTGGTCGTCACCCTGCCCTGGCACGTGGTGGGCATCATGGGCCAGCCGCGGCGCATGTCGTACTACGACTATGCCGACCCGGCCCTGGCGCCGCAGGCGATCTGGGTGAGCCTGTCGGCCATCGGCGGCTTCGTGCTGGTGTTTTCGACGCTGCTGCTGGCAGGGGTGCTGCTGGGTTCGCTGCGCGGCGCCAGGAGCCCGCAGACACCATTGCGCTTCTCGTTGGCGCTGAACCCGCCACGCCGGTTGCCGTCGTCCTTGAACGGCTTCGGCCTCTGGCTGCTGCTGGTGCTGGCGCTCACCGTGGCGAACTACGGCTTTCCGCTGGCGCAAGTGCTGTGGGTGCAGCGCAGCGTGGTGGCGCCGTATCCGGTTGCACCGCCATGACGACCAACGATGCCCCGGGCGCCTTGCGCGATCGCCGCTTCGCGGTCTGGACGGCGACGATCATCGTTCTCTTCTTGGCGGCTGGCACGGTCGGCTTCGTGTGGTTGCCGGCCGCGGACGCCGGGCGCAGCGCGCCTGCGTTGTGGGACGCCATCTGCAGCGCCATCGGCCTGCCCGCGCGCAACGCGCCGGCGCCCGCGGCTCAGGTGCGCGAGCCGGCTTCGCAGGTCGCCTGGACGGCGTCCACACGCCAGTTGCTCGCCGAGGGCAATGCCGCCAAGGGGGCCACGCTGGCGGCGGCCACGTGCGCGAATTGCCACGGCCCCGCGGGCATCACCGACGACGCGATCTTTCCCAACCTGGCTGGGCAAAGCCGGGCCGCGATCTACAAGCAGTTGCAGGACTTCAAGACCAGCCGGCGCAGTGCGTCCGTGATGGGTGTCTATGTTGCCCCATTGAACGACGCGGACCTGCGCGACCTGGCTGCGCACTATGCGTCGTTGCCTGCGCCACCCTCACGCGCGACGACCACGCCACCCGACGCGGTCGCACGTCGACTGGTCGAGTCCGGCGACCCGATGCGCGGCATCGCGGCCTGCGCGGCCTGCCACGGCCCCATGGGCTGGACCGAGGCCGCGCCCACCTTGCAGGGCCAGCAACGGGCCTACCTCGAAGTGCAGTTGCAGGCACTGGCCAGCGGCAGCCGGCACAACGACATCAACGAGCAGATGCGCAGCGTCGCCCGACGCCTGACGGCGCAGGAGATCAGCGCGCTGGCGCAGCACTATTCAAAAGCCCCGCCCGGTGATGGCCGCAAGCCATGAAGAAAAACGCGCGCCGTTTCACGTACGTGTGCCAGTGGCCGCCGGGATGGTCCTGTCGCGAGCCCGGCGCGATGATCACGGCCCCTCAACAGCGTCCTATCGGGTGAACGATCATGAAACAACTGCTCGGTTCATTGAAGTACCTTGCCGCTGCGGCCCTCATCGCATGGGTCGCAGGCTGTGCAGCCACGAACGACGCGCTCAGCAACGACAACCTGGCCGTGGCTGCCGGCTTCAAGGTCATCACGCCGCTCAAGCCCGACCAGCAGGCCTTGCTCGCGAAGCTGCCCAAGGACAAGGTCTCGCCCGTCAACTACAAGGGCACCACCTACTACGTGCTGCCCGATTCGATGAACAACCTGGCCTACGTCGGCGGCGCGCCCCAGTACCAGGATTACCAGCGCCTGCGCGTGCAGAAGCAGCTCAGCAACAACAACCTCGAGGCCGCCCAGATGGCCGAGATGAATGCCATGGATTGGGGCGGATGGGGTGGATGGGGTGGACCCGCTTTCGTCGGCTTCCGGCGCTAGCTTCAAGTCCTGGTGACGTCTCCGCGCACACGCTCGATGAATGCGGATTCGACTGCACCAGCGCGGTGGCCGCGCACTGATGCTGGGCCTGGCCGTGGCGCTGGGTGCCTGCACCACCTACGGCGTGGTCGAGAACGCTCCGCTGGCGCCTGATCCCTCCGGCCCTGCCTATTCCCTGCGTGAGTTCGCCAAGAGGCCCTACCGCCATTCGCGCGAGCTCACGCTTTCCGTCGCTTTCTCGGGCGGCGGCACGCGCGCCGCGGCCTTCGCCTATGGCGTGATGCAGGAACTGCGCGACACGCGCGTTGAACTGGAAGGCCGGACCGTGAGCCTGCTCGACACGATCAGCGTCATCAGCTCGGTGTCCGGGGGCAGCTTCACCTCGGCCTACTACGGCCTCTACGGCGATCGCATCTTCGTCGACTACGAGCAGCGATTCCTCCACAGCAATGTCGAAGGCGCCCTGCTGCGCGGGCTGCTGAACCCGCTGCGCTGGTTCAGCAGCCGGGGCCGAACGGAGATGGCCGTTTCCTACTACCAGCGGGCGCTTTTCGGCAACGCGACATTTGCCGACCTGATCCGGCCCGATGCGCCGTTGATCCTCATCAACAGCTCGGACCTGGGTTCCGGCGGGCGCTTTTCCTTCGCCCAGGAGTACTTCGACCTGATGTGCTCGGACCTGGGCACGTTTCCGCTGGCACGGGCTGTGGCAGCGTCGAGCGCGGTGCCCGTGATCTTCGGGCCGGTGGTCGTCGAGAACTACGGTGGCTGCGACAGCCGCCTGCCTCATTGGCTTGCAACGGTGAAGGCGCGCAACATCGACAACGACTACCTGGGCATGGTGGTGCACGATGACCTCGCATACCAGGACAAGGTCGGCCATCGGTACGCTCAATTCGTCGATGGCGGCATCACCGACAACCTCGGCCTTCGCGCGCTGCTGGATGCGGTGGAGCTGGCCGGCGGCGCGGAAAAATATGTGCAGGCGGTCGGCGTCGCGACGCCGCGCCGCATTGCCATCATCTCGGTCAACGCAGCGGTTGAAGCATCAGGGCGCATCGGCGAAACCAACCGCGCGCCATCGCTCGAGCACACGATGCACGCCGTCACCGATGCCCAGCTGCATCGCTACAACGTGGCAACGCTCCGGCAGACACAGCAAAGCCTGGAACGCTGGAAGCGCGAGCTCTCGACACCCGGGTGGCCCGTGAGTTCGTACTTCATCCAGCTCAGCTTCGAAGACGTGCCCGACCTGCCGCTGAGGCGCTTCCTGAACGACATCCCGACGACCTTTGTGCTGAGCCGGGAGCAGGTGGCCCGGCTGATTGCCGCCGGGCGCGAACTGCTTCGCAACAACCCCGACTATCAGCGCCTGCTCGCGAGCCTGCAGGCACAGGGTGCCAGCACTGCAACCAGCAGATGAACGCAATGACAACGCCAGGGAGATCCTCATGACCCAGCGAACCGGACGCCCTGCCACCGCGCAGCCAACACCCAAGGAGCCAACATGACAGTTCAATGCCGTCCCATCGTGGCCATCATCGCCTCATGCGCCGTCGCCGGTGCCTGCACCGTTGCCACCAACAGTCCACCGACAACCGGCGGCGACCCCGCGCCGCCGAGGGCACGCAACAGTTGCGTCGACGCCGTGGCTCGCGAGTTCAAGGTGCCGAAGGAGAACGTCAAGCTGATGGGCGGCACGACCACCATGAAAGACGGCATCTACATCGTGACCCTCAGCCCGGGCCCGGGACAACCGGCAGTGAATTGCACCGTTGACGACAACGGCGCCGTCGGGGAAGTGATCCGCGCGCGCTGAGCCAAGTCATGGGCGGGCACCTGCTCGCCTCAGAACCCGCCGCACGGCGTCATTGCGGATCCGGCATCGAGCCTCCGGCGGGCAGCACGATCGTCGCGCGTCCATCCGGGGACGTGACCGTGTCTGAATCATCCGCGGGTGGCGGCGCGCCGTTCTGGATCACTACCGTCGAACGGCCGTCGGGCGATGTCTCGTCCGCGAAGCGCGAACCACCGCTGGCGCGCGCCTGGTCCAGGGCAATGCCTGCGTCGCGTACGCATGCATCGCGCTCGGGGCGCGCCAGGTTCCCGCTGTTGCAGATGGCGATCTGCTGTTCGTAGCGACGCTGCGCAGCAACCGACTGCGCCAGCGCGGGCGCGCTGGCCTGCAGGGCGGCGCAGGCAATCAGGATCAAGGTGCGATCAAAGGCCATGATGCGGATCCCCTGCCCTCAATGAAACTTCAGATCGCTGCCCCAACGCCCGCGGGCCGTCGCGAGCAGGTCGGCCGCAGCCTGCGGTGCTCCCGCGCCGATGGCCGTCGAATACGCCAGCTGGTAAGCCCGCATCGTCGGTCGATTCGCGAGATTGATCCGGGCCAGCTCGAAGGCCCTTGCAGGGTCATTGCCGCTGCCGAGATAGAACGCCGCACCATGGTCGGCGAAGGCGAGCAGGTGGGATTCGAGCAGTCCGTCGAATCCGGCTCGCGCAGCTTGCAGTTGCATCTGCGCCTGCGTCGGGCTGCCCGTCGCGGCCATCACCTCGGCCAGCCGCCATCTCACCTCCGGATCACTGGCGGCAAGCGCGGGCCGCAGCAGCGATTCCGCAGCCTGGAACTGGCCGTCGCGCAGGCGGATCTCGGCCAGGTGCACGCGTGCCTTCACATAGCCCGGCAGGTACGCGATGGCCAGGGCATACCACTGCGCGGCCCGTTGGGGCTGGGGCACGGGAGCCTGCTCTCCCCACAACATACCCAGTTGAAAGCACGCCCAGGCCACGGCAAAGGGGGAAGCATCGTGATAGCCCGCCAGGGCCTGCTGGTAGATGCGGTCCGCTTCGTCGTAGTCGCCCAGGTCCACCAGCGTTGCGGCCAGCGGCACCAGGTCTTCCAGCCGGCCTGAGCGCTCGGCGAGCCTTCGACGCTCCTCCAGCACGACATTGAGCCGGGTTCCGCGCGCCTGATCGATGCCCAGCAACAGGCGGCTGGCATCGGGCTTCAAGGCGCCGCGTGCGCCCGCTTGCATCAGCAGGGCGCTGGCTTCGGAAAAGCGATGCGTGGCGGACGCCACCTGCGCGCTGACAAGCACTGTTCGCGGCGCGTGGGCGTCGAGTTCAGCAAGCTGCCTGACCAACGCATCGAGACGATCGTACGCGGCCAGATCGCCGAGAAATTGCGCCGCCATCTGCTCCTGCCCGACG
>NZ_JASZYG010000010.1 GCF_030317105.1 Variovorax brevis
GGGCGCCAGCCGCGCCGCCGTCGACGCAGGCTACGCCCCCAACGACTGGCAAGTGGGCCAGACCGGCAAGATCGTCGCACCGCAGCTCTACATCGCCGCCGGCATCTCGGGTGCGATCCAGCATCTGGCCGGCATGAAGGACTCCAAGGTGATCGTGGCGATCAACAAGGACGAGGAAGCGCCGATCTTCTCGGTGGCCGACTACGGCCTCGTGGCTGACCTGTTCACGGCCGTTCCAGAGCTGGTCAAGGCTCTGTAAGGAACACGGTTCAACAGACGTCCTCAAGGGCATCGTTCGCGATGCCCTTTTCGTATCCGCAAACACTCCATCGTTTTCCGGGAGACAAGACATGAGCTACATCGCCCCCATCAAGGACATGCTGTTCGACATCGAACACCTTGCCCGCATCGACCAGGTTGCCCAGTTGCCGGGCTTCGAAGACGCCGGCCTGGAAACCGCCCAAGCCGTGCTCGAAGAGTGCGCCAAGTTCAACCAGGACGTGATCGCGCCGCTGAACGTGGAGGGCGACCGCAATCCCTCGACCTTCAAGGACGGCGTCGTCACCACCACGCCGGGCTTCAAGGAAGCCTATCAACAGTACGCCGCGGGCGGCTGGCAGGGCTTGCAGCAGTCGCCTGACTTCGGCGGCCAGGGCTTGCCCAAGACCATCGGCGCAGCCTGCCTGGAGATGCTCAACTCCGCCAACATGAGCTTTGCGCTGTGCCCGCTGCTGAGCGAAGGCGCCATCGAGGCGCTGACCATGGCCGGCACCGACGAACTCAAGGCAACCTACCTCGAAAACCTGGTGAGCGGCAAATGGACCGGCACCATGAACCTGACCGAGCCGCAGGCCGGCAGCGACCTGGCCTTGGTTCGCACCCGCGCCGAGTCGCAGCCCGATGGCACCTACAAGGTCTTCGGCACGAAGATCTTCATCACCTACGGTGAGCACGACATGGCCGAGAACATCGTGCATCTGGTGCTGGCCCGCGTGCAGGGTGCGCCTGAAGGCGTCAAGGGCATCAGCCTGTTCGTGGTGCCGAAGTTCCTCGTGAACAAGGACGGCTCGCTGGGCGCGCGCAACGACGTGCACTGCGTGAGCATCGAGCACAAGATGGGCATCAAGGCATCTCCCACGGCGGTGCTGCAATTCGGCGACCACGGCGGCGGCATCGGCTATCTCGTCGGCCAGGAAAACCGTGGTCTGGAGTACATGTTCATCATGATGAACGCCGCGCGCTACGGCGTGGGCATGCAAGGTATTGCGGTGGCCGAGCGCTCCTACCAGCACGCGGTCGCCTATGCACGCGAGCGCGTCCAGAGCCGCCCGGTCGATGGCTCCATCAACGCCAGCGCGGCAATCATTCATCACCCGGACGTCAAGCGCATGCTCATGACGATGCGCGCGCAGATCGAAGGATGCCGTGCCATGGCCAGCGTGGCCGCTGCCGCCTACGACGCCGCGCACCACCATGCCGACGCCGACACGCGCAAGCAGAACCAGGCCTTCTACGAATTCATGGTGCCGCTGGTCAAGGGCTACAGCACCGAGATGAGCATGGAAGTGACCTCGCTGGGCGTGCAGGTGCACGGCGGCATGGGCTTCATCGAGGAGACCGGCGCGGCGCAATACATGCGCGACGCCAAGATCCTGACGATCTACGAAGGCACGACGGCCATCCAGGCCAACGACCTCGTCGGCCGCAAGACGGCGCGCGACGGCGGCCAGACCGCCAAGGCGATTGCCAGGCAGATCGAGAAGACCGAGGCCGAACTGGCAGAGCAGGGCAGCGATGACGCGAAGGCCGTGCTGTCGCGCCTGAAGGCCGCGCGCGAGGCTTTCGTCAAGGTGGTCGACTTTGTCGCCGGCCAGACCAAGGCATCGCCCAATGCGGTGTTCGCTGGCAGCGTGCCCTACCTGATCCTCTCGGGCAAGCTGGCGGCTGGCTGGCAACTCGCGCGTTCCCTGCTGGTGGCGAAGGAACTCGCCGCCAAGGGCCAGGACGTCGACTTCATGAACGCCAAGATCGTCACCGCGCGCTTCTTTGCCGAGCACATCCTCAACGGCGTGCCGGCCACGGCCGACAGCGTCGTGAACGGCGCCGAGAGCGTGACGGCGCTGGCGCTCGAAGCGTTCTGATTCGGGGCGGCTCGCCGCCCCCTTGGGCCTGCAATACCTGTCTCGCAACGGACGGGTGTTGCAAGGTTCAACACCTATCAATAGATCCCTGTTTCACGTACTCCGGAGACTTCATGTCCAAGCTGCCGCCCGTGCTCGCGAACCTGCCATTGCCCATCATTGGTTCGCCGCTGTTCATCATCAGCAACCCCAAGCTCGTCATTGCCCAGTGCAAGGCCGGCGTGGTGGGTGCCATGCCGGCGCTCAATGCACGTCCGGCCTCGCAGCTGGAAGACTGGCTCGCCGAAATCACGGAAGAACTGGCCGCCTGGAACAAGGCCAACCCGGACAAGCCGGCCGCGCCTTTTGCCATCAACCAGATCGTGCACAAGAGCAATGACCGCCTCGAGCACGACATGGAAATGGTCGTGAAGTACAAGGTGCCGATCGTCATCACCTCGCTGGGTGCACGCACCGACGTGAATGACGCGGTGCACAGCTACGGCGGCGTGACGCTGCACGACATCATCAACAACAAGTTCGCGCGGAAGGCCATCGAGAAGGGCGCCGACGGCATCATCGCCGTGGCAGCCGGCGCGGGCGGCCATGCGGGCGTCAAGAGCCCCTTTGCGCTGATCCATGAAATCCGCCAGTGGTTCGACGGCCCCATCGCGCTGAGCGGCTCGATTGCGACCGGCGGCGCCGTGCTGGCCGCACAGGCCATGGGTGCCGACTTTGCGTACATCGGCACCGCCTTCATCGCCACGCACGAAGCCCGCGCGAGCGACGAATACAAGAAGGCCATCGTCGAAGGCAACTCGGACGACATCGTCTATTCGAACCTGTTCACCGGCGTGCACGGCAACTACCTGGCGCCTTCCATCCGCGCCGCGGGCATGGACCCGGAAAACCTGCCGCAAGGCGACGTGAAAACGATGAGTTTTTCCGGGGGCGAGGGCTCCAAGGCCAAGGCGTGGAAAGACATCTGGGGTTCGGGCCAAGGCATCGGCGCCATCACCGAAGTGACGGACGCCGCCGCGTTCGTCGAAAAGCTCAAGCGCGAATACCAGCAGGCGCGTCAACGACTCGCGCTCTGAAGATGAGCCTCGCGCGGCCCGTGTCGGCGACAGCGCCCGGCGCTGGCCGAATGCCCTTGCTGGACATGGCCAAGGGGGTGGCGTGCCTGCTCATCGTCGGCCATCACCTGTGTCGCTATGGTCCGATGCCCGTCGGAGTGGAAACGCTCGCGCCTGCCCTGGTGAACTGGCTGGCGCAAGACGGCCGGCTGGCGGTGCAGATCTTCCTGGTGATTGCCGGATTCCTGGCGGCGGGCTCGCTCGCGCCCGATGGCGTGTTGCGTGCGGACCAGCCGCTCCGGCGCATCGTCCAGCGATATGGCCGCCTGGCCATGCCCTACCTTGCGGCGCTGTGCGTGAGCGTGTTGGTGGCGGCGCTCGTGCGGCCGTGGTTCGATGACGAAGCCGTGCCCGCCGCACCGACCATGGCGCAACTGGTGGCGCATGGGCTGCTGCTGCAGGATTTGCTGGGCTATGAGGCGCTGTCCACCGGCGTCTGGTATGTGGCCATCGATTTCCAGCTCTTCGTGCTGGCCCTTGCGGTCATCGCGGGGGCGGATTGGCTTGCGCGGCGCGGGAGTGTGCACGCGGCCAATCCGGGTTGGCTGACGGCGGCGCTGGTGCTGGCGCTGGTGTGTGCGTCGCTGACGGTGTTCAACCTGCACGACGAACTCGACAACACCGCCTTCTATTTCTTTGGCGCCTACGGGCTGGGCATGCTGGCGTTCTGGATCGGCCGTGCGCGCCGCGACAGCACCTGGCGCATCGCCGTTTCGCTGCTGGCGATGCTGGGCCTGGCAGCGCTCGCGTGGGACTGGCGCAGCCGCATCGCCATCGCCGTGGCCAGCGCGCTGACGATCACGGTGGCGCAGCGACGCGGCTGGTTGTCGATGCCGAAATGGCTCTTTTCCGGCACGCCCTTTCTGTGGCTCGGACGGATTTCCTATTCGCTGTTCCTGGTGCACTTTCCCGTCATCCTGCTGGTGAACGCCGCAGTGGCGCAGCTCGGCATGCATTCGCCGTGGATCGATGCGCTCGGCATGTTCATGGCGGTGGCCTTGTCCATGGTGGTGGCGAGCCTCTTGTATCGATGGGTCGAATCGCGGCCCGCCTCCTGGAAAACCATGCTCGCGCTGGTGGCGGGCCTGTTGCTGTGCGGTGTGCTGGTTGCTGCTTGAGACGGCGCTGAGCAAGTCCTGCGGGGACCGCGCATCCCCGGTGCGCGCCTTCGCGGGGACTTGAACCCGGTCTCCTAAGTACAGGGCAGGGTGTGTCCAACGTTATGATTTCGGGAAATTTCAGAAAAAACTGAAAATTCAGAATATTTAACAATGTCGCATGACGCTTCCGCCGCCGCGCAACGCATCCGGGACCAGGCCACCAGGTTCCAGGCGGGCGCCATGCTTCATGTGCTGGCCTCCCTGTTGTGGATCGCGCAGGCGGCGCTCGTGGCGTGGGCCGTGCAGCGAATGGCCGCGGGGCTCGATCTGCGGACCTTGTGCATCTGCGCCGCAGGCGTGCTGGCCTTGGGCATCCTGCGTTCGGTGTTCGAGGCGCAGGGCGCTCGCAGGGTGTTCACGAAGGCCCGTGCGCAGCTGAGCGAGCTTCGGCTGGAGGTGGCCACGTCGCTGGGTTCACGCTCGCCGCTGGATCGCGCTCGGCCTGCATCCGGGCTGGCCGCCAGCGCAATGGCCGAGCAGGCAGAAGCACTCGTTCCCTATCTGACGCGCTACCAGCCGGCGCGCTGGCGCGTCAACGTCGTGCCCCTGGCGATTCTTGCGTTCGTGTTGAGCCTGTCATGGACAGCCGCGATCGTGCTCGCGCTGACGGCACCGCTGATCCCGCTTTTCATGGCCATCGTCGGCTGGCGCGCCAAGGCGGCGAGCGATGCGCAGATGCTGGAGCTCGGCGGCATGAACGCCTTCCTGCTGGACCGCCTTCGCGGCCTGAGCACGCTGCGTGCGTTGGGCGCCGTCGACGCCACTGCCCTGCGACTGCGTGAGTCCGCACGCACGCTGGGGCAGCGCACGATGGCCGTCTTGCGCATCGCCTTTCTTTCCTCGGCGGTGCTGGAGCTGTTTTCCGCGCTGGGCGTGGCGATGGTGGCGGTGTATGTCGGCTTTCATCTGCTCGGTCAACTGGACTTCGGCACCTGGAGCGGGACCTTGAGCCTTGGTGAAGGCCTGTTCATCCTCCTGCTGGCGCCCGCCTTCTATGAGCCCCTGCGGGAGCTGTCCGCCGTGTGGCACGACCGCGCCGCGGGCGAGGCTGCACTCGCCGCCATCACGCACATGACCCGCGGCGGGGTGCCGCTGCCGGGGGCGGGTGCGGGTAAAGTGCTTCAAGCGTCGCAGGTTGATGCGGCTGCGGGACCGCCTTCGGTCCACATCCGCGATCTGGTCTTCTCGCATCCGGGCGAGGTGGCCTTCCTTGACGATCACTCGCTGGAGATCCAGGCCGGCGAGCATGTTGCGCTGCTGGGGCCCAGCGGTTCGGGCAAGACGACCTTGCTGGCCTTGATCGCGGGCCTTGTTCCGCCACGGGCGGGCAGCATCGAGATCGGTGGCGTGGCGCTGACGGATCCGTCAGCCCATGCGCTGCGACAGCGCATGGCATGGATGGGCCAGCGGCCGCACATCTTTGCCGGCTCGGTGCTGGCCAATGTGTCCATGGGCCGCGCCGACGTGCAGCGCAGCGACGTGCAGGATGCGGTCCGATTTGCCGCGCTGGAATCCGTCGCGCAGGCGTATCCGGGGGCTGCACTGGGCGAAGGGGGCTCGGGCCTGTCGGGCGGCGAGGCCGTGCGCGTGGCGCTGGCGCGGCTGGCCGTTCGCACGCAAGCGGACCTCTTGCTGGCGGACGAGCCCACGGCTCACCTGGATACCGACACGGCCCTTCGGGTGGCCGATGCACTGGTCGCGCTGGCCAAGGGCAAGACGCTCATCGTGGCCACGCACGATCCGATCCTGGCGAGCCGCATGCATCGCGTGATCCGCGTCGGCGCCTCCCATGAGGAGCAGGTGCTGACATGAGCCCAGCCAAGCCGCCAACGCCCGAGCGCGACAACGCCAGCCGTCGCGCAATCCGCGACCTGCGCGCGGTGCTTCGGCCATTCTTCTCGGCGCGACCAGGCATGCTGGCGCTCGGCGCCGTGCTCGCGGCGGCGACGGTGATCATGGGCATGGCCCTGCTGGGTTTGTCGGGCTGGTTCATCACCGCCACCGCGATTGCGGGCCTGACGCCTGTCAGCGCGATCGTCTTCGACGTCTTCATGCCGTCGGCCGGCATCCGCCTGCTGGCGATCGGCCGCACGTTCTCGCGCTACGGCGAGCGCCTGACGACGCATGACGCCACGTTGTCCGTCACGGCCGGGCTGCGCGAGCGGCTGTTTCGCGGATGGGCGCAACCCGGGGCGGCGCGCCGCCTGCTGGTGCGACCGGCGCGGCTGCTGTTTCGCCTGACCGGCGACATCGATGCGCTGGAGTCGCTTTACCTGCGCGTGCTGGTGCCGGCGGCAGCGGCGCTGGGCGCGGCGGTGGTCGCGGGCTTCGTCTTCGGGTTCGTGAACGTGTGGATGGGCGTTGTCATGGCGGTGTGGCTTGTCGCCACGGGTTGGGGCATTGCCCTGGTCATTGCGACCCGTGCGCGCCGCGCGTCCATGATGCGCGGGCTGGGGCTGGAGAGGCTGCGTGCGCGCGTGGTGGACCTGGTGGCAGGTCAAACCGAACTGGTCATGGCCGGGCGCATGCAGGCGCAATGCGAAGCCGTCGCCAACGCGGATCGGCGCCTTGCGCACGCCGACCTCTTGCTCAACCGGTTGGAGACGCAGTCCGGCGCGGCGTATGGCGTGACGGGCGCGCTCACGCTCAGCGCAACGCTGCTGGCCGCCGGCGTTCTGGTGGAACGTGGCGCTATCGGCGCGCCAGTGGCTGCGCTTTTGCTGCTGCTGGCGCTGACGGCCACCGAGCCCTTTGCGGCGCTTCGTCGCGGCGCTTTGGAAATGGGGCGCACCTGGCTCGCCATCCGACGCGTGGCGCCGCGCATGGAGACGGATGGCAGCCAACACGCGCCTGCGCTGGCGCCTGAAGGCATCGAACTCGATGGCGTTTCACTTGCGCATGCCGGAGGCGCCGGCGTTGCCGTGCGTTGCCCCGAGCTTCGTATCGGGCCGCATGAACGCGTCGCCCTCATCGGCCCCAGCGGCGCGGGCAAGTCGACCTTGCTGGCGGCCATCGCAGGCGAGATGGCGCCGGCCACGGGAACGGTTCGCGCCGCGCCGGCGAGCTGGCTCACGCAACGCACCGAGCTGTTCCAGGATTCGCTGCGCGACAATCTGCGCCTTGCCTGTGCAACGGCCGACGATGCGCGACTGTGGTGGGCGCTCGAAGAAGCGGGCCTTGCCGACGACGTGCGGGGCATGGCGCACGCGCTCGATACGCGTTTGGGAGAGGGCGGCCTCGGGCTGTCGGGCGGTCAGGCCCGACGCCTGGCGCTGGCGAGGCTGCTCATCAAGGATGCCGGGTTCTGGCTGCTCGATGAGCCGACGGAAGCATTGGATACTGTCACCGCGCACGACGTTCTGAATCGACTGGGCAACCAGTTGTCCGGACGCGGCCTTGTGATCGCAACGCACTTGCGACGCGAGGCCGCAATGGCAGACCGGTTGTTGTGCTTTGAAGGGGGGGATCTTGTTGCCGACCTACGTCGGGGAACGCCGCATTTCGATGCGGCGCTCACCGCGCTGCGACAGGATTGATCGGGAGGGTTGCCTCGTGCAACCAATAACTAAAAAGGGGGGGAAATCCACATGGATCTCGATATCGTGGGGCTATCGCGACTTCAGTTCGCGCTCACGGCGCTTTATCACTTTCTGTTCGTGCCTTTGACCATCGGGCTGGCGATCCTGCTGGCCATCATGGAGACGGTCTATGTCATGACGGGCCGCACCATCTGGCGCGACATGACGAAGTTCTGGGGCGGGCTGTTCGGCATCAACTTCGCGATGGGTGTCGCCACCGGCATCGTGATGGAGTTCCAGTTCGGCATGAACTGGAACTACTACAGCCACTACGTTGGCGACGTGTTCGGTGCGCCGCTGGCCATCGAAGGGCTGATGGCCTTCTTCCTGGAAGCGACCTTCGTCGGCCTGTTCTTTTTTGGCTGGGACCGGCTGTCGAAGGTGGGCCATCTGATCACCACCTGGGCGGTGGCCATCGGCACCAACTTCTCGGCGCTGTGGATTCTCATTGCCAACGGCTGGATGCAGAACCCCGTCGGCGCCGCCTTCAATCCGCAGACGATGCGCATGGAGGTCACGAACTTCTTCGAGGTGCTGACCAACACGGTGGCGCAGGCCAAGTTCGTGCACACCGTCTCGGCCGGCTACGTGGTGGCGTCGATCTTCGTGCTGGGCGTGTCGGCCTGGTATCTGCTCAAGCGCCGCAGTCCCGAACTGGCCAAGCGCTCGATGACGGTGGCTGCCTCGTTCGGGCTCGCCTCGGTGATGTCGGTCATGCTGCTCGGCGACGAAAGCGGCTACCTCTCGACCGAGCACCAGAAGATGAAGCTGGCGTCCATCGAGGCCATGTGGGAGACCGAGCCTGCACCGGCCGCCTTCACCGCCTTCGGCTTTCCTGACCAGGAGAAACGCGAGACGCACTTCGCCGTCCACATTCCCTGGGTGATGGGGCTCATCGGCACGCGTTCGCTCGACACCGAGATCGCGGGCATCAACGACCTCGTGAAGGGCGCCGAGATCAAGATCCTCGAAGGCCTCAAGGCCTACGATGCGCTTCAGAAGATCCGCGCCGCCGGCAGTCCCGACAAGGTGCCGCTGCATGTGAAGACCACCTTCGAACTGTACGGCGCGGAAATGGGCTACGCGCTGCTTCTTCAACGCTACGTGGACGACCCGCGGCGCGCCACGCCGGAGCAGATTTCCAAGGCGGCCTGGGACACCGTCCCGCAAGTGGCGCCGCTGTACTGGTCCTTCCGCATCATGGTGGGGCTGGGGGTGTTCTTTGTTCTTCTGCTCGGCACCTTCTTCCTGCTTTCCGCGCAGCGCAAGCTCGACAAGCACCGCTGGCTTCTTCGCATCGCAACCTTTGCCGTGCCGCTGCCATGGATTGCTGCCGAGTGCGGCTGGGTCGTGGCCGAACTGGGGCGACAGCCGTGGGTCATCGAAGGCGTTCTGCCGACCGCGGTGGCCGTTTCCAACCTGAGCGCCTCCACGGTGCTCGCGACCATCTGCGGCTTTGCGCTGCTCTACACCGTGCTCTTCATCATCGAGATGAAGCTCATGTTCAAGGCCATCAAGAAAGGGCCCGAAGCGTACATCGAACATTCCCCCGCCACCCAGCGTGGCGGCTCCTCAACCATTGCCGCGGAGTAAGCCATGGTCCTGCATGAACTGATTTCTTATGACGTGCTTCGCATGATCTGGTGGTTGCTCGTGGGCGTGCTGCTCGTGGGCTACGCCGTCATGGATGGCTTCGACCTGGGCGTGGGCATGCTGCTGCCCTTTGCCGGCCGCAACGACCTGGAGCGCCGGGTGGTCATCAATTCGGTGGGCCCGGTGTGGGAAGGCAACCAGGTGTGGCTGGTGGTGGGCGGGGGCATGATCTTTGCGGCGTGGCCGCAGGTCTATGCGGTCTCGTTCTCCGGGATGTACGTGGCGATGTTCGCCATCCTGCTCGGGCTGATCCTGCGGCCCGTGGGCTTCAAGTTCCGCAGCAAGCGGCCCGAAGCCGCATGGCGTGCGCGCTGGGATTGGGTGCTGTGCTTCTGCGGCGTGCTGCCGACATTCGTGTTCGGCGTGGCCATGGGCAACGTGCTGCAAGGCGTGCCCTTCCGGCTGGAGCCGGACATGCAGATCTACTACACCGGCACCTTCATGGGCTTGTTCAGCCCCTTTGCGGTGCTGTGCGGTCTGGTGTCCATTGCCATGCTGCTGATGCACGGCGCTGCGTGGCTGCAAGTGAAGTCGGATGGCCAGGTGGCGATGCGTGCCCGACGCTACGGCAGCCTCGCTGCCTTGCTGACGATCGCGCTGTATGTGCTGGCCGGCATGATGCTCTACCAGTCCGTGATGGGCTACCAGATCACCAGCCCGGTGATGCCGACCGGGCCGTCGAACCCGCTGCTCAAGTCCGTCGGCCGGCAGGAGGGCGCGTGGTTTGCCAACTATGCGGCGCATCCCCACCTCTTCGCGGTGCCTGCCCTCGGCATTGCGGGGGCGGCCCTGGCCTTCGTCTGCATGCTGGCGCGGCGGGCACGCACGGCCTTCCTGTTCACTTCGGTGGCCATTGCGGGCATCGTGCTGAGCGTGGGCGCCTCGATGTTCCCGTTCATCCTGCCTTCGTCGATCGATCCGCGTGCGAGCCTCACGGTGTGGGATTCGTCATCGAGCCATCTGACGCTGTTCATCCTGCTGGTGTGCGCGGCCATTTTCCTGCCCATCATCATGGCCTACACCAGCTGGGTGTACTCGGTCATGCGCGGCAAGGTCGATGCCAAGGCCATCGCAGAAGACCGCGGCCACGCCTACTGAAAATCAACAAAAGAAATCAAGGGACTCAAGCATGTGGTACTTCTCCTGGCTGTTGGGGCTGCCGCTGGCAGCCGCGTTCGCGGTGCTCAACGCAATGTGGTACGAGCTGATGGACGACGAGGCCACCCGCCACGACAAGCTCGACTCGCCCCCGCACTGACCTGCCGCCGCGGCGGCGCCGTTCAGGCCTGCCGTTTGCCCGCTCCCGGGCGGGTCGCTGCCTTGGGCGCGGGTGGCGCAGCGCGCCGGGCCGGCGTTGCCGGCTTGGCCGGCTTGGCCTGTGCCACGGTCGCGATGGCGCCCGTCAGGCGATCCTTGGCGCCGAGCACCTTGCTCGCCGCCGCGCCCATGTCCATGAGCCGCATGACAGTCTCGGGCGTGAGACGCTGCACGTCGTCGAACCACTTCATCAGGCGGTCGAGCAGGTCGTGCATGTCGCGCATGCGCTGCTGCGCATGCTGCTCTTCCGGGGTGAACACATCTTCCAGCAAGGCGCCGCGCAGCATCGACAGGGTCGGGTCGATCTCGCGGCGGCGACGTTCAGCCGCGAGCAGGCGAAAGATCTCCCAGACGTCTTGCGGTGCTTCGAAGTATTCCCGGCGGTCACCGGGGTGATGGCGCAGGCTCACGAGTCGCCAGGCCTGCAGCTCCTTCAGGCCCATGCTCACGTTGGAGCGCGAGAACTCCAATTGCTCGGCGATCTCGTCCGCATTGAGGGCGCGCTGCGAAATGAAGATCAGCGCATAGATCTGGCCGACGGTGCGGTTCAGGCCCCATCGGCTGCCCATTTCTCCGAAGTGGGACACGAACTGCTGGTTGAGAGGAGGTATGTGCGCGCCTTGATGAGCCATGCGCGCATTGTCGTCCGGGAACGCCGGTCATTCACGAATGACTGAAAGATCAGTCAAACCAGACAGTTCAGGATGCTGGCGAGGTCAGGACTGCGGCCAGGGCGTCGGCGCCGGCACCTGCGCCGCCGGCTCGACGTCGATGCTCTTGAAGTCCGCGGGGGAGACGATCTCCAGGTATTCCATGTCCGGCGAATAGTCGAAGAGAAAGTGCCGGATGCCCGGCCGCTGGTGCACCACGTCGCCGGCTTCGACCAGGGTTTCCTTGTCCTCGTACATGAACCTGGCCCAGCCCTTCATCATGATCACGATCTGGAAATCCGCTTCATGGCGGTGCCAGCCCGTGCCCGTTTCCGGTGCCATGTTGGCCTTGACCAGGTGCGCGATCACCTGTCCGTTGGTGGCTTCGGCGATGCCGAGGTCGCGATACAGGAAGAAGTCTCGCAATCCACCCGAGACGAACTGCGTGTCGCCGGGTTTGATGTGGGAAAACTTGGTCGCGGTCTTGTCCAGCATGGGGCGCTCCTTCGGTGGCAGTGACGATGGTGCGGCGCAGCATGCATAAAGTGTTCCTCGCGCTCGAACGTTGGCAGATGTTGATGCTTCACGACGAGACTTGCCTGAGCACGTCGATGACCTGCCTTGAACGGTCGAACCGGGCCGAATCCTTCGATGAAGGCGGCAGTTCGCGTGCGGCAGTCATGGCCTGAGAATCACGGCGTCGGTGCCGCGGGCCAGCGTGCGCCGGGCCTGCAACACGACCGGAAGGTCCACCATGCGGCCATCGAGTTGCACGGCCGCGCCGCCTGCCTGCGCATCGGCGGCGATCACGCGGCGTGCCCAGTCGAGTTCCTGTTCGGTTGGAGCCAGCGCCTGGTGGATCACGGGCACCTGGCGCGGGTGGATGCAGAGCTTGCCGCCGAAGCCGAATCGCAGCGCACGGTGTGTGTCCTCGCGCAGGCGTGCTTCGTCGCCGATTTGCACCGTCACGCCATCGATGGCGGGAGCGAGCCGGTTCAGGCGCGTGGCGATGGCAATCGCGAAGCGAAGCGGCGCCAGTTCGGTTTCCTGTGCATCGCATTGCAGGCCGATATCGGCCATGAAGTCGATGTTGCCGACCACCAGACGGAGGACGCCGGGTGCGGCAGCCAGCGCGGGCAGGGCGGCGTAGCCGGCTGCGCTCTCGATGATCGGCAGCAGCGCGATGCCGCGCAGGCGCTCATGCACCTCGGCCAGCGCTTGCGCCGATTCGACCTTGGGCAGCATCACGGCTGCGGGCGATGGCAGGCGCTTGAGCCAGGCCAGGTCCTGCTCACCCGCATCGGTGTCGGACGGGTTGGTGCGCACCACCAGGGGAACGCCGAGGGCTTGCAACTGCCCCCATTCGCGCTCGATGGCCTCGCGCGCCGATGCCTTCTCCAGGGCGGGAACGCTGTCCTCCAGGTCCAGGATGACGGCGTCTGCGCCACTGCGAAGGGCCTTCCCGAACAGTGCCGGCCGGTTGCCCGGGGCGAACAGCAGGCTGCGCGCAAGCGCACAGCGGTTCGTCATTTCAGTGCTCAACATGAACTCCTCAGGCAGCAGCCAGATGGGACAACACAAGCGATCGCAAGACCGGCAGGCGCCCCGTGAAAAAGTGATCGACGCTCGGCACGACCATGATGGGTTGGCCTTGAGGCCGGCCCGTCGATGAGCATCGTGCCGGTTTCGAAGTGCGCTTGTGCCATGGCTGAACCGAACAGACCTGCGTTGCTGCACGTCAATCGGCGAACTGTCCTGCCGCCTTGATGACGGGTGCGTAGCGCGCGGTTTCCTGCGTGAGCCACGTTTGCAGACCCGCGGGCGACTGCTTGGCCTCCGGCACGACGACAGCACCCAACTCGTCCATGCGCTTCGCGACCCCTGGATCCACCAGCGCGGCCCGCAGCGCCGCGCCGAACTTGTCGATGGCTTCCCTGGGTGTGCCCTTGGGTGCATAGATGCCGTGCCAGACGACGATTTCGGAGCCCTTGAGTCCCTGTTCGGACAGCGTCGGTGCATCCGGCATCGACTTGATCCGCGCGGTCGTGGTGACGCCGTACAGCTTCACCGAGCCCGCCTTGATGTATTGCGTGGTCGACGTCGTCTGGTCGCACAGGAGGTCGACCTGTCCGCCGAGCAGTGCATTCATCGCCGGACCGGTGCCTTGATAGGGAACCGTCGTGATGTTCGCCCCCGTTGCTTGCCGGAAGAGCATGCCGCAAAGGTGCGAGACCGCGCCCAGCCCTGCATGCGCCAGCGTGACCTTGTCGCCGTTGGCCTTCAGATAGGCGCGCAACTCGTTGAAGTCCCTGGCGGGCAGATCCTTGCGGCCAATGAGCGTCATCGGCACGTCGATGACCTGGCTCACGTAGTCGAAGTCGGTGAGCGGGTTGTACGACAGCTTGCGGTACAGCGCCGGCGCCGTCGCCATGCCGTTGTGGTGGATCAGGAAGGTGTAGCCGTCGGGCTTGGCCTTGGCGGTGTAGTTGGCGGCGATCGTGCCGCCGGCGCCGGTCTTGTTCTCGATCAGCACTGGCTGGTTGAGCGTGCGGCTCATGGCGGCGCCGAGCGTGCGCGCCACCAGGTCGGTCGGACCGCCGGCAGAAAACGGCACGACGAGCGTGACGGGCTTGTTCGGATAGGCCTGTGCCCACGCAGCCGGCGATGAGAGCGCGGCAACCACGGCAATGGCGCAAGCGCTGGTGATTTGAGGGCAAGCGGCGCCGCGCCCGGACAAGGTGTTTTTCATGATGTCTCTTTCCTTGTTCAGATGGCTTTTTCGCTTCGCATCGTCTCGATCGCGTCGGGGCTGAAACCCAGTTCCGCAAGGATCGATCCGGTGTGTTGGCCCAATGCGGGAACGGCGTCCATGCGGGGCGCGAAGCTCTGGTCCTGGCCGGGGGGCAGCAGGGCGGGAACGGGGCCCGTCGGCGTTTCGACTTGCGCCCAGCGTCCCCGTGCCTTGAGTTGGGGATGCACCCACACGTCCTTCATGTCGTTCATGGCCGCGTTGGCAATCTGGGCGTCGTCGAGCCGCGCGATCACCTGCTCCGCGCTCAGGCCCGCGAAGCTCTCGACGATGATGGCGCGCAGTGCTTGTCGCGCTGCCGTGCGCTTCGAATTCGATGCAAAGCGTTCGTCGGTTGCCAGTTCGGGGCGTTGCAGCACGAGGCGGCAAAAGGCCTCCCATTCACGCTCGTTCTGAAGGCCCAGCATCACGGTCTTGCCATCGCCTGCGGGGAAGGGACCATAGGGATAGATCGTCGCGTGCGAGGCGCCGGCGCGTGGCGGCGGCATGGCGCCATCGAAGGCGTAGTACAGCGGGTAGCCCATCCACTCGACCATGCTCTCCAGCATCGAGACATCGATGCGGCAGCCCTTGCCGGTACGCCCGCGCTGGATGAGGGCCGACAGGATGTTGGTGTAGGCGTACATGCCTGCCGCAATGTCTGCAATCGAGCAGCCGGCTTTCGCGGGTTCGTCCGGCGATCCGGTGATCGACAGGAAGCCCGATTCGCTCTGGATCAGCAGGTCATAGGCCTTCTTGTCGCGATACGGCCCCTTGTTCTGCGGGTCATCGCCGTAGCCCGAGATGTCGCAGACGATGAGCCTCGGGTGCTTCTCGCACAACGCCTCGTACGACAGCCCCAGGCGAGCCGCGGCACCCGGTGCCAGGTTCTGCACCAGCACGTCGGCACCTTCGATCAGCTTCGCAAGAACATCCCGGGCCTGCGCATGCTTGACGTCGAGCGTGAGGCTTTCTTTCGAGCGATTGGTCCAGACGAAGTGCGATGCCATGCCGCGCACGCGCTCGTCATAGGCGCGGGCGAAGTCGCCGCTGCCCGGTCGCTCGACCTTGATGACGCGTGCGCCAAGGTCGGCCAGTTGCCGCGTGCAGAAGGGCGCGGCAATCGCTTGCTCCAGCGTGACGACGGTGATTCCATCGAGGGGTCGCATGATCGACTCCTTCAGAAAGACCGCGGCAGGCCAAGCAGGTGCTCGGCCACGTACGCGAAGATGAGGTTCGTCGAGATCGGTGCCACCTGATAGAGCCGCGTCTCGCGGAACTTGCGCTCGATGTCGTATTCGTTCGCAAAGCCGAAGCCGCCGTGCGTCTGCATGCAGACGTTGGCCGCTTCCCACGATGCCTTTGCAGCGAGGTACTTGGCCATGTTGGCCTGCGCACCGCAGGGCTGGTTGGCGTCGAACAGTTCCGCCGCCTTGAAGCGCATCAGGTTGGCTGCTTCGATCTCGATGTAGGCATCGGCGATGGGAAACTGCACGCCCTGGTTCTTGCCGATCGGCCGGTCGAACACGATGCGCTCGTTCGCGTACTTCGTGGCCCGGTCGATGAACCAGTACCCGTCGCCGATGCACTCGGCAGCAATCAGCGTGCGCTCGGCGTTCAGGCCGTCGAGGATGTACTTGAAGCCCTTGCCTTCTTCGCCGATGAGGTTCTCTTCGGGAATCTCGAGGTTGTCGAAAAAGAGTTCGTTCGTCTCGTGGTTCACGAGGTTGGGAATGGGCCGCACGGTCATTCCCTTGCCGATCGCGTCCTTGATGTCCACGATGAAGATCGACATGCCCTCGGACTTCTTCCTGACTTCGGCCAGCGGCGTGGTCCGCGCCAGCAGGATCATCAGGTCGGAGTGCTGCACGCGCGAGATCCAGACCTTCTGGCCGTTGACGACGTAGCGGCCGTCCTTCTTCACCGCGGTGGTCTTGATCTTGGTGGTGTCGGTGCCGGTCGTCGGCTCGGTGACCGCCATCGACTGGATGCGCAGCTTGCCCGCGGCGATGCGCGGCAGGTACTTGTCCTTCTGCGCCTTGCTGCCATTGCGCAGCAGCGTGCCCATGTTGTACATCTGGCCGTGCACGGCGCCGGAGTTGCCGCCGCTGCGGTTGATCTCTTCCATGATCACGGTCGCGGCCGTGAGACCCAGGCCGGTGCCGCCGTACTCCTCCGGGATCATGGCGGCGAGCCAGCCGGCTTCCATCAGGGCATCGACGAACTTTTCGGGGTACGCGCGTTGCTCGTCGACCTTGCGGAAGTACTCGTCGGGGAATTGCGTGCACAGGTGGCGCACGGCATCACGGATTTCCTGGTGCTGGTCGGCTTCGTTCAACATGAATGTCTCCTGGTGGGGTGTTGGTGGCGTGGGGTTCGGCGGTGCGGGTCAGGCGAGGGTGGCGGTGGCTTCCATCGCCAGTGCGCCGTCGGTGTGCCGGGCCCAGAGCCGGACGGTGCGACCGTCTTCGCTGCGGCGGCCGCACACCTGGAATGGCGCCAGGTCGAAGGTCGGCTTCATGGCCTTGAAGGCGAAGTGCTTGACCGTGGCGTCAGGCAGGTTGCGGCGCAACAGGTCGAGCAGCAGCGTGGCGATCAGCGGCCCGTGGACGACGAGGCCCGGATAGCCCTCGACTTCGGTAACGTAGCGGCGGTCGTAGTGGATGCGGTGCCCGTTGAAGGTCAGCGCGGAGTAGCGGAACAGCAGCACGTCGTCGGGCTGGATCGTGCGCACCCATTCATGCCCGGTGGGCGCAGCCTGCACGGGCGGCACCGGGTCGCCGGGCTTGGGGTTGTCGCGGTAGACGATGTCGTGCTCATCGACGATGGCCACGCCCTGTTCGTCAGATATCTCGTGGCGCACGCGCACGAAGATCAGCGTGCCGCTGCGGCCTTCCTTGCCGCTGACATCGGCGATCCGCGAGTCGCGACGGATGGTGCTGCCAACGGCAAGAGGGCGGATGAACTCGATCCGGCTGCCTGCCCACATGCGGCGCGGCAGCGGCACCGGCGGAAGAAATCCGCCGCGTTGCGGATGGCCGTCGGCACCGATCTCCGATTGCCGGTGCATCGGCAGGAAGTACAGCCAGTGCCAGCACGGCGGCACCGCATCGCCCGGCTGTGGCGCGGCGTCGTCGCGGTCCAGCGTCGCAGACAGCGCCTGCACCGGCGTGGCCGTGGCGATGTCGGTGCGCGATTCGGTGCGGCCGATCCAACTGCGCAGGTGTTCGATGTCGATGGTCATTCAGAGTCTCCTTCTGTTCTCGCTGAGGTGAATTCTGGTTGCCGGCGGGATATTTGTGAAATACATTGTTGGCCTACGAGCTAGATGGAAAACACATAGCCATGGAACTGCGGCAACTGCGGTACTTCGTCGGTGTGTGCGAGGCCGGTAGCCTGTTGCAGGCGGCCAGCCGCCTGCACGTCGCACAGCCTGCGCTCGGGCAACAGATCGCCGCGCTGGAAGACGAAGTCGGCGGCAAGCTGTTCGAGCGTTCCAGCCGCGGCATGGCGTTGACCGAGGCCGGGCGAACCTTTCTTGAACATGCACGGGTGGTGCTCGCCGATGTGGAACGTGCGCGCCTGTCAGTGCGCGACGCCAGTGCCGTGCCGCGTGGTGATGTCGCCATCGGCCTGCCCACGACCATTTCGCTGCTGGTGTCGGTGCCGCTGCTGCGTGCCTGCCGTGAGCGCCTGCCGCAAGTGCGCCTGAAGGTGGTGGAGGCGTACAGCGGCTTCTTGAGCGAGTGGCTGCGGGGCGGACGGCTTGACCTTGCGATCCTCTTCGGCGACGCGACGGAACCCGCCCTTGCGAAGCGTGCGCTGCTTGAAGAACGACTGGCGCTGGTGACCCATGCCAATGGACCCCGCACCGCCGCGCGCATTTCGCTGGCCAGGCTTGCGGCCCACCCCATGATCCTTCCGGGTCGCGAGCACGGGCTGCGCCGCATCATCGACCAGGCGTGCATGGCCGCATCGGTCGAACTCGACGTGATCGCCGAGATCGACTCGCTGCCCAGCGTGAAGAAGGCCGTCGAAGCGGGCATTGGCAGCACCATCCTTTCGTTGTCGTCGGTCGCCGAGGAAGTGGCGGCGGGGAAGCTTCGGGCCTCTGTCATTTCCGATGAAGGCATGACGCGGCGGGTGGTGTGTGCGACCAACGTTGCCCGTCCGTCCACGCCGGCCAGCACTGCGGTCATTGCAATGGCCCTGGAGTTGATCCGGGAGATGGTCGATTCAGGCACTTGGCCTTCGCGCTGGATCGACAACGGCGGCGGCCGGTGAATGCGCTGGCGGCCCCAGGCTGGCGACCACTGCGTTGATCAACAGCTCGCGCTCGTGAAGGGCAGGCGGCACGGCACCCGGGCACGAAGGGTATATAACCACCGCCTCTCTCACCAAGGAATATCGAACATGGGCGCGCAGTGGAAAGCAAAACATAAAGACCTGGCCGCCAATGCCAAAGGCCGGCTCTTCAGCAAGCTGTGCAAGGAAATCATGATCGCGGCGCGCGCCGGGGCTGACCCGGCGTCCAATTCGCGCTTGCGTCTGGTCGTGGAGCAGGCACGCAAGGTCTCCATGCCCAAGGACACGCTCGACAGGGCCATCAAGAAGGGCGCGGGCCTTTCCGGCGACGCGGTGCACTTCGACCATGTCATCTACGAAGGCTTCGCGCCGCATCGCGTGCCGGTGATGGTCGAGTGCCTCACCGACAACGTGAACCGCACGGCGCCTGAAATGCGCGTGCTGTTCCGCAAGGGCCAGTTGGGGACTTCCGGCTCCGTGTCCTGGGACTTCGACCACATCGGGATGATCGAAGCCGAACCGTCAGCAGCCGGCGCAGACCCCGAACTCGCGGCCATCGAAGCCGGTGCGCAGGACTTCGAAGCCGGGGAGGAGGGCGTGACGCTGTTCCAGACCGAGGCGGCCGACCTGGACATCGTGAGCCGCGCATTGCCCGCTCACGGCTTCAGCGTGCTCTCGGCCAAGCTGGGCTACAAGCCGAAGAATCCCATTGATCCGGCCAGCCTCAGCGCCGACCACCTGGAAGAAGTTGAAGCCTTCCTGGCAGCAATAGATGCCAACGACGACGTGCAGAACGTCTTCGTTGGCCTCAAAGGCTAGCGGCTACGCGTCAGTCGCGCTCGGCGATGGCGCGGTTCACGCGCAGTGCGATCAGCGTGCAGACGGCGCCGGAGAGCAGGTACACGCTCACATAGCCCAGCCCGAAGTTCGCTGACAGGCCCAATGCCACCAGCGGCGCAAAGGCGGCGCCAATCAGCCAGGCGAGGTCGTTGGTGAGCGCAGCGCCGGCATAGCGGTACTTCGGCTCGAAGTTGGAAGTGACCGCGCCGGCCGCCTGTCCATAAGACAAGCCCAGCAGGATGAAGCCCACGAGCAGGAACACGTCCTGGCCGATGCGCCCGCCCCCGAGCAGGGTCGGCGCAAAGCCGCTGAACACGCCGATCGCGATGGCAAGGCTGCCCAGCGTGCGGCGGCGCCCGATGCGGTCGGCGATGATGCCCGAGGCCACGATGCCGCCTGCGCCGAGCACCGCGCCAATGACCTGGATCACGAGGAACTCGCTGATCGACTGGTCCGAATAGAGCTTGATCCACGAGAGCGGAAACACCGTGATCAGGTGGAAAAGCGCGTAGCTCGCCAGTGCCGCGAACGCGCCGATGATGAGGTTGTAGCCCTGCGTGTTGATCAGCTCGCTGATGCTGGTCGGCTCCAGTTCGCGTTCGGCGAGCTGGTGCGCGAACTCATCCGTGGCCACAAGGCGCAGGCGGGCGAACAAAGCCACCACGTTAATCGCAAATGCAACGTAAAAGGTGTAACGCCATCCCCAGTCCAGGAAGTCTTCTTCGGGCAGGCTGGCGATCAGATAGGCATACAGCGCGCTGGCCAGGATGAAGCCGATCGGGGCGCCGAGCTGGCCCAGCATGGCGTACCAGCCGCGGCGTCCTTCGGGTGCATTGAGGGCCAGCAGCGAGGGCAGGCCGTCCCACGATCCGCCCATGGCGAGCCCTTGCCCGAACCGCAGCACCGACAACGCCACGATGGCCCCGAATCCAAGGCTGTGGTAGCCCGGCAGGAAGGCAATGCCCGCCGTCGAGATGCCCATCAGGAACAGCGCAATGGTGAGCTTCACTTCCCGGTTGAAGTTTCGCTGGATCGCCATTGAAATCACAGTGCCGAGCGGCCGCGCGAGGAAGGCGAAAGAGAAGATCACGAAGGACCACAGCGTGGCCTCCAGCGGCTTCTCGAAGGGGAAGAAAACGGCAGGAAAAACCAGCACCGTGGCGATGCCGTAGACGAAGAAGTCGAAGTATTCGGACGCGCGTCCGATGACCACGCCGACGGCAATTTCGCCGGGTTCGAGCGCGCGGTTCGCGTGCGTGTGCGTGGTGTCCCGATCGAGCGGGTTCGAGCCTGAGGGTGCGGTGGGCTGGTGAGTGCTGGACATCATCGATGAGTCAAAGGTTCGTGTGTCATGAGCAATTCATGCGGACGCGCCGAGCATCGCACTGCTCGCCTTTATTCGCCATAGGACAAAACGTCCACTCCCCGAAGGGCCTCAAAAGTCGTAGATTGTCGGCTCTTTGCGCACAACACGCATTTATTTCGGCATGGACCAATTCAAAAAACTTCGCGGCCTGCTCCTCCTCCCGGTCATCCTGCTGGCCGGGTGCGGCACGGTGGTGCTGAACGCCTCGGGGGACATCGCCGTCCAGCAGGGGCGACTCATCGTCGTCTCCACAGTGTTGATGCTGCTCATCATCGTTCCGGTGATTGCGCTCACGGTTTTCTTCGCGTGGCGCTACCGCGAGTCCAACAAGGACGCGCCGTATTCGCCTGAATGGGACCATTCGACACAACTTGAACTCGCCATCTGGGCGGCACCCCTGCTTATCATCATCGCCCTGGGTGCGGTCACCTGGATCAGCACGCACACGCTCGACCCCTATCGGGACTTGCGTCGCCTCGACGACAAGCGCTCCATCCCGCAGGATGCGAAGCCGCTGGTGGTCGAAGTGGTCGCGCTCGACTGGAAATGGTTGTTCATCTATCCGGAGCAGGGTATTGCCACCGTCAATGAACTGGCCGCGCCGGTGGACCGGCCCATCCGCTTCAAGATCACGGCGTCGTCGGTGATGAACTCGTTCTACATCCCGGCGCTGGCAGGGCAGATCTACGCGATGCCCGGCATGGAGACCAAGCTGCATGCGGTCATCAACGCGCCCGGCGAGTACGAAGGCTTCTCGGCCAACTTCAGCGGTGCGGGCTTCTCGCACATGCGCTTCAAGTTCCACGGCCTGGCCACCGCCGACTTCGACAAGTGGGTGCAAACGGCCAAGTCCGGCAATGGCGGTGAACTCAACCGCGCCGGCTACTTGAAGCTCGAACAACCGAGCGAGAAGGAGCCGGTGCGCCGCTACGCGAGCGTGGCGCCCGATCTCTACAGCGCCATCGTCAACCGCTGTGTCGACAGCAACAAGATGTGCATCCACCAGATGGCCGCCATCGACGCCGAAGGCGGGCTGGGCAAGCCGGGCGCTTTCAACGTGGCGACGCGCGCCGTCAACCCCGACAACATCGACGGGCCCCGGCGCACCTACGTGACCGCCATGTGCTCCGTCAACGACCCCGTGGACCTGCCCTTTTCGAGCTCCAACACGCGCCTGCGGAACTAACAAATGCTCGACCATATGGACCTGACCAAGCTGATCTTCGGCCGTCTCACCTGGGACGCCATTCCCTTTCATGAACCGATCCTGCTCGCCACCTTCGCCGCGGTGGTGCTGGGCGGCATTGCGGTGCTGGGCGCACTGACGTACTTCAAGGTGTGGGGTACGTTGTGGCGCGACTGGATCACCAGCATCGACCACAAGAAGATCGGCATCATGTACATCGTGCTCGGCCTGATCATGCTGCTGCGCGGGTTTGCCGATGCCGTCATGATGCGCGCCCAGCAGGCGATCGCCTTCGGCGACAACGCCGGCTTCCTGCCGCCGCATCACTACGACCAGATCTTCACCGCGCACGGCGTGATCATGATCTTCTTCGTGGCCATGCCATTGGTGGTGGGCATGATGAACTTCGTCGTGCCGCTGCAGATCGGCGCGCGCGACGTGGCCTTTCCGTTCCTGAACAACTTCAGCTTCTGGATGACCACCTTCGGCGCGATGCTGGTGATGGCGTCGCTTTTCGTGGGCGAGTTCGCGCGCACCGGCTGGCTCGCGTATCCGCCGCTCTCGGGGATCATTGCCAGCCCTGACGTGGGGGTGGACTACTACATCTGGTCCTTGCAGATAGCGGGCGTGGGCACGCTGCTGTCCGGCGTCAACCTGATCGCGACCATCGTGAAGATGCGCGCGCCGGGCATGACGCTGATGAAGATGCCGATCTTCACCTGGACCGCGCTGTGCTCCAACGTGCTGATCGTCGCTGCCTTCCCGGTGCTGACGGCTGCGCTCGCACTGCTGTCGCTCGACCGCTACCTGGGCACGAACTTCTTCACGAACGACCTTGGCGGCAGCGCCATGATGTACGTCAACCTGATCTGGATCTGGGGCCACCCGGAGGTCTACATCCTGATCCTGCCGGCCTTCGGCATCTTCTCGGAAGTGGTGTCGACCTTCTGCAGCAAGCGCCTGTTCGGCTACACCTCGATGGTCTACGCCACCGTGGTGATCACCATCTTGTCGTACCTGGTGTGGCTGCACCACTTCTTCACGATGGGCTCGGGTGCCAGCGTCAATTCCTTCTTCGGCATCACGACGATGATCATCTCGATCCCGACGGGCGCGAAGATCTTCAACTGGCTCTTCACGATGTACCGTGGCCGCATCCGTTTCGAGGTGCCCATGATGTGGACGGTCGGCTTCATGATCATCTTCGTGATCGGCGGCATGACCGGCGTGCTGCTGGCCGTGCCCCCGGCCGACTTCGTGCTGCACAACAGCCTGTTCCTGATCGCCCACTTCCACAACGTGATCATCGGTGGCGTGCTGTTCGGCCTGCTCGCCGGCATCACCTTCTGGTTCCCCAAGGCCTTCGGCTACAAGCTCGAACCGTTCTGGGGCAAGCTCTCGTTCTGGTTCTGGGTCATCGGCTTCAATTTCGCCTTCATGCCGCTGTATGTGCTCGGCCTGATGGGCGTCACGCGCCGCATGAGCCACTTCGAAGACACGTCGCTGCAGATCTGGTTCCAGGTGGCCGCGTTCGGCGCCTTCCTCATCGCGCTGGGCATCGCCTCCTTCCTGATCCAGCTGGTGGTGAGCTTCATCCGCCGCGATTCGCTGCGCGACCACACGGGCGACCCGTGGGGTGGCCGCACGCTGGAGTGGTCGACCTCGTCGCCGCCGCCGGACTACAACTTTGCCTTCACGCCCATCGTGTACGACACCGATGCATGGCACGACATGAAGAGCCGCAACTTCCAGCGGCCGACGAATGGTTTCATCGACATCCACATGCCGAAGAACACGGCTGCGGGCTTCGTCATTGCAGCCTTCTCCGCGGTGTTCGGCTTCGCGATGATCTGGCACATGTGGCTGATCGCCGTCGCGTCGTTCGCGGCAACGGTGATCGCGGCGATCGTCCATACCTTCAACTACAAGCGCGACTACCACATCCATGCCGATGAGGTCGTTCGAACCGAGGACGCACGCACGCGTCTGCTGGCTGCCCATGTCTGAACTCCACATGTCATCCGCAAGCGCATCCGCAGCCGTCGCTGACGGCAACACGCAGTTCTTCATGCGTGAAGAGCACCATCCCGAGAACGGGACGCTGCTCGGCTTCTGGCTCTACCTGATGAGCGACTGCCTCATCTTTGCGTGCCTGTTCGCCTGCTACGGCGTGCTGGGGCGCAACTACGCGGCGGGGCCTTCGGGCGCGGACCTGTTCGACCTGAAGCTGGTGGCGATCAACACGGCGTTGCTGCTGTTCTCGTCCATCACCTACGGCTTTGCGATGCTGGAAATGCAGCGCAACGGCGTGAAGGCAACGCTGTTCTGGCTTTTCATCACGGGCCTCTTCGGCGCGGGCTTCCTGGGCATCGAGCTGTATGAATTCGCGCACCTGATCCATGAAGGCGCAGGGCCGCAGCGCAGCGCATTCCTTTCTTCATTCTTCACGCTGGTTGGAACGCACGGCTTGCACGTGACCTTCGGCATCATCTGGCTCGTCATCCTGATGTTTCAGGTGGGCAAGCACGGCCTCATTCCGGCCAACCAGCGACGCCTGCAGTGCCTGTCGATGTTCTGGCACTTCCTGGACGTGGTCTGGATCGGCGTCTTCACTTTTGTCTACCTGATGGGATCGTTGCCATGAGTTCCCCCGCTGAGCACCCCGAACACGACTACGCGCACGACATCGACCACGGCGATTCGCCGGGCATGCACGCCACTGTGAGCGGCTACGTCATCGGCTTCATCCTGTCGGTGATCCTCACGGCGATTCCCTTCTGGGTCGTGATGGGCAAGGTCTTCGAGAACCCGCGCACCACCGCCTTCGTGATCCTCGCCTTCGCGGCCGTTCAGATGGTCGTGCACATGATCTACTTCCTGCACATGGATTCGAAGTCGCAAGGCGGCTGGAACATGCTGGCGCTGATCTTCACGCTGGTGCTGGTGGTGATCACCCTGACCGGATCGTTGTGGGTGATGTATCACCTCGACCACAACATGATGCCGAGCATGACGGACATGCGAACCCGGCCTTGACGCCCGGCAACCGCAAGACGTCGCAAGAACGTGGCCCGCATTCTGCGGGCCTTCTTGCTTTTCTGGGCGTGTGCGCCTTGCTGGTGTTTGTGGGGTTGGTTGCGTTGGGCACCTGGCAGGTCGAGCGCCGGGCGTGGAAGCTGGCTTTGATCGAACGCGTAGATCAGCGTGTGCATGCGCCTGCGGTCGACTTGCCGGCGGTCGGGTCGGCAGCCGATGCACTGGCCAACGAGTACAGGCATGTGCGCCTGACCGGCAACTTCCTCCATGACCGCGAATCTTTCGTTCAGGCGACCACCGAACTTGGCAGCGGATTTTGGGTTCTGACCCCCTTTCAGCTCCGTGATGGCGGGGTGGTGCTGGTCAATCGCGGCTTTGTGTCATCGCAAGGACGGGACCGCGCGACACGTGCCACTGGTGAGCCGCAAGGGGAGGTGAGCGTCGCCGGCCTTGTGCGTGTGAGCGAGCCGGGCGGCGGCTATCTGCGTCGCAATGATCCGGCGGCCAATCGCTGGTATTCGCGCGACGTGCAGGCCATTGCCGCAGCGCGGGACTTGAAGGATGTGGCGGCGTTTTTTGTCGATGTGGATGCAGGTTCAGGCAGTGCCGCGGCAGGGCAGCCTGTCGGGGGCATGACGGTGATTGCCTTCAACAACAACCACCTCGTCTACGCCATCACGTGGTACCTGCTGGCGGCGCTGGTTGCCGGTGCCGCTTGGCGCACGGTGGTGGAAGAAAAACGCCTGCGCAAGGCCAGCCGGAAGAAGCAGGCAGACTCCGCCCATGGAAATCGCAATGATGCGCCGCAAGGCTGATCCGGCTGCCGTTGAGGCGCGGCCGCTGTCGGGTGCCGCGCAAGGCGGGCGCCTGCAACTGGCCACCGGCATCCGGAACATGCAGCAGCTCATCCAGCTGCGCTGGATCGCCGTGGTCGGGCAGGTGGCGACGATCGTGGTGGTGCACTACGTCTTCGGCATCCGTTTGCCGCTGCACCAGATGCTGGTCGTGCTGGCATGCCTCGCCGCTTTCAACGCGGCGAGCCAGCTGCGCTGGCGCTGGCACCGCGAGGTGACCAACTTCGAGCTGTTCGTCGCGCTTGCGGTCGACGTCGGCATGCTCACGGCGCAACTGTTTCTCAGTGGCGGCGCGACCAACCCTTTCGTCTTTCTCTACCTGCTGCAGGTCACGCTCGGCGCGGTGCTGCTGGAAGCCTGGTCGAAGTGGACCATCGTCGTGCTCACCGGCGTCTGTTTCACGGGGCTGGCGCTCTTTGCCGAGCCGCTGGCGCTGCCCTTCGACCAGAGCCGGGGCATGGCCAGCCCCTACATCCTGGGCATGCTGATCTGCTTCACGCTGATTGCGGCCTTGCTGGTGGTCTTCATCACGCGGATCGAGCGAAACCTGCGCCGGCGCGACCAGCGCCTGGCGGATCTGCGCCAGCGTGCCGCCGAAGAAGAACACATCGTGCGCATGGGCCTGCTGGCGTCGGGTGCGGCCCACGAACTGGGCACGCCGCTGGCAACGCTCTCGGTCATCCTGGGCGACTGGCGCCACATGCCGGCCTTTACCTCCAACGCGGAACTGCTGCAGGAAGTCGGCGAGATGGAGGCGCAGGTTCACCGCTGCAAGACCATCGTGAGCGGCATCCTGCTGTCGGCCGGCGAGGCGCGTGGCGAGAACTCGGAGCGAACCACAGTGAGTGAATTCCTGGGCGACCTGGTGGCCGAGTGGCGCCGCTCGCGCCCGGTCAAGGCCTTCAGCTACGAGAACAACTTTGGCCATGACCTGACCATCGTCTCCGACTCGGCCTTGAAGCAGATGATCAACAACGTGCTGGACAATGCGCTCGAAGCGTCGCCGCACTGGGTCATGCTGGAGGTGGGGCGCGATGCCGATTCGCTGGTGCTCACCGTGACCGACGCCGGACCCGGTTTCGAGCCGCGCATGCTGTCGCAGTTCGGCAAGCCCTACCAGTCGAGCAAGGGCCGACCCGGCGGCGGACTGGGGCTTTTCCTGGTCGTCAACGTGGCGCGCACGCTGGGTGGCACAGTGGCAGCCCGCAACAAGCCTGAAGGCGGCGCGATCGTGACGCTCACGCTGCCGCTGGCGGCCATCATCCTGGAGCAAGAGGAGGACGAGTCCCTTGGAAGCTGAACGCCTGCTGCTCATCGTCGAGGACGACGCAGCCTTTGCGCGCACGCTCAAGCGCTCCTTCGAGCGCCGGGGCTACACCGTGCTGCTTGCGGCCCACCACGACGAGGTGGTGAGCGTGCTGGCCACGCATTCGCCGGGCTTTGCGGTGGTCGACCTCAAGCTCAACGGCGAGGCTTCGGGCCTGGCCTGCGTGCAGACGCTCAACGCGCACGACGAAGACATGCTGATCGTGGTGCTGACCGGCTTTGCCAGCATCGCCACTGCGGTGGAGGCCATCAAGCTGGGCGCCTGCCATTACCTGGCCAAGCCGTCGAACACCGACGACATCGAGGCCGCCTTCGGCCGCGTGGAAGGCACCACGGAAGTGAGCCTGACCAACCGCACCACGTCCATCAAGACGCTGGAGTGGGAGCGCATCCACGAAATGCTGGCCGAGACGGGTTTCAATATTTCGGAGACGGCGCGACGATTGGGCATGCATCGGCGCACGCTGGCGCGCAAGCTGGAGAAGCAGCGGGTCAAGTAGGCGTCACACTGCGTCAGGGTGCAGCGAAACCCTGGGCGGCCCAACGCGCAGCAGCCTCGCCGCGTCCTCCACGATCTGCCTGACAAGATCCCGTGCCGACGGAATGTCGTGCACCAGCCCCACGGCCTCGCCGGCAATCACCGCCGCAATGTCGAAGTTGCCGGCCTCGCGTGCCGCGGTGTACTTCGCAGCCTCTTCTTCGACATGCTGCAGCAGTTCGAGCTCGCGTCCCTGCCAGCGCTCCAGATGCGCATTGCGAAGGCACCGCCCCGTGAAGGGTGCGGGCCACTGCCGCTGACGCGTGATGTCGAACACCATGCCCCTGGCGGTGTCGTCGCCTTGCGCCTTGCGCACGCGCTCCTTCGCCGCAGTGGGCGTGGCGGCTTCGATCGTGGCGTAGAAGCGCGTGCCCATCAGCACGCCCGAAGCACCCAGCATCAGCGCCGCCGCCAGCCCGCGGCCGTCGGCGATGCCGCCTGCGGCCACCACCGGCACGTCCGCCGAAATGGCGTCCACCACTTCCGGCACCAGAGTCGACATGCCGCGGACGGCGCCGTGCCCGCCGCCTTCGCCGCCTTGCGCCACCAGGATGTCCGCGCCCGCCGCCACCGCATCCTTGGCCATCTGCAGGTTCTGCACCTGGCAGATCACGGCCGCACCGGCCCGCTTGATGGGCTCGACAAAGGGCGACGCGTCGCCAAAGGACAGCATCACGGCCGCGGGATTGCGCTCCAGCGCCAAGTCCAGCAGGCGGGGTTGCCGCGCGAGGCTCCACGTGATGAAGCCGACCCCGAAGCGCACACGGTTCTCGGCCAGGCGATCGAGTTCATGCCGCAGCCATTTTTCGTCGCCATAGCCGCCACCCAGGATCCCCAAGCCGCCCGCGGCGCTCACGGCGGCCGTCAGGTTGGCGTCGGCCACGACGTCCATCGGCGCCAACAGGATCGGGTGGGCAATGCCAAGCCGCTTGGTGAGCGGCGTTTCCAGTGGCGCGTTGACGGTCATCGTGGGCCCCCCTTTGTGGAAGGCCGATTGTCCCCCTGCGTGGGTGGATCAGGCCAGCGCGTGCGCCCGTTCCGCGCGACTGAGCTTGCCCATCAATTCCACGGCCAGGCCGGTGGGATTGCGCAGCAACTGGCCGATGTCATAGCTGCCCAGGAAAAGCCCGTCGAGGCTCACCTTCACGGCGGGAAAATAGTGCCCGAGAGAGTCACCTGCGTCGTTGAGGCAGTGCTCCAGCGAGGCCAGGTCTTCTTCGCCGTGCCGGGCCGGAGCGCGGCCCGCGCGCACGCTGTAGGCAAAGAATTCCGCTCCAATGCGGCGAATTTCAAGATGAGGTTGCATTGTGTACTTCCATGTAACCAGACTTGAAGGTAGTTCTGGCGACCCGCAGTGTCCATACGCCATTCGGCAGACGCGATAATCCTTGCCATGAGCGGCAACACCCTGGGAACACTTTTTGCGGTCACCAACTTCGGCGAATCGCACGGCCCGGCCATCGGCTGCGTCATCGACGGCTGCCCGCCCGGCATGGCGCTTTCCGAAGCGGACATTCAAATCGACCTCGACCGCCGACGCCCCGGCACCAGCCGTCACGTCACGCAGCGCAACGAGCCGGACGCCGTGCAGATCCTCAGCGGCGTGTACGAGGGCAAGACCACGGGTACGCCGATCGCACTACTCATCCAGAACACCGATCAGCGCAGCAAGGACTACGGTGCGATCGCGCAACAGTTTCGCCCCGGGCATGCGGACTTCACGTACTGGAAAAAGTACGGAATTCGCGATCCGCGCGGTGGTGGCCGCTCCTCGGCGCGGCTGACGGCGCCCATGGTTGCGGCTGGCGCCGTGGCCAAGAAATGGCTTGCCGAAAAATACGGCATGGTGTTCCGCGGCTGCATGACGCAGATCGGCGACATCGTGATTCCCTTCGAAAGCTGGGACCACGTGCCCAACAACCCCTTTTTCGCGCCCATGGCCGACGTGAGCCAGCTCGAGGCCTACATGGACGCGCTGCGCAAGGCCGGTGACTCCTGCGGCGCGCGCATCCGCGTGACGGCGCAGAAGGTGCCCGTGGGCCTGGGCGAACCGCTGTTCGACAAGCTCGACGCGGACATCGCCTTTGCGATGATGGGCATCAATGCGGTCAAGGGCGTGGAGATCGGCGCCGGCTTTGCCAGCGTGACGCAGCGCGGCACCACGCACGGCGACTCCATCACCCCCAGCGGTTTCGTTACCAACAATTCGGGCGGCGTGCTGGGCGGCATCAGCACGGGGCAGGACCTGGAAGTGAGCATCGCGATCAAGCCGACCAGCTCCATCATCAGCCCGCGCCAGTCCATCGACATCCACAACAAGCCGGTCGAAGTCATCACCAAGGGCCGCCACGACCCGTGCGTGGGCATCCGCGCGACGCCCATTGCCGAGGCGATGCTGGCACTGGTCGTCATGGACCACGCCTTGCGCCACCGTGCGCAGTGCGGCGACGTGGTGACGGGCGCGGAGCCGGACGATTCGGCCACGCATCCGCAGCCCAGGGCTTCGTTCCTGTAGCCGGTCGCTTCGCGCTATCCCGCTGGAATGGTCACGAGCGGCATGCTTTCCCGTGCGCCCGTCTCCGACAGCGTGGAAAAGATCATCACCAGCGCAAAGGTTCGCTTGGACGCGATGTCGCGGTCGTCGATCCAGAACCAGCGGCCCCGGTAGTTCACCTGCACGATGGCGTCCGGGGAGCGTTCGGCGCTGAAGTTGACCTTGAGCAGGCGTCCGAGAACGGCGCTCGAGGGCGCCCGGCTCGTTGCCGTGCGGCCTTCCTGCACGTCCGCCTCGGGCACATCCACGTACTCGCCCAGGTCAACAAGGATCTGAAGCATCGAGCGCGTGAGCATCGCGATTTCACCTTCGTTCGGCGAGGCGGCGCCAAAGCTGACGCGGTACTCGGTGCGGCCGGGCGTCAGTGACATGAGGCTGCGCAGCTCATTGACCATGGCTTCCTGTTCGGCGGAGAGCGCCCGCGGCCGGAAGAACAGGACGACTGCCTGATGCTCCGGCTTGTCGCCCGCTTGCACGCGCATGCCCACGACTTCGGCGTCTTGCAGCGTGCGCATCAGCACGACGAGGCGTTCGTAACGCTCCGCACCGCGGCCGGTGCTGTCCAGCCCGTTGATGCTGCGCACGACGACGCGAAACACCAGGTCGATCGGCCAGCCGGCCTGCATGGCGAACAGCACCGCCGCAGGCGGAATGGGCGTGAGCATGTTCCGGTTGAATTGCGCGCCGGTGAGGGGCGTGTAGGTGATGGTGGGCCGGTCCGTCCATTTGCCCTGGGCGCCGAGGGTCACGTTGGTACCGGGCGGCGCGAGCGCATCGGCGCGTGCGCCGGTCACGCCGGTCGACACCGTGCTCTCCAGCGTGTAGCCGCTGACGATCTGCGCCACCTCGAGGAACATCGGCAGGTCGGAGTAGCGCGAGCGAACGATGTTCAGCAGCGTCTGCTCTTTCCACGAGCGCGAGATCTCACTGTTGTAGTCGAAGCGGTCGCGCGCGACCAACTGCGGTCCCACGGCATTGCAGCCTGCAAGCAGCAGGGCCAGTAGCGCTGCCGTGGCCCGTGTGCAGGCTGGCGGCAGCGGATGTCGTTGTCGGTCGCCGAGAGGCGTCATGTTGTTCTCCTCCTCTTGTTGGCCGAAGCGCGCAGCCATCAAAGCATCAGGAGTCCCTTGACCGTTCCGAGGACTTCCTTGAATGGCACCTGCGTGGCCGCCACCAGGGCCAGGGGCGTGATGGCCGCCAGCAGGATGGGCAGGATGCTTTCCTTGGTGACCGGCACCGCGAGCATGTTCTTGACCAGTTCGTAGCCGGCCGACAGGTCAGCCAACGAGGAGGGATCGGGTTCGCCCAGCATCTTGGCGGCATCGGCGTTCAACCACTTGGCCTCGAAGGCCAGGTTGTGCTGGCTGGCGATGCGGCCGTAGTGCATGAGCCCCTGGCGCTTGAGCGCGACCAGCTTGGGTGAAAAGACCAGCAGCGGAATCATGAACGCGATGGCAAAGAAGGCCACGATGCCCGCCAGCGCAAACTTGAAGCTGGCCAGGCTCACACCCGCATACACGACCAGCTTGAGCACCGTCGCAGACACGACGACGCTTTCCGCAAAGACGAAGAGCACGTAGGTGCGCGGATACTGGCCGATGAAGGCCAGGCCACCACAGCGATCGGGGTGCGTGGCCACCAGTTGCAGGTCGCACTGCGCAATGTCGCGCAGCAAGAGCCCCCAGGTGCCGAAGCGCAGCAGCCATCGCCCGAGGAGGAACCAATACAGCGGCATGGCGACAAGAAGGGTCCACCACCCGGCGAGCGACAGCTTCAGCGAGCCGTTCTCCATGTGCCCCATCCAGGTGCCGCCATCGACGTTTTGCGCGGCGCCGTGCATCCAGAGGTAAGTGAGGACATAGGCCGCGATGAGGATCACCGCCTCGGCCAGCGGCGAGCCGGTTCGCCTTTCCATGTTCGTGCGCGCGCGATCGATGCCATGGCGCGAGGCAGGCGGCACGATGCCCCGCGCCGTGAACTGCGCGACGATCATGGCCATGCGCCGCGCCGCGCTCTCTTCCATGATGACGAACGCGCCGATGGCAATGATGAAAGCGTACGCGCTGAAGTCGAGCAGCGCGGCGCGCTCGTGGTGTTCATTGAGCGCCAGGCCCTCCAGCGATGCCAGCACCAGGCCGGGAATCCATGCGATGACCATGAACAGCACGGCGCGCCGGGGAGCGCGCAGATCCGTCTGCGTCAGCAGGCCGAGCCGCAACTGCAAGCGGTAGAACGGCCCCAGCCGGTTGAAAGACATGGGCCCACGCTGTGGATCCGCTTCAATTGCCGCCATCTTTCTCTGCTCCTGTGGCGCCATCGGGAGATGGCGAGGTCGATCGAAGGTGTTGCAGTCCGCGCGAACGTATCACGGCCGGCTACAGTTCCGTGCTCAGGCGCCGCGACTTTCCCAAAAGCCGCGATGGGTTGCGATCATTTCTTCTTCGACCTCGGGCACCGGGCCGATGACCTCGATCTTCTTCTGGCCGCGTGCGAACACCTCGCGGCAGGGCAGGGCGAGCGTCGGGTTCTCCGGATGGTCGCCGGTGAGGGCGAGCAAGGCGCTCTCGTCCGCGCCGTAGATCACGCGGCCGATGTTGGCCCAGTAGGTCGTGCCGGCGCACATCGCGCAGGGCTCGAAGGTGGTGACCAGCGTGCATTGCCAGAGGTACTCCGGCGGGTAGTTGAGCGAGGCCGTGCGGGCCAGCGTGGCCTCGGCATGGTGCACGGTGTCGATGTTGCCCTGCTCGGCGAGGACGGTCTCGCCGTCGGGGGCGATGAGCACGGCGCCAAAGGGATGCCGTCCCATCGTCATGGCGCGCCGCGCCACGGCGTCGGCGTGGCGCAGGGCGCGAATGATTTGATCCTTGTTCATCCCGCGCAGTGTGCCAGCGGGGCAGGCAAGCTCAAGTGCCCAGTGTGACGAGGAGTGACACGAGTTCGACAATGGCTGTGTACGGTTCGGGCGCGGTATCGGCCGTGAACTTGCGCGCCAGCGCCTGTGCGCGACGCGTTGCGGCATCCAGATGAATTTGCGTGGAAGCGAAGGCGCTCCGCGCGCCTTTCTCATAGCCGGGCAAGTGTTGCCTGAGGCGCGACAACACCTCGTCGCGATGCAGCGGAGCATGGATGTCCTCGAAGTGCAGCAGCAGCCAGATCTCGAAACTGGGCACCGATGCAATCGCCCGGAAGCGGATGGGTTGCCGGGCGTCGTTCTTCAGCTTGCAGTCGAGGGATTCGGCCAGCCGGAGTGCGGTCGAATAGCTGTCGTGCTCGTCGCGGTCGAACACCGCGTAGACCTGTTCGAAGGCGCGCGGCTGAATGCTCTTGTGGCGATCGCCTTTTTCGAACAGGGTTTGCGCGTACTGAACGACCTGCATGGGCGCGGTGCCCAATGCGCTGGGGTGCACTGCCACGTTGGCCGTATTCAAGCGATGGGCAGAGCGGATCTCGCTGAAATAGTTGGGCTCGGTCTTGCTGCCTTCCGAGACGATCAGGATGCGGTCGTAGCTGGCGCGCCGGTTCAGCGTGCGTTCGAGATGTTTCTTCTGTCGCTCTTTGGGAGAGTTGTCGCGCGCCATCAGTGCGTGACCCCCAGCGCATCGCTGAGGAAGGGCACGCCGCCATAGCGGCCGACCAGGTAGCCGCGCTCCAGCGCTTCATTCTTGCGCGGGCTGAACTCGGAGAGGCTGACCAGCGCCGAGGCCTGGTCGCGATCCTTTTCGACGAACCAGATCTGGTCGCGCCGAAACAGGTCGGGTGCGTCGAGCAATGAGGTGTCATGCGTGGTGAAGATCAGCTGCGCACCACCCGTGTTGACTTCAGGGCGATGAAAGAGCCGCACCAGTTCACGCACCAGCAGCGTGTGCAGGCTCGTGTCGAGTTCGTCGAAGACCAGCGTCAACCCCTTGTTGAGGACGTCGAGCACGGGGCCGGCGAGGAAGAGCAGGTTGCGTGTGCCACTGGACTCATCCATGAGTTCGAACACCGCCTTGCCGCGTTCAGTGACATGGGAGAAACGCAACTGTTGTTCGTCTCTTTCCTCGTTTCGTACCTCAGTCTTTCCAGCCACGAGGTCGAAGTGAACCGCTTGGGCGGGCACCTTGCGCGTCACGACCTCGATGTCGGAGATGCTGATGTCGGCGGCGGTGAGGAAGTCGCAAATCCGACGCCGACCCTCTGCCTGCTGGAGCATGTGGATCGACATCTGCGGGGTGAGTTGCGCATGTTCGTTGATGATCACCAGCTCGTTGGCGAACCAGTCGAACACAGGCCGCAGTGCCTCGCTGTTGAGTTGCACGGCCATCGACAAGAAGAGGGCGTTCGGCCGGGTGGCACCCTCCCACAGGTGCTTTGGGCCCTTGAGGCCGGGGCCAAACTCATACACGTCCTTGCCGGTGCCGGCATCGAAGCGGCGCTCGAACCAGCGCTGCGGCTTGAATGCCTTGTAGACCAGCAGGTGTTCGCTGACGATGCGCTGGGGCGTCATGGCGAATCCGTACTGGTAGCGAACGCCATCCAGGATGAAGGTGAGCTCGAACCCGGTCGGCTCGCTGGCCGACTCGGCGTTGAGGCGAAAGGCTTGCACCGCGTAGGTCTGACCCGGCTGGACCACCGTCGCCGACTCGACGACGACGCCACGCATGAATTGCAATGCCTTGATGAGATTGGATTTGCCCCCGGCGTTGGCGCCATAGATGACGGCACTGCGCAAGAGGCTCGGTGCGGCCTTGAGACCCGTGGCCACCGTGTGCGTGTCATGCAGGGTCTTGTCCCTGGACGCCACCAGACTGAGAACCTGTTCGTCGCGCAGGCTGCGGAAGTTCTTGACGCGGAACTCGACCAGCATGTATTTACCCAGTGACGCAATAATAATTTAATATTTTACGTCATTCGCGCAGATTCACGGTTTATTTATGGATCCTTGATCCGATTGGAAGCGATGCGTTACTGGTTCGAGCCCCGATGCGCCCAGCCCGTCGTGTGCTTCTCGATGGCACTGAACACTTCATACATCACCATCGCCATCGCGCCCACCACGACCAGCCCCGCAAACGCCAGCCCCATCTGCATGGCAGAGCCGGCAGAGATCAACAGGTAGCCGATGCCCTCGTTCGCCGCAGTCATCTCCGACACCGTGGTGCCCACGAAGGCCAGTGTGATCGCCACCTTGAGCGAGGCGTAGAAGTAGGGCATGGAGCGCGGCAGGCCGATCTTCATCAGCACGTCCCAACGCTTGGCGCCCAGCACGCGCAGCACGTCTTCCAGCTCGGGTTCGAGCGTGGCCAGGCCGGTCGCGATGTTCACCATGATCGGGAAAAAGCTGATGAGGAATGCCGTGAGAATCGCCGGCCCCGCGCCGATGCCGAACCACACCACCAGGATCGGCACGAAGGCCGCCTTGGGCAGCGCATTGAAGGCCGTCATCAACGGATACATCGCCGCATATGCCAGGCGCGAACTGCCGATGACGAAGCCCAGCAGCACGCCCACCACGATCGCGAGACCGAAGCCCGCCATCGTCACCCAGAAGGTGCGCCACGCGTGGCCGGCGATGATGAGCTTGAACTCCCAGAACTGCGTCCAGATGCGCCACGGGCTCGGGAAGATGAACTCCGACACCTCGAAGGCGGAACACACCACCTGCCACAACACGATGAAAGCGACCAGCAGGATCCAGGGCGACCAGCGCTCGATCTGTTTGTTGTTCTTCAAGACGCGACTCCCGCTGCGGCGGTCTGCGCCTGGCTGATGCCGGTATTTCGAATGGCGCCGATGTGGCCGCGCAGTTCCAGCACGATATCGGTGAATTCCTTGGTGTAGGTCACTTCGAGCTCACGCGGCCGTGGCAGGTCGATCTCGCGCTTGACGACGAAGCGCCCCGGGCTCTTGCTCATCACATAGACCGTGTCGGCCAGGAACACCGACTCGCGCAGGTCATGCGTGACCAGGATCACGTTGAACTGCTGCTCGGTCCACAGGTCGCGCAGGATGCACCACAACTCTTCGCGCGTGAAAGCATCGAGCGCGCCGAAGGGCTCGTCGAGCAGGAGCATCTTGGGTTCGTGAATCAGCGCGCGGCAGATGCTCGCGCGCTGCTGCATGCCGCCGGAGAGTTGCCACGGGAACTTGTCCTCGTAGCCGCCGAGTCCTACCTTTTGCAGCAGCTTGCGCGCGCGCTCCACGTATTCCTTGCGCTTGGCCTTGAAGTTCGAGCGATAGGGTTCGACGATCTCCAGCGGCAGCAGCACGTTGTCGACCGTCGTGCGCCAGGGCAGCAACGACGGCGCCTGGAAGGCCATGCCCGAGATCTTGAGCGGCCCCGTCACCGGCTGGCCGTCGATGCGGATCTTGCCCATCGAGGGCATCTTCAGCCCCGTGGTGAGCTTCATGAAGGTCGACTTGCCGCACCCCGAAGGCCCGACGATGGCGATGAACTCGCCGCGCCGCACCTTCAGGTCGATGGCTTCGACCGCAAAGTGGTTGTCGCGCAGCAACTCTTCGTTGTACGCGAGCCAGACGTCCTGGAAATCGACGAAGGGCGCTTCTTGCGAAGGGGCGCCCATTTACTTTTTCAGGATGTTGAGGTCTGCGGCAGGCGGGAGCATGGCCGAGGTCCACACGCCATCGGGGTTCACGCGCGACTTCGTGTTGAAGGCGTCGGACACTTGCGAAGCCATCAGCGCAAGGCGGCCGGCGTTGACCGCGCCAAAGCCTTCGGCACGCGCATCGGGGCTGTTGATGACGGTGTCGATCGCCAGCTTCAGGCGCCGCGTTTCCAGGTTGGAATCGATGATGCCGTCGCGTGCCTTCACCGACTCGATGGCCGCGGCGGGGTTGGCGATGACTTCCTTCGCGCCCTTGGTGAAGGCCACGAGGAAGGCCTTGACGGCAGCCGGGTTCTCCTTGAGGAGCTTGGGCGACACGATGACGACGTTGCCATACAGCTTCACGCCGTAGTCCGGGTATTGCAGCACGACCACGTCACTCGCCTTGGCACCGCGCGCCTCGAGGTTGAGCAGCGAAGTGAAGGTGAAGCCGGTGATGGCGTCGATGTCGCCGCGCATCAGCATCGTCTCGCGCAGCGTGGGGTCCATCGCGGTCCAGTTCACGCCCGTGACGTTGTTGGCCTTGGCAAAGATCGGGAACGCGCGTCGGCCTGCGTCGAACACCGGTGCGCCGAGCCGCTTGCCGTTCAGGTCGGAGGGCTTGGTGATGCCGCTCTTCTTCATCGCCATCACCGACGCGGGCGTGTTGTTGTAGACCATCATGACCGCGATGGGCTTGTTCGGCGCGTCGGGGTTGTTGGCGTGGAATTCCATCAGCGCCGCGAGATCGGCAAAGCCCATGTCATAGGCGCCCGAGGCCACGCGCGTGACGGTGCCGCCCGAGCCGTTGCCCGCATCGATGGACACGTCCAGGCCCGCGGCCTTGAAGTAGCCCTTGGCGGCCGGATGCAGGAAAAGGGCGGCGGGCCCTTCGAAGCGCCAATCGAGTTGGAACTTGATGGGCGTCTGTGCCTGGGCTGAACCCATTCCAAAGCAGAGTGCGGCGGCCGCGAGGAAGGACTGGATCAGTTGGCGCTTGTTCATCATCAGCTTGTTAAAAAGAATGTCTGATGATTCAAGCAATAACGGTGCCCGCACGCCATTGGTGCGAACTCGTAGTGTGTGGCGTGCGCGGTGCATTCCGCCGTTCAGGCGGAACGCACCGATAGTGCGCGGCCTCGAGGGCCGCCGCGCACTATTTCGGGAGGTTCGCGTTGGCGACCGCCAAGGCCGTCATGTTGACCACGCGACGCACTGTTGCCGAGGGCGTCAGGATGTGCACCGAGGCCGAAGCGCCCATCAGGATCGGGCCCACGGTCACGCCGTTGCTACCGGTCATCTTGAGCACGTTGAACAGGATGTTGGCGGAGTCGAGGTTGGGGCAGATCAGCAGGTTGGCTTCGCCGGTGAGCGTGCTGTCGGGCAGCGTCTTTCGGCGCACCTCGTCCGACAGGGCCGTGTCGCCGTTCATTTCGCCGTCGCATTCCACGTCGGGCGCCATGCGCGCAAACAGGTCGCGTGCCAGGCGCATCTTGCGGGCCGACGGGCGATCCGAAGAGCCGAAGTTGGAGTGCGACAGGAACGCGACCTTCGGCGGCAGGCCGAAGCGGCGCACTTCTTCCGCGGCCATCGCCGCGATGCTGGCCAGTGTCTCGGCGCTCGGGTCTTCGTGGATGAAAGTGTCGGCAATGAACAGCGTGCCCCGGTCGAGCGTCAGCGCGTTCAGCGCGGCAAAGCCCGGTACGCCGCGCTTGAGGCCCGTCACTTCGCGCAGGATCTTCAGGTGGCTGTCGAATCGGCCGACCAGGCCGCACAACATGGCGTCCGCGTCGCCCAGGTGCACCATGAGTGCCGCGATGGTGGTGTTGGAGCGCCGAACCATCGCCTTCGCGGCGTCGGGCGTGATGCCGCGGCGGCCCATGATCTTCTGGTAGGCCTCCCAATAGTTGCGAAAGCGCGGGTCGTTCTCGGGATCGACGATTTCCGCATCGACGCCCAGGCGCAGATGCAGGCCGGCCTTCTTGACGCGCGTTTCGATGATGCCCGGGCGACCGATGAGGATCGGCCGGGCCAGGCCTTCGTCAACCGCCAACTGGGCGGCGCGCAGCACGCGGTCGTCTTCGCCCTCGGCAAAGGCCACGCGCTTGGCGGTGGCGAGCTTGGCCGCGGTGAACACCGGGCGCATGAACATGCCGGTCTGGTAGACGAAGCGCGTCAGGTGCTGGCGATAGGCCTCCATGTCCTCGATGGGCCGTGCCGCCACGCCCGAGGCTTCCGCGGCCTTGGCCACGGCCGGCGCAATGCGCAGGATCAGGCGCGAGTCGAAGGGCTTGGGAATGATGTAGTCGGGGCCAAAGGCGAGTTCCTGTCCTTCGTAGGCCGTGGCCACTTCCTCGCTGATGTCGGCCTTGGTGAGGTCGGCAATCTCGCGCACGCAGGCCAGCTTCATTTCCTCGGTGATCTTGCTCGCGCCGCAATCGAGCGCGCCGCGGAAGATGTAGGGGAAGCACAGCACGTTGTTGACCTGGTTCGGATAGTCCGAGCGGCCGGTCGCGATGATGCAGTCGGGCCGCACGGACTTTGCGAGTTCGGGGCGGATCTCTGGTTCGGGGTTGGCCAGCGCCAGGATGATGGGTTGCGTGCCCATGCTCTTGACCATGTCGGCCGTGAGCACGCCGGGCGCCGAGCAGCCGAGGAACACGTCCGCGTCCTTGACAACGTCGCCGAGGGTGCGCGCGTCGGTGTTTTTCTGGGCGTAGCGCGCCTTCGATTCGTCGAATCCACCGGGCCGGCCTTCGTAGATGAGGCCCTTGGAATCGACGGCGAAGATGTTCGCCGTTTTCGCGCCCAGGCCCACCATCACGTCCAGGCATGCAATGGCCGCCGCGCCGGCGCCGGAGACGGCGATCTTCACGTCGCCGATGTTCTTGCCGACCAGTTCGAGCCCGTTGAGCAGGGCCGCCGCGGAGATGATGGCCGTGCCGTGCTGGTCGTCATGGAACACCGGAATGTTCATGCGCTCGCGCAGCTTCTTCTCGATGTAGAAGCACTCGGGCGCCTTGATGTCCTCGAGGTTCACGCCGCCCAGCGTGGGCTCCAGCGCGGCGATGATGTCCACCAGCTTGTCCGGATCGCGCTCGGCCAGTTCGATGTCGAACACGTCGATGCCGGCAAATTTCTTGAAGAGGCAGCCCTTGCCTTCCATGACCGGCTTGGCGGCCAGCGGTCCGATGTCGCCCAGGCCCAGCACCGCGGTGCCGTTGGTGACCACGCCCACGAGGTTGCCGCGCGCCGTGAATTCAAAAGCCTTCGCGGGATCGGCTTCGATGTCCAGGCAGGGATAGGCCACGCCTGGCGAATAAGCCAGCGACAGGTCGCGCTGGTTCAGCAAGGGTTTGGTTGGCGTGATCGAAATCTTGCCCTTGGAGGGCGAACGATGGTATTCACGCGCGGCATCGCGCAATGCCTCTTCCGCGGGTGACAGGTCTTTGCTCATGTTGTCTCCTTGCATGTTTTGCAAAAGCGAAAAGAGAGGCTACCGCAAAGCGGTGCCTCTCTCCAGAAAAGTACGAATAAAGAGTTATGCGTCGGGAGCGACGGGATGTTGCGCCATGGCTTCCAGTGCGCGCACGAGGGCGCTGTGGTCTTCCTGTCCGTAGCCCAGCGCAGCGCAGGCATTCATCAATTGAGCGGCGCCGGCCGTTTGTGGCAGCGCCACGCCCAGCGAGCGCGCACCCTGCAAGGCCAGGTTCAAGTCCTTCTGGTGCAGCGCAATGCGGAAACCCGGTGCAAAGGTGCGCTTGATCATGCGTTCGCCGTGCACTTCGAGGATGCGCGAGGAGGCAAAGCCGCCCATCAGCGCTTGCCGCACCTTGGCCGGATCGGCACCCGCCTTCGATGCAAACACCAGCGCCTCGCCCACGGCGGCGATGTTGAGCGCCACGATGATCTGGTTGGCGACCTTGGTGACCTGTCCGTCGCCCACGCCGCCGACCAGCGTGATGTTCTTGCCCATCTTTTCGAGCAGGGGCTTTACGCGGGCAAAGGTGGCTTCCTCGCCGCCGCACATGATCGTGAGGCTGGCCGCCTTGGCGCCGACTTCGCCGCCGGAGACCGGTGCATCGACATAGCCGCAGCCGAGGTCGACGATCTTCTTGGCGAAACCCTTGGTGGCGATCGGATCGATGGAGCTGCAATCGACCACGACCTTGCCTTTGGAAAGCCCCGCAGCCACGCCGCCTTCGCTGAACAAGACCTTCTCGACGTCCGGCGTGTCGGGCACCATCACGAAAATGATGTCCGCCTGCCTGGCGACATCGGCGCCGGTCGCGCAGTTGGACACCTTGGAGGCGAGCGCTTCAGGGACCTTGCCGTGCGTGTTGACGAAAAGCGTGTGGCCGGCCTCGACCAGATGGCCCGCCATGGGCGCGCCCATGATGCCCAGGCCGATGAAACCGATTTTTTGAGCTGATGTGTCGGACATGTTTTCCTTCTTCATTGCTTGGTGAGCGCCTCACGCCAGCCGAGTCCCTCGACCGTGGTGCCGCGCGGTTTGTATTCACAGCCGATCCAGCCGGTGTAGCCGATTGCATCGATGTGCCTGAACAGCCATGGATAGTTGATCTCACCCGTGCCCGGCTCGCCCCGGCCCGGGTTGTCCGCGAGCTGGATATGGCCGATGCGTGACAGGTTCTTCTGCAGCGTGGCGGCCAACTCGCCTTCCATGCGCTGCGCATGATAAATGTCGTACTGCACGAACAGGTTGGACGAATCGACCTCCTGGATGAGCGCGAGCGCCTGGTCGGTGCGCGTCAGGAAGAAGCCGGGGATGTCGAAGGTGTTGATGGGCTCGATCAGCAGGCGGATGTTGGCGCCCTTGAGCGCTTCGGCCGCATGGCGCAGGTTGGACACCAGCGTCTGGTGCGACTCCTGCATGGCTGCGCCCACCGGCAGCTTGCCGGCGAGGCAGTTGACCTGCGGGCAGCCCAGGGCGGTGGCGTACTCGATGGCGCGCGCAACGCCTTCGCGAAACTCGGTCACCCGGTCCGGATGGCAAGCGATGCCGCGCTCGCCGCCGTCCCAGTTGCCCGCGGGCAGGTTGTGCAGCACCTGCGTCAAGCCGTTGGCCTTCAGCGCGGCGGCGAGTTCTTCCTTGGGGAACGGATAAGGAAAGAGGTACTCGACCGCCTTGAAGCCCGCCTTGGCGGCGGCCTCGAAGCGTTCCATGAAGGGCAGCTCGGTGAAGAGCATCGTCAGGTTGGCGGCAAACTTTGGCATGTGCGTCTCTCCCTGGTTCAGTCGAGCATGGCGGCGGCGATGGCGGTGGGCGCATCGGCGGTGCCTTCGGCGAGTTCACCGAACTCGGTGATGTTGTCGATCTCGGTGCCCATCGCGATGTTGGTGACGCGCTCGAGCATCACCTCGATCACCACCGGCACCTTGAATTGCGCCATGAGCTGTTCGGCCTGCTTGATGGCGGGCGTCATCTCCTCCTGCTTGCTCACGCGGATCGCCTTGCAGCCCAGGCCTTCGACGACCTTCATGTGGTCCACGCCGTAGCTTTTCTCGATGCCCGCGTCGTCGCTGGCATTGATGTTGTCGAAGCCCAGCTGCACGCAGTAGTCCATCTCGAAGCCGCGCTGCGACTGGCGGATGAGGCCCAGGTAGGAGTTGTTCACCACGATGTGGATGTAGGGCAGGTTGAACTGCGCACCCACGGCCAGCTCCTCGATCATGAACTGGAAGTCGTAGTCGCCCGAGAGCGCCACGATCTTGCGCGACGGGTCTGCAGCACGCACGCCCAAGGCTGCGGGAATGGTCCAGCCCAGCGGGCCGGCCTGGCCGCAGTTGATCCAGTGGCGCGGGTTGTATACGTGCAGGAACTGCGCCGCCGCAATCTGCGAGAGGCCGATGGTGCTCACATAGCAGGTGTCACGATCGAAGTTGTTGTTCATGCACTGGTACACGCGCTGCGGCTTCATCGGCACGTCGGCGAAGTTCGTCTTGCGCAGCATGGTCTTCTTGCGCTCGCGGCATTGCGACACCCATTCGCTGCGGTCGGGCAACTGGCCCTTGGCCTTCATGTCCTCGGCCACTTCAACGAAGAGTTCGAGCGCCGCTTTCGCATCGGAAACGATGCCGAAATCGGGGTTGAACACGCGGCCGATCTGCGTGGGTTCGATGTCGACGTGAACGAACTTGCGCCCCTTCGTGTAGACATCGATCGAGCCGGTATGGCGGTTGGCCCAGCGATTGCCGATGCCCAGCACGAAGTCCGAAGCCAGCATCGTTGCGTTGCCATAGCGGTGACTCGTTTGCAGGCCGCACATGCCGGCCATCAGCGGATGGTCGTCGGGCAGCGCGCCCCAGCCCATGAGGGTGGGAATCACCGGCACGCCCGTGGCTTCGGCAAAGCGCACGAGCAGGTCGCTCGCGTCCGCATTGATGACGCCGCCGCCGGCCACGATGAGCGGGTTCTTTGCTTCGTTGAGCATCGAAATGGCCTTCTCGACCTGCGCGCGCGTCGCCTTCGGCTTGTAGGGCGTGAGCGGTTCGTAGGTGTCGATGTCGAACTCGATCGTCGCCATCTGCACGTCGAAGGGCAGGTCGATGAGCACCGGGCCCGGACGGCCCGAGCGCATCAGGTGAAAGGCTTGCTGGAACACCTGCGGCACCTGGCCCGGCTCACGCACCGTGACCGACCACTTTGTGACGGGCTTGGAGATGGATTCGATGTCCACCGCCTGGAAGTCTTCCTTGTACAGCCGTGCACGCGGCGCTTGTCCGGTGATGCACAGGATGGGAATGGAATCGGCCCATGCCGAATACAGGCCCGTGATCATGTCCGTGCCGGCGGGGCCCGAGGTGCCGATGCACACGCCGATGTTGCCGGCCACCGCTCGCGTGTAGCCCTCGGCCATGTGCGAGGCGCCCTCCACGTGGCGCGCGAGGATGTGCGCGATGCTTCCGTGCTTGCGCATGGCGGAGTACAGCGGGTTGATGGCCGCTCCGGGTACGCCGAAGGCTTGCGTCACGCCTTCTTTTTCCATTACCAGCACGGCGGCTTGGGCGGCAGTCATTTTTGTCATGGGTACGTCTCCTTGGATGGAGTTCAACTGTATGCACGAAGCCCTGACAGCAGAAGGGGGTTGCGGGTCATAAAGGCTATTCCGGTTTGGAATAAATGGCTAGGATTACGGGCATGGACCGACTGCTTGCCATGGAAATGTTCGTGCGCGTGGTGGAGACCGGCAGCTTCTCCAAGGCTGCGCGCGAATTCAACACAACGCAACCCACCGTGACCAAACAGGTCGCCGCCACCGAGGCGCGGCTGAAGGCGCGGCTTCTCAACCGCAACACGCGCGGCGTGAGCCTGACCGAGCCGGGCGCCCTCTACTACGAGAAGTGCAAGGGCATCGTGCGCGACGCGCAGGACGCCGACAGCATCGTGCGCCTGCGGCAATCGCAGGCGCAGGGGCTGCTGCGCATCGGCACCTCGGTGGCCTTCGGGCGGCGGGTGATCGTGCCGCTGGCGCTCGACTACATGGCGCGCAATCCGCAGGTGCAGGTCGACCTGAGCTTTGAAGACCGCTATGTCGACCTGGTGGCGCAGGGCATCGACGTGGCCGTGCGCATGGGCAAGCTGGCCGACTCGTCGCTGGGTGCGCGCTTTCTCGGCATGAACCCGTGGGTGATGGTCGCTGCGCCCGCGTATCTGAAGGAGCACGGCACGCCCAAGCGCGCGCAAGACCTGAGCGGCCATGTGGCCCTCATCTACAGCAGCGTGGTCGGCGACGACGTGTGGCAGCTACACACGCCCAAGGGCGAACCCGTCACGGTGCCGGTGTCCGGGCGACTGCGTTCGAACAATGTCTCGGCGGTGCTGGCTGCGGCGCGGGAAGGCTTGGGCATCGCGCTCATGCCGCGCTATGTTGCGAGTGATTCTCTTGCCGCCGGCAAGGTCGTGGAAGTGCTGGCAGACCATTCGCTGGCCGAGCAGGAGATACACGCCGTGTTTCCATCCCCCAAGCTGGTTCCGGGCAAGGTGTCAAGCTTCGTTGCATTCTTGCAAGGTCGATTCGACGAAAGATGGTGGGCGCGTTAGGCTCCGCTTTCACAGGAGGAAAACGCCATGCTCACTTCAATTCGAACGACGGTGCCATGGTCGCTGCTGCTGCGGCATAAAAGGCTGGGGGTGCTGGTGCCCATCGCCTTCGGTCTGCTTGCAGGGTGCCAGACGCGTGGCGATGTGCGGCCCTTCTCGTCAGAGGTTCCGCTGCCGCCCACCTTTGCCAAGGTGGTGGATGTCTGCAACGGCGCCGAGGCGCGCTTTGCAATGGGTCAGAAGATGACGCCGGCCTTGCTGGAAGAGGCGAAGAACAGAACGGGCGCTCGTGTGGCCGTCACGGCCAAGGCGGGTGAGGCACTGAGTCCGGTCGACCCCTTGCGGCTGATCGTGGAGGTCAATCCTGCAGGCCAGATGGTGGGTGCGCGCTGCGGCTGAGTGGGCGGCGGCAGGCTTAGGTGGGCGGTTCGTCCGCGTTGTCCGTGGCCGTGGCAAACAGATCCCACGCCGCCATGAACATCGCAGCAATCACCGGGCCGATCACAAAGCCGTTGATGCCGAACAGCGCCAGCCCACCCACCGTCGACATCAGCACGATGTAGTCGGGCATCTGCGTGTCCTTGCCCACCAGAAGGGGCCGCAGGATGTTGTCGACCAAACCCACCACGACGACGCCGATGACGATCAGCGTCACGCCCTTCCAGATTTCACCCGTCGCCAGGAAATAGATGGCCACCGGCGCCCAGATCAGGGCCGCGCCCACCGCGGGCAGAAGCGACAGGAAGGCCATGAGCACGCCCCACAGCAACGCACCTTGCACGCCAAGGAACCAGAACGCCAGGCCTCCGATGACCCCCTGCGCCGCCGCGACTGCGATGTTGCCCTTGATGGTTGCGCGGATCACGGTGGTGAACTTGTTGAGCAGGAAGTGCGTATGCGGCTTGGCCAGCGGCAGTGCATTGCGCATCGTCTTTGAAAGATCGCCGCCGTCGCGCAGGAAGAAGTACAGCAGGTACAGCATGAGCGCAAAGCTCACCAGAAAATTGAAGGTGTTCTGACCGATGCTCAAGGCGTGCGTCGCAATGGCCTGGCTGGCCGCGGCGGCGCCTTGCGACAACTTGTTGATCAGTCCTTCGAAGTTACCGAGTCCAAAACGGTTGAGCAGGTCCAGTACCCAATGCGGCACGATGGCCACCATCTGTTGGAAATACTTCGTGAAGTTGATGTCGCCCGAGCGCATTTTTTGCGATACCAGCGAGAGTTCATCGACCAGCGACACTGCCACCACGCTGATCGGCAAGATGACGATCACCAGCGCCACCGAGAGCGTGATGATGGCCGACAGGTTGCGCCGGCCTCCGAGCTTCTTGACCAGTCGCTTGTAGATCGGCGTGAAAAGAATCGCCAGGCACACGGCCCACATGACCGCCCCGAAAAAGGGGAACAACACCCACACGAAGGCGACCGTGACGGCCGCAAGCAACAACAGAAAGGCGCCGCGCTGGATCGAAGGCGTGTTCATACGTCGGCCAACTCTAGCCGACCATTGACAGCTACCGTGTAGGCCGAGGCAGTGAAACCGGCGCCAGCGTGGCGCGCAGTCGTTCATTGGCGTTGGGGCCTGCGGGCACCTCCACTTCAAGCGCCTGCTCGACGTTGCCGATGTGGTCGAGCATCAATTGCCTGGCTTGCTCCGTTTCACCAGCTTCCAGTGCGGCGACGATGGCCGCGTGCTCCGCGCACGATTGGCTGGCCTCATGCTTCGACTGGAACAGCGTGGCCGCCAGCGTAGTGCGCGCCGTGAGGTCGCGCAGCACGTCGACCAGCAAGCGATGGCCCATCTGGTCGGCCAGGCAGACGTGGAAATCGGCCAGCAGAAAGGCCCGCGTGGCGGCGTCAGCGCCGGCAATGGCGCGCTTCTCGTCGGCAATGTGCTCGCGCAGCTTGCGAATCACCTTCGACAGCGGCCGGCCGGCTTCCGCGAGGATGCCCGACTCGATGATGCGGCGCGCCGAGAAGGCATCGCGCGCTTCCTCGATCGACGGCTCCATCACGAACCAGCCGCGGCGCGACTGCACCTCGACGAAACCGCGCGCCTGAAGCTGCATCAGCGCCTCGCGCACCATCGTCCGGCTGACGCCGAAGTTCTCCGCCAACTGTTGCTCGCCAAGGCGTTCGCCCGGTGCGAGCTTCTGGGCGAGGATGGCTTCGACCACGCGCTCGGCAATGGTGGTGGGCGTGACGGATTCTTCTGGCATGTTGGTGTTGTCGTGGTGGATCAGTGCGCGGCGTGGGCTGCCACGGCAATGGGCGAGTCCGGATCGGCCAGCGGCTCGTCCTCCGGCGAATGCGTGCCGTTGAGCACCGCATGGGCGCGCTCGCGGTCGATGTCGCCTTCCCACGCGGCGATGGCGACGGTGGCCACGCAGTTGCCGATCAGGTTGCCCAGTGCGCGGGCAATGCCCATGAACCAGTCGACCGAGAGTACCAGCACCAGGCCGATGGCCGGGATGGCGGGAATCGCTTGCAACGTGGCAGCCAGCACCACGATGGCCGAGCCCGGCACGCCATGCGCGCCCTTGGAAGTGACCAGCGCGATCGCCAGGATGGCCAGCAGGTCGGACATCGAGATCGGCGTGTTGGTGGCCTGTGCAATGAACACGGCGGCCAGCGTGATGTAGATCGAGAAGGCGTCCAGGTTGAAGGAGTAGCCGGTCGGAATCACCAGGCCCACTGTTGAATCACGGATGCCCATGTGGCGCAGCTTGGCCATGATCTGCGGCAGCACGCTGTCCGACGATGTGGTGGCGAACACGATGGTGAGTTCTTCACGCAGGTAGCGAAGGAACTTGACAAGGCTGAAGCCCGACAAGCGCATCACCAGGCCCAGGATGACGAACACGAAGAAGATCACCGCCACGTAGAAGAGGGCGACCAGCATCCCGAGTTGCTTGAGCGATCCGAGGCCGTACTTGCCGACCGTGAAGGCGATGGCGCCCAGCACGCCCAGCGGCGCCAGCTTGATGATGATGCCCATGATCTTGAACAGCACCAGCGAGAGTGCGTCGACCACTTGCGCGACCGGCCGGCCCTTGTCGCCGAGCAGCGCCAGCGCGCAGCCGAAGAGCACCGCAAACAGCAGCACCTGAAGCACGTCGCCCGTGGCGAAGGCATTGACCACCGTCGTGGGGATCAGCTTCATCAGGAAGTCGACCGTGCCGCCGCTGGTGAGCTTTTCTGCGTTCGATGCGTAGGCACTCATGGCGGAGGCATCGAGCAACTTGGGATCGACGTTCATGCCGACGCCCGGCTTGAACACGAAAGCGAGCACCAGGCCCAGGGCGAGGGCGACGGTGGTCAGCACCTCGAAATAGATCAGCGCCTTGACGCCGACGCGCCCGACGCGCCGCAGGTCGCCTGCGCCGGCGATGCCGTGCACCACCACGCAGAACACCAGCACCGGAATGATCATCTTGATCAGCTTGATGAATCCGTCGCCCAAGGGTTTGAGCTTGGCGGCGAACTCAGGAAAGAACAGGCCCGCCAGCACGCCGAGTACCAGCGCGATGACGACCTGTCCGAAGAGGGATTTGGCAAAACGGGGCATGGACGGACTCCAGGTTTGTTTGCATGCAAGTGAAGATTAATCTTGCATACAAGCAATGTAGGCAAGAACTGAAAATTTTCTGTGCGGGTAATCCCGAGCTTCGATACGATTTGGCAGATGCGCACCCTTCCACTCCCCACCGGCGGCGAAATTCCAGTGCTCGGCCTGGGCACCTGGCGAATGGGCGAAGACCGCGGCGACTACGCGACCGAGGTCGAGGCCGTGCGATCGGCCATCCAGATGGGCTACCGGCTCATCGACACCGCCGAGATGTACGGCGACGGCGGCGCCGAAGAGATGGTGGGCGAGGCGGTCGCGGCGGCGCTTCGGGGCGGCCGCGTCAAGCGCGAAGACCTGTTCATCGTCAGCAAGGTCTATCCCCACAACGCCAGCCGCGAGGGCACGCCGGCCGCCTGCGAAGTCAGCCTGGAGCGTCTGGGATTGGACTATCTGGACCTCTACCTGCTGCATTGGCGTGGCGAACATCCGTTGGGAGAAACCGTGGAGGCGATGCGTGCGCTGGTCGCCGAAGGCCGCATCAGGCACTGGGGCGTAAGCAACTTTGATACCGACGACATGGAAGAACTGGCCGCGGTCTGCGGCGGGCGCCTCGATTGCGCGGTGAACCAGGTCTACTTTTCAGCGGGCGAGCGCGGGCCGGAGTTCAGCCTGTTGCCATGGCAGCGTACGAACAAGATGCCATTGATGGCCTACAGCCCGATCGACCAGGGCGCGCTGGCGAGCGATGCGGGCATGGGCAAGATCGCCAAGCGCCTGGGCGTCACGTCGGCGCAGGTCGCACTGGCGTGGGCGTTGTCCCGGCCGGGCGTGGTGGCGATCCCCAAAGCAGTGCAGGAGAAGCATCTGCGGGACAACCTCGCCGCGGCTGGCTTGCAACTGAGTGCGGCGGATCTGGCGGAGATCGATGCGCTGCACCCGCCGCCCAAGCGCAAGAGCCCGCTCGCGATGATCTGAGCGGCTGGGGCGGCCCTGACCAGGTCACCGACCGCCGCGCGTTCCGAACTGGGTCGCGGCGTCCTCGCGGAACTCCTCCGGCGCCTTCTTGTGCTCAAGCCTTGCGCGCTTCCTCTTCCACCAGGTCTTTTTTCGACAGCTTGCCGACAGCAGTTTTCGGCAACGACTCGCGAACTTCCAGCGCGCCGATCATTTCGTGCTTGCCCAGGCGCTCCTTCAGGAAATCCTTGAGCGCGTCGAACTCCAGCGCTGGCGAGCCCGTCTTGAGCACGACGAACGCCTTCGGCGACTGGCCGCGGTACGCGTCGGGAATGCCGATCACGCACACCTCGGCGACGGACGGGTGTTCGTAGATCGCCTCCTCCAGCACGCGCGGGTAGACGTTGAAGCCGCCGCACAAGAGCATGTCCTTGGTGCGGTCGACGATGTAGAGGTAGCCGTCGCCATCGAACTTCGCGACGTCGCCGCTCTTGAAGTAGCCGTCGGGCGTGAACGATTCGGCCGTCGCCTTCGGGTTGTTCCAGTAGCCCTTCATGACGTTGGGGCCCTTGATGCACAACTCGCCCGGCTCGCCGGTTGCCACCTCGGCGCCGGAGCCATCGAGCGCCAGGAGCTTGATGTCGATGCCCGGCAGCGGCATGCCGCAGGAGCCTGCCTTGCGGATGCCACGTGCGGGCGTGAAGGTGCCCGAGGGTGAGGTCTCCGTCATGCCCCAACCTTCATTCAGGTGGCAGCCCGTCATGTCGAAGAAGCGCTGTTCGATCTCGACCGGCAGCGGTGCGCCGCCCGAGCCGCAGAACTTGAGCGAGCGCATGTCCGTCAACGCCGACTTGGGATGCGCCAGCATGCCCGTGTACATGGTGGGCACGCCGGGAAACACACTCACCTTGCCAACGGCAATTTCATGGAGCACCGCATCGACGTCGAACTTGGTGTGCAGCACCAGCGATGCGCCCAGGCGCAGGCCCAGCAGCATCGCGGCGCTGAGCGCATAGATGTGGAAGAGGGGCAGCACGACCAGCACGCGTTCCGCGCCCTGTTCGAGGATCGGCGGCTCGCCCTTGGTCGATTCGAGGTACTGCGCGCTCGCTGCTGCCAGGTTGGCATGCGTCAGCATCGCGCCCTTCGGCAGCCCGGTCGTGCCGCCCGTGTATTGCAGCACGGCGATCTCTTCCTTCAGGTCCGCGATCGGATGGCGCACGACGCTCTTGCCGTCGTTGTCCAGGAGCGCATCGAACGACAGGTGCTTGTCGTCGGTCGGCACCGTGGCCAGCTGCCCGGCGCCCTGCAGGAAGGCACGCACCTTGTCGGGCGCAGCGCTGAATTCCGGCAGGGTGCCGACGACGAGCTTTTGCAGCCGCGAATCCTGGAGGATGCGTGCCATCTGCGGATACAGGGCGGCCAGGTCGAGCGTCACCAGGATGTCGGTGCGGCTGTCTTCCACCTTGTGCGAGAGCACGCGCTCGGCATCCAGCGGCGAATAGTTGACCACCACGCCGCCTGCCTTCAGGACGCCGAAGAAAGCGATGGGGTAGTGCGGCGTGTTGGGCAGGTAGAGCCCGACGTGGACGCCCGGCTTCACACCCAGCGCCTGGAAACCCTGTGCCGCGCGGTCGCTCAACGCACCCAGTTCGCCGTATGTGATGACGCGACCCATGAACTCGATGCACGGCTTGTCGGGCCAGCGCGCAGCGCCATCGTCAAGAAATTGCGCGATGGGCTGGAGCGCCAGTTCGGCGTCCCAACGCATGCCGGGTGGGTAGGAATGGCTCCAGGGGGTGGCGCGTTGCACCGGGGTCGAATTGCCGCTCATCTTGCTCTTGCCTCCGTTGTAATTTTTCGGAGTTTATGCAGTGCAATGGGCAGCGAAGATCAAATGCGGGACAGCGCCGATACGACTTCCCCGTTATGCAAATGGGCATGCCGTCCGACACAAGCGTCGCCGTGCGCCGTCGAGATTGCAAGCGTGCATGTCAAGCGCGAAAGGAGATCACGATGATCCGCAAGCTGGCGAGCGGTGAATACCGCCTCTATTCCAGAAAGACCGATCCCAAGACCGGCAAGCGCCGCAATCTTGGGACCTTTGATTCACGTGAGAAGGCCGAACAGCACGAACGCGAAGTGCAGTACTTCAAGCGGCATTGATCTATGCTCCCTCCCCCGCCGGGGGAGGGTAGGGGTGGGGGCTGGCAGCGGTCGATATCCAATGCCGTGTGCCCCCATCCCGACCTTCCCCCGGCGGGGGAAGGAGCAAATCAATGCGCCTCGGCCTGCTTTGCAGCCGCGATGATGGCCGCATCGTCCTGCTTGGCGCCGTTGAGGAACAGGTTCAACAGCACGGCCGCAATCGAAGCCAGCAAGATGCCCGACTCGATCAGCGAGTGGATCGCGTGCGGCATCCATTGCTTGAAGTTCGGGGCAATCAGCGGAATCATGCCGATGCCGATCGACACCGCCACGATCATCGGGTTGTAGCGGTTCGTCTTGAAGTTCACGCCTGCCAAAATGCGGATGCCCGTCGCCGTCACCATGCCGAACATGACGAGGCCCGCGCCGCCCAGCACCACCGTCGGCAGCGACTCCACCAGCGCAGCCATCTTGGGCAACAGGCCCAGGATGATGAGGATCACGCCGCCCGCAACGCACACATAGCGGCTCTTGATGCCGGTCACCGCCACCAGGCCCACGTTCTGCGAGAAGCTGGTGTAGGGGAAGGTGTTGAACACGCCGCCGATCAAGGTGCCCAGGCCGTCGGTGCGCAGGCCGCGTGCCAGGTCCTTCTGCGTGATCTCGCGATCTGTCATTTCGCCGAGCGCCAGGAACATGCCGGTGGATTCGATCATCACGACGATCATGATGAGCGTCATGGTCAGGATCAGGATGGGGTCGAAGATCGGCATGCCGAAGTGAAAGGGCATCACCACGTCGAACCATTGCGCGTGCCCGACCTTCTCGAAGGTCATGATGCCCATGATGGTGGCGACCACGCCGCCGATCACGATGCCCAGCAGCACCGAGATGTTGGCCACGAAGCCCTTGGCGTACTTGACGATGAGCAGGATGGAAACCAGCACCAGCGCCGAGATCCCCATGCCGCTCAAGTCGGCGTATTTCGGATTCGGCACCGAGGGAACGATGGACAGCCCCTTGGGAATCGGCGGCGTGGCCGAGCCGGGCGAGGTCACGTCGGCCAGCCACTTCGCATAGACCGGGTCCACGATGGCCGGTGCCGTCGGCCCGACGGGGTTGCCGAAGATCCAGTTAATGCCCACGCGCATCAGGCTGATGCCGATGACGGTGATGATGGTGCCCGTGACCACCGGCGGAAAGAAGCGCAGCATGCGGCTCACCGCCGGCGCGATCAGTATCGAGATGATGCCGGCGCCGATGATGGAGCCGAACAACAGTTGCGCCCCGGCCTGTCCCGGGTTGTTGTTGGCGATGGTGACCATTGGCGCGACCGAGGCGAAGGTCACGCCCATCATCACCGGCAGCTTGACGCCGAACCATTGCGTGGCGCCGAGCGACTGGATAAGCGTGGCGATGCCGCAGCAAAAGAGGTCGGCGGAAATCAGCATCGCCACTTCCTGCGGGCTCAGCTTGAGCGCGCGTCCGACGATGAGCGGCACGGCCACTGCGCCCGCGTACATCACCAGCACGTGCTGCAGGCCCAGGGCCGTCAGCTTGCCGGCAGGCAGTTTCTGGTCAACCGGATGAACGCCCGCGTTGGCGGACGCGTTGGGGGAAATAACAGCCGACATCGCGAAATTCTCCTTCTTGGAATGAGAGGGCGAGTGAATGAATGGTAGCCCGCATCGGGCGGTTCACGAGCCTGTACGCGAAACTGTATACAAAACAGATGGACGGCTATATGGCGGAAAACCCGCACAAGGGTTTCGAACTGTCACGGCGTCGAGCGAGCGCTCAGGCGAGCAGCGCCTTGACCAGGTCGAGCTGGCGGTCCGGTGTTTCGCTTGCCAAGTCGAGGTTGGCCTCGATGCGCGAGAGGTGGTCGGTCATGCTGGTCACTGCCGCTTCCACGTCGCCGCTGCGGCAGATGCGCAGGAAATCCGCGTGCTCATCGAAGGAGCAGTGCGGATCGTTCGACGAGTGATAGACCATCGCGATAAGCGAACTGCGTGCCACCAGTTCGCGGATGAGTTCGGTGAGCGTGTGATGCCCCGTGGTCTGCGCCAGCGCAACGTGGAAGTCGCCCAGCAGCTTTTCGCGCACCGTTCCGGTGGTCGTGGCGCCCAGCGTGGTGCGCTCGAAATGCACGTGCTGCTCCAGCGCCTGGTAGTCCGCGGGCGTGGCACGCGCGACGAACAGGCGCACGACTTCGCTTTCCAGCAGCCGCCGCACGCCGAACACCTCGCGCGCCTCCTGCACGGTCGGCTTGCTGACGAAGGCACCCTTGTCCGGAATCATCTCGATGAGCTTGTCCTTGGAGAGCGTGAGCAGGGCGGCCCGGATCTTGGTGCGGCTCACCGCGTAGACGCGCCCCAGCGCCTCTTCGCGCAGCCAGGTTCCCGGCGGCAGCCGCTTTTCGACGATGGCGGTGGCGATGTCCTGGGCAATGCTGTCGATGGTCACGCTCTTGTCCGACACCACCGCGGAAGACGGCGAAGTCGCCGGACGCCTGGGCGTCGGCGGCTCGCCTGTTGATGGTTTGTTGGCAGTCTTTGCGGCGTTTGGCATGACGTGATTGTGGTCGACGCCAAGCCCGCCGCACATGGCGTCAGGCCGCGCGTTGCAATTTCGCTCGCCGCTCGGGCAATGTGAAGTCCGCCAGCAGGCCGGTCATCGGCTTGGGCAGCGGGTGGGCCAGCTCGCCGCGTTTGCTCGTGGCCAGACGCATGCCAACAAGGGACTCGATCAGCTTGGTGCCGGCCGCCACCCCGTCGATGACCGGCACGCCCAGCACGTCGCTGATGTGCTCGCACAGGTCGGCCATGCCGGCGCAGCCCAGCACGATGGTGTCCGACCCGTCTTCCTCGAGCGCGCGGCGGCATTCGCCGATGATGCGTTCGCGGGCGTTGGAGCCCGGCTCCTCCAGCTCGAGCACCGGAATTTCGCAGGCACGCACGTTGGCGCAAAAGCGCTTCATGCCGTACATCTCGGCCAGATGCCACGCTTGCCCCATCGTGCGGCCCAGCGTGGTCACCACGCTGAAGCTGCTGCCCACCAGGCTCGCCATGTGCATGGCTGCTTGCGCAATGCCGACCACCGGCCCGCGCGCCAGTTCGCGCGCTGCCTGCAGTCCGGGGTCGCCAAAGCAGGCGATGACGTAGCCGTCGATGCCCTCGAGTTCGCCGGTGGCGATCTCTTGCAGCAGCCCCGGCACGGCGAGCGCCTCGTCGTAGTGGCTTTCGATGGATACCGGCCCCATGGCCGGGCTGACTGCGATGATCCGGGTGTCGGGCCGCGCGACGGAACGCGCACACGCACCGATCTTCTCGGTCATGCTCAGCGTGGTGTTGGGGTTGATGATCTTGATGCGCATGTCGTCGGTTCCAGATGGCGGGGAAGGAAAAAAGCGTCAGGCCTTGCGCGGCTGCAGCAGGAGGTAGATGACGAAGCCCAGGCCCATGCCGATGAACCATGCATAGTTCGCGGCGCCCTGCAGTGTCGGGATGAACACGCAAAGGCTCGGCACCAGGGCTGAGGGAATCAACGCATACACGGCAGAGCGGTTGACGCCGTTCTTGTACCAGTACTCGCCCTTGGGGCTCATCGTGTAGAGCGCATCCACGTTCACCTTTTGCTTCTTCACGAGGTAGAAGTCTGCAATCAGGATGCCGAACAGCGGACCGATGAAGGAACCCAGGATGTCCAGCGTGTAGTGGATGACTTCCGGGTTGTTGTACAGGTTCCAGGGCGTGATGAACACCGAGCCCACCGCGGCAATCATGCCGCCCGTGCGCCAGCTGATCTTGCTCGGCGCGACGTTCGAGAAGTCGAATGCCGGCGACACGAAGTTCGCAACGATGTTGATGCCGATGGTGGCAATCATGAAGGTCAGCGCGCCGATCACCACAGCGGTGGTGCTGTCGATCTTCGCAACCGTGTGCACCGGGTCGGTGATGAGTTCGCCGAACACCGGCAGCGTGGCTGCAGAGGTGATGACGGACAGCAGCGAGAAGAACAGGAAGTTGACCGGCAGGCCCCAGAAGTTGCCCTTCTTCACCGCATCGAAGCTCTTGCCGTAGCGCGAGAAGTCACCGAAGTTGAGCATCGGGCCGCTGAAGTAGCTCACCACCAGCGCGATGGCGCCGGCCATCACCGGCAAGGCTTCCCAGCCGGAGAACTTCACGCCGCCCAGGTTCATGTCGATGTTGCTCCAGCCGGCCTTCCAGACCAGCCAGCCGCACAGCATGGCCATCACGACGTACACCGCAGGACCGGCCCAGTCGATGAACTTGCGGATGGCTTCCATGCCGTGCCAGAACACGAAGGCCTGCAGCACCCACATCAGCATGAAGGCGACCCAGCCGAGGGTCGACAGCCCGGCAAAGCCATGCTGCTTCACGTCGGCCCAGGCCGCGAGGTCCGGATAGAAGTGAAGCGCCAGCAGCATGAAGGCTGCGGACGCGAGATAGGTCTGGATGCCGTACCACGCCACGGCAATGAGGCCGCGAATCACGGCCGGCACGTTGGCGCCCAGCACGCCGAACGATGCGCGGCAGATCACGGGGTAGGGCGTGCCCGTCACCTGGCTGGGCTTGGCCACCAGGTTGCAGAAGAACTGCACGATGACGATGCCGATCAGCAGCGACACCAGCACCTGCCAGCTCGACAGGCCGAGCGAGAAAAGGCTGCCTGCGGTGATGTAGCCGCCCACGCTGTGCACGTCGGACATCCAGAAGGCAAAGATGTTGTATTGGCCCCAGGTCTGCTTCTTCAGCGGCGCGAGGTCTTCGTTGGTCAGGCGCGGGTCGTAGCCCGGTTTGATCAAGGCGTTGGATTCGTGGTGATGCGACGTGTGGGGGGTCGCAATCGGCAGGTCGGCGGTTGCTTGACTGACAGCTGGGTTCACGGGTGGCTCCTCGTGGCGGGTGGGCTGAAATCCGAACAGCGTGTTCGGTTCGTTGATTGCACCCTATATTTGTATACAAAAACTGGGTGCAATCAAGCCAGAATTTTTGACAATTGCTTGGTGTTTACCCTTGGCTGCGTCGAAGTGGCCGAAAATCGCCCGTATGGATCTGCGTGACGCCACGGCCCCTGTCGAATGCGAACTGGTACGCGTGCGCGGTCGCGTGCAGGGCGTCGGTTATCGCGACGGCTGTGCCGAGGGCGCCCGCGCCTTGGGCGTTTCGGGGTGGGTGCGCAACAGGGCAGACGGCTCGGTGGAGGCTTTGCTCCAAGGCACGCCGCAGCAACTGGCGGACATGCGCGAGTGGATGTCGACCGGCGTGCACGGCGCGCGAGTGGACTCGATGGACGTCACGCCGGTGCCCGCGCCCTTCGACCGTCTTCAACGCTTCGAGCGTCGGCCGACGGTGTAAGCCTCATCGGGGCGCCTGCAGGAAAACGCAACGCTCCCTATGATTCCGCTGGTCCGCTCCGGACCCCGGGGCGCATCGGAGAAACACCCATGAGCATTCCCACCACCCGCTTGGGCCGCACCGGCCTGACCGTGTCCCGTCTCGCCCTCGGCACGATGACTTTCGGCCTGCAGACCGACGAGACCGTGTCGCACCAGATCCTGGACAAGGCCACCGGGGCCGGCATCAACTTCCTGGACACCGCGGACGTCTATCCGCTGGGCGGCACCTGGGAGACAACAGGCCGCACCGAAGCCATCATCGGCAACTGGCTCCAGGCCAAGGGCGCCACTGCGCGCAGCCGCTTCATCGTGGCAACCAAGGCGTGCGGCAAGGTCGGCCCGAACACGTGGGACCAAGGGGCCTCGCGCAAGCATTTGCTCGACGCCATCGACGCCTCGCTCAAGCGCCTGCAGACGGACTACGTCGACCTGTACCAGCTTCACCACGACGACCGTGAAACGCCCATCGACGAAAGCCTGGAAGCGCTCGACGTGATCGTGAAGTCGGGGCGCGCGCGCTATATCGGCGTGTCGAACTTCTTCGCTTACCGGCTGGCCCGGGCGCTCGGCCGGTCGGAGCTGAAGAACCTGACCAAGTTCGTCTGCGTTCAGCCGCGCTACAGCCTGCTCTTTCGCGAAATCGAGCGCGAGTTGTTGCCGCTGGTCGGTGAGGAAGGGCTGGGCGTGATTCCCTACAACCCGCTGGCGGGCGGCCTGCTCACGGGCAAGTACAAGGCCGGATCCAGGCCGGAGGACAACACCCGCTTCACGCTCGGCACCGCCGGCACCATGTACCAGGACCGCTACTGGAACGAGCGGAGCTTCGGCACCGTCGAAAAACTGCACGCCCTCGCCGACGAGGCGGGCGTGCCGCTGGCGACGCTGGCCGTTGCGTGGGTCATGGCCAACCCGCTGATCACCGCGCCGCTGCTGGGTGCCAGCCGGCCAGAGCAACTCGACGCAACGCTTGACGCCGCCGAGTACAAGCTTGCCGCCGATTTGAAACAACGTCTCGATGATGTGACTGCCGAATATCGAAAAGGCGACGCACCGCGTTGAATTCGAGACGCAACTTTCCCACTGCTTCTTGCACAGGCAATCCGGTGGCAAGCCTTGCGGGACAAGGGTTTGGCGCGAATCGAGTGAAGTTTTCCACAAGCTTGTCCCCGTTTGGCGGGGACAGCTTTCACTCCGCTTTCACCTGTTTTCGCGTGCCGCGGGCACGGCCGAGACAGGCGCCCGAAACGAAGAGTTGCTTTTCGGCATCGTTGATGCGCTTGACCACCGTCTTGCCGGCGCGGCTGGCCAGCAGTTCGAGCAGGGCCTCGGTCACCGCCACGCCGGCCGCCACAGAGGGGAAAAAAGACGGGCTGCGGATGGAAAAAAGCAGGGTTTCGTCCGCGATCAATGACAAGGGCGAGGCCAAGCTGTCGGTCAGCGCGAGCACCTTGCATCCGGCCGATTTCGCCGCTTGGGCCACCTGCAAAGCCTCCCTCGAATATGGCGCGAAGCTGATCACGACCAGCGCATCGCCTTTCTTCATGGCGCGTTGCTGCATTTCGAGGGAGCCGCCCTGGCCGTCGATGAGGTGGACGCTGTCGCGAAAGATCCGATCGGCGGCACTGTCGATGGCAAGCAGGGTGACATGTGCTGCTCGCGCCGCCTTTCATTGCCTCGCAGGGCGACCTTGAATCGATCGCGTCGCCGCTGGCTTCATCCATCGATGCGGTGACGCGAAGGCTCGCCAACGGATGAATCCACCATCACGCCGCGTTGATGAATTAATACTTTCAGATTCATTCAATCGTCGCTGAATCGAGCCGTCGCTTGAGCTTGGCAGCCGCCACCCGCCATGTGCTTATCAAAGTGGCAATCTGGCGCGAAGCCTTATGGAATAAGGCTTCGTAAGAACTGTCACAAAGTTTTCCACAAGCTTGTCCCCGGTCGGCGGGGACAGATTTGACGAAAGGGTTTCTGAATACGGGACGCCCATTTCACGGGCGGCCGCGAAGCTTCAGGCGCCGGCGTCCAGCCGTTTTTGCATGGCCGCAGCGCGTGCCGAAGACGGCGGGTGCGAACTCAGCATCGAAGTGCCGGAGCCGCCGCCACTGGCGCTGGCGAGCTTCTGGAAGCCCGTCACCAGCCCTTTGCGTTCCAGCTTGCGTTGGGTCAAGAGGTCGAAGGAGTAGTTGTCGGCCGCGCTCTCCTGCACTTGCGAGAACTGCGCGTTGAGGAACTTCTCGCCCAGGTCGCCCGCCATGGATTGCGACACGGCGCCCACCGTGCCGCCGGCGGCCGTTGCCAGGTTGCGCAAGGTGGAGGTGGTGGCGGCAGCCTGCATGCGCGACTTGCTGTGGCCGAGCGCCACGTGGCCGATCTCATGGCCGATCACGCCACGCAGTTCGTCGTCGTTCATCAGGTCCATCAGGCCGCTGTAGACGCGGATGCAGCCGTTGGCCATGGCCCACGCGTTCACGTCCTTGGTCATGTAGACCTTGTAGACGGCGGGCTTGCCGTTGACGGTGGAGGGCATCGCCTTCACCACGTTGGCCAGACGCGTGGCGTAAGCGCTGCCGGACGCCGCGATCTGGTTCTTCTGGTCCATGGCCGCGCAGGACTGGTCGGACATGGAGGCAATCTCGCCATCGGTCAGGGACATGGCCTTGAATGCATCGCCGCCGATGCCGGCGAGGCTTTGCGTGTCCATGTTCTTGCAGCCGGCGAGTGCGGTAACAAGGGCGATCGAAATGATCGAAAGTGATGTCTTCTTCATCTTCTTCAGGTTCAGTTGGGAAATGAACCGGAAGGGTAGGCGAGGGCGGATCGCCCGCCGACGCAAGAGTGTCAGGCACTGTCAAACGCGGGCAAAACAGTGCATCGGCGTGATGAAGTTGCGGCAGGCTCGATGCGGCCCCGCAGGGTGTCCCCGCGCAGATCGGCGGGGACAGTCCGGACTCAGGCCAGCAGGTCGGCCAGCGTGCGTGCGATCACCTTCGTGGCGCGGCGCAGGTCTTCGAGCACCACGCGCTCATCGCTGCGCTTGGCGTGCGATTCGAGCACGGAGCGCGGGCCGGCACCGTAGATCACGCCGGGGATGCCGGCTTCGCCGTACAGGCGCACGTCGGTGTAGAGCGGCGTGCCGACCGCTTTGAGCGGTTCGCCGAAGACCACTTCGCCATGCTTCTGGATGGCATCGACCAGCGGCTTGTTGCCGGCCATCGGCTTCATCGAGTTGGCGAGCAGCAGTCGCTTGACTTCGATGCTGATGCCAGGCTTTTCGGCTGCAGCGTCGGCCATGATCTTGCGGATATTCGCTTCGACCTCGACCGGGTTCTCTTCGGGGATCATGCGGCGGTCAAGCTTGAACGTGACCTTGCCCGGCACGACGTTGGTGTTGGTGCCGCCCTCGATGCGACCCACGTTGAGGTAAGGGTGCGTGATGCCCTCGACCTTCGACGTCACTTGCTGGTAGAGCGTGTTCTGCCCGTACAGCGCGTTGAGGATGTGTACTGCACCCTGCAAGGCATCGACGCCTGTGGAAGGAACGGCGGCGTGCGCCATCTTGCCGTGCACCGTCACTTCCATCTGAAGGCAGCCGTTGTGGGCCGTGACCACTTCGTAGCTGAAGCCGGCTGCGATCATGAGATCGGGCTTGGTCAAGCCCTTCCTGAGCAGCCAGCCCGGGCCCAAGATGCCGCCGAATTCTTCGTCATAGGTGAAGTGCAGTTCGACGCTCCCCTTGCCCGGCTTGGCGACCGCTTCGAGTGCGCGCAGCGCGAAAGTGAAGCTGGCGAAGTCGCTCTTGCTCACCGCGGCGGCACGGCCGAACAGGCTGCCGTCTTCGATCTCGCCAGCATAGGGGTCCTTGCTCCAGCCTTCGCCGGGCGGCACCACGTCGCCGTGGGCGTTGAGCGCGACGGTGCGGCCTTCGCCGTACTTGCGACGCACGATCAGGTTGGTGATGGATTCGAGGCCGTAGTCCTTCACTTCCTGTGCGGGCACTGCATGCTTCTCGGCTTCGAAGCCGAAGCCTTGCAGCAACTCGGCGGTGCGCTCGGCATGCGGCGCGTTGTTGCCGGGTGGCGTGTCGGTGGGCACGCGCACCATTTCCTGGAGGAACTTCACTTCTTCGTCGAAGTGTGCGTCGATCCAGGCGTCGAGTTTGTTGTAGTCGGTCATATTCCAGGTCCGTTCAAGAATCAGCTTTGTCTTTTTCAGGAACACCGCGGAACCGGCTTTGCCGGGCCGCTGGTGTTGCCCCTTGAGGGGGAGGCGGCTACACGAAGTGAGCAAGCAACGGTGTGGTCATTCGCTCGCTATGTTGTCTAGCAGATGCTGGAAGGCTTCCACGGCTAGCTGCATGTCGTCGTTCGTCGACGATTCGAGCGGGTTGTGGCTGATGCCGGAGTTGATGCCGCGCACGAAGAGCATGGCCTGCGGCATGACTTCGTGCAGCTTCATTGCATCGTGGCCGGCGCCGCTGGGCATGCGGAAGAGTTCGACGCCCAATGAGTCGACGGCTTTCTCCCACCGTGCTTGCCATTCGGGCGCACTCGGCGCGGCAGCGGCGCGCATGGTCTCTTCCAGCGTGTAGCGCACGCTGCGCCTCTCGCAGATTTCCTTGAGCGCAGCCACCACGTCGTTGGCCATCGCATCGCGCTGCGCATTGTTGGGCGCGCGCATGTCGAGGCTGAACTTGCAGCGGCCCGGCACGACGTTGATCGAACCATTGGGCACTTCGAGCATCCCCACGGTGGCGACCGAATCGCCATCCTTTGCGGCGCGTTGCTCGGCAAACAGGATGAGTTCCGCAACTGCCGCGGCGGCGTCATTGCGTCGGTCCATCGGCGTCGTGCCCGCGTGGCTCGCCATGCCGATCACTTCGCCCACGTAGCGCACGCTGCCGTTGATGGAGGTCACGATGCCCAGCGGAATGTCGAGCTCGTTGAGCACCGGGCCCTGCTCGATGTGCACTTCGACAAAGCCGAGATACTTGCCCGGATCGCGCTGGATCTTCGGGATGTCTTCGAGTTTCAGGCCGGCATGCGCCATGGCTTCGCGCATCGTGATGCCATCGACATCCTTCTGGTCGAGCCAGTTGTTGTCGAAGTGGCCGATGAGCGCGCCGGAGCCGAGGAAGGTCGCCTTGTAGCGCTGGCCTTCTTCTTCCGCGAAGCCGACGACTTCAAAAGCGAAGGGCAGTCGGCGGCCCTGCTTCTTGAGTTCGCGTACGCAGGCCATCGGCACGAAGATGCCCAGGCGGCCGTCGTACTTGCCGCCATTGCGCACAGTGTCGTAGTGCGAGCCGGTGAGCAACGTCTTGGCGTTGGGCGTCGCGCCTTCGTAGCGCCCGACGACGTTGCCGACCGCATCGATCTCCACGCTGTCGAAGCCGATCTCGCGCATCCAGCCGGCGATCTGCGCGGCGCAGGCGCGGTGCGCGTCCGTCAGGTAGGTCACCGTGAGCTGATTCTTTTCCGCATAGCCGGGGTCGGTGTGCGCGGACAGGGCTTCCTGCCAGTCCCACACGTCGTTGCCCAGCGCGGGCGAGGCACCGAACTTGTCGTTCAGGCGGATCTCCGCGATGCGATGGATGTTGCGCAGCGCCTCGGCTTGCTCGAAGGCCGGGTGATGGTGCAGGCGGCGCTCGAAGGTCTCGATGATCTGCGCCTTGTTCAGGCCCGTGCCGCGCGGTCCGCGCACCGCAAGGATGAACGGAAAGCCGAACTTGGCGTTGTAGTCCGCGTTGAGCTTCTGGATCTTCGCGAACTCCTCGGGCGTGCAGTCCGTCAGGCCGGCCTTGCCCTGTTCGTTGGTCGATTCGGCCGTCAATGTCTTGCTGACCATCGCCTTGCCCGCGAGCTCGGGGTGAGCGCGGATGAGGCCCAACTGTTCGTCGCTGGAGGCGGTGGTCACCACCTGTGCCAGCGCATGCTTGAGATGCTGCAACGAGCGAAACGGCCGCGCCGCCATCGCGCGCTGCGCGATCCACGGCGAGTGTTCGTACACGCCGTCGAGCAGCGCGACGGCGTCGTCCGCGGAGGACGTGTTCAGTTGTTCGATGGACAGCGACATGTCAACTTCCCTTGTTTATGCGGCCGTTGCCGCCGTGTATGGATGAACCGTTTTCCAGTGGCGCGCGATGTCGACCCGGCGGCACACCCACACGCGGTCATGCGCGGCGATGTGGTCCAGGAAGCGCTGCAGCGCGGTGATGCGGCCGGGGCGTCCCAGCAGGCGGCAGTGCATGCCGATCGACATCATCTTGGGTGCTTCGTCGCCCTCGGCGTACAGCGCGTCGAACGAATCCTTCATGTACTGGAAGAACGGGTCGGCGTGCGAGTAGCCCTGCGGCAGCGCAAAGCGCATGTCGTTGCAGTCGAGCGTGTAGGGCACGATAAGTTGCGGCACGACTTCGCCGTCGGTCTTCTGCACCTTCATCCAGAAGGGCAGGTCGTCGCCGTAGTAGTCGCTGTCGTATTCGAAGCCGCCGTAGTCGGCCACGAGGCGGCGCGTGCGCGGGCTGTCGCGGCCGGTGTACCAGCCCAGGGCGCGCTCGCCCGTCAGGCGCTCGATGGCGTCCATGCCCAGGCGCATGTGCTCGCGCTCGGTGGCTTCGTCGATGTTCTGGTAGTGGATCCAGCGCCAGCCGTGGCAGGCGATCTCATGGCCCAGTTCCTTGAACGCGGACGTGAGTTCCGGATGGCGTTCCAGCGCCATGCCCACGCCGAACACGGTGAGTGGCAGGCCGCGCTTCTCGAACTCGCGCAACAGTCGCCATACGCCCACGCGCGAGCCGTATTCGTAGATGCCTTCCATGCTGATGTGGCGATCCGGAAAGCTCGCGGGGTTGAACATTTCCGAGAGGAATTGCTCCGAGCCGGCGTCGCCATGCAGCACGCTGTTCTCGCCGCCTTCTTCGTAGTTGAGCACGAACTGCACCGCAACGCGCGCCTGACCGGGCCATCGCGCGTGGGGAGGGTTGCGTCCGTAGCCGATCAAGTCTCGAGGGTAGGGAAGGGTGGTGTCGTAGACGGTCATTAGAGGTTCATGAAAGTGCCAGCGATATATCGCTGGTTGGAACCTTTCTATCGAAGGTTAGGTTGGCCTCCACATGCATCAGGTGTTCCGTCATGAGCCGCACCGCGCGCTCTTCGTCCTTGGCGGCCAGCGCCTTGACGATGTCTGCGTGCTCATCGTTGGAATGCGCTGCCGCGCTCGCGCTCTGGTACATGAGCGTGATGAGCGCGCAGCGAGAAATCAGGTCGCCCAGGATCTGCGCCAGGACGCGGTTGCCCATCAGCTCGGCCATGCGGACGTGAAAGTCGCCGAGCAGTTCGGTGCGCTCGGAAACGTCTTCGCCGGTGACGGAGCCTTTTTCGAGGGCGACGTGTTCGCGCAGGGCCTTGATCTTGGCCGGCGTGACGGTGCGCACGAACTCGCGCGTCATCTCGGCTTCGAGCATGCGGCGCACGGCAAACACTTGCCGGGCCTCATCGACGGCCGGCGCGGCCACGAAGGCGCCGCGCGCCGGTTCGAGCCGGATCAGGCGGTTCTGGGACAGTTGAAAGAGGGCCTGGCGCACGAGCGTGCGCGAGACGCCGAAATGGTCGGCCAGCTTCTGCTCGGCCAGCTTGCTGCCCGGCTGGAGCCGGTGCTCGACAATGGCTTTGGTCAGTGCGTCGACGATGGCGCGGGTGGTGGTCGAATCCATGATGAATCTCATGATAGACCCAAAGCCAAGAACTGTATACACTTTTGTCCACCGGATTTTCCCGAGCATTTAAGACAGGAGCAAATTCATGGGCTTGAGCACTCACGTACTGGACACGATGCACGGCGGCCCTGCTGCCGGCATGGAAGTGGCGCTCTTCACCACCGACGGCGACAACGCCACGCTGGTCAGGCGCTTCACCCTCAATGCGGACGGCCGCAGCGACGGGCCGCTCTATGACAACAGCACGCTGAAAGTCGGCACGTATCGATTGGTATTCGATGTGGCAAGCTATTTCAAACAGCGCGGCGTCAAGCTGCCCGAGCCGAATTTCCTGAACCGCGTGGCGCTGGACTTCGGCGTGGCGCACACCGACCAGCACTATCACGTGCCGCTGCTGGTCAGTCCGTGGAGCTACTCCACGTACCGCGGATCCTGAACCCTCAAAGCTGTCCCTCGCTCAACGTGTCGAGCTGAAAATGACCGTCCTTGTCCCACAGCCAGGTGTCGGTCCACGTCACCTTGCCAAGTTGCGTCGCGGTCGGAAAGGGCGCGGCGGTGAGCACGGTGCGCTCGATCTCCGCGATGACTTCGGGCGCATGCCTGGGCGCGCGCATCCAGTGCATCGAGGTCACGCGGCCGTTGGCGTCGATGTTGACTTCCAGCGTGCCGATGGCGTAAAGCAGCGGTGGCAGCTTGCCGGTGTAGATGCGGTTCTTGTTGCGGGCGTAGACATGGCTCGCCGCGTCGCGCCGGTAGTCGCGCGGAGTGGTGGCGTTCGACGGGCGGGGCGCCGGGTTGGGTGTGTTCTGCGACGGGGTTGCATCGCTGAGCTGGCCCGGAACGGCGCCAGCACCGGGGCCGGTGGAGCCGCAGCCGGCGAGCCAGAGGGTTGCGGTCATGGCGCCGGCGAGAGCCAGCCGGCGGAACAGTGGATCAAGTTGCATCGGCGAATTTATACCGTGTCTCCCATGCGGCGCCGAAACGGAAGGTTTCGAGAATGAATGGACTGGTCGACACGCTGCTGGCGCGACTGGCAAGAGAAGATGGCGTGCTGGTGCACGTCAACGCCACGCAGGGCTCCGCCCCGCGCGAGGCCGGCACGTGGATGGCCGTGTGGGCCAACGACCTCACCGGCACGATCGGCGGCGGCCAGCTGGAGTTCCAGGCGACCGACGAGGCGCGCGAATGGCTCACCGGCACCGCTTCCATCGAAGGCGTGCGGCGCTATCCGCTCGGCCCCAGCCTGGGCCAATGCTGCGGCGGCGTGGTGTTCCTGTCCTATGAGCGCGTGGGTGCCGCCGACATCCCCCGCCTGCGCGAAGCCCTGACAGCGCACCTGAGCCCGGTCGCGCTCTTCGGCGGCGGCCATGTGGGGGCGGCGCTGGCGCGCCTGCTGGCAACCTTGCCCTTTTCGGTCCGATGGATCGACAGCCGCGACGGCGTTTTCCCCGCGGAACTGCCGGCCCAGATCGAGACCGAGCATTCCGAGCCGGTGCAGGACGCCGTGGCGCAGCTGGCGCCGGGCTCGCGCGTGCTCATCATGAGCTTCAGCCACGCGGAAGACCTGGACATCGTCATTGCCTGCCTGCGGCGCCGGCGCGAGCGCGGCGACTTGCCCTACATCGGCCTGATCGGCAGCAAGACCAAATGGGCGACATTCCGCCATCGGCTGGAAGCGCGCGGCTTCAGCGAGCAGGAGATGGCGCACGTCACATGCCCGATCGGCGTGCCGGGCATCACGGGCAAGGAGCCCGAGGTCATCGCGGTCGCGGTGGCGGCACAGTTGTTGCAATCGCTGTCGGCTTCGACATCGCCATAAGGGTTAACCATAGTCTGTGGGCACAATGCCAGGCAGCCATAACAGAACAAAAGTGTATACACTTCAGTCCACAAGCCGCAGCGGAGCGAGACAGTCCCCACTGCCTGCGTTCGCGGCCTTTTTTCTGCTTACAGCGCCCGCGGTGGTGAGCAGTTCAAAACGACATTGCGGCGTCCCGATGCGCCGCCAAGGGTGAGAGGCTATGGAAAGCTACTACCTCGACTGGGCCAACCTGCTGCTCCGCTGGGTCCACGTGATTACCGCCATTGCATGGATTGGCGCGTCCTTTTATTTCGTGATGCTGGACAACAGCCTCGAAAAACCCGAAGACCAGGAATCGCTCGACAAGGGCGTGGGCGGCGAGCAATGGGCGGTGCACGGCGGCGGCTTCTACAACATGCAGAAGTACACCCTGTCGCCCAAGAAGCTGCCGGATCACCTGCACTGGTCGTACTGGGAAAGCTACTCGACCTGGCTCACCGGCTTCGGACTCTTCACGATGTCCTACCTGTGGAACGCCAGCACCTACCTCATCGACAAGTCGAAGATGGACTGGCAGCCGGGCGCAGCCATTGCCGTGGCGCTGGCCTTCTTCGTCGTGTTCTGGATGGTTTACGACGGCATCTGCCAGGTCTTCGGACGCCGCAAGAACGGCGACACCATCGTCGGTGTGCTCGTCGCCGTCTTCATCGCGTTCGCGGCATGGCTGGCGTGCCAGTGGTTCGCGGGCCGCGCGGCCTTCCTGCTGGTGGGCGCCATGATGGCCACGACCATGAGCGGCAACGTGTTCTTCTGGATCATCCCTGGCCAGCGCAAGAACGTCCAGGCGCTGCGCGAAGGCAAGCCGGTGGACCCGGTGCACGGCCAGCGCGGCAAGCAGCGCAGCGTGCACAACACCTACTTCACGCTGCCGGTGCTGTTCACGATGCTGAGCAACCACTACAGCTTCACTTACACGCACAAGTACAACTGGATCGTGCTGCTGCTCATCATGCTGGGCGGCGCGGCCATTCGCCAGTTCTTCGTGGTGCGCCATCGCTTCAAGCTGGGCAATGCGGGCAACCCGGTGCCCTACGCCATGTTCGGTATCGCAGTGCTCGGCCTGTCGATCTTCTGGATGCGGCCCGAACCCGCCGCGCCGGCGGTGGCCGGTGCGCCGGTGGCAAAGGTTGCTTTCGGCGACGTGCAGAAGGTGCTGGAACAGCGCTGCTACATGTGCCACGGCGCTGCGATGCAGATGAAGAATGTGCGTCTTGATACGCCCGATCAGGTGTCGTTGCACGCGCAGGGCGTGTATCAGCAGGCGGTGGTCACGAAGATCATGCCGATGAACAACGCAACGGGCATGACGGATGCCGAGCGTGCGTTGGTCAGCAAGTGGTTTGAAGCCGGGGCGCCGACGAAATAGGCCCACTTTGGGGCCTCGCGCTCAAGTGCCACACGAGCACTGCGACACCGAATAATAAATGTCAGGGAGGGACATGAAAAAAGACGTCAAAGAACAAATCAAGGCGTGCAAAGACATGATCAAGGGTCGCACTGCCGAGGTTCTGGTGGAGGAGCTTTTTCGCTTGTTGGGCTATTCGGTGCACCGCTACGGAATGGAAAACTCACTCCCGTCAATCCTTCACGAGCTCGGGCAATTCAGGAACAACAGGATCATCGATAAGGTGCGTAGCCTTCCCGACTTCATCATCACAAAGGGAGGGGCAGCGTACGAAATTGAAGTCAAGTACCGCGAGGATTCGATCTTCAAGTTTCGGGATCTATCCGAGAAGTACCCGGAATACGCTCACGTTGAAGTTCTGTTCGTGGTGGTGTCGCCAGAGACGATCAAGTGCATATCGTTTTCTGATTTAAAAGGTGGATCCTCAACTTCCGCTGGCGCTGGCCATCTCCTCGGCGACCGTCCAGAATTCGCGGAGCACTACGACATCATCAATTACTACAGCGGATTTTCCAGAAAAGTTTTCAATGAAGGTTTGCGCAACTTTTCCACGCACTCATCGCACTGACCTGCGCACGCGGGCCAGTGTGGGTAGTGAGTGGCTCAGCGCGAGACCGCCGCCAAACCAATCGCCAGCCGGTTGTGCCGCTCGACCAGCGGCCCCAAGTCCACGGTGGCGAGTTGGCCTTCACGCACGACCACCTTGCCGTTGACGATGGTCCATGCGCTGTTGGGGCTGGCGCACAGCAGCAGGCTGGCGACGGGATCGTGCACTGCACCACCGGCGAAGCCCATGGTGCGCAAGTCGAACAGCGCCAAGTCGGCGCACATGCCAGGAGCGAGATGACCGATGTCCTTGCGGCCCAACACTTCGGCGCCACCGCGCGTGGCCACTTCGAGCGCATTGCGCGCCGTCATTTCCGACGGGCCATGATCGCAACCGAAGGGTTGCAGCGAGCGCCCCACGCGTGCGAGCAGCAGCGCCTGCCGCGCTTCGTTGACCATGTGCGCGCCGTCGTTGCTGGCGCTGCCATCCACGCCCAAGCCCACCGGAACGCCGGCGTCGATCATCTTGCGGATGGGCGCGATGCCGGAGGCCAGGCGCATGTTGCTGCACGGGCAGTGCGCAACGCCCGTGCGTGTGTGCGCAAACAGCTTGATGCCGGCTTCGTCCAGCTTCACGCAGTGCGCGTGCCATACGTCATGGCCCAGCCAGCCGAGGTCTTGCGCGTATTCGGTGGGGGTGCAGTTGAACTTCTCGCGGCTGTAGGCGATGTCGTGGTCGTTCTCGGCCAGGTGCGTGTGCAGGCGCACGCCGAACTTGCGCGCCAGCACGGCCGATTCGCGCATCAGATCGCGGCTCACGCTGAAGGGCGAGCAAGGCGCCACGGCCACGTTCACCATGGCGCCGTGCGACGCGTCGTGAAAGGTCTCGATGAGCCTCTGCGTGTCCTTGAGGATGGCGTCTTCCTTCTCGACCACGCTGTCGGGCGGCAGGCCGCCTTGCGACGCGCCGACGCTCATGCTGCCGCGCGTGGCCACGAAGCGCATCCCGATCTCGCGCGCCGCCTCGATGCTGTGGTCAAGCTTCACGCCGTTGGGGTAGATGTAGAGGTGGTCGCTGCTGGTGGTGCAGCCCGACATCAACAGCTCGGCCATGGCGAGTTGGGTCGACACGTGCACCATCTCCGGCGTGAGGCCGGCCCAGATCGGATAGAGGCCCCGCAGCCACGAAAACAGCTCGGCGTCCTGCACGCCGGGAATGGCGCGCGTGAGCGACTGGTACATGTGGTGGTGCGTGTTGACAAGGCCCGGCACCACCAGATGACCGCGTGCGTCAATCACCTCATCGGCCGACGCCGCAACGTCTGCCGAAGGGCCGATGGCCTCAATCCGGTTGCCACGGATCAAAATGGACCCCTGCCGCAGCTCGGTACGTTGGTCGTCGAAAGTTGCAATGCACTCGGCATTGCGAATCAGTAGCGTGCTCATGGCGCAGACAATCCCTGAATGGAAACAGCACAAATGATCGCATCGAATCCGGTCCCGGGTGCAGCACCCGACGCACAAAAATCGCCTCGTGATTTCCTGGAGCATCTCTACCGCGTGGCGGTGGATCGTGCCCTGCCGTTGTCGACCATGGGCAAGCATTTGCCGCCCCCGCCCAAGGGCCGCACGCTGGTGCTCGGCGCCGGCAAGGCGGGTGCTTCGATGGCGCAGGCGCTCGAAGCCTTGTGGCCCGAGGATGCGCCGCTGTCAGGCCTGGTCGTGACGCGCTACGGCCACATTCCGCCGCGCCCGGAAGGCTTGGCGCAGCGCATCGATATCGTGGAAGCGGCGCACCCCGTGCCCGATGCAGCCGGCATGCAGGCTGCCGAACGCATCCTCGGGCTGACGCAGGGGCTCACGGCCGATGACCTTGTGCTGTGCCTCATTTCCGGCGGCGGGTCGTCCGTGATGATCCTGCCGGCGGAAGGCCTCACGCTGGCCGACAAGCAGCGCATCAACAAGGAACTGCTGGACAGCGGCGCCAACATCATCGAGATGAATTGCGTGCGCAAGCATCTCTCGCGCGTGAAGGGTGGCCGACTTGCGGCGGCCTGTGCGCCCGCCAAGGTGGTCACGCTGACCATCAGCGACGTGCCCGGCGACGACCCCGCCATCATCGCGAGCGGCCCGACCGTGCCCGACGGCACCACCTGCGCCGATGCGCTCGCCATCCTGGACCGCTACCGCATCGAGATCCCGCCGGCCGTGCGTGCCGGACTGGAAAGCGGCGCGCTTGAAACGCCGGACCCCAAGGACCCCATATTTGCGACAAACGAGGTGCATCTGATCGCGACGCCGCAGCAATCGCTGGAGGCGGCCGCCGCGGCGGCGCGTGCGGCCGGCATCGAGGCGCACATCCTGAGCGATGAAATCGAAGGCGAATCGCGCGAGGTGGGCAAGGTGCATGCCGCGCTCGCGCGCGCGGTGGCGCATCGCGGTGCGCCTTTTGCGAGGCCGTGCGTGATCCTCTCCGGTGGCGAGACCACGGTGACCATTCGTCCGCGTCAGCCAGGCCAGGCCAAGGGCCGCGGCGGGCGCGCGGGCGAGTTCTGCCTCGGCCTGGCGGGTGCGCTGATGGGCCAGGCCAGCGTGTGGGCGCTGGCGGCCGACACCGACGGCATCGATGGCGTGGAAGACAACGCCGGCGCCTTCGTCACGCCCGACACGCTGGCGCGCGCGGAGGCGGCTGGCAAGAAGCTCAGCGACCACCTCGACCGCAACGACGCTTACGGCTATTTCGACGCCATTGGCGACCTGCTGGTGACGGGACCGACCAACACCAACGTCAACGATTTCCGGGCGCTGCTGATCCTTTAGATCGCAGGCCGAAAAGCTTCAAAAGTTCAACCGAGCTTGCCAACCTCGGCTTCCCAGTCGCGGCCGTTGAATCGGACGATCTCGGGCGCCTCCGCGTCCAGGTCGTAGTCGTCGAGGCAGCGCACGTTGACGGTGTAAAGCTCCGGCGCCGCGCGTGGCCGCGTGAAGGTGTGGATGCCGCAGTGCGTGCAGAAATGGTGTTTGGCGACCTTGCTGCCAAACTGGTAGGTGCCAAGGTCATCCTCGCCCGACAGCAACCGGAAATGCGCAGCATCGACGCGGTGATGCAGGATGCCCTTCTTCGAACAGACAGAGCAGTTGCATTGCGTGACGCGGTCAATGTCCGCTTCGATTTCGAAACGGACGACACCGCAGTGACAGCTTCCCATGTATCGACGCATCATGATGCGGTATTTTGCAATTGAAGCCCCATCGACGCTTGCCATGAATCCTGTGACTGCCTCGCCCCATTCTTCTGTTGCCGCCGCGCCGCGACCAGTGCGCACCGCCGCCACGCTCATCCTGCTGCGCGACGGCAGCCTCGGCCTTGAAGCGCTGCTGCTTCGGCGCGCGGAAAAGGCCAACGACCAGAACAGCGGCGCCAGCGTGTTCCCCGGCGGCGTCGTGGATGCGCACGACCGCCGGCTGCACGCCATGTGCAGCGGCATGGACGACGCGGCCGCGAGCGCGCGCCTGTCGGTCGCCGAAGGCGGGCTGGATTTCTATGCCGCGGCGGTGCGCGAATGCTTCGAGGAAGCCGGCGTCCTGCTGGCCCGCGATGCGACGGGCGGGCTCGTCGACCTGCAGCAAGTCGCCGCCCCGCAACTGGCCGCCATGCGCGAGGCCGCGGCGCAAGGCACCGAGGCGCTGACCGCGCTGTGCGAGGCCAATGGCTGGCGCCTGGCGATCGACCAACTCATCTATTTCAGCCACTGGCTCACGCCGCCGGGCATGCCGCGCCGCTTCGACACGCGCTTCTTCGTGGCCCTGATGCCGCCGGGGCAAGCGGTGATTCCCGATGGCCGCGAAACTGTCGAGCACATGTGGCTTCGGCCCGTCGATGCACTGGACCCCGACCGCGCGCTGAAGCTGATGAACGTCACGCGCCGCATCCTTGAGCAGCTCTCGACATTCCCCAGCGCATCCGCCTGCATGGCCTATGCCGGCAACCTGCGCGAGATCACGCGCGTGATGCCCCGTTTGGCGAATGGACCCGAGGGCAGTCGCGCCGTCAACATGGAAGAGCCTGCCTACCCGGAGGTTGCGTACGTCGATCCGGAGGGAAAGGGACATGCCCGCTATGCCCTCGAACCCGGACTCGTCATGCGCCTGTCGCCGCACGTCTGGCGCGTGACGGCGGCCGACGCGGCCTCAGCGGATGCGCCCGGCGCGCACAGCTATTTCGTGGGCGGCACCGATGGACCGTGGGCGCTGATCGATCCATTGCCGCATGACGCGGCGCACGCTGCCGCATTGCGCGCCGCCGCGCCCGGCGACGTGCGCTGGATCCTGTTCACGCAAGGCAAGGAGGCATCAACGCAGGCATGCAAGGATGCATGGCCCGACGCCACCGTGCTTCAGCCGCAGCCGAACGAAGAACTCAAGCTGGGCGATGCAACGCTGCGAGTGCTTTCCGTGCAGGGCGATGTCGACGCCCGTCACTACCTTCTGGTGCAGGAGCGCCTGCTCTTCGCAGGCACGGCCTTGCAACAGGCCATGGCGCCACGCGATGACGTGGCATGGATCGCACCGCACCAAGGCTTCATCGTTGCGACGCGTGCGTGAGTGCTGACGCACCGCGAGACTGTCGTCATTTCATGGCGTCAGCACCAGACATAAATCTACACAAGACTTCGCACAAGGCTGACGGGCGATTCACAAGGGGCGAGCAGGATGAAATCCTCAACGGCTCTAAAAGGAATACCCATGAGAAAACTTGCTGTTTCCCTCGCGCTTGGTGCGGCCTCTGTGCTGTCGCTCGGCGCAGCACTCGTTCCCGTGACTGCGCAGGCCCAGCAGGCGCAGCTGTACATCAACGTGGCACCTCCGCCGCCGCGGCATGAAGTCGTGCCGCCGCCGCGTCATGGCTATGTCTGGGCACCTGGCCACTATGAAGCCCGCAAGGGTCACTACGTCTGGCGTGAAGGCAAGTGGCTTCGTGCCCGCGAAGGCTATGCCTACCGTGCGCCGGAGTGGCAAGAAAACGGTGGCCGCTACGTGTACCGCGAAGGCGGCTGGGACCGGGACCATGACGGTGTGCCCAACAAGTACGACCGCCGACCGGACAATCCGCACAGGTCCTGATCACCTGATCGCCTGATCGCCTGACGCGAAGCCGTGGCCCGTTTCAAGGGCCGCGGCTTCGCGTTGTCGTTTGCGCCGGTGCATTGGGGCGAGAATGCACGTCATGCCCATTGACGCGCCCGGCAATGCGATGCGAGACCTGTACGGCGCCCTTTGGCGCCACGCCGAAGGTGCGCGCGGGCAACTATTGGGCGCCACGGCATTGCTCACGGGCTCGCAGGTCTTGCGCCTGGCCATGCCCTGGCTGGCGGGGCAGGCCATCAATGCCCTGCAGGCCGGCGACTACCCCGCTGCCGGGCGATGGATTGCCGCATTGGCGGGCGTTTACCTGCTGTCATGGCTCGTGCATGGGCCGGGGCGAATCCTGGAGCGCAACGTCGGCTTGCGTGTGCGCGAAACACTGGCCGACGAGCTCTACGGCCGCATTGCGGCGGCACCGCTTGCATGGAATGACGGCCACCATTCCGGCGAACTGCAGCACCGGGTGCATCAGGCAAGCCGCGCGTTGTCGGACTTTGCGCAGAACCAGTTCGTCTATCTCACCAGCCTCGTCAACTTCATCGGACCGATGATTGCGCTGACGCTGCTGTCGCGCACCAGCGGCGTGGTGGCGATCGTGGGCTACGTCGTCATCGCGATCGTCATCGTGCGTTTCGATCGCGCACTGATGCGCCTCGCGCGACAGGAAAACGACGCGGACCGCCGCTACGTCGCGGCGCTGCTCGACTTCCTGGCCCACGCGTCGACGGTGATCGGCCTGCGCCTTTCCGCCGCGTCACGCGTGCTGTTGTCGCGCCGGATGTCCGCGGTGTCGGCGCCGCTCAAGCGAACCGTGTTGCTCAACGAAGGCAAGTGGTTCTCGGTCGACATGATGGGCCTGGCGCTCACCTGGGGCATGGTCGTGATCTACGTCATGCAGTCACGTGCACCGGGGCAGGCGGTGATGCTGGGCTCGGTGTTCATGATCTACCAGTACGCCCAGCAGGCCGCCAGCGTGGTGACGTCGATGGCGGCCAATTTCCAATCCTTTGCACGCATGCACACGGACTTTGGCAGCGCCGCGCCGATCTGGGCTGCGCCTTCGCGCGCGCAGGACGTGGCGAGCGAGCGCATCGATGCTGCTGCGGATTGGCGCACCATGCACATCGAGCATCTGAAATGGATCTACAAGCCGCGCGGCACGCAGGACGCGGGCACCGAACATGTGCCGAGCGGCTTGCGCGATGTCGTGCTCACGCTGCGCCGTGGGGAGCGCATCGCGCTGGTGGGGCCGAGCGGCGGCGGCAAGAGCACCTTGCTGCGGGTGCTGGCCGGCCTGTACGCGCCACACGGCGGCACGCTCAGCGTGGACGGCAAAGCAGCCGACTGGTCACGCCTGCGCAACATCGCCACGCTGATTCCGCAGGAGACCGAGGTGTTCGAAGCCAGCGTCCGCGAGAACCTCAGCTTCGGCCAGCCGTGCGATGACGAAGACTTGCACGCCGTGCTGTACGCCAGCACCTTTGACGAAGTGCTGGCCGCGATGCATGGGGGGCTGGACACGCCGCTGTCGGAGCGCGGCTTCAACCTTTCTGGCGGTCAGCGGCAGCGCCTGTGCCTGGCGCGCGGCGTGTTGGCGGCGCAGGGCAGTTCGCTTCTGCTGTTCGACGAACCGACCAGCGCACTGGACGCTGCCACCGAGGCGCGCGTACTGCAGCGCGTTGCGCGCCGCTTTCCGGACGCCTGCGTGATCGCCTCGGTTCACCGGCTGAGCCTGCTCGAGCACTTCGACACGGTGGTGCTCATGGAAGCAGGGCGCGTCGTCGACGCGGGGCCCTGCGATGAAGTGCTTGCGCGCCAGCCGTCGCTCGGGCGGCCGGCTGCTGCGGCGAATCCTGTCTAGGAAATCAGGCCTTCCACTCCGGCATCAGCGTGTTCGACGGCAGCGATTCGTCGAGCAGTTTGCGGCCGGTTTCCACGCCTGCGGCCGGCACCAGCTTGGGGTCGAGCAGGCCGACCTGCACCAGCACGCTCGCCTGGTCCCAATAGATGTGCTCGTGGTAGAGCTTGTCGCCCCGGAACTTGATGACGGCGAGCAGCGGCACTTCGACGCGCTTGCCCGTGGGCTTGACGCCCGGCAGCATCCACGGGATCTCGGTGGTGTGCGTGAAGGTGAAGAGCATTTCGTCGACCACCTGCGTCGCGCCGATGGTGCGCGAGATGGGCACCAGCGCGGTGTCGGGCGGATTGCTGTTGACGAAGTGGTCGCTGTAGAAGCGGTGCAACTGCTTGCAGCCCACGCCGCCCGTCATCGTCGGAATGTGGTTCACATAGGGCTCGGCCACCATGGTGCTCATGGTGTCGTCGACGTTGCGCGTGCCGAACTCGTATTCGCAATGCTTGTCCCACAACGCCGACAGGTTGTAGTGCGGGCCCATCGCGCCCTTCAGCGCGCCGATGCTGCGCTCATGCGCCATGAGCGCCGACGGCTTGTGATAGTGCTCGCCGCCGACGCGCGCAAAGGCGTGGTCCTGGCCGGGGTAGACGTACAGTGTGACGTTGGGCCGGTTGCTCAGCGCCTTGACGATGGCGTCGCGTGCCTCGGGTGGGCAGAACTTGTCGAGTTCGGCGATGTGCAGCACCAGCGGCTTCTTGATCTTGTCCGCCTCGGCCAGCGCAGCGTCGATGCCCACGCCGTAGTAGCCCACGGACACGTCGGCGTCCGTGCGGGTGGCGGCCAGGTAGGCCAGCTTGCCGCCCAGGCAAAAGCCCAGCACGCCGACCTTCTTGTTGCTGACTTCGGGGCGGGCGCGCAGCGCCGTGATGGCGCTCTGGATGTCTTCCATGCCCTTGGCTTCGTCGAAACCCTGGTAGAAGCCGAAGGCCCGTTGCCAGTCGGCTTCGGCGTAGCCCAGTTCGACATTCGGCTCCTGCCGCCAGAAGATGTCCGGCACCAGCACCACGTAGCCTTCTTCGGCGTAGTAGTCGGCCACGTCACGCATGGTCTTGTTGACGCCAAAGATCTCTTGCGCAATCACCAGGCCCGGGCCGCTGCCCGATGCCGGCACCGCGAGATAGCCGCGGAACGTGCCGCTGCCGTCAGCGGCCTTCATGTCGATGTACTGACCTGCCATGTAGGGTTCTCCAGAGTGGGGTGCTAAACATTACGCCCATATAGTTTAGACGTAAAGTAGTTTTGGCGGACAATGAAAACTGCTTGCCACACGGTCGTACAGCGCTGCGCCAAGCCAATCCCCTGAAGAAAGATCCATCTTGAAGATCCGGAACTCCATCGCCCTCGTGACCGGTGCCAACCGTGGCATCGGCCTGGAACTCGTGCAGCACCTGCTGGCCGCCGGCGCCAAAAAGGTCTACGCCACGGCGCGCGACACCACGGCGTTGAAAGACCTCGCCAAGTCGGATCCGGGCCGGCTCGAACTCATGAACCTGGACATCACCCGCGCGGACCAGATCGACGCCGTGAAGGCGCGCTGCACCGATGTCAACCTGCTCGTCAACAACGCGGGCATCAACCGGCACCAGGGCTTTCTGTCGGCAGGCTCGCTGGAGCACGCGCAGGCCGAGGTCACGACCAACTACCTCGGCACGCTCGCGATGTGCCGCGCCTTTGCGCCGCAACTCAAGGGCGAGGGAGCCATCGTCAACATGCTGTCGATCCTGGCGAAGGCGACGATTCCAGGCATGGGTTCGCTGTGCGCCGCCAAAGCCGCAGGCCTGCGCATGACCGAAGGCGTGCGCGCCGAACTCGCGGCGCAAGGCACGCTGGTCGTGGCAGTGATGCCGGGCGCGGTCGACACCGACATGAGCAAGGACTTCCAGGGGCCGATGTCGTCGCCCGCGGAAGTCGCCAAGGCCGTGCTCGCGGGCCTGGAGAAGGGCGACGAAGAGGTCTATGTGGGCGACTTCGCCGCGTGGATCAACGCCGGCATGGCCACTGACCCGAAGAGCATCGAGCGCGAGCTTGCAAAGTACCTGCCCCAATAGGCTCAATCGAACTTCAGCGAGCTCAGGCGCGCCACGATGAGATCGTGCATCGCCTGCGCGGCGACCGAGAGGCTGCCTTCACGCCGCTGGATGAGGTAGACGGTTCGCGTCAACGAAGGCAATGGCATCGGACGCGTCACCAGCGTTTCGCGCCGGAAGTGGAACAGCGTCAGGGCCGGCACCACGCTGACGCCCAGCCCCGCCTCGACCAGCCCCATGACGGTTGCAAGGTGTTCCACCTCGAAGACGGCATTGAGCCGCAAGGGATGTAGTGCCGCATCCAGCGCCTGCCGAACGCTGCTGTTGCGCGCCATCTGGATGAAGGGCCAGGGCGCGATTTTTCTGACGGTCAGGCGTGGCTCGCTGGCCAGTGGATGGTCGGCGCGGCATACCAGATAAAAGCGATCGCTGCACAGCTTGCGGCTGCGCAGGTCGCTGTCGGCGGGTGCGGCGGCGCCCGCGGCGGCGAGCGCGAAGTCGGCGTGACCGCCGCGAACGAGCGCCACGCAGGCGTCCGACAACGCATCGTTCAGGTCGATGGTGATGCCGGGCCATGCCTGCATGAATTCCGCAAACACACCGGGCAGCCATCCTGCGGCCAATGAGGGAAGGGCGGCGATGCGCACGCGGCCCTTGCGCCGCTCGACATGGTCGGCCAGGTCATTCACGGCGCTGCCAAGGTCGTCCAGCAGGCGCCGCGCCGAGCCTTCGAACAGCCGGCCTTCTGGCGTCAGCAGCACGCTGCGCGTGTCGCGATCGAACAGGCGCGTGCCCAATGCGTCTTCCAGTCCGCGGATGAGCGCGCTGAACGCCGGCTGCGACAGGTGGCAGGTCTGCGCCGCCCGCGTGAAGTTGCGCTGGTCGGCCAGGGCAAGAAAGGCCCGCAGTTGTCGTGACGAGAGATCAGGTGTTTTCATTGGCTATTTGAAATCCAGATGAATTGATCTGAACTTTCGATTTTACGGATCACCACGCCACGCCTAGAGTGCAGGCCATGCACACAGATCTTCCCCCGCTGCTTGTTGGATGCGCTGCCGGTTTTTCCGGAGACCGGACCGATGCGGCGGGCCCCGTCGTGGACACGCTCATCCGCCGGCTGGAGAGCGGCCCGGCCGGCCAGCGCGCCTTTCTCATCTTCGAAACGCTGGCCGAGCGCACGCTGGCACTGGCGCAACTGCGTCGGCGCGCCGATCCGCAGGCGGGCTACGAGCCCTTGCTGGACGCGATGCTGCGACCGGTGCTGGCGCGATGCCTGGCGCATGGCATCCGCATCGTGAGCAACTTCGGCGCGGCCAATCCGCGCGCGGCAGCGCGCCACATTGCCCGCATGGCGCGCGAACTGGGTGCCACGGCGCCGCACATCGCCGTCGTGGAAGGCGACGACCTGTCGTCACCAGAACATCTTGCGCTGCTTCGGCGCGAACTCGGCACACGGATGGAAGGCATCCGCCTCGTCAGCGCCAATGCGTACATCGGCGCGGAGCCCATCGCTGCCGCGCTCGATTCCGGCGCGCAGATCGTGGTCTGTGGCCGCGTGGCCGACCCCTCGCTCACCGTGGGGCCGGCGATGTCGCATTTCGGCTGGCGCGCCGACGACTGGCCACGCCTGGGACGCGCGACGATGGCCGGCCATCTGCTCGAATGCGGTGCGCAAGTCACGGGTGGCTACTTCGCCGACCCCGGCTTCAAGGACGTGCCGGGGCTCGCGGCCGTCGGCTTTCCCATCGCCGAGATCGATGCGGACGGCCACTGCACCATCGGCAAGGCCGACGGCACGGGTGGACTTGTCACCGAGGCCACCGTCAAGGAGCAACTGCTGTACGAAGTGCACGACCCCTTCGCCTACCTGACGCCCGATGTGGTTGCCGACATCTCGCAAGCCGAGGTGCGTGTGGTGGGGACGGATCGCGTGGCCTTGTCCGGCGTGCAGGGTCATGCGCGGCCCGGCGACTACAAGGTCAACGTCTGCCACGAAGGCGGATGGCTGGCCGAGGGCGAGATCTCCTATGCCGGGCCGCGTGCCGAAGCTCGCGCCCGACTCGCGGCCGATGTGCTGCGGCAACGCCTGGAAGGCCTGTCGCTGCGCGTGGACCTGATCGGTGCGATCAGCATCCTGGGCGACGATGCCGGACGCGCACTCGCGGCAACGCCCGATGCGGGCCTGCGCGATGTACGCCTGCGTGTCGCGGCGACGCATGAAGATCGCGCGCAAGCCGAGCGCCTGGCGCGTGAAGTGACTGCGCTCTACACCTGCGGCCCAGCGGGCGGCGGCGGCGTGCGAACCACGCTCACGCCGCGGCTCAACACCATCTCGTGCCTGCTGCCGCGCGATGCCGTGCCGGTGGGCTTCGAGCGCGTCGAGGAGGCCGTATGAACACGAACATCGGGATGGTTCCGCTCTATCGCGCTGCCCACGGCCGCACGGGCGACAAGGGCGACCGCTCCAACATCAGCGTGATCGCATGGCACGAAGCGCTGTATCCGTTGCTGGTCGAACAGGTGACGGCTGAGGCGGTGGCGGCACAGTTCCAGTTTCGCCGCCCCACGCGCGTGCAGCGCTTCCTGCTGCCGAATCTGCACGCCATGAATTTCGTGCTCGACGGCGTGCTGGATGGCGGCGTCAACGATGCGCTGAACCTGGACACGCACGGCAAGACCCTGTCCTTTCTCTTGCTCGACCTGCGCATTCGCGTGCCGCAAGAACTCCGGCATCTGCTCACCGGCCCCGATGAGGGCTGACCGCGGGACGCCTCTTTCCATTTCACTCAAACCCCTCTGGAGACATACGATGAATCGCTTTCCCCTCGTTGCGCTGGCTGCCGCACTCGCCATGGCGCCGCTGCTTGGCCAGGCACAGGCCTTTCCCGACAAGAGCATCACCTTCGTGGTGCCTTTCGCGGCGGGAACGGCCACGGACCAGATTGCCCGTGCCCTTGGCAATGGTGTCTCGACTGAGTCGAAGCAGCCTGTCATCGTCGACAACAAGGCCGGCGCGAGCGGCTTCATCGCCGCACAGCAGGTCGCCAAGGCCGCGCCGGACGGCTACACCGTGCTCATCACCACCAACACCACGCATGCCGCCAACGAGCATCTGTTCAAGAAGCTTCCCTACGATCCGGTGAAAGACTTCGCGCCGATTGCAGCGTTGGGCAAGGGCGGGCAGATCATGGTGGTCAATCCGGCGTTCCCTGCCAAGACAGTGGCCGAGTTCGTCGCGCTGGCCAGGAAGGAGCCGGGCAAGTACAGCTTCGGCAGCGGCAGTTCATCCAGCCGCATGGCGGGCGAACTGCTGCAGCAGATGGCGGACATCAAGCTGCTGCACGTGCCCTACAAGAGCAATACGCTCGCCGTCACCGACCTGCTGGGCGGCCAGATCAACATGATGATCACCGACGCGGCCACCGGCCTGCCGCAGATCAAGGCAGGCAAGTTGCGTGCGCTGGGTGTTTCGAGTGACAAGCGCTCCCCGCTGGCGCCCGAGGTGCCCACGATTGCAGAGGCTGGCGTGAAGGGCTACGAAATGGGCTACTGGTTCGCCGCGTATGCGCCGGCCAAGACCCCGCCCGCAGTCATCGCGCGACTGAACGAATTGTTGGTAAAGGCCGCGAAGAGCGAAGCGGCCAGGAAGGCGTTCTACGACCCGACGGGCACGGAAGTGTTCACCACAACGCCGGAGGGGCTCGCGAAGTTCCAGGCTGCGGAGTCGCAGAAGTGGGGCCGCATCGTCAAGGCTGCGGCGATCGAGGCGGAATAGTCGAACAGCGCGCGCAGAATGCACCCGGTTCAACGAAAGGAACGGGTGATGCGGATGTCTGCTCAAGCTTGCTTCAAGTCAGCGGGTCGTGTTTTGCTCTTGGTGGCTCCGATCCTCGTGGGCGCCTGCGCGACGAGTCCATCCGCAGGTCTCGCCCCCACGATTTCGGCCCAGCAGATTGCAGGGATCATCACCAGCCCCGACCGCACCGCCGCCGACCGCACGAACGACATCCGCCGCAAGCCCGAGCAAATGCTCGTCTTCATCGGCGTGCGTCCCGCCATGGTGGCACTGGATGTGAGCGCGGCTGGCGGCTACACGACGGAGTTGCTGGCGCGCGCGATAGGCCCGACGGGCACGGTGTATGGACAGATGCCACAGCGCGATCCGAACCGCGCGACACCGGCGCCATCCGCGCCCGAAGGAGTCTCGAATCCGGCCGCGATGCCGCCTGCCGCCGCCGCGCCTGCGGCGCCGACGGGGGCGCGTCCCTCATCGGCTGTGGCACTGGCCGATCGCAGTGCGCGGCTCAAGAGTGCCAACGTTCCCGCGGCGCCGATGGTCGCCGTGCCGCAGCGCTTTGAAGACCCGGTGCCTGCGGCCGTCGCCAATGGCGGGCTCGACCTGGTCACGCTGATGTTCAACTACCACGACATGGGGTTCATGGGCGTGGATCGAATGCAGATGGACAGGGCGATCTTTCGCGCGCTGAAGCCGGGCGGCATCTTCGTCGTTGCGGACCACGCGGGCCGTCCCGGCACCGGCATCAGCGAGTCGGGCACGCTGCACCGGATCGAAGAGGCTTTTCTGCGCAAGGAAGTGGAAAGCGTGGGGTTCAGGTTGGTGGCGGAAGGCAATTTCCTGCGCAATCCCAATGATCCGCGCGACCGGAACACGCCAGAGCCGCCCCAGCCCAAAGACGAGTTCGTGCTCAAGTTCGTCAAGCCTTGAGATTCACGCTTTCCGGTCACCCACCCGCTGCGCAATCCACAGCTCGAACTGCCGCTGCGCCTGCAGCCTGAATTCGTTGCGCGTCTGGTTGCAGATGGCGTGCGAGAGGCGGCGGTGCTTCTGCTTGCGCACGGTGCCGAAAGTGGAATCCAGCAGATGTTCGATGGTGGCCGAATCGGGTTGGCTGCGGGGTTCCGCAAAGTCCATCGGCAGGCCACACCAATGGCAGTTGCTGCCAAAAGAAGACTTCAATGCTTGCACGCTCATGCCGCGAGTATCGCGCCTGGACATGCGCGGCCTCCGCATAGACTTGCGTGCAAGCCCGAACGAAGCCACGAGGAGATCAGTTCCCCATGTGCAGCCACTACATCAGCGAACGTCGACGTGCTTATTACCTCAAGCACTATGGCATCGTGCTGCCGCCCAACTGGGAGGCGCCGCGCGGTACCTCGCATGTGTACCCCACGCAACTCGCACCCATCGTGCGCCGTCCGCCTGAACGCAGTTCGGGTGACGAAGCGGTGCCGCCATTCGAGGCGGTGATGGCGCACTTCGGATTGCTGCCGGGTTTCGCCAGGGACTTGAAGTACGGCGTGCGCACCTATAACGCGCGCACCGAAACAGTGGCTACATTGCCGAGCTTCAAGAGCGCATGGGCGAAGGCGCGCCACTGCATCGTGCCGTGCGAGGCCATCTACGAACCCGACTGGCGCAGCGGCAAGCATGTGCCCACACGCTTTGCGGCCGCCAACGACGAGACCTTCGGTGTCGCAGGTTTGTGGCAACCGTGGCGCGCGCCGACCGGTGAATGGCTCACCAGCTTCGCGATGCTCACCGTCAACGCCGACGAGCACCCGCAGTTCAAGCACATGCACCGCTACGACCCCAAGCTCGCGCCCGACGCGCAGGACAAGCGCATGGTCGTCATCCTGCCGGAAGCGCAGTACGCGCAATGGCTCGATGCAACGCCGGAGCAGTCGATGGATTTCATGAACCTCTACCCCGCCGACCGCATCGACATGACCCCGGAGCCCCTGCCCGAAAAGGCCCCGCCGGCGAAGAAGGTACCCGACACGGGTTCCCTTTTCTGAGACGTCGAGTGCAGCTTGCGACGAGGTGCTGCTAAAGGAGGCAATCCATTGCCAGCCCTTGTGGGACAAGGCTTTGGGACGATCACATGGTGGTTGTCCACAAGCTTGTCCACGTCGGACGGGGACAGTTCGTCTCGAGTTCCGTTCCTGCGGGCGGCGATCAGCGTCGGTGGTAAGTCGGTGCCCGCTCGTACACCGGTGTGTCGATGCCTTCCATTCGTGCCTTGAGTTGCAAGGCAAGAAACTGCGAGTAGTGGCGCGACTGGTGCAGGTTGCCGCCGTGGATCCACAACTGGTCGACTTGCGTTGGCTTCCACATGTTGCGCAACTCGCCTTCCCACGGACCGGGGTCCTTGGGGGTGTCGGAGCCCAGGCCCCAGCACTTGCCGACCTTGTCTGCCACTTCGGGCGAGATGATGTTGGCAAGCCAGCCGTTCATCGAGCCGTAGCCCGTGGCATACACCAGCAGGTCGGCGGGCAACTCGGTGCCGTCCGTCAAGGTGACTGATCTCTCATTGACGCGCTCGATGTTCACGCCGCTCTTGAGCTTGATGCTGCCGTTGGCCACCAGCTCCGACGCACCCACGTCGATGTAGTAGCCAGAGCCGCGGCGAAGGTACTTCATGAACAGGCCCGAACCGTCGACGCCGAAGTCGAGCATGAAGCCTGCTTTTTCAAGGCGGCTGTACAGGTCGGCATCGCGCCGCTTCATCTCGTCGTAAACGGGAATCTGAAGCGCATGCATGATCTTGTAGGGCACCGACGCAAAGATCAGGTCGGCCTTGTGATGGTCGATGCCGTTCTTCACCGCCTGCTCCGAGTAGAGCCCGCCGAGCGCCAGTTCCATCAGCGAATCCGATGGCGCGATGTGCGTGGATGAGCGCTGGATCATCGTCACGTCGGCGCCGTTCTCCCACAGCGCTGCGCAGATGTCATGCGCCGAATTGTTGGAGCCCAGCACCACGCACTTCTTGCCCTTGTAGGCCTCGGGGCCGGGGTGCTTGCTGGAATGGTGCTGGTCGCCCTTGAAGTTCTCCGCGCCGGGAATCTCGGGAACGACTGGATAGCCCGACACGCCAAGCGCGAACACCAGTTGTTTGGGCCGCAGCACGACGTCCTTGCCGTCGCGCTCCACGGTCACTTCCCATTCCTTCTTCGCTTCGTCGAAGCGCGCCTTCTTCGCGGTGGTCGAGCCCCAGTAGTTGAGCTCCATGACCTTGGTGTACATCTCCAGCCAGTCGCCGATCTTGTCCTTGGGCGAGAACACGGGCCAGTGGTCGGGGAAGGGCAGGTAGGGCAGGTGGTCGTACCACACCGGATCGTGCAGGCACAGCGACTTGTAGCGCTTGCGCCAGGAGTCGCCGGGCTTCTCGTTCCGCTCCACGATGATGGTCGGAACGCCCAACCGGCGCAGGCGCGCACCGAGCGCGATGCCGCCCTGGCCGCCGCCGATGATCACGACTTCGGGCTGCTTGGTGAAGCCCAGCGTCTGCCGTTCTTCTTCCAGCTTTTCGAGCCAGGTCTTGCGTCCCGGCAACTGGCCGTGCTCCGCGCCCTTGATGCGCTGCTCGCCGGTTTTTTCTTCATGGCCCTTGAGTTGGGTCATGGTCGTGAGCAGCGTCCATGCCTTGCCATTGCGAAGCCGAACATGGCCGCGCCCGCGCGCCACGCGCGTCTCGAAGGTGAACCATGCTTCGGTGATGCCATCGGCTTCAGTGGCATCGCCTTCGATGGCGAAGTTCGACGGCGCAACGTCCGCGAGGCGCGCCTTCAGCATGGCGCGGATGGCGTCGGGCCCTTCCTGCGTTCGTATGTTCCAGGTGAAGGCGACGAGGTCGCGCCAATAGCTGTCCGCTTCGAAGAGATCGACTGCGGCATCGACGTCGCCTTTGGCAAGCGCGTCGCCAAAGTCGGAAAACCAGGTCTTGGCGGCCTGGGTCGGATCGGTGATCGTTTCAAGCATTCCGTGTGTCTCCGTTCTTTGTTGGCTGGGCCTTTTTGCGCACGCAACCCCGGCGCAAAAGCACCGCTCGCGAGCGTAGTCCAACACTTGAATTAGAGACGCAAGAAATTGTTTTGTGGATGGCTGCCCGAAGGGGCCGCCCACTTCATCGGCCGGGCGTCAGGCCGTGCAGAGTCGCTGGATCTCGGGAGGCACCGGCATCGCACGCAAACTGCCGTCTTCCCGCTTGCCGCCGAAGATGCGCACCTCTTCGCATTCGAGGATGAGCGCGTCGCCGCGCATCACGCGATAGGCCTGCACGAAGCTCTTGCTGCGCCATTCCTTGACGGTGGTCACGATGTTCAAGGTGTCGCCATAACTGGCGGTGGAAACGAAGCGCGTGTGCGTGTCCACCAGCGGCGTGCCGATCACGCCCATCGTTCTTGCGGTCTCGCTCCAGTGCGGCACGCCGCATTCCACGAAGAAGTGACGCGAGGCCGCGTCGATCCAGCGAAAGAAGTTGGGAAACCAGACGATGCCGGCGGGATCGCAGTCGCCGAACTCGACGCGCGTGGTGTAGATGATTTCCTTGGTGGTCATATGTGGCCGGGAGGCTAACGCATTTGCGAGGGAAGCCACAGCGCGATGACCGGAAAGGTGATCAGGATGACCAGGCGAATGAGGTCCGTTGCCACGAAGGGCAGCACGCCCTTGAAAATGGTGGTGAAGCTCACGTCCTTCACCACGCTCTTGATGACGAACACGTTCATGCCCACGGGCGGATGGATGAGCCCCAGCTCCACCGTCATCACGATGATGATGCCGAACCAGATCGGGTCGAAGCCGAGCTGCACGATCACCGGAAAGATGATCGGCACCGTGAGGATGATCATCGCCATCGCGTCCATCAGGCAGCCGAGCACGAGGTACATCAGCATGATGAGCGCCAGCACGCCGTAGCGCCCGATGCCCAGGCCGGTGAGGAACTCGGTGAGCTTCTGCGGACTTTGCGTGATGGTCAGGAAGTAGCCGAAGAGCAGCGCGCCGATGAGCACCGTGAACACCGCCGCTGCCGTGCGCGTGGCCGAGAGCAGCGCCTCGCGGATCTTTGGCCCGTTGAGCTTGCCGCGGATCAGGCCCAGCAGAAAGGCGCCGCTCGCGCCCACGCCACCGGCTTCGGTCGGCGTGAAGAACCCGCCATACAGGCCGCCGACGACGAAGAGAAACAGCACCAGCGGCGCCCACACGTCCTTCAGGTCGAGCACGCGCTGGCGCCAGGGCTTGGTCTCGCCGGCCGGCAGCCAGCCCGGCCGCACGCGCACGATGATGGCGATGGTGATGACGTACATCAGCATCGCCAGCAATCCCGGCACGATGCCGGCCATGAAGAGCTTGCCGATGTCCTGCTGCGTGAGGATGGCGTAGACGGCCAGCACCGTCGAAGGCGGCAGCATCGCGCCCAGCGTGCCGCCGGCGGCAATCACGCCCGTGGAGAACGACTGCGGATAGTTGAAGCGCCGCATCTCCGGATACGCAACGGCCGAAAAAGTGGCCGCCGTGGCCACCGACGATCCGCAGATGGCCGCGAAGCCGCCGCATGCCAGCACCGTCGCCACGCCAAGCCCGCCGCGCAGGTGGCCGATCATGGAGTTGGCGGCCTTGAAGAGTTCGCGGCTCACACCCGACACCGACACGAAGGCGCCCATGAGCATGAACATCGGGATCACGCCGAAGGTGTAGTCGGTGACGGTGCGCATCGAGGTCTGGCCGACCAGCTTCAATGCGGGGCCGGGGCCGACGATCCAGGCGTAGCCGGTCACGCCCACGAGGCCCATCGCCATGCCGACGGGCACGCGCAAGAGCATCAGTACGAAAAGAACCACGAAGCCCAGAACGGCGATCGCATCAGTGCTCATGTGGCCCCCACGCTCGGCACTTGCGTGTCCTCGCTGCCCCCCGAGGGGGCGCTCGCATCCTGGAGCGGTCCGGCGATGCTCGTCATTCATCAACCTTCTGTTCAGGCTTCTCGTCGTGCAGCAACTCGGGATGGAAGATGAGCCGCCAGGTGCGAATGGCGATGAGCAACACCGCGCACACGTCGCCTGTCCACGCCACGGCATAGAAAGGCCAGACGGGGATGTTCATGTCGAAGGTTTGCACGTTGTCGGTGTAGGTGCCGCGGACCTTGTCGAACAGCGTGGCGGTCTGCACCGCGACCACGAAGAGCAGCACGAGCGTGGCAAACACGTCGATGACGCGCTTCATGCGCGGGCCGGCCGCCGTCCACACGAGGTCGACCGTGATGTGCCCGCCGCGGTAACTGGTCGCCGCGATGCCCCAGAAAATCAGGATGCCCAGCAGCATGCGGCCGAAATCGTAGGCGTCGGGAATCGAGGTGTTGAAGAACTTGCGCAGCACCACCGCGATGAAGATGTTGAGCGCCACGATGCCAACGAACATGGCGGCGAGCCATTCGATGGTGTTGATGATGCGGTCCATCGCGTTGACGGGGCGACGCGTCATCCTCTGCTCCCGTATTTACTCCTTCCCCCTTCGGGGCTGAGACCTGCGGCTCCGGTTCCGCCTGTGCGGAACCGGACAGGTCGAAGAGCCGCAGCCTCTGGCTGCGAGCACGGAGGTTGGGATGGGGGCACCGGGCAGTCGATAAGTACGCAGCGTCTGCCATCAACCGCCGCGTGCCCCCACCCCAACCCTCCCCCGCAGGGGGAGGGAGATCCACGCGCGAACATCAAAGTGCGGAGTTGCTCTTTGCCAAGCTGGCCTTCAGCGAATCCATGACGGCCTTCGGATCAGCGCCCACCTTCTTCACGCCTTCGGCCCAAGTGGCCTCGCCCGGCGCAACGGCCGCGCGCCATGCGGCGAGTTGATCGGGCGTGAGCTTGTACACCTCATGCCCCGGCAACGCCGCAATCTTCGCGCGGCCCGCAGCTTCGAATTCAGCCCACGGCGCGGCAACTTTTTCTGCCCACTCGCTCGTGCAGTGGTCATCGATGACCTTCTTCTGCGCGGCCGACAGGCTGTCGTACTTGCCCTGGTTGAGCCCCCACACAAAAGGCGTGACGTACAGCGGCACGTCCATGTGGAAGTTCACCACCTTGTCGATGCCGAAAAGGCTGATGGAACCCCACGGAAAGGTGATGGCATCGGCCACGCCGCGCTCCAGCATGTCGCGAGACTCGGGGGCCGAGGCCTGCACGTTGGTGCCGCCCAGCGAGGTGATCATCTGGCCGATGGTGCTGGTGGCCGGCCGCACCTTCATGCCCTTGATGTCGGTGGGCAGGGTGATCTTCTTGCGCGCATGAAAAGTACCCGGGTCGTGCACGAAGGCAAAGCAGAACTTGATGTCCTTCATTTCCTTCGCGGCGTACTGGCGATACCACGCGTCGATGGCAGCGGTGCCGCCCTTGGCGTTGGCGAACATGAAGGGCAGCGACGCGCCGGCCATGATCGGGAAGCGGCCGGGTTGGTAGCCGGGGTTGATGTAGGCCGCGTCGGCGATGCCGTCGCGCGCCATGTCGTAGTGGTCGAAGGCCTTGCCCAGTTGCTCCGACGGAAACAGCGTGGCCGTGATGGTGCCGCCCGATGCCTTCTTGATGTCGTCCGCCCATGCCTGCAGCGAAGGATTCAGCGGATGCTGCGCCGGCACCCAACTCGACATCTTCAGGTTGACCGGCTTGTCCTGCGCCCCTGCGGGCGACGCTGCCAACGCCAGCGTGGCGGCTATGGCCAGCACGGCGCGGGCGGTCGTCGAGGTTCTGTGGCGGGGCATGGTCATGTCAAGGTCTCCTGGCAGGGGTCGTTGGAACAGTGAACCGGCAGCGCTCCGAGGATAGGGCAGCGCGATTTGATTATTCTTTATAAGAATCGCGAAGCGCGAAATCGGCGTTTACCTTGAGAATTGTCAGCGCACCGGCGTGGCTGCGGTGGGCGAGCGTTTCATCCAGCGGATGGGCTGCGCAACGATGGGACGTGGCGGCGCGCCGTGGCGCACCAGCGCGGCGTCCAGCGCCTTGCCGGCATCGTCGGCCAGGGCGGCCTCGCGTGCGGCGGCGATGGCGCTGGCGCGCGATGGTGGCGAGCCGTCGGCCAGCGGGGCCACGGCCAGATGGTCGATCACATGCAACAGGTTGCGTTTGCCGCGCTCGTTGGTGCTGCCGTAGCCCTTGATGAGCCGTCCGCACAGCGCGATTTCATGGCCCAGACGCCAGCCACGCCCAGTGCCCGAGATCACGGCGTCGAGCCAGCGGCCGATCAACTGCTGTTCTTCGTCGAAGCGGCTGCCGCGCTTGCGCAGCCCGCGCAGCGAGGCGAGCAGCCTGAGCGCCAGCATGCCGAACACGGAATGGCTGCCCACCTTCAGCGGCAGCGCCCACGGCGTCTTGCCCTGGCTCTGGCGGTGCCTGTCCCATGCCGTGACGCGCGCCGCGAGCGCGGTCGGCAACAGCGCGGCAAATTCGGGCGTGCCGGGCTTGAAGTGGTCGTAGACCTTCACGATGTCGTCATCGTCCGCCTTGACTTCGCGCCGCACGCGTTCCGCACGGCTGGCCCGGCTCTTGAGTTCGGCCACACGCACGATGTCGTCGAATGCCATCCACAGGGCCAGCCAGCGCGCCATTTCGCGCGTGATGGCGTAGCCGTTGGCGCCGGCCGGGTCCGCGGCGCGCTCGGCCGCGAGCACCTGCTGAAGCCGCGCCACGTAGGTTGCCGCGTAGTCGGCGTCCTGATAGTCGACAAGCCGTGCGTGGCCCAGCGCCAGCATGTCATGCACCGGCGGGGGAAAGGCGGCTTGAACGTTGGCGGGAAGCTTGTGGCGCGCGGCAGATGCCACGGGTTCGTGCTCCGAAGTCGTCAACAAGCTAGCGACCATCGCGGCGTGCTCCAGCGGCATCTTCAACGCGAAGAACGAACTGGCGAATCCACGCAGGCTGGCTTGTGCAACCGGGCCCTGCTTTTCGGGTGCGTCGACGTCGCCGCCGCCGCAGATCACGCGCTCGTAGGCTTCGCGCGAAAAGGGCAGCAAGCCACTGCCCGCAATGGCGCCGAGCATCACCGCACTGACGATGGTGCCCGCTTCGCGCGCGGCTGCGCCCATGTCGAGCACGTGGTGTTCGCGGCTGAAATTCCTCACCACCCTCAGCAGTCGATGTTCGTCCGCGCGCCCGTCGCCGGGCTGCATGCGTTCGGCCGTGGTCAAGGTGCGCGACGATGAAGTGATGACGACCGTGCGCTGCGGCGAACTCATGCCGTTGCCGATCTGCCGCACGGTCTCCAGCAGTTCCGAAGAAATGATGGCGTCGAGGGCGCCCGGCACCGGGCTGAGGCTGAACACCGGCTTGCGGCCTCCCAGCTGCGACAGCGGAACCGGAAAGACTTCGAGGTAGTAGGTCGTTGCGCCGGTGCGCTGCGCCACGCCGGGAATCGAGGTGCTCTGTGCCGCGTAGCCCGCTTGCCGCGCCACGTCGATCAGCCATTCGGTGAGCACGCCGCCGCCTTCACCGCCCAATGCGCAGATCAGCAGGCTGACGGGGCGGACCGGGTTTGGGTTCATGGCAACCTCGGTCATGCGGGCACGCGCAGGGCACGGACCAGCGCGTCGCGCACGCCGTCCAGCAGGCGTTCGTGCCACTTCGGGTTCTGGATCACCTCGGCGCGATAGAACGAGGGGCAGAGCGTGGCCGCATGCGCATTGGCGCCGCACAGCCCGCAGCCCACGCAGCCGTCGATGACGACCGCCACCGGATCGACCTTGAGCGGGTCCGGGTTGTCCTTGATGGTGAGCGTGGGGCAGCCCGAGAGGCGAATGCAGGCGTGGTCACCATTGCACACGTCTTCGTCCACGCCGTATTTCACGCGCACCACGCGCTCGCCCTTGCGCAGCAGGCTTGCGATCCACGGCTTGATGCGGCGCTGGCGTTCGAGCTGGCATTCGCCTTCGGCGATGACGACCTTCAGTCCGTCGAAGTCGCTCGTCAAGGCTTCGGTGAGCGTCTTGCGCATCTTTTCCACGTCGTAGGTGGTGACGGTGCGCATCCACTGCACGCCGAGTCCGCGCAGGGTGGTTTCGATGGTCTGGTTCTTGTCGGCAAGGCTTTGCTGCTTGTCAGGCGCGCGCTCCTTCGCCGCGTCGTCGGGCGTGGAAATGATGTCCTGCGTGCCGGTCGCGGAGGTGTAGCCGTTCTTGAAAATCAGCAGCACGGCGTCGTCGCCGTTGAAGAGGGCGCTTTGCACGCCGGTGAGCAGTCCGTTGTGCCAGAAGCCGCCGTCGCCCATGATCGACAGGGTGCGCCGCCCCATCATCGGCGACACGCCCGCGCGGCTCGCCAGGCTCATACCGTAGCCCAGGATGGAATGGCCCATCGAAAACGGTTCGAAGGTGCCGAAGGCGTGGCAGCCGATGTCAGCTGCGATGTGCACCGGGCCGGTGTCCTGCTGCGCGAGTTTGAGCGCAGAGAACACCGGTCGCTCGGGGCAGCCGATGCAAAAGCTCGGCGGCCGGTTGGGCAGGGGCGCATCGAGCATCCGGGCCACCGTGGCACGGCGTTCGCGGTTGCCTTCGAGCCATTCGCTGGCCGATGCGCGGGCGTGCTCGGGCAGGTAGAGGGCCGCAAAGCCGGCGATGCCGCTGGACAGCACCTCCACGCCGTATTCACCGGCGGCAGGCAGCAGGTCCTTGCCGTGCAGCGGCGTCTGGACGTCGCGGCGCCGCAGCAGCGTGGCGATTTCCTGTTCGATGTACTCCGGCTGGCCTTCCTCGACCACCAGCACCGCGCGCTTGCTCGCGCAGAACTTCGCCAGTTGGTCAGGCACCAGCGGGTAGGTCACGTTGAGCACCAGCAAGGGAATGTCGCTGTCGCCGAAGGCATTGGCAAGGCCGTTTTGCTGCAGGCTGCGGATCAGCGCGTTGTAAAGGCCGCCCTGCACGACGATGCCAAGGTCTTCGTCCTTGCCGGGCATGCATTCGTTCAGCTTGTGCTCGACGATGTAGCGCCGCGCAGCCGGAATGCGCTCGTCGCCCTTGAGCTTTTCGTGGCGAAAGGTCACGGGCGGGTGCGCCAGCCGCATGTAGTCGAAACAGGCCGGATCGGCCATGAGCGCCCGCTTGGAAATCGGCGGCGCCACGTTGTCCTTGCATTCAAAGCTGCCGCGGACGTGGCAGGTGCGGATGCGCAGTTCCATCATGCAGGGCATGTTGGAGCTTTCCGAGAGGCGGAAGCCTTCCTCGACCATGCGCACCATCTGGCCGAGTTCGGGGCGGGGGTCGAGCAGGCACATGCTCGACTTGAGCGCATAGGCGTGCGTGCGCTCCTGGATCACGCTCGCGCCTTCGCCATAGTCTTCGCCCACGACGATGAGCACGCCACCCTTGACGCCCGGCGAGGAGAGATTCGACAGCGCGTCGGCCGCGACATTGGTGCCCACGATCGACTTCCACGTGACCGCGCCGCGCAGCGGATAGTGAATGGATGCACCCAGCATCGCCGCAGCCGAAGCTTCGTTGGAGCACGCCTCCACATGCACGCCCAACTCGTCCATGTAGGGCTTGGCCTGCACCATCACGTCCAGCAGATGCGACACCGGCGCACCCTGGTAGCCGCCGACATAGGCCACGCCCGACTGCAGCAAGCCCTTGGTGATGGCCAGGATGCCTTCGCCGTGAAAAGTGTCGCCCGCGCGCAGGCGCAGGGCTTCGATTTCCTTGCTGAACGAAACTTCCAAGGTGCATGTCTCCGTAAGTCGCCAGGCAGTTTGCTGGCGCTTTCGCCATCGCTCAATACAATATTTGAGCTAAGCAACATGAACGCCATGCATATCGACAAGATTGACCTGAACCTGCTTCGTTTGTTCGACGCGATCTACCGCGCGCGCAGCGTGAGCCGGGCAGCGGAAGCGCTCGGCCTCACGCAGCCCGCCGCGAGCCACGGCCTCGGCCGGCTGCGGATCCTGTTGCAGGACGCGCTGTTCACCCGCGCCCCCGCAGGCGTGGCGCCCACGCCACGCGCCGAGCGGCTGGCGGTGGCGGTGCAATCGGCGCTGGGCACGCTGGAGACGGCGCTCAATGAGTCAGACCGATTCGATCCCGCCGAATCGCGCAAGGTGTTTCGCATCCACATGAGCGACATCGGCGAGGGGAAGTTCCTGCCGCCGCTGATGGCGAAGCTGGGCAAGCTCGCGCCCCACGTGCGGGTGGAAACCATGCCCTTGCCGCAAACCGATATCGCGGCCGCGCTGGACAACGGTCGCATCGACTTCGCCTTCGGCTTTTTGCCCAAGGTGCGCGACACGCAACGCGCCACCTTGCTCAATGACCGCTACGTCGTCCTGTTGCGCGAAGGCCATCCCTTCACGCGCCCACGGCGCAGCGGGCAGGCCTTGCTGGAAGAGATGCAGAAGCTCGAATTCGTGGCGGTGCGCACGCATGCCGAGACGCTGCGCATTCTCCAGTTGCTCAACCTGGAAGACCGGCTGCGCCTGACGACGGAGCACTTCATGGTGCTGCCGGCCATCGTGCTGGCGACGGACCTCGCCGTCGTGATGCCGCGCAACATCGCGCGGGGCTTTGCGAAAGAGGGCGGCTACGACATCGTCGAGCCGCCCTTTCCCTTGCGTGATTTCGCGGTCTCGCTGCACTGGAGCAAGCGCTTCGAGGCCGACCCGGCAAACGCCTGGTTGCGCCAGGTCATGACAACAACCGGGCTGTTCGCCCAGTTGATGTGAAGGGCTTCAGCCGTGCGGCGAGAGGCGCCCGAAAGCCCGAACGCGGGCTGAACTTATCGGGTTGGCGTTGGCCACCAGCACGTTGAAGCGGTAGTTGGCGATCCGCGCGATTTCGATCAAGCCCGCGGCCCGCTCCACTTCGGCCGAGTTCGCCATGCGGTTCCAGCCATTGGTGACCACGCGTTCGTAGCGGTCCACGTCACGTGCGCACACGATGAGCGGAAAGCCGAAGTGGTTGCGGTAGGCCTTGGCCAGCTCGTCGATGTCGTTGTGCTCCTCTTCTTCCAGCCCGCTCATGCCCGCGTCGGCGTGGTCGAGCAGATAGGCATTGTGCGAATCGGCTTCGCTGCCAAGGTCGGCAAAGGAATTCATGAGCTGCAACTGTTCTTCCTTGGAGCTGGTGAGCAGGGCTTCCTGGAAGGCGGCGCGCAGGGCGATGGTGTTGGCATAGGGCCGGCGTGCATAGGCAGCGTCGAGCACCCATGGGGTGTCTTCCACCAGGCCGCCAAAGGTCTTGCCAAATTCCTGGCGCGACATCTCATTGACCTGTTCGAGGCCGATCAGGTTGCCGGGCGTGCCCGCCACCGCCGTGTGCGGACTGCCGCCCGTGTGGTTGAAGATGATGTTCAGGATGATGGCCGACAAGGCACCCAGCGTGATGCCGCTGCCGAACACGATTTCCGCCCACTTCGGGAAGGCACCGGCCACAAAGGGCTGCGCCGTCACCAGCATGCCCAGGCCCAGGCTGGTGCCCAGGATCACGATGTTGCGGTGGTCGTTGAAGTCGCACTTCTGCAGCGTCTGCACACCGACCACGGCCACCGCCGCGAACATGGCGAGCGCCGCGCCGCCCAGCACCGGGTGCGGAATGCCCGCCACGATGGCGGCAGCCTTCGGCAGCGAACCCAGGATGATCATGATAAAGCCGGCCGCGACCACCACCCACCGGCTCTTGATCTGCGTCAGGCGCACCAGGCCGACGTTTTCCGCGAAGCAGGTGTAGGGGAACGAGTTCAGGATGCCGCCCAGGAAGGTGGCGGCGCCGTCGGCGCGGATGGCACGGGCGATGTCGTCGGCGCGGATGCGCTTTTGCACGATCTCGCCGGTGGCGTAGACGTCACCCGTGGTTTCCACCATGGTGATCATCATCACGACCAGCATCGACAGCACCGCCGTGAAGCTGAAGGTCGGAATGCCGAAGTAGAAGGGCGAGGTGTAGCCGAACATCGGCGCCGTGGCGACGTCCGCGAAATGCGCATCGCCCAGGATCCACGCGACGATGGTGCCGATCACCAGCCCCAGCAGCACGGCGATGGTGGCCATGAAGCCCCGGAACATGCGCTGGATTGCCACGATGAGCGCCAGCGTGCCGAAGGCGTACGCCAGGTGCTTGAATTGCACCGGGTCCTGGATCGCAAAAGGCCCCTTGCCCACGACGATGTCATTGGCCGCCACCGGCAGCAACGCAATGCCGATGATCAGGATGACCGTGCCGGTCACGATCGGCGGGAAGAAGCGCACCAGCTTCGCGAAATATGGCGCCGCAAGGAAGGTGAAGATGCCCGCGACCAGCACCGAGCCGTAGATGGCCAGCAGCCCGTCCGTGCCGCCGCCCACGCCCATGCCGATGGCGATCATCGGGCTCACTGCCGTGAAGGTCACGCCCTGCAGCAGCGGCAGCCGCACGCCCACCTTGCCAATGCCCCAGGCCTGGATGATGGAGGCGATGCCGCAGGTGAACAGGTCGGCATTGATGAGGTGGATGAGCTGGTCCTTGCTCAGCCCCAGTGCGCCGGCCAGGATGATGGGCACCAGCACCGCGCCCGCGTAGAAGGCCAGCACGTGCTGGAAGCCGTAGGCCGCGAGTTGGGGAAGCGGAAGTACTTCGTCGACCGGGTGGACCTTGGTGGCCCGCGTTCTCGTTTGTGGCAGTGCGCCGCCTTGCGCGGCGTTGGCTGTGGTCATGGTTCAAGCCTCGTTGTATGGGTGTTGAAAGGAAAGTGAAGATCAGCGGTGGTGGATGGCCGCGCCGGCGAGTCCTGGTTTCGCCTTCGCTCCCGATGAACGGGAAATGCCCCGATGGGCGGGTCACTGCCGGTGCCGGCAGCTTCGAGGTGGCAGCGCGCAGTGCCGCCAACGATGTCCACGTGGACTGTCTTCATAAAACCCCCTGTTTTGTCTCTACATTGCTCTTATGTCTTCTAACTTCGCCTAACCGATCGACATGGACCACCTGGCTTTCAGCGCCGGCCGGAATCACCGAACAGGACCGGCTGAATTCGCTGGCGCAATGAGGCCGTTGTGATCAGGCTCCGATAGTTGTAGAAATGATGGGCTCGTGACATATCGATGACCGGATGTGCGATATCGCCATGTTCGTATTCCACATGGCCCGTGAGCGACTAAGTTCGTGGACCCCGAGTGGCGCTTTTCTTGCAAGCAACAAAACCCCATGAGCATGAGCACCCAACCGATCCGTTTCTTCCATCAGGGCCGCGTCGTCGACGTGACCGGTGTCCACCCTACCCGCACCGTGCTTGACTGGCTTCGCGAGGACGCGCGTTGCACCGGCACGAAGGAGGGCTGCAACGAAGGCGACTGCGGCGCCTGCACCGTCGTCATCGGCGAGCTGGCCCAGCCGGGCGCCGCCGGCGCGGTCGACGGCCTGCAGCTGCAAACCGTCAATGCGTGCATCCAGTTCCTGCCCACGCTGCACGGCAAGGCGCTGTTCACCGTCGAGGACCTGAAGCGCCAATGCGCCACCGCCCTGGACACCCGCCAGCACGACAAGCACCCGGTGGTGCAACTGCACCCGGTGCAGCAGGCGCTGGTCGATTGCCACGGCTCGCAGTGCGGCTTCTGCACGCCGGGCTTCGTGATGTCGCTGTGGTCGAGCTACGAGCACCATCAGGCCGAAGGCACGCAGCCGACGCGCCAGGAACTGGCCGACGAACTCTCGGGCAACCTGTGCCGCTGCACGGGCTACCGGCCCATCCTCGACGCAGGCCAGCGCATGTTCGACTTGCCCGAGGTTCGCCTCGACACGAAGCCCGTGGTCAAGGCGCTTGCTGCGCTGCAGCGAGAGTCCAGCTTCGAATACACCGCGCCGCTGGGTCAGCGCGTCGACCATTTCCATGCACCCAGGACGCTGGAGCAGCTTGCCGCCCTGCGTGTTGAAAAGCCCACGGCGCAGGTGCTGGCGGGCTCCACCGACGTGGGCCTGTGGGTCAACAAGCAGTTCCGTGACCTCGGCGACATCATCTATGTCGGCGACGTGACCGAGATGAAGGTGGTCGAGGAGCGCAATGGCGAACTCTACATCGGCGCCGGCGCCTCGCTCGAAGACGCCTGGCGCGCCCTCGCGCAGCGCTTCGAAGGGCTGACCGACGTCTGGCTTCGCTTTGCCTCGCCGCCCATCCGCAATGCCGGCACCATGGGCGGCAACGTCGCCAATGGCTCGCCCATCGGCGATTCGCCGCCGGTGCTGATGTCGCTGGACGCGCAGATCGAACTTCGCCAGGGTGCACGCGTGCGCCGCATGCCGCTCACCGACTTCTACGTCGACTACATGAAGAACAAGCTCGAGCCGGGCGAGTTCGTGCAGGCCGTGACCGTGCCGCTGTCGGTGGCGTCGCGCCGCGTGCGCGCCTACAAGATCAGCAAGCGCTTCGACTGCGACATCTCGGCGTTGTGCGCGGGCTTTTCCATCAAGCTGGACGGCGACACGGTGCAGGAAGTGCGGCTGGTCTTCGGCGGCATGGCCGCCATCGTCAAGCGCGCAGCCAACGCCGAGGCAGCACTGCTCGGCAAGCCGTTTACGCAAGCCAGCGTGCACGCCGCCAAGCTCGCCCTGCTGGAAGACTTCAAGCCGCTGACGGACATGCGCGCCTCGGCCGACTACCGCATGCAGGTCGCGCAGAACCTGATTCAACGCCTGTGGCTCGAAACGCGCGCCACCGACGCCCTTCCGCTGGAAGCCACCAGCGTCTGGAGCGTGATGCCGCACGCTGTCGTTGCCGAAGGAGCCTGACACCATGAACAAGCCAATTGACCCCCGTCTGCTCCAGCCCGGCCAGGCCTTCGCCGACTACCTGGCGAACACCGCCGCGCGCATCGACGTCGGCGCCGAAGCGCTGGCCCATGACAAGGGCGCCCGCGTCGGCATCAGCCGCCCGCACGAATCCGCGCAACTGCACGTGGCCGGCGAGGCCACCTACATCGACGACATTCCCGAACTGGTCGGCACGCTGCATTGCGCGCTGGGCCTGTCGCCCGTCGCCAATGGCCGGCTCACCGGCATGACGCTGGACGTGATCCGCGCCATGCCCGGCGTGGTGGCGGTGCTTTCGGCGTCCGACATTCCCGGAACGAACGACTGCGGCTCGATCATTCACGACGACCCGATCCTGTGCAGCGGCGACATCCGCTATCTGGGCCAGCCGGTGTTTGCCGTCATCGCCGAGACGCGCGACGTCGCCCGGCGCGCGGCGGCGCAGGCCAAGAAGGTCCTGACCATCGAAAGCGCGCCGCCGGTGATCACGCCGCAGCAGGCTCATGAAAAAGGCCAGTACGTGCTGCCGCCCATGCACCTGGCGCGCAGCACCCACGAAGGTGGCGCCCAAGCCGCCATCGCCAAGGCGCCTCACCGCCTGAAGTCCAGTTTCGACGTGGGCGGCCAGGAGCAGTTCTACCTGGAAGGCCAGATCAGCTACGCCATTCCCAAGGAAGGCGGCGCGGTGCACGTGCATTGCTCGACGCAGCATCCCAGCGAAATGCAGCACCTGGTTGCGCATGCGCTGCACCTGCATGCCAACGAAGTGCACGTCGAGTGCCGTCGCATGGGTGGCGGCTTTGGCGGCAAGGAATCGCAGTCGGCGCTGTTTGCCTGCGTGGCGGCGATCGCGGCGGTCAAGCTGCAGCGCCCGGTCAAGCTGCGGCTGGACCGCGACGACGACTTCATGATCACCGGCCGGCGCCACTGCTTCTGGTACGAATACGAAGTCGGCTATGACGACGAAGGCCGCATCCTTGGCGCCGAGATTTCGATGGTGTCGCGCGCCGGCCATTCGGCGGACCTGTCGGGTCCGGTGATGACGCGCGCCATGTGCCACTTCGACAACGCCTACTGGCTGCCGGACGTGTCCATGCACGGCTACTCGGGACGAACCAACACGCAGAGCAACACGGCCTTTCGCGGCTTCGGCGGCCCGCAGGGCGCCATCGCGATCGAGAACATCATGGATTCGGTGGCGCGCAAGCTGGGCCGCGATCCGCTGGATGTGCGCCGCACCAATTTCTACGGCAAGACCGAGCGCAACGTCACGCCCTACGACCAGGTGGTGAGCGACAACATCATCCACGAGCTGGTGGCACAGCTGGAAGAAAGCAGCGACTACCGTGCGCGCCGCGCGGCTTTGGAGGCGTTCAATGCCACGAGCCCGGTCATCAAGCGCGGCCTCGCGCTGGCGCCGCTGAAGTTCGGCATCTCGTTCAACGTCAAGCACTTCAACCAGGCGGGCGCGCTGGTGCATGTCTACACCGACGGCTCGATCCTGGTGAACCACGGCGGCACGGAGATGGGCCAGGGCCTGAACACCAAGGTGGCGCAAGTCGTGGCGCACGAGCTCGGCGTGAAGTTCGAGTGCGTGCGTGCCACCGCCACCGACACGACCAAGGTCGCCAACACCTCGGCGACCGCGGCTTCCACCGGCGCCGACCTCAACGGCAAGGCCGCGCAAGACGCCGCCCGCCAGATCCGCGAGCGCCTGGCGGCCTGTGCTGCAGCGCGGCATGGCGGCAAGGCCGAGGACGTGCGCTTTGCCAACGACAAGGTCGAAGTGAATGGTCGCACCATCGACTTCAGCACCCTGGTGGGCGAGGCCTACATCGACCGCGTTCAGCTGTGGTCCGACGGCTTCTACGCCACGCCCGGCCTGAGCTGGGACCGCGAGACGATGAAGGGCCGTCCCTTCTTCTACTTTGCGTACGGCGCGGCGGTGGCCGAAGTCATCGTCGACACGCTCACGGGCGAGTGGAAGCTGCTGCGTGCGGACGTCCTGCACGACGCGGGCCGCTCGCTCAACCCGGCGGTGGACATCGGCCAAGTGGAAGGCGCCTTCATCCAGGGCATGGGCTGGCTCACCACCGAAGAGCTGGTCTGGCACCCGCAATCGGGCCTGCTGACCACGCATGCACCGAGCACCTACAAGATCCCGACCGCGAACGATTGCCCGCCCGTGTTCAACGTGCAGCTCTACGAGGGCGACAACTTCGAGGATTCCATCCACCGGAGCAAGGCCGTCGGCGAACCGCCGCTGCTGTTGCCGTTCTCGGTGTTCTATGCCATCCGTGACGCGGTGTCGGCGGCCGGCGATCACAAGGTTGACCCTCCGCTGCGCGCGCCCGCGACCAGCGAGGCGATCCTGAACGCCATCACGGCCGTCCAGGCTGGAACGGCCTGAAGCTTTAGCGTTTGCTTGAGGCAGCCACGCGCTGCCTGTTCATTGCATCGACCCAATCAGCGTGCCACGCTGTATAACTGCGCGCGTATAGAACAGAACAACGCGGGCGGCCATGAGAGAACAAGCGCTTTTCGACAAGATCGACCTTCATCTCATCAGAGTTCTACACACCGTGTTGACCGACCGCAGCGTCTCGCGTGCCGCCATCCGGCTGGGCATGTACCAACCCGCAGTTTCCGCGGCGCTCAAGCGCTTGCGCGACCTGGCGGGTGATCCGCTGCTGGTGCGTTCGGGCTCGGGCATGGTGCCCACGGACGCGGGCCTGCGCATGATCGAGCCCAGCGCCGCCATTCTTCGCGCGGCCGAAATGCTGTTCAGCGACGCGCGCGGCTTCGATCCGCAGACGGCCACCGGCACCTTTCGCATCGCCGCGAGCGACTACCTCGACCCGCTGTTCCTGCCCTCGCTGGTGGCGCAGGTCAAGTCGCAGGCGCCGCTGTGCAAGATCGAGATTCATCCGCTCTCGTATGACACGGACTACCACGCGCACCTGTCGCTGGGGCATGTCGACGTGGTCATCGGCAACTGGCTCAAGCCGCCGGAAGACCTGCACATGGCGCGCCTGCTGGCGGACGATCTGGTCACCCTGGTGAACAAGGACCACCCGGCGGTGCGCCGCGGCTGGGACGTCGACACCTGGCTCGCGGTGGACCACATCGCGCCGACGCCGCTGCATCCGGGCGCGCGCGGCATCGTCGATCAGATGCTCGACGACATCGGCCTGCAGCGCAACGTGTCGGCACGCTGCGCGCACTTCAGCCTGATTCCGGACATGGTCGCCTCCAGCCTGCTGGTGCTGACGACCGGCCGCCAGTATTGCGAGCGCTATGTCGATCGCCTGCCGGTGAAGATTCTGGAGTGCCCGGTCACGTTGCCGCGCCTGGTTTATTACCAGCTCTGGCACGAGCGCACGCATTCGTCGAGTTCCGCGCGCTGGTTGCGCGAGCGCATCAAGTCGGTGGCCGCGTCCTTGCGGCCCGCAGGAGCAAGCAAGGCCGCGTGAGGCTGGCAACGCCAAGAACTTCAGGGAGGACAAAAAAAGCAGCGACGGGCTCCACGATGCGCCCGCGCCTGCACAAGAACTGGAGACAAGGCAATGGATTGGATCGACAGGGTGTTCAAGCTCAAGGAGCACAACACCACCGTTCGCACGGAAGTCATCGCGGGGGTCACGACCTTCCTCACGATGGCCTACATCATCTTCGTGAACCCCGCCATCCTGAGCGCGGCCGGCATGCCCAAGGAGGCCGTGTTCGTGGCCACGTGCCTCATTGCCGCGCTGGGCACGCTGGTGATGGCGCTGTATGCCAACTACCCGATCGCGCTGGCGCCCGGCATGGGCCTGAACGCCTACTTCGCGTTCACGGTGGTCGGGGCGATGGGCTTCACCTGGCAGGCGGCATTGGGGGCGGTGTTCGTTTCCGGGTGCCTGTTCCTGCTGGTGACGCTCTTTGGCCTGCGGGAACTCATCGTCAACGGCATTCCGCATTCGATGCGTATTGCCATCACGGTGGGCATCGGGATGTTCCTGGCGCTCATTGCGCTCAAGGCGGCGGGCGTGGTGGTGGCTTCGCCGGCGACCTTCATCACGCTGGGCGACCTGCACACGGCGCCGGTGGTGCTGTCGAGCATCGGCTTTTTCCTGATCGTCTCGCTGGACCGGCTCAGGGTGCGCGGCGCGATCCTCATCGGCATCCTGATGGTGACGGTGTTGTCCTTCTTCTTTGCCGACAACAAGTTCGCGGGCGTGGTGTCTGCGCCGCCTTCCATTGCGCCGACCTTCATGCAGCTGGACATCATGGGCGCGCTCAAGGGCGGTGTCCTGAATGTGATCCTGGTGTTCTTCCTGGTCGAGCTGTTCGACGCGACCGGCACGCTGATGGGCGTGGCCAAGCGCGCCGGCCTGCTGGTCGAGGGAAAGATGGGGCGCCTGAACCGCGCCCTGCTGGCCGACAGCGTCGCGATCTTTGCGGGCTCCATGCTCGGCACGTCCAGCACCACCGCCTATGTCGAGAGCGCCGCGGGCGTGCAGGCGGGCGGTCGCACGGGCCTCACGTCGCTGACGGTGGCGGTGCTCTTCCTGGCATGCCTGGTGATCTCACCGCTGGCGGGCTCGGTGCCGCCCTACGCGACGGCGCCGGCGCTGCTCTACGTGGCCTGCCTGATGCTGCGCGAACTCACCGAACTCGACTGGGACGAATCGACCGAAGTCGTGCCGGCCGCCGTCACCGCGCTGGTCATGCCCTTCACCTACTCGATTGCCAACGGGCTGGCCTTTGGCTTCATCACTTACGCCGGACTTAAACTGTTCACGGGGCGGGCACGGGAAGTGCATGTGATGGTGTGGATCATCGCAGCGGTGTTCCTGTTCAAGTTTGTCTATATCGGCGGACATTGACCCCGAAAAACGAGACGACACACGCCATGACATCCCCCAGACTCCAGCTCGCCAACATCACCAAGCGCTACCCGGCCGTGGTAGCGAACAGCGACGTCTCGCTTTTCGTGCAGCCCGGCGAAACCCACGCCGTGCTGGGCGAAAACGGCGCCGGCAAATCGACCTTGATGAAGATCATCTACGGTTCGGTCAAGCCCGACGAAGGCACCGTGCATTTCAACGGTCAACCCGTCAACATCCGCAATCCGCAAGAGGCGAGGGCGCTGGGCATCAGCATGGTGTTCCAGCACTTCAGCCTGTTCGACACGCTCACCGTCGCGGAGAACGTGTGGCTCGGGCTGGACAAGAGCCTCAAGCTCGCCGAAGTGGCGCGCCGCATCACCGCAAAGGCCGCGGAGTACGGCCTGGACATCGACCCTTCGCGGCCGGTGCACACGCTGTCGGTGGGCGAGATGCAGCGGGTGGAAATCATCCGCGCGCTCCTTACCGACCCCAAGCTGCTCATCCTGGATGAGCCGACCTCGGTTTTGACGCCGCAGGCGGTGCAAAAGCTCTTCGTGGTGCTCAAGCAGCTGGCCTCGGAAGGCTGCAGCATCCTTTACATCAGCCACAAGCTGCACGAGATCCGCGAGCTTTGCACGGCCTGCACGGTGCTGCGCGGCGGCAAGGTCACGGGCGTGTGCAACCCGCAGCAGGAAACCAACGAGTCGCTCTCGCGCCTGATGATCGGCGCCGAGCCGCCGCCGCTGGAGCACCGCGCCATCCATGCGGGCGAGGTCGCGCTCAAGGTGAAGTCGCTGTCGCTGGCGCGCGAAGACCAGTTCGGGGTCGACCTCGACCACGTCTCGCTCGACGTGCGGGCGGGCGAGGTGGTGGGCATCGCCGGTGTGTCGGGCAACGGGCAGCGGGAGTTGCTCTACGCGCTGTCCGGCGAAGACACGCGCGCCGATGCCGCCATGATCGAAGTGCTCGGCCGTCCTGCCGGGCACCTGCATCCGCGCCAGCGCCGCGCGCTCGGCATGCACTTCGTGCCGGAAGAACGATTGGGCCGCGGCGCGGTGCCGACGCTGGGGCTCGCGCACAACCTCCTGCTCACGCGCAGCAACGCGGTGGGCAAGGGCGGCTGGATCCGCACCGGCGCGCTGGACCAGCACGCCGCGGCGATCATCAAGCGCTTCAACGTCAAGGCGGGCGGGCCGAGCTCGGCGGCGCGCTCGCTCTCGGGCGGCAACCTGCAGAAGTTCATCGTCGGTCGCGAGATCGACGCCAACCCCAAGGTCTTCATCGTGTCCCAGCCCACCTGGGGTGTGGACGTGGGCGCCGCGGCGCTCATCCGCGGCGAGATCCTTGCCTTGCGCGATGCCGGCTGCGCCGTGCTCGTCGTGAGCGAAGAACTCGACGAACTGTTTGAAATCTGCGATCGGCTCTACGTGATCGCCAAGGGCAGGCTGTCGCCTTCCGTCGACCGCGCGGCCGCCACGGTGCCGCAGATCGGCGAATGGATGAGCGGCCTGTGGGACAAATCGGCCAGCGCTGCCGCCAAGGAGGCCGCCCATGTTTAAGCTCGAACCCCGCCCGCAGCTCTCGCGTTTCTGGAGCTATGGCTCGCCGATATTGGCGCTGCTGATCACGGTGCTGATCGGCGTGGTGCTGTTCGCCGCGCTGGGCAAGGACCCGGTCAAGGGCCTCCTCGTGTTTTTCTACGAGCCCATCAAGAGTGGCTACGCGCTGGGCGAGCTCATGGTCAAGGCGACGCCGCTGCTCATCATCGCGCTCGGACTGGCGGTGTGCTTCCGCTCCAACGTGTGGAACATCGGCGCCGAGGGGCAGTTCGTTTTCGGCGCCATTGCGGCGGGCGGCGTGGCGCTGCTGGCCGACAAGAACACCGGCGGATGGATCGTCGCGGCGATCCTCATCGCGGGCGTCCTGGGCGGCATGGTGTGGGCGGGCATCGTCGCCTTGCTGCGCGACAAGTTCAACGCCAGCGAGATCCTCGTGAGCCTCATGCTGGTGTACGTGGCCACCTTGCTGTTGGGCTACATGGTCTACGGACCATGGAAAGATCCGCAGGGCTACAACTTCCCGCAGACCAAGACCTTCGAGGCGGTGACGCAGATTCCCAAGTTGTTCAAGGGCTCGCGCGTGAGCATCGGGCTGATCATCGCGGTCATCGGTGCGGGCGCCTTGTGGGTGTTCCTGTTCCGCACGCGGGCGGGCTTTGCGCAGCAGGTGGGCGGGCTGGCGCCGGCGGCGTCCCGGTATGCGGGATTCTCGGCGCGGCGCGCCATCTGGATCGCGTTGCTGACGTCGGGCGGCGCGGCAGGGCTTGCCGGTGCGCTCGAGGTGGCCGGCCCGATTGGCCAGCTCAACCCGTACGTGCCGGCCGGCTACGGCTTTGCCGCGATCATCGTGGCTTTCGTGGGTCGCCTGCATCCTGTGGGGATGATCTTCTCGGCCATCCTGATGAGCATGTTCTACATCGGCGGCGAGTTGGCGCAGTCGCGCCTGGGGCTGCCCAAATCGCTGACCGGCGTGTTCCAGGGCCTGCTGCTGTTCACGCTGCTGGGCTGCGACACGCTCATTGCCTACCGCATCAAGCGCAAGTCCGCGCCCAAGCAAACGTCGCCCGCCATGAGCACATCGTCACTGCAGGCGAGCACGCCCATCACAACCGGCGCCGCGCCGCTGCCGCGTTCCACCGAGGGAGCCGTCTAAATGGAATCCTACGCACTCCTCCTGGGCTCGACCCTGAGCGCCGGCACGGTGCTGGCCATTGCCGCACTGGGCCTGCTCATCAACGAAAAGGCCGGCATCGTCAACCTTGGCGCCGAGGGCATCATGCTGTGCGCGGCCATTGCCGGCTTCGCGACGGTGGTCAACACCCACAACAACTGGCTCGGCTTTGTGGCGGGCATGGCGGCCGGCGGGCTGCTGGCCGGCATCTTCGGCGTGCTGGTGATCTGGCTCAACACCAACCAGTACGCAACCGGCCTGGCGCTGAGCCTGTTCGGCGTGGGCTTCTCGGCCTTTGTCGGCAAGGATTACGTGCAGGCCAAGCTGCCTGAAAGCGTGTCGTACGCCATTCCGGTGCTGAGCGAGATTCCGCTGGTGGGCCCGGCGCTGTTCCGCCATCACCCGATGGTGTACTTCGCGATGATCCTCACTGCGGCGCTGATCTGGTTCCTCTACCGCACCCGCTCCGGGCTGGTGCTGCGCTCGGTCGGGGAGTCGCCGGAGTCCTCGCATGCGCTGGGCTATCCGGTGCGGCGCATCCGCTTCATGGCGGTGGTCGCCGGCGGGGCGCTGTGCGGGCTGGCAGGCGCCTACCTGTCGACGGTCTACACGCCGCTGTGGGTCGAAGGCATGGTGGCGGGCCGCGGCTGGATCGCGCTGGCGCTCACGACCTTTGCCACCTGGCGGCCGATTCGCGTGCTGCTGGGCGCCTACCTCTTCGGCGGTGTCTCGATGCTGGGCTTTCACCTGCAGAGCACGGGGGTCAATGTGCCCAGCCAGTTCCTGAGCATGCTGCAATACATCGCGCCCATCGTGGTGCTGGCCATCATCTCGCGCAACCCGGCCTTCATCCGCGTGAACATGCCGGCCTCGATCGGGAAACCGTTCTACCCCGGCTCATAATCCGTGTTTGCAAAGTTTTGTTTCTTTTTCGCCAACCTGTCCTGTGAGGATTCCGACAATGACTGATCTCAACAAGCGTTCCCTGCTCAAGCTGACGGCTCTCTCGGCCGTCGCTGCGGCAGCCCTCATGGGCTGCGGCAAGAAGGAAGAAGCGCCGGCACCTGCCGCGACTCCCGCTGCGCCCGCCCCCACGGCGGCCGCGCCTGCACCCGCTGCCGGTCCGCTGAACATCGCATTTGCCTATGTCGGCCCGGTTGGCGACGGTGGCTGGACCTTTGCGCACGACAACGGACGCAAGGCCATCGAAAAGGAATTCGGCGACAAGATCAAGACGACCTTCGTCGAAAGCGTGCCCGAAGGCGCGGACGCCGAACGTGTGTTCCGCGACCTGGTCGGCCAGGGCAACAAGCTGATCTTCGGCACGACCTTCGGCTACATGGAGCCCATGCTGAAGGCCGCCGCCGACAACAAGGAAATCAAGTTCGAGCACGCGACCGGCTACAAGACCGCCGAGAACATGCGCACCTATGACAGCCGCACCTACGAAGGCGCGTACATGGCCGGCATCATCGCCGGCGCCATGACCAAGTCCAACACGCTGGGCGTGGTCGGCTCGGTGCCGATTCCTGAAGTGCTGCGCAACATCAACAGCTTTACCATGGGCGCGCAGTCGGTCAATCCGAAGGTCACGACCAAGGTGGTGTGGGTCAATGAATGGTTCAGCCCGCCGAAGGAAACCGAAGCGGCCACGGCCCTCATCAACGGCGGCGCCGACGTGCTGTTCCAGAACACCGACTCGCCCGCCGTGCTCAAGACGGCACAGGAAAAGGGCAAGCGCGCCTTCGGGTGGGATTCGGACATGACCGCCTACGGCCCGAAGGCCCACCTGGCATCGGCCACCATCAACTGGGCGCCGTACTACATCAAGGCCACCAAGGATGCGCTGGACGGCAAGTGGACGACCGGCCAGAGCTGGTGGGGCGTGAAGGAAGGCGCGATCGACCTGGTGTCCATCGCCGAAGACGTGCCGGCCGAAGCCAAGGCCAAGGTCGACGAAGTGAAGAAGGGCCTGAAAGACGGCAGCTTCGCGATCTGGAAGGGCCCGATCATCGACCAGGAAGGCAAGGAACTCGTGGCGAAGGACGCCGTGGCGGACGACAAGTTCCTGTCGGGCGTCAACTTCTACGTCAAGGGCGTCGAGGGCAAGGTGCCCGGCGGCGACAAGAAGTAATCGGCGCGGTTTGCGCCAACCATCAAGGGTTGCCCACGGGCAACCCTTTTTTCATTGACTTGAAGAAAATGATCGAAAAGCAGCTTTGGCATCCGGTGGCCTTGTCGGCCGACGTGGCCGATGCGCCCGTACCCGCAAGCCTTCTCGGCGAAAACCTGGTGCTCTGGCGCGACGCGCAGGGCACGGCCCGCGCCTGGCAGGACCGCTGCCCGCACCGCGGCGCGCAACTATCCCTTGGGCGCGTGGTCGATTGCGACGGCGCAAGAATGCTCGAGTGCCCCTATCACGGCTGGCGCTTCGACGGCGAAGGCCAGAGCAGGCATGTGCCCGCCTTGCCCGACTTCACGCCGCCGCCCACGCACCGCGCCGCCACCCATGCGACGCGTGAAGCGCACGGGCTCATCTGGGTGCGCCTCGACGGCGACGCCTCCGGCGATTTGCCTGCCTTCGCGGCCGAGTCGGACGCGCGCCTGCGCAAGCTCAATTGCGGCCCCTACGACGTCGACACCAGCGCTCCGCGCCTGGTCGAGAACTTCCTGGACATGTCGCACTTCGGCTTCGTGCACGAAGGCTGGCTGGGTGCGCGAAGCATGACGGCAATTGACGACTACAAGGTCGAGGCCACGCCCACCGGCCTGCTCGCCACCGGCTGCAAGGCCTGGCAGCCGCAGTCGACCATCAACTCGACGCGCCCTGCGCAGGTCGAATACAGCTACGAGGTCGTCGCGCCCTACGCGGCCGTGCTCATCAAGATCCCGGAGGCGGAGAGCGTGGGCGCCGAGGGCTATCGCGAGTCGATTGCCCTGTTCATCTGCCCGACAGACGCCGAGCGTTGCCGTGTGTGGTTCCGGCTCGCCACGGCCGATTTCGAGCGCGACGACGCAGCGTTGCAGGCTTTCCAGGACACCATCTTCCTGCAGGACAAGCCGGTGCTGGAGTCGCAGCGCCCCAAGCGCCTGCCGCTGGACCTGCGCGCTGAGATGCACACGGCCGCCGACAAGGCATCATCTTTCTATCGCCGATACCTCAAGGGGCTCGGCATCACCGTTGGAGTCTGCTGATGAGCACCATCCCGAACATTCCTGCCGAGCGGCTGCCCGACCTGCTGCGCGCCATGCCCAAGGCGGAGTTGCACATGCACATCGAAGGCTCGCTCGAGCCCGAGCTGATCTTTGCGCTGGCGCAGCGCAACGGCGTGAAGCTGCCCTATGCGGATGTCGAGGAGCTGCGCAAGGCCTACGCCTTCACCAACCTGCAATCCTTCCTGGACATCTACTACGCCGGCGCCAGCGTGCTGCTCAAGGAGCAGGATTTCTACGACATGGCGTGGGCGTACCTGGAACGCGCGGCGGCCGACAACGTCGTGCACACCGAGATGTTCTTCGACCCGCAGACGCACACGGCGCGCGGCGTGCCGGTCAAGACGGTGATCGACGGGCTGCACCGCGCGTGCACCGACGCCAAGGCAAAGCTGGGCGTGAGCGCCTCGCTCATCCTGTGCTTCCTGCGCCATTTGAGCGAAGAAGAAGCCTTTGCCACGCTGGAAGAGGCGCTGCCGCACCGCGACAAGTTCATCGGCATCGGCCTCGATTCAAGCGAAGTGGGCCATCCGCCCGAGAAGTTCGCGAAGGTCTTTGCGCGTTGCCGCGAACTGGGCTTTCACCTTGTCGCGCATGCGGGCGAGGAGGGGCCGCCGGCCTATGTGTGGAGTGCGCTGGACGTGCTGAAGGTCGAGCGCATCGACCACGGCGTGCAAAGCACCAAGGACCCCGAGCTGATGAAGCGGCTGGCCCAGGACCGCATTCCACTGACGGTGTGTCCGTTGTCGAACCTCAAGCTCTGCGTGTTCCCGGATTTGTCACAACACAACCTCAAAATGCTCCTGGACGCGGGCTTGGTCGCCACCGTGAATTCGGACGACCCCGCCTATTTTGGGGGCTACATGAACGAAAACTTTGTCCAGACTTTTGCCGCAACCGGCATGACCGCGGCGCACGCGTGGCAGCTGGCGGCCAACAGCTTCGAAGGCAGCTTTCTGGATGCGCCGGCGAAAGCGGCTTATGTCGAACGGCTGGATGGCGTTTTCGCGAATTTCAAGTAGGTTCACAATGTGATACCTTTGTATCTCTGAAGCGGTCACTAACTTGGCCGCTGCATTCCGGAATGAACCGCAAGGCGCTGGCGCTGATTGCGCCTCACCAGCGCGCCGCGTCGGTTCCACGACTTGAACCCGAAGAGCTTGCGCAGTTGGCGCCGCGCATGGCATTGCATAACGAGAGAGGAGACGCATGTTCGATATCGACTTGTCAGCGCAGACAGAAGCAGTCCGCAGCGTTTTGGCCGGCCATGGAATTGGCGCGGCGCTGGCGATGCTCAACGACAGGACGCCGTACCGGTTCACGGCCATCTACAAGTTGACCGGTGACGTGATGCGAGCGGCACATGCCTACGACCGCGCTTCCGAATACCGCAGCTGGCTGAAAGTCGTTCCGCTCGACAAGAGCTTTTGCCAATACGCCATCGAGCAAGGCGAGTTCATGACGCCGCACGCCAGCGCCGACCGGCGCCTGACGAAGCGGCCTTATGCCGGGTTCGTCGAGTCGTACTACGGTCGCCTGCTCGTTCGTGAGGATGGAACGCCGTGGGGCACCTTCATCCACTTCGACCTGGAGCCGCGCGCCGTCGACGAACGGGAGATCGCTTTCCTGCGGGACGTGATGCCGCTGTTCTCCGACTACCTGGATTGACGGCGTTGCGCTGGCGGTGAGGCACTCGGGCCGGCCTCAGGCTTGCGCGCCTTCCCCTTTGGCGCCTTTTTTTCTTCGGGCGTGACGAATCCGATGGGCCGCTTGGGCGGGTCGGGGGGCGTCGTCAAAGCGCGCAAGGCATCGAACAGCTGACGCAACTGCAGGCGCGTGCTGCGGCTGAAAGTGTCGTGCGACAGGGTCAGGCCTTCGACCTTGTCTTCCAGGGCTGTGAGGCGCTTGGCCAGATCCTCGTGCATCGAGGCTGCCTGGCGCAAGCGCACGAAGATCCGCACTACGTAGATCCCCATCTCCACCGCTTGGGTCGAAGCTAGGACGCTGGAAGCTTGCACCGCGCCGTGTTCGGTGAAGGCGAATGGCATCGCCTTGGAGAACTTGAGCTTGGCGAGGTGGTCGCAATTTGCGATCACCTCGGCCTTTTCGGCCGGCGTGAGCTGGAACATGAAGTCGGCCGGAAACCGTCCTGCGTTTCGCTTGACCTGCTCGTTGAGGCGGCGCGTGTCGACTCCGTAGAGCGCAGCCAGATCGGCGTCGATCATGACCTTGAGACCGCGCACCACTTGAATGCGCCCCTCGATTGGCAGCACCATCGTGCCGTCTGTTGTGCTTGTTTTTGTCATCTCTTTCCCCCTGCGTTTTCTTCTTGAGTGACTGGCCTGCGCCAGTTACATCCTGAGCATATGCGAGGCGGGTTGCTGTCCGAATTGGCCATGGCCCCAATGGCTTAAAATGCCAGCTTGGCGCTGCTGCCCCGCAGCGCCAATTTTTTTGTCCGGGGCCATGTAGAGGACTACCATGTACAAAAACCTCGTGGGCCGCGCCGTTCTGGCGCTGGCATCCGCAAGCTTTTTATTTCCAGTTTTGTCGCACGCAGCCGATCCCCTCAAGATCGGCTTCGTGTATGTCACGCCCGTTACCGACGCGGGCTGGGTCAAGCAGCACGACGAGGGCCGCAAGGCCGTTCAGGCCGCGCTGGGTGACAAGGTCAAGACCACTTACGTCGAGCACGTGGCCGAAGGGCCCGACGCCGAGCGCGTCATCCGCGACCTGGCCATGCAGGGCAACAAGCTCATCTTCACGCCCAGCTTTGGCTACATGGACCCGACGATGAAGGTCGCACGCGATTTTCCCGACGTGAAGTTCGAGTCCATCACCGGCTACAAGACGGCCGCCAACGTGTCGGTGGCCAACGCGCGCTATTACGAAGGCCGCTACCTGTCAGGCGTGGCGGCAGGCCGCATGACGAAGACGAGCATCGCGGGCTACGTCGCGGGTTTTCCGATTCCGGAAGTGCTGCAGGGCATCAACGCCTTCACGCTGGGCATGCGCTCGGTCAACCCGAAGGCGCAGGTCAAGGTCGTGTGGCTGGACGAGTGGTTCAACCCGCCGCGCGAGCGTGACGCGGCCATGAGCCTGTTTGACCAGGGCGTGGACGTGATCTCGTTGCACACCGGCTCGACGGCGGTGGTCGCCGCGGCGCAGGAACGCGGCAAGATGGCCATCGGCTACCACTCCGACATGAGCAAGTTCGCGCCGGACGCGCAGATCATCGCCGTGCAGCATCTCTGGGGCGACTACTACACCCAGCGCGCCCGCGCCGTGCTCGACGGCACCTGGAAAAGCGGCAACCTGTGGGGCGGCGTCAAGGAAGGCATGATCCGCGTCGGCAACTTCGGCCCCAAGGTGCCCAAGCCGGTGCAGGACGAGGTGCTCGCGCGTCAAAAGGACATCGCCGATGGCAAGCTGCAGCCCTTCCGCGCGGTGGCCGACATCAAGGACAACGAAGGCAAGCTTCGCATCCCCGCGGGCAAGGCGCTTACCGATCCGGAAATCCTGCAGATGAACTGGCTGGTGGAAGGCGTGCAGGGCCGGGTGACGCGATAGTCCCGGGCGGCAGCGGCCCTGCCTCGAAACTCAGCGGCTGGCTGCCTTCACCGACGTCTGAAGCGCGCCAACGCGCGCAGCCATCACCTTGCGGTATTCGCCCACGTAGGTCTGTGCCATCTGCGCCGCCGAGTAGTGCGCCGCGTTCGCGATGCCCTTCGTGCGCATCTGCGACAGTCGGGGCGCTGCTTCCATGATCGCGTCGGCAATCGCGGACGCATCGTTCGGATCGACGTACACCGCCGCATCCGAGCCGATGTCGTTCATCGGCGCCAGATTCGAGGTGAACACCGGGCACCCGCAAGCCTGTCCCTCGATGATCGGCCAGCCGAAGCCTTCCTGGATCGAGGGAAAGAGCAGGGCGGTCGCGCCGCAATAGAGCGCGCGCAAGGATTCGTGCGACACGTCGCGCAAAACATGAATCTGCTTCGCAAGCCCCGGATGAAGGGCGATGAGCGCGATCATTTCCTGCGTGAGCGCCGAGCCGACGAAGACGAGCGTCCGGACCACGGGCTTCTCGCCCTTGGCCGCGGCCTTGTCCTGCAGCGCAATGAAGGCTTTCAGCACGGCGATGCGGTTCTTGCGCGGATGCTCGTGCCCGACGTGCAGCAGGTATTCATCTTCGGGCGCCACCTTGTAGGGCGCCAGCGCCTCGCGCACCGTGGATTGCGGCAGCGGCCCGAACTCGTTGTTGAGCCCGATCGGCACCATGACGACGCGGGCCGGATCCGCCAGCTTCAATGACAGGACATCGCGCAGCGTTGCCGACGAATCGCACACCACCCGGTCGGCATGCCCGAAACCCCTTGCGATCATCGACTGGAAGATGCGCCCCGTCCAACCGACTTGCCAGTCCTTGACGATGCCCAGCGCCGCCTGGATGGCGATCACGTCGTGGCAGGTCAGCACGTTGGGGCGCTGCGTCACGCGCGGCGCGTACATCGCATTGGAGTGGTCTGTGATGTGCACCACGTCGGCCCAGCGCAAGTGCGAGGCAAGGCCCAGGGGGAACAGCAGGAACTTGTCCACGTAGCCCGCCCACTTCAGGAGCTTGCGGGGCATGGGCAGGCGGATGGCTCGCGCTTGCGGACTGACGACGCGAACTTCGCATCCCAGTCGCGGCAGTTCCCGTTCGAGCATGGCGCTGAAGGCCACCATGCTTTTCTGGTCATCCGGCGCGTAGTTGCCGATCAGCAGTACTTTCATCTTTGGAAAAAATTGAGTTCAGAACTACCCGAATTGCCGTATGGAGGCTATACGCGCCCGGCAATTGCAAAGAAATGTCATTCGACTACCCTCGGCCCCATGCATCAAGCGTACCGAGCTTCCCTTTTGCGATTCGACCCTGCCGGCCAGCCGATTTTTGAAGTAGACGGTCTGTTGGTTGTCGGCCCTGACGAGCAGGGCCGGCAGTGCGTGCAGGCGGCCGGCGCCTTCGCCGACCTCAAGGACCGATATTCGCAGGTTCCCGTCGAACATTTGCCGGGCCGGATCCTCGCTCCGGGATTTATCGACATGCACGTCCACTTTCCGCAGACCGACATCATCGGATCCCCCGCGGAAGGGCTGCTGCCGTGGCTGGAGAACTACACCTTTCCGGAAGAAAGCCGCTTCGTCGACCCGGCGCATTCGTCAGCCGTCGCCGATGTGTTTCTCGACGAACTCATGCGCAACGGCGTCACGACGGCGCTGACCTTTGCGACCTCGCACCCCCAATCGGTGGACGCCTTCTTCGAGGCGGCCCAGCGCCGCCAGCTTCGGATGATCTCCGGCAAGGTGCTGCAGGACCGGTTCTCGCCCGATGGGGTACGCGACGAGACCGAGCAGAGTCTCCTCGACACCGAAACCCTGATTCGCCGCTGGCACAAGGTCGATCGCCTCGGCTACGCCATCACGCCGCGCTTCGCGCCGACCAGCACCGACGCGCAGCTGCATGGCGCGGGCGAACTGGCCGCCGCGCATCCGGACACCTGGATCCACTCCCACGTGGCCGAGAACAAGGACGAAGTGAAGTGGGCGCGCGAGTTGTTCCCCAAGGCGCGCTCGTACCTGGATGTCTACGTCGGTTTCGGCCTGATGCGCGAGCGGGCGATCTACGCGCACTGCATCCACTTCGATGACGACGACCGCCGGCTGATGCGCGACACCGGCGCCGCCACGGCCGTGAGTCCGACCAGCAACATGTTCCTGGGCAGCGGCTTCTTCAACTTCGAAGGCGCCGACCGCATCGGCTACGAATACGGCTTGGCGAGCGACGTGGGCGGCGGCACCAGCTTCAGCCCCTTTCGCACGATGCTGGCCGCCTACTTCGCGGGGCGCGAAGGCCAGAGCAAACCCGGCGTGAGCATTCCGCCGTCGCAACTGTGGTGGCGCCACACGGCCGGTGCTGCGCAGGCGCTGGGCCTGGGCGGCGTCGTGGGCAACCTGCAGCCCGGCTGCGAGGCGGATTTCGTGGTCATCAACCCGCGCGCCACGCCGCTGCTGGCACGCAAGACCGCGCTGGCCAACAACCTCGAAGAGCTGCTCTTTTCAATGATCGTCCTTGGCGACGACCGCCTCATTGAACGCACGGTGATCGGCCAGGCGCTCCCCGCCTGAGGTCCGCGGGGGCGGGCGTGCCTTGGGGCACCCTAAAATGGCACCCCCAACAAGGACGCGTACATGAGCATCAAGAGCGACAAGTGGATCCGGCGCATGGCCGAGAAGAACGGGATGATCGAGCCCTTCGAGCCCGGCCAGATCCGCGAGCGTGAAGGCCACAAGATCATCAGCTACGGCACCTCGAGCTACGGCTACGACATCCGTTGCGCGCCCGAGTTCAAGGTGTTCACCAACATCCACAGCACGGTGGTCGACCCCAAGAACTTCGACGAGAAGAGCTTCGTCGATTTCAACGGCGACAGCTGCATCATTCCGCCCAACAGCTTTGCGCTGGCGCGCACGGTCGAGTACTTCCGCATCCCGCGCAACGTGCTCACCATCTGCCTGGGCAAGAGCACCTATGCCCGCTGCGGGATCATCGTGAACGTGACGCCCTTCGAGCCCGAGTGGGAAGGCTACGTCACGCTGGAATTCAGCAACACCACGCCGCTGCCCGCCAAGATCTATGCGGGCGAAGGCTGCGCGCAGGTGCTGTTCTTCGAGAGCGACGAAGTCTGCGAGACCAGCTACAAGGACCGCGGCGGCAAGTACCAGGGCCAGCGCGGCGTCACCCTGCCCAAGGCCTGAGGCGATGGGCTTCGTTCGCACGTGGCGCCGGGCGGTGGGCGCCGGCGTCTTTGCCCTGCTCGCCGCGGCGGCGTCGCTGGCGCATGCCAGCATCATCGAAGGGGCGGAGTTCAAGAGCAACGTGCTCGGCCGCAGCTGGACCTACAACGTCTACCTGCCGACGGGTTACGACGCCAACGCCAAGCTGCGCTACCCGGTGCTGTACCTCCTGCACGGCAACGGCGGCGACCGCAACGACTGGCCCGTGAAAGGCCGCATCAAGAAAACCGTCGATGCGCTCATCGAGGCGGGCGACATGCCGCCGGCCATCATCGTGATGCCCGACGCCGGCACCACCTGGTACGTGGACCTCAGGGAGAAGATGGAGACCGCCTTCTTCGAGGAAATGATTCCGCAGGTGGAAAAGAACTACCGCACACTGAACACGCGGGACGGCCGCGTGATTGCCGGCCTGTCGATGGGGGGCTACGGCGCCCTGCGCTACGTGCTGGAGTACCCCGAGAAATTCCAGGCGGCCGCGCTGCTGAGCCCGGCCATCTACAACCCCGAGCCGCCGCCGGATTCGTCGGCGCGCAACGTCAGGGTGTTTGCCTTGCCGGGCACCGACGGCGCCTACAGCCCGGAGGTCTGGAAAGCCTACAACTACCCCGCGTTGTGGGAGGCCTTCCTCAAGAAGAACATCAAGGTGCCGATGTTCATCGACTCGGGCGACGACGACGAGTTCTACATCGAGAGCGAAGCCACGCAGTTCTATTCGCTGCTGCGCCGCAACAAGCAGCCGGCCGAGTTGCGCATCGTCAATGGCAAGCACGAATGGATGGTGTGGGAATCGACCGCCGCCGATGCCTTGAAGTACATCTTCCAGTCGGTGCGTCGGCCGCAGGCGCAATAACCCGCCTTCCGACCGCGTCTGACACGCGTGGCAACGTGGCGGCAGTACCATCGGCCTCCCGCACGCACCGCGGTGCCTGGAGAACGACATGAGATGGGAAGGCAACGAACAATCGGACAACGTTGAAGACCGCCGCCAGGGTGGCGGGGGCGGAGGCGGTTTTCCGATCGGCGGGCGCAGCATTGGCATCGGCACCGTGGCGGTCGCCCTGATTGGCGGGTGGATCTTCGGCATCAACCCTTTGACCATCCTCGGCCTCCTCAGCGGCGGCGGTGGCCCCGCACCGCAGGTGCAGCAGGGACCCGCGCCCAAGCCGCCATCCAACGACCGCGAGGCGGCCTTCGTATCGACTGTCCTGCGCAACACGGAAGTGGTCTGGTCGGACGTCTTCAAGGCCGGCGGCGCCGCCTACCAGCCGGCGCGGCTGGTGCTGTTCCGCGGCTATACGCCGACGGCCTGCGGCACCGGCCAGTCGGCGATGGGGCCGTTCTACTGCCCCGGCGACAAGAAGGTCTACATCGACCTCGGCTTCTTCGACACCCTGAAGACCCAGCTCGGCGCGCCGGGCGAGTTTGCGCAGGCCTATGTGATCGCCCATGAAATCGGCCATCACGTCCAGGACGAACTGGGCATCACGGGCAAGGTCGACCAGATGCGCGGCCGCGTGAGCCAGCGGGAAGGCAACGCCTTGAGCGTGCGCGTGGAACTGCAGGCGGACTGCTTTGCGGGCGTCTGGGCGCATCACTCGCAAGAATCCAAGAAGTGGCTGGATCCGGGCGACATCGAAGCGGCCATGAACGCGGCCCAGAAGATCGGCGACGACGCACTTCAGCGTTCCGCCGGCCGTGCAGTCGTGCCTGACAGCTTCACCCACGGCACGAGCGCCCAGCGCCAGCGCTGGTTTGGCGCTGGATATCAGACCGGGAGCGTCAAGGATTGCGACACCTTCGGGGCAAAAACGCTCTAGACCCTTGCGGTCGCGCTTTGCGTGAATCACCGCTTGGCGCGGCTCGGGTGCTATCAATTGCATAGCAATACGGGCAAATACGGGCTTGTCACATCACTTTTTTGCCGCAGTGCGACAATAGAAGGTTAATGACAAGCTCCTTCTCCAATCTTTCGCTGGCTGAGCCGATCGCCCGCGCTGTAGCCGAAATGGGCTACGAAACCATGACTCCCATCCAGGAACAGGCCATCCCGGTCGTGCTCTCGGGTCAGGATGTGATGGGCGCCGCGCAGACCGGCACCGGCAAGACGGCAGCCTTTTCGCTGCCACTGCTTCAGCGCATGCTCAAGCACGAGAACACATCGACGTCGCCTGCGCGCCATCCGGTGCGTGCGCTCGTGCTGCTGCCCACGCGCGAACTGGCTGTCCAGGTCGCCCAGCAGGTCGAGATGTACGCCAAGTACACCAACCTGCGCAGCACCGTGGTGTTCGGCGGCATGGACATGAAGCCGCAAACGGCCGAGCTGAAAAAAGGCGTCGAGGTGCTGGTGGCCACGCCGGGCCGGCTGCTGGACCACATCGAAGCCAAGAACGCGGTGCTCAACCAAGTCGAATACGTGGTGCTCGACGAAGCCGACCGCATGCTGGACATCGGCTTCCTGCCCGACCTGCAGCGCATCCTGAGCTACCTGCCCAAGCAGCGCACCACCTTGCTGTTCTCGGCCACCTTCTCGCCGGAAATCAAGCGCCTGGCTGGCAGCTACCTGCAGAACCCCGTCACCATCGAAGTGGCGCGGCCCAACGAGACCGCCTCGACGGTCGAGCAGCACTTCTTCAGCGTCAGCGATGACGACAAGCGCCGCGCGCTCAAGCAGATCGTCCGCCAGCGCGGCATCACGCAGGCTTTCGTCTTCGTGAACAGCAAGCTGGGTTGTGCCCGATTGGCGCGCTCGCTGGAGCGTGAAGGCTTGCGCACCACCGCGCTGCATGGCGACAAGAGCCAGGACGAGCGCCTGAAGGCGCTGGAAGCATTCAAGACGGGCGAAGTCGACCTGCTGGTGTGCACCGACGTCGCGGCGCGTGGCCTCGACATCAAGGACGTGCCGGCTGTTTTCAACTTCGACGTGCCGTTCAACGCCGAAGACTACGTTCACCGCATCGGCCGCACCGGCCGCGCAGGCGCATCGGGCTTGGCCGTGACCTTCTGCAGCGGCGGCAACGATGTGCGCCTCGTGTCGGACATCGAGAAGCTGATCAAGAAGAAGGTCGAGCTCGAACCCGTCGAGTTCGAGGAAGACCGCCCGCGCGGCCGGATCAACGACGGACGCCGCCATTGGCGCGACGAAGGCGAAGCCGGCGACGCACGCGATGTGCTGGACCAGCCGCGCGAACGCTTCGAGCCGCGCGCAGCGCGCTCGCAACGTCCGCATCGCCCGGCCGCTGCGCCGCGCGATCCGTTCTTCGACAAGCCGTACGAGCCCAGCGCAACGGACACCGCGCCCGCATGGGAAGCGGCGGCCAAGAGTGCGCCGCCGCGCGGCGTCTCGGCCAACATCAAGCCCAAGCGCAAGGTGGCTGCGCTGTTCAAGACAGCGCCTTGACCTGACAAAGTGAAATGCCGGCTCCTGCCGGCATTTTTTTTATGCGCCGCGTGCCTGGCTGTTCGCCGTCGATGGCGAGTCGCCATGGTGACACCCAATGCTGCGCCGCATCTCATCTTAGGGATTTGCCCTAGCCAGTGGTTCGGCTTTCGAGACCTATCGTCTGTGCCGCAGCGCGGCGTGCGTTCGCACCGGGCGCCTGCTCAAAGCCGACAAAGCCAACCACAGGAGACACGATGAGAGCGATTTTTTCCCGCCGATTCGCCTTGGCATGCACGCTTGCACTGGGTGCCCTTTCCGCCGCGCAGGCGCAATCCCTTGCGGACCTGCGCAACGACCAGGCCACGCCGGACAACGTCCTGACGTACGGCATGGGGTATTCGAACCAGCGCTACAGCCCGCTCAAGGCGATCAACAAGTCGAACGTCGGCAAGCTGGCGCCGGTGTGGAACTACAGCCTCAACAACTCGCAGGGGCAGGAGTCGCAACCCATCATCTACGACGGCGTGATGTACGTGACGACCCACACGTCGACCGTGGCCGTTGACGCCTTGAGCGGCAAGCAGATCTGGAAGCAGGACATCGAATACGCCTCGGACGTCTTCAAGATGGCCTGCTGCGGCCTGCTGAACCGGGGCGCGGCCATCCTGAACGGCAAGATCTACCGCACGACGCTGGACTCGCACCTCATCGCCTACGACGCCAAGACCGGCAAGCAGTTGTGGAAGTCGCAAGCCGCCGACTACAAGCTCGGCCACGCCCAGACGGGTGCGCCCCTCATCGCCAATGGCGTGATCATGACCGGCATCGCAGGCGGCGAATACGGCACGCGCGGCTTCATCGACGGCTGGAACCCCGAGACCGGCGAAAAGCTCTGGCGCCTGTTCACCACCGCCTTGCCGGGCGAAAAGGGCGGCGACACCTGGCCCGGCGACACCGCGCAAAAAGGCGGCGCGCCCACGTGGCTGACGGGCGCCTACGACCCCGAACTCGACCTCGTCTATTGGGGCACCGGCAACGGCGGGCCGTGGAACGCCGAGGCGCGCAAGGGCGACAACCTGTACATCGGCTCGGTGCTCGCCTTTCGTCCGAAGACAGGCGAACTGGTGTGGCACTACCAGTTCTCTCCCAACGACCCGTTCGACTACGACGCCACCGAAGTCGGCATGCTGGTCGACATGAACATCGGCGGCACCAACCGCAAGGTGCTGGCGCAGGCCAACCGCAACGGCTTCTTCTACGTGCTGGACCGCGCCAACGGCAAGCTGCTGGCAGCCAACCCCTACGTCAAGGTGAACTGGGCTGACAAGGTCGACCTGGCCACCGGCCGGCCGGTCGAGTCCGAGGTGGTCAAGCGCATCCGGGCCGGTGGCGACGAAATCGTGTATCCGTCGGTGCTGGGCGGCAAGAACTGGGAGCCGATGTCCTGGAATCCCGCAACGAGGCTGGCCTATGCCAACACCCTCAACCTCGGCTGGCCCTACAAGCTCGCCAAGCCTGAATACAAGCAGGGCGAGTGGTACTTGGGCATCGACTTCCGCGGCGTCACTTTTCCCAAGGACGAACCCCACGGCTACCTGAGCGCCATCGACCCGCTGACCGGCAAGAGCAAGTGGAAGATGCCGTGGCCGACCATCCCGAGCATGGCAGGCACGCTGTCGACGGCAGGCGGCCTGGTCTTCACCGGCGCGGCGACGGGCGAAGTGATTGCGGTGGACGCCAGCACGGGCAAGAAGCTTTGGCAGTTCCAGACGGGCTCCGGGATCATCGGGCTGCCGGTGACCTGGGAGAAGAACGGCAAGCAATACGTCACCATCCTCTCGGGCGCGGGCGGCGTGTGGGCCATCATCGGCGACGAACGCTTCTCAACGGTTCCGGCGGGCGGCTCGATCTGGACCTTTGCGCTTCGATGAGTCGAAGCGGGATCTTCCTGGCCGGGGTGGCGGGCGTGCTGAGCGTCGCGTCGGCTGCCGCGGGACCGGCGCGCTTCGAGGCTGCGGACATCGACCAGGGGCGCCAGCTCTTCCATAAGGTTTGCTCGCAGTGCCACGGACTCAACATGGTGAACTCCGGCAACACGGTGTATGACCTGCGCAAGTTTCCGGTCGACGACCCCGACCGCTTCCTCCACTCGGTGACCAACGGAAAGGGCAACATGCCGTCCTTCAAGGAGTCGCTGACGCCCGCGCAGATCAAGCTGCTGTGGGCCTACGTGGGCAGCCGGGGCGGCAAGGAGCCTTGATGCGGCGCATCGATCTGCGGCTGGCTGCGCTGGGGGCCATGTTGTCGCTTGGCACTGCAAGCGCCGGTGCACAGGCCCTGACCGTATGCGTGGCCGAGAACAACCCACCCTTGTCTTACGAAGTGAAGGACGAGGTGAAGGGGCTGGACGTGCGCGTCGCGCAGGCGATTGCCCAGGAGCTCAATTGGCCTTTGCAGGTGGTCCCCTTCGAATCGAAGTATGAGAACGAGGCCACGCTGTCCCAGCAGGTCAACGCCATGCTGTCCTCGAAGGTGTGCGAGATCGCGAGTGGCTTTCCGCTGATCGCCGGCGATCTGGGCCCCGCTTCGCGGCCCACCGCCCGCGTGCCGGACCACCCAGGCGCGCCGCGGCCACCGCAGCGCCCGTGGGTGCCGCTCGGCACGCTGGCGCCCAGCCACGCCTATCACACCGTCGCGCTCGCGCTGGTGGTGCGGGACGCGGCGCGGCAGTCTGCCACGCTGGCCAATCCGGGCGACGCGCGCATCGGCGTGACGGCCGGCACGATGACGGGCACCATCGTCACGCTGTTTCGCAACGGCAAGCTGCGCGCGCAATCGGTGGGCGTGGCGCAGAACGAGGATGCGCTCGAACTGCTGGAAGCCGGCAAGTTCGATGCAACGCTGGTGAGCCTGGACCGCCTCGACGCCTGGCGCCTTGCACATCCGTCGACGGCTGTGCGGCGCACCGGCTACTTGCATCCGCTGCGCATCAACATCGGCTTTGTCGCGCGGGCGGAGTCCACACAGGTGTTGGCGGCTGCCGACCGGGTGATTGACCGGGCGATTGCCACGGGCGATCTCGAGCGCTGGACCGTCGAGGCGGGCAGCACATGGGTGCCGGCGGACGAGCCACAGGTCAGTGCGCCCATCGGCTTGATGGAACTCATGCGCGAATAGTCGTGTGAGCGGGGCCGAGTGGTCCGAAGGCTGGCGAATGCGCCGGTATCGCGGACAATCGATCCATGCCGAAATTGATCATGCCCACGGCGAACGGTGGAGTGCGCCAGGTGCTGCTCCACGAGAACGAGAACACCCTGGGACGGGGTGCGCAGAACGACATCGTCATCGACTCCAACAGCGCGAGCAGGGCGCATGCGCTGATCGTCGTGGAGCCGGCCTTCGTCACCATCCAGGACTTGGGCAGCAGCAACGGGACCTTCGTGAACGGCGAACGCGTTGAAAGCCAAGTGCTGGCGGATGGCGACACGATCCGCATCGGCGCTTTCGAGATGCGCTTCGTCGCTGCCAACCAGGAGTTCACGCAAGTGGACGCCGTGCGCCTGGCGACGGTGCCGGGTTTGCTGGCCGACCTTGATCGCGGGGCGGCGACGACGCGGGATACGCCGACGGAGCAGCGGGGGAAGCGTTAGGGGTGGAGGTGGTTGGCACCTCAGGAAGTCAGCAGCAATCGTGCAGGCCATTGCACGCGACGCCTGGCCCCTCAACGCGCCAATATCTGCTGCCGCCTCTCCACCAGCCGCATGATCATCGGCGTAAAGATCAACTGCATCGCCAGATCCATCTTGCCCCCCGGCACCACCAGCGTGTTGGCGCGCGACATGAATGAGTCGTGCAGCATGCTCAGCAGGTAAGGAAAGTCGATGCCCTTCGGATCCGCGAATCGGATCACCGTCAGGCTCTCATCGGCGGTGGGAATGGTCCGCGCGATGAAGGGGTTGGACGTGTCCACCACCGGCACCCGCTGGAAGTTGATGTGCGTGCGCATGAACTGCGGGCAGATGTAGTGCACGTAGTCGTGCATGCGCCGCAGGATGACGTCCGTCACGGCCTCCGTTGAATAGCCGCGCGTGCTGCGGTCGCGGTGCAGCTTCTGGATCCATTCGAGGTTGATCACCGGCACCACGCCGATCAACAGGTCCGCCTGCCCGGCGATGTCGACCTTGTCGGTGGTCACGCCGCCGTGCAGGCCTTCGTAGAAGAGCAGGTCGCTGGGCGGCAGGTCCTGCCATTCGGTGAAGGTGCCCGGCGGCTGCTTGAACGGCGCGGCCTCCGCCTCGTCATGCAAATATTTTCGGCTCTTGCCGGTGCCGCATTCGGCGTAGTCGCGAAACAGTTTCTCGAGTTCTTCGAACAGGTTGGCCTCATGGCCGAAGTGGCTGAAATGTGGATTGCCTTGTTCCTCCGCTTCGGCCAGGGCGCGCTTCATCGCAGCGCGGTCGTGGCGATGAAAGCTGTCGCCCTCGATGATCGCGGCGTTGACGCCGTTGCGCCTGAAGATGGCCTCGAAGGTTCGCGTCACCGAGGTGGTGCCTGCGCCGGAAGAGCCGGTGATGGCAATGATGGGGTGGCGTGCGGACATGGGTGGTCTTTCTGCTGGCCTGTCGTCAGGCCGCCTTGGCGAACAGGCCGCGCTGGTTGAACAGGGGCGAGTCGTAGCGGTAGTGCAGGTCGTCGTGGTGATAGCGCTCGATGAGCGCCACCTCGTCGCGCGAGCCGAACATGAAGCTGCATCGTTCGTGCAGCGACTGCGGCGTCTGCTCCATCAGGCGTGTGCGGCCATTGCTCGCGCGGCCACCGGCTTGTTCGATGAGGAAGGCGATCGGGTTGGCCTCGTACAGCAGCTTGAGGTGCGCGTCGCGCTTCGGGTCCCTCGCGTGGCTCGGAAAAAGAAACACGCCGCCGCGCATCAGGATGCGATGCGTCTCGGCCACGAGAGACGCGATCCAGCGCATGTCGAAATCGACGCCGCGCGGGCCCGGCTGGCCGGCCAGGCATTCGTCCACGTAGCGCTTCACCGCGGGCTCCCAGAAGCGGCTGTTGGACGCGTCGATGGCGAACTCGCGCGTGCGCTCCGGAATCCGCAGATGCGGATGGCTCAACACCCATTCACCCAGCAGCGGCTCCAGCGTGAAGGCGTGCGTTCCGTTGCCGATGGTGAGCACCAGCATGGTCGATGGCCCGTAGATCGCATAGCCGGCGCACACCTGCCGCGTGCCGGGTTGCAAAAAGTCTTGCGCCTGCGCGTCCTCGCCAGGCCGCGCGGCCCGCGAGATCGAGAAGATGCTGCCCACCGTCACGTTGACGTCCGCGTTCGGCGCGCCGTCGAGCGGGTCGAACATCAGCAGGTACTTGCCCCGCGGGTAGTGGTCCGGCAGCAGGTAGGGCGCCTCGATGGCCTCCGACACCATGCCCGCCACGTGACCGCCCCATTCGTTGGCGCGCAGGAAGATCTGGTTGCTCAGCTGAGGCAGCCGTTCGTGCACCTGGTCCGCCGCCTGGTCGACCAAGCCGTTGCTGACGGCGGTGTTGTCGAGCGCGCCATAGGCCACCCGCCGCGAAATGGCCTTGCAGGCCAGCGACACGTCGGTGATGAGCGCATTGAGTTCGCCGGTTGCACCGGGCGCACGGCGGCGCTCTTCGATGAGGAATTGGGTCAGTGTGGATTTTCCGCCGGTCGGCATGGTGTGGTTCTCCCTGTGGTTCTAGTAAGTCATTGGCGCGTTGGCGTGCTCCGCAAGTCGCACCGCTTCGTGGCAGGTCAGCCACGCGGCCGAGTCGAGATGCAGCCCCGGCTCGCCGGGCAGCGGCGCCGCAGGGTCGCCGAGATGGGGCAGCAGCAGGCCCGCGCCTGAAAAGTCGTTGTCCTGCGTCCAGAAGTTGGGCGTCACCACGCACCACAAGCCGGCGGCCGTGGCGGCGTTCAGGCCGTTGGGCGAATCTTCGAACGCAATCGCGTGCTCCGCGTCAAGGCCCAGCCCGCTCAAGGCCAGGTGGTAGATGTCGGGTGAGGGCTTCTTGTGCGCCACCTGGTCGCCGCAGGCGATCACGCTGAACATGTCGAGGCCGCGGGTACCGAGCGCGGCTTGCAGCAGCGCGTCGATGTTGGCGGCGGTCGTCGTGCTGGCGATGGCGAGCTTGCAGCCTTCGGCCAGCGCTTCGTTCATGAGTCGCAAGACACCGGTGCGCAACTGCACGCCGCCTTCGCGAACGATCTCGCCATAGATGCGGGTCTTGGCCTCGTGGATGTCGCGCACCATCGCATAGAGGCGGGCGCGCTCTGGCGGCTTGATGTCCAGGCCCTCGATGTAGTAGCGGATGCGCTCCTTGCCGCCCGCCACGCGCAGCATGTGCCGATATTCAAGAGGCTGCCATTGCCAGCCCAGGCCCAGGAACTCGAAGGCCGTGTTGAAGGCGGTGAGATGCGCAGCCTCGGTGTCGGCAAGGGTGCCGTCCACGTCGAAGATGAAAGCTTCGATTCCCATGTCAGTCTCCTGCTGGCGATGTGGCATTGGCAAAGACGCGGCTGGCGAGGATGTCCTGCGCACCCAGCGTGCACAGCTGCTCGCGCGTGGGCGCGGTGTCGATCGAGAAAAGGCGCGTCGCGTGCCGCAGCCGGATGCGGTCGAGCGCATTTCGGATGGAACGCGCATTCGCAAAGTGCGGCTGTTGCCGGCGCAGGCTCACGTACTGGCCGAACGCATCCAGGGCGCCGCCGTCGAAGTGGTAGTTGAGGTGGTCGAGCATCAGTTGCGCGATCTGCATCAACTCGCTTTCGCTGTAGTCCGGAAAGTCGATGTGGTGCGCAATGCGCGAGGCCATGCCGGGGTTGCTCTCGAAGAAGGTGTCCATGCGGTCGCGATAGCCGGCCAGGATCACGACCAGGTCGTCGCGGTGGTTCTCCATGACCTGCAGCAGGATCTCGATGGATTCCTGGCCGTAGTCGCGCTCGTTCTCGGGCTTGTAGAGGTAGTAGGCCTCGTCGATGAAGAGCACGCCGCCCATCGCCTTCTTGACCACCTCCTTGGTCTTGGGCGCCGTATGGCCGATGAACTGGCCAACGAGGTCATCGCGTGTGACCGCCACCAGATGCCCCTTGCGCACATAGCCCAGTTGCTTGAGCACTTCGGCCATGCGCATCGCCACGGTCGTCTTGCCGGTGCCGGGGTTGCCGGTGAAGCACATGTGCAGCGAGGGCGGCCGAGACTGCAATCCCTGCTCGGCGCGCAGCTTGTCGATGAGCAGCAGCGCCGCGATGTCGCGAATGCGGCTCTTGACTGGCGCGAGCCCGATCAGCTCCGCATCGAGCCTGGCCAGCACGGCGCGTGCGCCCGAGGCTTCGAGCAGCGCGCTGGGGGTGTTCAAGGTCGTCGTGCCATCCATGTCGTGCGTCCCGGGTGTGTCTCAGCTGTAGCGGCTGCCTTCGGGCTGCGACTGTGCGGCGTAGCTCTCGATGCTGTAGCGCATCGTGCGGCCCGGCGCCTCGGTGCGAATGAGACGGAAGCCCGGCTCGTTCGGCGGGCGGTTGACGATGAAGGAGAGCACGACCGACTCCGTGCCATGCGTGGAGTCGAAGGCGGTGAGCCGCACGTAGTGGTTCGGAAAGCTCTTGCGGCAAGACTCGAGCTCCATCATGATGCCGGCCGCATCGTGCAGGTCGAACATCGGGTTGCCGAACATTTCCCAGTAGGTGTTGCGCGGGTGCGGATCGTCCGTGTATTCGAGGCCGACGGCCCAGCCGTTTTCCAGGCAGTACTCGACCTGTCGTGTGATCTGCTCGTTGCTCAACGCTGGCAGGAACGAAAAGGTACCTTGTGTGATGCGCATGTGTTTCTCCCCCGGATTCAGGACAAGGACGGTGTGGCCACGAAGTCCGATGTGTCGGTCGACGCGTAGTTGAAGGTGATGTCGCCCCAGGTGTCGAGCGCGGCCCGCAGGGGCGTGCACCACTTGGCTGCATCGCGCAGGATCTCCGGGCCTTCGTGGTCGATGTCACGCCCTTCGTTGCGCGCGAGCACCATGGCTTCGAGCGCGACGCGATTCGCCGTCGCACCCGCCTGGATGCCCTGCGGATGCCCGATCGTGCCGCCGCCGAACTGCAGCACCACGTCATCGCCGAAGAGACTGAGCAACTGATGCATCTGCCCCGCGTGGATGCCGCCCGAGGCCACGGGCATGACCTTCTTCAGCGCGCCCCAGTCCTGGTCGAAGTAGATGCCGCGCGGCAGATCGACCTTCGTGTGCGTGTCGCGGCACACGTTGTAGTAGCCCTGCACCGTCATCGGGTCGCCCTCGAGCTTGCCGACCGCCGTGCCGGCGTGGATGTGGTCCACGCCCGACATGCGCATCCACTTGGCGATCACGCGGAAGCTCACGCCATGGTTCTTCTGCCGCGTGTAGGTGCCGTGTCCGGCGCGGTGCAAGTGAAGGATCATGTCGTTCTGCCGGCACCAGTTCGACATCGACTGGATGGCGGTGTAGCCGATCACCAAGTCGATCATCACGATGACCGAGCCCAGTTCCTTCGCGAACTCGGCGCGGCGGTACATCTCTTCCATGTTGCCGGCCGTGACGTTGAGGTAGCTTCCCTTGACCTCGCCGGTCGCGGCGCTGGCCTTGTTGACCGCGTCCATCACGCACAGGAAGCGATCGCGCCAGTGCATGAAGGGCTGCGAGTTGATGTTCTCGTCGTCCTTCATGAAGTCGAGGCCGCCCTTGAGGCCTTCGTACACCACGCGGCCATAGTTGCGTGCCGAGAGGCCGAGCTTGGGCTTGGTCGTGGCGCCCAGCAAGGGGCGGCCGAACTTGTCCAGCCGCTCGCGTTCGACCACGATGCCGGTGGGCGGGCCGGCGAAGGTCTTCACGTACGCCACCGGAAACTTCATGTCTTCCAGCCGCGCCGCCTTCAACGGCTTGAAGCTGAACACGTTGCCGATGATGGAAGCCGTGACGTTGGCAATCGATCCTTCCTCGAAGAGCGAGAGGTCGTAGGCCACGTAGCAGAAGAACTGCCCCGGGATGCCGGGAACGGGGTCCACGCGATAGGCCTTGGCGCGGTACATGTCGCAGGCGGTGAGGCGATCGGTCCACACCACGGTCCACGTCGCGGTGCTTGATTCGCCGGCCACCGCAGCGGCGGCTTCGATGGGGTCCACGCCGTCTTGCGGCGTGATGCGAAATAGCGCCAGGATGTCGGTGGCCTTGGGTTCGTAGTCGCCTTCCCAGTAGCCCATCTGCGCGTACTTGAGAACGCCGGCGCTGTAGCGTTTGGCGGCATCGGTGATCTGCACTGGCTCGTTCATGTGGCCCACAAGACTCTCCTTGATGTTGGGGTCGCCATCGCGACCAAGGCTGGGAATGCCTCGAATCTACGGAGCCATGAGAAATAAGAATAATTAAATCTATTTACGCCGACATTGCGTTTTACTAATATCAGCGTCAATGTCGCTCGCAAGAAATGCATCGTTTCGTCAACTGGCCGCCTTCCATGCCGTGGCGCGCCTGGGCAGCGTTTCGCTCGCCGCCGACGAGATGCACCTCACGCAGCCGGCTGTGTCGATCCAGATCGCGGGGCTGGAAGCTTCCGCCGGCACGCCGCTGCTGCAGCGCTCGGGCCGTGGCATCCGTCTTACCGAGGCGGGCGAGCTGCTGGCGTCTTACGCAGGCCGCATCCTTGCCCTGTGGCAGGAGGCCGGCGAGGAAATGGCGACATTGCAGGGCGAGTTCTCGGGCACGTTGCGCGTGGGCGCCGTGACGACGGCGGAGTACCTCCTGCCGCCGCTGCTCGTGGCCTTTGCGAACGCCAATCCCAAGGTCAAGGTCAAGCTCGAAGTCGGCAACCGCGACGGCATCGTGCGCATGCTGGCGGGGCAGGAAATCGACCTGGCCATCATGGGGCGCCCGCCGGCCGAACTGAAGACGGTGGCCACGGCGTTTGCGCGGCACCCGATGGCCTTCGTCGCTGCGCCGGACCATCCGCTGATGCATGACCCGCGGCCGGGCATCGAGCGGCTGTCAGAGGCGCGCATCCTGGTGCGGGAGCGCGGATCCGGTACGCGCACCACCGTCGAGCGCCTCTTCAAGGACGCCGGCTTGCCGATGCGCATTGGCTCGGAAATGTCGAGCAACGAGGCCATCAAGCACATGTGCGCCGCGGGTTTCGGCGTCGCCTTTTTGTCGCTGCACACCTGCGTGCTGGAGATGAACGCGGGGCTGCTCGCCATTCTGCCCATGAAGGACAACCCGATCGAGCGCAGCTGGTTCGTGATGCGGCTGGCATCACGGCAGCTGACGCACGTGGCGATGGCGTTCGAGAGCTTCCTGCGTGAACGGGGTCAGCAGGAAGTGGACGCGCGGGTGGAGGTCGTCAGGCCTCGCAAGCGGGCGCGTGCTGCTCCCTCTCGCTCCGGGAGAGGTGCGGATCTTGTCCCCTCTCCCTCCGGGAGAGGGTTAGGGTGAGGGCACCGGGCGGTGGACACGGCGCAGCTTGATCGACCGCCCATGCCCCTCACCCCCGCCCTCTCCCCGGAGGGGAGAGGGGGCAAGAGCGGAGTCAGCTCGCCATCACGGCTTCTTCGCCCAGGCGCTGCACCAGCCCTGCCCGGCGACCGGCCGGCCGCCAAACAGCGTGCACGGCCCGGTCGCATCGGCAGGCTTGCCCTGGAACAGCATGCAATTGCTGCACGTCTGCGTGGGGGCGTAGTTGGGATATTTGGCCTTGTCGACCTTGGTGTGGTCGGCCTTGTAGCCAAGGGCGGCCGCGGTGGGGTCGGTTTCGGGGACTGCGGCTGCCTGGGCCGTTGCCTGTGATGCGGTGAGGGCGCTTCCGCTGGCCACCACGCACAACACAAAGGCACGTCGACTTGGGTTGCTCATGAGTCGGTTCCTTCGTCCGGTTCACATCGAACCGGCGCACCATGCTGGCACATTTCAGGCCCTGTAGCCGATCGGGATTTCGATAGGAGGATTCGCGACGCCGCTTTTCAGCGCACAGTCGAGGGTCATGAAATCCGTCATCTCCATGGCTGCGCTCCTTCTGACAGCGTCCGCTGCGAATGCGGCGGACGAAGCGGAGCCGGTGCGGCTGTACGACCTCGTGATCCAGACCGGCATGCCGCACCTGGAAGAAAACCTGCGCTACGCGGACACACGCGAGCGCCGCTGCGTGGACACGCGCGATTTGTCGCAGATGTTTCCAGTGCTCCGTCACGTGTCGCTGCAAGACTGCGTGCTCGCCAAGGACTCCGGCAACGACGCCGTGGCCACCACCTACGTCCTGAAATGCACAGGCGGCCACGGCACCTCGGGCGGGGCGCAATGGCAGTGGGATGCGCAGTCCATTTCCGGCACGCTCAGCGTGCGGTTGGGCGGCAAGAACATGACCTTCTACCAGCGAATTACAGGCCAGGCGGTGGGAGCCTGCAAAGGCTCGTAACGGCAGTGCAATCCGGCGCGCGCCAGTGGCATCATCGGTCGCATGAGTGCACCGATCACGTCAAGGGATGTCACCCGGTTCTGGCGCAACGCAGGCCCCGCACGGTGGTTCAAGAGGGACGCAGCATTCGACGCTGAAATCAAGTCGCGCTTTGAAGCCGCGCACCATGCGGCAGCCACCGGCGCCTACGACGCGTGGGCGGCCGACGCGGAGGGCGTGCTGGCCTTGCTGGTGTTGCTGGACCAGTTTCCAAGGAACGCGTGGCGCGGCAGTGGCCACATGTTCGCCACCGACGGAAAGGCGCTTGCCATCGCGCGTGCCGCGGTCGACGCCCGGCTCGACCAGCAAATCTCCGACCCGTCTTTGCGCGCGTTTTACTACCTGCCCTTCATGCACTCGGAATCGCTGGCGGACCAGGAGCGTTCGGTGATGCTCAACGGTGCTTTGGGCGAGGAGAACCGGCGCTATGCGTCGCATCACCGGGACATCATCATGCGCTTCGGGCGTTTTCCGCACCGCAATGGCCCATTGGGGCGCACCACGACGGAGGAGGAGCAGAAGTTCCTCGACGAAGGGGGCTTCACCGGATAACTGAAGCTCGCGTGGCAACAATTCAACCAGGCTTTTGCGCCTGCGCGCACTCGACCTGGATCAACTCGCGCTCATCCAGCGTCGCGCCAATGCGCACCGCGCTCAGCGCGCCGCCCCAGACACAACCCGTGTCGGTCGAAATGAGGTCGGGGCGGGACACCCAGCCCAGGGTCGACCAATGGCCACAGGCAACTGTTGCGTGGCGGGTCTTGCGACCCGGCACGTCGAACCACGGCATGTAGCCGGCGGGGGGCGACGCGGCGCTGTCCTTGGACTCGAACTCCATCGTGCCGTCTTCGTCGCAAAAGCGCATGCGCGTCAATGCGTTCACGATGACGCGCAGGCGGTCCTTGCCGCGCAGTGCGTCGCTCCAGCGGTTCGGCTCGTTGCCGTACATGGTCTTCAGGAATTCGCCCAGCTTCGCGCCGCGCAGCACCGATTCCAGCTCCGCGGCATGGGCCAGCGTGTCTGCCACGCTCCATTGCGGCGCAACGCCGGCGTGGACCATCAGCAGGTCGCCCCCGCCAATGTTGCGATGCAGGGCCATGTGCTGGTGGCGCAGCCAGTCGAGCATCGTGTCTCGGTCTGGCGCGTCGAGGATGTCTTGCAGCGTGTCCCTGCGCCCGGCGTGCCGCGCGCCGTGCGCCACGCCCAGCAGGTGCAGGTCGTGGTTGCCCAGCAGGCTCTGCGCCGAAGCGCCCAGGGCCTGCATGCGGCGAAGCACGGCGGCCGAGCCGGGGCCGCGGTTGACCAGGTCGCCCAGCACGATCGCGGTGTCGCGGCTTGGCGAGAAGTCCAGTGTGTCCAGCAGGCGGCCCAGGGGCTCATCGCAGCCCTGGACGTCCCCTATCAAGTAAAGTGCCATGTTCTTCATTCTCCCTTGCTTTCATGGACGTGTTCTTCCTGGCCATGCTGACAGCCATCAATGCGCTGTTCGCAATGTCCGAAATGGCTTTGTCGACGAGTCGCCGCGCGCGGCTGGCGGCCTTGGCCGAAACGGGGGACGCGGGCGCCGAGGCGGCGCTCAGGCTCATGGAAGATCCGACGCAGTTCCTGTCGACCGTGCAGATCGGCATCACCTCGATCGGCATGCTCAGCGGCATCGTGGGCGAGGCGGCGTTTGCGGACCCGCTGTCGCACATTCTTGAAGCGCACGGCATGTCCTCGGGCGCCGCGAGCGTGGTGTCGACGGTGTTCGTGGTGACGTGCATCACCTTCTTCACCATCCTCTTCGGCGAACTGATGCCCAAGCGCATCGGGCAGTTGTATCCCGAGCCGGTTGCCCGCTGGGTCTCTCGCCCCATGCGCGGCCTGGCCAGGTTCGCCAAGCCTTTCGTGTTGCTGCTGTCCGGCTCGACGGCGATGCTGCTCAAGCTCATCCGGATCGACGTCAACGCCGCCCGGTCGGTGACGGAAGAAGAAATCTCGGCCAGCCTGGAAGAGGGCGTGGACGCCGGCGTCATCGAGCGGCACGAGCACCAGATGGTGCGCAACGTGTTCCACCTGGACGACCGGCGCCTTTCCTCGCTGATGATTCCCCGCGCGGACATCGAGTGGATGGAAGCTTCGAGCACGGTTGCCCAGAGCCTGAAGAAAGTGGCCGACGCGGCGACGCTCAACCTCGTGCATTCCTGGTACCCCGTGTGCCGCAATTCGCTGGACGACGTGGTGGGCGTGATCAGCGTGGCGCGGCTGCTTCAGCTGGGGCCGCAGCACGAGGGCTCGATCGAGACAGCCGCGCAGCCGGCGGCCTTCGTGCCCGAAACGCTCACCGGCATGGAACTGCTGGAGCAATTCCGCGCGCGCGCCGGGCGGCTGGTGTTCGTGGTCGACGAATATGGCGTGGTGCAGGGGCTCATGACGCCGCGCGACCTGCTCGAAGCCATCACAGGCGAGCTGCAGCCCGGCCTGCAGGCGGACGCCTGGGCCACGTTGCGGCCGGACGGCGCCTGGGAACTCGACGGGCTCATGCCTGTTTCCGAACTGCGTGCGCGCTTGACCATCCGCACGCTGCCCGAGGAAGACCGTGGCCGCTACAACACATTGGCGGGGCTGCTGATGTCGGTTTCCGGCCAGCTGCCGGTCGTCGGCGAACGCGTCGATTGCGCGGGCTGGTCTTTCGAGGTGCTGGAACTGGACGGGCGCCGCATCGACAAGGTACTGGCGCATCCGGGTGAAAGCGGCCTTCCGTCAGATTCCTGAGCACTCACTCTCGTCATGACGCGCGTGCAGTCGTGCTTTTCGCACGATTGTTTCTTACGGTGAACTGAGACGCGCCTTTTCGTGAAATCCTCACCTTCCGCCGAAGGCAAGTCCGTCTTTCAATGAGTCCTGCGCCTCGGTGGCTGGTCTTTTGAACCCAGGGTCTCCTGATCGTTCTTTTCCACGCGAGCCGCGAAAACGATTGCGCCCGTGCGTGTGAAAGGACTTTGACGTGAAACAGGACGAGATCGAGTTGATTGTCGATGAGCCCATACCGGGCCATTTCTATTGGGTCCTGCTCAAGCAGGACAATCCGCATACGCAGCCCCGGGCCGTGGAATGCGCGTCGGGACCGATGCCGACCTATTCGTCGGCAATGCGCGCCGGCATCGCAGCCTTGCAAAAGCGCAATGACGAGCGCTGCGGCCTGACGAGCCAAAGGCCGCCCATCTCGGGCTTTGGCGACCTTCACGTCAATTTGGGGGGAGGCTCGGCGGGTTAGAGCGATAGGGGCTCGATCCGGCGTACGGCCGGATCGGATGCTCGCGACGCCATTCCCACGGCGGCACGGGGTCGGCGTCGCGCCACAGGCCGGCGTGCCTGGCCTTGGCCTCGTATTGGCCGAAATCGTATTGACCGCGCTCCTGCGGCGTCTGCTCGTCGGCGTAGCGCGGCTCCCACCACGCCAGGCCGAGCGTGATGATGGCCAAGCCGGCGTCGAGTGTCCTGGCGCAGGGTTCCTGTGAACAGGAAGCGGGCGCGACCATCACCTTGCATAGGCTGCGGCCGTAGCGGTCGTGCTTCACGTGGCATTGCAGTTGCGCTTGCTTGCCGAGCGTGAGACGGGCGAGGGCCTGCTTGGCGCGGCGGCCGAAAGCCTGGTTGCTTTCAGGCGCGTCGATGCCGGCAAGGCGGACGATCATGGGTTCATCAAGCGGCGACTGGTCGTCGCAGCGGGCTTTCAGGGTGTCGCCGTCGGACACGGCGACGACGAGGCACAGGAGGGCAACTGACGCGAGGGGCATGACGCGTATCGTGCCAAACAAATCAGCCCTCTCCGGTCGAGGAGCCAACTCAATTTCTCAGTGATTGGCGGTTACTTTCCCGCCAAGCACGCCTTCAGCCCATCCAGCGGTTCGCTGCAACAAACTCAGTGGTTGTCCCGCGGAATCCCGAAGGTCGCGTGGATCTTCTGGTACTTCACGGCGGGCTTGAGCACCATGCCCTGCGAGAGTTCGTCCACCACATTGCGCTGGATCTCCTGCCACGGCGTCTGGCTCGGCGGATAGGGATAGCCGCCGTCCGCTTCGAGCTTCGCGCGCCGCCGCGCAATCTCTTCGTCGGGCACCAGCATGTTGGCCGTGCGCTTCTTCAGGTCGATGCGAACGCGGTCGCCAGTCTTCAGCAACGCCAAGCCGCCGCCCGTCGCTGCCTCCGGAGAGGCATTGAGGATCGAAGGCGATCCCGACGTGCCCGACTGCCGCCCATCGCCAATGCAGGGCAGGGCCATGATGCCCTTCTTGAGCAGGTACGACGGCGGCCGCATGTTGACCACTTCGGCCGCGCCGGGGTAGCCGATCGGCCCCACGCCCCGCATGAACAGCACGCAGTGCTCGTCGATCTTCATCTTCGGATCGTCGATGCGGTGGTGGTAGTCCTCCGGGCCATCGAACACGACGGCGCGGCCTTCGAAGGCCATCGGGTCGTCCGGATTCTGTAGATAGCGCTTGTGGAATTCCTCGCTGATCACGCTCGTCTTCATGATCGCGGAGTCGAACAGGTTGCCGCTGAAGTTGAGGAAGCCGGCATCTTTCTTCATCGGCTTGTTGTACGCGAAGATCACCTTGCGGTCGTTCGTGAACTGGCCTTCGCAGTTCTGGACGAGCGTCTTGCCGTTGGCTGTCATCGCGGGCTGGATCTTGCCCTTGGCGATGAGTTCGGCCACCACGGCCGGCACGCCGCCGGCACGGTAGTAGTCCTCTCCGAGGTATTCGCCTGCCGGTTGCAAATTGACCAGCAGCGGGATCTTGTAGCCGAGCTTTTCCCAGTCCGACGTTTCGAGCTTCACGCCGATGTGCCGTGCAATGGCATTGAGGTGAATCGGCGCGTTGGTCGATCCGCCCAGCGCGGAGTTCACGATGATGGCGTTCTCGAAGGCGGCGCGGGTGAGGATGTCCGAGGGCTTCAGGTCTTCGCGCACCATCTCGACGATGCGCTTGCCGGTCATGTATGCCATCTCCTGGCGGTCGCGATAGGGCGCGGGAATTGCCGCGCTGCCCGGCAGCGTCATGCCGAGCGCTTCGGCCAGCGAATTCATGGTCGAGGCCGTGCCCATGGTGTTGCAGTGACCGGTCGAAGGGGCCGAGGAGGCCACGAGCTTGAGGAAGCCCTCATAGCCGATTTCACCGGCCGCCATCATCTCGCGCGCACGCCAGACGATAGTGCCCGAGCCGGTGCGTTCGCCGTTGTACCAGCCGTTGAGCATGGGGCCGGAGTTCAGCGCGATGGCCGGAATGTCGACCGTCGCCGCCGCCATGATCTGCGCCGGCGTGGTCTTGTCGCAGCCGGTGGTGAGCACCACGCCGTCGATCGGATAGCCGTACAGGATCTCGACCAGCGAAAGGTATTGCAGGTTGCGGTCCAGCGAGGCCGTGGGGCGCTTGCAGGTTTCCTGGATGGGATGGATGGGAAACTCGAAGGCGATGCCGCCCGCGTCGCGGATGCCTTCCTTCACGCGCTCGGCCAGCACGATGTGGTGGCGGTTGCAGGGCGCGATGTCGGAGCCGGTTTGCGCAATGCCGATGATGGGTCGGCCCGATTGCAGCTCTTCAAGGCCCAGCCCGAAGTTCATGGTGCGCTCCAGGTAGAGCGCCGTCATGTCGGCGTTGTCGGGGTTGTCGAACCAGTTTTGTGAACGCAGCTTCAATGCGCCCTTTGACTTCTTCGACGTGCTCTTCGTGGTGGGGTTTTTCTTTTTCAATTGGATTCTCCTGGGCGCGCAAGGCGACTGAGTTTTCGGGGAACATCGCGGAACCGGCTTTGCCGGGCCGCTGGTGTTGCCCCCGGCAGGGATTGGAGGAGCGACACGTAGCGGCGCCTGGGCGCGAGCCCTAAGTCAGTCCCTTGAGGGTTTCGTTGGCGGTGGGGAGGGCGCGGCAGTCTTCGATGTACTGGCGAATGATGTCGGCAAAGTTCTCGTGAGGCAGCAAGCCGAGACGCGCGGCGCGCTCGGCGGTGGAACCCGTGGGCCAGTTGGCCACGATGCCCGCAATGCGCTCGTCGCGCTCGAAGCGCACACGTGCGCGCACCGCGGGTCCGGCGACTTCTTCCAGCGCGTCGAGCATCTCGCTCACGCGCACGTTCAGGCCGGGCAGGTTGAGGGCCGTGCGCCCGCAGAAAGCTTCGCGGCTGGCTTCGTAGACGGCAATGAGCCCCTCGACCGTGCGCGTCGGCGACGACATCGGGTGCGACACGTCCGGCGACACCGGGCACACCGATTCGACCCCCGCCAGCGGCTCGCGGATGATCCCGCTGAAGAAGGACGACGCGGCGCCATTGGGCCGGCCCGGACGCACCGTCACCGTCATGAGGCGCGCAGCGCGGCCGTCGATGTAGCCCTTGCGCGTGTAGTCGGCAATGAGGTGCTCGCAGATCAGCTTCTGCGTGCCGTACGAGGTTTGCGGCGTCGGCAGCGTGTCGTCCGCGACGACACCGGGAAAGGGCACCGCCGGATCGGGGCCGAACACCGCCACCGAGCTGGAAAACACGAAGCGCGTCACCTTGCCGCCTGCATTCACGTTGTCCCGCAGTGCATCGAGCAGGGCGCGCGTGCTGTCCAGGTTGGAGCGCAGGCCCAAGTCGAAGTCCGCCTCGCATTCGCCCGACACGGCGGAAGCCAGGTGAAACACGCCATCGAAAGCCTCTGTACGCAGGGCATCGGTCTGCGTGAGCAGCGGCCCGGTGCGCGCTTCGACGCGCGGATCGGCCGCCAGGTCGGCCGGCGGCGGCGCAATGTCGGTCAACACTATGCGGTCGATGCGTTCGCCGGCCAGCGTGCCGCGTTGAAGCAGCGTTCGCGCGAGCCGCGCGCCGAGGAAGCCGCCGCCTCCGGTAATGAGCAATTTCATCGGGTCACTCCTTTGTTGTCTCGTCTGTTGGCTGTTGCGCGTGATGCAAAAGCGCCTGTTTTTCCGGAAGAGGGCTCGGCCGGCGCGGACGCGCGTCGTCTTTGCCCGGAAATGACACCGCCTTCGACCAGCCGCTGGCGTCCGCGGCTCAGGTGTTCCAGCGCACGGTCGCGTGCGGCCACCGGGTCGCGCGCCGCAATCGCGTCGACGATGGCGCGGTGCTCCAGTTGCACCTCTTCCATGAAGTCCTGCCGGCGCGCCTCGTTGCCGCGCGTGATGCGCATGCCTTCTCGCAAATATTGCTCCAGAAAGCCGAGCAGCAGCCGGAATTGCGGATTGCCCGTCGCCTCACCGATCACCCGGTGAAAGGCCAGGTCTTCCGCGACGCCGTCGCGGCCCTGTGTGACGGCCACGTCGATGTCCTTCAGCGCCCGCCGAAGCGCCGCGATCTGCGAACGCGTGGCGCGCTCGGCCGCCAGCGCCGCGATCTCGCCTTCGAGCACGCGGCGCACTTCCACCACATGAACCACGGCCTGCACCGAATCCAGCACGGTCGGATCGAAGGCCAGCGGCTGGTTGAGCGGCGTGGGCGCCACGAACACCCCGGAGCCCTGTCGCGATTCGACCAGTGATTTCGATTTGAGCTGATGCACCGCCTCGCGCACGACGGTGCGGGACACGCCGTGCGTCAAAGCCAGCTGCTGCTCGGTCGGCAAGCGGTCGCCGGGCGCGAGCGATCCCGACTCGATGAGCGCCGCAAGGCGAAGCGCCAGCCGGTCCGACAGCCGGTCTGAGGCCAGTCGAAGCGGTTCGGAGGGAAGAGGTGCCGGCGAGGGCTTGGAGGAATGCAGCACGGTTATCGGGTCATCATACAAATCTTGCGGGGTTAACGCGTATTGGTTTGCCCTGATAGCAACGAAATGTCTCAGTGCTGATACTGCGCCGCTGCGATGACGATGTTTGTCGCCAACTGATTTCGCGATCTCTTCCAGGATTCCATTGCATGGCCAGCGTCACGATCCAGCAAGTCAAGAAAAGCTTCGGCGATGTCCCGATTTTGCACGGGGTAGATATCGATATCCGCGACGGCTCCTTCACTGTGCTGGTAGGCCCCTCGGGCTGCGGAAAGTCCACGCTGCTGCGCATGATTGCGGGGCTCGAGCAGATCAATGGCGGCGAGATTCGCATCGGCGATCGCCGTGTCAATGACCTGCCGCCCAAGGAACGCGACATCGCGATGGTGTTCCAGAACTACGCGCTGTATCCGCACATGACGGTGCGCGAGAACATGGCGTTCTCGCTCGCGCTGGCCAAGGCCGACAAGGTGACCATTGAATCGAAGGTCGCCCGCGCTGCTGAAATTCTTGCACTCACACCGCTGCTGGAACGCTATCCGCGCCAGCTGTCAGGCGGGCAGCGTCAACGCGTGGCCATGGGGCGCGCCATCGTGCGCGATCCGCAGGTGTTTCTTTTCGATGAACCGCTGTCCAACCTGGACGCCAAGCTGCGCGTGGCGATGCGCAGCGAAATCAAGGAACTGCACCAGCGCCTGAAGACAACGTCGATCTACGTCACGCACGACCAGATCGAGGCCATGACGATGGGCGACAAGATCGTCGTCATGCGCGACGGCCGCATCGAGCAGACCGGCAGCCCGCTGGAGCTCTACGACAGCCCGGCCAACCAGTTCGTGGCCGGCTTCATCGGCTCGCCCGCGATGAATTTCCTGCCCGGCACCCTGCGCCGCAACGGGAGCGGAGCGCACGTGGAACTGGCCGACGGCACCCGGCTCGACGCGCCGCTGAGTTCGGGCGGCGCCGATGGTCAAGCGGTCATCTACGGCACGCGGCCCGAGCACCTGTCGCTGGCTGACTCCGGTGGCATCCCCGCGCAAGTGGCGGTGATGGAGCCCACCGGCATGGACACCTTCGTCGCCTGCCGGCATGAAGGCGCCGATCTTTCTGCCGTGTTCCGTGAGCGCCATGACTTTGCGCCGGGCAGCACCATCCTGCTGCAGCCCGACCTGCAGCGTGCGCACCTCTTCGACGCCACCACAGGGCAGCGCCTGTTGGCTTGAGCGACTTGTTTTTCACCAACTGGCCTGTTCGGCAAATTTCAGGAGACGACAACCATGAGTGACTTCACCCAGCGCCGCACCATTCTCAAAGGCTCTGCCGGCTTGGCCGCTGCCGCCACCATTGGCACCGGCAGCGCGATCTTCGCGCCCTTCGCCAATGCGCAGGCGCTGACCTTCAAGCCCGAGAAAGGTGCCAAGCTGCGCGTGCTGCGCTGGAGCCGCTTCGTGCAGGGTGACATCGACGCCTACATGGCCAACGTCAAGAAGTTCACCGAGCTCACCGGCGTCGAGGTGCGCGTGGACAACGAGGGCTGGGAAGACGTGCGGCCGAAGGCGGCCGTCGCGGCCAACACCGGCGCCGGCCCGGACATCATCCTGTCGACCAACGACGACGCGAACCTCTATCCCGAGAAGCTGCTCGACGTGACTGACCTGGCCGAATACCTCGGCAAGAAATACGGCGGCTGGTACCCGGCGGTGCACCAATATTTGCGCCCCGACGGCAAGAAGTGGCTGGGCCTGGGCCTGGGCGCCGCCGGCTCGATGATCGTGTACCGCCAGAGCATGGTGAAGGCCGCCGGCTTCGACACGTTCCCGAAGGACACGGCCGGCTTCCTGGCGCTGCACAAGGCGCTCAAGGAAAAGGGCACACCGGGCGGCTACGCGCTGGGCAACGCCACCGGCGACAGCCTGTGGACCAACTGGCTGATCTGGTCGCACGGCGGCAAGCTGGTCGACAAGGACAACAAGGTGGTCATCGACAGCACCGAAACGCTGCGGGCGCTGGAGTACGGCAAGGAGCTGTACCCCAACTTCATCCCCGGCACGCTCTCGTGGCTGGATCCGAACAACAACAAGGCCTTCCTGGACGGGCAGATCAGCGTCACCAACAACGGCATCTCGATCTACTACGCCGCCAAGAACTCGACCGACCCGAAGGTCAAGGATCTGGCGGCCGACATCCAGCATGCGGCCTTCCCCATCGGGCCGGTGGGCGTGCCGACCGAGTCGCACCTGTTCTTCAACCAGATGATCTTCAAGTACACCAAGTACCCGCAGGCAGCCAAGGAGTTCCTGCGCTTCATGATGGAGCGCGAGCAGTTCGACAACTGGCTCATCGGCGCGGGCGGCTACATTGCGCACCCGCTGGCGGCCTATTCATCGTGTTCGGTCTGGACCTCGGACCCGAAGAACACGGCCTACCGCGACTGCGTGAAGAACATGCGGCCCACGGGTTACGACGGCAAGCTGGGCTACGCCTCGGCCGGCGCCGGTGCGGACTTCATCATCGCGAACATGGTGGCCGAGGCGATCAGCGGATCGAAGACGCCGAAGGAAGCGATGGAACGCGCACAAAAACGCGCCGAGCGCTACTACAAGGTCTGACGGCATGACGGCTCTCGAGCGATTCCAGAACAACCGGCATGCGCTGGGGTGGGCATTCATGCTGCCCGCCACGGTGCTGCTGCTGCTGTTCCTCACCTACCCGCTGGGGCTGGGCACCTGGCTCGGTTTCACCGATGCCAAGATCGGCCGCAGCGGGGAGTGGATCGGTCTCGAGAACTTCAGCTTCCTGATCACGGACAGCGTCACGCAACTGGCGCTGTTCAACACCATCTTCTATACGGTGGTGGCGAGCGTCGTGAAGTTCGGGTTGGGGCTCTGGCTCGCGATTTTGCTGAACAAGCGCTTGCCATTCCAGAGCTTCTTCCGCGCGGTGGTGCTGCTGCCGTGGATCGTGCCGACGGCCTTGTCGGCCATTGCGTTCTGGTGGATCTTCGACGCGCAGTTTTCCATCATCAGCTGGGTGCTGATGAAGCTGGGATTGATCAATCACTACATCGACTTCCTTGGCGACCCGTGGAATGCGCGCGTCTCGACCATCATCGCCAACGTATGGCGCGGCATTCCCTTTGTGGCGATCTCGCTGCTGGCCGGGTTGCAGACCATTTCGCCTTCGTACTACGAGGCCTCGGCCATCGACGGTGCGACGCCGTGGCAGCAGTTCCGCTTCATCACGCTGCCGCTGCTCACGCCGATCATTGCGGTGGTGATGACCTTCTCGGTGCTGTTCACCTTCACAGACTTCCAGTTGATCTACGTGCTGACGCGCGGCGGCCCGCTGAACGCGACGCACTTGATGGCGACCCTGGCTTTCCAGCGCGCGATCTCGGGTGGCGCACTGGCTGAAGGCGCGGCGATCGCCACGCTGATGGTGCCCTTCCTGCTGGCGGCGATCATGTTCAGCTACTTTGGATTGCAGCGGCGTGCGTGGCAGCAAGGTGGTGATAAATGAGCGGCGCCGGGCCGTTCCCAAGCCGCTCGCTCCCCCTCGGGGGGACGGCGCGGAGCGCCAAGGGGGCATCATGACCGAGAAATCCAACAACGACGCCTCGCAGGGCATGGACTACCTGCAGTCCTTGCCGCGCCGCTGGGTCACCATCTACATCCCGATCATCTGCTTCGTGCTGGTGCTGCTGTTCCCGTTCTACTGGATGGCGATCACGTCTTTCAAGCCTGACAACGAACTGCTCTCGCGCGACGGCAACCCGTTCTGGATCGTCGGCCCGACGATCGCGCATTTCGAGAAGCTGCTGTTTCGCACCGAATACCCCGCGTGGCTGTGGAACACGGTCATCGTGTCGGTCGTGTCGACCGGGCTGTCGCTGGTGGCTTCGGTGCTGGCGGCGTACGCCATCGAGCGGCTGCGTTTCCAGGGTTCGAAGCCGGCTGGCGGGGCGATCTTCCTGGCGTACCTGGTGCCGCCGTCGATCCTGTTCATTCCGCTGGCGGCGATCGTGGTCAAGCTCGGGCTGTTCGACAGCCGCATGGCGCTGATCCTGACCTATCCGACCTTCCTGATTCCGTTCTCGACCTGGCTCTTGATGGGGTACTTCCGCTCGATTCCCTATGAGCTGGAAGAGTGCGCGCTGATCGACGGTGCCTCGCGCTGGCAGATCCTCATCAAGATCGTGTTGCCGCTCGCGGTGCCGGGGTTGATCTCGGCGGGCATCTTCGCCTTCACGCTGTCGTGGAACGAGTTCATCTACGCGCTCACCTTCGTGTCGTCGTCGGAGAACAAGACGGTGCCGGTGGGTGTCGTCACCGAACTGGTGGAAGGTGACGTGTACCACTGGGGTCCGCTCATGGCGGGTGCGCTGCTGGGTTCGCTGCCGGTGGCCTTCGTGTACTCGTTCTTCGTCGAATACTACGTCTCGGGGATGACGGGGTCGGTCAAGGAGTAGTGCTGCGGCCCGGCACGAGGAAGTCGAAGTCGCAGCCTTCGTCGGCCTGCAGCACGCTGCGATGGAACAGTGCCGCGTAGCCGCGGTCGGGTCTCGGTGCCGCGCCTGGCGGCGGCCCTGATCCCGCTGCTTCGCGTCGTCGCGCAAGTTCGTTCTCATCCACCAGCAATTCGATTCGGCGCTTCCCGACATCGAGCGAGATGCGGTCGCCGTTGCGCACCAGTCCCAGCGGACCGCCTGCCGCCGATTCCGGCGTGATGTGCAGCACGATGGTGCCGAAGGCCGTTCCGCTCATGCGGGCGTCGGAGATGCGCACCATGTCCTTCACCCCCAGCACGGCGAGCTTGCGCGGGATGGGCAGGTAGCCCGCCTCGGGCATGCCCGGCGCGCCGATGGGGCCGGCGTTGCGCAGCACCAGTACGTCGTCGGCGGTCACGTCGAGTTCGGGGTCGTCCATGCGCGTGGTCATGTCCTCCACCGAGTCGAAGACGACGGCGCGGCCTGTGTGCTGCATCAACGATGGCGATGCGGCCGACTGTTTGATGATGGCCCCGCGCGGCGCCAGATTGCCGTGCAGCACCGCCATGCTGCCGTACGCCTTGATGGGATCGGAGCGCGGCCGGATGACGGTCTGGCCCGGCACGTCTTCGGCGGTCTCCATGTAGTCGCGCAAGCTGCCACCCATCACGGTGGGCGCATCGAGGTCGAGCAGGTCGACCAGTTCGCGCATCAGGCGTGGCACGCCACCGGCCCAATGGAAGTGCTCCATGTAGTGCTCGCCCGAGGGCTTGAGGTCCACCAGCACCGGCACGTTGCGGCCGAGTTGATCGAAGGCTTCGAGATCGATCTTCACGCCGACCCGACCCGCCGCGGCAGTCAAGTGGATCAAGCCGTTGGTCGAGCCGCCGATGGCCTGCATCACGACCATTGCGTTGCGAAAGGCCGCTTCCGTCATGAGCTGCGACGGCCTCGGCCCGCCACTGCGCGCCATCGCGGCCGCGAACATGCCGCTGGCTTCCGCGGATCGCAGCCGGTCTGCGTGCGTGGCCGGAATGGTGGCAGAGCGCGGCAGCGCCAGGCCCATCGTCTCGACGATGCAAGCCATGGTGCTGGCCGTGCCCATCACCATGCAGGTGCCCGGCGTGGGCGCCAGGCGCTCGTTGATGAACTCGATCTGCTGCGCGTCGATGCGGCCGCCGCGATGTTCGCCCCACAGGCGCCTGCAGTCGGTGCACGCACCCAGCTGCTCGCCCTTGTGGTGGCCGACCAGCATGGGGCCGACAGGCACGATGACCGTTGGCACATCGGCGGAGGCGGCTGCCATCATCTGCGCGGGAATGGTCTTGTCGCAGCCGCCAATGAGCACCACCGAATCCATGGGCTGCGCGCGCAGCATCTCCTCCGTGTCCATGGCCATCAGGTTGCGCAAGAACATGCTGGTGGGATGCGCGAAGGATTCGTGGATGGAGATGGTCGGGAACTCCATCGGCAGCGCGCCCGACAGCATCACGCCACGCTTGATCGCTTCCACCAGCTTGGGTACGTTGCCGTGGCACGCGTTGTAGTCGCTGAAGGTGTTGGCGATGCCGACGATGGGGCGGGCGAGCGCGTCGTCCGACAGGCCCATGGCCTTGATGAAGGCCTTGCGCAGGAAGAGCGAGAACTCCGGATCGCCGTAGGAGGTCAATCCCTTGCGCATGCCTTGGGTCATGGGGCGGGGTCCTTTGAAGGGCGATGCTGGCGGAGCGATGGGCGGCCCATCATGCCTTGGCTTTCTTTGCGGGAATCTTCTTCACGCCGGCCTTTGCTGGCGCGTCCCCGTCGATGGGATACCAGCCCTCGTTCTTGAAGGCCTGCACGATCGCCATGGCGTGGCCGTGGCCCAACCCTTCTTCGGCCTTGAGCCACGCGACGATGGGCCCGACCTTGCTGCCGGGCTCGATCAGGCCCCTGGCCTTGGCGCCCTTGTGGAAGTCCGCCGGCGACTTGCCGGTCTTGGCCTTGATGTTGTCGATATAGGCCTGGAAGGTCATCGAAATTGCCCTTGGCAGTTGAACTGCCGGGCACGGTAGCACGAGGTGCCGATGACTCACAAGCGCGCTGGCGCAGCGCGGGTTGTGTCAGTTGTTGGGCGGGTCCGTCGGCTTTTTTTGCGCCGCCTGGTGGGCGGCGGCGCGTGCTTGCTCCTGCGCGACGCGTTGGGCTTGCTGCTGGGCCTGTTGAGCTTGTTGTTGCTGCTGTTGCTGCTGTTGCTGCTGGCGCTGGGCTTCCTGTTGTTGGCGCTGCTGTTGCGCTTGCTGCTGCTGACGCTGTTGCGCCTCCTGCTGCTGCCGTTGCTGGGCTTGCTGCTGCGCCTGGGCTTGCTGGCGCTGGGCTTCCTGCTGTTGGCGTTGTTGTTGCGCTTGCTGCTGTTGCTGCTGCTGCTGCTGCTGCTGTCGTTGTTGCGCTTCCTGTTGTTGTCGTTGCTGGGCCTGGGCCTGGGCCTGCTGGCGCTGAGCGTCTTGTTGCTGGCGCTGTTGCTGTGCCTGCTGCTGTTGTCGTTGTTGCGCCTCCTGCTGCTGCCGTTGCTGAGCCTGCTGCTGTGCTTGCTGTGCCTGTTGCGCTTGAGCCTGCTGTTGACGGCGCGCCTGATCCTGTTGCTGTCGTTGCTGCGCTTCCTGCTGCTGGCGCTGTTGCGCCTGTTGCTGGGCTTGTTGCTGGGATTGTTGCGCCTGCTGCTGTTGGCGTCGCGCCTGTTCCTGTTGCTGCGACTGCTGTTGGCGCGCCTGTTGTTCGCGCTGCTGCTGGGCCTGTTGCGTTTGCTGGCGCCGTTGTGCTTCCTGCTGGCGGGCCTGCGCTTCCTGTCGCTGCTGATTCTGCTGCGCCTGCTGGGCTTGCCGCGCCTGTTGCGCCTGCTGGTTGCCCGCCTGCTCTTGCTGCTGGCGTGACTGTTCCTGCTGCTGGCGCGCTTGCTGTGCCTGTGCCTGCCTTTGTTGTTGTTCCTGTTGCGGTTGTGGCTGCTGGCCGGCCTGCGGCTGCTGGCGGCGCTGCGCCTCTTGCGCCTGCGCCTGTTGGCCTTGCTGCGTGCGCGCCTGCTCCTGTTGCGTGCGTGCTTGTTCCTGCTGCGCCTGACGGTTGCGTCCTTGCTCGGCTTGGCGGTTGCGCGCCTGCTCGGCCTGTTGGTTGCGTGCCTGTTCCTGCTGTGCTCGCGCCTGCTCCTGCTGCTGGCGCTGCTGCTGTGCCTGCGCCTGGCGTTGCTGCTCCTGCTGTTGCTGCTGTTGCTGTCGTTGCTGGTTCATCTGCGCTTGCTGTCGCTGTTGCTGCTCTTGCTGCTGGCGCGCCTGTTCCGCCTGCCGCCCGCGAGCCTGCTCCTGCTGGTTGCGCGCTTGCTCCTGCTGGTTGCGCGCTTGCTCCTGCTGCGCCTGCTGCTGTCGCGCCTGCTGCAATTGCTGGTTGCGCGCCTGCTCCTGTTGTTGCGCGGCCAATGCCTGCCCCTGCTGCGCTTGCTGGGCTTGCTGGGCTTGCTGGCGCCGCATCTGCTCCATCTGCGCCTGCTGCTGGCGCTCCTGCTGCACATTGCCACCGTTGATGTAGGTGTTGCGCACGTTGTTGTTCACCACCGTCTCGGAGCGCGAGACGTAGGTAGAGCGGTTGTAGACCACGGCCGGCCGGTCATAGGCAGCGCGTGCCTGAGGCCCCGGCGGCTGTCCACGTCGATAGGCATCCGGGCGGCCCCAGTTCATTCCCCATGAATTCCAGCCCCAGTCGTGCCGCTGGATGGCGGAGCCGACGATGATGCCGACGCCAAAAGTCAGCGCGCCCACGGTTGCGACCTGCGCGGTGCTGTAGCCCGGCGTCACGTATGCGGGGGGCGAGTACGCATAGCCCGGATAGGCCGCCACCGGCTCCCCGTAGATCTGCTGCGGGTTGTAACTGGGCACGTAGACGACGTCGGGTTGCGCCGGTTCGATGGTGATGTACTGCTCCGGCGGCTCGATGATGGGCGGACCGCCATAGAAGACCGGCGCATTCGGATCCGGCACGTAGTTCGCCGGCGTCGATGCGGTGGCCACGCGAATCTGCTTGTTGCTCTTGAGTTGCCCCGCACGCTTGGCGCGCTGGCGCATGACCTGAACGGCGTTGAGCACGTCGTCAGGATCGTTGTAGTAGGCCTCTCCCAGCGCCGTCGTCCACGGCAGGTTCCTGGCCATCTGGTCAAGCACGGGCCGGAAAGCAGTGAGCGACTTGATGCTCGGATCCCAGGGTTGCTGGTTGGCCGCGTCCGCCAGCGGGCCGGCCTTGAGCCTGGCGTTTTGCGTGAGCCACTCATGGGCCGCGGTGACCTGGTCGGGATAGGTCGCACCCGCAACGACCTGCGCGACCAGCTTGTCGGGATAGAGCGCGATCGGTGCGACCAGTTCATAGAGCTGGTTTTCCGTGGGTGGCGTGTAGGCCACCGGGGTCGGCGCCGCAGGCTGCGCAGGCGCCACCACGGGCGCCGCGGGCTGGGCTGGCGCTATCACCGGCGCCTGAGCAGGGCTCGGTGCCTGCACCGCCGCCAGCGGCGGCGAAGGCGGCGCGCTTTCGCCGGAAGACTGGCCACAACCACCGAGGACCAGCGCTGTGCTCACACATGCAACAGTTGCAAGGAATACCGGCGAGCGGCGCGGCGCTCGCGGTGACGATCGGAAAGCGGATTGCAGCATGTGGCGTTCCTCGAAGGCTTGTCTTGCTGGCAAACGTGCCAACTCAATCTCACCGTAGCGCGGAAGCCCGCCTCACCGATGCCAGTTCAATCCCACCCCGCCTGTCAGCGCATGGGCCGTTCGTTCAAGGGGAAAACGCGGCGCTACTGCACCTTAACGGGCTTGACCGCCATTGCGCCGACCAGCGCGCACGCGGCCAGGGTCCAGACGATCACCGCGCCCGATGGCAGGTCGAACAGCGCCGACAGGGCCAGTCCCAGCGCGTAGCCCGCCGCACCGATGCCATAAGCGACCTGGAATCGACGCGCCCCGGAAAGCGCCCGCGTGCCGAGCGCCGGAATGATCAGGCTCGAAAAAACGAGGTACACGCCGACCAGTTGCACCGACGCCGTGACGGCGACCGCGAACGCGGCATAGAAGCCGAAACGCCCGAGCCGCGCGACCCACCCGAATTGCATGGCAAGCAGCAACACCGCCGACACGCCGCCCAGCCACAGCAACTGCGTCGTGTTGACCCACAGGATCTGCCCGACGAGCAAGTCCTTCAGATGCTCCCCGCCGTGCGGATTGCTCGCCAGCAACAAGATGCCGGCACACGCCGCAAGGATGAACATCACGCCGATCAAGGCCTCTTGCTGCTGCGCTGCACGCCGTTCCGTCCACGTCAGGAGCCAGGCGCCGAGCAGGGCGGCCGTCACCGCGGCCACCTGCACGGCGACGCCTCCTTCAGGCATGCCCATCGCATCGGCCGCGATCACGCCCAGGCCGGCAATTTGCGCAATGGCGAGGTCGATGAAGACGATGCCGCGGTCCAGCACCTGCACGCCCAGCGGCACGTGGGTTGCGAGCACCAGCAGCCCGGCGATCAGCGCGGGCCCGAGGATGCTCCAGTCGAGCGCGCTCCAGTTCACGGCTTGGCTCCTGCCAGAAGGCGGGCCACCGTGTCATCGAAAAGGCCGAAGAGGTCCTTGGCGCCCTCCGTGCCACCGACCGTGAAGGGCAGCTTCACGACGGGGATGCCCGTGTTCTTGCTCAGCCACTCGGACGGCCGCGGATCCTGGTAGGCTGCATGGATGACCATGCGCGCAGGCTTGTCCTTGAGCGTGGCCTGCACCCCCTGCAGGTGCGACGCCGTCGGCTCCACGCCGGGCTTGGGTTCGAGCACGGCAACTTCCTTGAGGCCCAGCCAGTCGTAGAGATACACGAAGGCGTTGTGCTGCGAGACCACGGACACGCCCTTGAGCGGCGCGGCCTGCGTGCTCCAGCGCGTCATCGCCTGTTGCCAGCGCTGCGTGAAGTCGGCCTGCGCCTTGGCGTAGTCGGCAGCGTGCGAGGGATCGATCTGCTGCAGGCGCGCGCCCAGGGCCGCTGCGACGACGGCGATGTTGCGCGGATCGGTCTGGATGTGCGGGTTGCCGGCCGCGTGCACGTCGCCCTGCGAGCGGTCGACCTGTGTCGGCACTTCGAGCTTGCGCACGAAGTCCGCTGCCGCGAAGTTGCCGGGCTGGCCCGGTTGCAGCTTCGCGTTGCCGGCTTGCTGCAGCAGCACGGGCAGCCATCCGATCTCGAGCTCGGCGCCAGTGCATACGACGAGGTCGGCATTGCGCGCCCGCGCAATCAGGCTGGGCTTGGCCTGGATCTGGTGCGGGTCCTGCAGCGCGGTGGTGGCGACTGTCACATCGACCAGGCTGCCGCCCAGTTCCTGCGCCAGCGCACCCCACTCGGGCTCGCAGGCAAACACGCGAAGGGCCGCGTTGGCGGGCGAGGCGAGCAGCACCAAGGGCGTGGCCAGCAAGGCGAAGAGGGTCGTACGGTTGAATTTCATCATGGCGTTTCTCCTTGGGGGCTCAATAGTTGTGCGCACCGTGCGCGCCCAGACTCATCTGGTACTGGAGGAAGATCTGGTTGTCCGGCGCGCCTTCGCGCGAGCGGTCTTGTGCCAACTGCAGGCGGATGCGCGAGAACTCGCTGGGGTTGTAGTCCAGCATCAGCGAGTTCTTTTTCGGGCGGTAGCTGGTGATGCCCATCGCGCCCGAATTGAGACCGTAGTCCGGCGTGCCGGGGTCCAACTGCTCGGTGCGCAGGCCCACGCGCCAGTTCGGCATGAACTGGTAGATGCCCTGCAGGTACCAGCCCGATTGCACCACGCCGTAGCGGCTGGGGCTGTCGGTGTTGCCCACGTCGTAGACCAGGTTGCCGTCGCGGTCGCTGCGCACGTATTCGCCCTGCAGCTTGAAGTTGGTGCGCGTTGCGTTGCCGTTCGGCGCCCACTTCCACACCCCGTCAAGAATCCACACGCGCGAGTTGCCGCTGAACAGGTTGGTGACCTGCGCACCCGCCGCGTTGGTGGCCAGCAGGCTCTGGTCGGTGGCCTTGGCGTTGAGCACCGAGATGCCGGCACGCCAGCTGTTGCTGACGCCCACGTCGCCGCCAGTGTGCAGGCTCAGCGACGTCATGCCTGCCCCGTTCTGGCTGGTGTCGCTGCCGGGGAAAGTGCGCCCGCGGCCGACTTCCGCGCCGAGTTCGACGTATTGGTCGATGGGCGCCACCCATTTCAGCTGCAAGCCGTCGTCGCCGTACTGCGTGCCGAGCATGGCCTGGTAGGCCAGCGGCGCATCGACGAAGTCCCAGGTGTGGGCGTGCTGGGGATTGAGATAGCCAATGTTGGAGAAGAACCGTCCGCCCCGCAGCGACAGGCCGCTGCCCAGCGCGGTGGTTTCGACAAAGGCCTCTTCGACCGACACCGAGTTGTCGGACGCCACCGCGATGTTGGCCTGGCCGCGCCACCACGGGTCGATGCTGGCGGAAAAGCCCAGTTCCGATTCCCCCAGGTTGAAGCCGCGTGTGCCGGGGCCGATCTCGGCGTCTGGCGGCAACGGGAAGCCTGTGATCGCGAAGTTCGCTGGATCCTGCGTCGTGCGTGTGTAGCCGCCGGAGAGGATGAGGGAGATGGCCGGATTGAATGAGTTGGCACTGCCCCCGCCGCTGCCGGGCGCGGCGGCGACGGTTGCGGGAGAGGCATTGGTGGGAGGCGGCGCGACGGCGGCGGCCGCGCCTGTGGCCGCAACTGCGGCGCCGCCGGTCGTAGCGGTCGTGGCGGTCGCGGCAGCGGTGGCACCCGTCCCAGCCGTGCCAGCAGTGCCAGCCGTAGCCGGCGCGTTGGTCACCGCAGGCGGTGACCACGCAGCCTTCGCCTCAGCGTCCTGCACGCGCTTTTCAAGCGCCTGCAGTCGTGATTCGTAGTCGGCGCGCATGCTGCTGATTTCTTTTCGCAGCGCATCAACGTCGGAGGAGGGATCGGCCGCCACGGCGGCGATCGGCAAGGTCAAGGCGAGCGCGACGCCCGCCGGAAAAAGTCTGTGCATGAATTCCTGTCGCTTCTGGCAAATACGTGTCGAAACGCACCCGTCCGCGCGAAAGCGGGCGGGTGCTCCGGTCAACGGTCAGTGCAGGGCGACAGGGGGCGCGCGGCCCTGGTAGGCGAGGAGCGGCAAGCCCTGCCAGACGCCGTCGGCGTCGGCTTGCGGGGCTTCATGGCGTGCCGCCAGGAGCGGCGGCAGCGAAAGGGGTGGACTGGGAAGCGCGCCGCCGCCAATGGCGCCGGCCGCCACGCAGATCTCGCAATGCACGAGATGCTGCAACTGCTTGTGCTTGGCCGCAGCAGCCAGGTCGTCGCCGGTGTGCGACAGGGCATGCGTCGCAGACGCAGCCTGGGCGATCGGCAGCAGCATCGCGAGCCACAACAGCCACGCAAAGTGGCGTGGTGCTCGGGAGCGCTGGCGTAGGCTGAACATGGCGGAGGGCCCGCAATTTTAGCGGTCGGCCTGCCGGATCCCGCTGAACGGCGAATGTGGGTCGCCGAAGTTCAGAACTGTCTCAGCCCGCTTGCGGAGATCGGCGAGGTTCAAACACGAGCGCGCTGTAGAAGTAGAACTCCGCATCCAGCGCCCAGCGGATGTTGGCCTGCTGCCGAAAGCCGTGCTGCTCGCCCGCAAACAGGGTGTATTGCGCCGTGATGCCTTTCTGGCGCAGGGCAGCGACCATCAACTCCGTCTGGTTGGGCGGCACGATCTTGTCTTCGGCGCCCTGGAAAAAGGCGACCGGCGCCGAGAGCCTGTCGGCATTGCGCACCGGCGATCGCTCGGCGTAGGTCTGGCGATGCGCCGCTTGAACGCCGGCGTCGGCATCGGCATAGGGCGCGATCAGCCAGTCGAGGTATCGCGATTCAAACTTGTGCGTGTCGCGTGCCAGCGCCTCGGGGTCGCTCACGCCGTAGTGGCTGCCACCGGCGCTGAACATGGTGCGCACCGCGGCATCCGCAAAGGTCAGGCAACTGAGCGTCGTGAAGCCGCCAGCGCTATTGCCTGTGATGACGGTGCGCGCCGCGTCGGCCAGTTTCCGCTCCACCAGGTAGCGGGCCGCGGCCGCGCAATCCTGCGCATCGACGATGCCCCACATGCCGTGCAGGCGTTCGCGGTACGCGCGGCCGTAGCCGGTGCTGCCGCCGTAGTCCACATCGACGACCGCGACGCCGCGGCTCGTCCAGAACTGGGTGCGCAGTTCCAGCGTGCTCGACGCCGAGGACGTGGGCCCGCCGTGGCACTTGACCACCAGCGGCGGCAGTTCGTCCGCGGGCGCGGCAAAGTCGGCATTGCACGGCGGGTAGTACAGCGCGAACGCCGTCAGCCCGTTCGCCGTTGGAAACTCGATGGTCTGCGGTTTGGAGAAATGCCGATGCATGGCGGCGTCGTCGGCCAGCGCGGTCGACTTGCGCACCGTCGTCGCTTCACCCGTTTGCGCATCGAGCACGACGATCGATGCGGCAATGTCCGGCGCGCCGGCCTTGAAGGCGATCTTGCCGTGGCTCGCACGCACCGACGAATATTCGGTGAAGGGCAAGTCGAAAGGCTTGAGGTCGCCGCTGTCGAGCTGGAGCAGCCCGAGCTTTCCCACGCCGCGCTCGATGTACGCACACACCATTTGCCGCGCCGACAGGAACGCGCAGGCCGACATGCCCAGGCCCCATTGCGCTCGGCCGAACTCCGCGGCCATCGGGCACACGTTGACGACCGCTCCACCCGAATCGCGCCGATGGATGTTCCACCACCCCGAGCGGTCCGATGCAAAGTACAGCAGGCCGTCCGGCGACCACTGCGGCTGGAACACCGATTCCTCCTTGCCGCCCGCCACCAGCCTTTCATTGGCGATGCCACTTCCATCGAAATCGCCAACCCACAACTGCGTTGACACCCACGGCATGTCCGGATGGTTCCAGGTGAGCCACGCCAGTTGCCGGCCATCGGGACTGAGCCGCGGCGACGCGTAGAAGTCGCCGCCTTGCACGATGACGATGCCTTCTCCACCCGCGTCCTCATCCAGCGCAACGATCGTGTTGACGGCTTCGCGGCCTGCGTCGCGATGGTCTTCCCGCACGCCGATCCACAGGCGTCGCGCGTGGTCGATGTCGGCGTCGGCATAGCGAAGTGCTGCATCCGGCGTCAAGGCTTCAACGCTGCCATTGATGGAAAGCCGGTACAGCCGCTGGTCCCTGAAATTGCTGAAGTACACGCCGCCTTCGGACACCAGTGCGCTGCCGCCGCCGTACTCATGCACGCGCGTTCGCGCATTGAAGGGCGCAGGCGTCAGGTCAAGGTGCGCGCCGTCCGCCGCATGCCGAACCACCACGTGGCGCCCGCCCTCTTGCGGCCGACCTTCGATCCAGTGCAGGTCTTCGCCATCGAGCAGCACATCCACCAGCGTGACCTGCGCCGACGCCACGAGTTGCGAACTGATCGGCGATTCCCATGCGCCATGGGGTGCGATGACGGGCGGCGTGTGGCTTGGCATGACGGGAGCCTCTGAGGTCTTGCACGGTGGAGTGTTCACGCTACCAGACTCTGGCCGAAAGGCGTATCGTGATTGCGAACACACGACGGAGCGCAGATGATCCGCACCTCACGACTTGCGACCTCGCTCATGGCGACGGCACTGCTGGCATTTGTCGCCTTCGGACACGCCGTGGCGGCCGAGCTGTCGCTGGAGCAGGTCAAGGCCATGCTCAAGTTGGCATCGCCCGCCACGCCCGTCGATTTCGCCGGCAAGGACCTGTCGGACCTCGACCTGAGCCAGCTTGATTTCCGCAACGCCAATCTGCGCGGCACCAGCTTTTTTGCCAGCAAGCTCGTGCTGGCTGACTTCCGCGGCGCCACGCTCGAAGGCGCCAACCTCAACGGCGCGTGGCTCATGGGCACCGACTTCACCGGCGCCAACCTCACGCGCGCCAGCCTGCTGTCGGTGGTGGTGCTGGGCGGCGAAGTCAAGAAGATGCCCGTGTTCAAGGGCGCCAACCTCACCGGCGTGAAGATGATCGCGGACCTGCCCGGCGCCGACCTCTCGGGCGCCAACTTCAGCAACGCGATGGCGGGCGTCAACATCAAGAACCAGGGCATGGGCCAGATGCGCACCGACCTGGCCAGCGCCAACCTCGCCGGCGCGATCCTGGCGGGCGCGGACTTCAACCGGTCCTTGATGGCCTTTTCCAACCTGCGGGGCAGCGACCTGCGCGGCACCAACTTCTTCAATGTCAAGCTCGCCGGCGCGGACCTGACCGGGGCCAACGTGGCAGGTGCCGACTTCACCGAGGCCGACCTGGATGGCACGATCTTCCGGGACGTGAAGGGCATGAACGAGGCCAAGGGTTTCGACCGCGCCGCGAACTTCAGCAAGATCGTTCGCTGAATGCGAAAGGAGACACGGACATGACCAAGTGGCGCAAGGAAGGCGCGTCGGAGGTGTACACACCCGACGAAATCACGGCGCGGCTCGCCGAGGAGTTGCCCAAGTGGTACCTCGAAGACGGCTGGATCCGGCGCAAGTACAAGACCAGCGGCTGGAAGGGCACGCTGATGGTGGTCAACACGGTCGGCCACCTGGCCGAAGCCGCATGGCACCACCCCGACCTCACCGTGTCGTACGCCTTTGTCACCGTCAAGCTGATGAACCACGCCGCCAAGGGCATCACGGACAAGGACTTCGAACTCGCGAAGAAGATCGAGGAAGTCGTGATGTGGCAACCCGGCGCCGCCGAGGGCGCGATCCTGGAAGGCACACCGGACGATCCGCGCTTCAAGTACCTCAAGTACGACTGAAAGCCCGGAACGGGCGGCCGGCGCGCCCGGTGACACACTGTCCCCAACCCGGTACAGGCCCGCGCCGCGGGCTGGCGGGATCGGGCGCCACACCCCCGGAAAGCCCCGGGGAATGGCCAGCGGAACAGACCTTGCTTTGAATCCGCATTTGATGGACTCACGCCAGGCAAGATGGACCGTCCCCGAAACATCCCCGACATGAACGCCGCCGACAACCAGGCGACGGTGGTGCTGCGCGCGCCGGGCCGCCTGCACCTGGGCTTTCTCGACCCGGCTGCGTCGCTGGGCCGCCGCTTCGGCAGCCTGGGGCTGGTCATCAACGGCTTCGAGACGCAGGTGGAAATCGGCGCCGCCGCCGCTGACCGGATCACGGCCACCGGCCTGGCCGAGCGGGCGGAAATCGACCGGGCGGCGTCATATTTGCGCATGTTGCAGGCGCAAAGCGGTCGCCGTCAGGCGCTGCACCTTCGGCTGGCGCGCGTGCTGCCCGCCCATGCGGGCTTCGGTTCTGGCACGCAACTGGCGCTGGCCATTGCGCGGGCCTTTGCGCAATGGCACGGCCTGAACGTGAGCACGCCGATGCTGGCGCAGTGGCTCGGCCGGGGATTGCGCTCGGGCATCGGCATTGCCGGCTTCGATGCGGGCGGACTGCTCGTCGATGGCGGACCGGGCGCCAACGGCGTGCCAGCGCCGGTGTTGTCGCGCATCGCCTTGCCGGAGGCGTGGCGCGTGCTCATCGTGCAAGACAGTGCGCGTCACGGTATCTCTGGCGCCGACGAGAAGCAGCGCATCTCGGCCCTGGCGCCCATGCCGCGGGAGTTGGCGGCGGACATCTGCCATCAGGTGCTGATGCGCGTCCTGCCGGGCGCCGCGACGGCGGATTTCGGGTCTTTCGCGCAGGGCGTCACGCGCATCCAGCAGGTGCTGGGCGCGCACTTTGCACCGGCGCAAGGCGGCAGTGTCTTTTCGAGCCCTGCGGTCGCCCGTGTCCTTGAATGGACCTTGTGGCAGCGCACTGAATACCCGGCCGCCATCGGCCAAAGCTCGTGGGGCCCGACCGGCTTCGCCATCGTAGATTCGCAGGTGCACGCCGATGGTCTGGTCGATGCCCTGCATGCACAAGGCTTGGTCGCGCCGTCGTTGACGCTGACGGTCGTCACCGGCCGCAACTCCGGCGCCACGCTGTTCGACCGGCGCCTCGAGATGCCTTTGCCTTGATGGCGTCGGCGCGTCGTTTCTCCCTTCAAAAGCAGGCCCTCTCCATGGAACGCCCCACCATCCTCCACATGTTCACCCCGGGCCGGCAGATGAGCCCCTTCGACATCAACATGGCTGCCGACGCGGGCTATCAGGTCATCGTGCCTTACTGCGAAGTCGCGGCCGACGGCATTGCGGGGCTCACGCAGGACACCATCTTCTCGCGCAGCCCCAAGGGTTTGTTGAAGACCGGCATCTTCATCGGCGGACGTGATGCGCTGCTGGCTGCCGACATGCTCGACAGCGCCAGGAAGGCGATGTTCAAGCCCTTCGTCGTCTCGCTGATGGCCGATCCGAGCGGTGCCTACACGACAGCAGCCGCCATGGTCGCGTGCGTCGAGGCTGCGCTGGGCAAGCAGGGCGCTGCGGGCCTGCAAGGCCAGCGCGTCGTCGTCCTCGGCGGCACGGGACCGGTGGGGCGCATTGCCGGGGTGATCGCAGCGCAGGCGGGCGCCGAGGTGTTCCTTTCCAGTCGCGGCGGCCAAGGCGCCGCCGAAAAGGCCGCCAGCGAAACCGGCAAGCGCTTTGGCGTGACCTTGCATGGCGTGTCCGGCAGCGACGCGGCTGCGGTGGCGGCATCGCTCGCGGATGCCGACGTGCTGCTGGCCTGCGCGGCAGCCGGCGTTCAGGTCGCATCGGCCGAGGCGCTCGCGTCCGCGAAGAAGCTCAAGGTGGCGGCGGATGTGAACGCGGTGCCGCCCGAGGGCATTGCCGGTGTTGGCGTGCAGTCCGACGCCACGCCCGTGGCCGGCACGGCTGCCTTGGGCGTGGGCGCGCTGGCCATCGGGAACGTGAAGTACCAGACCCAGCAGCGCCTGCTGGTGCAGATGTGCCAGGCTGAAAAGGCGGTGGTGCAAAGCTTTGCCGAAGCCTTTGCAACGGCACGTGCCTTCATTGCGGAAAAGGCCGCTTGAGCGAAGCGCTGCCGATGCCCGTGCTGGCCGTGGCTGCGATCTCCGCGCGCATGCTCGCCGAGTCGGCTGTGAGGGACGGCTTCGAGGTGGTGGCGTTGGACCTTTTTGGCGACACCGATACGCGGCGTGCGTGCACGCAGTGGCATTCCATTGGCGACGCGACCACCTTGCACATCGATGGCGAACGGCTGCTGTCTGCGCTGGAGGACATCGCAAAGCAGGGCAGGGTGTCCGGCTGGATTGCAGGCAGCGGATTCGAAGGCCAGCCCGATTTGGTGGCGCACGGCGCAGCCCTCTTGCCGTTGATGGGAACGCCTGCCGAAGCCTTGCGCCGGGTGCGCGATCCGTTGGAATTTTTCGGCTTTCTCGACGCGCACGGCATTGCGCACCCCGAGGTGAGCATGTCGGCGCCGGAGGATGGCGGCGATTGGCTGGTCAAGGATGCCAATGGATGCGGCGGATGGCACATTCACCGCGCGGAAACGGGCGCGCTGGCGCCGACCGCGCATCACTACTTCCAGCGCGAGGTGCCGGGAGTTCCGATGTCAGCGACCTTCGTCGCCAATGGGCAAGACGCGGTGGTGCTTGGCTTCAACGAGTTGATCGTGCGGCCTGTGGCGGGGCGACCCTTTGTGTATTGCGGCGTGGTGGGGCCTGTCGCGCTCCCAAGTGACATGGCCGCTCGCATCACCGAAGCGGTCAGGACGGTGGCCAAGGGCTTCGCACTGCGCGGCCTCGGCAGCATCGATTTCATGCGCAATGACAGTGCCTTCAGGCTGCTGGAAGTCAACCCCCGCCCGCCCGCCAGCATGGCGCTGTATCCACACGGCACCTTCGCAGCGCATGTGCGCGCCTGCACCGGCCACGAGTTGCCGCCCAGCCCTGTCCAAGCCGCCAACGACCATGTCCGCGGGACAGAGTTCGTCTACGCCCGACATGCAATGCGCCTTGACGATGACGCCACCATGCGCCTTGCCAACCGCCCCGATTGCCACGACCTCCCCAACGCCGCGACGCGCTTCGAAGCCGGCGACCCGGTGTGCAGCGTGAGCGCTGGCGGCAACAGCGCGCAAGATGTGCATGCACGGCTCGCGCGCCGCCGCGAAGCCGTGCATCAATTCCTGGAGACCTGCGAATGACCGACACCACCCCGCCGCTGGCGGCATGCCAACTGAGCGTGAACGCATTGGCGCGGCCGCTGGTCGAACGACTGCTGGCGCAGGCGGAGCAACTCGACGTCAAGGTGCTGCGAGACCCATCCGGCGTCTGCATCGTCGATGCGGGCATCGAGGTGCGCGGCAGCGTCGAGGCGGGCCTGCTGATCGCCGAAATCTGCATGGGCGGACTGGGGGACGTGAGCCTGCGCGCCGATGGCCTGGGCGGCTGGCCCACGTGGATCGAAACGCGAAGCTCGCAACTGCCGCTGTCCTGCCTTGCGAGCCAGTACGCGGGCTGGAGCCTGGCGGCGAGCAAGGAAGAAACGGGCGGCAAGAAGTTCTTCTCGCTCGGCTCCGGCCCGGCGCGCGCGCTGGCGGGCAAGGAAAGCCTGTTCGACGAACTCGGCTACCGCGACCACGGGGACGCGGGCGTGCTGGTAATGGAAGTCGATCGCCTGCCGCCCAAGGTCATCATCGACAAGCTGCTGAACGACTGCCAGCTCCAGCCCGAAGGCCTGACGATCATCCTCACGCCGACCAGCAGCCTCGCCGGCACCACGCAGGTGGTCGCACGCGTGCTGGAGACGGCGCTGCACAAGGCGCATCAACTGGGCTTCGCGCTGGGCAACATTGTCGGCGGGGCGGGCGCTGCGCCCTTGCCCGCGCCCAGCCCTGACGGTGTTGAAGCCATGGGGCGCACCAACGACGCCATCCTGTACGGCGGCAGGGTGCACCTCAGCGTGCGCGGCGACGACGGCGCGGCGCGCGAGCTGGCGCAAAAGCTGCCGTCGCGCACCTCGAGCGACTACGGCCGGTCTTTCGCCGACATCTTCAAGGCGGCGGGCTACGACTTCTACAAGATCGACGGCGCGCTCTTTGCGCCGGCCGAGGTGTGGGTCAGCAACCTGGACAGCGGCAACACCTGGCACGGCGGCGCGCTGGATATGCCCTTGCTCACCGGCCTATGGCTCAAGGAGGCATGAGGTGACACGCAGTGTCGCCATCATGACGGACGAAACCGGCTGGCACACGCGCCAGCTGCAGGCCGCGTTGCGCGTGCGCGGCTGGGTCGGTCGCTGCCTCGACCTGGCGGATTGCCGCATCGACACCACCGAGGCGTGGCATGGCCTGGTCATCCCCGGCTTCGGGCGGGAGTTGCCCGATGCGGTGCTGGTGCGCGGCATCGCCGGTGGCAGCTTCGAGCAGGTCACCAAGCGCCTGGGCGTGCTGCATGCGCTGCGCGAACGGGGCGTGCCGGTCTACAACGACGCGCGTGCCATCGAGCGCAGCGTCGACAAGTCGATGACCAGTCTCCTGCTGCACGCGGCGCGCATTCCGACGCCCCCGACCTGGGCTACCGAATCGCTGGCGCAGGCGCAGCGCATTGCGATCCGCGAGGGGGCCGTGGGCCATGCGCTGGTGCTCAAGCCGCTGTTCGGCTCGCAGGGCAACGGGCTGCAACTGGTGGGTGAAGTCAACGGAGTGCATCACCCCATGCCGCCCATCGACGGGGCTTACGGATCGCTCGCCTACCTGCAGCGCTTCATTCCGCCGCAGTCGAGCCCCGGCTTCGACTGGCGCGTGCTGGTGATTGGTGGGAAGGCCGTGACCGCCATGCGGCGCGTGAGCGAGCATTGGGTCCACAACGTGGCGCAAGGCGCGCGCTGCGAGCCGGCGCTGCTGACGCATGAGCTTTCCGAACTGGCCGAAGGCGCGGCGCAGGCCTTGGGCATGGACTACGCCGGTGTCGACCTGATCCCCTCGAAGCGCGGCGTGCAGGTCATCGAGGTCAACGGCGTCGCGGCATGGCAGGGCTTGCAGCGCGTGACGCCCTTCAACATCGCGCGCGCCATCGTCGATGACTTGCTCGATCGGAAGTTTGCGGCTTCCGGGACTCGCACAATTCCGGGCGCCGCCTTGCGGGCGTGAGCATGCCTGTCACAGCCGCAATACACCCTGCGACCGTCCGGGCCAAGGCTTGTTTTCTTCGCGCCTGCGAGCTGGATGTGGCCGTCAGAAAGCCCGGCAACGTCAGCCGGGCTTCCCCGGGCCATCGCATGGAGGCCGACATGTTCGTCGCCAGCGCGCAAGCCGCTGCCGATCCGCTGTTAGAGCCCGGCGCACGTGTTGGCGCGCGCATCGAGGCGGCGGTGGAGGCAAGTTGGGCCGCCGCGGGCTGCAACACCAACCTTGGCATCGTGCTGCTGTGTGCGCCTGTTGCAAGAGCCGTTGACCAACAGCCTGACGCGTGCACGCCAACCGCCTTGCGCGCATCGGTGGAGGCTGTGCTGGCCGACCTCGACGTTGCCGATGCACAAGCCGCCTACCGCGCCATAGCCCGCGCGAACCCGGGTGGCCTCGGCACCGCGCCGCGCGAGGACGTGAGCCAGGTGCCCACCGTCGATCTGCGCACCGCCATGCGTCTGGCGGCCCACCGCGACAGCATTGCGCGCCAATACCGAAATGGCTATGCCGATCTGTTCAACAAGGGCCTGCCGGCGCTCGGCACAGGGTTTTCACTCATGGGGCCGCCGGCGAACGCCATCGGGGACCTTGGCATGGTCGCGGCCGTCCAGCGTCTTTACCTGACACTGCTGGCCGGCGTTGCAGATTCACACATTGTTCGGATTCATGGCGAGGCGGTGGCACACACTGTCATGTCTGCGGCGCAGGCGTGGCAGTCGCGCGCGAGTGCCGGCGCCGCGCTCGATGGCAATCCGGATTTCGAGGCATGGGACGCCTCGCTCAAGGCCGGCGGCATCAACCCCGGTACGACAGCCGATTTGACAGTGGCCACGCTGCTGATTTCGGGCCTCGCCACGCAAGCCTGAGCCCGCACCGCCACCCGGTGCGCGCAGCCGCGGAAAGCTTGGCGCCGGGGTGGCACGGAACGTGATACCTGAGACCTTGCGCTGGCGGCCGCGCCAGTGTCCCTATGGCTTCAGAACGCATTACAGGAGATGTAAAACCATGGCAAAGATTGATCGCTTGATGGTCGGTGAGTCGCTCGTCGGTGAAGGCAACGAAGTTGCTCACATTGATTTGATCCTCGGCCCGCGCGGCAGCGCTGCCGAAACCGCGTTCGCGAACGCCCTCACGAACCAGAAGGACGGCTTCACCGCACTGCTGGCGGTGGTCGCGCCGAACCTCATGGCCAAGCCCTCGACCGTGTTGTTCAACAAGGTCACCATCAAGGGTGCCAAGCAGGCGGTGCAGATGTTCGGACCGGCGCAGCGCGCGGTGGCCATGGCCGTGGCCGATTGCGTCGAAGACGGCACCATCCCTGCCGACGAAGCCGACAACATCTTCATCTGCGTCGGCGTGTTCATCCACTGGCTGGCGGACGACGACACCAAGATCCAGGACTTCAACTACCAGGCCACCAAGGAGTCGATCCAGCGCGCCGTGGCCGGTTCGCCGACTGCCGCCGAAGTCGTCGCCAAGAAGGGCAGCGCAGCCCATCCGTTTGCAGCGCACAGCTGATTTTTCGTCACACATCGAGTGGAGAAGAGAAGCCGGCCGGGTTCAAACCCGGTCGGCTTGCTTATGTGCGCTGCGGTCAAAGTGAGACTGTCTTGGCGCGGCCTTTTTTTGTCGAAAGACCGGGATGAAGCCCGTTACTCAGGAACCATTCCCGACCCGATGAGCTGCAGCACAGCCCCACCACGCGCCGCATGATCGTCAGCAGGCAACGCCCGCCGCTCGATCTGCACCCCCACCGCACTCACGTCGCTGAACTTCTTCGGCTTGACCACTTTCACCCGCACCCAATGCGCGCCGAACTCGCGGATCACGATGTCCGCGATGGCCTCCGCAAAGGCCTCCAGCAACTGGATCTTGTGCTCCGCCATCAGGCGCCGCAGGCGTTCGCACACCGCGCCGTAGTCGATGGTGTCCCCAATGCGATCGGTGTCGCAGGCGTGCGATCGCACCAACCCTGCATGCACGTCGATCACCAGGGGTTGTGGTCGGTGCAGCTCTGTTTCGTGAATGCCGATGACCGTCTCGCCGACAAAGCCCTCGATGATGATCACATCCATGGCGGGAAGCCCGGACGTTGAATCAAGGGGCGACGAATGGGTGGTCTGGCGAATGTTCAACATGCTCTTCCAATAGTTGTGAGGCTGTCGCAGAATGTTTCCGCCCTTGGCCTTGCCATCAAAACTGCAAATTGCGGGCCAGTATGTGCCTCACAAGGCCTGTGAAGTGAGGGGGCGGGCATATTTCCCGTTGCGCTGTACGAACTATCGCTACCAAAATGAACCATCCGCCGTTTTGAGCGGTTGTTCCGAGTTGGAGACATAGATGGCGTTGACCACGCGAAATGCCGGCAAGTCGGCAGATCCGCACGCGGATCGTGTGCTGAACCTGGTGCGCGGTGGATTCCATGACCAGACGACCGACGTCGTCACGCTCTCGTGGATTCGCTGCCTCGATCAGTACCACCTGCGACCCGACAAGCCGCACGACCCGAACGTGATCGCACGCGTTCCGCTGGAGGAGCGGCGCGCGCGCCACGCGGCAGTCATCGAATGCGCCCGCTATGAAATGACCACGCTCTACCAGCAGCTGGCGGACAGCGAGATGGCCGTGCTGCTCACGGACACCGATGGCGTGATTCTTCACATGGTGTCTTCGCCGGAGTTCGCGGCCGAAGTCGGGCCGCTGGGCCTGCGCGCCGGCGGCGTGTGGAGCGAAACCGAAGCCGGCACCAACGGCATGGGCACCTGCCTGGCCGCGGGCAGCCCCGTGTCGGTACGCCGCGAGGACCACTTCTACACGCAGTTCACCCAGCTCACCTGCTCGGCCGTGCCGGTGTTCGACCCCGCAGGCAACGTCGTGGCCGCGCTCGACGTCACGAGCCGCTCCAGCCTCATGCAGCAACATCTGCTGGTGCTGCTGGCCATGACGGCGCGCATGATCGAAAACCGGCTCATCGACCGCCAGTTCCAGAACGCGCACCCCTTGCACTTTCACAGCCGGCCGGAGTTCGTCTACACGCTGCATGAAGGCAAGCTGGCCGTGGGCGAAGACGGACGCATCCTGGCGGCCAACCGCAGCGCCATGTTCCAGCTCGGTTTGCAGTCGATGGACGAGATCCGCTCGCGGCGCATCGAAGACCTGTTCCAGACCTCGCTGGCGGACATGCTGCAGCGCAGCGCTTCTTCGTCTTTCCATCCGGTCGTCACCTATGGCACGGATGCGGCGCTGCGCTTCTTTGCCGTTGCGCGGCGTCCTGCGACCGGTGCGGCGGCGTTGACTGCCTTGCCGTCCGCGCCTTCGTCCACGGGTACGGCGCTTGCGCCGATCTCGCGCGCCAAGTCTCGCCCGGTACCGGCACGCCCGGCGACGGCGCCCGGCTGCACCTTCGAAGACCCGCGCCTGGTGTCGCAGCTCGAAACCGGCTGGCGCGTCATTTCACGCGGCACGCCGATCCTGCTGTGCGGCGAAACCGGGTCGGGCAAGGAAGTCTTTGCGCGTGCGCTGCATGAAGGCAGCCCGCACGCCACCGGCGCCTTCGTGGCCATCAACTGTGCGAGCCTGCCCGAGGCGCTCATCGAGTCCGAACTCTTCGGCTATTCGCCCGGCGCCTTCACCGGCGCGCAGCGGGCCGGACGGCGCGGCAAGATCCTGCAGGCCGACGGCGGCACGCTGTTCCTGGACGAAATCGCCGACATGCCGCTCGAACTGCAATCGCGCCTGCTGCGCGTCCTGGACGAACGCCGCGTCACGCCCCTGGGCACCGAGGAAAGCCATTCGGTCGACTTCCAGCTCATCAGCGCGAGCCATCGCCACCTGCCGCAGCTGGTGCGGGAAGGGCGCTTCCGCGAAGACCTGTACTACCGGCTGGCCGGCATTGAAGTGCAACTGCCCCCGCTGCGCGAGCGCAGCGACCGGCTCGAACTCATTCGCGGCATGCTCAAGGCCGAGGGTGGCGATGATTCAACGTTGAGCCCGGAAGCCGAACGTCTGCTGATGGCGCACCCCTGGCCCGGCAACATCCGCCAACTGCGCCATGTGCTGCGCACCGCCGCCGCGCTGGCCGATGGCAAGCCCATCGCGCGCGCCCATCTGCCGTCCATGGCGGTCAACCTGCAACCCGTGCACGCGGGCGAGCAGATGGCGGCCATGAGCCTGGGCCGCGCAGAGATGTCGGCGCCGGCTGCTGCGCCGGGCGCGGCGTCCATCGCGAGCACCGGGTCCATGCGCGACAGCCATGAAGGCCACGGCGACAACGCGCCGGGCGCCTCCAAGCTCAACCTGATTCAGGCCAACGAGCGGCAATTGCTGCTGCAGATGCTCGAGCAGCACCGCTGGAACGTGAGCAACGTGGCCAAGGCGCTGGACGTTAGCCGCAACACGCTCTATCGCAAGATCCACAAGCTCCAGATCGAGGTCTCCCATCCCGAGCAAGGCGGCTGAGACGGCCACGCCACGCATCGCAGCGGCGGCCGTTGAGGCCGAGGCCGCGGGTGGCGCCGCGCCGTCCGAAGACTTGCCGCCGCGTTCTCGCTTCGCGTGGTGCGTGACGGGTTCGGGCCACTTCCTGGACGAAGCCATGGCGCTGGCCGAACGCCTGCCCAACGTCGATCTTTTTCTCTCCGCTGCCGGCGAAGAGGTGCTGGAAATCTACAAGCTGCACATCGACGCCCTGAAGCTCAAGTTCCGCGTGTTTCGGGACAAGACGGCCAGCGGCGTGCCGGTGGGCATGCTGTATGAGGACGTCTATCACACGGTGGTCGTTGCCCCGGCCACGAGCAACACGGTGGCCAAGTGCGCCTTCGGCATCAGCGATTCGCTGCCCACCAACATGTTCGCGCAGGCCGGCAAGCTGGGCATACCGGGCATCGTGTTTGCATGCGACACGGAGCCGGTCGTCGTCACCAAATCGCCGCATGATTGGGTCACGCTGCGGCCGCGGCGCATCGAACTGGACAACGTGGAGCGCCTGCGCGCCATCGACTTCGCGCGGGTCGTGGCGTCGCCGGCCGAACTGGAAGCTGCCCTCGAAACACGATTGAAGGAACTCTCGCTCGCATGGAACACATCCTCTTCCTGACCGGACGCCTCGCGCAGCCGAGCCTGGAGCGGGTGTTGTCCGCCATCGATGCCGCCCCCTTCACCTGGGAGGCGCGCGATCTTGGCCTGCAAGTGGCCGGGTTGATGACCGCCGACATGATCGGCCGCCGCGTGTCGCTGCCCCTGACGGGTGTCGTGGCCGACGGGGATGCACCGCGGCGCATCGACCGCATCATCGTGCCGGGGCGCTGCCGCGGCGACCTGGACGCCTTGTCGCGGCACTTCGGCGTGCCGGTGCAGCGCGGACCGGAAGAGGTCAAGGACCTGCCGCTCTTCTTCAACCGCGCGGCCAAGGCCATCACGCTGGACGACTACGAGGTGGCGATCTTTGCCGAGATCGTCGATGCGCCACGCCTTTCGGTGACCGAGATCGTCGCGCGTGCCGCGCGTCATCGTGCCGATGGTGCCGACGTGATCGACCTGGGCAGCCTGCCGGCGACGAAATTCGACCACCTCGAAGACAGCGTGCGAGCGCTCAAGGCCGAGGGCTTTCGTGTGAGCGTCGATTCCATCGACCCGCAAGAACTGCTGCGTGGCGGGCGCGCCGGCGCCGACTACCTGCTGAGCCTCACGCTCGACACCTTGTGGGTGGCCGATGAAGTCGCATCGACGCCCGTGCTCATTCCCCGCGTGCCGACGGATGAGGCGTCGCTGCACGAGGCCATCGACGTGTTGCAACGAAAGGGCAGGGAGTTCCTGGCCGATTCGATCCTCGACCCGATTCCCTTCGGCCTCACCGCCTCCATCGTTCGCTACCACCGCCTGCGCGAGCGCTTTCCGGAGGTGGCGATCATGATGGGCGTGGGCAACCTCACCGAGCTGACCGAGGCCGACACGAGCGGCATCAACGCCCTGCTGTTCGGCATCTGCGCCGAACTGGACGTGGCGGCCGTACTCACCACGCAGGTCAGCAACCACGCGCGCCGCGCCGTGAAAGAAGCCGACTGGGCGCGCCGCATCATGCACGCCGCGCGCAGCCACAGCCAGCTGCCCAAGGGCATGAGCGACGCCTTGATGACCGTGCATGCCAAGCGTCCCTTTCTCGACACGCCAGAAGAAATCGCGAGCACCGCGGCGCAGGTGCGCGACCCCAATTTCCGCGTGCAGGTGTCGGCCAGCGGCCTGCACGTCTACAACCGCGACGGCATGCGCACGGGGCAGGGCGCCTTCGAGCTGTGGCCGCAGCTGGGACTCGAAAACGACGCGGCGCACGCCTTCTACATGGGTGTGGAACTGGCGCACGCCGAGATCGCGCACAAGCTGGGCAAGCGCTACGTGCAGGACCAGGCGCTGGACTGGGGATGCGCCGTCGACAGGCAAGACGAAGACCTCGGCCAGCAGTGCGCGCCCGGCACCACGAAGGCGCGCCGCAAGACCACCCAAGAGCCTTTCAAATGAACGACGTGATCTTCGAATGCGTGGTGACCACCGTGGCGCCGGACGGCAAGCCGCACGTCGCGCCGATGGGCGTGCGCTACCAGGGCGAGCAGATCGTGCTGATGCCCTTCAAGCCCTCGACGACGCACGACAACATCTGCGCCACGGGCGGCGCCGTGCTCAACATCGTGACCGACACGCGCGTGTTTGCCGGCTGCGTGACGGGGCGCAAGAGTTGGCCGACCTTGCCCGCCGAAAAGATCCAGGGCGTGCGACTGGCCAGTGCCTTGAGCCACATCGAACTCAAGCTCGCAGACAAGGTGGACGACGCGCAGCGCCCGGTGTTGCGCATGGCGCGGGTGCACGAAGTGGCGCACGGCAACTTCGCCGGCTTCAACCGCGCGCAGGCTGCGGTCCTGGAAGGCGCTGTGCTCGTGAGCCGTCTGCACATGCTGCCGCCAGAAAAGATCGACAGCGAAATGGCCTATCTGCAGATTGCCATCGACAAGACAGCCGGCGTGGAAGAGCGTGAAGCCTGGGGCTGGCTGGTCGAGGCGGTGAAGCGGCATCGCGAGAGCAACAACGCCCAAGGGGCCGCGTCTTGATGAAACTGCTCATCAGCGTTCGAAGCGTCGAGGAAGCCCTGCTCGTGGCCGATGGCGGCGCCGACTTCATCGACCTGAAGGAACCGGGGCAAGGCGCACTCGGCGGACTGCCCGTGGCGAACATCCGCGACATCGTGAGTGCCTTGCGCCGGCATGGATGCACGCTGCCCCTGAGCGCGACCATTGGCGACGTGCCGATGCACGATGCGCGGCGCATCGCAGCTTGTGTCGATGCGGTGGGTGCGTGCGGTGTCGACTACGTCAAGGTCGGCATCGAGCGCGATTTGCATGCGCCTGCGGTGCTCGACCTGCTGGCCGAGAGCGCGTGGCCCGTCGTGCCGGTGTTCATCGCCGACATGGGGCTCGAGGCCACGCATGTGGCGCGTGCCTGCGCGCTGGGTTTTCCCGGCGTGATGGTCGACACGCAGGACAAGCTCGCCGGCAGCCTGTTCGAGGCCATGCCGATGGACGCCTTGCGCCTGTTCGTCGACACGGTGCGAGGCGCGGGCCCGATGGTGGGCGTGGCAGGTGCGTTGCGCAGCCAGCACGCGCCATTGCTGAGGGAACTGGCCCCCGACTTTGCGGGCTTTCGTACGGCGGTGTGTGCGGGCGAGCGCAGCGGTGCCATCGACCCCGAGCGCCTGCGTGCGCTGACGGCGCTGATGCACGGCGGCGCATTCGCTCCCTTGTAGGCGTTCGAAGCCCTTCGCGCCGAGCCAGAACTGCTGACGCTGGCGGCCTTGTCTGTGCGCTGGCACACCGACTTCACGCGCGCTGCGTCCTATAACTGGTTTTTCGATCCCAGCGAGCCACGCCATGGACTCCGTCCGCGATTCCGTTCGCCTTCCTTGTCACGCAGGGGAGGTGCCATGAGCCATCCAGGCGTCACGGCGAAACAGGATGCCAACTACCGGCCAATGATCGACCCGTTCGAGCAGCAGCAAAAGAAGGATCTTCGGGTCGAGCTCTTCTTGATTGCGGCAACAACGATCGTTTCCGTGGCAGCGCTCGTTGTCATCTTTCTGCGGTAGGGCCCTGGAATATCGTGAAAAGAGGGATCTCCGATCGCGAATCGGTCGCTGGCGTCCTGGTCATGCTGGTCTGCTCGAGGCTGATCAAGAGCAGGTCGAGCAAGACCTCGCGCACGGGGCTGCACGCGCTGGTGCCGGTCAGCGAGCGTGCTTCGGTGCGCCGGGGGCTCATTGCGCTGATCGACCATGGCTTGCTGGCCATGTCGGGCGAGGACATCGGTTTCACGCTCAACGGACGGCTGTTTCTGGCGCACGTGCAGCGTGCGCACCATCCGTCGCGCGCGGCTGACAGGCCGGATGAGCCCGACCCGGTGGACATCGATTCGATCCTTGACGCCATCGATGGCGACGATCGATTCGATCCGCAGGGACCGGTTGAAGATGTCCAATCGCTCCCGGCCCGGCTGCAAGTCGAGCGAAAACCCAAACCCCGCAGGTCAGGCTTCCCGACAAAGTGGTTTGTTTTTGCCTGTCTTTTCGCCTTCGCGGCTGCCTATGCCATTGGGCACTGAGCTCGCGCGCACGAAAGTATTCAAGCTTTATTACCCAGGGGCATCCATAGTGGAGGAGAATGCGTTGACGTTCCCGGTGCTTTATTTGCCAGGTTCGCAGTTCGGTGATTGGTCCGTTTCGCGCCACAGTGCATTCTTTGTTTGTTGTGACCCTGGAACTCCATCGCTTTGTTTCTTGTTTTGATTTAGGAGTTCTCCATGGGCAAAAAGCTCTACGTAGGCAACCTCGCCTATTCCGTGCGCGACAACGATCTTGAGCAGGCTTTCAGCCAGTTCGGCTCGGTTGCCAGCGCCAAGGTCATGATCGAGCGGGATACCGACCGCTCCAAGGGCTTCGGCTTTGTCGAAATGGGCACCGACGCGCAAGCGCTGGCGGCCATCGAAGGCATGAACGGCCAATCGCTCGGCGGCCGCAGCCTGACCGTCAATGAAGCGCGTCCGATGGAGCCCCGTGCTCCTGGTGGCTACGGCGGTGGCGGTGGTGGTCGCAGCGGTGGCGGCGGCGGCTACGGCGGCGGCAGTGGCGGTGGTGGTGGCTACGGCGGTGGCGGCGGCTACGGCGGCGGTGGCGGCAATCGCAGTGGTGGCGGCGGCGGTAGCCGCGGCGGCTATTGATCGCTTTTCAGCCTCAGTTCAAGGGCTCCTTCGGGCAAGCAATTCGCCCGTCGTGTTGATGCCCAGGCCATAGCGCCATGAAATTCGACCCCCGTGCCGCAGTGCGATCCGGGGGTCGTTTCTATTGGGCGACGCCTTTTCAGGCTCGCTGTCAGGCTCGCTTGCGAGCCACCAGGCCGTAGATCGCCAGAACCGCGATCGCCCCGATCACGGAGGCGATGAAACCGGCGCCGGCTCCCGCCGTGTACCAGCCCGTCGCTTGGCCGATACAAGTTGCCAGCAGCGAGCCCACGCTGCCCAGGATGACGCTGAAGTTGCGGCAGCGGCCGCATCGGCATCGAAAAAGCGGTCGATCGCCCCGCCCGGGCCCATAAACATTCTCAAAACGCTTGCGCTCTTGAAATGCCTTGCAGCGGCTCCAGTTTGCTTACCGGAAGCGCTGGAAGGACGCCTCCGGCGCTCTGTTCAACCTGAATGGAGGTATTCGCCATGTATCGATCTTTGTTCCCGCGCGACATGTTCGCCGAGATGGATCGCCTGCAGCGCGAGATGCAGCAGGCACTGGATCTGTCGCCCACCATCCGGGGGTTCGGGCGAGGTGGTTTTCCCGCGCTCAATGTCGGGGGCACGCCCCAGACGGTGGAGGTCTACGCCTTTGCGCCGGGCCTCGACCCTGACTCCCTGGACGTCACCCTCGACCGCGGCCTGCTCACGATCGCCGGCACACGCGCATCGAGCCTGCCGGACACGCGTCGCTCCGACGACGACGACAGTCAGGCGGCAGTGCACATCAACGAGCGATTCGCCGGTGAGTTCCGACGTCTCATCACCTTGCCCGATGACGCCGATCCGGAAGCCGTCGATGCGAAGTATCGCAACGGCGTCGTCCAGGTCACGGTGCAGCGGCGCGCCTCGGCGCAGCCGCGCCGCATCGCCATTCAATGAATCCATCGAAAGGAGTGAGAAATGAACGGAGTTCGTAATTCGAGCGTCGATCCTTCGAAGGCCACGCAGGCGCAGGCGCAGGGTGCCACGCGCTACAGCGACGCGGCGCTGATGCCACCGGTCGACGTGGTCGAGGATTCCAACGGCATCACGCTGTATGCAGACCTGCCGGGTGTCCCGCGAGAGAAGCTGCGGCTCGAGGTGGAGGCGGGCACGCTCACGATCGACGCCGAGATGGACCTGCCCGTGCCCGAGGACTTGCAATCGAGCCATACCGAGGTGGGCCTGGGCCGGTTCCACAGGATCTTCACGCTGAGCCAGGACCTGGATCCCGACAGGGTCGCTGCGGAGCTGTCGAACGGGGTGCTGCGACTGAGCATCCCGAAGGCCGAGCACGCGAAGCCGCGTCGCATCGCCGTCAAGGTGGATTGACGCGACGGCCGGGCGGCGAATTTGCCGCCCGGTGCCGCAACACCCCGATTCGTCACGCTCTTGATTGGAGGAGTCCGGACACCATGGCCATCGATCTGCTGAAGCACATTGCGTCATCGCCCATGCCGATGTATTTCAGGTCGCACGAAGACATCGAAAAGGTACGCGCGCTTCGCGCCGCCGGCCTGGTGATCGCGTTCGTTCCGCCAGACACCGATGCGCCGATGGCGCGGGCGTCCGGACGGGAGGCCGAGGTGTACGCGGTCACGCAAAAAGGGCGCGAAACGCTTTGGAGCATCAGTTGACAGCACAGCCATTGCCTGGCCCGGGCGCACGCCCGCCCATCGGTTGAGGGCTTCAAATCGGCGTCCTTGAGCAGGACAAGGGCTTGTCCTGCACCTTCCGCTACTCCACGACACTCACCTTGTCCGGCGCCCACCCGCCATGGAAGCCGAAGGGCACGCGCACCGGCAGGCGGATCGTCGCGACCGGCTCGCCGGCGAAGTCCTGCGCATCCAGGATCACGACGTCGCTGAGGTCGCGCTGCGGGTCGTAGACATAGGACAGGATCCAGCCTTCGTCCTCGGCAGTGGCGCCCGGCTTGCGAACGAAGACCGGCTCTGCCGTCATCTTTCCCGGCCCGTAGTCGTGGACCTCGGTCGTCCCGCGCTTCAGGTCGTGCTTCATCGCCGGTCCAAAGGCCACGTCATCGCCCCAGTAGGCGGTGTACGCGTAGCGATAGGGAAGGCCGCCATGGCGCCCGTTGATGCGCGCGAATTCGTTGCCGCGATCATCGATGACCGTCTCGCTCAATTTCCCGGTCGGGCGGTGGAGCGTCCACCGCACCAGGATGGGCGCCCCTTCATTGGGTCCGTTCTGGTCGGTCAGGAACATCCGGTGATGCCGCATCAGGTCGACGATGGTGAGATCGCCCTCGTCATAGGCGTTCGCGAAGTGGAAGGCGAAGCAGCGCGGCGCTTCGAACCACTGGATGGCCGACACGTCGCCGTTGCGCGGCAGCAGCCCGATGCGCGAAGGCCGCTTTTCATCCCACAGCCACGGAAAGTCCGTGCGCGAGAGTTCAGGCTGAAAGGTCACCGGAAAGTCGGGCACGACGATGAAGGACTGGGTGAACGCCATGTCGTGGATGAGCGGGATGTGCGGCAAGTCGATGCGCGCCCTGGTCGTGGCGCGCCCGTCGCCGTCGACCGAGATGTAGCGGATCGGCTGAAACGGCTCATAAGCCAGCGCGTGGTGCTCGCCCGTGACCGGATCGTATTTGGGATGGCCCGTGAAGCCCGCTTCGAGCGTGCCTTCGAAATCGGTGCGACGCACGCTCGCCAATTCGTAGTCCAGCTCGACCGGAATGCTGCCGGCCTCGACCACCGCGCACAGCTTGCCGCCCACGTTCATGAGGTTGGTGTTGACGTTGCCGTCGCGCGTGCCTTCGCCCGGCCCGGGGATGGGCTTGCGGCTCAGGACGCGGGCGGCGTCCCGGTCCAGGACGAAGCGGCTGCGGAACCATTGCGCCTTGCCGTCCTGCAGGCGCAAGCCATGTGCCATGCCCGAGCCCGCAAACCAGTGATGGCGCACGAGCTGCACCCGGTCCAGTTCATCAATGGGATTGGGCCCGATGCGCAGGAAGCGGCCGGTCAGCGCTTGCGGAATGCGGCCGACCACTTCCAGGTCGAAGGCCGTGACCTCGCTCTTGAGCGGTGCGAAGTTGCCGGCGACATAGGGCGCGCCGGTGCTGGTGACGGAAGGGGCTTTCTCCGCCGAGACGTTCATGTTCATGATGCGCTCCTTGCTGCCTGGGTGGAGGTTGCGAAGGCCAACAGGTCCGCGTTGAGCTTGACCCTGTCGGTGTCGCCCAGCGCGTGCGAGCCGCCGGGGTAGATCTTCAGCACCGAGCCCCGCACCAGCTTGGCCGTCAGCAGCGCCGAGGCGGCGATGGGCACGATCTGGTCGTCGTCGCCGTGGATGATCAGGGTCGGAACGTCGATCTTTTTCAGGTCCTCGGTGAAGTCGGTCTCCGAGAAGGCCTTGATGCAGTCGTAGGCGTTCTTGAAGCCCGTCATCATTCCCTGCGCCCACCAGGCCTGGATCATCCCCTGCGAGACCTTGGCGCCCGGACGGTTGAAACCGAAGAAGGGGCCGCTGGCGACGTCGAGGAAGAACTGCGAGCGGTCGGCCAGGTACGACTTTCGAAAGCCGTCAAAGACCTCCATCGGCAGCCCGCCGGGATAGGCCGCGGTCTTCAGCATGATCGGCGGCACCGCGCCCATCAGCACCACGCGCGCGACGCGGCTGCTGCCGTGCCGGCCGATGTAGCGCACCACCTCGCCGCCGCCGGTGGAGTGGCCGATCATCGTCACGCCCTTCACGTCCAGCGCGCTGAACAACTCGTTCAGGTCGTCGGCGTAGGTGTCCATGTTGTTGCCGTTCCAGGGCTGGCTGGAGCGGCCGTGGCCGCGCCGGTCGTGTGCGATGCAGCGCAAGCCGTGGGAGGCCAGGTGGAACATCTGTGCTTCCCATGCGTCCGCGTTCAGCGGCCAGCCGTGGCTGAAACTGACGACAGGGCCGGACCCCCAGTCCTTGTAGTAGATCTGCGTGCCGTCCTTGGTGGTGAAGGTGCTCATGGTTCGCCTTTCGGGGTGGAGGGTGGATGAACGCTGCGCGGCGGATCGGGGCGCGGCGGGAGGGTCGGCGGCAGGTGCCGCCAGCGGCAAGCCGAGCGTTGCCGCGGCCGCCGCGGCACCGGCCAGCAGTCGGCGGCGGGTCGTCGGCAGGTCCGCGGTGGGCGCGGGGAGGGCAGGGTCGTTGTTCATGGTGCGGATCTCCGTGGAGGGTCGACCCGGTGCGAGAGACGGCGGTGTCGACGGAGAGAGCGTGCCGCTCGCCGTGTTGAAACGCATCGCCAGGAGGGCCAGCGTGGATCCCGGACCTTTTGGAGAGATCGACGCAGGTCTGCGGACAGAAGGGCAGGCACTCAAGTCGCGTGATGCGACTTCAAAGCTTCAGCGCATACCGCACCGCTTCGTCCAGCGCCCACGCCCGGCCTTCGTTCCACGCTGCGTCGAATGCGGAGTCGTCCTGCAGCGCACTGCGCGCAGCGGCCATCAGGCGTTCGTGCCGTGCACGCTCCGGCGTGGTCATGGGAGAGCCGATCTCCTCGCGCAGGCGCTGCGTGCAGCCCCACAGGCGTGCCGCGCAGGACGCGCTCGCAAAGGCCAGCGACAAGCCGGCAAAAGCATCCAGCCATGCCGCATGGGAGAGGGCGTCGCCGGTCGGCATGGTGTCCAGCGCTTCCTTGAGTTGGCTCTTGGCGGCGGCGACGTCGCCCTCATCGTGGGAGACGATCGCCAGTGCCAACAGGGTGCTGGCGGTGCCGGGCCTGTCGCCCAAGGCGCGCTGCCCCTCCAGGGCTTCGAGCAGCAGGCAGCGGGCCGCTTCGAACTCGCCCTGCGCCAGCCGGACCTCGCCCAGCACCGAGAGCGCCAACGCCGCCCGCCAGGCGCCGATCTCGCGGCTGATGGCGACGCACTCCTGCAACAGCGCCTTTGCCGCACCGTAGTCGCCCGCATCATGGGCCGCCATGCCGAGGCACTGCAGGCCCATGGAGATGCTGCGCCGATCGCCGATCTCGCGTGCGATGCGCAGGGCGTCTTCATAAAGCCCGCACGCCACGGAAAGCTCGCCACGTGAATTGGCGATGCTCCCCAGACTGATGAGCGAACGCACGATCCCGCGGCGGTTGGCCTCTCGTTGCCAGATGGCGAGCGCTTCCCGGTGCCGGCCCTCGGCCGCCGCGTAGTCGCCCTGCAGGTACGCCAGCGCGCCGGCCGCATGGAACGCGCTGGCGTGCGCGTCCTCCCGCGTCGCGTCGGGTGCGATGGCCAGGAGGCGCGCGATCCAGCCGCGCCCTTCGCCGTAGTGGCCGCGCATGCGCCAGAACCAGTGGAGCTGCCCTGCCAGCCCCAGGCCCTTGACCGAACGCGCCGGCGAGGCTTCGCACCACGCCAGCGCGGCACGCACGTTGTCGTGCTCCTGGTCGAGTTGCAGTAGCTTGGCCTGGAGTTGCGAATCGGTCTGCGCGGGGTCGAGCAGCCTGCTGGCCATGTCCAGGAAGAAGTCGACGTGGCGATCACGCATCGCCTCTTCCTCGCCGCTTTCGCGCAAGCGGTCCTGCGCATAGTGGCGCACGGTTTCGAGCAGGCTGAAGCGCGTGTCGTCACCCTGCGTTTCGGCGAGGACGAGGTTCTTGTCCGTGAGCGACGTGAGGAGGTCCAGCACCTCGGCGTGCCCGACGCTTGCGCCGCTGCAGACCTGCCCGGCAGCTTGCAGGGTCCACCCGCCGGCAAATACCGAGGCCCGCCGCAGCAAAGCCTTCTCGGGCTCATCCAGCAACTCGTGGCTCCAGTCAATGAGCGAGCGCAGGGTGCGGTGGCGCGGAAGCGCCGTGCGCGACCCGCCGGTGAGCATGCCGAAGCGGTCGTCCAGCCGCCGGCTCAGCTCCTGCAGGGACATCACGCGCACGCGCGGCGCCGCCAGCTCGATGGCCAGCGCGATGCCGTCCAACCGGCGGCAGATCGACGCGAGGGCGGCCGCATCGTTCCCCGTCACCTCGAAGCCCGGCCGCTGCAGCCGGGCACGATCGACGAACAGGCGCGCCGCCTCGCAGGCGAGGACTTCCCCGGTCGTCGCATCGGCCAGCGCCCCGGGCACGGAGAGCGACGGCACCCGGTACGTAAGCTCGCCCTCGATGCCCAGGCGCTCCCGGCTCGTGACGAGCAGGGAAAGGCCGGCGCATCGCCGCAGCAGGGCGTCGGCGAGTTGCGCACAGGGCCCGAGCAGGTGCTCCACGTTGTCCAGCACCAGCAGCAACTGGCGGGGAGCCAGCCATTCAGCCACCGTCTCCAGCAGGTCCTTGCCGGACTCCTCGATCACGCCAAGGGCCTTGGCGATCGACTGGATCACGAGCGAAGGATCGCCCAACGGCGCCAGTTCGACGAACCACACGCCGTCCGGATGCGGCTCCAGCATCGTGGCTGCCACCTGCAAGGCCAGCCGCGTCTTGCCGCAGCCACCGGCACCGGACAAGGTCAGCAGCCGCGTGGTGGCCAGCCACTGCCGGACCTCCGCGATTTCCCGGTCGCGGCCGATGAAACTCGTCAGGGGCTGCGGCAGGTTGTGCGCTGGCGGGCGGACGTGCGCCGAAGGGGACGTTTCGCGCGTGACCACCAGGGTAAAGCGATAGCCGCGCCCGGAGACCGTCGCGATCGCCTCGGACCCCAGCACCTTTCGCAGCGCCGAGGCATGCGCCTGGAGCGTGTTCTCTTCGACGATCACCTTGCCCCAGACCCGGGCCAGCAGCTCGTCCTTGGTGGCCAGGTGTCCGGCGCGATCGACCAGTGCGACCAGCAGGTCGAAGGCATGCGGGCCCAGGTGAACCGCCTGCTGGTCCGCGAGCAGGCGACGCTCGTCGGGCTGGAGCTCGAAGCGCCCAAACCGGTAGCGGAGCGATGCAGCGGGTGCGGTCATGGAAATGATGCCAAGGACCAGTGCGGCGCCCAGTCTAAGGTAAGGGGCCAAGCTCAGACTTCAGGAAATCTTCAGCCGGGCACCCATGACAACGGCCACGCAAAGCACGAAGCTCTCGTCACACGGGGTTCGACCTGCCCCGGATCAAAGGAGGACTTCATGAACCACCTTGCGCCTCGCCCTTGGACCCTCTTGGTGACGCATCCCGACCCGCTGCTGCGCGCAGGACTCGTGGCGGCGCTGCGCCAGCATGCGGCCTTCGAGGTCTTCGTCGATGGTGTCGATGCCGAGGCACCGGATCGAACCCGCATCGACGTCGTCATCACCGACTACGACGACGCCATGGCGCTTGCCCGTTCCCTGCACCCCGCCCGCGACCGGCGCGTGTCGGCGAGGATCCTCGTGCTCACGACCATCGATCGCGAGGCGGACATCCGGCGCGCGATCGAGGCGGGTGTCCACGGCTACATCGTGCTGGGCGGCCCCCTGGACGAATTGATTGATGGGCTGACCACGGTGGCCCATGGACTGCGCTACGTGTCCCGCTCCGTGGCGCAGCGCATGGCCGACAGCCTGGGCCACACGTCGCTGACGTCGCGCGAGATGGAGGTGCTGAGCCTGGTCGCAGGCGGCGAATCCAACAAGGCGATTGCGCGTGACCTGGAGATCAAGACGGGAACGGTCAAGTCGCACATGACGGCGATCATGACCAAGCTGGGTGCGCGCTCGCGCACGCAGGCCGCCAGCATTGCAGCCACGCGCGGTCTCGTCGGGCAGCGCGACACGTTGAGGCCAATGACGACCCAGCGCCCTGCGGGTGTGCTCGGAGCCTGCATGAGCTTGTCGCCGGAGCTTCTCGAAGCCCTGTCATGGCCGGTCTCCTGGTGCGCCGTTGCAACGCAAGCTTGTGCGGCGCTCGTGTGAGCGCCATGCGCCCGCTACGCAGCCCCGCGGGTCAGGCGAGGTCAGCGCCCCGCAGCATCACGGGCTCCCTGGAGCCGCCCGCCACGCGCTTCCTGACCGCTGCATCGATCGCGTTGGCGTTCGCCGTATAGGTGTTCAGCGCATCGTCGTCGCTGACGGTGGCGTGATAGCGATAGTGCAGCGTTTCCTTGCCGACGCTGGCCCCGACGTAGACGTCATCGATGAGCACCCAGAACCGGACGGTACCCGACGCATCATGAAAGAAGGGAGGGTTCGTCATGCTGTTGTTTGTGAGTGGATTCGGGAGCGGGCTCGTGGGCGTCGATCCATTGGGTGGCCTTGACCTGGATGGCCCGGATGGCGTCGCCGCCGTCGGTGAACTGCCTGCACGAAATGAGGTGGCACTTGCACGCCTCAGCGAAGTAAAGCATTGCGCCAGCCGCCACCGTGCCGTCGATGGAAAGGTTCGTGAGATGGCTTCGCACTTCCCATCCAAGGTAGGGGAGGCGAACGGAGTCGGCGTCGTAGTCCATGGTATCTGCTCGATCAATCAGGTAATTCCCGAAAGACCGGTTATAGGACCTCGCGCGAGCCGGGTCCGTGCGGCAGCGCACAGAGCACGGCCTGCAACAGGCCTACAACGGCACCATGCAAGCACTCATCTACAACGGTCCCGGCCAAAAGGCCGTGGAAGACCGCCCCAAGCCAGTCATCCAGAGCCCCACCGACGCGGTCGTCCGCATCACACGGACGACGATTTGCGGCACCGACCTGCACATCCTCAAGGGCGACGTGGCGACCTGCAAGCCCGGCACCGTGCTCGGCCATGAAGGCGTCGGCGTCGTCGATGCCGTGGGCACCGGCGTCACCACCTTCAAGCCTGGGGACAGGGTGCTGATCTCGTGCATCAGCGCCTGCGGGCGTTGCGAGCCTTGCCGCAAGGGCATGTACTCGCACTGCACGACGGGGGGCTGGATCCTGGGCCACACCATCGACGGCACCCAGGCCGAGTTCGTGCGCATTCCCCATGCCGACACGAGCCTGCACCGCATTCCGGAGGGCGCCGACGAGGAGGCGCTGGTCATGCTCAGTGACATCCTCCCGACAGGCTTCGAATGCGGCGTGCTCAACGGCAAGGTGCAGCCGGGCTCCAGCGTCGCCATCGTGGGTTCGGGCCCCATCGGGCTGGCCGCCCTGCTCACCGCGCAGTTCTATGCGCCGGCCGAGATCATCATGATCGACCTGGACGACAACCGCCTGGCCGTCAGCAAGCGCTTCGGCGCCACCGCCACGGTGAACAGCGCCGCCGGCGATGCGGCGCAACAGGTCATGGAACTCACCGGGGGACGCGGCGTCGACACCGCCATCGAGGCGGTCGGCATCCCCGCCACTTTCACGCTTTGCGAAGACATCGTGGCAGCGGGCGGCACCATCGCCAACGTGGGCGTGCACGGATGCAAGGTCGACCTGCACCTGGAGAAGCTGTGGTCGCACAACGTGACCATCACCACCCGGCTGGTCGACACGGTGTCGATTCCGATGCTGCTCAAGACGGTGCACTCCAGGCGCATCGACGCGAAACAGTTGATCACGCACCGCTTCAAGCTCGACGCCATCCTCGAGGCCTACGAGACCTTCGGCAATGCGGCCGACACGAAGGCACTGAAAGTCATCATCGAAGCCTGACGCCGCTTGGTGTGCTACCGCACAGACCCGGCGACGCGGTGCGCGCAGGGTAAGAGGTCAATCAACACAGCCCATCAACAGGGAAGACACCATGACGACAAAAAGCCACGACGCACCCGTCGCGCTCGGCGGCAAGAGTCCCCGCTTTGCAGCGAACGACAATGCCAGCGAGATCAAGGCAAGCAGCGATCCCTCCCTCTATCCGGTGCCGGAAGCCATCCTGAAACGGGCGCATGTGTCCGGCATGCCCGCCTATGAAAAACTGGTCGCCGAGGCCGACGCCGACCACGGCGCCTACTGGGCGCGGCTCGCACGCGAGTTCGTGACATGGAAAAAGCCCTTCACCCGCTCGCTTGACGACAGCGAAGCCCCTTTTTTCAAGTGGTTCGATGACGGCACCCTGAACGTCTCGTACAACTGCCTCGATCGCCAGGTCGAACGCGGCCACGGCGACAAGCCGGCCATCATCTTCGAGGCCGACGACGGGCAAGTGAGCCGCGTCAGCTACAGCGAGCTGCTGGCGCGCACCTGCCGCCTGGCCAATGCGTTGAAGGCACGCGGCGTGAAGAAGGGCGACCGGGTCGTCATCTACATGTCCATGAGCATCGAGGCCGTGGTGGCGATGCAGGCGTGCGCGCGCATCGGCGCCACCCACTCGGTAGTGTTCGGTGGCTTCTCCGCGCAGAGCCTGCGCGATCGCGTCGAAGGCGCGGGCGCCGTCATGGTGATCACCGCCGACGAGCAGTTGCGGGGCGGCAAGCAACTGCCGCTGAAGGCCATCGTCGATGATGCCCTCGCCCTGGGCGGATGCGATGCGGTCAAGAACGTGATCGTGTATCACCGCACCGGCGGCACGATTGCCTGGAACGCCTCACGCGACCGCTGGATGCACGAGGAGACGCAAGCCCAAAGCGATGCCTGCGAGCCCGAATGGGTCGGTGCCGAGCACCCGCTGTTTTTGCTCTACACCTCGGGCTCCACCGGCAAGCCAAAGGGCGTGCAGCACTCCAGCGGCGGCTACCTGCTGCATGCGGCGGTCACGACGAAATGGACCTTCGACCTGCATGACGACGACGTGTTCTGGTGCACCGCCGACATCGGCTGGGTCACCGGCCACACCTACATCACCTACGGCCCGCTGGCCATCGGTGCGACCCAGGTGGTGTTCGAAGGCGTGCCCACTTATCCGGACGCCGGCCGCTTCTGGAAGATGATCCAGGACCACAAGGTCAGCGTGTTCTACACGGCGCCCACGGCCATCCGCTCGCTCATCAAGGCAGTGGCCTCCAACGACGCGGCGCATCCGAAGCACCGCGACCTGTCGAGCCTGCGCATCCTCGGCTCGGTGGGCGAGCCCATCAATCCGGCCGCGTGGGCCTGGTATCACGAGCATGTGGGTGGTGGGCGCTGCCCCATCGTCGACACCTTCTGGCAAACCGAAACCGGCGGCCACATGATCACGCCGCTGCCCGGCGCGACGCCGCTGGTGCCCGGCTCGTGCACCTTGCCGTTCCCTGGAATCGCGGCTGCCATCGTGGACGACATCGGCAACGACGTGCCCGACGGGCAAGGCGGCATGCTGGTCGTCAAGAAGCCGTGGCCGGGAATGATCCGCACGATCTGGAACGAGGAGCAACGCTTCAAGGACAGCTACTTTCCGCGGGAGCTCAAGGGCTACTACCTCGCGGGCGACGGCGCCATCCGCGATGAGAAGACGGGCTACTTCACCATCACCGGCCGCATCGACGACGTGCTGAACGTGTCGGGCCACCGGATGGGAACGATGGAGATCGAATCCGCGCTGGTGTCGTGCACCGAACTCGTGGCCGAGGCGGCCGTGGTGGGCCGCCCCGACGAGACCACGGGCGAGACGATCTGCGCTTTTGTCGTGCTGAAAGGTCCGAGGCCCACCGGCGAAGCGGCGAAGAAGATCGCGGCCGAATTGCGCAACTGGGTCGGCAAGGAGATCGGCCCCATTGCCAAACCCAAGGACATCCGCTTCGGCGACAACCTGCCCAAGACGCGCAGCGGAAAGATCATGCGGCGCCTGCTGCGCTCGATCGCCAAGGATGAGCCGATCACGCAAGACATCTCGACCCTCGAAAACCCGGCTGTTCTCGACCAGCTCATGGAAAGGAACTAGCCATGGAAAACGACCTGACCGCGCGCATCCTGCGCGACCCGAACTACCAGGAACTCAAGTCCACCCGCTCGCGCTTCGGCTGGTGGCTGGCGGGCGCGATGATGGTCGTGTACTACGGCTTCATCCTGCTGGTGGCCTTCGACAAGTCATTTCTCCTGACCCGATTGGGCGCCGGCGTGACCACCATCGGCATGCCGATCGGGCTGGGCGTGATCATCTTCACGATCGTCATCACCGGCATCTATGTGAACCGCGCCAACGGCCGGTACGACGCGCTGACGGCGCTCATCGCAAAGGCGGCAATGAAATGAAGCCCGTGCTCTGGACCAAGACCTTGGCGCTTCTGGCGCTGCTGCTGGTCGCCACCCTCGCGCAAGCTGCCGGCGCAGACCTCGGCCAGCTTGAAAAGCAGCCGACCAACTGGACCGCCATCAGCATGTTCGGCGCCTTCGTGGTCGGCACGCTGTTCATCACCAAATGGGCGGCATCGAAGACCAAGAGCGCGGCCGACTTCTACACGGCCGGCGGCGGCATCACGGGCTTCCAGAACGGCATGGCGATTGCCGGCGACTACATGTCGGCCGCGTCCTTCCTCGGCATCTCGGCGGCGGTGATGGTGGGTGGCTTCGATGGCTTGATCTATTCGATCGGCTTCCTGGTCGGCTGGCCGGTCGTGACCTTCCTGCTGGCCGAGCGGCTGCGCAATCTCGGCAAGTTCACCTTCGCCGATGTGGCGGCCTTTCGCTTCGGGCAGACGCCGGTGCGCGTGTTCGCTGCGTCGGGCACGCTGGTGGTGGTGGCCTTCTATCTCATCGCGCAGATGGTCGGTGCGGGGCAACTCATCAAGCTGCTGTTCGGGCTGGAATACTGGATCGCGGTGGTCATCGTCGGCGCGCTGATGATGGTGTACGTGCTCTTCGGTGGCATGACGGCGACGACGTGGGTGCAGATCATCAAGGCCTGCCTGCTGCTTGCGGGCGCCAGTTTCATGGCCTTCATGGTGCTGTGGAACTTCGGCTTCAGCCCCGAGGCGATGTTCGCGAAGGCGGTCGACGTCAAGACCGAACTTGCCACGGCCGCCGGTCAGTCGAAGGTCGACGCGGCCACGCAAGGTTTCTCCATCATGGGCCCGGGCGGCTTCATCAAGGACCCGATCTCGGCGATCAGCTTCGGCGTGGCGCTGATGTTCGGCACCGCCGGCCTGCCTCACATCCTGATGCGCTTTTTCACCGTGCCCAACGCCAAGGAGGCGCGCAAGTCGGTGCTGTGGGCGACGACGTGGATCGGCTACTTCTACGTGCTGACCTTCATCATCGGCTTCGGCGCGATCGCCTTCGTGCTGACCGACACGCAGTTTCTCGACCCCAAGGGCGGACTGCTTGGCGGCGGCAACATGGCGGCGGTGCACCTGGCCAAGGCGGTGGGCGGCAACGTGTTCCTGGGCTTCATCTCGGCCGTGGCCTTCGCGACGATCCTGGCCGTGGTCGCGGGCCTGACCCTGTCGGGCGCGTCGGCGGTGTCGCACGACATCTATGCGACGGTGGTCAAGAAGGGCAAGGCCGACAGCGCGTCGGAACTGCGCGTCTCGCGCATCACCACGGTGGCGCTCGGTGCGGTAGCGGTGGTGCTGGGCATCGTGTTCGAGAAGCAGAACATCGCGTTCATGGTGAGCTTGGCCTTCGCGATTGCCGCGTCGGCCAACTTCCCGGTGCTGCTGATGTCGGTGCTGTGGAAAGACTGCACCACGCGCGGCGCCGTGATCGGCGGCTTCCTCGGACTGATTTCGTCTGTGGCGCTGACGATCGTCTCGCCCGCGGTGTGGGAGGCGACGTTGGGCTATCCGAAGGGCTCGGCGCTCTTTCCGTATGCGTCGCCGGCGCTGTTCTCGATGACGATCGGCTTTGTGGGCATCTGGCTGTTCTCCATCCTGGACCACAGCGCCCGTGCGGTGAAGGACCGGGGCGGCTTCCTGAGCCAGCAAGTGCGCTCGGAAACGGGCATCGGCGCGGAGGGCGCGTCGGGGCACTGACAACCGTCGGCTGTTGACCGAACGCTGGACACTGGCCGTTGACTGCCGCCCGCTGACAACGGCCTTCTGACAACGGCGGCTGACATTCGCGTCGAACGGCGCCATCATTGGCCATGCCCAACGCGTTCGACTTCACGGCCTCGCCATTCGACTGCCTGGACGCCACCGAGCAGCGGATGGTTCGCGACAGCGTCGACATCGCCTATTTCCGCGAAGGCGAGACGCTGCTGGCGCCGGGCATCGAGCCGCTGCACCTGTTCGTCGTCATCAAGGGCCGCGTTTCCCAGTTCGACGACGGCCACGAGGCCATTGCCAGCTACGGCCCCAATGACTGCTTCGATGGCCGGGCACTGGTGGCGGGCCGCGCGAGCGGCCGCTTCATCGCAGCCGAAGAGGTGTTGGCCTACCAACTCGCCAGGGCGACCGTCAACGACCTGATCGCGCGCAACGCGGGCTTTGGCGCGCTGCTGTTCTCCGACTTGTCGAACAAGCTCGGTGCCTTGTCGCAGCGCCACAGCCAGCGCGAGATGCAGGCACTGGCGATGTCGCGGGTCGAAGACGCCTTCCTGCGCCCGGCGCACGTGGTCGAGGGCACTGCCAGCATCGTCGATGTCGCCCGCGTGATGCAGGCCAACCATTCGAGCAGCGTGCTGGTGCGCGATGGCGAGCGGCTCGGCATCTTCACCAACACCGGTCTTCAGCGCGCCGTGGTCGGCGGCCGGTCGCTGGCCGACTGGCCGGTGCGCGAACTGGCCACCTTTTCGCTCGTGCGCATTGCGCCCGACGCGCCGCTGTTCGACGCGCTGGCGCTCATGATCCAGCACCAGGTGCACCGGCTGGTGGTGTCGAAAGACGGACACGTCGTCGGACTGCTGGAGCAACTCGACCTGCTGAGTTTCCTGTCGAATCACTCCTACCTGATCACTGTGCAGATCGCGCGGGCGCAAGACCTCGATGCCCTGCGCGTGGAGGCGGAGAAGATCACGCGCTTCATCGCCCTGTTGTACCGCGGTGGCACGCGCGTCGGCCAGATCGGCGCGCTGGTGCAGGCGCTCAACGCCAAGCTGTTCGAGCGCGCCTGGCAACTCGTTGCGCCGCCCGAAGTGGTGGCCAACAGTTGCCTGTTCGTCATGGGCAGCGAAGGGCGCGGCGAGCAGTTGCTCAAGACGGACCAGGACAACGGCCTGATCCTGCGCGACGGCAGCGCCATGGAGGCTGCCGTGGTCGAAGCGGCTTGCAACCGCTTCTCCGCGGCGCTGCGCGACTTCGGCTACCCCGATTGCCCGGGCGGCATCATGGTCAGCAACGCAGCGTGGCGACACAGCGCGAGCGACTTCGCGGCCGTCGTACGCCGATGGTTGCGGCAGCCCGACGCCAACGGCCTGATGGCGCTGGCCATCTTCATCGACGCGCATGCCGTCGCCGGCGACGCGGCGTTGTTGACTGGCGTACAGGGGGAGATCGATCAACTCGTGGCCGCCGACGACGCATGGCTCGGCCGCTTCGCCGCCGCGATCGACGCGTTCCCCGATGCCGGCGGCGGCTGGTGGAACCGGCTGCTTTTGGGCGAGCACGACAAGCAGGCGCTCGACCTGAAGAAGGCGGGCATCTTTCCCGTCGTGCACGGCGTGCGCAGCTTGGCCTTGCGCGACCACGTGCGGGCCACCGGCACGGCGGCGCGGCTCGACGCCTTGGTCGCACTCGGCCGGCTGTCGCAGGAGCTTGCGAACGACCTGATCGACAGCCTGCACTTCATGATGGGACTCAAGCTGGACGCCGGCCTGGCCGAACTGGACGCGGGTCATGCGGTGAGCGGCGCCATCTCGACCGGCCAGCTGAGCAGCCTGGAACGCGACCTGCTCAAGGATGCACTGGCAGTCGTCAAGCGCTTCAAGGTGCTGGTGCGGCACCAGTTCCACCTGGAAATGGCATGACACCGCGCTGGCTCGATGCGGTGCGGCGCCGCTGGATGCTCTATCACCTGGCGGATGCGCGCTTTGCCTTCATGTACGACGCGCCCCCCGAGGATGAGTGGGTCACGCTGGACTGCGAGACCACCGGCCTCGATGTGCGGCGCGATCAGATCATCTCGATTGGCGCCGTGCGCATCGTCGGCAACCGCCTGATGACCAGCCAGCGCCTCGAACTGCTTGTGCGGCCCGAGCGCGCTTTGAAAAGCGAGAGCGTTCGCGTGCACCGCCTGCGCGAGCAGGACGTCGCCATGGGCATCGACCCGGCCGATGCGGTGCGCCAACTGCTGGACTTCATCGGAAGCCGTCCGCTGGTGGGCTATTACCTGGAGTTCGACGTCGCCATGCTCAACCGGGAGATCTGGCCCTTGCTTGGCGTGCGCTTGCCGCAGCCGAAGATCGAGGTTTCCGCCATGTACTACGACTACAAGAGCCGGCACTTGCCCGCGCACCAGCGCGACGGCACCATCGACCTGCGCTTTTCCACGATCATGAACGACCTCGGGCTGCCGCTGCGTGATGCGCACGATGCGCTCAATGACGCGGTGATGGCGGGGCTGGCCTTCGTGAAGTTGCGCAACATGAAGTAGTGGACGGTCTCACAGCAATTCACCGTAGACCTTCCGGTCCGCGGCGTAGCACGCGCATGCCATGGCCTCCAGGCCCTCGCGATCCAGCACCTTCAGGTCGCCGCGCCGGTACTCGATGAGCCCCTTGCGCTGCAGGGCGCCAGCGGCCGCCGTGATGCCGACACGGCGCACCCCCAGCATGTAGGCGAGAAACTCCTGCGTCATGCCGAAGTTGTCGGCGTGCGCGCGGTCCTGGCTCATCAGCAGCCAGCGGGCGAGGCGGGGCTCGATCATGTGAAAGCGCGTGCAGGCGGCCGATGCGGCCAATTGCGTCATCAGCACATGGGTGTAGTGGGCCAGCTCGCGCCGGAGCACCGTGCTGTGCGCCAGTTCGCGCCGGAAGTTGACGGTCGTGATGCGCCAGGCCGAGCCGGAGCCCTGCACCAGCGCATGCAATGGCGTCGTCGGCACGCCGAGTGCCAGGTGCACCCCCAGCATGCCCTCGCGCCCCACCATGCCGACTTCCAGGCCCGGATGGTTGTCGACGCGCGCGACCAGCGAAATGAAGCCATCGACGGGAAACCAGGCGTGCCGGGTCTGTGCGCCGGACTCGCCCAGCACCTCGCCCAGCACCAGTTGAACCGGCTCGCAGACGGCGAGCAAACGCTTGCGGTCCGCGTTGGGCAGCAATTCGATGAGGTGGTTCTCTGCGGTGGTCAGCGGACGCTTTCCGGTAGGGAGGTCGCCACAGTCTGCGCGGCGATTCGCGCCTTGACTGTCTGCCAACGCACACAGCGGCGAAAGCAGGCGCTCAGGTCGCGGTGATGGCCGGAAGCAATCGGTCGTATTCGGTCTTGACGACCGCATAGCACTCGCAGGTGCGCTTTTCCAGCCCCGAGCGATCCAGCACCGAGATGTGGCCTCGCGCATAGCGGATCAGGCCGGCCTGCTGCAACTTGAGTGCGCCCTCGGTCACGCCCTCGCGCCGGACGCCGAGCATGTTGGCGATCAGTTCCTGCGTCATCACGAGTTCATTGCCCTGCAGGCGGTCCAGGCTCAGCAGCAGCCAGCGGCACAACTGCTGGTCGAGCGAATGGTGGCGGTTGCACACGGCGGTCTGCGCCATCTGGGTGATCAAGGCCTGCGTGTAGCGCAGCAGCAGGTGCAGCACCGGCCCGGCGCGGTTGAATTCCTCTTTCATGAGCTCGGCCTTCAACCGGTAGCCTTTGCCGGCGCTTTGCACCACGGCGCGGCTGGGCGTCGATTCACCGCCCATGAACAGCGAGATGCCAACGATGCCTTCGTTGCCGACGACCGCGATCTCGGCCGAGGCGCCGTTCTCCATCACGTACAGCAAGGAGACGATCGCGGTGGTCGGAAAGTAGACATGGCTCAGCGTGCGGCCCGATTCGTAGAGCACCTGGCCCAGCGGCATGTCGACCGCTTCGATTTCCGGGAACAGGCGCTGCCGCTCGGCGTCCGCCAATGCGGAGAGCAGATGGTTTTTCAGGGGGTCGGGAGGGGACTTGGGCATGGCGACAACTCCGCAACAAGGCAGGCAACGGAAACAGATGCGGAGCGCGTGCCCTCAGAGGCGCTCTGGACGAAAGCCAGTATAGGCATTGCCGCCTGTCTTTGTGCGCTGTCGCACAGTGGCCATGCCCGCGGAGGGGCGGCGACAATGCTTTCAGGCGTCGTTGAACCGCACCTCGCCCAGCAACAGGGCCCGGATGCGTCCGACTTCGTTGAAATGAACGACGTCGATCGGAAAGGCCGCGCCTTCCGACAAGGAGCCAAAGCGCTGGTCGACCACGCCCGTTTCGCCCAGTTGCGCCAGGCTCAGCCGCGGGTCGATTTCGCAGGACTTCACCAGCACAAGTCGCTCCGCATTCAGGCGATATGCGAGGTCCAGCGCAATGCTGTCCGACGTCACTTCCCAGTTCGACTGCGTGGTGGAGCGGGTGCGTTGAAGCTCGAAGGGCAACCAGATGGCCGCCTTGCCCTTGTGCAGTACGCGATGGATCTCGGCATTGGTGCGCGTCAGTTGCAGGGCCGGGTTCAGCCCGTGCACCAGGTAGGCGGTTTGCGCCATCGCCAGGATCGCCATGTTGTGCGCGCTCAAGTCACTGAAGCGCCAATGCGCCTGCGCGTTGCGCACTTCATCGGCAAAGCGTCCGCCGCCGCACACGACGATGACGCGGCCGCCACCGCATTCGGCCAGCAGGTCGAGCCAGACCGGCAGCATCGGGTTGCTGTGCAGGCTGCCGCCGATCTTGACGATCCACATGATGCTCAGGCGTCCATGTCCAGGAGCGCCGCCACGGCCACGCAGGGGGCGCATACCTGCGCCCAGTCCTGCACGGCGGCAGGCCCTGCGTGGGCCTGCGCCGCCACGTTGGCGACGTCGCGGCCGTAGTGACGGTGGGATGCCAATGCGGGCTTGCCGGCCTGCGCAGCTTCGGCCACGTCTTTCACCAGGAAGTCGCCGCAGCCCGCGCTGACGAACACTGCATCGTCCGGCAACCTGTGCGCCTGCATCACACGGCGCATCTCGCCGCCCAGCACCGCGACCTGCGCGGCGCGCCACGTGTGCGCGAAAGCGTCCCAGTCTTCCGGGGAACCTTCGCGCAAGTCCAAGCCGATCATGCGGGCCAGTCGCTGGCGGGTGTGCTGTGCGTCCTTGGCGGCGTTGTCGGCGCTGGGGTAGAGGTCGTGCGCGGGGTTCAACTCGCCGGTGCGGCGGTAGACGTCGGCGCTGGTGGCAAAGAATTCGTTCATCACGTTGTGCGGCTTGCCACGCCAGTCGATGCGCTGCGCGACGGCGCACAGCGGGGTGCGCACCACGCCGTGATAGACCAGTTCGCCGCTGGCCAGGCGCTGCGCATCGGCGCGGCTGGTCGTGGCGACGCGGCCGTCCTTGAAGGCGATCAGGTCGGTGGTGGTGCTGCCGATGTCCACGAGCAGGCCGTTGCCGAAGCGTTGCGCTGCATGGCGCGCGGTGGCGAGCCAGTTGGCCGATGCGATGTCGTGCCAGAAGGCCGGGACGGTGGCCTCGCGGCACCAGTCGGCGTCGCCTGCGAAGAAGCGAATGCTGTCTCTGGCGCCGCTTGTCGCTTCCAGCGACCGGGCGAGTGCCGCCGCGATCTGGCGCACGCCGTCTTCGCGGTCGCTGAAGAGGTCGACCATCTCGCCCGTCATCGTGACCGCGTGGCGAGCCTGGGCGAGGTGTCCGCTCCAGCGCTGCGTCGCGGCCTGCAGCGCGCCCTCAAGGCGGTCCATGCCGAGCCACAGCGGGCAGGCCCATTGCGCCACGTCGTGCACCTCGCCGCCTTGCAGCAGGCAGGCCTTGACGTGCGCGCCGCCGATGTCCCATCCGATGACGGTGCGTTCTTCAATGGTGGCCATGCGTTGCCCTCGCGCCCCGTTCGGCGCCGACCGTCGCCACCACCTCGGCCGCCACGTTGCGGCCCAGCGCGCGCGACAGGCCGACATAGGCGCAAGTCACGCGCGGGTTGATCTCGATCACCACCGGCCCGGTGCGCTTGTGCCACACGAAGTCGATGCCCACGAAGCCCCGCAAGCCCGCAATGGCGCGGTAGACGCGGTCGGCCACCAGGCGCACCTGCGCGGCGCGTGCGTCCGACAGCGGCACGGCGTTGATTTCGACGCCCCGAAAGGCCAGCAGCCCGCTGTCGTCGATGCTGAGGTTCTGCCGGTTGATGCTGAGCAGCTCGCACTTTTTGGCGGTGCACAGCATCGACAGGCTCAAGGCCGGGCCTTCGACCCAAGGCTCGATGGCGGTGGCGCAGCCGGCACGCGAGCGCTGCGACCAGTCGCCGATGGCCGCCTCCGGTTCGTGATGCAGGCGCGTGGCGATGGCGCCTGCGCCGTCGTCTGGCTTGACCACCCAGCGCGAGATGTCCGGCTCGTGCTCGAAGGCCAATGGCGTGGCGATGCCTGTTTCGGCCAGCGCCATCAGCGTCGCGCGCTTGCGGGTGGCCAACTGGATGGCGTGCGCCTCGCAGCCCAGCCAGCGCCGCGGGGCGACGCGTTGGCGCAACGTCGCGAGAACGCCATCGGTCTCCGGCGCGATGACCCAGGAAAGATCATGCTCCCCGGCCTGCCGCGCAACAAAGTCGAAGGCCGACTCGCCATCCGCGGCCATCACGGGACGCGCCGGTTCGGCCACGGGCGACGCCAGCTTGCAGGTGGCGACCGAGACGTCATAATTTTCCAGGGCCAGCAAGTCGGCCACGACGGCGTCGCGCATCGACTGGCCCATGGCCAGCAACTCCTGCGCGGCTGCGTCGTCGCCCTCGGTCAAGGCTGCGCCGCCGCTCAGGTGCTCGTACACAAAGATCCGTTTCATCTCCCTGCCACTCCCTCTCCTTTGGCTTTGTCCGACATGAACCTCATTCCCGTCATCGATCTCATGCAAGGCCAGGTGGTGCGGGCCGTGCGCGGCAACCGCCAGGCCTATCAACCGGTGGTGTCGCGGCTGTGCGGCAGCAGCGACCCGGTGACGGTGGCACGGGCGCTGTGCGACCACTGCGCCACGCGCCAGTTGTATGTGGCCGACCTCGATGCCCTGCTGGGCCAGCCCGCTGAAATCGAGGTGCTGCAAAAGTTGCTCCACGCCATGCCCGATCTGGAACTGTGGCTCGACGCCGGCTTTGCCAGCGCGGGCGCGTTTGACGCGCTGCAGGCCGAACTCGGCACGTCCGGCCAGCGCGTGGTGCCGGTGTTCGGCAGCGAATCGCTGGCCTCGCGCGAGGAACTGGAGCGTTGCTTTGCCGGAGACGGCAACGCGAAAGGCGTGCTGTCGCTCGACCGCCGCGACGGCCAGCACCTGGATGTGGCCGGCTGCTGGGAGGCGCCCGACCTGTGGCCGCCGCGCGTCATCGTCATGACGCTGGAGCGGGTGGGCGCCGGCGCGGGGCCTGACCTGGAAACGCTGGCGCAGGTGCGTCGCAAATCGCCCGGGACCTTCATGGTCGGGGCGGGCGGCATCCGCAACGAGGACGACCTGGCGGCCGCCCGCGAGGCCGGGGCGGGCGCCTGGCTGGTGGCCAGTGCGCTCCACGACGGCGGGCTGGGCCCGGTGCGCCGCTGAGGAACCCGCGGGGTGGATGTCGGCATCATGGCGACTCCACCTTCACGTTTCGTGCCAAGGCAAATGGCGGGCTGGCCGCTGGAAGTTGCGTGTTTGGCCGCCGTTTATGCAACACAGAACGCGACACAGTGTTGCACTTCTGGCGGCTCGTACTCACTTCGTCGAGGCAACGGCGCAGTGGCACATCGCTTGCGTGACAGGGTCATATGACCGGAATCCTGTCCGTCCCCGAGGCCGGCACCGTGCGCTGGACCTGTCCCTTTTGTCTGTTGCTTTGCGACAACCTGAGCGTTCGGGTCAGTGCGAACGGTGAATCGCTGGAACTGGTCGATGGCGAATGTTCCGCTGCCCGCAGCGGACTCGCGCAGTTCTCCGGCACCCCGTCGCATGCAACGCCCCTGGTCGATGGGCATGCCTGCGACTTGGCCGAAGCGGTCGGCGCCGCGGCGCGAATCCTCGGGGCGAGCGGCCAACCCCTCTTCGGCGGGCTGGGCACCGACGTGGCCGGGGCGCGCGCCCTGTACCGGCTGGCGTGCGAAACGGGGGCCATCTGCGACCCGGCCGGCGGTGCGGCGCTCATGCGGGGGGTGCGGACGCTGCAGGACCGTGGCGGCTACAGCACGACGCTGGCGGAAGTGCGCAACCGGGCGGACCTCATCGTCTGCGTGGGTGGCTTGCCGGGCGGCGACTTCCTGGCGCGTTGCATTGTTGCGGGCGACGAACTGGTGGCCCGGCGGCACGTCGTGCTGCTGGGCGGCTCGGACGACGAACTCGCCGCGTTGACGGCAATGGGTGCGCAGAGCGGCTTCACGTCCGAAAGGGTGGCGCTGCAGGGCGACCTGTTCAGCACTGCCGCGGCGCTGGCGGCACTTGTCGCCGGGAAGCCCGTGCGCGATTCGGCACTTGCGCTGGCCACGCTGGCAGAGTCCTTGCGCGCCGCCCGCTACGCCGTGCTCGTGGGTGACACGCCGCGCCTGCCGGCGCAGGGCGAACTGATCATCGAGGCCATCAACCGCGTGGTCGCGACGCTGAACCTGAAGACGCGTGCGGCGGCATCGTGGCTGGGCGGGGGCAATGGCGCGGGCACCTGCAACGAGGTGTTCACCTGGCTTTCCGCCTTGCCCTTGCGTTCGCGCGCCGGGCCGGCGGGGCTGGAGCACGAACCCCTGTGCTTCGACGCGTCGCGCCTCTTGGCCGACGGCGCGGTCGACAGCCTGCTGTGGGTGTCGAGCTTCGATGCCACACGGACGCCACCGTCAACCGATGTACCACGGGTGGTGCTGGGTCACCCCGGCCTCGCGTCGTTTGCGGCGCACCGGGGCAACGTGTTCATTCCCGTGTCAACGCCCGGCATTGGCTCGGCGGGTCATTTGTTCCGTGCCGACGGGCGGGCGGTGTTGCCGCTGGTGCCGCTCTATCGCGATGACAGCTTGCCGTTGCTGGCCGATGTGCTGGACGGCATCGGGCAGGCGATCCGGGCGCTGCGCGCGAAGGTGGGGGCCACTGCATGACCACGTTGCGCCTGCGAGGCGGCCGCATCATCGATCCGACCCAGGGCAAGGACGACGTGGGCGACCTGTGCGTGCAGGACGGCCACGTCGTCGCACTCGATGCCCGCGCGCCGGTCGATGCCGACATCGACGCGCAAGGCTGCATCGTCGTGGCCGGCGGCATCGACATGCACACGCACATCGGCGGCGGCAAGGTCAACCTCGCGCGGCTGCTGTTGCCGGAGGAACACCGCGTCAATGGCAACCCGATGGCGCTGCCCACCAATGCGCTGGAACTCGCGTCATGCGGCGGTTGTGCACCGGGCACGCTGGCCACGGGCTACCGTTATGTCGAAATGGGCTACACGGCCGCCTTTGAGCCGGCCATGGTCGCGGCCAACGCGCGGCAGGCGCACATGGAGATGGGCGATACACCCATCCTCGACCACGGCGCCTACGTGATGCTGGGCAACGACGAGTTGTTCCTTCAACTGCTGGCCGAAGGCGGCGAGGCCGGGCGCAACTTCGAGACCATCCGCGACTACATGGGCTGGACCGTTCACGCCACCAAGGCGATGGGCGTGAAGGTGGTCAACCCGGCCGGCATCTCGGCCTTCAAGTTCAACCAGCGCAAGCTCGACGTGGACGAGCGGCATGTGCACTGGCAGGTCACGCCGCGGCAGGTGGTGCACACGCTGGCGCGTGCGCTGCGCGAACTGGGCGTGCCGCATCCGCTGCACATCCACGGCAGCAACCTGGGCGTGCCCGGCAACATCGAGTCGACGCTGGAAACCATTCGCGCGCTGGAAGGCCTGCCCGCGCATCTGACGCACATCCAGTTCCATGCCTATGGCACCGAAGGGCCGAAGAAATTTTCGTCGGCGGCGCTGCAACTGGCGGAGGCGGTGAACGCGAACCCGAACGTGAGCATCGACGTCGGCCAGATCATGTTCGGACAGACCGTCACCGCCTCGGGCGACACGATGCGACAGCACGCGCAGTCGGGGCTGGCCACGCCGCGCAAGTGGATCGGCGCCGACATCGAGTGCGAGGCGGGCTGCGGTGTCGTGCCCTTCAAGTACCGCGAGCAGAGCTATGTGAATGCCTTGCAGTGGGTCATCGGGCTGGAGATCTTTTTGCTCGTGAAAGACCCGTGGCGCGTGGTGCTGACGACCGACCATCCGAACGGCGGGCCGTTCACCAGCTATCCGCATCTGATCAGGCTGCTGATGGACAGGAGTTTTCGCGAAGAGCAACTGCAGAAGCTGCATCCGGAGGTGGCGGCGAACTGCGCGCTGCGATCGATCACGCGGGAGTTGACGCTCAATGAGATTGCGATCATGACCCGTGCCGCGCCCGCGCGTTTGCTGGGCCTTGCGGACCGCGGACACCTCGGGACCGGCGCTGCGGCGGACATCGCTGTCTACCGCGAGCAGGCGGACCGCGAGGCGATGTTCAAGACGCCGGAGTACGTGTTCAAGGACGGCGTGCTCGTTGCACGAGGCGGCAGGATCGAGGCCGTGCCCACCGGCGGCACGCACTTCGTCGAGCCCGACTACGACCGTGCGATCGAGAAGACCCTGCGCAAGCACCTGGCGCGCCATGGCTCGGTGGACTTCGAGCACATCGCAATCAGCCACGACGAGTTGTGCAGTTGCTGCAATGGCGGGCGCCTGTTGCCGGCGGCGTGTTTTGCGGGTGAAAAGACATGAGCGCAGCGCCGGGCCGCCCCAAGCAAGCTCGCGCCCCCTCGGGGGGCAGCGAGGACACGAAGTGCCGAGCGTGGGGGCACATGGACGCAGCGCCGGGCCGCCCCAAGCAAGCTCGCGCCCCCTTGGGGGGCAGCGAGGACACGAAGTGCCGAGCGTGGGGGTGCATATGACGCTGGTTCGCAACGGCGTGCAGATCGACGACGGCTTTGCCGAGGCCTTTCCCATGAAGGCCACGCGCCTCATCATCACGGCGCACAACATCACCTGGGCACGGCATGCCGGCGTGTCGGCGACAGGCTTCGCGACCTCGGTGATCGCCTGCGGCTGCGAGGCCGCCATCGAACGCGAGTTGACGCCTGAAGAAACCCCCGACGGCCGGCCGGGGCTCAGCGTGCTGATCTTCTCCATGTCCGGCAAGGAACTGGCCAAACAGGTCGAGCGCCGCGTCGGCCAATGCGTGTTGACCTGTCCGACCACGGCGGTGTATGCCGGCATCGCGGAAGGCGAGGCCATCGCGCTCGGAAAGAACCTTCGCTTCTTCGGCAATGGCTGGCAGTCGTCCAAGGTCATTGACGGCGTCCGCTACTGGCGCGTGCCTGTGATGGATGGCGAGTTCGTCGCGCAGGAGACGACGGCCGTGGTCAAGGGCGTGGGCGGGGGCAACCTGATCTTCCTGTGCGCCGACACCAACAGCGCGCTCGCCGCCACGCAGCAGGCGGTGCAGGCCATGAAAGCGCTGCCCAACGTGATCATGCCGTTTCCAGGAGGCATGGTGCGCTCGGGCTCCAAGGTCGGCAGCAAGTATTCGACGCTGAGCGCGTCCACCAACGACGCCTTCTGCCCGAGCCTCCACGGCCTCGTGTCCAGAAGCGAACTCACGCCGCAGACGCGCTGCGTGATGGAGATCGTGATCGATGGCCTGTCAGAGGCCGACGTGGGCGCCGCGATGCGCGCTGGCATGGATGCAGGCATCGCCTTCGGTTCGACCAATGGCCTGCTGCGCATCGCGGCGGGCAACTACGGCGGCAAACTCGGGCCGTTTCACTTTCACCTTCACAAATTGCTCGGCGAAAGCGGAGGCGCGACATGAGCGGGTGGCGTCTGGCACTCAAGGCCGCGCCTGCGCTTCGGGTGGACTTGCGCGGCGTGACGCCGACGGCGCTGGCGATGCTTTCCGCGGCGCAGGTGGAACGCCTGCCCGTGGGCCACGGCAATGCCTTCGTTCCTCTCGCGGAGTTCTTCAAGGTGGAAGAAGTGGCGGGCGACGAAGCGCTGCTGGTCTTCGACGGCGACCTGTCGCGCTTCGACCGCGTCGGCTGGCAGATGACCGGCGGCAGCCTGCGCGTGGAAGGCAGCGTGGGCCACTACGCCGGCGGCTGCATGAGCGGCGGCGAACTGCAGGTGCAGGGCGGGGCAGGACTGCTGGCCGCATGCGAAATGGCCGGCGGCACGCTCGCCGTGCAGGGCGACGTGGACGACTTCGCCGCCAGCACGCTGCCCGGCAGCATGGACGGCATGCGCGGCGGCACCTTCATCGTCATGGGCAACGCGGGTGCGCGATTTGGCGACCGAATGCGTCGCGGCAGTGCCGTCGTGCACGGCGACGTGGGCGACTTCCCGGCGTCGCGCATGGTGGCCGGCACCATCGCCGTCGGCGGCCGCGTTGGTGCGCACGTCGGCTACGGCATGCGGCGCGGCAGCGTGGTGCTGGCCTCTGCGTCGTCCGGGTACGAGGCTCCCGCGACCTTCGTTCCGGCCATCGCTGCGGCGGATGTGATCTGGCAACTGTTGGCGCGCAACCTCGCGCAGCATGGCGGGCCATTCGCGGCGCTGGCTTCGCGTCAAATCGAACGGCAGCTTGGCGACGTGTCATCCGGGGGCAAGGGTGAATTGATCGTCGCAAAATAGCGTCGATGACTTTTCAAATTGCCCGCGCAAGCACCGGCGATGCGGAGGCGATCAGCCAACTCATCCGGGGTCTTGTGCACCACTTCACCGTCGATCCCGATGGGCGCGGCGCCGAGGTGTTCCTGAGCGCCATCACGCCCGGCGCCATCGGCGGCTATGTCGCCGCGCCGAACTTTTGCTATTTCGTTGCACGCGCCCAGGAGCGCCTGGTTGGCGTGGTCGGCGTGCGGGACAACACGCACCTGTACCACCTGTTCGTCGACGCGTCGTGCCAAGGGCAAGGCTTGAGCCGGCGCTTGTGGGAGCAAGCCAGGACTTGCGCCGTGGAAGCAGGAAACCACTCAGGATTCACCGTCAATTCGTCGCCCAATGCCATCCCCGTCTACGAGCGTTTCGGGTTCCGCGCGGTGGGCGAGCGCACGGAGATGAACGGCATTGCCTTCGTTCCGATGCGGCTCGAATCGGAGGCGTCCCATGTCGGCTGACCTCCGCTGCGAAGCCGAGTGCTTCGCCCTGCTCGACGACCGCGACGCGACGCGTGAGCACCCGACGAGCCGCCTGTACCAAAGCTTCGTGCGCGAGCACCGTTGCACCGACCCCGCAGGGCTGGACGCCACGTGGCGAGACGTGGATGCCGACCTGCGAAGCGGCCTTCACGCGGTGCTGCTGGCGGACTACGAATGGGGCGCCAAGCTCGTGAAGGCCGGGCACGACAAGCTGCCACGCGACGACGCATCGTCGCTGCGTGTGCTGATGTTCCGCGAACTCACGCGACTGTCGTCCGACGAGGCGAGCGCGTGGCTCGAAAGCCTGGACCAGGACGCATCAGCCGCGACCGGCGTGATGAACCTGACGCCCAGCGTCGACCACCCCGCGTTCATCCAGGCCATCGCGCAGATTCACGAAGCCATTGCTGCCGGCGAGACCTACCAGGTCAACTACACCTTCCGGCTGCATGGCGAGGCTTATGGTTCGCCCATCTCGCTCTATCGCAGGCTGCGCCGGCGGCAGCCCGTTTCCTATGGCGCTTTCATTGCGCTGCCGGCGTCGCACGACGACGCATCGACCACCCACGTGCTGTCCTGCTCGCCCGAACTCTTCCTGCGTCACCAGCACGGCACGCTGACCGCGCGGCCGATGAAAGGCACGGCTTCGCGCATCTCCGCCGAACAGGGGCCGGAAGGCGACAGCGAGGCTGCGCGCCATTTGTCCATCGACACCAAGAACCGCGCCGAGAACGTGATGATCGTCGACCTGCTGCGCAACGACCTGGGCCGCCTGGCGCAGATCGGCAGCGTCAAGGTCGCGGAGCTGTTTGCCATCGAGCCCTACAGCACGGTGTTCCAGATGACGTCGACGGTGCAGGCGCGGCTGAAGCCGGAGATCGCATTTCCCGATGTGTTGCGCGCGGCCTTTCCCTGCGGCTCGATCACCGGCGCGCCCAAGCATCACACCATGCAACTCATCGCGGGTCTGGAGTCGACACCGCGCGGCCTTTACTGTGGCGCGATCGGCTGGATGGACGCGCCGCAGGGTGATGCGCGCATCGGCGACTTCTGCTTCTCGGTGGCGATCCGCACGCTCACGCTGAGAGAGGAATCACAAGGCCTGCGACCCGTGCGCATGGGCATCGGCGCCGGCATCGTGGTCGACAGCGTCGCCGACGACGAGTTCGAGGAATGCCATTTGAAGGGCCGCTTTCTCACCGGTCTCGATCCCGGATTCGAACTGTTCGAGACGATGCTGGTGACGAAGGAGGAGGGCGCAGCGCCCGTGGTCCATCACCTCGACCGGCATCTGCAACGCATGGCGCGCAGTGCGCAGGTGCTGGGCTTCGGCTTCCATCGCGACGCGGCGCTTGACGCCGTGCTGGAACGCACGTTGACGCTGGCAACAGTTGGCAAGTGGCGCATGCGCCTGGCGTTGTCACACGATGGCGGCATGCAGCTTCAGCACGCTGCCTTGGGTGCACTGCCGGGCGACAGCGTCACACTGCTCATCGCCAACGAGCGCCTGCCCAACGCCAACCCCCTGGCCGCCCACAAGACGACGCTGCGCAAGACCTACGACGAAGGCGTGCGCGCAGCAGAACGCGCGGGCGCCTTTGACAGCCTCTACTTCACGCACGATGGCCGCCTCGCGGAAGGCGCGCGCACTTCGGTCTTCGTCAAGCTCGATGACCAATGGTTCACGCCGCCCGTCGCGGACGGTGCGTTGCCGGGCGTCATGCGCGGCTGCTTGCTCGAAGACCCATCATGGTCGGCAACAGAGCGCAGTCTGAGCCTTCAGGACTTGCAAGAGGCGCAGGCCATCGTCGTGTGCAATGCACTGCGCGGCGCCTTGTCGGCGCGCCTGCTTCAGGGCGAGCCGGCGATGGGCGCCTGAAGCGAAGCCAGGTAGCGCCTGGCTTGGTCCGGTCGCCGGAACTCTTGCCACGTGACATGAGCGTAGGAGCCGCTGGCGCGCAGTGCCCCAATCTGCCGCTGGCGCCAGCGAAATGTGGTCAGGACGTAGAGCAAGACAGAGTGCCGCGAGAAGAACGCCAGCCTGAAGGACTCGCGGTTGCCATGCCACAGCTCCTCGCGCGTGAGGCATCGGCGCATGGTTCGCAGGAACACGCGCCAGAACACTGTCGGGAAGCCGTAGTTGAGCCAGATGACGGTGGTGGCGCGGCCCCAGAGGATGTCGCGAACCTGCGCGTAGTTGCCCGACGCGACCCAACGTTCTCCGCAAGCCGCTTGCCGCGTCAGTTCGCGGAACTCATCAAGGGTCTTGGGGTTCCAGTTCGGACCGTGGTAGAGCGGGTCGAGGTCGAAGGTGGGGATGTCCAGCACCAGCGCCAAGTCGCGCGCGAACGTGGTCTTGCCAGCGCCTGTGCTTCCAATGACGACGACGCGTTCAAGGGAGGCTGAGTGTCGAGGGTCGCCCATGGTTCATGCTAGCCAAGGCCGGACTCGCTGGGGGCGGGATCACGCCGACGGCGTGCCCTGCTCCGCGAATGTCCCCCGGCCTTCGGCCTCCTCCTTGATTTCGCTGCGCAGGGCACACCATCGACGTGATCCGTCACGTCGGTTGTTGATCGGCGGGCACCACGCGACGTTCCCCGTGCCGAGGGCATCGGGTGTCCCCCGCAGCGAAATCAAGGAGGAGCCGAAGGCGGGGGACATTCGCGGAGGGGGATACCCGGTGTCCTCGGCACGCGCCCCCAACTCTCAAGCACCGCGCCCCTTCACCGGACGTTGAACAACCCAGCCGCATTCCCCCACGCAACCCGCTGCGCCACATCAGCCGGCAGGTCCCCAAGCCACACCCGATACCCACGCATGATCTCGTCGTACGCACTCCAGCGCTGGTTCACCCATGTATCCGAGCCCACCAGAAAGCGCTCCGGATACTTGAGGATCAGCGCCCGCCACGCGGGGCACAACTTGCCGCCGTCGCAGGTCAACCCCGGCCGGTACGAGAGTTCGCCCATCAGCAGCGGGTAGCGTTCCAGCAGCGCCTGGACCCGCTCCACTGGCGCACCGCCGATGCCGGTGTGCGCCCAGATGAGGCGCAAGGACTGACCCTTGGACGGCGCGTGGGCCATCAGCAAGTCGATCGCCACGTCGTCCACATGTGCGAGCACCGCCAGCTTGCGCTCTTCCGCCAGCGCGATCAGCTTCTTCGCCACGGGGCCGTTGGCGTTGGCGCTGTCGTACAGGTGGAACTCTCCGATTCCACGGTAGGGGTCGCTTGCCGTGCCGCGCGCCAGTTCGGTCTGCACCATCTCGTAGATGGTCTCGTCGCGGAACCAGTTGCTGTAGTCGTCACGGTTGCGGTAGAGCCGCACAAAGGGTACGACCGTCACGCCCGCGGCAGGCGTCTCGCGCGCTGCAGCCAAGGTCTGCGTGCCAGCGTTGGGCCTCGAGTTCGCGACGATGGCCTTCACGTTGTTGCGCTGCATGCGCCCGAGCGCATCGGCGGGCGGATAGGGTCCGGCCTTGCCGTTCCACGCCTCCTCGTTGTAGTGCAGGTGCGTGTCGAAGAGCGGGCCGCTGTATTCCTGCGCGTTGGCGTGCGACACGGCAGTGAAGCAGCCCACTGCCAGACAGAACAGGGCTGCGACAGGCGCAATGGCTCTCATGAGTTCTCTCGGGATAACGGGAGCCCGATTATCCCGATAGGCTGCGCTGTCGCTATCCGGATTCGCCCAGCAGCCGTTCGGCCAATGGAAAGAGCTCGTCAAGCTGGTAGGCCAAGTATTGCGCGCAGCGCGAGAGCAACAGTTCGGTGTCCTGCGCCTGGCCTTGGGCCTGCGCGTCGATCCGCACCAATTGAAGCGCGAGTTCGCGGTGCATGCCGGACATGCGCCTTTGCATGTCGCGGATGCAGACCGCATCCGAGCCGGCCATCGACTCGAACAGCGCGGGAAAAAGCTCCGCATCCAGTTCCGCCTGACTCGCATCCAGCGCGACGGACAGGCGCCGCAAGGCAGACGCGCGAAGATAGGGATCGACTTCCTTGCGGCAGGTCCGCGCGGCCAGCCCCACGGCTTTGACCAGCGCCTCGAACGTGGCCCGCATGCTGGTCGATGGCTGTAGGGCTTCCAGCATCGGAGTTCAGACCATCGCCTGCCAGTCGCCCGCGAGAACGCGATCGTCGATGACGCCGCACACACCGGGCGTGCCCTCTGCGGCGACGCGCGCCGCATTGCGGGCGGCCTCGTTCTCGACCATGCCGCGGAACCAGACGATGCCCTTGTCCACCGACAGATGCGACCACAGCGGGTTCCACCAGTCCTGCCTTTCAAGTTCGGCCCCGAGGCGCGATTCGATGTCCGCATCCGCGCGCAGGCCCTCGGGCGTCGGTTGGGTCAGCGCCAACAGCGCTTGCATCATGTCCGAGCCCGTGACGATGCCGACCAGCTGCCGCCCGCGCACCACCGGCACGCGGTGGATCTGGCGGGCGCTCAGCACCGTCGCGATCTGCACGAGCGGTGTGTCCTCGCTCACGGTGATGGCGCCGTGCGTCATGATGTCCGCCGCACGCGTGCCGTGAGACCTGACGTATTCGAGCGGCGAGGCGCCTGGGTGCACCAGTCGGCGCCACCAGCCGCGCGGCGCTTCGGGCACGCCCTCGGCTTCATGGAGATGGAGCAGGTCGGCTTCGCTCACGATGCCCAGCACCTCGTCGCCCTCGACCACGGGCACGCCGCTGATGTGCCGCTCGAGCAATAGCTGCGTGATGTCCCGCACAGGCGTGAGCGGCGACACGGTGATCACGGGCGATGACATGACGTCTCTGGCATTCATGCGCGGCTCCTTTCGGCGCCATCTTCTGCCTCGCCCCGCTTCAAGTAAAACGAAATCAACCTGGCATTGAATGCAATAACTTTGCTTTCAAGTGCGCTCGACGCCGACAGGGCCGCGGCGCCTTGTCTGACCGGGAATCTGCTGATAGACGGTTTTCAGACGCAGCCCATAAGGTCAGAGCCTTCCAACAACAAAGGAGACCCCCCGATGCTTCGTCATCCATGGCTTCTGGCCGCTTGTGCCGCGCTTGCATTGCAGCTCACCGCCTGTGGCGGGAGTGGCCACCACAAGGACCGATCTCCGGTGGAACGGGACACCAGCTTCGGAACGGTGGTCGGCGTGGACGCCTCGGCCTCGGGCACCTACGCATGGAAGGGCATCCCCTACGCGAAGCCACCGACGGACGCATTGCGCTGGAAGGCCCCGGTCGACCCCGCCGTGTGGTCGGCACCCAGGGAGACGAAGCAGTTCGCCAACGCCTGCGCGCAGTACGGCCGCATCTATGGCCCCGGCGCCAACAACACCTATGACGCCAGCATCGGCACCACACTGAACCAGGCCGTGGGCTCCGAAGACTGCCTCTACCTGAACATCTGGCGGCCATCGACGCGCGACACCAAGCTGCCGGTCATCGTGTTCCTGCATGGCGGCAGCAACGTGTCGGGCTACACCGCCGATCCGGTGTACGACGGCGCCATGCTGGCCAAGACCGCCAACGCGGTGGTCGTGACGCCCAACTTCCGGGTTGGCATCCTAGGCTTCCTGAACCTGCCGCAGTTCAAGGGCGGCGGCGATGCCAACGAAGACTCGGGCAACTTCGCGCTGCTCGACAGCATCAAGGCGCTGCAGTTCATCAACCGCAACATCGAGAACTTCGGTGGCGACGCCGGCAACGTGACCCTGATGGGCCAGTCGGCGGGCGCCATCAACGTCTATGCGCTGATGACCTCGCCGCTCATGGCGAACGCAAACCCCAAGCTGTTCCATCGTGCGGTGCCGCTCAGTGGTGGCTTGTCGCTGGCGACCAACCTGGCGCCGGGCCGGCTGCCCACGCTCAACCCCGCATCGACCGCGCTCGCGCAGGGCAATGCATTGCTCTACAACCAGCTGATCGCCGACGGCCTGGCCACGGACACGGCGACGGCGCAGGCCTATGCGGCAACGCAGACCAATGCGCAGATCTCCGCCTACCTGCGCGGCAAGAGCCCGTCGGCGTTGTTCACCACGCTGCTGACCAAGCTGTCGCTGCTGGGCCTCTCGGGCTCGGGCCCGATACCGGAAGGCACGGTGCTGCCGGTGGACCCGATCGCGTCCGTGAATGCGGGCAGCTACCTGAAGGTGCCGGTGCTCGCAGGCAACACGCGCGACGAAGCCAAGCTCTTTCCGACCTTCCTGGCGCTGTCGCCCGCACTGGGAGGCGTGAGCGGGCGGCTGGTCACCGATGCGGTGCTGTTCTCCACGCAGCTCAACTACAACCCCGAAGCGGCGCCAACGGTGACCATCGACCAGTGGATTCCCGCGGCCTACCTGCCGGTGAACACGCCGGTGACGGGCTTCAACGCGCGCACCGACCTGCTCAATCAGCTCTTCTTCATCGCGAGCCGCGACAACATGCTCGATGCGTTGAAGGCGCAGCAGCCCTCGGTGTGGTACTACCAGTTCAACTGGGATGAGGAGCCCGCTCCGTGGAACGACATCTATGGTGCCGCGCATGCTTTCGACCTGCCTTTCGTGTTCGGCAACTTCGGACCTTCGCTGTTCGCCAACGTCATGAACACGCAGGCCAACCGGGCAGGGCGCCTGGACCTGTCTGACGCGATGATGAAGAGCATCGGCGCCTTCGCGAAGAACGGCGATCCGAATGCGGCAGTGCTCGGCGTGACTTGGCCGGCGTGGCCCTCCAAGCTGATGTTCGACGCCACTGCGACGGCGAAGGTCATCACGGTGCAGTAGACAGGGCGCGCGCCACCGCGCGCTTCGACAATTCGCCGAAAGCATGTGCTGGCCTTTGGACATCGCAGCACCTTTCGGCGAAGATTTGCACATGCTGATCCGCATCGACGAGGACATCACTTTCCGCAAGCTCGAGATACTCCTGGCCTTCATGGAGACGGGCAATCTCGCGCGCGCCGCGGAGCGGCTGGACATCAGCACGGTCAGTGTTCACCGTGCGCTGCATTCGCTGGAAACGGGGGTGCGCTGCGCGCTGTTCCGCCATGAAGGGCGCAACCTGCTTCCCACCGATGCCGCGCGTGAACTGGCGGAGGTGGCGCGCGAGGTGCTGCGCGCCATGTCCGACGGCATCCGCGCGACACGCGAGCTGGCCGGCTATTCGTCCGATCGCATCCGCATCGGATCGCTCTATTCGCTGACCAGCCGCACGGTGCCGGCCATCGTGATGGGCATGAAGGTGCGCAAGCCTGAACTGCACATGGAGCTGGTGCTGGGCTCCAATGCCGAGCTGCTGCAACGCCTGCGCGATGGCGTGGTCGACGCGGTGCTCATCGGCAAACCCGAGGGCGCGGCCGATGTGGAATCGGAACTGCTCTTCGAGGACGACATCTTCTTTGCCGCGCCCACCGGCTCGCCCTATGCCGATCTGGCGGAAATCGACTTGGGCGCGTGCGCGCAGGAGCGCTTCGTGAGCCTGGGCGAAGGCTTCGTCACCTACACCGGCTTTCAGGAGTCGTTCCGCGTCGCCGGCTTTGCGCCCAATGTGGTCATGGAAACCGGCGACATCTTCTCGCTCATGAACCTGGTGAGCGGCGGCATCGGCTACACGCTGCTGCCCGGCCGGGTACGCAGCGTGATGCCGCAGCGCGTGCAACTGATTCCCCTGCAAAAGCGCTACCTGATGCGCCAGAAAATCGGCGTGAGCTTCCTGCGCACGCGCGAGCGCGACCCGAACCTGCTGGCGCTGCTGGCGGTGTGCCGCATGGCGCGCGCTGATTTGGCGGCCTAGCAGGCTGTTGAAATACGCTTCGGGGTCGCGGCGGCGTCTTTGCGGGATGAGATGCAAGGCGCGGCGCGCCGCACGGGCTCTCTGCCCGTGCAAGCGCTGCAACGCCGCAGATCGCCCGCAAAGACACCGCCCCGAAGGGTTTGCGAGATAAAGGGCCTGCTGGGGCGTTGCGAGGCTCGGTCGTACGAGCAGTACGACGCTTCGCCTCGCGCCTACCATCAGG
>NZ_JASZYG010000011.1 GCF_030317105.1 Variovorax brevis
GTTTCTACAATCCGACGCGTCGTCATTCAACGCTCGGCTACGTCAGTCCGATAGAGTTCGAGAAAGCTCAAAAAGCTTAGGCCAGTGTCCACGAAACCGGCAGCAGCCCAGTTCGATCAGTTGCGCCCCTCGCTCAACCTCCGGGTTTGCCGCGGCCTTGAGCCGCAGCAGTCTCACCGCGTAGCCCACAGGCGCGAGTGGGTTCCGGAGTTCGTGCGCGAGGATCGCAAGGAATTCGTCCTTGCGCCGGTTCGCCTCGCGCAGTTGCGACTCGCTCGCGTGCAACGCGTCGGTGCGCTCGAGCACGCGTCGCTCCAGCGTCTCGTTGGCCAGCTTCAGCCGTTCCTCGGCGCTGCGGCGCTCCTTGATCTCCGCGAGCAGTGCCTGGTTGGCCATTTGCAGCGCGCGCTCCTTGCGGTAGAGGTCGGCGAAGACTGCCACCTTGGAGCGCAGGACGCCCACGTTGACGGGCTTGTGCAGATAGTCGACAGCACCGGTGTCGTAGCCAGTGGCCGCGTGCTGCTCATCATGAAAGTAGGCGGTGAGGAAGATGATCGGTACCTGCGCGGTCTTCTTGCGTTGCTTGATCAGCTCCGCGAGCTCGAAGCCGGTCATGTCGGGCATGTTGACGTCAAGGACGCGCACCGCAAACTCATGCGTCATGAGCGCGAGCAGCGCTTGCTCGCCGGACGACGCGTGGACCAGGCGATAGCCGGAGTGCTCCAGAACCGCCTCGAGCACCGCCAGATTTGCGGGCTCGTCGTCCACGAGCAGGATGTTGACAGCGTCGGCGTCGGCGACCGGAGACTGAGTGGTGGTCATGTCGGTCTTAAAGTTCGGATCATCGAAACAGCCACACGCGCATGAGCGATAGCAATTTTGGTGTTCACCGGCTTCGCAATGTAGTCGCTGGCCCCAGCGTTCAGGCACTTTTTTTCGGTCGCCTTTCATCGCCTTGGCCGTGAGCGCGAGGATCGGCAGTGTGCGCAAGCGCGGTTCCTTGCGGATCTCGCGCATGGTCTCGTAGCCATCCATCTCGAGCATCATGATGTCGATCAGCACCATGGAGAGGTCCTGCCCGCGCGCGAGGATCGGGAGTGGCCAAAAGCAGGGTGCATTTTCGGCGGAAAGGAGGAGCATTGCGACCCCACTCTGACGGAGACGTGCGATGCGAATCTCAATGCAGGCATGCATTGAAGGGGAGGGGGCCCGGCCCTCGAAAGTCATCACGGTAGGGGCGGACGCAGACGCAAAGTATGGAATGCGCCGGCGCGTGATCAAGGCGAAGTGGTTGTTGTGGCACGGGCAGCAAGCGCGCTGCCTGGAACGCCTCGAGTCATGGCGGCGAGACACGGGCTGGGCCGGCGCCCGCAATCCACCAGGGCGGCTGATCCGCTATCTGCGAGGTTGCTCGCGCTACCTCGTGAACTATCGACAGCGAAGAGCGCAAGGCCTGCCGGTATCAAGCGCAGGGGCAGAGTCCGTGGTCGACTATGTCATTGGGCCACGCATGAAGCGCAACGGGCACATGCGCTGGACGCGTGAGGGTGCGAACGCCTTGCTGCAAGTGCGATGTGCAGTGCTCAACGGCCAAGACATACGCAATTTCAAGCGCTGGTATCCGCCTGACCGTCGAATCGTAGGAGTTCCAGCCGCGATCCCTGCTTCATAGGAGACGCCCCCGAACTTAGCCACTCCCCCTCCCGATCCCGGCTCTTCAACAGCGGAGCAGGGCCACAACTGGACAAATTTACGGTCTGGTCCCAAGGCCTCACTCGCCATGGTTTCTCTACAATCATCAGCGCCAACCTTGCGTCGTCTTTTCAGGAAGCTCATGCTGGTGTACTTTAGAGTGAACCACACGATCAGCGCGACTAGTTGTTGGATGCAACTGGGAGCGAGAACTACAACGATTCTTATTCCTGCGTCGGGTTTGGCATCGCAACAAGCACTTGGCGAAGCTTGAGAAGCTCACCCCATGCGCCACAGATGAAGATCCATCACTTTCGCTCGCACGCCGAGCGTCATCGGACTCATCGCGCAGGCTGGCTGCGTGCCGCCGTGCTGGGCGCCAATGACGGCATCATCTCGACGTCAAGCTTGGTGGTGGGTGTGGCATCGGCACAGGCCGCTCATGCCGACGTTCTGATGACTGCGGCGGCAGGGCTCGTTGCTGGAGCGATGTCGATGGCGGCAGGCGAGTTCGTCTCAGTCCATTCGCAGGCAGACACCGAGGAAGCCGATCTGGAACGCGAGCGCCTCGAATTGAGTACGGACCCCGAAGCAGAGCACCGCGAGTTGACAAGCATCTACATGCGACGCGGCCTCGATCGCATGCTATCGCAGCAGGTTGCTGCCCAGCTGATGGAACATGACGCCCTCGGGGCCCACGCACGTGATGAATTGGGTATCACAGAGGCATTCAGCGCTCGCCCGGTGCAGGCCGCGTTGTCTTCGGCCGCCAGCTTCTCCGCCGGCGCAGGATTGCCCCTTGCCGTGGCTGCGCTTGCGCCTGCGGCAACGTTACTGCCATGGACGGCTGGGACAGCCATCGCGTTTCTGGCTTTGCTCGGTGCCGTGGCTGCGCGAATCGGCGGCACACCGGTTGCCAAGAGCGTTTGGCGGGTATCGTTGTGGGGAACGCTCGCAATGGCGACTACCGCAGGAGTGGGGGCGTTGTTCGGCACATTCTCATGACGAGGCGCCGATGACGGACCATCGCAGTTGCACATCGCTCCAGGCCGCTACGATTGCGAGTCCACGCCCACCGAAGCCAGAGGCGCTGGACTGCGGGGCGAAGCCTGCAGATCGGCCTGGAGCAAGCCGTCGAACCCCACGTCTTCTCATGCTCATCTTGCGGTGAACGCATGCGACTCCTTGAATGTGCCAGCGATGCGAAGGCGCCTATGGAAGCGCGTATCGCTACCTCGTCGCCCTGTTCAAGAAGCTGCCGCTGGCGCAGACGGCCGACGACTACGAAGCCCTGCTGCCGTGGCGACTCATGCAGTGACCGAGCGGCTCGATCTGCGATCTGTCTCAGTGCAGTTCAATCGCTCTCCGCAGCACTTCTTGAACTTCTTGCCGCTGCCGCAGGGGCAAGGCTCATTGCGCCTCACCTTGTGTTGGGGACGACTATTTCCGCTAGTGGGAGCGCCAGAAATGGAGGCGAGATTTAGGTCGTCGGCAAAGCGCTGGCACTTCGCGGTATCCGCCCGTCCGGCGGATACCAGCGCTTGAAGTTTCGGACGTCCTGTCCGTTGAGGAAAGCGCATCGCACCTGCAATAGCGCATTTGAACCCACGCGCGTCCACTGCATGTGCCCGTTACGCTTCATGCGTTGACCAATGACGTAGTCGACAACGGATTCAGCTCCAGCGCTCGTGAACGGTTGCCCATGCGCCCGGCGCTGCGCGTAGTTGACCAGATACTTTGCGCAGGTTTGCAGATACCGAATCAGTCGACCGGGCGCGTTGTTTGCACCGGCCCAGCCGGTGGCGCGGCCGACCGCCTCCAGGCGCTGCAAGCATCTATCGCGCTGACCGTGCCAGAGCAGCCACTTGGCCCCGGTGATGCGTCGCTTCATTGATCCTCGCATCTGCGCGCTGGCACCCCTCAGTCCTTGAACTGCAATCAGTAAATGCTGGAAGCGCATACCGGCGTGGAACCAGTCCAGAACTCGCTCTTTGGCGCCCGGTAGTTTGCACGCCCACCCGACGTCTTCTCCCCCGTCGGACAGGACGACGACGGACTGCGGGAGAAATGCCGGCGGAGCCAAGAAACGCCTGCTGTCGAAGTCCTGCCCAAGGGTCGCAACCCGTCAAGCACGCGTGTGCGAGATTGCGCCCGAGTTCGGGATGAACAATCTTTGAGGCGAGGGCCGACAGCCACCGTCGCCCGTCTACCTTGGAAGTCGACCTGATGTAGCCAGCATCGATCTGGATGGTGACTTCGCTGGGCCCGACCGGAGCAGGCGCGCCATAACAGGCGGTTGCCGTTCGCTTGACCGCGTCTTGCATTTCGCCCTCGAGTCGCTCCCCTATGTTCAGCACGTTGCTCTTCAAGCTTGACGACGCAAGTGTCGCTCCGCCTGGAAATGCATCGCGCAAAAAGCTCTGAGCCAAGCGATACGACATGACGCTGGCATATCGACACTGAAGCCAGACCCACTGCGGATGACTTCGTTCGGGTATGGCCAGAGCCAATGGGTTGAAACTGGAACCGGCAGAGGCCTTGATACCGCAGTGGGCGCAGCGAGAGTAAAGCTGCGGACTATTGAGCCTTGTCTTGCCGAAGGCAGTGCGGTAGACCAGCGACCTCGTAGTCTTCATTGGGAGGCGCGCACCGCAACCCTTGCACGAGGCAGCCGACTTGAGGAAGGTCGCCGTCTTCTCCTGCAGCATCACACCCTGCAGTCGGCGCAGGACGTCGTGGGATTCACCAACGAACAGGCCAAGGCCCGATGACGGTGCGCAGTCAGGCTGCCGCTCTATCATTCCCAAGACCACCGTCGCCGATGGGAGGCCGTCTTAGCGGGCCACCACTGCCTGAATCGTGATTCGCATGGGTAGCTCCGTTCAAAGGGTTTTGGGGGAGCGATCCTCGCACTTTGTTCGATCGAGCGGTAGCCTCCATTTCTGGCCGCTCCCTAGCGCAATTAGCGATCCTGGCTAGCAGAAATAGCGCTCCTCAACAACAGCGCCATCGGTTCGCGTACGTACGGAAATATCGATAGCGGCAGTGAAGCTTGCATCCACGCTCCCGTGCAAACGATCGTTGGCAACATCCGCTGCCAGTTGGAGATCCATGTCGCGGCTGCAGCGAGGTCTGCGGCCGCGACGCGTCGAAGCGGGATGTCGCTCGCGGTGGGGGACGAGAGGTCATCCTCACCGTCTTCGACGAGCAACAACTGTTCGCCGTCGTCACGGTGAACCCAGAAATCAACGAGGCGAGATCCGCGTGCAGGACTCAAGCGAAGAGGGCGTTCACAAAGGCACAGCACCGTCGGATCGGCTTCCAGGCAGAGCCAAAGGTCGAATGTCGCACGATCGAACAGGCGGATCCGCCTGCCCAGCTTGGGGCTGAAGCCCTCGAGCAGCCGGGCACCGCGTGGCCGTGGTGCGTCCAGCGGTGTCGAGAAGCGTGGTGCAAAACTCCTCATGATTCAACACCTTACGCAGCCCCCGAGGCATTGGATTCGCGAAGTATCGAATTTGCTTTGCGCGGTTGCGAAGTACCAGATTTACTTTCTTTCTTGCGACGGTAAGGCTGTGACTACCCGAGCAGCCCCCAGAGGCAAACGGCCCGCGTGGCCGGTATCAGATTTACCTTCTTCTACGCCAAGGGGCGCCGCGGCCGATGAAGGGGCGTCAAGCCATCTTCACGACGACCTTGCCCTTGGCGCGTCCCAAGGCTAGATAGTCGAGTGCTTCCTTGGCCTGTTCGAACGGAAACACCTTGTCGATCACCGGCCGGATGCGCTGCGTCTCCAGCAGCTTGCCGATGTGGTCGAGCTGATCGCCGTCGGGGCGGGCAAAGAGGAACGAGTAGTCGACGTCCCGCTTCTTTGCCAAGCGCATGATCTTGTGGCTCATCAGCGCGAACACGAGCTTAAGCACGAGATTGAGCCGGCGAGCGCGAGCGAATGCGACGTCCAGTGGCCCGACCAGGGAGACGATCTTGCCCCGCGCCTTGAGGATGCCGATGGACTTCTCGATCGAGTCGCCCCTGACGGTGCCCAGCACCGCGTCGTAGCCGCGCAGCACGGTCTCGAAATCCTGCTTCTTGTAGTCGACCACCTCGTCGGCGCCCAGGCTGCGCACCAGTTCGACATTGCCGGTGCTGGTGGTCGTTCCTACCTTGGCACCCAACAGCTTGGCCAACTGGATGGCGAACGTGCCAATGCCGCCGGAGCCTGCAGGGATGAAGACCTTCTGGCCCGACTGAAGATCGACGCGTTCCTTCAGCGCTTGCCACGAGGTCAGCCCGACCATCGGAATCGATGCCGCCTGCACGAAGTCGAGATTGGCCGGCTTCAGCGCGGCAGCGCTCTCCGGGACCACCGCAAACTCGGCAATGGAGCCGGTACCCTGGTCGAAGATGTTGGCGAAGACCGCATCGCCGACCTTGAACCGGGTCACGCGGCTACCGACCTCGGTCACGATACCGGCCAGATCACTGCCCAACGTGGCCGGAAACTGGAATTTCACGACGGCTTTGAAGATCCCGGTGGGGATCATGTTGTCGATCGGATTGACGCTGGCCGCGTGGACCTGAACCAGCAATTCTTCGGCCTTTGGCGTGGGGCGGGGAAGGTCGAAGAACCCGATCTCCGGCGACTTGCCGTAGCGTTTGAAGGTGAGCGCTTTCATGGTCTTTCTGGTTGTGGCGGACCCGAATGGGCCGCTACGGATTGATTGGGCAATGAGCGGGTCGCCACGGGCGAGCGCCAAAAGGAGTCGCGACCTTGTGAGTCAAGGCGCAGGAGGCGGCGACTCAAAGATGGCGCAGGTGGTTGTCGCATGGGCATACAGCTTCCCGTCCGGGCCGACGATCCGCGCTTCAGACGTGCCGACCTGACGGCCGACGTGCAAGGCGGTGCCTACGCAACGCAGCGGGCCGGTCTTCGTGCTGGCGGCCCGGACGATGTTGAGATTGATCTGGCTGGTTGTGTAGCTTCGCCCGGCAGGCAGCTTGGTCTGCACCGCGCATCCCAATGCGAAGTCCAGCAAGGTTGCGTACCAGCCGCCATGCACCGAGCCCAGCGGGTTGTAGTGCTTGAGTTGCGGAGTCGCCTGAAAGACCGCGCGCCCATCACCCAACTCGACCAAGTCACAGTCGAAGGTGTCGGCCATGTACGGATGGGGCAAGTCGCCTTCGAGCAAGGCGGTCATCACCTGCAGGCCTGTCTTGCCTTGAACCTGGTGCGCATCGGCCAGGCCGGCACGGCCTCCGCCTCGTTCGAGCCTGCGCTGCCTCACCTGCTGCAACTGCGCCTGCCAGGCGTTCACCGTGGCTTCGACCGTGTTCTCAATCGACATGAAGGATGATCCAACTGTTGGTGTGGAAAAGTGATCGCAATGCCGGTCCGCTGCTGCAGGAGCAGACGTCGACGTCGCATCGAGCGGCCATGTTCACGGCCGCGCCGCCCGCGGTCTGGTGTCCACCGGCAGGCAGAGCAGGCCAGTGAGCAGCGCCAGCGCCCCGTGCAGGGCATACAGGGCGTTGAAGTCCGTGCGTTGCAGCGCTGCATGGCCCAGCAACGCCACGGTGAGCGCCACGCCGAGCACCGAGCCGATCTGGCGTGTGGCCTGGTTGACCGCACTGCCGACGGCGTAGTGCGCCACCGGCAGGCGGCTCACTGCAGCGGCGGACAGCGATGGCAGCACCAGGCCGACCGCGATGCCGCTCATCATCAGTCCGGGAAGCCAGTGCGACAGATATTGCGGCTCGGTCCCCGGTACGAGCAGGAACCAGAGGCTGCTGCAGGCATACAGCAACGAACCGCCGACCAAGAAGGGGCGATGACCCAGCCGTGTCGCCAGGCGACCTGTGACGATGGCAGTCGGCATCACGAGCAGCGGCCCCGGTGTCACCGCCAGGCCTGCCTGCGGCAGGCTGAAGTGCCAGATGTTCATCATGTAGAAGAACAAGCTCAGGAACATCATCGAGAACGCCGTGCCGAAGGCCAGTGTGGCGAAATTGACGTAGGAATAGGTGCGGTTGTGGAACAGTGCCAGGTCCACCAGCGGCGCCTTGGCCCTGCGCGCCCACGCAACGAAGGCACCGGCGGCGATCAACCCGGTCGCACCCATGATCGCGAGTTCCATGCGACTCCAGGTGGGCACATCGGACTCGACGATGGCCAGGGTGACGGCACCCACCGCCAGCATCAGCAAGGCCATGCCGACGCCATCCACCCTTCGACGCTCGCTGGACCTTTCCGATTCGTTCAACAGCGACGCACCTCGCCACAAGGCGAGTCCACCCAGAGGAAGGTTGATGTAGAACGCCCAGGGCCAGCCGAAGTTGTCGATCACGAAGCTGCCTGCGCTCGGGCCCACTGCGGCCGCGAGTCCACCGACCGCGCCCCAGAGGCTCACCACCACCGCGCGCCTGGTCTGAGGAAACGCCGCCAGCACGATCGACAGTGATGCCGGCGTCAGCAGCGCCGCGCCGACAGCCTGCAACACCCGAGCCGCGATCAGCCAGCCCACGCTGCCGGCAAGACCACAGGCCGCTGAGGCCGCCAGGAACAGCGCCACACCGACCAGAAACACGCGCTTGCGCCCATGCGTATCGGCCAGGCCGCCCGCGGGAATCAGCATCGTGGCGTAGACCACCGTGTATGCGTTCAGTACCCACGACAGGTCGGCCGCCGAGGCGTCGGCGAACGCATACCGCAGGGCGTCAAAGCCTGCGAACAGCATTGTCGTATCCAGCGAAACCAGGAAGGTGGCGATGCTGGCGACCCAGAACACGGGCCACGGCGACGCGGGCGTCGCGGCGCGCAGAGCCGGTGTGTCGACGGTTGCCGTCATGCTCAGTCGCGCGCCTGCAGGTACACACCAGGTTGCGCTGACAAGCCGAGCTTGACCTGTTGGGTCATCTCGTCTGCCAGCACCTCATCGGCGCCGGCTTCGAGCGCGTCGAACGCCCTGGCGACGATGTCCTCCGGCGTCGACTTGGGGCTGGCGATGCCCTGTGTCATTTCGGTGTCGACAAAGGCCATGTGCAGTGTCAGCACCTGCGTCTTCTGAGCCCGCAATTCGTTGCGCAGGCCGTTGCTGAGGCTCCAGGTGGCCGACTTCGCCACCGCGTACGCAGCCAGCGCCGGGCTCGTGATCCAGCTGGCAACCGAAGCCACGTTGAGCAGCGCGCCGCCGCCGTTGGCGGCCAGCACCGGCGCGAACGCGCGGCTGATGCGCAACACGCCGAAGACGTTGGTCTCCAGTTGCTGGCGCAAGCTCGCCTCGGCATCTGACGCGAGGAGGCTGTTGAACTGTGCGATGCCGGCGTTGTTGATGACCACCGTCGCGTCACCGGCCGCCTCGACGGCGGCAGCAATGTCGGCAGGCGAGTTCACGTCGAGCTGGATCGGAGTGACGCCGGGCAGCGTGACGCTCTTCGGGTCCCGTGCACCGGCGTAGACCTTGCGCGCACCGCGCGCCAGGGCGGCCTTGGCGAACGCAAGTCCGATGCCGCGATTGGCGCCGGTGATGAGGACGGTGGCGTTGTCGAGTTTCATGATGTTCCTAAAATGATGATCGTCATATTTACCGGTGCGCAAGAGCGCGGCGGCGGCTTCAACCGGCGCCTCAGGCGTCGTACTGTTGGATCAGGCTGTTCCGCGCGTCCGACAGCCAGGCCTTGCCCGCTTTGCCCTGGAGCGTGCGCGCCAGTTGCAGCGTGCCGACCAAAGTGGCAGCAACCACCTGCGCTTGCGCCGGCTCGACACTGGCAGGAAGGGTGCGGCGCACCAGTTCGACCAGGCCCAGCACGCGGGCGCGGGCTGCGCTGGCGACCTCATAGGACTGACGCGGGATTTCGGAGGCCAACGCGGCGACCACGCAACCGCACTCGGCATTCTCGAGTTGCGCATCGGCCAGGTAGGTGTGGACCAGCGCGGAGAACGGACTCATCCCTTGGGCCTGCGCCTGGCGCAGCCGATCGACGAGCACGGCCCCGGTGTCGCGACCGGCACGCTGCGTGGCCTCGGCCAACAGAGCATCGCGGGATGCGAAGTGGGCATAGAAGCCGCCATGCGTCAGGCCGGCCTCTTTCATGATAGTGGCCAGACCGACGCCGTCGTAACCGGCGCGGCGAATTGCACGCGCTGCTACATCCAGGATGCGATCGTGGGTCAGTTCCTTGCGGCTGGTGATGGCTGACATGATGGCCGCAATATTACGCTCATCATATTTTTGCGTCAACCGCGGTCGAAGGTCCGCTTTCGCGGATGGTGAGTGTCGGCAACGGGCCCGGAACCCCAGTTCGCGACTTTCGGATGCAACCGTTCACATGTGTGTCGTCCGTAGGCACCCACGCGATCCGAGTGCAGTCGCCGTATCGAATTTCATTGAGGATTCGGTGGTGAAGCGGCGTTCGTGTTTGGGGATGAGCACGGGCTCGAAGGAGCCTGCTCGGTCGCGCGGCACTTCGAAGCGCAGCGGCCCATCGTCGGCCAGCACGGTCTTGGCGCTGTGCCCGTTGCGCTGGCTGGAGCGCTGGATTCGGGTTTGCTCGCGCCATTGGGGTAGCCCAGGTGGTGAGACATCTCGGCGCCAAGGCGCGCTTGATCAGGGCCTTTCTGAATGCCACCGTCGCCGCATTCACAGCGTCATGCGTCATCGGACCGGCGACGAACTGATTAATCAATTCCTTCGGAATCGACGGCAACGGGCGTTTATCGAGCTGTCGGTTCCCCTTCGATCTGTCACTTTTATTCATTCTGTCAGCGCCAGATCAGGGAGAGCCATGGCGCATGGCGGTTTTTAGGCGAGCGCCGCTCACGAGAGCGTTTTCCCGACGCTATTGATTCGTCATGGCTTTGACCCTTTCAATTGGCACTACCTTGCATTTGAACCCTTCAATCTATCACCATGTTCGCACTCACCTGCGAGGGGATATGGAAATGGGTCATTTCCAGGCGCTTCCTGACGTTGTTGCCGTCGCTGCCGACAGACTGGTGGCGATTATTCGCGTCGACCTCGACGGAAGCGTCGTCGGTCGCGACCTTGCCAATCGTAGAAGAAAGTAAATCCGGGTCTTCCGCACTTTGTGTGACGCGGATGTCGCGATGTGCATCGTGGGGAATATTCGAAGGGCTCAGGTCTTCGGGCTGGCACAGTTTGGTCCCGGCTATCCAACCCTCGAGCGCACGCAGGTCGTGCAGAGTCGCCGGCTTCATCGGGCCGGCGTCGGCGACATCGATTCGTTTCTTCGCGCGTCAGTTCGAGCCCAGAACTGGCAGCCGTAGCAACTCGACGCTTGCCCGCCCGTACATCTGGCGCTTGAGGTACTTCAGGCGGTTGACATGGCCCTCTGTCTGGCCATTGCTGCCATGGCAGCGTGAAGGCCGCCCGCACGGCAGCCAGGTCGTTGCGCAAGCTGCGCGCAAAGCGTTGCATCTCAGGCGCGCTGCACTTGCCCAAACGCTGGAGCCAACGGTCGAAGTCCCGGGGACTTCGCCGGTGCATGAGTCCGAGGATCCTCCGCCCAAGGCTGCGAACTTCGGCGACCACGGGCTCGATTTGGCACAGCGCCTGCACAAACCGCTCATGGTCGACATGTTTGGGCTCGTCGACTCCAAATTTCCTCCATCCCATGAGCCAACTGAACGCGCGGCGAGTCGACGGACACGGCATGGTGCGTACAGAGACGCGGGCCAACGGCGGCTTGCCCTGGGGAGACAGCAGGCGCATGACGCAGTCGTGCACAGTGGCGCGACTGCCCGTATAGCCGCGCTGCCGGACTTCTTGCCAGATCCGCCTCGGAGAGTGACAGCCGTGGGCAATTCGCTCCTCGATGTAGCAACGGTGGGCATCCATCGGCGTTGGCCCTCTCGCCCTGCGCGCGCGCTCTGGAAATGCGCCGCTCACGACGAAATTGCGTACGGTTCGATAGTCAACGGACAGTTGGCGCGCGATGCCTTTGATGCTGCCACCCTGCGTGTGCAGCGCCGTCACTTTCTCGTACAACGCCAGACGCGCGGCGCGCCGGTCATCGCTCAGACGCTGCCATCCGCGAAGTCCAGAGCCATAAGGCAATCCCTGACGCCCCAGTGTCACACCGTCGACGGTGACTTGCTGCGCTGCACGGCGCATTTGCGGCCCCAGTCGATTCAGCATTCTTTCGACGTGGTCGCGCAGATTGCATAGCAGGTGCCAACGGTCAGAGACCTGGGTGGCGGCTGGCAGTGCGATGTCCGCCGCCTCTGAGTAGGCCCCTGCCCGATCCCTGGCAATGATCCGGATGGAGGGGTTGGCGCGCAGCCAGGCCGCCGTTGCAGTCGCTTCCCGGCCAGCGAAGACATCGATCGGCTCGCGGCGCTCTAGATCGACGACGATGGTTCCGTAGTAGTGACCCTTGGCAATCGCCCAGTCGTCGATGCCCACTATGCGAGGCAGGTGCCTGCGTCGGGTCGCAGCCGATCGTCGCAACTCCCGCAACACGGTGTCAGCGCTGGTCTTCAAACCCAACTCGGAGGCGAGCCGCGTGGCCGCTTCACCACCCAGGGCGTGACCCAGCGCACGCAGGGCCCGAGCCTGTGATCGAGTGCGACGTTGATGCCGGCCCGCCAACGCGTAGATATCCTCGGCAAAAGTTCGACGCGGACAGTCTGTGTTCAAGCACTTAAAGCGTCGCGTTTCGACAGAGAGCACGAGCTGCTCGTTGAGGACGGGGCGCTCTGCCAACTGGCGGAAATAGCTTCCGTGCAGGCGACCACTCCAGCAGCGGCAGGACGGACAAGGTGCAGCGCGCACGTTACTGCAGGCCTGCACTACCAAAGACCCTCCTTGCTCGATGCAGCCGACGACGCGCTTGCCCACCCGAGCGAGAACGCGATCGACGACACCGATACCACTGGTCATGTTGCCCGGAGATGAGGTCGTGCATGAGCGCAATCAAGCCCACCGACTTGGGCGTCACACAAAGTGCGGAAGACCCAGATTTACTTTCTTCTACGACAAAAGACGCGTGAGGCCGTTCTGACTGAAGAAATCGTGGCTGTCACTCATCATCGCCAGCATCTCTTTGTGGCTAGTTCTGGTTGGTTCGATTTGGCTCTACACGTCCGGCGCCCGTACCGTGGTCGCCCGTCACCTTGATGGCAATGCTGCTCTCTTCCCCTTCGCGGAGTGGGTCAGCAATCGCGACCTTTCCGGCACCGAGAAAGATAGCGCTAGTGACGACTAACGGTACGTTGTTGATCTAGCGATGGATTCCCGCGTTTCTTGGCATCCAAACGGGTGCTGCTGGATGGCAACTCGGTGTAGCGTGTGACCGGGGTTCTTGCAAGTGTGGGCGAGATGTTCCTCAATCGCGCCAAGTGCCATTTAGAGCGATTCAGAACCGGAGGGTCCAGATCCTCAGGTGTTGCGCCCCTGGGGCTCAGGGTCGTTGGCCGCCTTGAGCTCGAGAGGTCGCGACAAGACTGAAAGTGCGCTGCACTAGCGCGATATGTGAGCGTACTAGCGGCATCTAAGAACGCCAACAGCAAGTGCGCTTGCGCGCCCGGCCTTCTTCGACTGGGGTGAAAGATCGCGATTGCGCGAGGCGCCCCCGAACCTGCTTGCGAGAGTCGAAGGGTCGCGAGCCATCCGTGTTGGAATAGCGCAAGGGTGCGGGACTGCCTGCGCCGTTTTGGACACGACCATGGAACTGCGGCAACTGCGATATTTCGTCAAGGTGTGCGAGCTCGGCAGCATGGGACGGGCGGCGCTGGAACTGGGCGTCGTCACCTCGGCGTTGAGCCAGCAGATCAGCAGGCTGGAAAGCGAACTGTCCACCCGTTTGCTGCAGCGCCAGTCGACCGGTGTGACGCCGACCGATGCAGGCCTGGCCTTCCTGCAGCAGTCCCAGCTCACGCTGCGCCATGCCGACGAGGCGGTACGCGCTGCGCAGCAGGCCCGGCTCGCCGGCCACGTCAGCATCGGCTTGCCGTCGACCACCGCCTCGGTGCTCGGCATGCCGCTGATGCAGGCGATGAGCGAACGCTATCCAGCTGTCCGGCTGCACCTGGTAGAGGCGTTGTCGGGGCACTTGGCGACCATGCTCAATGCGCGCCAACTGGACCTGGCGATCCTGTTTCGCACCGAAACGGCTCGACGCTGGAGCGTGATGCCGCTGCTGGACGAGCGGCTTTACGTGATCGGCGCCGCCGGGCTGCCAGGACTGCCGGCCAAGCCGCGCGTACGCTTGGCGCAGCTCGGTACGCTGCCGCTGATCGTGCCGAGCGGCACGCATGGATTGCGCGCGCTTATCGAGGCCGCCTTTGCACGGGTGCGCGCCACGCCGAACGTGATTGCCGAAATCGACGGCCTCTCGCTGCTGATGGATGCGGTGCGCGCAGGCCGCGGCGCCACCATCCAGCCCGGCGCCGTCACCGCTCGCCTCGGAAATGGCAAGTTGGTACAAGCAGTGATTGCGGATGCGCAGGCCGGCCGCAGCAACCTGCTGGCCAGTGTGTCGAATGACGAGTTGTCACCCGCCGCGCTGGCGGCCCGGGTGGTACTGACCGACGTGGCACGCGCTCTGGTGCGCGACGGCCATTGGCCCGGCGCCACCCTTCACGAAGACTGAAGACCCCTTGCCAACTTCGCAGTTTCGCGCGCTGCCGTTGCTGCCTACAGTCGGCTCACCCCCACGAAGAGGCAAATCCCATGATCGATGTCTTGGTCGTCGGCGGCGGCAACGCTGCCCTGTGCGCCGCGCTGATGGCGCGCGAGGCTGGCGCCAGCGTGCTGCTGCTCGAATCGTCTCCGCGCGCATGGCGCGGCGGCAACTCGCAGCACACCCGCAACCTGCGCTGCATGCACGATGCGCCCCAAGACGTTCTGGTGGATGTCTATCCGGAAGAAGAATACTGGCAGGATCTGCTCACGGTGACCGGCGGCCTCACCGACGAGCACCTTGCGCGTCTGGTGATCCGTGCGTCGTCGGACTGTCGCGACTGGATGCGAAAGCACGGCGTGCACTTTCAGCCACCGTTGTCGGGCGCGCTGCACGTGGCGCGCACCAATGCCTTCTTCATGGGCGGCGGCAAGGCCCTGGTCAACGCGTACTTTCGCAGCGCGGAAAAACTCGGCGTGCAGATCCGCTACGACACGCCGGTGGTGTCGGTCGAACTCAATGGCGATGACTTCGTCGCCCTCCGCACGGCCGGGGGCGAGCGCATCGAAGCTCGAAGCTGCGTGCTGGCGGCGGGCGGGTTTGAATCCAACCTCGAATGGCTGCGCGAAGCCTGGGGCGTGAACGACCGCGGGGAATGGCCGGCCGACAACTTCCTGATCCGGGGCACCCGCTTCAACCAGGGCGTGCTGCTCAGGCACATGATCGAATCGGGCGCCGACGCGATCGGCGACCCGACGCAGGCCCACATGGTCGCGATCGATGCCCGCGCCCCGCTTTACGACGGCGGCATCTGCACGCGCATTGATTGCGTGTCGCTCGGCGTGGTGGTCAACCGCGAGGGCGAGCGCTTCTACGACGAGGGGGAGGATTTCTGGCCCAAGCGCTATGCGATTTGGGGCCGGTTGGTGGCACAGCAGCCGGGACAGATCGGCTACTCGGTCATCGACCAGAAGGCGATCGGCCGCTTCATGCCGCCGGTGTTCCCCGGCACCACGGCGCGCACGCTGGCCGAACTGGCGCGCAAGCTCGCCCTGCCCGAGCCGGCCTTCGTCCAGACCGTCGAGGCCTACAACGCTGCCTGCCGTGTCGGCACCTTCGACCACACCGCGCTGGATGACTGCCACACCGAGGGCCTGGCACCCGCCAAGACGCATTGGGCGCGGCCGCTCGACACGCCACCCTTCCACGCCTACGCGCTGAAGCCGGGCATCACCTTCACCTACCTGGGCCTCAAGGTCAACGACCGCGCCGCAGTGCACTTCAGCGGCCGGCCCAGCCCCAACCTGTTCGTGGCCGGCGAAATGATGGCCGGCAATGTGCTCGGCAAGGGCTACACCGCGGGCGTCGGCATGGCGATCGGCACCGCCTTCGGCCGCATTGCCGGAAAACAGGCGGCAGCTGCAGCCGCAACAAGGAAAGTCGATCATGCAAGCGCTTGAAGTCCTGACCCGCGAGGCCAGCATGCTGGCCAACGGCGGCATGCGGGTGATCCCGATCCTGAACGCGCGGGAGGCCGAAGTCGGCCGGCAGATGCAGATCTGCAATGCCTGCCGCTACTGCGAAGGCTTCTGCGCCGTCTTCCCGGCGATGACGCGGCGCCTCGAGTTCGGCAAGGCCGACATCCACTATCTGGCCAACCTGTGCCACAACTGCGGCGCCTGCCTGCATGCCTGCCAGTACGCGCCGCCGCACGAGTTCGCGGTCAAAGTGCCCAAGGCCATGGCCGAGGTGCGTGGCCAGACCTATGCCGACTACGCCTGGCCGCCGGCGCTGGGCCGGCTTTACCAGCGCAACGGCCTGACGCTGTCGCTGGCACTGTCGGCCGGCCTCGCGCTCTTCCTGATCCTGGCCGTCGCCCTGAAGGGCACGCTGTGGGGCGGCGGGCTCGGCGGCAACTTCTACCAGCTGTTCCCGCACAACCTGCTGGTCGGCATGTTCGCGCCGGTGTTCCTGTACGCGACGCTGGCGTTGACGATGGGCGTGCGGCGCTTCTGGCGCGAGGTGACGCCGGCCACCGGCGACGCACCGATCAGCGGGCGGGCCGCGGCCGAGGCCACCGATGCCGTGCTGCGCCTGAAGTACCTGGACGGCGGGCACGGCGAAGGCTGCAACAACGAGGACGACGCCTTCACGCTGTGGCGTCGACGCTTCCATCACTTCACCTTCTACGGCTTCCTGCTGTGCGTTGCGGCCACCGGCGTTGCCACGCTCTACCACTACGTTTTCGGTTGGGTCGCGCCCTACGAATTACCCAGTCTTCCCAAGCTGCTCGGCGTGGTCGGTGGTGTTGGCCTGATGATCGGCACGGCCGGCCTGTGGGGCTTGAACCGCCGGCGCCACCCGCTGCATGGCGACGCCGCGCAAAAGCCGATGGACCTGGGCTTCATCGCGCTGCTGTTCCTGACCAGCGCGAGCGGCCTGGCCCTGTGGCTGGGACGCGGTACGCCGGCCCTGGCCGTGCTCTTGTGCGTCCACCTCGGCGCGGTGATGGCGCTCTTCGCCACGCTGCCCTATGGCAAGTTCGCGCACGGCATCTTCCGTAGCGCCGCGCTGCTGCGCCATGCGATCGAAAAGCGCCAGCCGAGCCCGATCGGGCTGGGCGACGAATGAACAGCATCACCAGACACCCACTCGAGAGAACCAAGATGATTCGACGTTACCTTTTGCAGTCCACCGCGCTGGCCGCATCCTCTTTGCTGCTGGCGGGGCCCAGCCATGCGCAGGACTTTCCGCCCGCAAGGCCCGTCACGCTGGTCGTGGGCTTCGCCGCCGGCGGGGCAGCGGACGCGGCGGCTCGCCTGATCGCAAAGAAACTGGGCGAGAACATCGGTCAAAGCGTCATCGTCGAAAACAAGGCAGGCGCAGGGGGAAACATCGCGCATCAGCAAGTCGCCAGCGGTCCGGCGGACGGCTCGATGCTGTTGCTCGGCTCGATCGGGCCGCTGACCATCGCGCCGCATGTGATGAAGGTGAGGTATGACCCGTTCAAGGACTTGGCGCCGGTCTCGGGCGGTGTCAACTTCCCCAACGTACTGGTGGTGCACAAGGGCGCGGAGGTGACCACGCTGGCCGAATTCGTGGCCCTCGCCAGGAAGAAGCCCGGCGCCGTGGATTTCGCCTCCACCGGCGCGGGCTCGGCTTCGCACCTGGCGGGCGAACTGTTCAACCAGCGCGCCGGCGTGGAGATGGTGCACGTGCCTTACAAGGGTGGCGCGCCAGCCCTGCAGGACCTGCTGGGCGAGCGTGTGACTTCGTATTTCGCGGCACCACCCACGGCGATGCCGCAAGTGGAAGCTGGCAAGTTGCTCCCGCTGGCCACCACCGGTGCGACGCGGCCAGCCTACCTGCCCGGCATTCCGACGGTGGCCGAATCGGGCTACCCTGGGTTCGAGGCACTGAACTGGTACGCTTTTGTGGCCTCGGGCAAGACGCCGGCGCCGATACTGGATCGGTGGAACCTGGAGATCGTGAAGGTGCTGAACGACCCGGGCGTCAAGGATGCCCTGAACAGGCACGGTCTCACGCCGCAACCCACCACGCGCGCCGAACTCACAGCCTTCATGAAGAAGGAAGACGCCAAGTGGAGCGCTATCGTGCGCGAGCGAAAGATCACGGCCAACTGATCGCTGCATGGCCGATGCGGATCCGGGCGGCCCAGAGCAACGATTGCGTCGGCACCTCAATACAGACCGGGTGAGCCGATCCTCGTGCATCATGTGCAAATGACTCAGTCCCCGCTGTTGGCACACGTGAGCGATGGCGTCATGACGCTGTCGCTGAATCGTCCCGACAAACTCAACGCCATCGACAACGACGTCGCGCAGGCCCTCCTCGAGGCAATCGACGGTGCGGCCGCGGACACCACAGTCCGTGCCCTGCGCGTGCGCGGCAACGGAAGAGCCTTTTGCGCTGGCCGCGACGTGAGCGCCGCGCCGACCGAGCGCGATCTGGCGCTTGTGCAAGCAGTCGCCACTTCACTTGTCCGGCTGGACAAGCCTGTTCTATTCGCGGTCCACGGTTGGACGATTGGCGCCGGACTCGAATGGATGCTCAATGCGGACGTCGTCGTTGCTGCCACCACCAGTCGCTTCAAGCTTCCGGAAGCATCGCTCGGCGTGTTCGTCACCGGCGGCTTGAGCGCCACGCTTCCTGCCTACGCTGGCCTGAGCCGAGCCAAGGCGCTCACGCTTCTCGGAGACGAGTTCACTCCAGAGGAAGCCTGCGCCTGGGGCCTCGTCTGGCGAGTTGTAGTGCCTGAAGACCTGGAGGCGGTTTCAGTCCAGCTTGCAAAGCGGCTTGCTTCCCTGCAACCGGCGGTTGCGCGTCAGTTCAAGAGAGTCTTCAACCAGATAGGCCTCCAGAACTTCGATGACGCAGTACGTCTGGAAACCGAGGCGCAAAGACTGCTCGGCCCAGGGGCTGATGCGACAAGGAGCGGCAGTACTTAAGTTTTCGATTGGTTTGCAGGCGGCCGCAAGCGCGATGGTGCCAAGCACTTGCGCGTTGCCATCGTCCCGCACGGTGGCCGAGCTCACCGGCCTGCACCGCTTGGCCCATGCGAGTGTGCGCAAGGACACGATCGCATAGTTGGGGCTGAGGGGCAGTCCCCCAATTTTCATCCGCTCCCAGAAATAGTCGTCCGCAACACTACGGCTGGATTCGGGCAAAAAGATCACAAGACAGGAAGGGGGCGGCTTTTGCGAGTTCTAGCCCAGGATTGTCGCCATGTGAGTGACTGCTCTTCGCAGTTCTGTTTGTAGAACCGAACTTCCGCAGTGGGCCCAACTGAATCGTAGACCGGCCGCGCCGAAGGATCGCATTCGCCACGACACGCTGGCAACAGCGGCCAATAGCCCATTCCGAACCCATTGAATCGCGATTCGATGACCGACCGAACGAGCGAAACGGTGGATGCATCTATGGTGCTATCGAGCGTTTGCGGGTCGCTCTCTGGGAAGAGGGGCGCCAAGCTTGCGCCTGGGCGGCAGTCACGCCAAGATTCGCTTTCCGGATCTGTGCGAGCCCAACCGAGGAGAGCCGAATGAGCCTGATGACCGTCGACCTTTATCAAAGCGCAACCAACGCCGACAAGTTCCTCGCCGTCCCTGCCGGCGTCGATCCAACCGGGCTCACAGGACCGATGGTCTTCGACAAGGACTACGCGCAGGTTGTGCGGTTCCAAGAGGGCTTCGAGTTCGATCCCGAAGAATCGTATTCCGGGGCGAATGCCGCCAAGATCGCCGCGGACATCCTGACCGTGAAGTGGGCGCTCTACGAGCGCGAGTTCGGCGCCGTCTGATCACCCGCGCCCGGATGGCAACATGCATAGCAACAAAGGTCAAGGCACCTCTTGTCACGATCCATTGGCGACGAAGAGCGAGCTGTCCGCAGCCATGAACAAGCAAGCCTGGATAGTCATTGGCGCCATGATGACGCTTTGCACGCTATTGACTGGCGCTGTCTTCTACATTGCGCGCCACATCCACCCAAATTAGCGCTCAGGCCTACGATCGTAGGTTAGTGAGCGCTTCAGGTGGCGGCTTGGCCTGTAGGCTGGCGGTCAAACACGACGGCGATAGCGAGCGGCGTGTGAGAAAAGGATGCGCTTGGTGATTGGAACGTGGCAGCTACGAAGGAGTTGGTGGCGCTCGGTATCAAGGACTTCCGGCAAACCTCCTTCAAACCGTATCGAGTAATTTACCGCGTCGCCGCCACCCAAGTCGTGATCTACCTGACTGTCGATGGCCGCCGGGACATGCAATCAGTATTGGCGCCGCCGACTGCCCGATGCTTAGAGGCCCACATGACTCACCCATGCGCATGCAAACTGCTGCAGTCACGTAGAAGAAAGTAAATCCATTTCACACGTGACGGTAAAAGTAAGACTGCGCATGATCTGAAGCGCCTTGTGCCCCGTCAAGCCGCATCCAGCAAGGGGTTGGCCATTTTAGAAAGCAAATGTGATACCGCTGTTCCGGCATCGCCCAGGTAGCGCGCACCATGGTTGGGTGCGAGCGACTTTCAACCGATAGCAGCGCGGGTCACCGCCGCGCGCGCCTTTGGCGCAAGGCGCCTGTCAAAGGCCGCCGGCGCGTAGCCGAGAGAGGAGTAGCAGCTGCGGCAGTGTTTGCAGCGAAAGGGCGAGTCAAGCAACTCTGCATCGAGCCTGTAGGCCGATTGCCGACCGCAATGTCGACAGCCATCGCGCAGCGGTTCGCCGTAGATCGGGCGATGCGCATGGCGCTCGAGTTGGAACAAACGGCTGTGGTAGGCCGCACTCACGCAGCACGGGCAGAATCGCAGGAACTGGCTCATATCGTTTCCGGCGTGGCAGATGCTCTCGCGCACGCTGCGCCGAGATATTCCGAGCAATTGCGCGACCCGTGCGACGTTGATAGCGGCGATCGCGGACACCCTCGTAGGGATCAATCGGACGGCCACACAACTGCGACATCACGAGGTGGCCCTGGCAACCGATTCATGTGAGCGAATTTCCACAGCATGCTGACCACCGACTCGTAGGGTTGAACCCAACGCCCGCTGAACGGCCCTGAAGGGAGCAACGACTGCGCCCGGCCCAGGCCCGCATATCGCGTACTGATCAAGGGTCCTTGAGAAGTGCGGCCAGGGCGGGATCGATGGCGCCGTGGGGGGACGCCGGCTCGGCATCGATGCTGTCCTTAAGCGCTGCGAGCAAGTCATCGAGTTCGGCGTCGGCGGCCGGCTCGGCTGCGGGGGCCGCGCTGATAGCAGCTGCACTCGGCGGCATGGGATCGTCGGCCGGTTCGGCCAGTCCATCGGCCGGCGTCCACGGGCCCGCGAGTGGCGTGCCGGCCAGCGACAGGAAGTTGCCAAGGCGAAGCTCCGGGCGGCCCCGGAGTGCCAGCACGGGGATGAAGCCCAGGCCGAGCACCTCGGCCGCCGAACGTTCGCTCAGCAGGCGCTCGGTGCCGGGCAGTGCCACTGTCTCGCCGTCGGGATCGGTGTGGAAGAAGAAGGGCATGTCGCCAACGCTCAGCAGCCGGCCCGGCGCCTGCCGGACGCCAGCACCGCGGGCGTGTTCGCCCAGCAGCACCGCCGCGAGCACGGCCGGGTTGCCCCAGAGCAGGGTCTTCAGTCCGGCCTGTGCGTCGAACTCCTCGAACGCGAAGGCGTCGATCGGATCGGTGTGGGCCCCATACGGCGTTCGCAGCAGGAAGCGCGGCACAGCCAAAGCCAGGAAACGTGCAGCCGGCAGTTCGCGCAGCGCCTTCCACGCAGCGACGACGCGCGGGTGCATGTCCTCCACCCGCATGCCGATGCAGTCTCGCCCCACCGCCGCAATGAACGGTGCGCGAGCGCGGGCTGCGATGCCTGCGATGCGCCCGAGCAGTTCGGCATGCGGCGGCGTCATCTCGAAGCCGTAGTGGCCGATCAGGGCCGACAGGGATCCCTGATGCGCGTCCAATGCGGGCTGCTCGACCAGGAGTCGGTACAGGCCAGTGTCTTCGATTTGGTCGGTTGCGCTAAGGTCGGCGGCGAACTCCTCGGCGCTGATGTCGTAGAGCACGATCTCGAGCGTCTCGTCGGTCTCGACGCGCCGTACGATGAAGTCCAGGGATCGCCAGGCGGCCTCCAGGCACTGGAAGTCCGGGTCGTGCAGCACACCGCGCATCGCGGCCGACAGCGCATCGTCGACGGCGGCCGTCAGGCCAGGCACGTCGGGCGCGGCAGCTTGGACCACATGCGGCGCGACGATTCGCTGCAGCAAGGTGTCGATCGGGCCGGGTGGCGGCGCGAAGGCCGCCGGCAAACCGACCAGACGGGCGAAATCACTGAGCTTGGCGTCCACGCGCAGCGTGTTGCCGCGGGCCCGCGACGGCGCGACGGCGGCCGCAGCGGCGGGCGCGGCGGCAGCCCATGCCCGGACCTCGGCCGCCGCGGCTGCGAAGGTTCGGGGATCGGCCAGCCGCTGCCGGAGGCGGGCCAGCCCAGAGAAGAGCGAGAGGTTTGAACCGAGGGTGTCGGGATGCAGGTCGTCGAGCGAGCCGAGCCGCAGCTCCATGCCGCCCTCAGCGGGACCACCCAGCGGCAGACGCAAGGTGGTGCCGAACGACGCGATGACCTTGTCGATGGTGTCCACGTCGAGCCGCAGCGGCTTGCAGTGTGCAAGCTCGTCGCTGCTGCGCCGTTCGCCGCGGTGAGCACGGCCCGAGAAGTCGCCCAGCAAGGCAATGCGGAAAGCCCCGGACGAAACCAAGCTCGGGGCCGGTTTGCTGGCCTGGAGCCGGCCGAAATTGAAGATGGTGCCCATGCCAAATGTTCCTCCTTGGCGCGCGAAGGGACAAGTACCGTCAACGCGGCGTGCGGCAGGTCGGCCCAGGCATTGGCGCGCCACGCGCCGTCGAGCCGCCCGCTGTCGGACGGCGAACAGCAAATGCTGGCGATGGCTCGCGTGTGGTGGGCGAACCCCGGCTGCTGCTGATCGAGGAGTTGACCGAGGGCCAGGCGCCGAAGATTGACGAGATCTTCCAACTCATGGACCGCTGCGCCGCGAAGGCATCCCGATCGTCAAGGGTGAAGCCGCCCCAGATTGGGTGATCGAGGTCTACCCTGCAAATGTTCACCGCGATCCTCGCCGGTGGGAAGCAGGCCGCCCGACACGGCGGACCGGACATGTAGGCTGTTCAGATTCTCGTTACCACGCCGCTTCGGATGTGGTCAACCAAGGGCGCATGAACGGGAAAAAGCGAACTGGGCTGCAAATGCGCAGGTCACGCAGACCGCGTGGCCGGCCCTAAAGGCTACCTCCTGACAAGGCGAGCATACTGGCGTTCTTTCGCCGCTCTTTGGCATCCCGCTATCGCGGGTGTGTGGCCGCAGACCGTGATGGAATCTTTTCGTTTACCAGAAGGAGACCAGGATGAACAAGCAAAAAGTGGTATTGGTGACAGGCGGCATGGGCGGTCTGGGCGAGACGATCTCCACCAAGATGGTCGATGCCGGCTACAAGGTGGTCGTGACCTACTCGCCGGGCAACAGCAAGCATGGCGAGTGGGTGAAGGACATGAAGGCCAAGGGCTACGACATCACGGCCGTGGCCTGCGATGTCTCCGACTTCGATTCCTGCACCAAAGCAGTTGCCGAAGCGCAGAGCAAGGCTGGCCCGGTCGACGTGCTGGTCAACAACGCCGGCATCACCCGCGACACGACCTTCAAGAAGATGGACAAGGTCAACTGGGACGCGGTCCTGCGTACCAACCTCGACAGCCTGTTCAACATGACCAAGCAGGTGGCCGACGGCATGGTCGATCGCAGCTGGGGCCGCATCATCAATATCTCGTCGGTCAACGGCTCGAAAGGGGCCTTCGGCCAGACCAACTACTCGGCCGCCAAGGCCGGTGTGCATGGCTTCACCAAGGCGTTGGCCCTCGAGGTCGCCCGGAAGAACGTGACCGTTAACACCATCTCGCCGGGCTACATCGGCACCAAGATGGTCACGGCCATTCCTGAAGAGGTGCTGAACACGAAAATTCTCCCGCATATTCCGGTCGGCCGCCTCGGAAAGCCAGAAGAGGTGGCGGGCCTCGTCATCTACCTCGCCTCGGAGGAAGCCGCCTTCATCACCGGCGCCAACATTGCTATCAACGGCGGACAGCACATGCAATGAGCACGCTGGCGAAGTGCGTCGATCATTCTGGCCAGCTTTCGGCGCTGGGCCTCGTTCATTGGCTGGTCAAACGACAGGGTCGGTCTCCCTTCCGGTCGACGACGAGTGAGGCGATGCGATTGCCCAAGTCGTCCTTCTGGATTCTGGCGCTTGCCGTTGAGCGTCGCCCTGCGCGGTGAGTCCGCAGGGGCGGACAGGGCGTTCGCAGAGGCGCAGCACCCGCCGGATCGGCTTCCAGGCGAAGCCACTAATCGAATTCGATTGAACCGCCGGCCAGTTTGAGGCTGAAGCCTTCGAGCTGCGAAGCACCTCGTGGGCGTGGCGCGAAATTCCCTCATGATTCAACAACACCTTGCGCAGCCCTCGCGCCTTGGATTCGCGAAGTATCGAATTTGATTTGCGCGGTTGCGAAGTACCGGATTTACTTTCTTTCTTGCGACGGTAAATCTGTGACTGCGAGAGCAGCCCCCAGAGGCAAGCGGGGCGCGTAGCCGGCTATCGGATTTACTTTCTTCTACGGGTGGCGCGCCTTTTGACTTCGTCTAACCGCGGTGCTGGATTGATGAGACGTGCGCGGTGATCCCTACGACCAGTCCAAACGGCTAACGCCGCCGGCGTACCTCGCCGGCGGCAATCGGTTTGTTGGTTTCAGCGACTTGCCGAGACTGAGCCTCCTGCGATAGGGAAGGCGCGCCGTGCGGACACTACCTTCAAAGGTTCGGAAATCGTCAGCACGATCACAAAGGTCAGGCACGAAATTCCAGCCATGAACCCGAAGACTGGGTCCCAGCCATAGTTGTCAAGCAGCAGTCCAGTGATGAAGGGCGTCGCTGCGCCACCTAATTGACCGCCCATGTTGACGATCGCGTTCGCCAACGGAAACTTCTGCTTCGAGACAAATGGCATCGGATAAACCATGTACGCGGAGTAGCCTATGCTGAGCATCACGCCAGTCGTGAACAGCAGGATGCCGTAGAGCACGGGATCGGCTGGCGAGTTGATCAGCGCATACATCATCACGGCGGTCGCCGCGGCAGAGATCAGCATGCCTGGCTTGCGGCGCTTGCCAAGCACCCGATCCGACAACAGGCCGCCGAGGATGTTGCCGAGCACGGCCCCAACCCACGGCGCCGCAGCGACGAAGCCCATCCCCATCACCGAGAAATGTTTAACGGTCATCAGGTAGGTCGGAATCCACGCAAGCAGGACGCTTGAGATGCCCAGCTGGAAGCAATATCCGAGCGCGCAGCCCCAGATGTTCCAGGAACGGAACACGCTGCCGGTGGTTTCCAGCACTGCTTCATCACGGGTACGGATGAATCGATCGAGCCTGGGCATCGCAGATGAGGCGGCTGCGGTGGTTCGGGCGTCACCGTCTGCCGTCCGCTCCGAGATCGTCACCACTTCGCCCTCGTTGACGAATCGGCTTTCCGAAGGCTTGTCGGCCACCGCAAAAAACCAGACTACCGACAGGAGGATGCCCGGTATCGCGAAAAAGATGAAGATCTCCTTCCAGCCCCAGATCGACACGATCGCCGCGCCGAGCACCGGCGTGATGACCGGCCCGAACTTCACGGCCGACAGGAAGATGCCGGAGGCCGTCCCCTTCTCCTTTGTCGGAAACCAGTGATTGATTGTTGTCGTCACGCCGATAGGCAACGGACCCTCGGCCAAGCCCAGCCCGATGCGTGACAGTTTCAACGCGAACAGGGACCCGACAAGCCCGGTCATCGCGGTCGCAAGCGACGTGAGGATCATCGAGATCGAGAACACCTTGCGCACGCCGAAGCGCTGGAGCAGCCACGCCGAGGGAAGCTGCGCCACGGCGTAGGCAATCAGAAACAGGCTGACCAGCGCGCCCGCTTCCGAATTGCTCATGTGAAATTCCTTGCGCAGGAAGGGCAGCGCCACGCCGAGGTTGGCGCGGTCGGCCGCGGCAATCGTGTAGATCACGAAGAAGATGCCTGCGACGATCCAGCGATAGCGGGATGGCTTCGAAGATGAAGAGGTTGCAGAGGGGGTGGCCGTGGCCGATCCGGTGTCCATGTCTCCGTCCTTTTTTGTCGTTGGTTCAGTTCAGCGCCAGGCGCTGCAAGACGGGCATCAGACCCAGCAACTCTGCCGTGCTCACGCCGCGTTCGATCGCCGATCTCTGACCAGCCTCCTTGGCCTCCCGTGCCTCGGCACTTGCAATGACCGCATCGACTTCGTCGCGCGCCACCACCACCACGCCATCGCGGTCCCCGACAATCACGTCGCCTGGCCGGATTACTGCGTCGCCGATGCATACCGGCACGTCCAGGCGGCCGGGTTGGTGCTTGCCGGTGCCCTTGATGGACAGCCCACGGCAGAACACGGGGAAACCCGTTTCGACGATCTGGCTGGCATCACGCACGGCGCCGTGGATGAGGAGGCCGACGATGCCTGCCTTCATAGCTGCAGCGGTCAGTACGTCGCCCCACGGGCCGGCCTCGAGGAAGCCCTTTGCGTCTACGACCAGTACGTCGCCGGGACGCGCCTTGAGCAGCGCGTAGTGCAGCATCAGGTTGTCGGCGGGTCGCGTGTCGACGGTAAAGGCCGGACCGACAAGGCGCGACTGCGGGTCAATCGGCTTGATACCGCTGTCCAACGCGCCTTTGGCGCCTTGCGCTTCATAGACGGTCGCTGCGCCGAGCGATCGCAACCGTTCAAGTTGTTCGCGCGTCAACGCGGCGTTGTGGGTCTTCGCAGATTTCGCGGGATCTGCAGAAGGAATGACGGAGGGGATGGCGGCAGTGTCAAGTTGTTGCATGGTCGTCTCCTTGGCGTTGAGGATGTGCATCAGGCCGTTGCACGTTGCAGCGTGTGATAGGCCGCAAGCTCGCGCGCCTCTGCGAGGGATTTGCCTCGCAGGGTCGCCTCGACGATGCGGTGCTCTGCGGCACGCAGCGCGAGCGCCCGTTGGAATACTTCGACGGCGCGGGTTCGGGGCACAACGACGATGCCGTCGAGGTCGCCGACGATGTAATCGCCCGCGGCCACACGCACGTCGCCCAGACTGATCGATTCGCCCACAGACTGCACCTCGACGCGGTCCTTGCCGGTGCGCATGAAGCGACCGCAGGCATACAGCGGATAGCTGGCTTCGTCGGCTTCCGTGGTGTCCCGGCACACGCCATTCACGACGGTGCCCCCGATTCGGCGATGCGCTGCCAGTTGGCTGAGGATGCCTCCCCAGACGGTGCAGTCCATACGTCCAGCGTTGTCGAGGGCGACGACAGCGCCTTCGGGCACGTCGTCGAGGTAGTCGCCGACGGTCCCCGGATTTGCCGTGTCGACAGGTACGTAGCGCACAGTGAATGCAGGCCCGAAGCAGCGGGTGCTTCCAGCGATATGGCCGATTCCGAGCGCGCTGCCCGGCAGGCCCAGTGCATCGAGTGCATCAGAGACCTCTGCGGTGCTTAGTTCCTTGACTGCGGGGGGAAGATCGAGGGGGATGGAGGTGTTTGTCATCTGGAATCCTGGGAGTTCGTTGGTGGAACCTCAGTATCAGATCCAGTACATTCGAGAGCAAACATCGATTTTTGAATCTAAGTTCACTATTAATGAACCTGAGACAAATACGCTATCTGTGTGAAGTGGTGGACGCGGGCAGTGCCACGGCTGCCTCGACGCGCCTGCACGTGGCGCCAACCGCCATCAGCATGCAGTTGGCGCAACTCGAATCGGAGCTTGGGGGCGAGCTGTTCGACCGCTCACGGCGTCCGATGGACCTGACCGCGTTGGGTCGCTACTTCTACCCACGCGCAAAGTCGCTGCTTGCTGATGCGAAGCGGCTTGAAGAGGAAACGCGCAGCGTTGCCGCCGGGCAGAGCGGTGTCTTGGCGATCGGCTATACGCGCTCGGCCATCTTCTCGATACTCCCGCGCGCGATCCGTACGTTCCGGGGCAGGCATGCAAACGTGAAGATCGAGCTCATCACTTTACTGTCCGAGCACCAGTACGAACAGTTGTTGAACGGCCGCATCCAGGTCGGCATTTCGCGTTACTTCGCAACCGTCGACTCGGTTGAAGGCCTGTGCTTCACGCCGCTGCTCCATGATCCATTCGTTGTCGCGCTTTCACGGGCGCACCCTATGGCGAAGCGAAAATCACTGCTGGCGACAGAGCTGGATGACGTGGCTTACATCACCTACCCGAAGGACCCGCAAAGCCGCTTTGCCGAGAAGACGCTGGCCGCGCTGAGAAGCGCCGGCGGGCAGTCGAACGTGGCGTACGAAGCCAACGACATCCACACCGCGTTGGGCATGGTGGCCTCCGGGCTGGGTTATTGCCTGGTCGGTCGCTCGGTGAGCGAAGGCAACCGCGACGACATCGCCTTCATCCGGGTGACCGACATTCGCGAGACGGCGACAGTCGTGGCGGTCACGAAGCTCGGCGAAACAAGCAAGATCGTCTCTTCCTTTGTCGATGTCCTGCTGTCCGCGGTCGAAGTTGCAGGGGCTGCTCGCAAGGGATAAGCCTCACGCGCGCTCTTGCACGGGCCTCGAATAGCAGCGACGACCGATTCCTCATCTATATGCCGAGGAACCTGCCGATAGCGTCGCAGGCCTGTCGCAAGACATGGTCGTCAAACGCATAGGCAATGCGGATGTACACCCCCAATCCCGACCGCACTGCCGTGATGAACCGCAACATTGGCTTCGTCCAGAAGCGCCAGCGCGACGTGCTCGTCATGGAGCGAGCGGGTCCCTGCCGCTGATCTCTTGTTGATAAGGCCTTCGCACGACGCAAACGTATGGAAAGATCCTGCGGGCTTTGCACAACGAGTGCACAACAACTAGAACGTCGGTAGGTTCTACCGCGGTCGCCCAAGTGCGGAAGTCTGGCGGAACGTTGAACCGCGCCCCAGTGGGGCAGTCGCCCCTTCTTGTGATCACCGGTCCATGTGCTGCCGACTGAGTGCGGGACGTCGAAACCCTAAGACCTAAGCATTCGATGAGAATTGAGAGCCTGGCGATCGACAATTTCGCGGCATCCGCAGTAGCCGAGTGCGCTTCGGGTAACAACCGGAGGACTAAACCGCTCGCCCCGCTCGCGGTAGCCCGCCGCTGAACCCGCGCGGACGGCAAACATTGCGCTCCTGTCTATGTTGCGGAGCGAGGCAATTGGCCTCGTTTCTTCGACAGGAGCACGATCATGACCCTTTCCACCCCAGTCGTCTCACCGCTGCGTCGTCGCATGCTCGACGAGATGCGCTTGCGCAAGCTCGAGCCCAAGACTCAATCCACCTACATTCGCGCAGTTGCGAATCTCTACCTCTTCCTGCAGCGTTCCCCCGAGACGGCCACCGCGGAGGATTTGCGCAGCTTCCAGTTGCACATGGTGAATCAGGGCGTCTCGCCGATCACGCTCAATGCAACCATCACCGGCTTGAAGTTCCTCTTCGACGTCACGCTCGGGCGTGGCGAAGTGATGGCCGGGATGAGCCCCGTTCGTGTGCCCCAGAAGCTGCCGGTGGTGCTCAGCCGCGAGGAGGTCGCGCGCCTGATCGCTGCGGCTTCCAACCTGAAGTACCAGACGGCACTGTCCATTGCCTACGGCACAGGACTGCGGGTCGGCGAGATCGTCGCGCTGAAGGTCGGTGACATCGACAGCCAGCGCATGACTCTGCGCGTCGAGCAGGGCAAGGGCCACAAGGACCGCTACGCCAGCTCTCGCCAGTCCTCCTGGAGCTGCTGCGCGCTTGGTGGCGACTGGCCCATGCCCAAGGCAAGATGCTGCCGGGCGGTTGGCTGTTCCCGGGGATGAACCCGGTCGACCCGTTGACCGCGCGCCAGCTCAACCGCGCCGTTCATGACGCTGCCGACGCGGCCAACATCGACAAGCGCGTCACCATGCACACGCTTCGCCACTGCTTTGCCACTCACCTGCTGGAGCAGAAGGTGGACATCCGCGTGATCCAGGTCTTGCTGGGGCACAAGCGGCTCGATACGACATCGATCTACGCGCACGTGGCCACCGAGATCCTGCACGAAGTGGTCAGCCCGCTGGAGAACTTGCAACCTGCGTAGGTCATCTCTGTGGCGCATTGCGCCCTGGAAGTCGCCGACATCTTCCGCACCCACGGCCCCGATTGGCGCAAGGCTCAGCGTGGGCACCTGAGCCTGGGCCAGCTCAAGGTCATGTCGGCCATTGAACAGTGCCGCAGCGCGGCGCTGGGAGGTCACGTGTTGTATTGCGAGGGCTGCGGACACGACCAGATCGCCTACAACTCGTGTCGCAATCGACATTGCACGAAGTGCCAGGCCAGTGCGGCCCAACGTTGGCTTGAGGCACGCCAGGCCGATCTGCTGCCGGTGGACTACTACCACGTCGTCTTCACCTTGCCAGCGCCGATCAGCGCCATCGCCTATTACAACAAGGCCGCGATTTACGGCCTGTTGTTCGACGTGGCCGCCGAGACCCTGATGACCATCGCAGCCGATCCGAAGCACCTGGGCGCAAGGATCGGCGCGACCCTGGTGCTGCACACCTGGGGATCGGCACTGACGCACCATCCCCATGTGCATGGCATCGTGCCGGGCGGAGGCTTGTCGCCGGACGGCGAGCGTTGGATCGCCTGCAGGCCCGGCTTCTTCCTGTCCGTGCGCGTGCTGTCGCGACTGTTCCGGCGCCGCTTCCTTGAAGCGCTTGATCAGGCGCATCGCGCCGGCAAGTTGGTCTTCTTCGGCGAGTACGCGGCACTGGCCGGAGAACGCGCCTTCGCCGACTGGCTCGCGCCGATGCGCCAGTGCGAATGGGTCGTCTATGCCAAGCGTCCGTTCGCCGGCCCCGAAGCGGTGCTGGCTTATCTGTCGCGCTACACCCACCGCGTCGCCATCTCCAACAGCCGGCTTGTCGCGATGGACGAGCAAGGCGTGACCTTCCGTTGGAAGGACTACCGCGCCAAGGGCCGGACACGCCACAAGACGATGACGCTCGACGCCGACGAGTTCATGCGCCGCTTCTTACTGCATGTCTTGCCGGGAGGCTTCCATCGCATCCGCCACTACGGGCTCTTGGCCAACGGCGCTCGCAAGGTCAGCCTGGTACGCATTCGCGAACTGCTGCTGCAAGAAGCCGGTGCCACTGCTCAAGCCTCGCGCGCCGATCGCGAGCCAGGTCCCGCGCAACCGACCTTCCTCTGCCCGCACTGCGGTGGCCCGATGATCATCCTGCAGACCTTCGCTCGCGGGCAATCCATCCGTGCACCGCCACCATGAGTACTGATCTTCATCAGCGCCCAAACCAAGCTTTACCGCTCCATCGCCCAGGGTCGATGTGGGGTGGTCTCGCCTTCGCGCCTCACCAAGCCCTTGCCGTCGGTCAGGCCCAGCGGGCGACTCCACGCTCCGGCTTCGATCCCCTGTGCCGCATCACCGCCAACGGCCAAATTCCTGGGCGAAACACCAGCACCAACTCGATCTACGCATCCCGAATCCCCATAGCTTCGTAGCTTCTCAGGCGCCAGAGGTGCATTCCGCGGTTTCCTCCCTCGAGGCTTGCCCAACACCTGCCCTCAGGCCGCAGCAGCTGTGCTTGGCGCCGCGCCTCGCAAGGGCAGGTATCGGGCAACCCTTAACAGTTCTCGTCGGTGGCAACAATACGGGTACTAATCGAGGACCGCTTGAGCGTCCACTATCCGCCCTGCTGCTCAGCACAGAACGTCGAACACCATCGACTGCATAGACCGAAACCAATACTGCCAGCCGAGCGCGCGTTAGGGTTCGGATGGCCAGATAGGCGCTGAATCAAACGACTTCAAGCTCTTCAAGGCAATGGAGATAGGGATGGAAAAAGCTGCAGTCATACCAACGCTTGAATTCTGGTATGACTTTGCCAGTCCCTATTCATACATTGCTGCGTTGCGGGTCGAGCAGCTGACTTCGGCCGCGAATGTTGGCATTTGCCGGAGGCCATTCCTGCTCGGGCCGATCTTCAAACGACGCTCTGGTGGCGCGAGCCCATTTCAAAATCCAGCTCCCTCGGAGCAGCGCTATCGAAGGCGCGATGTAGAGCGGATCTGCCAACGGTTCGATCTACCCCTGCGCTGGCCATCCGCGTATCCGCGGGGAAGTCTGCTTGCGACCCGGATCGCGCTGCTTGCCGCAGACGAAGGGTGGTGCAGTCAGTTCACACAATCCGTTTTCCATGCCAATTTTGCGGAAGACCGGAGCATCAGTTCTGAAGCGGTTGTTCGTGAACTGTTGGCGGAACTCGGAAGGGATGCCGACGCCATTCTTGCCAAAGCGACGTCGGAGGCCCTCAAGACGCGTTTGATGGACCAGGTGGACGCAGCCATTTCCCAAGACATCTTTGGTGCCCCAAGCTTTGTCATAGGCGGCGAACTCTTCTGGGGGAGTGATCGCTTGGATCAGGCTATCGAGTGGGCTACTCAGCGACCCAGCCTGATTTGAGCCCCTCATGGGGTCGAGGTCGCAAAACAAGTGCCGCCGGGCCTAAGCGCTCTGTCTAAAAAAATCAAGAGGAGATGCCCCATCGGACTCTAGTTGTACCGTCATTACAATGTACGTACATTACAACATATTGACTGATGACTCTTCTTTCATGCACCGTCCCGGAGCCTTCGCCCGCGAATACTTCGGATGCCACAGCAGGCGTTCCTCGCGAAGCAGCGACTCCAGATGTTGCGGGTACGGCCGATTTTGAGGCGTGCAGAGAGGATGGGTCAAAATACACTGGATTGTGGGAACAGGCGGAATCCAGCGGGTGGCGCAAGACCGCCCCGGCATTTACGTCGACCGAAAGACAAGAGAACGATGGAAATTCAATCTACGGCACAGGAACGTCTGGAACGCGTGGCGGGGCAGCAGCCTCTTTACGCGGCATTGGCGGGCATCTTGTCACGCGACATCCGCGGCGGCAAGCACCAGCCAGCCAGCGTGTTTCCGTCCGAGAAAGAATTGACGGAGCGCTATGGCGTCAGCCGCCAGACGGTGCGGCAGGCACTGCGCGTCCTTCGCGATCAGGGCCTGATCTCCTCCCATCCCGGCATTGGCACCATCGTTCGCGATGCGGCGCAAGGGCGCGACCGATTCAACGCCGTCAACTCAACCGAGGAGTTGCTGCAGTTCGTCGGGGACACCGAGATGCACGCGGTATCGCGCAGGGAAATTCTGGTCGATGCGGAACTTGCCGCCCGGCTGGACTGCGAGCCCGGGTCGCTCCTGTCGGAAGTGGCGTTTCTTCGCAAGACGCCTGGCGCCGAACTGCCGATGAGCTACGTCTTGATCTACGTGCACCCGCGTTATGCCGCGGCACAGGAAACCCCGCTGGTGTCGAGCAGTCCGATCTACCAGAACATCGAACGAATGTTCGGGGTGCGCGTCCACGAAATCCGTCAGGATGTGACTGCGACGCTTCTCGACGACAAGCTAGCCAAGGTGCTCGAGGCGATGCCCGGGGAAGCCGCCTTGCAGATGACGCGCTACTTTTACGACGAGAACAAGACGCTGATCCAGGTGTCCATCAGCTACTATCCCAGCAGCCGGTACACCCAATCGGCGCGCTTCCGCGTTGCGTCCAGCGCCCCCTAGCGCCGCGATCGGCCTGCATCACAGGCCAGTGTTCCAAAGCTCGACATCCTTCGCCGGGCAATGCCTGCCGCCCATCAGGACTTGGCGCCGCTGACGCCTGTCCCTCCGCTTTAGCCCCCCGCGCCCGCGGCTTGGGCCGAGCATTCCTGTCTTCGTCACCTGCCCGCCACGCGCTGGGCCTTTGCTTCTGAGCCGCAACCCGCGGCCCCGTCTTCCCTCCATACACCATGACTTACCCATTTCTCGGTCGGCTGCGCGTGATCGAAAGCTCGGCCTTCATTGCGGCACCCCTGGCCGGCCTGACGCTCGCGCAATACGGCGCCGATGTGATCCGCATCGACATGATCGGCGGAGGTATCGACTACGCACGCATGCCCCGTATGCCTCATCCGCAAGGCCGAGGCCGTAGTCTTTACTGGACCGCCCTGAACAAGGGAAAACGGTCCGTTGCGATCGATTTGCGCAAGCCTGAGGGGCGCGAATTGATCCAGGCGCTGGTGACCGCACCAGGCCCGGATGCAGGGGTACTGCTGACCAACATCGGCACGCCGTGGCTTTCGCACGAGGCCTTGGCACAAAAGCGCGCCGATGTCATCAGCTGCACGATCCAGGGGAACGGCGACGGAAGCACCGCTGTCGACTACACGGTGAACTGTGCGACCGGTTACCCCGTCATCACAGGCGGCGGCTCACCGGCGGCACCTGTCAATCACGTGCTGCCGGCCTGGGACATTGCCTGCGCTTATCAAGCCTCTTTCGCAGTGCTCGCTGCGGTTGATCTTCGACGCCGGACAGGGCAGGGGGCTGAGCTCAAACTGGCGCTTTCCGACATGGCCTTCACGATGCTCTCCCATCTCGGCGTGCTCGCCGAGTCTGAGTTGCTGCACCAGGAGCGACCCTCGATCGGGAACCACCTCTACGGCGCGTTCGGGCGCGACTTTGCGACTTCGGACGGCCAGCGCATCATGGTCGCAGCGATTTCGGCGAGCCAGTGGAAATCACTGGTTAAGTGCTGTGGCATCTCCGAATCCATCGTTCAGGTGCAACGCGAACTGCATCTCGATTTCAACGATGAAGCACAACGCTTTGAGGGGCGCGACGCCATTGCAGCGCTGGTGGAACCCTGGTTTGCGCAACGCAATGCGGGAGACGCCGAGGCGGCACTTGAAGCCAACAAGGTGTGCTGGGGCCGCTACAGCACCGTGCAGGAGTTGCTTGCGCGGGACGCACGGGTCAGTACGGACAATCCTGTGTTTGAACGAATCGACACGCCCGGGATCGGCCGGCACCTTGCCGCAGGCGCGGCCGTGCGCGCGCCTGCCATGGACCGCGCCCCGACACCCGCAGCAGCACTTCTGGGCACCCACACGGACGAGATCCTGGAGCAGGTGCTCGGCCTGAGCCCGGGAGCGGTAGGCCGCCTGCATGACGCCGGCATCGTCGCAGGACCCGATCGCGATCCATCTGTGGCCCCCGCCTGAGCCTTTCAACATATTCCATCCCGGAGACAACCATGAGCCGAATTGCAGAAGCAAACATCCCTGGATCGACTGCCCACAAGAAGTGGCTGATCGTCATGCCCGCCGTGTTCGTGATGTACATGATTTCGTTCTTTGATCGCGTGAACATCGGCATGGCGTTGCCGTACATCACGAAGGAGATGTCGCTGTCATCAGTTCAGGCGGGCTGGATTGGAAGTGCCTTCGCGTGGGGCTACCTCATCACCCAGCTTCTTGCGGGCTACCTCGCATTGCGGTTTGGACCGAGACTCCTGATTGGTGCGTGTCTTGTGCTGTTCGGCGGCATCGCCGTCGCGACGGGTTTCGCCAGAACCTTCGAAGAACTTCTGGCAATCCGCTTTCTCCTTGGCCTGGCCGAAGGACCGATTTACGCGGCCACCTCGATGCTGCTGGCCCAATGGTTTATCAAGTCGGAACGCGGCCGTGCCTTTGGCATCTGGAACCTGAGCGTGGCGGCCGGCGGTTTCCTTGCCGGTCCAGTGTCTGCCGCGATTCTTGCACACCACGACTGGCGCATGATGATGGTGATCGAAGGTGCGCCGGCGTGGCTCTTCTGCCTGATCTGGTTCTGGGCGATTCCCAAAAGCCTCAAGAGCGCGAAGTGGCTCGCAGCGTCCGACCGCGAGGCAATTGATCAAAGCCTGGCAACCGAGCAGGCCTTGCATGGCGACAGGGAGACAGACTCCTGGGTCACCACGTTCAAGGAGCCATCCGTGTGGCTTCTCATGCTCGGTTTCTCCTGCAGTCAGGTCATCCTGTACGGGCTCACCCTGTGGCTGCCCACGATCTTCAAGACTCACGAACACCTCAGCGGGATGACCGTGGGGCTGTTGTCCGGCGCGCCTTTCATCATGGCCATGTTCGGTGCCTACTACATCACCCACCGCTCCGACAAGCACGGACAGGAGCGTCGACTGCATGCCGCCGTCCCGATGATCATCATCGGGTTGATGCTCACGGCGCTCGCGAACATTCCAGACCGGTTCCTGGTCATCCAGATCGGCATGATCCTGCTGGTCGGCTTCATGATGAAGATGCCCACGCCATTGATTTCGTCCTATCTGACCGAGATCCTTCCATTGCGCCGGGCCATCCCCGCCGTGGGCGTCGTGATCGGCGGGGGGAGCTTTCTCGGACAGTTTCTGGGGCCGTTATTGATTGGCTACCTCAAGTCCATCTCACCGGGTTTCGGATCGTCATTCCTCGCGCTGGGTGTGCTCGGGATCGTCGGGGGGAGCCTTCTGCTCGCGGCGCGCGCAAACAGGAAGCGCCTGGCACCGACCTTTGCAGCGTCTGCGTCGCATTGAGTCGGCAAGCGGGCGACCCAGGAACGGTCACGGTCCGCCGGCGCCGCCACTACCAACAGCATCTCTAAGGATTGAACCTGACATGACATTGAACGACTTCAACCACTGGGTCGGACGCACAGAGACGAAGCACGCGCTGATCGACCCCGCCGCGGTTGCCGCGCTGGCTGCAACATTGGACGCGACCGATGCACCAGGGCATGGCAAGTCGTTGCCGACCGGTTGGCAATGGCTGTTCTTCAACCCGGTCGCAGCCCAGCGGCTGCTTGGGGATGATGGGCACCCGCGCAGAGATGTTGAAGGCAGCTTCTTGCCACCGATCCCGCTGCCTCGCCGCATGTGGGCCGGGAGCAGGATCAACTACCTCGCAGCTATCCCGATCGGTTCGCAAGCAGCACGGACCAGCAGGATTCTCAAGATCTCGCCGAAGGCGGGGCGCTCGGGAAGCATGTGCTTCGTGACCGTGTCTCACACCATTGCAGTCGACGATCGTGTGTGCGTGGTGGAGGAGCAGGACATCGTCTACCGCGAGGCTGCCACGGCAACGGCCTCCGTTGCTGCAGAACCTGGTGCCGCCGCTCCGATCCAATGGCGTGACCAGCTCGTGCCCACCACCGCATTGCTGTTCAGGTATTCGGCACTCACGTTCAACGGGCATCGCATCCACTATGACCTGCCATACGCCCAAGACGTTGAGTTTTATCGCGGCCTGGTGGTCCATGGGCCGCTCACGGCCACGTTGCTGCAGCAGTTCGCGGGCCGCTGCAAGCCTGGCCAACACCTCAAGAACTTCGAGTTCAAGGGTGTGAGTCCGATGTACTGTGGCGAGCGGATGGAACTGCAAGCCTGGGAGGACCAATCGTCCGGTGCACTTCAACTCCGGGCGGTGAACGCCCAAGGGGCGGCAGGCATGCAGGCATTGGCCACGTGGGCGTGAGCCCCGCCTAATAACACCGGCCATTCAGGGTAACTACCAATTAGCCCGATTTCCTTACGACTTATAATGTACGTACATTACAACATTCGGCTATTCGAATAATTTCCAGAAAAGGACACTACATGACCGACACCAAGATTAATATCGAACGGGGTGACCGCTATGCCGTCATCTTTCTGGATAACCCGCCGATGAACGTCGTCTCGGCGCCCCTCACGCGCCAGCTCTACGCGGCCTTGAAGGCAATGGAAACCGATGACGGCGTCAGGGCAGTAGTCCTCACCGGCGCAGGCGATCGCGCCTTCTGTGCGGGCTCTGACATCTCCGAACTCACCGAGATGTCGGCGCCTGGTGCCGCCCTCGAGAAAAAGTTGATCTTCCAGAACAAGGTGTTCGAACTGCTGCGCTCGTTTCCCAAGCCGACGATCGCGGCGCTGAACGGCTACACCTATGGTGGGGGCCTCGAAATCGCTGCGTGCTGCGATCTCATCGTGGCGGAGTCGCAGGTCAAGCTGTGCCTGCCAGAGATCAAGCTGGGGGTGTTCCCCAGCAGCGGCGGCACCTATCGCGTCGCGCGCCGTATCGGCGAGTCCCGCACGAAGGAAATGATCTTCTTGGGGGAACCGATCACAGCTGCCCAGGCCCACGCCTGGGGATTGGTGAACCGTCTGGTCGACCAGGGTTGCGCGCTAGCGGAAGCAAAGGCCATTGCGCAGAAGCTGGGCCGCGGCCCCAGCCTGGCCTTGCAGGCCGCCAAGTCTGTCGTCAATCTTGCGTATGACCGATCGGATTCAGAAGCCGTCGGCGAATCGCTCAAGGCCAGCGATCGCGTGTTCTGTTCCGCCGACGCCCAAGAAGGTATTGCCGCCTTCATGCAAAAACGTCCGGCTGCGTTTTCCTGAGCCGTCCCGGGCGACCTCGCGCGTCCTTTTGGCGCGACCCACGTTGCATCTTTCAACTTTCATTGGAGACAAACACCGTGAACTCTTTCCAACGCCGATCCCTGCTGGCACTCGCCTGCACGGCCGCACTGTCCGCCAGCATTCCTGCACTGGCAGCCAACGACACCTATCCCTCCAGGCCGATCAAGGTCATCGTTCCATTTCCAGCAGGTGGCACCACCGACACCCTGATGCGAATCGTGGCGCCCCGCTTGAGCAAATCTCTGGGGCAGCCTGTCGTGATCGAGAACAAGTCTGGTGCATCAGCCACGGTCGGCGCGGACTTTGTTGCCAAGGCGGCGCCGGATGGCTACACGGTGCTGGTGGGTGCGGCACACCACACCATTGCGCAGGCGGTGTTTACCAAGCTGCCCTACAGCTTTGATCGCGACCTGACGCCGGTCGGCATGATGGCACTGGTACCGAATGTCGTTGTCGTCAATGTCGCCGTCCCGGCCAAATCAGTGCAGGAACTCGTTGCCATCAGCAAGGCAGACCCCGACAAGTACAACTACGCCTCCGCAGGTCCCGGCTCCGCCCATAATTTGATCGCCGAAATGTTCAAGCTACGTACCGGCGCCAAGCTCACGCACATTCCCTACCGCGGTAGCGCGCCTGCAGTTGCCGATCTGTTGGGCGGCCAAGTCTCCGTGATGTTCGACACGGTGACGTCTTCGTTGCCGCACATCAAGGCGCAAAAGCTCAGGCCTCTCGCTGTCACGACCGCCAAGCGCTCTAGCGCGCTCCCCGATGTGCCGACGCTGGCCGAGGCGGGCGTGCCGAACTTCGACGTTGGCACCTGGTTTGGCCTGATGGCACCGGCAGCCACGCCGCCCGCGATCATCGACAAGTTGAACCGTGAAGTGACCACGATCTTGAAGGACCCCGAGGTCCAGAAGCAGTTGCTGTCGCAAGGCATTGAACCCATGCCCGGCACGCCCGCCGAACTCAAAACTCGCGTAACCAAGGAGCTGACCGAGTTCGGCACATTGGCCAAGCAAGCCAAGCTTTCCGTTGAATAAGGAGCCCATTTTGAAACCCCTCGAAGGCTTGCGCATTCTTTCGATCGAGCAGTTCGCTGCTGGCCCCTACGGTTCGATGTTCCTCGCGGACATGGGTGCCGAAGTCATCAAGATCGAGAACAAGGACATTGGCGGCGATCCCGCACGGTTCATGGGACCTTACTTTCTCGGCACCGGCGACAGCCTGGTTTTCCAAGGCTGGAACACGAACAAGCAAAGCGTGTCACTCGACCTTAAAACAGCACAGGGGAGGGCGGAGTTCGAGCGACTGGTCGCTGGCGCCGATGCAGTGGTCAACAACCTTCGTGGCGACCAGCCGGGCAAGCTCAAGCTCGAATACAAGGACCTGGAAGCGATCAAGCCAGACATCGTCTGCCTTCATATCTCGGCCTATGGCCGCCACAACTCGCGTGAGGCGTGGCCCGGATACGACTTCCTGATGCAGGCCGAATCCGGCCTGATGGACCTGACGGGTGATCCAGAGGGCGAACCCTCGCGCTTTGGTGCCTCGGTGATCGACTACATGACCGGGATCACCGGCATGTTGGGCCTCCTCGGGGCTGTGCGCCGCGCGCAGATCACAAAGAAGGGCTGCGACGTCGATGTCAGCCTGTTCGACGTCGCCCTGCATCAGCTCGGCTACGCCGGCACGTGGTATGTGAACGAAGGCCACGCGTCCCGGCGACTGCCGCGCGGCGCCCATCTGTCTGTGACGCCTGTGCAGACCTTCAAGACCGGCGATGGATGGATCTACATCATGTGCATGACCGACAAGTTCTGGCATGCGCTGCTCGGTGTGATTGGCGACCCTGTGCTGACGGCCGACGAACGGTTCAAGTCGCAGAAGCTTCGAGCCGAGCACCGTGCAGAACTGACGCAAGCGCTCGACACGGCCTTCGGTAAGCAACCGACCAGCCACTGGCTTCAGGTGCTGACAGGCGTGCTCCCCATCGCGCCGGTGCTCAATGTTCGGCAAGCCCTGGAGAACCCGTTCCTGCAGGAAATCGATATGGTGAAAGACGTACCGCATCCAGCCGACCCCGAGATGAAGCTGCTTGCCAATCCCATTCGATTCGATGGCAGCCGTCTGGACCAGGTGGCCTGTCGGCCGCTGCCTGCGGCAGCAGCTGAAGCCGTCATCGTGTGAACACTCTGGGCGTCCCATGTCAAATCTGAAGTCGAACCGTTGCGCCTCCGCGCGAAGCTTTCTGTTCGTGCCAGCTAATCGGCCGGAGCGGTTCGAGAAAGCTTTGAAAAGCGGCGCCGACGTCGTCATCCTCGACCTCGAGGACGCCGTACCGGCGCAAGACAAGGCCATGGCGCGTGAGGGCATTGCCGGACTCTGGCCCCGCATCACGCAGCACGATGTCGCGGTGGTGAGCCGGATCAACGCTGAAGGAAGTCCCGCCTGGGAGGCGGACATCGAGCTCGCCCACCAGCTTCCTGGTATTGCGGCAATCATGCTTCCCAAGGCCGAGACAGCGACAACGCTGCAGTTTCTCGATGAGCGGCTGTCGCATGTGCGCATCCTGCCGCTGATCGAAAGTGCCGCCGGGCTCGAGAACATCAAAGCGATCTCCCGGATGTCGAATGTGCTCCGTCTGGTGGTGGGCCACATCGACTTCATGGCTGACACGGGAATCGCCTGCGGCGAGGACGAGCGGGAACTGGATCCTTTGCGATTTGCCGTGTCAATGGCGTCACGTTGCGCCGGTCTTGCGCCGCCAGTCGATGGCGTGACGGTTCAGACTGGCGACGCGGACCGGCTCGCGGCAGACACCCGGCGTGCCAAGCGATTTGGCTTCGCGGGCAAGCTGTGCATCCACCCGCAGCAGGTCGCCGGCATTCACGCGGCACTGGCCCCTTCGGACGAAGAGGTGTTGTGGGCACGGCGTGTGGTGGAAGCGGATGCCAGTTCGAACGGCGCTGCCGTGCAACTTGACGGTCGCATGGTCGATTTGCCGGTGGTCTTGCAAGCTCGAAGGACCTTGGCGATGGTCGGTACGGCGGGTGAGCGATGACTGCTCCTGCAGCGCGCGCCGTTCCGTCTCAGATCGATGGTTATGGGCCAACGCGCCCCTTCACGGGTGTCGGCCTGCCGCCTGAAGTCATCACGCGGGCATCGGCCAAAATTTCTCCGGCAGTCCACGGCCGCGACAAGCAACTCAGGAATCTCGAAGCGGCCTTCGACGCTTGCCGCATCCGGGATGGCGACACGTTGAGCTTTCACCATCACCTGCGCAATGGCGACCAGGTGCTAAATCAGGTGCTGGCGGTTGCCTCTGCGCGCGGCCTGCGCGACTTGCGCATTGCAGCCAGTTCGCTGTTCCCGGTTCATGCGCCCCTGGTTGAGCACATCGGAAGCGGCGTGGTGACGAGGATCTGCACGGCCTATATGTCCGGTCCGGTCGCAGATGCCGTGTCGCGCGGCCTGCTTCCCACCCCTGTGGTCATGCAAACCCATGGAGGGCGTGCACGCGCGATCGAGGCAGGCGAGCTCCAGATTGATGTGGCGTTCGTGGGCGCACCGGCCGCCGACCGGTGCGGGAACCTCAGCGGCGCTGAAGGGCGCGCAGCCTGTGGGCCACTGGGTTATGCGATGGTCGACGCGCAGTACGCCCGTCGCGTCGTCGCTGTGACCGACCATATTGGGGACTATCCACTCGTGCCGATCGACATCTCCCAAGAGCAGGTGGATTTCGTGGTGCTGGTGGACAGCATTGGAGACCCCGCCGGCATTTTGTCGGGAAGCACGCGGCCGACGACCGATCCCGTGAGTCTGCAGATCGCCGAGACAGCTGCAAAGGTGATCGCGGCTTCTGGCCTCCTCACCGATGGTTTTTCGTTTCAGACGGGCGCGGGTGGGATCTCCCTCGCTGTGTCTCAGTATGTTCAAGCGTCGATGCGTGAACGGAAGGTGCAGGGCAGCTTTGGGGCGGGCGGTGTCACCGGCTACCTCGTCGACATGCTCGAGGAGGGCCTCTTTCGCAGTCTCTTCGATGTCCAGTGTTTTGACCTTCGGGCAGTTGAGTCGTACCGGCGGGACCGGCGTCACCAGGCGATGTCCGCGTCGATGTACGCCAACCCACACAACAGGGGCGCCATCGCCGACCAACTCGACGCGATGTTGCTTGGCGCCGCCGAAGTCGATCTCAATTTCAACGTCAACGTCACGACAGGCAGTTCGGGACGCATCCTGGGGGGATCGGGTGGTCATGCTGATACAGCGGCCGGCGCGAAACTGGCGTTGGTGGCAACTCGCTTGATCTCGGGCGGTGGGCCCAAGATCGTTGATCGTGTCCGCTGCGTCACCACCCCGGGGGAATCAATCGATGCGGTGGTGACCGAGTTCGGTGTTGCAGTCCATCCGGAGCAAGTCGAACTGCGAGAACGACTGTTGCAACACGGACTCAACGTTGTAGACATCGGCGTTTTGCAGTCAAAAGCGAGTGCGCTCTCGCCCCCATCAACCGGCAACCCGGTTTCGTCGAGTCAACGAGTCGTAGGTGTCATGGAATATCGTGACGGCCGCGTCATCGACGTGATCCGCGCTATGAATTGAACAAGACGGGACGCCGCGCTCGACTGTCGTATCCATCGGCCCAGGGCCGCTTGCGGGAATGTGGGCCCACGTGCTCGCTGGCCTTCACTCATCGCTACGTATTCGTATCGGCGACCCTAGTGCCCGCCAGCGCAGACCAATCACTTCAAGGGAAGCCTCTCGACGCCACGAGATGAGGCGTCAGGCTCAACAGCGTCCGGCAAATGGGGCCACGTCTGTGGCTTACGGCGGTTGTCTGCTTCTGCTCGCAGTGGTGACGCTGGTCCAAGCAGCGCTATTGCAGAACTGCAGGCCACCTTCTTGTGGAGACAAGATCCCGAACCGTCTCGATGACCATTTCAACGATGGCCGCAGCAGCAGGAGTCAGCGGGCGCGTCAAAGACGTTGCGCACACGACTGTGCGCGAGATTGTCGGGCGCTTTAGCGTCGACGCGTTCAGCCGGCCCTGCGCCACTTCGTCCGCAACGGCTCCCGGCGAAAGAATGGTATAGGCCATGCCTGCCTCGACGGCCTTTTTGATATTGGGCAGTGAATCGACTTCGGCGATGACCTGAAGCGAGACACCCTCCGATAGGCAGGCGTCGTCGATGATCCGTCGCAGCCCGTGGTCCCGCCCCGGAAGAAGCAGGGGAAATCGTTGCAGGTCCTTCAACGCTGTCTGACGCGGCAAAGCTGTTTCCTTGCCTTGGGTCGATCCCACAAGACACAGCTTCTCACTCAGGACGGCACGTTGTGCCAGCCACGGTTCTTGTTGCATGGCAAATAACACGCTGAGGTCGAGGCGTCCTGCTTGCAACCATTCCTTGAGATAGCCGCTATGGCTTTCGACAAGTCGCAGCATGACCTGAGGATGGCGTCGGCGTGCTTCGGCAAGGATGGGCAACGTGGCCACCAATGCCACCGTTGTTGGCAGTCCCAGCACCACCTCTCCGATCAGTTCAGCACCGGTGTGACGCACGGCGCTCTTGGCGCGCTCGACATCAGAAAGTATCACCCGCGCATGCTCCAAAAGCGTGCGTCCTGCGCTGGTGAGTTCCATCCCACGGCTCGATCGGGTGAACAGTTGCACCCCCAGTTCGGCTTCGAGCGCAGCCATGTGCTGGCTGAGCGCCGGTTGCGCCACATGGAGTTGCCCCGCTGCCTTGAGCAGGCTCCCGGCCTCACCGACCCCAATGAGGTATCTCAGTTGCCGAAGGTCCATGTAGAACGATTCCTTATAGCTGGTAGTACCAGATTGTATTTCCACGATAGCCAACGGGTGCCTACGATTCGCTCACTCAAGGAAACTCAATGCAATCCGAATCCGATTCGCGACCCACCGATCAACGGCCCCTTGCCGATGTGAAAGTTGTCGATCTCTCCCGCCTGGTGGCCGGAAACATGCTGACGCATCTGCTCGCGGACCTCGGTGCGCGGGTGATCAAGGTGGAGCCTCCAGGCAAAGGCGACGAGTTGCGCGCCTGGCAGCGCAAGGGCGTCAGTACCTACTGGCTTGCGTACAGCAGGAACAAGGACAGTGTCTGCCTCGACCTTCGAAACACAGAAGATCAGAAAGCACTTCGAACCTTGCTGGGCGAAGCGGACATGCTGGTCGAGAACTTTCGTCCGGGCACGCTCGAACGGATGGGACTGGATCGCGCCACCTTGCAAGGCATCAATCCCAAACTGGTCGTCGTGCGCATCTCCGGGTGGGGGCAGACGGGCCTGTTTGCAGGCAAAGGAGGCTTCGGCTCCTTGATCGAGGCAATGAGCGGATTCGCTTCCATGAATGGCTTTGCCGACCGCCCGCCGGTCCTGCCGCCCTTTGCGATGGCGGACACGATCGCCGGAACCTACGGAGCCGCCTTGGCGGTCGCTGCGCTGCACCGCCAGACGTCGTCCTCCGAGCCAACTGTTCAGGAGATCGACCTCTCGCTGTTTGAGCCACTCTTTTCGATGCTTGGGCCTCAGGCGGCGGAATTCCAGCTCAGTGGCGAGGTGACCGCGCGCTCAGGCAGCCGCTCGCCGACGCATGCACCGCGAAACGTCTACAAAACCAAGGACGATAAATGGGTGGCCCTGTCAGCTGGCATGGAAGGCACGCTGGCTCGCCTTTTTGAAGGAATCGGCTATCCCCAAGGTTTGCAGGATTCTCGATTCTCGACGCACGAGGCGCGCCTGACCAACATCGACGCCCTGGATCATCTTTTGCAAAGCTATCTGGCGCAGTTGGACCTGGCTGAAGCCCTTCAGTTCTTTGCAGACCGCGACATCACCGCAGGACAGGTGTGCGACATCAAGGATCTGCTGGACCATCCCTACGTCAAGGACCGGGAGATGCTTGTGCAGGCACATACCCCTGAAGGGGTGGCCGTTGCGATCCATGCGGCGCCCTACAAGATCAATGGTCAGCGGCCAGCGATCCGGCGCAGCGCCCCATCCTTGGGGCAGGACAACGACAAGTGGCTCGGCGCCAGGGAGGTCGCATGACTTCCCAACTGAGAAGGTCCTTCCTTTTTGTGCCAGCCGCGAACGAGCGGCTCTTGAAGAGTGCGATCAGCAAGCCAGCGGACGTGGTCATCCTCGATCTGGAGGACGGCACACATTCCTCACAAAAGGAGGCTGCACGAGCCGCGCTGGCCGCGTCGATTGCCCTGTTGAGTGACGCCGGCAAGGGTGCGGCGGTGCGCATCAACAGCGGCATGAATGCCGCTGTGACCGATCTGCGCGCCGCTGTGAGGCCCGGATTGGACGTGGTCCTGTTGCCCAAGGTCGAACACGCGCGTGATGTTCAGTTGCTTTCCGAAGTCATCGCCGAACTCGAGGCTGCCGCAGGCGTCGAGGCTGGACATGTCCGCTTCCTGATTCAAATCGAAAGTGCTGTCGCTCTTCCTCGCCTCTATGAGATTGCCAGTGCTGATCCACGGGTCATGGGAATGATGTTGGGCAGTGAGGATTTCAGTCTGGATTGCGGCGGATTGCCAACCCCCGAGGCGCTCATGGCGCCAAGCCTGATGCTGCTCTACGCAGCGCGCGCAGCCAGGATTCAGCCAATCGGCTTTGTTGGATCCATTGCGGAACTGGGCGAACCCGAAGAGTTCCGCAGAAAGCTCGACCAGGCGCGATCGCTCGGCTTCCGTGGTGCCGTGGTGGTGCACCCGAAGTTTGTGGATGCAATCAACGAGTGCTACACCGCGAGCCCCGATCAGATCACTCGCGCACGCAGGATCGTCAGCGAATTCGAGGCTGCCGATGCGCAGGGGCTCGGTGCGATTCGCGTCGACGGAACCATGATCGACAAGCCCGTCTACATGCGCGCACTCGCCTTGCTCGACGCAAGCCAAGCTGCAGCTTCCTGAAAACTCAGTCAAGGTATCGGAGACAACATGATCACCAAACGCAACTTCTGTCTGGCCAGCCTCGCTTGTGCAATGGCACCGGCCTGGGCTGAGTCGTTCTATCCTTCAAAGCCCGTGGTCATCATCGTGCCGCAGGCACCAGGGGGCACCAACGACGCCGTGGGCCGCATCATCGCGCAGAAGCTGACCGAGCAGATGGGGCAATCGTTCGTGGTCGACAACCGCGCCGGGGCAGGGGGAAACATAGGCACGCAGGTTGCCGGGGCGGCTGCGAAGGACGGCTATACGCTCTTGCTGACGATCAGCAGTACGCAGGCCATCAATCCCTGGCTCTACAAGAAAGTTCCCTTCGACCCGGTCAAGGACTTCGAGCCGATCGCCTCGGTGGGTGTGGTCCCCAACGTCCTCGTCGTGAACCCTGCCTTTCCGGCGAAAAGCATGTCCGAGTTTGTCAAGGTGGTGAGGGACCACAACCCACCGTACCAGTACGCGTCGGCCGGCAACGGATCCCTCAACCACCTGCTCGGTGAGATGCTCAATCAGAAGGCGGGACTTCAACTGGCGCACATTCCCTACAAGGGAATTGCACCAGCGTTGAACGACGTCTTGGGCGGTCAGGTACCCATGGCCTTTGCCAGCCTGCCTTCTTGCATTCAACACATCCGTGCCGGTCGTCTGCGCGCCTTGGGCGTGAGTTCGTCGAAGCGTTCTCCATCCTTGCCGGACGTGCCAGCCATTGCAGAGGTCGTTCCAGGATTCTCTGGGGAGCTATGGGTCGGCTTCTTCGCTCCCGCAGGCGTTTCCAAGCCAATCATCCAGCGATTGGTGACGGAGATCGAGAAGGCATCCGGGGCGCCCGACGTGCTTGAAAAGTTCAAGGGATTGGGCGTGCAGCGCCTGCCGGGAGGGCCCGACGTGCTCGCCATGATGCTCAAGGAGGACTTGGCCACTTGGGGTCCGATCGTCAAGACCTCGGGCGCCAACGTCGATTGAGTGCCCGCTACGCACCTTCCTGAGCGGGGCGCAGGTGGTCAACCATCACCCTTGCGGCAGCGGACAGCGGGCGTTCAGAACTGTATCCAAGTAGCAGTCTCCGATGCGCCCATGCGTCGGTGAGGCGCACCGCCTTCAGCTTTCGGGGGCCAAGTACTTCCTGGCATGCGGCCAGTGGCATGACGCCCACTCCAAGCCTGGCGGCAATCATCTGGCTCATTGCGTCGAAGCTGCGGACCTGCACACGCAGCCTCAAGGGACGCCCGGCGTCGGCTGCGGCTCTCGAAGTAAGTTCCAGCAGGGAGCTGCCCCGATTGAGGCCGACAAAATAGTGTTCCAGGCACTCAGCAAAAGCAATCCTCCGCGCCTTCGCCATAGGGTGTGACTTCGAGCACAGCAGGACGAGCTCGTCGTCGCGAAACGGCAAGACGGTGAGCCCGTCTGCGGGCGTGCCCTCTGCAAATACACCAATGTCTGCCAGGCTATCCAGTAGGGCTCTCACGATGTCCCCGCTCAGTTGCTCCTCGATGTCCACCCGGATTCCCGGCTGAAGTTCCATGAAGTTCCATAGGACGGTCGGCAGAAATTCCGTGAGCGCGGACATGTTCGCCCACAGGCGCACGTGCCCGCGGTATCCCTCGGAGAAATCCGCCAACTCGGCGCCGAAGAGTTCGAACCCCTGCAAAAGGCGGATGGCATGCTGCACTGCGACATGACCTGCGGGCGTAACAGTCACGCCCTGAACGCTTCGCTCCAGTAGCTGGGCTCCTGCGGTTGCTTCGAACTCGCTAAGCCGCCTGCTCGCTGCCGAGAGCGCAAGGTGACATTGCGCCGCGCCTTTGGTGATGCTTCCGGTTTGCACGACCGCGGAGAAAAGTCGAAGCGTCACGAAATCGACGCGCGCCGGGTTGATGACGGTCTTCATATCGGGTTTCTACGAGCTTCGCATTCTGCGAAGGATACATGCCCACACAGCAATTCCTCCTCTGCCCGGCTCGAAATTAGATTCAGGTCTCGACAAGTTTTAAAGAGACAGAGACATGAAAGCACTGCAAGGCCTGAAGGTCCTGGAACTGGGACAACTGATCGCCGGCCCCTTTGCCGGCAAGACGCTCGCCGAGTTTGGCGCCGACGTCATCAAGGTGGAACCTGCCGGTGTAGGCGATCCACTTCGCAAATGGCGCCTCCTGCGCGACGGCACCTCTGTTTGGTGGGAAGTCCAGTCGCGCAACAAGCGCTCCGTCTGTCTTGATCTGCGTAGGCCTGAAGGACAGGACGCGGTTCGGTCATTGGCCAAGGAGGCTGACGTCCTCATCGAGAACTTCAAGCCCGGAACACTGGAAGGCTGGGGACTGGGATGGGAGCAGCTGCACGCCCTGAATCCAGGCTTGATCATGCTGCGCATATCGGGATACGGCCAGACCGGTCCGTATCGGGACAAACCTGGATTCGGGGTGCTTGGTGAGGCCATGGGCGGGCTGCGTCATCTCACCGGCGAGCCCGGTCGCGTACCGGTGCGCGTCGGGGTCTCGCTCGGTGACACCCTGGCCGCGCTGCACGGCGTCATCGGGGTTCTCACTGCACTGCACCACCGCACCGCGCATGGCGGCGAAGGGCAGTTTATCGACGTCGCGCTGTACGAGTCGGTCTTCAACGTGATGGAAAGCCTTGTGCCCGAACACGACGCGTTTGGCGCTGTTCGCGAGCGCGCTGGCAGCGCGTTGCCCGGCATCGCGCCGACCAATGCATACCGCTGCAATGACGGCCAGTACGTGCTCGTGGCCGGAAACGGGGACAGCATATTCCGGCGCCTGATGCGCGCCATCAATCGGCCGGACCTGGAGACCGATCGGGAACTTGCCCACAACGACGGGCGCGTGCTGCGAGTGGAGGAAATCGATGCAGCGATCGAAGCGTGGACCCGCACGCGCAGCCGGGACGAGGTGCTCGCAGTACTCGATGGCGCAGGCGTTCCGGTGGGCCGTATCTATTCCGTTGCGGACATCGCTTCCGACCCGCAATACCTCGCCCGCGAAATGATCGTCGAGTCGCCAACTTCCGACGGTCGATCGCTCAAGGTCCCCGGGGTGGTGCCGAAGCTCAGCGCTACTCCAGGAGCCATTGCCCACGCGGCTCCGCGCCTGGGACAGCACACCGATGAACTGCTGCGTGGCGGTTGGCCGACCCGCTCGTCCTGATATTTCAACGCTGAGGATCTCAATGAAAAACGGAAACAACACGCGACTGCTCATCAACGAAGTTGCAACTCGCGATGGCTTCCAGATGGAAAGCCATTTCATCCCGACCAATGACAAGGTTGCTCTCATCGATGCCTTGAGCGGCCTGGGCTACGCGAAGATCGAAGTCACCTCGTTCACTTCGCCCAAGGCGATTCCAGCCCTGCGGGATGGCGAAGAGGTGATGGGGCGAATCGCGCGTCAACCCGGTGTGATCTACACCGCACTTGTGCCCAACGTGCGTGGCGCCGAACGCGCGCTCGACGTGAAGATCGACGAGTTCAACATCGTGATGTCGACCAGCGAGACGCACAACCTGAGCAACCTGAGGATGACACGTGAGCAGTCGTTCTCCCAGCTGGCGGAAGTCATCGCGATTGCCCAGCAAGCAAGCGTTCCCGTCAACGTGTCGCTGTCGTGTGTGTTTGGCTGCCCCATGGAAGGGGAGGTGCCTCTCGAGACTGTGTTGAGCTGGATCCATCGCTTTGCCGAACGGGGCGTCGCAGGCATCACGCTGTGCGACACGACTGGCATGGCCTATCCGACGCAAGTGGACGTGCTGTGCAGGACCGTCATGGAGCGCCATCCCGAGCTCGACTTCACGGCTCACTTTCACAACACCCGGGCCATGGGACTGGTCAACAGCGTCGCTGCCGTCGAGGCGGGTGTGCGCCGCTTCGACATGTCGCTGGGCGGCATCGGCGGCTGCCCCTATGCACCAGGAGCGACCGGCAACGTCGCCACAGAAGACGTTGTGCACATGCTGCAGTGCATGGGCTACGACACGGGCATGGATCTCGATGGATTGATCAATGCAGCCGGCGAAGTGGGGCGCCTGGTGCAGCATGAGCTCCCCAGCCAGCTGCCGCGCGCTGGGCATCGCCTGGCTCGGCACCAGCCGCCTGCGGATTTCGCGGAGATCGCCGCACGCGCTGCTGCCAAGAGCGAAGGCAAGGAGGTGCGGGCGTGATCGATCATCTTGACCACCTCGTGCTCACCACTGTCGACGAGAAGGCGTGCGTCAGCTTCTACGTCGACGGGCTGGGCATGACCCTCGAAACCTTTGGCGCCGCCCGCAAGGCATTCCGGTTTGGCAACCAGAAGATCAACCTGCACGTCAAGGGCAATGAGTTCGAGCCCAAAGCCCATACGCCAGTTCCAGGCGCATTGGACCTTTGCTTCATCGCAAGCAAACCGCTGGACGCCGTGATCAGTGAGCTCCAACAAAAAGGCTTGCAGATCGTCGAAGGCCCGGTCATGCGCACGGGCGCCGTTTCTCCTATCCGTTCCATCTACCTGCGCGATCCGGACTTGAACCTGATCGAAGTCTCGGAGATTGCAAAATGAAAGTTGTCTTCCTCGACGCGGCGACCTTGCCGCAGCGTCTCGAATTTGATCCGGCGTATGACATCGACTACCGCGCCTATGACTCGACGTCGGCTCCTGATGTTGGCGAGCGCATCGCGGGTGCGACGGTTGTCATCACCAACAAGGTCAAGCTGGGCGCCGAAGTCCTTCGGGCCGTTCCAAACCTGAGACTCGTGGCTGTCGCCGCAGCTGGGACGGACAACATCGATGTCGAGGCTGCGCAAGAGCTGGGCATCCGCGTTCAGAACGTCCCTGACTACGGAAGCGAATCGGTCGCAGAGCATGCCATTGCGACGCTGTTCGCCATTCGCCGGCAGATTCTGATCTATGCGGCGGCAGCGAAAGACGGCAGATGGACCGCTTCCAGCCATTTTTGCTGGACGGGCCCAACGATCAAGGATCTTGGTGGTTCGCGCTTTGGCGTAGTCGGCCGTGGGCGCATCGGCGAAGCCGCGGCAAGGCTCGCGCGCGGCGTTGGCATGACGGTGCACTTTGCAGAAACGCCGGGGTTTCCACTTAAGGAAGATGAACTTCCCTTGGATCAGATCCTCGCGGAATCCGATGCCATCACTCTGCATCTGCCGCTGACGCCTGAGACGAAGGGCCTGATCAATGCCGAGTCGTTGAAGCGCATGAAAGCTGGCGGGGTGCTGATCAATACCGGTCGTGGGGCCTTGGTTGACCCGCTGGCCCTGGCCAACGCTTTGCGTAGTGGCGCCGTCGCCGGTGCGGCCATCGATGTGCTGGAGACCGAGCCGCCGCCAAGCGATCACCCCCTGCTCGATCCCACGATTCCCAACCTGGTCCTGACACCTCACGTTGCCTGGGCGAGCGACCGTGCGCAAGCCAGGTTGGCTTCTCGGCTGCAGGACCTGGTTCTGGAAGCGGCAAGTCGCTATTAACGCAAATTTCAACGGAGACACACATCATGAAAATCGCCACGTTCGCCCCCGCAGCAATGACTGCGCTTGCGCTGTTTTCCGGCGCGACGCATGCCAACACTTATCCTTCCAAGCCCATCACGATCGTTGTGCCGAGCGCTGCGGCTGGTTCGACCGACATCATGGCGCGCATGGTCGGCGAACAACTGCAGAAATCCCTTGGTCAGGCCGTCATCGTTGACAACAAGCCAGGCGCCAGCGGCAACATCGGTACGGAGGCGGTTGCACGCGCAGCACCGGACGGCTACACGCTGCTGATGCAGTACTCGGGCTACCACGTCGGCAATCCTGCCCTATTTCCGCAGATCAGATGGAAGACCAGCGACTTTGTGCCGATCGCGCTCGTGATGCGTGCTCCTCACGTTGTTGCTGTGAGCGGAACATTGCCTGCCGCGAACCTGAAGGACTTCATCGCGAATGGGCAGAAGAACGGCAAGGGCATCTTCTACGCGTCCTCGGGCAATGGCTCGATCCAGCATATCGCGGGAGAGATGTTCGCCAAGCAGGCGAAGGTCCCTGCGACCCATGTCCCTTACAAGGGGGCCGGTCCCGTTGTGACAGACCTGATCAGCGGGCAGGTGGATATGTTCATCACGACGCCTCCGTCTGTGATTGGCCAGGTGCAGGCGGGGAAGATCAAGGCGCTGGCTTATGCGGGGCCCAAGCGCCATCCCTCGATGCCGAACGTACCTACGACGGCGGAAGCAGGCCTTCCCGGATATGAAGTCGAGTCCTGGTTTGCGTTGTTTGCACCGGCGAAGACTCCGCCGGACGTGATTGCGAAGCTTTCGGCGCAAGTCAAGACGATTGTCGAAAGCGACGCGTACAAAAAGAAGGTCGAGGACCAAGGCGCGTTTGCCGCGTATATGGACTCAGCGGCGCTTGGGAAGTTTGTCGACCAGGAAACCGCAGTATGGGCCAAGGTCATCAAGGACGGAAACATCAAGGCTGACTGAACATGACCAGATTCCAAGGATACTCGAAGATGCAATCCATCTGCCTGCTTGGTGCCGCTGTCTTGCTGACAGCTTGTGCCGGAATGCCGGGCAGTCAGGGCAGCATGGACACTGTCAAGACGGAAAGCGGTCTCGTCAGAGGAAAGGGCAGCGAGGTACACGCGTACCTCGGCATCCCGTACGCGGCCGCGCCGATTGGAGAGAACCGCTGGCGCGCTCCCCTGCCTGCACTCAAGTGGAACGGCATCAGAGATGGAAGCGCGTTTGGCCCCGACTGCATGCAGCCTGCGGAGTATCCAGAGCTGCGTGGCGCCGGGATGAGCGAGGATTGCCTGAGCGTAAACGTTTGGTCGCCTGCCAATCAGCCCGGCGAGAAGCTGCCCGTCATGGTATGGATCTATGGCGGTGGGTTCACTTACGGCTCCGGGTCCCATCCTTCTTACGATGGTGAAGCGCTTGCGAAGCGAGGCGTCGTCGTGGCCACGTTGAACTATCGACTCGGGCTGCTCGGATTCATGGCCCATCCTGAACTCAGCGCGGAAAATGCGACGCGCAGCTCAGGCAACTATGGTCTCCAGGATCAAATCGCCGCCTTGAAGTGGGTTCAGCGCAATGTCGGTGCGTTCGGCGGCGATGCGGCCAAGGTGACGGTCTTTGGTCAGTCGGCGGGTGCGCATTCCATCAGTACCCTGATTTCCTCACCGATGGCCGATGTTCTCTTTCAACAGGCCATCATGCAAAGTGTCGGCGTGATGCGTCCCGTTGCACCATTGAAGGAGGCTGAAAACTTTGGCGCTTCGATTGGCGCGAGCATCAAGGACCTGCGGGCGGTTCCGGCGTCCGAGCTGGTTGAGCGACTGAAGAAGGCGTCAGCACGCGGTCAAAAAATAATGACTTGGCCGCCACTCAGTATCGTCGCAGACGGCCTGGTGGTTCGGCAGCCGGACTTCAAGGCCTACGGTCAGGGGCAGTTCCAGAGAGTGCGCGTGGTGGTGGGGAACGTTGCCAATGAGGGGGCGGGGCTGCACGCAGCATTCCCGTCAAGACAGTGCCTGAGTTCACCAGCTACCTCAATGAGAACTTTCCCGGCTTCGAAAAGAGGGCCCGTCAGGCCTATGCCGTGACGCAGGAATCACATGTCTCGCAAGCGCTGGCCGACCTCTACAGCGATACACAGTTCCTGTACGGATCACGCGAGATGCTTAACGCAGACAAGCAGTATGGAGTGCCAGCGTACCGCTATGTCTTCTCTCGCCATCGCAACAACACCGCAGCTGCGCCGATTCACGGTGATGAGCTTCAGTTCGCCTTTGACAACCTGCGCGCGCCTCACCGGGGACGGCAACGCCCCTTCGATGCCACCGATGAAAAGGTTGCGAGCGAAATGGCTGATGCCTGGGTCCGGTTTGCCAAGACCGGGAGCCCTGCTGGTGGGCAACTCACCAGCTGGCGTCCATATGACACCACGTCTCAGGCATATATGGATTTTGGCGACTCGGCCGATGCATCCAGCGGGCTCGATTCGCCTCGCCTTGATCTCATCAGGGACTACTACGCCGCCCAGCGGCGCTGACATCTAACGATTCCAAGCGCGCGACACCCCCACGGCGGGGCCCCTAGCGGGCCATCAGTGATGCCAGGGAGGTGGGCGGTCGCATGCGCTAAATCGGCGAAGGGGACCCACATTCACGACGGCAGTGCCCTGTCCAAGTGAACAGCGAACCCCCCAGATAGCACTACGAAGCTGATCGCGCGCCTGGAGCCTAAGCATCGCCGTCGCATTCATAGGATTTCGAGCAACACAACTACTAGGAGACTCGACATGAACGAAACTTCGCTGACATTGCCGGACGAACCGGTCCGGCAGTTCCCTCCGCATCAACGTTGGTACAGGCATCTCTATGTCCAGGTGCTGATTGCCGTGCTGATCGGCATCGTCCTCGGGCATTTCTATCCGCGGCTCGGGGAAGCGATGAAGCCGTTGGGTGACAACTTCCTGAAGCTGGTCAAGCTGGTCATCGCACCATTGATCTTCTGTACGGTCGTTCACGGCATCGCAAGCATGCGTGACATCAAGGCCGTCGGCCGCGTAGGCGTGAAGGCGCTGATCTATTTCGAGGTCATGACGACCATCGCATTGGCCGTCGGCCTGATCGCGGTCAATCTGCTCAAGCCCGGTGTCGGGATGCATGTCGATCCGCACACCATTGATGTCTCGGCGATCTCGGCTTACACCAAGGCGGCACACGACCAGTCGGTGGTTGGCTACTTGGCGCACATCATCCCGTCGACCATGGCCGGTGCTTTCGTCGAAGGCGACATCCTTCAGGTGCTGCTGATCTCGGTCATTTTCGCCTTCGCATTGCAGTCGCTGGGAGACTGGGGAAAGCCCGTCTTGGACGTGATCAACGTTGGCTCGCACGTGCTCTTCAACATGGTGCGGATCGTCATGTATGCGTCGCCGATCGGTGCCTTTGGTGCCATTGCCTTCACGATCGGCAAATACGGTGTGAGCTCCCTGGCGTCGTACGGCCAGTTGCTCGGCACCTACTATTTGACCGCGTTCCTCTTCGTCATCGTGGTCCTTGGCCTGGTGTGCAGGATGACGGGGTTCAGCCTGTTTTCGTTCCTCCGATACATCCGCGAAGAGCTGCTGATCGTGCTCGGCACTTCATCGTCTGAGTCCGCCTTGCCTCGGCTGATGGCCAAGCTGGAGCGGCTGGGTTGCAACAAATCAGTTGTCGGTCTGGTCGTGCCGGCAGGGTACTCGTTCAATCTTGATGGCAGCTGTATCAACATGACCGTCCTGGCGATCTTCATCGCTCAGGCCACCGATACCCCACTTTCCCTCGTCCAGCAGTTGACCTTGATGGCCATCCTTTTGCTGACCTCCAAGGGAGCGGCGAGCGTTAGCGGAGGAGCATTCATCGTTCTTGCCGCCACCCTCGGTTCGATCCCGGGCTTTCCCGTGGAGGGGCTCGTACTGGTGCTCGGCGTCTATCGCTTCATCTCCGAAGGCGGGGCGCTCGTCAACGTGATCGGCAATGGCATCGCCACCCTCGTCGTCGCCAAGTGGGAAAAAGCACTTGATCTCACCACCTTCAAACGCGAACTGGCCGCGGGGCCGGCAGCCGAAGAAGTCTCCTGAATTTGCGGACAACGTGACGGCTGTCCCACTACCAACCCACTGACTCGAACGGAATCCTATGAACCTCTTTTCAAAACTCAACGAGCGCGCTGCCCAAGGCAAGCCTATTCGCATTGGTCTCATCGGCGCGGGCAAGTTTGGCTCCATGTATCTGGCGCAGTTGCCGCGCACACCTGGCATCCACCTCGTTGGCATTGCGGATCTTTCAGTACCCACCGCCCGCGCGAATCTGGAGCGGGTGGGCTGGCCCGTGGAGCGCTTCAGTGCCTCGTCGCTGGGCGACGCCCTCAAGAGCGGCACCACGCATGTCAGCGACGACTGGCAAGCGCTGGTGAATCATCCGGAGATAGAGATCATTGCCGAGTGCACCGGCAATCCTATCGCTGCCGTAGAGCATTGCCTGGCTGCATTCGAGCAGGGCAAGCATGTCGTCAACGTGACTGTAGAGGCCGATGCCTTTTGCGGCCCGCTGCTTGCGCGCAAGGCCCAGCAGGCCGGCGTCATCTATTCCATGGCCTACGGCGATCAGCCGGCACTGGCTTGTGACCTGGTGGACTGGGCGCGTACTTGTGGTTTCCCGGTCGTGGCGGCCGGTCGAGGCCACAAGTGGCTGCCCAAGTTCCGGGAGTCCACGCCGGACACAGTGTGGGATCACTGGGGCGTGACGGCGGAGCAAGCCAAGCTCGGCGGCATGAACCCGAAGATGTTCAACGCCTTTCTCGATGGTTCCAAGCCGGCAATCGAAAGCACTGCCATTGCCAACGCGACAGGGCTGGAAGCCCCTGACGATGGCCTGACGTTTCCGCCAGGTTCCGTCGAAGACATCCCGAGCCTCATGCGTCTGAAAAGCGAAGGCGGACATCTCGCGAAGAAGGGCGTGGTCGAGGTTATTTCATCGCTCAAGCCGGACGGAACGTCCGTGGGTTATGACATCCGCAAGGGCGTATGGGTGTGCATCGAGGCGCCCACCGACTACATCAAGCGATGCTTCAGGGAATACCAGGTGGTCACGGATCCGGAAGGCCGCAATATGGTGGCTTACAAGAAGTGGCACCTGATTGGGCTGGAGCTGAACATATCCGTGGCCAGCATCGGCCTGCGCAAAGAGGCCACAGGCGTGGCAACATGCTTCAACGCTGACGTGATTGCCACCGCCAAACGCGATCTCAAACCCGGCGAAATGCTCGACGGGGAAGGCGGCTACACGGTGTTTGGCAAGTTGTTCCCCGCGAAGAAGTCACTGGCGCTGGGAAGCCTCCCCTTGGGCTTGGCACACAAACTCAAACTCGTTCGACCGGTGGCCAAGGATCAGTCGCTGACCTGGGATGACGTTGTCGTCGACGAGTCCCTTTCGGCCTACCGGGTTCGCAAGGAGATGGAAGCCGTCTTCGCAGGAGGGATCAAGCAATGAAACTCGGATTTGCCGGCTTGGGCCAGATGGGCAAGCCGATCGCACTAAATCTTCTGAAGAGCGGCGCTCAACTCGTCGTAAGCGACCGCTCAGACCAATCGTTCGCGTTGTTCAGCGAGCGGGGTGCCACCGGCACCACCGACATCGCCGACTTGGCCGACGCGGACATCACCTTCTTGTGCTTGCCCAATGGCAAAGTCGTGCAAGACGTCGTGCTGGGCGAAGGCGGTCTGTTGGGCCGGTTGAGTCCGGGGCAGACCGTTGTTGATCTCAGCACGATTGCGCACTCGACGACGACCGTCCTGGCGAAAGCCCTGGCGGCCAAGGACATTGCGTTCCTTGACGCACCTATCTCGGGCATGGAAGCGCGGGCAGTGGACGGGACGCTGACCGTCATGTGCGGCGGCGCACGCGAAGTCTTCGATCGCGTGAAGCCGTTTCTCGATCACATCGGCAACAAGATTCTCTACATGGGCCCGGCAGGCAGCGGCCAGCTGACCAAGCTGATCAACCAGCTCCTGTTTGACATCAACGCGGCGGCACTCGGCGAGATCCTGCCGATGGCGGTCAAGCTGGGTCTGGACCCGGATCTTGTCGGTGAAGTCATCAACAGCGGCACAGGCCGTAGCTATGCCTCCGAGTTCTTCGTGCCAAGGATCCTGCGGCGACACTTCTCCGATGGTTATCCAATGGCGCATGCCTACAAGGACCTTGTCAGCGGGGCAGAATTGGGTGCCAACTACTGCGTGCCGATGCCTGTGCTGGCCGCGGCGACAGCCACCTACCAGACCGCGCTGCTCAAGGGGCATGGCGAGAAAGACAAAGGTGCAATGGTGCAGGTATTCGAAGAGCTTCTCGGCGTGCAAGTTAGCAGCCGGTGTGAACAATCCCAACATTCTGGAGCACGCGCATGAGCGAAAAGACGCACGGCCTCTCCAACGGCCTGACCAACTATGGAGACCTCGACTTCGCGCGCTATCTGCGAATGTCGTTTGCACGTTCGATGGGCATCTCGACCGAGATGCTGAAAAAGCCCATCGTCGGCATCGCGATGACACCGTCGGACTTCAACAACTGCCACCGGTACATGCCAGAGCTGGTCGAGGCTGTGTCGCGCGGCGTGCTGGCAGCCGGTGCGCTGCCGCGCGCTTTTCCAACCGTGTCGCTTGGCGAAGTGTTCCTGAATCCCACCAGCATGGTCTATCGAAACTTGATGTCGATGGATACCGAGGAGATGATCAGCGCCCAGCCCATGGACGCCGTCGTGCTTATCGGGGGTTGCGACAAGACAGTGCCAGCGCAGCTGATGGGCGCCGCTTCGGCCAATCTTCCAGCCATCCAGTTGGTCACCGGACCGATGATGACCGGGCGCCACAAGGGCCAACGCCTGGGCGCGTGCACGGACTGCCGGGGCTTCTGGCAGAAATTTCGAGCAGGCACCGTCGACAGCACCGAGATCCAGCAGGTCGAAGGGCGCCTGTCCGTCACGGCAGGCACATGCGCGGTGATGGGAACGGCAAGCACCATGGCGTGCATCGCAGAGACGCTGGGTATGTCGCTACCGGGCACTGCAGCCATTCCGGCAGTGCACGCCGACCGGCTCGTTGCCGCGGAGATGACCGGCAAGGCTGCTGTCGAGTTGATCACCAGCCGCATTCGCCCCGACCAGGTCATCACGGAGAAGTCGGTTGAAAACGCCTTTCGCGTTCTGATGGCGGTGGGTGGATCCACCAACGCAATCGTCCATCTCACGGCGATCGCTGGTCGACGCGGCATCCGGATCTCGAACGAGCGCTTGAACGAGATCTCGGACGAAACACCGGTTCTTGTCGATCTGAAGCCGGTGGGTGAAGGCTACATGGAGGACTTCCACACGGCCGGTGGGGTGGGTGCTCTTCTGCGTGAACTCAAGCCCCTTCTTCACCTTGATACCGTTGACGTCACGGGACGAACGCTCGCGCAACGGCTTGAAGAGCCGCTTGACTGGGTCGATCGCAAGGTTATCCGACCGTTCTCGGATCCAGTGTCTAAAGTGGGGGGGCTGATTTCGCTGAAGGGAACGCTCGCACCCGACGGCGCGATCTTCAAGCGCGCTGCAGCGACGCCGGCGTTGTTCGAAACGCAGGGCAGGGCGGTGGTTTTTACCGGCTTGGAGGATCTGTCGCAGCGCATCGACGATCCGAATCTCGATGTGAAGGCTGACGACATCCTCGTGCTGCAGAACATTGGTCCTCAGGCTGCTGGCATGCCCGAAGCCGGCTATCTGCCGATTCCGAAAAAGCTTGCACAGGCGGGCGTCAAGGACATGGTTCGAATCTCGGATGGGCGCATGTCCGGAACGGCGTTTGGCACCATCGTTCTACACGTCTCACCGGAGTCGGCCGTCGGCGGCCCGCTGGCCGCAGTGCGCAACGGTGACCAGATTCGCCTGTCTGTGTCGGAGAAGCGCATCGATTTGCTCGTCGAAACTGCAGAGATCGCCCGTCGTCTCGAAAGCTTTGCAACGCCGCCGGTTCCAAAGCGGGGCTACAAGGCCCTTTATCGCAAGACGGTTCTACAGGCCGAAGGCGGGTGTGACTTCGATTTCTTGATCAAGGAGTCAGGCGGAAATTGAGTCTTGAGGTTGTGAATGCGCCGTGGTTGAGCATGCACCACGCTAGCACTCGTAGAGTTCTGTGTCTGCGATCGAGACGTACCCCGCATGTCTCTATTGAGCATCCCAAGCCCGCACGCGGGCCAGGCGTTCCCGAAGAAACAGGGATGCGCTACAAGGTGAACGGCAGCGCCGGGATGACCGAAAAGTCAATGGTGCGAACTCTCGGCGTTATCGGCGCCGGGCGGTGAGCCCGCTATTGAGCATGGTCCGGGAATCGCCGGCGACATTGGTGAGCGCAGCGATGCGCATCCCGCTTGAGAGATCGAGTCGAATTCGACGTTTCCCATGGCGCTGCCGTTCATCAACGATGTTGGAGCAAGCCATGGCAGTTCGCAAGCGAGATGAGGAGGTATTTCCCAATGCGGCCGGGATCGATGTCGGCGCCTCCAGCCACTGGGTGGCGGTGCCACCGCACCTGGCCGAGAAATCGGTGCGCGAGTTCGGCGCGATGACCGATGACCTGAACGCGCTGGCCGAATGGCTCATCGCGTGCGGCGTCGACACGGTGGCACTGGAGTCCACCGGGGTGTACTGGATCCCGGTGTACGAAGTGCTGGAGCAGCGCGGGCTGAAGGTCTGGCTGGTCGACGCCAGGCAGATGAAGTACGTGCCCGGGCGCAAGAGCGACGTGCAGGACTGCCAGTGGTTGCAGAAGCTCATGAGTCTGGGGTTTTTGCGCGCGGCCTGGCGCCCCTCGGGTGAGGTGTGCGTCGTGCGCGCGGTGGCCCGCCAGCGCGAGGTGCTGCTGGTCGAGCAGGCCAGCTGGGTGCAACGCATGCAGAAGGCGCTGGTGCAGATGAACCTGCAGCTCACGGAGGTGCTCACCGACGTCATGGGCCTGACCGGGCAGGCGATCATCCGCGCCATCGTAGCGGGCGAGCGCGATGCGAAGTCATTGGCGCGCCACCGACACAGCCGAGTCAAGGCCAGCGCCCAGGAGATCATCAAGGCGTTGACGGGCAACTGGCGCGAGGAGCACCTGTTCGTGCTGCGCCAGGCGCTGGCAATGTATGACGACATCGCCCGGCACTTGGCCGAATGCGATGCGAAGCTGGACGCACTACTGGCCGAGTTGGGTCAGTGCAAGGTCGATCTGGGCAACGGGCCCCGGGCTGGCAGCAAGATGCGGCACGAATTCGACACGCGCCAGACTCTGGCCAACTGGGCCGGGGTGGATCTCACGCGCATCAACGGCCTGGGATTGACTGCGGTGATGAAGATCCTCTCGGAGATGGGCCCTGACCTGAGCCGCTTCGCCAACGTCAAGCATTTCTGCTCCTGGCTGGGGTTGTGCCCGGGCACCAAGATCAGCGGCGGTAAGGTGCTCTCGGCAAAGACCAAACGCTCGGCCAACCGCGTGCGCCAGGCACTGAAGATGGCAGCAATGAGCCTGTCGCGCAGCGACTCGGCCCTGGGGGCGTTCTACCGCCGGCTTTGCGCTCGCATGGCCAAACCTCAGGCCAACACCGCCACCGCTCACAAGCTCGCAAGGATGGTGTACTTCATGCTGACTCGGGGCGAGGACTTCGTCGACCAAGGCCAACAGCGCTACGAGGAGCAGCAGCGCAAGCGCAGTGTCGCCGCCCTCAGACGTCGCGCCGCCGCGCTCGGCTTCCAGATCAATCCCACCGTCGCAGCAATGTGAAACCAGGCGGCGCCAGTTCTGTTTCTTGAGAGACTTCCATAAATCATGACATCACCACAACGTAGCCTGCATCCAGCAGGCGGCGATGATGGAGGGGCGCTTCTGGGCACTCTTGAGCTTGTCGCGCGCAGTGCCGTGAAGCTCGGCGAGGTCGTTGGGGCAATAGTTGGCCAAGGCATGGCGCTTGGGCCAGGCCCACAGGTATTCCAACGGATTGAGGTAGGGCGTGTACGGCGGCAGGAACGCGATCAGGATGTGTCCGCCCAGGCTGTCCAGGTAGTCGCGCACCAAGCGACTGCGGTGCGCCTTCAGGCTCGGGCATGTTGTCTTCATTCGCCAGCCCGGACGGCTTGGCAATCCGAAGCGGTGCTCGCATGGCAAAGCATGCTTTGTCGGTCGTCAACCTTCGAGGCTCGGCGTCAATTTCACGCTCCCAGCCAGCGCGCCTCGAACCATTCGCCACGCCGGGTGATGTCCTCCACGCAGCCTACAAGCAACTCCGCGACTCGTCGCACATGCTGGCCGACCACGCGGTTGGCCGGAAGCGCCAGGACGATCGTGCGCGTGATCCGCGGGTCGCTCAAAGGCGCGGCCGAACCGGTCTTGCGAGCCATGTCTTCGGCAACGGAAATTGCAGGAAGGATCGTCAGCCCGTGCCCGCCGATCGCCAGGCTGCGCTGCACGTTCATCGCATTGGTCTCGGCGGCAATCGTCAGCTCGACGCGCGAGACGGCGCAGGCGTGATCGACCAGCGTGCGGATGCCGTGTGACGCGCTTGGCAGGATCATGGGCTTGCCGGCCAGGCTCGCGAGCGTCACGGGCTGGTTCTTTCGCAACTTGGCCGATGTCGGTCCCAGCACCCAGAGCGCCTCTTCGATCAGAGGGGTCACTTGAATATTGGCGGACCGCTCCGCTCCGTAGAGCAGCGCAACGTCCACTTCACCCGATTCCAGCCACTGCGCCAAGGTGCCGGCGTAGCCCGTCACGATCCTGATCCGGATTCCGGGGTGGGCCTCGGCCACCGCTTTCACAAGCGGACTTGACAACAGGTCGCAGGTGCTGGGAAGCAGCCCCAATGTCACGAGGCCGCTGATGCCATTCGAGGACCCGCCGATCTCGGCCCTCGCGCGGTCCAGCTCGAGCATCGCGCGCCTCGCGTAGCCGACCAAAGCCCGACCTGCATCGGTGAGCACCATGCCATGGCGCTCCCGGTCAAACAGTTCTGTGCCGACGTCTTCCTCCAGCAAACGTAGTTGCCTCGAAACCGCAGGTTGGACGAGGTGGAGCAACTCCGCGGCACGGGTGACGTTGCCCGTGTCGCAGACGGTGAGGAAAGCGCGCAATTGCTTGAAGTCCATGGTTGTTCCCGTGCGATGCCAATCGTTGATGGTGGCATCACGTCTTTCTATTGGATGTGATGTGGCATCAGATTCTATGATTTCTCCACGCCAATTTCACTACCCAACCGTCAGCAACAACGGAGAAACGATGAGCGAAACATCCACCACAGCGCCCGCCTGGCAGCAAGACATCTTCAAGGTTCTCAAGGAAGGGGACGTGCGCCAGATCGCCTACGTGCCGGACGCGGGACATTCACACGTGATCCGTTCCGCCATCGCGGACCCGGACGTCCAGGACATCGTCCTGACGACGGAAGAGGAGGGCGTCGCGGTGGTCAGCGGCGCCTGGCTCGGCGGCCAGCGCGCCGTGCTGCTGATGCAGAGCAGCGGCGTCGGCAACTGCGTCAACATGTTCTCGCTTCTGTCGAGCGCCAACTTCCCGTTCTTCACCTTGGTGACGATGCGCGGCGAGTACGCGGACTTCAACCCGTGGCAAGGGCCCATGGGTCGCGCAACGCAGGGTGCGCTCGAACTCATGGGCATCACGGTCCTTCGCGCGTCGGATCCGGCGCAAGTCGAGGAGATCGTCAGAGCCGGCTTCGACGCCGCCTTCGAGGCCGGCGACCGCGTTGCCGTGCTGCTGGGGCAAAACCTGATCGGACGCAAGAAGTGGGAGCGCAAGTGATGGCCAAAAACACCGCCAAGACGGCCAACCGCCGCCAATTCGTTTCCGCGTTGCTGGAAGCTCTTCCGGATGCCCTCGTTGTGACCGGACTTGGCTCCGCGTCTTACGACGTCTTCGCTGCCGGGGATCGCGACAACAACTACTACCTCTGGGGCGCGATGGGCGGTTCGACCTCGCTCGCTCTCGGCCTCGCCCTGGCGCAGCCGGACAAGTCCGTGCTGGTGGTCACCGGCGATGGCGAACAACTCATGGGTATCGGCAGCCTAGCGACGATTGCTGCAAAGCAGCCGCGCAACCTGACGATCGTCGTGCTCGACAACGGGCATTTCGGCGAAACGGGGATGCAGCGCAGCCATACAAGCCTCGGGACCGACCTAGTGGCCGTGGCCAAGGGTTTCGGGATTGCTGATGCCTACTCGGTCGACAGCGACGAGCACTGCGGCGAGATCGCCAGCCGGGCGGCCGCGCGGCAAGGGCCTACCTTCGTGCAGGTGCGTATCGACGCGGACGAGCCGCCCCGTGCCCTGCCGCCGCGCGACGGGGTCTACGTCAAGAACCGGTTCCGCGCTGCGCTGGGCCTGAAGCCGTTCTGATTCCATGAAGCGCTATCAACTTCGCATCGATGGCCAGTCGGTCGATCCGGCGGGCGAACTCTGGTTCGAAAGCCAGAACCCGTACACCGGCGAGGCCTGGGCACAAATTCCGTGCTCCGATTCGCGCGATGTGGACCGGGCCGTGCAGGCCGCCAATCGTGCACTGACTGAAGGCCCATGGGCCGGGATGTCGGCCAGCCAGCGCGGCATGCTTCTGCACCGCCTGGGCGACCTCATCGCCCGCGATGCCGCCAAGCTGGCGGCGATCGAAGTCCGCGACAACGGCAAGCTGCTGGCCGAGATGCTTGGCCAGCTCAACTACATCCCGCAGTGGTACTACTACTTCGGTGGATTGGCCGACAAGATTCAGGGCACGACCTTGCCGCTGGATAAGAAGGGGTACTTCGCCTTTACGCGCAATGAGCCTTTGGGGGTGGTGGCTGCCATCACGCCGTGGAACTCGCCGCTGATGCTGGCAAGCTGGAAGATCGCGCCGGCGCTCGCAGCCGGATGCACTGTCGTTGTCAAGCCCTCGGAATTCACCTCCGCTTCCACGCTGGAGTTTGCCGAGCTGTTCGACGAGGCCGGATTTCCGCCAGGTGTGTTCAATGTCGTCACCGGCTTTGGCGGTGCAGTGGGCACGCCGCTGGTCGAGCATCCGCTGGTGCGCAAGATCAGCTTCACAGGCTCCGACACCACCGGGCGCGTCATCAACGAGAAAGCCGCCCGCAACTTCAAGCACACGGCCATGGAGCTGGGCGGCAAGTCGCCCAACATCGTGTTTGCCGATGCAGACATCGACCAGGCCGTGTTAGGCGCCATCTCGGGCATCTTCGCGGCGACGGGGCAGACCTGCATCGCCGGTTCGCGGCTGCTGGTGCAAGACAGCATCTACGACGCCGTCGTCGAGAAGCTGCTTGCCGTGGCCAAGACGGCGCGCATGGGCGACCCGATGGATGCAGCCACGCAGGTCGGCCCCGTTACGACGCCACCGCAGTTCAAGAAAGTGCTCGAGTACATCGCAGTAGCGCGCGAAGAAGGCGCGACGCTGCTGCTCGGCGGCGAGCGTGGCAATGCGCCCGAGTGCGGCAAGGGCTGGTTCGTGCAGCCCACCATCTTCGGCGACGTGCGCAACGACATGCGCATCGCGCAGGAAGAGGTCTTTGGCCCGGTGCTGTCGATCATCCGCTTCAAGGACGAAGACGCGGCGGTCGCGATTGCGAACGACGTGCGCTTCGGTTTGGCTGCCGCGGTATGGACCAGCGACATCAGCCGCGCACTGCGCATGACCGAGCGTCTGCAAGCGGGCACCGTATGGGTCAACACCTATCGCGCGGTGAGCTACATGGCGCCCTTCGGTGGCTACAAGGACTCGGGCCTCGGCCGCGAGAACGGCATCGAAGCGATACGCGAATACCTGCAGGTCAAAAGCGTGTGGATCAACAGCGGCGCCGTTGCCGGCAATCCGTTCGTCATGCGCTGACCCGGTCGAACAACCAACGGAGACAAGAGCATGAATATCCCGAACCTATCCCGGCGTGACTTGATCAAATTGGGTGCGGCCTCCACGCTGGGCGCGCCCTGGGCATCCGCATACGCACAGGCGTCCAAGGGGCCCATAAATCTGGTCTGTCCATTCGCGGCTGGGGGCGCCACGGATGTCGTGTCCCGGCTGGTCGCACAGAAACTGTCGGAGCGGATCGGCCGCAGCGTCATCGTGGAGAACGTCGCCGGAGGTGGCGGCGCCATCGGCGCGGCGAAGGTGGCGAAGGCGACTGCCGACGGCAGCGTGCTGTTGATGGGCACGGTCGCGACGCAGGCGATCAATCCGCTTTCGACACCGCCGGCGCCTTACGACGCCCAGCGCGACTTCACACCCATCTCGCTCGTGGCGACCGTGCCCAACGTGTTGCTGGTCAGCAAGTCCTTCAAGGCAAGGGACGTGCGCGAACTCATCGCCATGCTGAAGGCGGAGCCCGGCAAATACAGCTACGGTTCGTCTGGGGTCGGTACGCCGCCACACCTGTCGGGCGAGCTGTTCAAGTCCATGGCCGGCGTGGACATCGGCCACGTTCCCTACAAGGGAGGTGGGCCGGCCATGACCGATCTGGTCGGCGGCCACATTCCCATCCTGTTCGACGTCCTGACCGGCGCGGCATCGCACATACGCGCTGGATCGGTGCGTGCGTTGGCGGTGACGACCAGCAAGCGCTCGCCGTCATTTCCGGACATTCCGACGATCGCCGAGGCGGGTGTGCCCGGATACGAAACCTACACATGGAACGCCGTCTTCGGTCCCGCGAAGTTGCCGGCCCCATTCGTCGAATTGATCAGCCGTGAACTGCAGGCGGTGGTTGCGCAGCAGGACGTGCAGGCCAAGCTGAAAGACCTGAGTGCAACGCCAGTTGGATCGACGCCCGAAGTGCTGGCCTCGCTGGTCAAGTCCGAGCTCGACAAGTGGGGGATGGTCATCAAGTCCATCGGTGGTCTGAAGAGGGATTGATCCCTGCGCCTCATCCAGAACAGAAGGAGACATTGAATGGCCATCGACATCGAACATCTGAAGACCTGGATTGGCAAGACAGAGTCATGCACCGACTTCGCCTCAGGAACGCCGATCCAGGCGTTGGCCGCCACACTCGACCGCGACGATCCTGCGCCGCAGCCCGGAGATCCGGTTCCGCCGTGCTGGCACTGGCTGTACTTCCTGCCCTTGCATCGGCTGTCAGAGATCGGCCCTGACGGGCATCCGAAGCGCGGCGGATTTCTTCCTCCGGTACCACTGCCGCGCCGCATGTGGGCCGGCAGCCGTATCGAGTTCCTGCGCCCCTTGACGGTCGGCAGCGCAATCCGGCGTGAATCACGCATCGTGGACGTCAGCGGCAAGGACGGCCGCAGCGGCGCGCTGATCTTCGTTCGCGTGCGCCACGAGGTCTCCGACGATGGCGGCGTGGCACTCATCGACGAGCACGACATCGTCTACCGCGACAACCCGAAGCCGGGCGATCCCGTGCCTCCTGTGCAGTCTGCGCCGGCCGAATATGAATGGGTGCGAACGATCCAGCCTGACGACGTACTGTTGTTCCGCTACTCGGCGCTGACGTTCAATGGGCACCGCATCCACTACGACCGTCGCTATGTCACCGAGGTCGAAGGCTATTCGGGCCTCGTTGTGCACGGTCCGCTTCTCGCGACCCTGTTGCTCGACCTGCTGCGGCGGGAGCTTCCCGACGCAAAGGTCTCGCGTTTTGCCTTCCGCGCGATGAAGCCCACCTTCGATACGGCGCCGTTCCAGGTTTGCGGTCGCCGCAGCGACGACGGCCGCACGGTCCAACTCTGGGCGCAGCACCCGGATGGGGCGCTGGCGATGGACGCCACCGCGACCCTGGCCTGAAGCTCGCCACCAAAACCAAACCATCAGAACCTCACCAAGAGACTTTTCCATGATGAACGAATCCGACCAGCATCAAGAGATCCGCGATGCCGTCCGCCACCTGTGCACCCAGTTCCCCGACGAGTACTTTCGCAAGGTCGACGAGGAGCGCGCTTACCCCGAGAAGTTCGTCGATGCGTTGATGGAGGCCGGCTGGCTCGCCGCCATGATCCCCGAAGAGTACGGAGGCACCGGCCTCGGGCTGACGGCGGCGACCGTGATCATGGAGGAGATCAACCGCTCGGGCGGCAATTCCGGAGCCGTGCACGGGCAGATGTACAACATGGGCACCTTGCTGCGCAGCGGCAGCACGGCGCAGAAGGAAAAATACCTGCCCGGTATCGCTGCCGGCAAGCTGCGCATCCAGTCCATGGCCGTCACCGAGCCGACCACCGGCACCGACACCACGAAGATCAAGACAACGGCGGTGAAGAAGGATGGCCGATACGTCGTCAATGGCCAGAAGGTCTGGATCTCGCGCGTGCAGCACTCGGACCTGATGATCCTGCTGGCGCGCACCACCCCGCTGGCGGAGGTCAAGAAGAAGTCCGAAGGCATGTCGATCTTCATCGTCGACCTGCGCGAGGCCATCGGCAACGGCCTTTCAGTGCGGCCGATTCCGAACCTGGTCAACCACGAGACCAACGAGCTCTTCTTCGACAACCTTGAGATCCCCGAGGAAAACCTCATTGGCCAGGAGGGAAGGGGATTCAAGTACATCCTCGACGGTCTGAACGCAGAGCGCACGCTGATTGCCGCCGAGTGCATCGGCGATGGCTACTGGTTCATCGACCGGGCCACCAAATATGCGAACGAACGCGTGGTCTTCGACAGGCCGATCGGCAAGAACCAGGGCGTGCAGTTTCCCATTGCCGACGCCTTCATCGAGATCGAAGCGGCCAACCTGATGCGCTTCAAGGCGGCCGAGCTGTTCGACGCGAATCAACCCTGTGGCGCCCAAGCCAACATGGCCAAGTTTCTCGCTGCAAAGGCGTCATGGGAGGCGGCCAACGTTTGCATGCAGACGCACGGGGGATTCGGCTTTGCCAATGAGTACGACATCGAGCGCAAGTTCCGCGAGACACGCCTGTACCAGGTGGCGCCGATCTCGACCAACCTGATCTACGCGTACATCGCCGAGCATGTGCTCGGGCTGCCGAAGTCCTACTGAAGCGGAGCACCACATGCGACCTCTCGATGGAATCACTGTCGTCACGCTCGAGCACGCCATTGCGGCGCCCTTCTGCACGCGGCAACTGGCCGACCTCGGCGCGCGCGTCATCAAGGTCGAGCGCCCCGGCAGCGGCGACTTTGCACGTGCCTACGACGAACGCGTGCGCGGCATGGCATCGCACTTCGTCTGGACCAATCGCTCGAAGGAAAGTCTCACGCTCGACGTCAAGCATGCGCAGGCCAGGGATGTTCTTGCGAAGCTGATCGAAGGCGCCGATGTGCTGGTGCAAAACCTGGCGCCGGGTGCCGCGGCCCGGCTGGGCTTGTCATACGAATCACTGCGCGACAAGCATCCGGGGCTCATCGTCTGCGACATCTCGGGGTACGGCGATGACCCGCTGAACAAGGGACCGTATCGCGACAAGAAGGCCTATGACCTGCTGATCCAGAGCGAGTCGGGATTCCTGTCGATCACCGGGTCTGCAGATGAGCCCGCCAAGGCAGGATGCTCAATAGCCGATATTGCTGCGGGCATGTATGCCTACACCAACATCCTGTCGGCCCTCATCCAGCGCGGGCGCACCGGAAAGGGCTGCCGCATCGACGTCTCGATGCTGGAAAGCATGGTCGAGTGGATGGGCTACCCGATGTACTACGCCTTCGATGGCGCGATGCCTCCGCCACGTGCAGGTGCCGCGCACGCGACCATCTATCCGTACGGCCCGTTTCCTGCGGGAGACGGCAAGACCGTGATGCTCGGACTTCAGAACGAGCGCGAATGGGAAGCCTTCTGCCGCGTCGTGCTGCAACGCCCCGAACTGGCGACGGACGATCGCTTCGCATCGAACACAAAACGCACGGCAGCAAGGCAGGCATTGCGCGCGATCATCGTCGAGACCTTCGAAGGCCTGAACTCGGAGCAAGTCATTGCGCGGCTTGAAGAGGCGCAGATTGCCAACGCGGCCATGAACGACATGAAAGACGTATGGGTGCATCCGCAGCTGAAAGCCAGAGAGCGCTGGGTGCAAGTCGAGACACCCACCGGACCGGTCCCTGCCTTGCTGCCTCCCGGCCAGAACCAGGCTTTCGCACCCCGTATGGACTCCGTGCCCGCGCTGGGCCAACACACCGAATCGATCCTCGCGGAACTAGGCTTCAGCCGTGCCGCGATCGAAACGATGCAAATCGAAAAGGCCGTGTAGTGGCCATTTAGTCCCGAGTGACGAGCACCCGCAGAGGCTCGCCGTCATCCACCCCCGCATTTTGAGAATGAAGGAGACATACCGTGTCTGAAGTCTTGTCCGCGCGCGCGCCCCACCAGGTGGCCGGCTTTTCCCCATCGCCCGTTCCGAAGCTGTCGGCCATCAAGTCGATCCTGATTGCCTCCTCCGGCAACATCGTCGAATGGTTTGATTTTTTCGCCTACGCATTCACGGCGATCTATTTCGCCCCGGCGTTCTTTCCATCCAGCAATCCGACAACGCAATTGCTCAACACGGCTGGCATCTTCGCGGCGGGCTTCTTCATGCGGCCACTCGGAGGGTGGGTCTTCGGCCGGATCGCGGACCGGCAGGGCCGCAAGACCTCTATGGTTCTGTCCGTCATCCTGATGTGCGTCGGCTCGCTGATCATTGCGTGCCTGCCGACTTACTCGTCCATCGGCCTGTGGGCCGCGGCGCTTCTCCTTGTGGCAAGACTCCTGCAAGGTCTCTCCGTCGGCGGCGAATACGGGACCAGCGCGACATACATGAGCGAGATCGCGACCGAAGGACGTCGCGGTTTCTATGGTTCGTTTCACTACGCAACCATCATCGCGGGGCAACTCCTTGCGGTGATGGTCATCGCCGTTCTGCAGCAGGTGCTGTCGCTGGACGACTTGAAGGCTTGGGGCTGGCGGATTCCGTTCTTCATCGGGGCTGCGGGTGCACTGGTGGCCCTCGTGGTTCGGCGGTCGATGGTGGAGACGAGGGAAGGCCATGGCAAGGATCCCGAAAGCGGAACGATCCGGGGCGTTCTTGCTCATCCGCGCGCGTTGCTCATCGTGCTGGGCTTTACCGCGGGCGGATCGCTGATCTTCTACACCTTCACGTCGTACATGCAGAAGTACCTCGTGAACTCGGCTCACATGGACGCGAAAGTGGCCAGCCACGTGATGACCGGCGTGCTCTTCATCTTCATGTGCATCCAGCCGCTTTTCGGTGCGTTGTCGGATCGTATCGGCCGCCGCAACTCAATGCTCATCTACGGTTTGTTCTTCACCTTTGCGACCGTTCCGTTGATGACTTCGATAGGTGCCGCGAAAGACGCCGGTACGGCCTTCGCCCTTGCCTTGGTGGCTCTGGTGGGCATGAGCTTCTACACGTCGATCAGCGGCCTGGTCAAAGCCCAGATGTTCCCGGCGCAGATCCGCGCGCTGGCGGTCGGGCTGCCCTATGCCATTGCCAACGCGATGTTCGGTGGCACTGCCGAATTCGTGGCGCTGTCGTTCAAGGCGAATGGAACGGAGAGCCACTTCTTCTGGTACGTCACGGTGATGGGCGCGGTTGTACTGATCTCCGCGCTGTTCATGCCGGACGAGCGAAAGAGCGACTACCTGCGGAGCAAATCATGAATCCCATGCCAGGAGCAGTTCCCATGAAAATCCCCTTCCTGCGTCGCGCCACTTATTGCGACCGGGTTCTCGGTGCCTGCGCCGTGACGATCATCGCGGCGTTCGGTTCGCCCGCCGTCCTGGCACAGCCCTATCCAAGCAAGCCCATCACACTCGTTGTGCCTTTTTCTGCGGGTGGCCCGACGGATTTGGTGGCGCGAACGCTCGGTGCAGCCATGGGCCGCACACTCAACCAGACGGTGCTGATCGAAAACAAGACGGGCGCCGGCGGAACGATTGCCGCGAACTACACCGCGAAAGCCAAGCCGGATGGCTACACCTTCCTGATCCACCACAACGGCATGGCGACCGCGCCCGCGCTGTACCGGAAGCTGTCGTACAACCCGCTCAGTGACTTCGACTATGTGAGTCAGGTCATCGACGTGCCGATGACGCTCATCGGCCGCAAGGACCTGCCCGCCAGGGACTTCAACGAGTTGCGCGCGTATCTCAAAGCCAACGGCGACAAGGTCACTCTTGCGCATGCAGGGCTGGGCGCGGTGTCGCACTTGTGCTGCGTCCTGTTTCGCCAGGCGACAGGCGCCAGCCTGACCACCGTTCCATACCAGGGCACGGGTCCGGCGATGAATGCATTGCTCGGCGGTCAGGTGGATCTGTTGTGCGATCAGACGACATCGACCACCCAGTACATCAAATCGGGGTCGGTGAAGCTTTACGGCGTCACCACGGCTGCTCGGCTCAAATCGCTGCCTGAAGCGCCGACGCTGTCCGAGCAAGGGCTCAAGGGATTCGAAATCGTCGTGTGGCACGGCATCTATGCGCCCAAAGGCACGCCAAAGGAAGCCATCGACAAGTTCGGCGCCGCGCTCGGAACCGCATTGATCGACCCTGAGGTCGCCAAGCGCCTGAACGACCTGGGTGCCGTCGTCGTACCTCAAGCGAAGCAGTCGCCGGCGGGCCTCCAGACGTGGCTGGCCCAGGAAACCGCACGCTACAGCCCCGTCATAAAGGCGGCAGGGCAGTTCGCTGATTGACCGCAGACTGATCGCCGTGAAAGCCCACCTCAAGACCGGCACCATGCTGCTCGACGGACCTGCCGGAACGATGGAAGTGATTGTTGACGCGCCCGACCATCATCCGCGCGGCATTGCAGTGGTGGCACACCCGCAGCCGCTCCTTGGTGGAAGCGCCACCCACAAGATTCCTCATCTCCTCGCACGGGCAATAAGGGACGAAGGCTGGCTTGTGGCGCGCCCGAACTTTCGCGGGGTTGGCGCCAGCCAGGGCACGCATGACGGCGGTATCGGCGAGACGGACGACGTCATGGCGCTGGTCGCGTGGCTGCGCTCCGCTCATCCTGAATTGCCGCTTGCACTGATCGGGTTCTCGTTCGGCGCCTTCGTGCAGTCACGGGTGGCGCGCAGGCTGGCAGATTGCGGTGAAGCTGCGCGCCACGTTATTCTGGCCGGCCTGCCAGCTGGCGAGGTCGAAGGCCAGCGACGCTACGAACCAGAGGGTGGGTTGTCCGGCGTGCTGATCATCCACGGCGAGAACGACACCCGCGTCGCTCTGAGCGCCTTGCTTGACTGGGCGCGGCCGCTGAGCCAGCCGATCATGGTGGTTCCGGGGGCCGACCATTTCTTCACAGGGCGACTGCCGGTCTTGCGTTCGCTCGTGTTGTCTCACATGACCTGCCCCTGAGGACCACATATGACCCGAGAGACACCCAACCGCTGCGCTCTTGCACGCAGCTTCTTGTTCGCGCCCGGCAACCGCCCCGCGTTGTTCAACAAGGCGATTCGCAGCGGCGCCGACGCTGTCATCCTCGATCTGGAGGACAGCGTGCCCGTCGCGGACAAGGCAATGGCGCGCGAGGCCGTGGAACGCGAATGGGAGCGACTGCTGAACCTAGGCGTTCCCTTGGTGGTGCGAATCAACCCGGCCGACACCGATGCGGGCATGCAGGACCTGTCCTGGTTGAAGCGACTGCCGTCACCGGCCGCCGTGATGCTGCCCAAGGTCGAATCGGTCAGGTCGCTGGCCGAGGTGCATGACCGCCTGAATGGCGTGTTGCTTCTGCCACTTATCGAGAGTGCGGCCGGCTACGCCGCCTTGCCTTCGTTGGCTGCCGTACCCGGCGTGGTCAGGCTGGTGGTCGGGAATATCGACTTCATGGCAGATGTTGGCCTGCAGTGCGACGAGTCGGAGAGCGAGTTGGCGCCTCTGCGCTTCGCCATTGCCATCGCCACGCGCCTGAACCACCTCGCGCCGGCAGTCGATGGCGTGACGGTCCAGATCGGAGACGAGCCGCGGCTGCGCAACGATACCCATCGCGCGCTTCGCTTCGGATTCGGCGGCAAGCTCTGCATCCATCCACGTCAGGTGGCCGTGATTCACCAGGCGCTTTTGCCCACGGAGCAAGAACTGGAGTGGGCCCGGCGTGTAGTCGCTGCCGACGCGCAGGCCGCTGGTGCGGCCGTCCAGCTGGATGGCCGGATGGTGGATCTTCCCGTCGTTCTGCAGGCTCGACGCACGCTCGCGCGCGCCACCGACACAGCAACTTTCTGACATGACCTGACGCGCCTCGCGTTCACAGCCTTCCTGGCCATGCCAAGGACTGATAGTGAAATCACAAATTGCTATTTTACGGACATAGCAATCATTTCTTATGATTCCTCATGACCAGTCAGCCAGACAAACAAACGAGACAAACCGCAATGGACCACACACCATGAATGAGCTGAACGGCTACGACTTCGAAGACCTGGAAGAGGGCATGTGTGCGAGCTTCGCAAAGACCATCACGGAGGCTGACATCGTGCTGTTTTCCGAGGTGTCAGGCGACAGCAACGCGGTCCACCTCGACGAGGAATTCGCGCAGACAACACCGTTCAAGGGGCGCATCGCTCACGGCATGCTGGCCGCGAGCGTGATCTCTGCCGCACTCGCCAGTCGATTGCCAGGCCCGGGCAGTGTCTACCTGGGACAGAGCCTGCGCTTTAAGGCGCCGGTGCGGCCGGGCGACACGGTGCACGCAACGGTGACCGTCAAGGAACTGATCGCCGGGAAGCGGCGCGTCTCGTTGAGCACGGTCTGCACCGTCGACGGCGAGACAGTGATCGAGGGAGACGCCCTCGTCATGCCGACATCCCGCACGTCGCGCTAGTAATCAAAACAGGAGATATGAATATGGCGCTTTGGAAAGAGTTCGAGGACGAGTCAGTCGTCCATTCGTTCCGGGAATTTGCCCGAACGCACGTCCAGCCGGTGGCGGCCGAGATCGACCGCGATGACCGCTATCCGGCCGATGTCGTGGAGCGCGCGGCCGAGCACGGGTTCAACGCGCTCATCGTGCCCGAGCAATACGGCGGCGGCGGTTGTTCGTTTCGCCGCGTTGTTTCGTTCTTCGAGGAGGTGGGGGCGGCCAGTGCTTCGGTGGGCATCTCGCTGAACTCGAACTTCCAGGCGCAGAACGTGATCCTGCGCGTGGGTGCTGAAAGCCTGCGCGAGCGCTATCTGCCCTTGTTCGCGCAAGGCCTGAAGGCGTCCTACGCGCTGACCGAACGCAACCACGGCAGCGACATCCGCACGCTCGACACGCGCGCCGTGCGCGACGCGGAGTGCTGGGAACTGAACGGACAGAAGTCCTTCATCACCTCCGGCACGGGCGCGGATCTGTTCATCATCCTGGCGCAAACAGACGAAGGCTTAGGCGTGTTCGCCGTACCGCGCGACACGCCGGGCGTCAGCACCTTTGCCAGCGACCGCAGCGAGACCTTCGGCCTTCGCAACGGGCCGCACGTGGAACTGCTGCTGCAGGGCGCGCGGATCCCCCATGACCATCTGATCGGCGAGGTGGGCCAGGGCCTGAAGGTGGTGGTGCGCAACCTGAACTATTCGCGCACGCTCAATGCCGCCATGTCGATTGGACTGGCTCGCATGGCGTTCGAGGAATCGCTGTCCTACGTGCGCCAGCGCAAGGCCTTCGACCAGTTCGTTTATGACTTTCAGGGCATCCAGTGGTATTTCGCCGAGTCGTTGGCCCAGATCGATGCCGCGCGCCTGCTGCTCTACGAGGCGGCAGACGCGATCGACGAACAGCGCGACGTGGAGCGCCACTCGAGCGAGGCCAAGCTGATGTGCTGCACAGTGGCCAACAACGTGACGGCCAAGGCGATACAGGTCTGCGGCGCCTACGGGACGATGGTCAATTCGCCCTTCAATCGCTACTGGCGCGATGCCAAGACCTTCGAGATCGGCGGTGGTTCGATGGAGGTGCTCAAGAACACTGTCGGGCGCTATCTGGGGCGCTTGAACCTCGATCAACTGGCGGACTCGCCGGTGGCCTGAAACGGCCTTTCCACCTTCCTCACTCACCTCACTGGCACCTCCCATGTTCAGCAATCAAAATCTTGCACAACTCATCACGAGCGCGGCCAAGCGCTCCCCGCATGCGCTCTATGGCACGGACCAGATGTCCAAGCCCTTGATCGATGCCCTTGAACTGGCGCGCAGCCTGACCCGGCAACTGGCCGCCGCCGGCCTGCGCCGGGGCTCCACCGTGGCATTCATCGGCGCCACCAGCGAGCACTACCTGATCCTGTGGATGGCCGCTCAACTCATGGGCGTGCGCACGGCGCTCATCAATCCGCACTATCCGCAGGAACTGCTGCGCGACATGCTGACGGACCTGAAGCCCGACGCAGCTGCGTATTTCGACGACAGCTTCGCCGCGCCTGCCAGCCCGGCTTGGGGGCAGCTCGACGCACGCCGCGCCTGGGACGGCCAAGTGACGCTGAGGCTCGCTGAAGGCGCCAGCGCATCGGGCACTTCCGATGCGGGCGACGCGGCCGATTGGGGCGCGAAGTGCGCCGGCGGCGACATCGCCAGCTACATGCACACCTCGGGCACGTCGGGGCGTCCCAAGTTCTGCGCACAGAGCCACACCTACTTCATCCGGCTTGGCCGCTTCATTGCCGACTCGATGGGCTACACGTGGCGCGACGTGGTCTATGCGCCCATGCCCATGTTCCACATCAACCCGTTGGGCTATGGCGTGGTGGCGGGCCTGACGGCAGGGGCCAGCACGCTGGGCACGAGCCGCTTCTCCGCGGCAGGCTTCTGGGACACCGTGAAGCGCATCCGCGCCACGGCGGTGGTGCTGCACGGCACGCCGCTGAAGATGCTGCTCAGGGACACCACCACGCAAGACAGCGACGGCCACCAACTGCGCGCCGTGTTCTTTGCATCGGAAGAGTTCCTGACGAAGTTCAATGTGCCGACGGGCATCACCCTGTATGGCTCGACGGAAGCGGGCGGCCTGTGCCACCTGTGGCAATTGCGCCCGGGCGATGCGGAGCCCGCGGAGGAAGGACCAACGCAGTACGCCGGGCGTGTTCGCTTCGACATGGACGCCAGGCTGTCCGACGAGGGCGAGATCCTTGTGCGGGAGCTTTCGAAAGACACCCTGTTCTCCGGCTACCTTCGTGACGGTGTGATCGACCCGTCGCTGGACGCGCAAGGCTGGTTCCACACCGGCGACCGGGGCCGCGTCGACCAATATGGCAACCTGGTCTTCATCGAGCGCCTGAGCGAGGCGATCCGTGTGAACGGCGAGTACGTGCCTATCGACTACGTGGAACGCAAGCTGGAGACCGAGGCGGGGCTCTCGGAATTCGCGCTCTGGAGCAAGCCGGATGCGGTGAGCGGCCAGCGCCCGGTGCTGTTCGTGACCGACCCCAACCTCGATGTGGCACGCACCACGGCGGTCATCAAGTCCCTGCCAGGAATCATGCGGCCCGTGGAGATTTTGCGGATCGAAGCCCTGCCGCGCGACACCGGCGTCAACAAGGTGCAGCGCCGCCGCTTGGTGGACCAGGCGGTGTTGTGGCGCCACGCGCTGGTGTGACCGAAGTTGCTCTCAACGGACGACGAATCATGAAGATCGAATCAAGCTGCCTCACCCCGCCGAAGACATTTCATCCAGCAACGCATGAGGTTCCGCGATACGCGTGCGACACGCATGCGCACGTCGTCGCGGCAGACGAGACGGCATATCCGCTGGTTCCGAACCGGAGCTACACGCCGGTGCCCACGCCCGAAGACGACTATCTCGCGATGCTCAACGCCACTGGCATGGATCGCGGCGTGCTGGTGCAGATCAGCGTCTACGGCACGGACAACCGCTACATGCTCGAAGTGCTGCGCCGCCATCCCGACAGGTTGCGGGGCATCGGCGTCGTCTCGCCCGACGTGCCGGAGCGCGAGCTGACCGCGATGCATGAGGCAGGCGTGCGCGGGCTGCGCCTGAACGTGCTGTATGGCGGCGGCGTGGGGCTGGACGCGGCGCAAGCCCTGGCCGCGAAGATCGCGGACATGGGCTGGCACTTGCAACTGTTGCTCGATGCCAGGCAACTGCCCGAGCTGATGCCACGCCTTCAGAAGCTCACGGTGCCGATCGTCGTCGACCACATGGGCCACATGCCGGTGGCGCTCGGTACGCAGCATCCGGGCTTTCAGGCGCTTCGGCATCTTCTGCGTGAGCACGGCTGGTGGACCAAGCTCTCCGGCGCGTATCGCATCAGCGAATTGCCGGCGCCGTACGACGATGTGACGCCCTGGGCGCAGGCGCTTGTCGAGGCGGCGCCCGACCGGGTCGTGTGGGGCAGCGATTGGCCGCACGTCGCGGTCGCTCCGATGCCCGATGCCGGCGAGCTGCGCAACCTGCTCGCCACCTGGGTGCCAGACGCAGCACAGCGGCACCGGATCCTCGTCGACAACCCGGCGCGGCTGTACGGCTTTACGAAGACCGAAGGGAGCGAATCGTGAACACATTCCTGAAGTACGAGCAGCGTGGGCACGTTGTGACGCTGACCATGTCGCAGCCCGAGCAGCGTAACCCGTTGACAGGCAACACGGCGGTCGGGGAATTCCTCGCAGCACTGGAACAAATCAGCGCCGACCGCAGTGTGCGCGCGGTGATCCTGACCGGCGAAGGGGCGGCCTTCAGCGCCGGCGGAGACATCCGCAAGATGAAGGAGCAATCCTTCGGTGAGGTAGACGGAATGCGTATCCGCGAGGACTACCGCCAGGGCATCCAGCGCCTGCCGTTGGCGCTGTTCAACCTGGAGGTTCCGGTGATCGCCGCCGTCAACGGCCCCGCCATTGGCGCGGGGCTCGATCTGGCCTGCATGTGCGACCTGCGCATCGCGTCGGAGAGGGCGCGTTTCGCAGAGAGCTTCGTGAAGATGGGCATCGTGCCAGGAGACGGCGGTGCGTGGCTGCTGCCGCGGGTGATTGGCTTGTCGCGCGCGGCGGAACTGTCGTTCACCGGCCGCGTGATCGATGCAGCCACCGCGCTGCAATGGAACCTCGTATCGCAAGTGGTGCCGCACGATGAATTGCTCGCCGCAGCCAACCTTCTTGCAGATGAGATCGCCGCCAATCCGCCTCAAGTCACACGCATGACCAAGAGGCTCATCCGCGAAGGCATGCACATGAGCCTGGCTTCGCTGCTGGAGCTGTCGGCCGCGCACCAGGCGCTGGCACATCAGACGGCGGACCACCGCGAAGCGGTGTCGGCCTTCCTGGAAAAACGCACGCCGCAATTCGGCGGCTGATGGACCACGCCTCATGACCACCGTACAACACGCAACTATTCGCCACGACGTGGCTACCCACCCATTCAATGTCGTGCGATTCGGTTTCTGGATGGATCCCGAATTCGACCGCATCCTGTCCGCCGAAGCTTCCATTGCGCTGCAGACCTGCGCAATGGACAGCCCGGATGCCGTGCTTGGTTCAGCGCTCGCCAGCGCGCAGGTCCTTCAGACCAACTCCGCCAGGGATGAGCTGCCGCCGCAACTGTTCGCCAACGCCGCGCTGCTGGAGCGATGCCCCCGGTTGCTGGCCGTGTCCGCCAACGGCTCGGGCTGCGACACCATCGACATCGACGCATGCACCCAAGCTGGCGTCATGGTGCTGAATCAGGCGGGCGGCAACGCCGATTCAGTGGCGGAAATGTCCCTGGGCCTGATGCTGGCGGTGCTGCGCCGCATCGCCGAATCGGATCGCCGGCTGCGCAGCGGCGAACGCGGCTTCAGCCGCGAGGATCTGATGGGCCGTGAACTGCGAGGCCGCACGCTGGGCTTGGTGGGCATGAGCGCCATCGGCAGCCGTACCGCCGCGTTGGGCCGCGCCTTCGGCATGCGCGTCCTGGGCAGCGACCCGGGGCTGGACGCGCAGGAGATGGCGCGGCGCGGGGCCGAGGCGGTGAGCTTCGACGAACTCCTGCGGCAGTCCGACATCGTGTCGCTGCACTGTCCGCGCAACGCGCACACGCTGGGCCTGATGAACGCGGCGCGTTTTGCCACCATGAAGCCGGGCGCCATCTTCATCACCACCGCACGCAGTGGCATTCACGACGAAGTCGCGCTGGCCCAAGCGCTGGCGAGTGGCCACCTGGCGGGAGCGGGGCTGGACGTGTGGGAGCAGGAGCCTCCGCCCCCGACGCACCCGCTGCTGGCCTTACCCAACGTAGTGGCCACGTACCACACCGCCGGAGTGACGCAGGAGGCGCGGCGCAACAACGCAGCGCTTGCCGCCACGCAGATCGTGCAACTGCTTACGACCGGCCAGCAGCCCGAGCGGCTAGTCAATCCCGCAGTGTGGTCACGCGCGCGCGAGCGCCTTGCGGCATCAGGAGCGCGGACTTGAAGATCGATTCGAACCCCGTTGTCTTGCAGGCTCGGCGGACTCTGACGATGATCGGAAAGGGGGCAAGGCGATGACTTCTCGTACCGTGCGCGCTATTCCATCTCAGATTGACGGCTATGGGAAAACCCGACCGTTTACCGGCGTCGGCCTGCCGCCTGAAGTCGTCACACGAGCATCGGCGAAAGTTTGTCCGGCGGTCCACGGTCGCGACAAGCAACTCAGGAATCTCGAAGCCGCCTTCGACGCGTGCCGCATCCGGGATGGCGACACCTTGAGCTTTCACCATCATCTGCGCAACGGCGACCAAGTTCTCAACCAAGTGTTGGCAGTCGCATCCGCGCGCGGTCTGCGTGACTTGCGCGTTGCAGCCAGTTCGCTGTTTCCGGTTCATGCGCCATTGGTTGACCACATCCGAAACGGCGTGGTGACGAGAATTTGCACGGCGTACATGTCAGGCCCCGTCGCAGATGCCGTGTCGCGCGGCCTGCTTCCCACCCCGGTGGTAATGCAAACCCACGGTGGTCGCGCGCGCGCGATTGAGGCAGGCGAACTCCGGATTGATGTCGCATTCGTCGGCGCGCCGGCCGCGGACCGGTGCGGAAACCTCAGCGGCGCCGAAGGACGCGCCGCTTGCGGGCCATTGGGCTATGCAATGGTTGATGCGTAATATGCGAATCGGGTCGTCGCTGTGACCGATCACATCGGGGACTATCCGCTTGTGCCAATTGACATTTCGCAAGAGCAAGTGGACTTCGTGGTGCTCGTAGACAGCATTGGAGACCCCGCTGGCATCTTGTCAGGAAGCACTCGGCCGACGACCGATCCTGTCAGTCTTCAAATCGCGGAGACCGTAGCGAAAGTGATTGCGGCGTCTGGCCTCCTAACCCTAACCGATGGGTTCTCGTTTCAGACCGGGGCCGGCGGGATTTCGCTTGCAGTGTCGCAATATGTCCAGGCATTGATGCGTGAGCGCAAGGTGCAAGGCAGCTTCGGTGCCGGTGGAGTGACAAGCTACCTCGTCGACATGTTGGAAGAAGGCCTGTTTCGCAGCCTGTTTGATGTCCAGTGTTTCGACCTCAGGGCTGTCGAGTCGTACAGGCGGGACCGACGTCACCAGGTAATGTCAGCGTCTATGTATGCCAATCCATACAACCGGGGCGCCATCGCCGACCAACTTGACGCGATGCTGCTTGGCGCCGCTGAGGTGGGTCTGGATTTCAATGTGAACGTCACGACTGGCAGCTCGGGACGCTTTTTGGGGGGATCGGGTGGTCATGCCGATACTGCTGCGGGAGCGAAGCTTGCGTTGGTGGCAACGCGCTTGATCTCGGGGGGCGGGCCGAAGATTGTTGAGCGAGTCCGCTGCGTCACCACGCCCGGCGAATCGATCGACGCAGTGGTGACGGAATGCGGAATTGCCGTCCATCCAGAGCGCGTAGAGCTACGCGAACGACTGTTGCAGCATGGGCTCAACGTTGTAGACATCAGCGTTTTGCAATCGAGCCCAATGCGCTGTCGCCAGGCGTTGGCCATCCAGTCACGTCAGGGCAACGAATTGTCGGCGTCATGGAGTATCGGGACGGACGCGTCATCGACGTGATTCGTGCTGTGAGTTGAGCAACTCGGGCGGTCAGCCGAGTGACCACGACCTTTTCGGCTGATCGTTTGGTTTCGATGAGCAGACTTTCACCGGAGAGAAGGTGGTCGGGAAAACACACGACCAACACCACGAAGGGCGCCCTCAGCGTTTCAGGAAATCGGACTGCATCAAGCCGCGTGGCATAGATCGAATGCAACATCTAACAATGAAAGTCCTGCCACTTGCGGTACACCGCCAACCGATCCAGCTTCGGCCAGGAGCGGCCCTTCGCGAGTGTCGGCATTCGGGAGGTGCCAATTGATCGGCGCGCGCCTTACGCGAAGGCCTACTGCAGCGTCAGCGCTTCACAAACCGATAGGCGAAGCGATCGGTCTCGTCTTTGATCGAGGGATCGAACACCTTGACCGAGTGCGGGTCGTCACTTCTCGCGAGCACCATGCTTTCCGCGTCCAGTACGAAACCGGCAGCCTCCACCTCCGCGCGGACGGTTGCAGGCTCGATCCGATGCAGCGACTGGGCGTCGCTCATGCCCATCCCTCGAGCTGCGGCATGGTCTACGATGACGTAGTACCCGCCGGGCTTGAGCTGCTGGTACACAGCCCGGTTGAAGAGGGCCGCCGTCGCGCCCTTTGTCTGGATCAGCGCTGTATGGAGGTCGTGGTAGAACAAGTGCAGCCAGAGCACATCCGCTTGCTGCGTGACTTCAGGCATCGCCACGAGGTCAGATGAGACGGCTTCAACGTTCTCTCGGCCGGGCTCCGTCGCAAGCGTCTTCATGTGCCCGACCGGATCGTTCTTGAAGTGAGCGACCTCGGCCGGCACGAAGCTGAACACGCGTCCTTCGGGCCCCACGATGTCGGAGAAGAGACGGGTCCAATCGCCTTCGCCCGGATAGACGTCGATGACGGTGGAGCCCGCCTCGACTCGTGCGAACTGGATCAACTCTGATACCTTGGCCTGGTCGTACATCGGAAGCTCCTTTGCGTCAGAGTTGCGCCAGGCCGCCGTCGACGGCGACCTCGCTGGCGGTCATGAAACTGCTGTCTGATGACGCAAGAAAGGCAGCCGCCGCCGCGATCTCGGACGGATCGGCCATGCGCTGGAGCGGTGTCATCGCGGCAAAGACCTTCTGGCCTTCCTCTCCCAACGCTGCCTTCGCGAGTTCGGTCGCGGTCGCGCCGGGCGAAAGCACGTTGACACGAATGCCAGTGCCCTTGAGATCTTCCGCCCAGGTCTTCGCGAGGTTGCGCACCGCCGCCTTACTCGCGCTATAGGCGCTCATTCCCGGTGCGCCCGTGGTGCCAGCGCTCGATCCGGTCAGAATGATCGAACCGCCGGCGCTCATCAGCGGCAGCGCCTGCTGGACCGTGAAAATCGTTCCCTTCACATTGGTGTCGAAGGTCTCGTCGATGTGCTCGGCGGTGATCTTGCCGAGCGCGAGCGGGCTGCCCCCACCGGCATTGGCGAAGACGATGTCCAGGGTTCCGCGTTCGGCCTTCACCGCCGTGTAGAGCCGGTCGAGGTCGGCGGGATCAGAGACCGAACCCGTTACAGCGCGGGCGTTGGGTCCGAACTCGGCCACGGCGGCGTCGAGCGCTTCCTTCCGGCGGCCGAAGATGAAGACGAATGCGCCTTCCTCGATGAAGCGCTTTGCCGCAGCGCGGCCGATGCCGGTCGCGCCACCGGTGATCACGGCGGTCTTTCCATTCAGCCTGTTCATGAAGTGCGTCTTTCGTTGAAGTCGTCTGGACGCAGCGATCTGCTTCCTTGCCGACGAATATGCACCCCTGATAACCTAAGGACAAGTATGCACTTTTTGGTAAGTATCAAAAATGACGACGTCTTCTGAAATCTGCGGCACTGGCTGCGGGCTCAATGCGACGCTCCGCGTCATCTCGGGCAAGTGGAAGCCCCTGGTCCTGTTCTTCCTTCGCGACGGCCCGAAGCGCTACGGCGAACTGAAGCGACTGGTCGAGGGCGTCAGCGACAAGGTACTCATCCAGTCGCTGAAGGATCTGGAGGCCGATCGCGTGCTGGCGCGGACAAGCTACAACGAAGTACCGCCGCGCGTGGACTACGCATTGACCCCGCTCGGTCGCAGCCTGGCCGACGCGATCATCCCGCTGTGCACCTGGGGAACCAGGAACGCGGCGGAGATGGCAAGCATCTTCGCGGAGCGCGACCGTCTGGTTCAGCAGGAAACCGAATGACCGGTTCGACGTCACTCATATGAAGCAGTGAGAGACAGCAACGGGCCGAGGCTGTGTAGAAACACACTTGATCCGCATCGAGGAGAGAGCGGTGGCGCTGCTGACTACTTCATCCAGTGCAATGACTCGCCACGACGGCCACTGAGCCCCCTTGTGGCGAGTCGTTGAAGCACGAACGAAGGCATGCAAGGGCTCATGCCCCTGCCAACCGCATCGCCTTCATCGTTCTAGCAATACCCAACACGTTTGTCACGCGCTTGAGGTTGTAAGCCAGCACTTGCAGGCTCATCTCCGTGTCGACGTGGGCCATTGTCTTGGTCAAGAAGGGCGCGGTGCCCATCCAGTGTTTCAACGTTCCGAACACATGCTCGATGGTTGATCGACGCAACGTCATGGCCCCAGGCTTGCGGTCCAGCCGCAGCTGCATCCGATCAATTACCGCCTCATGCTCCCATCGACGGATCTGCCTGAAGGATGAGGTCGTGCACTTGTCTTTCAGGCTGCATGTCGGGCAGGCACTGGGCCAGTACAGACGATTTCGAAGGTTGTTGTCGATCTTGCTGCACCTATAGATAGCGCGCTGACCGGCCGGGCACAGGTACTCGTCGTCCTTGGCGATGTAGATGAAGTCGGCCTTGCCGAAGCGACCATGCGCCTTCGCGTTGGAGGTCATCGGCTTCGGCACGAAGGCCGTGATCCCTGCGTCTTCGCACGCCTTGATTTCCAGGTTGTTGAAGTAGCCACGGTCGGCGAACGCGTTCAGCTTGGATTTGCCCATCGCGTCGCGGGCAGCCAGTGCCATCTTGGTGAGCTGAGCGCGGTCATGGCCAACGTTCGTCACCTCGTGCGCGACGATCAGGTGGTGTTTGCCGTCGACTGCAGCCTGGATGTTGTAGCCCACGAGACCTGTGCTCTTGCCTGTCTGAAGCATTGAGCGTGCGTCGGGATCGGTCAGCGAGCGCTGCTGGTCTGGCTCGCTCTTGAGTTGCTCCCTGGTCTCGTCGAGCTGACGCATCTGCTCGCGCAGTTTGCTGATCTTTTCCTGAAGCCGCTCGGTCTTGGCTTCGAGATCTGCAGGCTGGGTTCGGTCTGCAGTCTCCAGTGCGTCGAGGTACCGTTGGATGCTCCGCTCGATTTGCTGTTGACGCCCGTCAATCTTGCCGGGCGAGAAGTTGCGATCACGGCTATTGACCGCCTTGAATTTGCTGCCGTCGATCGCCACCACCGCCTGAGAGAAGAGTTTCAGCTGTCGGCACAGCACGATGAATCGGCGGCAAACATTGCGGATGCCTTTGCCGTTGTCGTGCCGGAAGTCTGCGATCGTCTTGAAGTCGGGTGTCAAGCGGCCGGTGAGCCACATGAGTTCGATGTTGCGTTGCGCCTCGCGCTCCAGCCGGCGGCTCGACTGAATGCGATTGAGGTAGCCGTAGATGTACAGCTTGAGCAGAACCGACGGATGGTAGGCGGGCCGCCCGGTGGCTGCGGGATCGGCACCCTCGAAGCCGAGAGCATGGAGATCCAACTCACCGACGAACGCATCGACGATGCGCACTGGGTTGTCCTCGCCAACGTAGTCGTCAAGGCACTCCGGCAACAACGTGACCTGGTGTCGATCTGCGCCTTCGATGAATCGCTTCATGTGTGGCTGCCCATTCCGTTGCGTTGAGACAATCTAGGCGAACGAAGTCACCTATTCAACCCGTTTTCACACAGCCTCGGCCCTGAGCAGTCGGCCAGCATCGACCCTTGTCCGACCGGTCCGCAGCGGTTGCAGTCCTTCACTGCCGCGGGGTGAATTCACGCAGTGAAGCCAACTCCGGTCGTTCAGCTGCGAAGGACACCTCGGTATCAACTGCCGATCTCAAGTTATTGCAGTTATAGCCCGCATGCTTGCCCAATGACGACCGGGCTCGACATGTCGAACGTCCGCGCCGTTATCCATCGAAGTGGGAGTTCGGGCCCGTTGGACCATTAGTGCTGCGAGCAACTTACAGTCCTTTCCGTGACTAGGCAACGAGCCTTTGAGATCCGTGCGCCACAGTCAACCCGCTCACCGCTGAAATTCAAGTTCAGCCTTCTGCTGCCACCGCCCGGACGACAGTTCTTGCGACAGCCACGTTACCAGCGCGTCAACACGCGCCACGCCTTGTCGTCGGCGAGGCACATGCGCTTTGAACCAGGTTTCTTGCGGCGCGAAGGATGGCAAAACACGCTCCAGTGACCCGTTCGCCAGCGCGTGCTGCGCAACATAGGCCGGTAGCGACGCAATGCCCAACCCTGCCAGGGCAGCGCGCAGCAACGTCCTGTTGTCGTCGGCGAGCAGCCGCGGGCGGATGTCCACGGCGATGGCGCCCCGATTGCCCTGGAATTGCCAGGTCGAGCCCGATGCCTTGAAGGCCAGGCAACTGTGATCGACGAGCTCGCGCGGGTGGGACGGCACACCGCGCGCCTGCAAATAGCCGGGTGCTGCGCAAACAACGGCGTGCACTGGACACAACGGAATGTCCACCACGCCTTCATAGCTGGCAGATCGCCCGGTGATGGCGACGTCGAAGCCTTGCTCTGAAGGGTTGGTGGAGAGGTCCACGAGCGCGAGTTCCATGGTGATGCCTTCGTGCTCCCGCAGAAACTCGCAGAAGACCTCGCCCAGAAACATCATCGTGAGCGTCGTTGGCGCCATGACACGCAAGTGGCCTTCCAACCGGGTTTCATCGCGGCCGACACTGTCGAGCAGGTCATCGAAGCTGCTGACGAGCGCTCCAGCGCGCAACTGGAATTTCTCGCCTGCCTCCGTCAGGCGCACAGCACGCGTTGTGCGCTCGAACAGGCGCGTGCCCAGGTGGGACTCCAGTTGCCCGATGCGCTTGGCAACGACGGAGGGCACCACGCCGAGCTGGCGCGCAGCCTCCGTAAAGCCACCGTACCGGGCAACCAGGGCGAAGGTCTTCACGTGGAGGTATGTGTCCATATTTGTTCCATTTATCGATTACTGATACTCAGAATTTAAGTCAATTGTGCCAATCAATCATCAATAGAATTTGGCAACGGGCGGAAAACAGCTCGACCTCAACCAGCTCTCGGAGACAAGGACGCACGATGAAAACGCTCAAAGGCCTGATGGCCGTCGCAGGGGCCGCTTGCGCGCTGGCCGGCAGCGCGCAAGCGCAGGAGTTTCCTTCCAAGCCGATCAAGGTCATCACACCCTTCCCCGCAGGCCAAGGCCCCGACGTTCTGTTGCGTATCCTGGCCGACAAGATGGGCAAGACCCTGGGCCAGCCGGTGATCGTCGACAACCGCCCCGGCGCCAGCGGCTTCATCGCCTTTGACGCGGTCAAGCGTGCGGCGCCGGACGGCTACACGCTGGGCCAGATCGACAGTTTCCAGATCGGCACGCAACCGCACCTCTTCGCCAAGCTGCCCTACAGCGTGCTGAAGGACTTCGAGCCGGTCACGCCGCTGATTCGCAACAGTTTCTTTGTCACCGTTGCTGCCAACTCGAGGCTGAACTCGATGAGCGACCTGATCAGCGCGGCGAAGGCCAAGCCTGGCGCTGTGTCCTATGGTTCATGGAATGTCGCGAGTCCTGCGCATCTCGGTGGCCTCCTGCTGGAGTCCACCACCGGCACGAAGATGACGCACATCCCTTTCAAGGAAACCTCGCAGCTCTACCAGTCGGTTGCCAACGGCGAAGTGGACTGGGCCATCGGAAGCGCCGCCTCGGCCGGCTCCCTGCAGCAAGCCGGAAAGCTTAGGTTCATTGCGGTCGCCGCGCCCAAGCGGACCGCTGGCTACACAGACGTCCCGACCGCGAAAGAAGCAGGCGCACCCGCGAGTTGGGAAGTCAGCGGCTGGAACGGCCTGCTCGCGCCCAAGGGCACGCCGCAGGACATCATCCTGAAGATCAACGACGCCGTGGTCAAGGCTCTCAAAGAACCGGACGTCCTCGCCAAGCTCGCCACCTTCACGTACGAGCCCTACGCCATGAAGCCCTCCGAGATGACGAAGCTGATGGAAGCGGAGATCGCGAAGTGGGGTCCGACCATCAAGGACGCAGGCATCAAGCTCGACTGAGCGGACCCCAAAGCAAGGACGCATCGCCATGGCACGCAAACACATTGATGTGATGGTCTCGGGCGTGCGGCAACTCACGCCGCGCGTTCGGGAATACAAACTGACCGCTATCGATAACGCCCCCGTGCCCGCCTACGGACCGGGCGCTCACATCGAAGTCCACACGGGCTCGGCGCAAACGGGGCTGATCGTTCGCCACTACTCGCTGATCGGCGGCACGGAAGAATCGGACGATGCACGGAACACGTACCGGATCGCCGTGCAGCGGGAGCACCGCGGTGGCGGGTCGGCTTTCATCCATTCTTCATTCGAAGTGGGCACGCGACTGCAGGTGTCAGCGCCCATCAACAACTTTCCGCTGGATCGCCGCGACGCGCACAGCTTGCTGATCGCGGGCGGCATCGGCATCACACCGATCTACTCGATGGCTCGAAGCTTGGCGCGTCGCCACCGCAACTTCACGGTCGTGTATGCCGGCCGAGAGCCCCAGTTCATGGCGTACCGTGAAGAGCTTGGTCGACTCGCGGGCCCGTGTGCCCACTTTCACTTCAGTGGCCGGCAGGACGCGGGCAAGCTCGATCTGGAAACGTTGCTCAGAAAGCAGCCGCCGGGCACCACGGCATACGTCTGCGGCCCGGCCTCGATGGTCGCGGCCACGCATGAAGCGAGCCGCGCTGCAGGCTGGGACCCGCAGCATCTGCGTAGCGAGTTATTCGGTGCCGGCCCGACGGGCGACGAGGTCGCGTTCGATGTGGAACTCAAGCGTTCGGGCCGGGTGATTCGTGTCGGCAAGGACGTGAGCATCCTCGACGCGCTCACCGCAGCGAAGGTGGATGTGCTGTGGGACTGCCGGCGCGGCGAATGCGGCTTGTGCCCCCAGTCAGTGCTGGAAGCGGATGGCCCCATCCAGCACCGCGATCGCTATTTGTCCGACGAAGAACGCGAGTCCGGCGAAACGATGTGCATCTGCGTGTCCCGCATCCGCGGCGAGCGACTTGTGCTCGACGTTTGAAATCTCCCAGAGGTGAATCATGGAAAAAATCCTGGAACAGATCATTGAGCAGGTCATTGAACATCCCCGCACGCCGCTGGCAGAGCCGAGCTTTGAGGCTGGTGGATTTGCCGACCACAACACGCCCCTTGTCCGCAACTGCTGGTACGTCGCCGCCCTGAGCAGCGAGGTCTCGCGCGACATCATGAGTCGCCGCCTGCTCGGCGTGGACGTGGCGCTCTATCGCACCATGGCGGGCGAGCCGGTCGCCGTGCGCAACCGTTGCCCGCATCGCTCCTTTCCCTTGGCCAAGGGTCGCCTCGAAGGCGACACGCTGATCTGCGGCTACCACGGCATGCAGTTCGATTCTTCGGGTCGCTGCGTCAACATGCCTTCGATGCCGATCGTTCCCACCAACGCGCAGGTGCGCAGCTTCGACGTGGTGGAACGCGCGCCGCTGATCTGGATCTGGATGGGCGATGCGGACAAGGCCGACGAAGCACTCATCCCCGACACGCACTGGCTCAATGATCCAGGCTGGAAGAGCGTGGGCGGGCAGTTCTACATGAAGTCCGACTACGTCTCGATGCATGAGAACCTGCTCGACCAGACGCACTTTCCGTTTCTCCATCCGGGCGCGATCGGCACGCCGGAATATGCACGCTCCAAGCTCAAGATCCGCCGCGACGGCGAGGTCGTGATCATCGACCGCATGCTGAAGAACTCGCCGCCACCGGGCGTCTACGCAGTGCCCACCGGCCTGACCGGAAAGCCTGTGGACCGCTACTCGGAGGCACGGTTCCAGTCACCCGCGCTGCACACGGCCTTCGCGAAGATCGTCGATCCGACGCCTCCCCCGGGCGCCATCGCCGAATACCGCTTCAACATCACGCACATCTTTACCGCGGAGACGAACGGAAGCATCCACTACTGGTGGTTCAACTCGCGCGATTTCGACCTCGGCAACAAGGCCTCGGACGAATACCTGCACGCGGCGTCCGCCAAGGCCTACCTCGAAGACGTCGATGCGCTTGAATGGATCCTCGACGTGGTGCGCAAGGACACCGAGCAGCAGTTCGATCTGAATTTTGCGCCGGACAAGCCGGGCCTTCTGATGCGCCGTGCCCTGTACGACCGGGCTGCGGCCGAAGCCGGCTACGTCCTGTAGTCCACCCCTCGCGATTTTTTCTTACCATCCAGACGGAGACAACTTTGACCAACACAACCGCAGTGGACGTCAAGGCGTTCATCAATGAGCGTCCCATGTCCGGGGCCCAATGGCTCCTGTTGATCCTGTGCTTTTTGATCGTTGCCGCAGATGGCATCGACGTCGCGATCATGGGCTTCATCGCCCCGCCCATCGTGCAGGACTGGGGCATCTCGCGGGCCAGTTTCGGCTTGGTCATGAGTGCGGCGCCCTTCGGGCTCGTGCTTGGCGCCTTGATTGCCGGGCCTTCGTCGGATCGATTCGGACGCAAGAAGGTGCTCATCACTTCGGTGCTGATGTTCGGCATCTTCACGCTGGTCACGGCGTTCACCCGGAATCCGACCGAGATGGCGATCATGCGCCTGCTCACCGGGCTGGGCCTTGGCGCGGCGATGCCGAACACGACAACGCTGCTGTCCGAGTACGCACCGGAGAAGCGCCGCTCGCTCCTGATCACGATCATGTTCACCGGCTTCGGCGTGGGCTCTGCCGCGGTCGGCTTTGCGTCGGCGTACCTGATTCCGGCGCACGGCTGGCGCTCGGTGTTGATCCTGGGCGGCGTGCTTCCCTTGGTGCTCGTGCCCTTCCTGCTGCTGTACCTGCCCGAATCCGCACGGTTCATGGTGGTGCGCGGCTTCTCACCAGAACGAATTGCCGCGACCTTGGGGCGCATCTGCCGCGCGACCTTTGCAGTCGGAACCAGCTTCTTTGCGCCAGAACCTCCCGTGACGACAAAGCGACCCATCGGGGTGCTGTTCTCGCAAGGCTACGGACTCATGACGGCGTCGCTCTGGGTGACCTACTTCATGGGGCTGCTGGTCATCTACCTGATCACCGGATGGCTTCCAACACTCATCAAGGACGCCGGCCTGCCAATTTCCGCCGCCGCGAACATCACGGCCATGTTCCAGACCGGCGGCACCGTGGGCGCCATCCTGGCCGGGTGGGCCATGGACCGCATGCGACCGACATGGGTCATTGCCGGGTCCTACCTTGGCGGCGCGCTCTGCGTCATCGGCGTTGGCAGCGCTGGCGCGCTCTCCACGTCCCTGTTCTTGTGGGTCCTCGCAGCGGGCTTCTTCATGAACGGTGCGCAAACCGGGCTGAACGCCTTCGCGCCGAACTGCTATCCCACCGTTGCCCGTGCCACGGGGGTGAGCTGGATGCTTGGCATGGGGCGGTTCGGCAGCATCCTGGGCTCGGCCGTGGGCGGGGTACTGGTCGGCTTCGGCTGGGGATTCGGCGCAATCGTTTCGGCGCTGGCCGTCCCCGCGGCGATAGCCGGTCTGGCGATCCTGCTGGGCCGCAGTGGCGCCACGGCGCGCACTCCCACCGCGGTGGGTGTTGCGCATTCCTGAGCCTATTGGTCACGTCCCAGGCGATGGCGTAAGTCTTCAGCACGGACAGGGCTGAGATGCACGGTAGCAACGGGCCACAGCGGACAGCCGAGTGGGCGCAGCGTTGTTCCTCCATCATCTCGCGGCTGTGTTCGAGGGCGCAAGTTGGCTCCCGTCACCTTTGCATTAAGGCGGTCGCGAGTTGGCCGACGGGTTGCATCGCCGGCGCAGCGCGGCGTCAGCAAGGATCGACTGGCGCCGCACGGCGTGTCGTGTGCCAGTCCCGTCGCGTCCAACAAGACCGAAGAAGGCCGAGCCAGGAATCGACGCGTGGAATTGGTCGAGAACTGAGTTTCGATACATGGAGGTGCCGAGCATCCGCGAGCCAGTGCAGCGCCTTTGTGGCAGCGCAAGACCAGGCACTTGTGCGCGACTGTGCCCGGTTCAGGCGTGACTTGCTGATTCAATCGCGCTGTAGCGCTGGTCGCGATCTTCAGGTATCGCGAGGTGGTGGCCAAGCTGCGGTGGCCGAGCAGCAATTGGATGCGGCGCACATCGGTGCCGGACTCCAGCAGGTGCGTGGCGAACGCATGCCTGCTATCTCGTCGACGAAATAGGAGGCACACTACGGCCATGCACCTCCTGCAGTCGGGCGTGCGATTCAACGTCATCGCGTTGTGGCTGGGACAAGAGAGCATGAATACCACCCATCGCTACGTCGAAGCTGACCTCGCGATGAAGAAGACCGCGCTCGCGTGTCTGGAACCGCGGAACACCACGATGTGCCGGTTCCGAACTCCGGATTCGCTCATGCGGTTCCTGCAGGCGCTGTAACTATGTGAATTTGGCGCCGGCCACCAATGTCCATCTTCATGGGGGCCTGCTCCGCCAAATTCTGAGAACTGCACATAGTTGAGATCTGCGCATAGGCAGCGCTTGCTGTCTTTGGGGGTCTCTCAACGAACTCACGCTGTGAGGCCGATAACAGTCGTCCCAGGGAAAAAGGGGCCCCGCTATCAACGGCCGGTTGCAAGGTATTGCAGTCATTGCCCGGTTGAATGCCATCGGGCGACCACGGCACCGCAGGGTTGAACGATAGCTACCCTGCCACCTACGCAGAGGTATAGAAGCCTTGGCCAGTTGCTCTTCCCCGGTACTTTGACCTGAGCTTTGAGATTTGGCTCTGCAGCGTTGCTGGCTTCGCGCCAAGCATTGCCTCGTCGCTCGATCAGTCGTCTGCAAAAGTTCATCCCGTGTATCCGAGTTTCACACTCGTATCCCGCGCTTCGCGTTGAACGGCTGTTGCGATTGCGCCGTTCACCGAAGGATCGAAACCGCCACTCGCGCCGAGAGCGGTGATCACTGCGCACACCCGCCCAGTGAAGTCATACACAGGTGCCGCAACGGCGCTGATTCCGCGCAGGTAGACGTCCTTGACGGCAGCGCAACCTGCCGCGCGGACTTCCTTCTGCAGGTTCACAATCGGGTCCGGCATAGGCAGCATGGCGAGCATCTCGGGTGTTGCTGCTTTCAGTTCTTCTTCGGCCAGCGTGCGCACGCGTTCATCGTCGTACAGGCCGAGAAAGACCCGACCGGTCGCCGACCACACCAGCGACATCACGCTCCCGGCACGAACGTTGACGGTCACGGGCAGGCCCGGCTCCTCGATTCGCATGATGGTGGGCCCCTTGTTGCCCATGAGCGCAACGAAGCAGGTGATCTCAAGGCTCTCACGCAAGCGCACCAATGCCGGTTCGGCGAGGCGGATGGGTTCGGCCTGCCGCATCGCGGTCAGTCCGATCTGGATCAGTTCGGGGCCAAGAAAATACCGCTGTGATCCTGTGTCCTGAGCTACCAGACCCTCTTGGACCAAGCTCGCCAAGTAGCGGTGCACCTTGGCCGGGCTTTCGCCAACCTGCGCAGCCAGCGCAGACAGGCCCGCACTCCCGCCCATCCTCGACAAGGTTTTCAACACGACCATGCCGATTTCGGCGGACTGCACGCGCTGACGGCGCTCCTGCGCGCGGGGCGGGGCGGCATCGAGAGGTGCGTCGGGCTTGCGGGGGATCTTGCTCATGGCTTTGATCCTACTCACAGGTGCGAACTCAGTAGAAACCCCAGATTGAATTTACGCATAGCGTATAACAATTACGCTATCCAAGAAAGGACCCCTCCAATGAAGAAGCTTCTTGTCGCCACGCTGTTGGCGTTGCCCGCCGTGCATCTGCCCGCACTTGCCCAGCAGCCCGCATCGACGTATCCCTCAAAGCCGGTTCGCTGGGTCGTCCCCTATGCGGCGGGTGGGGGTTCTGACTTTCTCGCGCGCACCATCGGTCAAGCCTGGTCGACACAGGCAGGCCAGCCCGTCCTGGTTGACAACAAGCCCGGCGGTAACACCGCGCTTGCCGCGGCTGAGGTCGCGCGTGCCGCAGCGGATGGCTACACGGTCCTGTCCGCGGACAACGGCACGCTGGTCTTCAACCCTGTGCTCTACAAATCGCTCAGCTACAACCCCACCAAGGACCTCGCGCCAGTCACGCTGATGGGGCGCTTTCCAATGATCCTGGTCGTCGGCCCCGGCATTTCGGTCAAAGACGCCAAGGACTTCATCGCGCAGGCAAAGGCCAAGGCGGGTGGGCTCAACTACGGTTCAGCCGGAGCCGGTAGCCCGCACCACCTGGCAATGGAACTGCTGAAGTCCGAAGCGGGTATCGAGATGGTCCATGCACCGTACCGCGGCGCCGCGCCGGCGCTGGCCGACGTGGCCGGCGGCCAGATCCCGGCCATGATGGTTGACCTGGCGGCCGGCGCTGGCTTCATCAAGGGCGGCAAGGTCAAGGCACTGGCCGTGGCCAATGCAACCAGGCTGCCGCAGTTGCCGGACGTGCCGACCTTTGCCGAACTGGGCTACAAGAACGTCGAAGCCGCTGCGCTCGTCGGCATGGTGGTGCCAGCAGGTACGCCACCGGCGACGATCAGCGCCATCAACAAGCAGGTCGTCGCGGCGATTCAAGATCCAGCCGTCCACAAGCGTCTGGTCGACTTCGGCGTCGAGCCGGTCGGCGATACGCCGGCGCAGTTCGCGGAATTGCTGAAGGCCGAAACGACCAAGTGGCAGAAACTGATCCGTGACCTGAAGATTACTCTGGACTGAGCAGGAGAACGCCATGAGCAGCATTGACTTTCCGCGCCGAACGACTGGTTGTCCCGTAGCGCATGGTGCGCTCTCCGGCGAGCGTACGCCGACCGGCTGCCCCGTCAGCCAGCGCGCCGCCGACTTTGACCCCTTCGAGGACGGCTACCAGCAGGACCCGCCTGAGTACGTGAGATGGGCGCGTGAGAAGGAGCCGATCTTCTGGAGCCCGAAGCTTGGCTACTGGGTGGTCACGCGCTATGACGACATCAAAGCCATATTTCGCGACAACATCACGTTCAGCCCTTCCATCGCGCTCGAAAAGATCACGCCGACCGGCGACGAGGCGAATGCTGTGCTCGCGTCCTACGGCTTTGCGCTGAACCGCACGCTGGTGAATGAAGACGAGCCTGCGCACATGCCGCGTCGTCGCGCGCTGATGGACCCGTTCACGCCAGAGGAACTCAAGCATCACGAGCCCATGGTGCGGCAACTGGCGCGCGAGTATGTCGACCGCTTCATTGACGATGGTCGCGCCGACCTCGTTGATCAGATGCTCTGGGAAGTTCCGCTGACAGTGGCCCTGCATTTCCTCGGCGTGCCAGAGGAGGACATGGACACACTGCGCAAGTATTCGATCGCGCACACGGTCAACACCTGGGGCCGGCCAAAGCCGGAAGAGCAGGTTGCAGTAGCGCACGCCGTCGGCAACTTCTGGCAGTTCGCCGGCCAGGTGCTCGACAAGATGCGACGAGACCCGGAGGGGGGCGGATGGATGCAGTACGGGTTGCGCAAGCAGCGCGATCTGCCCGAAGTCGTCACCGATTCGTACCTCCACTCCATGATGATGGCCGGCATCGTGGCTGCGCACGAAACCACGGCCAACGCCACGGCCAACGCGATGAAACTGCTGCTCCAGCATCCGGACGCGTGGCGCGACATCTGCGAAGACCCCAGCCTGATTCCCAATGCAGTCGAAGAATGCCTGCGTCACAACGGATCGGTTGCGGCATGGCGCCGCATCGTCACGGCCAATGCGCAGGTCGGTGGTGTCGATCTACAGGCCGGCTCGAAGCTGTTGATCGTTACCTCGTCAGCCAATCACGACCAGGCTCACTTCGCGGACGCTGACCTGTTCGACATCCGTCGCGACAACGCCAGCGACCATCTCACTTTCGGCTATGGCTCGCACCAGTGCATGGGCAAGAACCTGGCGCGCATGGAGATGCAAATCTTCCTTGAAGAGTTCACGCGCCGGCTGCCCCACATGCGGCTGTCCGAGCAGGCGTATTCGTATGTGCCCAATACCTCGTTCCGGGGTCCGGAGCATCTGTGGGTCGAATGGGACCCGGTCCACAACCCCGAGCGCGCGCAACCTGGGCTGCGTGAGCCTGAGTTGCCCTTGCCAGTGCGTCTGGGCGAGCCCTCGAAGGGCGCGATCACGCGGCCGGTCGTGGTCGAGAGCGTGACGCGGGTGGCTGAAGGCATCGTCAAGCTGCGCCTTGTCGCACCCGACGGCCGGCCCATGCCCCGCTGGACGCCCGGTTCGCACATCGACATCGAATGCGGTCATCCGGAACTTTCGCGGCAGTATTCACTGTGTGGCGACCCCGATGATGTGAGAGCCTTCGAGATCGCGGTGCTTCATGAGCCCGACGGACGTGGCGGTTCCGCATGGGTGCACGCGAACGTGAAGGCCGGTGACAAGCTCAGGATTCGGGGACCACGAAATCACTTCCATCTCGATGAGACGGCGAAGAAGCTGATCCTCATTGCAGGCGGCATCGGCATCACGCCTGTGAGTGCAATGGCACGGCGAGCCAAGGCGTTGGGCATCGACTATGAGTTGCACTACAGCGGGCGCTCGCGCGCCAGCATGGCCATGGTCGATGACCTGGCCAACGAGCATGGCGGTCGACTGGTTTGCTACGCCGGTGATGAAGGCCGACGCAATGACCTGGCGAGACTGCTCGCCACGCCTGAACCGGGCACCCAGATATACGCCTGCGGGCCGGTGCGTATGCTGTCTGCGCTGGAAGGGCATTGCGCGACCTGGCCCGAAGACGCGCTGCACATTGAGCATTTCGAATCGACGCTGCGTACACTGGACCCGACGCGCGAACATGCGTTCGAGGTCGAATTGAAGGATTCAGGCATCGTCGTTCAAGTGCCGGCCGACCAGACCGTGCTGAGCGCCCTGCGTGCGGCCAATATCGACGTCCAGAGCGACTGCGAGGAGGGTCTTTGTGGATCGTGCGAGGTGCGCGTACTTTCGGGCAAGGTCGACCACCGCGACGTCGTGCTCACCCGCGCCGAACGCGAGGCCGATACGAAGATCATGACGTGTTGCTCACGCGCCTGCGGTAGCAGGCTCGTGCTCGAACTCTGAGATTCACCAAGTGACCCCCATGGTTCGCGAGTTTCTCCAAACGAGGTGCCGAAACGCTTGACATCGGCGGTTGCTAGCTGTCTAATCGCTTCGACAATATCAAATCTAACGAATTAGTTATTGTCGAAGGAAGGGCCCTCCGGGGCCAAATTTGAGGCAAGGTTAGCTCGCAACTAGCCGGCACATAGGATTTGACGGGTGTCCGCGAAGCGCTGAAGCAGCGCTGATTTTTTTGACCAATCTGTATGCCTGTTAGTTACATACATACAGATACCTTTTAGTCTGATTACAGGAGTACATATGAAGATTGCTTTGATTGGCGCGACGGGTAGCGTGGGCTCTCGCGTCCTTGCTGAATTGCTTTCCCGCGGACATGAGGTGACCGGTCTGTCTCGCCACCCGGAGAAGCTGACGCCGCAGGAGCGCTTGAAGAGCGTGCAAGGGGACATCGCCAAGCCAGATGAACTCGGCGCAGCCCTTCATGGCCACGACGCAGTCATCAGCTCGGTCCGATTTCTCACCTACAACGTCGCGGACCTGCTGGCCGCGGTCAAAGCGTCCGAAGCAGGGCGCCTCGTCGTGGTGGGCGGCGCCGGCTCTCTCAAGGTCGCCTCCGGCCAACTGCTTGCCGACACTCCCGCATTTCCTGCGGCCGCCAAGCCTGAAGCCGATGCAGGAAAAAAAGTGCTGGAGGCCCTTCGCGGAGAGTCCGCTCTGAACTGGACCTTTGTGTCGCCGTCCGCCCTGTTTGCGCCTGGCGAACGCACCGGCCACTACCGGCTCGGGGAGGACATTCTTATCGTCGGCGAAGATGGCAAGAGCCGTATCTCGCAAGAAGACTACGCAATCGCCCTGGTCGATGAACTCGAGTCAGCCAAGCACCCTCGGCAACGCATCACGGTGGGGTATTGAAATGACTGCCACCCAGAAAAAGGATAAGCCGTCGCTGGTCGTCATGCCTGAACCGGACGAATTCGGCTCCGTTGGGTTCGATACACGCGCGCTGCCTTGGGATCAACAATACAAGTTGATTTCAAGTACGGTCATTCCGCGGCCGATCGCGCTGGTTTCGACCGACGGGCCGGCTGGCGTCAACGCGGCGCCTTTCAGCTTCTTCAACGCCGTGGCGCTCGGGCCCCCGATGGTGATGTTCAGCGTTGGCCCCGCGATGTTTTCGAAGCGAGGCGAAGAAAAGGACACGCTCGTGAACGTGCGCGCAACCCGCGAGTTCGTGATCCAGTTGGTGGACGACGCCAACAAGGAAAAGATGAACCACTGCTCGCCTGAATACGGCATGGACATCAATGAGGCGGAAATCGCAGGATTTCGCATGGGCAAGTCAGTGCGCGTCGGCGCCCCTCGCCTTGTGGACTGCCCTGTCCAGCTGGAGTGCGTTCTGACGGCCATCCATACGCTCGGCGACACCCCCTACTACATGGTGATCGGCGAGATCGTCTACGCACACTACCGCGAAGGAATCGTCGATGACCGCCTGCGGGTGGACATGATGAAGATCAATCCGATTGGGCGGCTCGCCAACCCGGGCATGTACACGCGCATCACCGACAACTTTCAGATGATGCCGCCGGCGCAACCCGTGAAGAACACCGTTGCTGCCTGAGCAGCGCAAATCAGCAGGATTTATATGGACTTCACTTTAAAAGATCGCCTCGCTCTGGTAACCGGAGCGGGCAATGGCAACGGTGTTGCGATTGCATTGGGCCTGGCTGCCGCCGGGGCGCGAGTCGTGGCTGTCGACATCGATGAAAAAGGCGCCCAAGAGACGGCAGCAAAGATCAGAGAGGCGGGCGGAAAGGCCTGGGCGCACGCGGCAGACGTCAGCGATGAAGCGGCGTGCCAAGCCCTGGCCCAGCGCGTCGGCGAGGAGGCCGGCAATGTTGACACGCTGGTCAACAACGCCGGTGTGATGATTCGCGGTGAGTTTGCCGGCGTGAACTCGCGAACCCAGTGGCACAAGACGTTCGACGTCAATGTCCACGGCACCTTCAACATGACCCAAGCATTCTTGCCGGCTCTGAAGGCCTCGCGCGGATCCATCGTCAACGTAGCGTCGATACAGTCATTCGTGGCGTCGCTGCCGTCTGCGGCTTATGCCGCATCCAAGGGTGCCGTTGCGCAACTCACGCGCACGCTTGCTGCAGAACTCGCGCCACAGGGGATTCGAGTCAATGCGGTCGCTCCGGGCATGTTCGAGACCGCGATGTCTGCGGAATCTCGCGCTGATCCCCAGCGACTTGGTCCCTTCATGACGCACGTTCCCATGAAGCGTACCGCGGTGCCGGAGGAAATCGCTGGCCCTGTTGTCTTTCTCGCATCCCCAGCGGCGAGCTACGTCACTGGAGCCATTCTTCCGGTGGATGGCGGATACCTCGTCATCTGAAGGCAGTTACGACCCACAACCAGGAATGACCGAAGGTCATCCCCACATCGCATCGATAAATTGGAGACTCAAAATGAAACTTTCTCGCCTCTCACGCATGGTCAGCATCATTGCTGCTGCATCTGCCGCATTCGCAGCATCTGCCCAGGACATCAAGCTGGGCTACAACGGAGACCTTTCTGCGTCTCCAGCTGCAATCAGCGGCCAGGCTGCCGTCCTGGGAATTCAGGCCGCGATCGAAGACATCAACTCAGCCGGTGGTGTCCTCGGGCGCAAGCTGGTGCTCGTTGTCCGTGATGACATGTCCATGCCGCCGAAGGCCATCCAGAACATGAGTGAGCTCATCGACGGGGAAAAGGTATCGGCTGTGTTCGGCCCGACCAACTCGGGCAATGGACTGGCGTGGAGACACATCCCCAATCAGAAGAAGGTTCCGGTGATGAATGTGGTGGGCGGCGCAACGGACCTGACCAAGCCGGTGAGTGCTGGCGCGGAGAACTACATGTTCCGCGTCTCGATGGTGGATCGCTACCAGGTGGCCGCGCTGATGGGCTACGCAAAGAAGAGCCCCGGTGTCAAGAACATCGGGCTGATCACGGAGAGCAATGGCTGGGGTCAAAACGGCTTGCAGGATCTGCAGCAGATTGCCGAACTGCAAGGCCTGAAGGTTGTGGCTGCGGAGCGGATGGGAAGCAACGACACGGACGCTACGTCTCAACTGAGCAAGCTGAAGGCCGCCAATGTCGACACCGTGCTGCTGTGGACCAATGGAACGCCGACGGCGCAAATCATGCGCAGCATGGACAAACTCAACTACTACCCGCGCGTCCTGTCTTCCTGGGCTGCGGACAACTCGTCCTTCTACGACGCAGCAGGCAAGAATCTCGCGGAAAAGCCAATCTTCATGCGGACGCTGTCGGACTCGCTGAACCCCAAACAAACCAAGCTGCGCGACCGCATTGGCACCAAGCTTGCGGCCCCGAGCGCGATCACCTTTGTGATGCACGGGTATGACGGAACGATGCTGCTGGCGCAGGCGATGAAGCAAGCTGGATCCACCGATGGCCCGGCCGTCAAAGCCGCGCTGGAGGACCTCAAGACTCCGGTGGATGGCATGATGAAGACCTACAACAAGCCCTTCTCAAAGACCAACCACGAAGGATTGGTTGCCTCTGATCTCGCATGGATTCACTGGAAGGATGGCAAGCTGCTGCCCTACAACGACGAAGTGGTGAAGTCGATCACTGCGGCGGACCTCAAATACTGAGGCGAAAGGGCGATGATGCAGTTCATGACGCTCTTACGCGCCAGCTCAGGGCAAGGCGACGCATTGAGAGGATGGTACCTGGAGCAGTATGCAAATCGGCTTCTCTCGAGCGCCGAAGGGCTTAAGGGGTATAGGGTCAACGTTGACACCGTACCCCCGCCTGGACTGGAGCTGTATGGTGGCGCCGAGTCAGCTCGGGCGGAACCCTACGACCTCATCGCCCAGATGTGGTTTGACTCCCGTGAAGCGTTCGAGCGTGCCACGCAGCCGCTCGCGGAAGAGCTTGCCGTCCATGCCCCTGTGCACCATGTCTACCGAATGAGCGAGACAGTCGTCCTTGAGCGACCGGAGCAGTTGCAGGGCAATCCTTCGCCCGGCTACAAGCTGATGCGAGGTCTGTTCTTCTATTCGGACATGCCAGATTCGGCTGTGAAGCGCAGTTGGGCACGCCACCAGGATCTCGCGGTGAAGGTACACATCGGCCTTGCCCGATACGTGCGTCACTGGGTTGACGAGGTCCTTACCGAAGGAGCACCCGGTATCCGCGGCATGTCGGATCTGCACTTTCCGAGCGCAGACGCGATGATCAACCGGTACTTCGACTCTCCGCGTGGCCGGGATGAGATCCTGCACGATATTGGTCACTTCATCGAGGGCGGTACGTCCCGGTTGTTTGGGACCGAATACATCTACAAGTAGCACGCCGGGTTCTTGAGGGCGCGCCCTTGCGTGTCTTCATTCCAGCCCGGCAATCTAAACATCCATGGTCCGGGCCACTTCACCGGCTTGGCAAGAAAGTCAGACATGCACCCCCTGGAATCAGCGCAAGAACGCGTGACGAGCACACATGAAACGAGCTACGACGTGGTTGTTGTCGGTTCTGGTGCTGCCGGAATGTCTGCGGCATTGACTGCGAAGTTGCACGGCCTGAAAGTGCTCGTCGTTGAGAAGGCCTCGACGTTTGGAGGCACAACAGCAAGATCTGGCGGATGGTTGTGGGTCCCAGGCGCTTCGCAATCGAAGGCCGCGGGGATCAGCGAGGTGCCTGGCGCTGTCGAGCAATATGTCTGCGACGAGGCCAAGGGACACTTCGATCCCCACCAGTTTGCAGCGTTCCTCAAGCACGGCCCCGCAGCGATCGACTTTCTGGGCGCCAACACGTCCGTACAGTTCGATGCGGCTCCCCACTATCCCGACTATCACCCGGAGATGCATGGCGCCTCATCCGGAGGGCGCTCGCTTCTGACGCGCCCTTGCCGAGGAACCGATCTTGGCGCTGCGATCACCAGTTTGTCGCCTCCTTTGCCTGAACTGACCGTGTTCGGGATGATGCTCGGATCGGGGAAAGAAATCTGGCACTTCCTGCGGGCATTCAAGTCGATCCAGTCGTTTGCCTATGTGGCGCGTCGGCTTGCGGGGAACGCGCTCGACGTGCTGCGATTTGGCCGGCCGATGACTTTGACGAGCGGCAATGCGCTCGCCGCGCGATTCCTCAAGTCAGCCCTCGGCCTTGGCATCGACATGTGGGCATCCGCTCCCGCACGGCGGCTGACGGTGGCTGATGGCCGGGTTGTCGGCGTTGTGGTGGAGCGCGACGGAGAGAAGATCGAGTTGCGAGCGAAACGCGGAGTCGTACTGGCATGTGGCGGTTTCCCGCATGACCTCGCCCGGCGCAAACAACTTTTCGCGCACGCGCCAACAGGTAGGGAGCACTATTCCCCAACACCTGAAACCAATACAGGGGACGGCCAGCGAATGGCGGAACTGGTTGGCGCAGCGTTTGACGCCCAGTTATCGCAGCCTGCGGCCTGGGTGCCAGTCTCGGTGACTTCGCGCGCTGACGGAACAAAAGGCATCCTTCCTCATTTCATTGATCGTGCGAAGCCCGGCGTGATTGCTGTCAACACTGCGGGCAAGCGCTTTGTCAACGAGGCCGCCTCCTACCATGATTTTGGACAGGCCATGATTGAGACGTGCCGGGGGCAGACTGAAGCCACTGCATGGCTTGTGTGTGACCGGCAAGCCCTTCGCAACTATGGATTGGGCAACGCCGCCGCGTTCCCCATGCCGATCGGTCGGCACTTGCGCAGCGGCTACTTGAAGCAAGGACGTACGCCGCCCGAACTCGCAGCGAAACTGAACATCGATCCCATCGCGTTTCAGGCCACCATCGATGCGTTCAACCGCGATGCAGCGAATGGTGTCGACACTGCCTTCAACAAGGGCGGCTCCGCCTACAACCGCTTCATGGGCGATCCTCGCAATGTGCCCAATCCTTGCATTCGACCGCTCGATGTCGGGCCTTTCTATGCGGTGAAGCTGGTGCTCGGCGACCTCGGAACGTACGCCGGTCTACGCACGGACCATCATGGTCGAGTGCTCAATGCGGACAAAGTGCCGATTGAAGGGCTTTACGCGGCGGGGAATGATGCTGTGAGCGTGATGGGAGGGGCGTACCCCGGGGCCGGTATTACGTTGGGGCCGGCGGTGACGTTTGGCTATCTTTGCGGACTTCATCTTGCCCAAGCCCCAGCGCAACATTCAGAGCAAAGCGCGCAGGCCTTCCGCCAGAGCAATGAGGTACTTCGTCAGCGTGAGAACGTTTGAAGGGGAACGGCTTCATTCGGTTTCAGCGCGTCGCGCGAGTGTGCATTCGTGTGGGCTGAAGGCGCTGTGTCAAATGGTCCAGCCTGCTTCGGCATTGGGCTCGAATGATCACGCCTGCGAGTAAGACTCTTGAGCGTTGAGCATGTGTTATCGTAATGATTACAGATTCATCATTCGGCTGACATATCTTGGCTAGCAGTACTCGTTTTGCTTTGGCGGTTCACATCCTCTCGTACCTGGCGATTCGCGGGCAGAGTGGACCCCTGACCTCGGAGCGGATTGCTTTGAGCGTAAACACCAACCCTGCGTTGATCCGCAAGCTCCTTTCTTCGTTGGCGGATGCTGGACTGACCCGCTCACAGATGGGGTCCGGGGGCGGCGCGCAACTCGCGAAGGAGCCGCAGGACATCACGCTGCTCGACGTGTACAAGGCGGTGGAGGCAGTTCGTGTGTTTCATCTTCACCGCACCGCGCCGAGCCCGGCTTGCCTGGTCGGACGCAACATTTCGCAGGCCCTGGGCGAGGTTTCGGACCTTGCGGATCGTGCCGTCGAGGTCGTTCTCGGCGGTACCACGTTGGCGGATGTCGATGCTTCGATCATGAGGAGCGAAAAGAAGCGTGAGCGTGTGCGGGCCTGATCGCTGACGCCGCATGCGAAGCCAGCTGTCGGCTGTTGTGCCTGGCGGCGACTTCTGCTTGTCCTGGACCTCTCACAGCTCGGGATCGCACGGATTCCAAAGCTTTCGATCCAGATCCTGTTCGTAGGGTTTGCTCCCGCGCGGGAAGCTCACCAACTCGAACTGCATGCCCCAAGGCGCAAGGAAATACACCCACCACACACCTGCGTTGGGTGCGCCTGACGCAACTTGACGAGGTTCGTCAAGGACACGGACGCCATGGGAGCGCAAATACTCGACCGCCATGTGGATGTCGGACACGTAGAGCGCGATATGGTGGCCACCTACATCGCTGTTCTTCGGCTGATCCCGATTCTGGTCGGGCGACTCGTATTCGAAAACTTCAAAGTTGGTGCCGTGCCCACAGCGGAAGAACCGAAGCTTGCGCATGACAGCGCGCGGATGCACATTGAGTGTGTCGTGCATCCAGTTGTCATTCGACGAGAACGGGCCGCGATCGTAAAACTGGTCCAGACCCAGCACGTCCACGAAGAACCTGGTTGCTTCTTCAAGGTCAGGGACCGTGAAGCCAATGTGCTCCGCGCCTCTAAGGCCTGGCAGGCCTACCGTTTGCAGATTTGTGTTCATGGCTAACAGATTTGCCGGTCGCTGTACTTGTCTTTGAGTCAGGCGGGCCGAGGTCCGAAGTCGCAGGGGCAGGCCTCGAAAGGCCCACGCCCCCTCTCAGGAAACGACCGTCCCGCTGACTTCGCCCAAGCCTATGCGCACTGCGCCTGCGCTCTCGCACCATCCGCGCATGACGAGCGTGTCGCCGTCTTCGAGGAAGCTGCGCTGCTCACCATTGGGCAGCGTGATTGGCTGCTTGCCGCCTCCCGTCAATTCCATCAACGAGCCCGCCTCACTCGCTTCGGGGCCTGACAAAGTGCCCGAGCCCAGCAGGTCGCCGGGTTGCAGGTTGCAACCGTTCACCGTGTGGTGGGCGATGAGCTGTGCCGGCGTCCAGTAGGCTGCGCGAGTGGTGTTGGTTCGTGACAGGCGAACGGGTGCTTCGCCGGCTTCGCGCATCCTGGCGGTCTGCAACAGGACTTCCAGCTCGATGGAGAACGCACCTGTCGCGCGGTTGGTCTCCGAGTCCAGGTAGGGCAGTGGCTGCGGATCATCGGCAGGCCGCTCGAAGGCAGCCCGAAACGGTGCCAGAGCTTCGGTTGTGACCAGCCAGGGCGAGACAGTGCTGGCGAAATTCTTCGATAGGAACGGGCCCAGCGGCTGGTATTCCCAACCCTGGATGTCGCGTGCCGACCAGTCGTTGAACAGTGTCACGCCGAAGAGGTGTGCTTCGGCGGTGCCCATGCCTACAGGTTCCCCGCGTGCGTTGCCCTGCGCGACGAACCAGCCGAGTTCAAGCTCGTAGTCCAGCCGCTTCGAAGGGCCCAGCGTCGGGACCACGGCGTCCGGTGCCTTGGTCTGTCCCTGAGGACGCTTGAATCGTTCACCGCTGACGCCGATCGACGAAGCGCGTCCGTGGTAGCCGATCGGCACCCACTTGTAGTTCGGAAGCAGCGGGTTGTCGGGGCGGAACTGCTTGCCGACCGTGGTCGCGTGGTGCACGCTGGTGTAAAAGTCGGTGTAGTCGCCAATGCGGCAGGGCACGAGCATCGTCGCCGATGCCTGGCTGACCAGGGCCGACTCCCACTCCGCTTGGCGTGCACTGCCTTCGGCCAGGCCCTGAGAGATCAGCGCTCGCAACGTCGACCGCTTTTCGGGCGTGGCCGCCATCAGCAAGTTCATGTCGTCGGTGTCGATCAGGCCCGCCTTGCGCAAATCGAGGATCCGGTCGCCGATCGCGACGCCGATGCGCGGCGCCGCGTCCGACGCGTGGCTGAAGCGACCGAAGGGCAGGTTCTGTATTGGAAAGTCACAGCCAGCTGCGTTGGCCGAGGCCACCCAACTGCGCAGCTTCGGGTCGTGGGTTGCGTTCAATGTGTTCATGGCTTGTATTTGTCCTGGAGGCCGGCCCAGCAGTCGGCATAGTTCTGGTCGAGTGCAGGGCTTTGCATCGCAAATTCGGTTGGGATGAAGCGGTAGCGGCTCTCGAACATGAAGGCCAGTGTGTTGTCGAGCTTCTGCGGCTTGAGGTCACTGTGGCTCGCCTTCTCGAACGCTTCTTCATCGGGGCCGTGCGGCACCATGCAGTTGTGCAAACTGGCACCGCCGGGCTTGAAGCCACCGGGCTTGGCGTCGTATTCGCCATAGACAAGGCCCATGAATTCGCTCATGAGATTGCGGTGATACCAGGGCGGACGGAAGGTGTCTTCCATGACCAGCCAGCGCGGTGGGAAGATCACGAAGTCGCAGTTGGCGGTGCCGGGTGTGTCCGAGGGCGAGGTCAGCACCGTGAAGATCGACGGATCGGGATGGTCGAAACTGATCGAGCCGATGGTCATGAAGTTCGCCGTGTCGTATTTCACCGGCGCGAGGTTGCCGTGCCACGCGACGACATTGAACGGTGATTGCTTTGTCGGCGCCGACCAGAAACGGCCCCCCGATTTCTTGATGAGCTCGTAGCTGCTGCTCGCATCCTCAAAGGCGGCGACGGGTGCCTGAAAGTCGCGCGCGTTCGCAAGGCCGTTTGAGCCGATCGGGCCCAACTCCGGCAGACGGAACTGCGCACCGTAGTTTTCGCACAGGTAGCCACGCGAGACCCCGTCCGGCAGTGCGACCTTGAAGACCACGCCGCGCGGCACAAGAGCAATCTCGCCCGGCTTGACCTCAAGCACGCCTAATTCAGTGGTGAGCAAAAGGCGGCCCTGCTGCGGCACAAAAAGCATTTCGCCATCCGCATTGACGACAGCTCGGCGCTCCATCGAGCGGCTCGCGAGGTAGAAGTGCGCGGCGATGCCTGTTTGTGCCTCGACATCACCGTTGGCGGCCAGGGTGTGGACACCGTCGATGAAGTCGACGTCCGCATTGTCCAGCGGGATCGGCGCCCAGCGCATCGGCTCGGGCGGAAGGGCGATCTCGCGGTTGGCACCGGTCTTCCATTGTTCCTGAGCATATGGCTTGTACCGACCAGATACCACCGACGGCTGGCGGCGGTACATCCAGGTGCGACGATTCTCGTGGCGCGGCGCAGTAAAGGCGGTGCCCGAGATGAGTTCCGGATACAGGTCGAAAGGGGCGCGCTGTGGGCTGTTGCGACCCTGCGGCAGGGCGCCGGGAATGGCCTCGGTGGCGTACTCGTTGCCGAAGCCGGTCTGATAGGTCAACTCTTTGTTCATAGCGGTGCTCAACGAAGGGTGTTTGCTCGTGCGCCATCAAGCGCCTCCTTGAGGAGGTCGAACTGGCCGATCTGATTTGCCAGTATGAGAACAAGCTTTGCGTTCAATTCGTGGCTTTGATCGATGGTCAGATCTTTGTGGGTGTCGATGAGGGCTTCATAGAAGTCATCTGCAGCGTTGAAATTCAGTTCGGTTACGAGGGGCATGATTACTCCACTTCGGCGGTTGCGGCGATAACGGGTGTGGATTGGGACAGGTGCCCGGTTGCCCGGGCATGGGCGGCAGCCACCGCGGCGGCGCTCGGTGTGCGCCAACGCGCGCAGATGTGCTGGTCTGGGCGGACAAGCCATGCACTACCCGCAGTTGCGTCGTAGCGCTTTGCGAATGATCCCTGGTGGTCACGCAGAACCACCGTGGTCTCGGACCGCTGGGGCTGTGAGCCTTGGGGAACGACCAGCACTTTTTTCAGTCGGCAATCGGCCAAAGAAGGAGGCACTTGGTCTCCGTAGATCAAGAGCTGGAAATCGCCTCCGAGATGCCGCAACAGCCAGGCGTCCTTCTCGTTGCTTTGGACGGCAGCATCAAGCGCTGGCGCACCCGGCACCGCAGCGCCTTCAAAGGTGTCACGATCGGGCGTGTTGAGCGGCGAGTGTCGTAGCGTTGCAGGCACTGAGAGCCGGCCACTGTTGACGACACGCCGAGCGAAATCGTAGGTCCCGGCCAACTGGAGCACCGAGTTTCGAAAAAGCTTGCTGATCTCGCTCTTTGGTGTGATGAAGTCGGTCGCGCGCGTGGAGTTGAGGAGGTTTTCATCGGCTGCATATTCGCGTTCCGAGCCGTAGCTGTCCAGCAGCGCGTCATCGCCTTCGCCTCGCAGCACAAGATCGAGTTTCCAGCCCAGGTTGTCGGCGTCTTGCACGCCAGAGTTCGCTCCGCGTGCGCCAAAGGGAGAAACGCCGTGCGCACTGTCGCCCGCGAAAATGACGCGCCCATGACGGAAACGGTCCATGCGCAAGCACACGAAGGTGTAGACACTGGCCCATTGCAACTCGAACGGAACTTCGTGCCCCAGTGCCTGCAACATCATCGCATTGACGCGTGGCGTGATGCGCTCAAGCTTTTTTTCCTCCTCAGGGTCGGCGTCCCATCCCAACTGGAAATCGATGCGCCACACGCCATCCGGCTGCCGGTGCAGCAGCACGCTCTGATTCCGATGGAATGGGGGGTCGAACCAGAACCAACGTTCGGCGGGAAAGTCGATGGCCATCTTTACGTCGGCAATCAGGAATCGATCCTGGAAGATGCGGCCCTTGCTCTCCAAACCCATGAGCCTGCGTACAGCAGACCTGCCCCCATCGCATGCTGAAACGTAGTCGGCAATGAGTTCGTAGCGTCCGTCTGGTGTGTCGATGCCAAGGAGCACGCCGCCACCCTTGCTTTCGTCCAGTTGCTCAAGCGCGGCGACTTCATTCTTCCAGCGGATTTCCAGGTTCGGAAGGCGGCTCGCCCGCTCCAGCAGATAGGCCTCCGCATAGTATTGCTGGAGGTTGACGAAGGCTGGCCGCTCATGTCCGGCTTCGGGCAGCAGGTCGAAGTGGAACACTTGCTCGTCTCCCAAAAAGACCCGGCCGACGTTCCAGGACACCCCCTTGGCCACGCTGGATTCGCCGATGCCCAGTCGATCCCAGATCTCCAATGTCCGCTTGGCGAAGCAGATCGCGCGCGATCCAGTTGACAAGCAGTTGTCGTTATCCAGCAGCACAACCTTCTGGCCGCGTTGCGCGAGGTCGATCGCCAGACTCAAGCCGACCGGGCCGGCGCCCACCACCACGACAGGATGACGTGCTGGCAGATCCTTGTCCTGATCGACGGATCGCTCGTATGCAAACTCGAGCGCCTGGATTTCTGCGCCGGTTGCGTGCGGCTGCAGTTCGAGTGGTTTCATGTGTCTGTCCCCGTTAGTGAGAATCCAATGAAAAAAGGCCGCCCTCATCGGGCAACCGGCATCTGCGTCCGGGAACTGCCAAACCCTCACACAACCGCGGTTGCAAGTTGGACCGCGGGCCATCTCATCGCCTCCGAATGGCATACGAAATCCTTGGCTCGGATCATGTATGCGCGCATTCGTGGCCGCGTTTTTCGTCTGCGACCGTGAGGACCGAAATTTGTCTAAGGATAAGAAGTTCGTTAAAAACAAACCAGATGATACTGCGAAAATCCGATGATGTCTAATCAGTTCGGTAAGATGCAACTGTCATAAGGATTTCACATGCCAACTTCTGTCGACCGCACGCAGCGAGGAATCCAAAGCATCGAGGTGGGAGGGCAGTTGTTGCTCGCACTTGCCAGCTTTGGCCGTCCCATGGCGTTGAAGGATCTAGCCCGCGAGGCACGCATGCCCGCAGCCAAGGCGCACCCCTATCTCGTGAGCTTTGGCCGCATAGGTTTGATCGAGCAGGATCCGGAAAGCGGTCGATACCTGCTCGGGCCCCTGTCTCTGCAGTTGGGCCTCATCAGCTTGCAGCAGGCAAACCCGGTACATGTCGCCACCCCCCTGATCGGCGAGCTTGCAAGGCAAATCGGGCAGACCGTTGCACTTGCGGTGTGGGGTTCACGCGGCGCCACCATCGTGCGGCTGGAGGAGTCGCCCGCGGCCGTGCACGTCAACATGCGCCACGGGACGGTCTTCTCGATCACCAATACCGCTTCGGGTCGTCTCTTTGGTGCCTATCTCGATACTGAGACCGTCAAGACGGTGCTTGAGAAGCAACGACAGCGCGAGAGGCGGGGAGGGGCGGATTCAGCCACTACGCCGGGTATGCCGCCTCCTCGCGCCTTACCCTCCTGGAAGGAGTTCGAGCGCCAGTTGAAGGACGTGCGCGAGCACGGCATGAGCCGCTCCGAAGGGGAGGTTTTGCAGGGCATCAGTGCCATGGCGGCCCCCGTGTTCGATCATTCAGGAGCGATCGTTCTATGCATCACTGCCATTGGAGCGTCCAGCGTTTTTGATACGAGCTGGGAGGGACCGCTCGCGCTGGCACTTCGCAGTTGTGCCTCCCATATCTCACAGAAACTGGGCGCGCCGCCGGAAGGCCTTGCCGTTTCCTGAGAACCGGCCGCCACGATCATTGCCCAGCCCAGGGCGCCCCACAGCTTGGCGTCTTGCTGGCAGAGCTACTTGGGAGGTGTGTCGTCGCGGCCAATCCGTCGCGAAACTTCGGTTGCGCATTGGCGCAACGGGGTGGCAACGCTTCCATGCCATGAACTGTCGAAACTCGCAGACGGCCCCATGACCAGCAGACCCAAAACGATGTGACCCTCCGCATCAAATACCGGAGCACAAAGGGCATCAATTCCTGGAATCGGGTGGCCAAGCGCTCGTGAGAGGCCATTCTTGCGAGTCTCCGCGAGGGCTTCTTCCAACGACTCGTGAGGAGGAACACCCTCTGCAGGAGTTCCATAGCTCAAACGCACAAGCTCATGGGACAGCAGTTGCTCGACCGTCTTGGGCGGCATGTACGCGGCAAAAAGTCGTCCAGTCGCGGTGTTGGCCAGTGACATCACGGTGCCCGCGCGCAAATTGACATGCAGCGGTTCGATTGGCTCGACCAATCGCACGATCGTAGGCCCCAAATTCCCCCAGACCGCGATTGCGACGCTTTGGCTGGTCGCTGCAGCGAGTTCTTCAACCAACTGGGAGGCTTCCCTCACCGGGTCCATGCGCCGCAAGCGGGTGAGGCCCAACTGGAGCGCAAGTGGGCCCAGTTCGTAGTGGCCTGCATCGGTCTGTGTGACAAAACCCACCTTGAGAAAGCTGACCAGGTAAGGGTGCGCCTTGCCGGGGCTCAGGCCAGACGCCTTGGCGAGGTCCTTCAGCGCCAGGGGTCGTACATGCCGGGCGAGTTGCACCAGTAAGCCGGCCCCGATTTCGATCGACTGGATACCACGCCTGCTTTTTTCCATGGGAATGCTTACATCAACACGAGAGGCTTCGAGTGTATCCATAAGGGTTTTCCATGATTAGGTCAGATGCATCTGTCTGAATCATACGCCTTGAGATTAACGAATGCATTGACAATAGACGAACGACAACTACAATCAGCCCATCTACTCGAATTCGGAGACACCGCATGACACAGGAAAGCACCACGGTCGACGTACTCGTCATCGGCACCGGCGCATCTGGGATGGCCACTGCCGTGACGGCCGCTTCACAAGGCCTGAAGGTGCTGGTGGTTGAGAAGGAGGCCCGTTTTGGCGGGACGACAGCCCGCTCGGGAGGGTGGCTGTGGGTGCCTGGAACCTCTCTCGCTGAGGAGCAAGGCATCCATGAGCCGCCCGGCGCGGCCAAGGCCTATATCAGGCATGAGGCGACGACGCACTTCGATGAAAAGCGCGTGGACGCCTTCCTCGCGAACGGGCCGAAAGCTATCGCGTTCTTCACCAGGAACACCTGCGTGCAGTTCGACATGCCCGCAGTGTTTCCCGACTACCACGCAGAAGCCGCGGGCGGCCAGCCCGGTGGTCGCTCGATGGTGACCCGCCCCTTTGACGGTCGGGAATTGGGCCCGCGTCTCAAGCAACTTGCGCCGCCGTTGCCTGAACTGACTGTGTTCGGAATGATGTTGGGCTCCGGGCCAGAGATCAAGCACTTCATGCGGGCCTTCAAGTCGCCTACATCGTTTGTGTATGTGGCCAAGCGATTGACCAAGCATTTCCTCGATGTCCTCACCAAGGGCCGCGGGATGACATTGACCAACGGCAATGCATTGGCAGGGCGCCTGGCGAAAGCAGCCATGGATCTGCAGATACCGGTGTGGCTTTCCTCTCCGGTGAAGCAACTCGTCGTCGAATACGACGGTGTCGCTGGCGCTTTGATTCAACACGAAGGCAAGACAGTGCGCGTGAACGCAACGCGTGGTGTTGTCCTGGCTTGTGGGGGCTTCCCGCACGACATCGAACGCAGAAAGCAACTCTTCCCACACGCACCGACGGGCAAGGAGCACTATTCACCCTCGCCCGAGGCGAACACCGGCGACGGCCTTCGTCTCGCCGAAGCAGTCGGTGGACGTGTTGATTCGACCATCCCCCACGCTGCCGCATGGGTACCGGCCTCTGTCACCACCCGTGCCGATGGGTCCAAAGGCGTGATGCCACACTTCATCGATCGGGCCAAGCCGGGTGTGATCGCTGTGACGCCAAAGGGCAAGCGATTCACCAATGAGGGCAATTCTTACCATGACTTTGTGCAAGACATGGTCAAGGCCTGCAAGGGTGAACCGGAAGTCTCCGCCTGGCTGATTTGCGACCACAAGGCACTTCGCGACTACGGCCTGGGCTGCGTTGCCCCGTCTCCACTTCCCATCGGACGTCATCTCCGCACCGGTTATCTGAAGCGCGGCGGCAGCGTCGCCGATCTTGCGCAGCAGATCGGTGTCCCCGCCAAGGCGCTGGAGTCAACCGTGGCAGAGTTCAACGAAGCGGCACGCACTGGACAAGATCCTGCCTTCGGCAAAGGCAGCATGGCCTACAACCGGTATCAGGGCGATGCGCTTGTGACGCCCAACCCTTGTGTCGCACCGTTGCAAACCGGCCCCTACTATGCGATCAAGCTGGTCATTGGCGACATCGGGACTTTTGCCGGACTGGTGACCGACGAGAACACCCAGGTTCTCGATGCAGCCGGAAAGCCGATCAAGGGCCTGTACGCGGTCGGCAACGACGCGGCAAGCATCATGGGCGGCAACTACCCGGGCGCAGGCATCACGCTCGGGCCGGCGTTGACGTTTGGCTACGTCGCTGCCATGCACCTGGCCAAGGCAGAGGCCGCTGCCGAGATCAGCTCGAACGCCGAGCGTCGCAAGCCTGTCGCGCTCACCCGCGTGGCCTGAACCACCAATGCGCCTCAAGGAGATTTGATGAAGTACCCAACGAATGTTGCGCCGCGATTGCTCGAGGGACGCTTGGCAATGATTACGGGAGCGGGGCAAGGCAACGGCCGAGCGCTCGCTCTCGGTTTGTCGCAAGCCGGCGCTCGCGTCATCGTCGCCGACGTGAACGAAGCAACTGTTCTGGAAACCGCAGAACTGGTACGGGCCGAGGGCGGGGAAGCTTGGGGCTTTGTGCTCGACGTCACGGCCTCGGATGCCTGCCGCGCCTTGGCGCAACGCGTGGACAAGGAGATCGGGAAGATTGACCTTCTGGTGAACAACGCGGGGATCATCATTCGCGAAACGATGTCCAGCGATAACGCCGAGGCGAACTGGAGAAAGACCATCGACGTCAACGTGCACGGCACCTTCAACGTGACGATGGCCTGGCTGCCAGCGATCAAGGCCACCAAGGGGTCGATCATCAATATTGCCTCGATCGCCGCATACGCCGGCCAGGCCGGGAGCTTGGGGTACTCACCTTCCAAGGGCGCGATCAAGTTGTTTACCCAGTCGCTCGCTCAGGAACTTGCACCAGCGGGTGTGCGCGTGAATGCGTTGGCGCCAGGCGTCATTGAAACCCCGATGACGGCGCCGACCCGAGACGATCCTGCGCGGCTGGCAGCTTTCATGACGCGCATTCCGATGGGCCGTGTCGGGCAAACGGAAGACCTGGTGGGGCCTGTCATCTTTCTGGCATCCGACATGTCTCGCTACGTGACCGGCATCACCCTGGCGGTCGATGGCGGATTCCTTGCTGTCTGACAGCCGAAGAACAAACGATCCTGAAGGAGACAAGATGAAACTGACACGTAGCATGGAGAGGCTGAATTATTCTCCGCTCACGCTCACCTCCTGGGCTGCCGACAACATCACGTTCTACGACGCTGCAGGCAAGACATTGGCGGACAAGCCGCTGTTCATGCGGACGGTCAGCGAAACGCGGACACCCGCGCAACAAAAGCTCTATGACCGCGTCGGACCCAAATTGAAAGCGCCCGGCTCTTTCTCGTTCGCGTTGCACGGGTACGACTCTGGCCTGCTGTACGCCAAAGCAGTGGAGCAGGCCAAGACCACAGACGGCTCGGCCGTCGGACTGGCTCTCGAAGATCTCAAGACACCGGTTCAGGGCCTGCTCAAGACCTATGAAAAGCCTTTCAGCAAGACCAAACACGAGGCACTGACCGCCAAGGATCGCGTCTGGATTCGCTGGAAGGACGGCAAATTGATGCCCTACAGCGACGACAAGATCGCCTTGTTTGGCCCCACGGATTTCAAGCAGTAATCGTTCAACAACGTTGCGGGGTTGGTGACGGCCTTCGCGCGACAGGAGACATCATGACAGAGGCACTCTTACAGGCAATCATCAGCGGGCTGGCCGTTGGCGGCGCCTATGCACTCGTGGCGCTGGGTTTCAGCATCACGTTCACTACCACCAAGACCATGAATTTCTCCCACGGGGAGTTCGTGTCGGCCGGTGCGTTCATCGGGATGAGTGCGCTCTTCCTGGTATTGGGACTTCCCGTGACGTCGACTACGTTTGGCGAGGCAATGCCTGGCGCCGGTGCTCAGTTGCTGGCTCTGGCGGCGGCATTGGGCGTCATGGGCTTGCTGGGCTGGCTGCTCTACTCGATCGGCGTGCGGCCGTTTGCCGGACGCCCCGGCATGGCATGGGTGATGAGCACGCTGGGCTTTGGTGTGATCCTTCAGAGCATTGGACTCGCAATCTGGGGCCCCAAGCCGGTGGTCGTGCCCGGGCCGGTGGGAGACACCGTGATCCGATTGCTCGGTGTCGGTGTTCGACCGCAGGAACTGCTGACGCTGGCCGTGGCCGTCGTCATCATGATCGCGTTCGACTGGGTCATGAATCGGACGATGGTAGGTAAGGCGATGCGCGCAGTGGCCGCCAATGGCAACGTGGCCAGCCTCATGGGCATCAATACCAATGCAGTCATGATCGGCGCGTTCGTCGTCAGCTCTGCGCTGGCAGGCCTGTCCGGATTCCTTCTGGCGCCCATCGCCCAGGCATCGCTGTTCATGGGGCTCACCGTCGGACTCAAGGGCTTCTCAGGCGCCATGATCGGTGGACTGAGCAACCCGCGAGGCTGCGTCATCGGTGGCTTTGTGCTGGGAGTGATGGAATCGCTGGTGAATCTTTGGCAAGCCCAGTGGCGCGAGGTGGCGGTGTTTGCCCTTGTGATCCTGGTCCTTGCGTTTCGCCCTACGGGCCTGTTCGGCAAGAAGTTGGTGGAGAAGGTATGAAGCGCGCTCAACATTCCCTGGGTGTCGTGCTCTTCGCTGCGGCGTTGATTGGCATCACCTCTCTTTTCGGAAACGACTACTACCTGCGCATCGTGTTCATGATGTGCGTGTATTACCTCTGCGCTGCTGGCATGAACGTGCTGGTGGGCTATGCGGGCCAGAAGTCTCTCGGCCAAGCCGGCCTCTTTGCCGCAGGTGCCTACGCAGTGGCTTTGCTCACCACACGCACCGAGATGAATCCATGGCTAGCACTGGTTGCAGCAGCAGCGATTTCCGGTGTCTGCGGTGTGCTGATTGCCTTGCCATCGCTGCGAGTCAAGGGTCCGTACCTGGCGATGGTCACTCTGGCGTTTGGGATCGTCGTAGAGAAACTCGTGGGGGAATGGACCGAGGTGTTCGGCGGTCCGCAGGGTATCTATGGCATCAAGGCCTTGACCTGGAACGGCCAACCGTTGATGTCCAACCAATGGGTATGGCTTGCTATCGTTCTCTGTGCCGTTACGCATCTGTTGCTGCTCAACCTGATGCAAGGCCGGTTCGGACGCGCACTGCTTTCGCTTCAGGCAGACGAGATCGCGTCGGCGTCGGTCGGCGTCAGGGTCTACCGTGCCAAGGTGATTGCGTTCGTCATCGCGGCAGTGACGTGCGGAATCGCCGGCGCATTGGTGGCCCAGCAGAACCAGTACATCAATTCAGACTTCATCTCTTTCCACCTGTCCATCTTTATCTTGCTCCTGGTACTTTTCGGCGGAGCCGGATCGCAGTACGGGCCGCTGGTGGGCACGGTCCTTCTCACCGCCATTGATGCGTTGCTGGCGCGTTGGCCATCGGCCCAGCACTTTCTGTACGGCTTCCTGTTGCTTTTCGCTCTCTATGTCATGCCCGGTGGCGTCGTTGGATTCTTTTCCAAATGGTTCCGCCGCACCGAAGACGCGCCCAAGTCTTCGGCCGCAGGTGGCACTCCAACGCGCATCGGCCCGGTCGGCAGCGGTGAACTGCTCGTCGTCGAGGGCGTCACCAAGAATTTCGGCGGCGTGAAGCCGGCACAGAATGTTTCGTTCCGGCTCCAGCGCGGCCACATACATGCCTTGATCGGGCCAAACGGCGCTGGAAAAAGCACCATGATCAACATGTTGACCGGCCTCATCGATCCCACCGAAGGTTCAATCCGGTTCCTCAATGAGGAAGTGTCAGGCCGGCCGGTCCATTCGATCTGCTGCATGGGCATGGGGCGTACGTTCCAGAACCTGCGTCTTTTCGCCGATCTGTCGGTCCTGGACAACGTCATGCTGGGGCGACATAGCCGAATGAAGAACGGCTTTCTGGCGTCTTTGGTCGCACTCCCCAGTGCGCGCAAGCAGGAGGCGGAAACACGTGCCCGTGCACTTCAGCTGCTTGAACTGGTCGACCTCCTGCATCTTGCCCATCACGCCGCGGGCAGCTTGCCCTACGGCCTGCAGCGTCGCGTTGAACTCGCCCGCGCACTCGCCACCGAGCCACAACTGCTTCTGCTCGACGAACCGGCGGCCGGCCTCAACCCGCAGGAGACTGCCGAACTGGGTCAATTGCTCGTTCGAATCGGCAAGTGCGGAGTGACCATCCTGATGGTCGAGCATCACATGGACCTCGTCATGTCGGTCTCTGACCATGTCATCGTCCTGGACTACGGGATCAAGATTGCCGAGGGCAAGCCAGCCGAGGTGCAGGCCAACCCTCGAGTCGTAGAGGCATACCTGGGCGTGGACGAGCCCGAAGAGGCACTCGCTGCCTGAACGGAAAGTTGACTATGCTGAAAATCGAAAAAGTCAAAGTTGCCTACGGGGCGATCCAGGCGGTCAAGGGCGTCAGCCTCGAGGTCCGCCAGGGCGAAGTGGTCACGATCATCGGTGCCAACGGCGCAGGCAAGAGCACGTTGCTCAAGAGCATCTGCGGGCTGGAGCCGGTCGCCGAAGGCCGGATCCTGATTGACGGGAAAGACATCACCAGTGAGCGCGCTCATCAGCGCGTGGCCCTCGGCCTTGCGATGTCGCCGGAAGGCCGGGGCGTGTTCGCCGACCAGACCGTTCGGGAGAACCTCATGCTGGGGGGGTACTCCCGCAGGAAGGATGCTGCTGCAATACATGCCTCCATCGAGCGCGAATTCAATCGCTTTCCCAGGCTACGTGAGCGCCAGGACCAAATGTCTGGAACCCTGTCGGGCGGCGAGCAGCAGATGCTGGCAATCTCACGGGCACTGATGAGCGAGCCGCGCCTGTTGCTTCTGGACGAGCCTTCGTTGGGACTCGCCCCCCTGATCATCAAGGACATCTTCAACGCGATTCGACAACTGCGCGAATCGGGATTGACCATTCTGCTGGTCGAGCAGATGGCAAAGCAGGCGTTGGGAGTGGCCGACCGGGCCTATGTGCTCGAGACCGGCCACATCACACTGGAGGGCTCAGGCCGCCAGCTCCTCAACGATCCAAAGGTGAAGGCTGCCTACCTCGGCACGCATTGACCGCCATACAACCACCCACAAAGGACTACTCATGACCGCCGTCAAGAAATTCGCCAGCCAGGCCGACCTCGAAGAGAAGAAGGTCACTTTCAGTCAGATCTCCGAGCATGCTTGGGCCTATACGGCCGAAGGCGATCCGAACACCGGCATCATCATCGGTGACGATGCAGTGCTTGTCGCCGACACGCAGGCCACGCCGGCCATGGCCGCCGACGTGATCCGCCGCATCCGCGAAGTCACCGACAAGCCGATCAAGTACGTGGTGCTAACCCACTATCACGCTGTGCGCGTGCTGGGCGCGAGCGCCTACGAGCCGCAGCACATCATTGCCAGCCAGGACACGTATGACCTGATTGTCGAGCGCGGCGAGCAGGACAAGGCCAGTGAGATCGGCCGCTTCCCACGCCTGTTCCAGAACGTCGAGACGGTGCCGGCCGGCATGACTTGGCCGACCATGACCTTCACCGGGAAGATGACCTTGTGGCTCGGCAAGCTCGAAGTGCAGTTGCTGCAACTCGGCCGCGGCCATACCAAGGGCGATACGGTGGTCTGGCTGCCGGGCGAGGGCGCGTTGCTGTCGGGTGACCTGGTCGAATTCGGTGCCACGCCTTACGCTGGCGATGCGTATTTCAAAGACTGGCCCAAGACGCTGGACAACCTCGCAGCGCTGAAGCCGAAGGCGCTGGTGCCAGGCCGCGGGGCTGCGCTGACCACGCCAGATGAAGTGGCCAAGGGGCTCAACGAGACGCGCGACTTCATCGCCGATGTCTACGCCAATGTGCAAAAGGGTGTGGCCGCGGGCATGGATTTGAATGCAGTCTACAAGGACACATTTGCAACGTTGAAACCAAAGTACGGTCACTGGGTGATCTTCGATCACTGCATGCCGTTTGACGTGACACGCTGCTATGACGAGGCGACCCAGTACACCGATCCGCGCATCTGGACTGCCGAGCGGGACGTTGAGATGTGGAAGACCCTCGAAGGCTGATCCGCTTGAGCTAGTGCCCCGCCCCGATCCGTCGACGCACTGACATGCGTTGACGGTCGCCCCACGGGAGCGAGCTTCTCTCCAGCTTTTTTCGCGGCGCTACTGCGCGGCGCGCGGGTGCGTTCGTCCTGTTGGCGGGCTTGCAGGCCAATGTGCATGCCCAACAGATCTCTTCGCGAGGACCTCATGACCGTTGAATCAACCAGCCTGACGGAACTTCGGAACGGGCTCAACGCCGAACTCACCGGCGCGCAAGCATCGTGGCCGTCGAGGTCGCGGCGCCATGCGTTCTCGCAACATGTCGGCAGTGATCGTCCCGGTGTGACAGCATGAAGAAGGCGGTCCCGATCGAGGAGGCAGTCTCGATGATCCCGGAAGGGGCCACTGTCATGGTGGGTGGCTTCATGGGCGTCGGTTGCCCAGCCCGGCTTATCGAAGAACTGATCCGGCAGCGTCGCGGCGGGCTGACCCTCATCAGCAATGACACAGCGCGTCCTGGCGTGGGCGTGGGACGCCTTGTGGACGCGGGCCTGGTCCGCAAGGTCATTGCCAGTCACATTGGGACAAACGCGGTGACGCAGCAGCTCATGCTCAACGGGTCGCTGGATGTCGAGCTCGTGCCTCAGGGTACCCTGGCTGAAAGAGTGCGCGCTGGAGGTTTCGGCCTGGGTGGTGTACTGACGCCAACAGGCGTCGGAACTCTGGTCGCCGAGGGAAAGCGCACGCTGGAGGTGGACGGTCGAAACTATCTGCTCGAGACTGCTCTGCACGCCGATTTTTCGCTGATCAGCGCGAAACGCGCAGACTACTACGGCAACCTTGAGTACACCCTGACTGCACGGAATTTCAATCCGCTGATGGCCATGGCGGCGGCGACGACGATCGCTGAAGCTGAAAGCATCGTTCCGGTCGGAATGATCGCTCCCGACTGTGTGATCACTCCCGGCGTCCTGGTACAGGTTCTCGTCGGAAAGGAGCGTGTGTCGTGAGTGACAAGGACGTCATCGCAAGGCGCGTTGCGCGCGAACTGAAGGACGGGGACCGGGTCAATCTGGGCATCGGCTTGCCCACGCTGGTCGCTCAGTATCTCCCTGCGTCACTTCACGTCTTCTTCCATTCCGAGAATGGAATCATCGGCATGAGCCCTTTGCCTGGCGAGGGGTTCGAGGACATCAACCTGACAGACGCAGGCGGTCGTCCGGTCGGCGCGTTGCCGGGGGCGTGCGCATTCGACTCCGCCTTCTCGTTCGGAATGATCCGCGGCGGGCATCTGGATGTGACCGTTCTGGGTGGCCTGGAGGTCGACGAACTGGGCCAACTGGCGAACTGGATGGTGCCCGGTTTGATGGTTCCCGGAATGGGCGGTGCAATGGACCTGGTCACCGGTGCGCGACGTGTCATCGTCGCCATGACGCATCGATCCCGGAGCGGCTCCAAGATTGTGCCGCGCTGCACACTCCCGATCACCTCGGTGAGGCGAGTCGATCTGGTCGTCACCGAACTCGCAGTGATTCGACCCACAGCAGACGGGCTTGTCCTCCAAGAGACCGCACCTGGCGTGTCGGTCCGTCAGGTCCTGGAGGCGACCGACGCAAACCTGATTCTTGGCCCGAAACTGGAGGGATGCATGTGAGCGCGACTGACATCAAGCATGGTGCCGCCGGAAGTGCTCAGCCGCTCGATTCCCGGATGTTGTGGCTTCTTGGAATTTGCGCCTTCGCAAGCATGGCTTCGATGCGCGTCTGCGATGCGATGCTGCCCCTGCTGGCGGCACAGTATTCGACCACGACTGGTCAAGCCGCCCGAACGATTTCCGCCTTTGCGTTGGCTTACGGCGTGCTCCAGCTGTTCTACGGACCGCTCGGAGATCGTATCGGCAAAGCACGCGTGGTGGCCTTCGCGACGCTGGCGTGCACGCTCGGAAGTACAGCGGCCGCCTTCTCGCCGAGTCTCGAGTGGCTGGTTGCCAGTCGCGTTGTGTCAGGCATGGCGGCGGCGGGCATCATTCCGCTGACCATGGCCTGGATCGGGGACAACGTCGCCTACGAGGATCGCCAGGAGGTCCTGGCCAGGTTGCTGGGCGCTACGGTGTTCGGGATGATCTGTGGCCAGTGGCTTGGTGGGCTCATTGCCGAAATGTTGAGCTGGCGCTTGGCGTTCGCTGTGCTTGCCGTGGTCTTCCTCTTCAGCGGCACGGTACTCGCCAAACGGGCGCGGTCCGTCGTCGCCTCGGAGCCCGACAACTCCCGAGGTGTCCTGCTGCGCGCGTTGGACGTGTTCGCGCGGCCTTGGGCACGAACGGTGCTGGTCGTGACCTTCGTTGAAGGCGCGCTGGCTTTCAGCGCCCTTGCTTTCATTCCATCTCATCTGCATTCCGCGTTCGGCCTGTCGATGCCAGCGGCAGGGGGGATCGTCGCGCTCTATGGAGTGGGAGGTCTGCTCTTCAGCCGTTGCGCTCGTCTGCTGCTCGATCAGGTCGGGGAGAGCGGCTTGGCGATCACCGGCGGTGTTTGCTTGGGGCTTGCGTTCGCAACCATCGCATTCGCGCCGTCCTGGATGTTTGCCCCGCCCGCATGTCTGGTCGCCGGCTTCGGCTTCTACGCCTTGCACAACACCTTGCAGACCAACGCCACCCAGATGGCGCCCGCGGCACGTGGGACGGCAGTCTCCCTGTTCGCATGCGTCCTGTTTCTCGGGCAGTCGATTGGCATCCTTGCTGCGGCCTGGATCGTGGACCGTTTCTCATCGTCAGCGGTTTTCGCGTCTGCCGCGCTGGGGCTTGCGGTCCTTGGCGGAGGTTTCGCGGTCCTGGTCGGGCTCCACGTCAGGCGACTGAGGGCGGCTTGACCCAATGAACAGGCGCGATCCAAATCCGGCCGCGGTTCAGCTGACCCTGATCGCCGCCATGGCCGTCTGGGGATTGAATATCGCGGCCGTCAAGGCGTTGACGGGGGCTTTCGATTCCATCGTCCTGGCAGCGTTGAGGATGCTGGTGGCAGCCCTGGCACTGTCCCTCATCGTGCTCTGGAGACGCTGCGGACTGCCAGTGCTGTCGTTTCGTCAGGCCGGGGCCATCATGGTCTGCGCCACGCTGATGGTGTATCTCAACCAGATACTCTTTGCGGAGGGGCTGCTACGGTCGACGGCCACAAACGGCGCGCTGATCATGGCGCTGAGCCCCCTGGTCTCGGCATTGCTCGCGGCCATCGCTTTTCGAGAACGCATGACGCTGGCTCGGCTCCTTGGGGTTGCCCTGGGCTTTGTCGGTGTGGCGGCAGTGGTGCTGAGTCATCCAGGCGCAGGACTCTCAACCGCTGGCGTCGGCGACTTGATGCTGGTGGCGTCCGTGATGAGCTTCGCAGCAGGCGGCGCCATCATCCAGCGGCTTGCCCGACAGCTTCACACGGTGACCATCAGTTGGGCAATCTACCTGGTCGGCTCGCTTCTGCTCGCAGCGCAAGCGGTGCTTGGATCGTCGCCGGTGGGCGTCGGTGACTTATTTCCGGGCTGGCGCCCTTGGGTCTTCATCCTGTTTTCAGGTGTGCTGGCCACAGCGCTTTCCAACCTCGTCGGGAACCGTGCGATCACGCGGATCGGTGTCGCGCGTACTGCTGTTTTTCTCTACTGGGTTCCAGTGTTTGGCGTCGGGTTTGCCGCACTGCTGCTCGGCGAGCGGCTGACACTCTGGCATCTCTTCGGCTTTGTCACGGTGATGACCGGTACCTATCTGGGGACGCGGCAGCCCGTCACGGTATCTGTCGGCGCTCCCTAATCCCTTTGAGGGCATCTCATGTCGCATGGTGAATCACTTCTGTTTGAGCCGATTCAGCTTCGAAACCTCGTGCTGAACAACCGAATCGTCATCTCACCCATGTGCCAGCACGCAGCAGTAGCGGGGCACGCGACGGCCTGGCACATGGTGCACCTTGGCAAGTTCGCACTGGGCGGAGCCGGACTCATCCTGACGGAAAGTACCGCCGTTGATCCTCGCGGCCGAATAGGGAAAGCGGATCTGGGGCTGTGGTCCGACAGCCAGATCGAGCCTTTGCGCTCGGTTGTTGATTTCATCCACTCGAACGGTAGCGCCATCGGCGTACAGCTTGCCCATGCCGGCCGCAAGGCAGGAAGCAAGCCATTGTGGGAGGGTGGGGCGGCGTTGACCGAATCATGTCTGGCGGCTGACGATGAACCCTGGGAGCGGCTGGGTCCCAGCGCAGTGCCCGCCGGCCCCGGTTGGTCAGCACCGGCCGAACTGGACAGCGCCGGTCTGGAGAGAGTCATGCAGAGCTTTGTTGAGGCGACCGTGCGCGCCGACAAGGCTGGTTTTGACGTCGTGGAGCTGCATTTCGGTCACGGCTATCTGATCGCGAGCTTCCTTTCACCGAGCTCGAACCACCGTGTTGACGAGTGGGGTGGCGACCTCGCAGGGCGAATGCGGCTGGCTCTTGAAATCGCGCGCAAGGTTCGCGCGGCGTGGCCCGCGGGCAAGCCATTGTTTTGCCGGCTCTCGTCTGTGGACGGAAGCATTGACGGGTGGAGTCTGGAGGACTCGATCATCCTTTCGCGCGAACTTGCCGCGTGCGGGGTCGACGTGATCGACTGCTCGTCAGGCGGCTTGACCGAAGAAACACGCGCGTTGCCGGTTCCACGCGGGCTGGGATTTCAGGTGCCGTTCTCTGAACGGATTCGGCGAGAAGCGCATATCAAAACGCAGGCCGTCGGGATGATCGTCGACGCTCATCAGGCCGAGGCCGTGTTGGCTGAGGGCAAGGCCGATCTGATCGCCCTGGGTCGAGAAGCGCTGTTCGACCCGTATTGGCCGCACCATGCCGCCATGACCCTGGGTGTAGATCCCGGGTACAGGCGCTGGCCCCAAAGGCATGGCGTCTGGCTCGCGAAGCGTGCGCCGGGCCTTGCGCGCGCCCGTGCGCAGGCAGCCGCCGAGTTGCTTGAACGGACTACCAACCAGGAGTGACGACATGAACGTGAGAATGGGCTTGATCCACAAGAAGGCCGGCTGGTCGACTGACGACTTCAGTTCTTATTGGCGGGACAAGCATGGTCCGCTCGCGGCCCGTGCACCTGGTCTGCGCGGCTACTGGCAAACCCGGTCACAGAACGGCTGCAGCGTGGCATCGATTTTCCGCGCGGGGCATGGGATTTCGACGGCTTCTCTCAGCTTTGGTTCGACGATGTCGGGCGTGCAAACCACGCATTCAACGAGAGCGATCTCGCCGCGGAGCTCATTGCGGACGAAAACCGCTTCATCGGCGCGTTGCATATCGTGACTGCGGAGCAAACCGTCGTCGTCGACGTGCCGGTGGCACCTGCCCGGGACGCGCTCCTGAAACGGATGTCCATCCTGAAGAGGCGACCCGACATCAGTGAGCAAGATTTCCGTCGCGAGTGGAAGATCCACGGTGACCTGGTCCGCAAGATGCCTGGCATCAGAGGCTATCGACAAAACGTGATTGTTGCGCGCGAACTGAAAAAGGGCGAGCCTTGCGAGTACGCCGATCTGGCGATCGACGGCATTGTCGAACTGTGGTTCGAGGATGCTGCGACGCTGGAAGCTGCATTTGCATCTCCTTCCGGAAGGGAAACGATGGCCCACGCTCAGACCTTCTTGTCCGAGATCACGGCGTTTGTAGTTGCCGAACGCCGCGTGGTTTGATCGACGTGGCAAGGCTGCATAAACGGGGGCGCCGGTGAACTTGTCGTTGGCTCAAGGCTTCTTCTGCATCTCAGTGCTCAACGTGTTTGCGCTGTACGCATCCGGTCTATGGAGCCCGACGCTGCATTGGGTCACAGGTACTGCAGCCTTGGTTGTCGTCGCCATCGCGTGGACACTGGTCTGTGACGAGACTGGCGATTCAGAAGGCTGCGACTGATTTTGTGCTGGAGCGGTGGGTATGCACGGCAGCCGCCAAAATTTGAAAATGGCGCGTAGAAACCATCAATCTGTCGCGCCGAACACAGCTGCGAATTTGCGTGGAATTTAAGCTACCAGCAATTGGGCAATGTAAGGATGCATCGCCCCACATTTTCAATCTCCAAGAGGTTCCCATGACCGCCATTTTTCGACCCCTTTCCTTGCGCAACATGACGTTGAAGAACCGTATCGTGATGTCGCCGATGCTGATGTATGCAGGAACCGACGACGGTCTGTTTTCTGACCTGCACTTTGCTCACTATGCAGCGCGTCTCCTGGGTGGCGTTGGCATGGTCATGACCGAGGTGATCGCGGTCGAGCCACGAGGTCGGATCAGCCACAAGGATCTTGGACTGTGGAATGACGCTCAGATCGAAGGCCTTAGCCGACTGACAGCATTTGCGCGTAGATGCGGCGCGGCTGCGGGAATACAACTTGCCCATGCGGGCCGTAAGGCGCAACTCGAGAGCGAGATAGTTGCACCTTCATCGATTGCGTACGACGAGAAAAGCAAGCTGCCAAGAGAGCTCCGGATCGACGAGATCGAAGCCATCATTCAGAACTACGCTGATGCCGCGAAGCGTGCCGACCAAGCTGGGTTCGACTGCATCGAACTCCACGCTGCGCATGGCTATCTCATGCATGAGTTCCTCGCGCCAATGTCGAACCAGCGCATGGACCGGTATGGCGGCGACATTGAAGGCCGAGCACGATTCGTGCTGGAAACCACGCGGGCGGTTCGTGCGGTCTGGCCGATCGGCAAGCCATTGATCGTTCGAATTACCGCAACGGACCTTCGCGAAGGTGGCGTGACAGTTGAGGAGGCGCATTGGCTCGCCATGCAACTAAAGGAACTCGGCGTAGATCTGCTTGAAGTCTCATCGGGAAACATCGTGCCTGGCTATTCGGCGCCGGTGTATCCTGGCTACCACCTTCCGTACGCTGCGGCGTTGAAGGCGGTAACTGGTTTGCCTGTTGGAGCGATGGGCTCCATCACCAGCAGTGATCACGCCGAGGCGATCCTGGCGAGCGGCACTGCCGACCTGGTGTTCCTCGGTCGTGAGCTTCTGCGCAATCCATTCTGGGTGATCCAGGCTGCCCAGCGCGCAAAGGTCGAGATCGAGTTGCCCATTCCGACATACGGCCGGGCAACCGGACCCTATGAGCGGGGCTTCTAACTGAGGGGCTCCTAACTGGGGAGCCATCCGGCTTGCGGCGCCGCAACTGCTCTGTCGAAACGATTCCATCGACGCAATAGTTCAACCCTTCAAGAGATCTGAGATGAACATGAATTCAAGGATGAGCGCGGCAAGCGGCGAACGTTCCTTGTTTCCTTCTCTCCCCTTAGGCGACAGGAGACCGTTATGAGTGATACCGCTTTAGACCGCCAGCTAATTGTTGAAGCCCTCGCAAGGTATGCTTGGGGCTACGACGAGGGCGACTTCAAGTTGCTTGCAGACAGCTTTACTCAAGACGCCACCACCGGCGGGAAGGTCGCTCACACCGACATCGGTTGGGGGCCCATGAGGGGGCGCGCGCAAATCGTCGAAGTGCTCGAAGGAATCCGCAAAACGCAGAGTGACCAGCGCCGTCATTCCATTCACACCGTTCGATTCCACAATCAAAGCGCCACGGAGGCGGACTTCTCAGCCTACATGCATATTTCCGGCGCCGAAAACAAGGTCATCAGGCTGGTGACGGCGGGTTGGTATCGCGCCCAAGTCGTGAAGGAAGCCGATGGAATCTGGCGCATGCGCAACCTGGATGCGCTGCTTGACGCACCGTTCTGACTCCACTGGATTGAAATGGAGCACTACGAATGAATGGCTCAACAGAAGATCGCTTTGGTCACAGCCGCGGATCTGGATCGGCCGCTCGGCAGTCTTGATGCAGCTGCGCGAAGGTGACACGGTGGTCGTCGTAGACCTTGACGAGCGCCATGCCATCAAGGGGTGGGAAAAATCACCTCGGGAGGCGGGGGCACTGCAATTCGATGCGACGAACGATTCAGGCGTCCAGGCCCTGATGGCCGAGATCATGCATCGTCTGCTGAGGTCTGACCTCTTGGCTGGTGCCACAGCAGCTTGATGCGGCCCGCTACGGCGGGCCCGCACAAGTTGCCCTCTACGTCGAAGCTGACACGTCATGGCGACACTACGAGGCGCGGCCAAGGTCGCTTTTCAATGAAGCGTTCAATGTCCGGCCGGAATCACCGCGCTCGGGCACACGCCGAAAGTGCGCTTGAAGGCTTGTTGGCGCGGGAGAAATGTGAAAATCGCTGCAGCCGTAGCGAACAGCGGCCTCCGTCACGTTCGTGATGTCACCTCCTGCGAAGATTTGTACGCGGCATCAATGCGTTGTTGCCAGACCCAACGACCCAACGCATCGCTGCGATGCATGCACCATGCACCGGCGAACAGTCGATGCACTGTTCGCGGGCCTATGCCCCTATGCCTGAAGCACCAGCCGCCTCGGCCACACTCACATTGCCGTCGTCCAGACGCTGCAGCAAGTAGGACTTGTTTTGTTTGAGTTGCTGTGTCTGACATGGATTCGTTGGTTCGGACTGAGCGAGCTGAAACTCAAAGGCGGTCGCCAGAACCGAGCAACGATGAGCCCAGGCGGTCTCAGTGCTTCGGGGCCGGTGGCTTCGTCAGTGCACACATCGCGCACTTCCACCAGCGATCCGGCCTCGCGACCATCGCGGTGATGCCGGAGACCGCTTGTGCGTTCAGCCGGTCAGCGCCGGGCAGACGCGCCATGACCAATGCACGCGGGAGTTTCATTTCCTGCAGTCGCCATCAAGGTCTTAGGCAAGATGTCGAGAGCAATCAGGACGGATCAACTTGGGCGAAGCACTTGCTCGCGCTCTGATCAAGCCTCGTACCCACTGCAAAGGTCTTGCTTCGCGTTTCGAAGCCCCCGTGCGGCCCACACATGTGCGCTCAGGTTCGTCGACCCCGCGTGACGAGCTCGTCGAGATCAAGCCCGAGTTCCACCACGACGCCCCCAAGCGCAAGGCGCTTCCTCCACGAACTGATGCGGGTTTGTCCTTACCGAATGCGTTAGACATAGTCAACGTTGCAATGTACTATTGGTCATCGTTTGATTTAAACGAATGCGTTAAACAGTTTCAGGTTGCGTTTTCCTTGCGGGGATTGCGGCCTGGTTCACTCGACCACCGGATCGTCAATAACATGATCAAGAGACTGTCACTCCTCAAGCGTCGCGCTGACCTCACCGCCGACCGGTTCGCCGAACATTGGGCGGGCCCACACGCGCAAATTGCCCTGCAAATGGGCGGCATCTGCAAGTACACACAAAACCGCGTTCGCGGCCTGATCGCTCAACGCGCGGATGCGCAGGGCACCTTCGCAGTGGATGGTGTTGTCGAGCTGTATTTCGTGGACGAGGCCGCGATGGCCGAAGCCGGCACAACCGAAACCGTCAAGCGGTTGCTGCCCGAGGATGAGCATCGGTTCCTGAGCGGCATCACGCTGACGTTGCCAACAACAGAAGGTACGCCAGGCAGCAATGCATCGACAAAGGTGATGCTTGTTGCGAGCCGGCGGACAGGCTCAGACGAGGACGCCTTTCAAGCAGAAGTCAGGGCTTGGGTTTCGCAGCTACCTCATGCCGAGAGCATTGTGCTGGACTGGATTCGGCAAAGCTATCACCGGACCGAGCTCTGGCACGACCCGGTCGATCCCGACGTCATCGCAAGCATATGGCTCGCTGGCGGAAGTTCCACTTTGGACGCGTTCTCGGAGACGGCAAGCGCGTCGTTGTCCCAGGCAACCACGATCGGCCGCGCCAGTTTGCTGCTTGTCGATCCCTTGCGGATTGTCTGAGTCAGCGGACGCTTCTGCATCCAAACCGTAAGGAAGAATGTGAACTCAAACGAATTCCAAGGGCGGGTTGTGATCGTGACCGGCGCTGCATCCGGCATCGGGGCTGCCACGAGTACCCGACTCGCAGAGCTAGGGGCATGCGTCGTCGTCTGCGACTTCGATAAGGCGGCGGTGTTGGCATTCTCCTCACGCTTGAATGCCAACGGTGGCAACACGGTGGGCATTGCAGCCGATGTTCGAGACGCGGCGGCACTGCAACTGGCCGTCGATCTCGCTGTGAGCGAATTTGGAGGCCTGCATCTTGCAGTCAACAACGCCGGCGTTGCGACGCCATTTGCGCCAGTGGGCTCGGTAGCTATCGAAGAGTGGGACCGCCAGATTGCCATCAATCTCACTGGCGCATTCAACAGCCTCAAAGCCGAGATTCCCGCCATGATTTCGTCGGGCGGTGGCTCGATCGTCAACGTCGCTTCAATCGCAGGTGTCAATGGAATCAAAGGGCGGGGTGCCTACGTCGCAGCAAAGCACGGGCTGATTGGACTGACGAAGTCTGCTGCCTTGGACTATGCAGACCAGGGCCTGCGCGTCAACGCCGTCGCGCCAGGTTATGTGGACAGCCCGCTGTTGCGAGATCGATCGGAAAGCGAACGTCGCCTGATTGAGGAGATGCACCCGCTGGGGCGGATGTCGACAGTTGACGAGCAGGCAGAGCTGATCATCTTTCTGCTTTCATCGCGTTCTTCCTTTTGCACTGGCGCGTGCTACCTCGCAGACGGCGGGTTTTCCGCGCGCTAGCCATCCAATTGATGGCACCCAATCCAGACCGACTGCATCGCCGGAACGCCGCGACATGAACCAACCCCGATGCCAAGCAAAGCGCAAGCACGGAACTGTTCGGTTCGATCATTTCCTTGCGTCGGACATGGGCAGCTAAGTCACTGGCGCAATCGCTCGCGGTCGACGGGCGTCTAGATCATCTCTCAATCCTTCTGTCAGTCACCAACGATTTGAAAGCACCACAATGAGATTCACCACCGCTCTTTATCGACTGCTCGCAGCCACTGCCATATTGTCAGCCCCTCTGGTTCACGCACAGGAAATCCGGCTCGGATTCAACGGCGACCTTTCGGCATCGCCCTCCGCCCAAAGTGGCGCAGCTGGTGTTCTGGGGATCCAGCTCGCGATCGAAGACATCAATGCTGCAGGGGGTGTTCTCGGCCGCAAGTTGCAACTGGTGGTCCGGGACGATCAGTCGCAGCCACCGAAGTCGATTCAGAACATGACCGAACTGATCGATGGCGAGAAGGTTGTTGCGGTATTTGGCCCCACGAATTCCGGCAACGCGCTTGCATGGAAACACATACCTAACCAGAAGAAGATCGTTTCGATGGGAATGATCGGGGGCGGAACCGACATCACCAAGCCCGTGAGCCCGGGGGCGGACAACTACATGTTCAGGCTGTCGATCGTCGACCGCGAACAGGTGGTTGGCCTGATGGCCTATGCGAAGAAGGCGGGAGCGAAGAAGGTCGGGCTGCTTGCCGAAACCACGGGGTACGGACAAGGCGGCCTGAAGGACATGCAGGACATCGCGAAGCTGCAAGGGCTGGACGTTGTTGTGACGGAGCGTATGGCCGTCGCGGATACCGACGTCACGTCGCAGCTGGGCAAGATGAAAGCAGCAGATGTCGACACCCTGGTCATCTGGGCACAGGGAACACCCACCGCCCAGGTGATGCGCAGCATGGAAAAGGTGAACTATTTTCCGAACGTCCTTTCTTCGTGGGCCGCGGACAACGTGACCTTCTACGATGCAGCTGGAAAGACGCTGGCGGAGAAGCCCATCTTCATGCGAACAATGGTCGACGCCACAACTTCGAAACAGAAGGAGCTGGTCGCTCGCTCACAAGGCAAGCTTGCAGCAGGGAGCGCCTATACCTTCGTCGTTCATGGATACGACGCCACCCTTGTGCTGGCTGCGGCCATCAAGCAGGCAGGAACGACCGATGGGGTTAAGGTGCGTGAAGCGCTCGAAGACCTGAAGGCACTGGTCGCCGGAGTGAAGAAGACCTATACGCAGCCTTTCTCAAAGACCAACCATGAGGCGTTGACGGCGGCCGATTTCTATTTCGTTAAGTGGACAAACGGGAAGCTGACGCAAGTTGATGACGCGGCCAGCAAGGCACTGACGACAACGGATTTCAAGCGTTAAACGGCTTTGACGCAAAAAGGAATCACCATGAGACTCAAAGACAAGATCGCAATCGTCACCGGAACATCATCGGGTATTGGGAGTGCAGTTGCAGCGCTGTTCGTTGAAGAGGGCGCGTACGTGTTGGGAGTTGCGCGTCGGGCCAGCGAGGGGCCTGCCGCCTCTGAGCGATTCCATGCGCTCGAGCTCGACCTGGGAGTGCCCGGCGCAGCCGAGCAGGTGGTGAAAGCCTGCGTTGATCGCTTCGGTGCACCAGACATCCTGATCAACAACGCTGGCAGGGGAAACGCCAAGGCGCTGCTGGACACAACAGACGAGGATCTGCTGGCCTATTGCCAAGTTAACCTGTTCGCTCCATTCGCTTTGTGCCGCTCTGCAATCCCGCTGATGCGCAAACGTGGTGGCTCGATCGTTAACATCTCGTCTTCCTACGGAATCGTTGGCGCTGCGAAGAGTTCTGCCTACGTGCCGACCAAGGCGGCCATCATTGGCATGACGCGCAACATGGCCACCGAATTTGGACGCGACGGAATTCGCGTCAACGCAGTTGCACCGGGCCTGATCAATACGCCGCTGGTGCAGGAGCGTCTCAAGTCGGATGCATGGTTTCGCAAGATGCAGCTGGAAACGAACCCCATGCAACGACCCGGGGAAGCCATCGAGATCGCGAAGGTCTGCTTGTTCCTCGCATCTGACGATGCCAGCTTTGTGAATGGGGTGGTGCTGCCCGTCGATGGCGGCTGGACCATGGCGAAATCGCTGCCAGAGCCGATGTCAAACTGAATCCGCTGTCCAGCCGGTGCACCGCATTCGAAGCGTTGCCGCCACCCTGACGTATGGCGAGGTTGGGCCGTAGGTCTAGCAGGTATTCGAGAGCAGCGGCAAGGTGGACGTCGGCGAGCAAGGACATTAGGCGTGGCGAGTTGGATGTCGTTACTTCCTGAATTTTGTTCTTGGCGCGTTGCGATCCGACGTGCTTCGGCTCGCTAGACCTCGGTTCGGTGACGCCCAATCTTCGAAGCAACTCCAAATCGGGCTGGCCCGAGTGAAGTGACCCGGCGACTTGCCGGGGGTCGCGCACACCGGGCAGGCCGAGAACCCCCTAAGCCTGAAACTCAACCACTATGAAGCTCTATACTTTTTTCCGAAGCGGAACTTCCCACAGGCTCCGCATTGCGCTGAACCTCAAAGGGCTGATCTATGAACAGGTCGCAGTCGACCTGCGTCGGGAGGAGCACCTTCGGGAAGCGTACAAGGCTGTCAATCCGCAGCAACTCCTTCCGGCGCTGCAAACGGATGTCGGCACCTTGACCCAATCGCCTGCGATCATCGAATGGCTCGAAGAGCGCTATCCGGACGTGCCCTTGCTCCCGTCAGACCTGCTCGATCGCGCGCACGTGCGTGCCCTTGCAGCCCTGATCGGATGCGATGTGCACCCGATCAACAATCGTCGAATCCTGGAAGCGCTTCGGCATCGCTTTGGCGCCGACGAGGCAGCGATTGATCTTTGGTGCGGGACATGGATTGCAAGTGGCTTTGACGCTTACGAGGCCCTAGTTTCATCTCGTGGCTCGACCGGTGGCTTCAGCTTCGGGGGCGGCCCGACCCTGGCCGACGCCTACCTGGTTCCCCAGATCGAAAGCGCTCGGCGTTTCAAGGTCGACCTTGAACGTTGGCCGAGGCTGCTCGCAATCGATGCCGCCTGCGCGAGCCTTGACGCGTTTCAGCGCGCCGCGCCGTCGGTTCAGCCCGACGCTTCTTGATCCTGCGATGAGCGCAAGGGGCTGAAAGGCCGGCTGCATCTTGACGGCGACCCAGAATCGCAGATTCGAACGACTGCATTGTTGGCCGCCCAAATGGAGGACAGGGCCCTTTGCTGAATTCCGAGTTTCTGGCCTGAACTTCGGCACCGCAGCGCTTGCGGTCTTTGTCCGGCGGTGGTTGATCTCACGCTGAGATTCAGCTTGCGCTCGCTCAGCCAGTCTGTGTGGATTTCGGAACGGCCGGCAGCTACAAGGTGATTGCTGACATTTGCCGGTCTCGCGGCCGCGCGTTCATGAGTCACACAAAGCGACCGCGCTTGTCGGTCTACTCGAGTTGTGTTCGGCGATCGCCGTGCGGCCCGGTCGCAAGGGACTTCGAGATCGCCTCCCGCCCGTCATTGCGGTGCCGCAACTTCTCCGCACGCAGAACTGTAGATCAAGGTCGCCATAGTGCCCCATGACGTGAAATCTCTTGCGGGTCTTGGTCTCAATGGCCCACGGTGAAGCGCTGACGTGGATGCGTGGTCGCTTCAAGTTCATCCACCAGCGCGATTGCATAGTCTTCCAGGCACGCGCGACTATTCCCATTTTCGCCTACCGGCAGGTCGTCCTTGCCAAGGCGGTATTTGCCGGTTCGCTCACCAGGCGCAAGCAGTGCGGAAGGCGAGATAAAAGTCCAGTTCAACCCCTTCAAGGTCGCGCAATGAATTGAGAACCTTCGCCCCGGCTTGCGCCTCCGGCTTGACGGCTTCCGCAAACGCAGCGGTATCGGCCAATTGCTGGCCCGAGGGAACGGGAGCAACGCTCATCGCGGAAGGCCGTCTGGTAACGCTACTGCCCCGGCTATACCCCGCGAGCGCTCGGCGTGCACGGCATCTTTGCTTCACGCCGACACATGGGTTTCGCGTTGCGCACGATGATCGACTTCCTGGTGGCCTGGTTGCCAATCCGGCGCGCGCTGGACTTCGGGGCTCGCGCGCCCGACAAGGGGCACAAAGACACGCAGGCACCCGAAGATCGGCTAACCAGCGCGCTCCACGAACAGTCTGGCGACAGACGGTGAGTTGGGGGAAGGTTCTGACGCCGCGAGGCTACCAATCTGACGCAACCAGACAATCGCGCTCGGACATGAATGCCTAAAGTTCCCTTCATCAAAGTGATGACAACGGGGACAACTCATGCAATCCGAAGAAGCTTTTGACTACATCGTCGTAGGTGGCGGGGCCGCCGGCTGCGTCGTCGCGGCACGGCTCAGCGAAGACAGATCGGCGTCGGTACTGCTGCTCGAGGAGGGCCCTGACGACCACACCATTTTCATTCGAGCGGCCGGTGGCTTTTTCAAGGTGCACGGAACGAAAAGGACGATCGGGTATGCGAGCGAGCCGGCCCCCGCAAGCGACAACCGACCGTACCCGCTCTTGCAAGGGCGTGTACTCGGCGGAGGGCTGTCGATCAACGCCATGGTGTACATCCGCGGCCAGCAGCAGGACTACGACAGCTGGCGAGACATGGGTTGCACAGGCTGGGGCTATGAAGACGTGCTGCCGTACTTCCGCAAGTCCGAGTCGAACTATCGTTATTCGATGCCTTATCACGGCGCAGACGGTCCGATGCGCATTTCCGATGGTGACACGCGGCACGAGTTGACCGGGGCCTTCTTGCGCGCCGCCCAGGAAGCGGGCTATTGCGACGGCCGAGCCATCCGATTCAACCCCGACTTCAATGGTGAAGACCAGGAAGGCGTCGGCTACTACCAGACCTTCAGTCACCGCGGCGAGCGTTCAAGTACATCCCGCGCCTTTCTGGGCCAAGCCCGCGCCCGTGGTCAGGACAACCTGGTCGTGCGCACCGACAGCCCCGTGATGAGGGTCACATTCGAAGGCCAGCGAGCAACCGGCGTCGTGGTTCGCAGCGCGGGAACCGAGACGACGATCAAGGCACGTCGCGAGATCATCCTGTGCGCGGGTGCCTTCATGTCGCCCAAGCTGTTGATGCTGTCCGGCGTCGGCCCTGGCGCGCACCTCCAGTCGCTGGGCATCCCGGTCGTTCATGACCTGCCAGGCGTCGGCGCCAACTACCAGGACCACCTCATCACGCCGGTCGACGCGGTGCTCAAGGACCCCATCAGTCTGGTGGGGCAGGACCGGGGCTGGAACGCGTTGCGCAATGGCTTGCAGTGGCTGCTTTTCCGCACCGGCCCCTTGGCCTCGACGGTCGTCGAATGCGGTGGCTTCCTCGATGTCGACGGCGACGGGCGGCCCGAGATCAACCTCAACGCGCTGGCCGTGTCGTCCGCCGGTTGGGGAGATCCGCTGCCGCAAGGCGAGCATCGCTTTTCACTGGCGCCGTTGTGTCTGACCTGCAACATGCCGGGGCAGATCACATTGCGCAGCACGGACCCGACCGCTCCGCCCAAGGTGCAAGGCAATTACTTCGGCCACCCTACCGAAATGGCGAACATGGTGTTGGGGGTGCGGCTCGCACGGCGCATCATGAAAGCGCCCTCATTGGCTGCCTATCTGAAGCATGAAGCTCTCCCCGGGCCAGAGGTCAGCGACGACCGCGAGGCGATCGAAGCGTACATCCGCCACCGCAGCACAACCGGATTGCATGCTGCCGGAACCTGCGCAATGGGCGAGGGTGCCGAGGCGGTGGTGGACTTGTCGCTGCGTGTGCATGGCTTGCAGGGGCTGCGCGTGGCCGACGCTTCCGTGATGCCTGCGGTCGTGCGTGGCAACACCTCCGCGCCAACCGTGATGATCGCCGAGCGGGTCGCCGATTTCATTCGCGCCGAGGCGTAGAAAAGGAGCTTGCAGCGGTCCGGCCGACGTTCGCCGAGAGGCGGATCTCCGCTGGAAACCCCCATTGCGCTGACGAACCAAAAGTCACAGGCTACCGGTCAAATCACCAGCGACATATGCCGACGACCTGCACTCCGGGCCTGAGCGAAACGGCCGGCGAATTCCTTCGTTGGCGCGAACTGCTCAGAGCCAATTACTACCTGATGGATTGCAAGCAGCTTCCATCGGACCGGGAGTTCGTGGCGAGCATCTCCAGTTCCCTTCTTGGGGACGCGAGAGCGCATCGAATTCATTCGTCTGCGGCAATCTACTCACGCAGCAGCGACCAGGCACGCAAGGTCCCCTCGGACGAGTTTCATTTTTTCATGCTGTTTGGCGGAAAGGCCCTCCTCTCGCAACTCGGCCGCGACGCCGAGCTCAATCCAGGCGACCTCTGCCTGTACGACGGTGGGTTGTCCTTCAATCTTGACTGTCCGGAGAACTATGAGGCGGTGGTCTACAGCGTGCCGCGCAAGCTCTTGGCGCCTCGATTCGGCGGCGCCCAGCAGCTGGCCTGCCGTGTGATGTCGGGGAACTCCCGCATCGTGACGCTTGCGCGTGAACTGGTCGGTGGCGCGGCCATGCCCGGAACCGATTTCAGCCCGGTCACCAGCGCCCGATTGGGCACGAGCCTGACCGACATCCTCTCGGTAGCACTCGAGGCGGAATTGGTTGCCGCCTTGCAGCATGACTCACGCCACGACAAGATGCTCGCGCGCGCCAAGCAGTTCATGCTCGATCGCCTCAGCGACACTGCCTTGGACACAGGCGTGATCACCGGCAGCCTTGGCATTGGTCCGCGAACCCTGCAGCGCATGTTTGCAGCGGAAGGAACAACCGCCATGCGTTGGCTCTGGCAGCAGCGGCTCAATGCCAGCCGGCGCGCCTTGGCGCAGGGCGAGGTGGCACAAGTCAGCGACGCCGCCATGCGTTACGGCTTCAGCAACTTCTCCCACTTCAGCCGGGCCTTCAAGGAGGCCTTTGGCGTGAGCCCCCGCACGGTCGCCGAAGGCCGTTGATCCTTGGGGGGGAATCCCGCGCCGGTGCGCGCTCTCGCAGGCGACTGGGTCTACTCGGCACGCGGACGAGTCGATGAGCGCCGCGTGCCCGAGGATCACATTCCGCAGGCATGACGCGTCCTCAGGCTCGGCCCATTTGTCCGAGCACGTCAAAACTGCATCGCCTGCTGACGCTCCAGAGCCATCACACTGACGCGCGCAGCGCAGCGACAAAAGTCTCCGATTTTTACGATTCATGTCACCGAGAAGCCTCTCGGATCCACTGAATCAGGAGACGACCATGCTCAAGAAATTTCCGCTCTTCACGGGCCTTGCGATACTGGCTGCGATGGGCGGCCAGGCCAGTCTGGCTACCCCGCTGGACTTCTCGAAAGTCGACGTCGCACCAACCAAGGTCGGCGATCTCAAGGACCTCGCGCCCAGCATCAAACCGTATTGCGGAACGAAGAAGATCAAGGTTGCGCTGTCCGATGGCTTCGGGGGCAATGCGTGGCGCAAGACGGCGCGCAAGGAGTTTGAGGACGAGGCGGCCAAGTGCCCGAGCATTACCGGTGTCGCCTACACCGATGCCCAGGGAAGCCCTGAAAAGCAGATCGCAGACATCCGCTCGCTGACGGCGCAGGGCTACGACGTCATCGTCGTTTTCCCGGACGCTGGTGAAGCACTGCTGAAGGCGATGCGCGATGCAACCAACGCCGGCGTCGCGGTCATTCCCTACCAGGGCGGTTTGTTTCCAGGAAAGCCCGGCGTGGACTGGACGGCACTGGCCACGCCCGACGTGGCTTACCGCGGCGAGATCTGGGCCAACTGGATCGCCAAGTCGCTCGACGGAAAGGGCAACGTTCTCTTCTATGGCGGCTCTCCTGGCTCGACGTTGATGGCCTCGATGTACGACAGCGCAAAGAAGGTCTTCGCCAAGTACCCGAACATCAAGCTCCTCGAGACCCAGCCTGTGGTCACCAACTGGGACCCGGCCCAGTACCAGAAGGCAACGACCGGTCTGCTGGCCAAGTACCCCCAGATCGATGCGTTGTTCGCGGACTACGCGACGGGCGTGATGGGCGCAGTGCGCGCCTTCCAAGCGGCAGGTCGGCCCATCCCGCTGGTCACAGGCGTGGAAGGCAACGAGCTCTCGTGCGCATGGCAGGACAACAAGGCAAAGAACCCGCACTTCCAGATTGCCAACATCACCGCAGGAACGTTCTACTCGCGACTGGCCCTTCGCAAGGGCGTCGCGGCAGTGCAAGGCATCCCCAACGCCGAGCCATCCGTCGTGCGCGAAGAGATTTTCGCGGACTCGCAATCGAGCGACGCGAAGATGAAGCCGGTATGCGACACCGCGCTTCCGCCAGATGCAGCCCCGCGGTCCGGTGGATTGACGCCGGAACAACTCAAGCAGCTTTTCGCCAAGTAAGCAGGCAGGCCAGGCATGAATACGGTCTTGACTGCCACCGCGGACGCATCTGCGTCCAGGCGAGTGGCGCAGCTTATCGGTGACTTGCTCCAGCGTCCGGTCGGTCGCGCGCTGGCGGGGCTCATTGCACTGCTGATCTTCGGGGCAGTGCTGGCGCCGCAAACACTGTCGCTGTCGGTGCTCGCCGGTATTGCACCCTTCATCGCGGTGCTCGGCCTGGCTTCGGTTGGACAACACCTCGTGATCCAGCAACGCGGATTTGATCTGTCCGTGGCGGGGGTGCTTTCGTTCGCTGCTGTCATGGCCACCGCACTTCCAGCGCACGACGCGGGGCCATTTGCAACGGCGATGTGGTCGTGCCTGGCAGTGGGAACCGGATTGCTTGCTGGCGCTGTCAGCGGTTGGGTCGTCACGCGATTGGGCGTTTCTCCCCTCGTCACGACGATCGGTGTCAACGCTGTGATGATGGGTCTCGCGCTATACGTTTCGGGTGGCGTGCCCGTCACTGCTCCGGCTTCGCTGACCGGGTCCGTCACTTCGACCTGGTTTGGCCTTTCACCCGCCCTGTGGTTGCTGCTGGTCGTCACGGTGGCCGGCACGTTTCTGCAAGCCCGAAGCACTCTCGGCCGCAGGTTCATTGCGGTTGGCGTCAATCCGGGGGCAGCCGCTGCAATGGCCATTCCGGTCCGCCGGATCCAATGGGGCACCTACACGGTTGCGGGTGGCTTCTTCGCCCTCGCCGGCGTGTTGCTCGCGGGGTTCCTGGTGACGCCCACTGTTTCGTGTGGTGCACCTTACATGTTGACCACGGTGGCTGCGGTCGTGGTGGGTGGCAATCCGCTGAATGGCGATCGTGGAAGCCTGATGGCCACCGTGGTGGGCGCGATCTTCCTCACCTACCTCGACCAGCTCGTCCTTTCGCTCGGCTTCGAAGCGTCGATGCAGGCCATCGTCCAGGCTGGAATCATCCTCGCGGGTGTCGCGCTTCCCGAGATCTTCGGTCGCTTGCGGTCGCGTTGAAACAAGAGAGCACAGATCATGAATGCAGAGTCCACACAACAGATGCGAGCACTTTCCGCGAGAGCGATTGAACCCGTGCTGCGCTTGCAGGACATCCGGAAGACCTTCGGGGCCGTTCGGGCGCTTAAGGGCGTGAGCCTTTCGATCCAGCTTGGCGAAGTCCACGCGATCGTCGGCGAAAACGGCGCCGGAAAATCGACATTGATCAACGTTGCAGCGGGCGTGCTGCTCGCCGACGGCGGAGGTTCCATCGTCGTTCAGGGCCGCGAGGTGGAAGCTCCGAATCCCCAACGAATGCGCGACGCAGGAATCTCGGTCGCATTCCAGCACCCCGCGCTGCCCAGTGACCTGACCGTGCTGGAAGCACTCTGCCTCGTCCAGCCCAGCCTCGCGGGCGCGGCGTCGACAGAAGCATCGGCGTTGCTGGACAGGGTGTCCACGCCGACCCTGCGCGTGCAGCCGCACCAGCGCATCGGTGATCTGGGATTGGCGCAGCGACATGTGGTCGAGATCGCCCGTGCGCTGGCGAGCAAGCCCAAGGTCCTGATCCTCGACGAACCCACCGAGCCCTTCCAGGAGGCGGACGTCCTGAAGCTCTTCGAACTCATTCGCGGGCTACGGGACGAGGGAACATCGGTCATCTACATCTCCCATCGCCTGCACGAGGTGGAAGCAGTCGCAGACCGGATCTCGGTATTGCGTGACGGGGAACTCATCGAGACACGTGACCGGGTCGCATTCACGCACGACCAGATCATCCAGCTGATCGTCGGGCAACCGCTGGGGCAGGTCTTTCCGGCAAAGGGCGCCGGATGCGAAGCGGCAGCGACCTGCCTCGAAGCGCTGGAGCTCAGCGGACCTGGGTTCGCGCAAGTCTCGCTGAAGCTGAAGGCCGGTGAGATCGTGGGGCTGGCCGGTGTCGAAGGGCAGGGCCAACGCGACTTCCTGACCGCGCTCGCGGGCATCACCGAACGCAAGAGCGGACGCCTGTCGATCCACGGGAACCTGCTGCAAGCCCAAGGCCGTGCTGCGGCCCTGCGTGCGGGCATTGGCTACGTGCCGGGCGATCGACATGCCGAGGGGCTCTTCATGTCGCTCTCGGTACAGGACAACATCGCCATCCGCCAGTTCGACAGCATTGCGCACCAGGGTGTCATCGACTCTCGAGCGGAGCAAAGCATTTCCAGGACCACCGCCGACAGCCTCGCGGTCAAGGCAGCGTCACTGGACACGCCGGTGGGGGCCCTTTCGGGGGGCAACCAGCAGAAGGTCCTGATCGGGCGAGAGATCGCGGCGGCGCCGAAGGTGTTGCTGATCGACGAACCGACGGTCGGCGTGGACATCGGCTCGAAGGCGGAGATCTACCACCAGCTCCGTACCCTGGCCAACGGTGGCATGGGCATCGTGATTTCGGCGTCCGATGGCGTGGAAGTCGAAGGCCTGTGCGATCGGGTGCTGGTCTTTGCGCGCGGCCGTGTCAGCGCTGAACTCGCTGCGGATGAAGTAACGGACGAGCGCATCACCGCCGCGAATCTTCAGGCAACCGGGCGGCGCGAGAGCAGCGAACGAGACGCGGGGCGAACCGCCTCGTGGACACGCAGCGTCTACTTTCCGGCCGCCATCTTGGCCGCGCTGACATTGGTCCTTGGCATCGTCACGGCGTCGGTCAACGCACGTTTCGTGTCGACCTACAACCTCGGCATCATGCTGACCTTTCTTGCAGCGCTGGGCTTCATCGCGTTTGCCCAACTACTGGTGGTCCTGATCGGCGAGATCGACCTGTCGCTCGGTCCGATCGCCGGCCTGGTGGTCGTCCTGGCCTCTTTCATGATGCCCAGCGATGGCAGTGCGCTGATGACGTCGCTCGGTGGCGCAGGCATCGTGTTGCTGGCTGGGGCGATAGGCTTCCTTCAAGGATTGGCCGTCGCCAAACTCCGGCTCCCTGCTGTCGTGGTCACGCTCGGCACTTTCTTCGGCCTGCAGGGCTTGTCGCTGGTGCTGCGACCGCTACCCAGCGGCACGATCAGCGATCAGGTGCATGACCTCTTCGGGCACCAGTTCTTGGCCGTTCCACTGGCTGCGGCGTTGATGCTCGCGCTGATGTTCGGCTTCGAACGCGTGCTGTTCCGCAGCTCCACCGGCCGCTGGATTCGCGCCACCGGCTCGGACCGTGTCTCGGCCCACAAGCTGGGGGTCAATCGTGCGCTGGTCGTACCGGCTGTCTTCGCTGCTGCAGGCGTGTTGACCGGCCTTGGCGGACTGATCCTTGCCGGTGAGGTCGGGGTCGGCTCGCCGTCGGTGGGCACCGGCTACACGTTGATGAGCATTACCGCGGTTGTCCTGGGTGGCGCAGCCATCACAGGCGGAAGGGGCTCATTCGTTTGCACGCTGCTGGGCGCAGTTCTCGTCCAGTTGGTGTTCAGCGCCACGTCCTTCCTCGCGCTCGGGGCGGAATGGCAGAACTGGATGGTTGGGGTCACGACGCTTCTTGCCGCAGCGTTGTACCGGGCCAGGCGGTGATGGCCATGGCCGAGAAGCAATCCCGATCAGACCAGGTGAACGGCTTGAACACCCACCCCAACCTTGGCGATTCCGACGAGTTCTATCGGGCGCTGATCGACTGCCACGACGGACTCACGGCTGCCGAAAGCCACTCGCTCAACGCCAGGCTCCTATTGCTGCTGTCGAATCACATCGGGTCGCTCGATGTACTCCGGCAAGCCATGGAACTGGCGCGCGCGAACACCGTCGACGGGCACTCGACGCCCTCGACCGATTGACATCAACCCATCACTCGTGGACACATCATGCCGACACTCTTCGACTCCTTGACCCTTGGCGAACTGACGCTGCCAAACCGCGTCGCGATGGCAGCCCTGACACGCTCGCGTGCCGATGCGCACGGCGTTCCTGGCGAGCTCAATGCAACCTACTACGCGCAACGCGCAGGCATGGGGCTGATCATCACGGAAGGGACGAACATCAGTCCGCGCTCCAATGCATTCGAGCGCGCCCCGGGGCTCTGGACCCAGGATCAGGTCAAGGGCTGGAGAAATGTGACGGACGCCGTGCATCAGGCGGGCGGCCGGATCTTTGCGCAGCTCTGGCACAGTGGTCGGGCGAGCGCCGCGGGACTGCTGGGAGGTCAACCGCCGCTTTCGCCCTCGGGGGTGAATGACGACCTGTCGCAACTCGGTGTCTATGGTCTCCTTGCCAACGGTCACTATGTTCCGTTGCTTGCAACACCGTCGAAAGCCATGTCACTCGAGGAAACACGGTGACCGAATATCGGACTGCGGCGGCAAACGCCCGCGACGCTGGTTTCGATGGTGTGGAGATACACGCGGCCAACGGCTACCTGCCGCATCAGTTCCTGTCGCCTACGACAAATCAGCGCACCGATGCGTATGGCGGGTCTCTAGCCAATCGGCTACGATTCCTGCGCGAAGTGTTCGAAGCCATTGCCAACGAGCTGCCCCCGGGCCGGATCGGCGTGCGCGTCTCACCCTACGCGCTTTACAACAACACCCGCGACCCGAACCCGGCGGAAACCTACGCGGCGGTTGCCTCGCTGCTTGACTCGCTTCAGGCCGCCTACCTCCATTTCGCCGACATGAACGGCTGGTTTGGCGCGCCTGACCTTGACAAGATCCTTGCAGTCTTGCGTCCGAATTTCAGAGGCGTGCTCGTCGCCAATGGCGGCATCGACTCCGAGCAGGCATCTGGCCTGGTCCAGCGCGGCGACGTGCAGATGGTCGCATTCGGCCGCTTCGCCATGGCCAACCCAGATCTTGTCGAGCGGCTTCAACGTGGCGTGCCCCTTGACGCCGTTCGTTCGACGGGTTGGTACCACGGAGGCGCGGTTGACTACACCGACTACGCCTGCGCAACTTGAATCGACCCGAACGCATCGGGTTATCTCCACACCAAAAGGAGACTCGTAGAAAAAAGCAAATGTGTCACCGGCCCAGCAGGGCTTCCTCCTCCGACACGCGAGTCTTCAGTGACACATTTGCGGGTCTTCCGCACTTTGTGTGACGCGGATGTGGCGTGTGCATCTGTGCATCCGTGATCGGCGAGGAATATTCAAAGGGCTCAGGTCTCCGTAACTGGCACGGGCCGGTCCTTTGGCTATCCAATCCGCGAGCGCAGGCGGTTCGGCGGTTCGTGCACAGTCGCCGGTCTTATCGATGGGCCGCGGTCGGCAATATCGATGCACGCGTTCGTGCGTCAGTTCTGGCCCAGAACTCGCAGCCGTAGCAACTCGACGCTTGCCCGTCCGTACATCTCGCGCTTGAGGAACTTCAAGCGGTTGACATGGCCCTCCGTCTGGCCGTTGCTCCACGGCAGCGTGAAGGCCGCCCGCACGGCGGCTAGGTCGTTGCGCAAGCTCTTCGCGAAACTTCGCATCTCGGGCGCGCTGCACTTCGACAAACGCTCAAGCCAACGATCGAACTCCCGAGGACGGCGCCGGTGCATGAGTCCAAGGAACTCACGCGCAAGGCTGCGGACCTCGGCGACCACCGGTTCGATCTTGCACAGCGCCTGCACGAACCGCTCGTGATCAACATGCTTGGGCTCTTTGAATGCCAGCTTTCTCCATCCCACCAGCCAGCCGAATGCGCGCCGGGCCGACGGAGATGGCAGGGTGCGTACAGGAGCGACGGCCGACGCGGGCTTGCCCTGCGGAGACAGCAGGCGCGCGACGCAGCCGAGCACAGTGGCGCGACAGCCGGTATAGCCCCGCTGCCGGACTTCCTGCCAGATCAGCGTCGGACAGTGGCAGCCTTGGGCAATCCGCTCCTCGATATAGCGCCGGTGGGCATCCAACGGGGTTGGACCCCGCGCCCTCGGTGCGCGCTCCGGAAAGGCGCTGCTGGTGACGAACTTGCGCACGGTTCGATAGTCGATCGACAGTTCGCGCGCGATGCCTTTCACGGTGCCGCCCTGGGTGCGCAGCGTCATCACCTTCTCGTACAACGCCAGACGTGCGGCACGCCGGTCATCACTCAGGCGCTGCCATCCGCGAAGTCCAGCGCCTCGCGGCAACCCCTGACGCCCCAGTGTCACACCGCCAACGGTGACCTGCTGCGCCGCCTGGCGCAGTTGCGGTCCCAGTCGATGCAGCATTCTTTCGACGTTGTCGCGCAGATTGCTCAGCAGATGCCAGCGGTCAGAGACCTGGGTGGCTGCCGGGAGTGCAATGTCTGCGGCCTCGGAGTAGGCCCCAGCCCGATCCCGGGCGACGACCCGAATAGAGGGATTGGCACGCATCCAGGCGGCCACTGCAGTCGCTTCACGCCCGGCGAAAACCTCGATCGGCTCGCGACGTTCCAGATCGACGACGATGGTCCCGTAGTGGTGACCCTTGGCAATCGCCCAGTCGTCGATGCCAACGATTCGAGGGAGGTGCTTGCGTCGGGTCACAGCCGATCGGCGCAGCTCCCGCAACACGGTGTCAGCACTGGTGCTCAAACCCAACTCGGCGGCGAGCCTCCTGGCCGCCTCACCACCCAGGGCATGACCCAGTGCATGCAAGGCCCGAGCATGTGATCGGGTGCGACGTTGATGCCGGCCCGCCAACGCGTGGATATCCTCGGCGAATGTTCGACGGGGACAGTCATTGTTCAGGCACTTGAAGCGCCGCGTTTCGACAGAGAGCACGACCTGCTCGTCAAGGACGGGGCGCTCCGCGAGTTGGCGACAGTAGCTTCCGTGCAGACGACCGCTCCAGCACCGGCAGGTCGGACATGGCGCGGCGCGCACGGTACTGCGCGCCTGCACCACCAGATACCCTCGCCGATTGATGCAGCCGACGACGCGCTTGCCCACCCGAGCGAGAACGCGATCGATTACACCGATACCACTGGCCATGTTGCCCAGAGATGAGGTCGACCGGAGACGCAATCAAGCCCTCCCACTTGGGCTTCACACAAAGTGCGGAAGACCCAGACTTACTTTCTTCTACGGCTGAAGGCAGCAGGCCCAACTCCCCGTCTGCGACTACGCCGGCAACTCGAAGCGTCGGCCTCTTGCTTGCATTCCTCGCGAGAGCACTTGGCGGGAAGAATAGTTCGCCAGGAGCAATAGTTGCGCGAGTCATCGACGCGACGCCCGCCGGCCCTGCCTCTAGCGCCTGAACCTCGACTGCACGTCCAGCACGAAATCGTTTTCTTTTGTACCTCCACGCGCGCACCCTGTTTGTGCACAGAGGTCCCGAAAAGGGCGATGCGACTCACTCGGTTGGATGGATTTCCATTGATAGAACGAGTCAGCAATGACGTCGCTGGCGAGTTCTCCATGCAGCAAGTTTTGCGCCGAAATCGTGCGCAACCCACTACTACTTAAGGCAGATGCACATCTTCGTCAGCGACGTGCAGACTCGCGCCCTCGCTTCAAAGTGAACGATCACACCGAAGAAGTCTCCGGACTTCAGCGGGGGGGTGACTCGTCGCAAAAAAGCCCGTGCCAGAGAAGTCTCTGCCGCCTTGACTGAAGGCGACGCGTATCAACGGACATCGATGTAGAAGTCATGACTGCGTCACGTGATCCAGCAATGGTTGTCGGGGCCGAAGCAATCGGCGGTGCGCGGTTCACCAGCGACGATGGCGACAAGATCCGCGACTACGTGAACTATGGGTCGAGTCTGCCCGTGATCCTGCAGGCCGTCGAGGTGTTCGTCGGCTACAAGCGCGCCGGCGTCGCGGGATTGGAGCCTGTCGACCTGCAAGGCCTCTTCGGGCAGATCTGCCAGAACTGCGACGCCTGGGAACCCGCCAGGGACATGATCAGCCGGCAGACGGCAACGCTGATGTCGATCTCCGACAGCGTGGTTCCCTCGGGAGAAGCGCTCATCAAGGCCATCCAGGCAATGCCGCTCTGCGAGAGGATCCGCGCCACGGTCGGCACCGACCTCATCAACCTTCCGCCCCTCCAGATTCCGGATGAGCCCCTGGGCGCGGCGGACGCGCAGGCGAAGAGTCCGCTGGCGGCGCAGTTGGCCAGCCTGCGGGAGACCAACCGCGGACAGGCCGACGACACCGAGGAAGCCATGCGCCTGGTGGAGAGCTTCCGTGGAGGCGTCCAGGTGCTGGAGCCGGTGGTGGCGGGCAAGCGGGTGGCCATCAAGAACTCCAGCCTGGAGAAGGTCGGCAACGAGGTCACGGTGGAACCGACGATCGCGGCCTTGCAGCGCGAGTACGACCGCGCCGTGCAGGCCAGTGGCCCGGGCACGGCCATCGCCGTGGCCAAGCGCGCGGAACTGGACGCGGCGATCCAGACGCTCAAGAGCCAGATGGACGTCTACCGCGGCAGGCAACGGGTGACCTACACGATGGGCCGCCTGTTCGTTCACTTCACCGAACTGGGCCTGGTGATGCTCGACGCCGAAACGGCGCTGGGCCATCTCTGGCTCGCTTGGCGAGAGGCCGGCACGGCGCTGGAGAACGCCGGCGAGCGCTTCGAAAGCATCGACAGCAGCAGGAAGCTCCTGGGTTTTCTCAGCGACTTCCAGACGGTGATCAACAACTGGAAGCTCGTTCAGAACAGGGCGGCGGAGCTCCATGGGATCTTTTGAACTTCACTCAACACAGGAGTAGACAACATGGCTCAAGCACAGGTGGTACCCGAAAGAACCATCCAGCCCAGCGAGGTCGCGACCACGGCCTTGAAACTGCTCACGGCCACCGAAACGGGTGTGGCAAGACCAGGCGGGATCTTCACCAAGGAAGACCTGATCAACATCAAGCTCTACGCCAAGAAGGGCCTGAGCCTGCCGCAGAAGCAGCCCGAGGTCGAGGGCTACATCGGCTACCAATCCAGCGGCATCGCGGGCCTGGAGCCGCCGGAGATCACGGACCTGTTCCAGCAGATCGGCAAGCATTGCCTGGGTTGGGACGGCGTGCAGCAGTCCGTGGTCGACCAGGGCATCGAGCTCAAGGGATTTTCCGGGCGCTTCGTGACCACGGGCGAAGGGCTCCTGGGCAACATCAAGGAATGGCCCTTCGGCAAGCGTGTGCTGAAGACGCTGGGTGACGTCTCCGGCGAAAAGCTCGAGGACATCACCTACGGACCCGAGGACAAGGAGATCGCGCAGGCCCTGGGCGAGATCCTGGACCTGATGCGCAAGGACGTCGACCTGCAACAGGCCAAGACCCTCGCGGTGAAGAAGGGCGTCAGCGACTACCGCATCGTGCTCGTGGGCGGCAAGCTGTCGACCGGCATGGAAACCCCCGGACTGGAGCCCCAGGTCGCCCGCAAGCGCAAGACCATGGTGGACAACAAGCTGACGGAAACGATCAAGGCGGACGAGGATTCCCTGAATGAAAAAGAAGGGCGCATCACCCAGCTCAAGAAGGACTACGACAAGTACGTCGGGCTCGCCTTCACGGGTGCCGCGGGCGGCATCATCGGCCTGGCGATCACCGGCGGCATCTTCGGCGCCAAGGCCGAGGCGGCGCGCAAGGAACGCAACCAGCTGATCGACGAGGTTCGCGCCCTGAAGGAAAAAGTGACCAGCGCGAGGAAGCTCCAGAAGGCGATCGAGACGCTGTCGCTCGACTTCAGCGACATCGGCACGCGCATGCTCGACGCCGAAACCGCGATGGGGCACCTCGAGTACATGTGGTCGTCGATCCTCAGCCTGATCGAGAACTCCCAGAACGAATGGAAGAACATCGACAACGGGATGAAGATGAGCACGTTCATCACGTCCTTCCAGAGCGTCGTCAACCCCTGGAAGACGGTGGGCGACTTGTCCGGCGACCTCATGAAGATCATCGATGAGGGACTGGCCGAATACAAGCAGCGGTACGGGTCCTGAGGGCGCCGCTGAACAAGACGCCCAACACCAAGGAGATTGAACATGTCAAATGTCACGCCCATCGCGACAGCGGTGACCAGCTATGCCGAGCCGGACTTCAACCTGATCGTGCAATCCACCAAGGACATCTCGCGGCTGGCCGTCTTCCAGACGGACAAGATGATGGCCGTCATGGACAAAGCGCAACGCGCGTCCGGTTATGCACTCGGCCTGGACAAGGCCTTGGGGGACCAACTGGTGGCCGTGTCGACCAAGGCGCAGAGCCTCGATTTCTCGGAGATCTTCAGCCAGATCGAAGAGATCGACGGTGAAATCGCCAAGGGCAAGCTTTCGCCTTCCGAGGTCAAGGCCGCCAAGGAAGCGCGCGAGGAGCAGGAAGGACTGTTCGCCCAGCGAATCGTCGATCTCAAGGCGACATTGCGGGGGGCCGCATCCCAGTTGAACCAGAAGGCGGCCGAGGTGCGCGGCGTCGTCCTGGCCGAACGCACGCAGGAGACCTTGACGCAGCAGGAACAACGCCGGCCGGAACTGGTGAAGGCCATTGCGGACAAGCGGGACGAGTGGAAGAGCCTCGACGCCGACCGCAAGAAGATCATCGATGCGCAGGACGTGATCCGGGCGCGGGGTCTCATCGACATCTACAAGGACTACATCCCCAAGGACCTGGAGAAGGTCGACCTGAAGAAGCCGGAAGCCGAGGCGATCCGCCTGGGTGTGGAGTTGCTGAAGAAGATCATGGGCGAGGTCTCGGAAGGCTTCAAGTACTCGGACCTCGCCGACCAGCGCAAGGTGTTCGACGGCAAGATCGAACAGCTCGATCGCGACATCCAGGGGCTGGTGGCCGAGCAGCGCGCGAATGACGCGCTGATCAGCGATCTCTCGGCCGTGATGGCCATCGACGCAAAGAGGAACGACCTGGTGGGCGAGGCCAACAAGGTGCCGGTGGCGCTGACCGGCTTCGCCGCCGAACTCGACGCGCTCAACGGGCCCGCGGTGACCGAGGCCAGCGTCAGCAAGGTCATGCGCTCCATCACGACCTATACGGCGAACTGCCTGGATGCGCGCAACCGCGTCGTCATCACCTGAAGTCCAGCACCCCACAGTCGACAGAAAGGAAAGAGACATGACACCCGATCAGGAAAAGAGCGTGCTCGCAACCCTCTACGACCGCCTCTACGACGCGTTGACCTACGTTCCCGGCGGCGGCAAGACGGGCGACTTCGACAAGGCCACGACGCTCTTGCAGATGACGAAGAACTACGTGCTCAACCCCGCCGACTTCCGCAACGCGATCAGTTCAATCAATCCCGCGGGCACGCAGACGACGGCCTACGCGTTCTCCGCGATGGTCGATGCCGTGCCCGCCGTGGGCCCGGAATGGGCGGACTCCGGCAAGAAGGTCTCCCTCACCTTCAAGGGCATCGTCGACGGCGCCAACGCGGAGAACAAGGAAGACCCCGAGGCCAGGACTTTGTATGACAAGGCCTATGCCTTCCTGAACGCGACCACGTCGATCCCCAATGTCGTGGGGCCGCCGACCGTGTCATCCGGGCCTTCGCCCATCGCACTGAGCTATGACCAGAACCAGACGGCCTACGTCAATGCCATCGGGGGCTACCGGCTCGCCTACAACGGCTACGACCTCAGCAAGATCGACGACCAGCGCAAGTGGCAGGCGGTGGCACCGGGCTTGCAGAACACGGTCGACCAGTCCTGGAACAAGTGGGTGCGCGAAGGAAAGCAGAACGTCGAAACGGCCGAGAACCTCTTGCGCACCAGCATCAACAACGCGATTTCCGCCGCGATCCGGCAGGCGCAGGACGGGATGGGCGACCAGAATGCCATGGCCGCACTGACCGGCACCGGGGACAAGTGGTTTCTCTCCCATGCCATGCCGACCAACTGGTGCGAGCCGACCTGCCGGGGCTCGCAACTGACGCTCTCCAGCAAGTCCCTGGCGACCCAGAGCAGCGAGCAGGCCACCGAGTATTCGAGCCATTCCAAGGGCATCTTCTGGTGGGGAAGCCGCTCGACAAACGGCAAGACCGAAGGCGAATCCACGAGCATGCAGGCCAGCGAGTTCGAACTGACAGCCGAACTCATCATCGTGCGGATCAGGCGCCCGTGGCTCAACAACGTGCTGTTCTCGATGACGGACTGGTCGGCCAAAGGCATTGCCCCGAACGGCATCTCCAACGGTCAGCTCAAGGGCAATGAGAGCGCCATGCTCCCGTTGATTCCGACGGCCTTCATCGTCGCGAAGGACGTGACCATCAAGGCCAACTTCACGGACCAGGATACGAAGCGCTTCTCCTCCGAGAAGACCGACGAATCCTCCTGGGGTTGGGGCTGGGGGCCCTTCAGCGGCGGGGGAACGTACTTCAAGAACAAGGAAAAGGGCGACACCTTCAAGTCGACCTTCTCCAACGGCGTGCTGAAGCTGCCGGGCCTGCAAGTGGTGGCATGGGTCAGCAGCATCACGCCGCCCTCGCCACCGAAGGCCGCCAAGTAAGCCGGCGCGGACCGCAGCGCCATGGCGATGCTCGACTCCATTGCGGCGTCGCTGGAAAGCGCCGTCCGCGAATCGGCCCCGCCGACGCGCGGTGTCGCCGTCCGCACGGCCAGGCCCGTCCTGCAGCTCAACCGCTTTCCGGTCACGCTCGATCCGGCCCAGTACCGGAATGCGCGTTCAGGCAGCCGACCCGGTGGCGACCTCAATCCCCTGTTCGCGTTTCGCGAACTCGTCGATGTGATGCCCGCTTTCACGCGCAACTACTCGGGGTCTGTCGGATCGATCGAGAAGATCTACGAGGCGCTGCTCACGGGCGCTTCGGTGGACGGCGATGCCCCCTTTGCGGCCAGCGTCGTGGGCGAGGCGAGGCAGCGCTTTGCGTCGGAGACCTTTGCCCGGTCGGACGGCATCGCAGGCGTTTGGCGACCCGTCTATGCGACGCCCGACGACTGGTGCGACGCCGGCCCGGAGCGCTTCCAGAGCATCGACATCGACCTCGATGCCCTGGCCACCGACCAGAGTGCGTTCGCGACCATCGGCAGCGACGAAGGACTGGAACTGCGCGTGGGGTCCGATCCGGCGACCGGGAGCGGGAGCACCGGCACGAAGGTGCGCAATGTCCGCATCGAATACCTGCTCGTGGGACTGCGCAGGTCGTGGCTGCACCCGCTGCTGTTCGAAACCAGCGACTGGTTCCTGTCGGGCCAGGATGCCGGCTTCTGTTCCTCGGGCGACCTGGGCGTGAATGACGGCGTGCTGCCACTGGTCACCAACGGCTTGCTGCTGGGCAGGAACATCGATGTCTCGGCGGACTGGAGCGCTGCCGACGCCTCCAGGCTGAACCGTGCGAAGTCCGACGGAAAGCCTGTATCGCTCGGGCCGTTCCTGCTGTCTTCGCCCGGCGTGGCGGACTCGACGCTGCAAGTGATCGGCTGGACCAGCGACCTGGTGCCGTTCTCGCCCAAGATGACGAAGAACAAGGCGGGGTCGATCCACGTCGACAACATGGGCGGCTTCGCCGTGCGCTTTTCCGTTGAATGGAACGAAGGCGCCACGCGCCACGAACAGCACTCCGGCACCTTCCCGGTCATGGCGGCCAAGGAAATCGGCTTGCCCGTCAACGCGACCAAGATCCTCGTGACGATCGACGTCATGACGGCGCCATGGCCCCTCGAAACGTGGAAGACCGTCTCAGCGCTGCCTTTCGACAAGCCGGTGGTGAAGAAGTACGTGCTGTCGGGCGTCACGCTGAATCCCGTCCTCAAGGAAGCATGACTCGCTCGATGAGCGAAAGGAGCATCAATCATGGCTGCAAAGCGCCTGCGCCTGGCGGACTTCAATGCCAAGCGACTTCGCGAGGGTTGGAACCGCATCGAGGAGATGAGTGAATTTTCGGCGTTCAGCAATTTCGTGAACTACGCAGGGAACGCCAGCAACCAGCGCTTCGGCGAGCAGGTGATGGCCCAGGTGAAGAAGGCCTGGGTGGAAGTGCAGAAGGAGGCCGGCCCGCAAGCGCCCCAGCAGGGGCCGATCGCCATCTACCTGGACGAGAGCGCCAGCCAGAAGTTCGTGTCGCTCTGGAAGAAGGCGGAGGATCTCGTCCTGGTGTGGTCCTTTGCGAATCCGCCGGTTCGCACTTTCCGGCGCACCAAGGGCATCGTCAGCGACAACGGCGATCCTGAACGCGAAGCGGACGTCATCATGACGGCGGTGGCCCTGGGTTTTGCCGCGACGTACATCGCAGACAGCGGCCAGGCGATCCAGTTCGACATGGATCCCCTCGAAGGGTCCAAGGAACCGCAGAAGCTGCAGGACTTCGAGGCCGTGGTCGGCAAGATGGATGCCGCCGTCGCCGCGTGGCTGACAAAGAAGGGCAAGATTCCCCAGCAGGTCAAGCCGGGCCTGAGTCCCGGCTACAGCCAGGGCGCCATCATCATGGGGGTCTATGCCCTGGCCGGCAAGGATGCGCCGAAGAGCGTGGCCGCGCCCGTGCTGTCGCCCAAGGGCCAGGCCCTGTGGGACAAGATCCGGACCCTGGGCGTGTCGCAGTACACGGGGCGGGGCGCCTACACGGGCTTCGTCGACAACAAGAACACCGAGGGCGACACCGAGCCGGTCGGGCCGCGTTCGACCGCGCGTTTCCGTGCCCTGGCCCCACAGAGCGACGCCGACCCGCATCCGCGCTGGCTGCCACCGGCGGAAAGCCCGCTGTGGGAAAAGAGAAAGCGTGCCGGCCTCGACTCGCACGTGCCCTGGGGCTTGATCGGCGGCGAGAACGCCGGCGAGCCGCGCGCCGAAACCGGCTGCGGGGCAGTCAACGTGGCGGACTTCATCACGGTGTCGATGCGCAACGCCGGCATGGTGTTCGAAAGCGACATCGGTCCGGATGACATCGCGCAGTACACGCACGGGATGATCCAGGCCATCTACAAGGCCTACCACCTCGGCCCGAGCTGCGAACCCTACGAGATCGCCGTGGGCGACGTCACGAAGAAGATGGCCTCGTGCCTGACCTGCACGCTGTTCATGAACGCGACGGGCTATCCGCCCACGTCGATCCACCTGGGGCGCGGCGAATCCTGGGCACCGCTGTACCAGCCGTACAACCCCGGCGGCGCTGCCGGCGCGCACGAAGCGGAAGTCATTCGCGACCTCAACAATTCCTGGTACGCGAAGTGCCTGGAGTGGCTGCAGGCGGGACTGGCCATCCTCGATGACGCGCACATCACGCCGGACCACCAGGCCAGCCGCGAAGCGGTGGGCCACTACCTCAACGCGTATCGGGCCGACCCCACCGTTGGCGGCGTGCTCGTGCTCGATGCCGTGACCATTCACGCAGGCGAACTCGACCGGATCAGCCGGACCCTGAAGTAGCCCGCTCCCGTCATCAGTCATTCGTTCCGGAAAGGACGGTTCCCATGCCTGCAAAGCGCTCCAGCATTTCCGACTTCCAGCAGCGGCGCTCCCGGGAGGGTTGGACGCCCGTCGCCGAATACGCCGACTTCCAGGGCTTTGCCAACTTCAAGCGCTACTCCGGCGACAAGGCGCATGCCCGCTTCGGGGCTTATGCGATGGGGCAGGTCGCCAAGTTCTACCCGGAGGTCGAGCGCGAGGCCGGCCCGGGTGCCTCCAATCAAGGTCCGATCACGGTCCTGCTGGACGAAGGCGAAAGCCAGTTCTTCGTCTCGATCGTCAGGAAGGCCGAGGGCTACGTGCTGACCTGGTCGTGCCTCAAGAAGGATCCGGATCAGCCCGTCGGACCCGTGCTCGATGGCGCGGGCTGTCTCAGCAAGCTCGGGCTTCTCGCGCTGGGCAAGCGACAGGATGTGCGCTTGCCCATGCCCGAGCAGGAAGACAAGGCCTTCATGTGGAAGGCGCCTTCCTTCCACCCGCTGCAAGTGCTGGAAAACGCCTACCAGCGCGTGGTCCGCAAGGCGGGACACGACGCCGAATCCGACCAGGTGCAAGCGCAGACGGACGCGCTCTCGAAGTACTTCATCCAGGAACCGGCATCGCCGGAGCTGTTCGAGTACAAGCCCCTCGACGAGTTCGACGGCGCGCACCTTGCCGCAGTGAAGATGAATCACCTGATCGATTCGTTCTACCTCTTTCGGCTGCTCGTCAATTTCCGCGTGGAGGCGGATCAGGTCACCGAAGACCTGCGTGCGGAACTGAGCGGCGACCTGACCAAGCTGCTGCACAACGGCGACAAGACCAAGATGCAGTGGCTCTCCGACTGGCTGACGATCAAGATCGGCGAACTGGGCGCCAGGGCCAACGCCTTGAATACCAAAGGCCAGCAGCGGGTCATCTTCTTCCTGAAGGGCGGACGGGCGCTCAACTATTTCCTGGGCACGCCCGAGAAGGGCGAGAACGACTGGGACACGCAGGTGGTCATCAATCCGAACCTGTCGGCGCAGGAGTGGTATGCGTGCCTGGCCGAAGTCCACGATGCCATGCTCCTCTCCCTGAAGACTTTCAAGACGGAGTTCACGCAACTCGTCCAAGACAATGCGCCGCAGTTCTCGCAGTACCTCGCGGCGGTGGCCGGTCCGCAGGAAGTCGACGATGAAGAGATCGACGAGCATGAAGCGGGCGACGTCGACAGCCTCAAGGAACATGCCAACTGCAAGGCCGAGCTGATCGACATCGGCCTGCCGCGGCGCGACTCACCCTCGGCCCTGGAGGAATGGACGCACCTGAGCGCGCCCGGTGCCCTGTTGCAATCCAACGGCGTCATCTATCCGCACCGCGAGTACTACCTCAACGAGTACCTCATGATGGTGCGCGACGCCTTCACCAGCGACGAGGTGAGGAAGGCGCCCAAGCGCATCACGCGGCTCGGCCTGATCCTGCAGAGCGACCGGGGCCGGGAACAACCCTCGCCGGCGCAGGCCAAGCGCCTGGCGGCGCTGCCCGGCACGGCCGCCATGCTCGACGCCTTGGACAACAAGGGCAAGCAGGAGCTGTTCAGGCTCATCGTCGCGCAGTTCGTCGAGGCCTACAACCTTCATCAGGACACGGAACTCGCTGCGCATTTCGACAAGGAATGCACGGCGATGATCGCCAGGCCACCGGCACTCCCGCCCACGCTCGATGCCTTGCTCGACGCCGGACAAAAGGAAGCCGCGTCGATCGTCGGCGTCGCCCACGCGCTGTCGGTGCAAATGGACGCGCACTGGACCAGCCGGAACCAGTTCTTCGAAACGCAGCTGCCGTTCTTCACCGACCTCGTCCAGACGCTTTCGGCGCAGACCAGCCGCGGACTCCTGCGTGTGGGGGCCCAGTTCGCGGTGGCAGGCAGCTACGCGGCCCGCTTGCACGCCAGGCACCTGCGCATCCAGGTCGACGGCCTGGAGCCGATCCGCCGCATCCTCATCAAGCTGCAGTGCATCCAGGGCAGCAACAAGCAGGATGTGATGAATGCCGTTCGCGATGACATCCGCAAGGCGGCGCAGGCGACGAAGAAGCTGCGGGTTGCCGAGGTGTCCGAGCCCGACAAGCAGAACCTGTTGATCTACTGGAACGAGAAGGTGCAGATCGGCAACCTGAGCTATGCCCCTCTGGTCATGAAGGTGCGCGTTGCCGAGCAGAAGGGCGCGCAACTCCCGGTGCTCGCGTCCATCGAGGCGATGCCCGTGCTCGATCCGCGCTACCTCGTGGCGGACTACCTGAAGAAGACCTCGAAGATCGACGAACGCGGCGCAAGGCAGGTGCTGGCATCCGCGACCGCGGCGGTGTCCGAGATGCTCTCCAAGTTCGACATCGAGTCCGACGATCCGGATTGATCCTTTCCACCCGAGGAGCTTGCTGCGATGCCTCGCCTTCATGCGCTTCTGGTCGGCATCAACGACTACCCCGCCGAAGTGGGAAAGCTGGCGGGCTGTCTCAATGACGTTGACCATTTCCACGACTACCTGCGCAGCAGCTTCGATGCTTCCTCGCTCGCGGTCGAGGTGCTGAAGGACCACGACGCGACCCGCGACAACATCATCCGGCAGTTTCGCGCGCACCTGGGCCAGGCCGGCGAGGACGACGTTGCGCTCTTCCACTACTGCGGTCACGGCGCACGCTGGGCCTCGGCCGGCGCCTTTCGCGAGTTCTATCCAGACGGCAAGGACGAAGGGCTGGTCTGCATCGACAGTCGCAAGCCGGGCGGATGGGATCTGGCCGACAAGGAACTGGCGCTGCTCATCGGCGAGGTGGCCAGGAACAACCCGCACCTCGCCGTGATCCTCGATTGCTGCCACTCCGGCTCGGGCACGCGTGGCGCGGACGCCTTTCGCGGCTTGTGTCCGCGGCTCACCTACGAGGTCGGCACCGAGCGGCCGATCGACAGCTACCTCGACGGGCACTACGCGCAGCTCCAACGCAAAGGCACGTCGCTGTCGATTCCGGCGGCAAGGCACATTCTGCTGGCGGCCTGCGAACGCACCCAGCTCGCCCAGGAGACCGCCGACAGGAGCGGCGTCTTTACCAGCACGCTGCTGGAGGTGCTGCGCAAGTCGGGTGGCGACCTGAGCTATGCCGATCTCTTCGTGCGCTGTCGAGCAGCCGTGCGCAAGCGCGCGGACAACCAGAACCCGCAGTTCGAGGCCGCCGGCCACTTCAATGCGGCCAGCGCCTTCCTCAATCGCAGCACCACGCTGGCGGCGCGGCGCTACAGCGTCTACTTCGACCTCGGCAGCTGGAAGATGGAAGGCGGCGCGATCCACGGCCTGCCGACCGAGCCTGAAAAGACGGTCGCGCTGGCGCTCTATCCCGAGGACGATCCCGCGCAGTTGGCCGGCGTCGCCACCGCGGTGCAGGTCGGCGCGCAAAAGAGCGAGCTCCAACTCGACTTCACGGCCGACCCGACGCGGCGCTACCGCGCCGAGATCACCAGCTTGCCCAGCGCGCCGATGCCGCTGTATTTCGCGGGGACTTCCGCTCAGGCGAGCGAGTTGCAGAACGCCATCGATGCGATCGGCAACGTGCCCGTGGCGCTCACCGATGTCGCCCATGCGGCCAGCTACGCCATCGAGGTCGAACCAGGCCGGCTGATGCTCAAGCACCGCGAGACCGGCATGGCCATCCAGGGCGTCGAGGCCGACGCCGCGCGGCCCGCCGAGTCCGCCGCGGCGATGGCACCGATCTTGCGGCACGTGGTGCAGTGGGAGCGCGGCCTCGCGCTGCAGAACCTGCGCACGCGCATGGACACCGCGCTGGTCGACTTCCAGTTCGCCGAGCAGTTGGCCGATGGAACGGAGCATCTGCATCCGTCCACGCAGGTCACGCTTGAATACGCGCCAAAGGCGGGCGCACCGCTGCAACTGCGCGGCAAGCTCAAGGTGCGCAACCGCACGGCCCAGACGCTGCACATGGTGCTGTCGTATTTCTCCGCCGCCTTCGGCATCCACGTGCTGCGCAACGAACCGGTCGAGCCCGGCGAAGGCTTCACGACGCTCTGGGGTGACGACCCCAGCGACTACTTCTATCTTGAAGATGGCGTCAACGAAGCGATCGAGAACTTCAAGCTCATCGTCAGCACCGAGAAGGTGGACGACTTCCTGCTCGGCCAGGAGGCGCTGGAACTGGGGCAGGTGGTGCGCGGCACGCGGGCCATCGGCAGCGTGAAACCCATCGCCAAGATGGTGCACGAGAACGAGTGGTTCACGCGGCTGTGCCGCATCGATGTGATTCGCAGGCTCGACCAGGTCGGCGCGGCGGATGCCACGCTCGCCAAGGGCAGGATCAAGGTCAAGGCGCACGCCAGGGTGAAGGCCGACCTGAGCCTGAGCGCGGCCAAGTCGCCGGCGCGCGGCATGGAAGGCGGTCCCGGCTTCCAGCAGGCGCTGGAGCGCCAGGGCCTGGAGATGCTCAACTTCGCGGCCACGCGTGGCGCCAACGAAAGCATCCTGGAGCTGAGCAACATCGAGAACGCCGCGGCGCTGGCGGATGATCCGCTCCAGATCGAGCTGGACGTGCCACTGGCCGACGACGAGGCGATCCTGCCCGTGGTCTTTGACGGCCGGCATGTGCTGCTCGGCGGCGAGACCTTCAAGGACGAACAGGGCCACACGCAGATCCGCATCGACCACCTGCCTGAAACGATCGAGCAGCGGCGCAGCCTGGGCGGCGCGCTCAAGCTCTACTTCTTCAAGACCTACCTGAAGCAGGATCAGGTCAACCGGCTGCGCTGGATCGAATACCTGCCCGACGGCAGCTTCACTTATCAGAGGAGCGGGGTCGCGGACAAGGTGAGCGCTGCGAAGAACGTCCTGCTGCTGGTGCACGGCATCATCGGCGACACCGAGGGCATGGCCGCGGGTGTGCGCGCCTGCGGGCTCGACAAGCAGTTCGACCTGGTGCTGACCTACGACTACGAGAGCCTCAGCACGCCGATCGAGGAGACCGCGCGAAACCTCAAGGCGCAACTGGCCGCCGCTGGCCTGCAGCAGGGGGACGACAAGCGGCTCACGCTGCTCGTGCATTCCATGGGCGGGCTGGTGTCTCGCTGGTTCATCGAGCGCGAGGGCGGCAAGCAGGTGGTCGACCACCTGGTGATGTGCGGCACGCCGAACAACGGCTCGCCCTTCGGCCGGATCGAGGATGCGCGCAAGGTCATCAACGTGCTGACCGGCCTGTCCATGAACTACGTGCCCTCGCTCATTCCCTTCAGCAGTGCCGTGCTGCTGCTTCTCAACCGCTCCAGGAAGCTGACGCCGGCGCTCGAGCAGATGAACCCCGCCTCGGACTTCATCAAGACGCTCAACCAGAGCGAAGACCCGGGCATTCCTTACTCGATCCTCGCCGGCGATGTGGCGGCCTACAAGGAACCCTCGGACGCCTTCTTTGCGCAGATGCTCGCCAAGGCCGGCCAGAGCTTCCTGTTCGATGCGCTCTTCGCATCCCGGGCCAACGACATTGCGGTCGGCGTCGATAGCATCCTCGGTGTCGCCGGAACGCGTACCATCACCCCGACGCACAAGAATGTCGCCTGCCACCACCTGAACTACTTCAGCTCCGGCACCGGCCAGCAGGCACTCGGCGAAGTGCGCTGGTCAGGGTAGCCGATGAAGAAGTACTTTGATATCACCGTGTTGGTGTCCCCCGGACCGGACGACAGCTTTACCGTGCGCGTGACCTCCAGCGAAAGCGGGCAAGGGCAGTCGACGCTGCGCCTTCCCTTCCACCTGCAGGACCTGCAAGGCGCGGTGACGGGCGTGGCGGGCGCCGCACGCGACATCGGAACCGTCACGCCGCAAGTCGGCGCCGGTGCAGCGCAGCCAAGGACTGCCGCGGACTTCGGCGCCGAGTTGTTCGAGGCGCTGTTCCAGGGCGAATGCCGCGACGTGTTCATGGCCACCGACAGCCTGGCCCAGATGACGGCCGATACGGGCGTGCGCATCCGGCTCTCGATGAACCTGCAGCAGCCCGGCATGGCCGAGGTTGCGAGCCTGCCCTGGGAGCTCATGTGCCGCAAGGGCCATCGCCCGCTGGTGGTGTCGGCCGCATCGCCGCTGGTGCGTTCGCTCGACGCGCCCAGGCCGATTCAGCCGCGCCCCTTCGTTGCGCCGTTGCGCATCCTCACCCTGATGTCGAACCCCAAGGGCAGTTCGCCCCTGGACCTGGCGGCCGAGCGCGTCCGCATCGAGCAGAACTGGGCACGCCTGCCCGGCGTGCAGGTGGACTTCGTGCGGCCGGTGCGCGCCATGGTGCTGAGCCAGCTCGCGCGCTTCGACTACCACGTGATCCACTACATGGGCCATGGCGACTTCGATGCCGACGAAGGCGGCACGCTGCTGCTCGAACACGAGGACGGCAGCGCCGAGCCGGTGAACGGCGATGAGTTCGCCGCCTGGCTCGCGGACGAGCCGCTGCGCCTGGTCTTCCTCAATGCGTGCAACACCGGCGCCACCAACGCACGGCACGGCGCGCATCCTTTCGCGGGCATCGCCACCGCACTGATTCGCGAGCGGGTGCCGGCCGTCGTGGCGATGCAGTTCCCGATCTCCGACCAGGCCGCCATTGCCTTCGCGCAGACCTTCTACGAGCGCATCGCCCAGGGCTTTCCGGTCGACGCCGCCGTGGCGGAAGGACGCAAGGTGCTCTATTCGAGCAAGCACTCGGAATGGGCAACGCCGGTGCTCTACATGCGCTCCCGGGACGGCTTGCTCTTCGAGCCCGGCGCCGATGAAGCCGCCCCGGCGAAGCTGGTCGCGCCGAGCGTGACGCTGCCCGCCGCGGTGACCTTGACCGCCCAGCCGATCGCGCCGGACCCTGCGCCCCCGGCTGACAGCCCGTGGGGCGCGGCCGTGGAGAACGGCTTGCGCGTGTTCCTCGCCACGCCCGACCAGGACCGCGAGAAACTGCACCAACAACTGTCCAGGGCTCTGCAGGCGCTGCCCGACGTGCAGGTGATCGACAAGGTGCCGCTCGACGAGGACGCGCACGCGAGCGCCGTGGATGCGCTCGTGCGAAGCGCCGACCTGTGCGTGCACCTGCTGGGCGCCAATGCGGGCCGGCGGCTCGACGTGGACGACGACCAGCCGCTGCGCACCTACCCGCTGGTGGAACTGGACATCGCCTTCCAGGCGGCGCGCTCGCAACTGGTGCTGATCACGCAGCAGGACCTTGCCAGCGTTGGCAATGCGGCCTATGCGGCCAGGCTGGATGAGCTTGCCAGGCTGCCGCGCGACCAGGCGCGATTCGAGTTGGTCGTCGCCGACAAGAACCGGATTTTCGACACGGTGCAGGTCAAGCTCGACGCCGTGCGCGCGGCGCGCGAGGCCGCGCTGGCGCCGGACCCGGCGACTGGCCCGGGAATGGGCGGCCAGACCGCCTTCGTCGACGCCCACACGGGCGACGAAGAGCCCGCCATCGATCTCGTGAGCTATCTCGAGGCGCACGACGTGAACACCGAACTGCTCACGTCGTCGGCCACCGACTTCGCGCACCTGGACGACACGGTGCGCAAGACGGCCCTCTACATCATCGTCGCAGGCTCGGTGGACAAGCGCTGGGTGACGAACCGCAAGCTGGCGATCCTCAAGTCGGCGATGAAGGCACGCGTGCCGCTGCTCGTCGCGCGCTATTCGGCCCAGGCGCCGGCAGAGCAGGGCGGCCAGCTCTCTCGCGCGAGCTTTGACATCAGCGCGCTCAACGACAGCGATCGCAGCTGGGTCGATGCGCTGTTCCCCGAGGCAGACAGGCCATGAGCCGCAGTGGCGTTTCCAAAGCGAGTACGGCAGTGCGCAGCACGGAGGTGGCCGAATGAGCGCCGTCCTCGAGTTCTTTGCCGAGCCCGAGGGCAATCCTTACGTCGGCCTGCGCCCATTCTTCGCGGAGGACAGCCTCTACTTCTATGGCCGCGAGCAGCAGACGGCAGAGCTGATGGAGATCCTGCGCCGGCACCGTTTCCTCGGCGTGGTCGGCAGTTCCGGCAGCGGCAAGTCCTCGCTGGTGCGAGCGGGCCTGCTGCCGGGCCTGCTCGCGGGCTTCCTGGTCGACGACCGCGATCGTTGGCGCATGGTGCAGATCAAGCCCGGCGACGCGCCACTGGCCAACCTCGCGGCCGGCCTGGTCGAGGCACTCACCGAAGCGAAGGACCCGCCCGCCGCTGCGGCGCTCGAGCGCGAAATGCGCGAATCGCACACCGCCGGGGTGCTCGACTACCTGCGCGGGCGGCTTGAGAAAAACGCCAACCTGTTCCTGCTCATCGACCAGTTCGAGGAGATCTTTGCCTTCCGCGGCCTCGACAACGAGGAGGACTCCTTCTCGCCCGATTTCGCACGCCGCAAGGAACGTGCGCGACGCATTGCCGAAGCCGCCGACTTCGTCGACCTCCTTCTTTCACTGGCCGAGCAGCGGGAACTGCCGATCTACGTCACGCTCACCATGCGCACGGATTTCCTGGGCGATTGCGACCTGTTCCACGGCTTGCCGGAAGCGCTCAACCGGGGCCGCTACCTCGTGCCGCGCATGACGCGCGAGCAGTTGCGCGATGCGGTCGAGTGCCCGGCGATGCTGCGTGATGCGCGGGTTGCGCCGCGGCTGCTGGACCGGGTGCTCAACGAACTCGGGGACCGCTTCGACCGCCTGCCCGTGCTGCAGCATGCGCTGCTGCGCACCTGGGACGCGTGGGAACGCGGGGGCTGCATCGGCCCGATCGACCTGCAGCACTTCGAAGCGGTAGGCGGGCTGGAGGGTGCGCTCGACCAGGATGCCGAGGCCGCGTTGGGTGGGCTGGACATCAAAGTTGTCGAGCGCATCTTCGGGCGCCTGACCGACACGGACCTCAGCCAGCGCCGCGTGCGCAGCCCGGCGCGCATCACCGAACTGATGGCAGCCGCGGGCGCACAGCGCGAGGTCGTGCAGGACGTCGTGCGGCGCTTCGAGGAAGGCGGACGCAGCTTCGTGCATGCATCGGCCGACGGCAGGCCCGAAGACCCGCGCATCGACATCTCGCACGAGAGCCTGATCCGCCAGTGGGACCGCCTGCGCGACTGGGTCGATACGGAACGACGCTCGCGCGACCAGTACAAGGAACTGGTGCTGCGCGCGCGAAAGAGGTTGCAAGGCGAGGTGGGATTGCTGCGAAACCCGGAGCTGCAGCGCGCCATCGACTGGCACGCCGCCGTGAAGCCCTCGGAAGGCTGGGCCCGGCGCTATGCGGCCGCCGACGACGACTTCGCGGTCGCCGCTGCCTTTCTGCGCGAGAGCTTCGACACGCATGCGGCCGAAGTGGCCCGGCAAGAAGTCCAGCGGCGATGGGAGAAGGGATGGAGCCGCTGGATGGTCTTGCTGATGGTGATCGTGCTGGGCTCGGTCGCGCGACGCCTCAACTTCCTGCGCGAAGGCCTGCCGGTCCTGTCGCTGGACAATCTGGACGAGTACCTGGCCGGATACGGCTCGCTGGAAGCACTGATCGTGCTGGGCATGGCACTGGTCGCGGCTGCGCGGCGGCTCCATCGCTGGCTGGCCTATCGCGGCGTCCTGCGGGCCGTTGTCGCTGCCGGCGGGCGCAGCCCCCTGGAGGTGAAGGCGGCGACGCAGCAGCGCGAAGCCGTGGAGGTTCACGGCACCACCTATGCATCGACCCTGCGGCGAATCGTGGCCTGGATGATCGACTGGGTGCTGTACATACCACTGCTGTCCCTTGCCGACCGCATCTTCGAGTTCGTGTTCCCGATGAAGGGCCGCGCGCACGAGGATGGCAGTTCGCTGACGATGCTCGCGCTGTGCCTGCTGTTTGCATGGCTGTACGAGGTGCCTCAACTGGTCTTTTCCCCGCAGGCCACCATCGGCATGCGTGCCATGGGCATCTTCAGGACCGATCTGCAGGGCAACCGGATGACCTGGGCCTCGGCAACGGTGTTGATGGCGTACCGGCTGCTGTCCTATCTGGCCCTTCTTGGCTTCCTGCCGCAGCCATTCACCAAGCGCCGGCAGACTTTCCACGACCGCATGGCCGGGAGCGTGGTATTGCGGCGCCCCCAACCTGCACATCCACCACCGTAGAACGAGGAGATCGCGATGACCGAGAAGAAGACACCAGCCGCCACACCGGCCAAGCGTGCCAGCAAGAGCGCGGCTGCCAAGTCACGCGCTGCCCCCAAGGCGAAGGCTGCAGAGACGAGTGACGTCGCGAATCCCGTCGCAAAGAAGGCTGCACGCAAGACCACGGCGCCGGCGGCGAAGCGCGAGGCCATCGTCGATCCGGCGGCGCAACTCGACAAGCTCTCGGCCGAGCCGGAGGCAGCGCCGGCCGCCCGCACCCGCGGCGTGGCTATGGCTGCCGCCGCCGCGGCGCCGGGTGGTGTCGCGATGCCGGATGGATTCTTTGCAAACTTCACCGGCGGGCCGCTCGCCGAAGGCGACTTTGCCGACGCGGCCCAAGCCCTTGGGTGCGAGGTGGCGGCGGTGAAGGCGGTGGCCGAGGTCGAGTCGCGCGGCGGCGGGTTTGATGCGATGCAACGCCCGAAGATCCTCTACGAGCGCCATGTCTTCGCGCGCTGCACCGACCCCAAGGGCAAGTTCGATGCGAGCTTCCCCGACGTCTCGGGCCTGCGCCGCCCTTATGCACCGGGCACCTATGGCAACGGCGAGAAGCAGTACCAGCGGCTCGCCCAGGCGATCCAGCTCGATCGCACGGCCGCGTTGAAGGCACCCTCGTGGGGCATGTTCCAGATCCTGGGTGAAAACTTCAAGGCCTGCGGCTTCGCCTCGGTCGACGACTATGCGTCGACCATGACCATTTCCGAGGCGGAGCACCTCAAGGCCTTCGTGAACTTCATCCGGGGCGATGCGCGTCTGCTGCAAGCGATCCGCAAGCGCGATTGGGCCGGCTTCGCACGCGCCTACAACGGGCCGGAGTTCGCCAAGTTCCAGTACGACACCAAGATGGCGGCGGCGTACAGGAAGCATGGCGGCACGGGCTAGTCTGGCGACGATGCGCTCTGCCACCACGATGCCGCCAACCCGCGCCCGGCTTTGAGTGCAATGTCGCGCGGGGCCTGCCGGTCAGGCGACCACCCGCCAAGGTTCAGTACCCCAGTACGCTGTCCCACACGGCCAGCTGATCCAGCTTTGGCACTGCACCGATCACCGCGTCACCTGTTCCGTTCTCACCCCAACGAACGGACGTGTTGCTTCCTGGTTGATACACAGGCCAGGCGGCGCCGCTCGCGAGAATCGGCTGCGCATCGCGCGCAAATGACACGATAGCGCCTGCGAATTGGTCGGCCAGGCGAGCCTCCTCCCGACCCGCTCCTACCTTGGCGCGGTAATAGTCAAGTGAATACGTGCCGAACAGCATCGGAACATCGGCGCAATGGGGCACGCCGCGTCCCGGCGCCTGTACCGCGTGCATGTAGGTGCTGTAGCGAACAGGCACGCCGGCCGCGGCCAGGCGCGCGGCGTAGCGGGTGCCGAAGTTTCGCAACAACTGGTCACCGAAGATGTCGATCCACAACGAAGCCGGGTCCGTCGTGCGCCCTTCAGCGATCGCGGCAGTCGTGTAGGCGTCGATGACGGCGTTGGCGGCATCGGCGCGTCCGCCCAGTTGGGCCGTCAATGCCGCCCTGACCGCCGGCAGCGTCGGGGGCGGCGCGGGCGTGAGCATCGTGTTCGTGGCAGGATCGTAGATGTCCCACCAGAACGAGCCTTCGTCGAGCGTGTAGTCGATCACGACCGGCAAATCCGTCGGCCAGTCGCGCCGTGTCCAGTCATCCAGGTACGTCGCGCCGTCGATGACCGGTGCCAGCTTGTAGGGCGATCTGCCGGAAGTGAAATTCGCCGGCAGTGCCGACGCGCTCTGCGCCAGCTCAGCCGCGTGCAGCGTTTGCGCGGGCACATCGCGCAGGCCAAGCGGCGTGGTGCCCAGGGTCTTCGCAAGCAGCTCGGTGTAGGCCGCGGCATCGGATGCCGTCAACGAGGCAGGGGGTGACACGTTGGGCGGGCTGAGCAGCACTGCTTTCTGGAACAGCGGGCGGTACGCGGGGTTCTGCGCCAACATGATCGTGTGCATCGCGCCGCCCGATTGCCCGACCACGCACACGTGCCCCGGGTCCCCGCCGAATGCGGCGATGTTGGCGCGGACCCATTGAAGCGCTGCACCCATGTCCTGCATCTGCCAGTTCGCGGACGTCCCGTTCTGCGAATCGGCGAAGTCCGGATGCGACAACAATCCGAGTGCGCCGAGCCGATAGTTCACGGTGACCACGACCACGCCGCGCTGCGCAAGCGACTTGCCGTTCATCAAGGGCATGCGCGTCGCGCCCGTGCGGAAGCCGCCACCATGGAGCCAGACGATCACCGGCAGTCCCTGAGCGCCATGGGGGCTCCAGATGTTGAGGGTCAGGCAGTTTTCGCTTTGTACGTCCTGGGGTGGGTAGATCCACGACACCGTGCCGACGATGGTCTGCAGGCTGGCCGCGCCGAAAGCGCTTGCCTCGACGACGCCGGACGCCGGCTGCACCGGCCGCGGCGCCTGGAAGCGCAAGGGCCCGACGGGCGGCTGCGCGTATGAAATTCCCAGCCAGGTTGCCACGCCGTCCTCAGACTGGCCCTGGAAACTGCCAGCGGCCGTCGTGGCGACAGGAGTGCCACCGCCTCCACCACAGCCCACGAGAGGCGCGGCGCCGAACGCGGCGCCGGAAAGCAGGAAGCGGCGGCGTGTGCTTGCCGCAGGACGAACATCGATGTGCATGGATCTCCTCTCGGTATGCCGCGGAACTTGCGGCTGCACCGGATGCTAGGAAGAACGCATGCCGTGGGTAAGGTCGCTGCTGCAATGCAGCGTTCCAGGGTTGGAACGACGAATCGTCACGCCGGGGCGCGATCGAGCGAGGCCATGTCTTCACTGAGTGCTTCGATGAACTTGCGGCCTGCCAGTGTGAGCGCGCGGCGCGAAGGGTAGAGCACGTAGATGCCGACCTGGGGCGGCGACCAGTCGGGCGCAATCAAACGCAGCCGGCCGCCATCGATGTCGTCCCGGCACAGCGAGTACGGCAACTGCGCCACACCCACGCCTGCAAGCGCAGCTTCGCGCACCAGCATCAGGTTGTCCGTGGTGAAGCGCACGTCCACGGCAATCTCGTGCTGTCCATGCTCGCGATGCCGCAGCGACCAGCGCGCCGGGTGCGGGAAGAATGTCCACCCGACGGCGGGGAAGCATGGGAAATCCGCGGGGCCAGGCGTGGCGGGAATGCCGTCCTGCAAATGCGGTGCACCCACTACCACGTATCGCGCCTCGATGAGCCTGCGGGCCACCATGCTGGAGTCGCGTAGCGGCTGCAGGCTCGGCTGGATGGCGAGGTCCGCCGGTTCACTGAAGGGCCGGTTGCGGCCGTCGGTGGATTCGATCAAGACGCGCACGCCCGGGTGGCGCGTCATGAACGAGATCGCGACGCGGCCCACCGCGGCCGATGCGAGCACCATCGGGCACGACACGCGCAGGAGACCCGTGGGCTCGCCCTGCGATTCCCGTGCGGCGGCGACGGCATCCTGCAATCGCGCCCGGGTGGCCACGGCATCCTCGTAGGTGCGCCGACCGATGTCCGTTACCTCGAACCTCCGTGACGTGCGCACCAGCAGGCTCACGCCCAGGTGCTTTTCAAGCGCGGCGACCGAGCGGCTCAGGCGCGAGGGCGGCACACCGAAGCGATCGCCCGCAGCATTGAATCCGCCCGCGTCGACAACCGCGATGAACGCCATCAGTTCCTCGAACAGGTGCGGCAAGTCATCCATCAGGACTGCATCTTACGAAGCTCGGGCACGGTGCGTATTGCCTGGTGGCCAGGCCGTCAGGCCTTCGACGACATCATGCAAGCCAGTGAACGGCCAAGACGTGCAGACCCCACGGGGGCATGTCCAGGAACAGGCCCCGGTCGAGCAGGTCATCGCCCGGCCGCTCGAAGACGGACGCACCCATGAGGTCCTGCAGGCTCAGCGTGCGTCCGCTCATCTGCGGGAATGGAAGTCTTGCAAAGCATTGGGATTGCTGCGGCGAATAGTTCACCGCCACCAGCAGCCACTCGCCTGGCGGCGATGCCCATCGATACACGATGAAGTTGTCGCAGCTCGTGTTGCCGCTCCATGCCGGAACGCATTCCAGCAAGGACCAGTCGCCATTGCGTACCACGGGCCGGCGCAATATGGAAAGCAGCAAGGCATAGAACTGCGCCAGTGCAGTGTCCACAGGCTCATCGGGCGCGCGGACGAGATGCGGCGAAATGCGCACGCGCCGACCCTCGAATTGCTCTTGATGAAAGAACCTCAAGCCTGGCGACAGGAAGCTCAGGACGGCCGCCGCCCGGTGAACTTCAGGCGCAAAGGCTGATGCCGCACGCGGCTCGTCGTGGTTTTCCAGAAAGCGCGCAAGCTTGTCCTGATAGTCCATGCCCGCGCACAGGTGTTCTCGCACAGGTCGCGCGCTTTGTGCGTGCAGGCGGTCGTACAGGCGCTTGTCGTAGGCGTAGTCGAAGCCCTCCTGTTGCAGCGTCCACTCCAGGTCCCAGTAGGCTTCGGCCATGAAAAGAAATGCGGGATGACGGGCGCGGGCGGCCGCGATGGCCTTGCGCCAGAAAGGCTCGGCCTTGATTCCCCAGGTGCGTTCGAAGACCTCAGGCAAGACGAGCATGGCCATGTCGCACCGCACGCCATCGCATTGGCCGGCGATCCGCAGCAGTTCGCCAACCATCGCCTCCTGCAGTTCAGGGTTGCCGTAGTTCAGTTGCAGCGTGTCCGGCCAGCCGTCGAAGTAGGGGTCGCGACCGAAAGCCATCACGGTCTCGCCGTCTCTCGTCATCACGCGGCGGTAGTTGCGGGGTGAACGCGCGAGATCAGCATCGCTTGCGTGAACGAAGTAGCCAGGATGATCCCGCACCCAGGGGTGGTCGGGAGCCATGTGGTTGGGCACGAAGTCGAGCATCAGGCGCAATCCCCGCTCGTTCATGCGTGCGCGCAAGGTTGCAAGCGCCGTGTCGCCGCCCAGATCCCGATGCACGGTGTAGCTGCTGATGGCAAAACCCGAGCCCCCGATGTCTTCGTCGTGCAGATCGGGCAGGGTGCGCTCGAATTCGCGTCTCCACTCGGGATGGCTGCGCGAGACGGCTTGTGCCGCCGCACCCGTCTGCCAGACGCTCAACAGCCAGATCCAGTCAAATCCCGACTGCGCGAGATGATCCAGTTGCGCATCGCCGATGTCGTCCAGCGTCGCGGCACGGCCCAGGGAACGCGACAACCCGGTCAGCGCAACCCGTGTGTTGATCTGGTACAGCGCGGGGTAGCGCGGTCCGTTCATGACGTCAGGGCTCGATGAGCGGTGCAACATGCAGCGTTCGCGTCGCTGCTGCTTCGGCACCCGGCATCAGCAGCCATCTTCATCGTGATGCAGGCCAATCGGCGACGCGGGCTCTAACGGCTCATCTTGATGCTGCTGTGATTCCATGCCGGGGCTTGAACGCCGAGGAACTGCTCTTGCCGCGTCCATCGTGTCTGGCTGATGGTGGGGAGAGAGCGCCGGGTTGGGTCCTTCACACTGAGCATCCGGGTCGAACTTCAATACCTGGACGAGCGGCAATCCGGCAATCGCCCCTGGTCTGGCGTTGATCGTCAGATCCTATTCACCCGAACGACTTGCCTGGCGACGCCCCCAATGACATTGGCATGGCGTAAATGCGGCCCGCATCGCCAGTCGGGCGGCCAAGATGACAGCCGCTCAACTCTCAATTGCGGGGATCGGCCAAAGGCAATGCAGGCGGACTATGACTGCAGTACCTTGGAACCGGTCGAAGGGTCAGAGATCATCGCTGCGCCTGAAAGACTGCACTCGGGGTCACAGCGTGAATTTGCTAGGCGGCCGGGGACGGCCGCAACCACTGCGCTGCAGCCCTTGGCAGCGCGACGCCCACCGACTGCCATGGGCCCAACTGCGTCGTAGACCGGCCGCGCCGAAGGATCGCATTCCCCACGACACGCTGGCAATAGCGCGGCCAATAGCCCGCTCCGACCGCATTGAATCGTGATTCGACCACCGACCGAAGAGCGAAACGCTGGATGCATCCACGATGCTATTGTGATAACTCTTCCTATCATCATAGGGAGGTTTGTCGCCTGAACTGGGGTGGCATGAAAGTTCGTCTCAGCAGGCAGAGCAAGGCCGAAGACGATCGGAGCGGGGTGCGAGCTTGTTCCGTTCGCCCGACTGTCACTCCTCGTCGAGCATGCGACTGACCTTGCTGTTGAGCGAGCTCTCGGCGCGGAAATATCCCATCACGGTCGCGACGCTGTGATGCCCAGTCATGGCCATGGTCTCGGGCAGCGACATGGCTTGGCGGCCGGCTTCCGTGACAAACCCAGCTCGCAACGAGTGCGCGGAGAACTCCCCTTCGACACCGGCCAGCGCACAGCGCTCCTTCACGATGTCGCGCACGGCCGCCGGTGCCAGCGGCTCGCCCAGATGCCCGCCCTTTCGGATGCGGCGGAAGAGGGCGCCTTCCTTGATCCCGCTGGCAGCCAGCCAGGCCTGCATGGCCAGCGCCGCGCTGCCGACAAGCGGTTTCACATCTTCCGGGCGTTCGGCCCCGGTCTGGTTCGTTTTGGAGTGCGTCAGCGTGTAGATATAGGATTTGGCGTCGACTCGCCGCAAGTTCTCGAACGTCGCTCCGGCCACTTCGGAGCGGCGCCGTCCACCGGTGGCCCAGGCAAACAGGAGCAGGGCGCGATCGCGCTTCCCGCGCAGCGTCTCGTCGCAAGTGGCAAGTACGAGCTGCAAGGGATCCTTGGTGAGCGCGCGCTGCTTGTGGGTACGCGCCCCGCGCTGCGCGTAGGCGCGGCGCGTGCGGCCCAGCAGTTCCCGCACGTGGGCGTCGGCGCAGGGGTTGCCTTCCTTGGCCAGCTGGTGCGCTTTGGAAAGCACCGCAATGCGGTGCACCAGCGTGTTGAGCGCCGGCACACCCAACTTTGACTTGTAGCCGTTGTCCACCAGCGCCTGGTCGATCTCCGGCGGCAGTTCATGCACGAGTTGGGTTTTGGCGCTGGCAGCCGATGTCGAGCTCGCCGGCGGTTGCGCGCCCATCGCGTTGCCGTTGCCTTCGCCAGCCTCGTCCGCGTCCACATCATCCACATCGGCCTTGCGCGCTGCGTGATCGACGATGAACTGGATCACCACCGGCACGGGGACCGGGAGCGCCAGCGCCTGGCCGTAGCGCGCCGCGTACCACGCGCACCAGTAGCGCATGGCCGAGGCATAGGACGCGCGGGTGTTCGCGGATTCGCCTTCGCGCAGGAGCGCCCGGGCTGCGACCTCGGCCGTTTGCGTGAGCCGCGCCGGCTCCAGCACGGGGTGCCATTCGGCCATGTTCACGAGCGGGTGCGAGTTTTCGGGATCCATGGAAATCTTCATACATATGACATATGATTTGCTACATTATACATCGATAAGTCACGATAACACTCCCTTATCGAGGGTAAAAATAGAGTGGAAGAGGGCGCGTCAACGCCAGAATGTTTGAGGTCCATATGAGTGAAATCCGGGAAATCAGAAGCACACGCGGCATCCAGGAAGAGGATGTTTTTAAAGCAGCCGACGCGCTGCTCGCCGAAGGCCTTCGGCCCACCATCGAGCGCGTGCGGCTGAAGATCGGGCGCGGGTCCCCGAATACCGTCAGCCCGATGCTCGAGCGCTGGTTCGGCACGCTGGCGTCACGGCTGGCCGGTGGCGTGAATCCCTCGGCCAATCTCGCGGCGGGCAACGATGCGGACGGCGTGCCGGTGTCGGTGCGCAATGCCACGCGGCTCCTGTGGGAGACGGCGCGGCGCGAGGCCGAGGATGTCCAGCGGCAGGAACTGGAAAGCGCGCGGGCGCAGCTCGAGGAAGCGGGCCATGTGCTTGCGGTTGGCCAGGCCGATTTGGCGCAGCGTGAAGCCGCCTTCGAACAGGCCCGGGTGAGCCTGGATGCAGCGCTGGCCTCATCGCAGCAGGCGCGCGAAGGCCTTGAGCGTCAATTGGGCGAACAAGCTGCAGAGATCGCTCGACTGCGGGCTACGTCCGAACAGGAGATTGCCCGCCTGAACGCCCTCCTCCAAGAGTCCCATGCTAGCAAAGAGGTGCTCCGGCAAGAGCAGGCCGCAGCGCTGGCCGAGCGCGACAAGGATTTGAGGAAGGAGCGGGAAAGTCACGAAGCCCAAGAGCGCCACTCACATGAGGAGGTCGACCGGGCGCGCCAAGACTCGAAGCAGCTGGAAGCCGTACTGGCCCGGGAACAGCAACAGCGCCTGCGAAGCGAGGAAGCCGCGGCCCAGACGCTGGAGGCCGGCCGCCGGATGGTGCGCGAGACACAGCAGGCCGCACAGCATCTGGAGCGTGAGCTTCGCGATCAGCTCGTCGTTCAGTCAGGCTCGCTCGTGCAAGCCCAATCGCAAGTCGCAGCGCTGCAGCAGCGCCTGGACGACCTTGCGCGGCAGATGGTTGAAGAAAAGCAATCGCATGCGGGCACACGGGCCCTGCTTGCAACAGCGCTCGCGGACATGGGCAAGCCTGGCGCGGCTCGCCGCAAAGCGGCCAGGAAGACCAGGTAGTTGGCGCTGGCGCCGGCCTCAAGCCGCCCCGGACGTGCCTTCTTCCTCAGCGCGTTGCTCTCTCCCGGACGAACGGCAGCGCGTATTCGCGGCCGATCATTCCGCGTGCGAAAAGGGTAGTTGTTGCGGGCCGCCTCGCCCATCGCATCGAGATCGACCAATCCGCGACTGTCGCAGGGAAAGGCCAACGCGCGTCCCTCGCGAAACAGCGACTGAAAGCGGATCTCGAATTCCGATGCGGTGTGGACCGAGGGACTGGTCAGCATGATGCTCTCCTGAATCGAACGACCTTGTCTGGCAGTGAGTTGCAGCAACCTCAGATTGGGTTTTGCCTGGTTGGGAAACAGAGCGCCCTTGCTTCGTTCTGCTGTTGGACGCCGCTCTCTCACTCCTCCCCCACGACCCCCAACCAGCCGTTCTCGGGTTGGGACACCGTATTCCCGGATGCCGGCATGACCGTGAAGAGTAGTAAAGATATGTCCTCTGTCATTCTTGGAAAACCAACCAAATCAACGGGTTAGCGCAACGCAATGGGACGGTGGACGCAACATTACTTCGCATTTTTTGGATAGTAAATCTGTGCCTATCCAATAAAGAGTAGTAAATCGGTGTCTTTTCGCCATTTGTCAGATGGACGCATCTTTACTTCTTATGGGTAAATGCGAAGGCGGTTAAGCACGGATCGCTGTTGTGCAATGGGGATGGCATCGCAAGAGTGAGGAGAGCTGAATATATTGAAGCCCAAGTCCCCGTTATGCATCGTGCAATACATCGCTGACCAATGGCCAAGAGGCGTATTGGTGCGCGATCATCGCGCAAAAGGACAAAGAAGTCACATCTTTACTTCGCAAAAGACGCAGTATTACTACACTTCACGCAAGTCCATCCCAAGTGGAGCCTCAGCGTTCAAACCCACAAGATGATTGGCATTCGATGATTTACGAACTGAGTCGAAAATTCTACTTCGAAACTGCGCACACACTGCGCAGTGACCTAGATACAGCAGGCAGCAGGCGCATTCACGGGCGTACCTACCTCGCTGAGATTACGGTCGCCGGACAGCCTGATGCGGAGTCTGGGATGGTTCGAGATCTGGGAATTGTGCGGAAGCAGATCGAGCATATTCGATCATCACTCGATCATCACTTTCTCGATGAGGTGGATGGATTGGGACCAGCAACCTTGGAGAATCTTTGCAGTTTCATTTTCACAAACCTGAAAGGTGCTTGCCCAATTTAAGCGCAGTTGCGATCGAGCGGCAGGCTAGCGGAGATCGATGTGTCCTGCGTGAACAGCATAAAAGCGACCCAACTTCGCGCACGGGGAAGGAAACATACGCAATACCCATTGGGGGCGCCGGCCATATTTCAATTTAAGTCAAACCCCAAACCCGAAGCCCCCGACTTTGCGACGACTCATCGCGGCCTTCGCGCGTCGCATTTGAGCACTAGCAATTTCTGCTCGATGCGTCTCACAATAGACCACAAGATTATCAAAAATCACCCGCCCACCCTCGGGAACACCAACGTACGGAACAACGAACACTGGGCATATTGAACTATTGTTTTCACAATCGTCATGAAAGCAACGGCCCTTGAAACGCTTAAGAACTGAGTAGCGCAAGCCTAGCGACGGCTCGTTTCCAGGTCTTTCATCAAAAAAGGGAAGCGCCATCAACCAATGAAGACTGGCACCTTTGCCAAGATTACATTCACCGCACAACAGTTGAAAATTCGAGATTTCTTCCGACCCGCCAAGACTCACCGGAACCACATGATCAACGTGGGGATTTGCGTCGCGTACGAGTAACACTCCGCACAGTGCACATCTGCTGCCCTGTCGAATCTCCAGCGAAATTACTTCCTCCTCTGTGAGTCGTCGTTTGCGAAGACTTCGTGTCGCCAACGCTAGGTGCTCTTCCGACGGTGGCGTGCCCAGCAAAGCGGTCATATAAGCCGCCTTGGCATCTTCCTTTAGTCGTGAATTGGGCAGGGCACTCCAGAGTCTCCGGATCGCAAGTATCGCCTGAAACTGTGCGATCGCCTCGGAGTCGTTGAACGGAATTCGAGGAGACTCCGTCATCAATACATCAAGGGCTTCTCGAAACAACGCGATCAGATCCTTCATTTTGCACAATTACCTTGGCGCAGTTGAAGCCTTCTTATCAAGCAGTGTGACTTCTTTTTGCAGAAAGGTCGTTAGCTTTTCAATATCTTGATTCGTGTTCTGCTTATTGAGAATATCGTTTATGTAAATGCTTTTTTGATCCTTCGTACCCTGGAGCGCATCTTCTGTCCATTGAACTCGCGTGCTTAGCCTTTTAATACTCTCTCGAGTCTCACTCCAAACGCCGGGAGCATCAATATCAAAGCCATGATTCCGGTGATTCGAGTCGATTAAATCGACAAGTACGCGACTCATAGCTCTCAGCCCTGCTCCATGCATCAATTTTGAAAGAGATGAGCTAATACCCCATGCCTGAGGCCACACCTCCTTGACAATAACAAAGCCTCGCTTTACGCAATCCGCCAAACGAGTGAAGTTGTCATCGAAATCCAACCCCGATTGCTCAAAAGCAGAAGTGACGGCGAATAAAGTGTTGTAAACAATTGGCTCCTTCTTCGCAGCGACACCAGGGTGCTTCACCAACCCGAAGAAGGGAGACTCTTGATCATCGAGGGCGAGGCGCTTAACCGCCTGCGCGACAAGGCGTTCCTGTTTAACGTACCCCGGCGCGTCGTCCATCGCGCCAAGGAGAGCCCGGGAAAAATCTGAAGTTATCTTGACCGTATTATTCGCAACTCGAAATGTCTGCTTCGCCTCAGAAGCGTCGCCAACGAGTGCGTTCACGGACAATTGGTACGATGGGACGACTTCGATGTCCACCAGCGATAGCGCAGCAGTCCGTTGTTGACCGTCGACTAGCAGAGCGGTCTTCTCACTATCAAAAGCGGCTGTCCGATATGGGATATCGAGTTCAATAGCCTTTACATCTTGGACTATACGCCCTGGCATAGACGGGTGTGGCACTGAAGACCATTCTTCGGCGAGTGAGCGACATACAACAAAAGATTCAGGAACAACATCGCCGTCTTTTGGATCCCACGCGAATACATTGTCGTGGAAGATCAAGATCACAGAGTTCGGCACTTGCACTCCGTCTTCCATCCCTTGCGCAATTGCTTTGACGTGCTTCACGATTTCGTCACGTTGATTTCCGGTGCCAGCAATTGCATCAAGTCTATCAATTGCAGCGAACGATCGTATCGCCCTTCCATCCAATGTAAACTGCAATCGGATCTCGTTAAGCGAGATTCTTGAAGCAGTCCCGTACACCTTGAGGCGCTTAATTTCAACGTCCTTTAATCTATAAAGAGCAATGCCTTCAGGGTCAAGCGCACGCTGGGTCGTAGTTGTTTTTTCAAGTACACCTTCTTGTGTCAACTCCGTCAGCGCCTCAACAATCGCGTCCGTTTCATCTGCGATATGAAGCAGGCCCCGGACATCCTGTGCGGCGAGCAGGGGATCAGGAATTTCTCTAAAGAGCCGTTCTACTTTGACCTTGAGGTCAAGCAACTCGCCCCCTATCGCTGCCGCCAATTGCAATTCAGTCGCGTGGAACCGTGCTTTGATAGATTCCTGCAGTTGTGTTGTGGCCAAGACTATCCCCCAGTAGATTTAGAACCGCGCCCCCGAAGGACGCTTGCCAGAAGCGTACTGCACTGACAGCGCCGCGTACGCAGTGCGGACCCTCAAGCAGAACAAGCGATGATAGGACAATCTGCTGCGACCGCGAAGGAAGCGGTCGCGAGCGGAGGCTATATTCGGGTACTGCGTCGAGCGAGACAGCCAGTGTATGCGCTTCGCAAGCTCGTCTTTCGCAGTCGCGCCGCTTGATTAGCGCGGCCGAGGCCGCCAGCGACCATCACTGCAGTGGCGAGGTTGCTTGTTGAGATTCGCTTGGACAGAACCGCATCACATTCCGAGGACAATGCTTACCATGATCGAACAATGGACACTGCAAAATTTTAAATCCGTACGCGATGAGAGAAAACTCGATTTCAAGCCGTTGACTCTATTCGTCGGACAGAATAGTGCCGGCAAGAGCACGATAATCCAGAGCATCTTACTAACCGCCCAAACTCTACAGAATAGTGCGGGGTCGAAGAGCCTAGTACTTAACGGCCGAATAGTACGCTTAGGCTCCTTCGTCGATATTCGATCGAACCATGCCCAAGAGGCGGAGATCGGCATTGAATTCAGACTAAAGGAATCACCGTACCTGAAAAAGGGGACTACCGAAGCCGACACATCGCCTTATTCGTTCACTCAATATTGGGCTCAAATGGCGGCGGTAGAGGCAAAATATACGTTTTCGGCTGGGCCTCCCGAAGACATGAGAAAACACCTTCTTCTGCAACCTCAACTTGAGGAAGGAAGAATTTCCTATTTTTCAGTCGAGCGGGATCAATCTGCCGAATTAGCGTTCCAACGACACGGGCGGACACAGGTCGCTGAACTCGAGCGCCTCAAAGTCCTTGCGGGTGATGTGAACTTGGTCGACCCGTCAGCCATAGAGTTTGCCATCAAAGACCAGACGTCAGGATATAGACAGGCCGGCGATGCGGCGTCTATTCCACAGCAGGCGATCCCGGCGGGCGTCGTTCTACGTCATTTCATCCCGACGGCAACTGCCGTCGTTTACGATGCGATAGCCGGCGAAGTCGAAGCCATGTTTGAACTCTTGAGTGATATTTCCGCACTAAAGCATAGAAGACGAGAACACCGACTACTTGCGGAGGCCCTATCCACATCTAATTTTCGGGCGATCGCAGTGGCGGCATACAGAAATGCCACGGAGCGGCTTCCTACTGATTTAAAGTCCCGAGCAAGCGACGCTATCAGCGACCTTGAAAGCGACTTCAATCTAATCAATCTTGCGAAGGCCCAGACGTCTCTGCGCACCCAAGGGAAGGCAGCTCTGCTGGCACAATTAACCAAGCGAAGCGCAGAAATAAAAAGTCTCTTGCGGAGCGGCCGGGAACAGCGAAAAGAAATATCGGCAGTGGCCGTTTCGGATGCACTGACTTTTGCGGGCGACTATATTTTTAACTTTTTCTCGCATCGCATAAAGTATTTGGGTCCGCTGCGGGACGAACCGAAGGCAATCTATCCTCTAAGTGGATACAACGAGCCAAACGAAATTGGATTTAAAGGGGAATTCACGGCTGCAGTGCTTGAAAACAACAAGGCAACTCCAGTTTGGTATATCCCTAGCACAAGTTTTCCGTTCAGCGCCACTAAGACTATAGAGCGTTCGACTTGTGAGCTTGCAGTTGCAGTAAGGGACTGGTTGGGATACTTGGGCATTGCTACGGGAGTTGGCACAGAGGACAAAGGGAAACTTGGTCACGAGTTGACAATTGCGACATCAAGTGATGGTTTCCTCCACGACCTAACCCACGTCGGAGTTGGTGTGTCGCAGGCACTCCCTATCGTCGTGTCCTCTTTACTTGCCGAAAACGGCACCACATTAGTATTCGAACAGCCAGAGTTGCATCTAAATCCGAAAGTGCAATCTCGGCTAGCAGACTTTTTTGTTTCGTTGATATTATGTGGCAAGCAGTGCATTGTGGAAACTCATAGCGAGTACCTCATTTCCCGCCTGCGCTATCTTACTGTAGCGGCAAAGGATGAATCCATCGCATCGCACATCAAGATATTTTTCGTTGAAAAGCGAAGTGATCAATCATTTTATCGGGATGTCGAAGTTTCGGATCGGGGCGTAATACTAGATTGGCCAGATGGATTTTTCGACGAGGCAGATCGAAATGCTTCCGATATAATTCAAGCGCAAATCGACTTCGCTCGAAAAAGCGCATCCAATAGGAGCAGCGGCGCGAAATGACTGCCGTTTTAATTGATCCCGCTCTTCTTGCTTGCCCAGACTTGGAAACACTTCAGGGTTCGAGTCAGGATCGCCTCCTACAGTATTTGTCTAGGCTTGCGGAGCTTTCGCGACTCCGCGCAAATTGCCGCTCTTTCGTTTTCTGGCGAAGCAGAGATCTTGCAAGTCTGCTCGCAGAGGCGAACCGATATCCATTCCGACATTCATTGGCGAATGCCTTCAACGCGTTGTATACGACGCCGTCATTTCAACTCGAAGATATAAACAGGTTGGCGATCTCACTTCTTGATCGCAGTTTGAGCCTAGAAGAGCACGGCCAAATCGAGGATGTTTTGGTTTCCGAATGCGAGCTGACCGAGGATCCAATGGAGGACAGGCCCGCGCAGTGGAAAGATCATTTATGTAAATTGATTGCCTTGGCTTTGCCTACAGTTGGTACAAACGGACTTTTTTCGGACAACACCTACCTTGGCTCGCTCGCCACCGACAAGAACGACGCTATTATCGAAATTAGCTGCAAGGTTGATCTGGTGCAGTTCAGGGACAACACTTATGATGATTCCATAAAAGCACTGAAGGCGCAGATTTACAATTGCCCGCCGGCGTCGCATTTCCTTCAAAGGATTAATCTTGTAAGCCTATTTAAAATCGGATCGGCAGTAGCCCTTGAAGATGCATTTATTATTGCAAGCGCCGTTGAAAGCGAGCATCCTTGGGAAAAGGTCCAAGAAATCAAGGGCAAGATTTCTATAGGTCGCTCGTTCATTGAAAGCGCGCGATACCTTGGCTTCTTAAACACGTCGCAAAAGATAAGCCGCCTAATTAGAGTTTGCGCCGACCTAATACACGAGCGAAATATGGCTGACTCGCATTGGTTAAGAGAAGGCGATGGGGCAAACGAGGCTCAAAGGACTCGCGGCGAGTGGAAAGCATGGCGTCATGATATTGATTACGAATTCCATCTTCACTACTGGCGGACCGGCCACCGAATTGAACTAGCGAACGTAGTCACTCATAATGATTTCGACATCGTTCGTTAATAGCCCGCAATTCGGAATTATTTAGGTGGCGAATGACATCGGCGTGGTGTCGTGCGGCGATAGAACTGCGTAAGCAGTTGATCTTGTCGACTCTCCTCGCCTTGAAGTGCGGAATTCTGTCCGGGACTTGAAGCTTCCGACCTGAGACCCTCTACAGGCACCGGGGAGCAATTCGGTACACTGCGTGCGTGAAGACAGTTAAATGACGCGACTAGCCGCCTATTGAAGGTACGATTGTTCGTCGTGCAATTGTTTTAACCATTTCTCGAATGCGAGGTCACCGGCGCCGGCCCAGTGCAGCCACACACTTCTAGTGTCTGACTGCTTATGCGGCAAATTGCGAGCGTGAGAAGTGTTGGAACGCCAGACAACACAATTGTCGGATAATCGGATTTCAAGAATCCAACAGGCGTCCTTTTTGTCCCGTTGATCAAAGATAACGCCAACGGGCGAACTCGAAAATTTCGCGCCACATAACTCGTGAGTGTGTTCATCGAGGCTGCGACTTAGGTCGTTTTCAATGGAATTCCATCGCAGGACGTACTCAGAGTACAACCCAGCGGCTGCGGTTTTCAAGTCGCTCCGCACCGCAGCATGCGTCGCATAGGCCCAACGCGAGCCATGGGCGGGTCTTCTTCCATTCCAGTACTTCATGCCTCAATGATGCGTACGGTCAGCGAGCATGTCCAGCCTGACTGCGCGGCACTTTGTGCGCATAGGGCGGGGCGTGGGAGGACTCAGGATGCCCCCATACTGACGAAATCTGCCCCCCAAAATGCCCCCTCGTGCCCCCGGATTGATGCACACTTCCCCGCACGCGCTCGCACGACCGGGAAGGCATCTACAGAGGGAAAACGAAAAAGGCCGGAAGCATACGAACGCCTCCAGCCTTTGAATTGGTCCCGCCGCCAGGAATCGAACCTGGATCTCAGCCTTCGGAGGGCCGAATTCTATCCGTTGAAATACAGCGAGATGGGCTCCGGCCAGCTAACCGGAGGCTGTCATTATCGCTCATCAGGCTGCCTGCCTTGCTGCAGGTTGCTGGACTGCCTGCGGCTGATCGAGGCCAGATCCAGGTCTCGCGTAAATTGCCCAGGGGCCGGCTGGGCGGCGTCAACTACTTTGAGCCGCGTGATGCCTCACGAAGGAATGTTACCCGGCGGCTGGTTGTCGTTTGATCTTCTTTTTCAATCCTTTAGTCTGAAGTTCCCTGAAGCGAAGAACGAGATTCCCTTGTGACTCAAGCACTTGCTTGAGTTGGTGAGGGAGTTTTCTGTCTACGGCTTGATGTTTTGCACGAGCGCGAGGGCG
>NZ_JASZYG010000012.1 GCF_030317105.1 Variovorax brevis
CGTCGGCAAGTTCGACGAGGCGCGGCCTTTGTATGAGCGCGCGGTCAAGGAAAAGGAACAGGGCGACGTGCATGGCCGCGTCGATCACGAAAGCCTGGGCAGTAGCCTGCACCTGGTCGGCTTCTGCCTGTCGAGCGTCGGCAAGTTCGACGAGGCGCGGCCTTGGTATGAGCGCGCGGTCAATGAGACGGAACAGGGCGACGTGCATGGCCGCGTCGATCACGAGAGCCTGAAGGCAAGCCTGGAGGCCCTCGCCTCCTGCTACCGAGAGGCGGGCCTAGTCGAAGACGCGACGAAAATCGAAGAACGTATCTCGCCGATGGGAAAGTAGTGCGCGACTCGGTGCCACGTTTGCTCTGTTTCCCCTTTGCGGTGAGCCGCAGCAACTTCAAATCGGCCGAAAAATTCTTGCGCCTATTCGCTTCGGTGGGCGGTTGTTGCTGAAGCTCAGCGCCGCGCAATCCAATGCTGCTGTGCAAACGTCCGGTGACGCGCGGGTTGCTGAAGTTGCGGAAGGCGCTGACAAACGCACGCTAATGCAATTGGCGCCGGGAACGCCAATTCGCCGGCCGGCGCCTGTACGGCAGCTTCCGCGCAGAGCCGCCATCTGAATGACCGCTGCGGACTACCGCTTTGGGCCCACTCCTGTCTAACGATCAACTGAAAATCAGTAGACACTGGCCAAAAGCGTAGACAGATGAGCCTCTAGAAAGCAAAAGGGGACAACGGCCTAAACCGTTGTCCCCATTGCATGTTTGATGGTCGGGGCGAAAGGATTCGAACCTTCGACCCTCTGGTCCCAAACCAGATGCGCTACCAGGCTGCGCTACACCCCGACGAACTTCGCATTATAGCCGTGTCGAAAGGCGCCTTTTCTTTCAGTGCCGCTGGTATTGCGTCTTGCCAAACAGGATGTCGCGTGACTTGTCGTCCGTGAGGGGCTTGCGCAGGTCCGCCAGCACCTTGACGCCGCGTTGCACCGCGGGCCGCGCGGCGATGTCGTCGAACCAGTCCTTCAGGTATGGATAGTCGCTGAGCGTGATGCCCTGGTTCTCCCAGCTGCGCAGCCACGGAAAGATCGCGATGTCGGCAATGGAATAGGTCTTGCCGGCGATGAAGGGGTTGCGTGACAACTGCTTGTCGATCACGCCGTAAAGGCGCTTGGCTTCATTGCTGTAGCGGTCCACCGCGTAGGTGATTTTCTCGGGCGCATAGATCCGGAAGTGGTGCGCCTGCCCGAGCATGGGGCCGACGCCGCCCATCTGGAACATGAGCCACTGCAGCACTTCGAAACGTTCGCGGTCGCCGGTCGGCAGGAACTGGCCGGTCTTGCCGGCAAGGTAGACGAGGATCGCGCCGGATTCAAAGAGAGAAATCGGCTGGCCATCGGGACCCTCGGGGTCGGTGATCGCCGGGATCTTGTTGTTCGGGCTGATCGCCAGGAACTCCGGCGTGAACTGGTCGCCCTTGCCGATGTTGATGGGGTGCGCGCGATAGGGCAGGCCGCACTCCTCCAGCATGATGTGGACCTTGTGGCCATTGGGCGTGGGCCAGGAATAGACGTCGATGGTCGGTGTGGACATGTCTCGCTTTTCCAGTCAGTGGTTCGAAGGGGAGCGGGCAGCATATCCATCCGCGCGAATCCGTGTGCGAGAGCCTTCTATCCCACCTGCCGCTCATGCGCATAGCACCAGAGCCAGTCCTCGCCTCGCTCAAGTGATTGCACGACCGCGTGGCCTGTCGCATGTGCGTGTTTCGTCGCGTGCTTGTTCTTCGAGGAATCGCAGCAGCCCACATGCCCGCAATGCACGCACAGCCGAAGGTGCACCCAGCTGTCACCCATCTTCAGGCACTCCTCGCAGCCGCGTGCACGAGGCTGGGCAAACTCTGCAGGAACGTGATCGCAGGACTTGATCGGCATTTATATTTTCCTCAAGCCACAGCCTGCGACTTCGCCAGCCGCTGGTGGATCGACGCCACCGCCGCCGCGCCTTCCCCGATGGCGCCACCCACGCGCTTGACCGAACCCGAACGCACGTCGCCCACGGCAAAGACGCCCGGAACGCTCGTTTCAAGGGTCGAGGGCACATGGCCCTTCAAGCCCGCGACGGCCGCCATGCCGGTCAGGACGAAGCCGTGCCCGTCCACCGACACGCCGCAGCCTTCCAGCCATTGCGTCTCGGGCTCCGCGCCGACGAACAGGAAAATATTGCGCGCCGGACAGTCTTCCTCGATGCCCTGCCGATGGTTGCGCCAGGTCGCGCCGTTCAGGCCCGTGGCCGGCTCGCCGTGCAGGCCCACGAGTTCGGTGTGCGGATGCAACTCGATGTTGGGCGTCGCGTCGATGCGGTCGATGAGGTAGCGCGACATGCTCGCCGCCAGCGAGGGTCCGCGCACCAGCACGTTGACCTTGGCGGCGTGCTGCGACAGGAACACCGCCGCCTGCCCGGCCGAGTTGCCACCGCCAACCAGCGCGATTTCCTGCTGCGAACACACCTTGGCTTCCAGCGCCGATGCCCAGAACCAGATACCGCGTCCTTCGAACTCGGCCAGTCGCGGCACGTCGGGCCGGCGGTAGCGTGCGCCGCTGGCGATCACGATGGTGCGCGAGCGCAGCGTTCGTCCGTCCTCCAGCGTCACGGCCAGGGGTCCGCCTTCGGAAGCCGCGCTGCAATCCATCGACACCACCTTGGCCGGGATCAGCATTTCCGCGCCGAACTTCTGCGCCTGGACAAAGGCTCGGCCGGCGAGGGCGCCGCCGGAGATGCCCGTGGGAAAGCCCAGGTAGTTCTCAATGCGCGCGCTCGCCCCGGCCTGGCCGCCAAAGGACCGGCAATCGACCACGATGACGCGCAATCCCTCGGAGGCGGCATAGACGGCGGTGGCGAGTCCGGCCGGCCCGGCGCCCACGACGACCACGTCGAACAGGTCGTGGTGCTCATCGCTGTCCAGCATGCCCAGGCAACGCGCCAGCGCGTCTTCGGTGGGGTTCATGGACACCGATCCGTTCGGACACACGACGATGACCGCCGCCTCGCCGTACTGCTCCAGCAGGGCGGCGGCGTCAGGGTCGACGGTGGCGTCCACCACGTGGTACGGATGGCCGTTGCGGCGCAGGAAGTTCTGCAGCCGCAGCACATCCGCCGCATCGGGCGGGCCGATGATGACCGGCCCGGCGTGCCCTGCCTCGATGAGCGCCACGCGCCGCAGGATGAGGGCGCGCACCACGCGCTCACCCAGGTCGGCCTCGGCGATGATCAGCGCGCGCAACTGGTCGGGCGGGATCAAGAGCGTTTCGACGTCTTCGTCGGCGTGGCCGTCGACCAGGGCAGGGCGCCCGGACAGTTGCCCGACTTCCGCCATGAACTGGCCTGGCCCCTGCTGCACGATGGGCACCACATGCCCCAAGCCGTCTCGCTGGCTGATCGTCACCTTGCCCTTGAGCACGACGAACATGCCCGGTCCCTGCTCGCCCGCCGTGAAAAGGCAGGCGCCCTTGGGGTAATGACGCACGCTGCCGAAGCGGCGAATCCGCTCGATTTCGCGCTCCGCCAGTTCGGGAAACAACTGATGGCGTCGCTGCTCGACGTCGATCGCTTCAGAGGCCATGAAGACTCCGGTTTCGGGAAAGGAGGCATTAAACGACGAACTGCGGGCCGTCATGCAAATGCCTTGGAAATGACATGCAGCCTTCATGCCCGGTCGCGAGACTGCGCGCCATGAGAGAACTGTCCAACCCCACATTGCCCCTGTCGGAGCTGAAGCTGCGCCGGCCCCGGCGCCCCGTGCCGCCGGCAGGGTCGACGCCGATCGTCATCGAGGCGCGTCCTGCGCCCAGCAAAGGCGGCTTCGAGGTGAACTGGGCCCGGCATCTGGACGAAGTGCGTGAAGCGCAGCGCCTGCGCTACGACATCTTCGCGGGTGAAATGGGCGCACGCCTGGCGACGCCGCTGCACGGCCACGACATCGACGTGTTCGACGACTATTGCGAGCACCTGCTGGTGCGCGACCGGGAGACCCAGGAAGTCATCGGCACCTACCGCGTGTTGACGCCCGCCCAGGCGCGGCTGATCGGCAGCACCTACAGCGACACCGAGTTCGACCTGACCCGCCTGCGCGACCTGCGCAGCCGCATGGTGGAACTGGGCCGCAGCTGCGTGCACGCCGACCATCGGCAGGGCGGTGTCATCCTGGCGCTCTGGGGCGCGCTGGCGGGTTTCATGCAGCGCAACCGGCTCGACACGATGATTGGCTGCGCCAGCATTCCCATGCGTCACAACGGTGTCACATCGGGCGATGCGGCGGCCAGCATCTGGCATCAGCTTTCGGAAACGCATCTGGCGCCGATCCGCTTCCAGGTGCAGCCGCGGCTGCCACTGCCGGTCGAGCGGCTCAACGGCAGCCTGCAGGTGGACCCGCCGGCGCTCATCCGCGGCTATCTACGTCTGGGCGCCAAGGTGCTGGGCGCACCCGCGTGGGACCCGGACTTCAACACGGCCGACCTTCCCATGATGATGCGCACCGACGACATGCCGGCGCGCTACCGGCGGCACTTCCTCGGCGCGTAGGGGCATCACGTTCGGCCGATGGACGCGCCGTCACGGAACTGTCATAAAGACACAAGACACTGTCATGTTCCTGCAGTCTCGCGCCCAAGAGCGCATCATCGCTACAGAATTCGTGTTCACGCCTTCCGCTTCCGTCGCCGTGCCGGCTGTTTCTGCCGGCCCATCGCTTGTGCTCCTGGACCGGGACCACAGCATTCTTGCGTTCAACGAACGCGTGCTCGACTGGGCGCTGCGCCCCGAGGTGCCGCTGATCGAGCGCTTGCGCTACTTGTGCATCGTCTCGTCCAACCTCGACGAGTTCTTTGAAGTACGCGCTGCGCCGCACCTCATCGCGTGGGGCACCGGCGACCAGAAGGGCAACTACAACGTCGAGTCTTTCGAGGCGCTGTCGGCCGCGGCGCATTCGCTCGTTGCGCGGCAGTACGCGCTGTACAACGACGACTTGATGCCGACCTTCGCCAAGCACGGCATCCACATCATTTCGCACGGCGAGCGCAATACGGCGCAGCGCAAGTGGGTGCAGGAATATTTCGAACGGCAGGTGAAGCCCTTGCTGATTCCCGTCGGGCTCGATCCGGCGCATCCGTTTCCGCAGGTGGCCAACAAGTCGCTCAATTTCATCGTGCGGCTGGCCGGGGCCGATGCATTCGGGCGCGAAAACCCCATTGCCATCGTCAAGCTGCCGCGCGTGGTGCCGCGCATCATCCGCATGCCGGACAAGGTGTCGGGCGGCCAGACGCTGTTCGTTGCGCTGTCGAGCATCGTGCGGGCGCATTTGTCGAGCATGTTTCCGGGTCGGCAGGTGGGCGATTTTTCGCAGTTCCGGCTCACGCGGCATTCCGACCTGGCGGTGGACGAGGAAGACGTCAAGAACCTCCGCACCGCACTGCGGCAGGGGCTGGAGCATCGCCACTTCGGGCAGGCGGTGCGGCTGGAGGTCTCGGCCAGCTGTGCCGAATCGCTGGCGACCTTTCTGCTGGCGCAGTTCAACCTGCCGGCCCAGGCGCTTTATCGCGTGCACGGGCCGGTGAACCTGGCGCGCCTCACGCAGATGATCGATCTGCTCAACGAGCCCAAGCTGCTGTTTCCGCCCTACAACCCGTCGTATCCGGTGACGCTGTCGCCGAGCCAGTCCTTCTTCGACAGGCTGCAGCGTGGCGACGTGCTCATCCACCAGCCATTCGAGAGCTTCGATGGCGTGCTCGAGTTCCTGCGCGAAGCCGTGCGGGATCCGCAGGTGCTGGCAATCAAGCAGACCATCTACCGCACGGGCACCCATTCGGAACTGATGGAGCTTTTGCGCGAGGCGGTGCGGCGCGGCAAGGAAGTCACCGCGGTGGTGGAGCTCAAGGCGCGCTTCGACGAAGAGGCCAACATCAACTGGGCCGAGATGCTTGAATCGATCGGCGCGCAGGTGGTCTATGGCGTGGTCGGGCTCAAGACGCACGCCAAGATGCTGCTGGTCACGCGGCGCGAAGGCAAGCGGCTGGTGCGCTACGGCCACCTTTCCACGGGCAACTACAACCCGAAGACGGCGCGGCTCTACACCGACATCAGCCACCTGAGCGCCGATCCGCTGCTCACGGCCGACATGGAGGCGCTTTTCGTGCACCTGGCGAGCCAGAGCAAGCTGCCCAAGCTCAACCGCATCTGGGTGGCGCCCTTCGACATGCATCGCAACCTGGTGGCGCAGATCGACGCGCTCGGCGCCGCCGCGGCGCATGGGGAGACCACGCGCATCGTCGTCAAGATGAATGCGCTGACGGACGAAGTGCTCATCGCCGCGCTGGTACGTGCCGGGCGCAAGGGCGTGCGCATCGACCTCATCGTGCGTGGTGCGTGCACGCTGCCGGCGCAGGTGCCGGGCCTGACGGACAACATCCGCGTGCGCTCGGTCATCGGGCGCTTCCTGGAGCATTCGCGGGTGTTCTATTTCCGGCATGGCGAGGACGAATCGCTCTATCTTTCCAGCGCCGACTGGATGAACCGCAACATGATGCGGCGCATCGAGGTGGCTTGGCCGGTGACGGACCCCGGCCTGCGCCAGCGCCTCATCGATGAATGCCTGGTGGCTTATCTGCACGATGGCCGCGACGCCTGGGACCTGGAAGCCAACGGCCGCTACCAACGCGTGTTGGGCGACACCCACCCGGGCGAGGAAGGCGCGTCACGCGCCATCGAGGCGCACGGCGCGCAGGCCGCGTTGATGGACCGCTACGCCTCACGCGGCCTGAGCCGCGTTGCATCCCGAGACTGACGGTGAAAGTTGACTCATGGATTTGATTTTCTGGCGACACGCCGAGGCCGAGGATTGGACCGAAGGTTGTGACGACATGGCCCGCTCGCTCACGCTGCGCGGCGAAAAGCAGGCCAAGCGCATGGCCAATTGGCTCGACCGGCAACTGCCGGAGGGCACCCGCATCGTCTGCAGCCCGGCGCGCCGTTGCGAGCAGACGGTGCTGGCCTTGGGGCGCAAGTACAAGCTGCGCGAGGAACTGGCGCCGGACACCACGCCCGATGCGCTCCTCGGCGCGGCGGGCTGGCCCAACGGCAAGTCGGTCGTGCTGATGGTGGGGCACCAGCCTTCACTGGGGCAGGCCATCTCGCTGCTGCTGGGGTTGAAGCAGGACAGCTGCCCCGTGCGCAAGGGCGCGGTGTGGTGGATTCGCACGCGCGAGCGGGATGGGGATACGCAGACGGTGGTGGTGACCGTTCAGTCCCCGGAGCTGATCTGACTCCTGCTCCTTCCCCCTCCGGGGGAAGGTTGGGATGGGGGCACGCACCCCCGTAGCGGTGGGCACGCCGCGTGCCCCCACCCCGGCCCTCCCCCGGCAGGGGAGGGAGGAAGATCAACAGCCGCTCAGCTTCACGCGCCAGCCGGCTTTTTGCCAGGCCAGCACTTCCTCGCGCAACAGGTGCGCCGACTGCGGATACTTCTCCGCCCATCCGTTGCGGCAAGCCACCGCGAACTCGCGGCCGATGGTCGACACACGCAGCGCCTGGACTTCCGGATCCCGCCGCGCGTGACACAGCACCACCGCAAGGCGTAACGCGAGCAACTGCATCGCAAAAACCGGATCCGCCAGCGAACCTTCGACCTTGCGCAGCTTGCCGTGATGGCCCAGCACCAGTTGGCTCAACGTGTGCATTTCATTGAGCGCAAAGCCCGGCGCATCGGTGTTGTCCAGGATATAGGCGCCGTGCTTGTGGTACTCGCTGTGCGAGATCTTCGTGCCGACTTCATGCAGTTGCGCCGCCCAGCCCAGCTTGCGCAGCGAGCGGCCGTCGCGGCTCGTGGTGCTGCCGCCCTTGGCCGTGGGAAGGAGTTGCACGAAAAGCGCTCCCGCAGTGTCCGCCACGCGCAGCGCCTGCGCGGCGTCGGTGCCAAAGCGGGCGGCCAACCGCACGACGGTGGCGGAACGCAGGTCGGCCACGCTTTCGTCGCGCTCCAGCAATTCATAGAGCACGCCGTGCCGCAGCGCCCCTTGCGCGACACGCATTTCCTCGATGTCGAGCAGGTCGAACACGGCGCGCAGCACGCTCACGCCGCCGCCGATCACGGGCTTGCGGTCGTCGCGCATGGCGTCGATCTTCAGCTTGTCGGCGCTGCCGGCGCGCAGCAGGCGGTCGATGAGCCAGTCGAGGCCGTCGCGCGTGATCAGGCCGACCTCGCCACCGGCAGCCGCCAGCACGTCGCCGACCGCACCGATGGTGCCTGAGGCGCCGTAAGCGACGTCCCAGGTGTCGCGCGTGTAGGTGCCCAGCGCGTCGTCCAGCACCGCCTTGGCCGCGACCTCGGCCGCGCGGAAGGCAGCGGGCGTGAACAGGCCCTCGGGGAAATGCTTCATGGACCACGCGACGCTGCCGACGCGGTAGGACTCCATCGTTTCCGCTTCCAGCGCGCGGCCCAGGATCATTTCGGTCGAGCGCCCGCCGATGTCGACGACCAAGCGCTTCTCGCGCTCCAGGGCGTCGGTTTGCGGCAGCATGTGCGCCACGCCCTGGTAGATCAGCCGCGCTTCCTCGCGACCCGGAATGACGTCGATGCCGAATCCCAGCGCGGTGCGCGCGCGCAACAGGAATTCGTCTCGGTTGCGTGCTTCCCGCAATGTCTGGGTTGCGACAGCACGAACCTGCGATCGCTTGAATCCGGACAGGCGCTCGCCAAAGCGGGCCAGCGCGTCCCAGCCACGCTGCATGGCTTCCGGGGTGAGATTGCGTGCGCTGTCCAGGCCGTTGCCCTGGCGCACGGTTTCCTTCAGGTATTCGGTGCGGTGAATCTGGCCGTGGTCGACCTGGCCGATTTCAAGGCGAAAGCTGTTGGAGCCGAGATCGACCGCCGCGAGGCGGGTGCCGTTTTGCATGGGAGGAGGGGCTGGAGGGGGCTGGCGAAAGAAGCCGCATGGTAGCCCGGCGAGGTACGTCGCTTCGTGACGGAAATGTGACACGTCACGAAAGCGACCCGTCGATCAAGCGCTTTCTCCTCTGGGAAGGGGTGTCACACCGATGTCACACAAGCTTCTTAGAGTCCAGCGCAACCCGGCAACGGGTGCTTCAAGACTCCCAAAGGAAGATTTCAATGAAAACGATGTTCAAGTTCGCTGCAACCGGCCTGGTGGCCGTTGCCTTTGCCCACATTCCCGCCTTTGCACAAGACGTGACGGGCGCAGGCGCGAGCTTTCCGGCACCGCTGTACTCCAAGTGGGCGGCCGACTACAACAAGGCCACCGGCATCAAGATCAACTACCAGTCGGTTGGCTCGGGCGCCGGCATCAAGCAGATCGAGGCCAAGACGGTCGATTTCGGCGCGTCCGACATGCCCCTGACCGATGACGAACTCAAGGCCAAGGGCCTCGTCCAGTTCCCGACCGTGATCGGCGGCGTCATTCCCGTGGTGAACATTGCAGGCATCAAGCCGGGCGAACTCAAGCTCAACGGCCAGGTGCTGGGCGACATCTACCTGGGCAAGATCACCAAGTGGAACGATCCGGCCATCAAGGCGCTCAACGGTTCGCTGAACCTGCCGGACGCCGCCATCGCACCGGTGCGCCGCGCCGATGGTTCGGGCACCAGCTTCCTGTTCACCAACTACCTGAGCAAGGTCAACGCCGAGTGGAAGTCCAAGGTGGGCGAGGGTACGGCCGTCAACTGGCCGACCGGCGCCGGCGGCAAGGGCAACGAAGGTGTGGCGGCATTCGTCAATCGCCTGCCCAACTCGATCGGCTATGTCGAGTACGCCTACGTCAAGCAGAACAAGATGAACTACGCGCTGCTGCAGAACACGGCAGGCACTTTCGTCGCGCCTGAGGACAAGGCCTTCAAGGCCGCGGCCGCTGGCGCTCAATGGAGCAAGACCTTCTACCAGGTTCTGACCAACCAGCCGGGCAAGGACGCATGGCCGATCACCGGCGCGACCTTCATCCTGGTGCACAAGGCGCAGGAAAAGCCCGCGCAGGCCGCCAGCGTGCTCAAGTTCTTCGACTGGGCCTACAAGAACGGCGACAAGACCGCCGACGACCTCGACTACGTGCCCATGCCCGACTCCGTGAAGACGGCCATCGGCGAAGAGTGGGTCGAGGTCAAGGACGCCTCCGGCAAGCAAATTTCCTACAAATAAGGCGCCCGGCGCGCCATGAGCAGCACTCCGCTCGAGGGCGCGCCGCACCCGGAGCACTACGTGTCATCCACATACCCTACATCGGCCACCACGCTCGATCTTGAACGCTCGCGAGGCGAGCGCGCCGCGGCCGGTCCTCCCCCGGCCAAGCGCCCGCGCTCCGGCCCCATCGTCGATCGCGTCTTCGGCTGGGCTGCGCAGGGCGCGGCGTGGCTGACGCTGGCCTTGCTCATCGGCATTCTCCTGTCCCTCGTGGCTGGCGCCTGGCCGGCCATCGAGAAGTACGGCCTGAGCTTTCTCACGCGCAGCGTGTGGGATCCGGTGCAGGAAGACTTCGGCGGCCTGGTGATGATCTACGGCACGCTGGCCACCTCGGCCATCGCGCTCATCATTGCCGTACCGGTCAGCTTCGGCATCGCCCTGTTCCTGACGGAACTGTCGCCGGCCTGGCTCAAGCGCCCGCTGGGCACTGCCATCGAACTTCTTGCCGCGGTGCCTTCCATCGTCTACGGCATGTGGGGCCTGCTGGTGTTCGGGCCCATCCTGGCGACCTATGTGCAGCAGCCCTTGCAAAAGGCTTTTGCCGGCGTGCCGTACCTTGGCGCGCTGGTGTCCGGGCCGCCCGTGGGCATCGGCATCCTGTCGGCCGGGATCATCCTGGCCATCATGATCATTCCCTTCATCGCCTCGGTCATGCGCGACGTGTTCGAAGTGACGCCGGCGCTGCTCAAGGAGTCGGCGTACGGGCTGGGTTCGACCACCTGGGAAGTCGTGTCGAAGGTCGTGCTGCCGTATACCAAGGCAGGCGTCATCGGCGGGATCATGCTGGGACTGGGCCGAGCGCTGGGCGAGACGATGGCCGTCACCTTCGTGATCGGCAACATGAACCAGCTCAATTCGCTCTCGGTATTCGAGGCGGCCAACAGCATCACCTCGGCGCTGGCCAATGAGTTCGCCGAAGCCGGTGCGGGCCTGCACCAGGCGGCATTGATGTACCTGGGCCTGGTGCTGTTCTTCATCACCTTCGTGGTGCTGTCGCTGTCCAAGGTGCTCCTTTCGCAGATGCAAAAGAGCGAAGGGAAGAAGTCATGACCACGGCAGAACGCCTTCTGGCCGACAAGGCCCTCAACGAAACGCGCGCTGCAAAGTTCGCCAGCCGCAACCGCGTCAACGCCATCGCCCTGACGCTCTCGCTCGCGGCGATGGCCTTCGGCGTGTTCTGGCTCGTGTGGATCCTTTGGGAAACACTCCGCCAGGGCATCGGCGGCATCGCCCTTGCCACCTTCACCGAGATGACGCCGCCGCCGAACGAGACCGGTGGCATCGCCAACGCGATCTTCGGCTCGCTGGTGATGGTGCTGATGGCGACTTTCGTCGGCACGCCCATCGGCATCATGGCGGGCATTTACCTGGCCGAGTACAACCCCAAGGGCTTGCTCGCGAAGGTGACGCGCTTCGTCAACGACATCCTGCTGTCGGCGCCCTCGATCGTCATCGGTCTTTTCGTGTACGCGGTGATCGTCGCGCGCTACAAGAGCTTCTCGGGCATTGCAGGCGCCGTGTCGCTGGCGCTCATCGTGATTCCCGTCGTGATCCGCACCACGGAAAACATGCTCCAGCTGATCCCGCCGGGCCTGCGCGAGGCGGCCTACGCGTTGGGCACGCCCAAGTGGAAGGTCATCACGAAGATCACCCTGCGTGCGGCGCGTGCCGGCGTGGTAACGGGCATCTTGCTGGCGGTTGCGCGCATTTCCGGCGAAACCGCGCCACTGCTCTTCACGGCGCTGAACAACCAGTTCTGGACGGCCGACATCTCGCAACCGATGGCCAGCCTGCCGGTCACCATCTTCAAGTTCGCGATGAGTCCCTATGAAAACTGGCAACAGCTGGCGTGGGCGGGCGTGTTCCTCATCACCGTTGCGGTGCTCGGTCTCAATATCCTGGCGCGCGTGCTGACGCGTTCCAAACACTGAAGAAAAATATGGCTAACACCACACAGGCGCAGCCGCTGCGCTCGAAGATTTCGGTCAAGGACCTGAACTTCTACTACGGCAAGTTCCACGCGCTCAAGGGCATCAATCTCGAGATCCCCGAGAACAAGGTGACGGCTTTCATCGGCCCTTCGGGCTGCGGAAAATCGACGCTGCTGCGCACCTTCAATCGCATGTTCGAGCTGTATCCGGAGCAGCGCGCCGAGGGCAGCATTTCGCTCGATGGCGAGAACCTGCTCACGTCCAAGCAAAACGTCGCGCTCATCCGCGCCAAGGTCGGCATGGTGTTCCAGAAGCCGACGCCGTTCCCGATGTCGATCTACGACAACATCGCCTTTGGCGTGAAGCTGTTCGAGAACCTGAGCGCGAGCGACATGGACGACCGCGTCGAATGGGCGCTCAAGAAGGCCGCCCTGTGGACCGAAGTGCGCGACAAGCTGCAGCAAAGCGGCTCGGGCCTGTCGGGCGGACAGCAGCAACGCCTGTGCATTGCGCGCGGCATCGCGATCAAGCCCGAGGTGCTGCTGCTCGACGAGCCATGCTCGGCGCTGGACCCGATCTCGACGGCCAAAATCGAGGAACTGATTGCCGAACTGAAGAACGAATACACCGTGGTCATCGTCACGCACAACATGCAGCAGGCGGCCCGCTGCAGCGACTTCACGGCCTACATGTACCTGGGTGACCTGATTGAAGTGGGTACGACGGAACAGATGTTCTTCAAGCCGCAGCGCAAGGAGACCGAGGACTACATCACCGGCCGCTTTGGTTAAGGCACTGTCAGGCAAAAAAGAGAGAACTACATGACTGAAAAACACCTTTCCAGCCAGTTCGACAGCGAACTCAATGGCGTTTCGTCGCGCGTGATGGAGTTGGGCGGCATGGTCGAGTCGCAGATCCACCATGCGGTCTACGCGCTCGCCCAGTTCGATGCCGAATCGGCCGAGCGGGTGATGCAAACCGAACATCGCGTGAACGCGATGGAACTCGAGATCGACCGTGAGCTGTCGTCCATCATCGCCCGCCGCCAGCCGACGGCGCGCGACCTGCGCCTGCTCATCGCCATCTCCAAGACGACGGCCAACCTGGAGCGCGTCGGCGACGAAGCGAACAAGATGGCGCGCATGGTGAAGTCGATCATCGAAAGCGGCTCGGCGCGCGCGCTGCCGTCCAACGAGCTGCGCGTGGCGGCGGACATGGCGTCGAGCCTGCTGCGCAAGGCACTCGACGCATTCGCGCGGCTGGACACGTCGGCTGCGCTGTCGATCCTCAAGGACGACGACCTGATCGACAACGAGTTCGACGGCTTCGTGCGCAAGCTGGTCACCTACATGATGGAAGATCCACGCACCATCTCCCCCAGCCTGGACCTGCTCTTCCTGGCCAAGGCCATCGAACGCATAGGTGACCATGCCAAGAACATCGCGGAGTTCATCATCTATATCGTCAAGGGCGAAGACGTTCGCCACGCCTCCATGGAAGAGATAGAGTCAGCACTTCAATGAAAAAGCCACGCGTCCTGATTGTTGAAGACGAATCCTCGATCGCCGAACTGATCGCGGTCAACCTGCGCCACAACGGCTTCGACCCCATCTGGGCCGAAGAGGGCGAGGCCGCGCAGCGCGAGATCGACACGCTGGCGCCCGACCTGATCCTGCTCGACTGGATGCTGCCCGGCCAAAGCGGCCTGACGCTCGCACGCCAGTGGCGCAAGGATGCGCGCACCAAGTCCATTCCCATCCTGATGCTCACGGCCCGTGGCGACGAGCCGGACAAGATCGCTGGCCTCGACGCGGGCGCCGACGACTACATCACCAAGCCTTTTTCCACGCAGGAGATGCTCGCCCGCATCCGCGCCGTGCTGCGCCGCCGCGCGCCGGAGGAGACCACCGAGCGAGTGGAAGTCGGCGAACTGGTGCTGGACGCCTCCACGCATCGCGTGACGTGGCAGGGCAATGCGCTCAAGGTCGGCCCCACGGAGTTCAAGCTGCTGGCTTACCTGATGCGCCACGCCGAGCGCGTGCACAGCCGAGGGCAGTTGCTCGACAAGGTGTGGGGCGACCACGTCTACATCGAGGAGCGCACGGTCGACGTGCACGTCAAGCGCCTGCGCGAGTCGCTGGCAGGTGCGGCGACGATGGTGGAGACCGTTCGCGGGGCCGGCTACCGGCTCACCGCCCAGGTCACGGCTTGACGCGCGGGGCGCGGCCCGCCGGGTCGTGCCTGCGTATTGCTCGCCTCGCCCGGGGCGGATAATTCCATTCAATGTTCTTTCGCGTTGCCACGTTTCTGATCGCGTCCATCGTCGGTGGCGCCCTGGCTTTCGGTTTCTTCGGAATGGGCAGTCTGTGGATCGGCGCCTGGCTCGGCGTGGTCCTGTGGCTGGTGCTTGACGCATGGCGCGCGCAGCGGTTGCTCAACGTCATGCGGCGCGATGTCTCGGCGCTTCCCTCGCGCGGGCCCGGCGTCTGGGGCGAGTTGGCAGAGCGCATCCGCAAGCTCCTGCGTGAACGCGACCAGCAGCTTCGGCAGTCGCACGATCGCCTGCAGGAGTTTCTGGCCGCCATCCAGGCGTCGCCCAATGGCGTGGTGCTCATCGACGAGCAGGGCCGCATCGAATGGTGCAACCAGACGGCCGCGCAGCAGTTCGGCATCGACGCGAGCCGCGACTTGCAGCAGCACCTGGCCAACCTGGTGCGCGATCCCGCCTTCGTGGCCTACCTGGCGTCGTGGAACTACAGCCGCGACGTCGTCATTGACGCGCCTTCGCAGTCGCTGGCGCAACGCGGACATCCGATTCGCCTGTCGATGCAGGTGCATCCCTATGCGGGCAACCGGCGCATGCTGCTGACACGCGACATCACGTCGCTGGAACAGGCCGAGACCATGCGGCGCGATTTCGTGGCCAACGTGTCGCACGAGATCCGCACGCCGCTCACGGTGCTCGCGGGCTTTGTCGAGACGCTGCAGACCCTGCCACTGGATGCCGAGGAGCGGGCACGCTACCTGCGCCTGATGGGGCAGCAATCGCAGCGCATGGAAACGCTGGTCAATGACCTGCTCACGCTGTCGAAACTCGAAGGCAACGCGCCGCCGCCCACCAACCAGTGGACGCCGGTTCGCGCCTTGCTGGCGCACTGCGAGGAAGAGGGCAAGGCGCTGTCGAAGCAACTGGCCTCGCAGGGGCACGCGATCTCGTTTGCGTCCGAGGCCGATTCGGAAATCATGGGCGCGTCGGTGGAGTTGCAAAGCGCGATGTCGAACCTGCTGAGCAACGCCATCCGCTACACGCCCGGCGGTGGCGAAGTGGCGGTGAGCTGGCGCGTGCTGCCGGACGGCCGCGGCGAATACGCCGTGAAGGACAGCGGTCCGGGCATCGCCGCCGAGCACATTCCGCGCTTGACCGAACGCTTCTACCGTGTCGACCGCAGCCGCTCGCGTGAAACGGGCGGCACGGGCCTGGGGCTGGCGATCGTCAAGCACATCGTGCAGCGGCATGGCGGCGAAATGCGCGTCGAGAGCACGCTGGGCAAGGGCTCGCGCTTTTCGCTGCTCCTGCCCATGACGCGCGTGCGCGCGGCGGGTCCCGTCAGCGCGCGCGCTTGACGGTGCGCCAGAGCAGGCCGGAAAAAAGCAGCGCCGTCAGCGCCAGCGCCACCGACGCCATGAGCCAGAAGGCCAGCGGCGATTGCATCGCCTGCCAGGGCCCAAGGCCGCGGTAGGCGAGCAGCAGGCTGCCGCCCAGGCCCAGGCCCCACAGCAGCGTGCAATAGATGACCAGAGGCAGCACCGTCACCCGGTAGCAGCGCAGGACGAACACGCAAAGCGTCTGCGCCGAATCCGCAAGGTGGTACAGCGCCGTCGCCATCAGCAGGCTGGCGGTGACAGCAACGATCTGTGGGTTGTCCGAGTAGATGGTGGGCAATTGCCAGCGCAGCAGCACCATGCCCAGCGAAAACGCGAATGCGCAGGACAGGGCCAGTTCGAAGCCCTTGCGGCAGGCGCGTCGTGCCTTCGCCGCATCGCCGCTGCCCAGCCAGAAACTCACCCGCGCACTGGTGGCAATGCCGAGCGACAGCGGCACCATGTAGCACAGGGCCGTCAGGTTGGAGGCGATCTGGTGCGCGGCCGACGCGGCCGTTCCCAGCCGCGCGATGAAAAGTGCCATCAGGGTGAAGGACGTCACCTCGACCAGCACCGCGAGCCCGCCGGGAACCCCCAGTCGCGCGAACTGGCCGATCTGCTGCCAGTCGGGCTTTTCCATGCGTTGCCAGATGTGGATCTCGCCGAAGAAAGGCTGCGCACGAAGCAGCCACACCGCGCAGCCCAGCATGCCCCAGTTGACCAGCAGCGTGGCCCAGCCACAGCCGACCAGCCCCATCGCTGGCACGCCGGCGCCACCGAAAGTGAACCAGATCGACAGGGGCAGCTTCACGAACAGCGACGCGATCTGCAGCACCGTCACCACCTTGGGCTTGCCAAGGCTCTGGCACAGCGTGCTGAAGAGGCGAAACAGCAGGGCGGGCGCCAGCGCGAACGCCAGCACCGCCAAGTAGGCTTCGACGTCGCCGCGCATCGAATCGGGCACCTCGGTCCAGCGCAGCAGCGCGCCCGGGTTCAGCAGCACCGCCATGCCCAGCGCGATGGTGGCGCCGCACAGGTAGAGCGACTGTCGCACCGAGCGACCGATGTCCGCCTTACGCCGTGCGCCGTTCAGTTCGGCCCACACCGGCAAGAGCGCCTGCAATACGCCCATGAGCGAGACGAACACGCTGATGAACACCGCCGCGCCCACGGAAAGCGCCGCCAGCGCGCCTTCGGCATAGCGCCCCGCGACGATGGTGTCGGTCACGCTGAATGCCATCACCGCGAGTTGCCCCACGAGGACGGTGCCGGCGTGCCGCGCGATGACCTTGATCTCGCTGCTCACGCGGGCTCAGGGCGTAAGACGCTGGTAGAGCAGAAGGTCATCGCCGCTGGCGGTGGGGCGGCGCAGCGTGCGGATCAGGCGCCATTGGTCGAGGCTGACGATGTCGTGCAGACGCTCGATGACGTCAGGATTCACCAGCGCCCACCGGCACCTGGAGTCGGGCGTGAGCGGCTGCAGGGTGATCTGGCCGTGGTAGCGCAGGGCGACGATGTGGGCGCGGCTCAGGCCCAGCGCGGACACGCAGTCGGGGCGCCCGACATACGTGCTGACGGCGCGGATCTGCGGGATGTAGCTGCGGGCGTAGTCCAGCGGCGGCAGCCACAGCGTCATGACCAGCATCCAGCAAAGGGCTGCGCCGCCGGCCGGCAGCACCAGCGTCTTCCAGAGCGCGGCGCGGTGGCGGCCGGTGCGCCAGCGCACCACCCAGGCCCACGCAATGGTTGCCGCAATCGCAAAGACCAGCGCGACGGCCGAGAACTCCGGCACGAAGCCCGGTGCCAGCTTGGCCACGTTGGCCGCCGGCTTGGCCGGAAAACCCGTCTGCATGGCGATGTAGATCACCCAGATGATGACCGCCGACCCGCTGAAAAAGAGCAGCGTGAACCAGTCGATCAGCGCCGAGGCGCTTCGGCGGAAGGTCGGCAGCGCAAATGCGGCCAGCGTTGCGAGCGCGGGCAGAGCCAGCAGCAGGGAGCGCTGCGAAAAGTCGGTGGTGAGCGTGGCCGCCAGCGGGACGAGCACGAACCACAAGGGCACGGCGACGTGGCGCGCGGTGAGCTGGCGGCGCCACCGCCACAGCGTCCAGAGCGTCAGCGGCCAGGCCGGCCAGGTGAACCAGATCAGCAGGCGCATCAGGCTGCGCGCCTCGCCGGCCAACGTCGTGCCGGGGTGGCTGCCGGGGAGGTCGATTTGCCATCGCACCAGCCCCAGCGAGAACGCCAGCACGCCCGCCACCACGGTGGAGACGGCCACGATGACGAGCGCCATGCCCGTGTAGGTCGCGCTTTCGTCTTCGGTGTCGTAGTCGTCCGGTTGATTCTTCAGGCGGCGGCGCCATCCCTCGGCGCAGATCACCACGCAGCCGGCGCCCAGGATGAGCGCCACCGTCGGTCCGCCGCTGAGCGCCATGCCGATGACGCCCAGCGACATGGCCATGCCCGGACCGACCAGGCGATAAGGAAGTGCCGCCATGCCGTAGAACATGCACGCGGCGAAGAAGAGCTGCGCCAGCGCGGGCGTCGTCTCGTGGCCGAGTTGGGCCAGGCCCAGTGTGGCGATGAGTGCCATCAGGCCGCCGTCGGCAATGGCGCGGGCGTAGTCGGTGGGATGTGCCTCGCCGCCAAATGCAAAGGCGACGGGCTGGGCCCGCGGCGTTCTGGCGAAGTGGTACACCGCGTACCAGGTGGCAGAAAACGCACCCCACAGGAAAAACGCGAAAACGATGCGAACCGCGAGGTCGGGATTGATCCACGAAGGCGCGATCTGGATGGCCCAGGCGCCGACCCAGTAGGGGATCAGTGCCAGCGTTTCGGGCCGCAGGCCGAACAGCAGGGGATCGAACCAGCGCGCGAGGCCCTCATTGCTTTGCGCCAGCTCGAGCATGTAGCCGAAGGAGACGATGTCCGCGCTCTTCCATGGGCCACGGCCGAGCAGACCCGGCATCAGGTAGGCGGCGCACAGCAACAGCAGCGGAATGCGCGGCAGGCGGCGCACGGCACTTTGGGCAACGATCGCGGGAGTGGGCTGGTTCAACGCGGGTTGGACGAATGAGGGACAAAAAAAAGGCAGCGCGGTAAACCGGGCTGCCTTTCCCTGGAAGCGTTTGCCTTACTTGGCAGCAGTCTTGCCGAAACGGTTGCGGAACTTTTCGACGCGACCGCCCATGTTGTCAACCGACTTTTGCGTGCCCGTGTAGAAGGGGTGCGATTCGCTCGAGGTGTCGAGCTTGAACAGCGGCAGCTCGCGGCCGTCGTCGGTCTTGCCCATTTCCTTGGTGTTCACGCACGAACGCGTGACGAACTTGAAGCCGTTCGACAGGTCGACGAACAGAACTTCACGGTAATTGGGGTGGATGCCTTCTTTCATGGTCTTTCCTTGGGGTTCAAATGCGAGAGCCACAACACGCGTTGGCACGGATTTGCCACTCATGTAAGTCGCGCCAATCGAGGCGCGCCAGTTGCTGCACTTTTCGCGGTAGCCTTCGATTATCGCATATCAGGTGAAATTGGTGAACAAGAGCGTTACTCCTGAACAAATCGTGCCTGTCGGCCTTGTCGGCTACGGCTTCGCCGGCCAGACATTTCATGCGCCGGTGCTCAGCACGGTGCCGGGCCTTCGGCTCGCGGCGGTGGCGAGCGGCCAGGCTGACAAGGTGAAGGCCGATTGGCCCGGGGCGGCGGTCGTCCCGGACGTCACAGCCCTGCTGAAGCAGCATCCGGAAGTCGAACTCATCGTCGTCGCAACGCCCAATGCGGCCCATTTCCCGGTCGCCAAGGCTGCGCTGGAGGCGGGCCGCCATGTGGTGGTCGACAAGCCCTTCACGCTGGACGCCGCTCAGGCGCGCGAACTGGCTGCTTTGGCCCAGCGCACGGGCAAGCTGCTCGCGGTCTATCAAAACCGCCGATTCGATTCGGATTTTCTAACGCTGCGCGACGTTCTCGCCAGCGGCAGACTGGGCCGCCCGGTGTACCTTGAATCCCATTTCGACCGCTATCGTCCCGAAGTGCGGGTGCGCTGGCGCGAGCAGAAGGTGCCTGGCGCCGGCCTGTGGGTCGACCTGGGTTCCCATCTGGTCGATCAGGCGGTCCAACTCTTCGGCAAGCCCGATACCCTTCAGCTCGACGCGGCGCCAATGCGCGACGGCGCCTTGGTGGACGACTACTTTCACGCCGTGCTGCGCTACGACTCCGGACCGCATGCACCTCTGCGCGTCGTTCTGCACGCCACCACGCTGGCGGCCCATGCGGCGCCACGCTACATGCTGCACGGCACCAAGGGCAGCTACGTGAAGTACGGCGTCGATCCGCAGGAAGATGCGCTGAAGGCCGGCCAGCGCCCCGGCAGCGAGAACTGGGGAGTCGACCCCTCGCTTGGCGACCTCAAGGTGGCGGCAGTCGGCGACTGGTTCCAGAACACCACCTGGCCGAACCGGCGCGGCAACTACGCCGACTACTACGCCGCCATCCGCGACGCGATCCGTGGAACCGGCCCGAACCCGGTTCCGCCGGAGCAGGCCGTCGAACTCATGGAACTGCTGGACCTGGGCGCCCGAAGCGCCGCTGAGGGCAGGGCGCTCGCACCATGAAAAATGCCCGCACGAGGCGGGCATTGTTCAGAAGGGGCCGGGATCAGCCACCACGACGCATCATGTCGAAGAACTCGACGTTCGTCTTGGTCGCCTTCATGTTCTTGAGCATCAGCTCCATCGCTTCGATCTCGTCCATGTTGTACATGAGCTGGCGGAGGATGCGCGTCTTTTGCAGGATCTCGGGCGGCAACAGCAGTTCTTCGCGACGGGTGCCGCTGCGGTTGAGCTGGATCGAGGGGAACACGCGCTTTTCGTACAGGCGGCGGTCAAGGTGGATTTCGCTGTTGCCGGTGCCCTTGAACTCTTCAAAGATCACTTCGTCCATGCGGCTGCCGGTGTCGATGAGCGCCGTGCCGATGATGGTCAGCGAGCCGCCTTCTTCCACGTTGCGGGCGGCGCCCAGGAAGCGCTTGGGGCGTTGCAGGGCGTTGGAATCCACACCGCCGGTCAGCACCTTGCCGGATGAGGGCACGACGTTGTTGTAGGCGCGGGCGAGGCGGGTGATCGAGTCCAGCAGGATCACCACGTCCTTCTTCAGTTCGACCAGGCGCTTGGCGCGCTCGATCACCATTTCGGCGACGTGCACGTGGCGCGCAGCGGGTTCGTCAAAGGTCGAAGCAATCACTTCGCCCTTCACGGTGCGCTGCATTTCGGTCACTTCTTCAGGCCGCTCGTCCACCAGCAGCACCATCATGTGCACTTCGGGGTAGTTGGCACTGATGGCGTGGGCGATGTGCTGCATCATCACCGTCTTGCCGCTCTTGGGCGGTGCCACCAGCAGGGCGCGCTGGCCTTTGCCGATGGGCGCGATGATGTCGATGATGCGGCCGGTGATGTTTTCTTCACCCTTGAAGCCGTCGCGTTCCAGGCGCATCAGTTGCTTGGGGAACAGCGGCGTCAGGTTCTCGAACATCACCTTGTGCTTGTTCTGCTCGGGCAGGCCGTCGTTGACCTTGTCGAGCTTCGTCAGCGCAAAGTAGCGTTCGCCGTCCTTGGGCGTGCGCACTTCACCTTCGATCATGTCGCCGGTGTGCAGGTTGAAGCGGCGCACCTGGCTCGGGCTGATGTAGATGTCGTCCGTGCTGGCGGTGAAGCTGGTGTCGGGGCTGCGCAGGAAACCGAAGCCGTCAGGCAGGATTTCAAGGACGCCGTCGGCAAACACCTGTTCGCCTGCTTTTGCCCGCTTCTTGATGATCGCGAACATCAGCTCCTGCTTTCGCATGCGGCCGACGTTTTCGATCTCAAGCGCTTCGGCTTGTTTGAGGACTTCAGACACGTGAAGTGCCTTGAGTTCGTTTAAGTGCATGGAATGACCCCTTGCGGGGTAGTCTGACAAAACGGGGGGAGGTTTGAGGAGAGGCTAGAAGTGCCTCTCAAACCGGGGAACTCGAACCGGGCTCGCCGGTGATTTGCGTTGATTATGACACCAAAAAACGCAGGGGCCTGTAGGCCGAAAGGAGGATGGATGCCGGTGCGTTGCGCGCCGGCATCATTTGGCAGTTCAGGCCAGTTGCTGGTCGATGAAGGCCGTGAGTTGCGCCTTGCTCATGGCGCCGACCTTGGTGGCGGCCAGCTGGCCGTCCTTGAAGAGCATCAGGGTGGGGATGCCGCGGATGCCGAACTTGGCGGGGATGTCGCGGTTTTCGTCGACGTTCATCTTGGCGATCTGCAGCTTGCCTTCGTAGGTCGTGGAGACTTCGTCAAGGATGGGCGCGATCATCTTGCAGGGGCCGCACCATTCGGCCCAGTAGTCCACCAGCACAGGCTTGCCGGACTTGAGCACGTCGGCTTCGAAGGAAGAGTCGGAGATGTGTTTGATCAGATCGCTTGCCATGGATTTGTCCTTTTTCGCGGTGCTTCGCGGAGAGTTTCGGAGCCGCTAAAGTGCAGGGCATTGTGACAGAAACAAAGGTGCGGCGCGCCACGCGGGCGCTATGGGCACCATAGGCAAAGCCTTGGCGCAACACCGTGCGTCTGCGCAGGCACAAAACACTCCAATGACAACAACATCCCCCAAAGTCGCCGTCATCGGCGGCGGCCCGGCCGGCCTGATGGCCGCTGAAACGCTGAGCGCGGCCGGCGCGCAGGTGCACGTCTACGACGCCATGGCATCGGTCGGGCGCAAGTTCCTGCTGGCCGGGCGCGGCGGACTGAACCTGACGCACTCGGAAGGGTTCGACGCTTTTTGCTCCCGATTCGGCGACCGCCGCGATGTGATCGAGCCCTTGCTTTCCGTGTTCGGCCCGCAGCAGGTGCGCGAGTGGGCGCAGGGCCTGGGCATCGAAACCTTCGTGGGCACCTCGGGCCGGGTCTTTCCACAGGACATGAAGGCTGCGCCGCTCCTGCGGGCGTGGATGCACCGCTTGCGCGCGGCCGGCGTTCAGTTCCACATGCGGCACCGCTGGCTGGGCTGGGCCGACGCGCAGGAAGCGGCGGCGCTGCGGCTTCGCTTTGGAACACCCGTCGGCGAGCAGATGTCCGAGGCCGACGCCGTGGTGCTCGCGCTCGGTGGCGCCAGCTGGTCGCGCCTGGGGTCCGATGGCGCCTGGGTGCCGTGGCTTGCCGCGCAGGGGGTGGACGTGGCGCCGCTCACGCCCTCCAACTGCGGCTTCGACGTGGGCTGGAGCGCCTATTTCGCCGAGCGCTTTGCGGGGCAGCCCTTCAAGTCGGTGGCCATCGACTTCACCGATTCAGCCGGCCGGCATTTCGCGCGCAAGGGCGAGTTCGTGGCCACCGCCTCGGGCATCGAGGGCAGCCTGATCTACGCCGCCTCGGCGCTCCTGCGCGATGAGATCGCCGCCTCGGGAAGCGCCACATTGCTGCTCGACCTGCTGCCGGACCGCAGCGCGGACAAGGTGCGCGCTGAAGTGCTGCATCCCCGCGGCGCCCGATCGCTGACCAGCCACCTCAAGGGTCGCCTCGGCCTGGAAGGCATCAAGTCCGCTTTGCTGCACGAGGTGCTGGGCCGCGAAGCCATGCATGACGAGGAAAAGCTCGCCAGCGCCATCAAGGCGCTGCCGCTGCGCCTGGTGGCGCCTCGCCCGATCGACGAGGCGATCAGCACGGCCGGGGGTGTGCGCTTCGATGCCGTTGACGCTGCACTCATGCTGCGGAAACTGCCCGGCGTCTTCAGCGCAGGCGAAATGCTCGACTGGGAAGCGCCGACCGGGGGCTACCTGCTCACCGCCAGCATGGCCAGCGGTGTGGTGGCGGGGCATGGCGTCATGGCGTGGTTGAAGGCGCGCTGAGGGCGCGTTGACGAGACATCAAGATTCGCCCTTGCGGCTGCTGGCCGCCCGTTCCCGCCTTTCATTGGCCGAGAAGCGACGCTCGGCGGCTTCGAGGTGCTGCGTCAGCACGTGCGAAATCATGTTGATGCCCAGCCCCGCGAACAGCGCGGGTAGCAGGTAGAACGCCACCGACACCTCCGATACGAACAGCGTGTCGTCGACCAGGGAAGGCGTGTGCGCCGCCGAATTCGCCAGGAGCCGCAGCACGTAGACGTCGAAGCCCGCGATGGCCACCAGCGAAAAACCGAGCAGCAACACGGTGGTTCGCGAAATCGCCTTCTTGGACATCAGGACGAAATAGATGACGAAAGGCAGGACCACCGATCCCAGCATCAGGAGCCAGAACCGGGCCTCGGCAAACACCGAGTCGCTGAAGAAGTGTGTCATGTTGAGCTTCGATGCGGAACGCCGCCGCCCTGATGTCCAGGGCGGCGCAGCATCGCATCGCTGCCACTCGCCGCTCGTCAAGGGCGAGTAAAGATCATCGCAGTTCTGATGCCGGGTGTAACCGGGAACTTGCGGCGATTGAAAGAGGTTGACGAGCCTTACCCCCGGCACTGGCTACGCAGTTAGGGCTGCTTGGTTCCCCACCTGACCCGGTTGGCCACTTCACCATGCGGGGAGGCCCGTCAGCTTGCGATTGTAGGCGACGCCGATTACCAGACCAGAATGGAGGTCTCCTCGCTGGCATCGGCGTAGTAAAGCCGCACCCCTATCTGGTAGCGGCGGCCCTTCTGGAGGCGAAGGCAAAGCTTGCCGTTGGTGTCGGTGCCGCTGTCGTCGTTCTCCGCGATCTGCACGTTGCCCGCGTCCGTGGCCTCGAAGAGGACAATCACCGTGTCGGCCGTCCCGAAGGTGCCGATGTTGTAGGTGCGCGTACGCGTCGGCGAAAAGTCGAAAACCCGTGTTTCACCGGCGGCGAGCTTGAGCAGTTGCGACAGGCCCACCTTCAGCGCGCTCACCTGCGCGGGCTTGGTGCCGGGGTAGGACTCGACGATCCATGACTTGTCAGCCGCCGAGAGGCCGCCCTTGGGCGTCAGGCCGGACTGGTATTTGGCGGGTGCCTGGATCAGGCCGGGGCCGAACTGGTACTCCATCACCGAGTCGGGGTCCCAATTGGTGCCCTTGATCTCGGCCAGCGGGATCTTGCGCAGGATGTTCCAGTTGATCTGCTGTTCATCCCATGAGTTGGGTGGTCCCTTGAAATAATCGAGCACAGCCTGCGTATTCCAGGTGATGCCGGCGTTGGGGTTCTGGTGTTCGTGCTGCAGGCCCAGGGTGTGGCCGATCTCGTGCAGGGCGGTGTCGTGGCCGTAGGGCGTGGTCAGGGCCCAGCCGAAATTCATCGTGCGGGCTGCTGGACTTTTGGTGTTGAGGACGTCGCGGCCCACGTAGGACCAGGATCCGTCCTGCGGATCGAAGCCGATGCGCACCATGGCGTCGCCTGCTTGCGACACGCTCTTGAAACTCAGGCCGATGCCCAGGGCTGCCCAGGCCTTGAATGCGTCATCCACCGCCGCGATGTCGGCGGCGCTGCCGTACCAGGAAGATGGCACGCCATCGCCCTTCTTGAAACAGTAGTAGGTCAGTTGCGTGCCGGCAACCCACTTCTTGTCGCCGGCCAATATGGCAGACGCCCGGCCAGGCGCCACGTTGGGATCGAATTGGCGCGGCGGCTGCACGGGTTGCGAGCAGTAGCGCATCGGCGGTGGCGTGGCGGCCGCCGCCGGGGTGGGGCGGCGGGATGGAGCTGGGGTCTTGCGCGCTGTAGCCATGGTGGTCTCCTCCGGAAATCGATTCATGCTAGGCGCGCTGCGCGCGGATTTCATCTGCGGGATGGCCTAAGCCGTCCCGGAAATAGGAACTAGGCAGGCCCCTAAAATGCGTCGATGGCCTATCTCGTGCTCGCTCGAAAACATCGCCCGAAAACCTTCAATGAAATGGTCGGGCAGGAGCACGTGGTGCAGGCGCTGGCCAATGCGCTCACGACGCAAAGGCTGCACCACGCCTACCTGTTCACCGGCACGCGGGGCGTGGGAAAGACCACCGTGTCGCGCATCCTGGCCAAGTCGCTCAACTGCCAGGGTCCGGACGGGCAGGGCGGCATCACGGCGACGCCCTGCGGCGTGTGCCAGGCATGCAAGGACATCGATTCCGGCCGCTTCGTCGACTACACCGAGCTCGATGCGGCCTCGAACCGCGGCGTGGACGAAGTGCAGTCGCTGCTGGAGCAGGCGGTCTACAAGCCGGTGCAGGGCCGCTTCAAGGTCTTCATGATCGACGAAGTGCACATGCTCACGAACACCGCGTTCAACGCGATGCTCAAGACGCTGGAAGAGCCGCCGGAATATCTCAAGTTCGTGCTGGCCACGACCGATCCGCAGAAGGTGCCGGTCACGGTGCTGTCGCGCTGCCTGCAGTTCAACCTGCGGCCGATGGCGCCTGAAACCATCCTGGAGCACCTCACGCGGGTGCTGGGCACCGAATCGGTTCCGGCCGAGACGCAGGCGCTGCGACTGCTGGCGCGTGCTGCGCGCGGGTCGATGCGCGACGCCTTGTCGCTCACAGACCAGGCGATTGCCTACGGCAACGGCGAACTGGTCGAAGCGGGCGTGCGGCAGATGCTGGGCACGGTCGATCGCGGCCACGTGTTCCGCTTGATCGAGGCGCTGGCATTGGGCGACGGCAAGACGGTCGTCGAGACCTCCGAGGCGTTGCGCCGCGATGGCTTGTCGGCTGCCTCCACGCTGGAAGAAATGACCACGGTGCTGCAAGCCATGGCGGTGTTGCAGGCCGTGCCGTCGCGTGCCGGCTCGGGCGACGCGTCCGACCCGGACACGGCGGAGATCGCCCGTCTCGCACAGGCGATGCCGCAGGACGAAACGCAACTGCTCTACAGCCTGTGCCTGCATGGCCGTGGCGAGTTGGGCCTCGCGCCGGATGAGTATGCGGCGCTGACGATGGTGCTGTTGCGGCTGCTGCCGTTCAAGTCTGCCGAACCTGCCGCAACGCGGCCAGCGGAAAAAAAAACTCTGAATGAAGGGGTGCGGCCTGCGGCCGTGCCGGTTATCGGGACTGCGGTGGTGGGGAATCCGCCTGCGGTGCCGCAATCTGTGCCTGAGCCGCAGCGTATCGGGCCGGCATCTACGCATGAGCCGCAGCGTGCAGGACCCGAAGCTGCTCTTGCGCCGCGGCGTGCCGCGCCCGAATTCGCTCCCGCGCTACGCAGTGCCGCGCCGGAATCAAACCTTGCGCCGCGGCCTGCGACGCAGGAATCGGCTGCTCTCGACGCGCCCGCCAATGTGCCAGCCAATGCCCCGGCGCAAGCGGCTGCTGCCCCTGTTGCACCGCCGCCCGGCCATCGCCTGCATGTGGTGTCGACCCTGCCGCCCGCGGGTGCGCCACTGGCTCGCAATGCCGCACAGGACAACGGCGCCGCACGCGACGCCACCGTTGTGGCCGTTCCCTTGCGTGTGCAGGGCGCCCCCAGCGTGCGCGACATGCCGCAACCCTCCGAGGCATCCGGCGCGCTCGCCCAGATTCCACCCAGCGAAGAGGGCGACTTCTGGTACGCCACGGTCAAGCACATGGTCTCCGGGGAGATCATTGCTGCGCTCACGCGCGAACTGGCCCTGCAGTCGCAACTCATCGGCCGCGACGAAGACCAGTGGATGCTGCGCGTCGAGCGCGAATCGCTCAACCAGTCAGGCAGCCGGGAGCGCTTGCAGAACGCGTTGGCTTCGATCGGCCATCCGGTCAAAATCGCCATCGAGATCGGCACGGTGGTGGACAGCCCCGCGCGGCGCAACAAGATTGCCGCCGAGGCACGCCAGCGCGCCGCGGAGGAGATCATCCACAACGATCCGCTGGTCCAGAGCATGATTCGCGATTTCGACGCGAAGATCGTTCCCGGAACGTTGAGGCCCGTTTGAGATCCACCTCTCATACTCTTTCAGTTTCATTTCAACCATTCAGGATTCAGATATGTTCAACAAAGGACAACTCGCCGGTCTCATGAAGCAGGCCCAGGCCATGCAGGACAACCTCAAGAAGGCGCAGGAAGAACTGGCCAACATCGAGGTCGAAGGCGAATCCGGCGCCGGCCTGGTGAAGGTCGTGATGACCTGCAAGCATGACGTCAAGCGCATCACCATCGACCCCAGCCTGCTGGCCGATGACAAGGACATGCTCGAAGACCTCGTGGCTGCCGCTTTCAACGCCGCGGTGCGCAAGGCCGAGGAAACGAGCGAACAGAAGATGGGCAAGATCACCGCCGGCATGCCCGGCCTGCCGCCCGGCATGAAACTGCCGTTTTAATGTCGAGTTCGCTCGACGCCTTGGTCGAGGCGCTTCGGCGATTGCCGGGGGTGGGTGTCAAGTCCGCCTCGCGCATGGCGTTCCACATGCTGCAGCACGACCGCGAGGGCGCGCAGATGCTTTCGCGGGCTTTGCAGCAGGCCGTTGCCAACGTGCGGCATTGCGAACGCTGCAACACCTTTGCCGAAGCACCGCTGTGCAACGTCTGCATGGATGCGCGTCGCGACGCGAGCAAGCTTTGCGTGGTCGAAACGCCTGCCGACCAGGCCGCGCTGGAGCGCACCGGCGCCTTCCGTGGCTACTACTTCGTGCTGATGGGCAAGCTGAGTCCGCTCGATGGCATCGGCCCCAACGAAATCGGCCTGGCGCGCCTCTTCGAGCGAGCCATCGACGGGCAAGTCAGCGAGGTGATTCTCGCCACCAACTTCACCGCCGAGGGTGAGGCGACGGCGCACGTCATCGGCGAGGCATTGCGCCAACGCGGACTCAACGTCACGCGGCTTGCGCGGGGCGTTCCCGCCGGGAGCGAACTGGAATACGTCGACCTTGGCACCATCGCGCACGCCCTTGTCGACCGCCGCTGACAACAACGACACCACTGGAGACAGGCGATGAACTTTTCAATGCTCACAATCGCTTACTGGTGTGTTCTCGTTGCTTCACTGCTTCCCTATGCCTGCGTGTATATAGCGAAGGCCGGCGCATTCACGATGCGTGATAACCAGCAGCCCCGTGCGTGGGGCACCAAGCTCACAGGGTGGCGCGCGCGTGCCAACGGCGCGCAAGCCAACAGCTTTGAAGGCCTGGCCTTCTTCATCGGCGCGGTGCTCATCGCGCATCAACTGGGCTACGCGCAAGGGCGGCTGGACATGCTGGCCGCTGCGTATGTCCTGCTTCGCATGGTCTATATCGGCCTGTATGTCGCCGGTCTCGGATCGCTTCGCAGCGTCGTCTGGTCGCTCGCATTGCTGGCCAACATTTCCATCCTTTTCATCGGACGTTGAGTGCGCATGCTTTGAGGTCTTCGTGCTTACGTAATTACCCGCACGGGGATGTTCCCGATGCAGTGAAAAAAGTCACAACCTAAGCTCGATTGACCTCAAAGACGAGACCTCTCGGGGTCAATTTCATGCTTACACGTCGCACCTTGGTTTCTTCAGCCGCCGCGATCGCGGCGGCATACGTTGCACTGCCCCATGTTCATGCGCAGGGCAAGCCAGAGAAAACGAAGGTCGCCATCTCTGTCGGTGGCAAGGCAGCGTTCTATTACCTGCCGCTCACCATTGCCGAGCAGCTGGGCTACTTCAAGGCTGAAGGCCTGGAAGTGGAGATCTCCGATTTCGCAGGCGGCGCCCGTGCATTGCAGGCACTCGTTGGCGGCTCGGCCGATGTGTGTTCGGGCGCCTACGAACACACCATCAACCTGCAGGCCAAGAGCCAGTTCCTGCAAAGCATCGTCTTGCAGGGAAGGGCACCTCAGATCGCAGTGGGTGTGTCGACCAAGAACATGCCGGGCTATGCATCGCTGGCCGATCTCAAGGGCAAGAAGATCGGGGTGTCCGCGCCGGGTTCATCGACCAACATGGTGGCCAACCTCGTGCTGTCGCGCGCCGGCATCAAGGCAAGCGATGTGAGCTACGTCGGCGTGGGCGTTGCGGCAGGTGCGCTCACCGCGCTGCGCTCGGGCCAGATCGACGCCATCAGCAACACCGATCCGGTCATGACGATGCTGGAGCAAAAGGGCGACGTGAGAATCATCAGCGACACGCGCACGCTCAAGGGCACGCACGAGGTCTTTGGCGGCCCGATGCCCGCGGCGTGCCTCTATGCGCCGGTGGAGTTCATCCAGAAGAACCCCAACACCTGCCAGGCCCTGGCGAACGCCATCGTGCATGGCCTCAAGTGGCTGCAGACCGCGGGGCCGGGCGACATCATCAAGGCGGTGCCGGAGACCTATCTGCTGGGCGACCGTGCGTTGTACCTGGCGTCTTTCGACAAGATCCGCGAGGCCATCGCGACGGATGGGCTCGTGCCGGCCGACGGACCCAGGACCGCGCTCAATGCACTGGCCAGTTTCGACACCACCATCAAGGCCGACAAGATCGAGTTGTCGCGCACCTTCACCAACGACTTCGCGCGTCGCGCCAAAGACCGCTTCAAAGCCTGACACCCGTCATTCATACGATCATGACCCGACACGGTCCGGCATCTTCCGGGCGGTGTCGGGTTTTTTCTTGATGGCCCCTCTCAAAGAACAACAGCACACGCCATGTCCGACTACGCGCTCGAACTGCTCGACATCCAATGCACCTTCCGTTCGAAGGACGACAACGCGCAGCGCTACACCGCCGTGGCCAACACGACGCTTCGCATCGGCGCGGGTGAGTTCGTTTCGGTGGTGGGGCCCACGGGCTGCGGCAAGTCGACGCTGCTGAACGTCGGCGCGGGCTTGCTCGAACCCTCCTCGGGCAGCGTCAAGGTCTTTGGCGAAACGCTGTCGGGCATCAACAGGCGTGCCGGCTACATGTTCCAGACCGAAGCGCTCATGCCCTGGCGCAGCGCGCTCGACAACGTGGCCGTGGGTCTGGAATACCGCGGAATTTCCAGAGCCGAGGCGAGGGCGCAGGCCTTGCAATGGTTGTCACGTGTCGGCCTCTCCGGCTTTGGCGACCGCTATCCGCATCAGCTTTCCGGTGGCATGCGCAAGCGCACCGCGCTCGCGCAAACGCTGGCGCTCGACCCGGACATCATCCTCATGGACGAGCCCTTCAGCGCGCTCGACGTGCAGACGCGGCAATTGATGGAGAACGAAGTGCTCGACCTGTGGGCCGCCAAAAAGAAGGCCGTTCTCTTCATCACCCACGACCTCGACGAAGCCATTGCCATGAGCGACCGCGTGGTCGTGCTGTCGGCGGGCCCGGCGACGCATCCCATCGGCGAGTTCAACATCGACCTGGCGCGCCCGCGCGACGTGGCCGAGGTGCGGGCCCATCCGCGATTCGTTCAATTGCATGCGCAGATATGGGGTGTGCTGCGCGACGAGGTGCTCAAGGGCTATGCGCAGCAACTGAAGAAGGTGGCCTGACATGCTGCGCCCCAACGAACGCAATGCACGCGTGTGGCAAATCGGCTTGCTGGTGGTCATATTGGTGCTATGGCATTTGGCATCGCGCAGCGACAAGATCGCCTTCTTCTTCGGCCAGCCGATCCAGGTGATGGGCCGCATCTGGAGCTGGTTCATGCCCTTCGGCATCGGGGCCAACGTCATCTTTCCGGAAGGGCTGCAGGGCAACGCGGACATCTACGTGCATCTGGGCACGACCTTGATCGAGACGCTGCTGGCATTTGCCATCGGCACGGCGCTGGGCTTGGCGTGTGGCCTGTGGTTGGCGCTGTCGCCAACGGCGAGCTTGATCCTCGATCCGTACATCAAGGCGGCGAACTCGATGCCGCGCGTCATCCTGGCGCCGATCTTTGGGCTGTGGTTCGGGCTGGGCATCTGGAGCAAGGTGGCGCTGGCGGTCACGCTGGTGTTCTTCATCGTGTTCTTCAACGTGTACCAGGGCGTGCGGGAGGTGAGTCCGGTGGTGCTTTCGAGCGCGCGCATGCTCGGGGCCAATCATCGCCAGTTGCTGCGCACGGTCTACCTGCCGAGTGCGACGAGCTGGGTTTTTTCCAGCCTGCACACCTCGGTGGGCCTGGCTTTCGTGGGTGCGGTGGTGGGCGAATACCTGGGCTCGGCGCGCGGGGTGGGCTATCTCATCCTGCAGGCCGAGGGCACCTTCGACGTCAACACCGTATTTGCGGGCATCGTGGTGCTCACGGCCTTCGCGCTGGTGCTGGACGGCATCGTCGGCCTGATCGAACGGCGTCTCATGACATGGCAGCCCAGGAGCGGCGAAACCGAGAAGCTATAGTTTCGCCAAACAGAAAGGCGGCCTATGCCGGGCGAACGTCGACAGCCATTTCTTCGCTCGCGCGACAACGCGGCGCGCGTCTCGAACGAAGAGCTTTTCTTCGACCTGGTCTATGTCTTCTCGGTCACGCAGCTCTCGCATTATTTTCTCGATCACCTGACTTTGCTGGGCGCTGTCCAGACGCTGGTGATGTGGTTTGCCGTGTGGCTCGGATGGCAGTACACGGCCTGGACGACCAACTGGTTCGACCCCGGCGCACTCGCCACGCGTGGCGCGCTCTTCGCCATCATGCTGCTCGCACTGGTGATGGCGTCCGCCTTGCCCGAGGCGTTCGGTGAGCGCGGGCTGGTCTTTGCGGGCTGCTTTGCGGCCATCCAGGTGGGGCGCACCGTCTGCATGTTGCTGGCGGCGGGCAAGGGCAGTCCTTTGGTGCCGAACTTCCGCCGCATCCTGGCGTGGAACTGCGTGGCGGCCGTGTTCTGGATCGCTGGTGGCTTTGCGCATGGCGAGCTTCGGCTGGCGCTGTGGTTCATCGGTGTCATGGCCGAGTACGTGTCGCCGATGTTCGGGCTGGCCTTTCCGGGCCTGGGGCGCTCATCGACCAGCGAGTGGACCATCGACGGTGGCCACCTGGCCGAGCGCTGCCAACTGTTCGTGATCGTCGCGCTGGGTGAATCCATCCTGGCCAGCGGCGTGGCGTTCGGTCATCACCATGCATGGCACCTGGAGGAACTGCTGGCTTTCTTTGTCGCTTTTCTCGGCAGCCTTGCGATGTGGTGGATGTATTTCGACACCAGCAGCAAGGACGCGACCCACGTCATCGAGCATTCGAAGGATCCGGGGGCCATCGGCGCGCAGTTCCACTACACGCACGTGATCCTGGTGGCGGGCATCATCGTCTCGGCGGTGGCCGACGAACTGGTGATCGCCGACGGCTCGCACCACGCGCAATGGAACCAGATCGGCGCGCTGCTGGGCGGGCCTGCCATCTACCTGTTCGGCAATGCGCTGTTCAAGCGGGTCGTGTATGGCTTCGCGCCGCAATCGCACATGGGTGGCCTGGTGCTGCTCGCGCTCCTCGTGTTCGCGGCGCCGCATCTCACGGTATTTGCGGTGGGGTCGCTCACCACGCTGGTGATGGTGGGCGTCGCGGTGTTCGAGGCCGTCGTTCGGCGCAAGTGGAAGGAGCACCAGCGCGCCGTTCCTCGCTGACGCAGCGAAGGAACGGCTCGCCCGAGATCAGTTCTTCTTTTTCGTTGACGGGGTGCCGCCGCGCTTTTCCTTCGCGACGACGGGCTTGGCGCTCGACTTTTGCACCTGCGTGCTCGACTTGGCCGTGGAAGTCCCCTTCGTCGCGGAAGTCCCCTTGGCGGACCCCTTCGACGATGCAGAAGCCGACGCGCCGCCACGGGCGCCGCTGCCCACGTGTGCGCCGGCTGCTGCCCGCACCGGCAGGTAGACCACCACATCGATGCCACGCTTGAACGCGTGATTGGCGTTGACGTCGTTCCACTGCGCCACATTGGCCGGGCTCACACGGAAGCGCCGTGCGATGGAGCCCACGTTGTCGTTCTTGCCCGCCTTCACCGTCGTGCGGCGCGTGACGATCTCGGGCTGGAAGCTCAGTTGTCCGGTGTCGGCGACCACCGCGTCGACGTCTTCCTGCACGCGCGCCGAGCGCGGCACGATGAGCGTCGAGCCCGCCTTGATGAGCATGCGCGGCGGCACGTTGTTGATGGCGCGAAGATCGGGTTCGCTCATGCCTGCACGCTGCGCCGCTTCGCTCACGGTGATGGTGCTGGGCACGGTCCAGGCCGTCCAGCTGGCGTACTGGCCTTCGCTGTACGCCTGGAAATTGCGGCTGAAGACGGCCGCGTTGTCCCACGGCAGCAGGATTTCCGGCGTGCCTGCGGCCAGCAGCACCGGCTTGTGCGCGGCGGGGTTGAGTTCGCGGAAGTCCTCGATGCGGACGTCCGCCAGCTTGGCGGCCAGCGCCACGTCGAGGTCGCGCGTGAGCGTCACGGTCTGGAAATAGGGGTGGTTGGCGATCACCGGCAGGTCGGTGTTGAACTGCTCGGGGTTGGCCACGATGTTCTTCACCGCCTGCAGCTTGGGCACGTACAGGCGCGTCTCGGCGGGCATGCTCAGGTCGCTGTAGGTGGTGCCCAGTCCCAGGCGCTGGTTCTTGGCGATGGCCTTGCCCACGTTGCCCTCGCCCCAGTTGTACGCGGCCAGGGCCAGCTGCCAGTCGCCGAACATGCCATACAGCCGTTGCAGGTAGTCCAGCGCGGCGCGGGTGGAGGCGATCACGTCGCGGCGGTCATCGCGAAAGATGTTTTGCTTGAGCGAATAGTCCGTGCCTGTGGCCGGCATGAACTGCCACATGCCCGCGGCACGTGCGCTCGACACCGCTTGCGGATTGAAGGCGCTTTCGATGTAGGGCAGCAGCGCGAGTTCGGTCGGCATGTCGCGCCGCTCGAGTTCCTCGACGATGTGGAACATGTACTTGTTGGAGCGCATCGTCATGCGCTGGATGTAGTCGGGCCGGCTGGCATACCACTGCTCGCGATCGCGCACAAGGTCGCCTTCGAGGTTCGGCATCTTGAAACCGCGGCGGATGCGGTCCCACATGTCCGTTGGCGGGGCGAGCAAGGTCACGCTGCGCGAGCCGGGCTGGCTGGAGGTGATGGGCTGCAGGGGGCCGTCGGGAAAGACGGCCTCGCCGCCCTTGGGCGAACTGGTGCTTGACGATGATGACGTCGTGTTGGTTGCGCAGCCTGCCAGCAGCAAGGAGCCCGCGAGGCACGCGGCAATCAGTAATTTCATCTGGAAGAGTTGTGTTCTGTGGCGCAGCGGCGCCGTGGACGTTTGCGTGGTGCAGTGCACCGCGACACGTACTGAGTCGAATGGGGGTGGCCGGGTTCCGCTCCATGGCCGGTGCGATGGCGCGTGACTAGAATCGCAGGCAGCTTCAGGTTGCTGCGCGCCAGGGCATCGTACATGGGCCCGGCGGCATCCCGGTCCTCAACGATCGCGCCGGGCCCGTCCTGCGGCATCCAGATGCAGTTGTCGGCAAAAGCGGGCAGCGGAACGAAGGTCATGAGCGGTCAAATTATAGGTTTGCAAGAGTGGTTCGAAACCCCTCCAGGGCGCTATCTGCTCGGATGGGAACAGAGCCAATTCGACGAGGCCGTGTCCGACGTGTTCGGCTACCACGCGCTTCAGCTCGGCCTGGCCGAAGTGAATGCCTTGCGCACCAATCGCATGCCCCACCGCTGGTTTGCCAACGACCGGCCGTCCCCGGTGCGGCGCGCGACGCTCCTGACCGACTATGCGGCCCTGCCTTTCCCGGCGAACAGCCTCGACCTGATCGTGCTGCCCCACGCGCTGGAGCTCAGCCCGGATCCGCACGCCACGCTGCGCGAAGTCGAGCGGGTGCTGGTGCCGGAAGGCCGCGTGGTCATCTGCGGCCTCAATCCCACGAGCCTGTGGGGCATGCGGCAGCGCCGGGCGCACCTCTACCGGCGGCTGGGCTTCGGTGAGCTCTTTCTGCCCGAAGCGGGCGAGTTCATCGGTTATTGGCGCATGCGCGACTGGCTGCGCCTGCTGAGCTTCGAAGTGGAGTCGGGGCGCTTTGGCGTCTATCGGCCCGCCGTGCGCAGCCAGCGGTGGCTGGATCGAAGCCGCTGGCTCGACAAGGCGGGCGAGCGCTGGTGGCCGATCTTCGGCGCCGTGTATTTCATCGTCGCCGTCAAGCGTGTGCGCGGAATGACGATGCTGCAGGCCGACTGGAAGCGCAAGCGTGCCGTCGCGACGGCACCGGTTCCCGTCACCGGGAGAATGCATCGTGAACGTGACGACGAACAAAAGAGAAAGATTGCAAGTTGACTGAAGTCCAGATTTACACCGACGGCGCCTGCAAGGGCAATCCCGGCCCGGGCGGCTGGGGCGCATGGCTCAAGTCGGGCGCCACCGAGAAGGACCTCTTCGGAGGCGAACTCAACACCACCAACAACCGCATGGAACTGACGGCCGTCATCGAAGGCCTGGCGGCCCTCAAGCGGCCGTGCAAGGTCACGCTCTACCTGGACAGCCAATATGTGCGCCAGGGCATCACCGAGTGGATCAAGGGCTGGAAGGCCAAGGGCTGGATCACCTCGACCAAGCAACCCGTGAAGAACGTGGAGCTGTGGCAAAAGCTCGATGCGCTGGTGCAAAACGGCGGCCACCAGATCGAATGGCGATGGGTCAAGGGCCATTCGGGGGACCCCGGCAACGAGCGTGCCGACGCGCTGGCCAACAAGGGCGTTCAGCGGGCGCTGGGGCGCCTCTGAGCGCGCCAGGCGGGCTGTCGATGCCTCGACTCCGGGGCGTATTTCAGCAGCCTGCTACGGATTGACCCAGTTCGTCAGTTCATCGCCCTTCAGCATCTCCAGTGCGGCCTGGGCCGCACCCTGCTGCAGGCTGAGCACGACGGCCTCCGAATACCAGGCCGTGTGATCGCTCAGGATGAGATGCGGCACGTCGTGCAGGGGCGAGTCGGTGGGCATGGGCTCGGTCTGCTGCACGTCGAGCGCCGCGCCGAAGATGCGGCCTTCGCGCAGCGCGGTGGCCAAGGCGATTTCGTCGACGAGCCCGCCGCGCGAGGTGTTGACGATCACGGTGCGTGGGCTCATCAGCGCCAGCGTGCGCGCGTTGACGAGGTGCCGGTTCTGATGGGTCAGGGGCGCGTGCAATGACACGATCTGCGCGCGCTGGCAGATCTCATCAACGCTGGCGCGCACCGCCCCCTGCTCGGCCAGGGACGCGTCGGTCACGAACGGGTCATGGACCAGCACGTCGCCGATGCCGAATGCGCGCATCTTGGCCAAGTAGGCCCGCGCGATTTTGCCGAAGCCCACCAAGCCCAGCGTCGCGCCGGCGATGCGGAACATGGGCTCGGCCTGCCCGACGCGCCATTTGCCGCTCTTGACCTTTTCGTGGCGCGACACGACGCGTCTTAGCAGGGCCAAGGTCAAGGCTGCTGCGTGGTCGCTGACCTCGATCTCGCCGCCATAGTTGGGAACGTTCGCCACGCGGATGCCGCGGTCGCGTGCCGCGGCGAGGTCGATCATGTCCACGCGCCCGCCGTAGCGCACGATGCCGGCGCCGGGCTTCATGGCCGCGATGGCCTCGGCGTCGAGCCGCACATCGCGAACCATGGCGACGTCGAGGTGGGCCAACTGACGCAACAAGCTGGACCAATCGCCATGCCACTGGACACTGATGACGTCAGCGCCGACGAGCGCGAGCGTCTTGCGCTCGATGCTGTAGTTTGCAAAGCCCGGCTCGATCACGCCGACGATGCGCCGCGAACGGGCGGTGCCACTCTTTTTCTCTCCCATGACCCCAATTTAGTTTGTTACAAATACCGGGACATTGGGGTTTGCGGGGAGTGCAAAAGTAATGCTTTTAGATTACGCCTTCAAAGATCATCACATCGACCTCGTCGCCGGCGGCGATGTTGGCTTGCCCGTGGTGCAGGACCACCAGGCCGTTGGCCTCGACCATCGAACTGAGCACGCCGGAGCCCTGGTTGCCCGCAATGCGCACCGTCGGCATGGCACCGGGGGCCATCTGCACGAAGCCGCGCTGGTATTCGGTGCGGCCGGCCTTCTTGCGGATGGCCTCTGCGCTTCGGGCGCGCAGCAGGGGCGGCGGCGCGGCGCTTGCCGCGTTGCAGCCCATCATGCGCAGGAGGGCGGGGCGCACGAAGGCCAAAAAGGTCACCATGACCGCCACAGGATTGCCGGGCAGGCCGAACAGCACGGCGGGTTGCTGCTGGGGTGCCTGCTTGGGAATGAGCCCGACCGCCATCGGCCGGCCGGGGCGCATGGCCACGCGCCAGAACGCCATGTCGCCCAGGCGCTGCATGACGGCGCGGGTGTGGTCCGCTTCGCCCACGCTCACGCCACCGCTCGTGATGATGGCGTCGGCTTCGTTGGCTGCGCGCTCGAGCGTGGCTTCGAGTGCGGCGGGATCGTCGCGCACCAGCCCCAGGTCGACGACCTCGCAGCCCAGGCGACTGAGCAGGCCGAACACGGTGTAGCGGTTGCTGTCGTACACGGCGCCTTCGCGCGGGGCGTCGCCGAGGCTGAGGATCTCGTCGCCCGTCGAGAAGTAGGCCACGCGCAGGCGCCGCAGCACCGGCACGGTTTGCAGGCCAAGGCTGCCCGCCATGCCCAGGGCGGCGGGTGTGATGCGGTCGCCGCGGCGCAGGGCAGGCTCGCCCTGGCGCAGGTCTTCGCCCGCCAGTCGGCGGTTGTCGCCGCGGCGCAGGACGGAGGCTGGGAAACGAACGCGATCGCCCTCGACCTTGCAGAACTCCTGTGGGATCACCGTGTCGAAACCGGCGGGCATCACGGCGCCCGTCATGATCTTCACCGTGTCGCCGCGCGCCAGGTCACCGCGCCAGCACGCGCCAGCCAGGGCGGTGCCCACGATGCGCAGGTCAATGTCTTCTTCGCTGGCGCCTTCGAGCATCGCGCCATCGAAGGCAAAGCCGTCCATGGCGGAGTTGTCGTGCGGCGGCACGCTGAAGGGCGAGACGATGTCCTCGGCCAGCACGCGGTCCAGCGCGTCGAACAGCGCAACGTCCATGCGCTGCGTGACGACGGCGGTCGCCGCCAACTGCGCCAGGAAAGCCTGCACGCCATCGACGCCCAGCGCCTTGGGGTCGTAGCCGGCCAGCGCGGCGGCGATCTCTGCAATACGGGTCATGAGGGAAGGGGAAATTCAGCCGCGCTGATGTTCCAGCGCGTGCAGTTCCGCGAGCGTGTTCGCGTTGAAAAAGGCCTGTGCCGGGTCGTCCGGACGGTCGAAGGGAACCACGACCGCGTCGTGCATGGCCGTCCACGCGTCGATCTTGCGACCGCCGCCCTGGGTGAAGCGCACCAGGCTTTCGAGCAGGCTGGTGTGGATCAGGCAGAACACGGGTTGGGGCCGCATCTGCACCGATCCGTCGGATTGCGGCTCGGGCGCGCTGACCATGGCGATCAGGGTGTCGGTGTTTTCCAGCGCTTGGGCAAGCCGGCTGGCGAGGTCCTGCGGGAACAGGGGCGTGTCGCAAGGCACCGTGAGCAACCAGGGCGTTTCGCAGTGCTCCAGGCCCACGAGGAAGCCCGCAAGGGGGCCTGCGTAGTCGGCGATGCCATCGGGCCAGACGGGCGCACCAAAGGATTCATAGGCCGCGAGGTTGCGGTTGGCGTTGACCATGGTCTGGCCCACCTGCGCGCCCAGGCGCAGCAGCGCATGCAAGGCGAGCGGCGTGCCGTTGAAGGCCTGCAGTCCCTTGTCCACGCCGCCCATGCGGGAGCCGCGCCCGCCGGCCAGCACCAGGCCGGTGATGTCGTTCGGGGAAATTCGCATCCGGGTTATCCGCCGATGTAGCTCATCTCGACGCGCCGTGCGGCGGGGGCTGCGCTGGTGTCGGCGGCCAGCGCGCCGCGCAGTTCGGAATAGCGGTCGGCGCGGCCTTGCCAGATGTGCCCGATGCTGGACGCGATCTGCTCGTCGCTGGCGCCTTCGCGCAGCAGCGGTCGCAGGTCGTGGCCGCTGCTGGCGAACAGGCACATGTACAACTTGCCCTCGGTCGACAGGCGCGCGCGGCTGCAGTCGCTGCAAAAAGCCTGCGTGACGCTGCTGATGACGCCGATCTCGCCCTGTGCCGGGTCGGGCTTTCCGTCGGCGTCGGCATAAGCCCAGCGTTGCGCGGTTTCGCCGGGCGCCGTGGCTTCCAGCGGCACCAGCGGAAATTCCCGGGCGATGCGCGCAATGACGTCGGCCGATGGCAGCACTTCGTCCATGCGCCAGCCGTTGGTGGCGCCAACGTCCATGTATTCGATGAAGCGCAACACCATGCCGGTGCCCCGGAAGCGCCGCGCCATCGGCAGGATCTCGTTCTCGTTGGTGCCGCGCTTGACGACCATGTTGATCTTGATGGGTCCCAGCCCGGCGGCGTGCGCGGCGTCCAGGCCCGTCAGCACCTGCGCCACCGGAAAGTCCACGTCGTTCATGCTGCGGAACACCGCGTCGTCGAGCCCGTCAAGGCTCACGGTGACGCGCTGCAAGCCCGCGGCCTTCAGTGCCTTGGCCTTGCGTGCGAGCAGCGATCCATTGGTGGTGAGCGTCAGGTCCAGCGGCTTGCCGTCGGGCGTTTGCAGGGCAGCCAGTTGCTCGATCAGCACCTCGATGTTCTTGCGCAGCAGCGGCTCGCCGCCCGTGAGGCGGATCTTGCGCACGCCATGCGCAACGAACTGCTTCGCCAGCCGCGTGATCTCCTCGAAGCTCAGCAAGGCACTGTGCGGCAGATAGGGGTAGTCCTTGTCGAAGATTTCCTTGGGCATGCAATAGCTGCACCGGAAATTGCACCGGTCCGTCACGCTGATGCGCAGATCCGTCAGCGGCCGGCCGAGGCGGTCGAGCAAGAGTCCCGTGGCAGGCACGGCGACGTCTGGCACGCCCGCGCGGCGCGCCTGACGGATGTCGGTGATGGGAATGACAGGAATAACGGACTGGGACATGGCAGGGTTTCAGCCCAATTTAACCCATGCGACACGGCAACGCAGTGATCCGGGTCAATCGCCCGGGTTTACACGCATCGCGCGCCATCGACCTCGATGCATACGCCGCTGATGAAGGCTGCCTCGTCGCTGGCCAGGTAGAGCGCGGCGTTGGCGACATCCAGCGCCGTGGAAAAGCGGCCCAGCGGAATCGTGGCGCGGAACTTTTCCTTGCGCTCCTCGGTGAGCGGGCCGCCGGCGAATTCGGCCGACAGGCCCGTGTCGGGGTTGAACACCGGGTTGATGCAGTTCACGCGGATGTTGTCCGGGCCCAGCTCGGCCGCCAGCGACTTGCTGGTGGTGATGACGGCGCCCTTGGAGCCGTTGTACCAGGTGAGTCCGGGGCGAGGCCGCACGCCGGCCGTCGAGGCGATGTTGATGAAGCTGCCGCCCTTGTTGGCGCGAAAGGCCGGCACGGCATGCACCGTGGACAGGTAGATGCTCTTCATGTTGACGGCATAGCACTTGTCGAACTCGTCTTCGCTCACTTCCAGCGCAGGACGGTTGCGGTGCGTCCAGCCCGCGTTGTTGACCATGACGTCGAGGTTGCCGTGGCGTTCGACCGCGGCGGCGACCAGCGCCTTCACGTCGCCGGATTTCGTGACGTCGGCCGCGAAGAAGGACGCCCGCCCGCCAGCGCGCAGGATCGCCTCGACCACCTGCTGGCCGAGCGCCGCGTTGATGTCGTTGACGACGACCTGCGCGCCTTCCTGCGCGAGCCGTTTGGCGATGCCTTCGCCGATGCCGCCGCCGGCACCGGTCACGATGATGGACTTGTCTTTGACGCGCATGACCTGGAGTCTCCGTGTGTTGTCGTGGATGTCAGCCGTGCTTGATTGCGACGGTCTTGAGGGTGGTGAAGCCGTAGAGCGCTTCGAAGCCCTTTTCGCGACCGTAGCCCGAGGACTTCACGCCGCCGAAAGGCAGTTCGACACCGCCGCCGGCACCGTAGTTGTTGATGAACACCTGGCCGCTGCGCAGGCGTTTGGCCATGCGGAACTGGCGCGCGCCGTTCTCCGTCCACACGCCGGCCACTAGGCCGAACTGCGTGGCATTGGCCAAGGCGATGGCCTCGTCTTCGTCGCTGAAAGCCATGGCGGCCAACACGGGGCCGAACACTTCTTCCTGCGCCAGCCGATGCGTCACCGGCACGTCGCGCAACAGCGTCGGTGCCTGGTAGAAGCCGGTTTCGGGCGCGTCCTCAACGATCACGCCCTGCGCCACCATCGGAATGCCGGCCACATGCGCGTCGCTCAGGAAATCCCACACGCGCTGCTGCTGCGACTGGCGGATGAGCGGCCCGACGTCGAGGTCCATGGCCGCAGGCCCCACGCGCAGGCTTTCGAACGCCTTGCCGAGCCGTTCCAGCAGCGGCTCGTAGATGCTGCGCTCCACCAGCACCCGCGAGCCGGCCGAACAGGTCTGGCCTGCGTTCTGCACGATCGCGTTGATGAGCACCGGAATGGCCGCGTCCAGGTCGGAATCCGCGAAGATGAGCTGCGGGCTCTTGCCGCCGAGTTCGAGCGTGACCGGGCAGTGTCGTTCGGCCGCGACCTGCTGGATCAGCGTGCCAACCTTGGGGCTGCCCGTGAAGCTGATGTGGTCGATGCCCGGATGGCGGGCCAGCGCGTCGCCGACCTCATGGCCGTAGCCGGTCACGATGTTGAGCGCGCCGGCCGGAAAGCCCACTTCAGCCGCCAGTTGCGCCACGCGGATGAGCGAAAGGCAGGCGTCTTCCGCAGGCTTCACCACGCACGCGTTGCCGGCCGCCAGCGCCCCGCCCACGCTGCGCCCGAAGATCTGCATCGGGTAGTTCCATGGAATGATGTGTCCCGTGACGCCATGCGGCTCGCGCCAGGTGAAGACGCTGTAGCCGTCCTGGTAGGGAATCGTCTCGCCGTGCAGTTTGTCGCAGGCACCAGCGTAGAACTCGAAATAGCGCACCAGCGCCAGTGCGTCGGCACGCGCCTGCTTCACCGGCTTGCCGCAGTCGCGTTGCTCCAGCAAGGCCAGTTCGTCGATGTGCTCGGAGATCTTGGCCGAGAGCTTCATCATGAGCCGGCCGCGCTCCGCGGCGCTCACCTTGTGCCAGATGCCGTCGAAGCAATCGCGCGCCGCGCGCACGGCGGCATCGATGTCGGCCGCGTTGCTGCGCTGCAATTCGTCGAAGGCCTGGCCGTCGGAAGGGTCCAGCACCGGCAGCACGCGCCCGGAGGAGGAGGCAACGCCCGCGTTGCCGATGAAATTGAGTTGCATGTCTGGCATTGTGCGCGACGATGAGTCCTCGATTGCACGGTGCGTCATAGGGGAAAATGCCCCTCCATGCTCATTCGCCGCCTGACTCCCGCCGACGCTTTCGCGCACCGCCAACTGATGCTCGAAGCCTATGAAAACCATCCTGACGCCTTCACGTCCAGTACGTCGGAACGTGTCGCGCTGCCCTTGTCGTGGTGGGCCGATCGGCTTCCGGCGGGTGATGCGCAATCCAGTGCGGTGTGGGGCGCGTTCGACGATCACGACACGCTGGTGGGCGCGGCCGGCCTGAGCGTCGAGTCACGCATCAAGTCGCGCCACAAGGGCCTGCTGTTCGGCATGTACGTGGTGCCGGCCGCCCGACAGCACGGCGTGGGCGCCAAGCTGGTCGAGGCCGTCCTGGCAGCGGCCAGGATGCGTGGCGACATCCGCGTCGTCCAGCTCACCGTCACGCAAGGAAACGATGGCGCGCAGGCCCTGTATGAGCGCTGCGGCTTCAAGACCTTTGGCGTCGAGCCGATGGCGGTGCGTGTCGCTGATCGCTTTCATGCCAAGGTTCACATGTGGTGTGAACTTCCCTGATCGAATGCTCTTTCGTTCGCCCGTTGTTTTATGTGCGGTAGCGAACATACGAAGCCCCTTGCACTCCATATACTGAGCCCGGCACTCTGAGGGAGGGCGCCACATGGGGCAGCGTCCATGCCCGATTGCGCCAGGGAGCTTCTCGCTTTGATGTCCACGTTCGATCCAAAAGACAATGGCCTGCTTGGCTCGTTGCCGGACGCCGATTTCCAGCGTTTGCGTCCCCACCTCGAGCCCGTCCAGCTGACGCTCGGCGAAGTGCTGTACGAATCCGGCGGCACGCAAACCCACGTCTATTTCCCCGCTACGGCCATCGTCTCGCTGCTCTACGTGCTGGAGAACGGCGCATCGGCCGAGATCGCGGTGGTCGGCAATGAAGGCATCGTGGGTGTCACGCTGCTGATGGGTGGCGGCACCACACCCAGCCGCGCGGTCGTCCAGAGTTCCGGGATGAGCTTCAGGATGAAAGCCCAAGCCATGAAGAAGGAGTTCGACCGGGCCGGCCCCGTTCTTCACTTGCTGCTGCGCTACACGCAGGCGTTGATCACGCAGATGGCACAAACGGCCGTGTGCAACCGCCACCACTCGCTCGACCAGCAACTCTGCAGGTGGTTGCTGCTGAGCCTCGACAGGCTGAGCCACAACCAGCTGGCCATGACGCAGGAACTGATCTCCAACATGCTCGGCGTGCGCCGCGAGGGCGTGACAGAGGTCGCCCTCAAGCTGCAGAAGGCCAACCTCATCCGCTACGCGAGGGGCAACATCGCGGTACTGGACCGCGCAGGCCTGGAAAAGCGGACCTGCGAGTGCTACGCGGTGGTCAAGAAGGAATATGACCGGCTGCTCGGGCCAGCCTGAGGGGCTGCAGGCGAAAGTCTCCCGAGGCGAAGCACTGGCGCTCTCACCTTCACAGGATGTCTGGGTGCGGAAGCGAACAGACTGGCATCGTTTGGCGCGCTAAGTTCGCATCCAGCGCATCGGTACGCGGGCACACGCACCTGATGTACGGCGCAAATGCTGGGAGGCATGCGATGTTCGAACTGAACCTGGCCCTGCGCATGGCGGCCATCAAGGGTGTTCTCGCGACACACGGCGTAGCGCAGGCGCTGGCGTTGCTCAACGACGGAACCGACTACCGCTACACCGGCATCTACAAGCTGCGGGGCGCGGGAATGTACGCGGCCTTCATGTTCGACCGGTGCGCGGAGCATCGCGCGTGGCTGCGCGTGTTTCCGCTTCGCACGAGCATCTGGCGCCACGTGCTGCACCAGGGCGAATTCATGACGAACGATGCCATGCAGGACACCCGTCTGAGCCGCGACGACCCGGCCAGCTTTCTTCGATCGTGCTACGGCAGCTTGTTGCAAGCCGAGGCGGGCCGCCTGCCGGTGGGCATCCTGATCCACTTCGACGTTGAACAGCGGGAAATCGAACCGGGGGAGGCCTCGTTCCTGCGGGAAGCCGCGCCCTTGTTCCTGGAACACCTCGCGCAGGCGTCGTGACGCCCGGCATGGTGGCGAGAACCGTCGTCGGCGTGTCTCAGGCCGGGCGCGCTTCAGGGTAGGCCGGAAGCCCGTCGTCCAGGTGCACCCAGGGCAGCCTGGAACTGGTGCGTGTGTGGTCCCTGGGTGGCAGCATGGCAGGGTCTTCCAGCGAGCACGTGGTGACGTCCATTTCGTCGGGGTACTTCGTGGAGTGGAAGGTCAGCGGGGTGCCGCAAGCAGCGCAAAAGCTTCGTGTGCCGTGCTCCGACGACTTGAAAGTGGCCGGGCGGCCGGCAGTCAACCGGAAGCCGGACGATGGCACGGTGAACCACGCCACGAATGGCGCGCCGCTCGTTCGGCGGCATATGGAGCAATGGCAGTTCGTTTCGTTGGAGGGGACGCCGCCGGCCTCATAGCGCACGGCACCGCAAAAGCAATGGCCCTTGAGCGTCGTTCCCATGGTTCAGATGGACTCGGTGTCCTCCAGCTGCGAGAACAGCACCTGGAAAATCTCGCTGGTCGACAGCACGCCGTGTTCGTCTTTTTCCACCAGCATGAGCTGCTGGACATCTCGCAGGCCCGCCGGAATGACCATCTTGCCGCCGGGCTTGAGCTGGTAGGTGAGGGCGGGCGGAATCAACTCGGGCGCCGCCGTGACGATGATCTTGTCGAAAGGCGCGTGCTCCGGCCAGCCGCGGCAACCGTTGCCGACCTTGATCTGGACGTTGAAGTGACCTTGCCGGTTCAGCCGGTGCCGGGCCTGCACGGCCAGTTCCTCGATGATTTCGATGCTCAGCACCCGTTCGGCGAGCCCGGCAAGGATGGCGGTTTGGTAGCCCAGCCCGGTGCCGATTTCCAGCACGGTGTCGGTGGGCTGCACGTCCAGCAAATCCGTCATCACCGCGACGATGAAGGGCTGCGAGATGGTCTTGCCGTAGCCGATGGGCAAGGGCGTGTCCACGTAGGCGTAGGGGCGCAGTTCCAGCGGCACGAACTCGTGGCGCGGCACCTCGCCGAGCGCGTCCATCACACGGCGGTGCAGCGCGGCCTTGCCGAGGTGGGTGGTGGAAAAGATCGTCTTCGCGGCAATTTCCGCGAGCATGCGCTGACGCAGGGTCGTGAAGTCGGATTCCGTCATGGGCACTCCGAAGGCGCGGGGCTGACTCCGTCATCGTACGCCGATGAGGGCGCTTCGCACAGGCCGAAAACCCGGCCGGCGTCCCCAGTGCTGGCGCGGTGCGCGAACCGGCGTCAGGTGCGCGGCGGCATGAAGGACGTGGCGTCCGGCCTGCCTGCCAGATGCAGCGCACTCGTTGCTGCCGGCGCCTGCGCCAACAGCTTGCCCTTGCGAAACACCTTCAGCCGCGTCGCGCGCAGGCGAATCGCTTCCACCGGGTCGCGCGCCTGCAGCAACACGAAGCTTGCGTCGCAACCCGCTTCGATCCCGTAGTCCGCCAAGCCGAAAACCTGCGCCGCATTGCGCGTGACCGCGTCGAAGCATTGGCGGATGCCGGCCTGGCTGGTCATCTGTGCCACGTGCAGGCCCATGTGGGCCACTTCGAGCATGTCGCCCGAGCCCATGCCGTACCACGGGTCCATCACGCAGTCGTGGCCGAAGGCGACGTTCACGCCCGCCGCCATGAGTTCGGGCACGCGCGTCATGCCGCGGCGCTTGGGGTAGGTGTCGTGGCGGCCCTGCAGCGTGATGTTGATGAGCGGATTGGCGATCACGCTCACCCGCGATTCGGCAATGAGCGGCAGCAGCTTGCTGACGTAGTAGTTGTCCATCGAATGCATTGACGTGCAGTGCGATCCGGTGACGCGGCCCTGCAAGCCAAGGCGTTGCGTTTCGAACGCAAGCGTCTCGATGTGGCGCGACAGCGGGTCGTCCGATTCGTCGCAATGCATGTCGACCGCCAGACCGCGCTCTGCTGCGATCTCGCACAGCAGCTTCACGCTGGCCGCGCCATCGGCCATGGTGCGCTCGAAATGCGGAATGCCGCCGACGACGTCCACACCCTTGTCCAGAGCGCGCTTGAGGTTTTCCACGCCGCCGGGCGAACGCAGCACGCCGTCCTGTGGAAAGGCGACCAGTTGCAGGTCGATATAGGGCGCGACGCGGCGCTTGACGTCGAGCAAGGCATCGACAGCCAGCAAGCTCGGATCGCTGGTGTCCACATGCGTGCGGATCGCAAGCAGCCCCTTGGCCACTGCCCAGTCGCAGTAGGCCAGGGCGCGATCGATGAGCGCATCGGCCGTCAGCAGCGGCTTCAGTTCGCCCCACAGTGCGATGCCTTCCAGCAGCGTGCCGCTCTGGTTGACGCGCGGCAGGCCGTAGCTGAGCGTCGCGTCCATGTGGAAATGCGCATCGATGAAGTGCGGCGAGACCAGCAAGCCACCGGCATCGATCTTTTCCTGCGCAGGCGCATCCAGACCCGCCGTGACTTCGGCAATGCGGCCGTCCTGCACGGCAATGGACATGCCGGTGCGGCCGTCCGGCAGCGTGGCGTTGTGGACTAGAAGATCGAGCATCAGCGTTCACCCTTTCTGTAGGGCTTCATCAGCGCCTGCGGATAGGCGGCCTTGCGGGCCACCAGCACCAGCGCGAGGATCGACAAAAGATAGGGCAGCATCAGGTAAAGCTGATAGGGCAGCACCGCGTCGCCCGATTGTTGCAGCCGCAGTTGCAGCGCGTCGAAAAAGGCAAAGAGCAGGGCGCCCAGCAGGGCCTTTCCGGGCCGCCACGAGGCGAACACCACCAGCGCTACGCAGATCCATCCGCGCCCGTTGATCATGTTGAAGAAGAAGGCGTTGAATGCGGACAAGGTGAGGAAGGAGCCCGCCACCCCCATCAACGCCGACCCCGCCACGATGGCGCCCGTTCGCGTGGCCGCCACCGACACACCCTGACCCTCGGCCGCCTGCGGGTTCTCGCCGACCATGCGCACCGCCAGCCCGACCGGCGTCCGATAAAGGATGTAGCCGACGATTGGAACCAGCACCAGCGCAAAGGCCGTCAGCGCCGTCTGCGACGACAACACCGGAATGTGCAGCCACTCCATCGGCGCAAAGGGCGCGATGGTCGGCGGCGTGTTCACCTTGGGAAAATTCACGCGGTAACCGTAGTAACTCAGGGCCGTCGCCAACAGCGTGATGCCCAGCCCCGACACGTGCTGCGACAGCGCCAGCCCCACGGTGAGAAAGGCGTGCAGCAACCCGAACACCGCGCCCGTCAGCGCCGCCACCGCCACGCCAACCCACAGCGACGCGCCCGCATACACGGCAAGCCATCCGGCGAAGGCGCCCGCCACCATGATCCCCTCGATGCCCAGGTTGAGCACGCCTGCGCGTTCGCACAGCAAGACGCCCAGCGTGCCGAAGATCAGTGGCGTGGCAATGCGCAGCACGGCCACCCAGAAGGCCGCGTTGGAAAGGATGTCGAGCAGGTCGCTCATTTCCACCGCACCCGGTATTGCGTGAGCAGCGTGGCCACCAGCACCGCGATCAGCGATGCCGCGACGATCACGTCCGCGATGTAGGTCGGCACCCCCACGGCGCGGCTCATGGTGTCAGCGCCGACCAGCACGCCCGCCACGAACACGCTGGCCGCCAGCACGCCCAGCGGATGCAGCCCCGCCAGCATCGCGATGACGATGCCGCTGTAGCCATAGCCCGGCGACATGTCGAGCGTGACGTAGCTGGTGCGCCCCGCCACTTCGATGGCACCGGCCAGCCCCGCCAGGGCGCCCGACAGCAGCGCGACCGCCACGACGGTGCCCGTGACCGGCACGCCCGCAAAGGCGGCCGCCCGCGCATTGGCGCCGACCGCACGGATGTCGAAGCCCAGCACCGTGTGCTTGAACAGCAGCCACACCAGCACTGCGAGCGTGCCCGCCCAGATCAGTCCGGTGTGCACGCGCGTCTGGGCGATCAGCTTGCTCATCTCCAGCCCGTCCTGCAGCGACACGCTCTGCGGCCAGCCCATCGCGGTCGGGTCCTTCATGGGGCCGTCGAGCATTGCCGAAACACCCAGCAGCACGATGAAGTTGATCAGCAGCGTGGTCACCACCTCATCCACGCCAAGGCGCGTCTTCATCAGCGCCGGGCCGAGCAGGAGCAGGGCTCCGGCAGCGGCTGCCGCCAGCATCATCAGCGGAAAGAGCACCCACAGCGGCCATTCGAAGCCCGTGCCGCCGTGCAGGCCGCCGACGGCCACGGCCGCCAGCGCGCCGGCATAGAGCTGCCCTTCGGCCCCGATATTGAACAGGCGCGCCTTGAACGCCACCGTCGCCGACAGGCCCGTCAGGATGAGCGGAATAGCACGCGTGAGCGTCTCGCTCCAGCCGAACACCGAGCCGAACCCGCCCTGCAGCAGCAATGCATAGGTCTTGCCCACCGGTGCCCCGGCCCACAGCACGAGCAGAGCGCTGACAAGCATGGTGAACGCCACCGCGCCGATGGGCGCCAGCACCAGCGCCAGGCGCGAACTGCCGTGGCGGCGCTCCAGCCTCATGCGCTGCCTTCCGTGGCAGCCGCCTTGCGATGGCCGTGCCCCACCGTGCCCGCCATCGCCAGTCCGATCGCTTCGCGCGTCCAGGCCGAGGCCGGGCGAGGCTCGCCGATGTGTCCGCCGTGCATCACGGCCACCCGATCGCCCAGCGCCAGCACTTCATCGAGGTCGTCGGAAATCACCAGCACTGCGGCGCCGGCGTCTCGCGCCTCGATGAGTTGCTGCTGCACATAGGCCACGGCGCCGATGTCCAGCCCCCACGTCGGTTGATGCGCGACGATGAGTCGAGGCGTCTGGCTGGACGACCGGGCGCTGTCAGGCGCGAGCAAGGAGCGCCCCAGGATCAGCTTCTGCATGTTTCCGCCGGAGAGCGAGCGCGCCGGCGAATCGAGACCCGCGCCGCGCACGTCGAAGGCCTGTTCCACCTTGCGCGCGTGCGCCCGGGCGGCCGCGCGGCGCACCCAGCGAAGGCCAGGGAAGAACCATCGCGAGAACGCATCGGAGCGCAGCCGTTCTGAAACCACGTTCTCCCACACCGGCAAATCCCCCACGACGCCGACGGCATGCCGGTCTTCCGGAATGCGCGCGACGCCCCGTGCGACCAATCGCGCGGGCGAGGGCGGCAAGGCGCGGCCCATGAACTGGACGGAACCCGAGGCCGCGCGCCGCGTGCCGCTGAGCAGTTCCGCCAGCGCGACCTGTCCGTTGCCCGAGACGCCGGCGATGGCGACGATCTCCCCCGCACGCAGCGTGAGGGAAGCATCGCGCAAGGCGTCGCGGTTGTCCGACCCGGATCCGGCCTGCGTGTTCACATGCTCCAGCACGCACACCGCATCGCCCGCACGCTTGGCCGGCCGGCGCAAGGGAGGATCGACCGCATGGCCTACCATCCAGAGTGCCAACTGCTCCTGCGTGCAATCGGCGGTGCGCGCCTGCGCCACCAGCTTGCCGTTGCGCAGCACCGCCACGCGATGCGACACGCGCAGCACTTCCGGCAGCTTGTGACTGATGAAGATGATCGACAGCCCCTGCGCAACCATCTGCGAGAGCGTCGCAAAAAGCGCTTCGCTTTCCTGCGGCGTGAGCACGGCCGTGGGCTCGTCGAGGATGAGGATGCGGGCGCCCCGATAGAGCGCCTTGAGAATCTCCACCCGCTGGCGTTCCCCGACCGACAGGCTGCCGATCTGCGCATCGGGCGTCACCGGCAGGCCGAAGCGCTGCGCCACGTCCAGCAGCCGGGCGCGCGCCGCGCCGCGCTGCGACCACGGTTGCCAGAGCGGCTCCGTGCCCATGAGCACGTTGTCGAGCACGCTCAGGTTGTCGGCCAGCGTGAAGTGCTGGTGCACCATGCCGACGCCGGCCGCCAGAGCCTCCTTCGGGTTGCCCGGCGCCAGGGGTTGGCCGAAGACCTCGATGCTGCCTTCGTCGGCCACATAGTGGCCAAAGAGAATGGACATCAGCGTCGACTTGCCCGCGCCGTTTTCACCCAGCAGCGCCAGCACTTCGCCGGCTTCAAGGTCCAGCGAGACGTTGTCATTGGCGACCAGCGAGCCGAATCGCTTGGTGATGCCGCGGAGCGCGAGAACGGTCACGTGCGCTTCACTTCCACGCCGCAAGGAAGGCCAGCACGATCTTGGCCGAGTTGTCCGCGGCGACGCCCATGAAGGTTTCTTCTTCGTTCTCGCCTTCGCCGCCGCCAGCCAGGTCGCTCAGCGAGCGAAAGGCGATGTAGGGCACGCCATTGCTGTAGGCGACCATGGCGGTCGCCGCGGTTTCCATGTCCAGCACATTGGCCTGGAAGGTCTTGAACGCGTATTCGCGGTATGCCTTGTTGTCGACAAAAGCCTGCCCCGAGACGCCATTGCCGCCGACCACGACCTTCGGCGTGTGCGACATGCACTTGCCGGCGGCGCAGGCCGACAGTTCGATCGGCCCCAGCCCGCGCGCCACGTCGAGCATCTTTGCATCGACGGGAAACCAGAATTTGTGCGTGAGCTTGGGCACCGCCGTGCTGCGCACCTGCACCTGCTGCGTGTGCAGCATGCCGTAGTTCGGCAACGCCCTGGCGTTGGGCATCCACGACGGCGGCGTGAATTGCCCCGGCGCGGTTTCGCGCGCCATGAGCACTTCGAGGTACTGCCCCCACTGCGCCGCGACCGTCACGTCGCCGATGTGCAAAGCCGGATTGACGCCGCCCGCGATGCCGCTGAACACGATGTGGCTGACGTTGAAGCGGTCGAGCACCAGTTGCGTGTTCATCGCCGCGTTGACCATGCTGATGCCCGACAGGAACACGACCACCGGCTTGCCTTCGAGCGTGCCGGTGGTGAATTCGACGCCGTTGACGCTTTGACGGCGCGCACCCTGCATTCGCGACAGCAGCAGCGTCAACTCGGGTTCGAAGGCCGAGATGACGGCCATTCGCGGCGTGTCGTCCAGGCGCGTCGGCGTGGCCCCAGGCATGCCCGCGCAGCCTGCGAGCCAAGCCAGTGCCAGGAAGACAAGCGCGCGGCGACCGAGCCGGTCAAGTGCTGCAAAGGCGGTCATGTCAGGTGTCCGTGTGCAAAAAAAAGGCCGCGACATGCGCGGCCCCGATTCACTTGGCGTTCGACTTGGGCTGGCTGTCGTCCACCTTCACCGTGAACTTGCCTGCGCGGATCTCGGCCTCTTTGGCCTTGACCTTGGCGACGATGTCAGCCGGCACCTTCTTCTCGAAAGTGCCCAGCGGCGCCAGTTCGGAGCCCTTGTGCTTCATCATCGAATAGGGGCCATAGTCCTCGGCGGTGAACTTGCCTTCCTTCACCAGCTTGATCGCGCGGTCGACCGAGGGTTCCATGCTCCACAGGGCCGAGGCCACCACCGTGTCGGGGTATTGCGCCTGCGTGTCGATCACGTTGCCGATCGCCAGCTTGCCGCGCTCCTTGGCCGCGTCCGAAACGCCAAAGCGCTCGGCGTACATCACGTCTGCGCCCTTGTCGATCATGGCGAATGCGGCTTCCTTGGCCTTGGGCGGGTCGAACCAGCTGTTGATGAAGCTCACGCTGAACTCCACCTTCGGGTTCGTTTCCTTTGCGCCGGCCATGAAGGCGTTCATCAGGCGGTTGACCTCGGGAATCGGAAAGCCGCCGACCATGCCGATCTTGTTGGTCTTGGTCATGCCGCCGGCGATCATGCCGGTGAGGTAGGCAGGTTCCTGGATGTAGTTGTCGAACACCGAGAAGTTCGGCGCCTGCGGCTTGAGCGACGAGCCCATCACGAAGGCTGTCTTCGGAAAGTCCTTGGCGACCTGGCGTGCCGCCTTCTCGACGCCGAACACCTCGCCCAGGATCAGCTGGTTGCCGGCCGTGGCGTATTCGCGCATCACGCGTTCGTAGTCGGCGTTGGCCACGTTCTCCGTCGCCTTGTATTCGATCTCGCCGCGCGCCTCGGCCGCCTTGAGCGCCTTGTGGATGCGGCCCACCCATTGCTGCTCGAAGGGCACGGTGTACACCGCCGCGACCTTGAGCTTGGCGCCTTGCGCCATCGCCATACCGGGCAGGCCCGCGGCGATGATGGAGGCCGCGACGGCGGCAGAGCGAATGATCAATTGACGTCGATGGGACAAGTTGCTTCTCCTCGTTGATGAATCGTTCTGGCTCGCCGCCTCGCCGCGGCCGCCTTCAGCCGCGTCCTGGCGCCTGCGGCGCGATCACTTGGTTCCAAAGATGCGGTCGCCGGCGTCGCCCAGGCCAGGCAGGATGTACCCGTGGTCGTTCAGCTGGCGGTCGATGGCGGCGGTGTAGATCGGCACGTCCGGGTGCGCGTCCTGCATGGTCTTGATGCCCTCGGGGCAGGTCAGCAGGCAGACGAACTTGATGGACTTGGGGTGCAGTTCCTTGAGCCGGTCCACCGCCGCGGCGGCCGAGTTGCCCGTTGCCAGCATCGGATCGACCACGACGACGTCGCGTTCGGCCATCTCGCTGGGCATCTTGAAGTAGTACTCCACCGCCGTCAGCGTCTTGGGGTCGCGGTACAGGCCGATGTGGCCAACGCGCGCGCCCGGCACCACGCTCAACATGCCATCCAGGATGCCGGTGCCCGCGCGCAGGATGGAGACGAACACCAGCTTCTTGCCGTCGATGACCTTGCCCGTCGAGACTTCCAGCGGCGTCTCGATTTCGATTTCCTGCATCGGCATGTCGCGCGTGACCTCGTAGGCCATGAGCGTGCTGATCTCGTTGAGGAGGCGCCGGAAGCTGTTGGTCGATGCATCCTTTCGGCGCATCAGGGTCAGCTTGTGCTGGACGAGGGGGTGATCGATCAGGTGAACATTGCTCATGATGGGAAAGCGATCAGCGTCACTGTGTGGGTTTGTATACGCGCAGTCTAAAAGACTGTGCCATCGCTTTCGATGCGCAGCGGTGGCGCACCGTCACGCAAGCGTTGTGCCAGCGCGCGGCCGGTCGCCCAGGTGCCGCCTTCGAGCACGCAGGCCAGCGGCAACTGCGCTTCCGTGCGGTTGAGCGTCTTGCGCACGCGCGGGGCCAGTTCGTCGAGCAGCGCAACGGTCAAGGCGCGCCACTCCACGATGAATTCGTCGCTGACCTTCCAGGTGCGCTCCAGCAGCGCCGGGTCCTTGGGGACGATGACGCCGGTGTCCAGGAACAGGCCGCCGTTGCGGTATTCAGGCAGGCCGGTGAGCGCATCGAGACCTCGCACCTTCACGCCCGCCCATTCGAAGGGCTCGAGCAACGAGTAGGTCAGCCATTGCGAGAGCTTGTGAAAAGGCATCCAGCCGTTGGTCAGGCCCGGACCCTGGACGGCGCTGTGGCGCCAGCAGTCGCCCAGCGCGTGGGCAGGGTCGCCCGAGGGGAGTGCGCCCGCCACGTCGCTGCCATCGGCGGCAATGCTGTCGATGGTGTTGGCAGCAGGCCAGATGCCCGAGAGCGAGCCCAGCAGGAGCGAGAGGATTTCATGCGCCGCGATTTCCGCTGTGGGCGGGGCAGAAGGGCCATAGGGGCTCACCAGCGCATCCAGCATTCCGCCGGGGCGTCCGTCATCGCCAAAGGTCTCCGGCTGCTCGTGCATCGCCTCGCCGAGTCGGCGCAGCAGCGTGGCACGCCCGGCGAGTCCGACCAGCGGATTCGATTCGCTCACCTGGAAGGCGGAAGCCAGCCGGTCCGTCACCAAGGCGCGCAGGCCCGCAGAGTCGGCCTGCAGCGGCTTGTCAGGATTGGAAGAAAAGCGCCCGCTCGTGAAGGCGTGAAAGCTCGCCACGGCCAGGCCTTCGGAGCGCGTGAAACGCTGGCCCGTCGACGCCTCGACGTAGTGCCATGTGGTGCCGGCACCCGCATCGAGCAGAACACTCACCACCGCCAGATCGATCAGCGCGCGCGCCCGCTCGGTCGGCGTGATTTTCGGGCCGAGCAACTGGTCGAGTTGCTTCAATCGGTTGACGCCGCCCACTTCGAAATGGCGCCAGCGGCTGTGGTACGGGATGTTGTCGTGCGGATAGTTTTCGCGCGTGGTGGCGGCCACGGCGCGTGCGGCTTCTTCCAGCGTGGTGTCAGCGCCGATGGAAAACCACGCCGATTCGCCGCGGCGCGCCCGTGCCAGCAGCGCATGAGCGCGCTCGCGCACGCAGTGCGTGGTGCGCAAGAGCGCAGCGGCGCCGACTGCGTGTTCGGCATCCGGCACGAACTCGAGCCCCGGGTCCACATGCCCGTCCGCGTCGGCGAACTGGACGGCGGGGTTGTGTGTCGGGCGGTCGGGATCGAGTCCGTAGTTGTCCTTCGTCATGACAGCCCCCGGCCCTTGGCTTTCTTGAGTTCCTCGGCATCGGGCACGACGCCCGGCGTGAAGTAGCCGGCGGCCATCTTGGCGTCCATCTCGACACGTGCGTCGGCGGGGATGAGTTCGTCGGGGATGTTCACGCGCACGCCAATCTCGATGCCCGAGCCGGTGATGGCGTCGTACTTCATGTTGCTCATCGACACGAGGCGGTGGATTTTCTTGACGCCCAGCCAGTGCAGCACGTCGGGCATGAGTTCCTGGAAGCGCATGTCCTGCACGCCGGCCACGCATTCGGTGCGGGCGAAGTACTGGTCGGCCGTGTCGCCGCCCACTTGCCGCTTGCGCGCGTTGTAGACGAGGAACTTGGTGACTTCGCCCAGCGCACGGCCTTCCTTGCGCGAGTAGGCCACCAGCCCCACGCCGCCGCGTTGGGCGCCCATGATGCATTCCTCGATGGCGTGCGTGAGGTAGGGGCGGCAGGTGCAGATGTCGGAGCCGAACACGTCCGAGCCATTGCATTCGTCGTGCACGCGGGCCGTGAGTTCGACTTCGGGATTGGCCAGGTCGCGCGGGTTGCCGAAGATGTAGACGGTCTGTCCGCCGATGGGCGGCAGGAACACTTCCAGGTCGGGCCGGGTCACCAACTCGGGATACATGCCGCCCGTTTCCTCGAACAGCACGCGGCGCAGGTCGGTTTCGGAGCAGCCGAAGCGCTTGGCCACGGCGGGCAGGTACCACACGGGCTCCAGCGCTGCCTTGGTCACCATCGCCGCGCCATTGGCGGTGAGGAACTTGCCGTCGGCCTTCAGGCGTCCGCTCTGCAGCGCTTCGATGACTTCCGGCAGGATCACATGCGCCTGCGTCACCGCGATGGTGGGGCGGATGTCGTAGCCGGCCGCCAGTTCGGTGGCGAACACCGACGCCACCGTTGCGCCCCACGGGTCGAGCGAGACGATCTTGCCCGGCTCCAGCCACTGCGGGTAGGGGCCGATGATGTCGGTGGGCGAGGTGTTGGTCAGGTCCGCCTTGTGCTGCGGATTGAGCGCACCCGCCGCCACGGCCAGCGCGCGGTAAACGCTGTACGAGCCGCTGTGCGTGCCGATCACGTTGCGGTGCGAGCGCGTCGTCGTGGTGCCGACGATGGGGCCGCGTTCCGTCGCCGAGGGCGCGCCCCACACGATGGGCAGCGCGCCGAATCCACCTGCGTGAGAGGTCAGCCGGATGTGGCGTCGCGCGGGCGCCGCCGTGGAAGAAGGGGGAGTGGTGCCGGTGGCGTCCGGCGGGACGATGGGGGTGGAAGAACTCGTAGCGGTGTCAACGGACATTGCAGGCCCTCAAAAAACGCAATGTACCGAGCACCCCCTCAACTGGCAAGCCGCCCGCCCGGCAAGGCGGGAGCAAGTGTTGTCTTCAGTCCAATTCAGTCCAGGCCGAGCTTTCGGTCCAGCGAGACCCGGCCTGCGCCGCGGCCCGCCACATACAGCAGCAGCGCCGCCCAGGAGAGGTGCGTGGGCCAGGCGTCCGGGTAGACAAAGATCTGGATGGTCAATGTCATGCCCAGCAGGGCAAGCGCCGACAGCCGCGAGAACAGGCCCAGCACCAGCAGCACGGGAAAGAGGTGCTCGGCGTAGGCTGCAAGGTGCGCAGCGATCTCTGGCGGAATGAGCGGCAGCTTGTACTCGGTGCGAAAGAGCTCGTAGGCGCTGTCGGTCAGGGTGAGAAAGCCCGTCACCTTGGTGCGGCCGGATAAAAAGAAGATGGCCGCGATTGACAGCCGGCTCGCCAGCGCCAGCACGTCGTGCGTGATGAGCCGGCCCAGAAGATCAGCGAAGCCGTTCCAGCGATCGACAAGGCTGCTGCGATGGGGTTGGAGAGTTGCCGGCGCGGCCTGTGAGGAAGGGTTCGTCATGACGAGGCTCCTGTGTCTGTGGCATCGGATGGGGCTTGGAAGGCACCTGCCTGCAGCAGGCGGGAGAGAAGGGCGGCCAGATCGACGAGCTGGTCGGCGGCGACGGCCGCTTCCGCGGCGTCGGCAAGACAGGCGCCTTGCGCGCACGCGTCGAGAAAGGCGCAGTCGGCTGCGCTGGCGATGTGCCATTGCACGACGTCCTGCGTGCGCGTGAGCAGGGCGCCTTCGCCGTGCCATGTAATGTCATCTTGCGTAGCGACGTCGTCACCGGACGTGCGGTTGCGCTGCCAGATGGTGAAGATGGGCAAGTCGGCAAAGAAGGCCCAGCGCGTGGCGGGATGCGGCGCGAGGGCGGCGGCGCCGAGCGCTTCGGGCGCAAGGCGCGTGAGGATCGCCGGCTCCAGCACGGGCGCATCGGCGGCAATGTGCGATTCGGTCCAGAAGCGATCCAGTTGCGCCACGCCGGGCAGGTAGGGCAACTGCGACGCGGGCGCGAAGTCGCGCAGGAACTGCGGAAAGCCAGCGCCATATTGCACCAGCCGGCCATCGGTTGGCGGGCTCGCGGCCACATGCAAGGCCGCGGCGGAACGGAACCACTCGGTGCCCACCAGTCGCGCCACGCTTGGGTAATTGGCCTCCAGCGCGTCGATGCAGGCTTTCATCACCGTGTTGCGATAGACCGCAAAGGCGGGTTGCACGATCAGGTTGGCCATCTGCGCATCCGCTTCGGATGGATCGGCGAACAAGGCGCTGGCAAACGAGCCCTGGAATTGGGAGAGCGCTGATGCGCTGGCGGCCGTCATCGCGCAAGCTCCGCGTGCTGGATTTCGGCGGCTTCGTCGGGCTGTGCCAGTTGCGATTGGAGCGCCGCCGTGGCCATGTCGCGTTCCACCAGCAGTTCGTCGAACGCGGGCACGTTGCCATCGCGCTCAACCAGCGTGGGGCGCCCACCGATGCGCGCGACAAGGCGCCGATACAGCGACCACACCTGGGGCGAAATGGCCGCGTCATGCGAGTCGATCAACAGCGCATCGCCGAGCCTGGGGTCTTGCGTGTGGCCCGCCAGATGGATTTCCATGACCGCGTCCCCGGGAAAGCGGTCGATGTAGTGCCGGGCGTCGAAGCCCAGGTTGTTGGCCGAGACGTGCACGTTGTTCACGTCCAGCAGCAGGCCGCAGCCCGTGCGGCGCACGAGTTCGGCGAGAAAGTCGATCTCGTCCCACTCATGGCCTTCAATGCGCAGGTAGTGCGACGGGTTCTCGATGGCCATCGGGCGCCCCAGTGCCGCCTGCGCGCGCTCGATGTTGCCGGCGACGCGATGCAGCGCCTCGGTCGTGCGGGGAATGGGCAGCAGGTCGGGAAAGTGGCTTCCGTTCCACGCCGACCATGCCAGGTGCTCCGACACCAGCGCCGGCTCGATGCGGCGCACCAGTCCGGCCAGCCGGGCGAGATGCGCCGCATCGGGCGCCTTGTCGCCGGCCAGTGACAGCGAGACGCCGTGCAGCGACACCGGGTGATTCGAACGCACGGCTTCCAGCCAGCGCAGGCGCGGGCCGCCATCGACGAAATAGTTCTCGGGATGCACCTCGAACCACATGCCTGCACGCGCGCAGCGCAAGGCGTCGTCGTAGTGCTGGGGCTTGAGGCCAAGGCCGCCGAGAAGAGCGTTCGTCGTCATGGTCGGGCTGCCGCGCTTGCCGTCTTGTTGCCGGTTCAGGACTTCATTGGCGTCAGCGAGCCCATGCCCTTGGGCGTCTTCATGGTCGTGCAGGTGCCGGCGGGCACGTTCTTCCATGAATTGGGTTGGTAGTCCACCTTGGACGTGCCGGCACAGGTGGTGCCAGGGCCTGCTGCGCAGTCATTCTTGCCGGCCAGGGCAACGCCGTAGCACTTTTCCATCGCGGGAGCCGCCTTGTCGGCCATGGGCTTGGTGTCCTGCGCCATGGCGGCGCCGGCGGCGAGAGCGCTGAGGGCGAGGGCGGTGATTGCGAAGGGACGTGTATTCATGATGTGGGCTCCTTGGGTAAGACGTTTGAAAAACCGGGCCGTATTGCGCGGTCAACTCTAGTTCTTCGGGAACGCGCGGTTGGTTACAGCACACGGCACAATTCGCCGAAACGAGGAGACTCCGGACAAGTTCCCGGCGAGCCAGGCAAAAGCCTTCGCCAGACTTGTTCACCGTCTCCCTAAAATTCCTGCGGTTGCTGTAACCATTCAACCCCATGTCGCGAATAACAACAGGGAACCAGACACAGTTGAGTGAAACCGAGACGGCGCTGCGAGCTCTTTTCCTGAGAGGGCTCGCTGGCGACGCCGTGGCATACCGCACCTTCCTGCAGCAACTCAGCGCGCACCTGCGTTCCTTTCTGGGCAAGCGCCTGTATGGCTGGCCCGACGACGTCGAGGATCTTGTTCAGGAATGTTTGCTTGCCATGCACAACCAGCGCCACACCTATCACAGCGACCAGCCCCTGACGGCGTGGGTCCATGCGATTGCGCGCTACAAGATGATCGACCTGTTGCGCAGCAAATCAAGCCGCGAAGCGCTGCACGAGCCGCTGGAAGATGACCTCGAGGTTTTTGCCGACTCGGCCACCGAGGCCAGCGACGCGCACCGGGACGTGCAAGGCATGCTGGCGACCCTGCCCGAGCGCCAGCGCGAAGCCATCGTCCACATGAAGCTGGAGGGACTGTCGGTCACGGAAACGGCCCAGCGCACGGGCATGTCCGAATCCCTGGTGAAGGTGAACGTGCACCGGGGCCTGAAGGCATTGGCCCTGAAATTCAAGGAGCGGGGATGAGCGCCGCAATGCGAAAGCGAAAGGTATCCCCATGAGAACCGATGACCTTGTCGCCATGCTCGCGGCCCACGTGGAACCCGTGCCGCGACGCGCCGCGACGCGCCGGTTGGTCATGGCGCTCCTGATTGGCGTGCCGCTGGCTGTGGCCATCATGATGATCGAATACGGCGTGCGGCGCGATCTGGTCCAGGCGATGTTCTGGCCCATGCTGTGGATGAAGATCCTGTTTCCCTTCTTCGTCGCGTGGGGTGGATTTGTCATGGTGCAGCGCCTGTCGCGGCCGGGCGTGCGCGTCGGTCATGCCTGGTACACCTCGGCGGCGCCCATCCTCATGGTCTGGATCATGGGGGCGGTCGTCTGGCTGGCGGCCCCGCCGGAAAATCGCCCGGCGCTGCTGTGGGGCGAGACCTGGCGCTCCTGCCCCTTCAGCATTGCGTACATCTCGCTGCCAGTTTTCATTGCTGCCTTTGCGGCGCTCAGGGGGCTGGCGCCCACGCGGCCGGCCTTGGCGGGCGCCGCTGCGGGGGCCATGGCGGGCGGTGCGGGGGCAACGGTGTATGCCTTGCACTGTCAGGAACTGGCGACGCCGTTCCTTGCGATCTGGTACGTGCTGGGGATGCTGATCCCTGTGGCGGTGGGGGCGCTCATCGGACCGCGCCTCCTGCGCTGGTAACCCGGCAGGTTAAAAGTCTTCCAGCGGCAAGCCGACGTAGTTCTCCGCCAGTGAGGTCGATGCCGCGCGCGAATGCACGAGGTAGTCGAGTTCGGCCTCCTGGATCTTCTGGCCGAATTCGCCCGTGTCCGGAAAGCGGTGCATGAGCGAGGTGAACCACCACGAAAAGCGCTCGGCCTTCCACACGCGGCGCAGGCACAAGTCCGAATAGCGGTCCAGTGCCGAGGCGCTTTTCTCCGAGTAGAAGATCTCCAGCGCCCGCGAGAGGTAGCCCACATCCGCTGTTGCCAGGTTCAAGCCCTTGGCGCCCGTGGGCGGCACGATGTGCGCCGCATCGCCGGCCAGCAGCAGGCGGCCGAATCGCATCGGCTCGGCCACGAAGCTGCGCAGCGGGGCGATGCTCTTTTCAAGCGACGGGCCCGTGACCAGGTGTTCGCTCGCCTCGGGGTCGAGGCGGCTGCGCAGTTCATTCCAGAACGCTTCATCGCTCCAGTTTTCCACGCGCTCGTCGGTCGGCACCTGCACATAGAAGCGGCTTCGCGTCGCACTGCGCATGCTGCACAGGGCAAATCCGCGCGAGGTGTTGGCATAGATGAGTTCGTGCGACACCGGCGGTACGTCCGCCAGCACGCCAAGCCATCCGAAGGGGTAGACCTTTTCGTAGGTGTGCAGCGCGCCGTCGGGCACGCTCTTGCGGCTCACGCCGTGGTAGCCGTCGCAGCCGGCGATGAAGTCGCATTCGATCTCGTGCGTGGCGCCGTCCTTTTCATAGCGCACGCGCGGGCGGGTGCCGTCGAAGTCGTGCAGGCTGACGTTGCCGGCTTCATACACGGTGACCAGACCCTCGGCCTCGCGCGCATGCATCAGGTCGCGTGTCACTTCCGTCTGGCCGTAGACCATGACCTGCTTGCCGCCCGTGAGCCCATGCATGTCGATGCGATGCCGCGCGCCCTTGAAGAGCAGTTCAATGCCTTCGTGCGGCAGACCCTCGGCATGCGCTCGGGCGTCCACGCCGGCACGCTGCAAGAGATCCATCGTCACCTGCTCGAGCACGCCGGCGCGGATGCGGCCGAGAACATAGTCGCCGCTCTGGCGCTCCACGATGATGTTGTCGATGCCGGCCTTGAACAGCAACTGGCCGAGCAACAGGCCGGCCGGACCCGCACCCACGATTGCAACTTGCGTCTTCATACTTGTCTCCACATGTTCGCCAAGCGTAGGCGTCAGCGGCTGACAGCGATACAGGGCGCAAGCGCGCACTGTGCGATGATGGGATGGCCTGCGCGATGATCGCGCAGCAGTCACCATGAATACTTCTGCATTCCCGCATGACCATCGCCAAGGCTGATTTCATCGAGGGCATTGCCAAAGGCATGTCCGTTCTGGAAAGTTTCGACACCGAGCGCCAGCGGCTCAACGCCACGCTGGCCGCCGAACGCGCCGGCCTCACGCGCGCAGCGGCGCGGCGCCATTTGCTCACGCTGGCGCACCTTGGCTATCTGGAGACGGACGGCAGCTATTTCTGGATGGCGCCGAAGGTGTTGCGCTTTTCGGGGAGCTATCTCTCTTCGTCCCGCCTGCCGCGCACGCTGCAACCCACGCTCAACAGGCTGGCCGCGCAAACGCAGGAATCCTTTTCGGTGGTGGTGCTCGATGGCGAAGAGGTGGTCATCGTCGCGCGCAGCGGTGCCTACGGCGCGCCCACGCGGGTGCTCGCCTACGGGCTGCATCTGGGCGCGCGCCTGCCTGCGCACGCCACGTCGACGGGGCGCGTGCTGCTCGCCGCCATGAGCAGCGCAGAACTCGCACGCTGGCTGAAGGGCCGCACGCTGCCGCGCCTGACGCAGCACACCATCACCCAGGCCAAGGTTTTGCGCCAGCAGATCACCCAGGTGCGCACGCAGGACTTCTGCATCGCAACGGAAGAACACGAGATTGGCGTGCAGGCGCTGGCGGTGCCTTTGCGCAACATGCAGGGCAGAACCGTTGCTGCGCTGAACGTGGTTCTTTCCGGCGGACTGCGAACCGACCTCGCACTTGAGCGAGAATTGCTGCCTGTCTTGCTCGATGCAGTGCGTGAAGTTCGATCTTTGTTGTGAAACTTGAAAAGAGCCAAAAAACCGCGCTATAATCTGAGGCTTGTTCCCCGATAGCTCAGTTGGTAGAGCGCCGGACTGTTAATCCGTAGGTCCCTGGTTCGAGCCCAGGTCGGGGAGCCACTGAATACAAGGTGGTTCCTGGAAAGCCCGCTACAGAATATGTAGCGGGCTTTTTTTTGTTCCTTTGTCCCAGCACCATCCCGGCGCCTCTTAGAGGGTTGCGACTCGTCTTCCTCGGCGTTCCTTACGATTTTTGCGGTCGGCGCCCAGCAGGCACCCAGGTTTCCTTGTTGTCCGCCTCCGACCGCTTGTAGAGTGTGCGCCGCATCCCGGGGAAGTGGTGTTCCGGCGGAAGCGCCAATCCTCGGTATCGACGTTTTTCGATCGTGCATTTCTTGACCCGAAACGTTGTCGCCAACTCCTCGGTCGTCATGTACTCACTGAGCTCTGGGGTCATCACGGTTTCCTCCGAGCAGGTTCAAGTTCCTAGGACGCCCTTGCGGCGCACGCCTTGCGATTAATGGGGGGCGCTCACTGCCATAAAGGTCATAAACCTATTGATCGGCCGCATCCGACCGAAAGCACGCTGACCGCGACATCATCTGGTTTCTGTGGGTTTCGAGAACCGAATCCGACAGTTAAAGGATCGATCGAAAAATATCGCGATGCGTTTTTACTCTCATCGAACGGGGTCTTGCAAGAAAGCAGGCAAAACCATGCTCGATGTGGATGTAAAAGGGCAATAGGAGCCTCTATGGAAACCAGACGCGCAGTGGGGCAACGCGGCGCATCCCAAACCGATTTCTTCCTATCGGTGCGCTTTGACCCGCGTACGAAGTTTCAGATGAATATTGCTGCGAAGCTTCAGGGCAGGTCGGATGCGAGCTTCATGAAATGGGCGGTCGACCGCAGTTTTGGCAGCATTTTGAACGCTGTGTTCACTGCCAATGGGCGAGCGGTCACGTTTGCCGAGGCCGATTCGGGACCCTCGGAGTTGTGGCACCACTGCGAGACGGATCGGTTTTTGAATGTTGCATCAAGGCTTCCGGAAGTCTTGACATCTGGTGAGAAAGTCCTTTTCCAGAAGATCAAGGAGGTGCTTGCTCTCTCGAACCCGTCCAGGGGGTTTGTAGACGACATCTGGGACCGCCAACTCGTGCGCGCGAACCGAACCCTGATCTACGCCGGCATCGAGCAGGGGTTTTCGGCGCTTGAAATGGCGCAGGCGCTCTGCGGGAACAAGCGGCTACGAGCAGCGATCTTAAAGTTCGCCAAGGTGAGCGACGGTCCATTCAAAAGCGGCGAAGCCGCGCAACACCAAAGTGAACGAAAGAAGGGCAGCAAGGGTGACGCGCGTTCCCACTACATCGCGGTGCGCATCCCTCCGCGCGCTAAATTTCGTCTGGAGATTGTTTCAAGGATGCGGCGCATCTCGATTTCCAGCTACATCGAATGGGCGATTGAATCCGCTCTTGCCAGCCCAGAAACTGCGATGACCACCCAGGACGGTCGGACGATCACGTTTGCAGAAGCAAACGGGGGCGAAACAGAGTTATGGCATCGCGATGCTGTTCAATGCTTGTTAAATGTTGGCATGCGACTCCCCGAGATCCTTGAGGACGATGAGCGAAAACTTATGCAAACCATCAAGGAATCTTTCAGCGCGATGACGCCGCCCAGACCATTTCGCGGGGATGCCCGTGACAGGGCTGATCTCGCAAAAATCGAGGATCTCATCTACATCGCATGCGATCATGACGTCGCGCCCGGTGATATTGCCAGAGCGCTTAACGGGGATACGGCGTTGCGCAAAGAGATTGAAGCCCTCGCGAAGCCGGTTCGCAAAATAATAAGATCGCGTGGGTCAGAACCGCTGGATTAGGGTTTCCCAGCGCGGGCGTGAGGACGCTCTATTGGGAACTCAGGCTTGAGGCGCCGAAAGAAACGCCCAAAATGCATGCCTTGAACGGTTCAAGGTCGCAGCCGGGCTTTACGCCGTGCCATGTCGATTGCTAGTCGTTGGCGCGTGAAGCGGAGTCTGCAGACCTGCGCCAAGTTACTGCCGATTCAGAATCTGCCTCAGGCTGGCCTCGATTTGGGCTTGTTGCTCGGGTGCCATAGGTCGCACGAAGCGAACCGTGAGGAGCCCTTTTCGGTTGACTTCCATAATGGCGTGGTCCAGCCGGCCTGAGATATGAACTGAATGCTCCTGAGGCGAGGGTCCGGGGTTGATCAGTAGTTGGAAGACTTTGTGGGCGTTCAGGCTGGCTGCTTGCCGACGGAGAGAGTCGGCCCGCGTCACGAGGGCTTTGGCATCATGTCGATATGCGTAATTCAAGGGGGCCGCCCAGCGATACTGAATGTCGAGCGGCGAAGGGAACGCCTCGATGACTTCCTTTGGTAGTTGGACGATCGAAAGCGATTTGCTGACGAGACTTGGATCCACGCCAAGTTCTTGTGCCAGTGCGTTTGCAGACGGATAAAGCCCACTGTCCAACGCCTGTCTGTACATCGCGCCTTGTTCATAGGGCGAAAGCAGTTTGTGCGCTCGATTTTCGCGGTCCATTTCTGTGAACAGATCCTTGTCGGAAATGCGAACGACCACTGCGGCAACGGGCAGTCCAAGCTCCAAGCAAGCCCTGTGGCGTCGATGCCCAAAGACAATCTCGAATTCGGCGACTTGCTCTTGCCTCGATGAGTTGGAGTGTTGATCCCTTCCTGGGATCGGCCGTATCTTGATGGCTTGAACATTGATGCCAGCTTGCTCGATGCTGGACTTGAGGAGCTCATAGTCATTGGTCGTGAAGGAACGCGGATGGCGGTTTGCCCATTGCGATGGGCGTATGGCGCGCGGATCAATGTGGTGAACGACGCCACCTTCTGTCGGTGGTGAGGAACTCCCGAAGCGTGAGGTCTCCATCTCAAGCGCTGAGTCTCCGCGGCTTGACGCGCTCGGCGCTTGCTCAACGTTGCCCTGCAACTCGCCGGATTTCCCGGCTTTCATGTCCCATCCTTTTGCTGCGCTTCTTCGGGGGCTCGCCAGGTTTGGATCTGTCATGCGATGTCATGCCTTGCTTGTGAACGGGTTGGCGCGGACGCCTTGGTGCAATTGAGGAACTTGCACAATGAATATGCGAAAAAGGCATATTTGTCAACATAGCAAAGGCCGCACAGGTCTGCGGGCCAAAAGTGCAGGTTGCTGTACTCCCAATTTCTCGTCGAATCAGCGATCAAGCGCCGCGTACCTTTGCGACGGTTCTCGCGTCCAGTGACGGAAGGCGATGGCGTGGCCAAAGAGGTTGAGGGTGTCGAAGCTGCTCGCTTCTCGGCCGGTAAGGGAATGTTGGCAGTGAGGCAGTCCGGTTTAGATCTGAACAAGACACCCTGTATGCTGTTTCAGCATGCCAGTGAACTGGCACTTGGTCTGCTTTGCGGCGCGAGAGCTCGAGAGCTCTTCTTGGCAAACGGATGCGCGCTTTTATGGTCGGGGCAAGTGCTCTTGGGCTCTTTGGGACAGGTAGCCCAACACTGAGGTCGCCGCGCCAGTGACGCCGACCAGCAACGAGAGGCCTCCCCACAATAGTCGGCTCCCGTTCTGAAATCCCGTGCATGCCACGCTGATGCTGAACAACAGGATGGACCCACCGATCACGCGTTTGACGCTGAAGCGATCCATGAGCCGGCCCACGTAGGCCCTGCCCCCTTTTTTGGCGTGGCGGGCGTGTGTGGTCGGTGTTGCATGAGCCCACGCTCGAGAAGGGAGGCGCGCGGCGCACGGCCCCGCGAGCTCGCCCGGCTGACAAGGGAGCGCACCACAGCGCCCGCTGGGGCGGACTTTCGAGGGAAAACTGACGCCCACAGTGGAGACCCCAGTAGATGTAACAACAAGTTACAGTAGGCTCGCCTTGGCGTTCTTGCCATGCCAGTCCCCTTGATCATGAATCTTCGAGTTTTGTTCGCCGTTGCCGCCTTGACCCAAATTGTTGGCTGCGCTTCCATCGTTAGTGGTTCCAATCAGACCATCTCGGTTGAGACAAAAAGCGATAGTGACTCGGTGGCCGGGGCCACCTGCAAACTCACCAACAACAAGGGAACGTGGTACGTGACCACTCCAGGCTCGACCACCGTCCATCGCAGTTTCGATGACCTCGGAGTCACGTGCACAAAGCAGGACTACGCGCAAGGTGCCGTTGCGGTCAAGTCGAGTACCAAGGCCATGGCCTTCGGCAACATCCTGTTCGGCGGTGTCATCGGCGTCGGTGTGGACGTGGCGACGGGCGCCGCGTACGACTATCCGACCGTTGTTTCGGTTGCGCTTGGACGAGCCTTGGCCGCGTCGAATCAGCCGCCATCCAACGCTTCAGTCGAAATGGCCGCAGTTCACAAATCTGGCCCCTCCACGACTTCCGCGCTTGAGCGCGCCTCCGCACCGAAGGCCACCGGCGCCGACACCTACAACGCAGAGCGCATTGCCAAGTCGCAGGCCTGCACCACGCCCAGCGCCTCGATGGTGGAAAAGGGGGCAGGCTTCGAGGCGTACAGAGTCGCCTGCGGCGGCGGTGAAGTCCTGGCGATCCGCTGCGAATTTGGCAACTGCCGGATCTTGCGATAGGGGACGGCGTTGACTATCGGTTGCTTCATCGTTCCTTGAGGCGAAGTGCGGCAGGGTTGCCGTCGACCTCTGGATTGGGGGAACCCTCTTTGATCACGTGATGCCCGAGATGCGGATCTACAAGGAAGAGATCTTCGGGCTCGTGCTGTCGTGCGTGCGAGTGGGCGATTTCGCAGAAGCCCTCGATTTGATCAACGATCACGAATTCGGCAACGGGGTCTCATGCTTCACGCGCGACGGAAACGTGGCGCGGGAGTTCGGCCGTCGCATTCAGGTCGGCATGGTCGGCATCAACGTCCCGATTCCGGGCCCGGTGGCCTGGCATGGCTTCGGCGGCTGGAAAAAGTCTCTCTTCGCGGGTTGTAGGCTCCCCACTTCGTAGGATCGCAACCACTGGATGATCAGGTCACTCAACGCCGCCTTTGTTTGGTCTTTGTTCGCGCCACATCGGCATAGGTGACCCCGGGGCAGCAAGGGAAGCGGCCCGGTCTATCCGCAATCTTGGTGGTGCGTGCTGCGCGGGGCGCCGGAGAGGGCCGAGGCGAACCCGGCGGAAGCAAGGGCGCGGGAGAGGGCCAAGGAGGCCCGAGAAATCGGCGCGTCGATGGCGAGGCACGCGAGTCGTCGAAGATAGTTCAAGGCCCGGAAGACAAGGGTGTTGCTTGGTTCGGGTTTGCGCCCCTGCCTGGGTGGCATAGGTACGTATCAAAATGAAACCTCAACAACTTGGAGTCGAGGGGTTCATGGGCAAAGCGTTAATCGGCGTCGTTTTTATTATTGGTTTCGTGGTCTTCCTTGTCGCGAAGACAGTGATCCTGGGCACGAAGGCCGCGTATGAAGCGGTCTTTGATCCAACAGCCAAAGACGATCAAACTAAGGCGCTCATTTCTGACTGCATGCTCAGGGTGAGCCACAAGATGCACGAGAGCTATACCGGCAAAGCAGGCGAACTCACGCAGGCGATCCTCCACCTTACGCCCATGGTGCAGTCCTTCTTCTTCGACAAGGGGTTCAAGGTCGATTCGGCGATTGCGCGACGTTTGGTCTGTGAAGCCATCGTGGCCGGCGGACACGCGTCGCACGAAGAAGTGGCGCGTGCCTAAACCGAGCCTGTTCGAGGAAGCTTGGGCAGAGTACCTCGCCGCGTGGCGCGGGATGTGGCCGGAGCGTTTAGCCAAGCGCCTCTTCACTCGCAAGGCCTTGTGCGTGGCGCTGGCGGCGCTTCTCCTTGATCTCACGGTCCTGACCTTGGCCTACGTGGTATGGCGAGGGGAATGATGACGGCGAGGCAACTGCCCGAGCCGCCAATCTCGCCCCGGGAGGCCCTGCGTCCGTGATCGCCGGATGAGGACCCGCAAATCTTCAGACCGCTGATGGGCGGGAGGACGCATTGACCGGAGCTAATGCTTGAGGAGGGATGATGGAGGAGTGGGAACAAGAGATTTGGGACAACGCGGAATTCGCCGATGAACCGCAGTACCGTGAAGGGCAGCTGCCAGGTTTAGTCAGCGACGACGGCAAGGAGCGCGTGTGCGATACCTTCGCAGACATTTCACTTGCTGCAAGGTTTTATGCGGAAATTTCCGGGGAACCGATAGATGTTATTCGTGCGAATGACAAATGGAGCTGTGCCCGCCCGGCGATGCCACCACTTCATGTCGAGCGCTTGATTGCCGAGGAACGTACGAGAAGGTCCGAGGAAGCGCAACGTCGTCAAGAGCGCGAAACAGCGCTTCGCGCACTTCCCCGGGAGGAAGACTTAGACGGGATTCTTTCAGGCGACATGAGCCTGCTGAAATGCGCGACGAAGGAAGCGGCTCAGGTGGCTGCAAAGTTCTATTCACTGTCAACCGGCAAGCCTACACAGCTATGGAGGCACGAGGATGGGTGGGCTGTTGAAACTCACAAACCGGCCCCACTCACGGTCGGGGTGCAGCGTCACCTAATGCGCTTAGCAGACGAAGAAAGGCGGGATCGCGGCGAGCTTACGGAAGAAGAGCGATTTGAAAGCGAGTGCGAAGATGAACAAAGACGCGTTCAAGAGCAATGGCGCATCGACCGGCCGGGGCCGTTCAAATAGCCAAATACTAAAGTAGCGTCCTCCAGCCTCATCGCCCGCAAGCGCTTCACGCCACTCAATACTGCATTGCTCACAACAACATGACAACGTCCCAACTGTCCGACTTGGCCGCCACCATCAGCATCTCGCTCAGGCACTCCCGAAAATTGCTTGCCTCGGGCAAGTCGGAGGCGACCTATGCAATAGCAGCTGTGGAAACAGTCGCCCGACTCTTCTCGAGAAACCTAGGGCCTATGGAAAAAGAATTTCTAGACGCTTGCGATGTGAAGCCGCTGAGTGCGTGATCAGTCGAGCGGCGTGAGATCCGATTGGTGCCGGAGTCCTGAAGCCCGCTGCAATGCTTATTTTTGATGCGGTGGGTTCAAGTGGTCTTGTAGACACGGGGCAGGTCAATGATCGTCTCGCTGATAGCAGGGTGTGCCCCCCGCATCGCCGTTGACACGGTGGTCCTCAGCGCGTGGAAATCTTGCAAGCGAGTGGTAATGCCAGCCCTCGTTGCGCAGGTCCCGGAAGTAGTCGCTGAAGTAAGTCGCCCTGTCCGGCTTGGCTGTTCGTACAGATCAAACAGTTTCTCGTTGCCGCCGGCCTTGTAGTCGTTGACGTAGTCTTCGAAACCGAGACGCACCACTTCAGCATGAACGGGCACAGCACGGATACCCGCCTCGGATTTCACAGAGCCGGCCTCTTCATTGATGTCCATCAGCAGCACTCCCCTCCAGTTTTCCGTCCACGCACTTCTGTGTCGGCACGCTCGGTGTGTCGAAAGTTGCTATTGTGATAAGAAGACTTATCGCGATAGCACTTTGTTTCAGCACGACCGGCCGGCCAGGATTAGGCTCGCGCCATCGCCACAGCCCCCGAAAGGACATGCGTGCGCAAAGGCAGAGCAGGGCAGTCCCGTGCGGCCCGCACACCTGAGGCCCAGGCCAGTGCGGTGCAGGGCCGTGCCAACGAAATCGGCTTTCCGGGTCTGGCGGAACTTTCTGCGTTGCGCGCGTGGTACGAAGGGCTGAGCGCGCACGCGGCCGCGTCGCAATACCTTTCCTCGCAAATGGTGCAAGGGCGCTCGGCGCGCACTGCCATCGGCAACGTGCGGCGCCAGCTCGCGCGCCATGCACGCGCGCGCCAACGCGAAGACCTGGCAGCGCTCTTCACGCAGCCTGTCCAGGGGCGCGAGCGCAACGCCCGGGCGATCCATGACGCCATGGAACTGCTGCGCTCGCTGCCGGTCCCCGAGCCGCTTGTGACGGATCCCGTGGCGCACTGGTTGCCCACGCGCGCGGCGCATGCCCTGAACGCCCACGGCATCCAGACGCTGGCGGACCTGACCGTGCGGGTGCCGCGCGCCCGCCGCTGGTGGGCCACCGTGCCAGGCTTGGGCGTGAAGTCCGGGAGGGCGATCGAAGCCTTTTTTGCGGCTCACCCCGCCTTGACGGAGCGTGCCAAGGCGCTGGTGGTGGTCCCCGTGGGCCCGATCGTGCCTTGGGAGCACATGGAAGAGGGCTTTGTGCCGCAGGACCTGGATGGCTCGCAGGGTCTGTTGCGCGCGCCGGCGGGCACGTGCTTGCTGGCGGCGCGCAACGACTACGAAGCCGTGCAGGCCTGGCTTGCCCTCCAGGATTCGCAGGCCACCCGGCGCGCGTACCGCAAGGAGGCCGAGCGCCTGCTACTGTGGGCCATCCTGGAGCAAAAGAAAGCGCTGTCGTCGCTCGTGATGGAAGACGCCATTCAATATCGGGCGTTCCTGCGGCGGCCCGCGCCGCGGGGGCGCTGGGTGGGCCCGGCGCGGCCCCGCGCTTGCGGCGAATGGCGCCCATTCCAGGACAACCTGGCGCCGATGTCTGTGGCGTACGCCCTGTCGGTCGTCAGCGCCCTGTTTCGCTGGTTGGTGGAGCAGCGCTACCTGCTGGGCAATCCCTTTGCCGGCGTCAAAGTCAAAGGCGCCCGCCATGAAAAGGCGTTCGATGCCTCCCGCATGTTCACGGACCACGAGTGGACGCTGGTGCGGGGCACCGCCGACGGCATCGAGTGGACCGATGGCTGGACGCCGGAGAGCGCGCAGCGCCTTCGCTTTGTGCTGGAGTTCTGGTACGCGACCGGGCTTCGCCCCAGCGAGATGGTCGCCGCCCGGCTGGGGGCCATCGAGTGCGACGCGCAGGACGCCCATTGGCTCAACGTCACGGGCAAGGGCAGCAAATGCGGCAAGGTGGCGCTCCCATTCATGGCGCGAAGCGCGCTCGAGCACTATCTGGTGCAGCGGGGACTGCCTTTGTCCCGGGAACTCTGGAATCCCAAAGTGCCGCTGGTGCCTGCGCTGGCCGAGGATGGCGCAGGCATCTCAGGGTCGCGCCTGTGGAGCCTCATGCGGCGATTTTTCCTGCGGGCTGCGGCCTCATTGGAAAAGGTGAGCCCATCCACAGCAGAAAAGCTGAAGCGCGCCACGCCCCACTGGATGCGGCACACGCACGCCAGCCATGCGCTCGCCCACGGGGTGGCTTTGACCACCGTGCGCGATAACCTGCGCCACGCCTCCGTCGCCACCACATCGGTGTACCTGCATGCCGATGAGATCCAGCGGGCGCGGCAAATCGGGGAGGCGTTTCCCGTTTCCTTCGCAGGCGGAAAGCCCCAAAACTGAACGCACCGCGGCTCGCCTTGGCGGGGCGGGGCTGCGCCATCTGCGGCCCAGTCAGCCAGAAATTTCTCTTTTCGGTTGAGGGCGCCGCGGTGTATCTGGGATCTGGGCCTCTTCTACCGTCCCATCACAGCGCTAGAGGGATTCAGGAGCCATTGAACGGGGTGAGTCTGAAGCGCACGCGCGGCGCGCCGTCCTCCGATCCGGCACCCGCGGCCTGAAACACGCGCAATTTCCAAATTCCTTCTACCCAAGAATTACTTCTCGGTCATCGACGCCAATACCGTTGGCAGGCGCTTTTCATACTCGGCGACAAAAGCCACCATCTCAATGTCCATGGCCTTGAGCAGATTTCGCAACTCCACAAATCCCAGGCGGCGTGAGCCACTCTCGATTCGCGAGAGTTCGTCCTGGCCCACCGAAACGACACGCTTTGACAACTGCGCTTGCGTCAGGTGCCTGCCCAGGCGCACCTCCTTCAGGAGATCGATGACCAGCTCGAGCTCCGCGATCCTTGTCGAGCCCGCCTCTCGTTGCGCGTTGAGGCGATCTGCAACCTGAGCCTGCGTGAGGTTTGCGGCGAGTCGAGCCTCCTTGATGAGCTCGGCCACCAGTCGTGCTTCTTGCCTAGAGTCTGTCCGTTTCATGCGCCAATTCCTTGCATGGCGCGAAAGGATGGGGGCTAGTTTGATATATGGATAATCGGCATATGACAATAAACCATATTTAGATTGATCATCTAGGGGGAATATCCTGCGACGAAGAACCGGGTCGTTCCTCGAGCGCGAAGTCGAAAATGACGAAAAACCATGGGGCTTGAGTTCAGGGTGCATCGCTGGGGACTGCGATTAGCCCGGCGCTTTCGCTGACAAATGAGGGAACGGAGGCCCAGCTCTCCGTCAACATAATCACCAGGGGTCTCGCGCGGAGGATCCGAAACGCACGCGATCGATCGCCCCTGATGGGGCGGCAGGGCCAGATCGTGCTGGACGGCTCCGCGCAAATGGCCGGTACCGCCGCGCCCGTTGGCCATTTTCAGGAGGAGGGCGTCGCAGGGGCCCCTGTGCGCATTTTCTGCGCCGTTCCACATTAAGTCGCCGCGCCGCCTTCGGTAGATCCAGGGGCCCTTGGTGCCGATATTCGATTGCAAGACATGCGCGGATCAGGTTAAATGAGCATATGGCAAATCGACATATGCTGTATTCACATACACATCGTGCCGCTTCTTCTCCTGCATCGATCAGGCCCTCGTCCGGCAGTGCCGAGAAAATCCTGACACGACCGTGGGACCGAGTGCGCCGCATCGAAGATTTCAAGCGTCGCGTCAGAGATGTGAGTGGGCCTCGCATGGATTTGACCCGGCACGCCGGTGCACATCCTGACTTCGCCAACGCCTGGGAGCAGGTGGATGCACTCCTCATCGAAGCCGGACACCACTTGCACTGTCAGCATGCAAACGGGACCTTCGGCGCGGCTCGGTGCCTCTCCCAGTCGGCGGCGCGGGAAGTCCCTGCGCTTCGACAGCCGGCGTTGCTCGTTTGTCGAAGGCGGCATGCCAACAAGGCGGCACGACCGGTGCGATCGATCACCTTGGTTGACGCTGCTCAAGAGGAACTGGGCCGGACGCCCGCAAGGAGATTGAAGTGATTTCCCTCGAAGATCTCAAAGCCCGCTTCGGCTACATGTTTGAAGGCGAAAACATCGGCCTGACCTTCTACGCCGGTTGGTTGCCCGACTTCGCCAAGGCGTGCGAGCAGATCGACGCCTTGCTCGGCGCAAACAAGAACGGGTTTCACTTCTCCCAGGCCAAGGAGAAGTTCGGCGCGGCGCGCTATTACTTTTCATACGGGGGAAGCTCGCGCATGGTCTTGGACGCCCAGGGCCTTGGCAAATTCGTCACGGCAACCCGCAGGGGGGATCGTGTTGCCGACAAGATCGACCGCCTCATCGACGAGGTAGAAAGAAAATCCTTGGGGACCTGCATGATTTGCGGTGCGCCAGGAAAGACGATGCCGTCTCCTGACTGGCTGCGCACACTGTGCCAGGCCCATACTCCGCAGGCATGCGGGCGCAAGGCGTTCACCGACCTTCTGCGCAACGCAATCGTTCACGCATGACGATCGACGATCTTCGAACACCGGATGGGAGCGCGTGGTGCCATGCCGTGGGCTGGGCCCTGAGCGAATTCAGTTCCCGTGCACTTGAGCATCACGATCGGCTGCAGAGCCAGGGCGACAGCGAATGGACCAGGCCCTATCTCGGGGAGAGCCTCAGCGTGCTCGAGTCTGCGCAGCGTGCCCTCGGAAGTCTCGACAAAGCGCTCCTGTGGGTCCGCGAAGGCGAACTCGCTCCCTTCGACGGCGTCACTCCTTTGAAGCTCCTGGCGGAAGGCCGAACGGACGATGCGTTGGCCTGCCTGTGGGTGATGCGCATCGGCGCCCAACGCGCCGCCGAAGAACGCCGCAGCCGCTTGAACTTGAGGACGGTAATGTTCCTGGACTTCGACGATGTGATCTGCCTGGATGCGGAGGGCATGTTCGACGTCATGCGCGAACTCCTGCAAGAAGGCGCGAACACCGACGAGGTCCTCGACAGGCGCCCGAACTTCTGGCGCCTGCTGTTTGACCCGCAGGCGGTGCAGCATCTGGCGTTCCTGCACGGGGAGTTCAAGCCCGAGTACGTGCTGTCGACGTCTTGGCGGTATTTCTTCGGGCCGGCACTGGTCGAGATCATGAAGCGGTGCGACCTTGATTTCGTCGTCGAGAATCTTCACGGGGACAACATGACGAAGGTCGGGCTTCGCCACGCCAACCGGTGGCGCGAGATCCAGTTCTGGCTTGGAGAGCACCCGGCGTATATCCAAAACTTTGTCATCCTGGACGACACCCTGTCCGGCAGAGACATCCAGGAAGCGCTTGCCATGTGCCCGGACGACATACGGGCCCGGTATGAGCCCTTCATCGTGCTGTGCCAGCCGACGAAGGGCATCACCCACGCTGAGTTTTGCATGTTGCGCAGCGCATTTCTTTTGCGCCGTGAGAACCTCAAACGAACCCTCGAGCAGACCCACGCGCAATGGGAGGCGCTGCACAACGACCTGATGGCGCGTGCCGCGGCCCCCGACGACAAGCCGTCGGCCGGGGAGGACGGCGCATGAAAGTGCAAATGTCTGCGGGCCAACGCGATGCGGGAGATGCGGCATGACAAAGGCACGTTGGGACGGCGAGGAGCCGCCGGGCTTTGCGACGCATTTGCCGGATCGGAACTACGGTGAGCGCGACGCCCGGATTCTTGTGCCGTACGCGGTCAAAGAGGCGCTGCTGGAGGAGTTGAAGCAGCGCAAGAGGCAACAGGAGGAACAGGAAGCGCGCGTCCAGGCCGAAAGCGCAAAAGACGAAGGCGGGACGCGAAGCAAGCTCTTCAAGTACAGGGCAGCTGTTGCCAACTTTGAGGGCTTTGACAACGAGGAGGGCATTATTGCTGCGTTTGAACAGCGTGATCCGCCCATTGGCGAATACAGCGCCTATCGTGTCCTGACAGGCGCCGAACTGGTGCGCGCTGCCAAGGTCTCGCTCGCCGCGCGCGACGACGACCATCGAAAGCATGAATGCGACCTGTTCGAGAAGCTGTTTGAATTGGGGCCGTATCGTGTAGTGGCGAATCCGGCCCGGGATCCGGGTGCCTGGCGCCAATCCTTGGCTGAATTGCGTGAGGGCTTTCCGCACTTTCAGGAGGTCACCGCGTTTGTCGAGAACCGGGTCTACCTGTCCCAGGTCTCGGGCAAGCCATTGACCATCCCCGCCATCCACCTCACGGGGGATCCGGGCGTTGGCAAAACCCGCTATGCCAACGAGTTGGCCAGGCGACTTGGCAAGCCGATCCGCGTGCATTCCATGGAGAATGCGCAGGCGGCAGCCGCCCTGTTGGGCACAGAGCGCCACTGGAGCACAGCCTGTCCGGGCATGGTGTTTGACGAGATCGTCTTGGGTAGGCGCGCAGACCCCATGTTCATGATCGAAGAGCTCGACAAGGCCGCCGTCGGAGGCAACTGCAACCCGGCAGCGCCTTTGCACTCATTGCTCGAACCGACAACGGCAGCGAACGCCTGTGATGCGTTCCTGGGCATCCACTTCGATGCGCGCCTGGCCACCTTCATCGCGACATCCAACGACCGAAGCAAGGTGCCCGAGTCGCTGCTTTCGCGGTTCCGCGAATTCGTGATCCTTGCGCCCACGGGCGAGCAGGCGCTGCAGTTGGCACGCGTGGTGGTGCGCAGTGTCATCGCGGAGGCGGGTGTTCCGGGTTTCGCCATGCCGCACGACGCGTGGTCGCACAAGATTGCGCATCTCACGCCGCGCGAGATCGGGCATTTTGTGCACCAGGCGGTCGCCCGAGCGGTGCGGGGCGATCGTCGACACCTGACCGCAGCCGACTTGCCAGCAGATGGGACGGATGCCGGCGCGGAAGGCAGAAAGCTTCATTGAAAAGTATGGCGGCTTTCGCATCTTCCATCGCCGGTTCCACGGACCCGGCCCACGCCGCATCCCCTTGCCCGGCAGGCGAAGGCCGGCACAGCGGAATCGAACAGGCCGAACTTTTGATGAAAGGACCCATTCAATGCTTTCAATCATTGCCAACCTGGGAGCGCTATGCGATTCCTTCCGCCTTCTCGACCAGATCGCGCGCCACCCTGAAAGGCATCTGGAACGCTTTGGTGGAGAGCTTCCGGAGGGGTTGCGGGTCCAGGCGTGGCGTGTCTTGCGCCAGTACTGCGATCCCGACGAGTTGGAAGAAGCCTCCGGGTGGACGCTGGAGCAATTGCTGGTGTCCCTTCGCAATCGCCGCGATGAAAGATCCGGTGGGGCGGGCGAGTCCAAGACGAGCCGTCCCACCTTGAACCTCAAGGACGACTTCGATTTGAATCTGCGTATTCCTCCCGCAAAGCGCGACTGAGTGCGCGACCTCAAGCCGTGCAGGGGAACCTTGGTGATGAACGCTTTGTGAAATGCATGCGGCAGACCGCTTGAAGTGGAAGTTGCGAGCCCTGGCCTTCCCCTTGGAGCCGTCGTCCCTGTGACGCGTGTGTGTCCACGCTCAATCGTGATGAGGCGAGCTACGGAGCCGCACAACCAGGAAGGATTTTCAAACGTGAAACTTAGCGTCGATCAGTTCAATGCGCTCGCAACGGTGCGAGACCTGCTGTTTCAAATGGGTCCGCGGCCTGCCAGGCACAAGCAATACTTTGGCGGCGAGATTCCGAGAGACCTGACCGCGATGGCACTCATGCTATTGCTTGAGTTCCCAACGGAGGAGGAGCTTCTGCAATTGACCGACTGGGATGAGCCTTCTCCAATGGCCGAGCAAACGCGTCAACCCGCTCTTGCAAGGACATATGCGGAGTTGCGACGGCGATTTCCACTCATGTTCAAGGAAGCATGCCACGCGTCCTATCACCTCTACAGGGGATGGTTGCTGCCCATCGCGGAGGCGTGCAATGAAATCCATGCCATCGCAGCGGCCACCGAACTGGTCTTCAACTGGGATTGCATCGGGCGCCATCGGGGCGGACTGGACCTGTGCTACTGCGTGGAAGCCGCGTTTTCCACGAAAGGAACTGACATCGTCGCTGAGGCCCGTACATGTATCGAGGCGCAGGTGAAACAAGCCAAGGTTGCCTGTGATTCCAGGTGCGTCATCTGCGGTGAAAAGGCTGAGATCTCGGAGCTCAACTCGCTGAAGTTGTGCGTGTGTGATCACCACAGCTCGTTGCGCAGGGAGTGGGATATTGATGAATTCCTGGAGTTGGCGACTGAGCCCCTGCTCTCTGCGAGCGAGCAGGCTTCACTGGAGGAGGAAAGCGAGATCCGGCCTGGCTTCGAGTACAAATTCCTGAGGTTCAAGGGAAGGAATCTGCCCTACAACTTGATCTCGCGAGGTAGGTCATGACCGACGCCGAGCCAATCGATGGTGGCTGCCGCCAACGCGTGGGCAATTGCGTGCGACCACGGTGTGACGATGTTCCATCCGCAACGATCTCTCATCACTGCGTTGCAAGCGGGCTTTATGAGACGTTCCCCACGCATGGGGCCAAGGCAGTGATGGGTTGCGCGGTGGCACTCGAGGTCATTCCCGCGTACCTGCAGAAAAAGGGATCAACGGCATCACCAGGCGATCAAGCATTCCGGGGCATTCCGAAAGAGCGCTTCATTGAACTTACGCGCGAGCGACCACGGTTCGTGGATGCAGACCTAACGTGCCAGCCCGCCGCAGTGCCCAGACGGTGCGCCAAAGACTTATGACGCTTCCCCACGAAAGATTGCGGGCGCTTGAGTCAGCATACGAATTTCTGATGCACGTTGCCCATGGCACGCCGGGAGATCGGGCGCGGTTCGATGGTCTTGTCCCGCGTCGAATGGTTGACCATGCGAGAGCCATCCTGCGTCACTATCCCTCGCCCGCTGAAATGCGAGTTGCCGTTGTCTCCAGCGAAATGAAGAACTGGCTGGCCTTGACGCGCCGGGACGCGATGGAGGCCGTCGCCGCGGCACGCTTGACGGAGGATGCCCCGGCATTCGAGAAGCTCATCGATGACACATCAGATGGCAAGGCAGACGACAACATCTGAGGCGCTGCCGATGAAGTTTCAATCGAACGCACCGTGGCTCACGTCTTGTTGGACTCGCGCCGTGCGGGGCAGAGCTGGCATCGCCTGGAAATGGGGCAGATTGGAGCTGGACTCGAAGAAGGATGAAGTCGTTGAAAAAGGAAGCGTCATGGCATCGCAAGGTGAGCCACATCGGCCGAATCAAAGTGAGACATGTGGTGAAGAAGCAATCGATGACCGTCGTGCGGGTGTTGAACGCTTACGTCGACTTGTGCAAGAAGGCCTTGCATCGGGACCTGGACGTCCCCGCACTGAAGCGGATCGAGAAAGGCTACTGGCCATTGCGGGTGGCGACCCGGCGCGACGGCCCACAGACCAACGGCCAGTCGCGGCCGAAAGGTCGAAAGTTGACGTGGCGTCCGACTTTGATCCCCTCACTCCAGAACAGCACTGTCGGATCTTGAGGGCCGCTCCCAAAAGACGCGGCAAGGTGATCAGCTCGCTAATCGTTGATGAACAACTCCCACCCGTCGGGTCCGATCTATTCGATCTCGCCCCGCACTCATCAAAGGATCATCAAATGACCATGCCCCATGAACGGCTGCGCGCACTCGTCTGGGCGGGCGAGATGTTGTATGAGATTGCTCGCGAGCGCGACAAGCATCGCGAGCGATTCGGCGGGGAGTTGCCCAAGGAACTGATGCGAGAAGCACTCATGGTCCTTCGCCACTACCCCTCCAAGGGAAACCTTGAACACTTTGCAAGGTGCTACCCGGTCGAGCAGTGGATCGGCCTGAGTTCGGAACAATTGGCTGAAGAGGCCGAAGAGAAGGCGCGAAGGGCAGCTGCGCGTGGGACGTCGGCGGATAAACCCACAATCTCGAAGTTGAGCTACCAAGCCGCGCTTGCCAAGGGAATCGAGGCGATGGCAAGGCCGCACGTGACAAGCGCTACCTACGCCAGGGCAGCCCACATGTTGGAGCTTGTCTACAGCACCGGCTTCACGCTGAGGATCGACCCTCGGCGGTTCGATCTGCTCAGGGACATTCCTGAAACCTCGCTCGCCAATGCCTACGTCACACCCGGAGGAGATGGCTTGATCTTCGACGCCACCGATCGGGCGATCGACCTTGTCGGTCTGGTGGCAAGCCTCGTACCTCTCGAAATCGCTCAACGCGTGATTCACAACGGCGCAGGTCAAAAGGCCGATTGACGGACGTGTTGGCGTGCACCTCGTTCATCCCGCATTGATCTTCGCCACGTGTTTCCGGCGATTCGGCAGCAGATCCTGGGTGCGACTGGTGGGCTGAGTTGGCAACCGCTCGGCCCTTTTCGGAGGCTTCTTCTCAGCTACTGAGCTCGAGGCGGCGTCTTCCCCTTCTGCCTGAGTTCGACCTGGACGACAATGCGTCCTATGCCGGAAAACTTCGACCTGAGCAAGCGAAATCGACGACGCTTGGAGACCCTGAAGCGGTCGCCGAGAGCGCACGCGGTCGACGCTTGCCACCCGACTGCCATGAGCAGTCGGCATCGCGCGAGGGGTTTAGCGAGGCTTACAGGCTGTGGCTACATGAGCAGAGCAGCGATTTTGAGCGCAACGGCATATGGTGCGACGGCATGGTCGCTTGGCTGGCGCCGACCCGCAGCGCGGGTTGAAATCGTCGGCGCCTCGTCGTTTATGAACTCGATGGGCGCCCAAGCAAGGCTTGGGAGGACCGGACCACCGCGCATCGCGCACGTAGCGGAGGAGCTTCGGCAGTGCCGACTGGGGGCCCGCCAAAAGCAGGCTCGGTGAAGCGGTGAAGCCAAGTAGCCGGCAAGCGGCATTCAGAAGCGGCGCGGTCTGTTCCGCAATGAGCGGCAAGTGTTCGAACTGCGCGCCATTCATGCCGTGCGCAGGAGCTTGCGGTGCCGTGCAGCGGAGCGCTTCAACGCCGCTGTCGGCTTAGGCGGCGACAGAAGAGCCCGAGCAAAGCGCTCCTGGTCAGCCGGCGAAAGCCGGATGACGTCGGCCTGCTCAAGCGCCTGACGCGCGGCATCCTGGATGGCTGCCACGACGAAGTCGGTCATGGTGCAACCTTGCAACTCGGCTGCACGCTTCAACATTGCATGCAGATCTGCGCTAATGCGCGCCTGGATGCGCGTCGTGGGAGTGGCTGCGGACATGAGAGAGTCCCTTCGACGAAATTCTCAGGCAGATGCGGAAGTGGCAGCTTGAGCTCGGCTAGACGATGAAAAACGTAGCCGGCGTCAGGAAATTTGAGTTGACGTGCGGCCTCCTTGATGGACAGCTTGCCAGATGACAGCGGTTCACCGTTCATTTGCCTCTTCGCGGTCAAACTTGAAGTCGACAGGCGCACGCCCTTCAAATTGGCGCAATGCCTCGACGATTGCCTTCTTGGACGGCCTGACGGTCAGTTCCAACTCGCGAGGTCCACCAACGCGCACATGCACCTCGTCTCCTTCCTCGATACTGAAATCCCGCACGAGTGCGGACGGAAGCCGTATGGCAAGGCTGTTACCCCATTTGGCGACACGCATCTAGCTCTCCAGTGTTCTGGCCACTTTATTCCGAGGGCTCGCCATCGACAAGGAAATCAGGTCAGTGGGCAGACGCCAATCGCGGTCCAACCGGCTTGTGAGTAGCGCAAGCTCCCGGCGGCTGTGCTGCGGCGTGGAGCTTCGCCGCACTTACCCCTTTGTGGGGCTCAAACTGACGCATTGGGTGCGGGCCAGGTGCGATGGGCGATAACGACCCCTTTTGGGTCCCAACCGAACCTCCCTACCTGAAGTCCCGACTCGCCGCGCGCAGCCGCCCCAGCAGCATGTCATGATTGACCAGCTTCTGGGCGACCAGGGACTGCACGCCCTTTTCGGATTGCCACGTGCCCTGCACGCTGAGCAGCATCGATCCTCTGAGCGCGGCGCGCTGAGCCTCGGCCACGCTCGGCCACACGATGATGTTGACCGTACCGGTCTCGTCTTCCAGCGTCGCAAAGATGACGCCGCTGGCCGTGCTCGGCTGCTGCCGGTGCGTCACGATGCCACTGGCGCGCACCTGCTCCTGGTCCCGGCCGTTGCGACGCAGGTCCTCCGCTGTGCGGATCCCCCATCCGGTCAGCTTGGGACGCAGCAGCGCCAGAGGGTGACGGCGCAGGGTCAGGCCCATCGACGCATAGTCGTCCGCGATGTCGGCGCCTTCAGTGGGTGCCTTGAACTCAACAGCCTCCTCAAGGACGGGCGCATCGTGTAGCACTTCGGTCGGACGTGTCTCGACACCGACTGCTTCCCACACGGCGTTGGGCCGGTGGCCGGCCAAGGACTGCAGGGCATCCGCCGCTGACAGGCACCGCAGGTCGTGCGCATCGAGTGCGGCACGATGGGCCATGTCCTGCACGCTGCCAAAAGGTGCTTGCTCGCGTGCGACCTTCAGCCGCTGCGCCGCGGCCTCGCGCATGCCGCTGATCTGAGACATGCCCAGGCGCACGGCATGCAGCGGCTCGCTGAAGGTGCAATCCCAGCGTGGCGACATCGGTGGGGCCTGGATCGCACGTGCTGGCTCCTCGAGCGTGCTGAACCAGTCGCTCACCGTGACGTCGACCGGCCGCACGACAACACCGTGTTCGCGCGCGTCGCGCACCAACTGCGCCGGCGCATAAAAGCCCATGGGCTGGCTGTTGAGCAGGGCCGCGAGGAGGGCGTCCGGATGGTGGCGCTTGAGCCAGCAGCTCACGTACACCAGCAAGCCGAAGCTGGCCGCGTGGCTCTCCGGAAAGCCGTAGCTGCCAAAGCCCTCCACCTGCTTGGAAATGCGATCGGCAAACTCCTGCGAGTAACCCTTGGCCAGCATGCGGCTCACCAGCTTCTGTTGGTGCGGCTCGAGCCCGCCGCGGCGCCGCCACGCGCCCATCGCGCGGCGCAGCTGGTCCGCTTCGCCGGCCGTGAAGTCCGCCGCCAGCATCGCGATCTGCATCACCTGTTCCTGGAACAGCGGCACACCCAAGGTGCGCTCCGTCGCCACTTTGATGTCGTCACTCGGATACTCGATCGCCTCCTCCCCCGCTCGGCGGCGCAGGTAGGGGTGGACCATGCCACCCTGGATCGGGCCCGGTCGCACGATCGCGACCTGGACCACCAGGTCATAGAAGCACTCGGGCTTCAGGCGCGGGAGCATCGTCATCTGCGCACGGCTCTCGATCTGGAATACGCCCACGGTGTCGGCCTTCTGGATCATCGCGTAGGTGACGGGACACTCGGCGGGAACGTCCTGCATGCCAAACGGCGTTCCCCGCTTGGCCGCGACGAAGTCGAACGCGCGGTGGATGGCCGTGAGCATGCCCAAGGCGAGCACGTCGATCTTGAGCAGGCCCAGCGCGTCCAGGTCGTCCTTGTCCCACTGCACCACCGTACGGTCCTCCATCGCCGCGTTCTCCACGGGCACCAGGCGGCTGAGCCGGTCGCGCGCGATCACGAAGCCGCCCGTATGCTGGCTCAGGTGGCGCGGGAACCCGCGCACCTCATCGGCCAGCGCGAGCCAGGTGCGCACCCCGGGATCGTCGGGCACGAGGCCGCACTCGACCAGGCAGGCATCGGTGATCCACTCCTTCTCGTTGCCATAAGCGGTCTTGGCCAAGCGCTCCACCGTCTCCAGCGGAAATCCGAGCGCCTTGCCCACATCCCGCAAGGACGACTTGGTGCGGTACGAGGTGATGACACCGGTGATGGCCGCGCGGTCACGCCCGTACTTGCGGTAGATGTACTGCATGACTTCTTCACGCCGCTGGTGTTCGAAGTCGATGTCGATGTCGGGCGGCTCCTTGCGCTCGACGCTGATGAAGCGCTCGAAGAGCACGTTCATGCGCGCCGGGTCGACCTCGGTCACGCCCAGGCAGTAGCACACCGCCGAGTTGGCCGCCGAGCCGCGGCCCTGGCACAGGATCCCGCGTTCGCGCGCCCAATGGACGATGTCGGCCACCGTCAGGAAATAGGGCTCGTAGGCGAGCTCGGCAATGATGGCCAGTTCATGCTCGATCTGCGTGCGCACCTTGTCGGGCAGGCCTGCGGGAAAGCGCGTGAGCGTCCCGGCGTAGGTGAGCTTGCGCAGGTGCGAAGCCGGCGTCTCGCCCTCGGGCACGATCTCCTGAGGGTACTCGTAGCGCAATTCCTCCAGGCTGAAGGTGCACTGGCTTGCGATGTGCACGCTCGCCTGCAGCCATTCCAGCGGGAACAGCGCGGGCAACACTGATCGGGCCCGGAGGTACTGCTGGGCGTTGGCGAGCAACGCATAGCCGCAGTCGGCCACCGTCTTGCCAATGCGCACCGCAGTCAGCACATCCTGCAAGGGCTTGCGATACTGCGCGTGCATCAACACGGCTCCTGTTGCGACGATCGGCACCCCGGCCTGCGCAGACGCCTGCTCTGCGATCCACAGGCGCAGTTCATCGTCCACCCCCAAAGGACGGGTGCAGGCGATCCAGCCGCGATCGCCAAACCAGGTGCGCAGCCACATGGCTTGGGCGAACAGGCTCTCCACCGTGGCGTCGGGGGCGGGAAGGAGCAAGGCAAGGCAGCCGCCCATGCCGGCCAGGTGCGGCGCCTTGGGCGCCTTGCCTTCAACGTCGGCCACGAGCGCCTTGTACTGGCCCTTGGCGGCCCGCCGGCGTGCCAGGGTGATCAACTCACACAGGTTGCCGTAGCCGCGGCGGTCCTGCGCCAGGAACACCACGCGCGCGAACGCGGTGTCGCTCGCGGTGGTGAGTTGGATCTCGCTGCCGACGATGAAGTGCAGCCTGCATTCGCGCGCCTCAAGATGCGCACGGACCACGCCGGAAACGGAGCATTCATCGGTCAGGGCGAGGGCGGTGTAGTGCTTCTCGGCGGCGCGCCGCACCAGTTCCTCGGGCCCGGAGGCGCCGACGAGGAATGTGTAGTTCGAGCGGCAGTGCAATTCGGCATAGGCAGGGGGAACAGGAGGAATCACGGAACGAGGGCGTCATGGACATGGAAGCCACTACTGTACAAACATCCAGTAATTTGGTACGATACCCGCATGGACGAATTTCTCGATCCCAGCCGGCATGAGCAGCTATGGATCGGTGCGTGCGCCCACCAGTTGCAGCGGCGCTGGCGCACGGTGGATCCAGACGACCTCGAAGACTTGGCCGCGTCACTGGCCAGGGACCCTGCGCTGCGAGCGCTGTCCCCGGCCGAGGCGGCGGGCGTATGGTTGCGCCCGATCGGCGGTGAAGATCCCGCAGCGCGCTGAAGCGCGGGGGACGTTGTCATCCTCAGGACGCTTGACGCGCGACACGCCTGCGCTCGCCGTCGCACCGATGCGGCCAAGTGGCCCGACATCCAAACACCGCTTCGTCGTTCGCCGATCCGGCTGCATCCACCGTGAAGCGTCGCACGCGCCATGGCGGTCACTACCTACGCGCACTCCATTGCCCGATGGCATGCTTCGTAGATGGTCAAACTTCGCCAGGCGAATCTTGAATTGCCGCCAGTGCCGCGTGCTGGCCCGGCACGTCGAAAGAGCAAGGCGCGCCGCGCTTCGGCGTCGCGTCGACGGCTTTTGCTGATGGACTACCAGACCTGGATGGAAATCACGGCGAACCTTGGTAAGCCTGCTGCGCCGGCCGAAGCACCTTGATTGCCTGGCGGTGATCTCCTGGGAAGCACCGTGTTTCGTGAGCACTTCGGAGATAGGGAGCATGGAACAGGCGTTGCCGCGACCGCGATTGGGCGCCGCCCTACAACCAGGCCAAAGCGGCGGGCGTATGTTGGCGATCGTTCGGTTCACCGACAAGGAGACTTTCATGAGCGACGACACCACAAAGACCGCGCAGGATCGCAAGCTGATCAGCCTCAAGGAGGACTACGAAGTTCGCGATTGGTCCAAGAGCCTGGGCTGCTCGCCCGAGCAACTCAAGGCGGCGGTGAAGGCCGTGGGCAACTCGGCCGAGGCGGTACGAAAATACCTGGCGAAGCAATAGCCCACAGCCAGCGGTGAGGTCGGTGAGCATGGCTGAAAAGGTTACCGACCCCCTCGCACGCTACTGGGCCAAGCGTGACTTCGGCATCACGGCCGAGCCGCGCGGAGAGCACGTCTAGGATCGCGATGGTGTCCTGACGTTCGTGATCCAGAAGCACGCGGCCAGCCGCTTGCATTACGACTTCCGTCTCGAACTGGACGGCGTGCTGGTGTCGTGGGCAGTGCCCAAGGGCCCCAGCTTCGACCCGAGCGACAAGCGGATGGTCATCCATGTGGAGGACCACCCGCTGTCGTATGGCGCTTTCGAGGGCACGATCCCGCCCAAGCAGTACGGCGCGGGGGAGGTCATCGTGTGGGACCGCGGGACCTGGGAGCCCGTCGGCGATCCGCGCCAAGGCATGGCGAAAGGAAAGCTCCTCTTCGAACTGCACGGCGAGAAACTCAAAGGCCTTTGGCAACTGGTGAAGATCGCCAAGGGCGGCGAGAAGCAGGAGCCCTGGATCCTGTTCAAGAAGCGCGACTCCTTTGCGCGCTCGAAGACCGACTATGACGTGGTCACGTCCCTGCCGGACAGTGTCATCAAGAAGCCCCTGGGCGCGCCCAAGGGGGCGAAGAGCCGCGGCGCACCGACCGCGACTGTGGTTGATGTTGAACCCGCGCGAAGAACGGCAGCGAAGAAGGCCCAAGGCCGGCAAGGGCAGGGCGCGAGCGCGCAAGCAGCGGGCGCCGTCAAGGCGCCCTTGCCCCAGAAACTTTCTCCGCAGCTTGCGACCCTCGCGGCCGGTGTGCCCGCGTCGGGCGACTGGATCTACGAGATCAAGTTCGACGGCTACCGCATCATGACGCGCATCGAGCGCGGCAAGGCGCGGCTCATCACGCGGGGTGGGCACGACTGGTCGGCGAAGATGCCCGGGCTCGTGAAGGAACTCGAGCAGCTGGGCCTGCAGTCCGGTTATCTGGATGGCGAGATCGTCGTGCTCGGGCCGAATGGCGCCCCCGACTTCAACGCGCTGCAAAACGCCTTCGATCGCGGGCGCGGCGCCGAGCAGATCGTCTACTTCCTGTTCGACGTCCCTTTCTTCGAAGGCTATGACCTGCGCGACGTCGCCCAGCGCGAGCGCAGACAACTGCTCAAGGCGCTCCTGGACGAAAAGTCGACCGAACACGTGCGCTACAGCGCGGACTTCGAGGCCGATGCCGCCTCGGTGCTGGCCTCAGCGTGCCGCATGAACCTGGAAGGGCTCATTGCCAAGCGCGCGGAGGCGCCCTACACATCGCGCCGCAGCGAGGCCTGGCTCAAGCTCAAGTGCAAGCTGCGCCAGGAGTTCGTCGTCTGCGGCTACACCGACCGCAGCGATGGCGCGGCGCAGGTGGGCAGCCTGCTGCTCGGCGTCCATGCGCCAGACGGCACCCTGGTCTCGGCGGGCAGCGTCGGCACGGGCTGGAACACGCAAACGGCGCACGACCTCCACCGCAAGCTCGAGCCGCTTCGAATCGCCAAGCCCCCGTTCGCCGCGGGCGCCGCCAAGCCAGGACGATGGTCCCGGCGTGCAGCGGGCTCGGAGCGATGGGTTGAGCCGAAGCTTGTCGCGGAAGTCGAATTTGCCGAATGGACACCCGATGGCCAGGTGCGCCATGCGTCGTACGTGAGCCTGCGACGCGACAAGCCAGCACGCAAGATCGTGCGCGAGACCGCCAAGGCAGCAGATGCCATCGACGTCGGGAATGCGGGTGCAGGCAGCGGTGGGCCGTCGACCGCGCGCAAGGACCGGCCGTCATCGGCAGGCATCAAGGTGAGCCATGGCGATCGCGTGATTGATGCCTCGTCGGGGCTCACGAAGCTCGACTTGGTGCGCTATTACGAGTCCGTGGCGGAGTTCATCCTGCCGCACCTGAAAGGGCGCCCCGTGTCGCTGGTGCGCGGACCCCAAGGCGTTGGTGGCCAACTCTTCTTTCAGAAGCATGGCGAAAAGATCGGCATTCCCGACATCACCGAGCTCGACGCTGCCTTGTGGCCAGGGCATGCGTCGCTGCTCGAAGTGGCGAATGCGCGAGCGCTCGCCGGCGCGGCGCAACTCAACGTCATCGAGTTTCACACCTGGAACTCGAACAAGAAGGCCATCAACCAGCCCGACCGCATGATCTTCGACCTCGACCCCGGGGAGGGCACCTCGTGGGCCCATGTCCAGGACGCGGCCATGCTCACGCACGCGCTGCTGGACGAACTGGGGCTGCGGGCATGGCTCAAGACCAGCGGCGGCAAGGGGCTGCACGTCGTGGTGCCCTTGGCGCCACGTGCCGACTACGACACCGTCAATGCTTTTTCGAAAGCGATCGTCCAGCATCTCGCCAAGACCATCCCCTCGCGCTTTGTCGCCAAAAGTGGGCCTGCCAATCGCGTGGGCAAGCTCTTTGTGGACTACCTGCGCAACGGGCACGGGGCCACGACCGCCGCCGCATTTTCTGCGCGGGCACGGCCGGGCCTTGGCGTGTCGATACCTGTCGCATGGGCCGATCTGAAGGAACTCAAGAGCGGCGCCCAGTGGACCATTGCCACGGCGCGCGAACACCTGTCTTTTCAGCAGGTGGACCCTTGGGCCGACTACTGGACGACGAAGCAGTCACTGGCAAAGCCGATGCGGGTACTGGGCTTCCAGCGGTAAGGATGGCGGGGAAAAATACCGCATGGCGCGTGACCTTGACTACGCGTCATCAAAGACGGGAGGCGGCCGCACGCATCGCTGATGTGGAATTCGCTCCGTCCGACACTTCCGCGAGGATCAATGAATTCAACAGTCGGCTACTGTCCGCTCATATCACCCTGTCCTTCACAATCAACCCATGCCCAACATTGCATCCATTCTCAAAGCCGAGATTGTCCGCGTCGCTCGGAAGGAAGTGCGTTCTGAGATCGTTGCGATCAAGAAAGCCAGCGCCCAGCATCGCGCATTGATCGCCGCACTGCGCCGCGAGGTCGAGGCGCTGCGCAAGGAATTGCGGCGGACTGCCAAATCCAAACGAGTTGCGCAGCCTGATACAGCTCAGAGTTCCCAAGCCAAAGTGATCGCACGCCGGTTCAGCGCGAGCCGCCTCGCCACACACCGCAGCAAGGTGGGCTTGTCCGCGGCGGTGTATGGCAAGTTGGTCGGCCTCAGCGGTCAAACCATCTATAACTGGGAGCAGGGGAAGTCCCGGCCCAACGCTGAACAGATTCAACAGTTGGCCGTCGTCAAAGAGCTGAACCGTACGGCGTTGCTTGAACGCCTTGGTTCCCCCGCGTCGGATTGAGCTTGGCGCGTGTGCTCCGGGTCGGCGGGCACTTGGTGAAACGGGCGATAACGAGCCCTTGAACTAAGCCGCTGACGCGGCATTGATGGTTCCGCGGCCCTCGAATGGCCGACGCCGGTTGGACCGCTCCTTTGAGCAACGATGGAAGTGCTGCCCCTGGCAGCACTTCCAGCGACCTCAAAGCTGCTTTTGTCTGGGTAAGGCATAAGTTCCTCGAAAGATAGACAAGCCAAAGGTTCATCGCTGAAGTCAACGGTGCAGCCTTGTGCGCTGGCTTCGCAAAGGGTTGGATATGCGAATTCGGAGGGGTTTTGGTCGACGACCGGTTTCGGCCGTGTTCCGGCGCCAGCGCCGACGCCTCTAGGTCAACTCGCGGCGCTCGGTGGCCCTTCGCCAAGCTGCTTTGACACCCAGCGACAGCGAATGTGCGGTATCGGCCAACAACGCCAAGGCGACGAACGTCAGGCTCCAGAGCACAACCCAGCCTAGCAGCAGCCCCCCATCAGCCAAGTTGACGACGAGACGGAATGCCGCGACGACCAGCGCCGACACGGCGGCGCCCAGCAGTAAAGCAGCCAGACCACGCGCACCCTTGAAATGCTTGCCTGCTGAAGAAAGTTGATTGATCGCCGCTTCAACGCGCTCGACGCCGGCGTGGGTCAGTGTTTGGTCGACATGAATAAAGGTGGTCATGGATCTCTCCGTTAGACGGGCGGCTTTAGCCGAAGACCCATACTGGGGTTTTTACTGATATTTGAGTAGTTTTTGTTAGTGATGCTTATCATCACTATTGGTGATGCGTCGGCGCGGGCGCCCGACCCACCGCCTCAGGACGTCCTAGCCGGCCCGACGTGGTCTTCGCCGAACTTGATAGCGCCGCCCGCTTGGCGAGCGCATCATCGTCGAGATGGCGCATCGCAGGCGCACGCGCTACCGAGTTGACCGGGGCATCACCCGTTTCCAATGCCTGGGGGTGCCCAACGTGAATGCAAGGGCTGGCGGACATGTCGAGGCGATCCGGCATCGCCGCGCCGACTCCGTGACCGTAGCCGATCTTCGCCTGCTGCATTGCATGGCGTCGTGGGTTGGCGTGCAGCTGCGCCCGCCCACTGCGCGTTGTTTGGTGACGGCCTGCCTCGGGCTGTCCTTGGCGCTGAGCGGCTGCGCCAGCCTGCCGCAGGGCGGTTCGGTCAACGGTCCCGTGTCAATGGCCCTTGCGCCGTCCTTGCAGACCCGACTGTCCATCACCGCGCACAAGGCACTGGACCGAGAGGAGCACGATTCCGCCTTCACGCTGCTCCCTGTCGCATCGGCCGCGTACAGGACCTTGATCGAGCTCGCGACGCAGGCCGAATGTTCGCTCGACTTCCAGACCTTCGTCCTGCATGGCGACGCGTCGGGAGCGATGCTGCTGAAGTCGCTTCGCGACGCGGCAGCACGTGGCGTGCGTGTGCGCGTGTTGATCGACGATCTGCAGTCCGATTCGGCCGAACCGCTGCTGTCCAACTTGGCGGCGTTCGACGGCATCGAGGTGCGGCTGATCAACCCCTTCGTCAGGCTGCGCGGATCGCGCGAGGCCAAGCTGCTCTCATCGCTGGACGAGTTGAGCCGCGTGAACCATCGCATGCACAACAAGCTGTTCATCGCCGACAACGTGCTGGCCCTCATCGGCGGGCGCAACATCGGCAATGCGTACTACATGCGAACAGAAGAAGGCGAGAACTTCATCGACCTCGACGCACTGGCCGCCGGCGCGGTGGTCGAACAGATGTCGGCGTCCTTCGACAGCTACTGGAACAGCGGGTTCGCCTGGCCGATCGACAGGATCGTTGCTCCCGCCGCAGACCTATCGAGCCGCCGCACCGCGTTCGACGCGGCCGTGTCGGGCGTTGGCATGCCTGCGCCCGACCACGGCGTGCCGCAACGCCTGCGTGGCTACGCGTCAACGCCGGATGAACTGCGCAGCGGTACGCTGCGTCTAACGGGAGCACAGGCGCAGGTCGTCGCCGACCCGGTGGACAAGCTCGAGGGCACTCGTGTCGGTGATCGCACAGGTACCGTGCGCGCCAGCATTGCTGTCGAAGGCTTGGGCTCGAACTTCGAAGTGTTCGTCGTCTCGCCGTACTTCGTGCCCGGCAGGATCGGCATCGAATCGCTGCGTCAGAACCGGCGCGACGGCGTTCAGCTGCGCATCCTGACCAATTCGCTGGCTTCCACCGACGAACCGGTCGTGCACGCCGGCTACCTCGAGTACCGCCGCGAATTGATCGAGATCGGCGCGGAGGTCTACGAACTGAGTCCGACGCTGGCGAGGCTCGAGCAGCGCTTGGGGCGATTCGGCAACACCTCGGCGGCGCTGCACAAGAAGTTGGTCGTCTTCGATCGCAAGACCGTGTTCCTCGGATCGATGAACCTGGACGGGCGCTCAGAGCGGTACAACACCGAAGTGGGAGTGATGATCCGCAGTGAGGCATTGGCTCTGGAGATCCTGGCGCTCGTGGACTTCGAGTCCAGCGCATACCGTGTCGAAATCGGTCCCGACCAGCGCTTGCGCTGGGTGAACCGGCGGCAGGGGCACGAGACAGTGCTGCACGACGAGCCCGAAGTCGGCTTCTGGCGCTGGCTGAGTTCGAGGATGCTCGGGCTGTTGATCCCGAGCGATTGGCTGTAGTCACCCGCCGTGAGCGCAGCGAACCGGGCGCATCGCAGGCCGGTTCGGCTGAGTTGGGCCAGGTGGGCAAGGCGCTGCGCGCGCCAGCTACTTTGTCGGTTCGCGCAAGCCTCCACGACTGCGGCACCAAACTTCTCCACGATGTGTCCGTGGCTCCAAGACGTAGAAGCGATCGGCAAGCGGTGCTGCAAACCGGGAAGTTTGGCTCGACGATCACGATCGTATAGCCCATGCCGCGAAGCATCGTGATCATCCGGGCCAGCGCCTGCACAATCACGGGAGCCAGCCCTTCGGGGATCTCGTCAAGCAGCTGCCAGGCGACGGACGAAGCAAATGAGTTTGGCCCGAGGCGGCTTCGAGCGCTATGGAAAGACCAACAAGCGCGAGGTCTTTTTGGCCGAGATGGATCGCGTGGTGCCTTGGGCGCGGCTATGTGCGTTGATCGAGCCGCATTACCCCAAGATCGGGCACGGACGTCACCCGGTGGGGCTGAAGCGCATGCTGCGCATCCACTTCTTGCAGCATTGGTTCAACCTGAGCGATCCCGGCCGTGGACGAGGCGCCGTATGAGTCCAACTCCATCCGCGAGTTCGTAGGCATCGACCTGGGCCATGAGCGTGAGCCCGACGAGACCACGGTGCTGAAGTTTCTCCACTTGCTGGAGCGCCACGATTTGGGCGTTCAGATCTGCGAGGAGGTCGGCGCACATCTGCAGGCGCAGGGCTTCAAGCTCAGCACCGGCACGATCGTTGACGCCACGCTGATCGCGGCGCCCAGTTCCACCAAGAACGCCAGCGGGGAGCGCGACTCCGAGATGAAGCAGTCGAAGAAGAGCAACCAGTGGTACTTCGGGATGAGATGTAGTGTCGGTTCATATGTGGCGTCCGGCGGCGGCTTGCCTCGGAAGACCGCTTGATTAGCGCCACATAAATTTCACGCGGCGTAGTGTCGGGCCCCTCAATTTGCAAGGGGTGCTGCTGACGTGTCCTGTTTGAGGATAGGCGGGCGCTTGCTGCGCTTGCTGCCAACTTGTTTGCAGATTGCGCCACCCTGCCGGAAGTTCCGGAACGATGACGTCAATGCTATCGAGGCACTTCACCAAGCACGCATCGCCGTCGACTGCTCTTGCGACGGCATCGCGGTTGCAGCGTTGCAGTTGCTGCCCGAACACTCCCGTGTGAAACAGAGTGGACTGGACGGCGATCGGCTCCTCATCGCTTTCGCACTGTCTGCTTCATTGGTGCGCGGCTCTCGCCCCGCTGGTGGGCATAGCGCCGCAGACCTTCGACATCGCACACGTCGACGCTGCCATAGCGCACCTGCACCAGCCCCGCGTGTTCAAGTTCGTGCAATGCGCGGTGCGCAATTTGGCGCGACATGCCGGCGAGCCGTCCGATCTCTTCCTGCGAGATCTGCAGCACATGATCGGTCAATGGGTTGAGTTGTGGGTTGAAGAGCTCGGCCAAGCAGCAAGCCACCCTCGAAGACACGTCGTGCATGCGATAGCTCTCTACCAGCGCAACGAACTGGCCGAGCCGGGCGTTCAGCTGGTCGATCAGGAAGCGGTTGAAGGGCAGACTGGCGTCAACCAGATGATGAAAGGTCGGCGCCGGCATCAGGGCGATGCGGCTGTCGCGCAGCGCCACCACTTCGTAGGGCCGCAGTTCTCCCTTTAGCAATGAGCCCTCGCCGAGCCAGCCGCCATCGGACACTCCGATGAAGGTCGTACTGCGTCCGTCCGCGGCCACGTTGTCGACCTTGACCATGCCTTCGACAACGCCGATCCAGTGCGTGGCCGGCGCATTCTTGTGGCATAGCACCGCGCCCGCGCGATACACCCGTTCCTGCGTCTCCTGCTCGACGCGGCGCAGTTGCTCGGCGGTCAATCCGCGCGCCCACAGCGCCGTGCGCAGCATCGAGATCGTCAAAGAGGCGTTTGTCATCTGAAAGACATTCTTCCTGATTTTCCCGGCCTAGGATGCAACACGCAGGCCCCACCGGGAGCCTGAGTCTATGAAGACAGCAACAGGAGACAAGCATGACAAACCCCCTGTCGGGCACGGGCCTGCCCGCGTTCACCGTCTATGCCGCACTCTGCGCCGCCGGCCTGCTGGCCGGGTGCGGCGGCAGCCATCACGACAACCCGCCTCCCAACAATCCGCCCCCAGTGACGCCACCGGCCGCCTCGGCCAAGGCACAGTGCGATGCCTTCTCCGGTTCTTCCGTCGGCGGCGCTACGCTGGGCACCGCGACCCTGGTTGACGCGGCCGCCGGTGTCGGGGAGTACTGCAAGGTCGTTGGCACCATCCATAGCACGCTTAACTTCGAGGTGCACCTGCCCAGCAACTGGAACAACAAGTTGCTCTACGCGGGCGGCGGCGGCTGGGACGGCTCCATCACGATCACGCCCTATTCGCCCAGCGGCTCAACGGCCGGCTACGTGCTGGTCGCATCCGACGGCGGGCGCCAAGGCAGCGGCCTCGATGCCTCCTCGTTCCTGAACAACGAAACGGGCCAATACGACTTCGGCTACCTGTCGATTCATAGTTCTCTTGAAGTGGCGAAGCTCATTGTGAATCAGCGCTACAAGTCGGATCCGACACACAGCTACTTCGAAGGCTGCTCCAACGGCGGGCGCGAGGCGCTGATCCAAGCGACGCGTTTCCCGAACGATTACGACGGCATCGTCGTGCGCGCGCCGGCCTACACCTTCACCGAACTGTTCCAGGCCTTCGTTGCGAACGGCAAGGCTCTGGCTGCGCCGGGCGGGCAGATCAGCGACGCAAAGGCGACCCTGATCGGCAATGCGGTTGCCGCGAAGTGCGATGCATTGGACGGCGTAACCGACGGCATTGTCAGCAACCAGGAGGCTTGTACATTCGATCCGTCTGTGCTGCGCTGCACTGCCGGCGACAACGACACCTGCCTGACCGACCCGCAGATCGCGACGGCGAACACCATCTATTCCGAACTCAAGGCCGCGGACGGCACCTCGATCTACCCCGGCTGGGGCCCAGGTGGTGAGGGTCTCGGCTGGCCGGTCTGGGTCACGGGCACGGCCGTCGGCGGCACCGGGTTGCAGTTTCAGTTTGGCAGTGGACTCATCAAGTACTGGGTGACCGGCGATCCCGACTTCGACGTGCTCACTTTCGTGCCCGAGCTTTACACACCGGCACTGCAGTTGTCGGCGACCACGCTCGATGCCACGCCCGACCTGCGATCCTTCTTTGGCCAGGGCGGCAAGATGGTCATGGTGCATGGCACGCACGACTGGGCCATCAGCTACAAGGGCTCGATCAAGTACTTTAACAACGTCGCCACCGCGGTCGGCGGCACGGCCACCCGCGATGCGTCGATGGAGTTCTTCCTCCAACCCGGGGTTCAGCATTGCGGGGGTGGCGTCGGGCCGGACACGGTTGACCTTGTCGACGCAGTCTCGAAGTGGCGCGAGGGTGGCGCCAAGCCGTCGGCGCAGAACATTGTGGCCAAACAGGTGAATCCGACTACTGGTGCTACCCAACTGTCGCGGCCGCTGTGCAAGTACCCGAGCTTCCCGAAGTACAAGGGAAGCGGCGATGTCACGTCGTCCGACAGCTATACCTGCCAGGCTTCGTGAGACTGCATTGCGCCTCGATCGGGTTGCCAGCGCTGCTTCTGCTCTCGGAGTTCGAAAACGATCATCATCAGGCGCCGGCGTCAATGAAATCGCGCCGAGCGGCCACCTCCGCACAAATCGTGGAGGTTGAAGCCCCATTGCGATTCCTTTGATTGCGGTCCGCTCGATCGCTGCGCGGCCGAGAACGCTTGTCAGACGCTCCCGCAATTGTCCCATCCCAGTGGTAGGCCGATCGCGAGGCGAACGTGCCTCTCAGAAGATCCAAGGTGTGGACCTCTAAAAGTGATGAATCACGCCAGGTTGAAAGGCAACTGCCGGATAGGCTTGCCGGTCAGCTGCGCAATGGCATTGGCGAACGCAGGTGCCAGTGGCGGCAGGCCTGGCTCGCCCATGCCGGTGGGCGCTTCTGCACTGGGAACGATGTGGACCTCGAACTCCGGCACGTCGGTCATGCGAGCAACGGTGAAGTCTCCGAAGTTGCTCTGGGTGACCACTCCGTCCTTGAGCGTGATCGCGGACCCCGGAAGGCACATCGACAGGCCCATAACCGCCGCGCCTTGCACCTGTGCCTCGACGCTGCGCGGGTTTACGGCCAAGTTGCAGTGCACGCCCGAGGTTACGCGGTGCAGCACCGGCAGGCCGTCCCGCACCGAGGCCTCCACGACGTAGGCCACCACCGAGTCGAAGGATTCATGCACCGCCACACCCCAGGCACGCCCGGCGGCCAGTTGCGTCTTGCCATACCCGCTCTTGTCGACAGCCAACTGCAGCGCCGCACGATGGCGCGGTTGCTTGTCTCCGAAAAGATGCATCCTGTAGGCGACGGGATCCTGCTTCGTGGCGCGAGCGATGTCGTCGAGCAATGTCTCCATCACGAAGGCGGTGTGGGTCGAGCCAACGCTACGCCACCAGAGGACCGGCACATTGACCTTGGGATGATGCACAGTCAGGCGCATCGGCAATGCATAGGGCTCGCGCATGCCCTCCGTGGCCGTTGCGTCGATGCCGTTCTTGACCTGAAACTGCTCGAACACCGAGCCCATGAGAATGGACTGGCCGACGATGACATGGTCCCATGCCAGCACCTTGCCCTGGTCGTCGAAGCCGATGCGTGCGTGGTGCAGGTGCATGGGGCGGTAGTAGCCGCCTTTGATGTCGTCCTCGCGGCTCCACACGAGTCGCACCGGAACGTTCAGTCCGGCACTGCGCGCGGCCTTGGCAATCTCGCAGGCTTCGACCACATAGTCGTTCGTGCTGACAAAGCGCCGCCCAAAACCGCCGCCTGCCGTCTGCACATGCACTATCACCTGCTCGGGCTTCAGATCCAGCGCTCGTGCCGCCGCAGCTGCGTCGAGCCCGGCACTCTGCGAACCCACCCATAGTTCGGCGCGCCCTGCCGACAACCTCACAGTGCAGTTCAGCGGCTCCATAGGCGCGTGAGCAAGATAAGGAAACACGAACTCCGCCTCGAGTTGCCGCGGTGCGGTTGCCAGCGGCGCCATGTCCGCATCGAACTGGCGTGGGCCGGGTTGGCGAGCGAGGTCACGGTATTGGACCAGCTGGCGTTCGCTGTCCACCTTTTCGACGGCGGCGGTGTCCCATTGCAGCTTGAGCGCGTCACGGCCCAGCTTGGCCCGCCAGTAGCCGTCTGCCACCACCGCCACACCTTCGCCTCCGCGATCTGCCGGTATGCGCAGGACGGCCTTCACGCCCTTGATGGCGCGCGCAGCGCTGTCGTCCACCGACGCCAGGCGCGCGCCGAACACCGGTGGATGGGCAACCACGGCCGTCAACTGGTCAGGCAGTCGGATGTCGATGCCGAAGTCCTGACCCCCGCTGCTTTTGGCGCGCGCGTCGAGGCGCGTCGTCGGGCGGCCGATGATGCGGAAGTCCTTGGGATCCTTCAGTTGGACCTTGTCAGGTACCGGCATGGCCATGGCGGCCTCTGCCAGCTCGCCGTACCCCAGCTTGCGACCGCCTGGGCCAAGCACGGTGCCGGCCTGAGTTCGCACGGTGCTCACGTCGACCTTCCACCGCGCCGCTGCGGCCGACATCAGCATGGCCCGTGCGCGGGCGCCCAGTTCGCGGTACTGCGTGAAGCTGTTCTTGATCGAGTGCGAACCGCCAGTAAGGTGGATGCCGAAGAGCGGGTCAAGGTAGGCGGCATCGTTCGAGCCATTGCGGCTGCGCACGAGGCTCCAGTCGGCGTCCAGTTCCTCCGCCAGGATCATGGGCAGGCCGGTCTGCACGCCCTGCCCGAACTCCAGGCGGTTGATGGTCACGGTGACCTCGCCGTTTGTCGCGATCTGGACGAAGGCGGAGGGTTGCTGGGATGGCTTCAGGGTACCCGCCGTCTGCGCCCCATCGTTGGCCTGCGACATGGCGAGGTGCGGAAAGGCGCCGAGTGCGAGCCCGCCGCCTCCAGCCAATTTGAGGAAGCTGCGGCGCGGCAGCGTAGCGGGTCGGACGGCCTGGCCGGCGGCGGTCAAGCGTTGAAAGATTCGCGGCAAGTCACGGGCGTCGAGGTGGGTCAACATGGCGAAGTCCTTCAGGCAAGTGTTTGAGCGGCATCCGCGACGGCGGCGCGAATGCGCGCGTAGGTACCGCAGCGGCAAATGTTGCCGGTCATAGCCGAGTCGATCTCGGCGGCGGTGGGTTGCTTGCCGCGCGGCACCGACTTGAGGAAGGCGGTGGCGCTCATGATCTGGCCGCTCTGGCAGTAGCCGCACTGCGCGACATCGTGCTTGACCCACGCGGCATGCACGGCGGAACCGACGCGGTCGCTGCCGTCCGTGGTCGCTTCGATCGTGGTGATCTTCTTGCCCTCGGCCGCCGCGATTGGCGTGATGCAGGAGCGGATGGCTTGGCCGTCCAGATGCACAGTGCAGGCGCCGCACAACGCGGCGCCGCAACCGAACTTTGTGCCTGTCATGCCCAGCGTGTCGCGAAGGGCCCAGAGGATGGGCGTTGCGGGGTCGGCGTCCAGCTTGTGCTCACGGCCGTTGACGTTGAGTGCGCTCATGTACTGATCTCCGAAGGTGGGTTGAGTTGAGGGCGGGCCGGCCGCCGTACGTTGCTCCGCATAATCGTGCTATGTGGTGTCGTCGTGGGCAAGGGCGACGGACAGGTCGCGGTGAAGAGCCGCCTGGGCCAGCAACGCTTGGGCCTTGGCCTCAAAGGTCTGCGCCGCATCGGCACCGCCGGCGAATCGGGTGGGTGGCTCTTCGAGTCCGGCAAGGCGCACGATGGCTTCGGCCAGCTTGACGGGGTCTCCGCCTTGCTTGCCGCTCATGCCGCTCCACGCGTCGATGGTCGCCCTGCTGCGTTCCGCGTAGTCGTCGATGCAGGGTTCGGCGAAGGTGGTTGATTCGGCGGTGAGCAATTCGGTGCGAAAGAAGCCGGGTTCCACCAGCATCGTGCGGATCCCGAACGGCGCCACTTCGGGCGCGAGCGACTCGGTCCACCCTTCAATACCGAACTTGGCCGCGGCATATGCCGTGCAGAACATTCCGCCTGCAATGCCGGCGGTCGATGAAATGTTGACCACCAGCCCGGAGCGCTGCCCGCGCATCGTCGGCAGCGCGGCGCGAGTGACGTTCATCGGGCCGAACAGCAACGTTTCTATCTGATTGCGGACCTGCCCGGTACTGAGCTCCTCAAAGAAGCCGGCGTGGAAGTTCCCGGCGTTGTTGACGAGGACGTCGATGCGTCCGAACCTCGCGAGGGCGGCATCGACTGCGCTTTGGGAATCTTCGGTCCGCGTGACGTCGAGCTTGACGCTCAACAGGTCGGCGTGATTGCCAATCGCGGTGGCAATCTTTGCGGGGTCGCGGCCCGTGGCGACGACGGCGTGGCCTGCTGCCAAGGCAGCCTTCGCGAGATCGACGCCGAGCCCGCGGCCTGCGCCGGTGATGAACCAGATCTTCTTTTCATCCATAGGGGTCTCCGGTCTCATGCTTACTCCACTACCTTCATCTGCATCTCGTTCATGCGGCCGCCATGTACCTTGAACTTTGCAAAGGCCGTGTCGAGCTGTGCTACATCCGTCGCCGAGAGCCGGACATTGACTGCGCCCAAGTTCTCTTTCAGGTGGATTGGGTTGCGCGTGCCGGGGATCGGAACGATGAATGGCTTCTTGGCCAGCAACCATGCCAGCGCGATCTGGGCGGGTGTCGCGTTTCTCGTTGCTGCAAACTGCTGCAGAAAATCGACGATCGGCTTGTTGGCGGCTATCGCGTCGGGCTTGAAACGGTCGAAGTCCGACCGAAAGTCGGTCTTTGGATCGAGCCGGGTCTGCGCGGTGATCTTCCCGGTTAGGTAGCCCATGCCCACGGGGCCCCATGGGACGAAGCCGATGCCGAGTTCTTCGCAAGCGGCGAGAACGCCGTTGCGCTCAGGGCTTCGCTCCATAAACGAGTATTCGCTTTGAATGGCCGATACCGGCTGGATGGCGTGTGCGCGGCGAATCGTCTGGGCACTCGCTTCGGAGAGCCCGAAGTGCAGGACCTTGCCCTGCCTGATCAGATCCTTGATGGCGCCCGCCACGTCCTCGATGGGCACGCTCGGGTCGACACGGTGCTGGTAGTACAGGTCGATGCGGTCGGTTTGAAGACGCTTGAGTGATCCCTCGACGACCTTCCTGATGTGTTCAGGGCGACTGTTGAGGCCGCCCTCTTTGGCTTCGAGCTCGAAGCCAAATTTGGTCGCAATGGCCACCTGGTTGCGGATGGGGCGGAGTGCCTTGCCAACAAGCTCTTCGTTCGTGTAGGGGCCATACACCTCAGCGGTATCGAAGAATGTCACGCCTTGATCGTGAGCGCTGCGAATGATGTCGATGCCCTGTTGGACGTCTGCAGGCGGCCCGTAGTTGGCGCTGATGCTCATGCATCCGGCCCCCATTTCGGATACGACCAGCTTTCCAAGCTTTCGGGTTTGCATTTTGTTGTTTCCTTTGTGGTTCTGGTTAGCTTGCGCGCCAGCTTTCTCGGGTTGAGCAGCCGATGCATGCCAAGCGAGCGGACCAACGGCCAGCGCCGCGCCCGCGAGTGAGCCCATGCGCAGATACGTACGTCGGCTGAGGTTGGTGAGGTTTGAGGAATCGGTGACGTGTTTCATGTTTCTTCTCCTACGAAGGAATGACCTATGGACTAAGGGGAGGGCGCGAGGTCCAGTTCACTCCATTCATTGGAAAGCTGTCCAACAAACCGGGCACGGAACTCCTTACGATGCAGGAATTCTGCGCGTCCGTGCGCGAAAGAAAAAGCACCTAATGCGGCATGCCGTTTGAAGATAATCTTCAATATGAAACTGAAGCAACTCGACGGATTGATCGCGTTTTGGAAGGTGGCCGAGCACAAGGGCTTCAGTTCTGCCGCTGCGGAATTGGAAGTTTCCCCCTCGGCACTCAGCCAAGCCATTCGGCATCTTGAAGCGCGACTGGGAGCTCGTCTGTTGAACAGAACGACGCGAAGCGTCAGTCTGACCGAAGCAGGGGAGGCGTACCTCGCAAGGGTCGGCCCAGCTTTAAGTCAGGTGGTTGGGGCGGGCGAAGAACTCAACGTGATGCAGGGGCGACCGGCCGGTGTTTTGCGCCTCAATGCAGCCCGTGTGTCCATTGCGATGGTGTTACAGCGGATGCTCGCCGGTTTCTTCCAGGAGTACCCGCATGTCCAGATTGAATTAACCAACGATGAAGGGTTTGTTGACATCGTGGAGCGGGGATTCGACGCGGGCGTCCGCATGGGCGAAAGCGTTCAGCAGGACATGGTGGCGGTTGCGCTGGGCGGGCCTGTAACCATGGCCGTTGTTGGTTCGCCGGAATACCTCAAGCGGGTTCCTGCCCCACGCCATCCAAACGACTTGGTACGTCACAACTGCGTGCGCTTTCGCGGTCCTGGCACAGGCACGATCTACAAATGGGAGTTTGAAGTCGACGGTCGCCCGGTTGAATATGAAGTTCAAGGCAGCCTGACCATCACCGACACGCTGTTTGGTCTGGAGGCAGCGCTCGAAGGTGTCGGGTTGGCATACACGTTCGAGCAATTGGCGGAACCTCTCATCCGTGCTAAACGATTGAAGCGGGTTCTAAAGGAGTATTCGCCAACTTTCCCCGGTTTCTATCTGTACTATCCAAGCAGGCATGACCAGCCAACGAAGCTGAAGGCGTTGATCGAGTACGTGAATCGGCATGCTGCTTGACGTGCGTCGGCCGAGTTGCCTGTAATTACGCGCGCTTTTCGAGCAAGACCATTGCGCCGCGCTCGTCAAGCACCGTGATGGAGATTGATCTGGGTGCCACTTGAGTTCAGCTGCGCTGCGCGGCTGACGAATCCTGCGCTTGCTGTGCTTCTTGGGTGCCATCGCTTGCGACGAACCCCTTCTGCGGCCACTCTTCGTCCTCCGCGGCAGGAGCGGAGACATTCGATGGTCAGGGGCGTGATGCAGCCGCTTGCGGTGTCAGAAAGTTGCTTAGCCAACAGTGATCGTCCCCTCGGAGGACCAGGTCAAGCTCAGCGGGCGGTCGGCTTGGTCGGCTACTGCAAATGCTGATACGCCATTGCCAACGAAACTGCAGCCGTATCCATTTCTGTCTGAGACAAAAATAAGCGACTTCACGACACCTCCTCCCAATGGATAACCATTTGGCTGAGGCTTGCGATAAGCGATTGCAAGATCGAAGGCGGGAACACGCCGGTCTGGTCGCCATTGCGATACTGGGAGCGTGACGCGTAAAAGTTAGCGGTTGCCACTTCTTGATGACCCTTCGGATCTTTCGAAGACGGCATTTACCCCCTTGAATGATGCTGCGTGGTTTGATATGGTTAACCAATTAGCAGATCGCGTCATTTCGCTTGAGCAAAGCTGCACTTCGGCTTGCGGTCTGCGAACGTTCGGAAAGAAGGCAGATGCCAACTAGGCGCAAATTCACTGTCGGGCTGGCCCTTTCGCCTTGGCTTGCGAGCAGTTCAATGGGTCAGGGTCGGACGGGTCACGGGCCAGTCACGGTCGTCGTTCCATATCCCTCTGGTGGGGCATCGGACGTGCTCGGCCGGGTATTTGCTAGCTTTCTCGCTGTCCAGTTGGGTGAGCCGGTCATCGTCGATAACCGGGTCGGTGCTGGGGGAACGATCGGGGCCACGCATGTCGCTGGATCAACGCCGGATGGTCGCACCATGTTGCTCACGCTGGGCAATTTGCTTTTGAACCAGGAATTTCTGCTCAGCGGCGTAAAGTTCCGTCCACTGCAAGCCCTTCAACCTGTCGCGAAGACGAATGATTTGCGCGTGGCTATGGTGGCTAACGCCAATCACCCTGCCAAGGATCTGGTCGATTTCATCGCCATGGCGAAGCGGAACCCTGGCAAGCACAGCTTTGCCTACTACGGGGACTTGGGGATCGTGTCGATGGCGATTGAGGCCGGCATCGATCTCATTCGAGTTCCCTATAAAGGCGGGCCCCCGGGCCTCGTTGACGTCGCTGCTGGCAATGTAGATCTCATCGCGAGCTCGCTGACGCAAGCTCTACCTCTGCTGAAAGGAGGCAAGCTGAAGATCCTTGCAGTCATGACGGCAAAACGGTGGGTGGACTATCCAAATGTTCCAACGGTCGTGGAAATTCTGCCGCGCTACAAAGCTGTGGACTATCAAGGAATTTTTCTGCCCTCCGGAACCCCGAAGCCCGTGGTCGATGCGCTTTGGAAAGCTACAGCCGCTGTTCTTGCCAATCCTGACTATCGCCGAAGCGTGGAGGATCGTGGCGCGATCCCTGACCCACTGGGGCCAGAAGATTTCAAGCGCTACGTAACGGCCGATCACGCGAACATCAAGAAGATTGTGGAAGCGGCAGGAATCCGCGCAGAGTGAGTGAACGCCTCGCTGTCCTGTCGATGAACGACTTGATTGTTCATTGCCGTCCCCAGGTCGGCGCAGCTTGCTCTAGCTCGAATGCGGTCCATTCCGTAGGCCAGGATGCGTCGCCGTTGCTCAAAAGTTCAAGATCAAGCGGCGACAGCTCAGAACATCTTTTTAGTTGCAACGAATGGATGAGACCCAACGTCTTAATCAGCTTGCTCACCTCGACGACAACGAGCTCAGTAGATTGGCGTCATTTTGGCGGGCCCGTGCGCAACGTGACCAAGAGGCGCACGCCATTGCGAGTGCGCTGGAGGTTGAAACGCGACGCCGGCTACAAGAGCTTGAAGCCTCTGCAGAGGGGCTTCAGTCCTTTCCACGGCCACTTTCACGGTGGAAATTCTGGCGCCGTTAAGGCCGGAGGGATCCGGCTCCAACGCCAGGTGGCGAGTTCGCCGTTGATACGTTTCTCACCCGATGGACTGGGGGATCTGGCGACGAACCGCTGAAGCGTCGCTTACTCCATGCCAGCGCGTCGGGCTTGGCATCGGGCCAAGGCTGTTGGAGCACCTTACCTGGTGCCCCGCAATCTCAATTTCGCTTTCCACATTGGTTGCACTGCCGGAGAATCAGCAAGTGGGGACAAATGGTCTAGGGACCAAAAACAGGATGGAACAAATTCTTAAAGGGATTCGCGTAGTCGAGCTTGGGCAGGTTCTGGCAGCTCCCTTTGCCGGGGCGATCTTTGCGGACTTGGGCGCTGAAGTCGTCAAGGTAGAGCGGCCCGACGGCGGCGACGATGCGCGCCACATGGGCGAGAACTTCCTTCATGGCGACGCGCTTTGCTTTCACATTTTCAATCGCGGGAAGAAGTCAGTCGCCCTTGACCTGAAGAGCATCGAAGGGATAGAGGCGTTCAACACGCTGCTGGGGGATGCCGATATATTCATCCACAACATGCGCCCGGGTGTCATGAAGGGGTTTGGATTGGATGCTGTTTCTACGTGCGAGCGATTCCCACGACTCATCTATTGCGAAGTATCGGCATTCGGCAACAAGGGGCCGATGACCATGCTTCCCGGCTATGAGCCGTTGTTGCAGGCGTTCAGCGGGTTGTCGAGCATCAACGGTGGCCCTGAAGACTCACCGACAAGGACGGGTGCGTCAATATGCGATCAGGGAAGCGGCATGTGGACCGTCATCGGCGCGCTGGCGATGCTGCAGCGGCGCCAGAAATCGGGAAAGGGCGGGGTGCTTAGCACCTCACTGCTGGAGACGGCTATGTCGTGGGCAGCGCAGAAGTCTGATGCTTTTGTGAACGAAGGTCGCCTGCCCGAGCGCCATCGTTCTGGTCATCCCGGATTTGTGCCCTATGAGGAGTTTGAGACTGCGGACGCGCCATTGTTGATTTGTTGTGGGAATGATCGCTTGTTCGGGAAGTTCGCTAATGAACTTGGGCGGTCGGATTGGGTTGGCGATCCTCGCTATTCCACCAACCGTTCTCGCCTGAGGAACAAAACGCCCTTGCTTTCTGAAATTGCTTCACTGCTGCGCGAGCGGCCCCGGGCTGAGTGGATCGACAGGCTCACCAAGGTGGGCGTGCCCTGTGCACAGGTAAACACCGTTGCGCAGGCTCTTGCGCATCCACAGGTTGAATCCCTTGGAATGATGCTGCCGATTCCGGGCGAAGATTTCAAACTGACTGGACTGCCGTTGACGGTAGACGGACAGCGGCCGGCGTTGCTTTCTGCTGCCCCGACGCTGGGTCAGCATAACGCCGACTATGTTTCAGCTCCCGCTGCAAACGGTCGCAAGCCTCGAGGTCGCAGACTGGTGCAGAGCTCGCAGCCATAAGTGCAATCGGGAGCGCCGAATTACTGCAAGGCGGGATAGCAGGCTCGCGCGTCTAGCTGCGAACCTTGGTAGCTGCCGCTCGTCGCGCCGTCGGGCGACTCTTGCGAGGCGCCTGTTCCTCCGATGATAGGGGGATGTTGCTTGCATCAAGGTGCTGAGCCGGCCGTGCGTGGGTAGCACTCATGTGCTGCCGCATGCCGCGCTCAGCGAGATCAGGCTTGCCAGCTTCAATCGCGTCGTTGATGCGTGAGTGGATATGCAGAACCTGCTTGCGTATTTCCGCCGTGTCATATTCCTCGGTGGTTGTCGCGATATGAACACCGTGAGAAATTGCAAAAAGCACGGCGGCAAGTAGCTCGTTGCCGCTCGCCTTGGCGACGGCATGGTGCCACTTCACGTTGATAGCCGCGAACTCTTGAAAATTGTCGACTGAGGCCTGAAGCTCGGCATGCAACGCTTTGAGATCGCGTATGTCATCCTCATTACGGCGTTCCGCGGCCAGTCTTGCCAAAAACGGTTCCAAAGCCTCTCGCGTCTCCTGAAGAGAGCGCAGCGACAGCTTGCGCCCTTGCACAAACCGGCTGATAGCTGTCGCCATCGACTCATTGCCGGGAAGTGTGACGACACTGCCGCCAAACCGGCCATGGCGTGTCTGAACCAAGCCTTCAACTGTCAGCGTTCGAAGAGCCTCGCGTACAGCGCCGCGACTCAGTCCCGTCTGGGTGACGAGATCTCTTTCGGAAGGCAGTCCATCACCCTCCGCGATGTCCCCTCGAAGAATGCTTTCACGCAAGTGATCAATGAGCACCTGCTGGGGCTTCGGCACGGAGATACGAGCTACGGTGACTTTGGGATTGCTGTTGCGCAGTTGCTGCATGGGATCTCTTGTCGATAGATGAATTAGCTCGCGGTGCTCAAGCGCGTCTTACAAGCTTTCAGAGCTGAAAGCTAGATTCTATGGAAGATTGAGCCAGTTTGGCGCGATTGGTTAGCCGAAAAAGCCAGCAGCAGCGCGTTAAGGGGTTTGGGTATGCCTCCGGCACCGTTCCTCGCGAAAGGATACCGCGGCGAGACGAAATCGCCCATGTATCAGTGCACAGAAATCGCTTGCACGCGCCGAAAACATCAACCAATGCCTACCGGCAAGTGTTGGCCCTCATTTCTGCATGGCAAATGGTTCCCCCAACCTCGGGTCGAGTAGATCCGCAACTTGCTCTTGATCAGTGGCTGGATGGTGCGTGGCGGACAGTGAGCCAATTCCAATCCGAAGGCCAAAACTGCCTACGTCGCCTCCGCCTGATGTGATCCTCCAAGCTTGATCGTAGCCGTTCGACGCCAATGGAGCCCTGCTGCAAGCGAGCCCGAAATGCTCTAGCAGTCCGGCGGGGGCTTCCCGCATGGGGGTGTGGTCCTCATCGGTCATCCAATGTCCATCCAGCAGCAGCACGCGTTGGAGGCGATCTCTAACAGTGCGGCAAGAGGACTTGAAATTATCCGAAACCCGCAAAAACCCTAGCCCTTGTGCTCAATGGTTAACCTATGCTTATATGCGTTGGAGCCGCCGGCCACCAGAGGAGAGTTGCCTTAAAAGTGGCGTTCAAAAAGGGGTACTTTTGATAAATGGCCAGACCAATAAAGATGGACTGTATCTGTAGGCATTGCGTAACTTCGGAGAACCTGAGATGAGAAAAACAATGGTCGCGCTGGGCGCGCTGGCGGGAGCTGCCGCTGCTTCGGCCCAATCGAGCGTCACCCTCTTCGGTGTGTTGGACGCCGCGGTGAGCTACTACCAGACAAAAAGCAGCTTCTACTCGAACACGCCGCCGCCCGCATCCTTCATCATTCCTGGGGATGTGAAGCAGAGCAAGAGGGCCATGTCGACCAGCAATCACACCGGCAGCCGGTTGGGCTTTCGTGGCACCGAGGATCTTGGCGGGGGACTAGCCGCCGGCTTTTGGCTGGAGGCAGGCATCAACAACGACACGGGGGCGGGCACGGCCCTTGGTGGCGCTTTCGGCTTCAATCGGCGCTCGACGATGAGTCTCTCTGGTGGCTTCGGTGAGATCCGTCTTGGTCGTGATTTCGTTCCAACCTACTGGAGCGATGTTATTTTCGACCCATTTGCCAATGGCGGGGTTGGCAATACTCTCTTTGGCACGATCGGCGCCAACCTTGCGGTAGCTCGCGGACCAGGCTCGACGGTGAGTGCGAGCGACAACTACACTCGTTCCAGCAATAGCGTCGGCTACTTCCTGCCACCCAGCCTGGGCGGTTTCTACGGCCAGTTGATGTACGCCCTGCCAGAAAATACAAAGAGCAGCGGCGAGCCGCAAAGTCCTTCTCAAAAAGGTCGGTACTACGGCGGGCGCTTTGGCTACGCAAGTGGCGCACTTGACGTGGCAGTCGCCTATGGCGAGAGCACTGCTGCCGATTCTCTGTTCGGTACTCCTTCTCTTAGCGACAAGATCACGACTGCAAATCTTGGTGCGTCCTACGACTTCGGAGTTGCCAAATTGTTTGTCGAAATCTCTCAACTCCAAGACAAGCGCAAGTCCACGAATCCGCTGAGCCCGGCGCCTCTTGCACAGCTCGAGATCAACGACAAGTACACAGGAGGACTGATCGGAGTGACAGTCCCAGTCGGTGCCGGGTTGATCCGGGCGTCCTACGCCAAAGTGAACTTCAATAACGGCCTTAATGTCGTCCCCGTGCCTTTTGGGCTGAACGACAACGACGCATCAACGGAAAAGCTGTCACTCGGATATGTTTACAACCTGTCCAAACGGACGTTGCTCTACGCCACTGCGGCCAAGGTGCAAATCAAGAATGGTCAAAACAGCCCTGCGATCATGGGTGCTACGACAGGTGGCGGGTTGACTTACGTATCGAACGGAGCAGGTGTTAGAGGTTATGCGCCAGCCTCTTCGATTGGCTACGACTTCGGCATTAAGCACTCGTTCTAGTCTAGTTCCCTGCCCCTTTTTGGCGGGATCCGGATTGCTCCCGCTGAACGGCCACGGATTTTGTGGCGGCCCCTCGGCTTGTGTCAGGCCGGCATGGCCTGCTGCTCAAGTTGACGATAGGGGTTGGCCTCGAAATTCCGCGGGCGGGACATAGCCGATTGGCTTCAGCAACCGGTGGTGGTTGAACCAAGACACCCATTCGATCGTCGTCAGTTCCGGTCGCGGTAGGGGCGGGGAGTAATCCCCATCCCTACCGCGACCAATGATCGCGATCCATAGGAGCTTTGTCGCCGCGCTTGGGTTTGACGAAGGGATCTTGGTGAGAACGAACAATTCGGCGCGTGCGCACTTGAGATAGCGATGGCGTTCGCACGCATCGGCTAGAGTCATTAAGGCCGGGTATGTGCCCGGCAGGCGCTTCAATTGATCCGCATCAACCTGCGCCTGGCACATTCGGAGTCGAAGTCGGCACTGACGCCATCTATGTCGGGGTAGACGGGGGCTTCTGGCAACAGTCGGTAGTGCAGCGCATGGCGCCCTGTTGCCGCGTCAAAGCCCACGACATGTCAGACCTTGCCGTTTCGAGCACTGCGGGAAGTGATGACGCTCTACGCAACACGGGCAAGAAACAGCCTGACCCACCATTTATGCTCGACTTTTGAGTCCTCATAGAAGGCCCCTGCCCGCCCGCCGAAGGCGCCCCGGTTGAGCCAGAATTTTCGTGCTGCCTTCAATCATCTCGGCCAACAGCCCGTCCTGACCGGCCGTAGCGTGAATCCACCGACGGGCCGGACCACTCGTTCAGTGCGAAACGACAAACGCCCCCGCAGTGAGGACAATCGCGCAAAAGAGCAGAGAGAGGTTTCGGCGCCAGACGCGCGCATACAGCTCTTTGCGAATTTGGCGCTCCAGTTCAATGGACCTCCGCGTGCTGGGAGGCCCCCAAAAGTCGTCGTCGGTTTCAAGTTGCATGGTGCCGATATGGTGAAAACTTCACATTCCATCGAAAATTAGGTGGCAGATGTAGGATGAACGCCGAAGGATGCAGTCTGCGCACACGGGAGCCAAGTAGCAAAGTGAAGCGGGCGTGCGCTAAGGCGGGTTACTCAAACACGCACAAAGCGGGCCACAGCGACCCGCCAGCCACCGGAGATGACAGGTGCTTCACCTTCCAGCGCGCCAACGGTGGCTCTGGTGCGAACTTCCGCGCAGCCGAACGCCCTCCTGCGTGCATTGCGTCGATCAGCTGACACTTATTGAAGCCTGACGTTTTCCAGTGATTTCAAGCCCTCCTTGATGCCCGCGCGCTCGCAGACGCCCTCCAACTCGGCCATGACGTCGTCCACTCGCCTTAAAAACTCCTTTCGGTCGTTGACCGGCTGCTCCGTGATGAGAACGTACGACAGCTGTGCCAATCGCAGTTCGCCGGCCAAGCGTGCCCAGTGCCGGACCTCGCAATAGCAGAGCAGGGCCAGTCTTCCAAGGTCGGCATTCCTGCGTGCGTACACCATGTCGCCGATGAGATCTTCCAGTCCGCGGCGCATACTCTCCGGCAAGTTCAGTAAGTTCATCGTGCGGCGCCGCACATTTCATGCCGCGGCGGCGCTGTTAGAGGTAGCGCTCTAAAGCGCACGCGCAGACGATCGCTAGGCAAGAGCCGCGCTCGCTGCTCATTGTCACGCTCGCGGTGATTTGTTCGAATGGTTCGAATGCGACTTCATGCCGAATGCAAGATGACTCTCACGGCCAGCGAGGACTGTCCGGTTGTTGCGAGGATGCGTCCGCGAAGCGGCCAAGCGCAGTGGATGGTGAGCGAGGTGTACCAAGTGCGCCCATGGGTGCCGACAACCGAGTACGTCGATTCGTATGGCAACCTTTGTCAGCGGCTCATGATTCCCAAGGGGGAGATGCGCATCGAGGTCAGCACGATCATGGAGACCGAGGAGGTCATCGCCGTCGCGCCGGATGCAGGCATCACGCCCATTCCTGAGCTGCCTTCCGACGTGCTCGTTTACCTACTTCAGAGCCGATACTGCCCGTCCGACAAGATGGCGTACCGTGCTCGCGAGATCACGCGCGATGTTGCGCCCGGGTACCCACAGGTGGAGGCTATCCGCGCTTGGATCCGCGATAACGTTGAATACAGATACGGCGTCAGTGACGGGAGCACCGACGCGCTCGATACGCTCGCCGTGGGCTCAGGCGTCTGTCGGGACTTCGCACATATTGGCGCGGCGCTCTGCCGCGCGTTGCACATCCCCGCCAGAATGGTCGTGGGCTACCTGTATGAACTCGACCCTATGGACATGCATGCGTGGTTCGAGGCTTGGTTGGGTGGCCGGTGGTACACCTTTGACGCAACCCAGATGAAACGACGCGGGGGTCGACTCGTCGTCGCGTACGGACGGGACGCCGCCGACGTCGCCTTTCTTTCAAACTATGGCCCCCTCGAGGTCCGCGACATCAAAGTCACAGTGGATTGCCTGGCCCGGGAAACTTGAGCCCACGCGGGCTGGCTTGCGCCGAAGCGCCTAGTGATCCACGTTGACGACGTCCTTCAATGCTTTGCCTGCTGAGAATTTCGGCGCCTTGCTCGCCTTGATCGTCACCTGCTCTCGGTGGACAGATTGCGGCCGGCGCGCTCGGCACGGCTCGCCACGTTGAAATTGCCGAAACCGATGAGTTGCGCGGTTTCCCCACGTGCCAGTGCCCGCGTCAAATTTTCAAGTACTGAATCGAGTACTCGGCCAGCATCGACCTTGCTGAGTTCGGCGTCCGCAGCGGACTTCCTCGTTATGAATGGCACGGCGGGAGGAGGCAGGTCATGCCAGACGCGTTCGATGTGCGGCACCAGGGCTGCATCGCGCTGAGCACGTGCGTAGCACCACGCCGGGTTGCGCTGCCGTGCAGCGTGGCGCCAATAGGCCGATGGGGCGCCCTGCAAAACCTTGCAGATCGGCTTGACCCCGTGCGCCTAGGGTCTGATCGATGAACTCCATCAAGACTTCAGACGGCGGTCGAGCTCCGCCTGGGCAAAAAACGCGCTGGCGAGCTTCAAGATCTCGTTGGCCTTGCGCAGTTCGCGCACTTCGCGTTCCGACTCCTTAACTCGCTGGGCCTCGGCCGTAGTCGTACCTTCGCGTTGGCCGCTATCACGCTCATGCAGGCGAACGCTAGTTCAGTAGGGTTTGCGGCGTGCTGCCGATCTTGGCAGCAATCGACACGACCGCTGCCCATTGCGCGATTCGTACTCGCCTCGGTGCTCCGACGCCATGCGCACTGCACGCTCCCGAACCTCGGGTGAAAACTTCACTGACTTCCTCGTGCTCCGTCCTCTCAAGATTGGAGCCTCCTCAAAATCGGGGGCGGTTCACTCCGGCTTGATACCTGCCTCGCTGATCCGTCTTTTCCAAAGCAAGCTTTGTTCGACCATGAAATGTTCAAACTGCTTGGTCGTGGTCGGCTCGACGATTGAACCGGAGCGTTGTTCGAGTCGCCTGATCACTTCCGGTGTCTCGAGCGCGGATCGCAACTCGACGTTGAGCCTTTGAAGAATAGGTGCAGGCGTGCCGGCAGGCGCCATCAGTCCAAGCCAAGCAAACAGCGCAAACTGCTCAAGCCCACGAGACTCGGACAATGCTGGAACGGTGGGCAACTGGCTGAATCGCTTTGTACTCGTAACCGCAAGAGCTCGAATCTTTCCTGACTCGATAAGCGCCTGCGATGCGGCCACATCCACAAAGGTGAAGTCCACTTGCCCCCCGATGAGATCCGTGAACACCTGGGGCGTCGTCTTGTAGGGAACTGCGAGCGAGGTGATTGCAGCCATGTTGACCAACATGGCTGCCGAAACCTGGCCACCTGTGTTGCCGTAGCCGTAGCTGAGCTTTCCAGGACTTCTTCTTGCGTGCTCCAGCAACTCTTCCACCGTCTTGAATGGTGAGTCCTGACGCAAAAGGAGCGCGAGTGGATTGATGGTCATCCGCCCGATGGGCGAAAAGCTTTTTACAGGGTCGTACCGAAGCGTTTTATAAAGGTATGGATTGCCTGAGTGCGTCGAGTTTGTCGCGACCAAGAGGGTATAGCCGTCTGGCTGAGCACGCGCCACGGCCTCAGTGCCGATCTGCCCGCTTGCTCCGGCTTTGTTGTCAATAACGATCGTGGCCTTCATGCTTTTGGCCATGGCCTCCGCAATTACGCGGGCGATCACGTCAGTGCCAGTTCCCGCCCCAAACGGTACGACAAGGGTGATGGGTCGTGACGGGTAGTCGCCCTGTGCGGACGCTGTACCCGCAAGAATGGCCAATGCGAGCACGAGCGCCCGCCTTGTAAAGCTAGTCATAGACCCTTGTTCGCTCGATGGAGTTCTGGTGGGCCCGCTTTACGCCGAAACACCCAGCCCCGCAGCCTCGAGGATCTGCAGCGCCTGGGTCAGATGGGGTTTGTCCACCATCTTTCCATCGACCTGCGCCGCACCGGTGCTCCCGGCCGCACTGAAAGCGGCCACCACCGCTTGGGCATGGGCGATCTCACTGGCGTCCGGCTGAAAGCCAGTATTTATGATTTCAAGCTGATCGGGGTGGATGGCGAACTTGGAAGTAAAGCCGTCTTGCCGCGCGCGACGGACCTCCGCCTGAAGGGACTTGGGATCCCTGAAGTTGGCGAAAATAGTGTCCACAGCGTGGACTCCAGCAGCCTTCGCGCCAAGCAGACAAAGGCTGCGCGCAAGGTCGTAGGTAAAGCTGTACTTACCGTCATCGTCCTTGTTGGTGGATGCACCGACGGCGGTGGAAAGATCTTCGGCGCCCCACGTCAGTCCCATCAGCCTGGTGCTTGAATTCCGATAGTTGCCCAACTCAAAAACAGACGACGCAGTTTCGGTTGCAACGGGAAGAATTCTTATGGAGCCAGCACCAACCGCCTCACGTCCCTCAAGCGCTGTAAGGTAGTTGTCCAGACGCGCAATATCTTTCCAGGAACGGCACTTCGGCAAGAGCACTCCGTCTGGTGCGCCCGATACGATGGCGGCCAGGTCTTTGATGATTTTGTCTGAGTCAATGGGATTGATGCGTACCCATACCTGCTGCCTTTTCCGATCGGGATGCGAAGCAAGATAGTCACGAACGGTTGCGCGGGCGCCTTCGAGGCGATCGGCGGCGACTGCGTCTTCAAGATCGAGGACCAGCGCCTGTGCGGCGCTGGAAGACGCTTTCGCCATCTTGCGATCGCTGTCTCCGGGGACAAAAAGAAAGGATCTGGGTGCTTGCATAAAGGCTCCGGCGGTTGGGGTCAGGCAGCGGGTTGCTTCAGCATCAGTGCAGAGCGCCTCGCCCGCGCTACGAGAACATCGCCCTTCTTGTAGCCACGATGCTCAAAAACCACGATGCCGGCGTTCGGCCGGGACGCGCTTTCACGCCGGCTGATCACCTCCGACTCAACGCGCACGGTGTCTCCGTGGAACAGGGGGGCCGGAAACCTGACTTCATCAAAGCCAAGGTTCCCGACTGTGGTTCCAAGAGTCGTGTCTCCAACCGAAATTCCGACTATCAGTCCCAGCGTGAACGCGCTGTTGACAATTCGTTGGCCGAATTCGGTGTGCTCCCTGCAGTACTCTTCATCAAGATGTAGCGCTGCTGGGTTGTGAGTCAGCGATGAGTAAAGAACATTGTCCGTCTCGGTGAGCGTGCGGCGCATGGCGTGCTTGAAGACAAGGCCCACTTCCAGTTGCTCGTAATAGAGTCCAGGCATATCGATTCCAAAAGTTGGTTGTGAGGTTCAGAAGCCGACGTTATTGCCGCCCTTGAGGGACAGGATCTCGCGAGCTTCGTCTGGCGTCGCCACTTCAAGGGATAGTCCCGCAAGGATTGAGCGAACCCGGCGCACCTGGGCAGCGTTGCTCTCGGCCAGTTGCCCCGGTCCGTCCCATAGCGAGTCCTCGAGACCCACACGTACGTTGCCGCCCATAGCGGCCGCCGTTGCAGCGATGGGCATTTGGAAGCGGCCGGCGCCGAGTACTGACCAGACAAACTGATCACCGAACAGGCGATCAGCTGTCCGCTTCATGTGGGACACGTCGTCAGGATGCGTCCCGATCCCGCCAAGAATTCCAAAAACGGTCTGCACAAAGAGCGGCCCCTTGACGATCCCCCTGTCCACAAAATGCGCCAGGTTGTAAAGGTGCGCGGTGTCGTAGCACTCAAATTCGAACTTGGTGCCGTTGTCAGCGCAGGAAGAAAGGATGTACTCGATGTCCTTGAAGGTGTTGCGAAACACCATGTCGCGCGTCGCCTCAAGATACGCTGGCTCCCATTCATGCTTGAATGTCTTGTACTTTCCCAGCAGCGGGAAGAGGGCAAAGTTCATCGATCCCATGTTCAGGGAAGCGACTTCGGGCTTGAGCTGCAGAGCAGGCTGAAGCCGCTCTTCTCTCGTCATGGCTGGCGATCCGCCTGTCGTCAGATTGATGATGCCGTTCGTCCGTTGCTTGATGTTCCCGACAAACTCGCGAAACAAATCAACGTTCTGAGATGGCCGGCCAGAGGCCGGATCTCGAGCATGAAGGTGAACAATTGCGCATCCCGCTTCAATGGCGCCAACTGCGGCGTCTTCGATTTCCTTTGCGCTGACTGGAAGATGGGGAGACATGGTGGGCGTATGGATAGCTCCCGTCACGGCGCAGGTGATGATTACTTTGTTTGGCTTGGCCACTGGACTTACTCCTTGGTTTGGTTGTCGCAAGGCGACGCGACGACTGGCATCATTCGACAACCTTGCTGGACCTGAGCGATTCGATGTCCGAGGCGGTTAAGCCAAGGTCGCGGAGGACGTCATCGGTGTGTTCACCGTGAAGTGGAGGAGGCGCCCCGGCTGAGCGCGTTTCTCCGTTCAATATGTAAGGCTGCCCGACACTGGTCGTAGGGCCAGCTGTCGGATGCGTGTATTTAAGAATGACGTCGCTAGCGCGCGTATGAGGATGGTCAAGCAACTGATCCAACGTGTTGATTGGTGAGCAAGGAACGCTGACGCGCGAGAGCTGCTCATACCAATAAGAAACAGACTTGCGAGATATGGCTTGTTGAACAAGGCGCACAGTCTCAGCGCGGTTTGCAACGCGATCCGGGTTGGTACGAAATCGTGGGTCGTTCACAACCTCATCGAGCTCAGCAATACTGCAGAACTTTCTCCACAGGTTGTCGTTGGCGACGCCGATCATGATGGGACCGTCTGAAGCTTCGAACGCCTGGTACGGGCACAGCGATTCATGGCTCGACCCACACTTCGGAGGCTGCACTCCCGTCAGCCAGAAGCTTTGCAAGTTATATCGCTGAAGGGCTAGGGCGGTTTCGAAGAGCGATACCTCCACGGTCCCCCCTGTTCCAGTTTGCTGTCGCTCCATCAGTGCGGCCATGATTCCGATGATCGCGTGAGTACCGGTCATCTGGTCGATCGGGGAGATGGGGCTTCGGATATAGCCGCCGCTCTCATCTCCCGTCATTGACATCACGCCAGCGAACGCTTGCAGAATAACGTCGTAACCGGGTGATCCCCGAAGCGGGCCTTGGCGTCCAAATCCCGAAATACTGCAATGAATCAGACGCGGGTTAATTTCTTGAAGTGTTGGGGCGTCTATACCGAGTCGCTCTGCGACCCCTGTGCTGAAGCTCTCGATGGCAACGTCAGCGCCCTTGGCCAACTCATGGACCAGCTTGCGGCCCCTATCAGACTTCAGGTCGATCGAAATGCTGCGCTTGTTGCGATTCACACTCAAAAAAACCGCGCCGAGGCCGGCACCTTTGAAGGGGGGCCAGCCTCGTGTCTCATCGCCCAATCCTATCGACTCGACCTTGGTCACTTCTGCACCCAAATCCCCGAGTGCCTGGGCGCATAAAGGCCCAGCGAGAACACGAGACAGATCCAAGACCCTGATGCCAGACAACGGTTTCATAGTTGCTTTCCTTCCATTGACTAGTAGGACTTCGGGAGATTGAGTACCCGCTCTGCAATAAAGCAAAGAATCATCTGTTCCGAAACGGGTGCAAGGCGTGTAAGCAGAACTTCGCGCAGCAAGCGCTCCACGTGGTATTCCTTGGCATAGCCCATGCCCCCGTGTGTCATTACTGCCTGCAGCGCAGCTTGGTGCCCAGCGCGGGCGCCAAGAAACTTCGCGCTGTTCGCTTCCGCCCCGCAGGGTTGCTTCGAGTCATATAGGTGCGCGGCTCTGGCAGCCATGAGTAGGGCAGCTTCCAAGGCCATCCAGCATTCAGCGAGCGGGTGTTGGATTGCCTGATTCATGCCGATGGGTCGATTGAAGACGACGCGATCGCGCGCATACTGTGATGCCCGGTTCAGTGCGTCCTCCCCGATCCCTATTGCCTCAACTGCCACCAGAATTCGTTCCGGATTGAGCCCGTCTAGAAGGTATCGAAATCCTTTCCCTTCATCGCCAATGCGATGCTCCTCGGGAATGAAGATGTCATCCAGAAAGACGGCGTTGGAATCAACAGCTGCGCGACCGTGTTTCGGGATTCGCCGGACCTCGACCTTCGTGCGGTCGAGATCCGTGTAGAACAGGGTGATTCCCTCGGTAGCCTTTTTCTTGTCGGCGTCTTTCGCGGTGGTGCGCGCGAGAAGGAGTATCTTGTTGGCGACCTGCGCAGTCGTCGTCCACATCTTCCTGCCGGTAACTCGGTAGCCGCCTTCCACCTTCTTGGCGAAGGTTTTGATGCTGGTGGTATCAAGGCCGGCATCCGGCTCGGTGACACCAAAGCAGACTTGATCCTCGCCGCTCACGAGGCGCGGCAACCACTGTGATTGTTGTTCGGGAGTTCCATGGACAACGACGGGGTGCGGGCCAAACATGTTGATATGAATCGACGATGCAGCCGTCATTGCGCCGTGCGAAGCAACGGTGTGCATCATGATGGCGGCCTCCGTAACGCCTAGGCCAGCACCCCCAAACTGTTCGGGCATCGTGAGCCCCAGCCAACCATCCTCCGCCATGGCGCGATGAAACTCACTTGGGAATCTCTCGTCTCTGTCGCAAGTCGACCAATACTCGTCGCCAAAGCGACGGCATACCGCTGCAACACCGTCTCGAATCGCGTTCTGTTCTGCTGTCAGATCAAACATTTTGAGCCATCTCCGTGTATTGGTTAACCATTATAGGATTCAGCGACGCCGATTTGTCAAGGGTTAATCGTTGACCACGTCAGCGTGATCACTTGATTCCTGAACCTGGGTCGATATAGATCGCTTGGTTGCCCCTGTCCTACGAGGGGCAAATGGAGGAAGACATGGCTTGAGGCCCGCGCGAAAAAGCACGCAAACCAGTAGGATGGTTGGGTATAAGGTTAACCATTGACGATTGGGTTAACTTCGGATAACTTGAGGCCTACTTTCAGTATCGGAGGTGCGGCGTGGAAGTTCTTGATGGTGTTTGGCGGCTCGTCGACGGCCGTGCTTGGGACGAGGGCAATGAGCGGCTCAGTGCCCCGTATGGTGCCAATCCCATAGGCATGATTACGTTCGCCAACGGACGAATGCTCGCGGCTTTGTGTAATGGCGACTCGCAACTGCGGTCTGGGTGTTCGCGCAACTATTCTTCATATGGTGGGACCTACACCTTTGATGGACGCACGCTGAACACTTTGGTGGACATTGCATCTGATCCTTCGCGTGTTGGCGGAGTACAAACTCGAGGCGTCGTGATGCTCGGCGTTCAGATGCTTCTTCGGCCCCCAATTCGCCTGTATGGCGACGTCGTGCAGCGGCGGGAACTCGTATGGGAACGAGTTTGGCGACCCTAGTCGATTAAGCCCTCTCGCGGATGGCGAGAGAAATGCCCTCACTTGCGATGGCGTTCAGCAAGCGCTGGATGTTGCTTGAGATCTTGCTTCGTTGTCCCGGGAGCCGCCGGGTCCGCTGGGCGCGCGCGGGCCCACCCATTTCTTACCTTTTGGCGTTCCCGTTGTGGCATTGACGACCTCTGCTCACACTCACTTGCAGTCTTGACTTCGAGAATATTATCGATAAAATAATCATCAATGATTAACCATTGCCGCGTTTAGCTGGCCATTGGCGCGGCGCGCCCAGTACAAATTCCAAGGAGAGACAAATGCTTCGGTACGTCACGCAGGGCACTGTCAGGCCTCTGCAGTTCAATCGTATGGCGGAGAGCGCGCCGCTCTCTCGCGTGTTGCGGGGGGCATTGGCTGTAGTGGGCTTGCTTCTCTCGACGCTTGCGTTCTACCAACCATGCTTCGCTCAATCTCAATGGCCAAGCCGGCCTGTCAAGCTGGTCGTTCCGTTTGCACCTGGATCCAGCGTGGACGCAATCGCGCGGGCCGTGGCAGCGAAGCTGGCGAGCCGACTGGGGCAACCTGTCGTTGTTGAAAACAAGGTGGGTGCGGGAGGAGTCATCGGCATGAGCTACGTTGCGCACCAATCACCTGACGGCTACACACTGCTTCTGGCCTCCAACCCCTTCAGCACCAGCATGCTGATTGGACTGGGGAGCAGCAAGCCCGCCTACGATGCCCTAAAAGACTTTACGCCTGTGGGTCAAGTAGGCGCCGCTCCTTACATGTTCGTCGTAGAAAGCAGTCTGGGCATCAGCACGCTGGCGGAACTTGTTGAGCTTGCCCGTTCAAAACCCGGCAGCGTGAACTATGGTTCTGCAGGTTCAGGTTCAATGAACCATCTGGGCGTCGAACTGTTGTCGTCGGTGGCCAACATCAAGTTGACTCATATTCCCTACACCGGCCTTGCTCCTGCAATCACCGGCTTCATGGGCGGCCAAGTTCAGCTCTTGATGCCGTCCTTGCCAGCAGCAATGTCGTATGTGCGTTCAGGAAAGATGCGCGCCTTGGCCGTTACTACAGCAAAGCGTTCTTCAATGCTGCCTGAGGTTCCCACCGTCGCTGAACTTGGCTTTTCCGGGTTTGAGATTGATGGCTGGTGGGGCATTTTGGCGCCGGCGGGACTTCCCGCCCCAGTTCTGAAGCGACTCAACGAAGAGCTCAACTCCGCGTTGGAATCCGCCGAGATGCGTGAGTTGCTCGCACGAGATGGTGCGAGCCCAAGGCCTGGAACGCCGCAAGAATTCTCCGCGATGCTTCGACAAGATGTCGAGCGCTGGGCCCGACTTATCAAGAGCAGCCGGATCGAGTAAGCGTCGCGTCTCCATATGTGACATCGAGGCTGCCAGCCGGAGGCTCCAAGGGCGTCGCTCTTGAGCTGACGCGGGGCCGAATCAATCGACTACTAAGGCAAAAAGGCAAGCATGAACAAGGTACCACCATTCAAAAAGGTCAAAGAAGGACGCGACGAGGCGATTCTCGAGCCTGACATTGAGATCCTCGATGCGCACCATCATCTTTTTGACCGTCCGCATCTTCGATACATGCTCGAGGACTATCTGGAGGACGTGAACGCCGGGCACAAGATCATTGGCTCTGTCTACATTGAGACGCAGTCAATGTCTCGCCCCGATGGTCCAGAAGAATTCCGGCCTGTTGGGGAGGTCGAGTTCGCCAACGGCGTTGCGGCGGTCATGCGCAGTGGAACTTATGGTCCCTGCAGGGTAGCCGCTTCGATCGTGGGATTTGCGGATATGACTACCGGCGACAAAGTTGCTGCCACGCTCGATGCGTCCATCGCCGCTGCACCCAACCGGTTCCGTGGTGTTCGGCATATTGCGATCTCACACCCCAACGAAGCAGTACTGAGATTCCTGACCCATCGTCCACCTCCAGATCTTCTGAAAAGTCCTGGCTTTCGCGCAGCCTTCAGCCAGTTGGGACGCAGAGGACTCACGTTCGACGCGACAGTCCTGCATAACCAGCTCCCAGAGCTTGCGCAGGTCGCAGCAGACCACCCGGACACCACCATCATTCTCGATCACATTGGGCTCGCAACTGCAATTGATGCAAATGAAGCGGGCCGCGCTGAGGCCTTTGAGAGCTGGCGGCTCAACATGAAAGAGCTGGCCCGTCATCCAAACGTGTTCTGCAAGATCGGTGGTCTTGGGACATCGTACTGGGGCTTCGGTTTTACTGAGCGCTCGGAACCAATTGGCTACCAAGAGTTGGCTGAGACGTGGAGGCCGTATGTGGAGACATCGATTGAGAACTTTGGTGCACAGCGCTGCATGATGGCGAGCAATTATCCAAACGACGGGCGCGCATGCGGCTTCGTGCCACTTTGGAATGCGATGAAGTTCATCGTTGCCGGCTGTTCGGGCGACGAGAAGACCGCGCTGTTTCGTGGGACAGCGGAAAAGGTCTATCGCGTCGATCTAAGTTGAGCAAAGAGCCCCTGATGCAAAAGTGTGAACTCCCCCGCCAGCCGCATCTGCGGGTCGGCACGGCGTTCTCCAACGCCAGCCGCCTGAAGCTCGATTCAAAGAGGGTCAACCTTGCAAGGGTAGACCTGGTCTCAATACGGCTGGCTCTGGTGTGCGCGGAACTGGGTTCCCTCTCGGCGGCGGCTCGTGCACTTCATTGTTCAGTTTCGACTGCCAGCTATCGGCTCAGCGCATTGGAAGAGGCCTTCGGTACCTGCCTCTTCATCCGCGATTTCGAGGGTCTGCGGGTGATGCCAGCGGGAGAGGTGTTCCTCCTTCACGCCGCGATTGTTCTGGAGCAAGTTGAAGTCATGGAGACGAAGATACGCGCGCTCGTCTCACAGGCGTGAGTATTCGCACGAAGCTCGATTCCTAGTGCGCCCATCGCTCCAGCAAAAGATTCTTGCGACATGCCGAACCCCTCGTTTTCACGTATTTGCGTTGACTGTAAGGATAAAATGGTTTATGGTTAACCAATGCTGTGCGATGTTCCTCTCACGGCGATCCTTTGCTCCCATGACGAGTCCGCTATTCACACGCTTTGGCGACGTTGCACTGCAGGATTCCGTCGCGCCAAGGCGTCGCTTGAAGCTTCAAATCGAATAAACCTTAACCCCAAGTCACGGAGGCATCCATGCCCAGTCAATACACTCTTAAAGCCAGGGCTGCGGTCTCAAAGGCCAAGGCAGTCGTCCCCAAGCTTCAGGACGTCATTGCGACCACCATCTATGCCGACATTTGGGAGCGCCCCGAGCTTTCCAAGCGCGATCGCAGCATGATTACCGTAGCCGCTCTGATCGCCCTACGGCAGACGGACCAAATTCCGTCGCATATGGAGCGAGCGCTTGACAACGGGGTAACGTCGCAAGAACTCAGTGAAGTGATAACCCATCTCGCGTTTTACGCTGGCTTTCCCGCTTCGCTCTCCGCCGCGCTGGTCGCCCAGCCACTGTTCGAAGAGCTGGGATTTATTAAAGCGGGCTCCTCGAAATAAGGCCTTATGGGGCGCAGCACAGATGACTTGACTGCGCTCTCCGCATTCAAAAAAGGCGATTCGGACCCTTCTCGGTTGTCGAAAGCCGCCCGTAGACAGGAGGCATCATGCCAACTCGCCGTAACCTCATCCTCGCTGCACTCGCGTTTCCTTGGGCATCTGCTGTCATGCCAGTAGTTGCACAAGGAAAAAGACAAATGACCGTCGTCGTGCCGTACACGACCGGAGGAAGCACGGATGTACTAGCGCGCGTGTACGCCAGTGGCCTCGCAGCGCAGCTCGGGGAGAGCGTAATTGTCGAGAACCGAGTGGGGGCGGGGGGCACCATCGGCGCCAATTATGTGGCCGGCATGCCAGCGGATGGACGAACGCTGCTATATACCCCGGGCCCAACGATGCTCAATCAGGAGTTCCTTCTGAAGGGCGTAAAGTTCCGGCCGCTTCAAACACTTCTTCCCTTGGCAAAGACCTGCGACGTCAAGGTTGCACTAGTCGCTGGCAGCGGACTTCCAGCGAACGACTTGCGGGAATTCATTTCACTGGCATCCAAGAACCCAGGTAAGAAAAGTTTTGCCTACTATGGGGATTTGAGTGTCGTCTCAATCGCCGCTGAGGCGGGAATTGACTTGATGCGGGTACCTTACAAAGGTGGTGCGCCGGGCATGCTTGACGTTGCCGCAGGAAACGTGGACATCATTGCGAGTTCCCTGGCACAGGCTCTTCCGCTCGTGCAAAGTGGAAAGATCAAGCTTCTGGCTGTCATGGGTGACAAGCGATGGCCAGAGTATCCCAATGTCCCTACCGTCAAGGAAATTCTGCCTGGTTATCAAGCGATCGAGTACCAAGGCGTCTTCCTGCCCATTGAGACACCCAAGGCGATAGTGGATGCACTTTGGACTGCAACATCTGCGGTTCTTTCCACTCCCGAATACCGACGTAGTCTGGCTGAGCGCGGCGCAACAGTTGACCCGCTTGGCCCTGATGATTTCAAGAAATTTGTCCTCGCGGACCAGTCGCACATCAAGAAAATCGTCGAAAAGTCCGGTATTCAGCCCGAATGACGGCGGGCGCGGCGCGGTCTGCCGTCAACACCAGATCGCATTTGAAGCGGCTTCTCCCAGGGTACCGAACCACGGAAGCCCTTTTCACGGGGCGCGAGGCATCCGCAAAGAGTCTTTTGCGTTGACCGGTTGCGCCATTGAAGTCGCGCATGCAATGGGCTGACCGGATGAACGCCCCTCTCCGCTCCAGTCGCTGGTGACTCTTCGGCTTTGACTCGTTGATGCCTTGCGGATGTGGGGCGTCTATCCCGTTGCTTACGAAGTTGCGCCGTTGCGCCCAACCTTGGCGAAAGCACAGGGAACATCGAGCAAACGAGCACCGATATTAAAGGGACGCCTTCAGCTTGAAATTCTTCGAAGTCCGTGCAAACCCTCATATCAAAGGTCAATGGTTAACCTATGATTAAGTCGACAGTTTGTTGAAGCAATGCGATCGAGCGGCTTCGGTGGCCGCCTCAAGTTGGGCGCACGATGAATGCCCACTTGATGCGGCTTGCTAGGCCTGTGTCCATAACCTCTGATAGGAAATTGAGTGATGTCGAAAGATCTGTATCTGGCTTTGGCTGCGGAGCAGCCGACCGCGGTGAAACTAGGTGGCGCGCTCATCACCATGCCGCACGCCCACGAAGGGCGCGAGGAGCCATACAACAGGTGGTATGAAGACGACCACATGTACTCGGGTGCGATGGTTGGGCCTTGGGTGTTTGCTGGTCGACGATTCGTCCGTTGCAAGAAGCTTGAGAGGTTCGCTGCGGAGGGGGACAAGCCCACAGAGATGGGGTCGTTCGTCTCCCTTTACTGGGCAATCGACGGGCACATTGACGAAGTATGGGAGTGGGCACAGGAGGCACTCAAGTACCTGACGAAGGAAGGGCGCGGACCGCGTGACAGGACGCGCGTGTACAGCGCGATGCATGAGCTTGCCTTTTCGCATGTCTTCGATCCGGCGCCGATGCAAGACATCCACGCGTTGGACTATCCCTATCGCGGTCTGGCAGTAGAACTTGTGGACGCTCCGGATGCCGCTTCGCGCGAAGACCTGATCAAGTGGCTGCGTGAAGAGTTTGTCCCGTCGCAGGCAGGACCGATCGGGCAATGCGTGGCGTTCCTCCCACGCGGCCTGCGCGAAGAGCGGAAGGAAGGGGCAGATTCCAAATCGAACGGTGCGGGGGTCGTGGCCCTAGCGCTTGACCCGAATCCAGAGCGGCGTGTCTGCCTGCTCTGGTTCCTCCGCGACGACCCGCAAGAGTTCTGGCCAGGTTCATTTGCCCAACATGCGGCGGACATTGATGCTGGTGGTAAGGGCCGGTTGGTGCTTCTGGCGCCATTCGTGCCGACGCTGCCAGGAACTGCAACAACGTTGGCTGAGTAGTCAATCGCCAAGGAACAGCAATGAAACTCAGAAAGCTTGGCCGCACCGGCCTAGACGTATCGCCCATCGCATTTGGTGGTGCGACCATCACGTACTCGCAGAAGTCGACCGGATGGGATCCGCGTTCTGAAGAAGGCAGGAAAAAAGTGATTGAGACTGTCCACTACGCTTTGGACAAGGGAATCAACTACATCGACACCTCGCCAATGTACGGCGACGGCTACAGCGAGGAGATGCTCGGTGAGGTGATGAAGTCCCGTAGGAAGGACTGCGTGCTGGCAAGCAAGTCGTGGTTCGAACTTGACAAGGCGGGCACCATTGAAAGCGTGCACAACAGCCTCAAGAGGCTCCAGACCGACTATATCGACGTCGTGCAGATTCATGGACGGATGTACTACCAGGCTGACTACGACCACATCACGAAGGAAGGCGGCCCTTTGGACGGTCTGAGGGAAATGAAAGCCCAGGGGAAGATCGGCCACATCGGAATTACATCGGAAGAGCCTTGGACGTTGATTCCGTTTCTTGCATTTCCAGAGGTCGAAGTTTTTCAGATTGCGTATAACTTTATCTACCAGGCTGCAGCACGCCACTTCTTGATCGAAGCGGAGAAGGTGAATGCAGGGGTCGTCACGATGCGCACCATGACCTCGGGAATCATGCAGATGCAGGCTGGTTATCTGGCGCCCGAATGGCAGGCTGCGCACGATCTTTACGACGTCGCCCTGAAGTTCGTGCTTTCCGATAGCAGGGTGCATTCTGGAATCATCGGCATTCGTTGGAATGACGAGGTAGATCGCAATCTGGCGATCATCAATAACTGGACCCCCCCAGTGGACATCGCCAAATTGCCGCGCCTGACCTTTCAGGTCTACCAGGCAGAAGACAGCAAGTAGCTTCAGATCTCGCGCTACTTGCTACGAATCATCGGTCGAGGCAGCGCAGATCGCGACAGTTCTTAACAATCCAAAGGATGCAAGTATGAAGATCGGCTTTATTGGTCTAGGAGCAATGGGAGCGGGAATCGCGCTGAATCTGCTGAAGGCAGGCCATGAGCTCGTTGTCTACGACGTGCGAAAGGAGAGTGCCGCTGCGCATATCCAAGCGGGCGCTCGTTGGAGTGAAACCGTGGCGGAGCTTGCTCGCGAAGCGGACGTCGTATTTACCTCAGTGCCGGGTCCCAAGGAGATGCGAGAGCTGGGGGTCGGTGAGGGTGGTCTTGCCTCCTCGATGCGAAAGGGTAGCGTTTGGTTTGACCTGACGACCAACTCGCCAACCGTCGTGCGGGAGGTGGCAGCTCGGGTGAAGGAAATGGGAATCGAACTGCTGGATGCTCCTGTAAGCGGGGGGCCCGCAGGGGCGCGTTCAGGAAAGCTGGCAATCTATGTCGGTGGAGATCGCGAGGTTTTTGATCGAACCAAGGTTGTGCTCGACGCGGTAGGCGACAAGGTGATGTATGTCGGCGCGATTGGCGCAGGAAACGTGGCGAAGCTGGTGCACAACCTGGTGAGCCTGGTCATGCGAATGACGATTGCCGAAGGCATGAGCCTCGGAACCAAGGCCGGCATGGATCCTCTTGAGCTGTGGCACGCTGTCCGACAGGGGGTAATTGGGCGGACCCGTACTTTCGATCTCATCGGAGATCAATATCTCCAGTCGAAGTACGACCAAACCGGTTTCAACCTGCGCCTCGGCTACAAGGACTTCACCCTCGCTCTGGATCTCGCCAAAGAGATGGGTGTGCCAATGAAGCAGTCCCAGGCAGCCTACGAAGACTACACCGAGGCTCTGGAGCGCGGCTGGGGTGATCTCGATTCACGCGTACCGATGCAACTTCAAAACGAGCGCGCCGGCGTGACGATCAAAGAGTCTGCCGAAAACGTAAAGAAGACGTTTGAGCGCGGCTGAGCCCGCACCCGATAGCAATCAATATTAATCATCAGACTAGGAAATTATTGTGGACACCAAAGCAGCAGGCCTGAAAGTAATGCGAGAACTCATGGGCGACGAGTTCATGGAAGCCAGGACCAAAAAAATCAACTCATTCAACTCTGTTCTTCACGACTACATGGAGGACGTCTGTTTTGGACGCATCTGGGCGCGCGACGGCATCGATCGCAAGCTGCGGAGCATCCTGAACATTGCGATGCTGACCGCGTTGAACAGGCCGAATCAGTTGCGCAACCATATGGCTGGCGCCCTGAACAACGGCTGCACGGTCGACGAGCTTCGAGAAATTCTCCTCCACACCGCCATGTACTGTGGACTACCTGCAGCTGTGGACTCTTTCCGCATCGCCGAAGAGGTGCTCAGGGAGCGCAAGCTGATCGATTGAGATCCGTGGCGTTGATCCCCGGTCCGCCTCACGGAGCGCCGGTGGATTGGAGTAGGCGCCGCGATCGGCGGTGTACGTGGCTCATTGAAGCCGAAGTACTGGAGACAAAGATGACGAGTCGACGCAATTTCGCCTTGGCGCTGGCCGCCGCCCCTTTCATGACCGGGGCGTTCGCGCAGAACAAGCGCCAGATGACAGTTGTTGTGCCTTGGCCTGCTGGTGCAAGCGCAGATATTCTGGGTCGCGTTTTCGCCAATGCATTGGCAACGCAGCTCGGAGAAAGTGTGATTGTTGACAACCGGCCCGGCGCATTCGGGACGATCGGTGCAGCTTACGTGGCGAGCCAGCCCGCGGACGGACGAACACTGCTGTACACCTTCAGCAATATTCTGAACCAGGAGTTCTTACTGAGGGACGTCAAGTTTCGCCCGCTCCAATCACTACTGCCCTTTGCAAAGACATGTGACGTGCGCGTCGCAATTGTTGCCGCAGTCAATCACCCAGCAAATGACTTGCGCGAATTCATTGTCATGGCGCAGAAGACTCCCGGCACGCACAGTTATGCGCACTACGGAGGCCTCGGTCTCGTTTCAATGGTGAACGAGGCCGGGATCAAACTCATCCGAGTACCCTATAAGGGTGGCGCGCCTGGCCTCGTGGACGTCGCGGCTGGCAACGTGGACATCATCGACAGTTCGGCGAGTTCCCTCATGCCGTTGGTTCAAGGCGGAAAGCTGAAAATCCTTGCCGTCATGACTGAAAAGCGCTGGCCGGAGTTTCCCAATGTACCCACTGTCGTTGAGATCTTGCCGCGCTATCGGACCCTTGACTACCAATGTATCTTTCTGCCATCGGAAACTCCAAAGCAGATTGTTGACTCGCTCTGGAAGTCGGTAGAACCGATTCTTTCGAGTCCGGACTATCGTCGTGCGCTCAACGAGCGCGGAGCGATCCCCGACACGCGCGGACCTGACGAGTTCAAGCGCTACATCGTTGCGGACCACGCCAACATCAAGAAGATTGTTGATACGGCAGGCATCAGACCGGAATGAGTTGATGCCTCGCGGACCATTGGAGGAGAACTGTGCCTCATGTGCATCTGTCTCCATAAAAAGTCCGAGGGCAATCTTGCAGCAAATGTGCATTGACAGTGTTGTGCACCTTTGGTCCCCGCGGCAAACCTCTCGATCATCCTGATCGGGAGCACTTCCTAATCCTTTACTGGAGACGCCTTGAAGCTGCTCGTTCGAAATTGTTTCGCCGTGATTCTGAGTGCAGTTGGCGTTGCAGGTCACGCTGAGTACCCCGACAAACCGATCAAGATCATTGTTCCATTCGGTGTCGGCGGTGCGACGGACGCGTTGGCAAGGGAGTTTGGTCAGTCGTTGGCCGCCGTTACCCGACAACCCGTCATTATCGACAACAGGCCAGGCGCTGATGGCGCCATAGGCTCTCAAGCCGCGGCGCGTTCGAGTCCTGACGGCTACACCGCGCTCATAGGGTCGAATTCCACGCAGGTGCTCAACGGTCTCATCAATAAGACCTTGTCATACGACGCGGCGAAGGATTTCGCCCCCATATGCATGCTTGGGAAGACTTCCAGCGTGATGTTCATTCGAAGCACGCTGCCCTATAAGACGCTGCCCGAAATGATTGCGGCGGCCAAGGCCGCGCCCGGGAAGTTTACATTTGGCTATGTCAGCACGGGCACACGCGTTCCGGGAGAGTTGCTACAGCAGAAGGCCAATATCAAGTTGCTGGGGGTTCCGTATAAATCCACCGGAACTGCGCTCATGGATATTGTAGGGGGGCAGGTCGACATGGTTTTCTTCGATCGTGTCTCAGGCGGGCCGATGTACGAGCAGGGAAAGATCAGGGCATTGGCGGTTACCGGTACTCATCGACTTAAAAGTATGCCCAATATCCCCACCGCAGCCGAATCGGGGGTCAGCAACTATGAGATGTCGCCTTGGTTCGGAATCTACTTGCCGATCCAGACTCCTGCACCCGTTGTGGCCCAGTTTATCGAGGCCGTCACCAAGGCCGCGCAGGCACCGGCAGTTCAGGCCGGGCGCGAAAGACTAGACGTTGAGTATCAAGTGGTTTGTGGTCCTGCGCTTGCTAAATTCCAAGCTGAAGAGGTGGAACGATGGTCGCCGGTCATCCGGCAGGCAAATATCAAAACAGAGTAGGTAAAAAGAGCAGTGCCAGTGTGATGCTGCTCCTATCCCGTCTTGACGAAGGCCATTTCCACTTGCGGCCCATGAGCGGATCATCGGATCATCGGGCCACAGCTGCGACCTAGCGTGCTGCAGACTGAGGCCGCATGTGCAAACACAGGATGGCAGCGCCGGGCAGGCCCTAATCGCTGCGTGCGGCAGCGCTGTGAGGCGTTGGCCTCGCCGAGATGAATGGGTTTTCGCCCTTGTGGGCCTCGAAGTGGACGGAGTCCGTCCGCACGGTGCTGTGGGAGGCCGGCGATCGGGTCTGCGGGAAGCGGCTGAAGGCGTTGATCCCGATGTTGGTTGATGCGGTGGAACGCCATGGCCACCTCGATTTGGACCCGGTCGTGAGGACCAAGGTCCTGCAAGTCAGCGCAGCGACTATCGATCGCATCCTAGCCGATGCGCGCTTGCATATCGACGGGAAGCACAGGCGCCGCACTGGCGTAGGCGCGGCCATCAGGCGCAGCATTCCGGTACGCACGTTCGCCGACTGGCGCGACCCGGCGCCAGGCTTCTTCGAGATCGACATGGTCGAACACTGCGGCGGCCCGAAGACGGACGGTGACTACGTTCACACCCTGACGCTGACCGACATCGCCAGCGGTTGGACGGAATGCGTGGCGATGAGGATGCGCGACCAGATGCTGGTGATCGAAGCCTTCGAAAAGGTGACGGCCGATCTGCCGTTCGCGATGCTCGGCATCGACTCGGACAATGACAGCACCTTCATGAGCCAGGCCGTGTTTGACTATTGCAAGGGGCGCGGGCTTGAGCAGACGCGATCACGGCCCTACAGGAAGAACGACCAGGCCTGGGTGGAGCAGAAGAACGGCGCGATCGTTCGACGGCTGGTCGGCTATGGCCGCCTGAGCGGTCGCGAAGCTACGAAGGCCCTGGCGCGGTTGTACGAGTCGTCCCGGTTGTACATCAACTACTTCCAACCCTCGTTCAAGCTGAAGTCCAAGACGCGCGACGGCGCCCGCGTGCACAAGGTGTACTTCGCGCCGGCGACCCCATGTGAACGGCTTATCGCCCACAGCGGTGTTGAGCCGGCGATCAAGGAGAAGCTGACGGCGCAATTCAAACGACTCGACCCGGTGCGGCTGCTGCAGGAAATCCGCAGCGCACAGCAGACGTTGAGCGAGATCGCGGCCCACGGCGTGCCGACGGAGGTGAACTCGCGAAGTGCAGCCGATGTTGCAACGTTCCTTCAAAGCTTGTCGTCAGCCTGGATCCAAGGCGAAGTACGTCCGACGCATCGCAAGCAGCCCAAGGCCAAACACTGGTGGCGAACCCGCACGGACCCGTTTGCCGACGCATGGCCTGTCATCGAAGGCTGGCTGATCGCGGAGCCCTCGATCGCGGCCAAGGCCTTGATGGCGCGTCTGGTCGCGATGGTTCCAGAGATTTACGACGGCAAGGCGCACCTGCGAATGCTGCAGCGCCGGGTGAAGGCTTGGCGCTGCGCGCGCGTGACCGAAATGGTCCTGGGCGGTCTGCGCAAGGCCGATGCAGTGCCGGCCGAAGTCTGAACGCAGTCGATCGCCTTACGCGATGCCGAGGGGGCCGGGCGCTTCGCGCCCGGCATGCCATGGACATGTGGACGATGCGCCTGCGGCGCACCGGCTGCGACCGTGGACAACGCGACGCTACGCGTCTGCGTTGCCCGCCGCCGCAGCCTTCGCCCACATGCCCACAGCCTCCAATTAAAGAATTGAAAAAGAAGACCAAACGACAACCAGCCGCCGAGTAACATTCCTTCGTGAGGAAACACGCCGGGCAAGCTAATTGTCGCCAACCAGCTCTTCAATCCTGGCCACCTTCTCGTGAGGGCGCGAGACACTCTCGGGGAGTGCGAGCGCGGTCGCGGTCTGCACGATCGAGTTCGGCGAGATAGCGGCCGATGCTCTGCTCAAGCACTCAAGCTGCTGTGCTGCATTCGCCCTGGACATTGTGCTCGTTGAAGTTCTTGGCGCGATCTTTCATGCCCTTGAATTTGCTTCCATTGACGCCGCTCCTGTGATGGTTGTCGGCGCCGGCTGAACTTTGACCTAACAGTGATGGTTGCTCATCTCAGATCGTTCGGACTCGCGGCGTGTCCAGTTCGATCCCCACAAGTGCACGCGCGAACAGGTAGTTGTTACGCACCCGCTCGGTCATGGCATTCATGTCGACGTGGCCCTCCGCGTCGCAAGAAAATGCCCAGTCCTGGCCGAGCCGCAGCAACGACTGGAAGTGGAGTTCGTAGCAGCCGACCGGTAGCGAATTGATTTTCGGATTCATATTGGCCTTCTTGACTCTGTCCTCCAGCCGCGATAACGAAATCCCTAGGAGCTGGAGGCCAAACTTGAGAGCACGCTGAGAGCCCCCGCCGCGGTGCCGTGCAGTGATTCAGGCATCAGGAGCGGAGCATCCCCGTCAAGTCGCGAAGTCAAGTCGCCGCGATTTTGGTGAAGTACTGTGCGTCGGTCACGTGTTCCATCCACGTGACGCTTTTCCCATCGATGTGTTCCTGGATGGCGATATGACTCATTGAGCTGGTATTCGTGGCACCGTGCCAATGCTTCTCACCTGGCGCGATCCATACAACGTCGCCAGGGTTGATCACCTCAACGTCTCGACCTTCAAGCTGCACCCACCCTCGTCCAGCTGTCACGATGAGAGTCTGGCCGAGAGGATGGGCATGCCAAGCAGTGCGTGCGCCGGGCTCAAAGGTAACGCTTGCTCCGCGCGCGCGGGCGGGCGTCGGGGGTTCAAACAGTGGATCTACGCGCACGGATCCAGTGAAGTTTCCTTGAGCGAGGTAGGAAGGCTGTGAGGCGTTTCGCTTGATTTCCATAATGTGCATTACGTAAGAGAGTGGTTTTCTGGAACGACATGGGTGCCTGCAAGGCGATCCATCACGAGGGCAGTCGCATAGACCTGAGTCTCCGGGCTATGTTCATTGATCGTCATCTGGAGAAACTCCTTCGTGAGGTTTCCGAAAAGCATGGTCACATTGGAGTCCATGCCAAGTTGACATGCTTGGCGGATGTCCTTGTAGAGGAGGCCGAGGGTGAAATTTGATGCCAGCTTGCCACTCAGCACATGTGGTCTAACCAGCTTTTCCAGATAGAAGTTCCTGGCCGCACCCGCGGTCATGATGTCCACAATCGTCTCTGCTCCGACGCCATTCTTGACCGCCAACGCCATGCATTCCATGGTGACAAATCGCTGTGCTGCAGAAACCAGGTTGTTTGCCAGCTTCGCAACGTGGCCTGCTCCCACGTCCCCAGCGTGGAAGATGTTGGGGCTGATAGTCTGGAGAAGCGGCAGCACTTTTTCGTACTGCAGTTTGGTGGCGCCCAGCATGATTGCAATGTTTCCAGCGCGAGCCCCAGTAGGACCTCCGCTAACCGGCGCGTCGATCAACTCCACACCCCGAAGCGCTAGTTCAGCTGCCATGGCACGCGTGGCCATAGGGTCACCAGACGTTTGATCAACCAATAGCGTGCCTTCACGCAACGAGCCGAGCAGTCCGTCAGCACCAAAAATCACAGTGCGGACAATGTCTGAAGTTGGGAGGCACATCAAGATGATGTCGCATTGTTGGCCGACGTCTGACAAGGAGGTGGCGGAGACTGCCCCTTGCATCACCATTTTTTGCACTGCGGCCGTATTTGCGTCGTAAACGAGCAGCTCGTGCCCAAGTTGCAGGCGGGCTGCCAGTGCGCTGCCCATGTTGCCTAGTCCGATGTATCCGACTTTCATTTGTGTCCGATCGCAAGTTGTATTGCCGACGTGGCAAAGGTTAACCATTACCCCATTCGATGATTATATCGATAATGTTGTCGGAAAAGCAAGTGCGGTCTTGGCGAAAGCCTGTGTTCACATCCGCTTTCTCTTGGGGCGATCGACAGGCCGGTCAACAATGCCGGCAAATTCTGGGAGGGAGGCTGGTGAGGTAGGGCGGAACCCGTGCTTCTATTGGCGTTCCGTTGGCTGGGGAGGCACCCAAGGGCGGGAGCTGGACGGTCGCGCTGTCTTCCTGCAGACTTTGCACGCAGTTCGAACCTTAGGAGGTCCCAGCCGAGGGCATCAGGCTTGAGCGATCAACGGCTCAATAACGAGCGTTCTTGCATACTCTTCTCTACCGAACGAGATATGTCGCGCACATACCTCCGCCAACTTGACATTGTCGCCATGCTTGAGGGCATCGATGACAGCCCAATGATCACGTCCGGCACGCTTGCGCCGCTCTTGGTCAGCTACGAACCGTATACGCACCGGTTGTGCCTGCAGCGCGAGTAGTTCGACCTGATCCGCCAAAAGCCGATTCGGGCAAGCAGAGAAAAGTGTTCGATGGAACTCATCATTCAACATGTGGATGCTGTGCCAGTCACCGCGCTGCGCTGCGCTGTCGTACGCCTTCTGGATGCGTGTGAGCTCTTTAATGAGCGCAGCAGAGGGCGGCATGGGGATGCGAGATGCAGATTCTCTCTCCAATATTTCGCGCATTTCATAGAGGTCGAGCACCTCTTGCGGGCTGTAGCTCCTGATGCGGGTGCCACGATTTTCGGTCCTTACCGCCAGCCCGCATGAATGCAGCTCTTCCAACGCGCGGCGGACTGCGTATCGAGAGACGCCGAAGCGAGTCATCAACTCGTCCTCGAGAAGGTGCTCCTTGGGTTGAAGACGCCCGTAGATGATGTCCTTCTTCAGTTCTTTCAGGACGACTTGCCAAGTGCGCTTCTGGGCTTCGGCTGCGGTATCGGTAGGCTTGAAATCCTTCATGGCGTCGGTAGACCTAAAAATTTAGTGATCGCCCCAGTTTCTGGAGCATTTTGCGAGCGCAAGGCACAGGCAACCGGCCGTCGCAACGGAACGTCGATCCAGGGGATGATAGATGGCCCGCCAGTGCTTCGGCCGATGTCCTCCATCCAATGGCTTTTCGCGGGAGGGCGCCACCGCAGCTTGGAAGTCCAAGGATTTGACCGCCTTCCCTCTGGTTTGAGACGATGAGCAACGCATATCGCATCCGCTTTTAATGGTTGACTTTTAACCAAACACCTTTAACATGGGTTGCAGACAAGGATGAGGGACTTGAGATGTACCTTGCGAAGGCGAAAGTCAAACTTTTCTGAAACTAAGAAGATGCCGTTTTGGTCCTGAGCTCTTATCGAAACCTTTTCAAGTGCCTTGTGCTTTATGAAACCGAATCATCATGCAACCTCTTGCGGATGACGCCCGAGCCGGAGTACCCATGATCGATGCTGCTGTGGGTTCGCGCGTCGCGCCAACGATCGAACGAGAGGAACTCCACTTCCGCCGAATCGACATGTGTGGTTACCGAAGAAGCGACGGCCTTTACGAAGTCGAGGGGCGACTTGTTGATCGCAAACCGTACGACATGCCAATGCGAAACGGTGGCCGTGTCGTTCCCGCCAATGAGCCGATCCATGATTTGGGCGTTCGGCTCGTTTTCGACAAAGAGATGACGGTCCAAGAAGTCTCCACCTTCACGGAGGCGGCCCCATACGCGGAGTGCCCTGCCGGCGGTGAAGCGCTCAAATCCTTGATCGGGCTTCGCATTGCGAGTGGATGGGGTCGTGAAGTTAGAGCCCGCCTCAAGGGAGCACCGAGTTGCACGCATTTGCTGGAGTTGCTCGTCCCCTTGGGCACTACAGCTTTCCAATCCCTGGGCGTCGTGGTATTCGCGGAACCTGAGGCCAGGGACCCCAGTGGGCGCCCGCTCAAGATTGATAGTTGCTACGCATATCGGGCAACAGGTGAACTAGTGCTGCGGCAGTGGCCCACTTTTCACATCCACAGCGTGCAATCCTCAGACGAGTAGCGCGCAGTCGAACAATACGCGTGATGGATGCGAGGCACAAATAGCTGAGCTGAAACCCGAACTTGCATCCAAGAGCGACATCTGGGAGAAGCGACGATAAGGGCGAGAACACGAGTTGGCGATAAAAAACATCGTATCGCGCAGCAGAAGCGAGTCTTAACTGTAAGGTCGGTTTGGTCAGGTGACGTGGTGGACGTGCTTGGGGAACATGAATGCATCAATGCCTTCATGGCCACCCTCCGTGCCGTAGCCACTGTCTTTGAGGCCTCCGAATGGAGCTTCGACTTGTGAGATGGCGAAAGAGTTGATGCCAATCCCGCCGGCGTGCAGTTCATCTGCAACCCGCACCGCTGTGGCGGCGGAGCTGGTGAAGCCGTAAGCAGCAAGGCCGTAGTTCAGACGATGTGCCTCGATGAGCCCTTCTTCGATGCCTTCAAATCGTGTCACGAGCGCAAGCGGACCAAACGGTTCAATGTGCATTGCCTTTGCTGCTGCTGGCATGTCGGCCACCAAAGTTGGTCGCAGGAAATTGCCCTGCTCGCGCGCCCGCCGACCGCCTGCAACGAGACGACCACCCTGGGACAGAGCGTCTGTTACCAATTCTTCGATGGCGTCAACGCGCCGCGAATTGGCCAAGGGACCCATCTGACTGCTTGACTCCAGGCCCGGGCCCACAATCAGGTCATCCATCGCAGCGCCAAAGCCCTTGACAAACTTGTCGTGGATACCCGCTTGGACGATAAACCGGGTTGGCGAAGTACAAACCTGCCCAGCGTTGCGAGTCTTCCCCTGAATGCAAGTAGCAATGGTTCTTTCGAGATCCGCGTCGTCAAACACCAGCACCGGCGCATGCCCACCAAGCTCCAAAGTGCAAGGTTTGATCCCTTCGGCGGCCAGCAGCCCTAGCTGCCGCCCGACAGCCGTTGATCCAGTGAACGTCACCTTCCGGATGACTTCTGAACGAATGAGATGCGCCGAGACCTCGGCCGGGACGCCGAAGACAACATTAAGCACGCCCGGAGGCAAGCCGGCATCGGACAACGCTTGAGCCAGTGCAAGTGCTGAGGCCGGCGTTTCTTCGGCGGGCTTAATGATTACAGTGCAGCCGGCAGCGAGCGCTGGAGCAATCTTGCGGGCAGGGACTGCACCTGGAAAGTTCCACGGGGTAAAGGCAGCGACTGGTCCGATCGGTTGGGGCAGCACCATCTGCCGCGCGCCCCGCATGCGCTGGGGCATCACGCGTCCGTTTGCGCGAAGCGCCTCGGCAGCGTACCAATCAAAATTTTCGGCAACGTACGCGATTTCAATCAAAGAATCTGAAAGCGTTTTCCCCTGCTCCAGCGTCATGAGGCGCGCCAAGGTCGCACTGCGTTGACGAATGATGTCAGCAGTGCGACGCAATATTGCTGCGCGTTCGATCGCCGGGGTGTAGCGCCATGATTCGAATGCGCCTGCACTTGCCTGCAATGCATCATCGAGATCCTGTTTGCTGGCGCGCGGAACCTCTGCCAACACCTCTCCGGTTGCCGGATTGCGCACCACTCCACATGAGCCGTCACCGCCCGGGCGAAATTTCCCCGCTATGAAGAGGAGGGGGGCTTGATACGTTGTGCTGGGCATATCCACTGTAAGGTCCTTCTATTGATACGTACTGCTTGAGTCGACGGTGACTCGGGCTTAGAGGTCCGCTTTGAGCGCTTCCCGCATCTAATGATCAACTCGGTGGCACACGGCTTCGCTCAACCAAGGTGTGCCTGTAGAGTGCTCTTCGACGCGCGTTGAATCAGGTCAATGACAGGTCGGGCAGGGCTGGAGCGCGCCGCGGCGGACGCCTCGTGGCCCGAGCCCTTGCAACGTCCAATCACAACGTTCGTCTCTGTCATCACGATTTGTCTCCATGAATGAAATCGGACGGACCCAAGTGCCCGTCTTGGAGCTAGACAAGCCCGATACTAACTAAACATTCTTAAATGTCAACCATTAACCATATGGAGCGTGTCCCCGTAACAAAGCGCAACAAATCGCAAGCTGGAAGGTCCTGCTGGCGTAAGATCGCAATAGGCGACGTGAGTGAGCGCCTCCGGCTTCGGAAGCCTCTTGATCAAACTGAAGGATCATTGCATGTTTCAGTGCTGCTCCAGTGGTTACCCAGTTGGCTTATGAATTATTGGCTAAACAATGGTGCGCCATGCGCCGCCTTGAGTCCTGCTTCCCAACCTCTGAGGAGTTTCCGAAATGTCGTTGTCAGTCCCAGAAAGGAAGCCTACGTGGCTTATCACGGGGTGCTCCAGCGGACTGGGCAGCGAGCTGGCAAGCGCCGTATTGGCCGCTGGATGGAATGCGGTTGTCACGGCCCGCGATCGTTCCGCGCTACAAGGGCTTGCCGCGGCGTTCCCCCACTCGGCCCTCCCTCTTGCACTGGACGTAACGGATTCCAGTCAAATAGTTGAAGTAGTTCGGGCGGCAATAGCTCGGTTTGGGCAGGTTGACGTACTTGTCAACAATGCCGGACATGGGTTCCGCAGTGCTGTTGAAGAGGCAACTCAGCCGGAGCTGGATGAACTTTTCGCTACCAATTTCTTCGGGCCGGTGGCTCTCATTAGGGAGGTGCTTCCGGGAATGAGGGCGAGACGAAGCGGCGCCATCATCAATGTCTCATCGATGGCTGCCCGTCATGCCGCGGCCGGGTCAGGGTTTTATTCGGCTTCGAAATGCGCCTTGGAAGGTATGTCCGACGGCTTGCGCAAGGAGGTAGGTCCGCTCGGTATCAAGGTGATGGTTGTCGCGCCGGGCCAATTCAGAACAAACTTTTCGGGGCGCTCCCTTAGACAGTCGAGATCAGCAATACCTGACTACGCAGACACCGCCGGCCGGCGCCGCAAAGAGCGGGAAACTTCTCATGGAAATCAGCCTGGCAACCCTCTGCTGGGTGCAAAGGCGATCATCGATACGATCGGTGCCGACGACGCACCATTCATGCTGTTCTTGGGACGAGATGCAGTAAAGGTGGTCAGCGCATCAATAGATGCCCTGAAGGCGGACATCACGAGGTGGGCAGCTGTTAGCGAATCAACCGACTTTTGAAAGAATGCTCCTCAACGCGCCGAGCACTTGCCGCCAGTGCTCAAACGCGCTGTCTATGAGCATAGATGCGGGAGGACGAGTTCTTCGTCCTCGATCACCTCGGTCAGCATGGGCAAACCTTCGGGCTGTCGATTACGCCAAGCAGGAAGGCGACGAAGGCGGGAGCGACCGCCGTGGCGGCGTTGCCGCTGATCCCCAAAAGAACTGATTTTCGTCAAGGGGGGGCCGCGAGTGCCGAGGCGGTGCGGTCGCCGCGATGGCCTTCAGGAAACCGCTCCTCGCACGGTTGGGACTCTCTCATCTTTTTCCGCGCGACGCGTGCCCACGGTTGCAAGTGTCAGATCCTGGGCATCTCGCCCAAGCAACTTTCATACGTCGCTGCGTCTTCGGCTGGCGTCAACAGCTTTGATGTCTATCAGTGCACGGTGCGATGTCGGCACGAGGCCCAGGCCGACATGCACGGCCTCGATGCGTGAGCTCACTCCGAGTTTCTCGAAGATGTTCTTGAGATGCCACTTTATTGTTTCGGGAGCCAGGCGCAATGCGCGCCCGATTTCCTTGTTCGAAAGACCGCGGGACATCTGATCGAGAACCTCGAACTCACGAGCGCTTAGAACCGCATCGGCGCAGACACGCGCAGCGGGTGTCGCCGCCGGGACTGACTTGACTTCATTGAATGCGGCTTCGAGCCGATCGAGAAAACCTGCTTCGATCCCCGCATTCGCACCGCTGCGTCGCCAATCGCGAAGCAGATCAAGTAGAGGCTCGCCTTCGTCCACGAAGCTGCCAATCAATTCGTTGCGGTGGGCGTACCGCAGTGCGCGATCGAGCGAAGCCAGTGCTGCGGCGCTGCCCTCCGATTGCTCGTGCACCAGTGCCAAGGCAAGAAGGATTGAACTACGAGCTTCCAAATACGCCATACCGGTGGCGGACAATTTGCCACGTAAGTCGTCGAGCAAAGCGACGGCCTCCTTAATACGACCTGTGGCGATGTAGATTCGAGCCTGCATCTCACAATAGCTTGCCCAAGTCTCGATAAATGTGCCCGTTGGAAAGGGATGTTGCCGCGGCATTGCTGCCAGAAGCGCTTCTCCGGTTTCCTGCGCCCGCTCCAGTTGGCCATTGCGCAGGTATAGTCGAACGGCCTCGGCATCGCATCCCGCACGCAAACGCAGCCATTGGCGCGAAATGGCGATTTGGCGGGCTTCCTCGATGAACAGCAGCGCCGCGTCGTAGTCGCCGACCCGAGCGTAAAGGCGAATTGCCGCACGACAGTAGCGCAGCAGCGAGCCCAGGGGACTTGCCTCTAGCGCGATGCTTGAATAGCCGGTAACCAACTGCCAAGCCCGGGGCAAGTCATTTCGCTCGTAATAAAGCACCGCCAGGTATCCCGCCGGCACGGCCGCCGCAGCCGAGTCCCGCCCCACGGCGTTCTCTGCGTGCTTGAGCGCAGACTCAAGGATCTGGACCCCCTGCGCGAGTTGGCCTTCCAGCAGTGCACTGAGCCCGAACAGGCTTTCCCTATAGATTTCGCCAAAGATCGGACCTTGGGTGTGCTCACCTTTAGCCACCGGCGAGAGCTCCATGCGTCGCACCTCGTCAAAGCGGCCTTCGTACATCAAGCCCGCAAGTTGCGCGACATCTGCGAAGCTTCTTTCCCACGGCGTCGCGGCTCCCTCCGCCGCTGCCAAGCGACCGAGTTCGAGCGCCTTCGGAATATCGTCGGACAAGACACCAATCATCGCGCTGACTGCATATGTCCCGGCCGCAAGCGTCGGGTCTGCATGGCGACCGGACGGGGTCCTGTGATCAATCTCCGCGAAGTCTGTCGAAAGTTCATGCACCACCCGGGTCGCTTCAGAAGTCTGTAGTGACAGCGCCAGCGCCCATGCCTTTGTCAACTGTAGCTTCGGTCGCCCCTTCATCAGATCATCGGGCAGCTTGCCGATCCAGCCCAAGACTGTTCGCACGTCAGCGCGAGCCACCAGTTCCATAGCAAATTGCTCGACCCATATCGCAGCTTGCTGCAACTCTCCTGCGGCGAGGGCATGCCGTACCGCCTCCGGCCAGAGATTCTCGGAAGCAAACCAGCGGCTGGCCCGGCGATGCAGTCCCGGTTGCTCATCAGGCAACTGCCTTTCAAGCCGGTGGCGCAGTGCATCGGCCATCAGTGCGTGATACCGGAACCAATGGCGTTTCTCGTCCAGAGCACGGATGAACAGATTGTGCTGCTCCAGCCAATCGAGCTTCTCCCAACTGCGCGCACCGGTCCCCATGATGGCGTCACACACGCCACCGCTCAACCGATCGAGAATGGACGTGCGAAGCAGAAATTGCTGCATCGGCGGGGGAAGTTGTGCGAGGACCGTATCGTTCAAGTAGGCGTCGATTTCGCCGCGCACCCCAGTGAGATCGCGGGCGACCTGTGCGGCATCGTTTGATCGACCCAATGCGATCGACGCAAGTCGCAGCCCGACCGCCCAGCCCTCGGTGGCGTTGGTCAACAGTTCCACGCTGCGTCTGTCAAGAGAGGCACTGGTCGCGACCGAGAAGAAAGCGTGCGCGTCATCTACTGAAAAACGCAAGTCGGTTGCATCGAGACGCAGCAGTCGCTCGGTGGTTGAGAACTGACCCAAGGAGAGAACGGGTTCGCTCCGAACGCCAAATAGCATGTGGAAGTTCTCTGGTCCGTAGCGCAACATTCTCGAGAGGGTTGCCCGCACCGGTGCCGACGTGAGGCGATCAACGTCGTCCAGCACGAGGAAGACCTGCCGACTTGAGGCTCCGATTTCGTTGAGGAGAACCGACACGACCGTTTTTGCCGGCGTCAGCGGGTCGTTGCTCAGGAGGTCCGCAGCGTGGTGACCAACGCCGCCCGGGCCTTTGCAAAGCGATGCCACGATGTAAGCCCCAAACTGCTGGAGTTCGTCGTCCTCGTGGTCGAGGCTAAGCCACGCCATATGGTGCTGTTTGGCCCGCATTTCTTCGCACCACTCAGCCAGCAGTGTTGTCTTGCCGAATCCTGCAGGTGCCATGACCACCGTTAGACCGCGGTCCTCTGCGCCTTCCAGTCGTGCCAGCAGTGCCGTACGCGATACACGTCCGCGCGGAGCCCGTGGCGTCACCATCTTGGTGTGGATCAGCGAGCGACGCCAACTCTGCGAGGCAGTGTCGGGAGAGGTGGACATATCAGTTGCGCAGTAAGACAGGTCGTCGAATGTCGACGTCCACCATCAGGAGCGTAGACCCCTTTCTGTTGTGGGTTCTCGGTACATCCCCTAACCCCGTCCCGTCGAGTTCTCGGCCACTGCCCGCTGTCGGCGACTGAGCGCTGCAGCGAGCCCTTCCGCGTGCCTGATTGAGAAAAGCGCAGGGATCGGTTCATAGATTTCCCAGGCGCGGTCATTGAGCGGATGTACCACGAAATCTTGGGTGACCGTAACTGCGCCCCGGGTCTGCAGATCAATGCGCAAAACTGCGTGCCTTGCACGGTTTGCGACATCAAGGATCCAACACAAAAAATCGATCGGGCGGTTCTCGAAAGTGGGCCTGCCCCAACTATCTCGGCCCCCGATACGGACTTGCGGCCCACTTCACTTTTCTGCATCGCCCCCCGACGGTCTACCCGGTCGGGGGGCTACATCGCAAGGCAAAGGCACCTAGCCTTGCAGGATGCGGTCGCAAGTGTGATCGCTGCCGACGACCTCCGGCTCGACCCCCGCCCACAACAGGAGACACGATGCACCGCATAGACGTTCACAAGCTGGTTGACGAGGCCAAGTTCAATCGCTTCCATGGGCTGGTTCTATTCTGGGGAATCTTGATTTTGGTGCTCGACGGCTACGACCTCGCCGTCGTGGGCGCCGCGCTGCCGACCATCATGAAGCAAATGGGGGTTGATTCGACGACAGCGGGCTTCATGGCGAGCTCTGCGCTGTTCGGAATGATGTTCGGCGCGATGTTTCTCGGCACCTTGGCAGACAAAATCGGCCGACCCTTGACCATCTCGATCTGCATCGGGCTGTTTAGTGTATTCACGGCTGCGGCAGGCTTGACTAATGATCCGATCACCTTCAGCGTGACGCGCTTTATAGCCGGCCTCGGCATCGGCGGGGTCCTGCCTGGGATCACCGCGCAAATGGCCGAGTACGCCCCGCTCAAGCTGCGCGCGCGAATGGTGACGATCATGTACTCGGGCTACTCGGTCGGCGGCATCCTGGTTGCCCTGGCCGGCAAGCAGTTGATAGAAACCTACGGCTGGCAATCGGTGTTCTTCGCCGCCGCCGCCCCGGTGCTGCTGATTCCGCTGATCTTGAAGACGATGCCGGAATCTATGCCGTTCCTTATCAAGAGGGGCCGCGAGGCCGAGCTGCGCCAGATCGTCGCGAAAATTGCTCCCCAGTATCCCTTGCATGCGCACGAGCAGTTCGTAGTGCCCGCGGAGGACAGGGCGGTGGGCGCGCCGATCGGCAAGCTGTTCGACGATGGTCGCGGCTTCAGCACGGTGATGATATGGATCGCCTTCTTCATGGGGCTGTTCATGGTGTACGCGCTCAGCTCATGGCTGACCAAGCTGATGGCACTCGCCGGCTATAGCCTTGGCTCAGCCCTGAACTTTGTCCTCGTGTTCAATGTCGGCGCAATCGTCGGCGCTGTGCTAGGCGGCTGGCTGGGTGACAAGTTCAACCTCAAGTATGTGCTGATTGCCTTCTATGCGCTGGGAGCGGTCTCGCTGACCCTGATGGGATACACCAAGTCGACTGAGCTTTTGTTCGTGGTGGTCTTCATCGTCGGCGCTTCAACGCTCGGCACGCAACTCATCGCCTATGCCTACGCCAGCCAGTACTATCCGACCGCCATCCGCTCGACAGGTGTCGGCTTTGCAACAGGCATCGGCCGCGCCGGAGCCATCCTCGCGCCCATCCTGATCGGCGCGCTGGTCGCATTGAAGCTGCCGCTGGAACAGAACTTCATCGCGATTGGAATAGTTGGCTTGCTGGGAATGCTCGCGGTCATGTTGATCAATCACAGCCGCTGCGCATCGACCCACCACCATGACCAAGACAAGGAAGACACGCACGAAACTGGGGCGGCGCCGAGCGCACACGCTAGATCGGCCGGCTGACCGCCGCGAGATTTCAAAATAAGCACGTTGGCTATGTCGTCACACATACCCGCCGCAAATGACGGTTTCGCACTCAAACGCCCATCTGGAACCCGCATGAACTACGAACACGTACTCACCGCTGTGCACGGCGACGGCGCACTGCGCGCCGGTGTCATCACACTGAACCGTCCGAAGCAGCTCAACGCGCTCAACGACGCTTTAATGGACGATTTGGGCGCTGCACTGAAGGCGTTCGACGCCGACGATTCAATAGGTTGCATAGTCATCGCTGGCAGTGAGCGCGCGTTCGCTGCGGGGGCTGACATCGCCGCAATGGCGGGCCTCGACTATATGAAAGCCTATAAGTCTGGCCTTATCTCGCGCAACTGGGAGACGCTGTGCGGCATCCGAAAACCGGTGATCGCCGCAGTTGCCGGATTCGCCCTCGGCGGTGGCTGCGAACTAGCGATGATGTGCGATTTCATCATCGCCGCTGACAACGCAAAGTTCGGCCAGCCCGAGGTCAAGATCGGCATGATCCCAGGCGCAGGTGGCACGCAGCGCCTGCCTCGCGCGGTGGGCAAATCCAAGGCGATGGACATGACGCTCACCGCGCGAATGATGGATGCCGCCGAAGCGGAGCGCGCGGGTCTGGTCTCGCGTGCGGTTCCACTCGACAAGCTGATGGAGGAGGTGCTCGGTGCCGCCCGGGCGATTTGTGCATCGAGCCTGCCGAGCATCATGATGGCCAAGGAGTGCGTAAATAGCGCCTTTGAAGGCCCGCTTGCCGAAGGCATTCGGCTCGAACGGCGCTTGTTCCATTCGCTCTTCGCCACACAGGATCAAAAGGAAGGTATGACAGCCTTCCTACAGAAGCGCCCACCAATCTTCGCGCACGTTTGAGCATCGCCTTCGTTGCCTAGGTTAGTTAAAGGCTCAAAGGCATCCAATTTCAGAGCGCGCCGGAAGAGCTAGGCAAACAGTCGGACTGACCAACTTCATCCCACCATTTCTCAAGGAGAGTTTCATGCAGATACAGGATCGCGGATTCATCGTCACCGGAAGCGGGTCTGGCCTCGGAGCAGCTACGGCGCGCCGGCTGGTTGCCGGTGGTGCGCGGGTGCTGCTTGTTGATCTGAACCGCGACGCGGGCGACGCACTAGCCGCCGAGCTCGGCCCGAACGCTCGCTTTGCGGCGGCCGACGTAGCGGATGCTTCGAGTTCCGAGGCTGCGGTGGCGCGTTATCGCACAGACTTCGGTGCGCTGAATGGCCTCATCAACTGCGCCGGTGTGGCGCCGTCGGAGAAAGTTCTCGGCCGCGAAGGTCCGCATAAGCTGGACACGTTCGCTCGCACGGTGCAGATCAACCTGATCGGCACTTTCAACATGGTGCGGCTGGCCGCGGCTGCAATCGCTGAGTCGACGCCTGATGTCGACGGCGAGCGCGGCGTGATCGTCAACACCGCCTCCATTGCTGCCTTCGACGGGCAGATCGGTCAGGCCGGCTACGCGGCATCAAAAGGTGGTGTGGTGGCGATGACGTTGCCCATCGCGCGCGAGTTGGCGCGCCACGGCATCCGTGTCGTAACCATCGCGCCGGGGATCATGGAGACGCCAATGATCAAGGCGATGCCGACCGAGGTGCAAGACTCACTCGGCCGCATGGTGCCATTCCCCTCGCGACTAGGCCAGCCGGACGAGTTTGCCCGACTGGTGGCGCACATCATCGACAACAGCTATCTCAACGGTGAAGTCATCCGTCTCGATGGTGCGATCCGCATGGCCGCCAAGTAAACCAACCGCACACACGGACGGAGAAACCCATGATTTGTACCCCCGAGCAAGAAATGATCCGCGACGCCATGCGCGACTTTGCGCAGGAGCGGCTCGCGCCGTTCGCGGCCGAATGGGCCCGCGAACACCGGTTTCCGAAGGAAGCGCTGCGGGAACTCGCAGGCTTGGGCGCGATGGGCATGGTAGTACCTGAATCTTGGGGCGGTGCCGGGCTTGACTATGTCTCGCTGGTACTGGCGATCGAGGAGATCGCTGCCGGCGACGGTGCCACCTCGACGATCGTGAGCGTCCAGAACTCGCTCGCCTGCGGCATCACGATGAACTACGGCAATGAAATGCAGAAAGACCGCTACCTGCGCCGACTCGCCAGCGGGGAGTGGCTCGGCTGTTTCTGCCTCACTGAGCCCCATGTTGGCTCGGACGCCGCAGCGCTAAGCTGCCGGGCCGAGCGCGATGGCGGTCACTGGGTGCTCAACGGCGTTAAGCAGTTCATCACGACAGGCAAGTACGCACAACTGGCGCTTGTGTTCGCGGTCACCGACAAGTCGGCAGGCAAGAGGGGGATCTCGTGCTTCCTAGTGCCCACCGACACCCCCGGCTACATCGTGGCTCGCATCGAAGAGAAGATGGGCCAGCATGCCTCGGATACCGCACAGATACTTTTTGAGAATTGCCGCGTGCCAGCCGACCACCTCCTCGGTCGAGAGGGCGAGGGCTACAAGATCGCATTGTCGAACCTGGAGGCGGGGCGCATCGGCATCGCCGCGCAGTCGATCGGCATGGCCCGCGCCGCACTTGACGCTGCGGTCAAGTACGCAAAAGATCGCGTCGCGTTCGGGGTGCCCATCGTCGAGCACCAGGCTGTGAGCTTTCGACTGGCCGACATGGCCACCAGCATCGAGGCGGCGCGCCAGCTGACGCTGCATGCCGCGGCGCTAAAGGACGCAGGACGCCCCTGCCTTAAAGAAGCGTCAATGGCCAAGCTGTTCGCATCGACGATGGCCGAGCGTGTGTGCTCGGATGCGATCCAGATCCATGGCGGCTACGGCTACGTGAATGACTTCCCGGTCGAGCGCATCTACCGTGACGTCCGCGTCAGCCAGATTTATGAGGGTGCTTCCGACATCCAGCGTTTGGTAATCGCGCGCGCGGTCGTCGCCGGATGAGGATGTCACGGCAACCCACCCACGAAGGCTTGGCCTCACTCATAAGGAGCAACGATGTCAGTGCGTGACCAATACCAGCAGAAGCGGCGATCGCCGCATGAGGCCATCGACGAGGTGCACCACGGTGACGTGATTGTTGTTCCGACTGGCGCGGGCGAGCCGCCGGCATTGTTGAAATCCCTGTCGGAGCGTCGACGCGAATTTCACAATGTCAAAGTCGCGCAAATCCTTCCCCTCGGGAGCTATGGCTACTTCGACTCCGAAACGGTTGAGCATGTCCGTCACCTCAGCTATTTTCTTGGCGGTGCGTCGCGGCCGGGCGCGCAGCAAGGTTGGATCGACACACTTGCGAATCACTTTTCCGAGCTACCGCAGATGATCCGACGCGGGTTGACGCCCGCCGATGTCGTGTTCAGTGTTGCCTCGCCGATGGACGCGCACGGCTATTTCTCACTCGGCCTCGCGCCCGATTACACGATGGCTGCCATCGAGCGCGCCCGCGCGGTCGTGCTGGAAGTAAATCCGAACGTCCCGTTCGCCTACGGCAACTGCCATATACATATCTCGCAAGTTGCAGCGCTGGTCGAAAGCGACAACGCGATACAGGAGGTCGGCCTGCCGACGATCGGGCCGGTGCAACAGGCGATCGGCAGCCGTGTCGCGGAGATGATCGAGGACGGGTCAACGCTGCAGATCGGCTATGGCGGTATTCCCGATGCTGTCGTGATGCAGCTCACTCACAAGCGCGATCTGGGTGTGCACACCGAGATGATGGGCGACGGCCTGCTGTCGCTGATTGAGTGCGGTGCAGTGACCAATCGGTCCAAAAACTATCTGCCCGGCAAGACCGTCGCGACGTTCGCCCTTGGCTCCGCCAGACTCTACCGCTACATGGATCGGAATCCGGCCTTTGAAATGCATCCTGTGGACTTCACCAATGATCCGGCCCTGGCAGGGCGAAACGACCGCCTGGTTACGATCAACGCCACGCTGCAGATTGACCTGTCCGGACAATGCGGCTCGGAATCATTGGGGCCCAAACCATATTCAGGGACAGGCGGGCAAGCCGACTTCGTTCGAGCGGCCAACCGCTCCGAGGGTGGCAAGTCTTTCATCGTGCTGCCTTCAACGGCCAAGGACGGCGCTATTTCGCGCATCGTGCCGACGCTTGATTCCGGAACACTCGTTTCCACGAGCAAGAACGACATCAACTACGTCGTCACCGAGTACGGCGTCGTGCAACTGCGCGGCAAGTCGATGCGAGAGCGTGCCCGGGCCCTTATCGGCATCGCGCATCCGGACTACCGGCCCAGGCTCGAAGAGCAAGCCGCGCGCATAGGCTTGGCATGAGTTCCACGCCCTTTGTTTACGACATCTCGCCGCTATGACCCTTACTTGGAGACCCGTATGAACCATTCTTCCGACCCCATCGTCATTGTTGGCGCCGCCCGCACACCGCTGGGCGGTTTCCAAGGCGATTTCGCCTCGCTCGGAGCGGCGCAACTTGGCGCCCATGCGATCCGCGCGGCCGTCGAACGCGCGGACCTCGATCCCAATGCCGTAGACGAGGTGCTGATGGGCTGCGTGTTGCCGGCCGGCGTTGGTCAGGCACCGGCGCGTCAAGCCTCAATTGGTGCAGGACTGCCGCTTGCCGCTGGGTGCACCACGGTCAGCAAAGTCTGCGGCTCCGCGATGAAAGCGACGATGCTCGCACACGACGTGGTCGTCGCCAGCAGCCAGCAGGTAGTGGTAGCCGGCGGAATGGAATCGATGAGCAACGCGCCCTACCTGCTGCCCAAGGCGCGGTCCGGCATGCGTCTGGGCCACGGCCAGGTCGTTGACCATATGTTCTACGACGGCCTCGAGGACCGCTACAGCACGGCGACCAACGGCCGACTGATGGGCGCGTTTGCAGAGGACTGCGCGCGCCACTTCCGCTTCAGCCGGGAGGAGCAGGACGCTTTTGCCACAACCTCGACGCAACGCGCCCAACTCGCCATCCGCGAAGGTCGCTTCGATTGGGAGGTTGTCGGCGTCCCGGTGCAGGGTCGCGGCGGCCAAAAGCTGATCGCGCAGGACGAACTGCCGATGAAGGTGCAATTGGACAAGGTCTCGACGCTAAAGCCCTCCTTTGCCAAAGACGGCACGGTGACGCCCGCAAACTCGAGTTCGATTTCTGACGGCGCAGCGGCCTTGGTATTGATGCGCCAGTCCAATGCCAAGCAGCGTGGCTTGACTCCGTTGGCGGTGATTCGCGGTCATGCCACCCACGCTCAAGAGCCGCAGTGGTTTACCACTGCGCCGGTTGGCGCGATACAAAAAGTCCTGCAGGTCACAGGTTGGCAGGCTGGCCAGGTGGACCTTTGGGAAATCAACGAGGCTTTCGCTGTCGTCACTATGGCAGCGATGCGCGAATTGTCGTTGCCGCACGACCGTGTCAACGTGAATGGCGGCGCCTGCGCGCTCGGTCACCCGATCGGCGCCACGGGCGCGCGCCTCGTAGTCACGCTGCTTGGCGCTCTGCGCCAACGCGGCGCAAGGCGCGGCGTTGCCAGCCTGTGCATTGGCGGTGGCGAGGCCACGGCACTGGCAATTGAACTCGTCTGAGATCAAAGACTTTTATTGCGGGAGACCTGATATGAGCAAGCGAGATGTGGTCGTGCTGTCAGCCGTGCGTTCGGCGATTGGCAGCTTTGGTGGTGGCCTGTCGCATCTGGAGCCGCACGAACTCGCCGGCACAGTGATGAAGGAGGCCGTCAAGCGTTCAGCCGTCGACCCGACGCGGATCAACTACGTGACGGTCGGCAATTGCATTCCGACCGATTCGCGGTTCGCCTATGTCGCGCGCGTTGCGTCAATCCAGGCCGGCTTGCCGATGGAGTCGGTGGCGATGGCAGTAAACCGTTTGTGTTCGTCGGGGCTGCAAGCCATCGTGACGACTGGACAGAATATTCTGCTCGGTGACTGCGACTACGGCATTGGCGGAGGTGTCGAGGTGATGTCTCGAGGCGCGTACCTGTCACCTGCGATGCGCAGCGGCGCGCGCATGGGTGACACGATGTTGATCGACAGCGTGGTGGCGACGCTGACCGATCCCTTCGGCGTCGGTCATATGGGCATCACCGCAGAGAACCTTGCGGCGAAGTGGAATATCTCCCGCGAAGAGCAGGACGCGCTCGCCGTCGAGTCGCATCGGCGCGCCGCAGCTGCAATTGCCGAAGGGCGCTTCAAGTCGCAGATCGTGCCGATCGTCAAACAAACGAGGAAGGGCGAGGTGATCGTCGACACCGATGAGCATGTCAAGCCAGACACAACCGCCGAGGCGCTGGCAAAAATGAAGCCGGCGTTCAAGAAGGATGGGAGCGTGACCGCTGGGAACGCATCGGGCATCAACGACGGCGCGGCATTTCTTGTGCTCGCCGACGCGAAGGCAGCCGAGGCCGATGGAGGCAAGCCGCTCGCACGACTCGTATCGTATGCGGTGGCCGGCGTGCCGAATGAATTCATGGGCGAAGGGCCGATCCCGGCAACCCGGCTGGCGTTGAAGAAGGCAGGCCTCGCGTTCAATCAACTTGACGTCATTGAATCGAATGAAGCCTTTGCAGCTCAGGCCATCGCCGTAGCCCGTGCGCTCGATTTCGACATGGGCAAGGTCAATCCCAATGGCGGCGCCGTCGCGTTGGGCCATCCCATTGGATGTTCTGGAGCCTTCCTAGCGACGAAAGCGATTCACGAACTGCACCGTCGCGGAGGGCGCTATGCGTTGGTGACGATGTGCATCGGAGGTGGGCAGGGGATCGCTGCTATATTCGAAAGAATGTGACGACGCAGTTTCTCAGCCTAGTTGGGGAACGTGAAGACGCTGTTGGCCTGAGCACGTGGTTGACGGAGCCTGTCCTGATTCTTGTGTTCGAGGCACGCCAAGTTCTGGATGAAGGTGTTCAACGACCTGAAGACCCGCGGCGTCAACGACATCCTCATTGCCGTCACCGATGGCCTCTGGCCGCCCCCCCTCCTTTGATGAGAACACGGTGTCGATCTGTCGCCTAGGCTCGCTGCATCACATCCGAAAGAGATGTTCTTTGCCAGCGCGAACTGACAGGCCCGTTGATATGAAAAAGCGATCGATCGCTGCGCGCCACTTGCCACACCAATGGCTAGCAGGGCTCGGCGCAGGTCGCTGCTAAGCGCAAAGAGGGGGGTGTGAGAGAAGTCTGCGGAACTGTGTAGGCGCCCCCAAATGAATGCCAAGAACTGACCTCATGCCAGCTACTCTCAAGAAGACACTCGAGAGGGCTTCGACGGCGCCATCGGCTGCAAAAGGAAGCTCGACTCAGAAGAAAGATCGTGGAATCAAAGTAGGCCTTGACCGCTTCGAGAAAATTCTTCGTCTTGCTCTCCGACGTAGCGTCATCTCCTGACGAAATGATGAATGGAGGAGGGTTCATCCTCGGCGTCCCGAATCCTTCATCTCCTCGATCAAGGCGTATAGCGCGGGGGCCAGCGATATACGCTCCGTTGGGACGGTCGGATTTCGCAAAACGTAGATTGAAATGCGATGCATTGAACGGTTCAACACGCTGGTGCGTTTGGCTACGAACTGTCGTCACCGCCGCTTTTTACTGGGGGGCGAATCGTCCGCCCAAATGGTATTGTGAAGGTCTCGCTCCTCGCTCCAGTGCCTAGACATGTCCGACATAGCGCGGCAGTTCTCCACTGGCGGCAACACACGTCTGCTCGGGATCGCCAAGCGCGGCAACAGCTATCTGCGGCGGTTGTTCATCCAAGGCGCTCGCGCCTTGTGGGTCTGGAAGGACAAACATCCGTACGACCTGCTGCAATCTGGCTGATCGAAGTTGGCCAGCGTCGTCGCGCCCACGTGGCCGTCTGTGCGTTGGCTAATAAGCTAGCGCGCATTGCTTGGGCCGTCATGAGGACCGGTTGCGACTTCGCGTCGCACTATCGACGGCCGCCGATGGCAGCAGCCACGACGAACTGACAAGGTCTGGATTTATCCGCAGCTCGCGCAGCACTGAGCATGGCGCAAACGACCATCCGTCGCTCCTGCCAACCCGTCTGGACTTCGGGCGCCTGAACGCCTTTGCATTAATCGGGACAGGAGCGCGCGGCTTCATCATGCAGGCCAAGGGTCAGACAGATTGAGACCACGACAGGCCGGAGAGATAAACGCGAGCGTTCTACGCCACAAGTTTGGAACTTGCGGGTTTGGGGCGGACCATAGAATCCATGCTCCAGTGTTGGTTCGGCCCCATGGCTCCCGGATGCAGGCGCAGAGCACTTTGATCGCGCGCTTCGCTCTTCTGATACCAGACCAACGGTCGCAACAACGACAGCCGGCACGACCGCCGCACACTCACTTCATAGCGCTCCTGTATCCAAGCTGCCAGCTCGCGCCGCGTGGCAGCCTTCAGAGCTTTTTTCTAACGACCTCCTGCAGGATCTGCTTGTCCAGCGTCAGGTCGGCGCCGATGCGCTTCAGGCGCGCGTTCTCATCCTCGAGCATCTTCAGGCGCTTGAGCTCGGTGACGCCCAAGTCACCGAACTTCTTCTCTTCTTCTTCCGCGTGTAGTACGTCGCCTCCGACACGCCGATCTGGCGACACACATCGACGACGGGCGTGTCCGAATCGGCCAATCGCAGCGCGTAGGCGATGTGCTCTTCCGAAAATCTCGACCTCTTCATTGCTTCTCCTTGCGCCCCCTCGGGACTGAAAAGTCCGGAATTCGGGGGAGACGTCAAAAGCTGCAGTACACACGGACGAATTCAAGGTCGAGGCGGTCCGACTGGCGGAATCGGTTGGCAGCCACGAGGCGGCACGCCAGCTCGGCGTGCCCGTGCCAACGGTGGGCAACTGGAAGCGGCGGCGAACCAGCACAAACCCTAATTCAGAAAGGTCAATGGTTAACCTATCATTTCCCACGATTTGCGATGTTTGCTTGGCAATGGGCGGCGGCCGGCAACTCAAAACTTCATCACAACCGGGTCGGGCGCTTGCCAAGTCTGAATCACAACCCTTGTTAGGAACGAGACTGATGTCGAAAGATCTGTATATGGCTCTGGCTGCGGTGCAGCCAACCATTGTAAAACTGGGCGGCGCGCTCATCACCAGGCCGCTCGTCTTGCCTGAGACAAGCAACTTCGACATGAGTGCGTCGCTCAAGGAAAGTGAGCCTGCAGGAGGTGTTCCCGTGCGTAGCCTTGCAGACGTCTGATGACTACAGTCAACGCTCGCTTCGTAGGGGGTCCGCAGGATGCATTCAGTGCGACCAGGATAACGCGTCGTGATCTGGCGCAAGGCGACGTCCTGATCGATATTGCTTACGCGGGCGTCTGCCATTCGGATCTGAGCTACGCCCGCAACGAGTGGGGCAATACCATCTACCCGCTGGTGCCTGGCCACGAGATCACTGGTCATGTGTCGGCATTGGGTCCGGGGGCCACCAAGTTTGCTCTCGGCGATCGGGTTGGTGTGGGGGTAACCGTAGATTCCTGCCGCCATTGCGAAAGCTGCCGTAGGGGCTTCGAGCAGTTCTGCAGCGAGGGACACATCAAGGCCTACAACTCCATAGGTCGGGATGGCAGACCGAACCAAGGGGGCTACAGCGAAAAGATCGTTGTTCACGAGGACTACGTGGTGCGGATTCCTGACGCACTTGCGCTGCCGCAGGCTGCACCGCTGCTCTGCGCCGGCATCACGATGTACTCGCCACTGAAGCGCTGGCAGGCAGGACCCGGGAAGCGAGTGGCCATCCTTGGCTTCGGCGGGCTGGGGCATGTGGGAGTCCAGATTTCGTCTGCACTTGGCGCGCATACGACAGTTCTCGATCTTTCCCTCGATAAAAGGGATGACGGAATCCGACTCGGCGCTAACGACTACCGTGCCACATCTGATCCTGCGCTGTTCGTCGAGCTTTCCAAGTCTTTTGACTTGCTGATCTCCACGGTGCCAGCCAACCTTGACTACGACGCGTACATGGGATTGCTCGCCATCGATGGAACGTTCGTGAACGCCGGCGTCCCAGTGAAGCCAATCAGTCTCAGCGTCTACTCACTTTTCACAAATCGCCGTTCCATGGCGGGTACATCTGTGGGTGGCATTCGTGAGACACAGGAGATGCTGGACTTCTGCGCTGAGCACAACATCGTCGCTGAGATCGAGATGATTGGAGCTGATCAGATTGATATGGCTTTTGAACGCCTTGCCATTGGTGATGTGCGTTACCGCTTCGTGCTCGATATTGCAACGATGCACGCCAACTGAGCGAGCAACAGTGATTTATTGCAGCAACGCTGGAGAGCAAGATGATTGAGAAAAAAGAAATCTTCGTCGACGGAGAATGGATCCCGTCCTTGGGCAACGGCGTCATTGAGGTCGAGAATCCCTTCACCGAGGAGATTTTTGCAACGATTCCTCGAGGTCACATTGACGATGTCGATCGTGCAGCCAAGGCGGCGGCTCGGGCGTTCGACGAATGGTCTCAAACACCAGTGCAGGTTCGCGCTGACTACTTGCGGGCCATTGCTGATGTGATCGAACGGCGCGCTGAGGAATTCAGCCTCGCCATCACGGCGGAGATCGGCTCGCCGTTGGTGGTTACCACCCCAGTCCAGACCATGCTTGCGGTTACGCACCTGCGTGACACCGCGGAAAGCATGAAGGATGTGGTTTGGGATGAGCACGTCGGCCATACGCTGGTACACAGAGCGGCAGCGGGGGTGGTTGGCGCAATTACCCCCTGGAATGTTCCTCTGCTGATGATTGCCATGAAGGTGGGTGCTGCACTCGCGGCGGGTTGTACCGTCGTTCTGAAGGGCACCGAAATCGCACCCATGAGTTCGTTTCTGTTCGCGGAGGCGACAGCCGAAGCGGGACTGCCGAAGGGCGTGTTCAATCTCGTATCCGGTACCGGGCCAGAGATTGGTGAGGCCATCGTTACACACCCGCTGGTAGACATGGTGTCCGTCACAGGATCGGTACGGGCAGGGCGGCGGATCATGGAACTGGCGTCAGCGTCAGTGAAGCGGGTGTCGCTGGAACTTGGCGGGAAGTCAGCCAATATCATTCTTGAGGGCGCCGATATTGAACGTGCTGTCACCGTGGGGATGGAGGACGCCTTCCGCAACAGCGGGCAGGTTTGCGGAGGTTTATCGCGCGTTCTTGTACCAAGGGCTCGACTTGCAGAAGTGGAACAAATTGCTGCAGCCAAGGCCGGCAGTTATGTCCTTGGTGACCCCTCTTCGACCACAACAACACTTGGGCCTGTGGCCACGCGGGCGCAACGTGACAGGGTACGACAGCTCATCGAATCGGGCATCGAAGACCAAGCCAAGTTGATCGCCGGCGGGCCGGAGCACCCAGCCGAACTCGACAAGGGCTATTTTGTGAAGCCGACAGTGTTCACTGGTGACCCCAGCATTCGCATCGCGCGCGAGGAGATCTTTGGTCCTGTAATCACCATCATTCCCTTCGACACGGTCGAAGAGGCGATTGCTATTGCCAACGACTCTGACTACGGGCTTGCTGGTGCGGTTTGGGCTGGCAGCGACGAACAGGCGAGGGCGGTCGCACTGAAGCTTAGAACCGGGCGCATCCGTATCAATGGTTCGCCACAAAACGGCCGCGCTCCGCATGGCGGGTTCAAGCTCTCGGGCATGGGCCGTGAAAATGGTCGCTATGGTATTGAGGAATTTCTTGAGTATCAGTCGATCGGCTGACATTCGACGTGACGCTATCAAGCTGGCACGTTCGCTGCGCGCTGGCGACCTCTCGGCGGTCCACGTACCCACCGTTGAAGATGAGGCGTTTCGCGACCTCGCACGGGCATCGGCCGGGCAAATTGGGGGGCTGCGCATCGACGCTGGCTTAGCAAGTACACGTTTGAAAGCCCTTGGCGCCAACTGGCGTTCGACGAGCACCGTCGCACCATCGAGGATCGGTTGGCCCAATGCGATCGACTCGAGGCTGCGTTGCGCGAGGCTGTGGCGTCGTGGCGCTTCTACCCTGCCATTCTTGCTCTGCAAGCGATGCTTGGCATCCAATTCATCACCGCCGTGGGATTGCTCGCGGAGATGGGGGACTTGGCGCGTTTCGAGCATCCACGCCAATTGATGGCTTGGCTCGGGGTAACGCCGTCGGAACACTCATCAGGGAATTCCCACCGCAGAGGCACGTTCCGGCAACAGCGATGCCAGAAAATTTCTCGTCGAAGCGGCATGGAGCAACCGGCATCCTGCGCGCGTCAGCACGCAGATCCAGCTGCGGCACGAGGAGCTGCCGAAACCGATCGTCGATCGCGCCTGGGATGCACAACTGCGGCTGTGCCGACGGGTTCGCAAGCTCGCCACTCGCGACAAGCACGTGAATATCGCCGCCGTAGCGGGCGCGCGCGAACTGGCAGCCTTCATTTGGGACATCAGCCGGTTAAGCATGTCCTTGGCCATCCCGCAGAACCAACGGACAGCGCAGCAAGCACATTGAGCATTGAATATCGCAGCGACAACTGAACGAGTTTCCTGCAGATGGGCGTAGTCCGGTACTGGGGCAGCCCGCGACCCCGCTTGGCAACGGTGAAAAACGACTTGCGAAGTAAGAAAGCGGCAGGCTCACAAGACGGACCTTCTCTGTAATGCGGTATCCAACCCGCGAATATCAGCGTGATACCGTCGGACTTACTGCTACGCCCCTTCAGGGAACACTGGAACTCGCATTACCTTTGCAAGACAAGACAATGAAACCTTCTCGCAATTGACAGCGGAAGTACTACGCCCTTGCGCAAACGGCGTAGTCGACGTCCAGTTTAGGCGGCGAGTTTGGATGCGCCAAGGCAACAGCGCTTCAAGTCATCGATGCTCGTCGCACAGGCAGCGCGACCAACAGGGCGGCGAGATAGCGGTAGCCGTCGATCCCGTTTGCGGCGCACGTCTGCAGCAGCGAGTACAGGTTGGCGCTCGCGTTGGCGCCGGCGACGGTGTCTGCGGACAGCCAGTTCCGTCTTTCATGTCGCCCCCCAGTTTCTGATGTCGCTTGACAGGCGCCTATGCTCGGACCAGATCGCGTTGGAGGGGGAAGTCTTCGCCTCGGGACTAAAGGCCTTGGGCTGCAGCGGGGCGATTGTCTTGGCGTCTGGTCTCCCAATCGGTTTGAGTGGCTGATCACCCAGTTCGCAACCGCTCTTATCGGAGCGATTCTTGTAACACTAACCCCGCATATTGCCTCTTGCAATCTTGATTACGCTCTTTCTACCTCATGAGGCGATCGCCAAACGCCAGGAATGATCCGTTTCGCGGACGTTTTGACTCGAGGCGAAGCTGCGGCAGGGGCGAATCAGCATTCCGCCGCGCGCGGGACCTGGCAACCGGATTGAACTCACCGTTCAGTTTGGAAACTCTTAAGACTTGAATTTCTTCGAACGCTCGCAGAAACCCTTAAGGCAAACGTCAATGGTTAACCGATGATCGGTGCATGTCCGGCAAGGTGTATCGCTCATGATCGACTGCTTCGATAGCTTGGTCATCAGCTGGTCTTTTGACCCGCGCCCAGACGCCGTGCTTGTGAACCGCATGTTGGATGCGGCCGTCGAAAAGGTGACCGAGAGCAAGAGTCGGCCGGTGGTCCACTCCGATCGCGGGGCCTACAACCGTGGACCTGGCTGGTTAGGGCGGATCGGCAATGCGAAGCTGATTCGCTCGATGTCGCGCAAAGGGTGCTCGCCCGACAACGCGGCATGCGAGGGATTCTTCGGGCGGCTGAAAACGGAGCTATTTTATCCTGAGCAGTGGCGCTCCAGGACCATCGAGCAGTTCGTTCACAAGCTCGACTCATACGTCCGCTGGTACAACGAAAGCGAATCAACATCTCCCTTGGCTCTATACCGCGAGAGCCTCGGACTTGCGACATAACCCAGTCCAAGATTTCTGCCGCACTGCCTCCAGGGGCAACACACTAAACAGGAGATACAAGTGACTTTTACCCAGGCGAGATCCGCTTTTGTTCAACGCAGCGTCGCCGCGGTGCTGCTGGTCACGATGCTGATGTTCGCGACCAGCGCGATGGCGCAGGCAAAGTTTCCCGAGAAACCCATCAACCTAGTCGTGCCCTACAGCGCCGGCACGGGCGCCGATGCGCTCGCACGACAGCTGGCCGCTGTCATGCCCGGTCTTCTCGGACAACCGATGGTCGTCGAAAACAAGGCCGGCGGCAGCGCCCAGATCGGTAGCCAAGCCGTCGCGCGCAGCGCAGCGGACGGTTATTCCTTGCTGGTCGGCAACGACCAGGTCATGTGCTTCAACCCGGTGCTCTACAAGACGTTGCCTTATCACCCGACGCGCGACTTCGTGCCGGTGGCGGGCCTCACGCTGCACCCTTACGTCCTCGCAGTGCCGAACAGCCTTAACGTGAAGACGGTGGCCGAACTGGTGGCGCTGGCCAAGGCCAAGCCGGGCTCTCTCTCCTTCGCCAGCACCGGAATCGCCACATCGGCCCATCTGACCGGCGAGCTGCTCAAGGCCGAGGCGCAGATCGAACTCACGCACGTCCCCTATCAGAGCGCCGCTCAGCTCTTCCCCGATCTGATCGAGGGGCGTGTCTCGATGCTTTTCTACCCGTACCAGCAGCTCAAGCCGTATATCGACTCGGGAAAGCTGCGTGCTTTGGCCACCACCACCGAGCGCCGGAGCACGTGGCTGAAGGACGTGCCGGCTATGCCTGAAATCGGCTATCCCAAGATCATCCAGGGCGCCTGGGCGGGCATATACGCCCCGGCCAATACGCCGGCCGACCGCGTCACCCGTCTCTCGGAAGCCTTCAAAATGGCCTTGGAAAAGCCGGAGGTCAATGGCCCGCTGACGGCAGGCGGCATCGAAGTGGCCTACCGCACGCCGAATGAGCTGGCTGCGTTCGCGGCGCAGAAGCTGGATGTGTGCCAGGAAGTGGTGAAGATTGCCAAAGTCAAGCTCGAATGATGCTGTGCGGCTGAGGACAGCGGAGCTGTCAGGATTTTTGTGTTCGAGGCGGTGGTGAAGTTGCGCTCGACTGATTTCCCTGATGTCTTTGAGCCCCTGCCAGGCCGCCGGAGGCGCCCCGGTTGAGCCATGTATTCATGGTTCAACCTCCTGCTGATTTTGCGTTGCCTTGGGCCGCGTGCGTGAAGCGCTCGTCGTAGAGGATCGCGAATTGATTCATCGCCTCCTTCCAGTTGTGCGCTGCGCCCCCCAGTCGGCTGTGATGTTGCGCCGCGCCAGCCAGATCAGCTTGGAGGCTGCATCGTCGCTGGGGAAGTGCCCGCCCGACTTGATGATCTTGCGCAGTTGCGCGTTGATGCTCTCGATGGCGCTCGTGGTGTAGATCACCCGTCGAATGGACGGCGGGAACGCAAAGAACGGAATCACCCGGTCCCACGCCCGGCGCCACGCCGCCACCACGGTGGGGAACTTGATGCCCCACGGGCCTTGCGCAAAGGCATCGAGTTCGCCCTCGGCCGCCTCTGCGCTGGCGGCCGTGTAGATCGGCTTGATGGCCGCCGCCAGCAGCTTGCGGTCCTTCCAGCTCGCGTAGACCAGCGAGTTGCGTATCAGGTGCACGATGCACGTTTGCAGCCTTTGCAGCGTGGTGGCCGGATACACCGCCAGTGCCCTCGGGCATGCCCTTGACGCCATCGGTGGGATTGGTGGAGCTGCCAAACGGGCAACTCAACACTTTGAACTCAGCGGAGCGGAGCTGAGCTGAGCCGGCGATACCCGAATGGTGGCCAGCTCGAACAACCAGCGGCCTTTGACTTGAAGGATCACAAGGATTTCTTCACCCTGGCCGTGAAGCTCGATCTGTCCGCCGGATGTCGCAGACCATCACCGAGATGCCTCGCGGCGGCGGCTGGATCCGCGTGCAAGCCCCCGGGCCAAGCATCCCGCTGACAGGACTGGGCGCATCCCCAAAGATCCGATCGCCGTCTCTCCCCCATTCAGCGAGCGCTCAGCAGATCTGGATCCCGCCCTAGTGACAAAGATGCAACTGAGCTGGGTAACTCGTATGAGTTGGATTGAATACATATGGTGTCTTATGCAATTGCGAAGATAGGGCACCATAAACCCCTGTTATCGACCCCAATCGGAGGCCGTCGATGGAACCTCTTCTCACGGGCGTTCGTGAGCCCGGCCAAAGCCCGAGACACCCCCCTATGCGGAGAGGGCCACGCGGCGTACAGCTGGAAGAGGTCGTCGAGGCGGCCGACCAACTGCTTGCCTTGGGCCTGAAACCCACCATCGAGCGCGTGCGTCAGCGCTTGGGTGGGGGTTCCCCCAACACCGTTAGTCCCTTGCTCGACTCTGGTTCGAGCGCCTCTCGGCCCGCGTCGCCGGAGTGCCTGCGCCGGCTGAAGACGACCTGCCAACCATCCTTCGCAGTGCCTGGAACCACGCCAAACATGAGGCGCGAACCTTGGCGAGCCAGGCGCCGCAGGACGAGCGTGCGGTGTTGGAGTTGGGGAGGGCGCACCTGTCTGCCGACCAGGCGGAGTTGATGAATCGGGAAGAGCAGTTGGCGGCCACGAATGCCGCCATCGAGAAAGCGCTCGCCGAGACTCGCGATGCGTCCGAAGCACTGCGTGGAGAACTGGCGTTGGTGCAAGGCGAACTGGTCAAGCTGCGCAGCCGCTACGACACCGACGTGGACAAATTGCGAGACTCGCTCGCGTCAGAACGGTGCGCCAATGAATCGACGCAAGCCGAGAACGAACGGACTCTCCGGACGCGCGAGGACAGATGGCGGGAGGAGTGCGAGCGCCTGGAAGCGCGTGAGGCGGCCCATGAGCGGCGGTTCCTGACCGAGGTCGATCAGGCGCGACAAGGTGCGAAGCTGCTGGAGAGCGAACTGGCCAAGGAAAGAAAGTGTCGACTCCAGGTTGAAGAAGAGGGTGCGGTTGATCGCAAGACCCATTGGGCTGCCCTTGAGGAGGCGAAGCGTTCCGAGCGAAAGCTGCGAGAGGAGTTGCAGTCGCAAGCCATTGCGCTCACCCAGACGCGGGCGCGGGAACATGGTCTGGGCGAGCAAATCGAGTCAATGAGGCGGCAACTCGCCGCTGAAGCCGCCACCCACGCGCAGGCACGGGCCGCGCTCGCGCAAGCCATCGCCGCGGTGGCTCAACGAACATCCAAGCGGCGAGGGCAGGGCAGAGCGCCGAAGAAGTGAGACCTGCTTCCGCTCAGGCCGGCAGGCGGAGGCCAGGAGAGGTGGTAGCCGTCTATTCAGTTTGACGCAGCGAGCTGTGGGGTCGCTTGGGGAAACGTGCTTCTACCTTCGGCTCATCATTGAGTCGCGATTGCGCCCTTCCTGGTTCGCCACCAAGGTCTCGCGCGTGTAAATGGCGCTGGGGCTACGGACCAAGTGACCAGGCGATTTCGCTCAACCTGCACCGATCGGCCGATGCACGTCAACGGCACCTGCGCCGCAGGTTGAAACTCGACATCGGCGTCTCGCCAGGAGCAACAGCAGCGGCGTCACGAATGGCTCGCTTCACGAAGCTGGCGGTTGCAGGGTCCAGTAGATCCGCGGCTGCCGCCTCCTCAACTCTGAGGGTCTGCCGCCAGCACCGCGCGACTACAGTTTTCGCTGCGCGTGACGAATTCGGGACGCACCTGCCTGCGAAGCCGTGACGCTGGAGGGCACACCATGCGACAAGAACCAGTCCTCGTGCGAGTGATCCTGACCTCCTGCCTGCTCTCACTCAGCTGGATGCTCGCTGCGTGTACAGCGCCCTCGACGATTCAAAGCGAATCATCGATCGCCTCGGCCGGAGCCGAACTGGAGACAACTCGCCCGCCAGACGGTCCACCGCAGCGAGGCAGCGCTGCGGGAATTCTGCCTTCTTCCCGTCCAGACGCCCCCAAAAGAACACCCATAGGCCCGTCGCCTTCCGCAAGTGCCATCTTTCCGTCGGCCCTCCCGGCGTCGCAGGCCGCGCTGGATCAGATGGTGGCGCACTTCATCGATGTCGGACAGGGCGACGCCGTCCTCCTCGAGTTCTCGTGTGCCGCGGTCCTGGTCGATACCGGTGGCGAATCGAGTGACGAAGTCTCTGGGCGTGATCGCCTTCTTGACTATCTGCGGGACTTCTTTCTGCGCCGTGCCGATCTTGCCAACACGCTCAAGCTGGTCGTCCTTTCTCATCCACACAAGGATCACACCAACGGCGTGGCCGCGCTGCTCGAAGCCCAACCCGAGATCACGATTGAAAACGTTGTTGACAACGGCGCGATGGCCAAGGGTTCGGGCATCTCTGGCCAACTCAAGCTGCAGCAATACGCCAATGACACGGGCGCCGGGTACCTCGGACTGACTGAAGCAGCCATCACGTCGGTCTCTGGCATGACGGGCCCGGTGATTGACCCCGTCGATTGCCGTCCCGGTGGTGGCGTCGATCCCAAGATTGCTGCACTGTGGGGTCGCGTGGATCTGAACACGACCTGGGCAAACGATGCGAACAACGACAGCGTTGTCTTGCGCGTTGACTTTGGAAAAGCCAGCTTCCTATTCACAGGCGACCTGGAAAAAGAGGGCATCGATGCGATGCTGACTTCGTTCGAGGCCGACAACAGTGCTTTCGACGTCGATGTCATCAAAGTGGGCCATCACGGGTCCCACAACGCCACGACTGAAGCCCTTATGGCCGCGGTCACCCCCAAGATTGCGATCATTCAGGCCGGCGACTCCACCTTGAGCCGAGCAACCTTCAGCGCCTACAGCTTTGCCCATCCGCACCAGAACGCGATTCGCATGCTTCTTGACACGCAGTCTGGCGTGTCGATGGAGCGTCCGCCGAAGAATGTACGGGTCGGTGTGAAAGGCCGCAACCCGACCACGGGAGCTGCGCCGGAGTTCACCACGATCCAACTCAAGCGTGCGATCTACACCAACGGCTGGGACGGCAACATCGCCGTGACTGCCAACAAGGATGGCACGCTCAAGGTCCAGACCGGATTCTGAACGATGGCCTCAGTTCAGCGCCCGTTGAAGGTACCTGCCGACCTGCTCGAGGCGAAGCGGGCACTGGTTGAGCGTCAACTGGCGCCTGCGTCAAGCAAGGCTCCGCATGCCTGGTTCGCACAGGCGCGCGTTCGCGAGGCGGTGCAACAGTCGGCCAACCAGTTGCACGCGGTGGGCGTGGGCCACAAGCTCGTGCAGGGGAAGCCGACGCGCACGCTGTGCGTTCGCCTGTACGTCACCCAGAAGCTGCCGCGGCACCTCCTGTCGGGCGACAGTTGTCTGCCCGAGCACATCGACGGAATACCCACCGACGTGGTGGAAGCCGCGCCTGCCTACTTCGCCGCGTCACCCAAGTGTTCGCTGCGGAAGCTGCGCGAGCAGCGCCCGGCCCAAGGTGGCATCAGCGGTGCCCATGAATCGATCCAGGCCGGAACGCTGGCCGCGCGCTGCGTCTCACGCAGAGCGGGAGAGGGCGCCGATCGCTTTGTGCTAGGCAACTGCCACACCTTGGCCGACTTTGGCTTGGCGCCACTCGGCTCCGCGATCCTGCAGCCGTCGACCAACGACGGCGGCACGGTGAACGTCAACCGGCTCGCAAGCCTGCAGCGCTTCGTCCCCATCTTTGAAGCATCGACGTCGTCGAACCTTGTCGACGCGGCCATCGCAAGGCTGGATTCGGTCGATTCGATGAGTTCGGGCATCTGCACCCTGGGCGCAATTCAGGGATCGGCCGACCCGACCTTGGGAATCGTGGTGCACAAGCATGGGCGCACGACCGGATACACAGCAGGGATCATCGATGACCCGTCGATCGATGTTTTCATCCCGCTGCACCGCCAGGATCCGACCCGCCTCACCCAGTTCCTCGACCAGGTGCGTATTCGTCCTCGACCCGGTCAGTTCGTTTTCGCGCAACCGGGCGACAGCGGCGCGTTGGTTCTCGCCAAGGACGACAACGCCGCCGTGGGACTGCTGTTCGCCTGCCCGGACAACGGCTCTTTTGCATACGCCAACCCGATTGCCGCGGTGCTCGAGGCGCTCGAAATCGATTTCGAATGACACTTCGCCAGCGGCCAGTACATGACCGCGCGCCATGTCCGAGTCAGCTTCCCAGCGCCCTTATGGGCGACGGCAGCGAGCGTCGTCGGAGGAATGCAGGGCGCACATGACGAACTCAGGGCGCTTGCGACTGCGGCGGGGCGGGCCGGTTCCACCGGTCGCGCGGCGTGCGCCGCTTCACGTCTTGCCCGCGGTGCCATTGCCGCACGATGTCGATGGCCACCGAATTTCTGATGTAGCGGTGCCAGACGAAGGCCAGGTCGAACAGAAGAATGCCCAGCCACCAAAGGTAGAGAAACGCCAGTCCGGCGAGCACCATCGGCCATGTCGGAACCCGGGCCACACCGAGGGATTGGGTCAGCACGATGTACAAGACCACACTGCCCCCAATGATCAGGAGCGCCCGACGCCCGTACTTCGGCTTGCGATACACCACCCAGCCAGACAAAGTGATCACGAAACAGGTAGCTGCAAAGATGGATTTGAGCTGTTCACCATGCGCCGCCAGACTTCCGACGGACCCATCGACCGTTGGCAGCAATCCGTCCAGTGGCTGCACAAATGGAACGGCAAGGTAGGCGACCGTTTCATTCGGCAGCCCCCAGATGCATGCCGCACCAACGGCAAAGAAGGCCAGCGCAATGCAGTGGCATCGGATGCTGCCCTCGGTTTTCACGAGTCGCGGTATGCGGGCCCCGACCGTGATGGCGAACAGCAACACACTCAGGAGCAAGAGGGGGATGGTGGCGTTGGCGTATTGCTGCTTCACATCGATGGCGACGATTCCCTTGTACAAGGCGAACACGGCGCCAAGATGGACTAGGAAGCAGAGCAGGTATGGAATTGCCGTGCTGATGCCGCCGCGCAGGGGCCTGTTTGTCGGGGGATGTGCCGGCAGGCGCGCGGTGCGCGGTGATACGACGTCGTCATTGAAATGGCCAAAGACGTCCTTGTCGGTCCAGTAGTCGTTGTGGGCCTTGCCAGGCAGCCAGTAGCGGCTGAAGCCGATGTCATGCTCTTTGGTGACGAACTCAAAGGCGCCGCAACGGTTTCGGCAGAGGAGTTCGACCGCCGTGTCCAACTGAAAGCCGATGGGATCGCCGAAGTCGAAATAGTTTCGCCACTTGATCTTCTGGCCAAGGGTGACGCCGGCTCCAGCAAACGCGATCGCGCCATTCTTCGCCGACGTCGTCGTCGTGAGTTTCCCCTCGAATTCCGTCCAGAGGCCAGGCCACAGCACGATGTGCTTGTCGATCGGCGACCCGATCGTCATGTATCCATGCACATCGCCGATCCAGCTCTTGCTTTCGTAGACCTTCTTGTCCTTGCCCTCGGGATCACAGACGGCCTTGCCAGTGAACGCCTCCAGCATGCCGAGGAAACTGATGACCGTGCCTTCGCTGTGCGCCACGATGTAGATCTCGGGCCGGGCCGGGCCCTTGTGCATGCTGTTGTGCTTCGCGAATGCCTCCACGATCTTGCCAAGCGCGCTATGAAAGCGAAACAGAATCTTGTCGCGCTGGAACGGGAAGTCCGCGACCAGTTGCACGTCGCCGATGTAGTCTCGCAGCAAAGGGGCCAGATCGAACTTGAACAGCCCCATCTTCCCCAGGAGGAAGAAAAGGCCATCCATCACACCGACGGTCTCGACAATCTCGTCGACAACGGCGATGCCCATATCGAAGTCTTGGGGTGTGAATTGCTGCTCGGCAGGATTTCCCAGCTTCCCCGCTTGGTTCAGCATGCTCTCGTACGCCGACTGCGCGCGTCCCACTACGGTCCGGCCCCACGCCTTGGTCTCCTCGAGCAGATCTTCCTGTCTGACGACCGCTTTCGGTATGTCCGCCCAGAAGATCTCAGCAAAGCCGATGCGGCGCAGCGGGTCCTTCGAGATCATCGTCGCAATTCATGGGATCGGCAGCCAATCCCCCGCTGTTGCAGAGAGTCGAACGCCTGCTTTCTTGACCGGCCTGCTGGTCAGGGCTCAAAGCAGTCACCCAATCTGCCGCGGAGCAGACCCAGACCAGCGTACCGCCAAGCAGATCACTGCTTGATTCGGCACCATCGCTACCGGGCGACATCCAAGTCCACCCTCCCCAACACCCAGGACATAAATCTCTTTGGACCGTGCACCGCCCATCGCTGCCCCAGCAACTTGTTTAGGTCCTCTGGCAATGGTTGCTCGAAATTATTCGAGCCAGCCCAATGGATCGCCTCGAACATCGCCAAAGATTGAGTAAGTGACTTGGCAGTCTCTCGAACTGAAATCAAAAATTTGTGCGCCTCGTCGTGTGCTTTGGCTTCGCCCCTTGTCAACCTAGAAAAGAGCTCGGGGCGAGCTAGTTTCAAGGCTATGGGCCATGCTGCATCGCTGGCAGATGCATTCAGAGGCTGTGCGAGTGAATAGAGAACCACTGCGCGTTCCACGTCCCGCAGCGAGAATCGCAGGGCCGTTGCCAACATGCCCATCAGTCGCGCAAATTGCTGATTGCCCTCGGTCCTACCAAAGCCGTATCGGACCATGGTCGCGTCACAGTGCTTTTGGTTGTCATCGGGCGAGTGGGTCTCGACGGCGATCTGCTTTGGAAGCGTCAGCGACAGCTGTATGAACTTCGCCAAGTACGCCTCCGCATCGATTTGTTCGCCGTAAATCCCTCGAATGGCGGCCACAAGCTGACTACGATTCATCAAGAGCACGAACACGACGCCTGGCACCTCGAAGAAATGCTTTACCCGCTCAACCGTGCGAACAGCGAAGTCGGGCCGACACCGATCAAGCTCATCGAGAAAAATCACGATCGGCTTGTCCCCTTCCGAAGCCAGGTCCCTCAGGGCATTCCGGAAACCATCAACGCTCTTTTTGTCTGCCTCGTAGGCTTCCAGCCGCTTGGCGACAAGCTTTTCCAGAGAGGCCGCGGACGACTCTTCAAGCGCAGCGATCGATTTGGCAATGTCGTCGCCAAGATCCGCCTTGCCAATTGCCCAGTGCCCGACAGTGTTTGCAGCAAACTTCGCGGCAGAGGGAAGAAGAGCGGCACCGAGCTTCTTGCTCGCATCTACAAGCTTCTTTCGCCTCTGAGGCGCGCCTTTCTTTGGCAGGTGCAACAACTCACCGGCGATCATCACAAACGGGTCTTCGATGTGATCGCGCTGAAAGCAATCGATGAATCCGGTTCGGTATCCCGCTTCCACCAAGGACGCGTGCCAATTGCGGCCGAACCAAGTCTTGCCATCGCCCCACGGTGCATCGATCGACAGGACCGCTCCGTCCGGAAGCCGGGTGAGTAGGCCGGTGATTCGTTCGGCAAGGGCTTTCCGATCGAATTGGTCTCCTGCGAATGGGACGGTCTCGTCGGGCGATTGCCCGCGCAGATAGATGGGTTTTGGTAGATCGGAGGACATCCCTTGAGTCTTGCCGGAAGCCCTAAGCGCTGCCAAGAGGGCGCGCCCCACAAACCCCGCAGATTTGGCCACTCTTGAAGTCGTGGCGCGATCGATGCTGAAGGCCGACCACGGGCTCAGAACGCCAGTTCGCGTCATGCCGAACCTGCCGTTCAACGCGATTTAACTTGGCCGATACAGGGGACCTCTTTGGAGGTCACCCATTAGCCGTCTCCGTCAATAGGGAAGTCCGCATCCTGCGACTTTCCCCGCATGTTCCTGCCTCGCACCGTCTGCGAATCACGCGTACCGCCGCACACTTGGTTC
>NZ_JASZYG010000013.1 GCF_030317105.1 Variovorax brevis
ACCGCGACGTGCGGCGGTGGCACCAGCGCGGTCGACACGACCTGCGTGAAGCTCGACTTGGCGGCGGTGGAAGCCACCGACTGCGCCATCGAGGGAACTGTATGTTGGGAACGGCGCGAAACGCGAGGCACGCGGGCGGGTGCAGGCAGGACGACAGGCGTCGCCGGAGCGGGTGTGGGGGCAGCAGCCGTTTTTTTCATGGGCGTCGTGACAGGAGCAAAAGGGTCGCGCATCCAGGTCCCGCCGCAGCCGTGCCGAGGTGTCAAGCAAGAAAGTGGCGAGCCAGGATGACTAACAGCGCCGAAGTCCAGAACGTCGCCATCGTAAACCTCATGACAGTAAAAAGTTCACCTTTGATTGTGCTCGCGAACCCTGCGCGGCAGCGCCGCGCGCTACTACGACTACAACTGACCGACTACCTCGGGTGCGGTCGGCCGGGCCCACCCTCGGCAGCGACGGTTGCCCAACACAACCCAGGGTCAGCCGCGGGGCGGGTTCTCTGCGAAAGAATCGCTGCAGCCCTGCCGTGCGATGCTCGGCGTGCAATCGGACGACGACAGCGCCTTCATGAGCCAGTACGTCGACTGCTGCAAGGAACACGGTCGTGAGCAACCCGCTGGCACGACTTCCGGCAATCTCCGTTCCGCTCAGTGTCCAACAGGCTCAATGCCCGGCCGCGCCAATGAGAAAGCCGCCCGAGGGCGGCCTATTTGTGACTGCGGCCCGGCGTGCGACTCACAGGCCGATCCAGCGATCGTTACTTCTTCTTCGCAGCCGCCTTCTTGGGCGCCGTCTTCTTCGCAGCGGGCTTCGCAGCCGCTTTCTCAGCCTTGCGCTTTGCGGCCTTCGGATCGACGGCCGCCTTGAATGCAGAGCCGGGCACGAACTTCGGCACCTTCGTTGCTGCGATCTTGATCTTTGCGCCTGCTTGCGGATTGAAGCCGGTGCGCGCCGCGCGTGCCACCTGCTTGAAGGTGCCAAAGCCAACGATTTGGACGGAATCGCCCTTTTTCACTGCGTTGATGATGGAGTCGGTGACGGTTTCGACGACTCGCGCGGCTTCCGCCTTGCTGAGGTTATGAGCGCTGGAGATTTTCTCGACCAATTCGATACGGTTCATCTGGTTTCCTTGGATTGATACTCACCGCGTTGCCTGCGGCGACCCCACTGAACACTGGGGCGTGCGAAGTGTACCGGGGCAGATACGGCCATGGATCGTCGTCAAAGGCCCGTGGTTCGATCGGCTCGTAGCAGTGGCGCGACGTGAAGGGCAGGGGCACGAACACGCAAGGATGTCCATACAGCCATGCGCCGCAACTTCGGGCCATGCTTTGGCCACCGTCCCGCCAACGAGGGTGCGGGCCCCCGAACAGACGGTCGTAGCACGGAATGCTCAGGGGCAATGGGGCTCTGGTCCCTTGAGCAGTGCCATGAAACTTGGCGCCTGTGCGAACATCCGGGCCAGGCGATCAGGCTTGCCCTGCGTTCGCGCGGGGGCCATGCGCAGGGTACTGCAGATGGAGAGGTCCGGATGTCGCGCAGATCAGGCGGCATCAACCTTCCTGGGGATTCGGAAGGTCAAGTCGAAGTTCGGTGACACGCCATCCGCCGCGAGGAAATTTGAAGGGTGGGGTGTTGCGCCAACCGCGGAGGGGCGGAGCACGCTTGACGGAAGGATCGTAATTCTTTCAGAAAGACCGGGTCTATCAGGCGGGCGACTCCAGTTGCGATCCAAGGGCTTGGTCCTTTGCCCCTCCCATCCGATGCTCACAAAAAATCAGTCGACCTTGACGTTCGCGCCCTTCACGATGGCGCCCCACTTCGGCACTTCCTTGGCCAGGTAGCTGCCGAAATCAGCCGGCTTCATCCACTCGGCGGCAAAGCCCTGCGCCGCCAGCTTGTCCTTGATTTCCGGCATCGCAAGGATCTTCTGCATGTCCGCGTTGATCTTGTCGATGACCGGCTTGGGCGTCGCGGCCGGCGCCATCATGCCGATGAACGCGACTGCTTCGAAGTTCGGGTAGCCCTGCTCGGCCACGGTCGGAACGTTGGGCAAGGCCGGTGAGCGCTTCTTACCGGTGACGGCCAGGGCCTTGAGCTTGCCCGACGTCACAAAAGGCGTGGCCGAGATCATGGTGTCGAGCATGTAGGTGGTCTGGCCGCCCATCACGTCGGTAAGGCCGGGGCCGCTGCCCTTGTAGGGGACGTGAATGGTCTTGATGCCGGCTGCGCTGTTGAGCATTTCGCCACCGAGATGCGTCGACGAACCGTTGCCCGAAGAGGCGAACGACAATTCACCGGGCTTTGCTTTGGCCGCTGCGACGAGTTCTTTCAGGTTGCTGGCCGGGAAGTCGGGCCGCGTCACCAACACCAGCGGACCGGTCATGATCATCGAGACCGGCGCCAGATCTTTCAGCAAGTCGTACTTCAATTGCTCCTTCGGGAACAAAGTCATGTTGATGGCATGCGAGGTCGCAGCGATCAGGAAGGTGTAGCCGTCGGCCGGCGCCTTGGCGACGAAATCGGCGCCGATGTTGGAACCTCCGCCCGGCTTGTTCTCGACGATGAAGGACTGCTTCTCGATCTCTCCGAGCCTGGCTGCGAGCAACCGGGCCACGATGTCGTTGGGACCGCCCGGCGCATAGGGCACGATGATCTTCACCGTCTTGGACGGGTATTTGTCTTCGGCGTGCGAAAGCAAAGGCGCGGCGAAAACGGCCGTGGCGGCCAGGGCGAGGGCGAGGGGCTTGAACATGGTTGTCTCCGGTTTATTGAATGGGGTGAGCGTTCAGCCGCTCAGGTCTTGTACGAAGGGTCTTCGCGATCGAGTTGGCGCAGCAGCGCAGGCCATTCCATCGGCGAAAAGTTGACCTTGCCTTGCGGGCCGTAGCGCTTCGCCATTTGTGCGGCCAGTTCGGCGCTGGGCATGCTGACTTCAGCGCCGCTGGCCAGCACGTCGACCTGCACCTGGCACGCGGTCTCCAGCCAGTACATCAGGTTCCAGGTGTCCTGCACGCTCGGGCCGCAGGCCACCAGGCCGTGGTTGCGCAGGATCAGCGTGCTGTGCGGGCCGAGGTCGTGCGCGATACGGTCGCGCTCGCTCATGTCCACCGTGGGCTGCTCGTAGTCGTGGAAGCCGATGGCGCCATAGAAGCGCATGGCCGATTGCGTAAGCGGCAGCAGTCCGTGCTTCATCGCGGAGACCGCCATGCCGGCACGAGTGTGGGTGTGCATCACGCACTTCAGGTCGGGACGTGCGCCATGGACAGCGCTGTGGATCATGAAGCCCGCGCGGTTCACCGGGAACTCGCCGAACTCGCCATCGGGCTTGTCGACGACGTTGCCGTCGAGGTCCAGCGTGTAGAAGCACGATGCGGTGATCTCCGTGTACAGCAGGCCGAACGGATTGATCAGGAAGTGCTTCGCATCGCCCGGCACCTTGGCCGTGATGTGGTTGTAGATGAGGTCGCTCATGCCGTACTTCGCCACCAGCCGGTAGCAGGCGGCAAGGTCGGTGCGGACCTTCCATTCCTCGTCGCTCAAGCGGTCGCGGACGGAAGCAGGGCGGGTCTGGACAGCAGCGTTCATGTGGATGGTGCCTCGGGATAATTGGTCAACGGGATTCGGGGCGACCGGCGAGCATGCGGCGCGCCGTGTAGCGCAGCACGGCTTCACCGCGCTGGTTGAAGACGTCGATGTTCGAATCGACGATGGCGCGGTTGCCTTTCGATGTGGGCTTGACGCCGGCGACCTCGACCACCGCGTGGATGGTGTCGTTGACGCGCACCGGGGCAAGCACCTTCTGCGTGCATTCGAGCATGGCCATGCCCGTGCCCTGGATCATCGTTTGCAGGATGAAGCCTTCGATGAGCGAGTAGGTGAGGGCGGCCGGCACCGGGCGTCCGCCGATGGCGCTGGCGGCGCCTTCGGCGTCGATGAAGATGATCTCCAGCATGCCGGTGCATGAGATGAAGTTGACCAGGTCGGTCTCGGTCACGGTGCGGTTGAAGGTCTGGAATTTCTGGCCGACCTCGAGGTCTTGCCAGAAGAAGCCGTGGCCCAGCAGCGGGTGTTTGGCTGTTGTGGGTGCGCTCATATCGGTGCTCCTTGCAATGCGGGTTGTTCGTTGCCAATGGGTGCGATGCCGGCTTCGCTCAATACCTGGTGGGTGTGTTCGCCGAGGCGCGGGGCCATGCGCACCGGCAGTTGTTGCCGATCGATGCGCACCGGCGCGCCGGGGAAGTGCAGCTTGCCCATCTTCGGGTCGTCGATGGTCTTGAAGAAGCCGGTCGCCTTGAGGTGTTCGTCGTCGGGCAGGTCTTCGAGGCGGTTCATGCGCGAGGCCGGCACTTCGAGGCGGGCGAACACTTCGAGCCATTCATCGGTGCCGCGCGTTTCGATGACCTGCGCGGCGAGCGTGTAGAGCGCATCGATGTGCCGCGTGCGCTCCGTGATGTTGGCAAAGCGCGGATCGGCCGCGGCCTCGGGCATGCCGCCTTCGGTGAAGAAGCGCTTCCAGTGCGCGTCGGTGTAGGGCATGGCGCAGAGGTAGCCATCGGCCGTGCGGTAGGGCCGGCGATGCTTGGCGAACAGGCGTGGGTAGCCGGTGTCGGCCAGCGGCGGCGAGAAGTGATGCCCGTAGAAGTGCTCGACCAGATTGAAGGACACCATCGATTCCAGCATCGGAACCTCGACATAGCTGCCCTTGCCGGTGCGCTCGCGCCGGAACAGCGCGGCCAGGATGGCATGGGTGGCGACCAGGCCGGAGGTCTTGTCGGCCGCGATCGTCGGGAAGTATTGCGGTGCGCCGGACTGGCGCTCCATCAAGGCCGCACAGCCCGACAGGCCCTGGATGATGTCGTCGTATGCCGGCATGCCGCCGTAGGGGCCGTCTTCCGCGAAGCCATGCAGGCCGACGTAGACCAGCCGGGGGTTGCGCGCCAGCAGGGTGTCGGGGTCCAGGCCGATGGCCGCAAGCTTCTGCGGACGGATGCTGTGCATCAGCACGTCGGCGGTGTCGACCAGGGCGAGCAGGGCGGCGCGGGCGTCGGCGCGCTTGAGATCCAGCACCACGCTGCGCTTGCCGCGGTTGACGCCAAGAAAGATGGCCCCCATGCCGGGTTCGGTGCTGGGGCCGGTGCGTCGCGTGGAATCGCCTTCGGGCGGCTCGATCTTGATGACGTCGGCGCCGAACTCGGCCAGGTTCTGGCTGGCGTAGGGGCCGAGCACGACCGCGCTCAGGTCGAGGATGCGGACGCCTTCGAGGGGCAGGTTCGACGCAGGAGTGGTCATGGTGGCTGGCGGTGTCTCGGGCCGCTCGTCTGTTGGGGTATGCACGGATCGTAGAACCGGCGCCCTAAGGCGTCCAATACCGTTCATGTCATTTGCCATACATACAAAGTAAGCCTCATGGAGCTACGCCAACTGCACCAGTTCATTGCTGTGGCCGAAACGCTCAACTTCAGTCGAGCTGCCCATCGCCTGCACATGGCGCAGCCGCCGCTGTCGGTGGCGATCCGCAAGCTGGAGGAAGAGGTGGGCGCGCCGCTGTTCGAGCGCCAGGCGCGCGGCGTTGCTTTGACGGCGGCCGGCATCGCTGCGCTCGTCCTGGCGCGCCGCTGCGTGAACGACGCGAAAGCCTTGCGCGATGCGGCGCTCGCTGCGGCCGGTGGCGAGCGGGGAACACTCCGTGTGGGCTTTGTCGGGTCTGCCACGTACGCGCTGCTGCCAAGCCTGCTGCCCGCTTATCGCGCCCGCTATCCGCAGGTCGAACTGGTGCTGCGCGAGTCAGCGAATCTCGAACTGCTGGCGATGGTCGAAAGCGGCGAACTGGATGTGGGCCTGGTCCGCTATCCGACGGGATCGGCCAGCACGCTGCTGATGGAGATCGTCGAGCGTGATGTGTTCTGCGCGGTGCTGCCTTCAACGCATGCGCTAGCCGCAAAGAAGCGCCTGACCTTGCGTGACCTCGCGCGGGAGCCTTTCGTGGACTACGCTTCGACCCACGTCCCGGGCCTGCACGCCATGGTGATGCTCGTGTTCCAGCAAGCCGGGCTAACGCCGCACGTCGCCCAGGAAGCGACCCAGGTACAAACCGTGATCAGCCTGGTGCAAAGCGGCATGGGGGTGGCGCTTGTGCCTTCGGTCAGTGCGCGACTGGCGGCGCGCGATGTGGTGTTTCGGCCGATCCAGCAGCTGCCGGCATCGGCGGGCATTTCATTGGCGATGGCCACGCGCACCGACACGCACAACCCGGCGGTGCTTCGGTTTCGTGAGTTGGCACTGTCTCAAGCTTCGCCGAAGCGAACCGCAGACGAACGGACCCTTGTGCGACAGCGCGCAATTCAAGGCCCCCGGAAAGGCGCGTAGGGTACCTTCAGCGAGTGGGCACGAGTCGACCCTGCAACCTGACCTTTTTCGTTACGCCGCTGCAGCTCGCCAAGTGTGCAGCCCTCCTACGACATTCCCCGCCTGTTGCCGCTGCACGTTCTGTTTTGGTCCATGTGTGTTTGTGCGAGGGGCTTGCCTTTTTTGTCGAGGGCACTCGCAAATATGTAAAACGCCGTTGGGTACGCGCGCGCTGCCGAGCGAGGAGGGGAGTCGGCTACTCCATCAGCGTTACGAGCGCCAGCTGTGCTGCTTGAGCCATAGTTCGATGTCGCGCTTGGATTTCGGCAGTCGGCCACAACCGGATGTTCATCCCGACGCTCTGAACGCTCGCTTTCGAGGCGAGCGGACTTTGGTATCGCCCGCAAACGGAATCTCCTGTGGCAGGCACGCCGTGTTCCGAGTACGCTCTGCGTCCACCAGAAAGCGGGCGGACCAAGGGGCGGGCGCGTCCGTGATGTGAATTTCGCTCCGTCGATTCACTCGAGGAGAAAAGCGTGAGCAATCAAGCGAAGCCGAAGAGTCAAGATTCGGATGATGGGAAGATTCGTACGCATCTCCCGATGCGCAACACGTCGAGGCCCGGCCTCATCACCTACGACGCGCGGGACCCCGACACCCGGTTTCCGCCAATCGATCAATTGCGCCCGCCCACGGGGGCGCCCAACGTGCTGATCATCCTCGTCGACGATGCCGGCTTCGGATCTTCAAGTGCGTTCGGCGGCCCTTGCCAGACGCCGAACGCGGAGAAGCTGGCAGCGGCCGGCCTGAAGTTCAACCGCTTTCACACCACCGCCCTTTGTTCGCCGACACGTCAGGCCTTGTTGACTGGCCGCAACCACCACTCCTGCGGCATGGGCGGCATCACCGAGATCGCCACGGGAGCCCCGGGCTACAGTTCGGTGCTCCCCAACTCCATGTCGCCCCTGGCCCGTACGCTGAAGCTCAATGGCTACTCCACCGCGCAGTTCGGCAAGTGCCACGAGGTGCCGGTGTGGGAGACGAGCTCGGTCGGCCCCTTTGACGCGTGGCCGACTGGCGGCGGCGGCTTCGAGTATTTCTACGGTTTCATCGGGGGCGAAGCCAACCAGTGGTATCCGAGCCTTTATGAAGGCACCAACCCGGTCGAGCCGAAGAAGACGCCCTCGGAGGGCTATCACTTGATGGAGGACATGACCGAAAAGGCGATGTCATGGATCGGGCAGCAGAAAGCCCTCGCACCCGACAAGCCGTTCTTCGCCTACTTCGCGCCGGGCGCCACGCACGCGCCCCATCACGTACCCAAGGAGTGGGCCGACAAGTACAAGGGCAAGTTCGACCAGGGATGGGACAAGCTTCGCGAGGAAACCTTTGCAAGGCAGAAAGCGTTGGGCGTGATCCCGGCCGATTGCGAACTCACCGCACGTCACGAGGAAATTCCCGCATGGGACGACATGCCGGAAGCGCTCAAGCCAATCCTGCGCCGGCAGATGGAGGTCTACGCAGGCTTTATGGAGTTCACCGACCATCATGTGGGCCGCCTGCTCGACAGCCTGGAGAAGCTCGGCATCCTCGACGACACACTCGTCTACTACATCGTCGGCGACAACGGGGCCTCCGCCGAGGGCACGCTGAACGGTGCCTACAACGAAATGGCCAATTTCAACGGACTCGCCGCACTTGAAACGCCCGAGTTTCTGATGGCACGCTACGACAAGCTCGGCGGACCGGAGTCTTACAACCACTATGCCGTGGGGTGGGCCCACGCGATGAACGCCCCTTACCAATGGACCAAACAGGTGGCCTCCCACTGGGGTGGCACACGCAACGGAACGATCGTCCATTGGCCGAAGGGGATTGAGGCCAAGGGGGAGATGCGTTCGCAGTTTCATCACGTGATCGACATCGCGCCGACGATTCTCGAGGCGGCGGGCTTGCCCGAACCGGTCGAGGTCAACGGCGTGGCGCAAGACCCGCTCGAGGGCGTCAGCATGCTGTACACGTTCAACGACGCGAACGCGGCAGAGCGGCACGAGACGCAATACTTCGAGATGTTCGGCAACCGTGGCATCTATCACAAGGGCTGGACCGCGGTCACCAAGCACGGGACGCCGTGGGTCCTCATGGGCCGCAAGACCGTGGCGCTCGACGACGATGTCTGGGAGCTCTACGACACAACCAAGGACTGGAGCCAGGCCCGGGACCTGTCGAAGCAGATGCCCGAAAAGCTGCACGAATTGCAGCGCCTGTGGCTGATCGAGGCCTCGCGCTACAAGGTGTTGCCCATCGACGATCGGGTGGTGGAAAAGATGAACCCCGACACCGCAGGCCGGCCCGTCCTGATCAGGGGAAAGACGCAGTTGCTGTTCGGTGGCATGAGCCGGCTGTCGGAGAATTGCGTGCTCAATCTCAAGAACAAGTCGCACTCCGTCACTGCCCAGATCGAGGTCCCGGGCTCCGGCGCGCGGGGCGTGATCATCGCGCAGGGGGCGAACATCGGCGGATGGTCCCTCTACGCGCACCAAGGCAAGCTCAAGTACTGCTACAACGTGGCAGGCGTGAACCACTATTTCGTCGAATCAGCGGATCCGCTGCCGACTGGCGAGCACCAAGTGCGTATGGAGTTTGCCTATGCGGGCGGCGGCCTCGGCAAAGGCGGCCAGGTCACGTTGTTCATCGACGGCAAGAAAGCCGGCGAGGGTTCTGTTCCGATGACCCAAGCCATGGTCTTCTCCGCGGACGACGGCTGCGATGTGGGCGAAGACAGCGGCGCGCCAGTTTCCCCCGACTACGGGCCCAAGGACAACGCGTTCAACGGGCGCGTCAAGGGCGTGCAGCTTGCCATATCCGACGCCGCAGAGAGCGTAGATCATCTGGTCTCGCCGGAAGATGCCATGCGAATTGCGATGGCGCGGCAGTAGGCGCATGGGCCCCCGGGCCTATGGCCGGGCCAACCAACGGCTTGGCTGCTCGAGAGGCTGCCTGTACTCGCGATGCGGTCGTACGCGAGCGCGCAGCGGAATGCCGCAACGGGCCCTGACCTCCAGTTGGGCGGCCAATAAAGCGGTCGTTCAACTCTGCGATAACGGGGTGGCCGTCGGGACGCAGCCGAGCTACGACTGCAATACCTTGGAAAGCACCATGCGTACTGCGTGCCTTCCGATGCTAAACCGCTGGTTTCGGCATCTGCCGGTACTTCGAAGGATAAGCAATGCACTTCCCCCTGCATAACCGTGTCCTCACTGGCTCTCTTCTATTGCTGCTGCTCCTGGGCGGCTGCGGCGGAGGTGGTGACAGCGCAGGGAGTTTCCCTGCCGCAGTCGCCCAGAGCACGAAGCCCGCGATAGCGGCGTCGCAGTCGGATCCTTCATGCACCGCGATCACTGCGAGCGGTTCCGTCGTCGTCGGCTCAGGCCTTCCTGGTGACCCGGCGGCGCCGGAACTCGCGTCGGGCTACCGCACCGGCATGCAGGCGGTTTCTGCCAAGAGCTTCATGGTGGTGGCGGCCAACCCACTCGCCAGCAAGGCCGGCTGCGACGTGCTCAAGTCCGGCGGCACCGCGGCCGATGCCGCCGTCGCGGTGCAGGCGGTGCTCGGTCTGGTCGAGCCGCAGTCCAGTGGCCTCGGGGGCGGTGCCTTCTTGCTGCACTATGACGCCCGGACCCAGGTTGTGCAGACCTACGACGGGCGCGAAACGGCACCGGCCGCTGCTACCGAGAACCACCTCCGCTGGATCGATGACGTGGCCGACCGCACCACGCCACGCCCGAGCGCGCGCGCGAGCGGCCGGTCCATCGGCACCCCCGGCGCGGTCCGGATGCTCGAGCTGGTGCACCAGGAGCACGGACGTAAACCCTGGAAGAACCTGTTCGATGCCGGCATCGACCTCGCGGACAACGGCTTCAAGATCCCGGGGCGGATGGCAGATGCCATCGCCGGGGCGCGAACCAACCTGACTAGAGACGCCGAAGCGGCAGCGACCTACCTGAATCCGGACGGCTCCGCCAAGGCACTGGGGACGGTGCTCACGATTCCCGCGTATGCGCAGACGCTGAGGGCGCTCGCGCAGGGTGGCGCAGACGCGCTCTACACCGGCCCGATCGCCCAGGACATCGTGGCCAAGATCAACATCACCACCAGCGTCGACGGCAGCACGCCGATCACGCCGGGCAAGACCACGCTGGCCGACCTGGCGAACTACCGGGCCAAGAAGCGCGATGCGGTCTGCACCACCTACCGTTCGTATTGGGTCTGCGGCATGGGCCCGCCGTCTTCCGGTGGCATCGCGGTTGCACAATCGCTGGGCATCCTGGAGAACTTCGACCTGCGCCGATACCCGCCTACAAACGTGGACAACGACGGTGGTCGGCCGCAGACGATGGCCGTGCACCTCGTCTCCGAAGCTCAGCGCCTGGCCTATGCGGACCGCGACAAGTACGTCGCCGACACCGACTACCAGCCGCTGCCTGGCAATGGCGTGCCCACCATGGTCGACAGGGACTACCTGCGCGGCCGCGCCGGCCTCATCAACCTTGCCACCAGCATGCACACGGCGCAGCCGGGCAACCTCGGCCCGATCCCTGCCGGCATCATGCCGCCCTCGCCCGAGAACGGCACCACGCACATGACGATCGTGGACCGGGACGGCAACGTCGTGTCGATGACCACCACGGTCGAGTCGGGCTTCGGCTCGTATCACATGGCGCGCGGCTTCATGCTCAACAACCAGCTGACCGACTTTTCCGCCGCGCCGACCGACGCCAGCGGACTGCCGATTGCCAACCGTGTTCAATCAGGCAAGCGCCCGCGCAGCTCGATGGCGCCCACGCTCGTGTTCCGCAAGGCGGCGGACGGCTCCCGCGGCGATTTCGTGATGGCCACCGGCTCGCCCGGCGGCTCCGCGATCATCCAGTACGTGACGAAGACCTTGGTAAGCGCGCTGGACTGGAACTTCGATGCGCAGCAGGCGGGCGCGATGGTGAACTTCGGCGCCTCCAACAGCCCGACCACCTCCATCGGCGGCGAGCATCCGAAAATCGATGCCACCAACAACGGCGCCAACGATCCATTGGTGACGGGACTGCGCGCGATGGGGCATACCGTGAACGTCGGTGCGCAGTCCAGCGGCGTCGCCACGATCATCCGGCTCCAGGATAGGAAAGGTACGTTGCAGGGCGGCGCCGACCCACGTCGTGAAGGCTTGGTCCTGGGGGACACGTTCACGCCTTAGACCGGTCTGCCGGGGGTGGTCAATCGGAGGGCCGTTGGGACTCTGCCGAAATCGGGTTCGCTTAACGCAAACAGGCAAGCGGTCACGCGAAGGAGTGGCCAATGTCGGCCGGGTAGCAGCTGACAGGAGCGGCCACTGACGCTCGTCGGGAAGATTTGGCCGACTCGATCGAGGTCGCTGACCAAGCTTGGTTACGGGAAGGCAATCCGTTCAAGCCCGCCAGGCACCGCGCGCTTGGCGACTTGCTCGACCTTCGGCTGTCTATGGCGATGCAGCCATCGTTGTCTGAAGAGCAAGGCAATGCAGTCGTGCTCGGGTGCCTGGTCGAACGTCGGCTCTCGCTGCGTAGCACTCCGCAGACGCAATTCAAGCTTGCCCCAGCCGCTCGGCGCGGCGACCTGCATGTCCACCAAATCACTGCCGGCGCCCTGGCTCGCCTGTAGAGTTCGAGACTGGCTCTGACGGCGGCTATGTGTCCAGGGGATCCGGAACGATTTCGATCTTGACCATATTCAATCGATGGCAGTACGGGGGTTCTGACAATGAAGGCCCGGACCAAGGGGGAGAGAGGAACGATCGTCGAACCTGATTCGGACGGTACAGAACTGAGGCTGGCGTGATGGAAACGGTCGCATCTTTCGCGGATCACCTCGCGCGGGAGATGATCCACAGCGAGCGCATGCGCATGGCCATCCTCGCCGGCATGCTAGGCACGCTGCTTGTTTTCTACGGCCTGGCTACGCGCTGTTCCGCAACGTCTCCATGCTTCGTTTCCTCCCGCCGGGCGTGTATCTTTACATCCTGGCGGTCATCGCCCTGCTGCTCTGCTACGAGCTTGCCATCCGCTACCTGCTCGGCCGCTGGTTGCGCCGGGGCAAGAGCGTGCCGGGCGCGCTCAGGTACCTGAACGCGTTCGTCGAAACGAGCGTTCCCAGCATTTTGATCATCCTCGTGTCGCGCGAAATCGACCTTCTCTACGTGCTGCAGAGCCCGCTGGGCCTTCTCTGCGCCATTCATCGTGCTCTCCACGCTGCAGCTGGACTTCAGGTTGTCCGCGTTCACCGGCCTGGTCGCGGCGGCGGAGTACGTGGCACTGTCGTTCGCCTACATCGGCGCGGGGAGCGGCCTGCTCGGCGATGCCGCGCGCGCCGCGGCGAGCACGCCGTTCGAGGCGCCGCCGTTCTACGTCGCTAAGGCGGCGATCCTGCTGCTCGCCGGACTCGCCGCGGGCTTCGTTGCCGACCAGTTGAAGCGCCGAGCCAGTAACGCATTCCGAGCGTGGGAGGAGCGGCAGCGCATCGTCAGCACCTTCGGCCAGCAGGTATCGCCGGCCATCGTCGAGGCGCTGCTCGGGGCCGGCACGGAAATCGCCAGCAAGTGCACGTTCGTGTGCGTGATGTTCATGGACATCCGCAACTTCACGCCGCTGGTCGAGAACAAGCCACCGGAGGAGATCGTCGCCTTCCAGAACGTCGTCTTCGCCGAGGCGGTCGAAATCGTCAACCGCAACCACGGCATCATCAACCAGTTCCTCGGGGACGGCTTCATGGCCACCTTCGGCGCGCCCCTTACCACCGGGCACGACTGCGCCAACGCGCTGGCCGCGGCGCGCGAACTTGTCGCCGGGATCCGGAGACTGTCGGAAGCCGGGCGGATTCCGCCGATCAGGATCGGGGTCGGCCTGCGCGCGGGCGAAGCGGTCTGCGGCAACGTCGGCTCGGCGCTGCGCAAGCAGTATTCGATCACCGGCAACGTCGTGATCCTCGCCTCGCGCATCGAGCAGCTGAACAAGGACCGCGGATCGCAGATCCTGGTGTCGGGCGAAGTGCTGGCCGCCGCCGGCCAACCGCCGGGCGGTGCGCAGGCGCTCGGGCCGGTGCATGTGAAGGGCCGGGAGGCGCCGATCGAGATCTACCGGCTGGCCTGAGGCCAGCCGGGAATCAGACGCCGGGTTCGGTGATCAGTCGCCGGATCTTCGGGAGAAGCCGCTAGCCGTCGAAGCAAAAACTGCGATTCAGCAATGTGCATCCTTGATCCATCCCCGTGCACCGTGCTCATGGGTGTTCGCAGCAGTGACCGGGCGTTTGAGGGGGCCGGCCGTACTTCCGCTTTCGCTGCCGTGCCGAAATTGACGTAAGGAAGTCGGAGTTCAGCAACGGGCCCAACAGAGACATACGTGGCGAGGCCGGCCGTGCTCTCGTCGCTGACAATCTGGCAATGAGGTCCAACGCTATTGGTTGTGGCGCGCCCGCCTTCAATTCATAGCGCCTTGGACTGCGGCAGACGACGCTAAACCGCCCCCATGTCGGCACGACGAGCCGCCATCTACAGGCCAGCAATAGATCTCAAACGCTGCGCCGCCTTCGAGTAGAAGTGCAACGCAAAGCCAACTTTGCTGGCGAGGAGTGCTTGCAAGTCCACGGGGCTGATCGACGTGAAAACCGCCCCATTGGCCGCCGGTTGCGCCTCGGCATTTTCGTAGGCGCGAATGACACCCCGGAGCCGCTCGCACTCGCGCTCGAGCGAGGCGACCCAAGCGCGCGCGTGCCGGGCTTCGTTGAAGGCCTGCTCGTGCAGCGCCGACATGCCCCAGCGGCTCTCGAACCAGAGCGCGAGCTGGACCGGGCGCGGCGCGTGGCCGGCGGCGATGTAGCGCTGCAGGGTGCGCAGGCTCACGCCAAGGTGGCGCGCGATGTTCTTGCGCGGCTCGACCTGGTCGGCCAACAAGAAGGCCAGCGGCGGCAGGCGCGCCCCCGACGGACAAAGAAATCCCATGGAAACCTCCTGGCGCAGAAGCCTCCTGAGGGGAGCGGCGGCCACCGCGCCGATCCGCAGATTCGCACGGGGCCGTGTCAACGTGTCGCGCGGCTGCGCAGCCCTCCCCTGCTCCTTGGCGGGTCTGGCTTTTCAGGGGGGTGGGAATGAAATGAACATAACCCCCAAAAATTCATTCGACAACAACAGGAAATCGACAACCACGGCACCAAGGTCCGTCGTTTGTGAACGGCTGAATCCGCATGTTGCGTTCTGGTGGTCAGGGCCCGTTCCCGTCGCTCGTTCTCCTGCGCTCAACGGCAGGTATGCGATTCGTAGCGGTCTTCGCGACGCCTAATCGAGCGCCCATATCGACTTGCGTCATCGGTCGTATCGAGACGAATTTGGAAGGCCGCGGCCGTGGTCGGTCCGTCGGATCAACGCAGCTTTGCGCCTTGGTTCAGCAAGTTCGCCCGCAGTTCGTCAATGGATACGGCGCGGATCGAGCCAGCGGCGCTCGCGCCAATCCGAGTGGCCAACGCGGCAGCGCACCCTGCCGCGTGGCCCACAGCCATCGAAATCGTCATCACGCGGATCGCGGCAAGCGCACTGTGGGTTGCCGAGATGCCGCGCCCCGCGACCAAGGCGTTGTCAAAGTCCAGCGGAATGAGGCTGCGGTACGGGATTTGGTAGGCGTGGTCGTCACCGAGCCCCTCATATCGCAGCTCGCCGCCCGCAGCTGGATGGATGTCGATGGGATAGGCACCAGCCGCGATGGCATCGGAGAACTGTTCGGGACGTCGCAACTCGTCCGCAGTCAACACATGATCGCCCGCGATCCGACGCGTCTCGCGCACGCCGACCTGCGTTGCGAAGGCGCGCAACTGCCCGTCTTCACAGCCTGGTACCGCTTTCCGCAAAAAGGCAGCTGCTTTCCAGGCCTGACGTCGTCCTTCGATCTCTGCCCTTCCGAGCGCCGTCGCGTCGGTCGCGTCGATGCCCAGGCGGCTGATGTTGAACCACCCATCGGACGACACCGGGTCCCGGCTCGAATGGAGCGCCGCTCGGGCGAGATGCCCCTCATCGTAGCCACGCCTGGCCAGTTCGGACAACTCGTGCACTGGTGTTTCCTCCAGGCGCTTGAAGTCGACCGGACCGAAGCGAAACATCATGGTCGCCGGTTGCAATGCCTCGCCGCGTTCCAGTTCAAGGAACCGTGCCCCGGCGCGTCGCAGCGCATCAATATCGCCGGATGCGTCGATCAGCACGTGGGGTCGCACCTCGACGATGCCGCTCTTGGTGAGAACCCGCACGCTTTCGATGATTCGGTCAGTGCGTGTGACGTCAAGCACATTGGCATGCAGCAGCGGTCGCACGCCTGCCTCGTCCAGCATGTCGTCCAGGACGAGCTTGAGCACCTCGGGCGAGTATTCGACACGGTCCATCCGATGACCGGTAGACATCACAAAGGTCGCATGCGGGCTCGCACCGCCATATGCGGCCAGCCGCGCAACGACTTCGTCGGCCACCCCGCCACGACCCGGCGGCCGTTGCCCGTCTGCCAGCTGTTGAACTGCGCCACGGCGCCTGCCGTCGCGTTGCCACCGAAGAAGCCGTAGCGCTCGATGATCACGACGGACGCGCCGCCGCGTGCCGCGGCCACCGCGGCCATGACGCCGGCGACGCCACCGCCGCAAACCACGACGTCCGTGGCAATGATCTTCTCGACGCGATAGGTGGCCGAAGGAGTAGTTGTGGTCGACATTGAATCTTTACCTTGTCCCGGGGGCCTTGAGGGTTCGCTACCAGCGCCCACCCTGTCCTGCCAGGAGTTGGTCGTGCAGCTGTTGGAAGTTCGAGAAACTGGGCCGCGAACCCGCACTGCTTACGCAGCGCTCGGTGCAGCGAGTGCGTCGGTCGTCTCGGCAGTGCGGCGCAACATGCCTGACAGGACGAATGCGCAGACCGAACCGATCACCGCAGGCGCCGCAGCGGCGATGAACAGGTCGCGTGTCGGCCAGCCGAGGCCTATGAGGAGGCCCCCAACGCTCGGGCCAAGAATCGCGCCGGTGCGCCCGATGCCCAGCGCCCAGCCGACGCCTGTCGAACGCAGGCTCGGCGGGTAGACGAACGCGCTGACGGCGTTCGCGCCCGTTTGCGTGCCCACGACGAAGAAGCCGGCCACGAACGAAACAAGCGTGAAGTACGCAACGGATCCCCCCGAGAACGCCAGCAGCACGAGCATCAGCGCCCCGCAGAGATAGCCGACCCCGATCACGGAGAACGTATCGAACCGCCGCACAAGGGCCGCCAGCGACAACGTGCCAAAGATGCTGCCCACATGGCTGATGGCAGCGGCGCGTACCGCGTCCTCCAGTTGCAGCCCGGACGCGTTTGCAAGCGTTGGCAGCCACGAGACCATGAAATACAGCGCCAGGATGTTCGTGAAGAACATGATCCAAAGGACGACCGTGCGTATCGCCCTGTGCTCGGTAAAGAGTCTGGCGACCGGGAAGCCAGCTTCGAGCTCGCCGAGCTTGACCTTGGCAGCTGAATCGACGGACACGTCGGGCGCAATCCGTTTGATTGTCGCGGCGACGAGATCGGAACGGCCTTGCCTCGCGAGATCGCCGATCGACTGCGGCAACAGGAAGTAGATGGCGACAAGCAGCGCCAGGGGTGCGACGGCGCCGAGCACGAAGACCGATGGCCATCCCAACGTCGGGATCATGTGGGCAGCGATAAACCCGCCGCCACCTGCGCCGACCGGAAAGCCGCAGGCAATGATCATCGTGGCCGTGCCGCGAATGCGGGCGGGACAGAATTCCGCGGCGTAGGCGACCGCAATCGGCGTCACGCCGCCGAGCCCAAGCCCACCCAGGAACCGCCATGCGATCAGACTGGTGATGCCGGAGGCTGTGATCGTTCCGAGGGAGCAGAGCGCGAACAGGAGGATGCATCCGCAAAGCGTGCGCTTGCGCCCGATTCGATCGCCCAATACTCCGAAGATGAGCGCGCCCAGCGTTGTGCCGACCAGTCCGCTGGAAAACACGGGGCCCAGCATCGACCGGTCGACGCCGAATTGCTTGGTAAGGACCGGCGCGACATAGGTGATCACCTGGATGTCATAGCCGTCGATGATCATTGCAAGGCCGCAGAGGATGAGCACGCAGATGCCGACTGCGCCAAGCTTGCTGCGATCGATCACCCCGGTGACGTCGAGCGTCCCGAGCGAGATGGATCGTGTGGGTGTCTGTTTCACGGAAGTCTCCTGTTTGTCGGCCGCTGCTGGCCATGGCTCCGCCCAACGTCTGCTCTGCGGCGACGCGCGGACAAGGTCACGTGGGACTGAAGAGGGGCGACTTGCGCAACCTTTCGAGTCATCCCCGACCGCGATCCGGGCGGATCGTGGTTCGCCGCGGCCGACCCGGCTTCGCGGTTGATTCCGAGGCGAACGTCGACGATCGCCTCAGCGGGGTGTCAGGCAGGCTCCCTCAAGGGAAGTTCAGGGCGGCTCCACCCTTCGCCTGCGCTACTTATTGAGGAACGTAACCGACCTGCTTGGTCACCTGCTCATACAGCGCTTTGTCGGCCTTCACAGCACTCAGCAACTCCGCAGGCGTCGATCCGATCGGATCCACGTTCGTCGATGCCTTGAACTTCGTGCGGAACGCGGGGTCGCGCGCTATCGCTGCGATGGCGCCGCTCATCTTGTTCACGATCTCGTCCGGTGTCGTCTTGGGCGCCCACATCGACAGCACCGAGGCGGCATTCAGTTTGTCGAGCCCCTTGACGTCCGCCGCCGTCGGCACGTCCGGCAAGGCCGAATACTTGACGTTGCTGGTGTTGAGCAGCGGGCGCACGGTCCCCGCCTGGATGTGCTGAACGTAGTTGGGAACCGTGTCCAGATTCATCTGGACCTCACCGGAGATGAGTGCCTGAAGCGACGGGCCGCTTCCCTTGTAGGGGATCGCCGTGAACTTGAGGCCGGTGCGGCTGGCAATCGCGTACATCACCATCGTGCTCAGCGGCGCCCCGTCCGCGAAGTTCACCGCATCCGGGTTCTTCTTCGAGTAGTCCACGAGCTCCTGGAACGTCTTTGCCGGCACCTTGCTGTTCACGACCACGAAGAACGGTGACGAGAGCACGAGCGACACGGGCTTGAGCTGCGTCGTGACGTCCACAGCATTGGTCTTCACGAACACGGGGGATGCTGACATCACGCCGCCATAGAAGAAGGTGTAGCCGTCACCGGGCGCCTGGACCACGGCGTTGGCGCCGATCGTGGTGTTGGCGCCGGGCCGGTTGTCCACGATCACCGGCTGGCCGAGCTTCGCGCCCAACTCGGTGGCCAGCTGGCGAGCCGACAGATCGATCAATCCGCCCGGGGCGACGCCCAGAATGAGTTTGATCGGCCGGGTCGGCCAGCTTTGCGCCTGCGCGCTTGCGAAAGTGAGCGTCGCGCCTGCCACGGCTGCGAGCTTCACCAACTTGCGAATGAACTTGGTCATTTGATGTCTCCTTGGGTATTGCCCGGGAATAGGTGTTGGAGGGCTGGCCGCGCTCAGGACAGCGCGATTTCGCGTTTCTCGCGGATCGACTGATAGCCTGCGGTGCTGACCTCCTGCACCAGGATGTTGAGGTCGAGGCTGCACAGGGGATCGACTTCACTTTCGCCGCGGATCACGGCCACGAAATGTTCGGCGCCATCCTTGAACTTGACCGGCACCTTGCTGCAATCGATTCGTTTGCCTTTGGGGAACTCGGCGTTGACGAGCACAACGTATCCCTTGCTGCTGCTGGTCCGAATCACGCCGTCGGTACCGTAGACGATGAGGCCACGGTTGGTCGGATCGACTTCTTCGTCAGCGCCTTCGTCCCATTGCGTCCAGCTGCCTTCGGCCTGGCCGAGCGCGCCCGGCCACTTCATCGTGACCACCGCGTTGTCTTCCATCTCGGCCGGAATGTGCACCTTGACGAAATGACCTGCCATCGCCGATACGCTCTCAGGCCGCCCGAAGATGTGGCACAGATAGCTGATGCCGTAGTAGCAGTAGTTGATGAGGATGCCGCCGCCGTTCTTCTCCATGTCCCAGAGCCAGTCGGTGAAGAAGTGCGACGCGCCAGCCTTCTCGGTGCCGGCGTTGGCGTTGCGCCATTTGGCCCAGAAGGGCTTGCCAATGGCGCCTCCCTCGATGAGCTCGAAGCCCTTGCGCAGCGCCGCCTTCCAGATCGACAGCGAATTGACCACCAGCTTCACGCCGGTCTCATCGACGATCTTCTTCATCTCCCAGGCATCGGCCATCGTGGTGCACAGCGGCTTGTCCATCAGGATGTGGAGGCCCTTCCTGGCAGCGGCACGCACGGGCTCGACTTTGGCGTTGCTTGGCAGGCCGATCAACACCGCATCGAGTTGCTCCTTCTCCAGCATCTCGTTGTAGTCCGTGTAGATGCGCTCGATGCCGAGGTCGGACCGCAGCCTGGCCTGCAGCTCGGGGTGTTCCTCCGTCGCAGCCACCAGCGTGACGCCGGGATGGTCCTTGAACTCATGGAAGACCCCTTTGCCCCAGACGGGCCAGAAGTGGTCGTGCACGGCGCCGATGATGCCGATGCGGATCTCTTTCTTCGCGTTCATGTTTGCCTCGTTCGATGGATGGTTACTTCGGGTCCGACGCGTACTTGCCTACCGGGGCCAACTGGGAGCCGCCGGCCACATAGAGCGTCTCGCCAGTCACGAAGCCGGCTTCCTCCGATGCGAAGTACGCCACCGCGCCGGCGATGTCCTCGCGGGTCGCCAGGCGCTGGATGGGCGTGCGGCTGATGGCCAGGCGATTGCTGGCCAGTTGCTGTTCCGGCGTCCGGTTCAGGATGTCGAGGCCCGGTGTCACCTTGATCGAGGCCGGCGCGACGGCGTTGGCCGTGATGTTCCACTCGCCCAGTTCGCGAGCCCAGGAGACGGTGAGGGCATCGAGCCCTGCCTTGCTGGCGCCATAGGCAGGCATGCCGCCGGCCAGGCTGTTTCGCGACGTGATCTGGACAAGGCGACCATGGCCCTGTGCCTTCATGGTGGGGATGACGGCGCGGCCGACGAGGAAGGGTCCTTTGAGGTTGATCCTGACGATGCGATCGAAGATCGCCTCGTCCATCTCCCAGTGGTCCTCCTTCACGAGCACGCCGGCGTTGTTCACCAGGATGTCGATCCGTCCCCAGCGCTCCAGGACACGGGCGACCGCTGCCTTCACGGACGCGTCCGAGGTCACGTCCATCTCGACGCCAAAGGTGTCGTTCCCAAGCTCCTTTGCCGCATCTTCACAGGCCGCAGCGTTGATGTCGGCCAGCACAATGCGGCAGCCATCTTTCATCAGTCGGGCGCCAATGCCTCTGCCAAGCGCTCCAGCGCCGCCAGTTACCAGTGCTACGCGTTTCAAATCCATTGCTATCTCCAAGTTGTGTTGATCGATGCAATGAATGATGCCGAGGGGAGCTCTACCTCGTAAGCCCATGTAGACTCATACGAACTGTGAGCGCGCGGATCAGATAGTCAGGGAAAACCATGAGTGCTGATCGATTCCGGGAGTTCGAAACCTTCGTTGCCGTCGTGGAGTCGGGCAGCTTTTCGGCTGCGTCGCGCAAGCTCGGGTGCACCCCTTCTGCGGTCAGCAAGCTGATCGAGCGCATGGAGAACCGCTTGGGCGTGCGGCTGCTGCAGCGGACCTCGCGCAGCCTGTCGTTGACGCAGGAAGGCCGGAACCTTCATCGATCGGCGATCCGCGTCCTGGAAGCGATCAGCGATGCCGAGTCGACGTTGTCGGAGGTGAATGCCCCGGCCACCGGGTTGCTTCGGGTGCACACGACACTGAACTTCGCGCAGACGCAACTGGCGCCCGTTCTCCCCGGGTTCCTGGCCCTCCATCCGCAGCTCCGGATCGAGTTCATCCTCAACAGCGAGCCCATCGACCTGGTCAACGCGGACATCGACCTTTCGCTGCAGGTCGGGCCCGTGACCAACCCGTCACTGATTGCCAGGCGGATCGCCACGACCCGCTGGTTGCTGTGTGCCGCCCCCGAATACTTGAAAACGGCTGGCGTACCGCGGGTGCCCGAGGACCTGCTCGATCACAACTGCTTGAATTTCCTGCCCCAGACGTATCGCAGCGTCTGGCCACTTCGGACCGACGAAGGCGAGCAGGGTTCCAGCGCGCCGACGCGCTATGAGGCCGTCGGCAACGTCGCCAGCAACTCGGACAACTTCCTGCGTGTGCTGGCGTGCCAGGGCATGGGCATCGCCAGGCTCGCTGCGTTTCACATCAGCCAGGACTTGAAGGACGGCCGTCTGCTGACCGTGCTGGGCGGCAGCATTCCCGACCTCCCTGAGCCAGTGTTCGCGGTTTATCAGAGTCGCCGCAATCTGAGCTCGCGCGTCAAGGTGTTCCTGAAGTTCCTGGAAGAGCGGTTGGCGGAATCGATGGATTGGAGAAGCAGCATGGATCCGCCGCTGCCGATCGAATCAGCGTCGCGTGGCTCCTAGCGATCCTGTTGCGATCCCTTCGTTCGTGACCGGATCTCCGTCACCAGGAAGTCGTGGAGCAGTCTGGTGGCATGCGGTGCTGCGCCGTCGGCCTTCGCGATCCACACCTCCGCGCGCGGAAGCAGTGGAAAGCCATCGTCTGGCCCCAGGATGCGCAGCCGGTCCGAGATGCTTTGGGCCATGAAGACCCCCACGCCGAGGCCGGCGCGGACGGAGTTTTCGAGCGCCGTGAGGTTCCCGCAGCAGCAAGCCTGGCGCCAGGGAATGCCCGCGCCATCGAGCGCGGTGATCGCCCACGCGCGCACGCCAGAGCCTTCTTGCTGAAGCGCGAGCGGCAGCGGCCGCTGGCGCCAGGTGTTGTGTTTGGGCGAACAGACCCAGACGGCATCCGAACGTGCCAAGACGGTCGTGCCTGGAACGCCACTGCTGGCAGCCACGCCCTGCGGCCCCATACCGATGACGAGGTCGTAGTCCATGCCCAGTCGAGGCCTCATCGTGGAGGGAATGCCGATCTGCAGATCGAATTGGACCTCCGGGTACTTGCCGCAGAACTGCGCCAGAAGCGCTGGTAGAACTACCGTGGCGTAGTGCTCGGCAGCGCCGATTCGCACGAGGCCGGCCACACGGGCCAGCTTTCTCTCGGCAAAGACGTCGTCGTTCAGCGCCAGCAGCTGCTGCGCCTTCGGAAGCAGCCACAGGCCGTCGGCCGTAGGAGTTACCCCCTCGCGCTTGCGAAGCAGCAAGGTGCAGCCAACCTGCTCCTCCAGACGCTGCATCTGCATGCTGATCGCCGACTGCGTCCTATGCAGCGCATTGGCGGCCGCGGTGATGCTGCCGTTGTGCACGACCGCAACGAAAGTCCTGAGCAGATCGAGATCAAGTAGTCGAGGCATTGGAACGGCCTGTTCAACGAGCGCTGCAGGGACAGCGCGAAAGTCTGACATCAAGGTTGTTGATGCCCAGCATAAACAAGTATCGATTGTCTGAATACCCGGTCAAACCTACATTGCCTCCATGCGCCGCCTGTCGCGGCAATTGCAAACAACTCAGGAGACAAGCATGAATCGATTTCTCGCTGCTACCGCGGCTCCGTGGAAGCTTTTGGCGTCACTCACCATCGGCATCGTGCCAATGGTCGCCGGGGCACAGGACAACTATCCCGCCCGACCTGTCAAGATCATCGTCGGCGTCGCGCCAGGTGGCTTGATCGACGCGACGGCGCGACTCACCGCCACGAACCTGGCGACGCGGCTCGGCCAGCCCATCATTGTGGAAAACCGTCCTGGCGCCAACACGACCATTGCCGCCAACGCCGTGCTCAAGGCGGCGCCGGATGGCTACACCTTCTTCTACGGCGGCGCGATGTCGGCCTCGCCCATCTTCGTGAAGAACGGCGCCGTCGATTTCGTCAAGCAGATGAAGCCGGTCTCGCTGCTTGTCTCCGCCCCGTTCTTCATGCTGGTCAACAACAAGGTGCCGGCCAAGACCATTCAGGAACTGATCGACTACTCCAGGAAGAACCCGGGCAAGTTGAACTTTGCCGATGGTGCACCTGCGAGCACCCTGGTGATGCACGCCATCGCCGAGCGCACGGGCATCACCTTCACCCCGGTCCCGTACAAGGGAAGCGCTCCTTCGTTGATGGCGGTCATTGCCGACGAGGTCGACATGACGATCGACACGGTTCCCAACTACCTGCCGCACATCAAGTCGGGCAAGGTGCGCGCCCTGATGAACACCGGCCAGGCCCGGGCCTTGGTTCTGCCTGACGTGCCGACCGGCACGGAAGCCAAGGTGATCGACTTCAACGCGGCATCGGTCCTCGGGTGGTGGGCACCGCCCGGCACGCCGGACGCCATCGTCCAGCGCGTGAGCAAGGAGATCGCGGCCATCTCGAAAACGCCGGAGTTCCGCGACAAGTTCCGGGTCACGACCCAAACCGATCCGGTCGGCTCCACGCCCGCCGAGCTGCTGAAAGTGATCGAGTCGGACAACGCGCTGTTCAGCGGCGTTGCAAAGCGCATCGGCTTTCAACCCCAATGACCGCAACAGAGTTCGATGCCGGAGATCGCAAATGACGAATCGTGACAATGAGCGCTACGACGTGGTGGTCGTGGGCGGGGGTGCGGCAGGCGTTGCCGCCGCACTGGGTTCGGCACGCCAAGGTGCGCGAACCCTGCTGGTGGAACGCTACGGCTTTCTGGGTGGCTGCGCAACCAACTCGCTGGTGCTGACGTACTGTGGTTTCTACGTGGCCGGTGAGCAGGCCAGGCGCGCCATCGGGGGCGTCGGCTGGGAATTGCTACTGGAACTGGAGCGCCTGGGCTGTGACCCTGCGCCGGTCCGCAGCAAGAGCGGCAACTGGCTGGTGATGCTCGACGTCGAGGCGGTCAAGTTCGCCTTCGACAACCTGATCTCGGCGCCGAACCTGGACCTGCGCTTTCACACGCGCATGATCTCGGCCGAGGTGGCGCAAGGGCGCATCACGAGCGTGCGACTGGCCGACCATGCGGGTTTGCGTGACATCGAAGCGGGTGCCTTCGTCGACGCAAGCGGTGACGCGAGCCTGTCGGCCTTCGCGGGCGCTCCCTTCTCGCAGCCTGGCGGCCCGGGAGCCCATGTGCAGCCAGCATCGCTGCCCGTGCACATCGGCGGGGTACCGCCCGACGTGCCGATCGACCGGGAGCAGCTCGCTGCCATCACGGCCCGCTACAACGCCACGGCGGCGACGCCCTTGGCACGCACCGACGGTGGCGTGCTGGTCCGGTTGCCGGTGTCCGAGGGTGTGTGGTGGATGGGGGTGGACCTGTCCACCCAAGGTCTGCATGGCAGCGACCTGGCTGCCGCGGAGATCGCAGCCCGACGCCAGGCATGGGATTTCCTTCCCTGCCTGCGCGAGTTGCCGGGCTTCGGGAAGGCGCACATCCTGACGACCGGCCCCCAACTGGGTATCCGCGAAACGCGGCGCCCCCGTTCAATGGGCGATGTGACCGCCGAAGACGGCCGCGAAGGCCGCCGCCGCGCGGACGGCGTCGGCCGCGGCTGCTGGCCCATGGAGGTGCACGAGGCACCGGGTCGCGCAACGTTCGTGCCCATCGGTGGCGAGGGGTTCTTCGACATCCCCTACGCGGCGATCCAGGCGGAGACCCTCGGCAACCTGCGTCTGGCCGGTCGCGTGACGGGTGCCGACCGGCAGGCCTATGGCTCGACACGGGTCATGGGTACGGCATTCGCGACCGGCCATGCGGCCGGCGTGTCTGCGGCGCTGCAATGCGAGCAAGGTTCGGTGCCTGGCGCAGAGGCAGTGCGGAGGGTTCTTGCCGCACAGGACGCCATCGTCTAGCCAGCCTGCACACGACTCAAAAGGGCCTTGGCGCGCGCATGCGGCTCGCAATGAGATCGCACAGTGCCTTGGCCAGCATCGGCGCAGGGCGTTCCTTGTTCAGGACCGCGTGCACGCCGAACTTGGTGCTCTCGCGTGCCGGCCTGAACACCAGCCCGAATGGCGCGAATGCCCTGGCCGTGACGTCATCGACGAAGGCAATTCCGCCACCGCTGGCCACGAGCGAACAGGCCATCTGACCTGCTCGGACTTCGATCCCGGAAGCGGGCTGGATGCCCTTGCGTTCAAACCACTCTCGAATCACGCGACCCTGCATCGTGTCCTTGTGGAAGGCGATGAGAGGTTCGCCCGCCACGTCGGCGATGTCGATCACGCGTCGCGCCGCAAGAGGATGGTCGGCGCGCATGATGCACACGAGCTTCCACTGTCCCACGATGCGCGCGGCAAGCAGCGGATGCTCGAGCGGCACCGCAGAAATCCCGATGTCAGCCTGCTCCGTGACCAGCAGATCACTCATCTGCACGGCGCGCTGCTGAACGTCCAGCCAGATCCGCGCTGCCGGGTAGCGCCGGGATAGCTCGACCACCGCGCCCGGTACGACATCCAGGCCCAGGTTCGGGCTGGTCACGATTCTCAGCACGGTCTTCGCGCCTTCGCGAAGCTGGCGTGCGAAGTCCTGCACTGTCTCCATGCCGCGGTAGGCGCGCTCCACTTCGACGTGCAGCGCATGCGCCTCCGGAGTGGCCGCGACCCTGCCGTGGTTCCTCTCGAAAAGCGTGACGCCCAGCTGCAATTCCAGGTGCCGCATCATGCGACTGATGCCCGGCTGAGACACATGCAGCAACTCGGCGGCACGCGTGAACGAGCCCGTGTTCATGACGGCGCGAAACACCTCGATCTGACGCAGGTTCATGGCGCTACCCCGGCTTCCAATGACATAACCTCATGTTACCGGCCTGGTGCGTCTTGGTATTTGATTGTTCGATCGTCCGTTTCTACGATTGCCTCACGTTCAATTGGCCGCGAGGCACGGAAAGAGACATATGAGAAATGAAGTCGTCGCAACGGACCTCACGGTCATCGGGGGTGGGCTCGCGGGGGTGTGCGCCGCGATCGCCGCAGCGCGCATGGGTCGCCGCGTGGCCCTTGTTCAGAACCGGCCGGTACTGGGTGGAACGTCCAGCAGCGAGATCCGGGTGTGGGTCGGCGGCGCAAACGGCCTGAGCCATAACCGTTACGCGCGTGAGTCGGGGATCATGGGCGAGCTGCACCTGGAGAACCAGTACCGCAATCAGGAAGGCAATCCCTACATCTGGGACCTGGTCATCCATGAAGCCGTCAAGGCCGAGCCGAACATCGAGTTGTTCCTCAACACGGACGTGCGTGAACTCGACGCGGTCGGCGAGGACAGCAGCCGTCGCATCCGTTCGGTGACCGGCTGGATGATGGGCTCCGAGCGACTGATCCGCTTCGAGAGCCCGCTGTTCATGGATTGCACCGGAGATGGCCTGGTCGGCTTCCTGGCCGGCGCGAAGTACCGAAGCGGCCGCGAGCCCCGGGCCGAGTTCAATGAGCCGTGGGCGCCCGCGAAGGCTGACGAGATCACGCTGGGCAGCACCATCTTCTTTCACACCAAGCGCTCGAACGTCCCGGTTCCGTTCGTGCGGCCATCCTTTGCCAGGGACATCACACAAACCTCGATTCCGGTCAGCCGCATCCTGTCAACCGGAGATTCCGGTGCCAAGTATTGGTGGATCGAGTTCGGCGGCGAGCTGGACACAATCCATGACGACGCGCGCATCCGCGACGAACTGTGGTCGGCCGTCTATGGAATCTGGGACTACATCAAGAACTCAGGAAAATTCGACGCGGATCACCTGACGCTCGAATGGGTCGGTGCGGTTCCGGGAAAGCGCGAATCGCGTCGCTTCGTCGGCGACTACATCTTCACGCAGAACGATGTGATCCAACAGAAGACCTTCGAGGACGCGGTCGCGTACGGCGGTTGGATGGTGGACCTGCACCCGCCGAAGGGCATGTATACCGAACAGGGCGCGGCGCAGAACATGTACGCCAATGGCGTGTTCCAGATCCCGTATCGCTCCCTCTACTCCGTCAACGTCGACAACCTGCTGTTTGCCGGCCGCAATATCAGCGCAAGCCATGCGGGCTTTGGTGCCACGCGGGTGATGGCCACCTGTGCGGTGATGGGTGAAGCGGCGGGGACCGCGGCGGCCATGTGCCTGGATCTCAAAGCATCGCCACGCACCTTGGCACAACAGCACATCCAGGCCTTGCAGCAGCAACTCCTGGCACAAGACGCAAGCATGATCGGCGTGCGCAACAGCGACGCCAGGGACCATGCGCGGAATGCCACGGTCAGGGCATCGTCCTCGTTGCAGCGCTTTGAAGTCGATCAATCCGATGCCGTGCGCAGCCTCGAGCGCGATCTCGCATTCCTCGTGCCGGTGGATCCGCGCCTGGACGGCATCGAACTCTTGATCGACGCCGAGATGGACACGGAACTCGAGATCGAGCTTTGGGCCGCGCAGCGCCCGGAGAACTACCTGCCGCACCAAAAAGTGTCGGAGCACAAGGTCGCCGTGAGCGCTGGCTCCCGTCAGTGGATCACTGCTCAGCTGTCCTGGAACCCCAAGGCTCCCGCCAACGCCTGCGTGATCGTCCGTGCGAAGCCGGGCGTGTCCGTCCACCTTCAGAGTCAAACGCGCACCGGCACGCTGACTTACGTGCACAAGCCAGAGCGCGTCCCCAATCAGTTTCACATCGACAACACGGATGCGTATCCGCCCGCAGCGCTCGAATGGGACATGAAAGAGCTGCCGCGTGCATCCGTGTGCTTCCGCTTGAAGTCCGAGACGGCCGCGTTTGATCCTGGCAAGGCGACGAACGGGTATGCGCGCCCTTACGGCGGTCCGAATTGCTGGAGTTCTGCGCCGATCGAGGGCGAGGAGTGGATCGCCCTCGAATGGCCGCAAGCTCTGGCGCTGTCGAAGGTCACCTTTACCTTCAATGACGACGTCAACGAGCACCTGAACAACCTGCACAAGTGGATCACGCCCTACCGAATCACACCCGAGATGGTGAAGGACTATCGAATCGAAGCCCGCGTGGATGGCGCATGGCTGGTCGTTGCACGCGAAACCGACAACCGGCGTCGCCATCGCGTTCACACCTTCGCCTCCTCGGTCAAGACCGACAGCATTCGCCTGGTGATCGAATCGACCCATGGTGCACCTTTTGCGGAGGTGTTCGAGATTCGCGCGTATTGACCTGACAAGACTCTTTTCGGCTGCAAGAACCCGGCGCGCGGAGCGCGTCAATCGGAGACATCATGAAACCCAACTTCAACATGCGCAAGGCTGCCAATGCCCTCATCCTGGTGACCCTCGCCGCGCTCTCAGTCAGCGCGATGGCACAAGGCTATCCCTCCAAGCCCATTCGGCTGTACGTCGGTTTCGCGCCGGGCGGCCCCGCCGACGGGTCCGCACGGATCATTGGCGACGTGATCGCCAAGACGCTCAAGCAACCCGTCGTGATCGACAACAAGCCGGGTGCGGGTGGCACGATCGCCGCGGCCGCGGTAGCGCAGGCGCCCGCTGACGGGTACACGCTGTTGATGGCATCGAGCGGACACGCGGGCAATGGGGCGTACTACGGCAACCTGAGTTTCGACACGGTCAAGAGTTTCAAGGCGGTAGCAGGCGTTTCAGCGACGCCGGTAGCGATCCTGGTAGCGGCCGACTCGCCCTACAAAACACTGGCCAATTTGCTCGACGATGCGCGTGCGAACCCCGACAAGATCAGTGTTGCGACAGGTGGAGGGGCGACCCTGACCAACCTGGCTGCCGAGGTCTTGAAGAACTCGGCGAAGGTCCGCATGGTCGCAGTCCCCTACAAGGGCACCGGCCCGGTGTTGACAGCTGTTATCGGTGGCGAAGTACCGGTCGGCATAGACACCGTCTCAGGTGCGATCGGGCTCATTCGATCAGGCAAACTTCGCGCGCTCGCCGTCACATCGGCAAAACGCTCCTCCGTGCTGCCGGATGTACCGACCGTGGCAGAGACGAAGGCGCTTTCAGACTTCGATGTCACCGGCTGGTACGGAGTCCTGGCGCCTTCGGGCACGCCGGCGGAAGTCGTGACGACGCTCAACCGGGAAATCAACAAGGCGCTTGCCACGTCCGCCGTCATAGAGAAGCTGGCCCTGCTCGGAGCGGATCCCCTGCCGGGCAGTCCAGAGCAGTTCAATAGCCTGTTGGTTTCGGAAACCTCGCGTTGGACGGCCGTTATCAAGAAGCTGGGGCTGAAGAGCGAGTGAGAGGGTAGCCCACCGCCCCACTTTTCGTCGCTCACGCCGATCACGGCGCACTCCTGCACGCCAGGAACTGCAGCGATCAGGCCCTCCACCTCGATCGGGGACACCCACTCGCCACCGGTCTTGATCACGTCCTTGATGCGATCGACGATCTGGACGAACCCGTCTGGCGTCATGACCGCGATGTCCTGCGTGTGCAGATAGCAGATAGCCTCCGGCCCACAGTTCCTCGGAGGCTTCGGGCCTCTTGAAGTAGCTTTGCGTGAGGAATGGCGCACGCAGGACGATCTCCTCTTGGCCCTTGCCGTCGCGCGGCATGTCGCGCATCTCTTCTTCGACCACACGAAAGTCCACCAGCGGCACGGGACGACCGGGCGAGCACCGCATGCGTACTTCTTCGAGCGGATCCGTGGCAGTGAATCCAGGCGGAAGCTGTGCCAGCGAGACGATGGGTCCGGTCTCCGACATGCCGTAGCCGGCGAAGACATCGATACCCCGTGCCAGCGCCGCCTCGCAAAGGACTGGCGAGAGCGCGGAGCCGCCGATGATCATTTTCCAGCCCCACGAGTCCTTTTGGCTATCCTGCGAGGCTTGCAACAGCATCTGCAGGATGGTCGGCACGCAGTGCGAGAAAGCGACCTTCTCGGACTCGCGCAACTTCAGGAGCAGGTCAGGGACATAGCGGCCCGGCAGCACGGTCTTTAGACCCAGCATCACCGCGACATAGGGCAGCAAGCCCCATGCGAGCATGTGGAACATCGGCGTGATGGGCATGTACACGTCTTCGCGGTGCAGGCGCTGGCACTCCTTTTGTGCACCGAGGCTTGTGGCCGCGACCAGCGTATGCAGCACGATGTCGCGATGACTGTAGCTCACGCCTTTCGGATCGCCGGTCGTCCCGGTCGTGTAGAAGGTCGCCGCCTTGGTCTGTTCGTCGAACGCGGAACTCGAAGTCGGGCGAGGCCTGGCCGAGCAGCGCCTCGTATTCGCCTGCCACTTGCAACTCCGTTGGCGGCATGGCTTGCCCACCTGCCACCACCACAATCTGGCGCACGCCCTTGAGGCCATCCTTGATCTGCTCGAGCACGGGGAGGAAGTCCGCATGCACCAGCACGATCTGCGCGTCCGAATCGTTGAGCGTGTAGAAGATCTGCTGCGGCGACAGGCGCACGTTCACCGTGAACAGCGTGGCGCCCATCATCGGAATACCGAAGTAGCTTTCAAGATAGCGATGGCTTTCCCAGTCCATGACGGCCACCGTCGTGACGTGGCGCGCGCCCAAGGTGTCGAGGGTTGATGCGAGTCGCCGCGATAGCTGATCTCCTGGTCGCCATGCAGGCTCAGCGAATTGATTAGCAGTTGCTTGATGAGCAGCGGGTAAGCGTAGGCGGAAGGGGTGGTGGTGATGAGGTTGGGTCCAACCTGACATCGATCGACCGCGTCCACCTCAAATTCGCCGCCTGATCAGACCTTCCCTAGCGCTCAGGTCCTCGCGCGATGATTCGCGATCCCGTATGAAGCGGGCGTGCCTTGGTGCGTTCAAGCCTTCAAGTCGGCCGCTTGAGGTGGTCGACGATTGGACCCTCTGTGCAGGGACGCAGTTGGTCGACCGTCAATCGGAAATGCATGCGTCGGACGGAATTCCTCGGAATCAATGCGATAGGGCCAGGCGTGCGACGCGCAGTGGGCACGCTGGATGCCCCGCATTGCGTCAGTCCTCTGCCTTCGTTCGTTCCGTTCTTCGAGTGGCCTCAAGGTCGGCGCTGTAGGTGCCTTGGAAATAGCCGTTGGTTCCCGTGGCAGTACCGGAGAAAACATCGTGCTCGACCTTGTATTTGGTCTTCGAAGTGTCGGTGGTAATGGTTCCCCTGCCGGTACTTGAATCTCTGTAAGTGCCGTTCGGCCCACCGGACAAGTTAATCACGATTGCGCTGTCCGATGTGCTGACGCAGCTTGGATCCTTTAACGGATCCACTGTCACGTTGAGCGTGAATTTGAGGGTCTTTTCGTCATACTTGAGCATGTCCGCGTACAGCACTCCAGAGCAACTTATCTGTTGGCCAAAATGACTTCCGTTGCTTAAGCTGGCCCGGATTCTCCCTTGGCGCTCGCCGCTGAGGAGGTCGTCAAAAATTTCGGCGGAGTAGGAGGCGCAATACACGCCGTCGCAGCCGGAGATCCCTTCCACCTTTACCGACTCCGTTTTGAATTTGACGGGTTTCATCCTGCGCACGTCTGGAGGTTCGGCGAAGACAGTCGCAGAAAACAGGGTCGCGGCGCATATGGACCAAGGCGCAAAAGTGCAAAGTCTCATGATGGGCTCCTGCAGAAATGCCGCTGGCTTTGGTTCATTGATGCACCAACCGAGTGCCAGAACGCCAAGGTAGCCAGCGCTTGGATCCTTGGGTGCTACCTTCTACGCGCCGGGCTTCAACGAGTCAATGATCTGGGCGCATCCAGCGAGGCCGAGCTTGATCGGTTCCAAAGCGCTGCAATTTTGAGTCCTTGCGGAAGTCCCCAATCGTCTTGAAATCAGGGGTTTTTTTGGCAGGGGCCAGCCACGTGGCCGCTATCGAGTCCGCACGCGCCCCGGAAACACAAACCAGCTAGAGGCATAAACAGTGCATTGCGATAACTCTTCCTATCCCGATAGCGACGTGTTCCTCCCAATCTGGAGGGCATGGAAGCAGCACTCGGAGGCACACGAAGTGACGGGGCAGGGGTTCAATGAATCCCGTCTATAGGGCGGACGTCGATGCCAGAGTGATGCGATGTCAATCCGGTTGCTGGCAGCGATGACGCCAAGTCCGAGCCATCGCGTGATGCAGGCCCCTTGTTTCGACATCGATTCACGCCGTGGCACTGAATGAGCGAGCTGATGTGCCCCTCGAACCGTCACGGCGCGCCCTGTCGAGGGCCTGATTGCCAACGCGGGCCATGGACACCCTGTACCTGCTGCACAAGATCGGCGCCAGCATGCGCGCCGACGGCCGGGGCAATGTCTTGGTGACAGATTCAATCGCGGCTTTCATGCGCGGCGTTTCCAAGTGGTCTACAACGGCACCAAGGCCTTCATCGACGTTTTCGTCGGATCGTGGGCTTCTGTTGGATGAAGTCGGTTTCCCTTGGAGGGCGTTCGGCTTAGAAAGCGACGTATGGCCCGGGGCCAGCCGATGTTCGGCCGCCTTCCACTGCGATGAAGACCTTGCGTCCGAAGAAGAATGGCAGCCCCCAGTTGAAAATGTCCGCGTCCGCTGTGCTCGCGCCAATGTTGTTGAACGCACTCGCACCGGGGTTGCTTGCGCGCTGGGCGGACACGTTCGCGATGCTGAAATCGACGATGCCTGTAGCGCCGTTGGCGCCCTGCACCAACGCGCCCAGCGCGCTCGGCGATGCAGGGCAATAAGAGCGGCCACCGCTCGCGTTGGGGCAGGTGGTCAACGCGGAGGACTGGAAGAACAGGTAGTTGGAACCGCTGTCGACAAAACTGTCCGTGTAGCGCCGACCATCGACCACGGTGGTGAAGCTCCCCCGTGAATCGAGCGCGTAGACCTTTGCACTTCCCAAGCCATTGTTGCCACGCGTCCCCACACCCAACACCAGCTGGCCGGCGACGTCGCGGGCTCCGCCGGCGTCGATCGCCGGAAGATCAATCAGCAACCCGTTGTTGTCATTGGCAAGAAGCGCCACGGGTTGGGTCACTTGCTGTGCAATCGGAATGGTCGACGATATGCATGTACCCTCCCGCGGGCATACGTAGTAGGTGCCAGCCATGGCGTTCTCGACGCAGGCGCTTCCACAGTCCTCGCGAAATGAATCGACACCCAGTAGGCCGTTGCCGCCAAAATTCTCGACCGTGTCCCACGCCATGGCGCCGTTCGGACAGGAATCAGGCACTTGCGAAAAGCGCGGATCGCCGATCACCTGGATCGGCACCGAAGAAGCACGTTCGCCCGCCAAGTAAACGTCGGCGACCTTGACGGGACCCCACGCGTAACCCCTGTTGAACTGCGCACATTCCACGTAGGGGTCGCCTGAAGCATCGGATTGCTGCTTCAGCGCCGGCATGTCCTGCAGCGCAGAGGCGACGAGGCGCAAGCCCGTGGAGCCGGTATCCAGGATGACGTGATCGATGACCCGACATGACGACGAGGCGTCGCCCGGCGCGCAAATCTTTACGCTGACGAAAGGTACGTTCGTCTTGGTGTTGGCGCCTGCCGGACCGTCACCAACTCGAATGACCATCGCGTTCGCTTCAAGTGTCGTCTCGACTCCGGCGGGGGCGATCCCGGCGGCGCGCGCCTGCACAGGCTCGTCCGAGGCGAGGTCCGCGCTCCCACCGCCGCAAGCGGCCATGGCCAAGGCGCTGAGGAACGCAGCAAGCCAACGCACACTGCAACGCACGCCTGCCGACTCAACGCGCATACAAATCCACCTTCTTCAACGAATCAAGCTCGGCATCGCACTTCTGGAGCGCAAACCGCCGCGCGCCATCCTCAAGCCCACCCTGCTGCTGACGATCGCCAGAGGCCCGATGACGCGAAGCGAAGGCGGAACGAATCCCGTCTTGCACGCCCGAACTGGAAAACACTCTGAGCCCGATAGATCGATCTGAACGGCCAATGCGGACACGCGAACCAGTTTGCTTCTTCATGCTTGAAGCCTAAAGAGGGCATCGCGATCGTCTTGTGAGCGGAATGCCCGTCGGGCAGTGGGAGAGGCTGCGCACATTGCCGCCCTGCGAACGAGGCGGTGCTCGGAATGCGCGTAGGCGCACAGGGCAAGTCGAGGGCAGCCAGCACCTGCAGAGGGGCGATCCGTCCGTACGAGAAATTCGTGCTGCCGCGGGCGCTGGACGGAAGTGCAACGGTTTCGCTTCCGCAGCAACCGACGAGACGGCCCGGCGGGTTTTTCAGAACTTTGAGCGCATGGCCGACGGCGCCGGCGAATCCGTGATGCGCCAGGGTCTTCCTGGCATTGCAGCTGGGTCTGACCGATCTGGCGTCTCGGGCGTGCCAGCGCGCATCCGACGCACAACCCGGGGTTCTGCCGCCAGACGATTGGCTGCGCGTGCGCTCATCGCGGCTTGATAATCATGGGGTACAACCAGAACATCACCGGTGCCATGACGGAGCACGCCCTGCGCCACGCTTTCAAACAGGAAGTCCACGGCTGCCGACGAAGGGTGCTTGCCGACAACGATGAGCTCAGCCCCGCTTCGTTGCTGCTGCACAACCACCTGCCTCGCCGGGTTTCCGTGCCCGATGGTGGACTGCACACGATTGCGGCGCGCATCGCAGGAGTCTGTCAGCCAGAACATGCGGTCCTGTGCGTACCGTCGGCACTCCTCGCGGTACGCCTTGATGGCCTGTTCCGCAACCTCTGCATAGCGAAGCTTGCCCTCATTGGCGGTGCTGACCGCATGGAACAGCTCGACCTGTGCATCCTTGCCGAGCGCGAACCCGAGCTCGACCAGGCAGCGCGACGCTTGCGAGAAGTCGACAGCGACGACCAGGCTGCGATACGGCCCGTTGGCTGCCTCCCGCACGACGAGAACCGGGCGCTGGCATTTCCGAAGCACGCCTGCCACCGGCTGACCCCGGAAGAATGGCCGAATCCCCCTGACCGGCGCAGTGCCCCAGACCAAGAGGTCGGCGCATCGAGCTGCCGGGAGGATGTCCTCGGGCGCGAACGCTGCTCGGCTCACTGAGTGCACGCGGATGGCATGACGCTGACCGAGCTGCAGCGCATGGTGCGCGAGCCGGCATTCCGCATCGGGGGGCGGAGGTTCACCGGGGTATGAGAAGTAGATGAGCTTGAGTGTCGCACCGTGCTCTGCGCATAGCTGAGCTGCGCGAGAGAGGGCGTTGTGGCCGCGTGCGGAGAAATCGGTGACAGCAAGGATGGAACGTGGGGTCATGGCAGAACGACTTTCGAACTGGTTTGCGCCACGCTTCGGCGCCGGGGGACGAAGCCTGGGAGCAGCGCGGTGAAGGGGAGCCTCGAATGCGAAGCGGGGGCATGGCCCAACTGCGTTGAGCAGTTGCCCGACTACTTTTGGTAGTCGCCCGTGGCCTCAGGCTGAAAGAGGATGGCCGTGACTTCAGCAGCGCAGTCGTTGCCATTCGGCGATTGCCACCTCGCGATGTCCCCGACCTTCAGGCCCAGCAGGCTGCTGCCAACCGGAGAGAGCACCGAAATGAAGCCGGCCGTGGGCTCGGCATCCCCTGGATAGCAGACAGTGAGCGTTTGACGCCGGAGGGTATGCACGTCGACGAGCTCGACTCGCGAGTACATGGTCACGACGTCGGAAGGCACCGCGCGGGAGCTCGTCACCTCTGCGCTTGCCAGCAGTTCGGCCAAGTGTGGTGGAAGCTCGCGCCCGAGCAGTTTTCCAAGACGGGCGAAGTCAAGGTCGGTGAGCGTGCGCTCGCCGTAAATCGTTGCATGCATTGACGCACTCCATCGAATGCGAGCGAAGTCCGGGCAGGACGGCGCTCGCTACCGCGCGAGGCTTTGTGCCCGGCGGTTGATGGTTGCGCTGAAAGGGGAGAAAGCGAACCGCCGGGCTCAGGAATGTGCTGGCGTCAGCTGGCGACGCACCTTCTTTGCGACCGCACGTGCGCAGGTCGCTGCAAGAAGCAGTGCGGCCAGGGCAACGTGGGTGCAAACAAGGGTGGTGGTCATGCAGCGAGTGTAGGCCGTAGCGTGTCGTCATGGCGATTGCACCGGCAATAGCCTCACGCCGTTTGCCAGATTGAAGCCGCCACCGAGCGGTAAGCGCAGATGCGGGCGCCGCGGGTTCGACGCAGGCGGACCTGCCCGGCTGCTTTTTGGAGGCATCTGTACAGCTGGCGTGGACCCCGAACGCCGGTTCGCGAAACGTCAAAGAGGCCGTTCGACGCCGTTGCGTTGGCCGCTGCATGCGACCTGCTGTCGGAGTCAGGTTCCGAGGGACACTGGTCATACGGCAACGGTGTCGAAGTCAGCTTGCAGCCTCCGCCGCCGTTCGGCTTCCAACCTTGAAGTGGGGTCAGTCTGGACTCGAAGCACGATTGGCGAATGCAGGGACGGTTCATCAACCGATTCGGGGTTCAGGGCCGCTCGCATTGAACAGCAACTGCAACTGGGTTGCAATTTGTTGCCAGCTACGCCCATGATCTTGCGCCAGGCATGCACCCTTGGGCGCGGTGGCGTGCGGCCTGCCCGTACGCTGCTGTTGGCACGCAAGCAAGCGCGCACAACGCACCCTGCACTTTGGACGCATCCACCATCGCCGTGTGCTGCCTCAACGTGGGCGCGGCGAACGGAAGCGGCCCGGGCGTGCGGCCGAGCTTGATCGCCGCGTGGTAAAGGTCGACTACGGCCCGTCTTTGCAGTTCGCGCGTGCGCGTGAAGACAACAACCAAGCCTGAACATGCGGTTCATTCAACACACATCCAAAGTCCAAGTGGGCTCAGGCGTTGCCAGGCCAGCCACGGCGTGGACACTCAGTACAACGACGCAAGACCCTTGCGAACGGCTTCGGGCACGTTGGGCTCGGCCGCAATGTGCTCCAGGAAGTTCGGGTCATCGGCCACCGTGAGGGGATCCAGTTCAAGGGGCACCAGGATGCTGGACAGCTTCGGCGCCGCGAGACCCACCGTTTGCATGGCCGGGCCGGTGAAGTCCTGCGGACCGTTGAACGGAAGGCGAGGGCGCTGGTCCATGCCCGTGTTGCTGATCTCGTCCAGAGCCAGTGTCCACACGAGTGGCCGCGGTGCATCCAGGGCACCCAGCGCGGCTCGTGCTGGCATGGCCTGAGGGTTCTCGATTTCGCGTGCGAGTTCCGGCAATCTGGCGAAGGCTTCTTTCAGCGCAGCTTTGGCGGAGCCGAGCGAAACCTTGGCGACGTCCGGATCGCCGCTCGCCTGTTCCAGAAAAATGGTGCGGTCGCGTCCACCCACCGTGAGTGACTCGCCACTGGCGCCCAGTGCCTTCATGGTCGCCGGCAGACCATAGCGCGCGATGCCGTTGATCATCACGAGGTTGATGGACGTCTCTTTGGCTTTGATGAGCGCCTCGTAGGGCTCGCCGCTGGTGCCGTTGACGACCACCAGGTCTGCGCGTTTGCCGGCTTCCAGCGAACCCAGCGCACCCTGCCATTTGAGGATGGCCGCAGCATCGCGCGTGGCCATGGCCACCAGGTCCCTGGCGCTGAAGGCGCCACTGAGCATGTGCTGTGAATACAGCCATGCAACCTTGAGTTCGCCGAGCAGGTTCTTGCTGCCCGAAGGCGACCAGTCGCTGCCGATGCCGATGCGCACGTTTGCAGCGCGCGCGGCATCCACCTGCGCCGTCCCGCCATACAGCAGCAGGTTGCTCAGGGGTGACCAGATCATCGAGCCGCCGAACTTGCCGAGCACCTTGAAGTCGTCAGCCGTCAGTCCCGCGGAATGAATGGCGGCCAGGCGATCGTTGATGGCCCACTCGTCCGGCGCGACCTCCAGTGCCAGAAAGTGCTTTCGTGCCTCGGAAGTCGTGGCGCCCGCTGGCGTGACGCCTTCGCTCATGTGCAGCAGAAAGCAACTGTCTTCCTTGCCCAGGCGTGCCATGAACGCGCGTGCATCCTTGGCGTCCACGTCGGCGATGCGCGCCTGTGCCTCGGACAACGCGGGGTCATCGGTCTTCTCCACGTTGCGCAGGATGCCCCGGTAGTAGCGCTGCACACCCGCGTTGCTGTTGAGCATGATCCCCTGGCTGGTCGTGACACCACCGAGAAGGCACTTGCATTCGACATAGCGCACCAGAGGTGCGAGCAGGGCGGCTTGGCCCTGTGGATCGCGGTACTGCCCGACGACGGTCATCGGTCCGCTGATGAGTTTGCGGTAGTCCGGATGCTGGGGCCACTGCCCGCGGTTGTTGAAGAGCTTCGGTACCGGACTCCACAAAGCCAATGCGTTGTAGCTCAGGTGGTTGTGCAGTTCGATCAGGCCCGGATAGATGGTTCCCCGCGTCGCGACGACGGGAACATTTTCAAAACCCGCCGGAGGCGCGTCGCCCTTGCTTTGGATGGCCACGATGGATCCATTGCCGATGTAGACGACGCCAGCCTTCTTGACGCTGAAGCTGTCGTCCATGGTCACCACCCGACCGCTGATGGCGATCCGGGGGCTCGTGAGCGGGTCGATGGGTACAGCAGCCTGGGCTGCGGCGGCACGCAAGGCAGACGAGGGCGCTACCGCCTTGCCGCCCTTGACCCTGCTTCCGGCGAGCGGAAACCAGCTTCGCTTTCTCTCGCTCATGCAAGCACCCCCCTGGTCACCGTGATCGTGATGTTGCGGCGCTTGGCCAACTCGTCCGCGCCTTTGCGCGTGGCCCAGCCATCGTTGTCGCGCATCCAGGCGGGAAGGCCGGCGGGATAGTCGATCTCCGGAATCGGCAGGCGATCGCCTTCTGCCCATGCGGCGCCGTAGGGCACAAGGGGCGTCGGCGCGTCCGGATGCGCCAGGCTCGAATGCACCGCCTGCAGCGCTGCGTTCCAGTTGCCCAGCATTTTGGTGGTGGCGAGCGCAAGCTTGGCCCGGTCGCCACCGGACGAACTCTCCGGCTGCGTGGGGTGCGTCACCGCGGCGTAGGCCACGTCAAGCGCCTGTCCCTGGGGTGTTGACTTCCAAGCGGTCCACGCAGCATCGGCCGCCTGCCCCAGCGCAACGACGACTTCGATTTCTTGCCCAACCAGCAGGGCCTGCAGCCAGCGGTTGCGGTAGTCGATCAGCGCGGGGTTCTTGCGCGTCGCGGCCTTGACGCTGCCGTACACGCTGTAGAGGTAGGTGTTGATGAACACGTAGCTCGCGGTGATGCCGAGCTTGGCCAGCAGGCCCTGCACCCTGCGCCCGGCCTCGCCGACGAGGATGCGCCGAATGATGGTCTCGTGCTGGGCAGGGTCCTGACCGATCACGAGCACGCGCGCCGAGCCATCGAGCCGGCCACGGTGGAAGATCGGACCCCACTCGACCCGGAACTGGTCGACCGGATAGACGGTGGCGTCGGGATAGTCCGAGCAGAGCGTGAGGAACGGCTCGGCAACGTATCCTGGATCAAACGGGTGTGACATGCGCTTCCCTCCTGACGACCGCGGCGGAACGCGCGCACCGCAAGGGTCGCGGGCGGGCGTCTGGCAAGCGTAGTCCGCAGGTCGGAACGCGGCAATACAACTTTCTGGGAGGGAAAGCATATGTCGTCCGGATCGCCGCCTGGGCGTCCGGTTTGTGGGTGCCGCTGGCGTCCCTCGCTGCGACAAGCAGTTTTGGCCGCCATGGTGAACCTTCTTGACAGGGCCGGGAAGTGACCATTCAGCGACCAATCCTCTCGCGCAATCCCGGCGGCGTCCTCGCTCGTTGGAAGGCTGCACCAGCCAGGCGCACGCCCGGGATGATCCCGGCTCGACGGCCGAGCACCTTGCGGCCAAACGCGCCTCAGCCAGTCACCAGTGAAGAACACCGGAAGATCGCGTGCTTCACGGCCACCCGGGACGACGAGAGCCGGCCCGATTCACGCCAATGTGAACCTGGAGCAACGCCTTCCCGATGCCTGTGTCATGACTCGCACGGAAGTTGTGGCGTGTCTCCTCCAGAGTGTTTGATCCCCACTGCTTTTCAAACGGTGAAAGCCAAGTATGGACATCCTCGTCGATTCGTTCCCCGTTCACATCATGGCGGTGACCGGCTTGACCGACGTGGCGCGCGGGTTCGAAGCCGGCGCGCGCGAGGTCCGTGCTGATCCATTGGCGCGGGCTGCGTGTGCACCTCCGATCGGGGCGCTTGCTGGCGTTCAAAGTTGCCCTGAAGAAGAGGTGGTCCGCCGACACTCCCGGCCGCTGGGATCGACGCGACCCGATGGCGCCCGCGCGATGCGCAGCCATCCCGCATTTGCCACGCGTGTCGGGCTGCCATACTCCGCGCTGGATTTTTCACGCGCCCAAGAAAGAGAGTATTCATGTCAGGTCACGGTTTTCATGTGCACGGTCCGCACGATCACGAGTTGGAGCACGCAGCGTCGGGTGCACATCACGCTTCGGCGCCAGAAGGCCAACCCGCCCATGCCGGCATGACGAGCCAGATTGCGGTGTGCACCGCGATCATCGCCACCGTCGGGGCGATCTTTTCGTACATGGGTGGGGCCACCCAGGCCAATGCGGGCCTGTACAAGAACAACGCCGCGATCAAGAAGACCGAGGCGTCCAACCAATGGAACTACTACCAATCCAAGAGCACGAAGCAATCGCTCGCCGAGTTCGCGCGCGATACCTCGAGCGACGACCGCAAGCAGGCCTGGCAGGAGAGGGCCGCGCGCTACGAACGGGAGAAGGCAGAAATCCAGAGCTCTGCCCAGAAGCTGGAAGGCGAGGCCGAAGACTGGGACCGCAAGTCCGAAGCCCAGATGCACGAACACCATCGCTGGGCCCAGGCCACCACAGTACTGCAAGTGTCGATTGCGCTCGCAGCGATCGCCTTGCTGACGCGCAAGAAATGGCTTGAGCGCAGCATGTTCGGTGTTGCCGCCGCCGGGCTGGTGGTTGGCCTGCTGGCCGCGCTGCACATCTGAGTTTCGGCCGTTCATTCGGCGCTGAACGCTACATTCATCGACGCCGCCGGACGTCCCCGGATTGGCCGTGCGACCGCTGGTGCCCAAGGGATGGCTGGTGGTTCAGGACATCGACCGCATCCTATCGGCTCTTCGGGCCCCCATTGGCAATACCGACATGCCGGATGGCAATCTGTCGTTCGGACCGGTCCATCAAAGCCAGGTCCATGTGCTGCAGCTGGCGCCCCTCTACGACATGCTGCCGATGGCATGCGCACCTGTGCGCGGCGGCGAATTGCCGCCTCGCCGCCATGCGCCACGACTGCCGCTGCCAGCCGAAGCATCCGCCTGGGCCGCGGCTTCGCGCGCAGCGCTCGCCTTCTGGAGGTTGGCGGGGCCTGACCGGCGCCTCGGTTCAGGGTTCCGTCAGGCCTGCAGGGACAACGCAGCGCTGCTCAGCGAGTTCGCCAAACGCTGAGTCGCTGCGCCTGCGGGGCAAAAGACAGCAGCTCGCGCCAGCGCCGGCCGCAGAAAAGGTTCATCCGTTCCAAACGGGCGGCAAAGTGGGACGTCCCATGTGCCTGGCGCACCTTGCGGTCAGGCCGCATGCAGCAAGGGATTGGCCCTTCCGGAAAGCAAACCTGATTCCGCTGGCGCGGTGCGACCAAGTTTCACCGATGGCGGCGGGTGTCGCGGCCGCGCCCGCTCCTGGCGCAACGCATCTGTAGACCGTTGGCCGCGCACAACCGCGCGAGGAACAGCAACTGGGGTGGTGCTTGCCGCGAAAGGGTACTCCAGCAACTGTGCGTCGAGCTGAAGTCCGATGATGACCGCAGCGCCGACGAACGGAAGCCCGTCGATAGTGACGTCGGAAGAGTCGATCCTGAAAGTTGGTGTCACGCTGGCAAAAGGGGCAGGGGCAAGGGCGCACCCCCTCCCACCCGCCCAATTGGGTATGCGCACCGCCGCGAGTCGAATTAGACTGATCACGCGTTCCCTGACCGTGCAATGCCGGTGAGGGTGCGCGATGGTAAAGGCCTGCCCTGCCCATGGAATGGAGTCGCAACTACACGCCATGGCAGCCGATAGCTAAGCTAGCACGCGCCGCTGTACGCGATGCACGGCGTCGACAGCGACGCAAGATCGGCATTGAACGCCGTCGGCCGCGGCCCGACCGCGTTCGCCGCGAGGCCGCGCGCCCCGACCTGAGCGGCCTGTTCGTGTGGCTCAACGAGATCATCTTCAAGCGAAACACGCGGACGGTGGAGGCGGCGATGCCCGCACAAGCCCGCACCCGGCTGACACGCTTCTCTTCAGGAAAAACCTGCTTCGCCCCCGTTCCGAAAGGAAGGACTTCATGTGGCAAATCCATTTCAACGCAACAAACCTGGTCGCGCGCCATCGAGGCACGCTGCCCGTGCTCATCACCTGTCCGCACGGCGGTGTGGCCGATGTTGCGGGCGTGCTGCCGCGCAGCGGCCGCCAGGGGTGCATCTTCGAGTCGTCGCGCGACGTCGACACCAACCTGGTCGCCGCAGGGGTGGCGCAGCGCGTGCTGGAGATCTTCGGCGAGGCGCCCTATGTCGTGATCGCCGAGTTCCATCGCAAGTTCATCGACGCCAACCGGTCGCGGGAATGCGGCTTCGAGGTCGACGCGGCAGCACCGTTCTACGACGAGTACCACGACACTGTGCGCGCCTTCGTCGACGAGATCCGCGCCGACAACGGCGGGCTGGGCCTTCTGTTCGACATCCACGGAACGCAAGGTATTGCGTCGGATCCGGCACAGATCTTCCTCGGAACGGCGCGAGATGAGGAGGACGGCATCGCGCGGTTGCGCGCTGCGGACCCGCAAGTGTTGGCGCGCAGGCGTAGCTTGCGCGGCTTCCTTGAGGCCGGTGGCTACCGCGTCTCGCCGCCGGACCCCAACGGCACCGAGGTGCCGCAGTTCAACGGCGGTTTCACAATCAGGACGTACGGCAGTTCCCATCCCGACGGGCTCGACGCGATGCAGCTGGAAATCACGAGGCCGTTGCGTATCGATCCCACCGAACGCGGGCGACTGATCGAAGTGCTGGCCTTCGCGTTCGGCAACCTCGTGGGCCGCTATGCCGATTCGCACACCTTGACCACGGCGCTCGTCTCGCGTTTCGGCGCTTTCGGTTCCTGACCCGCGACCCACGCACAGGAGCAGTGCAATACCACGGTTTCCATCACGTCGCATGACGCCGTCCAGCAGTCCGCCACCGCGGATCTGCAGGTGGTGCTCAGGCGAACGATTGTGCGGCCATCAGAATGGCACCGGTGCCAAGGCGGGCGGCCGCCGACGAACTACCTCGGGTACCTTGCCGTTTCAGCGCGCTGCCATCCAGGGAGGCCAGTTGATAGGCCTGGTGCAGAGCGGACTGCTGGTCATCAAGAAGCCGTGGCCCGCCATGATCCGCACCATCTGGGGCGACGATGCGCGCTACCGCGCGAGTTACTTCCCGCAGGAGCTGCGCGGCTACTACCTGGCCGGCGACGGCGCCGCACGCGACCGCGAAACGGGCTACTTCACCATCGGCGGACGCATCGACGACGTGCTCAACGTGAGCGGCCACCGCATGGGCACGATGGAGATCGAATCGGCGCTCGTGTCATGCACTGAGTTGGGGGCCGAGGCGGCCGTCGTCGGCCGGCCCGACGAGACGAGCGGTGAGGCCGTGTGCGCCTTTGTCGTGCTCAAGGGCCCGCGCCCGACGGGCGGGGCGGCCGACAAGCTCGCCGCGCAGTTGCGCAACTGGGTCGACAAGGAGATCGGTCCCATTGCCAAGCCCCGCGATGTGCGCTTTGCCGACAACCTGCCCAAGACGCGCAGCGGCAAGATCATGCGGCGCCTGCTGCGCCCGGTGGCCAAGGGTGAGGCGATCACGCAGGACATCTCCACGCTGGAGAACCCCGAGATCCTCAACCAGTTGTCAGAAGTGCACTGAGCGTTCTGTGCCCTCTCAAGGAGACTCGAGCATGAAAATCCTGCTGGCTGTGGACGGCAGAAAATTCACTCGGCGCATGTTGTCTTTCGTGACCACGCACAAGAGCTGGTTCGGCGAAGGGGCCAGCTGCACGTTCTTTCATGGCGTGTTCGCCGTGCCACGCCGCGCGGCGGCCCTGGCCGGGCCGGACCTGGTCCATGCCTACTACGAGGACGACGCGAAGGCGGTGCTCGACCCGGTGCGCGAGTTTCTGGTCGGGTGGCATCGAAGCGCAGTACCTTCACAAGGTAGGCCACCCCTCCGCCGCGATCGCAAAGCTGGCGCAAGAAGGCGGCTTCGACCTCGTCGTGATCGGTTCGCACGGCCAAGGTGCCTTCGCCAACCTGGTGCTCGGCTCGGTGGCCACCCAGGTTCTGGCCAGTTGCAGCGTCCCGGTGCTGGTGATTCGCTGAAGCCGGGCGCGCGCGCCCAGCGCTTGATGTGCATCAAGATCCCGCGCCCCGCGACGACCGACACTGGCACCACTTCATCCACGCCTCCGGAGTGCCCCATGTATCAACGCATTCTCGTTCCCATTGACGGCAGTTCGACGTCGCGGCAGGGCCTGGACGAGGCGTTGCGGCTGGCCCGGCTCAGCGGCGGCAGCGTGCGGCTCGTGCACATCGTCGACCAGCTCAAGTACGTGACGGGCTTCGAAACCTTCTCGGCCTACGACTCGGACCTGCTGCCCATCATGGAAGAGGCCGGCGAGCAGATCCTCCAGGAGGGCCGCGAAATTGCGAAGGCGGCCGGTATCCAGGCTGAGACTTTGCTGTTCACATCGCTGGCCGACCGTGTCTGCGATGTCGTCATCGAGCAGGCCAAGGTGTGGAAGGCCGACCTGATTGTCATCGGCACGCACGGCCGCCACGGCGTCGGCCGGCTCTTGCTCGGGAGCGATGCGGAACAGATCCTTCGCCTGTCCCCGGTGCCTGTGCTGCTGGTGAGGGCGCCCCAAGCGGATGCCGGGGCTGCGTCCGCCGCAGCAGGCGTCCCGGAACGTGTCACGGTGCTCATCTGAGGTCGGGGCCAAGATTGCCATGACGACTCAAACCATCCGCCAACTGATCGCCTTCGTTTTGCTCACGCTTTGCGCGACGGCGTTGCTCGTCGCGGCCGGCCTGAATAGCTCGTGACGGTGGCACGGACGCAAGCGATGCGCATACAGATCTGGAGCGCCTTCCTGTTGGGCTGCACGCTGATCAACTATTCGATGTTGATTGCATGGTTCGTCGCATTCAGCTTCGCGCATGAATGGATGTTCCGTCTGCACGGTAATTTCTTTCACATCTCCCGTGAGCGCTTCGATGGCATTCACTATGCGGGCATGGTGGCTTACAAGGTCGCGATACTTCTTTTCAATCTCGTGCCATTCGTGGCCCTGCGCCTCCTTTGACCGCATGCGCAGTGATGGGTCATGACACGAGGGTCAGCAACCGTTCGACAAACACCTGTTGCCCTTCGTGAATGCGGACGCGCGCCGCCTCGATCGTGAACCAGGCGGCGCGATCGACTTCGGGAAATGTCCTGAGCTGCCCCGAGCGTGGCGGCCATTCGATGTCGAAGGTGTTCGAGACGATCCTGGACGGGTCGGCATCGCCTTCGAAGGCCCAGGCATGGATCAACTTGCCGCTGCGCAGCCGCGCTTCGCCGAGGCTTGCGCAATGGGTGCCGGGTGCGAACCCCGTCTCTTCAAAGAACTCGCGCCTGGCGGCGTCCAGCCCGGCTTCGGCGCCGGCAACGAACTCACCCTTGGGAATGGACCACGCGCCCAGGTCACGCCTGACCCAGAGGGGGCCGCCCGGATGCACCAGAAAAACCTCGACGGCAGAACCCGTGCGCCGGTACATGAGCAGACCGGCGCTCTGGGTGGCGGATCGCCGGGGCGTTGCTGGTATGCGAAGGATCGTCCGCCGCGTGGCGGCTGGCGCAAGACCGGCATTCGGCATGGCGCCGGATGGCTTGCTCATTCCATTGCAAGCGCAGCCGATGGGAGACTGACCCGCAGCGCTGCCTGCTCGGCCTCGATCACCGAGACGGCCCCGGGCGTGCGCACCAGTAGCACCGGCACCGGTGCGGTGCGAAGAACGTTTTCCGCGCCGCTGCCCATCACGAATCGCCCGATGCCGCGGCGGCCGTGCGTGCCGAGCACGATCAGGTCGGCGGCCCACTGCACTGCTTCCGACGCGACCGAGTCGGCCAGCTTCCCGTTGAACTTGTCGTGCAGCACTGTCTCCGCAGGAACGCCGGCCTTTTGGGCCGTGGCGCTGGCCTGTTCGAGCAGCCGCATGCCATTGGAGCGAAGCGTGTTGAGCCAGTCGCCGGCGTAGCCCGCGTAGGCATCCATCGACATCGCAAAGGAGAGTTCGTCGATCACGTAGAGCAGGCGCAGTTGGCCCTTTGTCATCTGCGCGAGGCGAATGGCTTCGGCAAGGCCGAGGTTCGACGTTTCGCTGCCGTCGACCGGAACGAGGATGCGTTGGTACATGGAGGGCTCCGGGGGGTGTGGATGCCGCCAGTATGTAAATGCCGCCGGGCTTTCGACTTGATCTGGCGCAATCCAGAGCGATGTCGCGGGGCAGTCGCTTGCCTTGATCTGCAACAAGGCCGCCGCCGGGCGGATGCGCGACGCTGGAGCCCTGAACAGGAGCACATCAAATGCACGAGACAACCCGCATAATTCGCGACGAGCACGCAGCGCTGTCGGCCATGCTGCGTTCCATCCTCATGTTGCTGGCCGAGCACCGCCGCAAAGGCACCATGCCGGATTTCGCATCGCTTCGGGCGATGCTCTTCTACGTGGACGAGTTTCCGGAGAAGCGCCATCACCGCAAGGAGTCGGAATTGCTCTTTCCCAGGCTGCGGGCGCGCACCCCAATCTCGCGCGAACTGCTCGACCGGCTGGACGACGACCACGAACGCGGCGAGCGAAAGATCCGCAACGTGGAGCACGCCCTGCTGGCCTTCGAGATGCTGGGTGAATCGCGGCGTGACCAGTTCGAAACAGCGGTGGAGCGCTACGCCGACTTCTACCTCGCGCACATGGCGCTGGAAGAACGGGAGATCCTCCCGCTGGCCGAACGCGTGTTGACCGAGGAGGACTGGGCCGAACTCGACGACGCTTTCCGCAAGAACTGCGACCCGCTCACGGGCTGCGAGCCGGAAGAGGAATACCGGGCCTTGTTCACGCGCATCGTCAACCGGGTTCCCGCGCCCATCGGGCTGGGGTCGCAAGCCTGAGGGCTTTCAACCGCCATTCAGGCTCAACACCACGCGCCGCTGGTCGGACGCCGCAGCCTCGCTGCGGTCGTCTTCAAAACCAGCGCTGCGCGAGAGCTTCAGCATGCGCGTGTTCTCCCGCAGCACATTGCCGACCAGCCGCTCGATGCCGCGGCTGCGCGCATGCTCGATCAACTGGTTCAACAGGAGCTTGCCGAGCCCTTGTCCCTTGAGGTCCGAGCGCACGAGAAGGGCGAACTCGGCCTCTACCCCATCCGGGTCGCTCACGGCGCGGCCAACCCCCAGCGTTTCCTGTTGCCCCTGCGTGTTGACGCCCACTCCATTGCCGGCGCGGCCGGCTTTCACCACGATCACCGGTTTGTTGCGGGCTGCGGCGCGCGCGGCCGACATGAACTTGCGCGGTGACTGGATGGATTCGATGTACAGCAGGATGGCGCGGGTCTTCGCGTCGCTGGCCAGGTAGTCCAGGAGGTCGCCGAAATCGACGTCGCAATGGTCGCCGAGGGAGACGAGATGCGACAGGCCGATGCCGCGGCCCTTCGCCCAGTCCAGCGTGGCCGTGGCCAACGCGCCGGACTGCGACACGAAGGCCACCTCACCGGCCAGCGCATCGGCCTGTGCAAAGCTCGCATTGAGGCCAATGTGCGGGCTCAACAGCCCGATGCAGTTGGGCCCCAGCAGCCGCACGAGCCCCGGCCGTGCCGCATCCAGCGTGGCCTGCTTCTGGCGCGCGTCCAGTCCCGCGGTCACGATGAGCACCGCGCGGGTGCCGAGTGCGCCCAGTTCCACCACAAGATGCGTAATGGTGTGTGCCGGCGTGCACAGGATCGCCAGGTCCGGCGGGGCGGGCAAGTCGGCGGCCTTGGCGAATGTGCGCACCCCTGCGACCTGCGCATGCTTCGGATTGACCGGGTAGATGGCACCGGTGAAGCGCCCCGCGCGCACGTTGCGCCAGACGGTGGCGCCCACGCTGCCGGGGCGCTCCGAAGCGCCAAATATCGCGACGGATGCGGGCGACAAAAGTTGATCGAGATGGCGAATGCTCAAGGCAAGCCCCCGGAGGATTGTTGAGCGTCATCATCCGTGCTCTCTCCGGGCGTCACTTGACGAAGATCAACCCGGATGGCCGGCGAGGTGTCACGCTGCACTCATCAAGGAGACAGGTCCATGCGCATCCAGTTCATCGGCGGCACCGGCACCGTCACCGGCTCCAAATACCTGCTGGAACACGGCGGCAAGCGACTGTTGGTGGACTGTGGGCTGTTCCAGGGCCTGAAGCAATTGCGCTTGCGCAACCGGGAGCCGCTGCCGTTCGACGCCGCCAGCGTCGACGCGGTGCTGCTCACGCACGCCCACATGGACCACAGCGGCTTCATCCCCCGGCTCGTCCAGATGGGTTTCAACGGACCGGTGTATTGCACACAGGCCACGCATGCACTGTGCGAACTCCTGTTGCCCGACTCTGGCCGCCTGCAGGAGGAGGAAGCCGACTTCGCGAATCGCCATGGCCATTCGAAGCACCAGCCCGCGCTGCCGCTCTACACCGAAGACGATGCGCGCAAGGCGTTGAAGCACTTCGAGCCCATCGGCTTCGACACCGTGCACGTGCCGTGGCCCGGCTGGAAATGGCGGTTGCGCCGCGCCGGTCACATCCTGGGCGCGGCCAGCGCACGCATCGTCTGGCCGGGCGGCAGCATCCTCTTTTCAGGCGATCTCGGCCGCAGCGACGACCTCGTGATGCGCGCGCCGCAGCAGCCCGAGCCTGCCGACTACGTGGTGATCGAGTCCACCTACGGCGACCGCATCCACCGAGACGTCGACGTGCTCGCTGCGCTGGCGGCGGTCATCAACCGCACGGCCGCGCGGGGTGGTGTCATCGTGGTTCCCTCCTTCGCGGTGGGGCGCGCGCAAACCATCCTTTATTGCATCCACCTGCTCAAGGAGGCGCGGCGCATCCCGGATGTTCCGGTTTACCTCAACAGTCCCATGGCGGCGGATGCCACGCGCATCTTCCGGCATCACTTGGACGAACTGCGCCTGGACGCCGCGCAATGCGCGGCGATGAGCCAGGGCATCACCTTCGTCAACACGCAGGAAGAGTCGAGGCGGCTCAACGCGCTCGATTACCCGTCGATCATCGTGTCGGCCAGTGGCATGGCGACCGGCGGGCGGGTGCTCCACCACATCAAGGCCTATGCGCCCGATGCGCGCAACGCCATCCTCTTCGTCGGGTTCCAGGCGGCGGCCACCCGTGGCGCGGCCATGGTGGCCGGCGCCGCCTCGGTCAAGATCCATGGCGAGTACGTGCCCATCCGCGCCGAGGTGGCCAACCTCGACAGCCTGTCGGCGCACGCGGACCGCGAGCAGCTCCTGGCCTGGATCGGCGCCCTGCCTGCGCCGAAGCGCGTGTTCGTGACGCATGGCGAGCCCGTGGCGGCCGATGCACTGCGCCTGGCGATCGAGGAGCGCCACGGCTGGGCGGTGACTGTGCCTGAGTACCTGGAGTCGCGCGAACTCTGAAGGGCCGCATGTCCAGGCCCGCCAATCATCTGCTGGCGCGCCGCGCCGGCATCGACACCTACCAGCAGCCGGTGGTGTACATGCGCAGCGACTGTCCGGTCTGCCGTGCCGAGGGCTTCCAGTCGCAGGCACAGGTGGAACTGGTGTCCGGCGGCCGCCATCTGCTGGCCATCCTGCACCACGTAGATCGCGAGTGGCTCGGCCGTGACGAGATCGCGCTGTCGGAAGTGGGCTGGACGCTGCTGGGCGCCTGCGACGGTGATCCGGTCGTGGTGCGCCATCCGCCCTTGCTGGAGTCGCTGGCACACCTGCGCGCGAAGGTACATGGCACCCGTTTTGGCTACGAGGGCTTGCGGCCGTTGATGGATGACGTGAGCCATGGCCGTGTGTCCGACATCCACCTCGCGTCCATCGTGACGGTGTGCGCCGGAGGCGGACTGGACATGGGCGAAACGGTGGCCCTCACGCGCGCCATGGTGGACGTGGGCGAGCGCATCGACTGGGGCGTGTCGCCGGTGGTGGACAAGCATTGCATCGGCGGGCTGCCCGGCAACCGGACCCCGCTCATCGTGGTGCCCATCGTGGCCGCCTGCGGCGTGACCATGCCCAAGACCTCGTCGCGCGCGATCACCTCGGCGGCCGGCACGGCCGACGCCATGGAAACGCTCGCGCCATTGAACCTGGACGTGGCCGCCATGCGCCGCGTCGTGGAACGCGAAGGTGGCTGCATCGCGTGGGGTGGCGCCACGCGCATCAGTCCCGCAGACGACATGCTGATCCGGGTGGAGCGGCCCCTCAACATCGACAGCGAAGGCCTGCTGGTGGCCTCCATCCTGTCCAAGAAGGTCGCGGTGGGATCGCAGCGCGTGCTGATCGATATTCCTGTGGGACCGCTGGCCAAGGTGCGCGGCGTGGCGGCAGCAGGGCAACTGTCGCAAAGCCTCGTGGCGGTGGGCGCCGCGCTGGGCCTGCTTGTCGTCACGGCCTTCACGGACGGCCGGCAGCCGGTGGGCCGCGGCATCGGCCCGGCGCTGGAGGCGGCGGACGTGCTGGCCGTGCTGGAACGCCGCGCCGACGCGCCCGCCGACCTGCGCGAGCCGCCGAAGGCGGCCCATCGCTTCAGCGTGGAGGCGCGGCACGCGGGCGTCGTGCGCGGCATCGACACGCGCCTGGTCACACGCGCGGCCAAGCTCGCCGGCGCCCCGCGCGACCCCGCCGCCGGCGCCACGCTTCAGGTGCGCGTAGAGGACTCACAGGCGCCTGCGTTTCAGATCGACATTGAAAGACAGCGATGAGCCCTGTGCCGCTTGCTCCCCTCGACCCCTGGATGTCGGGTTCCATCGCACTCGACGTCGCGATGGCGTCGCATGCCTCCCCCGAAGCACTGGCTTCCCGGCGCACCACGCGACTGGCCGAATTGCTGTCGTCTGCAGCCCGGAATTCACCGATGTACCGCGAACTGCTGGGAGGCCGCGACCCGGCATCGCTGCGCCTGCAGGACCTGCCCGTCATGCACAAGGCGCACCTGATGCGCCACTTCGATGACTGGGTGGCCGACCCGCATCTGAAACTGGACGCGCTTCGGCGCTTCACGGACGACCGGGCACGCCTGGCCGAGCCGCACCTGGGCCGCTATGTGGTGTGGGAGAGTTCGGGCAGCACCGGCGAGCCGGGCATCTTTGTGCAGGACGCGCAGGCCATGGCGGTCTACGATGCGCTGGAGGCGCTGCGCCGCCCGGTGCTTCGCCCCCTGCAGCGCCTGCTGGACCCGTGGAGCCTGGCGGAGCGAATTGCCTTCGTGGGCGCGATCGGCGGTCATTTTGCGAGCACGGTGTCGATCGAGCGGCTGCGGCGCCTGAACCCTGCCATGTCGGGCCAGTTGCACAGCATTTCCTTCTTGCAGCCCGTGGGCGAGCTGGTGGCGCAACTCAATGCACTCGCGCCCACCGTGATCGCCACCTATCCCAGCGCGGCCGTGCTGCTCGCGCAGGAGCGCGCCGAAGGCCGTCTCGAAGCCTCGCCGCACGAGGTGTGGACCGGTGGCGAGGATTTCTCGCCCGCGAAACGTCGATTCGTGCAGTGCGCCTTCGGATGCGCGGTGGCCAACAGCTATGGCGCCTCCGAGTTCCTGGCGCTGGCGTCTGAATGCACGCGGGGGCGACTGCACCTGAACAGCGACTGGGCCATCCTGGAATCGGTCGACCGGCACGGCCATCCCGTGCCAGCGGGACAGGCGGGCGCGACGGCGCTGTTGACCAACCTGGCCAACCATGTGCAACCACTGATTCGCTACGACATCGGCGATCGCGTGACGCAGCATGCGGCGCCGTGCGAATGCGGCTCGTCTTTGCCGGTGATCGAGGTCCAAGGCCGTAGCGAAGAAACACTGGACCTGGGCGCGGCTGGCTCCAAAACCGTGAGCCTGCTGCCCCTGGCGCTGAGCACCGTGCTCGAAGAAGAGGCCTCGCTGTTCGATTTCCAGCTCGTGCAGCGGGGCGCCACGGATCTGCTGTTGCGCACCGGGCTGCAGGGCTCAACGGGCGAACTCGCGCTGCGGCGCGCCCGCCGTGCGCTCGGGTCTTTCCTGGAGGCCCAGGGGGCGCACGGCGTGCAGATCCACTGCCAGTTCGGGGAGCCCATTCACTGCAGTCGCGGCGGCAAGATCCAGCGGGTGGTCGTGGCCCTTCACTGACTTTCAGGCGCGCGAGAGGGTGTCCACCAGCACCGCCTGCATCACGCTGCGGTGGTTGTCTGCGCGTCGCCCTTCGTCGAGCGGGGCGCCACGCGCATGCATCGGCCAGGTGAGCGGGTGCGTGGCGTCGACCACGAAGGTGGCGTCGTTGCAGGCGGAGGGGTGCGCCTCGCCGGCCAGCACGTCGAAGCCGATCTGGTGCGCCGCGGACATGAAAGCGCGGCCCCGTGATGCATCCGGGTCGCCCAGCAAGCGGATGGACAGGGGTGTGGCGGGTGGCAGGGGATGCTCGTACAGCGTCATCAGGTCGGCGATGGCGTGTACCGGATGGTCGTCCTGATCCAGGCCGTCAAAAACGGGGACGCCCGCCGAGTGCGCGATCTCGCGTACCGTCGGTGCAGGCAATGACTCGCAATCGATGGCGTCATACATGCGCCCCAGCGCCCGGCCCAGTGCCCTGATGTCCAGCGGCATGCCGGTATCAAGAAAGCGCACCCACGCCACGCGGACGCCGAGTTCCTGCGCGGCCCGCTGCAAGGGGGTCGGCCTGGACGGCGGGTCGGCGGCAGACATGAGCGCCATGTTCTTGCCCGCCAGGGGCTTGAACGAAGCGCTCGCGCGAAAACTCGCACCGATGCGACGCGCCGCGGCGAAGAGCTCCAGAATGCCTGCGGCCGCAAGCGGCTGGCTTGACGAAACAAGAACGGGGGCAAGGGACGGCGTCGTGATCACAGGGGCAACCTTAGGGCCTGCGCCGCGGGCAACGGCGGGCGATGGCAAAGCCGTCTTCGCCCGGCAATCCAAGATCGAGCAGCACGAGCTTGGAAGGGTCGCACGCCATCAGGTCCATCAGGGCCGCGCCGAAGTGGACCTGGCTGACGCGAAAGCCGTTGCTTCCAAGATAGGCTGCCAATAGTTGTGTTATGTCCGGCTCGTCATCGAGCACGGCAAGGTGGGTCGTCGTGTTCACGGGCGAAATCGCAGCCCTGCGCTTGCGCCACAACAACAAGGCAATACGAGGAGCACGATGCCCGCCCGGGCCGGTCACCGGTGCTGCTTTTCGGACACTCTTTGGCACGCTGCGCAACGCGTGGCGATGGGCTGTGCGAGCAGTCGCTCACGCCCTATCTCTTCTCCACATTCGTCGCACAGGCCGTAGCGCCCCGTGGCAAGGCGCTGTTCGGCCTGCTCGATGTCATGAAGGCGCTGTCTGTCGATCTCGATCTCCGCCTGGAGCATTTCGCTTTCGCGCTCGATTTCTGCGTCATCCGGGCGGGAGTGGACTTCGCGGTCGGCGACGAAGGTGCTGGTGTGGGCCATCGGGGCGCTCTCGCGCAGTTCGTCCAGCACTTCGCGTTTCATGGTTCCAAGACGCGTTGCCAATGCGGTTCTGTCTGCGGTCGTCAGGTGTTTCATGGCTTGCGGCCGGGAGTGGATGGGATGGTTGATGATCTCCGGTTCACTGCAGCGCGCCTTGCGCTGCGTCAATGGATGCCGCGCGCATCCTCCCAGTCTTCCCACGCCACTGGATGGCGGGCCAGGCAGGCGTGCACCGCCTCCGCCCGGCGTGGGATGGAAGTTGTCGGCTCCGAGGCGCGCAAAGAGCCCGAAACGCTTGATCTTGTCCATGACCGGGTCCTTCATCTCCGCGAACCACAACCCGATGCTTTCGGCATGCAGGCGTTCGTCCAGTTCACCGATGATGTCCGCAGCCGTCACGTCGACGCTGGTCGCGGGCTCTGCGGCCACGGCGACCGTGCGATCCGGCGTGGGCGAACACGCCACGGCAGCCTGCACGCGTTCGCTGAAGAGTTCCGCATTCGCAAGGAACAGGGGCGCATCCCAGCGGAAGAGCACCAGGCCGTCGATGCGTTGGGCTTGGGGATAGCGGCTCAGGACGTGGTTAGCCCTTGACGTAGTCCACCCGCCCCCGTACGGGCGAATGCGGGCGCCAGCCGTCCCGGAGGAACTCGATGACGGCGAAGACGACCGCCAGGCCCATACCGGGGATCGCACCGAGCAGCGCAACACCGGCCAGACAGATGATCGACAGCCAGAACTCCCAGCGCTGGATGCGGTAGATGCCGCGCAGGTCCTTGACTTCGATGAGGCTGGCGGCCGCGATCACCACCGCCGCGAGTGCCGCGGCCGGCATGAACAGCAGGAGGTCGGGCGTCAGCAGCAGGAGCGCAATGATGGCGAGGGCCGCGACAACGCCGGTAAGTTGCGTGCGTGCGCCGGCGGCCTGCGCAACGGGCGTGCGCGAAGCGCTGCTGCTGACCGGAATGCCCTGGAAGAGCCCCGTGGCCCGATTGGCGATGCCCAGCCTGGTCATTTCCTGGTTTGGCGCCACGGGCAATCGCATCCCTGGCCACGTCAACGCGCGAGAGCACGCTGGTGTCGGCAAAAGACATCAGCGCCACCGCAAGACCACCCAGCAACGCCGGGGTGATGTCATCCACGCCGATGAGCGGGAGCGTGGGCACCGGCAGGCCTTGAGGCAGCGGACCGAGCACCGACACGCTGGCGCGCGAGGGCAGGTCGAACAGGCCCGCGGCCAATGTGGCCCCCACCATCCCGATAAGAACGGCCGGCACGCGCGGGTGGCGCTGCAACAGGAAAACTGCGCGAGCATTCCCGCGCCGACAAGACGCGCAGCGAGATTGGTCCGTCCTGCGAGCAAGCCTTGGGCAAAGTCCCAGGCCTGGCCTTGCACGCCATACGCATCCACGGAAAGGCCGAAGAGCCTGGGCAACCGGCTCACGATCACCGTGAGCGCGATGCCATTCATGAAACCATATCGAATGGGTTTGGAGAGCAGTTCAGTGACGAAGCCCAGTTTCGCGAGCCCTGCGGCGATGCAGATGACCCCCGGGACGACGGCATGGCGCTCGCCAGCGTGATCGCCCTCCTGGGATCGCCGGCCGCAAGCGGTGCGACAACGGTGAGGATCAACGCCGAGAGAGCGGAATCGGGGCCCAGCACGAGAACGCGGCTGGGGCCGAACACGGCGCAGGCCAGCAGCGGCACGATGGTCGCATAACGACCATGGATGCCTTTGACGCCGGATGCCTCGGCATAAGCGATGCCCATCGGCACCAGCATGGCGTCAGTGCAAGCCCTGCGGCCACGATGTTGCGCAGCCACGCGCGCCCGTAGGTGCGCAGGGTGCGCGAGCCTGGCAGGCGCTGGCGTGACGCCCCGCGCATGGCGTTGCGCTATGCGTGCGTCTCCGCGGCCATGTGCCTGCGAAGTTCGCGATAGTCCTGGCCCTGGCCTTCACCGAACAGGGGACCGGCCGAGCTGGGCGCTGCTTTCGCAATCTCCCGCCAGTCCTTGGGCGTCAGCAATTGCGCAGCGCGCGGCAGGATCTGTCGCTCCTCGGTGGCCAGGTGGTGCCGGTAATACACCAGATAGAGCGCTGCGGCGGCCTCCACGCTCGAGCGCAAGACCACCCCGTCCGAAATGATGTCCTGCAGGCGATGGACGAGTTCTTCGCCGGCCACCGCCATCGCCCGGTGCTCCTGCTTGAGGCGGTTGATCGCCAAGCGCAGAGCGGGATCATGCTGCAGCAGCCGTGCGAAGGCCGCGTCCTCGAAGCGGTGGTGCGAGCGGTCGCCAAAATCACGCAGGTACGTGACGACGTCGAGCATCAGGTCGTAGTCCGGGCAGCCATCGTCGTGGAAGCGGGTCAGTTGCTCGTCCAGAACGTTCAGGAGCCGCGAGAAGTTGACATGCTCTGCATGCCATCGGGGAATGAGGCTGGTGGTCATGGCGCCCCTGGATGGAGTGCCAGTCATGGGTCGACATCGCGTCGTTCCGGTGATGTCGCGGGCCAGTAAAAGGTGGCGTCGGTGGCGCCGCGCCCCACATTGACCGTGCGCACTTGGGTCGCACCGTTATACGTCGCGCTCACGGCCCAGGCGCCCGGATCCAGGGCGATGAAAAAGAAGGGACCGCTGTCGGCGAAGGGGCCGAACATGCCCACGCCATCCACGCGCCGGACGACGACGTAGACGCCGGCCGCATAGGCCCCATTGGCTTCGGCAAAGGTCAGGTGCAGGTTGTAGAGGCCGCGGTCCGCACGCATGGCTTCCTGCCCTTCCTTGCTGATGCCGCCGCTCAGGGCGCTCCCATGTGGAAGCGATTGGGACCAGGCCGTCAGGGCAAGGGCGCGGCTTGCGCAGCGCGCCGCATGCATGAGAAAGCAACCTTTGCCTTCATGATTGCAATGCCTTTCCGTCCGTCCGCCATCAAACCGACTGCGGCGACAGCGTGGTGGGGCGGACGGCTTCCTGCGAGGTGATGGCGCTGCCCACTGAGGTGCCAAAGGCCTGCAGGCGCGCCGCAAAGCTGCCGTCCCCGACTTCACGAGCCGTGAACTCGGTGCTCAGGATCGGCGCGCGATCCGCCATGCGCGCGATCTCGGCCACCGCGTTGGGCGCGCCGCTGCCGCCCATGATGGAGATCACGGCCACGGCGGGCAACTTGTCGCGGTGCATCGCCACGAAACTGCGCATCGGGCCGGCCAGTTGAAGAGCCCAGATGGGGGAGATCAGCACCACAGCGTCGAAGCCGGCCGGCGGCGGCCCGATGTAGCGTATGGCCGGGCGAAGCCGCAGCAGTGAATCGACGATGCAGCGCACAACGCCGAGCGCGCCGCCGGCCGTTCGGGGACTTGCTTCCCTGATCTCGGCCATTTCCCAGCCCTGCTGGCTGCACAGCAGTTGCGCGACGTTTCGCGAGGTGCCGGTCAGGGAATAGAGGACCACGAGAACCTTGCTCATCACAGCCTCCGCCTTGTTCATGAAATTTCAATGTAGTGGCGCCGTGGCAGTTCAACCTTGCGTTGCATCAAGGACTTGACGGGATCACCGGATGACCTTGCGCCAGCGCAAGCGGCGCGCCATATGTCGTGGACGAACATCGCCGCATGGTCCAGACTGCGTCCATGGAAGAGCACGCATCAATTGCGCCGGATGCCGATCGCACGCTCGTCGACGCACTGCGCCTTCGCCTGGAAGCCGACAGCGGCCAACCGGTGCGACTGGTCGAGACGCACATCTCCTGGGTGCTGTTGACGGCGACACGGGCGTACAAGCTCAAGAAGCCGGTGCGGCTTTCCTTCGTCGACTTCACAACGCTCGCGGCGCGCAAGCATTTCTGCGATGAAGAGGTGCGGCTCAACCGGGTTCTGGCACCGGACCTCTATCTGGGCGTCGAGCCGGTCTGCGGCAGCCGGGACGTGCCGCACATCCGTGGCGTAGGCGAGCCCATCGACCATGTGGTCTGCATGAAGCGCTTTCCCGATGGCGCGCTGTTGGGGGAGCTTCTTGCGGCAGGGCAACTGGCGGCGGCGGAACTCGACGCACTTGCGCGCAGGCTGGCCTCTTTCCATGCCAACGCGCCCGTGGCGGATTCTTTGTCCTTGCATGGTGCGCCAGAGCAGGTCGGCCAGTCCGTCATGAACGCGCTCGATCAGCTCGACCTGCACGGCAACATCGCGCGCATCGCTCCGCTGCGCTGCTGGGTCGTCCAAGAGGCGCAGCGGCTGCACATGGCCTGGCTGCAACGGCAACGCAACGGCGCAGTGCGCGAATGCCACGGCGACCTTCATCTGGCCAACGTGGTTCGCGTGGACGGCGAGTGGTTGCCCTTCGACCGCATCGAGTTCGATCCGGCACTGCGCTGGATCGACGTGATGAGCGATGTCGCCTTTCTCGTGATGGACCTGAAGGCGCATGGCCGGGCGGACCTCGCTTTCCGCTTTCTCGATGTGTACCTGCAGCACAGGGGCGACCACGGGGGCCTGACCGTGCTGCGCTTCTACGAGGTCTACCGTGCCCTGGTGCGTGCGCTGGTCGCCAGCCTGCGCAAAGGGCCACCCGCTGGCTGCGAAGCGCCGATGGTGCCCGACTATCTGGCGTGCGCCGAGGGACTCGTGCGCAGTGCCGGCGCGCCAAGGCTGCTGATCACGCATGGCTTCTCGGGCTCGGGGAAGTCCACCGTGGCGGGCCAGTTGCTGGAAGTGGCGGGCGCCATCCGCATCCGGTCCGACGTGGAGCGCAAGCGCCTGTTTGGCCTGGGGGTGCTGGAGCGGTCGGCCGCGCGGGGACTGGACATCTACACGCCCGAGGCCACGCGGCGCACCTTTGCGCGCCTGTGCGAGGTGGCGCGCATTGCCTTGCAGGCCGGCTATCCGGTGATCCTCGATGCCGCATTCTTGCGCCATGCCGAGCGCGTGGCCTTTCGCGCACTGGCGGCTTCGCTACGGGTGCCCTTTGCCATCCTCGACGTGCGTGCCCAGGGGCCGCAACTGCGCCATCGCCTGGCCGCGCGTCAGGCGGATGCGTCCGAAGCCGACCTTGAGGTGCTGGAGCGTCAGCTGGCCTTTCACGAAGCGCTCGATGCCGATGAACTGGCGGTGACCATCGCGGTGGACACGCAGGAGCGCGTCGATGCTGAACAGTTGCTGGCGCGCTGGCTGGCGGTGCGCTGAGGCGTGCCTCAGGTCAGGGCAGCAAGACCGCTGCGCCCTGCACGCGTCCTGCCCGCAGATCGGCCAGCGCTTCGTTGGCTTGCGCCAGTGGGTAGGTCGTAACGTGCACCTGCAGGGGATGCGCCTGCACGTGCCCGATGAATTCGGTCCCGTCGTTTCGCGTGAGGTTGGCGACCGAGACGATCTGGCGCTCTTCCCACAGCAGCCGGTAGGCAAAGGACGGAATGTCGCTCATGTGGATGCCGCCGCACACCACGCGCCCGCCTTTGCGCACGGCGCGCAGCGCTGCCGGCACAAGGGCGCCCACGGGCGCGAAGATGATCGCTGCGTCCAGCGGCTGCGGCGGCGCTTCACTGGACCCGCCGGCCCACACGGCGCCGAGGCGGCGTGCGAAGTCCTGACCCGCCATGTCACCGTCTCGCGTGAAAGCGTGCACCTGCCGTCCCTGCGCGCAGGCCACCTGCGCGATCAGATGCGCCGCCGCGCCGAAGCCGTAGAGGCCCAGCCGCTGCGCATCGGCGCCGGCGGCTCTCAGGCAACGCCAGCCGATCAGCCCGGCGCACATCAACGGCGCCGCATGGGCCGGATCCTGCGCCAGCGAACCCAGCGGCAGGCAGAAACCCGCCTCGGCCACCACGTGGCTGCCGAAGCCGCCGTCACGGTGATAACCGGTAAAGCGCGGCGTGTCGCAAAGGTTTTCGAAGCCGGTGGCGCAATAGGCACAGTGGCCGCAGGTGTGGCCAAGCCACGGGACGCCGACGATCTCGCCCAGGCGATGGGACGGCACCCCGGTGCCGAGCGCCTCGATGACGCCCACGATCTCGTGGCCGGGCACGATGGGCAGCACGGGCAGCGGCAGGTCGCCGTCGACCACGTGCAGGTCGGTGCGGCACACCGCGCAGGCCAGCACGCGCAAGCGCACCTCGCCGGTCGCGGGCTGGGCCATGGGGTGCTGCTCCATCTTCAGCGGCTGACCTGCTGCCGCAAGGACCATCGCGTGCATCGTTCCGGCCGTCATGGGGCACGCGCATGAAGTCCTGCCGGCATCACGCTCTCCTTGAAAGATGGAAGTGGGTGCCGAGCTTACGCCGCCGCCGAACCGGTCTGTTGACCGACGTCAAGCCGTGGCGCTGCCGGTCCTGCGACGCTGTCGTGCATGACAGACATGCGTTGCGAAGACCCCACTCCCGATCCGGCGGGCTTGACGCACGCGCAGGCAGTGGAGCGCCTGCGCGCCGTCGGTCCCAATGTGCTACCCGCCGCCGGCCGAAAGGGGCTCCTTCGCATCGGCTGGGACGCGTTGACGCAACCCATGTTCCTCCTGTTGCTGGCCACGGCCGGCGTGTACGCGGTGCTCGGCGACATGCGCGATGCGGCGATGCTGCTCCTTTCGGTGCTGCTGGTGGGCGCGCTGTCCATCTACCAGGAGCACCGCACCGAGCGCGTGCTGCACGCCCTGAAGGATCTTTCAAGCCCGCGATGCATGGTGGTGCGCGAGGGCCGCACGGTGCGCATCGCCAGCCGCGAGCTGGTGCCCGGCGACCGGCTCGTGGTGAACGAAGGCGATCGCCTCGCCGCCGATGCACGGCTGCTGCAAGCCAACGGCGTTCTGGTGGATGAATCCCAACTCACCGGCGAATCGGTGCCGGTCGCCAAGTCCGCGGGCGCGGCGGATGGGCTGCGGATGCTGCACGCCGGCAGCCTTGTGGTCCAGGGCGACGGCGTCGCGCTCGTCACCGCCACCGGCGCCAGTACGGCGCTCGGGCGCATCGGCGGCTCGCTCGCGCACATCAAGGTGCGGCGAAGCCGCCTGCAGGACGAACTCAAGTGGCTGGTGCAGCGGGTGGCCATGCTGGCGATGATGACCTGCATGTTCGCCGCCACCATCTTCGCGTGGCGCGAAGGCTCGTGGACCGCGGGGTTGCTGGTGGGCCTCACGCTGGCGATGTCGCTGATACCGGAAGAGTTCGCCGTCGTGTGGACGGTGATGCTCGCCCTCGGTGCATGGCGGCTTGCACGCACGCAGGTGCTCACCCGCCAGCCGCAGGCCATCGAGGCGCTGGGCACGACCACGGTGCTGTGCGTCGACAAGACCGGCACCCTCACGCGCAACCAGATGGCGCTCGTGGCGCTCAATGACGGCGAAGCTTCCGCACGCCTGGCACCGGGCAGCGTGGCGCCCGAGCGCTTTCATGGCCTGCTGGCCGGCGCGATGCAGGCGAGCATGGCAGATGGCATCGAGCCGATGGACCGGGCCATCTTCGAATCGGCCGGGACGGCGCGGTTTGCGCCTGGTGACGAATGGACCGCACAGGACCGCCGGGGCGTGCGCGAAGGCCATCCCTGGGTCGTGCACTGGTGGCGCCAGGCGCACGGCACAGTTCTGCGCGTGTCGGTCAAGGGCGCGCCGGAAGCGGTCCTCGCCCGCTGCGATGCCGACGCGGCGTTGTTGCAGCAACTCGGGGAGGTGGCGGGACAGTGGAGCGCGGCGGGCCTGCGCGTGCTCGCTGTCGCCGAAGCTTTCACCGATGCCAAGGGCGCAGAAGCGGCGTTGCCCGAAGGCCTTCGCCTTGCGCCGCTCGGCTTGCTGGGCTTCATGGACCCGCTGCGCGATGAGGTGCCCCAGGCCATTGAGGAGTGCCGGCAGGCCGGTGTGCGCGTGATCATGATCACGGGCGATTCACCGCGAACGGCGCAAGCCATTGCCCGCCAGGCGGGGCTCGTCGCTGGCGTTGCCGCACCGGTCGTCGTGACGGGTGCCGAACTCGCCCCCATGGGCGACGCGCCCTTGCGGGAGTGTTTGCAACGTGTGTCGGTGTTCGCACGCATGGACCCCGCGCAGAAACTGCGCATCGTGCATGCCTTGCAGGATGCGGGCGAGGTCGTGGCCATGACCGGCGACGGCGTCAACGACGCGCCCGCGCTGCGCGCTGCGGACATCGGCGTGGCGATGGGCCTGCGCGGCACCGACGTGGCGCGCGAGGCGGCATCGCTGGTGCTGCTGGATGACAACTTCGCCTCGCTGGTCGAAGCCGTGCGTGCCGGGCGGCGCATCTTCATCAATCTGCGCAAGGCATTGGGCTACCTGTTTGCGGTGCACGTTCCCATCGTGGGCGTGGCGCTGATCCCGGTCGTGATGGGCGGGCCGGCGTTGCTCCTGCCGCTGCACGTGGTCCTGCTGGAGCTGCTGATCGACCCGGCGTGCTCGCTGGTTTTCGAGGCGCAAAGCGCGCCGCCGGACTCCATGCGCGCGCCGCCGCGGTCGAAGGACACGCGACTCTTCACGGTGGCCGCTGCCCTGCGCGCCTTTGCGCTCGGCGGCGTTGCGTTCGCCGGGGTGGCGCTGGTCCAGTGGCTGCTGCACCTGCAGGATGCCTCGGCGCAGAACTTGCGGCTGGCCAGCCTGTCGTCGATCGTGGTCGGCAACCTGTTGCTGCTCGCATGGTTTCGTGGCGGATGGCGGGGCGACGCGAATGAGAACAGGCCCTTTCACGGCTTACTGCTGGGCGTATGCACATTCGCGGCGCTGGTGCTCGGCGTTCCGGGGCTTGGAACGCCGTTGGGCTTTCCTTCGCTGCACGGCACATGGATGCTGGCCGTTGTCTTGCCGGGGATGTGGGCCGGATGGCGCCTCCTGCGAAGCCGCGGCCATCCAGGTTAGGGAGCGGGTCAATCGCGGGTCACCAGCACGACGAAGGCGTTCAGCAGGAGCCAGCCGACGGCGCCCGCCGCCAGCGCCCCGCCGAGCGCACCAAGCGTCCGTCGCTTCCACGTCGCATTCCGCGCCCTGGATCGGTCGGTGTGAATCAGGGAGTTCATGTTGTCACGCCTTCGGGTGGCCTCAACGCGGGTCGCGCCGCGCCGCGCGGTCGGGAAGCGCCAGGGGCACGTAGGCACGCTGTCCGGAGCGCTGCACCAGCAAGGCCGCAGTGCTGCCCGATGGCATGCGCGAGAGGATGCGGGTGAAGTCCACCACCCGGCCGACCGAGATGTCGTTGACGGCCAGGATCAGGTCGCCTGCGCGAATGCCTTCGCTGCGGGCGACACCGGCGGCCGCGCGAACCATCAGTCCATCGTCGATGCGCAATTGCTGGCGCTGGGGGGGCGACAGCTCACCCAGGCTCAGGCCCAGCCCATCGTTCCAGTCCGGCGGCAGAATCTGCGCCGGCCGCAGGTCGCCGCGCGCATCTTCCGTGAGCACCGCCCAGATGGCCGCCGGTTTGCCGTGCCGCCAGACGTCCAGCCGGACCTTCGAGCCGGGCTCCTTCAGCGCGACGTCTCGCAACAGTTGCGTGAAATGCACCACCGGCACCCCGTCGATGGCGCGCACGACGTCGCCGCGCAGCAACCCGGCCGCTTCAGCGGGGCCGGCGCGGTTGACGCGCACCACCAGCGCACCGACCGCCTCGCTCATCCCGAAGGACTGGGCCAATGCGGGGCTGACCTCCTGCACCTGTGCGCCCAGGTGCGCGCGCCGAACCGACCCACGGTCGCGCAACTGCCGGAAAACCGCCATGGCGAGATTGATGGGGACGGCAAACGACAGGCCCATGTAGCCGCCGCTGCCGCTGTAGATCATGGCGTTGATCGCCACCACGTCACCGCGCGCGTTGAACAGGGGGCTGCCGGAACTGCCCGGGTTGATCGCCACATCGGTCTGGATGAAGGGGACCTCGCCAACGCCGGCCATGTAGCGGTTGGTGGCGCTCACCACGCCGGTGGTCACGCTTCCGTGAAAGCCGAAGGGCGCGCTGATGGCGGCCACCCAGTCGCCGGGTGCAAGGGTCGCGGAATCGCCGATCACCGCCACGGGCAGCCCGGTGGCCTCGATCTTGAGAACGCCGACGTCGGTGCGCCGGTCGGCGCCGACGAGACGGGCGCTGAATTTGCGTCCGTCACCCAGGCGCACCTGGGTGTCATCGGCTCCCGCCACCACGTGGGCGCTCGTGAGGATGAAGCCGTCACTGCTGAGGATCACGCCGGACCCGAGGTCGCGGATCTGCCCCAGTGCCAGGCCCGTGGGCAGTGGCATGGCGAAGCGATCGGCGAAATCGTTCTCGGGCACGAGTTCGGGAAAATCATCGTCGCCCGCATCGGATTCGCGCTCGGTACGCAGCGTGACGACGTCCACCACCGAGGCGCCCCGGCTTGCCACCAGGGCAGCGAACGCCGAAGTTTCGGAAGCCGGCGCAGCGGTTTGCCCCAAGCTCGCGCCACCCAGTGCCCACGCGAGCACCAGGACCAGCGAGCAGGCGATCTGCTTCATGTCCGCAGCGCTTCGCTCAGTGTGTGGGGCGGGAATCGACCGCCGGCCATGCGAGCTCTCTTCCCAACGTGGCGCGTGCATGGAGGTCGTTGGCGTAGACGCGTTCGCTGAGCGAATCCAGGTCCACATGCCCCTGGACATCACAGGGAAATGCGTAGCCGCGGTGGTTGGCGTAGAGCGGACGAAGGTGCAGTTCGTAGCCGCTGGAAACATGCAAGTCGTTCATGGTGAACTCCTTCTTGCACGCCCGCTCCCGGTGTGAGATCCCCGGGAATGCTGTTGCGTTGATTCAATGTAGGCGCGTCGTGCAACCGGCATGTCAACGTCGCTTGCCAGTGCGCAACCGTGCGTCAATGAAGAGCGTCACTTGTGTGGCAATGCCGGGTCGGGCGCTTGCAGGCGCTCTGGCTGAGCTGCCGTGGATTGGGTGTCGGCGTGCGTGCGATCAACGCGTGGCCGCGAGGACGGTGGCTTGGTGGCCGAACGCACGGTACGGCGCAAAACGGGTCGCGAGGGCATCCGGAAGACGGGAGTGAGCAGCATGATCGGCTTTCGTGGGGCCGGAAGAATCCAGCACATCCAGTGTGGGGGTTCCATGGATGGGTGAATTGATCCACGTCAAATTGCGTGCGAGCAGTACGTGAGACCCTGAGCCCATGAAGCACGCACCCCAATCGTTTTTCCGGGCTTCGACCGCTCGCCCGCGTTTGGACGGCTGGCACGCGACAGGGCATTGCGGCTCGACCATTTCTGCGCCGACATGAGCACCTGCCGCGTCAGCCTGGAAATGGAGGACCGGCACCGCCAACAGGGCCGTTCCTTCACGGTGCGGCCGGAACTGACCTTGCCCGGCCATGAACTGAACGTCAGTCATGTGCACGACGAAGACATCCATATTGCCCTGCGGGACGCCTTTGACGCGATGCAGCGGCAGCTCGAGGATGCGGTGCGGCGCATGCGCCAGCGCCGCGCCTGAACATGCACAGGAGACTCGCACCATGTACGAAGAAATGAACAACTTGTGGGTGAGGGCGACGCTCGATTGGCAACGCGCCGCTGTCGGCCTGGCGCTGCAGACGCAGCAAAGCCAGTTCCAGGCGCTCAACGACTGGCAGGCGTCGCTCAACGCCATCTACCGCGACATGTGGGATCGCTGGATCTGTCGCTTCGGCGGCGGCGTTCCCATCGACTGAGCCTGCCGTTGCCCGCGCCGGGTCACTTGACGACCACGACCGGTTGCTTGGCCAAGGCCATCACCCGCTGCACCACAGAGCCGATCAAAAGATCGGCGATCGCGCCGCGGCCCTTGGAGCCCAGCACGATCATGTCGAACTTGCCCTCGTTGGCGCAGGCGACGATCTCCTGGGCGACATGGCCCGTGCGGATCTCCATGTCGTAACCGATGCCATCGGCCTTCAACAGCTTTCTGGCCGGCTGCAGTTCCTTTTCGCTGAGTTCGCGCAGGTAGTCCGCAATTTCCGCCTTGCCCACAAGGGCCTTGGCATGGCGCAGGCCGACGTCGTCGTGCACGCTGACCAGGGTGATCTTGTTGGATTGGGTGCGCAGCAGGTGCGCGAGCCGGGCGGCGTACTTGACGGCGCGAAGAGCATGCTTGGAGCCGTCGGTGGCAACGAGGATCTTCATGGCTTGGCTTCTTTGTGTTGGAGGAGGATGGATGTTGGACGACCGCCAGTCATGCCGCTTGCGGGCTGAGTGCGCCGGGCGGCGCGGGCCCCTTCGAGTCTTGCGCACCCGCTATCGCCGCGCCGAAGGACTGCAGGCGCTGCGCACAGCTGCCGTCTTCCACTTCCCGCTGCGTGAAGGCGGCATGCAGGATGGGGGTTCGGCCAATCATCTGCGAAACCTCGTGCAACGCGTTCAGGGCACTGCTTGCGCCCATCACGCTGATGACTGCGACGTCCGGCAAGCGATCTGGCCTGTGCATGATGAAGCTGCGCATGGGGCTGGCAATCTGGAAGGCCCATATCGGCGAGACCAGGACCACGGCATCGTATTCGTGCGGCGGTGGTCCGGAGTATCGGATGGCCGGCCGCCGGCGCAGCACCGAGTCGATCAGGCACTGGCCGTAGCCGACGATGCCCCTGCGGGGCCGCTCTTCCACAATTTCCGCGAGCGTCCAGCCCTGTTGCCTGCACAGCAGCGCGGCCAGTTGGCGCGAGGTGCCGGTATGGGAATAGACCACCACGAGTACCTTGCTCATGATCGGCTCCTAGTGTGCGAGGCTGATGCGTTCATGCCATGTACTTGCCGCCGTTGACCGGCAGCGTCACGCCCGTGATGAAGCCCGCCTCGTCGGCGGCCAGGAAAACCACACAGCGCGCGATTTCTTCCGCGCTGGCAAGCCGGCCCACCGGCACGCCCTTCAGGATCGTGGCGAGCGTCTCGGACGGCACCGCTGCGACCATGGCGGTATCGGTGTAGCCCGGCGCCACCACGTTGACCGTGATGTTGCGCGCGGCGCCTTCGAGGGCCAGCGCCTTGCTCAGGCCCATCAGCCCCGCCTTCGCCGCCGCATAGTTGACCTGGCCCATCTGGCACGACTGGCCGTTGACCGAGCCCATGTTCACGATGCGCCCGAAGCGCCGCTCGCGCATGCCTTCGATCACCGCGCGGCACATGTTGAAGCAGCCGCCCAGGTTGACGTCGAGCACTTCGCGCCATTGCACGTCGCTCATCTTGTGCAGCATCGCGTCGCGCGTGATGCCGGCGTTGTTGACCAGCACGTCCACCGGTCCGAGTTGCGCCTGGACGCGGGCCACGCCCTCGCGGCAGGCCTGCGCGTCCGCAACGTTCCATTGAAAGCACGCAATGCCGGTGCGGGCGGAGAAGGCCGCCGCGGCGGCCTCGTTGCGCCCGTAGTTGGCGGCGACCCGGTAGCCGGCCGCCTGCAACGCGAGCGCCGTCGCAGCGCCGATGCCCGCCGTGCCGCCGGTGACCAGCGCGGTGCGCATGCTCAGCCCTGTACGAGCAGGTGGTTGACGACGTTGGCCACGCCGGGCGCCGACCAGGCCGCGCCTTGGGCGGCCCTGCGTTCGGCCCAGGAGTGGACCTTGCCGCTGAGCGTCACCTCGCCGTTGTTGACGATGATCTGGATGTGCCGCGCATCGCGCGTGGCCTGGCGCTCGAGCGCCTGCTCGATCTTCGTGGCGATGTCGGCAGTCTTGACTTTGGGCTTGACCACCACTTGGTTGGTGACGCCGACAACTCCCAGCAAACTGTGCACGGCGACATAGGCCGCCTGGCGCTGGTATTCCCATTCGGTCTGTCCTGTCAGCGTGACGTGGCCGTTCTCGACCATCACCTTGATTTTTCCGTCGGGAACCAGGACATTCCACTCGAGGGCACGCTCGGCAGCCTGGGCGATGTCGGCATCGGTGCGCTCGTAGCCGGCCGCCAGCTTGACCTCCATCTCCACCGCCAGCGCTTTGACGCCGTCCACGCGCTGCGCCGCGCGTTCGATGGCGTGCTTTTCGGCCAGGCTCGGGGGATGGCCCATGAGCGTCACGACGCCGTCCTTGACGATGACACCGACCTGCGAGGCTGGCATGGTCACCTCAGGGTCCCAGGTCAGTTCTTCGACGATGTCAGTCTTGAGTTGGGAATCAGACTTCATGATGCTTCCTTTCGTGGATGGACTGTGGCGGTCAAGCGCAAGCAATGGCCGTCGATTGACTATAGGAACGGCAGCGCTCGCGGCGGTTGCGCTGGATCAAGGATGCTCAGGAATCGGTGGCACCGCGCACCAGCAGGACCGGTGTCGTGCTGTTGCGAAGGACATGTTCAGCATCGCTGCCGAGCGCCATGCGTTGGAGTCCCTTGCGCCCGTGCGTGCCCATCACGATCAGGTCGCAACCAGCGCGCGCGGATTCTTCGAGGATGACGTCGGCAACGCGTTGCCCCGTGATCTCTCGCAGGGCGGTGTCGGCCTGTACATCGCTGGCGGCCGCCAACGTGCTGGCCCGATCGAGCACAGCCTTCGCATGCTCGCATGCTCGCATGCTCGCATGCTCGCGTGCCTGCTGCATTGCGCTGTCGAAGTTCGCGACGGAAGCCAGTTCCGCGAGCAAGGGAAAGTCGTCGATGACGGTGAGCAGGTGCAACCGGCTCCTGATCAGCGCCGCCAGACGAATCGCCTCCGTCGGGCCCCGCCGCGCCGTCGGGCTGTCGTCCAGGGGAACGAGGATTTCTTGATACATGGCATGTCCTTCAGGCCAATGGATCTGGAATGCCCTGCGTCGGCCTCGCACGGTCGGCGCTATCGTGAATCCGTGGCCGGCGCCGGCCCTTGAGCCACATCAAATGCAATGCTGGCAAAGACCGGGAGGGCGAACCGGCGTGGCCGTCATCGCACCAGCACATAGGTTCCCGGCGCGTCGCACAGAGGCCCACAGCCGCCGCGGACATTGCCCATGCGCGGTGGTTTGCGGCGCGGCCCGGAATGCGCCGCGAGCCAAGCTTGCAGGGCTGGCCACCATGAGCCATCCACCTGCCTTGCGCTGGCCAGGTATTCCTCGGGTGAAACGCCGGGTGCACCGCGCTCGCGGTCGAGGACCCGGTAGTGCCGCCGGCCATGCCCCGGCTCGCTCACGATGCCCGCGTTGTGGCCCCCGTCGGTCAGCACGAAGCGGATCGGCGCATCGCTCAGTCGATGGAACTTGTAGACCGATCGCCAGGGCGCCACGTGGTCCGTGACGGTGCCGATCAGAAAGACCGGCACGTCGATGTCGCGCAGCGAGACCGGATGCCCATTGACCCGATAGCGGCCCTGCGCCAGTGCGTTGTCCAGGAAGAGGCTGCGCAGGTAATCGGCATGCATGCGCCAAGGCATGCGCGTGCCATCGGCGTTCCATGCCATCAGGTCGTTCATCGGCGCGCGCTCGCCCAGGAGGTAGCTGCGGACCATGGGCGACCAGATGAGGTCTGCCGGCCGCAGCAGGCTGAAGGCGCCGGCCATCTGGCTGGCGTCGAGAAAGCCCTGGCGCGACATCAGGTCGTCGAGAAAGCTCAACTGGCTCTCGTCGATAAAGAGCTCCAGTTCGCCCGGCTCGCTGAAATCGGTTTGCGCCGCGAGCAGCGTCACCGTGGCCAGGCGCTCGTCATGATCGCGTGCCATGGGCGCCGCGCCGATGGCCAGCAGCGTGCCGCCGAGGCAATAGCCCAGGGCGTGGATGCGTTGCCCCGGCACGATCGACCCGAGGCCCGCCATCAGGCCCAGTTGCAGATCGTCGTTGATGCCGAAGTCCTTGTCCTTTTCGTCGGGGTTCTTCCAGGAGATCGCAAAGACCGTGTGGCCCTGGTCGACCAGATAGCGGATCAGCGAGTTGTGCGGCGACAGGTGTGGGCGTGGTCGCGAATACTGGATCAGTTCCATCAGGCGGTTGCGCGGCACGACCTTGCCGGGCGTGACGGCGACCTGCCTGCCTGGCGCTTGAGCTTCGGCACCCCGGGGCGGCAGGTGCTGCTGGCTGCATTGGAAGTCTTCCGCCCAGTTCCGAGCACCGCGCAGGAGGTTGAGCCCAGCTTCGGCCAGCGGCATGCGCAGGACCTGCGGATGCATCGCCGGCACGTTGGCGGGGGGAGCAGGCGCACAGGAGTTGGCGCGCCGCGAAGGCGACGATCTGCTCATGGGGGCGCTCCACGCCTGGCACGCCGGTCACAAGGTCTTCGATCCAGCTGGCACCCACTCGCCATGCGTCGCGATACACACAAAAAGGGCCACACGTCCCACGAGGCATCCTGCAGGCGCCGGTCAGGCTCGTGCGGGTCCGGTGTGGGCGTGTTGCGTGCGTTATCGCCGGCTGCAAGCGCTGTGCGGCCGCTTGCGCCGCACGCATCCACGGATGAATGACGCCTGCGCGCATCGGCCGCATCGGCTGCGCCGCCAGGTGAGTGGCCCAATCGGACCAGGCCAGCATCAGGGAGGCCGGTGACAGGCCCTTGGTGAACTGCGCCAGCCCGGCGCGCAGCGTGCGGTCCAGTTCGTCGACTTCGCGCTCCATCCTCGTACCTCCAGCAGGAATCAGACGGCATCGGAAACGGCCACTCGCGAGAAATCCTTGCGCCAGCGCAAGCCCCGGACGTGCGCCTTCAGTGAACATGGCAGTGCGCTCCATCGCGCCATCCCACTCATGTATGCGAGGTGCTCCATGTATCAGCGAATCCTGGTGCCCATCGACGGCAGTGAAACGGCCCTGAAGGGGCTGGACGAGGCTTTGAAAGTGGCGAAACTGACCGGCGCCAGCGTGCGGCTCATCCACATCGTCGACCAGTTGAGCTACGTGACGGGCTTCGAGACGTTCGTCACCTACGACAAGGACTTGCTTCCGGCGCTGGAGCGGGCGGGCGAGCAGATCTTGCAGGAGGGCCGCGTGCGGGCGGAAAGTACCGGGGTGAAAACCGAGACGCTGCTGTTCACGTCGCTGGCCGACCCCGTCTGCGACCTCGTCGTCAGCCAGGCCCGTTCGTGGAAGGCCGACCTGATCGTGATCGGCACGCATGGCCGGCGGGGCGTGAGCCGCGCGATGATGGGCAGCGATGCAGAGCAGATCGTGCGCATCTCGCCCGTTCCCGTTCTGCTGGTGAGAGCTGCGCAAGCGCAAGGCAACCCGGCCGCCGAAGCGGTGGCGCAAGCCGGCCATGCTGCGGACTGAGCCGGATCACAGGCCTGATGCACCTTTTCCGGGCCTCTCGCCCGAAGGTCCAGCGCGACCGCCCTTGTCGGGCGCAGTGGCCAGCGGCGAGCCTGCGCTGCGCAAGACCCCGGCCGTCGCACCGGCGATGGGGCGGACAGGCCAGTTGCTCAGGCGCTACGGGTGGATGGGCGCGGGCGTGTTGGCCCTCATCGGCGCAGGTTTGGGGCTGGCGCCACGGTTGTTCCTCGGCCCTCGGGTCGATGTTTACACCGTCTCGCAGCACGACTTCGTGCAGTCGGTCGTTGCCAGCGGGCACGTGGAGGCACCGCACCGCGTCAGCATCGGCACGCAGATCGTCGGCACGGTGCTGCACATTCCGGTGGTCGAAGGCCAGGGCGTGGTGCGCGACCAGTTGCTCGTCGAACTCGAGAGTTCCGAACTGGCTGCTGTGGCTGCGCAGGCGGATGCCGCCGTGCTGCAAGCGCAGGCCCGCTTGCGCCAGTTGCGCGAGGTGCAGGCGCCCGTGGCGGAACTGGGGGTTCGGCAGGCGCAGATCAACCTGGACAACGCGCGCGCGCAACGGCAGCGCAACGCCGATCTGGCCAAGCAGGGCTTCGTTGCCCAGTCCGCGCTGGACGATGCCACCAAGGCAGTCGACCTCGCGCAAGCCCAATGGCGCTCGGCCATGCGTCAACTCGACAGCACGCGGGCCGGGGGCAGCGTCGACGCGTTGGCCACCACTGCGCTCGAGCAGGCGCGCGCCGCGGCACTCGCAGCGCACGCCCGGCTGATGTATGGGCGCATCCTCGCACCCGTGGCCGGCACGCTGATCAGCCGCAACGTGGAGCCCGGCGACGTGGTGCAGCCGGGCAAGGTCCTGATGGCGCTTTCGCCCGCCGGGGACACGCAACTGGTGGTGCAGATCGATGAAAAGAATCTCCAGTTGCTGGCCACGGGCCAGAAAGCAAAGGCCTCTGCCGATGCCTATCCCGAACAGCGCTTTGCCGCGGAACTGGTCTACATCAACCCCGCCATCGACGTGCAGCGTGGCTCGGTCGAAGTCAAGCTCGACGTGCCGCAGCCGCCCGCGTAGCTGCGGCAAGACATGACGGTGTCGGTGGACATCCAGGTGGCCTCGCGTGCGCAGGCCGTGCTGGTGCCGACCGATGCCATCCACGACGCCGACCCCGCGCGGCCCTGGGTGCTCAAGGTTGCCGGCCATCGTGCCCGGCGCCAGAGCGTGCGCATCGGACTGCATGGTGGTGGCGTGAGCGAGGTGCTCGAAGGACTGCGTCCCGGCGATCTCGTCGTGCCCCAGCGCGCCACTTTCATCGCCGACGGATCACGGCTGCGCGCGGTCGTCGCAAGTGGCAGACGCGGCGAACCATGAACCCGTGGCTGCCCTTCGAATGGATCGTGGCATGGCGATTCCTGCGCGAAGGGCGCATGCAGACGCTCTTCATCGTCGCGGGCATCACCGTCGGCGTGGCGGTGATCATCTTCATGTCGGCGCTGCTGACGGGGCTGCAGGCGAACATCATCCACCGCGTGCTCACGGCACAGTCGCACATCCAGCTGTTGCCGCCCAAAGAGGTGGCACGGGTGCTCGGACCGGCCGACAGGCCGGTGGCCGGCGTGCGCCAGCTTGCGCGCGTGCAGGCACCGCTGCAGCGGCTGAAATCCATCGATCAATGGCAAAGCCTGATGGCGCAGCTGCGCGCCATGCCCGAAGTGGCGCTGGTATCGCCCGTGGCGGGCGGCTCCGCACTGGCGGTGCGCGGCGACGCGAGCCGCGCCATCTCCATCGTGGGCGTTGTGCCCGACCTGTACTTCCAGGTGGTGGATGTGCCGTCGAAAGTGGTGGCCGGCACCACGCGGCTGACCAACGCCGACATGCTCATCGGCATTGACCTGGCGAGCGACCTGGGCGTGGGCGTCGGCGACAAGCTCCAAGTGACCGCGGCCAGCGGCGGCGACAACACGCTCACCGTGACCGGGCTTTTCGACCTGGGGAACAAGGGTGCGAACCAGCGCACGGCCTATGTGGCGCTGCGCACCGCGCAGGCACTGCTGGGCCTGATCGGCGGCGTGTCGAGCATCGACGTGAACGTCAGGGACATCTATGCCGCGGAAGCCGTCGTTGATGCCGTCGCCCAGGTAGCCGACCACATGCCCGCGCACCTTGAAGGCCAGCACGATGCGATTCTTCTGCGCCGGGTTGACGCGGCAAAACAGCGTGGTGCGGCTCACCCGCGCGCGCAGTGCCGCTTCGTCCGTACGGGCGATCTCCTTGCCCGTGAGAACGCCCTGGACTGGAATCTTGAGCAGCGCGCAGAGGTGGAGGGTGACGAGTTCGCTGTCGCCGCTCACGATCTTCACGGCCACGCCACTGCGCGCGAGCGCATGCAGCGCCTGGGCCGCGCCGGCCTTGGGCGGATCGATGAAGGTGGCGAAGCCCGCGAACACCAGATCGCATTCGTCCCTGACGTCGGCATGCGTGTGATCGCGGCCCACCGCGCGCGAGGCGACGGCCAACACGCGCAATCCCTCGCGTTCCAGTGACTGGCAGCGCTCATGGAGTTGGGCGCGCGCGGCATCGTCCAGCGGCTCACTCGCCTGGCCGTTGTCTCGCTCCTGGCGGCTGCATTGGGCCAACACGTCGTCCGGTGCGCCCTTGACGATCAGCCAGCGTTCCTCGCCGCGATCGAGCAGCACCGAGACGCGCCTGCGCTCGAAGTCGAATGGCACTTCGTCGATCTTGCTCCAGCCTTCCACGCTGGGGCCGTGCGCCAGGATGGCATCGTCCAGCGGGCTCTTGAGGCCGCTTTCAAACGCGCTGTTGAGGTGGGCGAGCATCAGGGTGCGCGGGCTGTCGAGCCCCTGTGCGTCCGAACAGCCCGCCAGGCTGATGCTTGCCTCGGTGAGCGTGCCGGTCTTGTCGGTGCACAGGATGTCCATCGAGCCCAGGTTCTGGATGGCGGCCAGGCGCTTGACGATGACGCGCCGCGCCGCCATGCGCATCGCCCCGCGCGACAAGGTGACCGACACCACCATCGGCAGCAGTTCCGGCGTGAGTCCCACCGCCAGGGCCACGGCAAAAAGAAAGGAATCCAGCAAGGGCCGGTGCAGCCACACGTTGACCAGCAGCACGAACAGCACGAGCAGGATCGTCAGGCGCATGATCATCAGTCCGAAGCGATGCGTGCCCGCTTCGAAGGCCGTGGGCGGCGGGCGCCAGCAGGCTGTGCGCGCCTTCGCCGAGCGCCGTCGCGCGGCCTGTGGCCATCACCACGACACGCGCGCTCCCGCTGACCACCGTGCTGCCGGCAAAGACGGCATTGACCGCCTGCTGCAGTTCGCTCGCGTCCGCTTCCACGGTGCACGCATGCTTTTCGACCGGATAGGACTCACCGGTCAGGAGCCCCTGGTTGACGAAGAAGTCGCGGGCCTCGAGCACACGGCCATCTGCCGGCACGCGATCGCCGGCGGACAGCAGCACCAGATCGCCCGGCACGAGCTTGTCCACGGGCACCGCCTGCGCCTTCGCGTCGCGCACCACGCTCGCACGCAGCGCCACCGAGCCACGCAGCTTTTGCGCGGCGTTGCCCGCGCGGTGCTCCTGCACGAAGTCGAGCGTGACGCTGAGCAGCACCATCGCCAGGATGATGAGGAAGTTGGCGATGTCGCCCGTGAGGGCCGAGATCGCGCTGGCCACGAGCAGGATGAGCACCAGCGGGTTGCCCAGGCGCTCGATGAACTGGAGTAACAGCGGGCGGCTCGCGCGCTCCTCGAAGCTGTTGGCGCCGTGTTCTGCCAGCGCTTGACGAGCCTCTTGCTGCGTCAATCCGGCGGTGCCGGGTCGGCGCGCCACCAGGCTGCGGCGGCCGGTGGGTGCGCACTGACCTCCAGAGGGACTCGCATCACTCCATGGACAGGGCGGCCGATGGAAGCGTCACATGTTCAGCCACTTGTGGCGCGTCGTCCGTGGCTGCCTGTTCCTTTGCGCGCACGAGCAGCACGGGCACGGGCGCACTGCGAAGGATGCTTTCCGCGCCGCTTCCCAGCATGAGCCGCCGCACGCCACGCCGCCCATGCGTGCCCAGCACGATGAGATCGGCCGGCCATTCGCGCGCCTGCCGCGTCACAAAGTCGACCATCCTGCCGTTGAAGCTGTCATAGAGCACCGAGTCGGATTCGACTCCCGCCTTGCGGGCGCTGGACTTGGCGCTTTCCAGCAGCTCTTCGCCGTTTTCACGCAAGGCGGCGAGCAAGTCGTTCGTGAAGCCTGCGTAACTGTCGACGGCGAGGGCGAAGGACAGTTCGTCGATCACATGCAGGAAGCGCAGTTTGCCCCCTGTCAACCGGGCCAGGCGAATGGCCTCGTCCACGCCCCTTGTGGACGTTTCGCTTCCGTCGAGCGGAACAAGAATTCGCTGGTACATGGACGGACTCCTTGTGGCGTTGTGTGGCACCCAGTATCAAAGGCGCCAGCCCGCGTGGCCTTGATGTGGCGCAAGCGCGCGATCAGCGCTGCCCGGCTCAGGCAATGGCGATGGCTGCCGCGCCAGTGGGGCGTTCGAACTTGCTCTGCGGGAACGCTTCGGTTTCAGGGCGCTTTTCAGCGTCTTGCGCGCGAACCAGAAGCACTGGAACCGGAGCCATCCGCAGAACCTGTTCAGCACTGCTGCCCATGAACACCCGCCCGACGCCGCGCCTGCCGTGCGTTCCGATCACGATCAGGTCTGCATTCCAGGACGCTGCCTCCTTGATCACCATGTCCGCCACAGAACCGCCGAAGCCGTCGAACAACACGGTTTCCGCCTCCAGGCCTGCGGCAGCGACCTTGTTGTCCGCCGCTTCAAGAAGGGCGGCCCCGTTCCTGCGAAGGTCCTCCAGGCAACCGCCGGAGACTCCCGCGTACGCGTCCATGGCGTACGCAAATGACAGGCCGTCGATGCAATGCATCACGCGAACATGACCATGTGTGAGCGTGGCCATGCGAATGGCCTCGTCAAGCCCATGGTTCGATGTTGCGCTGCCGTCGACCGGGACAAGTATTCGCTGGTACATGGGGACACTTCTTTCAGTAGGCATGAGGTGGCGCCAGTATCTGGACTTCACCGTGCCGGGCGTTGATCTTCATCAAGGCGCGCTGCATGGGGCGACCGGGTCTCGCACGAATGTTGCGCCAGCGCAAGCCCGGGGTTGGTGGCGGCGCGACGATCGCATCGTGTTTGGATCGGTGCAATGTTCAGAAGGAGGTGGTGCCCATGCATTGCAAGACCATTCTTGTTCACCTCGATCATCTCGATCACTGCGAAGCGCGCATCGCACTCGCTGCGCAACTGTCCAGAGCATTCGCCAGCCACCTGATCGGCCTCGTCCCCACCGGTCTTTACGACGGCGTTGTTCCTCCGGGCGTGGCCCTGCAAGGTACCACCGAGTTCATCGCGCAAACAGAGGACTTCCTGCGTCGGCGCGCACAGGCGGTCGATGAAACGTTCAGGGCGATGGCATCGGATTTGTCAGTGGCATCCTGGGAAACCAGGCAGGTGGGCGGTGCGGTCGCCGACGCAATCATTGCGCACGGTCAAGCGAGCGATCTGATCGTTCTGGAGCAGGACGATCCGGCCGAAAGCAAGGAGATGCTCGCGCCGAAGCTGGTCGCACGCGTGCTGATCGAAGCGGGACGCCCCGTGCTCGTCGTGCCGCGCGCGGGTCGGTTCGTCGAAGTGGGAACCCGCGTGCTGGTGGGCTGGGACGGCTCCCGCGAATCGGCGGTTGCGCTGCGCGATGCCATTGCGTTCATGCGCAAGGCCAATGGCGTGACGCTGCTGACCGTTCGCAAACCCGGCGAAGCGCGCGAGCAATATCAGCTGCCCGCCTCGAAGTTGATTCGCTGGCTTCTGCGCCATGGCATCGAGGCAACGGCTTGCGAGGAGGAGCGCAGGGACCGCGTCGCAGACGTCCTCCTGGAGCGCGCAACCGGGATCGATGCGAATCTGATCGTGATGGGCGGATACGGCCACTCCTATCTGCGCGAACGCATCCTCGGCGGTGTCACGCGCCAGGTCCTCGCGCAGATGACCGTCCCCGTGTTGCTGGCGCATTGACAAGCGCGCGTCGTGGGCAACGTGCCGCCTCGTCGGCGACGCACGGGCGGCAGGACATTTCCAGCCACGGACCCATGCACGCAACGGCCTTGATTTGCGCCAGCGCAAGGTCTTCAGTGGCCATGCGTGTGATGATGGCCGCATGGCCAAGCACCTGAGCCCACGTTCAATTGCAGGGGTCATTGCCACCGCGGCGCTGGGCGCGTGGCCTGCCTTGGTCCTCCCCGCAGCGCCGGGGCCTTCCTGCGCGGATCGAGGGGTCTGGACCAGCCCTTACCCTGATTTCGTGGCTGCGGTCGCGCGCGAGGCCCCCACGGTGGTCAGTCTCGTCGTCACGCGCGACGACGCATGGGACGTCGCCGGCGACGTCGGGCAGGCACCACTTGTGGGTGGCGCGCATCTGCGGGACGCTCAATGGGCGCCCAGCCCAGGCCGCAGCATGGCGTCCGGATTCATCGTTCGCCAGGACGGCGAGATCCTGACCAATGCCCATGCCGTTGCGGGTGCCCGTGATGTTTGGGTGCGGCTTGAAGATGAGCGCCGTTTCAAGGCCGAAGTCATCGGCCTGGACAAGCGCACCGACATCGCCTTGCTGAAGATCGCGGCGACGGGCTTGCCGGTCGCTGCCATTGCCGAGAGCGCCTTGCTGTGTGCTGGTGAATGGGTGGCCGCGCTGGGCTCGCCGCTCGGACTCGAGCAGAGCGTCTCCGCGGGTGTGGTCAGTGCAAGCCTGCGCTACATCGCCGGTGAAAGCGGAACGCCGCTCATCCAGACGGATGTGGCGTTGAGTCCGGGCAGCTCGGGCGGCCCGCTGTTCAACCGGCGCGGGGAAGTCGTCGGCATGAACTCGATGCTTCACTCGACCGCGGGCAACTACGCGGGCGTGTCCTTGAGCTTGCCGATCGACCTGGTCCTGCGCATCGCCGCAGAATTGCGCGCCAACGGCCATGTGTCCCGCTCGATGATCGGTGCGCACTCCCAAGCGTTGAGCCCCGAACTGGCCCAGGCCTTTGGAACGGACAGGCGTGGTGCGCTGGTGGGCTCCGTGGATCCGCGCGGTCCGGCCGCGCTCGCCGGCGTGCGTACCGGGGATGTGCTGACGGCCGTCAACGGCGTCTATGTCAAGTCCTATGCCGAGCTCCAGGAACGCATCGCGTCCACGCGGCCGGGCACCGCACTGGTGCTGGGGGGTGTGGAGGCGTCGCGCTGAAATGCAGGTAAAAGTGACCACCGTGGAAGTGCCACCTGACGTGTCGCAACGTCCTGCAGACGCGGCAGCTGACCCGCAGGATTTCCGGCTGGGGCTGGCGGTCGTCGAACGGTCGGCGGCACAAGGCACAGGAATGTTGCCAGCGGGCATCTATGTGCGGGCAGTGAGCGGAGCGGCGCGGCGAGCCGGAATTCGCGCCGGTGATCGCATCCTCGCCATCGACGATATGGCCGTCTCGAACCCTGACGAGCTGGAGGCCGCCTTGAAGACGGTCAGGGATGACGAACAGGTCGCTGTGCTGGTCGTGCGCGGGCAGATCACGAGCTATGTGGCTATCCAGCGGTACTGACAGCACGATCCGCAGGCGGGCGATTCCAAGGATGAATGAGCTGCTGTCCGGTTTCCAACTGCTGTTGTTGCTCAGCGTGGCGAACACCGCGCCCATCGCCAAGAAGCGATGGATGGGCCGCCGCTGGGGTTTCCCACTCGATGCAGGCCTGCACCTTTGCGACGGGCGGCTGCGCAGCACTTGGGCGTATCGCGCCCGTCAGTGCGTGACGCGCTGATCGCGCTCGAGATCGACGGCAGCGTCGAAGTGCGCATGGGTGCCGGCGTGTATGTCTGCGCGGCGACGGCGCGCACCCCGCAAGCGACCGCATCGTTGGGCGAGAGTCCGATCGAGTTGATGCAGGCGCGTTCGGCGTTTGAAGGTTCCGTCGTGGCGCTGGCGTGCGGCATGTCAACGCCCGAAGGAATTGCGACGGTATCGAATGCGTTGGGGGAGATGCGGGCGGCGATCGAAGGAAATCGACCGCCTTTGAAGGAGAACCGCGCGTTTCACCTGGCCATTGCCGCAATGACGGGCAACTCCGTCATGGAGCGTCTGGTCAGGGAGTTGTTCGACGAACGCCACAGAAGCCCGCTCTCGTCCCAGCTCAGGGTGCGCTCGGAAAGCACCGAAACGTGGATGGAGGCGCTGCGCGAGCATGAGGCGATCCTGCGAGCGATTGAAAGCCGGGATGTGATTGCCGCGCAGACGGCCATGCGTTCGCACCTTCAGGCTTCCCAGGATCGTTGGGTGGCATCGCGTCGGGAATGGACTTGACGCGCCAGCTCGACGCTCTACGCAATCGTGATGCGGCTATCGTGATGCCGATCACTACGCCTGCAAACTTGGCGCGTTGACCCAGCGTTCCCAGTACGCGATCTGCCGCTTATTCCTTATGGAAGGCGGAGAGGCGGACTTCCGGCGTCGAGGCCCGTGGCGCGACGACTCGTACAGCCGCGCCAGGGCCTTCGTAGCTTCGCGACCGCTCAGGCGGCCATGGCGTCGGCCTTCTCGTCGGTGGTTTCGCGTGCCTTGTGCTCTGTCATGGATTCTCCTGGGTCATGGCCCCAGCTTGGCGCAACCGTCGAGATATTCCTGTTAGACGTTGGCAGTGATGCTCGAAGCAAGCCTATGCGAAAGGCGAGCGCCGCACCTCTTCCAGCAGCCAGCGCTGGAACGCGGCCAGCTTGGCGCCCACCGGTTTTCCCTTGGGACGCACGAAGTAGTAGGCGGCGCCGGGGTCGACCTTCACGGCGAGCATCTGCACAAGTTGGCCCGATGCCAGGTCCTCCTGCAACAGGCCGCGGAAGAAAAGCGCCACGCCGTGGCCGTCCAGCGCGGCCCGGCGCAGCGCGTGCGAATCGTCGATCACGATCACATCGAGCTTGCGGGAGACGACGGCATGGCCTGCATTGCGAAACCAGGCATCCCAATGCTGCCGGTCGAATTCGCACATCAGTCGTTGCCGCGCCAGCGCTTCCAATGCCGAACCCCGCGCGAGTGCATGGGCCAAGGCGGGGCTGCAGACCGCGACGAGTTCGCCGGGGAGCACCTTTCGCACTTCCGCTTCATCCCAGTTGCCATGGCCCCAGCTGATGCCGCCATCGACCCGGTCATGCAGGAAGTCCGCGGGCTGATAGGCATGGCGCAGCTGGAGGTCGATGTTGGGATGTCGTTCCCACCAGCGTCCCAGCCTCGGCGTGAGCCAGCGGGCTGAAAAGTACGGCGCCACGCTGATGGTCAGCGTGTGCTGCGCATCGGCGAGCGTGAGTTGGCCCACCGCGCGCTCGAGGGCCTGGAGCCCTGCTGTGCACTCCATGCTGAGGCGCTGGCCCTCTTGCGTCACTTCGATGCGGCGGTGCAGGCGCCGCAGCAATGCAATGCCCAGGTGTTCTTCGAGGTGCCTGACGTGATGGCTCAGCGCCGACTCCGTCACGTTCAGTTCGCTCGCCGCGCGCTTGAAGCTGCCTTGTCGGGCGACCGCCTCGAAGGCGCGCAATTGGTTCAGCAAAGTGGCCGACAGGCTCATGCCGGGCCATCTTACGCCTGAGTCTGGCTCATGTGAACGCCCTACAAAGCGTTTGAGCTTCAGTACGGTAGCAAGCAATATTTGCACACGACGAGCCCGAGCAAGACTCATCTCATCCCAATACGGTCTTGCCACTTGGACGTGCCGACCGGTCGCCTCTCCCGCAGCGTGGCCGCAGGTTCCTTTTCTTGCTGCGGGCACTTTTGCAAGGAGCAAGCAATGAAGCGCTATCTGATCGAACGAAACCTGCCCGGCGTGGGGAAATTGGACGGCCAGCAACTCAAGGCGGCCTCGGCGGTCTCCAATGCGGCGCTGGCCACGCTGTCGGGCAAAGTGCAGTGGGTGCACTCCTATGTGGTCGACGACAAGACCTTCTGCGTCTACCTGGCCGACGACGAGTCGCTGGTGCACGAGCACGCCACGCTCAGCGGCTTCCCGGCCAGCAAGGTCACCGAAGTGCGCCAGATCATCGAGCCGATGACGGCCTACTAAGCACCGCCGGGTCCGGTGTCAATCGCTTGGCGCCGTGTCCGCAGCGGCCGCTGCTCGAGCAGGGCCGTTTCGGCCTGCAAGCCCGCGTTGGCCGCCACCTCGCGGCCTTTTGCCAGCAATTGCTCACCGGCCACCCGGGCCTCGGCCATCAGGTTCCCGAAGTTGAAGGCCGACGACATTTGCACCAGCAAGGGAAAGTCGTCGATCACGTGCAGCAGCCGCACCTTGGCCTTCTGTTCGCTTGCAAGCTGGACGGCTTCGCGCAGGCCGCGCTCGGAGGTCGCACTGCCATCGAGCGGGACGAGAATATGTCCGTACATAGTCACTCCTATTGGGGTTCCGGGAAGAGGGAAGGCCACCATCGCGGCGTAGACGGACTTCATTCTTGGCGGGCGGCCTGAGCGGGGGGGTTGCGCCAAATCAACCAGGGCGCTGCTGGCGGGGATGCACTTGCCTCCAGCGCGCAATACACCACGTCCGCGCATTCAGCCCGCAAGCAGCGTCTGCGAAGCGGGCTCATTTTTTCGGGGGCTGCTGCGCAGAAGGTTTGGGTGCCATTGCCGCTTCGATGGCCTTTGCGGCCGCTTCCTTCGCCGCCTGGGCTGCCTGGCGGGTGGCTTCTTCGGCCCTTTGCAGGGCAGAGCGCGCCGCCTCTGCCGCCCGTTCGGCTTCCTCCTTGCTGGACGCCATCGCGCTTCTCAGCGCTTCGTCGGCGCGATCGAGTGCTTCCCGCGTGGCGGCGGTAGCCTTCGTGCTTTCTTCTTCGGCCTTGCGCGCGGCATCCTTGCCGGCGTCGAGCGCTTGTTTCGCGGATTCGGCGGCCTTCGCCTGGAACCGTGTCGCCGACTCGGCGGCCTTCTGCGCTGCACGCCGGATGCCTTCGGCGATCGCCCTGGAGATCTTGCCGGCACTCAGCGCGCTCTGGTCGGCGGCGGCTTTGGCTGCATCGGCGGCCTTCTGCGCGGCGATCTGCGCGTCTTGGGCAGCTCTTCTTGCTGTGTCCCCGGCCTTCTGGCGCGGCGTTGACGCGGGGCTCAACTGACCGGGCGCGGTGTTGTCTGTGTACTGCGCCGACGCGCCCAAGGCGGTCAGCAGCACAAGAGGGAGAAGAGTCGTCCAGCGCATGACACGCCTCCTGGTTTCAATGCATGCGGGACATTGTCAATTTGGCAACGGCTGGCGCTATTGCGTTGCATCAAGGCCTGCAGTGCCGAAGCGTCAGGCATTCAGATCCGCGCGAAGGGATTTGTTGATCTGACGCAAGACCCCTTCGTCCACACGGTGCGACGCTTCTTACCGGTGAGCCTTGCGCACCACGGCGTGTGCGCAATACAGGAGACGAGCCATGAACTGCGATGCGATCCATTGCTTCGACCGGGCGAGCGTTCTGTTCGCGATCTATCCGGAGGGCAGCAACGGCCCCCGTGTCGTCGCCCAGATCTCCGAAGACGCGCTGCGCGACATCTTTGGCGCGCACGGCGGCGCAGACAGCCTGGTGGAGGCATGCTGCGACCACTTTGAACAGATCGGCGAAACGGCCATGCAGCGTTATCGACGAGAGCCCGGCAAGCCCGTGGTGCTGGAGAACGCCGACTTCGCTCTTGGGTTCTTGCTTGAGGCGGACGGCGTGAATTGAATCACCGCCGTATCGCAGGCACGACGACGGCCAGCGCTGCATCGCTGGCTGCGCGGGCGAGAAAGGCCGACACCGTGCGGGCATGCGGCTGAGGCGAGTCTGCATCGCCTTCGAGAACGTAGGCATGCTCCTCTGTTCGCAGGGGGCGGGGAGGGCGATCCATTGTCCAGAGCGACAGTCGCACGGCAGCGTAAAGTCGCCGCTCACTGCGAACAAAGTCGATGCGCATCACCTGCAGAGCCAGGACCGGCCCGCGCTCGCCACAGTTGGCCTCGCAGACTTGCCATCCGGGCAGGCGCTGGCGCAAGGCGTTTTTGAACTCGCGCGTGATGCCGACCTCGATGCGCTCAGCCCACATGGCATGGGGCCATTCGGCCAGCGTGCTGTCGTCCGTGCTGCGGTATCGCATGCGCTGCACCATCAGGTATTCCGGAATATCCAGCCGCCGCACCAGCAGCAGGCCGGGCGGCGCTGCAGTGCTCGCCGCTGAAGCCGCGGGGGACTCGATGGAGGGCAGCGTGACCAACAGGAGCGCCGGCCCCGAGGCGCAGCCCGCGAGCACGCATGCGGCAATGCACGACGCCACCAGCCCAGGATCTTCATTCGCGCCTCGTTCCCGGCGTTGGGCTTTTCTTCGAGGATTTCCTCGAAGGAGCGAAGGCTGCGCGCCGCCCGCGACAGATCAGCGACGGCGGCTTCGAGGTCTGTGCGCAGCGACGCATCCGGCGCGGCGATCCCGGCCAGACGCTAAGGTGCTCTTGCCGCAGCCGCTGCCTCCGATGGCCGCGAAGATGCAACCCTTCTCCACCTGGAAGGACACATGCTTATGGATGAGCCGGTCGCCAAAGCGCATTTCCAGACCGCCGACAAGCAGAACGGCCATGTCAGAGGTCCAGCGCGTTGGCACACAGGGCGAACACGGCGCCCAGCAGGATGATGCCGACGATGCTGGTCACCACCGCCTGGGTCGTGGCGATGCCGACGCCCTCGGCGTCGCGGTTGGCGCGCAGGCCGTGGTAGCAGCTCACCATGGCGATCAGCACGCCGAATGCAAATGACTTGGCGATGCCCAGCCCCAGATGCGTTGCCGCCAGCGTCATTGGTGCGCAACAGGTAGGCCGTGGGCGATACATCGAGCATGATGGTCGAAACGACCATGCCGCCGAACAGGCCTGCAACGCAGGCGAAGACATGGAGCATCGGCATCATCAGCAGCAGCGCGGCAACCCGGGGCAGCACGAGGAAATCGATGGACCTCAGGCCAAGCACTTTGAGTGCATCGATCTCCTCGTTCGCCTGCATGGTGGCCAGTTCCGCTGCGAAGGCCGCGCCGGTCGACCGGCGATCACCACAGCGGTGATGATGGCCGCCATCTCGCGGGCGACCGCAATGCCCACCAGGTCGGCCACGAAAATGCCCGTGCCGAATTTGGCAAGTTGCACCGCGCCGACAAAAGTCAGGATGGCGCCGACCAGCGAATTGACCACCACGACGATCACCCGCGCCTTGGCGCTGCAATCCGCCAGAATGCGCACGAAGTCCCTGGCGCGGAACTGCCATTGGCCGCCCAGCGCGGCGCTCCCCGAGATGAGCAGATTCCCGAGAAATGCCGCGGGGCGGGCGAGACTTCGATCGGACGGCCACTTGGCGATGCTTTCACTCCGGAGAGACGATTCGAACAGTCGCACCCCTCCAGCGACGTCGGACGAGCGCGGGCGGTCGTCGGATAAAGGCGTCAATCCAGGGGCAAAGCACGAGGGCTGTCTTGCGCGCGATCAAGCCGTGGCCATCGCGTGCATCGGCAGATGCCTTCCGCCTGTCCGAAGCGGTCTTTCGTTCGGTGCCACGGATGCCGGGAGTCGAGCTTGACTGCAGCGCAAGACGACTACCTGCATCGCCTGGTCGACCTGGCAACGAAAACGGACCACGAACGCATCTGCGTGGCCGACATGCTGGCAGCGCTCGGCAGTGCGAGCGGCCACCTGCTGATGCTGCTGTTCGCGTTGCCGAACGCGCTGCCGTCCTTGCCGGGCACCTCTACCGTGCTGGGGCTGCCGCTGCTGTTTTTCAGTACGCAGCTGGCCATCGGCGCGAAGCCCTGGTTGCCCCGCTGGGTGGCTGCGCGCTCGCTGGCGCGCTCGGACTTCACCGCCATCGTGACGCGGATGCAGGCCTTCCACGCGCGTCGGCTGGCAGGCATGCATGTGCGATGGCCGGCGCTTGCGACGGGTGCGGCCACGCGCATTGCGAGCGCCTTCGGCGTGTTGATCGCCATCGTGCTGGTGCTGCCGCTTCCGCTGGTCAACATCCCGGCGGCGCTCACGCTGGTTCTGTTGTCTTTCGGCGCACTGCGCGGCGATGGCCGCTTCGTGCTCGCGGGCTATGCGCTCGGCCTTGCCACGTTGCTGCTGGCGGCTGCGGTGGTGTTCGGGCTTTCGGAAGCCGCGCTTGCCGCACTACGACTGCGGTGGACGTGAAGGCCAGCGCCAGTTCGCCACCTCCGGCATGTCGGTGCCGTGGCGCCGGATGTAGGCATCGTGCTCCAGCAGGCGGTCGCGCAGACGTTGCTGCACATGGCCGGCCACGTCGCGGATGCGTGGCACGCGATGGATGGCGTCGGCCGCCAGGTGAAAGCGGTCCAGCCGGTTGAGCACCGTCATGTCGAAGGGCGTCGTGGTCGTGCCTTCTTCCTGGTAGCCGTGCACGTGGAAGTTCACGTGGTTCGTGCGCTGGTAAGTCAACCGGTGGATCAGCGCCGGATAGCCGTGAAAAGCGAAAATCACCGGGGCATGGGTGGTGAACATCGAATCGAAGCTCGCGTCGCTCAGCCCGTGCGGATGCGCCAGCGGCGCCTGCAGCGCCATCAAGTCCACCACGTTCACCACGCGCACCTTCAGGTCGGGCACTTCCCTGTGCAGGATGTCGATGGCCGCCAGCGTCTCCACCGTGGGCACGTCGCCGGCGCAGGCCATCACCACATCGGGCGCCACGCCTTCGTCATTGCTCGCCCACTCCCACACCCCCACGCCCACACTGCAGTGCCGCTCGGCCGCGGCCATGTCCAGCCATTGCGGGGCCGGCGCCTTGCCGGCGACGATCACGTTCACGTAGTCGCGGCTGCGCAGGCAGTGGTCGACCACCGACAGCAATGTGTTCGCATCGGGCGGCAGGTACACCCGCACGATCTGCGCCTTCTTGTTCGCCACGTGGTCGATGAAACCGGGGTCCTGGTGGCTGAAGCCGTTGTGGTCCTGCTGCCAGACGTGGCTGGTGAGCAGGTAGTTGAGCGATGCGACGGGCCGCCGCCACGCAATGTCGCGCGTGGTCTTGAGCCACTTGGCGTGCTGGTTGAGCATCGAATCGATGATGTGGATGAAGGCCTCGTAGCACGAGAAGAAGCCGTGCCGGCCGGTGAGCAGGTAGCCTTCGAGCCAGCCCTGGCACAGGTGTTCGCTGAGCACTTCCATCACGCGGCCGGCGGGCGAGACGTGGTCGTCGCCGGGCTCGATCTGCGCGGTCGACGTGCGGTCGCTCACCTCGAACACGGCGCCCAGCCGATTCGACGCCGTTTCGTCCGGGCCCATGATGCGGAAGTTGGCGGCGGCTTCGTTCATGCGCATCACATCGCGCAGGAAGTTGCCGGTGACGCGCGTCGCTTCGGCGCGCACGGCGCCCGGCGTGGGCACGTCCACCGCATGGTCGCGAAAGTCGGGCAGGGCGAGGTCCCGCAGCAGCAGCCCGCCGTTGGCGTGCGGGTTGGCGCTCATGCGGCGCGTGCCGCGCGGCGCGAGATCGGCGATTTCCGCGCGCAGGGCGCCGCTCGCGTCGAACAGTTCGTCGGGGCGGTAGCTGTGCATCCAGTCTTCGAGCAGGCGGATGTGGGTTTCATCTTCCGCAAAGCCGGTGAGCGGAACCTGATGCGCGCGAAATGTGCCTTCCACGGCCACGCCGTCGACGACCTTCGGTCCCGTCCAGCCCTTGGGCGAACGCAGCACGATCATGGGCCAGCGCCGGCGTGCGGTGAAGCCGTCCTCGCGCGCCTCATTCTGGATGGCGCGAATGGCATCGACCGATGCATCGAGCGCGTCGGCCATCGCGGCATGCATCGCAAAGGGCTCGCCACCCGACACGAAGCGCGGCTCGTAGCCATGGCCACGCATCAGTTGCGCCAATTGCTCGTCGCCGATGCGCGCCAGCACCGTGGGGCCCGCGATCTTGTAGCCATTGAGGTGGAGGATGGGCAGCACGGCGCCATCGCGTGCCGGGTTGAGGAACTTGTTGGAGTGCCAGCTTGCGGCGAGCGCGCCCGTTTCGGCCTCGCCATCGCCGATCACGCAGCAGGCCAGCAGGTCGGGGTTGTCGAACACGGCGCCGTAAGCGTGCAGCAGCGCATAGCCCAGTTCGCCGCCTTCGTGGATGGAGCCGGGAGTTTCAGGTGCCACGTGGCTCGGGATGCCGCCCGGAAAGGAGAACTGGGTGAACAGGCGCTTGAGCCCCGCAGCGTCGCGCGTGATGGCAGGGTAGACCTCGCTGTACGTGCCTTCCAGGTACACATTGGCCACGACCCCCGGTCCCCCGTGCCCGGGGCCGGCAATGTAGATGGCGTTGAGGTCGCGCGCATTGATGGCGCGGTTCATGTGGGCGTAGATGAAATTCAGGCCCGGTGTGGTGCCCCAGTGGCCGAGCAGGCGCGGCTTGATGTGCTCGAGCGTCAGGGGCTCGCGCAGCAACGGGTTGTCCATCAGGTAGATCTGTCCGACGGAAAGGTAGTTGGCCGCGCGCCACCACGCGTCGAGGCGCTTGAAATCGTCACCGTGCCGGTTGTTCATCGAAAGCCTTTCTCAGTGTGGGTGGCCTGACTGCGGATGATGGGATCCGCCTTCGCGACATGTGTTGACGCAGCGCAAGACGCCTCGCATCGCCCAGGAACACCATCGCCCGGTGAGCCAAATTCGGCTGAGAACGGGAGTCGAACATGCAGCATATGGACACGGTGCATCAACGTCGCAGGGCAAGTCGGATCAGCTTCAGAAACACCTGCCTGGTCATGGCGGCGACGGCCCTTGCCGGCTGCAATTCGTTTCCCGGCGGCGTGTTTTCCCAAGGGAGCGACTACAAGGTCGCGCAAGCTGGACCTGCGGACGCGACCCAGGCCAGCGCCCCCATGGCCGACCGCCAGATGCGGGCGATGCGCGAAATGCATCAGAAGCTGATGGCCGCCACCACGCCCGCGCAACGCTGCGCGCTCATGGACGAGCAGCGCAAGATCATGCAGGACGGCATGGCCATGATGGCACCGATGGACGGCGCCATGCCGATGGACCACAGCGGCATGACGGGTCATTCGACGCCGCGGAACATGGATTCGGTGGAGCGCCGCATGGGCATGATGGAAATGATGATGCAGATGATGCTGGACCGCGAAAGCGCGATGCCGGGTGGGCCGGGGCACCGTCATGGTGGGTGTGACTGAGCATCAGTGCGGCGATCAGCGGGGCGACGAGAATTGCGGTTGAGCGGTGCCTGCCAGGGCTTCGAGCACCGAGGCGAAATTGCCGGAGTGCTGCAGCGCCGAGAGGATGGTCATATACAGAGGCCGGTACGCCTCGTCCGCTTCGTAGCCGGCCAGCGGGTCGCGGTTCTGCAGGAATGCCTTGTCGATCTCCGCCCAGTCTTCGCGCTGCAGGACGCCCTGCGCAAACGGCAGGACCTCGGCTTCCTCGACGGCCATGTGTCCGAGGTAGAACGAAACATAGTCCTTGACCGCTGATTCGAAGGCATCGCGGCGCGACGCCTCCTGTACGGTGCCTCGCATGACCCGGAAGGCGATCAGCGCGTGTTCGAGTTCGCGAATGGCCAGTCCACCTTTCTCGTGCTCCCGATCCAGCCGTTCGAGGACTTCATCCATGTGTTGCGTACGTCCCCGCAGCTTTGGAAACAGCAGGCTCGTCTCCTTGGGGTGGTGGAGCTTTTCAGGAAACTCATCGACGTAGAAGAGCATGGCCTGAAGCGCATCGAGATCGGGCACCGTGCCGCGTTTCCGGTGGAAATCGAGCATCAGGACGATGGAGCGCAGCATGGCCGACAAGGCCCGGTGCTCATGCCGGATGACGTTCAGGCTGGCAGGTGTCATGGTGGTGCTCCCAAAAATGCGGTCGACAACCCCAGCCTGCATTGTCCGGCGTGTTGGGGGTTGAGACAGGTCAAGGAAAGACGATCTTTCAGGGCGTATCGGTGCGCCCGGCCTGCCTGTCCCGCGGATGACGGAACGCGCATTGGGCGCAGGTATTGATGCAGCGCAAGACCTCTGGTGCCGCGCAGGGCCACCATCGCCCGGTGAGCCAAATTCGGCTGAAACCGGGAGTCAGACATGCAGCATATGGTGACGGCGGATCAACGCCGACTCAGGGCGCGAGCCATGCAAATGGCGATCGGCGTGCTGGCCGCCCTGTCGCTATGGAGCGGCCAGGCAAGCGCGCAGGCGCGAGGCTACCTGCTCTACAACGATCACTGCCTCGAATGCCATTCGACGTCGGTTCACTGGCGCGAGCGGCGGCTGGCAACCGACTGGAACAGCCTGCAGTTCCAGGTCAGGCGCTGGCAGGGTGTGGCGGCATTGAACTGGAACGAGGAAGACATCCAGAACGTGACGCGTTACCTCAACACACGCTTCTACGACTTCCAGGCTCCGAGCATGGTGGGTGCCGTGGTTCCTGTCACGGTGCCTGCGAGCCGGGCGCGTCGCCCTGCGTCGTCACCATGATGGCGACGCGGAGCCTTCATTATTCACGCTTACGGCGGGATACCGACGGCGCCGGGTGGATCGCCCGTGGCAGCGGCGACCAGAGCGGACGCTCGCTGGCGCTCGAATCGATCACGACGACATGGCAACCGGCATCTGCGACGGGCACCTGGCCTGCGGCAACACCCACAGGTGCAGGCCCTCGGTCGCCGCCAGGTGGTGGGCATCGAGGATGCGTAGCGGTCCAGCAGGCGGTTGAGTCTGGTGGGCATCGGATGCAGCCTTCGGACTGCACGGTGCCCAGACACTGCTCCAGACGGTCCGGATCGGTGGGCGTGCACCTGGAGGCGCATCTTTCCCATGCCGCCGGCGCCCCAAAGCCGCATGGCCTGCTGCCAGCCAAGATCGAACACGCGCATGCCTCTGACGCCATAGCCGCGAATGCCGTTCTCGTTGAATGGCCCCCCGGCCGAAAATCCGGATCGTCCAGTGAATGCGAACACGCCCACGGGGGTCTCGAAGTGATCCAACTCGTCGCCGCGCCCCGTCGACACGGGCGAGGCGCCGATGTGCAAGTGCGTCATGCTGCGGTCGACAGTGCAAGGTACTGGGGCGATGGCATGGCGATGCCGGCCGGTTCGAGCAGGCTGCCGCAGCGGACTGCCACATCAGCCGGTACGGGCAGTCGACGATCGACTTGCTGGCTGTACGCCTCGATCATTGCGTCCGGCCCGGCATCGGTGTCGCGCGCCGGGAAGGCAATGGCCGTCGTCAGCAGCATGAGGAAAGCGGAGACGGAGGCGTCGCCTGGCACAGTTTGAAGTGCCCGTCGCGCTTTGCCTTGATCCTCGTCAAGGCTCCCCGATGTGGCGCATTCCATCATGGGCGCACACGAATCGAGCGCCTAGGCGCCCTTGCTTGAAGGGTCAATCCATGAGCTATCGAACCATTCTCGTGCACTTGGACCATTGGGACCGGTGCCGGGCACGCGCAACGCTTGCCACCGCATGGGCGCGGAGCCACGAGAGCCACCTCGTGGGCGTCGTGCCGACGGGCCTGTATGACGGCGTGATCCCAGCAGGTGCCATTGCCACGGGCACCACCGATTTCATCGCGCAGTCCGCACAATTCCTGCGTGAGCGGGCTGAACACATCGCCCGGGAATTCAGGGAAAGCATCAGCGGGCCGGGCGCGCTCTCGTACGAGGTGCGCTTGGTGGATGCGCCGGCCATCGACTCCGTCGTGCGCCACGGCCGCACAGCCGACCTGATCGTGCTCGGGCAACATGATCCATCCGCCCAGTCAGACGCCAGGGCGGTCGGCTTGGCCGAGCGCGTGCTGATGGAAGCCGGCGGCCCGGTGCTGTTCCTGCCTTACGCGGGCCGCTTCGACGCCATTCCCGGAAGCGCGCTCGTCGCATGGGATGGTTCGCGGCAGGCCGCCGTGGCGGTCCGTGCCGCAGTGCCGGCACTGCAACGCTGCGGCAAGGTAACGCTCGTGAGCTACCTGGACGTGGACGACGTCGACGCCGACCAGCGCCTGCTGCTGTCCGACGTGATCCACTTCCTGCGCCGCCACGGGATCGCTGCGAGCGCAGAACGCGACGTCAATGCCGTGGACATCGACATGGCCAACGCAATGCTGTCGCGCATCGCCGACACGGGCGCGGACCTGCTCGTCATGGGCGGCTATGGCCACTCGCGCTTTCGCGAACTGATGCTCGGCGGTGTCACGCGGCAGATCCTGGCGCAGATGACCGTACCCGTGCTGATGGCGCATTGAGGGCGCCTGGATGGCAAGCCGCATCGTCATCATCCAGGGGCACCCGGATGGCCGTGCGCCGCACTTCTGCCATGCGCTGGCCCAAGCGTACGCCGACGGTGCACGCAGCGCGGGCCATGAGGTTTCATCGATCGACGTCGGCTCCCTGGAGTTCGAATTCTTGCGGAGCAAGGCCGAATGGGAGGCCGGCACGCTGCCGCCGCAGTTGTCGGCCGCGCAGGAAGCCATCGGCCATGCACAGCACCTGCTCATAGTCTTTCCGCTATGGCTGGGCGACATGCCCGCGGCGCTTTGCTGGAGCAGATCTTGCGGCCGGGCTTCGCCGTGCCGCGGGATCGCCCGAGCATGCGCGTGAAGCCGCTCGCCGGACGAAGTGCGCGCGTGGTCATCACCATGGGCATGCCGGCGCCGATCTACCGCTGGTACTTCTTCGCGCACGGCTTGCGCCTGCTCAAACGAAGCATCCTCGGCTTCGTTGGCATCGCGCCGGTGCGCGACGCCATCGTGGGTTCGGTGGAGGGTCTCAGCGAGAAGCAAAGGCTCATCTGGCTCGAAAGGTTGACCCATTGGGGCAGGGCTGGGATTTGAGCGCTGCTCTCCACGCGATCCGCCGATGAAAAGCGTGGCGCATTGCGGGTGAAATCAACGAGGTCACAGTGCGTGCAGCTTGCCGTGAATTTCCAGGTTGAAGAAAGCAGGCTCGCCGACCGGCTTTCCAATTGAAGGTGCACCGGAGACTGCCAGTCATTTTCAAGCAAGCTCTACCGTGTGACCCAGCCGCGCCGCAAAGTTCGCCAGATGGACCAAACAGCCAAGCGATGATGCTGTTGCCGACGAACGACCAGCCGGCAGGCGAGCAAGATCGGCTCGCAGTGCGCTGGGGCCGAGATCAGGGCGCGAATGAGCTCAAGAGTGAACTGCGAGGCACGGTCATGTCTTGCCTGCAAGGGCAGCGCGGGCGTTGATGGATTGCCGCTTGACATCGATCGACTCGAGGCGCGAATGGCGGCTTCGCGACAACTTCTGGCCGTCGACGTCAAGCGTGTGTGATGGCTGCAAGTGGTCGGGGCGCCGTGAAGGCGGATAGCGACGCAACCGATACGGCTACGCAGCCGCCCGGCGCAACCCGGAAAGGTAGCTGGCCGGCTCTTCTGCGCAATGCGACGTCGTGCAGCGGCGTGCCGACTCCGTCAATGGCTGCGCCGAGGTTGATCTGGCGCAAGGCCCCATGTCGCCGGTTGCGCGAATCTTGGGTAGCCCGACAGGAGGCACCAGATGGCAAGAATCATCTCCCACATTGATCTGGAACGAGCACGATGCGCTGTCGGCGATGCTGCAGTCCATTTGCCTGCTGCTCGCGCAGCACCGGCGAGGCGCCATCATGCCGGGCACGGCGCTGCCACCAAGCGTTCCCGCAAAGCACCATCACCGCAAGCAGGCACGGATGCTGTTACCGAAGGTACGCGCAAGGACACCGGTCTGGCGCGAGCTGTTCAACGGGTTGGCGAACTTGGGGATCTGCCTCGGTCGGGACCGCACTGCACCCTGACCGCGAGAAGCGTCGAACGGGGATGTTGACGAGCTCCATTGCAGCGTTATGCGGCATTCACCATTGCTCGATGATTCTTGGGGCAAAACCTATGGAGGTGTTCTTTCATGGACAGTCTGCTAAGACAAAAAATTCTTGAGTTGCTCCACAGCCACCGGATCATGACTGTTGCAACAGTGCGTGATGACGGATGGCCGCAGGCAACGACAGTTGGCTATGTGAACGAGGAACTCACGCTTTGGTTTCTTTGCGGCCTGGAGAGCCAGAAGGCCAAAAATCTGGCGCGGGACAATCGCATCTCCATCACGATCGACCACGACACGCCGGACCTCATGTCGATCACCGGCTTGTCAATGTCTGCCCGAGCGCTCAGGGTGTCAGATCTTGGGGAGGCAAGGAAAGTGATCGCGATGATGCCGTTGAAGTATCCGGACGCACCTCCAGACATGGCACAAATGAAAATGCCGGCGCCGGAGGATATTGCGATCTTTCGCGTCGTCCCGGAGATTGTCTCGGTGCTCGACTATACGAAAGGATTTGGGCACGCGGACCTTGTGAACTGCGAAGGCGGCAAGCCCTAGACATTATGGTCGCGGTCCCTCGGCAAGCCTGACGCACCGCACATGGACCTCGTCATCACCGTGTGCGACAACGCCGCAGGCGAGGTCTGCCCGTATTGGCCCGGGCAACCGGCGACGGCGCACTGGGGCTACGCGGATCCTTCGGAAATGCAAGGGTCGCCCGAACAGAAGCTGGAAGCCTTTCGCCAGACGCTGCACGCCATTCGGCGCCGGCTCGAGTTGTTGGTGAACCTGCCGCTCGCCAGCGTGGACAAGTTGATGCTCCAATCGCAGGCGCGAGAGCTGGCCGGCAAGCCATGAACCTCTGGCGCAAGGCGCTGGCCGAGCTTCTGGGCACGGCTGGTTTGCTGTGCGCGGTGGTGGGCTCGGGCATCATGGCCGAGCGTCTCGCAGGGGGCAATGTGGCCATCGCACTGCTGGCCAATACCCTCGCGACCGTGTTCGCGCTCTACGTGCTGATCGAGGTCTTCGGTCCCGTCAGTGGTGCGCAATTCAATCCGGCTGTCAGCGTCGTCATGGCGCTGCGCCGCGAACTGCCGGCGGCGACCTTGGCCGCCTACGTAGCGGCCCAGTTGACGGGTGCGATGCTGGGCGCGTGGCTGGCAAACGCCATGTTCGACATGAGCGTCCTTCAATGGAGTACGAAGATGCGCAGCGGCTTGGGGCAATGGCTTGGTGAACTGGTGGCCACTGCGGGGTTGGTGCTGGTGATCCTGCGTGCGCCAGCGGGGAAGGCTGCACAGTTGGTGGCCCTCTACATCGGCGCGGTCTACTGGTTCACGTCCAGCACATCTTTCGCCAACCCGGCGGCGGTGTCGGGCGCATGTTCAGTGACAGCCTTTCCGGAATCGCCCCAGGAAGTGCGACCGGCTTTGTGGTGGCCGAGTTGATCGGCGTCGCAATCGGTATCGCGGTAAATCGATTCGTGCGCTGAAGGCCCAGTCCCTAGCCCAACTTTGAGCACTGAATGAACGCAGCCCTTTGATCCTGCTGTGTTTTGCCGGTAACTGGAGCAGCGCGTCAGCGAGTGCCCCTACGACATCCTGGTGCGGGTTGACAAGCCGGCGCCGGCCGTGCAGCCTCTTGCACCGTCAACATGGGCGGCCCGAGCATGGTGGGGCTGAACGTCTACTTCTATGCCGATCAGGCAGCCGCCACTGCCGCCCGCGAGACGCCGCTTTGGCAGGCGTGGATTCAAGCGCGATTTCCGATGCTGTCGGAGGCGGGGTTGATTTAAGCACGTGATGCAGGCGGCCATTTTCATGATCACCCGATTGCGCAGTTTGCCGCAGACGCAGCTCGGGACTTCGGCGCTGGTGCGTGCGTCGGTTGATCCAGTCCAGTCTCCCCGGCTGTAGAGCTCCTGGCCGCACTCCGGATCTGCGACCGGCCCGGTAGAGATAGCACCACTTGCCGCTAATCTTCACGTACGTTTCGTCGAAGCGCCACGATCGCCCCGTCTTGCGAGCGAATCGGTCCCAGCACTTCTCAACTCGGGCACGAACCGCTGTACCGGGCGCATGATCGTCGTGTGGGCCATCGACAAGCCGCGCTCGGCCATCATCTCCACCAGGTCGCGCAAGCCCAACTTGAAGCGCTGGTATCCGCCGAACGCACAGAACGATGATCTCGCGCTCGAGACGCGGACCTTTGAACAGTTCGTCCGTGCACTGCAGCCTCTTCGCCATCGATACGCCTTCAATTCAAAAGCCGTCGCCGATCGGAGGCGCGGTTTGCACCAAAGCCGGATTTCCTACTTTTGGCGGTCAGGTCTACTGGGTCAGGGGCCAGCCCATCGGGCTACTTGACCGCTGCTTTTCGCCTGCCGCGGTTTAGCTCACACTCCCTCCGCCCGCCAAAGACGATTCCAAATTCTCGATACGACGCGAAACTGCTCAGGCCGAGTGGCTCCACCTTATCCCGCATTCTTGCCAAACGTCGTCTGTGAGTGCGGCCGCAACCAAGGTACGCAGCCGAGGACGCAATGCGACCGCCCGTTTCATTCGCACGCCGTCAATACAAACTCCCGTCTGTCGGCTTCATCTTCAACACGAACCAGTTGACCCGGTCGATCGATCGGCCCGGCGTGCCGAAGGTGCCGATGGTCGAGCCGGCGATGAACAGGTCGCCGTGCAGGTCCATCGCGATGCCGAAGGCGCGGTCGTTCCTGACGCCCGTCGCAGGCAGGCCCGCGCCGTATTGCCGGATCCAGGTGCGCGTGCCGTCGGCCTCAAAGCGCGCCGCGAACATGTCTTCGTCGCCCTTGGAGGTTTCGCCTGGCATCACGCCATTGGTGTAGCCGGTGATGAAGGCTGCGGATCCGGCGGCGTCGGTCGTGATGCCGAAGGCCTCTTCGTCGAAGTAGCGGGGGCCACTCAGCGTTTGCGACGACAGGTTGTGCGCCCATTGGAGCGTGCCCGAGCCGTCGAATCGCGCAATGAGGGCGTCGCCTGCGGTGCAGCAGAAGGGGTTGACCGTCGGATTGCCCGCAACGTCGAAATTCGCATAGGTGCGGCCCGAGATGAACACACGGCTGCCATCGGCGGAGACGGCAATGCTGTTGGCCGTCACCGGCAGCGCGTTGTTTGGCGCGGCCGGGCCCAGCAGCGTCTCCCAGATCTGGGCGCCCGTGCTGCCGTTGAACTTGGCGACGTATGCGCCGCTGGCGTTGAACTGGCTGCCGGATGCCCATCCCGTGAGGTAGGCGTTGCCCGCCGCGTCGACTGCCACGCCGTGCCCCTCGTTGTACGGCGCCGGCTGGTTGGGGTGGAACATGTCTTCCTTGATCCACTGCCGATTGCCCGCCGTGTCGTACTTGGCAAGGAACCACATGATGGTGCCACCCGGCGGGTTGGTCAGCGGCAACTGGCCGAAGCTGCGACCGGCAATGAAGGCGTTGCCGTTGGTGTCGACCGCGATGCCCAAGCCGCTGTCGTATGCGTTGGAGCCGAACTGGTGGGCCCACAGCCGCGTGCCGTCGGGGCTGAATTTGGCCACGAAGACATCGGTATTGCCCGCCGCGATTTCCCCCGCCAACGTCGTGAGCGTCTGCCCGGTGACGTAGATGTTGCCAGTGCTGTCCACTGCGACGCCGTTGACCGCTTCCGCCACGCCGAAGCCGTTGTACGCGTCCAGCACCAGCCGCTGCCACAGCACGTTGCCAGCAGGGCCGTACTTGGCGATGAAGGGCTTGGACGCGCCGGGGTCGGTGCCGGCCGTGAAGATACCGGTCGTGTAGCCGCCGATGACCACGTTGCCCTGCGCATCCGCCGCAACGCTGTAGGCGACGTTGGACGGAGCGAGAGGCGAAGGGAACTGCGCGCCATCCTGCTTCACGCCGGTCCATACCGAGACCACCGTGAGCGTCGCGGGGGCGGAGGTGATGCTGCCTGCGACGTTGGTCACGGTCACGGTGAAGGTGGCGCCGTTGTCGGCGATCGGCGTCGCGTTCGTGGTGTAGCTGGCCGCCGTGGCGCCGGGAATCGGGCTGCCGCCGCGATTCCACTGGAAGGTCTGCGGCGCTGTCCCGCCTGCCAGTACGGTGAATGTGGCCATCGCACCGGCAGTCACCGTGACATTGGCAGGCGCCGTCGTGATGAAGGGTGCCACCGGTGCCGCGACGACGCTCAGGGTGGCCGACGCACTCGTCGCACTTCCCGCCGAATTGCTGACGACAACGCGGTAGGCCGCGCCGTTGTCGGCCAGACCGGTCACGGGCGTCGTGTAGCTCGCGCTGGTCGCACCCGCGATATTGGCGTTGTTGCGCTGCCATTGATAGCCCAGCGGCGCCGTGCCGGAGGCGACGACGCTGAAGGTCGCCGTCTGGCCGGCGGTGACGCTGGCGTTGGCCGGCGGCGTGGTGACGGCCGGCGCGACCGCGGCAGCACCCACCGTGAGGGTGGCTGCACTGCTGGTCACCGCACCGGCTGCATTGCTCACGACGACCGATAACTGCGCGCCGTTGTCGGCCGCGACGGCGTTCTGCACCGCGTAGCTGGCTGCCGTGGCGCCAGGGATCGCCGTGCCGTTTCGCCGCCATTGATAGCCCAGGGGCGCAGTGCCGGCCGCGGTGACACTGAAGTTGGCGGTCTGTCCGGCCACCACGCTCACGCTCGCCGGCTGGGTCGAGATCGAAGGCGCAACAGCCGCCGGGCTGACAGTCAGCACGGCTGTGCCGCTCGTGGCACTGCCGGCGACGTTCGTCACCGTCACGGCAAAGGTTGCGCCGTTGTCGGCGGCCGTGGTGGCCGGCGTGGTGTAGCTGGCGCCCATCGCGCCGGCGATGGTGGCGCCATTGCGGCTCCATTGGTAGCTCAGCGGCGCCGTGCCCATCGCGGTGACCGAGAAGGTGGCCTGCTGGCCCAGGCCCACCGTGGCGCTGCCCGGCCCGGCGGTGACGGTGGGCGCCACGACCCCGGCCGTGACGGTGAGGAGGGCATCGTTGCTGGTGGCGCTGCCCGCCGTGTTGGTCACCACCACGGAGAAGAGCGCGCCATCGTCCGCGGCCACGGTCGCAGCGATGTCGTAGCTGGCCGACGTGGCGCCGGAGATGGGCACGCCGTTGCGGCGCCATTGGTAGCTCAAAGGGGCGGTGCCCGTCGCGCCGGCGCTGAAACTCGCCGTTTGCCCGGCGAGCACGCTGCTGGCGGCGGGCTGCGTGGTGACGACTGGCGCAATGGCGAAGGGGCCGACCGTGAGCATGGCCGGACTGCTGGTTGCCGACCCGGCCGCATTGCTCACGATCACCGTGATGATCGCCCCGTTGTCGGTGGCCGTTGCGGCTGCGATGGTGTAGCCGGCGGCCGTCGCGCCGGGAATGGCCGTGCCGTCGCGCCGCCACTGGTAAGTCAGGGGTGCGGTGCCGCTGGCGCCCACGCCGAACCTGGCCGCCTGGCCCTCGGCGACCGTAACGCTCACCGGCTGCGTGGTGATCAAAGGCGCCACGACGGGCGTTGGCGTCGGGTGCGAATGCCCGCCGCCGCCGCAGGCGACCAGGAAGGCCGCGAGGGCGAACAGGCACCAGCGGCATCCCCCGGCGAGGGGGCCGCGTTCAATGGCCGCAACAAGCAACAGCAACTTCGACATGACTTCTCCTGCGTCGGAATCCGGTCGCTCGGCCAAAGAGGAACTCCGCGTTTGGCGCGCCGTGATGGCTGCAAGATAGCGAGAAGCAATGCTTTATTCCTCTATCAAATGACAGAGAAACGGATCGGGTGAAATCGGCGTGACGCGCCAAATCGCAAAGAGAGCGGCGATCCGGTTCTCCGGCCGAGGGTGCGTGCGCGTCGAGGCAGCCATGCCTGCTCGCCATCGTGCGCAGCGCCGCCAGCCGGTTGCGCGTCACGCGGTCTTTCGTTCGCAGCCACCTTCACGCATCTGCACGGAGACGACTTGGCCCTTCGGTATCCCGGTCTCCGTTCGACTCATCGCTGCCCCGTGCACTTCATCAAATCGCAGGGACTTCATTGCGGCGGAAGCCCACGCACTCAGTGACGCCGGAAGCGAACCGGCTTCAATGCCAGAAGGTGGCGGCATGACGGCATGCCGCAACGGCGATGCGAAACCCACGGCTGTGTTCGGCGCGTAGCGTCGACAGGCACATTCATCGTGTGCGCCGCGTGCCTGGGCCGACCGCCGGCGCCACGGCGTCGCCCAGCGCGTTCCATGCCCGCACACCCCCAACGACTGGCGCGCCGGGCATGAACTCCCGTGAAGTGTGAAGTCACGACCGGGCTTGGGGCTTTTTCCACAAAGTGGGTGAGAAAGCCGGCGCGCGTTGCCTTTGGGCTGTTGCGCCGGTTCTTCGAACTACGAAAAATGTATTACCTCCCGCGGAATCTTGTTTGCCCTGCATGAACGTCCAGGACCTCTACGAATTGGCCAGTGCCGCTGCGCTCGATTCCGCGCGCTGGGTGGATGTATTGCGCGCCGCCTGCGCGGCTACTGGCGCCATGGGCGGCGCGATGTTTTCGCCGGGCGTCGACGTGAACGGACCGCACCTGGGCGCGATCACCGACGGCTATGGAGACATCTCGGGCTACAAGGCCCATTGGGCGGCGCAAGACCCCTGGCTGGTGGCGGTCGCCGGCAAGCGCTTTTTCGAGACGGCTGGCGACGTGCACCTTGGACGCGAATTCCTGCCAGACGCCCAAGTCAAGCGCACGGCCTACTACAACGACTTTGGCCGCTTCTCCGGCGGCGGCGCCGGTCACAAGATTTCGCTCAAGGTGTGCGACGCCAATGATCCGGTAGCGCCGGTCACGCACTTCATCGTGGGTCGCCCCTTCTCGTCGCGCGAGTTCGACGAGGAAGACAAGCGCACCCTCGCCCGTTTCTGGCGGCCGGTCCAGCATGCCGTTCGCCTGCACTGGAAACTCGCGCGCGGAATCGTGCCCGGGCATTCGCCCGCCGTTGGGCTGAACCTGCTGCCCATGCCAACGTTCATCCTGCGCGAAGACGCCTTCGTCGAGTTCTGCAACGCGTCCGCGCTGGAGATGCTGCGCACGGGGCGGCTCGTGAAGGAGGCCAACGGCTACCTGCGCGGCGCCGGCAATCTGGACTGCGCTGCGCTCAAGACACTGGTCGCCGGCGCCGGCCGGATCTGCTGCAAGACGGTGGCGCTGACCGTCGAAGGCGATCGCGTGCGACGCCTGACCCTCAGCGCCTCGCCCATCCGCCAGGTGCCGCACTACGCCTGTGCGTGGCCGCGAGCCAGCGTGATGCTGGTGCTGCTGGACGGCTATTCGCGCGAAGGCGATGAGGAAAGCTGGCAGCGCTGCCTGGCCCGGCACTTCGCGCTCACGCCGAGCGAGCAATACGTGCTTCGGCGCATTGCGGCGGGGCGCACCGTGGAGGAGATCTCGCTTGAGAAGGACGTGATCCCCGCCACGATACGCACGCATCTGAATTCGCTGTTCGACAAGACAGGAAGGCGCCGGCAGAGCGAGCTTGTGCGGCTGGTGGCAGGTCGCTAGCCCCGCCAGCAGAACGCTGTGCAGTGACAGGGCCGGCCCGGATGGCGTGTGCCAGAAAACTCCCCCTCGACCGGCGAGCGCACACCGCTCCTTCACGATCGCGCGCGGCCGCGCGTGCCAAGGGCTCGCCCAGGTGCCCGCCCTTGCGGATGCGCCGGAAGGGGGCGCCGTCAGGGATCCCGCTTGCTTCTTCTAAGCATCAGCAGGCCCAACAACAGCACGAAATCGGTCATGGACGGCGGTGATCGAAAGGAAGCGTCAGGAACCTGCCCAAAGTATCCGTCACACGTCAGTTCGCGCACTGATCTCGGGGTAGCCCTGTGTGCTGCTGCGCGATGGACCCGCGCGTTCTGCGTTGCATCACCCTTGGAGACAAAGGCAACACGAAGGCATGCGCTGGACCCCGGTAGCCCACCAGCGCACAGCGCCCTGGCACGTGGTCGCGCCTGGCGGTGGGGCGAACGGAGTGATCATGTAAAATCCAGAATTTCTGGATAATGGCTACAATCCAGAAACTCCATCTCGCAGGATCGCCATGACTGCCAATACCGCTGTGCGTATCCCCTCCGTCGAGCGGCTGACGCGAGAGCTTTCCTCTTTTTCCGCGACCCATCTGGCTGCGGGCATGCAGCGGGTGACGCGCACGGTGATGTCCGAAGGAGCGGTCGTCATCACGCGGCACGACCAGCCCTCGATGGTCCTGATGTCGGTAGAACGCTACCTCGCGCTGGAAAAGGCCGCCGAGCCGGATCTGGAGGATTTGACGCGGCGCTTTGACGACATGTTCGAGCGAATGCAGGGCGACGAGGCGGCGCAGGCCATGGCGGATGCCTTTGCCATGGAGCCGGCGGAGCTGGGCAAGGCCGCCGTGAAGGCCGCACGCGTTTCGCGCCGCTGATGCCCGCCAGAATCTACCTGCTGGCCGGCGTGAATGGCGCGGGCAAGAGCAGCGTGGGCGGTGCAGCGCTGCTGCGCAACAAAGTCGACTACTTCAATCCAGACGAGGCGGCTCGTGCGCTGATGGCGCAGCACCCGGGCATGACGGCCGATGTGGCGAACGGGCATGCCTGGGAGCTGGGGCGCCAAGGTCTTGAACGCGCGCTCGCCCATGGGCTGAATTTCGCCTTCGAAAGCACGCTGGGCGCGCAAACCATCCCCCGGATGCTGCTGGAGGGCGCGCGCCAGGGTGCGCAGATCCATGTCTGGTATGCAGGACTGGCCTCACCCGAGCTGAACATCCAGCGCGTCAAGGCACGGGCTGCGGCCGGAGGCCACGATATTCCGGAGTCCAGGATCCGCGAGCGCTACGAGAGCAGCCGTGCCAACCTCGTGCGCCTCCTGCCCCACCTGGCCAGCCTTCGCCTCTATGACAACAGCGCCGAGGGTGACCCCAAGGCGGGAAAGCATCCGCACCCCGTGCTTTTGCTGCACATGGAAGGCGGGCGCGTCCTCTCGCATATCGCACTTGGCAAAGTGCCGCAGTGGGCCAAGCCCATCCTGGCAGCTGCGCTGGCTTACGCCCCGCCAGGCGGCAGCACAGTACCGGGCGCATAGCGCCTGATCTCGTTGAAGCCCTTGAGGTCGACGTTCGCGGTGTCCTCCGGTCGCAGAACGCGCGGCTCGGGTCGGTGTGGATGTAGCCGGCGGCCACCGCCACGCTGCGAATGCCCAGTGGGTGGCAGGCGTCGGCGGTGTCCATCGCGTACCCGGCAAATATCACCCGGTCGTTGCAGGTGAACCACGCCGTCGGCGCCGCCATCCTTCGCGCCCGGGCGATGCGCGCGGGGGATGCTGCATCATGAGCCGGTCAAGTTCCCGGCCCTTCGAGATTCCCCAGCTCTGGCAGAACTTGCACCTGTCTTCCAGGCAATGCCACCAGCGGGCGGGTGCGTCGGTCACACGCACGCCTCGAACGCGATCGCTGTGCAGCCGACCACGCGGTCATGGCCACCGCCGGTGCGCCCGGAGTTGCGCAGGTCGCGCGCAGGCACGGGTTCAGGCGGTGATGGCGTGCAGCGCGCAGGGCACCGTTTGATCGCCTCGCAGCCGCAGGCTTCATGCGGCGTGAGTCCGGCGTCGAACCGCAGGATGCGCTGCACGGTGGCGTGGTCAACCGACTTCGCCCTGCCGTACGGCAGGTAGTGCGAGATATCTGAGCTGAGACGATCACTGTCTCGTCGCCGCCCCAGGGCCGTTCGCAGCCACGGCCTGCGCACCCGTGTCGCCGACCACCAGCGGCATGAGCGCGAACCGTCCGAGCGGCGCCTGCAGCGAATCGTCGATGTCAACGCGATGATGTATTGTCAACGGCCGATCACGCACCCCAGCACCCGCGTGAATGCGTCATGTCGCGCAAGGCGACCCCCATTCGCGCAACGCGGGCGACGCGCCGCGCCCGACGGGGGCGGCACGTCGATCCGCTCTGTGCGATGCCGACGTGTGCTGCCTCGGTGTGCACGCGCAGGCCTGAAAGGAACGCCGCCTGGTCGTCATTGGCGACGCCCTGCCAGACAAGGTGCGCCTGCACAACAGACCATAGGCCAAACCGCTTGTAACTGAAAGTATTCATTGGCAGAATGCCTTGAATGAAATGCATCCAAGGCCTCCCTGTGCACTGGACCGAGCCGCAATTGGCCGTGACTGTTCAGCAACGCTCGCCCGCGGAATTTTCCTGGAGGCTCGTGCAACGACGCAATGGCCACGCGGCTGAGTGTGTTGCCGAGGCATTGGCGCCCTTTGCGAACTTTGACGAAGCCCTCGACGACGGTTTTGTCGCGCTCAAGGCGTGGCGCGAGCCATAACGCCAGGCGCGTACATCGTCCTGGCGCTGCGAGGTGCCTGTTCGCGAGCGCGCGCAGATCTCGACGGCGCGTCAATGGCCAGGATGCGAACATCGGGGCTCTTGCCGCACCAAGGAAATTTCGCCCGGGGCCTTGCGCCATGGGCAGGTGAACTTGTTGGGCTCTGGACGCTACCGGCAGTGGTCAATATCTGCCGAATTTTCTTATCTGCAACAGAACCCAGGTGCTGGGCATCACCGGGGCGCTGTACCGCACGCTGCGCACCACCAGTCCGATCGGGAACCTGAACGACTCGATCGCCCACGTCATGCGCAACGTCAAGCGCTGGAAGGATGGGCAAATGACGCTGCGCTGGAGCGCTGGCGCGTTGAGCGATGCCAAGGGACGCTTCCGAAAGCTTTGCGGGCACCGCGACATGAAGACGCTGTTGGCTGCATTGCAAAGCCAAGTCCGCCAAGGTCACCGGTGCACCAACGCCAGGCGGCATCGCATCACGAATGAGAACCGTCATCCGGCCGCGTTCGACATGATTCGGGATATCGTCATCTGGCGAAAGTTTGCGTTGTGGCGTGCCTACTGCAGCGACCATTCAAACTATGAATGGTGGTTCTTTCTTCGCGTGGGGGGAGCGCGGCGAAGCGGGATTCATTGCGATGGGCGCGCCGGGCGCGAAACGCAATTTTCGTAACGAAGTCGAAACTGGGGTCGCGCTGCTGATTCACCGGGCATCCTGTTGGATGCCAAGGTACAGCGCGGCTCCGGCGCGTCGAAGTGGCGGTTATCCACAGAGTCATGCACCGGCCGCGGGGACAACTGAAGGTTGACTTCCCGAAAAACGGCGCCCTCAAACCGGCCCGGTTTGTGAGTGAAGCGCCAATTCCGTTGCCACTCGGCCCTCGCGACCGGGGAGTCAACCATGTCGTTGAAAGGTTCGCCGCTTGTCCACAGCGCACGTCCGACGTGTCGCTCGCCCAGCTGTGACATGTTGGCGAGCGAGCCAACGCCCATGCGGTCATACTCCCGACATGGCATCTGTTTGAAAGGCGTTGGCTGCGGGCGCGTCGAAGAGAGCCGTGAGCACAGCTATCCGGCCCAGGACTCAATGCGCACCGAACGCTGCCAAGTTCAACTGGAGCGCCGCCTGGAGAAGGCGTCGATCGCGTGTCCAGAGCCTCGTGCCGACGGCGAGGCGGGTCGCGGCAAGCAGGTGACGACATAGCCGATCCCGATGCCAAGCAGCCGCTCGTTGTTGAGAAAAGTCATCACCTCGACATGCTATGCCAGCGGTATCTCGGGCAGCGTCTGAGCGCGCCGACCGTTTCATCTCGCTGATTCAGGCTGCCCAGCGCGATCTCCGCGACGATGTACGGGTGCACGAGGACTTCATCGTCTTCGAGGAGCGATTGCAGTTCTGAATCGCCTCGGGCAAGGTGGTCGATCCACACTGACGTGTCAACGAGGATCATCGGCGACCTCTCCCTGCCGTCGCGGTGCAGTCTGGAGGTTCGGCGAACTGCCTGCCAGGCGCGCCAACCGTCGCGCGGCCTCCCTTTGAACGAGGGATTTGAGCGCGTGCTGGATCAGCACGGAATTCTCCTGGATACCCGTGAATGTTCGGGCCTGCGAAAGCAACTCGTCGTCCAGGGTTACGGTGGGACGCTTGGCGTCCTCCCAGGAATCAAATATTGCATCGCACGACGCCACATTTGATGTAGCAGGCGACCGCCCGAAGCCACAGAACTGCAACGCTGCCCACGACTGCTCCACGCACCGGCGCCCGGTCGCCGCCAATCTTGCGTGGGACTGTATTGTCGCGAGCGCAGGTGACAGTGCGCGGTTCAGCGCTTGGCTGCGCATAGCAATTGCGCTACAGTAGTGTCCATGAAGACCGCCCAGTTGCCTCCCGTGCGCGTTGAGCAATCCGTGCGCGATGAGATCGAAAGCGTGCTGCGCCAAGGTGAAACGCTATCGCAGTTTGTGGAGAATGCGACTGTGCAGGCCGCCCAGCGCCGCAAATCACAGGACGAATTCCTTGCGCGTGGCCGAGCTTCACTCAAGCGTGCAAAGAAGAGTGGCGAATACTACTCGGCCAAGGACGCGCTCGACGCGATGCAGGCACGCCTGGATGCGCGCCTTTCGCAACTCGGCAAAGAGCAACGCAAGTCAAGCGCTGATTCGTGACTTACACGGTCACCTTGACGCACGAAGCCCTTGAAGATCTCCTGCGTCTTGAGGACTTCCTCGTCGAGTCCGCTTTGCAGTATGGAGACTTCGATTTGCCGCGCCGGGCAATTCAGGCGATCCGCGCGGAGGTTCGAGTTCTAGAGACGAACCCGTTCACTTGCCGGATCGCAGATGCTGACCGCCTTGAACGCGAACTGGTTATCCCCTTCGGTGCTTCCGGATATGTTGCGTTGTTTCGCATCATTGACGACCAATCGGTCGTGGTTGCCGCGATCCGCCACCAGCGCGAAGATGACTGCCACTAAGCAACTCCTGGTGGGCACCTCCCGTACTTTCCTTAGAACTTATCCGTAAATAGTTAAACTGTCGATCCGAGCCGCATTGGGCGCGGCGATGGATCAAGATCTTGGCGAAACGTATCGAGTCGTGGGTGGTAAGCGATGAGTTCTGGCAGCGGGTGGAGCCGCTGATTCCCGCGCGCTTGGCGGCACAGAAAATCTACGTGCGCAAGCCAGGGGCCGGCCGACCACCAAAGCCGGCTCGACTGGTGTTCGAGGCGATCGTCTACGTGCTGCGTACGGGCTGCCAGTGGAAGGCGCTGCCCAAGGAGCGCTTCGGCAGCGCAAGCGCCATCCACAAGCGATTTCTTGAGTGGGAGGCCGCGGGATTCTTCGAGGCTCTGTGGAAGGCGGGCTTGGCCGAATACGACCAGATGCAGGGCATTGCCTGGCGCTGGCAGAGCATCGACGGCGCGATGATGAAGGCGCCACTGGCACAGGAAGCCGTGGGCCCCAACCCGACGGATCGGGGAAAAAAAAGGAAGCAAGCGCCACCTGTTGGTGGACGGCCGTGGCGTCCCGTTGTCGCTCGTCGTGACAGGGGCCAACGTCCATGACTGCAGGCGGCTTGGCGACGTGCTCGCAGCCATCGTCGTCAGGCGCAAGGATCCGCCATATCGGCGACACAAACATCTGTGCGCCGACGCGGGCTACCGTGGAGTCGAGCACCTTCGCACCATCGAGCGCAACGGCTACATCCCTCACGTCGTTGGTCGACGTACCGAGGCCGACATCAAGCAGCGCGATCCGACCAAGAAGGCACGGCGCTGGGTCGTCGAGGTCTGCCATAGCTGGTTCAACCGCTTCCGCAAGCTGCTCGTGCGCTACGAGAAACTCGAGCGCAGCTTCGTCGCCCTCAACCACCTTGCCGCCGCCATCATCGCCTTCCGCAAGGTACCTGCCGACGTCAACATAAGTTACGGATAAGCTCTTAGTCGGGCCTCCGATCGGCTGCGCCGCGCGCTTGCTCGTGTTGGCGCCTCCGCCCATGCGTGCACACGCGCAGACCTGGCGCCAGATCCTCACGCGCGGCGTAGCCGCCGGGCATTTGCGCAATCTTCCCGGCCTAGTCAATCAGGTCATTGACAAGCTTTCGGCTCGGCGCGGGGTGTACTGGGCGACGTAGTCGCCGATTTCCTGCAAATCGCGCCCGCACCCCGCCAAGCGAAGCCTGCGCAGGGCGCGAGCCCTCCCCACAGTCGCCCATGCCGCTCACCAATGAATGCGCCAATACGGTACGCTTCGGGGCGAAAAGCCACCTTCCTGCCCATCATGAAGAAACCCATCATTGCGGCTGCGCTGACTGCCGCCTGCCTGTTCGCCCAAGCCGGCATCGTGGGGGTCACTCTGCAATCCCACGCAATAGGCGACTACATGGCTTTCTGTCCTCAGGGCTGGGGTGGCACGACAGCCGGCGACCAGCAGCGCGTCACGTGCGTGCTGTCATTGCCAAGTCTCGAGCTCGCATTCATGCATCTCACGGGGAACAAGGTCAGCGATATTGACTTCTACCTGCCTGACCGCACGACCTTTGATGCGGCGCTGGAGGACGTGAACCGGCAATTCGGACAGGCCACCATCAACCCGAACAAGAACGGCGTGTTCTGGCGGCCTGGTGATGTATTGATCGAGGCCGAACAGGTCCGCCAGCGCTACCAGATCAGCGTAAAGCGAGGGCGTTGACTCCAGCCGCCTTTCGGTCGCGGGCTGACGGGCGACGGGGGAAGAGAGGTGATTGCCAACCCGATGGCCATCACCACGCCACCAACGCCACACAAGACAATCATTCCAGGCTCAACGTGTCCACGACGAGAACCCCTTCGGCTGATCTGAGTCTACCCGGCTCGCTGCACGCTCTCGAATCACAACGCCACCAAACACCCCACGAAATCGCAGTCCCACGGAAACCCACGAGATCGAAAGCGTCCGCCGATGGATCCCTTGCTGCGCGATGCTGGACGCAACGGCTCTCCGGTTCAAGGGAATGACACCAACGAATGCCGACCCGAACGACGTCCGACTCGTGCGCGAAGGCTCGCCGATGGGCACATCTACATTCTGTGAGTCCATCCGGACCGGCCGGGCGGCCCGCCCTTCGTCATCGACAAACGCCGAGCCGCACTGGCTGCCGAAATCGTTCCAGCCTTGGGCGCACGCCCTGGCCCATTCGCGCTGCGCTTGCTGGGTGGCACCGCTGCGCGCCGCCTGCAGGGCGTGCATTTTCTCGGGAGATATCACGTACGCGGCGGTGCGCCCGTGGCGCGTGATGAGCACCGGCTCACGCTGCGCCTTGTCCAATAACTGGCCGAATTTTTCTGGGTGGAAATCACTTTGGGCCCCAATGTAGCTAGCCTGTCCCCAGGTTAGCCGATTACACAGGTTGTCCCAAAGCTGCATTCCCCGTGTCTCCAAGGTCATGATCTTCAACGGACCTCAGTGGTCCTCTCCACGCCGATGTCGAACGGCCACACCTTCATTTTCTGGCCCGGAAGGATTTCGTAGAGCGCTACATGGCCTGTGGAACCGAGGCCTACGATCAACTCCCGGCGCGTCGTACGCCTGTCGTCTCCCGCTTTCCGACAGGCCCAAGGGTTCTGGGCTAGTCGCTTCTTGATGCCGGTGCGAAGCTCGTGCAACACATGCTGAGCCAGGTCCAACTCCTCCAAAGATTCTGACCGCGCGACAAGGAATTCGGACAACCGCTCCAGGTCATCCTCGGCTTGCGGAGTCATCTCGACGCCAAACAATTCCGTCACGTACTGACGCGACTTTGCAGTTCGCGACGTCTTGCGTCAATGCGCTCCTGGACGTGGTCAAACACTTCGTCCACAGGGTGCGAAACACCGGTTCGCAGGTATTCCTTCGAAACCGGTCTCGCCACGTGCATGGAAGTCCGCCTGGACACGACGGAAATCAACGGCCCGGCGCACGGCATCCGCTACAAAGGTGCTGATTCACACAGATGCCCGCCCTTGCGGATGCGCCCTAAAAGAGGGCGCCTTCCCGGATGCCGCTGGGAGCCAGGCAGGCCCGCATGGCCAGCGCCGCGCTGCCACCGTCCAGAAGATGCGAAGCCGCTCGTGCCTTCGATTGCAGGGAGGCGGGCCCCATTCCGAAGAGCGAGCATCGGGAGATGCTGCGCGAACTTGCGAGGCCCTCAGCGAGCATCGCCGCGACCTCGAACGAAATCTGGTTCTAGTGGGGGAGGGGGCGGCACAACCTATGTCCCTGACCGACCGGACACCGCCCGGATTCTCACGCAGAGAAAATTCCCTGTGGGAATCAGTAAGCAAACGAGCCCTTGCCTCCCCACAAGCCGCCACGCCGTTTTCTTGCACTCAGATATCCTGCCTGTAAGTGTTTTCAACAAAGGCGCTGTCCTACCACCAGCCTCGTCTGAAGTTGTGAAACTTTCACATTTCAACGGACGGGCACTAATGGAACAACTCCAGCAGAGCGCCGCGAATGAAGAGTTCGAAATCAAAGCGGTCCTGCACGATGGCTGGACCATAAGCGTCCGGGCCAAGGTCGTGAAGGGGGGTGCGGGGTTGCTCGGTTCTGCCGACATATCGCGCGGCGGTGTTTCGCATTACCGACTCACGTCGCCGGGGGTTTTCGACACTCATCAGCAACTGATCGCAGTCATGGTCGCCAAGGCGGACAAGTGGGTCGCTTTGCAGGCTCCCTTTGCGCCAACAGGCGTATAAAAAAAGCAGTCTTGCGATGGCGCATGCAACCACCAACGCGTTTCCGCCAGCCCATCTCCCATGAACACAGGGAGCTGACCCCAGAAAACTGAACAGATCGACAGGGGTGGAAACTTCTCCTGAAGGCGAGGACCTCGCTGGTTGCTTGGAGCGAACATGAGCAGAAGCCGTATCGAGGATCGATGCTGTGCTGCGTACAAGGGCCGGCGCGGGAATTGCCTGTTTCCCGCTGTCATGGGAACCCGCGGATCAAGCGGTATGTACATGAGTATTTCGAGAAGGCAGCGCGTCGGGGATTCGCTGCCTGGATGACTATTGCGCAATTTGCATCGGCGCGCAGGTTTTCCAACGTCGGCGCACCACACACCTCGGAAGAGGATCAAAGGAAGAGCTATGACGAGCGTCCGGTTGGTGCGAGGCTTGCGTCGGCTTGGCTTCGCGGCCCTGCTGATCCTCGCCTGGAGCGGCGGTAACGACGGAGTCGGCGGCAGAGCGCAGGGGGCCGACCCTCCGCTCAGGGATACGTCCGTATCGTCCAAAAAGGCGCCGCCACCGGATGGACTTGCAGCTGTCCTGACCAGTCCGACCCTTGGCATCAAATTCGCCAGCCGGATTGCGACCTTTGTCTGGACCGACACTGGCGCCAACCAGTACGGTTTCACGATCGAGTCGCCCTCCTTGGCGACACCTGTGGTCGACACTGTGACCCGCGCAACCACGCTTACGGTGACAAACCTCCCCGCGGACGGCGCACAACTGGTGGTCCGGCTGAGCTCCCGAATCAAGGGAAAGTGGCAGCCACCCAACGAATACCGCTTCACGGCGGCTGGTTACACGGCGGCGCAGTCCACCGCCGCCACCAAGCCCTGGTCCGATCCGATTGCGCTACCCCTCGTGCCCGCCTCGGCCGCCAACCTCCCGGACGGCAAGCTGCTGCTGTGGGCGGCCCGTTCGCCCCAAAGCTTCAGCACGAGCAGTTCTGAGGCCTACACCTACACCTCGGTGTTCAACCCCACCACGCAATCAGCGAGCCCGATAACGGTCACGGCCACGGGTCATCAGATGTTCTGCCCCGGTCTCAGCATGTTGGCCGATGGCAGCGTTCTGGTCAGCGGCGGCAGCGATGCGGTGAAGACTTCGATATACGACCCGGCGTTGGGCGGCTGGGTGACGGGTGCGCAGCTCGGGATCGCACGTGCCTACCAGTCCAGCACGACCATGTCCGACGGCTCGGTATTCACAGTCGGGGGGTCGTGGAACGGCGGGATGGGTGGCAAGTATGGCGAGGTGTGGTCGGCCAGCACTCGGGCTTGGCGCACGCTCTCCGGCGTACCGGCCGACATGCCGGACGCGAGCAATGTTTCGAAGCCACCGCTGGCCGGCCCGGACGCGGCCGGGGTCTACCGAGGCGACAACCACATGTGGCTCTTCGGCTCAGCCGCCGGGTGGGTGTTCCACGCCGGTCCTGCCGCCGCGATGCATTGGATCGATACGCGCGGCACTGGTGCGATCCATCAGGCCGGTCAGCGTGGCGATGACCCCTACGCCATGACCGCCAGCGCCGTGATGTACGACATCGGCAAGATTCTCAAGCTCGGCGGCGCGCCGAACCACGACAGCGGCACCGCCTTCAATACCGCTTACATCATCGACATCAATGCGGGCGCCCCGAAGCCTCCAACCGTGCGCAAGCTCTCCCCCATGGCCTACGGCCGAACTTTCGTCAACAGCGTGGCGCTGCCCAATGGCGAGGTGCTCGTGGTGGGCGGTCAAACGCAGCCCGTGCCCCTCTCCGACTCCTTCAGCGTGCTGGCGGCGGAGCTGTGGAGCCCGACGTTGGAGACATTCATCACTCTGCCGCCGATGCAGAGACCGCGCAACTACCACAGCATCGCAATGCTGCTACTGGACGGACGCGTGCTGGTGGGCGGCGGCGGGCTGTGCGACTGCTCTGCCGACCACCCGGACGCAGAGATCTACACGCCACCTTACCTGCTGGCACCTGACGGAACGCCGGCGCCACGTCCGGCCCTCACGGCCGCGCCCGCCAACGCCACATGGGGCAACCAGATCGCCGTAGCCACCGACCGTATGGTGGCCGGCTTTGCACTGGTGCGCATGGCATCTGTGACCCACTCGGTCAACACCGACCAGCGTCGCATCCCGCTCTCCTTCACAGGCACGGCAGGGAATTACCAGCTGCGCATTCCGGGCGATCGCGGCGTGGTGCTGCCGGGCAACTACATGCTGTTCGCGCTGGACGGCAGCGGCGTGCCCAGCGTGGCGCGCACCATCAACATCCGATAGTGGCCGGCGCACTTCGCAAGCTTGCGCTTTGGATGGCTCTGTCGCTCGCAACCGCACTGGCCATAGGCCTCGCGCGGCGCGAACCCGCCGTGCCGGACCCGGTGGCGCGCGGCGCGCGCCTGTTCAACGGCACCGAGCCGCTCGCCGGTACGCTGTCTGGCCACAGCGCACCGCTGCCGACCGCGGCGACGCGCTGTACCCAATGCCACAGCGGCCCTGACAAGTCCAGCGCCACGGGCTCCAGTTTCGCGCCGCCTTTGGACCGGCGCCAGCTGCGCGAAGCCCGCCCGCGTCGCGGCGGCCCGCCCGTCGCCTACGAACAAGCGTCACTTTGCCGCACGCTGCGCACGGGCGTCGATCCGGCACACATCGTGTTGCCCCGGGCCATGCCACGCTTCGAGGCTGACGACGACCAGTGCGCGGCTTTGTGGGACTACCTGACGCAGGGCCCGTTGGAATGAATGCGCAGCGTCCCTTCGCCCCATCGCACCCTGCGACCTTGGCGCGCCGGCGCCTGCTCGCCGCCGGTGCCCTCACGTGCCTCGGCGTGCCGCCGGCGGTCCAGGCGAACACAGGCGTCGGTCCAGTTATGCCGCCCGTCGCAGCTGTCCCCTTGCGACTCCGGCGCCACGACGGCGCCGCGTCGAATCTCACGGCGCAGCTACATGGTGGCTCAACCGCCGTTCAATTGATGTTCACCGGCTGCAGCACCGTCTGTCCGATCCAGGGTGCCCTGTTCTCGGCACTGCAGTCCGCACTGCTGGCTGAACGCGATGCGACAACGCGCCTTCTGTCGCTGAGCATCGACCCGCTGGCGGACGACCCCGCTGCCCTGAGCGCCTGGCTGCGGCGCTTTGGCGCCATGCCCACCTGGAGCGCCGCGGCGCCGGCCATCGAAGCGCTCGATCCGATGCTCTTGCTGTTCAAGGGGGGAGCGGTGGCCGGCGATCGCCATACCGGCCAAGTTTATCTGTTCGATGGCTACTCTCGGCTGGTGTGGCGTACCAGCGAACTGCCGCCCGCGGCGGAGGTCATGACCGCGCTGCGGCGCATAGCGTGACCTGTCAGGCACGAGCGTCGGTTCTGTCGCAACAGGGAATCGCTCCTGGACTCACGCTATAGGTAGTGAATTTGACGGATCCCACGCTACGGGTAGTGGTCAGAAGTTTCTTGTTGCGACAGAACCCATGAGCCCATGCATGCGTTCGTTTGTGCTTCAACGAATCGCTGCGCGTGCCTCAGTGGACGTCGTGGCACCTCATTGCACTGGATGAAGTAGTCAGCAGCGCCACCGTTCTCTGCTCGATGCGGATCATGTGTGTTTCTACACAGCCTTGTATGGACACCGCCCGGTTTGCCAAGCTGATTCTCATGTGACCGTCACGACGGGTATCGGCTGCAGTCTTATATCCGGCCTTGTCATGCAAGCCGAAGCCTGCGGGCCCTGATGGAATTCGCCAAGAACCTCCTCATCTCGGCCACGCGCTTTTGTGGCGCAAGGCTGTGTTCAGGTTTGGGTTCTCGCGATCCGACCTGTCTTGCCATCACATTGAATCGACCTCAGCAACCAGGCCTGCCTCGCGCCAGAATCGCCCAAGCCGTGCGAGCGATCTTGCTTGCGATTGCGACCGCAACGACGTTGGCCGGTCGCCTCGCTTGTATGTCCCTTTGCCAAGGCGTGGGCACTTTCGTGTGATACATGACCGACCGCTCCCCGTGAATCAACAGCGTTCGCAAATACGGATCGCCCCTCTTCGAGATTGAACCCAGTCGAACCTTCCCTCCCGTGCCGCTCTGGCGGGGCACCAGGCCGAAGAATGCGGCGAACTCGCGCCGAGACTTGAACATTGCGGCGTCACCCATCGTCGCAACCAGCGCAGTCGCGGTCAGCTTGCCTATGCCAGGCACATCGGCGATCGCGCGGCAGGCCGGATCATGCTTCTGCCAAGCGGCTATTCGTGCCTCAATTCGATCAATGTCCTGCTGCAGTTCGTCGGTTCGTCGATACGCCCAATCTGCTCTTGCAGACACACGAACATCACGCCCGGCAATTCATTCCCGAGTTCTGCCATGCGAGCGCGGATCTCAGCGAGACCAGCAACGCGGCCAGCCCTAAACGTTGCCCCGAATTCGTAAAGCAATCCGCGCAGCTGGTTCACTTGCATGGTGCGGAATTTGATTAACAAGGCACGCAGTCGATGCAGACTCAGCACGGCTTGCTGATCCTGCTACTTCACAGCCACAGTGCGCATACCCGGTTGCTGCACCGCGTTCCATATCGCGCGCGTGCATCTGCCGCGTCGGTCTTGTTCGTCTGGACGAAGGGTCGAATGAACTTCGCATGTAACAGGACGACCTCCAAGCTCACTGATCTTGCGAGCCCACCAATGTCCGCTGCCGCACGCCTCCAAGGCCACGCGTCCTGCGATCCTCTGCGACAAGAACTTGATGAGATCGTCGCGGCCAAATCGTCGATTGGATTTGTACCTGCGCTCGTCCTATCGCAACTGGAATACGGCGCGATCTCGCTATACGCTGGTGCGCATCCGTCTTTTGAGAGAGGCGGTGCCCTGTGATGACAGTGGCCTGGCTCCGAGCCCGCCGGTCGCTCGGTACCTTCAGCGGGCAGCACACACATCCCGGGGCCCTCGTTCCTTCCCCGTCATGTCCCGGGGCAGACTCCGAACAAAGTCGAATTGCATCCAGTTGGATGATCGAAGAGAAGCAGACCGACATGATCTGCCCCTGCACATCTATCGGAACGCCATGCGCTCGCAATGCGAGCAACTGGTTGTCTGTTTGAACGACAGTGATCTCGAGCCTGCGTTGCGAATGGTCCATTCGGACGCGCCAGGCATCATGATTGGGCTCGTGATGCCGCTCGAGAAACCTCGAGGGAGGAGGGCGTGTACGCCAACAAGCGGCTCACCGCGCTCGCAGACTGGGTGCGTCATCACATCCGGGACGATGAGCTTGCAGCCTCTCAACTGCCGACCCCTGGCCCTTCCAGGAAGAAACCAGTCAGCAAGCCGTCCCACTGGGTAGGACGTCGCGCGATGTCGCCGCGCAGTCATAGGCGAGGGTCGAAGCCGATCACCGAATCCTCAGCGTGTCTTCATGTACGCCGCGTACAGCGAAGGTTGAAGGTCACGCAGTTCTTTGCGTCGAGCCACGATGTCAGCGTGGCGGCCCTGCCGCTCCAGTCCGAGCAATTCGACCATGAGACGCATCGCCTGCTCGGGCGCGCTGTGTTGCGAGGCTTGTGCGAGCGCCAGTTGCTCGCGCAGCGCTGGGCGATCGGTGAGCGCCCATGCCGCAAACCAACTGAGGTCGGCAATCTCGCCGTTGCCGTCCGGGATCGCGTCGACGTTGGCATTGAAATTCGCCTCGAAGCTGCGCATCAACTGGGGCAAGAGCGGGTCGGGCGAGCGTCGCGCAAGCCCTTCCAACAGCGTGGGCGACAACCAGCCCAACTCCGCCAAGAGCGGCCAAGTCGCACGCAGCCCAAGCAGATGCAGGCGGGCCTCGGCCATCCAGGCGAGCGGCGTCGGTATCCGCCGCCACGATTCGATGGAAGCGACTGACTGCGCGACTTCCTCCCAAGCGCCCGCACGCAGCCAAAGGGCGGCGGCATGGTCCTGGGGGCGCTTCGCATCGAAGGGCAGCGCGCCGGCGCGCCGCGCCAGGTCTTGCCAACTCGCGCGGAGCCAGCGGATTGCACCGGGCGGGTCGAAGATGCGCTGTGCAGCAGGACAGATGGTGAGATCCATCATCTGGCGTGCCGCGCGCAAGGCTTCGTGATCGCCGATGGGCTGTGGCTGCCCGAGGCCACCCGCTTCGATGGACTCGGCGAGCGCCTGCAGTGCAGGCAGGGTGTCGTCGGCAGGATATTCCCGCGCAAGTCGTTCGCAGGCCACTCGGGCGCCGAGCGCGTCGCGCTGCTCGAGCGCGTGTGCGACGTCGTTCTTGAGCATCACGTCGCGGCTGTCTTCGAAAATGTCGAGTTGCATCTGGTCAAGCAAGTCAAGGTCCAAGGTCTACAACTTCATTGTGTGGCGGCGGCATCGCACCGTGTTGTCGCAAGCTTCTCGGGATTTTCCCGAGGCCCGGGCATCGGCCGAGCGGGCCCTCGCGGCACTGCGGCGACGCCCTATCTGAAGTCCCCTACTCGACGCTCCAAGCCGCCCCAGTAGCCGGTCGTGATTGACGAGCCTCTGCGCGACCGGCGAGTGCACGCCATTATCAGACTGCAGGGTCCCCAGTACGCTCAGCAGATCGAGCCGCGAAGCGCGGCGCGCTGCGCCTCGGCCACGCTCGGCCAGACAATGGTCCCGGTCTCGTCTCCCAAGGTCGCGAAGATCACCCCGCTCGCCGTGCTGGGCTGCTGGCGGTGCGTCCCGATGCCACTCGCGCGCACCTGCTCCTTGTCCCGGACGTTGCGGCGCAGGTCCTCCGTGGTGCGGATCCTCCACCGTGCAAGCTTCGGCCGCAGCAGCGCCAGCGGATGACGACGCAAGGTCAGCCCCATCGATGCGTAATCATCGACGATGTCTGTGCCTTCCGTCGGAGCGCGGAACGCCACCGACTCCTCGTGTGTCGGCGCATTGCGCAGCGCAGCAACCCGGTCGGCAGTGTGTCGATCCCGACGGCTTCCCAGACCGCGTGCGGGCGATGCCCCGCCAGACTGAGCAATGCATCGGCCGCCGGCAGGCAGCGCAGATCGTGCGCATCCAGTGCAGCGCGCCGGGCTCCTCGACACTCGCGAACGGCGCCTTGACGCGCTCGGCCATGAGCGGCTCGGCCACGCCCGCGCATGCCCACGATGCGCGACAGGCCCAGGCGCACCCCGCGCAGGGGCTCGGCGATGGTGGAGTACCAGCGTGCCGGCAACGCCGTCGCCTGTGCGACTTCCTCGAGCGTGCTGAACCAGTGGCTCAGGGTCATGTCGCCCGGTCGTACGACCACGCCGTGCTCACGCGCAACGCGCACCCGTTGCGCTGGCGCGTAGAAAGCCCATCGGCTGGCTGTTGAGCAGGGCGGTCAGCAGCGCGTCCGGATGGTGGCGTTTCAGCCAGCAGCTCTCATAAGCCAGCAAGCCAAAACCGGCCGCATGGCTTTCCGGACAGCCCCCCATTCACTCTCTTGTCAATGCAAGCTCATATATCAGACCTGCTGCCAGCGCGGAGTCCGTTTCTCAAAGAAGGCGTCGTGGCCCTCGCGAGCGGCCGGCAACTGATAGGCCTGTACGAAGCATTCGGCCTCATATTCCAGGTGCGCCCGAAACTGAGCACGGAAGTCCCGGTCGACCAGTCGTGCCATGGTCTGGATCGAGGTGCGCGGTTTCGTGGCAATCTCTGCGGCCAGCGCCTGTGTGCGGGCTTCGAGTACATCGTCCTCGACAACTTCGTCGACCAGGCCCATGTGGAGCGCAGTCGACGCATCGAGCGTTTCACCGGTGAAAAGCAGGCGCTTGGTCAGCGACGGCCCCAGCAGTCGCGCCATCAGCACAGCGCCGCCCGTCCCTGGCCACGCGCCCCTGTTTACTTCAGGTAGCGCCAAGGTCGCACTGTGCGCGGCAATTCGGTAGCTGCAGCCCAGCGCCAGTTCGAGGCCGCCGCCCATGCAGGTGCCGCGGATCGAAGCGATGCTCGGCGTATCGAGTTCGACCAGCGCCAGCATCATGCGGTGCGCGTTAGCGACGTGCACCCGCGCCACTTCGGCATCGAAGCGCATCGCGTATTCGCGCAGGTCGGCGCCGGCGCAGAAACTGCGCTCGCCGCTGCCGAACACCACGCACCGCACGACCCGCGCTTCCTGCGCATTCAGAAAAAAGTCGCCCAGCTCGCGCCGGACGATCTGATTCAAGACGCCGAGGGGCGGATTGTCGATCGCGACGTGGCGCACCGCGTTCACGGCGTCATGACGAACTGAGATCGCTGTCCAGGCGCCGCTCGTCGTCATGCCACGGCCGGGGATGAACGGTTCATCGTGTCAAGCATGCGCTGCTTGCCGGTCAGGATGTGGCTTTCGAAAAGGTTGGCCGCTTCCGTGACTTTGCCGCTGCGCAATGCTTCTACCAGCTGGGAATGCTCGGCATGCGATAGCTGCATCTGCGCCATCGTGTACACGCCTTTGCGTAGATAGAGGCTCAGCTCGGTTTCGATCGTGTGATTGAGGTCGATCAAGCGTGGATTCTTGGTGATGGCCATCAGGTGGTCGTGAAAGGTGGCGTTGAGTTGCTGATAGAGCCCGCCGTCGCGAGCCTTCAACGCGGCTTCCATCTGATCCATCAACTCCATCAAGCGCGTTTCCTCCGCAGCTTCGAGTCGGCTTGCGGCAAGCCGGCCGGCGGTGCGCGCGATGCCGGCACGCACGTCATACAGATCGAGCGCTGCCTCCAGCGACACCCTGCGCACCTCCGCGCCGCGGTTGGGAACGATGCGTATCAGGCCGCTGCGTTCGAGGGAGCGCAAGGCCTCGCGCGCCGAGTTGCGCCCCACGCCGAGTTGAGCTGCCAATGCCTGCTCGTTGACACGTTCCCCGGGCCGCAGGGTTCCGGTCGCAATCATCCGCTTCACCTGATCCTGTATCTCGTCAAGGCGGGTGGCGATCGCGTCTGCATCTCGTAGGACGACTTTGCTCATGGTGCTTCATAAAAGTTTTCCGAAGTCTACATCGCATCCCCAAACAAGGCTAGTGTGCAAACACAAAACATTAAAGTGTTGACACATTGATGTGGAGCGCCGACAATTGCTGGCATGGAACTACAAGACCTCTACACATCCCACGGTCAATTCATCGGCGGCACTTGGCGCCCGGGCAGCGAATACGCGAACGTCGTGGTCAACCCGTCGACCGAAGTCGCGCTGGGCGAAATGACGCCCGCCGGCGCGGCGCAGGTCGCTGAAGCCATCGAAGCCGCGTGGTCGGCGCGTGGCGCGATGCGGGCGTTGACGGCCTGGAACCGCTCCGGGCTGCTGCGCCGAGCGGCGACGTTGATCGACGAGCGCGCCGAGGCGCTCGGCCGCCTGGTGGCACTGGAAACCGGCAAGCCGGTGCGCCAGGCCGTCGGTGAGGCCAAGGCCTCGGCCGAATCGGTCGACTGGTTTGCCGACGAGGCGCGCCGCGTGTTCGGCATGAGCTACGAAAGCCGGGTCAAGGGCGACCGCTATCTGGTTCACATGGAGCCGCTCGGTGTGGTGGCGGCTTTCGTGCCGTGGAACTTCCCGCTGCTGCTGCTGGCGCGCAAGATGGCGCCCGCGCTTGCCGCCGGCAACACGCTGGTGATTCGTCCTTCGAGTGAAGCAGCCGGCGCGACGATGGCCCTCATCAAATGCTTCGAGGACGCAGGCTTTCCCGCGGGGGCGATCAACCTGGTGATCGGCCGTCCGGGGGACGTCACGCCGACCATCATGAACGACGCCCGCGTCGCCAAAGTGAGTTTCACCGGTTCGGTGCCCATCGGCCGGCAGATCGTCGCGCAATCGGCCGTCACGCTGAAGCGCGTCAGCATGGAACTCGGCGGCCACGCGCCGGTGATCGTTCATGCCGACGCCGACATCGACGCCTTCGCCGCACTCGCCGCGCCGGGCAAGTTCCGCAATGCCGGTCAGGTGTGCGCCTCTCCGACGCGCTTCTATGTGCACGAATCAATCGCTCGCGAGGTCGAGCAGAAGCTGGTCGCTGCAACCCGCACACTGCGCCTTGGCTCGCCGCTCGACGACGCAACCGATCTCGGCCCGCTGACCACCGCGCGGCGTCGTGACGCGGTCCAGAAGATGGTCGACGAGGCCGTATCCGGCGGCGCCCGCGTGCTGTCGGGCGGAACGCGCCCGACCACCATGGAGCGCGGTTACTTCTACGAGCCGACCTGGCTCACGCGGCTGCAGCCCGATGCCGCGGTGCTCAACGACGAACCTTTCGGACCGATCGGCACGCTCGCCACTTTTTCAACGCTGGATGAAGTGGCCGCCGAAGCCAACCGCCTGCCGTTCGCGCTGGCTGCCTACGTCTTCACGCGCTCGCTGGCGAAGGCGCATGCGACGGTCGATCGCCTCGAAGCGGGGGTGATTGGTGTCAATACCTTCGTCGCCTCCACCGCCGAGACGCCCTTTGGCGGCTCGAAGGACAGCGGCTATGGACGCGAAGGCGGCCCGCACGCCATCCGCGATTACCTCGACACCAAGTTCGTCAACGTCGCCATGCCGGCGGACGCCGAGTAACAAACACACCCAACCCCCCCCGGGAACCTTACAGGAGACAACCCTATGAAAGTCATCGCCAACCACGCCAAGCGGCGCATCCTCAACGGCGAGCTCGCGCTCGGCATGGGCCTGCGCCAGGCCCGAACCGTCGACATCGCGCAGATTGCCAGCAGCTGCGATTTCGACTGGCTGTTCATCGACATGGAGCACAACTCCATGAGCGTCGACACTGCCGCGCAGATCTGCCAGGCGGCGCTCGGCGTCGGCATCACGCCAATGATCCGCGTGCCGGCGCACGAGGCCTTCCACAGCACACGGCTGCTCGACACCGGCGCACAGGGCATCGTGATTCCGCACGTCAGCACCCAGGAGCAGGCGCGCGCGGTGGTGAATTTCTGCCGTTTCACGCCGTTGGGCAATCGCTCGATTCCCGGCAGCTTGCCGCAGACCCGCTTCATGACCCTGCCAGTGACCGAGACCGTGTCGCTGATCAACGCAGAAACGCTGGTGGTGGCGATGATCGAGACGGTCGAGGGCCGCGACAACGTGGACGCGATCGCCTCCGTGCCGGGCATCGACGTGCTGCTGGTCGGCTGTACCGACATGGCGGCCGAGCTCGGCGTCGCGGGCCAGCTCGGTCATCCAAGCGTCAAGGCCACGCTCGACACCGTGTTCGCCGCGTGCAGAAAACACGGCAAGGCATGCGGCGTCGGCGGCGTCTATGACGAGGCGCTGATGGCCGAATACATCCAGAAGGGCGCGCGGCTGATTCTCAGCGGCTCCGATCTGGCCTTTCTCATGGCCGGCGCGCGCAGCCGTTCGTCGACGCTGCGCAGCATAGACCTTTCCGAGCAAACGGTGGCCGTCGCCTGAGGCGGCCTGGCTGCAACACATCCAACCGAGACACAATGAATCCAGCTCACACCCTGGCCATGATCGAGCGTCCGGACCTGCGCCCGTATCTGAGCGACGAACAGTTCGAATTCCGCCGCAGCGTCAATCGCGTGCTCTCCAAGCATGCCAGTCCCGACTACATCGGCAAGTGCGACGAGGAAAAGCGCTTTCCACAAGAACTGATCGACGTCGGCGTCGAGCAGGGCTGGTTTGCGCTCACGTTGCCCGAGGCCGCTGGCGGCATCGGCGACTACATGGACATGACGGCCTTCCTGGAAGTCGCGGCCTACTACAGCGTGGCACTCAGCCGCTTCTGGAACGCCAACATCAACATGGTCGGCGGCGCGGTGGCGCGCTTCGCGAGCGAGGAAATCAAGGCAGACGTGCTTCCGGCGTTGGCCAAGGGCGAAGGCTGGCTGGCCTTCGCCCTGAGCGAGAACGGCTCTGGCTCCGACGCCGCGTCGCTCACCACGCGAGCCGTAGCCGATGGCGACGACTTCGTCGTTGACGGCACCAAGATGTGGATCACCGGTGCAATGCAGGCCAAGTACATCCTGACCGCCGTGCGCACCGACAAGGAAGCCAAGAAGCACGACGGCATCAGTCTCCTCCTGGTGCCGACCGACACGCCGGGCCTGGACATCCGTCCGATCGACCTGCTCGGTGGCAGCGCGATCCGCACCTGCGAGGTGAACTACGTTGGCGTTCGCGTGCCGAAGCAGCTCGTGGTCGGCGAACTGCACATGGGCTGGAAGCGCCTGACCGCGGTGCTCGCAAAGGAACGCGTGGCGCTGTCGGCGATGTGTGCCGGCGCGGCGCAGGCGGCGGTCGACCTGGCGCGTTGGTATGCGCTCGAACGCAAGCAGTTCGGCCAGCCGATTTTCGACTTCCAGGCAGTCTCGCACATGCTGGTCGACATGCAGACGCAGGTCGACGCGGCGCGGATGATGGCCTATCGCGCGGCCAAGCTGCTGGTCGAGGGCCAGCCCTGCGACGCCGAGTCGTCGCAGGCGAAGTTTTTCGCCTCAGACGTGTATGTGAAGGTCGCGACCGACGGCCTTCAGATCATGGGTGCCAACGGCTACGCGATGGAGTACGCCATGCAGCGCCACTACCGCGAGTCGAAGCTGTTCCAGATCTTCGGTGGCACCAACCAGATCCAGCGCAACATCATCGCGCGCGCCTTGAAAGCGTGAGCACAGGCATGAACAACAACATCGTCGGACAACTCAAGAGCCTGGGCCTTGCGGTCGAAGAACTGCGCACCGATGTGGTGGTGGTAGGCGGCGGCGGAGCGGCATCGCGCGCGGCCCTGTCGGCACGGCTGACGGGCGCCGAAGTGCTGGTACTGGCCAAGGCGCCGCTCGGCACCGGTGGCAGCACAGTGCATGGCGCCAGCGAGATCATGAGCATGGGCGCATCGGGCTACGGCGCCGCGGGTGACAGTCCCGAAGTGCACTACCGGGACACCATGGCCGCGGCCAGCGGATTCATCGACCGCGGCTTGGTGCGCGTGCTCGCCGAAGACGCGCCGAAACGCATCGCCGACCTCATCGACTACGGCGTGGCCTTCGACCGCGCGGCTGCCGACAAGGTGGCGCCGGGCTACACGACTGATTACAAGCTGATCCAGAGCGACTTCGGCAGCTACGCGCGCGCGCTCGGCGTGTCGGGCAAAACGGGCAAGGCCTTCGTCGCGGCGCTGACCGAACAGGCGATGGCGCGCGGCGTGAAGGTGCGCGCGCCGGCCGGTCTGGTCGACCTGCTGCTCGATGCGCAAGGCCGCGCGGCTGGGGTGCTGGCCTACGATGCGACATCCTGCAGCTGGCTGGTCGTGCATGCGAAGTCGGTGGTACTCGGCACCGGCGGCGCCCATGGCCTGTTCTCCCAGCAGGTGTCGACCGGCGAGATGACGGGCGACGGCCAAGCCGTGCTGTACCGCGCCGGGGCAGAGCTGGTCAACATGGAGTTTCACCAGTTCGGGCCCGCACTCGTGCACCCGTACGTGCAACTCTTCTCCAAGTCGTGCTTCGTGCTGCATCCGCGCATGACGAATGCGCAAGGCCACGAATTCCTGCCGGACTACCTGCCGCGGGGCGTCAGCGAAGAAGAAGTGATGGACGAGAAGGTCTTCCCGTTCACCGTGAGCAACGTCTCGCGCTACATCGACATCTCGATCGCCTCCGAGATTGCGGCCGGGCGCGGCAACGAACGCGGCACCATCAATTTCTCGCTCGCGCATGTGCCGGCCGACAAGCTCGAGACGACCATCCCCAACACGATGCGCTGGATGAAAGCCAACGGCGTCGATCCGCAGCGCGACCTGATGAACGTCGGAATCGCGTTCCAGTGCCTCAACGGCGGTGTGCGCATGGTCGATGCCGATGCGCGCTCGACCATCCCCGGCGTGCACGTGATCGGCGAACTCGCGGGCGGCGTGCGCGGCCCCGACCGGCCGGGCGGCAACTCGCTGGCCGAGGGGCAGGTCTTCGGCCACCGCGCCGGCGATGCCGCGGGCCGTGACGCAGTCGGCGGCGGCCAGGCACCGGGAATCGTGGCGGCCGACGCCGTCGTGCAACGACTGCGCAATGCGCTGGCGCCCAACGCCGGTATCGACGTGGCCGGCAGCGCGCGGCAGCTTCAGGCCGCCATGCAACGCCATGCCCTGGTCGAGAAGAACGAGGCTGGCCTCACGCAAGCGCTGCAGGTGGCGCGCGACATCGAAGCCTCGCTCGCCTCGGGCGGCGGTGCCACGCCCGCGACGCTGAATGACGTGCTGACACTCCAGAACATGGCCACCACTGCTGCGGTCATCGTCGAGGCCTGCCTGGCCCGGCGCGAGACGCGCAGTGGCCACCTGCGCACCGACCACCGCGAACGCAACGACGCGTCCTACGGCCACGCTTTCGTGCAAACCCGCTGCGAAGACGGAACCAGCCGCTTCGAGCCGCTCGCTTACGCGGCCGCCGACTGACGACGCGCACAACCGACGAACAACCGACGAGCAACGCAACCAGAGACAACCATGCCTGAACAAAAGAAGCCCATGCCGTTGAGCGGCTACACCATCCTCGACCTCAGCGTGATGACCGCCGGGCCGGTCGGTACCCTGCTGCTGGGTGACTTGGGTGCCGACGTGATCAAGGTCGAAGAGCCGGTGCGCGGCGACCTGGCCCGCGACCTCGGCAACCAGTTCGTCAACGGTGAGAGCGTGCAGTTCATGGCGCAGAACCGGAACAAGCGCAGCCTGCGACTCGATCTCAAGTCGGCGCAGGGCAAGGCGGTGTTCCTGCGCCTGGCGAAAACGGCCGACGTCATCGTCGAGAATTTCCGTCCCGGCACAGTCGACCGCTTGGGCATTGGCTACGATGCCGTGCGCGCCATCAACCCGGAGATCGTCTATGCGAGCGCCTCTGCGTTCGGGCAGACCGGGCCGTATGCGGCATGGCCGGCCAACGACCCGATCGTACAGGCGGTCGCTGGTCTGATGGACATGACGGGCGAAGCCGGAGGCTTGCCGGTGCGCCTGGGCGCGCCGCTGCCGGACTTCGGCGCCGCCGCGATGATGGCACTCGGCATCACCACTGCGCTGCTGCACCGCCAGCGCACCGGTGAAGGCCAGCGCATCGACACCTCGCTGCTGGGCGCGGCGCTGTTCAGTACCATCCCGCGCGACGGCGAAACCATTCGCAGCGGCAAGGCACCGTCGCGGCTCGGCAGCGGCCATCCGACGATGGTTCCGTACCGCAACTTCGAAGGCTCCGACGGCAAGTATTTCTTCGCCGCCTGTTTCACCGAAAAGTTCTGGACCAACCTGTGCCGCGTGCTCGACCGCACCGACCTGCTGAGCGACCCGCGCTTCGTCAACAACACGCAGCGCACGGCCAACCGGCATCTGATCGACGCGATCCTCGAAGATATCTTCGTCATGCAACCCGCTGCCCATTGGGTCAAGACACTGTCCAAGGCGGACGTGCCTTGCGCGGCAGTGCAGGACTATCACACCGCGCTGACGAGCGATCCGCAAATCAGGCACACCGGCGCGGTGCTGCACCTGGAGCATCCGGTGGCCGGCCCGATGACCAACCTGGCCAATCCGCTCAATCTGCATGGCACGCCGGTGCAGATGCGCCGGCCGCCGCCCGTGCTGGGCCAGCACAGCGAAGAGGTGCTGCGCGAACACGGCTTCTCGGGCAGCGAGATCGACGCGCTGCTGCGCCAAGGCGTCGTCAAGGGCATGCGCCTGGACGACGACGTCGCCCTGGATCTGATCGCACCAGCGGCGGCGGGGGTGTGATGAGCGCGACCCGTGAGGAGATCGTTGCCGACTACGTGATCGTCGGGGCCGGCACTGCCGGCTGCGTGCTCGCAAGCAGGTTGTCGGCGAACGGCACGTACAAGGTGATGCTGATCGAGGCCGGTGGCCGGGACCGTCATCCGATGATCCACATCCCGGCCGGCTTCCTGCGGCTGCTCGACCATCCGAGCATCACCTGGAACTACAAGACAGCGCCCGAGGCGCAGGCGAGCGAGCGCGAGATCCTGTTCCCGCGCGGCCGCGGCCTCGGCGGTTCAAGCTCGATCAACGGGCTGCTCTATGTGCGACCGTTCGCGGCCGACATCGACGCCTGGGAAGCGGGCGGCGCCGTCGGCTGGAACTTTGCCAACTGCCTGCCCTACTACAGCCGCTCGGAGACATGGCAGGACGGCAGCGACCCGCGCCGCGGCAGCGACGGCCCGATCCAGGTCACACGCGTGTCGTCGCCGCCCGCAGTTTGCGCCGAAGTCATCAAGGCCGGCCAGGAACTGGGGCTCGACATGATCGACGATCCCAACGCCACCACGCGCGGTCCTTCGATCTGGTACTACCAGCAGACGCGTCACGGCCGTGTGCGGTCGAGTGCTGCGCGTGGCTACCTGTGGCCTGTCGCCGCGCGCCCCAACCTCAGCGTGCACACCGACCTGCACGTGACGCGCGTGACCATGGAAGGCGAGGGCGCCTCGCGCACGGCGACCGGGGTCGAATGCCGGAGTGCCAACGGCGACGTGGTGGCAGTCAAGGCGCGCCGCGAAGTCATCCTGAGCGCGGGCGTCATCGGTTCGCCACGCCTCCTGGAAATGAGTGGCATCGGCGACCCCGACGTCCTCGACAACGCGGGCATTCGCACGCAAGTCGCGCTAGGCGGCGTCGGCAACAACTTGCAAGACCACTACGTGACGCGTCTGTGCTTTCGCATCCAGGGCATCGCGACCGCCAACGAGCGATCGCACGGTGCCGCACTTGCGAGGGAAGTCGCAAAGTACGTGGTCTCGGGTGGCGGCCTCCTGACCTACAGCGCCGCCGTGATCGGCGCGTTCGCGTCGTCGGGGCTGGTCGATCGTCCCGACGTGCAGTTCGTGATCGCGCCCGGCAGCTTCAAGGAAGGACGGATCGGCCAACTCGAGAATGAGCCCGGCTTGTCGTTCGGCGTGTGGCAGATGCGCCCCGAGAGCCGCGGCCACGTGCATTTGTTGTCGAGCGACGGCAGCCAGGCGCCGGCCATCGCACCGCGCTACCTCAGCAGCGAACTGGACCGGCGGACGACGATCGCCGGCCTGCGCATCGGCCGCGCGCTGGCGAAGCAGCCCTCTCTGGCGCCCTACGTTGTCGGCGAGACGGTACCTGGCCCGCAGGCCGACAACGATGACGCCTTGCTGCAATACGCACGCGACAACGGCTCGACCGTCTACCACGGCGTCGGCACTTGCCGCATGGGCGCGGACCCTGGCGAGGGCGCCGTCGTCGATGCGGAACTGCGCGTGCACGGTATCCAGCGCCTGCGGGTGATCGACGGCTCGATCATGCCGACGATGACCTCGACCAACACCAACGCAACGGTGCTGATGATCGCCGAGCGCGCCGCGGACATGCTGCTGAGTGAAGCGCAACGCGCACTGGGCGCCGGTGCGCGCGCGGTGGCGCGGCACCCGGCATGAGGGGGAGCGCCTGGCTGGGCGTCTACCTGCGCCTGGCCACGCTGCTGCTGCCCGTCATCTGTTGTGCCGCCGTCGGTGCGGCCTGGGCGATCAAGAAGAAGGCCTACCCGGCCGAGTTCGTTGCCACGCTGGCGACGGTGGTCAGCACGCCGGCGCTGGTGTTCTACACGCTGATGACGACGCGGCTCGACGGCGCGCAGTTGTTGGAGGCTGGCGCCGCCTCGCTCCTCGGGCTTGCGGTCGCGGGGGTGCTCAGCGGTGTCGCGTTGCGCAGCATGCAGATGCCTGCGACAACGCTGGGACCAGCGGCCACCTTTCCCAACGCGGGCAACCTGGGCCTGCCGATCGCGCAGTTCGCGTTCGGCGACAGCGGGTTGGCTGTCGCCCTCGCGTTCTTCGCGATCAACTCGGTGATGCAGCACACCCTGGGTGTCTGGGTCACGAGCCGTGGCGTCGATCGCGCAGCACGATGGCCCAAGGGCGTTATCGTGGCCTGTCTGCTTGCGGTGGCATTTCGCACTTTGCGCATCGAGTTGCCCGATCCCGTCATCGAAAGTGCGCGCCTGGTGGGCTCGCTCGCCGTTCCGCTGATGCTGTTGAGCCTCGGGCATGCGCTGGCGAGCGTGTCGCGCGCGGGCATCCGCCAGGGGGCGCTGCTCGGTGCAATCCGCCTCGTCGTGGGCGTGCTCGCCGGAGCGCTGGTGGTGCATGCGCTGCGGTTGCCGCCGCTGGTTGCCGGCGTATTGACGTTGCAGCTCGCGATGCCTGTTGCCGTGGTGAGTTCGATCTATGTGCAGCGCTACAGCAACCATGGCGACGAGGCCGCCGGCGCGGTGCTGGTATCGACAGCCGCCTTCTTCGTGCTGTGCCCGCTGCTCATCTGGTTCGCGGACACGAGCCGCTTTTGACAAATTTTCCATGAACTCATCTGACCAAACCATTGCCGCGCGGCGTCGCCGACTGCTGATCACCGGCGTTCCGCCGCAAAAAGTCATTGACCGTGCCGAGGCGTCTTTCGACGTCACGATCTGGCGCGAGCCCACGCCGATCGGGGCGCGACTCGCAGGCGAAGCTCAAGGGCACGACGCGGTGATTGTCATGCCGGGCGACAAGCTCGACGCGGCATGCATTGGCGCGCTTCCGCGCAGCGTGCAGGTGCTCGCGACCTACTCGGTCGGCTTCGACCACATCGACCTCGCCGCCGCGACCGCGCGCCGGCTCCCGGTCTTCAACACGCCCGACGTGCTCACCGAGTCGGTGGCCGACCTCGCGCTGTTCCTGATCCTTGCCGCTGCGCGCGACACGACGTCTGCAGAGCGCACCTTGCGCGAGGGCCGCTGGGGCCCATGGGCGCCGACCTCGATGCTGGGCCGCTCGCTTCAGGGCCAGCGGCTCGGAATCTTCGGCATGGGCCGCATCGGGCAGGCGATTGCGAGGCGCGCATCGGCCTTCGGCATGCAACTGCACTATCACAACCGCTCGCGTCTGCCGGCCGGGCGGGAAGCTGGCGCCGTCTTCCACGACAGCCTCGAAGGCTTGCTGGCGCAGAGCGACGTACTGTGCATCTGCGCACCCTCCGGCCCCGAGCTGCGCAACGCCGTCGATGCGCGGCGCCTGGCTTGCCTGCCGCGCGGCGCGATCGTGGTGAACGTCGCGCGCGGCGATCTCGTCGACGAACCCGCGCTGTTCGAGGCCGTTCATGTGGGCCGCGTCGGCGCCATCGGGTTCGACGTCTACCGCAACGAGCCGCGCATTGACCCGCACTGGCTCGACCTGCCGCACGCCACGCTGCTGCCCCACATTGGCAGCGCAACGACTGAAGTCCGAACTGCAATGGGGATGACCGCGCTCGATGGTGTCGAGTCCCACTTTGCCGGGCGGCCCGCGGCGAACCTGCTCAATCCCGAATCGTGCCCAACGAGCGACATCGCTCATGGAAATTCCTAGTATGTGTGCAATATCTAATTACGTGTCATACATTGACATAAAAGTGTAGACACTTATACTAGTCCATGAAGACACATCCACTTGACAACAGAGACACAACCGCCATGCACGAACTTCTTCCACGCCGCTCATTCCTCCACGCGCTCGGCACCCTGCCGCTCGTCGGCAGTGGCCTTCTGACAGCCGGTCCGGTCTTTGCCCAGGACGCCAAGTTCACCCTGAAGTACGCCAACAACCTGCCCCTGAGTCATCCGATGAACATCCGGGCCAAGGAGGCATCGCAGGCCATCAAGCGCGATACGCAAGGGGCGGTCGACCTGCAGATCTTCCCGAGCGGCCAGATGGGCAGTGACACCGACATGCTGTCGCAAGTGCGCGCTGGCGCGATCGACTTCATGACGCTGGGAGGCGATGTGCTCTCCACGCTGGTGCCGGTTGCGTCGATCTGCAGCGTCGGCTTTGCGTTCAAGGACTACGACCAGGTCTGGGCCGCGATGGACGGTGACCTGGGCGCGCACATCCGCGAGGCGATCTCCAAGGCCGGTCTGATCGCAATGGAAAAGAGCTGGGACAACGGTTTCCGTCACCTCACGACGTCCAACAAGCCGGTGAACACGCCGGCCGATCTGAAGGGCATGAAGATCCGTGTGCCGGTCAGCCCGCTGTGGACGTCCTTGTTCAAGTCACTCGATGCGGCGCCGGCCGGTATCAACTTCAGCGAGGTGTATTCGGCTCTGCAGACGAAGGTCGTTGAAGGCCAGGAAAACCCGCTCGCCCTGATCGACGCCGTGCGGCTCTATGAAGTGCAAAAGTACTGTTCGCTGACGGGGCACATCTGGAGCAACTACTGGTTCCTGGCGAATGCCCGCGGCTGGAACAAGCTGCCCAAGGACATCCAGAACGTGTTGGCCAAGCACCTGAACGCAGCCGGCGTCAACGAGCGTGCCGACCTGGTCGCCCTCAACACCAGGCTGCAAGCACAACTCACCGACAAGGGCCTGACGTTCAACAAGGTCGACACCGCCCCGTTCCGCGCCGCGCTGCAAAAGGCCGGCTTCTATGCCGAGTGGAACAAGAAGTACGGCAAGGACGCCTGGACGATCCTGGAAAAGTACGCCGGCGCTCTGGCCTGACCCGATTCAGGACCAACCCATGACCACCACGCTGCACGAGGGCACGCCGGCGAGCGCCACGCCGGTCCGTACCAACGCCATCGCCCGCGCCGCACAGCGCCTCGAGTCCGCGATCCAATGGAGCACCGAACTGCTCGCTGTGTGCCTGATGGTGGCCGAGGTGAGCCTGCTGCTCACCAACGTCATCTTCCGCTACGCGCTGCACGATCCGCTGGTGTGGGGGGATGAGCTTGCGTCTCTGCTCTTCATCTGGCTGGCGATGATCGGCGCGGTGATCGCATTGCAGCGCGGCGAGCACATGCGCCTGACGACGTTCGTTGCGCGCATGGCGCCGGGCGCACGCGCGCTGTGCAACACGCTGGCGGACGTCATAACGGTCGCTTTCGTGCTGTTGCTGATCGGCCCGGCCTGGGAATACGCCCAGGAAGAATGGGCGATCACCACGCCCGCGCTCGGCATCCCGAACACCTTCCGTGTGATGTCCATCGTGGTGGGCGCGGCGCTCATGCTCGCTATTGCGGCGCTGCGATTGACGGAGCGCGCAGCGCCACGCGATGCGGCCAAGTCGATCGCAGTCGTTGCCGGCCTTGCAGCGGTCCTGTATTTTGCACGGCCCTTGCTGGCCGCACTGGGCACCTTCAACCTGGTGCTGTTCCTGGTGATCGGCGTGGCCACGCTGGTCGCGATCGGCGTGCCGATCATGGTTGCCTTCGGGCTGTCGACGCTGGCCTATCTCGCCAGTGCAACCCAGGCGCCGCTGCTCATCGTGGTCAGTCGCATGGACGAGGGCATGTCCGGCATCATCCTGCTCGCCGTGCCACTGTTCGTGCTGCTCGGCGCGCTGATCGAGGCGATGGGCATGGCCCGCGCGATGATCCGCTTCCTCGCGTCGTTGATCGGCCACGTGCGGGGTGGCCTGTCCTACGTGCTGGTCGGCGCAATGTACCTGGTGTCGGGGATCTCCGGCTCGAAGGTGGCCGACATGGCCGCAGTCGCGCCGGCGCTATTCCCCGAAATGAAGAATCGTGGCGAGGACGACGGCGAACTGGTGTCGATGCTTGCCGCGTCGGGCGCGATGTCCGAAACCATTCCGCCGAGCCTCGTGCTGATAACGATCGGATCGGTCACGGGTGTGTCGATCGCGGCATTGTTCACCGGCGGCTTCATGCCGGCGGTGATCGGCGCGTTAGCCATGGTGGCCGTGATCTTCATGAAATCGCGCCGGCAGAGCCTGGAGGGCGTCCGCAAAGCCACGCCGAAGGAAATCGGCAGGGCACTGACATTTGCCCTGCCTGCGGTCATCCTGCCGTTCGTGATTCGCGCAGCGGTGGTCGAAGGCGTGGCCACCGCCACCGAGGTGTCGGCGATCGGCGTGGCCTACACCTTCATCGTTGGCACGCTGGTTTACCGCGAGTTCGACTGGAAGCGTCTCTATCCGATCCTGGTCGAAGCGGCGTCGCTGTCGGGCGCCATCCTGATCATCATCGGCTGCGCCACGGCGATGGCCTGGGCGCTGACGCAGTCGGGCTTCTCGGCACACGTGGCGCACCTGATGACGGCGCTCGGTGGCGGCAAGACGGGCTTCCTGATCGTCTCGGCCATCGCGTTCGTGCTGCTCGGCAGCTTTCTCGAAGGCATACCGGCGATCGTGTTGTTCGGACCCTTGTTGTTCCCCGTGGCGCGCGCCTTGGGCGTGCACGAAGTCCACTACGCGATGGTCGTGATCTTCTCGATGGGGCTGGGGCTCTTTGCACCGCCCATTGGCGTCGGCTACTACGCGGCCTGTGCGATCGGCAAGGTCGATCCGGATCGCGCGATGAAACGGATCTGGCCTTACCTCGGGGCTCTGATCGTGGCACTCGTGGTGATCGCTGCCTTCCCATGGCTGTCGATCGGCTTCCTCTGATGACTGCAGCGAATGACCCTGCCGGCGCCACACGGCACCATCCCCCTCTCCAGCGCGACGGCTCGCGCGCTCGCCGCTCACCAAGCTGAAAGAAAAGCCATGCACTTTGTTCGCCCGTTCCTCACTTTCGTTGCGGCAGCAACGCTGGCCATCGCCGCGACGGCGCAGACCTATCCCGCCAAACCGATCAAGCTCATCGTCCCTTTCAGTCCGGGCGGCGCCACCGACATCGTCGGGCGCATCTGGGCCGATGCCGCCAGCAAGGAACTGGGGCAACCGGTCGTCGTCGACAACCGCGCCGGCGGCGGCGGCAGTATCGGCTCTGTCGTGGTGGCGCACGCCGCCGCGGATGGCTACACCCTTGGCATCGCGACCGTCGGCACGCACGCGGCCAACATCGCCTGCAATCCCAAAGGCGGCTACAACGCGGTGAAAGACTTCACGCCCATCAGCAACCTTGCACGCACGCCCAATGTGCTGACCGTCAACACCTCGGTGCCTGTGCGGGGCATGCCTGAACTGCTGGCCTACATCAAGAAGAACCCTGGCAAGGTGCGCTATGCGACGGGCGGCACCTGCGGCGTGCATCATCTGACGGGCGCCATGTTCACCTCGCTCACCGGTGCCGACCTGACGCATGTGCCGTACCGAGGATCGGGCCTGGCGCTGACCGACGTGATCGGGGGGCACGTAGAGATGTTCTTCGATAGCCTCCCGGGCTCCCTGCCCTCGATCCAGGCCCAGCGGCTGCGTCCGGTTGCCGTGGCATGGGAGACACGCTTGCCTTCGCTGCCGAACGTGCCCACCTATGCGGAACTGGGCTTCAAGTCGATCAACGACGCCGTCTGGTACGGCCTGGTCGGACCGGCCAACTTGCCGCCTGCCATTGTCAGCCGACTCAATGAGGTGACCCTGAAGGTCATGGCCATGCCAGAGGTGCGAGAGCGCGTGCGGCTGACCGGTTCCGAACCCACGGCTACGACGCCGTCGGAGTTCGGCGCGGAGATCCGCAGCGCGCTCGAGCGGATGCAATACACCGTCAAGACGCAAGGCATCAGCTTCGATCCGTCCGGCTCCTGACCTGCCGCAATTGCCCCCATTGAAAGAACTCCAGGCGAGGTCGAGGGTCTTTCCGCGGGGCTGCCTCCATCCTGATTTGCAACACAGCCAGCGCTCAAGGTGTGCGGATATGAAAGCGCGTTCCGCATTCGGCGACCACCGCTTTCCACCGAGGCTGCTGGGGCGCCCCGACGGAAGGAGACTCGCTGCGAGCTTGCCCCGGGACTCGAATGGTGGACCTGCCCCGTAAGATCGAGGGATGGCACTTTCGGCGGCTTCAACATGGTAGGGTCTAATGGCAAGCTGACAAGCAGGGACGTCGCGCGTCTGGCGGGGGTCTCTCAAGCAACGGTCTCGCGCGTTCTTCAAAATTCTCCACTGGTGCAGCCAGCGACTCGCCAGGCTGTGCTCGACGCGATTGCGCAATCCGGCTACGCCCCCAACGCCGCCGCCCGCTGGATGCGCACCCGGCGAACCGACATCATTGCATTGGTGGTCGCCAACCTGGCGGTCAACCCGCTCTACCCCGCCATGCTGCAATTGCTGTCGACTGCACTGCGCAAGCGCGGCATGTCGGCGTCGGTCTATGAAGAGGAAGACTTCAGCGAAAGCACGTTGCGGAGGATCGTCGAAGGCGGCGTGGACGGCGTCATCACCACCACGGCCATGGAGGCCTCGGTGCCTTTTCTGGAGCGCATCGCCGAGCAGGTGCCCCTGATACTGCTCCACCGGACCGTCAGCTCCAAGGCGTTCGATCAATTCTCCAGCGACAACCACGCGAGCGGAGCCGCCGTCGCGAGCTTCTTCGCGAAGCACGGACGAAAGAAGATCGGCCTCATCTCGGGATACAACCTGCCAAGCACGCTGCGTGAGCGGGAGCAGGGGTTCACAGCGGAACTGGCCCGCCGAGGCCTGCAACTCAAGGAATACGCGATCGCTCGCGTGCCGAAGTTTTCCTATGCCGCCGGTGCCGAAGCCGCACGCGAGATCATGAAGGTGCATGGCGTCAACGCCATCTTCGGCGTCAACGACATCGTGGCCATCGGCGCACTCGACGGGCTGCGTTCGAAGGGGCTCGCAGTGCCGGACGACGTCTGGGTCGTGGGCCACGACGATGTCCCGATGGCGGCTTGGGACTGCATCAACCTGACGACGGTCGCCCAGTCGCGCGAGGCGATGGTGGACGCGGCCGTTGCACGCCTGTGCGCCCGCCTTGACAACCAGGACCTGCGGCCCAAACGCGTCGTCCTACCCTACGAGTTCATCCGGCGCGGCACGGCGGGCTGAACCTCAATCGAGGGTGATGTTGTTGTCGTGGGCCACCTTGCCCCACTTCGCGATTTCGTTCTTGAGATAGACGGCGAATTCCTCCGGGGTCGACCCGACGATGTCGGCTCCCATCGCTGTCAATTTGGCAGCGGTCTCCGGCTGCTTCAGGATGCGGACGATCTCGCGGTTGAGCCTGGAGACGATCTCCGGGGGCAGGTTGGCCGGACCCATCACGCCACCCCATGAGTTTGCCTCGAAGCTCGGGATGCCGCTTTCGGCGACGGTCGGCACGGAACCGAGCGCCGAAGACCGCTTCGCACCCGTGACCGCAATGGGCTTCAACAGGCCACTCTTGATTTGCGACATGCCGCCGATGACCGTCGGGAATATCACGCTCACATTGCCTGCGATGGTGTCCTGCAGGCCGGGCGCATCTCCCTTGTAGGGGACGTGGACCATCTTGAAGTCGGCCATGGACTTCATCATCTCGCCAGCCAAGTGATTGGCAGAGCCGTTGCCGGCAGAGGCGTATGTCAGCTTGTCCGGATGCGCCTTGGCATAGGCGATCAATTCCTTCATCGAATTCACCGGCATCGAAGGCGCAACGAGCACCACCAGCGGGACGACCGAGGTCAAGGTGATCGGCGTGAAATCCTTGAGGGCGTCGTATGGCAGCTTGCGATAGATGGCCGGATTGATCGCATTGGGGCCGAGGTTCGCCATGAGAATGGTGTAACCGTCCGGCAAGGCCTTGGCCACGTATTCGAGCGCAATCAGCCCGTTGGCGCCAGGTCGGTTCTCGACGATGAAGGATTGGCCCAGCGCCTCGGTGAGCTTGACGCTGAGCAAGCGCGCGGTCACATCCGATGCGCCTCCGGGCGGATAAGGCACGACGAAGCGGACGGGCTGCCGGGTGGGCCAGGCCTCAGCCAATGCGGCTGCCGAAACGACGAGCGATGCCGCGCAGACGGCTGTGGCACGCAGGAAAGAAGTGATGCTCATAGGACTGCGGATGAGGGCGACGCGTGTGCGCCGATCACCGGCGGAAGGTCGAGCGTTGTCGTCCGGCGCAACTCGCGCCGGTACTTCTTGTCGTCAAAGGGACGGGCGCGGTGCATCGTGGTCCTGTTGTCCCAAATGACGAAGTCGTTGACCCGCCATTCGTGTCGATAGACGAACTGCGGCTGCGTCGCGTGCTCGCTGAGGTCGCGCAGGATCAGCCGCCCTTCGGGCACCGCCATGCCCACGATGTGCGACGCGTGCGACGCGAGATACAACGACCGGCGACCTGTGCGCGGCAGCGTGCGCGCCAAAGGATGCACGGCGCCCTTCAGCTTCTCTCGTTCTTCCTTGGAGAATTCGAAGCCCATCACCTCGCGCGAGTAAGCGATCGAATGAAAGACCTGCAGCCCGTCGATCGCCGCCTTCGTTTCGGGGTCGAGCGCGTCATACGCGGCGCGCATGTCGGCGAACTCGGTGTCCGCCCTGACGGGTGGCACGACGCGAGCCGACAACATCGAATAGCGACCGGGCGGATCCTCGAACGAGGCGTCCGTGTGCCACAGGCGATTGCTGATCGTGCTCATGCGCAGGCGATGGTCAGCAGGAAGGATCTCGCCATCGGCACCGACGTTGGAGATGTCGGTCAACGCTTCGTTGCCGAATCGATTCTTGCCAAGCACCGCGACGGAGGTCTTGCTGTGCAAGGTGCCATCAAAGCGCTCGGCGAATGCGAGCTGTTCATCGTTCTCGAGCGGCTGGTCGCGAAAGACGAGGACCGCGTGTTCGTCCATGCCGGCCTGCAGTTGCGCAAGCAAGGAGGGATCGGTGAGATCGCGCAAGGTGATGCCGGTCACCTCGGCGCCCAGAACCGAGGGTAGTTTTTCGATGCGTAATGCCATGGAGCAAGGCCTTTCAGTGGAACGAAGACGGGACTGCTGCGCGTTTATGAATACGTACTCATTTTGCCGCTTTCGGGAAGCAAAGCATCAGGGAATGCCCGCGTTGCTCGCGCCAAGACAAACGACGGACGGGAGTCAGTCGCGTGCATCGCCATCTGAAACGCCCCTGTACGCCCCGGGCGCTCCTGCATGCGCGAAGGGAGAATAGGGCCGACCTTCGTGCCGGCACTCGCGCAGCGCCTCCTTGGCGTGCAGCGCGATCAAGCCGTAGAAGGTAAGTTCGGGCCGCAAGGTCACTGGGATGAGCATGGACTGTAATTTGAGCGGAATCGGGCGCACCGCCAAGGGCCAGTTGCCCAAAAGTTTTGCAGGCCAGGTATCGACTGTGCACGGTCACGCCGTGAAAGCCTGCCTGCGTTCGCGGTCTACCCATGACTGCCATGCGTTGAACAAACCGAGGATGGGTTTGATATCAAGCGCCTTTACCGACGGGTGCGAATCGAGCGCAGCTGCTAGGCCCGAAATCGCGCGATCGATCGCGCAACTGTCGGACCTTTCGCCGCGGCCAAGCGCGGTACGCCGTTTGCCGTCCGCTCGCGACGTGGAGAGGCTGCAAGCCGATAAGCCGGACGCTCAGGTCGTCGCTGATGGAGCCCCTGTTCGACTGCGACGCGTTTGGCAAGCACTTGTTGAGCGATCAGTCCGCGATCGAACGATAGCGCTTGAACAACCCGTCGAACACGCTATCGGCGCCAGAACCACAGCGCTGCAGGGGAATCTTGGCGATGCGCTGGTACGGGGCGATGTTCGGGATCTTGGTCGCCGACAACACACCTCGTCAAAAAACAGAGCGTCTTGCCGGCAGACCCCTGTTGTCAGCCAAGGGCAGCCTGCGCTTCGAAGGCGGATGGAACAAGAAGGCGCTGATCGCACTGGCACCGCCGAGGGCGCGTTCGACCGGCCCGTCGCTGGCGCGCGCGTCGGGCCTCATGTTCAACGGCGGCGACTGGGGCTGGCTCGTCGGCGCGGGGGCGATCCTCCATGCCGCGGTCAATCGGGTGGGCATGCCGACGATGGCCGCTTACGCCAGGGCCTGAAGATCATCAAAGCCGGACGGTGCAAGGCGGTTGACTCTTTGCAGCGAGGATCAGTCGATGGGTCTGAAAAGTTCCGACTGCCGCTGGCCGTGATTGTGCTTGTGACGTTTCATCCGCGGGAGCAGTCTTTGGGGAGATACCAAGGCGTCGGTTGGCTGACGCGTTGCGTGCTCAAGCGACGCACCCGGTCGATCGCCCTCGCGGCGATCGAATGGCATGTCTCGCTGCGCCTCCAATCAGATCTCCATTTGCTCGGAAATCTCCCGCGCGTCGTCCACTTCGCGATCCCCAGGTATTTCACCGTCAACTCCAGCCTATGGACTGATGTCCCTAGTGCAGAATGTCTTTAGCCGAGCGGCTGCGGCGCGCAGTCGTTGTTTCGAGAGGACGCGCCTCGCGCGACACGGCCTCAGGACAGGTGTTGAACAAGCCTCCATGGAGGAAACCGCGGAATGCACCTGTTGACGCCGGGAAGGCTACCAACCTACCCACGACACCTTCACTGATCGCCCAAATCTGGCCTCCGATTTTGGCCGCTCCCCAAAGCATTTGGTCGCCTTGACTATGGCTTTCCGATCAGGGCGATCGCCTTGGCCCTCACTTCTGACAGTTCCGGTGCCGAGGCAGTTCCTTTGCGGGTGACCCTGCGCACGACCCAATCAAGACTCTTCACCTGATCGGCCAGCGCCGCGCCAGCTCTCGCTCCAGCAATCAGCACCTCAAAGGGGTAGCCCTTAACCTGTGTTGTCATCGGACAGCACAGCATCAGCCCGGTCTTCGCGTTGTATGCTGAGGGACTCAGCACCAACGCCGGCCGATGGCCGGCCTGTTCATGCCCGGCCTGAGGGTCAACATGCAACCAGACGATATCCCCAGCCTCCGGGACATAGCGACGGACCATCAAAAGATCTCTTTGCCCACCGCGGCACCGAATACAACCTCCCCGTGCACATTCTCGGGAGTAATTCGAGCAAGCAATGTTGCAAGTTCGAATTCGCCCGGTCGCACCGGTTCGATCACGATTCGCCCACCTTCTTCGCGCACGTCCACGGTTTCGTCAAGGTGCAGGCGCGCGGCCGCCATCACAGAGGCCGGAATACGTACCGAGGCACTGTTGCCCCACTTCTTTACCATCACCTGCACTAAGCCTCCGTGTGTAGTCAATGTCGATACTATAGCGGCTGGCCGCCTTTGTAGCAACTTTGTCGATACCCGACACTGGTTCTGCCGCCTCTAATCATCGGAGCATCGGGCGCGCCAGCAATGAAGGGGGTCCCCCTGCCGGCGCGCTGTTTTCGCCCAGACCTGGACGCCGATCGCCGGAAGTTCGCGCTGAGGGCCGAGCAACGTTGGAAGCGCAGCACGGGTGTCAGTCCTCGCTAGACGCGCAATTTTTCCGATCGGAACCATCACGTTACTCCTTGTCGAGCATGCGACTGGCATTGCCATTGCGTGAACTCCCGGCGCGAAAGTATCCCTGCATGCCGGGCGCTTCATCACCCACCCGCATGGCCACCGCGAGTCGGTTCACCTGACCGAGCAGGGGATGCAACTGGCCAATGAACTTGCGGCGAAGTTCTTCGGGCCGAAAGGATCAGCGCCCGCGCGCGTATAGCTTCGGCAGGCACACCCGGTGCCAGACGGGGAGGCGGGGGTGAGAGGTGGCCCCGGTCGTCTGAACACGCTTCGACCTGAGATAAGTGGATTGGCGGCAGGTTTGATCTAGCCTTCCAGGTGAAAGCGGTCCGTCTCGACGATTTCATCCGTGAGATGCGCCAAAACGCGAAGAGCTCTCTTCAACTGGAAGCGGGATGTCGATACTTCGACGTCTGCGTCACCCAGAAAGATGGCCGCAAGGTATTTCTGTACGAACTCTACGACGACCGCGAAGCATTCGATCGTCACTTGGCAAGCGAGCATTTCCTTTCGTTCAATCAACTCACTGCACACTGGATCGAATCCAGGGATGTGCAGGAGTACATTCGCCGCTGAACCACTCGTTGTAGGCAGGTTCTCTGAATATCGACACGGTTTTCAAGGTGACCATGCGCCGCCGAATCGACTCCTACAGCGTCCGTCTGTTCGTCTCTGCGGCGCGCACTGGATCCATCGTTCGTGCGGCCGAGCTGGAGAACATCGCACCGTCCGCCTTGGGGCGACGCTTGGCCGATCTCGAGCATGCGTTCGGCACGCCGTTGCTCGTGCGTTCTCCAAAAGGTGTCGCGTTGACGGATGCGGGCAGGCTCGTATTCGCACGCGGCGAGCAAATCGATGCCGAGCTGCAGGACTTGCTGCGCGAAGTCCAGACGGAAGGTGGCGAGGTGCGTGGCACGGTGCGGCTTTTTGCCAATATGTCGGCCGTCGTCGGGTTCCTTCCCGAGCGATTGAAGCGGTTCATGGCGCAATACCCCGCAGTAACAGTTGCATTGCACGAAGAGGACACGCGGGACGTGCTTCGCGCGTGTCTGGATGACCGCGCCGACGTCGGTGTCGGCGTGGCAGTGGCGTTGCCACCTGGGCTCGAGGCCTGGCCTTTTGCGAGCGATCCATTGCAAGTGATCATGCCCGCGGACCATGCGCTTGCCAAGCGCAAGAAGATTACCTTTTCGCTGGCTCTGGAGCACAAACTTGTGGGTGTCCACGCCGGCGGCGCGTTGGATCGATTGCTTGCCGAGCGCGCGGCGGCACTTGACATGCAATTCGACCCGGCGGTTTCGGTCAGCAGCTTCGACGCGGTGTGTCGCATGGTCCAGGCAGGATTGGGCATCTCGGTGATTCCACGGAGCGCTGCGTCTGCCTACGCAGGGTCCGCCCGCTTCGTCAGGCGGCCGCTGGACGAGAGTTGGGCCGACCGGCTTCTCAACGTCTATGCGCTACGGAAGAACCCGCAGCCGCGTGTGGTGAGCGCACTGATCCAAAGCCTCTTAGGGTAATTGCGGATCACGCGCCTCGCGTGATCCCCTGTGCCATCTGAGCGCTTTTCGCAGCGTTCAAGCGGCGCAATGATCGCGCCATGCCAGCCCAAACGCCAGCGGCCATCCCCTCGACGCTGACCTTCGCCCCGCGCGTCTTGTTCCTCGCCCAATCGCCAGCGCAGGTAGCGCGCGCTTTGAGCGGCCAGATCGTCAGTCTGGTTCAGGCAGCGCCGCTGCGCGACGACGTGTCGACCGACGAAATCACGCCGCTTCCGATCCTCACGCACTACGACGACAAGCTCGGCCGCTACCCGTACACCGGGTTCAGGGCAGAGGGCGAGGCACCGATCGGCACCGACGCGATTCGCCAGGCCGGCATCGAGGTTGTTGTGGCTGGCAAGCGGTACGGAAAAGGCTCTTCGCGCGAGCACAGCCCTGCTGCGGAGAAACTGGCGGGCGTGCGGCTTGTGATTGCCGAGAGCTTCGAGCGAATCTATCGCCAGAACGCGGACAACATCGGCCTGTACACCTCCACCGATTTCGGACTGGTCGAACGCATTGCAGCCGGTGAGGCGATTCCGCTGGAGGATCTGGTTGCTGGCCGCGATTCACTGGCGGCCGCAATTCTGAAGAACGGCGGCCTGCTGCGCTTCGGCCAGCGCTTCATGCGCAAGATCGAACAGGTGGCGGATGTCGATGACGGCCGCCCCCGCACGCTGTTCGAGAAGATCGTCGCCCGGCATGCGCTCGCCACCGAACTGACCGCCGCGCACCCCGCAGCGGGCGACGGCGCCTTTGTGCGTGCGGACTGGCGATTCATCCACGAGTACTACACCGGAATGGCTGCGCACATGTTGCACGCCACTTTCGGAGAGCCATTGGCTTTGCACGATCCCGCCTCGATCGTGGTGTTCGAGGACCACACCTCCTATGTGGAGGAAAGCCCGGCCCACCTTCGCGGGGGGCTGGTTCCCAACGTCCATCGCATGGTTGAAGCGCAGCGCGAATTTGCCTCGCGCTACAAATTGCGTTCGCACCGTACCCTGACCGAGGCTGAGGCGGCGAATGACGACGGGAGCAATGTGGCCGGCATCTCGCACGCGATGATGGCCGAGCACTACGCGTTGCCGGGGCAATTGCTGGTCGGGACAGACTCCCACACGCCACACAGCGGAGCGCTGGGGTGCGTCGCATTTGGAGTCGGAACCACCGACATGGCCAACGCGTTCATGACCGGCGCGGTGCGACTGACCGTTCCACAATCGCTTCGCGTCGTGCTGAATGGCCAGATTCCAGTGGGGGTGACCGCCAAGGACGTGGTCCTGCACCTGCTGGCGCAACCTGCGATTCGCGCCGGTGTGGGGCTTGGGAAGGTGTTCGAGTTTTGCGGCGACGCCATCGCGCAGCTATCCACCGACGAGCGCGCCACGCTGACCAACATGACAGCCGAGCTCGGAGGCTTCACCGGCATCGTGGCCCCCGACGCGGAGACCGTTCGGTTCTTGCGCGAGCGGCGCGGCGTCTATTTTGAGCTCGAGCCCTGGATGCGCAGCGATCCGGGCGCGATGTATGCAGACACCATCCATGTCGATAGCGCCGCGGTGCCGGCGATGGTGGCGTTACCAGGCGACCCGGGCAACGGCATCCCGCTTGCCGATGTCACCGACCGCGTGCAGATTGACATCGCCTACGGCGGCTCGTGCACCGCTGGAAAGCGAGAAGACTTCGATCACTATCACGCCGTGCTGCGCTGGGCTGCCGATCGCGGACTGAAGGTGGCACCGGGCGTGCAGCTCTTCCTGCAATTCGGAACCACCGCGGTGAGGGACCATTGCATCGAAGCCGGCTACATGGATGCATTTGAGAAGGTCGGTGCACGATTGCTGCAGCCTTCTTGTGGTGCCTGCGGCAACTGTGGACCGGGCGGCTCGGTCGCCAAGGAGCAGGTCACGGTGAGTGCCATCAATCGCAACTTCCCGGGCCGCGGTGGGCCGGGTCAGGTGTGGCTTGCCAGCCCTCCGACCGTCGCGGCCAGTGCCATCGCCGGCCAACTGCTCTCGTTCGAGGAACTGCAGCAGCGCGAATTCCATTGACCCCACCGAATCATGCTTGGGAGACCGTTTCCATGAGTTCCCGCCTCTTCTTCCGTCGCGCTGCGACTTCCCTGCTGGCCGCTGGGGCATTGATCGCACCGATGGCAACGTGGGCCCAATCAGACAAGCCAATCCGGATCATCGTGCCCTTGGCAGCTGGCTCCACGGTCGATGCTGTTGCACGAGCGATCACGGCAAGGCGACCGGGCATCCGGTCATTGTGGAAAACGTCGTGGGCGCGGGCGGCATCCCGGGTACCTCACAGCTTGTGAAGGCGCCCAAAGACGGATTGACGCCCGGAATGATTTCCTCTGACCACGTGATCAATCCGGGCATCTACAAGTCCATCCCGTATGACAGCGTCAAGGACATCACGCCCATTGCCGTGATCGCGACGCTCCCGCTGGTGCTGGTGGTGAATCCATCGGTTCCCGCGAAAGATGTCAAGGAATTGATCGCCTTGGCCAAGGCCAAGCCCGGGACGCTGAACTATGGCTCAGCAGGAAATGGCAGCACGCTGCATCTGGCCGCTGAACTCCTGCGCAGCGAGGCAGACATCGACATCAAGCATGTGCCCTATCGCGGCACTGGACCTCTGATCACCGACTTGATCGGGGGCCAAGTCCAACTTGCATTCGTTTCGATCTCTCAAGTGGCGCCGCAAGTCAAGGCGGGTCAGTTGCGTGCCCTTGCGGTCTCGACAACGACGCGCTCCACCGCGCTACCAGATGTTCCCACGTTGGCCCAGGCAGGAGTGCCCAAGTACAGCTTTGATGCGTGGATCTCCATGGTCGCCCCTGGCGGGTTGCCCAAGCCAATTGTCGACAGCTCCTACGCAGCGGTGAAGACGTCGATGGCGTCCCCCGAGGTCCAACGAATGCTCGAAGGGCAGGGCTTGATGGCCATGAACACGGGACCGGATACCGCCTGCGCATTCTTTCAGGCCAAAATGGTCAAACATCAGAAGCTTGTCAAGCAGTCCGGTGCCTCGTTGGACTGACATGAATCCCAAGATCGCGTTTCTGCTGGGTGAGGGCATCGGCCCCGAGATCATGGCCGAGGCGCGCAAGGTGCTGGCGGCCCTCAGGCCCTTCGATTTTGAGTTCGATGCCTTGGAAGGCCAGGTCGGCGGCGTGGCGTACGAGGTGGCTGGACAGCCATTGCCCAATGCAACCCTCGACCTGGTACGTCAGGCCGACGCCGTGCTCTTCGGCACGGTGGGTGATCCTCGTTTTGATCATTTGGAGCGATCGCTTCGACCAGAACGCGCGATCCTTGGCCTGCGCCGCGAACTCGGCCTCTACGCCTACCTCAAGCATGTCCGGGTGCCGAGCGATCTTGCCGAACTGTCGCCGCTGCGCGCCGAACGCGTTGCCGGCCTCGATCTCCTGGTGGTTCGCGAACTGAATGGGGACGTCTATACGGGCCAGCCTCGGGGCCGTCGCCTCGCGCCCGATGGCACATTTCGCCGGTCAGCGCGAGGGCTTTGACACTATGCGATATGCCGAGGGCGAGGTAAGCCGGGTAGCTCGTGTGGCGTTTGAGGCGGCGCGCAAGCGCAATCATCGCGTGGCGAGCGTCGACAAGGCCAACGTGTTCGAAACCTCGGGACTTTGGCGGGAGATCGTCAGCGAGGTCGCACGCAAGTATCCCGACGTGGCGCTGACCCCCCTCTACGCCGACAACACCTTGATGCAGTTGGTGTCTCGGCCGACTGAGTTTGATGTCATCCTGACCGGGAATCTGTTCGGCGACCTGATCGCGGACGCCGCATCGACGCTGACCGGTTCGATCGCGATGGCGGGTTCCGCCATGGTTGGCGACAACCTGAAGGGAATGTACGAAGCCGGTCACGGCACGGCGCTCGACATTGCCGGACAGGGAACGGCGAACCCCGTTGCATGCATTCGCGCAGCAGGGCTCATGCTGCGGCATTCCCTGAATCGCGTCGACTTGGCCGAGCGCATCGAGGCCACGATCGCTTGAGAACCGCGGAGATGGTTCCGGGTCCTGGTAGGCGCGTCGCAGGGACCTCGGCGATGGGCGATGCCATTGCTGCCTCTCTGGCCACTTGATCTGGCTGTCAGGTTCCCTCATGCTGCCGAACCGAAACCCCGAGGTACTTTCGCAGCGCATCCGCAACCTGATCGAGCCTGCGTCCCTTGAGCCAGATCAGGCCGACTTCCATCGGTGGGATGGGGTGGGCGAGAGGCACCGTCCTGATGCGCCTTCCATCCAGCGACCACGGTCGAAAAACCATGTCGGACAGGATCGTGACCCCGAGGCCGAGCGCGACCATCTCTCGCACAGCTTCCATCGAAGAAGTGCGCATCAGGGAAGAAGGCCTGACGCCGGCGTTCGACCAATAGCGCATGGCGGAGAGCTCTCCTTCGTCAACCGTTGGCACGACGTAGGGGAAGGGAGCCACGTCTTGGAAGGAGACGTGAGGACTGTCGGCCAGCGGATGGCCGTCTGCGACCCACAGTGGCCTGCGCGAGCGCGCCAGAAAGCAAGCGGGAGCAGTTGTGTCTTCACCTTCGGGACTTGTCATTGTGTGGCTCAGTCCGGCTTGATGTTCCCGTCCTTGATCACCTTCGCCCACACGGCCGTTTCCTGTTCGACGAACTTGCCAAGCGCCGGCGGGTCCATGTAGGCGGCGAAGGCACCCTGGTCTTCGACCTTCTTCCGGAAGGCCTCGCTTTCGACGATGACCTTGACCTGGGCGGTCAGACGCGCAACAACTTCGGGCGGTGTCTTTGCCGGCGCAAACAGGGCGAACCACGATTCCACTTCATACCCCGGCAGGCCTGCTTCGGCCGTGGTGGGCACCGTCGGCATCGAGGGATGCCGCTTCGGGCCGGCATAGGCGAGCGCCTTGATCTTGCCGGCCTGCACCTGCCCGATGACCGAAGGCGGCGTGGTGATGAACATGTCGACCTGCCCGCTGATCAGGTCGGTCACGACCGGCCCGGCGCCTTTGTACGGAACGTGCGTGGCCGGCACCTTGGCCTGTCGCGCGAACATCTCGCCGGCAATGTGCTGGATCGAGCCATTGCCCGACGACGCGTAGAAAAGTCCCTTGCCGTTCTTCTGCCCGTTGGCGATGAACTCCTTCAGGTTCGTGGCCGGCAGCGTGCCGCTCACGGCGATCACGTGGGGTGCCCGCATGACCAGCGCAATCGGCGCGAAGTCGCTCGTCTTCCAGCGGATCTGCGGGAACAGCGCCGGGTTGCCGACGTGATAGCCGGAGTACTGCATGAGCAGCGTGTAGCCGTCAGGTGCGGCGCGCGCCACCGTCTCGGTGCCGATGTTGCCGCTGGCGCCGGGCTTGTTGTCGACGATGACCGGCTGGCCCAGCGCCTTGCCCAGTTGGTCGCCAATCATGCGGGCCATGATGTCGGTCGATCCGGCCGCCGCGCTCGGCACGACGATGGTGACGGGCTTGGATGGATAGGTATCGGCTTGTGCCGGAAAGGCGCCGATCGAGCAGGCGATGGCGGCAAGCGAAGCAAGGTAAGCGGATTTCATGTGTTGTCTCCAGTGGATGTTGTGATCAGAGGGTCCGGGCCTGTTGCGCGACAAGTTCCTGCAGGCGCGCGGCCAGCCTGGCCTGCGCACGGTCGCTGGCCCAGGCGACGTGCGGCGTCAGCAGGAGGTTGGGAACGTTGCCGTCGAGCAGTGGGTGCGCCGGCGTCGGCGGCTCCACCTCCAGCACGTCGATGGCAGCGCCGGCAATCGAGCCGCTGCGAAGCGCGTCGGCCAGCGCGGCGGGATCGACCAGTGCGCCGCGGCCGGTGTTGATGAGCACGGCGTCAGGCTTCATCCGCGCCAGGGATTCAGCGTTGATCAGGCCCTTGGTCTCCGGCGTCAGCGGCACGTGAAGCGTGATCGCATCGGACTGCGACAGGATCTCCTCGAGCGGCAGTTCGTCGTCCTTGCACGCCGTGTCAGGTGTTTGCGCAAAGTGCACGGTCATGCCGACGCCACGTGCCAGCCTTGCAGCCGCTTCGCCGATGCGGCCGCGGCCGACGATGCCGAAGCGCGAACCGCCAAGGTCGCGGATGCGGGGGCCGGTCCAGCAGAACTGGCTGGATGCCGCCCACCGGCCATCGCGGGCCGCAGCGGCGTAGGTCACGATCTCCCGGCGCAAGGCGAACAGCGTGGCAATCGCGTGCTCGGCCACGGAGTCGCTTCCATAGTCGGGCACGTTCTGTACGCGGATGCCCAGCGATTCGGCGACCGCGACATCGATGTTGTCCGTGCCCGCCGCAGCGACCGCCACCAGCCGCAGGTCCGGCGCGGCGCGTAGCTGCCCGGCATCGAGCCGGATCTTGTTTGTGACGACCACCGTCGCCCCGGCGATGCGCTTGCCAACCTGCTCGGGCGAGGTGGTGTCATAGGGCTGGTAGTCGATGCCCAGGCCGGAATCGAAAGCGAGCGTCTGCGGCAGCGTTGCCGCGTCGAGGAAGACGACTTTCATGACGTCACCTCGGAAATCTCGATCAGGTTCAGGTCCGGATCGCGCAGGTACACCGAGCGAATGCGCGACACCGCGCCGGTGCGCATCACCGGCCCTTCGATGATCGACAGGCCCTTGCGTTGCATCGTCGCCATCACATCGTCCAGCGGCACGCTGGCGATGAAGCAAAGGTCCAGCGCACCCGACACGGGCAGGTGCGCCTTGGGCTCGAACTCCTTGCCTTTGACATGCAGGTTGATCTTCTGGTTGCCGAAACGCAATGCCTTGCGTCCCTCGCCGAAGGATTCGAGCGTCATGCCAAGTCCTTCGACGTAGAACGCGACGCAGGCCTGCTCGTTTGTGGTGGTGAGCACCAGGTGGTCAAGATGGTCGATCACGACAGCGTCTCCCTTGCGTCGCGCTTCGCAATCGTTTTCGCAGCCGCGCGGGCGACGATCCCGGCGAAGTCGGCCGGTGGTTGGTGTTTGGTCAGCCGGTGGCCGGCCCTTGGCAACTGGCTTGGAAGCTCGTGCTGCACGAGGTGGCCCACCTGCGCCGAGGCGCCGATAAGACCGTCGAGGTCCATGCCGGTGTCATAGCCCATGCATTGCAGCATGTGCACCACGTCCTCGGTCGCGACATTGCCCGTGGCGCCCGGCGCGTAAGGGCATCCTCCGATGCCGCCCAGCGACATGTCGAAGCGCCGGATGCCGGCTTCAACGGCAGCCAGGGTGTTGACCAGTCCCATCGCACGCGTGTTGTGGAAGTGCGCCGTGAATTCCAGTTCAGGTTGGCGCGTCATCGCCGCCTTGCACAGCGCCTGAACCTGCGTGGGGTAGGCCATGCCGGTGGTGTCGCACAGCGTGATGCCCTTGACGCCGAGCGCGGCGAAGCGGTCGATCCAGCCGAGCACCGTTTCCTGCGGAACTTCGCCTTCCATCGGGCAGCCGAACACACAGGACAGCGACACGTTGACAGGCACCTTCGCGCTGCGCGCCAATGCAATCACTTCGGCCAGTTGCGCAAACGACTGCTCGCGCGTCATCCGCAGGTTGCTCAGGTTGTGCGTCTCGCTGGTTGACATCACGATGTTGAACTCGTCGATGTTGACGTCCAGCGCCCGCTCGGCGCCGCGCAGGTTCGGTACCAGCGCGGTGTAGACCACTCCGGGCCTGCGGGTGATGCGCGCCATGACTTCCTCGCCGTCACGCAGTGCCGGGATGGCCTTGGGCGAGGTGAAGGAGGTCATTTCGATCTTCGCGTAGCCGAGCGTGCTGAGCCGGTCGATCAGCGCGATCTTGTCGTCCGTCGGAATGAAGTGGCTCTCCATCTGGAAGCCGTCGCGCGTGGCGACTTCATTGATGAAGAGCCGCTGGTTGTTGCCGTGGTTCATGGTGTTTGCTCCTTGGGTTCAGGCCGAGCACGCGGGCCAGCCGCCGCGCTGCAGGTCTTGGGTGTGCTGCCCCAGGCGGGGCGCCGCGTGGGCGATGGCGCCCGGCGTCGCGCTCAGCTTGGGCACGACGCCCGGCACCTTGAGCGTTCGTCCGTCGGAGGTGGGCGACTCGACGATCATTCCGCGCGCCAGGTACTGCGGGTCGGTGGCGATGTCGGCAACTGAATAGATGCGGCCGACCGGAACGCCGGCGCCGTCGAGCACGGCCAGCACCTCGTCGCGGCTGCGCTCTCGCGTCCACGCTTCGATCGCGGCATCGATTTCTTCGACGCGGAGCACGCGGCCGTCGTTGTGCGTCAGCTCCGCGTCGGTCTCCAGGTCTTCGCGGTCGATGGCACGCATCAGCCGGCGAAAGATGCTGTCGCCGTTGCCGGCCACCAGCACGTATTGCCCATCGTTGCAGCGATACGCGTTGGTCGGTGCGATGCCCGGCAAGGCACTGCCGGCGCGTTCACGCACGGCACCGAAGGCATCGTGCTCGGGCAGCAGGCTTTCCATGACGTTGAAGACCGATTCGTAGAGCGCCACGTCGATGAACTGGCCCTCGCCGCCGTGGGCGGTGCGGTGGTGCAGGGCCGTGAGCACACCGATCACGCCATGCAGTGCCGCGAGGGTGTCGCCGATGGAAACGCCGACACGCACCGGCACGCGGCCAGGCTCTCCGGTCAGGTGACGCAGCCCGCCCATCGCCTCGCCGAGCACGCCGAATCCGGGCTTGTCGCGGTAGGGGCCGGTCTGGCCGTAGCCGGAGATGCGCAGCATGATGAGCCGCGGGTTGAGCGCGTGAAGCTGCTCCCAGCCCAGCCCCCAGCCTTCCATCGTGCCGGGCTTGAAATTCTCGATGAGGACGTCGGCCTCGAGTGCGAGTGCGCGCACGGCTTCCTGGCCTTCGGGCGAGCGCAGGTCCAGGCACACCGAGCGCTTGTTGCGCGACTGCACTTCCCACCACACGGAAGTGCCCTCTCGCAGCAGGCGCCACTTGCGCAGCGGGTCGCCGACGCCGTGCGGTTCGACCTTGATGACGTCGGCGCCGAACTCGGCCAGCGTTTTGCCGGCGAACGGTCCGGCGATGAGTTGGCCCAGTTCGAGGACCTTGAGGCCTTCCAGTGCTTTCATGTCTCTTTGCTTTCGTGTGCTGCGGAGACCTGAATTTAGGTTTGAAGGGCGCCGAGGAGGAATTGCCATGAGGGCATGTATCCTTCGCGTTTTGCGAAGCTCGCGAGGAGAGAACGCGATGGCGAAGAACCTGATGAACCCCGCGCGGGTCGACTTCGTGACGCTGCGGCTGTTCTGCGCCGTGGTTCAAACCGGCAGCATCACCAAGGGCGCGGCCCAGTGCCACCTGGCGCTCTCGGCCGCGAGCCGGCGCCTCAGCGACTTCGAGGCGGCCACGGGCGCGCAGTTGCTGGAGCGAAGCGTTCAGGGCGTGAGCGTGACGCCCGCGGGTCATGCGGCCGCACAGCATGCCATGCGCCTCTTCCAGGGCTTCGAGCTGTTCAGCAGCGAACTGGCGGACTATTCCGAAGGCTATCGCGGGCATGTGCGGCTCTGGGCGAACATGTCTGCGCTGACCGAGTTCCTGCCGCAGGCGCTGGCGGACTTCATGGCGCAGCAGCCGGGCATACGCGTCGACATCGAGGAACAGCTGAGCGGCGACATCGTTCGCGCGCTGCTCGATGGCGTGGCCGACATTGGCGTGTTCGCCGAAGGGACGCCGGCTGACGGCATCACGCTGGCGCCGTTTCGCAACGACGAGTTGGTGCTGTTGTGCCCCCGGACGCATCCACTGGCCAAGGCGAGGAAGCTGGCATTCGCCGATTGCCTGGACCACGACTTCGTCGGGCTGAACCGGGGAAGTTCACTGCTGGAGCTGACCTCCCGCGCCGCCGCGGACGCCGGGCGGTCGCTGCGAATGCGCGTGCAGGTGCGCAGCTTCGATGCGATGTGCCAGATGGTTGCGGCTGGCCTCGGGGTGGGTGTGCTTCCGCTGGCGGCGTGCAAGGAGACGGCGGGCTCGCGCGGGCTCAAGGCCGTGCGACTGACCGATGCATGGGCGCAGCGCCAACTGATGCTGGGCTACAGCGCTTCAAGGCAGTTGTCGGCGGCAGCCCGGATGATGGCGGATCACCTGCTGATGCCAGCCAAGAGCATCGGCCGGCCTGGCTTGCAACCCTGAAACCTGCTACTCAACGCAGATGCGCAACATCAAACCGCCCGCGATCGCTACAAAAGACTGTGGCGTTGCACGCTCTTGCTTCGCCCATATGGCGCTACAAGCGCTGCTACCTTGCCAGTGACTGCAGCAGCACGATGTCGAGAAATGCATCGACAAGTTGGTGCCAGGCAACTTTCAGGCGAATCGCGAAGACGTTCGCTGTCGTCTTGACACCGCTGAGGGGAAGAAAGCGGAGATCGCTGCGATTGTTGTCCGTCACCGACTTGCCGTCCCGCGCAAACCCCAGTCCGGCAGCCACGAGGCGCAACGCCGTGTGGATCTCTGCCTTGCCAATTGGGCGGCGACCACGAAGCGACCAGATGGTGAACCGAAGGGTACCGCGGCGGCTCGGGAGCTAATAGGATACCCCTTACACCTGTACAGTAGTGCCCATGAAGGAAGTTGCGTTTTTCCGGTTCTGGATCGTCGACTCGTTGACCGGCAAAAAGCGCCGGACGAGGTGGAAGATGGACGAGGCGTACGCGCTGGCGAGCTACCCCGGCGCCGCAAAGACGAAGGCTCGCGCGAGGTGCGGTTGCTGACGGAGACGGACGCCGAGCTCGCGGAGCGGAGCCAGTCGCTGCATATCACCGTGGCCGGCAAGTCGCCCGTGTGAGCGCTGGGCGGCACTTCGCCCTCAGCGACAATGCCGCGCGATGACCTTGCGAAAATCCCTCGAACTCGCCACGCTGGCTGCGATGCTTCTTGCCTGCAACGCCAAGGCCGCACCCGGTCGGCCGCCACTGTTTGAACTGCAGCATCGCGCCTGCATTACCGGCAGCTATTGCGCCAAACTCGCAAAGCAAGGCCAGGCGGTCGCGGCTTTCCAGCAGGTCCTTGACGAGGGCAAGGCCCTTGTGAAGGAATGTACCGCCCTGGGCTACCCCGACGCCGAGTGCGGCCCGTTATGGGACCACTACCTTCGATGCTCCAACCCGATGCTGAACGATTGAGCCGCGGCCGATAGAACTCAATCGTTTGATCGTCCCTGCGGGCGTGAGGACGGCGCTGCGGCCTTCATAGGCTGTGGGAAATCGGATGTCAGCGCCCGCTGCTCAGCGGCGATCGTTGGCGCCTGATCAGGAGTTCGCCATGGCCACCAAAGCCCCGCCAGTCCGGCCGTTCGCTGAAGCCCAGGAACGCCTCATCCAATCGATCCGCAGCATGACACCGAAGGGCATGAAGAAAGCGCCGGCCGACGGCCCGCGGCGGCCAGCAAGGCGAAGCCGACAGCGCGCTAGTTTTCGCTCTTCGACTCGGCCTGCGACGTGTCACCGGTGGGCAGGACGCCGCGGCTGTCGATCAGCTCGGGGGAAAGTGGCGGCTTGCCGATCTTCCAGCGCGCGCTAAACATTTCGTCGGCATTGATCTCGGCGGCTGACACGTCCGCAGGACGATGGTTGCGGCGCTCCGTCGCAGGATCGCCGCAAGGCCGCTCGGTCATCATCGTGCTGCCATCGGGCAGCTTGCACTTGTTGACCGTCTGCGCCTGAGCAGCTTGCGTGGCAACGGCCGCAAAGGCCAGCCAGGCAAGAAGGCTCTGCAGGCGCCTGACGAACATCGTTGTCTTCATGGGCAAGTCCCTCCTGACTGGGTTGCGACGCACGGGTCGAGCAGCGCAAGGGACACTGTAACGCGAGCTTACGAAGCCAAAATCGAGGAATCCCTTAGCACGTAGCCACCAGCACGCTGAAGCCGCTCAGCCCCTGATCGGCCGCTCGAACCGCTCAGGCGGGTACCGCGGCCACCTGGAGATCTCGCGGCGGCGTCCAACGGGTGACCGGCACGCCGGCCGCGACAAACGCCTTGTGACAGACGTCCAGCTTCTCGGTTGCCATGCGCAGCTCGGCCTCGTCGTACTCCTTGCCGGTGCGAATTGCCGCGATCAACGCGTCCCACCGGGTGCGCGCCTCCACCCAACTCTCGTGGGCTTTGTAAAACGCGGCGAACTCTGCATCTGTGGCCATCCGGCACGTCTCCTGATTTTTTGGGTGTGCGGATCTTAGCCGGGGCGGTGTTGTTGATTTGCAGCCAGTCGTCCTGGCGCCGATCCAGCGGGCGCTCGCTCAGGAGCATAGGCGCGCGGTGGCACCTTCATTCAGAGCGATAGCGGTGGGTCGAACGAAAAGCGGAAGAACCCGTACATGACCTGCAGCGCGTCGCGTGCGTCGTGTTCAAGAATCGTCCTCGGATGAGCCTTGCGGCTCCAAACGCGGCGGCCCAGCGTGTCGGAGTCTTCATCGTCGCGGCGGTGGATGAACGGATTGCGGAAAGTGGTCAGGATCTCGGCGCCGTCGAGTAAGTCCGTCGAAAAAAGCTTGGCGTCGCGGGCCTGCTTAATCGCATCAGTCATCTGCGGGCTTCTCTTCTTCTTTCCAGGCGCCGGCTCGGGTATCGGCGGCAGCGCGTCGTTGATGACGTGCTCGACGCAGGCCAGCGCCAGGACGAGCGTCGCGATGAAATTGCCGTGGACGCAGCTGTCGCGGGCTTCCCGCATCACCGCGGTTGTCTCCGATCGCTCCCAATAGAGCCCGCCGACGCGAACGTTATGTTTTTGCTCATCCAGACGTGGCGCTCCGCGCGCGCACTGCGATCCCTCGGATCGAGTTGCTCAAGACAGGCAATCACGCGCTCGCGGCGTTCCTCAATCGGTTTCTGGCCTTGCCGTTCCATCAGGATTCGGGCGCGGCGCAAACGGGAATGTCGACATGGTCGTTGTCGTGAGTCAGCCCACCGGCGCCGCGTCTTCGTCCTCGCCTGGCGCCCGCGGGCCGATGCGCTCGTCGTAAACGAGCTGCATCAGTTCGACGGTTCCGGCGTCAAAGGCGTCGAGCCACATATCGAAGGGCTCCTCGCTCGTGGCGAACTCGATCCAGACGGTGGGGTCCGCGGTGCTTTCATGCAGCACCCAATAGAAGCGCCCGGGCTCGGGCTCGTCGACGTAGACGCTGACGCGGCGCAGGTGACTCATGACAACCCTTTCAAGAAAGGCATGTTATCGGATGGAATTCTCGGCCGGCGGGGCATCCCGGCCGCCCCCTTACACTGCTGCACCATGACCGCTCCCGCCCCTCAGACCATCGCAAGCGAGCTGCTGACCAAGGCGTACGACATGCTCAAGCACGACGCCATGCCCACGCAGTCCGAGATGCACCAGCTGGAAGCCGAGGCCACGAAGCTGGCCAGCGTCGACGCGGTGTCCGCCTTCGAGGCACGTGCTGCCATTGCCGCGCTGAGCTGGGACGTTGAGCGCGTCCATCAGGAGGTGCGCAACCTCCTGCACCTTGATGCCTCACCCGGCGCGCTGATCAACAGCGCGCTGACCTTGAGCTTTGTGAACGACCTGGATGGCGCCGCGGAGTGCTCGGGGCGCGCATGGTTGCAGGCACCGAACGACGAGTCAGTCTTACGCGACTGCCTGAGCTTTCTTGCCGGCAGTGGCCGGATGCATGAGGCGCGGCGGCTCGCGGCGTCGATGCCCCACCTGTCGGGCGCGACACTCAAGCACGCGCAAACCAATGAGCGAATCGTCGCGATGCTGGACAGGGAAGGCATCACCGAAACCCGCGTCCATGACGAGCTGAGCGCGGCCATGGCCGTCATGGCGGCCCGGCGCATCCGCGTGGTCTCGCCTGAAGTCGGCACCCAATCGGACCCGGAAAGTGGCGCGAACAGCCTGCTGGCCATTTTCACGTTCCATGGCGACTACGACGATGAAGCAGCCCTTGCTGAAGACCTTGCAAAGGTGTTGATGGAATCACCGCAGTGGAACCCGTCGCAGTTCGCCATCGTCTTTGACCCTCAGCCTCGCTCCGAGCATGTCCTGCACGCCGCGTGATGTCTGGGCGCTGGCCCAGCGCCCAGCCGAGGAGAGCTGCGCCGATGAGGCTACCTTGCGCAGCGCCATGTCCCGCGCCTACTACGCCGCGCATCTGCGGGTGCGTGATCTCTTTCCAGAACATGCAGGCGATGCGCGCGAGAGGCATGAAGGCTCGCATGAGTACGTCATCCGCCGCGCAAGGGACTACGCGCAAAACAAGGCGAGCCCGCTGCGCACGGAGGCCAGTGTGATCGCGATGCGACTGGATCACTGCAAGCGCGAATGCAACTTTACCGACTACACCATCGGCCAGCACCTGAAGCCGTCATCCTTGCCTGAGCAGATGAAGCGGGTTGCGAAGATCCTCGAGCTCTGTGACCTGATCGAGGCAGCCCACGTTGCTGCTGCAGCCGCCACGGGCGGCATGGCATAAGGGCGGTGGCCTGCGCCACGCGAAACATCGCGGCGATGCTGTCTCCGCGGTCCCGCATGGCACCCGCCCGCACGGAACCGGAACTGCTCCAGCGCGATGAGCAGAGGCGCCAGGCGCGTCATCGGGGTGGAGGCCGACTTGCGCAGCGACTGCAGCATGGGCGCGAGGTTGGTGGGCTTGTGCGGCATCCCGGCAAAGATACGTGCCGACGGCGCGATCGGCTCATCCAATCGCTGCTTGGGCCTCACGGCGGCGGCTCCGATCAGTGGCGCCGCTGCACGCTCTTCAGCAACAGCTCGTGTCGACGGCGGATTCTCGAGATGGGCCTGGTCGGCCTCACGCTGCAGGCGGCCGATGCGCACGCGCTTGCGCTCGTTCGACACGTCCTCGATTCGCGGGCCCACGTCCGCCTCCCTCAGCGTTGCACCGCCGGCTTGACGGGCGGCTGGCCAGGCTCGAAGGCGACCGTCCGCCAGCAGGCGCCCCTGAGCGCGACCATGGCGTCAGCCTCGGCGCGGGTTGTGCAAAACTTGTCAGCGTCAAAGCGAAAACACGCCCAGCTTCCATCGGCGCGCTCGCAGGCCAAGCCGTGCAAACCGGGCATTGGCTCGTCGGGATTGGAGGGCAGGTGCAGCACTCGGTCGGTGCCATCGTCCAGCGCAGCAAGTTTCGCTTCGTGCTGCGCATCGCAGCCGAAGTAGACGAACGCTGCTTCGAACGATGCGGCGGTGTGGGGGGACTCGGCCGCGGCGTACAGCACGCCAACCTCACTTCGTCAGGTACGGGGAAGCAACCGCGGCGATCATGGCAGGGTGGTGCCGGGGTCGGCCTTGGTGACCGGCGCCCGGTAAATGTCGGCGCGCTGGCGCAGGGCTTCGTCGAACTGCGCGCGCTGGCGATCATTGTTCGTCCAGCGGGCCGCCTTCCTCGACGTCGCCGTCTTCGCGATCAGGAACGCCGCTCAGACGACGTCGAGGCAGCTCGGCACGCAGGAGTCTTGTCGCATCGGGCAGGCCTAGCTTCCTTCCGATCTTCAAACATTGCTTCTCGCTCGTCTCCTCCGTTGAATCGCTGCCTCCTCACCCTTGAGCTGGAGCGATCCCCGCATATCGACTTCAGTGCGATCGATGGTCAACACCTCGGCCCGGCAGCGGAAGGAGGAGTGAAGAAATTCGCTGGATCCGGCGCACCGTGTCGCGAGAGACGAGGTACGCCTGAATTTCCTTTGCGCTCATGACGCGCTGGCTGGCGCATACGCTCATCGTCTTGCGGCTGGGACCTGCGTTTCCAAAGGAAGATTCAAATCTTGAAGACATGATCAACTCCTTTCTCTGGTGGTGCCGTGGGTGTGAGGCGAAAAATCTTCAATAGCGCGCTCGGCTTCGACACCACGGTCAATGACGATGCATAACGTTTCATCAAGTACCGGAACATCGCCGTCGATCAGCCGCGCTCTGGCAGCAAGGACCACTGCGTTGTGCACAGCCGGTGGCAACGTGCGTCCGGCTAGATAGCCTGCGACCAGCGCTTCAGCTGCTTCGGTCGACAGAGCCATGGTTACCTCCTTCTCACTCAAGCGCGACAGATTGCTGGTTCATTCGGCGTGGGCCACAAGCCCGGAGGACTGGGCTGTGGCCTTGCTTCGCTCGTGACGCAAAGGGCGGTCGCGTCTACCCGGCGCCGAGACCACGCTTTATGGCTTCACGTGCGCGTTGTGCGGCCCGCGGCAACCAGAAGTCAACGCCTCGGGCGCGGTGGTTATTAAGGTAGTTAAACCGCAAAAGTTCGTCGCGCCCTTTTTCCGTCACCGCAAGGACCTTGGCGGCGCCCTCAGCGGGCTCGTCCACCAATGCCAGCACCAAGCCGGCCTGACGAAGGATCCTGATGGCATCAATATCCTTCGCAGCGTTGAACGACTTGGGGAGTGGCGTGGCTGCGATCTGCCTCAAGAATTCAACTGACATGACATCTCCTTTCAAAGGTCAGCGCGAGAGAGAATATCGCTCGATCTGCTGGGTTTCAAGTCGGCGCAACCGACAAGTTTTGTCGGTTGCTGGACTCATCCGTCCACCTGGATGCGCCTCGGCTGCGCATGCTCCGCCTTTGGGATCCGCAGGGTCAGCACGCCCCGCACAAGCGTTGCCGTTACCTTGGAAGAATCGAGTTCCTTGCTCAGCCTAAATGTTCGTCGAAAGCGTCCCAGTGCCACCTCGGTATGGGTGGATTGAAGGCCCTCGGGCATCGGGAAACTGAGCTCGACTTCAAGGGTGAGCGTGTCGGACTCGGGTTGGATCTGCAATTTCTCCTTCGACACGCCTGGCAGGTCGGCATGGAGCGTGATCCCTGAGCTGTCTTCCACCACGTCGACGCCCGGCGTGAGCGCCGCGGGGGGCTGTACGAAGAGGTGTCCTTTTTCGTCGAGCTCAAGGCGCCGGGGCGCGGGTTTCAGGGTCGTTCATGAATGGTGGCTCCTTTCACTGAATGTCGATGCGTCGCGGCTGGCTCGACGCCCGGCATTGGATGGTGATGCGCAGGACGCCGTCTCGGTAGGTGGCGCTGAGCGCGTCCGGGTCGGCGTCGTCCGAATGGGCAATCGCCCGACGAAATGGGCCGTCGAAGCGCTCGCTGATATGGACAGCAGCGCTTCCCTCGTTGTTTCCGTCGTTCGGCCGCAAGGGCTCACGATTGCCGGCAATGGGCAGGATGCCTCGGTCGAGGGTGACTCCAGCGCATCCGGCTCCAGGCCTGGAGCGAAAGCCTGGATCTCCAAAGTCTGGGGCGTTCCCCCGACGTTCAGGACGGGGGAAGCCGCGGCCGAGCCCGCGAATGCTGGGCGACGGATCCAGGGCCTGCTGCATGTCGCGCTGCAGGCGATCCATCCCGGCGAACAGGTCGCGCGCGAAAAGCGATCGATACATGGCGAGGTACCTCCATTCGGTTGAACAGAGCGCCGGAGGCGTCTCCAGCGCTTCCGATCAGCGAAATAGGAGTTGCTTGCGAGTTTTCAAGAGCCCGCATCGGGGGCGTTTTGGCCCCCACACCTGCCCTCGTGGAACGGTGCGAGGCTACAACGCTCTCAGTCAGCCAAGTTGGTCAGGCTCAGGGTCGTCCAGCTCGGCCAGGTCATAGACCCGGTCCCGCGGCGCATAGATCACCGAGCTCAACAGACCTGTCAGTACCAGGCCGGCCAGCATCCGGGCAACTTCCGGATCGTCGTATTCGCACAGGGGCACCAGCTGCCCCGAGTCCAGTGACAGCTTTCCCGAGAGTCCAAGGTAGACGCGCGTCAGGACCACCGGCTCACCTTCGTGCCGAGCTGCAAACTCGAACTCCTCAAGTGCAGGCCGGCCCTCCACAGCCACGGCCCCCCACCGAACGACGTAGGGTGTATCCAGGCACTGACCTGTGAACTTGTCCCCAGCGGGCGAAATGGATTGGGCATGGCCGCGGCACAGGGGTGCAACGTTCACACTGCCCAGGTGCCTGAGAAACCGACTCGTCATCGCATCGAGTTCGGCAAACGCCCTCATAACGGGCTCAGTCTTCAGCTCGAGATCGGTGCTCATATTAATCTCCCCACTGGTTTGAAAGATCGGCCTGGCTAAGCGCCGTAGGAATTGCAGAGATCGAAGAAGGCCTCAAGTTCCGTTGACTTGTCAAAAACGCCGTCCGCTCCGAGAGAAAGACACCTTCGACGAATTTCGGCCGAGGGATAGTTGGTCAGGACGAGCACGTGCTGATGCGGTGATCGATCCTGCGCGGCACGTAGAACGCTTAGGCCAGAGCCTTCCTTTAGGAAAAGGTCCACAACCGCCAAGTCCCAATTTTGGTTATGCCGATTGAGTGCCTCGATGGCCTCCGAGGCGCCCTCGGCGACGGCGATCACATGCGCGTCGGCCAGTTCTGCCAACGACGGAATCAGGTTTTCGCGAATTGTCTCGCTGTCCTCTACCAGGACGGTATAGAGCGGCATCTGGTGGTTCGCCAAGGGCGCTCGATTTATCAGAGGTGCTTATCGCGCCAGCAATTAACGCAGATCGCTCTAAACCTCCTTGTAGGTCAACTGCCCGGTCAGGTTGAAATTGGACGCCGCGAGCGGCAGGTCGCGCTCCTTGTCCTGCCCCCAGAACCGACGATCGGGAGTGCTCGAGCAACGGTGGGAAACCGACATTGCGCCTCTTCCGTCGCGTGCCGCGTTAAAGGCCGCATCCAGGCCATGATGGATCCCAGTTAGCGAGTCACCCGGCGAAACTGACAAAAAAAAACCGGCTCAGGAGAGAGCCGGTATTTCAGAGGAAGTTACTGGGCTCAGTAACGGCCACCGCCGTAGCCCCCAGTGCCATAGCCAATGTCCGAGCGTTTGCCTGCACTGTAACCGGCCGCGCTGTAGCCACCTGAGCCGCTACCCTCTTCGCGGGGGCGGGCCAGGTTCACGACAATCGAGCGTCCATCGACGGACATCCCGTTCAGGCCGGTGATGGCGGCTTGGGCGACTTCTTCAGAAGCCATTTCGACAAAGCCGAAGCCCTTGGAGCGGCCGGTCTCACGGTCCATCATGACCTTAGCTGACGCGACCCTGCCAAACTCGGCAAAGTTGCTTTCCAGGCTGGAATCGGTCACGGAATAGGGCAGGTTGCCCACGTAGATTTTTTTACTCATGGAATGAGCCTTTCTGAATGAAGGTACGCAACGAATGCAACGAATGTCGCGCCGTTGGAAGACGCGTGTGCGGATCGGAGTCCGCACCAACTGGCAAGGGTGAATGTGATCTGCGGCAGAAGATCATCTGCACGCAGGGGGGTGCGGCATGCACGTTTGCAGCCAGCCCTGGGTGACTGCGAAAAGCCGGGCGGCTTCGCGCGAGGCAAAGGCTTTGTCGAAACGGAAAACTCGGCAGTAGCTGCCGCTACCCTGAGAACGATGGACCGAGAAGGAGGCACGAAAGCGGCCACAGTCGGTCTGGTGTGTCGCGGGCGAAACGACGTACTTGCCCATGGAAATGGCGATGTTAGGAATCTAATTCATTCAGGATCGCAGGCTAGTATCAACCTGCGCTGAGCAAGGAACTCGGATTGGCTGCAGCTCTACAGACCAACAGGCGACAAAGGTCGCAAACGCGGCCTGCATTGGGCATTCCACCTCTAAGCAGGCGTTGCGGTAACTGACGAAGGGTCGCCGTGACTGTAACAAGACGTATTATAACACCGCTGCATTTAAGAGTCAGTCATTATTCGATTTGGTGTTAAGTGGGCGCCATTTCGGATGCGCCACAGGCTGCGAGTCGTGCCCGAAGCTCGGAGACATCTCAGGTCCTGGAGCCCGGTCGTGCGGGCGCTTTCGCGGTCGGCCAGGGAGGGGGCCAGCAGGCCCCAAGGACACAGAAGAAAGGGCACCCCTCACCGGCTGAACCACCACAGCCGGACCCCACGCACCCACAGCCTCGGGTTCCTGCACTGTTCTGGGACACCGGGGCCGCCGCATACTGAAACATGGAACGAAATTCACCCCGTCCGGCGTCCGCATGCGCCGCCACTCTGCCCGCCCTGGCGCCTTGAATTGGCTGCTGATCCCGGTGGCCCTGGCATGGGCTCGGAGTCCCTGGGGGACCTTGCCGATGCCTTTGACGTTCTTGGCACCGTCAGGCTGATCGATCTCCCGGGAGACGGATCGAACCCGGCGCCGGCCGCCTTCGACAAGTGGCCCCATTGCTGATCAGGCGGCCCAGGCAATCACTGATCCTGTCTACGTGGGCCATTCAACTGGGGGCATGTACCTGCTGGACAGCCCGGCACTGCGCGAGCACGTCAAGGGCATCGCCCTGGTCGACATCGCGCCTGATTCGTCCTGGCACCCGGCCTATGTCACCATGACCCAGGCCAACCCCCTGCGGGTTCGAGGCCACCGTGGCCGCCTACACTGCCGCGCCGACCTGGAGAACCTGACTGCCCTTGTGGTCGCCTCGGCTCCTTGGAATAAGGCACTCAGACGCAATAGATACCTCGAGACTTCGCCAACCGCACGCCTTGCCTGACTGGCATGGAGGCCTGTGGCGGATCACAGCACTGGGGGCGTTGCCTGATCGCCATGGGGGCACGAAGTGAAGTTGATGCCGGCGACGCATCAAGAGCTACTTCGAACACGAGCCCGTTCGCTATGCGGCCTGATTCAAGTTGGTTCATGCCGGCTCAAATAGCTACGTCTTCCGTCCAGACCGGAGGGAGTGAAAGCAGCGCTGGGAGGTACTAAACAATCGCGCTTGTCGACCAATACGCCGTGCGAGCTGGCAGGTGCAAGACTCGCAAAGGATCGAGCAGGACTGACGCCTTGACGTACGAGCCCCGAACCAAAAAGCACGCGCTAGTCGCCGTGGGAAGCTCAGTCGCCGACGTCGGCACCAAGAGCCCAATGGGCGAGTATGGCCGCCCCTTCGAACTGGCAATCGCGCAGCGCCTCTTTGGCGTGGAGCGCGATCAAGCCGTAGAACGTGAGATGGGGCTGCAAGGTCACTGGGATTGGCATGTGAACTGCAATGTGCCCAAAAGGAGGCGAACCGCCAAGGGCCAGTACGCTGGGAAATAGGGCAGGCCACATTTCGGCATTGGCCGTTGATCGGGCGAGAAAGTGGACTGGTGGAGGCCAGGTTCAATTCGAGTCGAAATGACTCGCCGACGTCACTCCGATGGTTCCGGACCGGTACGTGATGGCCCGCTCCAGCGCGAGGCTGACCGAAGCCGGCATCGAGTCCTCGGTCGCATCACCGGCGACAGCTACGACAAGGACTACCTCTCGCTTCCTACGCACTGCCATGCGGTCAAACCATCCCGGTCTGACGCAAGCCAATAGGCCTCCTCGAAAGCCGGTGCGGTCCACTGGCAATCACGTTGACCCACAACCGTTGATTCAACCTGCTCGCGCCCTCCGCGACTGGCCCGGTCAAATTTGTATGAACTGATGCTGTTCGGCGGAGCCCGGCCTGTCGACAATGCATGCCGTTGACCTGAACAGCCTCAATGTACCTGCATCCTCTCATCGCAAGCGTTCCCGCAGCCGAACGGGCAGAGTTCATCCGGTTTGTCAAGCTGCGTTCCTACCGCCGCAATGCAGTCGTGCTGGGCGTGGACGAGTGGACGGATTGCATCTACTGCGTTGCCAATGGTCTCGTACGGGTCGTCATGCAACGCAATACGGACAGCGAAGGCGTCACCACCGACTTTATTGGGCAAGACCGATTCTTCCTGAGTCCGAACCTCCAACGGGACCGCTATCAACCGGGGGCGACGCTCATCGCGGCGTTACCTTCTTCGGTGTATCTCGTACCCGTGCCAAAGCTTCGGACCTTGTGTGCCAAGTATCCGGAAGTGGCCATCGGACTGCTCGAGCTCGCCGTAAAGCGGATTGCCACGCTGCGTGGTCAACTCCGGCGTATCTCGGCGGCGCCATCGGAGCGCCTCTGGCGTATCCTTCACGAGCTAACCCAGCTTGCGCCAGTCGGCGCGGGAGGCTTCGACAAGCGCATCACCCAATCGGTCATTGCGTCCTACTCCGGGCTCTCCCGAGAGCAGGTGAACAAGACGATGCGCGAGTTGGAGGACCGGGGACTGGTCAGTAGGGACGCACATTCGATCCATGTCCCCTCTCATTTTGCGTCGACGGCCTTCGAAGAGCCCCTATCGATCGACGAAGTCTCGACCAGCGTGGACGCCCAACTGGGGGATTCAGCTTTATTCACAGAATCATTCGACGATCTCGGTGAGTCGGCCACCTGGGCCCAGGATAAATAGCCCGCCAAGGCTTGAGGGGGCGAGCGACGTGAAGTCATCGGCCCTCTTCGTCGTGCGCGGACAGTTGGGACTGCTATTCCCACTGAACGGGACTGGTTGCCCAAGCCCATCGAAGCCCATTGTTGATGGAACGCGCCTTCGCTCCAGAGAAACGGTCCCGAGTCCGCCTTGTCGAAAAAGAACTTTTCCAGTAGCGAAGGCGCAGTGCGAATGAAATACCATCCAGGCCCCATATGACCTCGACAAGTGCTTGTCATGCGGGACAAACTCGGTCGACGGTTTCAGGACTTCGGACTAGCGCAACCGGTCGTCGAACCTAGTGATGCCGTGCATCGATCGGCTCCAGCTTCCAATCCTGTATGGCTCGATCAGTCTCATGCTTGCGAAATTCGTCGATCCGACGGCCGATCAACTTGCTGGCCATTTCCAGGCGTTGAAGGTCCCGCTCCGTCAGATTCTCGTTCGATGCGAAGCTGAAACAGCACACGGTGCCGTAAACGCTGCCATCGTTGAGAACGATCGGCGCGCTCAGGAAAGCCCCCACTGGGAACGGAGCTGACAATGCTGCAGCGACAGGATGCCTCGCAGCGTCCTGAAGCATCCCAGGCAAAAGGCCTTCGACGACCCTCTTGCAGTAAGTGCGCTCCAGCGGGTCGCCGTGGCCTTCCCGGATCACTTCAGTGTCGTCTGCATCCACACGCCGATATACGCGCTGACCGTCAACAAATTCAGAGACGAAGGCAACGTCCATTCGCAAGCTTTTGCGCAGCGCCTTTAAAACTTCGGGCACCGCCGAGTCGATCAGATAGTCGCAACTGTCCGGCGTGGCAACGAGGACCTCCGACACCTTCACGTCGAAAGCGTCAATCTCGTAAAAACTCTCTTGATAACCCACGTTAGTCTCCTTCAATGCAGGGATTCATGATGGCACGCATAGGTATTTGCCCTTACGTCATTAGGTTTCCTTTCTCCTCGAAAGTGACGCCGCTCACGTTTCAGGTATGAATGCCCCGAGCCTGTCTTCGTACCGCCATGTCTCCTGCCGCGCGGCCTCGCCGCGGATCGCAGGCCGCGAAGCAGCATCAAAGCGTTACTTCGCTTCAAACATGGCGTGAGGGCAACATCGAAATGATCGCTGGCCTGCGGCGTGAGTTCGCGTTACTGTTGCCCGCACCGGAACACGTGACGGGGTGCCAAATTCAGCCGGCGCTACTGCATATGGAGCAGCCTCCCTGGCAAACCCGCTTCCGGGTCCTTTATGAACCTCTACGAACGCTGCGCCAACGAGATTGCTGCGCTGATCCGCTCCGGGATGCTGCGGCCGGGCGATCGACTTCCCTCGGTGCGGGCTGCCAGCGCGGCCCGCGGCCTCAGCCGGACGACCATATTCGAAGCCTATTACCTGCT
>NZ_JASZYG010000014.1 GCF_030317105.1 Variovorax brevis
CGCCGGCAACGAAGTGCCGCTGGGCCAGGCCGGCGAAATCTGCGCCAAGGGTCCGCAGGTCATGAGCGGCTACTGGGAAAAGCCTGAGGTCAATGCCGGCGCCTTCACGGCCGACGGCTATTTCCGCACGGGCGACGTCGGCGTGTTCGACGAGCGCGGCTACCTCAAGATCGTAGACCGCATCAAGGACATGATCATCGTCTCGGGCTTCAACGTGTACCCGAACGAGATCGAGGCGGTGGCAACAAGCTGCCCCGGCGTGGCCGAGTGCGCCTGCATCGGCGTGCCCGACGAGAAGACCGGCGAGGCGATCCAGCTGTTCGTCGTGAAGGCGGCGGGCGCCACGCTGGCACCGCAAGACGTCATCGCGCATTGCCGCGCGTCGCTCACGGGCTACAAGGTGCCGAAGGTCGTGCACTTCATCGATGCCTTGCCCAAGTCCACCGTGGGCAAGATCCTGCGGCGCGAACTTCGCGCAACGGAAGCGGCGGCAGTGGCCTGAGGACGATGTCCTATCTGGACGATCCCCGGGTCTACTTCGCTGCGGAACGAACCCTGCTGGCTTGGCAGCGCACCTCGATTGCGTTGATCGGCCTGGGGTTCGTCGTCGAGCGATTCGGCTTGTTCATGCGCGTCGTTGCCAATGACGCGCAGTTGCCGCCGGTGCACGGCCACGCCTCCCTGTTCTTCGGGGTTTTCCTGCTGACGACAGGGGCCGCCGTCGCCGTCTTGTCGGCCTGGCAGTTCCAGCGCTTCCTTCGGGAACTCAGCCACCCCGAAGTGCCGCGCGGTCATATGACCTGGCCGGGAACTGCTGTGAACGTGGCACTTGCAGCGGCTGCGGTGGCAATGGCGGCGTGGTTTGTAGTCACGGGGTGAAGCGGCGCGCCTGGCATTCCCGAGGCCGAAGCCTGCCATCAGCGCTCCCTCGCCAGGGCAGTTCTCAGCGCACGATTCGACAGACCCAAACACCGACTGCGGCGCCGATCAACTCGGCCACGACAAAGCCAGGCGCACTGCCCGGTGCGATCCCGGCAAAGCTGTCGCTGAACATGCGCCCGAACACCGCCGCCGGGTTGGCGAATGATGTGCTGGACGTGAACCAGTAGGCCGCACCGATGTAGCAGGCCACCCACTGCGCGGCCTTGCCTGCCGGCGCGCGCAGGATCACCAGCACCAGGCCGGAAGTCGCCACGAGTTCAGCGATCCATTGACCCCATCCGCTGCGCGTCTTCAAGCTCCACTGGAGCACGCTGAGATCGAACATGGCGTTGGCCAACCAGGCGCCCAGCATCGCGCCCGTCAACTGGGCCAGCACGTATGCCCACAGGCTTGCGGCCGGCAGTTCGCGGCGCAGCGCCATGACGATGCTGACGGCCGGGTTGAAGTACGCACCACTGATCGGACCGAAGACCTCGATCAGCACGTAGAGCGCGAACACGGTGGCGAGGGTGTTGGCCAACAGCGCGATGGCCCCATTGCCACCCGACAGGCGCTCGGCCATGATGCCCGAGCCCACGACCGCGCACAGCAAGCCGGCCGTGCCCAGCAGCTCGGCCAGCGCCTTGTGCCAGACGTTCATGACTTGCCGGCCAGTTCTCGTGCCTGCGTCTGGAGCGTCAACTTGTCAACGCTCGCCTGTGGCAGGTTCACCAGCAGTTCAAGCCGCCGGCGGATGGCGTGCAATGTCTGCCGAAAGGCTTCGAGCTTGTCCTCGACTGACCCCTGCGCCTCCGACGGATCGGCGTAGCCCCAGTGCGCCGTTGCCGGTTGTCCTGGCCAGTACGGGCAAACCTCGCCCGCAGCGTTGTCGCACACGGTGATGACGAGGTCCATGCGCGGTGCGTCGGGTTTGCCGAATTCGTCCCAGCTCTTGCTGCGCAAGCCCTCTGTTGCGATGCCCGCCTTGCTCAGCACGTCCAGCGCCATCGGATTGGGCTGCTGATTCGCGCGCGGACTGCAGCCCGCCGAAAATGCGTGAAAGCGCCCGCCGCCGATGTGGTTCAGGGTTGCCTCGGCCAGGATGCTGCGCGCCGAGTTGTGGGTGCACAGAAACAGCACGTTGATCGGCTTCGATTCGCTCATGTCAGGCCCCATTACCTTGAATCGAAGGCGATGGGCGCTGGCAAGGCTTGCACCTTCAAGTGCACACCGGATTGCTTCATGGAGATTTCCTTCAACACGAACAGGCGTTCACCGCGTCCACAGCACACGCCTCGCCCTGGCAGCAGTTCTCGGTGAGATAGCCCAGGAGCGCGTTCATGCGCTCGAATGAAGCCCGGTAGATCAGATTGCGGCCCTGGCGCTCCTGGCTGACCAAACCGGCGTTCATCAGCTCCTTGAGGTGAAAGGACAGCGTTGCGGGCGGGATGCCGGATCCCTCGGCCATCACGCCGGGTGTCATGCCTTGGTGGCCGGCGATCACCAGGGCACGGAATACCCGGAGGCGGGCGCCTTGAGCCAGTGCGGCAAGCGATCGAACCACTTCATTTTCTTCCATGTTTCCATAATACTGGAAATATGCGGGGATTCAAGAGCCGAGACGCGCGGGATCCAGGGCGATTGAGAGCGAAGGCCGGGCCGGGTCAGCGCTGGCTCTGAGCCACAGAAAGGCCTGTTGGCTCACGTCTTGTCCCGACCAGCACCACGAGGATGCTGGCCGGCTCCGAACTGCGATTTCGCCACGCGTGACGCGTGCCGTTCTGTACGTAGGTGTCGCCGGCGTGAAGCTCCCTCGTTGCACCATTGTCCAGTTCGAGCCAGATGCTGCCGGAGATGACGTAGCCGAAGTCGATGGAATCGCTGGTGTGCATCCCTGGATTCCTGGCTTCGATGTGTGCGGCCAGACCGGGAAACTTCTGTTCCATTTGAACGTACACGTTCTTTCGTTCTGCCGGCTCCAGAGGCACCTCTCGCTCCGGAGGAAGGGTAAAGATGCCGAATCGGAATCCACCCGCTGGAGGAAAGTAATCGCGATAGGCCTGTGCGCTTCCCGCATCGGGAAATGACGGAAGGCTATCCGCGCCCCAGAGCTTGAGGAACTGGAAGCCCAGGCCGGCGACAACGTCAGGCTCGACCACATCGTCGCTCGCGAAGACCGCAAACGATTCGGCGCTATGACCGGTGACAACTCGACGTGCATTCATGGCGTTTCCTGTTTGCAAGCGATGCCGTGCTGAAGAAAGCATCATGCCGCAGATGGCGGCCCGTGAACATGGTTCACGCAGGCCCTGCGCAGGCCCCTCGCCGCTCCGGGTCGAAGGCCATCAAGGCGCCGAGCTAACGCACGGCCCACATACCACCTCAAATAACCAGCCAGTTACTAGGCTAAACCCTATGGACTTAGTCCTTTCGGGCGACAACAATAACTAACCGGATAGTTACATAGACATTGCACCACACCCTCTCACCTCCAAGGAGACAGCCATGGCCTTCATCAAGAACTTCATCGACCAGCAAACCGCGCGGCGTCGCGACTTCCTGTTGGCCAGTGCGTACGGATTGGTCGGCATCGGCGCGGCCACCAATCCGCTGGCGGCCTTCGCGCAGCAGCAGGGCAAGCCGGCCGTCGCCTGGAGCTATCGCGATCGCAACAACCCCTACTGGCACGCGATCGCCTCGGGTGGCGAATCCTTCGTCGAGAGCGTGGGCATGAAGAAGTCCGACATGGTCCACTTGCTGAACAACGGCAGTTCGCAAAAGTCGCTGTCGGACATCCAGGCCTTCCTGTCCAAGACCGGCGGCAAGGCGGCCATTGCCTGCGACGCGAACGACGCGCCCAATTGCCGGCCCATCGTGGAGGCGGTGCGCAAGGCCGGCGCTTTCGTCTCGACCATCTGGAACAAGCCCGACGACCTGCACCCCTGGGACTTCGGCGACGCCTGGGTTTCGCACATGACCTGGTCCGACGAAGGCCCGGCCGAGCAGACCGCGCGCACGCTCTTCACCGCCATGGGCGGCAAGGGCGCGATCGTCGGCGTGGGCGGCATCGCGGCCAACAACCCGGCCATCGAGCGATTCAACGGCATGAAGAAAGCGCTCAAGGACTTCCCCGGCATCCAGTTGCTGGACTACCAGCCGGGCGACTGGTCCACGCAGAAGGCCAACCAGGTGATGGAAGGCTTCCTGACCCGCTTCGGCACGAAGATCGGCGGCGTGTTCTGCGCCAACGATTCGATGGCCTACGGCGTGCTCGAAGCGCTCAAGGCCGACGGGCGCAAGCTGCCGGTGGTGGGCTACGACGGCAGCCCGGAGGCGGTGGACCTGGTCGTCAAGGGCGACCTGCTCACGACCGTGTTCACCAACCCGCACTGGGGCGGCGGCATCACCGCGGCGCTGGCCTACTACGCGGCCATCGGCAAGTTCAAGCCCTCGGCCGAGCCGAAAGAGCATCGCGAGTTCTACGGCCCGTCGATCATGATCACGCAGAAGGACGCAGCCGAGTTCAAGAAGAAATACATCAGCAGCACCCCCAAGTACGACTGGACCGATTTCTGGGGCACCTCCGGCGGCCAGATCAAGTACGGAGCCAGGGCGTGACCGCGCACATGGCGACAACGGGACTGCGGCGCAGCGCGGCAGCAGGCAGCAGCCTGCAGGCGTCGATGCCCGCGCGAACCACTGCCGCGGCGCGCCCGGTGTCGTGGATGCAATGGGCGCCCGCGCTGGTGCTGGCGGCCCTGGTGCTGGGCTTTGCGGCGGCCAACCCGAAGTTCATGACGCTGGCCAATCTGGCCCGAATCGCGATCGCGGCGGCACCCGCGCTGATGGTGGCGGTGGGCGTGACCTTCATCATCGTGATGGGCTCCATCGACCTGTCGATGGAAGGCACGATCTCCACCACGGCAGTGCTCTTCGCCATCCTGTTCAGCGCGCTCGGCGGCGAACTGGCGGCGTGGGGCTGGCTGGCCATTCCCGCGGCGCTGCTGGCGGGCGCCTTGATCGGCTTCGTCAACGGCGTGGTGCACGTCAAGCTGAGCATCCCGTCGTTCATGTCGAGCCTGGCGATGGGATTCGTCGGCATGGGCCTGTCGGTGCTGCTGACGGGCGGCGACATCCTGCGCGTGGACGACAACGCCTTTCGCGCGCTGATCTTCCTTCGCATCGGCGGCTTTCCGCTGATGGTGTACTTGGCCATCGCGCTGGTGTTCGTCGCGTGGTTCATCCAGCGCAAGACCATCCTCGGGCGCCACTTCTACGCGGTGGGCGGTGGTGAGGATCTGGCCCACGCGAGCGGCCTGAACGTCAAGCGCGTGCGCATCCTCGGCTTCATGCTGGCAGGCGTGTTCTATGCGCTTGCCGCCATCTTCGCGGTGGCGCGCGGCGGCATGGCGGAATCGCTCACGGGCTCGAACTTCATGTTCGCATCCGTCACGGCGGTGGTGATCGGCGGCACCTCGCTCATGGGTGGCAGCGGTGGCGTGTGGAACGCGGTCGTCGGTGTGTTGATCGTCAGCGTCATCAACAACGGCATGGTCGTGGTGGGGCTGCCCAACTACCTGCAGGACGGCGTGCTCGGCGTGCTGGTCATCCTTTCGGTCGCACTGGCCGTCAACCGCAAGAACCAATCGCTCGTGAAGTGAGGCCGCCATGCTTGAATTCAGAAAAGTGGAGAAGCGCTTTCCCGGCGTGCACGCCCTCAAGGGCATCGACTTCGAGATCGGGCGCGGCGAGATCGTCGGTCTGGTCGGCGAGAACGGCGCCGGCAAGTCGACGTTGATGAAGGTGCTCTACGGCGCGTACCAACACGACGGCGGCGAGGTGCTGCTCAATGGCAAGCCCACAGCCTTCGCCAGCCCGCGCGACGCGATGCTTCAGGGCATCGGCATGGTGTTCCAGGAGCAATCGCTCATTCCCAACCTCTCGGTGATGGAGAACATCTTCATCGGCTTCGAGCAGCAGTTCGTGCGCTGGGGCATCGTCAACTGGAAGAAGATGGCCGCGGCCGCGCGCCAGCAATTGGCCAAGGTCGAGCTGGACATCGACCCGCGCACGCCGCTGTCGAAGCTGTCGTTCGCGCAGCGCCAACTGGTGGAGCTGGCCAAAGTCATGGCGCTGGAAGAGCGCATCGAAGGCGACCTGGTGATCCTGCTGGATGAGCCGACCTCCGTGCTGTCGAAGGACGAAGTGCAGTTGCTGTTCAGGCTGATCCGCCGGCTGCGCGCGCGGGCCTCCTTCGTGTTCGTGTCGCACCGCATGGACGAAGTCATCGACATCTCCGACCGCATCTACGTCATGAAGGACGGCGCGGTGGTCGACGTGGTCGACGGCAAGACGGCCGTGGCCGAGAGCATCCAGCAGAAGATGGTCGGGCGCGAGATCAGCACGGCTTACTACCGCGAGGAAAAGCAGAAGCCCTGCTCGCAGGAGGTGCTGATCGAGGCCGACGGACTCACGCACGCCGGCAAATTCGAGGACATCACTTTCCGGCTACGGCGCGGCGAGGTGCTGAGCCTGGTCGGCGTCGAAGGCTCGGGCGGCGAAGAGATCATGCGCACCGTGTTCGGCCTGGAGAAGCCGCACAGCGGTTCGCTCAAAATCAAGGGCAAGGCGGTGCGACGCTTCAATGCGGCCAATGGCGTGAAGCACGGCGTGGGCTACATCCCGCGCGAACGCAAGATCGAGGGCATCGTCGGCGGCATGTCGGTGTTCGAGAACATGACGCTCTCGCAGATGGGCCGCTACAGCCGCGGCGGCGTGCTCCAGCGCAAGGCCGAACGCGCGACCGCGCAGCAATGGGTAAAGCGCCTGGAGATCAAGACGCCCTCGGTCGACGCCAACGCGGGCAAGCTCTCGGGCGGCAACCAGCAGAAGGTCGTCATCTCGAAATGGCGCAGCAGCGGCGCGGATGTGATCCTGCTGGACCACCCCACGCGCGGCGTCGACATCGGCGCCAAGGAACACATCTACGAAGTCATCCGCGAGATGTGCGACGACGGCTGCGGCGTGCTGCTGATGGCCGACACGCTGGAAGAGGCGATCGGCCTCTCGCACACGATTGCCGTGCTGCGCGACGGAAAGGTGCAGCAGTGGTTCGACTGCGTGCCCGGCAATAAACCCACGTTATTCGACCTCGTTCACCACATGACCTGAAGAGCTCGCCATGACCTTCGAAAAAATCCGCCCTCACCTCCCCTGGCTGACACTGCTCATGCTCACGCTCGCGGTGAGCGCCATCAACCCCGGCTTCCTGCAACCGTCCAACCTGCTGCAGATGACCGCCGACGTCTCCACGCTGTTCGTGATGGCGCTGGGCATCACGCTGGTGATCTTCATCGGCGGCATCGACCTGTCGGCGCAGTCGGTGGCCAACATGACGACCGTGCTCGCCACGCTGTCACTCCCCTGGCTCGGCGTGTGGTCGGCCTTCGGCGTGGTGGCCGTGGGTGCGCTGCTGGGCTTTGTCTCGGGCTACGCGTCGACGCGGCTCAAGGTACCGTCCTTCATTTCCACGCTGGCCATTGGTGGCATTGCGCTGTCCATCGGCCAGTACGCCTCGGGCCAGCGCGCGATCTTCATGGACGCGGCCCTGCGCGAGCAGTCTTTTGGCTGGGTCACCGCGAGCACGGCGGGCATTCCGCACGAGGTGCTGATCGCCGGCGCGCTGCTGGCCGTGATGCTCTTCGTCGAGCGCCGCACCACCTTTGGCCGCGCGCTGAAAGCCATCGGGGCGGGCGAGCCGGCGGCGGCCGCATCGGGCCTGCGCGTGGAACGCTACAAGATCGCCGTCTACACCCTTTCGGGGCTCATCGCGGCCTTCGCGGGTTTGCTGTTCTCCGTGAAGCTCGCGGGCGGCGCGCCCAATCTGGCGGAGGGCTTCCTGCTGCCGGCCATCGTCGCGGTGCTGATCGGCGGCACGCCTCTCACGGGCGGTGTCGGCGGCGTGCTCAACACGCTCATCGGCGCCATGATCGTGGCCGTGATCCGCACCGGCATGGTGTACCTGGAAGTGCCGGCCACGGCGCAGCAGATCGTGTTCGGCATCGTGCTGACGGTGGCCATTGCACTGACGATCGACCGCAGCAAGCTCGCCACGGTCAAATAGCGCGCCGAAGGCTACCATTGGCATCTTCCCCAACAAAGCGACGAATCCCATGGGCGAATTGATGCCGTTCCGCGCACGCGACCCGGAAGCGACCAAGGCCGACATCCTGGCGGCCGCCAAGGTCGAGTTTGCAAAGCTTGGCCTGGCCGGCGCCCGCGTTGACGTGATTGCCGAAACCTCGGGCGCCAACAAGCGCATGATCTATCACTACTTCGGCGGCAAGGAGCAGCTGTTCGAAGCCGTGGTCGAGGCCGCCTACACCGGCATCCGCGGCAATGAGCAGACACTGGGGCTCGATGCCCTGCCACCAGTGGAGGCGCTGAAAAAGCTGGTGCTGTTCACCTGGCAGTACTACTTGGACAACCCCGAGTTCATCACGCTGGTCAACAGCGCCAACCTCCACGAAGCACGGCACATTGCCGGCAACAAGCAGTTGCGCAAGCTGCAGAAGGCGTACGTCGAGAGCGTCGATGCGATCCTCAAGCGCGGCGCGGCCGAGGGCGTTTTTCGCAGCGGCATCGACGCGGTGCAGCTGTGCATCACCATTGCGGCGATCGCGTTTTATTACCTGAACAACCGCCATACGGGCGCGGTTCTGTTCGGCTTCAATTTCACCAGCCGCGACGCGCTGGCGGCGCGGTTGAAGTTCAACATGGACACGATCCTGCGGCTGGTGCTGCGCGACCCCGACGGCGCCTGATCTTGCTCCCTCTCCCTCCGGGAGAGGGCGGGGGTGAGGGCACCGGGCCTCAAATAGCGTTGCAGCATTTCAACCGCCCGGTGCCCTCACCCTGACCCTCTCCCGGAGGGAGAGGGGACAAGATGGAGAGGCAACTACCATTGACCCATGACCCCGGACGACCTCGAAAAGCTTTGCACCCTCCAAATGCCCTTCGGCAAGCACAAGGGCAAGGTCATCGCCGACCTGCCGGGCAACTACCTGACGTGGTTCGCCCGCGAAGGCTTTCCCAAGGGCGAGATTGGCCGGCTGCTGCAGCTCATGCACGAAATCGACCACAACGGCCTCAAGCAGCTGCTGGCGCCCCTGCGCCGCCGCTGATTTCCCCTGCGCCGGGCGGGGACGCGGCGCCGGCCTATCATCGGCGTCCGATTTGAGGACTTCGCATGACGACCACAACCACCACCTACCCCGACACCCGCCTGCTCATCGCCAACGAATGGTGCGACGCCGCCAGTGGCAAGACCATCGACGTGGTCAACCCCGCCACCGGCAAGACGATCGGCAAGGTTGCGCACGCCGGCACCGCCGACCTGGACCGCGCGCTGGCCGCCGCACAGGCCGGCTTTGAAAAGTGGCGCAGGACGCCCGCCAACGAGCGCGCCATCATCATGCGCAAGGCCGCCGGCCTGCTGCGCGAGCGCGCCGGCGACATCGGCCGCATCCTCACGCAAGAACAAGGCAAACCCTATGTCGAAGCGCGCGGCGAAGCCACCGCCGGCGCCGACATCATCGAATGGTTTGCCGACGAAGGCCGCCGCCTGTATGGCCGCATCGTGCCATCGCGCAACCTCAATTCCTCGCAACTGGTCATGAAGGAAGCCATCGGCCCCGTCGCCGCCTTCACGCCGTGGAACTTCCCCATCAACCAGATCGTGCGCAAGCTCGGCGCGGCACTGGCCAGCGGCTGCTCCTTCCTGTGCAAGGCGCCGGAAGAAACGCCCGCCTCGCCCGCTGCGCTGATGCAGTGCTTCGTCGATGCCGGCATTCCGCCCGGCGTGGTCGGCCTGGTGTATGGCGACCCGGCTGAAATCTCCAGTTACCTGATTCCGCACCCCGTCATCCGCAAGGTGACCTTCACGGGCTCGACGCCGGTCGGCAAGCAGTTGGCTGCCATGGCTGGCCTGCACATGAAGCGCGCCACGATGGAACTGGGCGGCCACGCACCCGTCATCGTCGCGGCCGATGCCGACATCGGCCTGGCGGTCAAGGCCGCGGGCGGCGCGAAGTTCCGCAACGCCGGCCAGGTCTGCATCTCGCCGACCCGCTTCCTGGTGCACAACAGCATCCGCGCCGAGTTCGCGAAGGCGCTCACCACCCAGACCGAGCGCCTCAAGCTGGGCGACGGCCTGGTCGAAGGCACCACCCTCGGCCCCTTGGCCAACGCACGCCGCATCGGCGCCATGGACAAGATCCTGGCCGACGCGCGCAAGACCGGCGCCAAGGTGCTGACCGGCGGCGAGCGCGTGGGCAGCGATGGCAACTTCTTCGCACCCACCGTGCTGGACGAAGTCTCGCTCGAAGCCGACGTGTTCAACAACGAACCCTTCGGCCCCATCGCCGCCATCCGCGGTTTCGACACGCTGGAAGAAGCCATTGCCGAAGCCAACCGCCTGCCCTTCGGCTTGGCCGGCTACGCCTTCACGCAGTCGATCAAGAACGCGCACATCCTGGCGCAGCAGGTGGAAGTCGGCATGCTGTGGATCAACCAGCCCGCAGCGCCCACGCCTGAAATGCCCTTCGGCGGCGTGAAGGATTCGGGCTACGGCTCGGAAGGCGGCCCGGAAGCCATGGAAGCCTATGTGGTGACCAAGGCCGTGTCGATCATGGCGGCCTGACGCAGGCTTTGCGTTTTGTTGAGCGCGGCGACGGATGCGTTGCCGCGCTTTTTTATTGTTGTTGGCCCTGCTTCAGCGGCACAGGGTGGTCGTGCCCACGGGCCGGCAGGTCTTGCCGTCGATCGACTGGTAGCGGTCCAGTTGACCGTTGCGATTCCATGTGTTGCCCTGGGTGTCGCGGCAACCGGTCGCATCGCAGTGGCGGATGCGCGGGCGCTGGTCGCGCGGCACCGGCGGCCGGCGATACGCCCCGCCGTAGACACCCGGGTAGCCATAGCCATCGTCGAGCACCACCGCGTCGCCGACCGAGGGGTTCACAGGGTTCGATGCGGCGCCGATGGTATTGGCGCTGTTGCCGATGATGGCCGGCCCCCCGGGCATTGCGTTTTGCAGCGGCGCACGTGGCGGGGCGGCGTTGGCATGGGGGTCCCGGGCCGGTACATCGGAGGCCATGGGAACTTCGGGTGCGGGCACCACACTGACTGCCGCGCCGCCGACGCCGCCCGTGCGCCGCGTGCCCGCAGGGCAGGCGCCGTCGGTGTAGCTCACGTTGCCGGCCGGGTCGGCGCAGCGGATCACCTCGGCGTGCGCGGCCGTGGCCAGCAAGGCGATGAAGGCACAAGGAACGACAAGGCGGCGCATGTCCGGCATTGTGCGCGCGCCAATTGGCTCTTGCAGGGCCGGTCAGCGACGTGGCGCGGGCGCTGCGCTGGCGGCTACCCTTGCGTCCGCCGCCGCAGTCTTCGACGCAGCCGTCGCCCTCGCCGGCCACAAGACCGAGCCAATGGCCACCACCATCAGCACCACCGCCGTCCAGTCCTGCCAGTGCACCGTCTCGCCCAGCCACAGCGCGCTGCTGAAGACGCCGATCACCGGAATCAGCATCACGCTCAAGGACGAGGCCACGGGCGGCAGGCCGCGCGCCAGCACGAACCATGCGGCGTGCGCAAAGCCGAAGATGAGGATCGCGTTGTAGATGATGGCGCCCCAGGTCGCGGTGCCGGGCATCCGCCATTGCGGTTGCTCGAACAGCACACCGAGCAGCGTCAACACCACAGCGGTGAGCGTGGTCATCCAGAACGAAAGCGTGAGCGTCGGCACCGTGAGGGTCGTGCGGCGCAACAGTTGCGTGCCCAGCGCCCAGGTGCAGGCCGCAAAGAGCGCCAGCGCAACGTAGCCGGGCTGGCCGGCCAGATCGGTGGACTCATGCCACAGCAACAGGCCGACGCCCACCGCGGCAGCCGTCACGCCCAGCCAGCCGCGCCGCGTGAGCGCCGTCGAGAACAGCAGCGCGCCGATCACCGCCGAGAAGATCGGCATGCTGTAGCCGAGGATGGCCGAGCGTCCGCTGGGCAAGTGCTTCACCGCCAGGATGATGCAGGCATGCCAGACGAACATGTTGGTGGCCGCCAGCCACAGCAGTTGTGCCCAGTGCCTGCGCGGCACGCGAAAGGGCACCTTCATCGCCACCAGCACCGCGCCGAGGATGGGCACGCCCAGCCAGATGGAGATCGCCCGGAAGGTCAACGGCGGAAAGCCGTCGATCCCCAGTTTCATGACGGGCCAGTTCAGGCCCCATACGAGCGTGAGTGGAATGAGCAGCGCAAGCTGGAGCCGGGTGAGGGATTGCATCGGGTCGCATTGTTGCAGCCACGCAGGATCCGCGCTGGCGACGAAGCCCGCATCTCATGTAAAGGCATGTCATGCACATGCCAGGAACACCGCGGAACCGGCTTTGCCGGGCCGCCGGTGTTGCCCCCGGTAGGGGGTTGGAGGCTACACGAAGTGAGCAAGCCTGGGGGCGAGCAATAGCTCTCCGGGCCGCTGGTGTTGCCCCCGGTAGGGGGTTGGGGCTACACGAAGTGAGCAAGCCTGGGGGCGAGCCCAGTTACTGCGCGCCGACGTAGTCCGACATCACCTTCCATTTGCCATCGACGATCTGCGACAGGCGCGACTGGTCGTTGCCCAGGCGCTTGGTGGCGGTGTAGTTGCTCTTGGGGCTGCCGAACATGTCGGGCTCATAGGTCATGGTGTCCATGGCCTTGATGAACGTGTCGGTCGTCAGGTTCGGTCCGGCCTTCTGCGCGGCCTGCACGAAGGACTGGATGACCAGGTAGCCATACACCGAGAACACCGCCGGGTCTTCGTTGAACTTGGTCTTGTACTTGTTGGCCCAGAAGCGCAGCGGCTGCGACTGCTCGTCGGTGTAGGGGTTCTGCACCGTCATGGTGGCGTACAAGCCATCCATGGCCTTGCCGCCCAGCTTGTGGATGAGGTCGGTGTAGGCCGCACTGGTGCCCAGGAAGGCCGGATTGAAGCCCGTCTTGCGCGCCTCGCCGATGGTGCCGATGGTCTCGCGGATGATGGTGCCGAGCACGACGAGGTCGCAATTGGCGGCCTTCATCTTCGCGACCTGCGACGAGAAATCGGTGGCGCCGCGCTTGAACGAGGTCTTCTCGACCAGTTCGAGGCCCGCGACCTTCAGGCCGGCTTCGGCGCCGCGCTGCACTTCGAGGCCGAACTCGTCGTCCTGGTAGATGGTGCACACGCGCTTGGCGCCCTTGTCCTTGATCATCTTGGGCAGGGTCAGGCGCATCTGGTCGTAGTAGGTGGCCGCGAAGGAATACTTCAGCCGGTTGAGCGGCTCGTACATTTCGCGCGCCGCGGCGATCGGGAAGAAGTTGACGACGTTCTTCTCGAACTGCACGGGCATCGCCGCCATGTTCTGCGCCGTGCCGATGTGGCCGGCCATGATGAAGATCTTTTCCTGGTTGACCAGCTTCTGCGCCGCGAGCACCGCCTTCTTGGGGTCGTAGCCGGAGTCCTCGACGAAGAGCTTGAGCTTGCGGCCGTGGATGCTGCCCTGCTCGTTGTATTCATCGACCGCCAGCTGCATCCCGCTGCGCACCTGCTTGCCATAGCCGGCGAGCGGACCCGACAGGTCCTGGATGGTGCCGATGCGGATCTCGTCCTTGCTCACGCCCTGTTGCTGCGCCCTTGCCGCGCCGGCGCCCAGCGCCAACGAAGTCGCAAGGGCCAATGCTGTCAACGTCTTCATCACAGTCTCCTTTGGGGTCACAAAAAATCTATGCGTACATGGCGTCGATGCGCTCGGCGTACTTGGCCTGCACCAGCTTGCGCTTGAGCTTCATCGTCGGCGTGAGTTCTTCGTCTTCGGCGCTCAGCTGCGTTTCGAGCAGGAAGAACTTCTTGATCTGCTCCACGCGCGCGAACTTCGCGTTGACGCGATCGACTTCGGCCTGGATCAGGTCCTGCACCGCCTGCGCGCGCGTCAGGCTGGTGTAGTTGCTGAAGGGCACGTCGTTGTCCTGGGCAAACTTCTCGACGTTCTCCTGGTCGATCATGACGATGACCGTGAGGTAGGCGCGCTTGTCGCCGATCACCACCGCGTCGGTGATGTAGGGGCTGAACTTGAGTTCGTTCTCCAGCTCGCTCGGCGTGATGTTCTTTCCGCCCGCCGTGATGATGATGTCTTTCATCCGGTCGGTGATGCGCAGGTAGCCGTCGTCGTCCATGCTGCCGACGTCGCCGGTGTGCAGCCAGCCATCGGCGTCGACGGTCTCTGCGGTCTTCTCGGGCAGGTTGAGATAGCCCATGAAGACGTTGGGTCCGCGCACCAGGATCTCGCCCGTGACGTCATCCACACGCACTTCGTTGTAGCGCGCGGCGGGACCGATGGAGCCGGGCTTGATGCGTTGCGGCGGCACGCCGGTGGAAGCGCCGCAGGATTCGGTCATGCCCCACACCTCAAGCATCGGAACGCCCAGCGCGAGATACCACTTGACAAGGTCCGGCGAGATCGGCGCCGCGCCGGTGACCAGGAAGCGTGCGCGATGGATGCCGATGAGCTTTCGCACGTTGTCCAGCGCCAGCAGGCGTGCAATGCGGAACTTGAACTTGAGCGCGCCACTGACCGGCTCACCCGCGAGCACATGGCCGGCGATCTTCTGGCCGACGCCGATGCTCCACGCATAGGCCGCCTGCTGCACGCCGCTGGCTTCCTTGAGCGCGATCATCACGCCGGAATAGAACTTCTCCCACACGCGGGGCACGGCCGTGAACACCGTGGGCGCGATCTCGCGCACGTTCTCGGGAACCGTTTCGGGGTTCTCGACGAAGTTGAGGATCGAGCCCGTGTACATCGCAAAGTATTCGCCGCCCATGCGTTCGGCGATGTGGCACAGCGGCAGGAAGCACATGCGTTCGTCGCGTTCGTCCTGCGCCACCAGCATGTTGTAGCCGCGCGTGGTGTAGACGAGGCCGGCGTGGCTGTGCATCGCGCCCTTGGGCTTGCCGGTGGTGCCTGAGGTGTAGACGAGGATGGCGAGGTCCTGCGGCCGGCAGGCGGCAACGCGTTCGTCGATCGCAGCGGGGTGCGCCGCGTTGTACTCGCGGCCCAGCGCCTGCAGCGCGTCGAGGCTGATGACGCCGGGGTCGTTGAATTCGCGCAGACCTTCCATGTCGAAGACGATGACCTTGCGCAGCAGCGGAAGGCTGTTGCGCACTTCGAGCGCCTTGTCGAGTTGTTCGTCGTCTTCCACGAAGAGGATGGTGCTGCGCGAGTCTTCGCAGAGGTACTGCACCTGCGAGGCGGCGTCGGTCGGGTAGATGCCGTTGGCCACGCCGCCGCAACTGAGCACGGCCAGGTCCGCGAGCACCCATTCGATGACGGTGTTCGACAGGATCGAGGCGCATTCGCCGGGCCCGAAGCCGAGGGAGAGCAGGCCGCCCGCGATCTCGCGAACCACGTCGGCGGTCTGGCGCCAGGTCCAGCTGCGCCAGATGCCCAGTTTTTTCTGCCGCATCCAGACCTTGTCGCTGCGCATGTTGGCGGCGTTCCAGAACATGGCGGGAATGGTTTCGCCCGGCACGACGATGTCGAGCCGCGGCTGCATGTGGTCGGTGTCCCAGAGGCCTTTCATGCGTTCATCTCCAGGTCTTCTTTTTCTTCCACCGGCGTTCACCGCGCACGCCCTCTTCCTTGAGGCCGAGGTAGAACTCCTTGATGTCCTCTTTCTCGCGCAGGCGCTCGCAGGTGTCTTCCATGACGATGCGGCCGTTTTCCAGCACGTAGCCGTAGTCCGATGCGTTGAGGGCCATGTTGGCGTTTTGCTCGACGAGCAGGATGGTGGTGCCGCGCTCGCGATTGATGCGCACGACGATCTCGAAGATTTCCTTGGTGAGCTTGGGCGACAGCCCGAGGCTGGGTTCGTCGAGCAGGATGAGGTCGGGCGCGGCCATGATGGCGCGCGAGATGGAGAGCATTTGTTGCTGGCCGCCTGACAGCAGCCCGGCGTCCTGGGTGGCGCGCTCGCGTAGGATGGGAAAGTAGGCGTAGACGGTTTCGATGTCGCGCGCCACGCCGTCGCGGTCCTTGCGGGTGTAGGCGCCCATCAGCAGGTTGTCCTTGACGGAGAGCAGCGGGAACACTTCACGGCCTTCGGGCACGTGGCTGAGTCCCTGTTGCACGATGAACGCTGGGTCCTTGGCGGTGATGTTCTGGCCCTTGAACTCGATGCTGCCCTTGCGCGGGTCGATGATGCCGGAGATGGTCTTGAGGATGGTCGTCTTGCCGGCGCCGTTGGAGCCGAGCACGGTCGCGATCTCGCCTGGCCTGACCTTGAGGCTCACGCCCCGAATCGCCTTGATGGGACCGTAGGCGCTTTCTACGTTGAGCAGTTGGAGGACGCTGTTGTCGGCGCTCATGTTCTATCGCCTTGTTGTTGTGCGGGGGGCGTCGGGGGGCCATAGGACAGGGAGCGTTGGGGCGGCGTCGGCGGGCGGTATGCCTGCGGGCGGCTGACGCCTCGGGTCCTTCGGACTTCGCTGCTGCTCCTCGCGAAAGGCGGGGTCCGCAGAACTCGCTGCACTTCGTTCCGCTCAAACAGCTGCGGCCCTTTTCCCGCCTTTCGCTGCGGTGCTCGCCCGAGGCTCAACAGCCGCCCGCAGGCATACCACCCACCGACGCTGGACACGGTGGGGGTGAACTGTCCACTGCTCACGGGTGGGGGGTGAACTGGACGTTTCGACGGTCGTGGCCAAGGGAAAGAGTGTGCGCGCCTCGTGGTCCTGCGCGCCGTCAGGCCCACGCGCGTTTTCGATCGAAACGCCCACACCGTCAGCGCCTCCCCGGAGCCCGGCATGCGATGGCCGCTGGGCGCCGCCTCTGTGGCGCCGAGCAGCGCAGCGTTTTGCGGGATCAGGCTCGCAGCTGTTTGAGCGAAGCGAGTTCTGCGAGACCCCGCAAAACGCGAGCAGCGCAGGGAAGTCGCGAAGCGACCGCCACAGTGAAGGCGTCCGGCGGCCATCGCATGCCGGGCGGCCTCCGCAGCGAACACACAAGAGATCACGCCACAACCCTCCGCAAACTGCTGACGTCATCCACCGTCCCCAGATAAGCCTCGATCACCTTCGCATCCGACTGCACCTCGCGCGGCGTTCCAGTGGCCAGCACCTCGCCCTGGTTCATCGCCAGCACCCGATCCGATACCTTGGACACGAGCGACATGTCGTGCTCCACCATCAGCACCGACACGCCGAGTTCATGCTGGATGTCCTGGATCCAGAACGCCATGTCGGCCGTCTCTTCGACGTTGAGGCCCGACGACGGCTCGTCCAGCAACAGCAGCTGCGGCTCCGTGCACAGGGCGCGCGCCAGCTCCACCACCTTGCGCACGCCGTAGGGCAGGCCCGCCACCATCGCGTCGCGGTGATGCTGCAAGTCCAGCAGTTCGATCACCTGCTCGGCCTTCTCGCGCGCCGCGACCTCGGCGCGCCGCGTGGCGCCGGTGAAGAACACTTCGCTCCAGAAGCCCGTCTGCCGATGCACGTGCCGCCCGATCAGCAGGTTGTGCAGCACCGTCGCATGCTCGAACAATTCGATGTTCTGGAAGGTGCGTGCAATGCCCAGCGCCGCAATCGCGTGCGGCGCCTGCTGCGTCAACGCAATGGGCGCCGCTCCACCGTGCCACGTGATCTCGCCCGTCGTCGGCGTGTAGATGCGGCTGATGAGATTGAACACCGTCGTCTTGCCCGCGCCGTTGGGGCCGATCAGCGTGAACACCTCGCCACGCCGCACGTCGAAACTCACCTTGTTGACCGCGAGCACGCCACCGAAACGCACGCTCAGGTCCTTGGCAGAAAGAAGAATCTCGCTCATCTGAGGCGATCCGATTTGGTGAACGACTTCTGCCGCTTGAACAAGCCGCGCCGGTAGAACGGGAACAGCTGCAACCACGTGCGGATCTTCAGCCAGCGGCCATAGATGCCCAGGGGCTCGAACATCACGAACGCGATCAGCACCACGCCATACACGAAGCCCTGAAGCCCCGGCGCCTGGCCGATCAGCGGCGGCAGGAAGTCCTTGGACATCGCGATCAATTGCGGCATGGAGATCAGGAAGATCGCGCCCAGGAAAGCGCCATGCACCGACCCGAGGCCGCCGATCACCACCAGCAGCAACAGGTCGATCGACTGCAGGATGTTGAACTGGTCCGGCGAGATGAAGCTCAGCTTGTGCGCATACAGCGCGCCACCCAGGCCGGCCAGCGCCGCGGAGATCGCAAAGGACATCGTCTTGTAGCGCGCCAGGTGAATGCCCATGCTCTGCGCCGAGATCTCCGAATCGCGAATGGCCACGAAAGCGCGGCCGGTCGGCGAGCGCAACAGATTCAGGATGGCCAGCGTGCAAAGCACCGCCACCACCAGACACAGGAAGTAGAAGCCATCACCCGAGCCCAGCTGCCAGCCGAAGATGGAAGGCGACTTCACGTGCAAGCCCGCGTTGCCGCCCGTCACGCTCTCCCATCGCGCAAATATTTCTTCCACGATGAAGCCGAAGGACAGCGTCGCAATGCCAAGGTAGATGCCCTTCACGCGCAAGGCCGGCAGCGCGACGACCACGCCGACGCCGGCCGACAGCGCAGCAGCAGCCACCAGCGCCAGGGGAAACGGCACGCCCATGTTGGTGAGCACGCCCTGGGTGTAGGCCCCGGTGCCGAGAAAGGCCGCGTGTCCGATGGAGAACTGGCCCGTGAAGCCCGCCAGCAGCATCAGCCCCAAGCCCACGATGCCGTAGATCAGCACGAAGGTGAGTTGCGCCAGCCAGTACTCGTCGATGAGCCAGGGTGCCGCGACCAGCAGCACGCCCAGCAGCCCATACCAGAGGCGATGCCCGCCGTGCTTGGCCAGCGCAAGGTCTTGCGCGTAGGAAGTCTTGAAGATGAAGCGCATGGATTCAGACCCGGCGCCGGGCCGCCCCAAGGCGGGGCTGCGCCCCCTCGGGGGGCAGCGAGTACACGAAGTGACGAGCGTGGGGGCACATGTTCTTTTAGACCTTCTTGCGCAGCTTTTCGCCGAACAATCCGTTCGGCTTGATCATGAGCATCAGCAGCACGACGATGTACGGCGCCGTATCCTTGAAGCCATCCGGCAGGTAGAAGCCCGCAAACGATTCGACAATGCCGATCACCAGCCCGCCGACGATCGCGCCGGGCAGGCTGCCGAAGCCCCCCACCACCGCCGCCGGAAATGCCTTGAGCCCGATGAAGCCCATGTTCGCGTGCACGAAGGTGATGGGCGCGAGCAACATGCCGGCAATCGCCGCCACTGCCGCGGCCAAGCCCCACACCAGACCGTTGAGCCGCTTCACCGGAATGCCCATGTAGTACGCGGCGAGCTGGTTCTGCGACGAGGCCTGCATCGCGATGCCCAGCTTGCTGTAGCGGAACATCGCGAACAGCAGGCCGCAAAGAATGGCGGTCGCCACGATGATCACCAGTTGCTCGAGGTTGACGACCAGCCCGCCAACTTTCCAGATCGCGTCCTTGTAGGGCACGGGCAGTGTGTGCGTCTCGGTGCCGATGCCGGGAATCATGGTAACCGCGCCGCGCATCACGTAGCCGATGCCGATGGTCAGCATCACGATGGTGAACTGCGGCTGGCCCAGCACCGGGCGAATGACGACCAGTTCGAGCAGCACGCCCATCGCCGCCATGGCGATCACCGCGAAGACAGCCGCCAGCCAGAAGGGAAAGTTGAAACTCGTCATGGCGGCCAGCGCGCAGAAGGCGCCGAGCATCATCAGCTCGCCTTGCGCGAAGCTCACCGTTTCAGTGGCCTTGTAGATGAGCACGAAGCCCAGCGCGATCAGGCCGTAGATGCAGCCTTGCGAAACGCCTGAGAGCAGGAGTTGTAGAACTTGCAATGCAACCTCAGTCGGGCGTGGTGTTTCGGGTGGCCGCGCCGTCGTGCAGCTTCAGCCGCCGCGAGCCCGCGAGGATCTCGCTGGGCCGCAGGCCGTAGACCTGTCGGATCGAGTGGCTGAAGTGAGTCGAGTCCGGGTAGCCCGCATCGAGCGCGATGTCGGTCAGGCTCGACGGCTGCCGCACGTGGCGCAAGAGGCTGCGCGCCCGTTTCCAGGCGCGGAAGGAACGAAAGGGCACGCCGGTCTCTTCCTTGAACAGATGCAGGAAGCGAGAGAAGGAAAGGTTCACGGCGCGGGCACACTCCTCGGCCGATGCCGGGCCGGACGGGTCGGCGTTGATGCGGTCGACCACGCGCTGGATGCGCGCGTCCATCGCACGCGGCGCCAGCGGCTCGCCAAAGAAAAGCGTGTCGAAGTCGAAGCCCTCGAAGGACTCCCGGCCCGACGCCGCGAGCAGCCGCGCATGCATGCCGCGCACCCGTTCGACGAAGCGCGGCGCATCGACGCGGCCGCAGTTTTGCAGGAAGGCCGGCAGGCGCGCCGGATCGACGGAGTCGGATTCGATGAGCAGGTTGAGCACCAGCGGCTGTGCGCTCTCGACGCGGTGCGGCACCTGCGGCGGCACCACCAGCAACTCACCGCTTTGCCACGCGCCATTGCCGATGCACACGCGAATGGGGTCGCCGGCCGACAAGGCCACGTAGATTCCCCAACCGCCAAAGGTGCGCTCACCCACTGCCCCCAGCAAGCCCGCGTAGAACACGCGATGCGTCGTCAACCACATGAGGCGATCACCACGCGGGGGCGTCGCCATGCTCGTCTCCTGCATGCCCTCGTCTCCTGTCAACAGCGATCGACTCATGACAAAGAAGAGACGTCGTGCTCGCGGGATGGTAGCGGTGCGCGTCGCTGTGTTGCGCTTCAGTGCGCGGGGACTTTCCCTTAGGCAACGCCCTAATCCCACACGCTGTCGGAGGGTACTGACAACGGCATTTCGAGCAGCATCTGCGCCATGCCCTTGCCCAGCGGATCGAGGCGCGGCGAACGCGGGCCGCCGCCGGCGAGGGCCTGGTGCAGCACCAGGTTCATGCCCGCAATGCCAGGCAGATGGAAGCGCTCGACCTCGCCATGCACCAGATGCGTGAACCACGCCTTGACCACCTCGGGCGTGACCAATTGCCACAGCAGCGGCAGCCACTCCGCGCGCCGCGCAACGAGTCCGATATTCGAGACGTCGCCCTTGTCGCCGCTGCGTGCCCATGCGAGGTCGATGAGGCGCACTTCGCGCATCGCGGTGCCGGCCGGCCATGACAGCGCTGCGGGTTCGGGCAAGGGTGCTGGCGTTGTCGACGCGCCCGATGAAGGCACGACGACCTTGCGCGTCTCGCCGTCGATGCTCATCTGCACGTCGACGCTCGCCTTGTCGATGAGGAAGGAGAACGGCTTCACCAGCGGCGACACCGCCGGCCGCCCACCACCGGGCCCTGTCGTGCCTGGCGACCACGAGGTGCCGGCAGGCGCCACTTCACGCGCAAATATTTCCAGTGCGCTGCGCGAGGCATGGTCGACGACGACGCGCATCATCACCTCGCGTGAGTCCCTGGTGCGTGCGCGCGGACCGTAGAGCACTTCGGTGCCGAGGACTTCCACGTGCGTTGCCGAGTAGTCAGGAAGTCCGCGTTCCGCAAACAGGCGCCGCGTGCGATCAAGGATGGCTTGCGCGGTCCGGCGCGCCTTGGCAGCCGCGTCCATGCCGACGATGACCATGCTGCCCGCGCAACGCCAGCCGTCCTGCGCGGTGGCCGACACCTTGTAGGCCGGCCCGGGCGGACGTCCACGGGCGCCGTGCACGCGAACATGCGCTTCGTCTTCCTGCTCGATGCGCACCTCGCGGAAATCGCACACGACATCCGGCAGCGCATACGCGCCGGGGTCGCCGATTTCATAAAGCAGTTGCTCCGCAATGGCCGCGCGCAAGATGCGCCCGCCCGTGCCTGCCGGCTTGGTGATGCTGAAGCTGCCGTCCTCGCGGCACAGCGCGATGGGGTAGCCGATGTGGGGCCAGTCGGGAATGTCCTGCCAGTCGGTGTGCAGGCCGCCGGTGGCCTGGCAGCCGCATTCAATGATGTGCCCGGCGAGGCTGCCGCCGGCGAGCCGGTCCCAGTCGTCCTGGGCCCAGCCGAACTCGTGCATGAGCGGGCCGAGCGTGACGGCGCTGTCCACGCAGCGTCCGGTGATGACCACTTGCGCGCCACCCGCCAGCGCATCGCGCACGGCCAGCGCGCCGAGGTAGGCGCTGGCGCTGACGACGCGCTCGGGCAGGGCTTCGCCGCTGTACATGTCGCGCACGCCGGCTTCACGCAGGGCCGGCATCCGGGCGCTGACGTCGTCGCCGGTGACGACGGCGATGCGCACCTCGACGCCGAGTTCGGCCGCCAGCGCGCGCAAGGCTTCTGCGCAGGCTTCGGGATTGATGCCGCCCGCGTTGCTGACGATGCGGATGCCCTTGGCCATCGCGTCAGCGAGTACGTCGCGCATGGCGATGTCCACGAAGTCGGTGGCGTAGCCCATGGCGGGCTTGCGCAGGCGCGCGGCGGCCAGCACGGCCATCGTGGTCTCGGCCAGGTAGTCGAAGACGAGGTAGTCGATCTGGCCGTCGCGCACCAACTGGCGCGGGCCGTCGCTGCTGTCGCCCCAGAAACCGGACGCGCCGCCGATGCGCACGACGCGGTTGGGGGATGTGGACGTGGCGGGAGTGCTCATCCTGCCGAGACTATGCGCCCTGGATCGGTGGGGCTTGCGAAAACTGGCTGTTGCTCCTTCTCCCCTTGGGGAGAAGGTTGGGATGAGGGTCTTGGGCGGTCGCGGGGCGAATGGGCGTCTCTGGCGCCGCCGCCCTTACCCCACCCTCTCCCGCCAGCGGGAGAGGGAGCAGGTCAGGCGTGGGGTTTGACGAATCGGTGCGGCTTGCGAAAACTGGCGGGTCTTGCTCCTTCCCCCTCCGGGGGAAGGTTGGGATGGGGGCATGCAGAGGTGGCAAGGGGCGGTGCGCTTTTCGACCGCCGCGTGCCCCCACCCCTGCCCTCCCCCGGAAGGGGAGGGAGAAAGAAAGAGTCAGGGGTGGGGTTTGACGAGGGCGGCGGACTCGCGGGCGCGGCTGCGGGCGGTTTCGATGTCATCCGCATGCACCAGCGCCACCCCCATGCGCCGCTTCACGAAGCTCTCCGGCTTGCCGAACAGGCGCACGTCCGCGCCGGGCACGCGCATCGCCGCGGCCACGCCGTCGAAGGCGATGCCGGTGGCGTCCACGCCGCCATAGATCACCGCGCTCGCGCCGGCGCTCTTGAGGGTCGTGTCCACCGGCAGGCCCAGGATGGCCCGCGCATGCAGCTCGAATTCGTTCTGCCACTGCGTCGCCATGGTCACCATGCCGGTGTCGTGCGGGCGCGGGCTGACTTCGCTGAACCAGACCTGCTCGCCCTTGACGAACAACTCGACGCCGAAAAGGCCCTGCCCGCCCAGGTCCGCCGTCACCGCCTGCGCGATCTGCTGCGCTTTTTGCAGCGCGGCGGGCGCCATCGGGTGGGGCTGCCAGCTTTCGACGTAGTCTCCGCTCACCTGCAGGTGGCCGATCGGCTCGCAGAAGGCGGTTTGCACCTTGCCGTCGGCGCCCAGGGAGCGCACCGTCAGCAGCGTGATCTCGTAGTCGAAGTCGATGAAGCCCTCGACGATCACCCGGCCGTGGCTCACGCGGCCGCCGGCCATGGCGTAGTCCCAGGCTTTTTGCACGTCGGCGGGGCCGTCGATCTTGCTCTGGCCCTTGCCGGAGCTGCTCATCACGGGCTTGACGACGCAGGGGTAGCCGATGCCGGCGTCGATGGCGGCCTGCAGTTCGGCCAGCGAATCGCAGAATTTGTAAGGGCTGGTGGGCAGGCCCAGTGTCTCGGCCGCGAGACGGCGGATGCCTTCGCGGTCCATCGTGAGGCGCGCGGCGCGGGCGGTGGGAATCACGCGCACCACGCCGGCGTCTTCCAACTGTTGCAACATCGGCGTGGCGATGGCTTCGATCTCGGGGACCACGAGGAGGGGCTTTTCCGCCTCGATCAGCGCCTTGAGGGCCGCCGGATCGCTCATGGTGATGGTGCGCGCGTGGTGTGCCACCTGCTGGCCGGGTGCGTTTTCGTAGCGGTCGACGGCGATGGTCTCGACGCCCAGGCGCTGCAAGGCGATGAGAACCTCCTTGCCAAGTTCGCCGGAGCCCAGGAGCATCACGCGGGTTGCGGAGGGAGAAAGGGGTGTGCCAATGGTCGTCATGGAGACGGACTTTAATTCACGGCGTGTCCGACAATGGAGCCCACGCCGGGCCCAGCGCCCGCGCTTTCGATTTTTTACTTGAGGAGATATCAAATGGCTATTCAAACCGTCGGCATCATCGGCGCCGGAACCATGGGCAACGGCATCGCGCAGGCTTGCGCCGTGGCGGGCGTCAACGTCGTGATGGTGGACATTGCACAGGCCGCCGTCGACAAGGGCATCGCCACCGTGTCGGGCAGCCTGGACCGCCTGATCAAGAAGGAAAAGCTCAGCGAAGCGCAAAAGAGCGAGGCGCTGGCGCTCATCAAGGGCTCGACCAACTACGACGACCTGAAGGGCGCGCAGCTCGTCATCGAGGCCGCCACGGAGAACCACGAGCTCAAGCTCAAGATCCTGAAGCAGGTCGACGGCATCCTCGCGCCCGAGACCATCATCGCGTCGAACACCTCGTCGATCTCGATCACCAAGCTGGCCGCGGCCACGTCGCGGCCGGACCGCTTCATCGGCATGCATTTCTTCAACCCGGTACCGATGATGGCGCTGGTGGAAATCATCCGCGGCTTCGTGACGAGCGACGAAACGCACGACGCCGTCAAGGCGCTGGCCGAAAAGCTCGGCAAGTCGCCCATCACGGTGAAGAACGCGCCGGGCTTCGTGGTCAACCGCATCCTGGTGCCGATGATCAACGAAGCCTTCTTCGTGCTGGCCGAAGGCGTGGCGAGCGCCGAGGACATCGACGCGGGCATGAAGCTGGGCTGCAACCAGCCGATCGGCCCGCTGGCGCTGGGCGACATGATCGGCCTGGACGTGATCCTGGCGGTGATGGAGGTGTACCTGGAAGAGTTCGGCGACTCCAAGTACCGGCCCTGCCCGCTGCTCAAGGAAATGGTGGCTGCGGGCCAACTCGGTCGCAAGACCAAGAAGGGCGTGTACACCTACTGACCTCCGGCCCCACGAGACAACAACCCAAGGAGACAAGCCGAATGATTGCAACGCCCACCACCCCGCCCATCGAAGGGTGTATCGACACCCAGGTCGTTGGCCATGTGCTGCTGATCGGCATCAACCGGCCGGCCAAGCGCAACGGCTGGACGGCGCCGATGTTCCGCCAGTTGGCCGAGGCGTACACGCGTCTCGACGACGATCCGGAACTGCGGGTGGGCGTGCTGCATGCATTTGGCGATCACTTCACGGCGGGGCTCGACCTGCCGGCGATCACGGAGTACATGAAGCGCGGCGAAAAAGCGATTCCACTGGGACTCGTGGAACCGCACGACTTCGGCACCGCCGGCTATCGGCGCCGCACCAAGCCGATGGTGGTGGCCGTGAAAGGCATCTGCTTCACGGTCGGCATTGAACTCATGCTCGGCGCCGACATCGTGGTGGCGGCGGACAACTGCCGCTTCTCACAGATGGAAGTGCAACGCGGCATCATGGCCACGGGCGGCGCCACGCTGCGCATGGCCGAGCGCGCAGGCTTGGGCAACGCGATGCTGCACCTGTTGACCGCCGATGAGTTCGACAGCGCCGAAGCGCTGCGGTTGAACTTTGTGCAGAAGGTCGTGGCCGCAGGGGAAGAATTGGGCGAAGCGGTGCGCATTGCGGAGCGCATCGCCGCGCAGGCGCCGCTCGCCGTTGTCGCCACGCGGCTGAACGTGCTCAAGGCCATCGAGCACGGCCCGCTCGCTGCGATGAGCGAGTTCATCGAGACGCAGAAGCGGCTGTCGAACAGTGAGGACGCGGCGGAGGGTGTGCGCTCTTTTGTCGAGCGCAGGCCGGCACGATTCAGCGGCCGTTGATTTCTTCACTCCCTCCCCCTCCGGGGGAGGGTTGGGGTGGGGGCACTCGGCGGTCGATCCGACACACATTCTTATCGACCGCCGCGTGCCCCCATCCCAGCCTTCCCCCGGAGGGGGAAGGAGCAAAACCCCAAGGCCTGCATGGATTGCCTTCGCAATTAATTTGCACACAATTTAATTGATCGATAGAATTCACCCCGTGCCCGCAACGCCCTCCACCCCCACACCCGCCGAGATGCTCCGGCTCGACAACCAGCTGTGCTTTGCCATCTATTCGGCATCGCTGGCCATGACGCGGTTGTACAAGCCCCTGCTCGACAAGCTCGGCCTGACCTATCCGCAATACCTCGTGCTGCTGGTGTTGTGGGAAGGCGATGGGCTCATGGTGTCGGAACTGGGCGAGCGGCTGTCGCTTGACTCCGGCACGCTCACGCCACTGCTCAAGCGCCTGGAAGCCAGCGGCCTCGTGACCCGCATTCGCGACGTGCAGGACGAGCGCCGCGTGCACGTCACGCTCACGGCCGCCGGACGCAAGCTCAAGACGCGAGCTGCCAGCGTGCCGGCCTGCCTGATGGCGGCGAGCCAATGCTCGGTGTCCGAACTGGTTTCGTTGACGCAGCAGGTGCAGTCCTTGCGCGACCGCATCAAGGCGGCCTAGAACACTCACACATCCTTTCACCCGCTTCGATCCGAGGCATTTTTCAACCCAGCGCAACCCAAGGAAACTGTATGACCACCCAACTCGACAAAGTCCTCTACACCGCCCAAGCCCACACCACGGGCGGTCGCGACGGCGCCGGCAAGTCCAGCGACGGCGCCATCGACGTCAAGCTCAGCTCGCCCGGCTCGGGCAAGCCCGGCACCAACCCCGAGCAACTGTTTGCCGTGGGCTATGCCGCCTGCTTCATCGGCGCGATGAAGGCCGTGGGTCCCAAGATCGGCGTGAAGGTGCCGGACGACGTGGCCATCGACTCCAGCGTTTCGCTCGGCCCGATCAACGACGGCAAGGCCTATGGCATCGCCGTGAAGCTGGCCATCACGCTGCCGGGCCTGGACGACGCGCAGAAGAAGCAACTGGTCGAAACGGCGCACCAGGTGTGCCCGTACTCCAACGCCACGCGCGGCAACATCGACGTCGAACTGGCCATCGCCTGACGACAACGACGACGCACCGGCCGGCAACGCCATGTCACGCCTGATTGCGTACGCCGCAGTCCTGCTGATCGCCATCGAGCACGTGTACATCCTCGTGCTCGAGATGTTCCTGTGGAACAAGCCGCTGGGCCTCAAGACCTTCGGCATGACACAGGAAGTTGCCGACAGCAGCAAGGTGCTGGCGGCCAACCAGGGGCTCTACAACGGCTTCCTGGCCGCCGGGCTCTTCTGGGGCGTGGCCACGGACAACCATGCGTTCATGGTGTTCTTTTTGCTGTGCGTGATCGTGGCCGGGCTCTACGGCGGTGCCACGGCGTCAAGCAAGATCTTCGTGACGCAGGCATTGCCGGCGGCTGTTGCGCTGGCGTTGCTCCTCCTGCTCACTTAGCGTCGGAGTTTCGCTCCACGCATTCCTGAACTCCCGGCCGGCTCCTCGCCCCTCCCTGCACAACGCCCAACTGCCCGTTCGGTCAGCTGGGCGTTGCCGCATCTGCTGGCTATGCTGCGCCAGCAGGGCCGAAGACGAGAGCCCGATGAGATCAAGGGAGTTTCGATGGCGACGCATGCGACGGCCCGCTGGCCGCTGGGCTTGCTCATGGCGGGTTTCCTGGCGGTGTCCACCTGGGCCGCCGAACCGGATGCGCAAACGCTGCTGGCCGCCAGCGACGCCGTGCGCAATCCGGCCAAGCCCTTCTCCACCACGGTGAGCCTGGTCGAATACGACAACGGCCAGGAACGCGACAGCACCGACCTTCAAGCCTATTCGCGGGCCGAACCCAACGGCGGCCAGTTCCGCAGCCTGCTGCGATTCGTGGCACCGCTGCGCGACGTCAACAAGGCGATGCTGAAATCGGGCACCGACCTGTGGTTCTACGACCCGGCCAGCAAGGCCAGCATCCGCATCTCGCCGCAACAGCGCCTGCTGGGCCAGGCCGCCAACGGCGACGTGGTAACAGTGAACTTCGCGCAGGCCTACCAAGCGCGCCTGGAGGGCGAAGAAGACGTGCAGGACGGCGAGCGCCAAAGCCGCCACGCCTACAAGCTCGTGCTGGCCGCCAAGGTGCCCGACGTGACCTACAACGGCATCGAGATGTGGGTCGACACCGCCACCAGCCGGCCCATCAAGGCGCGCTTCTTCAGCGAAAGCGGACGGCTCATGAAGACGGCCTTCTACCGGCGTTTTCGCGACGAGCTCGGTGCGTCGCGGCCCACCGAGATGGTCATCATCGACGGACTCAATCCCAAACTGGTCACGGTCATGCGCTACGGCCCCTTTGTCGAGCGCGACATTCCCGAAAGCTGGTTTCAGCGCGACTTCCTGCCGCAGTTCCAGCCTGAATGAGGGCCGCATGCTGGATCGTCGGGCTCCTGCTCGCGGCGCCCGGCATCGCGTGGGCGCAGGACAGCGCCGAACTCGCCGGCCTCCTACTCGCCGACGAAACGAAGAGCAAGCCCGTGCAAGACGGCGGCAGCAGTTTCAGCATCGAGCCGATGCTGCGCCGGGCCAGCTTGCGGCCCGGGGGTGACGTGCAAGATTCGCTGCGCCTGGCGCTCGAATTCAACATCGACCACCCCCTCTCGCCCGACTGGCGCCTGCTTGCAGCCGACCGGCTGGAGCTGGCCAACCCCGCATCGTCCAACGACGGGCGCAATGCGGTGAACACGCTCAAGGAGCTGTACGTCAGCCGCCGGCCTCGCGGCAGCGAGTTCCTGCTGGACGCCGGCCGCATCAACGCGCGCTACGGTGTGGCCTTCAGCTACAACCCGACGGATTTCTTCCGCGAAGGGGCCGTGCGCGTCGACAGCACCTTCGATCCGGCGAGCCTGCGCGAAAACCGTCTCGGCACGGTGATGCTGCGCGGACAAAAAGTCTGGGACGACGGCTCGCTCACCGCCATCTACGCGCCGCGCCTTGCCTCGCAATCCACCACCTCCGGCTGGAGCCCGGACTGGGGTGCCACCAACCGGCGCGATCGGTGGATGCTCGCCTGGAGCCAGCGCTGGGGCGAGGACTTCGCGCCGCAGTGGCTCCTGTACGGCAACGGCGAGTCGAACGACTCGCCCCAGATCGGGGTCAACCTGACGCGACTGCTCAACCCGTCCTGCCTGGCGCTGCTCGAAGTCAGCGCAGGACACGGCGCCAGCCTGTATTCACGGGCGACGGGAGACACGTCGAACACCGGATGGCTCAGCCGCGGGGTCGTCGGCGTCAACTGCACCGCCGCGCAAAAGCTGACCCTCGGCGTCGAGCTGCAGCGCAATGGCGCAGCACTGGACGACAAGGGCTGGCGTGACCTGCGCGCCGGGCCGATCCCGACCTATGGGGCCTACCGGCAGCAAGCGCAGTTGTTGCGCGATCCATCCACCCGCCGCAACCTGTTCCTGACGGCGCGCTGGCAGGACGCGCTGTGGCCGCGGCTCGATCTCAGCGCGTTCATGCAGGTCAGCCTCTCTGACCAGAGCCGCGTCTACTGGGCGGAGGCGCGTTATCACTTCAAGGACATGGACATCGCGGCGCAGTGGCAAACCACCACCGGAGAGCCCCGCACAGAATATGGCGCGCAGCGGCAAAAGCACGTCTTCCAGCTGCTGCTCAAGAAGTTCTTCTGACGACGTTCCACACCGCCAACAAGGCCCCCCATGACGACGACACGACGCTTCATCACCTCGGGCGAAGGCCTGCCCCAATGGCTTTCGCCCATCAGCCATGCCGTGGTGGTCGACCGCACCTGCTACCTGAGCGGCCAGCTCGCCCTCGACGCGCAGGGCCAGCTCGTGCCCGGCGATGCAGGCGACCAGGCACGCCTTGCGTTTCGCAACCTGTTCTGCGCGCTCAAGGCCGCCGGCTTCACGCCGCAGGACCTGGTGTTCGTGGACATCGCGTTCACCGATCTCGCGGACATGCCTGCCGTCAACGCCGTGTATGCCGAACTGTTCGAACCCGACCGGCGGCCGGCCCGCACCGTCTACCAGGCAGCCGCCCTGCCCTTTGGCGGCCGGGTGAAGGTGATGGGCACCGCCGTCAAGGCGGAATCGTGCGAGGGCTGATCGCCCTCAGCGCGTTGGCGCGCCTTCCACCACCGGCCCGGACAACGCGCGCAGAAAACTCGCCAGCTGCGCCAATTCGGCCGGCGACAGGTTGATGGGCTTGAGCTTCTTCAATTCCGAACGCCCGGTGGTCGCTTCGGGCGGGCGGTTGTAGTGCTCGAGCACTTGCTCCAGCGTGGCGAACTGCCCGGTGTGCATGTAGGGCGGTCGCAGCGCCACGTTGCGCAGGCTGGGCGACTTGAAGGCGCCCAGAAGCAACGCGTCTTCGGTCGATGCAAAGCGCAGTTCCTGGCATTGGTCGGGCCGGGCGTCGCTGAAGCGGCCCAGGCAGTTGAACTCGTCGGCCAGTGCCTGCGTCAGGCCCTCGACCCTGCCGCGCTCAGGGAGGCCGGACTTGAGCGGTGGCACGCCGATGTTGTGGAAGAACTGGTCGCTCAGCAAAGGCCCGCCGTGGCATACGAAGCATTGCGCCTTGCCGATGTACAACCGGAGCCCCGCCTTTTCCGACGCATCCAGGGCGCTCGCGCCACGTGAGTCGGGGTCGTCCAGCGACGAGACGTAGCGATCCATGCGCGAGGGGCCGTACTGCAAGGTCGACTCGTACGCGGCAATGGCCTTGCCCATGTTGGCGAACATGCGCGAGACCCCTTCGCGCCGCCCCTTGTCGATCGCCGCCCAGGCCGCGCGTTCGATGTCGGTGCCCAGCGGACCCGCGTCCTGCGGGAGGCCGGCGAGCGAAGGCGGTGGGCCGAACAGCTTTGCATAGGCCGGCCCATGGTGCCTTGCAAGCACACGGACATGGCGCATCCGATTGCCGCCGTGCTCCCTGGCATCTTCCAGCGGCCCCAGCGCCTGGGACCACAGGCTGTCCTTGCGGCCGTCCCAGAAGAACCATGCATTGCGGTCCACGCCCATCAGCGGCATCGTGCGGCGCACGCCCACGGCCACGCCAATGCCTAGAGGCCGGCCATCCTGGAACTGGTGCTGTGGCTGGTGACAAGAGGCACAAGACACCTGGCCGTTCTTGCTGAAGCGTGGATCGTTGAACAGTTGCTTGCCCAGCGCAATGGCGCGCGGGTCTTTGGCGTATCGGTTGCTCACGTCGGGCTCGGCGGGTGCGAGCCGGGACAGCTTCATCGAGCGCAGTAGCGCCAGCTCTTGCGGTGACCACGTGTCTCGCTCACTCTTCGTCGCGCCACCCGGCTGCGAATTCGCAACGCCGACGGCCAGCCCGAAGAGCACAGCAAGAACGAAGCGCATGCGTGTCAATGCGCGCGCAGCCCCGGCGCGTGTTCCCGGCGCCTGGCGCATCAGGGGTTGCCGCCCAGCAGGCGCAGCGCGTTGCGCGACATCAGCCAGCTGCGTTGATGTTGCGAGATGCCGGCCAGCGGCCCTTTGGGGCCAACAAACATCTCCATCACCTTGCGGTGGCCGCCGGAGTAGCGAAACACCGGCCAGTCGGTTCCGAAAAGGATCTTGTGATTGATGTTGAGCCTGAACAGCTCCGCAAGCCCCGCCTGCCACCCGCCCGGATGGGTCGAGCCCAGGAAGGCGCTGATGTCCAGGTACACATTGGGGCGAAAGGCGCACAGGCTCGCGCACGCCTGCACATGGTGGATGGCACCGTGCGCGAGGATGAAGTTCACCCCCGGAAAGTCCAGCGCTGCCTGGTCGAGCAAGTCGGGGTGCGAATAGCTGAAGGCCAGGCTGGGGCTGGTCGGGCCGATGTGCAGCAGCACCGGCAGGCCATGCGCCTGACAGAGTTCGTAAAACGGATAGAGCTGTTCGCAGCTCGGGCTGTAGCCGCAGGGCGGGTACAGCTTCAGGCCCTTGAAGCCGAACTCCGTCACGCCGCGTTCGAACAGCGTCAGCGCATCGCGGCCCCAGCGCGGATCTACCCCGGCAAACACAAAGAAGCGGCCTGCATGGCGCTGAAGGATCGCGTGATGCGCCACGAACATCTCTTCGATGCTGAGCTCGCTGCGCATTGCAAAAGTGAAGTCGGGCAGCAGCAGCACGGCCTGGTCGATGCCGGCCGAATCCATCTCCGCCACCAGCACGTCGCCCTCGTGATCCTGGCTCATGCGCAGGTACGCGTCGAGCAGTTCGTTGATCGACTTTTTGACGCCGGTGGCAGCCAGCCGCGCCTCGACGTTGCGGCACAGGCCCTCGAAGAACGCGGGCGGAATGAAGCGCGTCGATGCGATGTGGCAATGCGCATCGACGATGTGCCCATCGTAGAGTGCGGCACCCGCGGCGGGCGTGCCGGTTTTGGCGACGGCCGTGCTCATGTCGCTCAGGCCCGCGCAGTCGCCGACGCCCGCAGGGTCTGTAGCGCACGCGCTTTCAGGTCGCTGACGCGTTGCATCATGAAGTGCCCAGCGTGGGTCTTGCCCTGCGCCCGCGCATAGTCGGGCAGCGTGCCGTAGGTCTGGAACCCGAAACGCTCCCATGCGCGGTGGGCCGGCGTGGCGTCGCGCACGTCCAGCGTCAGCACGTCGACGCCGTCGGCCTCGCACTTCAACGCAATTTCCAGGAACGCCGCAGGCAGCACCAACCCGCCCCGATAGCGCTCCAGGATCATTCCCTTGGCCAGGTCGGTGATGTGGCAATTATTGGGATTGAGGTTGCGGCGCAGCGTGCACAGGCCGATCACTGTGCCGTCGTCGGTGACGATCGTCAGCAGGCGGCACTTGCCGGCGCCGAGGTTGGCCTTGAGCTCGTGCAGGTATTGCTGTGCTTCGGCGTCGCTGATTTCCTGTGCAAAGCCGATGATCGGCGCCGACGCCGTCGTCACCCGCATCAACTCGATGATGCGCGGCTCAAGCGCGGCGTCGATGTGTTGTGGCCAGCCGAACACCACGCCCACGGTGCGCGCGCCGCCAAAGTCCATGTCGTAGCACGCGCCTGCCTGCGTTGCGTTGCGCTGCCCGGTCATGCCGGCACCTCTTGCGTTGCATTGCGTTGCGCCGCCATGTCTTCAAGCACGTCGCCCAGGTCGTGGGCCACCAGCCATTCGTCGTCGTAGACCGTGTCGAGATACTTCAGGCCGCTGTCGGCGAGCACCAGCACCACGTTGCAAGGCCCGTCCTGCTTTTGCAGAAATTGCCGCGTCGCGGCGATCACGGAGCCGGAGGAGCCGCCCATCAGCAAGCTCTCGTCCCGCGCCAGGCGGCGGCAACCAAGGAAGGCGTCTCGGTCGCTGACCTTGATGACCTCGTCGATGAGCTCCTCGCGGATATTGCCCGGCTTGTAGCTCAGGCCGATGCCGTTTTGCAGGAAGGGCTTGAACTGCCCGCCGAACACCACCGAGCCCTGCGGCTCGACGCCCACCACGTGGACGGACGGATCGCGCTCCTTCAGGTAGCGCGCCACGCCGCTCAGATGGCTGCCGGTGCTGACGCTCCCGACCAGCACGTCCACGGCACCGCACAGCTGGTCGTGGATCTCCGGCCCGGTGCCGTAGTGATGCGCGTCGATGGCGGCCGGGTTGTTGTACTGGTCGAGGTTGATGCAGCGCGGCGTTCGCGCGGCGATCGCCTTGGCCAGCGCTATGCGCTTTTTCTGGAAACCGCCCTGCTCGTCAGGGTGCTCGACCATTTCCACCCGCCCACCAAAGGCGCGCACGATGTTGACGTTGGCCCTGGGCGTCTTCGGATCGAGAATGCAGATGAAGTTGTATCCATGCACCGCGCACAGCATCGCCAGCGCGTGGCCCATGTTGCCCGAGGTCGACTCCACGATCGACCATCCTGGCACCAGACCGTGGTCGCGCCTGGCCTGCGCAAGAAGCTGCATGGCACTGCGGTCCTTCACGCTGCCGCCGGGGTTGCGGAATTCCAGCTTGCCGTACACGGCGATGCGCCGAGCCGGATCGGACAAGCTCTTGAGATGCATCATGGGTGTGTGACCTATCAACTCGGCGACGCTGTTGGCAAACATTCGCTGCGCTCCCTGGATCTTTTTTTGGTGTGATGAAGCCGGGCCTGTGGCCCGCATCCGTCGCGACGGCGATGCGCGTGGCGATGAAGGACTTTAGTAACGCAAACGCCCGACCGGTACCTGTCCGTTCGGGCTTCAACCTTTGGGGGATTGCCCGACACACCCGATCGGTCCAAGGCGCCCTAGATTTCCCCCGACACAAGGCACTCCTGCAACACCGGCTCCACACGCCGAAAGCGCGGATGCGGCGCCTGCACTTGCTCGCCCCCGGCCATGAAAGCGCGCAACAGTTGCGCGACGAGGCCACTGTTCTGATGAATCAGATAGTGGCCCGCCGACTGCAGCTCGAAGTGCGACGCGCCGCCGAACTTGCGGCACAGCGATTGCGCACGTGCCGCACTGGTCGTCTCGTCGAGTTCGCCCGTGACCAGCAGCATGGGCACTTCCAGCGGCGCGCCAGCCGGCGGCACCAACGGAGTGTGGGCGCGAAAGTTCAGCAACTGGCGGCTGTAGTCGATCATGTTTTCCGCCGACGCGAAAGGCGCATGAAGCCACGGCAAGGTGTTCGCATCAGGCATGGCGAGCAGGGCGCCGGCGTCAGTGTCGGCGGCGCCTTCGCGCTTCTTCATGAGCGCCAGCATCGAGCGGGCCATGCTGTCGGCGGACTGCGGCATGCGCTCGACCAGCTTGCACATCGTGTGCAGGCTGGTCTCATAGGCCGAATCGCTTCCGCCGTCGTCTTCGATGCCTGCAAACGACGGCGACAGCAAGCTCAGCGACAGCACCTGCGCAGGCAGTGCGCGGGCGAGTTCGATCGCAAACTTGGCACCGCCGCACCAGCTGGCGACGTGGCATTGCCCCACGCCTTCAGCAGCCAGCATGGCGCGCACGGCCCGCAGATGACTCGCCAGCGCATCGGGCGCGTCATGGCAGCTGCGATGCAATCCATGCGGCGCGTCCTCGTTCACCGGGCCCAATGCGAGCACGACGAAGTGCCGGCACAGGTCGCGCACCAGCGGTTGCCAGAAGTCCGGCGCGAGCCCGAATGCGTTGACGATCACCAGCGCTGGGCCGCTGTCGCCCACGCGCCAGTAGGCATGCTCCGGATCGACCAGGCGCCGCAGGTGCAAGCCCGGCATGTCGCGCAGGCGCGCAGCGGCGGCGCGCTGGTCTTCGTGCGCCGCGCGATGCACTCCCACGCAACTCGCCACCCGCACGCGCAAATCGATTCGCGGTGCCGGCAAGGCGATGAGATGGATGGCATTGTCCGCCGACGCCTCCTGCAACGCGTGCGCGTCGAGCCCATGCAGTGCCTGTGCATGGCGCAAGCCCTGCACCAGCAGCGTCGCGAAACGATCGGATGCCGGGGCGTCGTCGGCCAAGGGAATGTCCACTTGTTCGGCCACGTGGCGCAGCAACTGCGTTTCGGTGCAAAGCGCCTCGGCGTGCAGCAAGTGAACGCCATCGCCGGCCGACGACGTGTGCATCGCCAGGCACTGCACCACGGCCTCCAGCGCCAACAGATGAACGGATTGCGGCTGCGCTGGCAGGCGCAAGGGTTGCCGCCCGAAATAGCCATCGAAGCGGCGCCGCGCTTCGAACACCGGGGCCACGGCACTCTCGATCCACGCATCCAGCGCCGCAGGCTGCTGCGCGCCCAGCGCATCGCCACCATCCAGGCCATGCGCAAGGATGAAGCAACAAATCTCGGTGCCGCTACCGGCATGCGCTTGCACGGCGGCGCGCAGGATCTCCTCAAAGCGCTGCAAGCTGCACGCGCCCGCGAAGTCGTGGTACGCCGCCACCAACCGCAGGCGTCCTTGATCGCGTGCGCGTTCAAGCTGTGCGCAAGATGGCAACGTTGCCCGCCCTTCGGCTGCAGTTGCCAATAGCTGCATGACGGCGTCACCGTCCAGCAGCAACGTGGGCGCATCGGCGGGCACGCGTCCTGCCTGCAGGCGCATATCGAGTGCTCGCCACGCGCTGGCTTGGCCGCCGTTGAGCGGCATCGGAAATTCCCGGCTTTGCATTCGATCCGCTCAATGCGTGGCGCCGGCCTTGAGCAAGGCGATCAGGTCGAGTGCCTCGCCAATGGTTGCCAGGTTGGCAACCGCTTCCGTGTGCCCTGCGAAGCTCACACCAAAGCGCTCTTCCGTCAGCGCCACCAGCGAGATGAGCGAGATCGAATCGAGCATCAGGTCAGTCGTCAGGCTTGAGTCACGGCTGAGCGTTTCGGCAGCGACGTCGACAGGGGTGATTTGATGGATCAGATCGACGAGCGCGTCGAAGGATTCTGCGGCCATGTCTTGCATTGGTTCTCCCTTTGGGTCGCAGATTTATAGCGGGCGGCCTTCGTGCTGACTACTGCCCGGAAGTACTGAATTGCCGGTTTCGCCCTTGCCCCAATGGACAGGTTCGGGCACGTGTGTACTGCGTTAACTTCCTGCACAACAACAACACATGACGGGGAGATCGACATGAGCGAAACCATCGAGGCATGCGCGCTGGACAAGGAAAGCTTCGCCATCAAGCTGCGCGAAACGCTGAACGCCCAACTCACGCTGAACCATCCGATCTTTCAGGAGCTGTTCACGCCCACGCGCAACCTCGATCTGCTGAAGATCATTTCCCTCGAGGGCTACCAGATCACCAGATACTTCCTGGAGTACATCGAGAACCTGCACTTCCGCTGCCCGCTGCCGGACCACAAGCGCCGCCTGCTCTACAACATGTTCGAGGAAGAGACCGGGCGCTTTTCCAGGACCAAGAACCATGTCGAGTTGATGCGCGACTTCATCCGCGCACAAGGCATCAGCGATGAAGAGCGCGACGCATGGATGCCGTCGGACGCGACCCGCGAGTTGATCGACTACCGCCTGCGCAACTGCACGAACAGCGACACGTATCACATCGGTGCCGCCGCGGTGATGATCGCCAGCGAAGGCCAAAGCCTGGAGACGCGTGCGGGCGAAGCGCGGCACACCATCCTGGGCAAGATCTATGGACTGAGTGAAGCGGACACCGCCTTCTTCTCTGTCCATCAAAAGGAAGACGTGGCCCACGTTGCCGAAGGCATCCAGCTGGTGTCGGAGTTGTGCACCACGCACAAGATGCAGCAAGAAGCCCTTTTTGCCGTCACCCACACCTGCCAGCTGTTCTGGGGCATGTACGAAAGCGCGGCCCAAAAATATGCCGCCCTGCTCAAGGCAAAGGCGGCGGCGCTGCCCGAGCCAATCAGCGCATGAAGGGCGATCAGATGCACATTGCCGACATCCTTGCCCGCCTGCGCGGCCAGCCCACCCGACTGGTCCTGGTGGATGCCAAAGGCGTGGAAACGGTCAGGACCTTTCACGACCTGCATTGCGACACGCTGCGCGTCGCCCAGCGGATGCGCGCCATGGGCATCGGCAGTGGTTGCCGCGTCGGCATCGCCGCGCCCAGCGGTTATGCATGGATGGCCTGGGACTTGGCCTGCGTTGAACTCGGGTGCATTTCGGTCGCGCTGGCCAACGAGCGCCCGACCGCCGATTGGGACGAACTGATCGACACCTACCAGCTGAGCCTGTTGGCGGTCGACTCCGAGTGGATCGCCTCGGCGAGCGCTCCCGATGCCCGGGTGCAACCCATCGAGATCGATGCGCCAGCCATCGCCGTGGCACTGCTTTCGCACCCGCTGCAACACGCGCCGGGCACGCATTCGCTGGTGTTCAGTTCGGGCACCACCGGCAAGACCAAGAGCCTGGTCATCAACCGGGCAGGCACCGAGCACCTGCTCAACCTCTATTTCGAAGCCTTTGGCGTGGTGCCCGGCGAACGCTTCCTGACCTTCCTGCCCTTTGCGAACTATCAGCAGCGGATGATTTACTACTTCTGCCTCCATCACGGGGTGGAGTTTGTCTACGTGCCGTTTCCGCTGCTGTTCAGCGGCCTCAAGAAGCACCGCCCCAGCTTCGTCATTGCACCGCCGGTTCTCTACGAGACCCTGCAGGTCATGGCACGCGCAAGCGCCGGTGCCCAAGGCGCCAACGACCCGGACGTGCTCACGCGCAAGCTCGCCGAGCTGACGGGCGGCAACATCCGCTACATGATCACGGGCATGGCGCCGATCAAGCGCGCCGCGCTCAATTTCTTCTGGCGCCACGGCATCGCGCTGTACGAAGCCTTCGGCATCACCGAAGCGGGCATGGTCGCGTGGAACAAGCCCGGCCTCATGCGCGTGGGCTCGGTGGGCCAGCCCGCCGAGCCGGGCAGCGTCACGCTGTCCGACGAAGGCGAGGTGATCATTCGGCGCAACGCACTCCTGTCGCTGGGCTACCACGAGGCCAGCGAAGAAGACAGCCGCTCGACCTTCCTGGCGAGCGACACGGTGGCCACCGGCGACATTGCGCAGTTCGACAGCGAGGGCTTCCTGCACATCATCGGACGCAAGAAGGACGCGATCATCACCAGCAACGGCGAGAAGTTTCATCCGGAACCCATCGAGTCGTTGATCCAGGCCGACGCACGTGCCAGCGTTGCCGTGGTGCTGGCCAACGCGCGGCATGGCCTGACGGCCGTGATCTCCACCAAGGCCCAGGACGACACGCACGTGCTGGCCGCCTTGCGAGCGCACGTGCGGCAGATCAACCAGGACCTGCCTGCCCAGCAGCAGATCAAGGAAGTGCTCTTCACGCACCTGGACTTCAGCATCGAAAACGGGCTTCGCACCAAGAACATGAAGCTCAACCGGAAGGCCATCGCCAAAGCCTTCCTCGAAGGCGGCTGAGCAAGTCGCGACGCCAGGCGGCGCCAGACGCCGCCATCAGCGCGGCCCGTGCGGGTCAGCTCCACCAATTCGTCGAGAGAACATGGACACACCACTCTTTTCCACGGCGCGTGCGCCCGCGTCCATCATCGAAACCCTGCGTGCATGGCAGGAGCGCACGCCAGAGCGAATTGCGCTCACCGTGCTGCGGGAGGGCGAGGAAGTCGAAAGCCGCGTCAGCTTTGCGCAGTTGTACGACGCCAGCATGCGCATGGCCCACGCGCTGCGCGAGGTGCTGCCCATCGGTGCCCGCGTGGTCCTGCTGCTGCCCACCGGACTGGACTTTGCCTGCGCCTTCTACGGCAACCTGGCGGCCGGCATGGTCGCGATTCCGGCCTTGCACCCGCAGCAGCCACGAAAGATCGGCCAGTGGCGCAAGCTCGCGGCCATCGTCGACAGCAGCGGTGCCACCTTGATCATCGCGCCGGCCAGGTCCGCTGCGCTGCTCGAGGGCATGCAGGCAAGCGACGGCCTGTTCGGCCACTGCCGCATCGCCACGTGCGAGGCCCTGCTCCAACAGGCGGGCGATGCCATGCAGGCCGCTTCGCCCTGGCCCTTGCCACGGGCCGGCGACCTGGCCTTTCTTCAATACACCTCCGGCTCCACCGGCAGCCCCAAGGGCGTGATGATCACGCACGCCAACATCATCGACAACCAGCAGGTCATCGCCGCTGCGATGGGCCACCACAGCGGCTCGCACCTGATGTCCTGGTTGCCGCTTTATCACGACATGGGCTTGTCGGCCCTGCTGCAGTTGGCCACGACCGGCGGCACGCTGGTGCTGATGTCTCCGGCCGCCTTCATCCAGAAGCCGCTGCGCTGGATGAAGGTGATTTCCGACTACCGCATCAACACATCCGGTGCACCCGACTTTGCCTACCACCTGGCCGCGGCGGCACTTCGCTCGCCCGAAGCGGGCGAGGCGGGGCTCGACCTGTCGTGCTGGGCGTTGGCCTTTTGCGGTGCCGAACCGATACGGCGCAGCACCGTCGACGCCTTCCTGGCGGCCGGCGCACCCTTCGGGTTGGCGCCCGGCGCGTTCTTTCCCTGCTATGGACTGGCCGAGGCGACGCTTCAGGTCAGCGGGGTCCAAAGGGGCGAAGGGGTTCGCCATCTGCAGGTGAGCGGCACCGCATTGACCCGCGGCGTGATCGAGCCGGCGCAGCCCGACGCGAACGATCTCAAGGAACTGGTTTGCTGCGGACGCGCGCCTCACGGCCACACGCTGTGCATCGTCGATGACACCGGTGCGCCGGTGGCCGATCGCCAGGTGGGCGAGATCTGGGTGCGAAGCCCCAGCGTGGGCGCCGGCTACTACAACGACCCCGTTGCCACCGCGGCTGCCTTTGGCGCCCGACTGGCTGGCGAGACCGAAACAGGCTATCTGCGCACCGGCGACCTGGGTGCACTGGTCGATGGCGAGCTCTACGTCACAGGCCGCGCAAAGGACATGCTGATCATCCACGGCCGCAACCTCTATCCGCAGGACCTGGAAGAGTGCGTGCAGGACGCTGTACCCGAACTGCGCCGCGGGGCCGGAGCGGCGTTCGCCACCCTCGTGGACGACGCCGAGAGGCTCGTGCTTGTTCAGGAGATCGGCCGCGCCCAGCGGCGCAGCATGGACACCGGGGCTGTGCTGCGGCGCATGGTTGGCGCGATCGCCGACGACATCGGCTTGACGCCGCATCGGGTCGTGCTGGTGGAACCGGCCACGATCGAGATGACCTCCAGCGGCAAGATCTCGCGCGCGCTGACCCGGCGCGCCTACCTGGAGGGTACGCTGCGCACCGTCGCCGTCTGGACCGAAAACGGCTGTCCAACAGCGACGCCGGACCAGGCGGGCACGACAGAAAACCCCTGCGTTTCCATCGCTGATTCCGAACCCGCATTCCTGCGGCGCCACTTCGAACAGGAGATCGCCCAGGCCGCCGCCGCCATGCTCAACATTGAAGCGGCGCGCGTCCCGCGCCACGCGCCGTGGACGGAGATGGGCTTCGATTCCATCCGCGCGCCGCAACTGGCGTCGTTGATCGAGCGCAAAACCGGCCTGAAGGTCGAGACCACCGCCTTCTGGGAGTGCGCCAATGTCGAGGCGCTTGCCCTGTACCTGGCCGAGATGAAAGCAGCAGCGGGCGCGCAGACGCCGCAGCCACCCGCCTCGCCCCAGCTGCACCCAGCCGCTACCGCTGCCTGCGCACGCATCGACACTGCGGACGATGCAAGAACCCATTCGCCCTCCGATGCCGCCGCGCGAGAGATCGAGGCGCTGCGCAAGGATCTGCAGTGCGCACGCGACGCCGCCAATGAACCCATCGCCATCGTCGGCATTGGGTGCCGCCTGCCCGGAGGCGCCGATTCATCCGAACGCCTATGGGAGTTGCTTGCCGCCGGCATCAACGCCGTCACGCAAGTGCCGCCCGAGCGCTGGAGCGACGCGCTCTATGACCCGCGCCCCGGCCGGGCCGACACCAGCTACAGCCGCCACGGCGCCTTCATCGACGGGGTCGACCTGTTCGATGCGGCCTTCTTCGGCGTCTCCGGACGCGAGGCGCGCCGCATGGACCCGCAGCAGCGGCTGCTGCTCGAATGCAGCTGGCGCGCCATCGAGGAAGCGGGCTTCAGCCGCGAGAGCATCAAGGCATCCAGGACCGGCGTGTTTGTCGGCTCTTCGCTGGACGACTACGCGCGCCTGAGCGAACAGCTGCCCGCGGAGCTGCACAGCTACGCACAAACCTCGCTGGGCACGGGCAGGCCGTTGGCGGCGGGGCGCATCGCCTATCTGTTCGGTCTTCACGGGCCCGCCCTTCAGCTCGACACCGCCTGCTCCTCCTCGCTCGTGACCACGCACCTGGCCTGCCAGAGCCTGCGCAACCGGGAATGCGACCTTGCGCTGAGCGGGGGCGTCAACCTGATGCTGTCGCCGGAGATGACCATCGCGCTGTGCGAGCTGCAAGCGCTGTCGCCCGATGGCCGCTGCAAGACCTTCGACGCCGGCGCCAACGGCTACGTGCGTGGCGAAGGGGCCGGCGTGGTGGCCTTGATGCGGCTTTCCGACGCGCTCGCGCAAGACCGCCCGATCCGCGCGCTGATTCGTGGCAGCGCCGTCAACCACGACGGCAAGAGCAATGGCATGACAGCGCCCAATGGCCGCGCACAGCGCGACGTGATTCGCGCTGCGTTGCAACGCGCAGGCGTTGCGCCGTCGGAAGTCGACTATGTCGAAGCGCATGGCACCGGCACGGCGCTGGGCGACCCGGTCGAACTGCGCGCGCTGCACGACGTCTATTGCCACGACACCGGGCGCGCCGGGCCGCTGCATGTGGGCAGCATCAAGACCAACATCGGCCACCTGGAGGCCGCAGCCTCGGTCGCGTCGCTGATCAAGGTGGTGTGCGCCCTGCAAAAGGCCGAGTTGCCGGCGCACCTGCATTTCGAAACGCCGACACCGCATGTGGACTGGCAGAACAACGGCATTCGCGTCACCGACCGCCACATGCCCTGGCCCGCCTCGAACGCCGGACGTCGCGTGGCCGCCATCAGCGCCTTCGGCATGAGCGGCACGAACGCGCACCTCATCGTGGAAGCATGGCGCGGCGGCGATGGCGATGGCGACACACGCGCCAGGGCGAGCGACGGCACCGACGTGCGCGCGCAGATCGTGCCCGTGTCAGGGCATAGCCCCGATGTGCTGACCCGCAGCTTGCGCGAACTGGACGAGCATCTGCTTCGCGAACCGAATACCCCGCTTGGCGACCTGGCGCACAGCCTGCGCGTGGCCCGCGACACGCACGCCTGTCGACGTGCCTTCGTGGTGCGCGACACCGCGGCGCTGTGCGTCGAGCTGGCGCGCAGCGGCGCGGCGCCGATCGCGCACGACGCCACGCCGTCGACAGCGCCACGCCTGGCCTTCCTGTTCAGCGGCCAGGGCTCGCAACACATTGCCATGGGGCGCAGGCTCTATCAAAACCTGGGCGTTTTCCGGCAGCACATCGACGCGTGCGACGAGCAGTTCAAGGCGCTGTCCGAACACTTGCTGATCGACGTGCTGTGGGGCAGCAACCCAACGCTGGTGCATAACACGCAGTACACCCAGCCTGCGCTGTTCGCGCTGGAGCTTGCGCTGGCCCGGCTGTGGATCGACTGGGGCATCGCGCCTGACGCGCTCATGGGCCACAGCGTGGGCGAATACGCAGCCGCCTGCGTGGCCGGCGTGTTCTCGATGGAGGATGGCCTGCGGCTGGTGGCCGCACGCGGTCGCCTGATGCAACTGCGGACGCCGGCGGGCGCGATGGCGGCCGTGCTGGCGCCCGCTGCTGACATCACGCCACGGCTGCAAGCATGGCAAGGCCGCATCGCGCTGGCTGCCGACAACGGGCCGCAAAGCGTGGTCGTGTCCGGCGATCCCCAATCGATGGCGACGTGGGTCGCGCAGCTCAAGCAGGAGGGCGTGCAGACGCGACCGCTGTCGGTCGCGCGTGCCTTTCATTCGCCCCTCATGGACGCGATGCTGGAGCCATTCAGGCAAGTGGCGGCGTCGGTTCGCTTTCAGCCGCCGCGCCTGCCGCTGGTCTCCAACCTCACGGGCCGCTTTGAAACGGAGCGCTTTTGCGATCCGGGCTACTGGGTTGACCATGTGCGGCAAGGCGTCCAATTTCGCCAAGGCATGCAGTGCCTTCTCGACAACGACATCGGTTGCTTCCTGGAGATCGGACCCGGCAAGACCTTGGCCAACCTTGCCCGGTCTTGCGCCGGTGCATCGCAGGGCGCCAGGGCGGGCCGCTTCGTGCACAGCTTCGATGAACAGCACGACGAGCATGAGCAACTGTTGCTTGCGCTGGCCACGATGTACGGCGACGGCCACGCCGTGGATTGGGGCGCGTTCGAGCGCTCCCTCGTTGCGCCGCATCCACCGCGTCGCACGCGCCTGCCGCCCTACCCGCTCGACATGGCGTCCTACTGGATCGGCCCTCGCCTGCCCGCGCAAGGCGGCACGCCGCTGGGCTCGGCGCAGCAAGCGCGCACGCCGGTCGACAGGCGACCGCTGGGCCGCGAGTTGAATTTGCCAGGCACGGCCGGGCAAGGCTTCGAGCAATCGCTGAGCTTGCGTCAGCAGCCCATCTTGCGCGGCCATGTCGTGCAGGGGCAAGCCATTTTTCCGGCTGCCGGCTACATCGCGATGGCGCTCGATGGCGCCCGTCGGGGTGCGCTCGATCATCCGCTGGCGCTGCACGACTTTTCTTTCGAACAGCCGTTGCGGCTCGATGAAGACACCTGCGCATCGGTGTCGACCTGGCTGCACGCCGGTGCGGGCGGCGCGCGGCGCCTGGAGATCTTTTCGCAGCGCGGCGGCCAGGACCGCGACGGCTGGACCCTGCACGCATCGGCGCAGATCGGACCACCCAAGCGGACGCCGAGCGCCGTGCCGTCGCTGCAGAAGCTGCGCGCCGAATGCACGGACCGGCTCGACACCGATGCCCTGTATCAGCAACTCGCGCAGGTGGGCCTGCACTACGGCGCGGCCTTCCGCGCCCTCGGCGAGGTGGCGCGCCATGGTGACTGGGCCATCGGTCGTGTCCGCCGCATGGCCGAGAGCGCCGCGGCCGGTCATTTTGCGGACATGGCCCTGCTCGATGCCTGCCTGCAATTGGTCGCGGCCGCGCTGCCGCCGCAGCCGGATGAGCGGCTGTACCTGCCGGTCGGCCTTGAGAGTCTGCGCGGAGAAGCCCTGGGCGAACAGGATTGTTTGTGGTGCGCAGTGCGCGTCGTCGCCACCGCGCCACTGATTCGCGCCGACCTGTGGATCTACGACGAGGACGAGCGTTGCCTGCTCGAACTGGAGAACCTGCAACTCACCGCTGCAGACCCGGTTCGCGTGGGTGCGCAGATGGTCGAGCCGTCGGTGCATCGCATGGGCTGGAACACGTTGGCGCCGATCGATGCATCCGATGCAATGCCCATCGACACCGAGATCTGCCTGCTCGGCGCCGACAAGGCCTTGGCCCGCGCCATGCACGCGGCCGCCGAGGGATTGGGACAGGGCATGACGCAGCTGCCGTCGCCCGAGTCCGTTCACACCGACGAACTTACGCGCTCGCTCGCAAGACTGGCGCTTGCCTCCGACAAGCCGCTCGTGCTGCTCTACGCCTGGAACGCGGTGGCCGGTGCACCGCACGATGGCGCCGGGGAACTGCGCATCGTCAACGCCGAATATCAGCGCTTCGCGCATTTCTGGCGCACGCTGCAAGGCATTGAATGGGGCGCCCGCAGGCTGCGCGTGGCACTGCTCACACGTGCGGCCCACAGCGTCGTTGCCGGCGACCGCACACCGATGCCGTGCCAGGCCGCGGCCTGGGGACTCGCGCGCAGCCTGATGCACGAGGCTGGCGCGGTGGACGTTTCCGTCATCGATCTCGGGCAGGTGGATGCAGCGCATTGCACGGGCGCGCTGCGTGCGATCGGCCCGGCCGCGCATGCGCTGGAGCGCCAGTTCGCCGTGCGTGGCGACACGATCCATGTGCCGCGCGTCAAGCCACATGCGCTGGCGGCACCGACGGGCGCAAAGTTGGCCCCCGGAACCTATCTGGTGACCGGCGGACGCGGTGCGTTGGGCACGACGCTGGTGGAATGGCTGATCGCGAAAGGTGCGAACCGCATCGTGTCGGCCAGCCGGGAGCTTCCCGACGATGCGCAGCGCCTGCGTCTGGGTGTGCGGGCGGAGGCGGTCGGCGCCACGTTGCTGTTTCGCCAGATCGACGTGGCGGACGCGCAAGAAGTACGCGGCCTCATCGACGAGATCGAATGGGATGCGAGGCGCCCGCTCAAGGGCGTGTTCCACACCGCCGGCGTGCTCGACGACGGCTTGCTGCACGCACAGACTGGCGCCGGCGTGCTGGAAGTGCTGCGCCCCAAGGTGGCCGGTGGCTTGAATCTGCACCGGGCCACGACCGCGCTGGCGCTTGATCACTTCGTGCTGTTTTCGTCGGTGGTGTCATGCATCGGCTCACCGGGGCAATGCGCCTACGGCGCCGCGAATGCCTGGCTCGACGCGCTGGCCGCATCGCGCCGCGCCATGGGTCTGCCCGCGCAAAGCATCGGCTGGGGCCTCTGGGGCGGCAGCGGCATGGCCAGCCGGCGCGACGCGCAACACAAGCGCCGCAGCGACGCGGTCGGCCTCTTCGACATGGCGCCTGCCGATGCCATGCATGCGCTCGAACGCTTGCTGGTGCACGGCAGCGGCCATGAACTGGTGTGGTCCGTCGATGTCGGCCTGCTCTCGAAGGGATCGCCCGGCCCTGGACTGCGCGCCTTGCTGCAGGAAGTCGCCAGCGCGCAAGCGCCGTCAGGTGAGGCGGCATCGCCGGGTACAGGCACCTGGGCCGCGTCGCTGCGTGGGCTGTCGCCGGTGCGGATGCGCCAGGCGTTGACGCATCGCCTTGTCGACGAACTGGCCACGACGTTGCAGATTGCCGCAGCCAGCCTGAGCCCGAAGACGGCCTTGATCGAGCTCGGCATGGACTCGCTGGACGCGGCTGAGTTTCGCAACGCCATCCGCAGGGAGCTGCAGGTCGACATCCCTTTCGGGCGCCTGCTCGACGGCGCCACGCTGGACGACATCGTCGCCACCGTCGCCGAAAAGCTGGCCCGCGATGCGCAAGAAGACGCAGCGCCCGACGCGGCCTCTCAAGGCACGCACCTCGACGCGAATCTTGAGCAGGGCCAGATATGAGTTCCATCGACTTCATCAATCGACTTGCGGCGCAAGGCATCAAGCTGTGGACGGACAACGGCAAGTTGCAATACCAGGCGCCGCGCAACGCGATGACGCCGGAGTTGCTGGATTCGTTGAGGCAGCACAAGCAGGCACTGATCGACTTGCTCGAACAGTTCGGCGACAGCGCGGGTAGCTTTCCGCTTTCGCAAGCGCAGCGCTCGCTGTGGTCGCTGCACCAGCTTGATCCGCACAGCGCGGCCTACAACGTCACCTATGCATGCCGTCTCGATGACGCGCTGGACACGGCGCTGCTCACGCTTTGCATCGACTACCTGATTGCGCGCCACCCGATCCTGCGCACACGCTACGAGATCGTTGATGGTCAACCGCAGCAGCGTGTCGGCGCCGAGCCGAGTGCGCGGCTGGAGGTGTCGCATGCACACGCGTTGCGCCGCGACGACGTCGTGCAATGGATCGAGCGCGAGGCCAACGCGCCCTTCGATCTGCGCGCGAGCCCGATCCGGCTCAAATTGCTGGTCAATGCGGCCGCAAGCGGCGATGCGCAAATGTTGCGCCACGTGCTGCTGCTCAATGTGCATCACATCGCGGCGGACTTCTGGTCGCTGGAAATCATGGTGCGCGAACTGGAGTCGCTGTATCGGCTCGGCGCAGCCGGTCAAGCGATGCGGCTGGCGCCCATTGGCCTTCAGTACCGGGACTTCGTGCGGCATGAGTCCGAACGCCTGAGCGGCTCCGGCGGCCAAGCGCTTGCGGACTTCTGGAAGGCAGAGCTGGAAGGCGGCATGCCGGTGCTTGCACTGGGCTGCGATCACCCGCGCCCACCGGTGAAGACGGAGAACGGCCGCATCTACAACCATGTGCTGGGCGCCGGCTTGACCCGCGCCGCGCGGCAGGTGTCCAAGGCGAACCACGTCACGCCGTACATGCTGCTGCTGGGCGTGTACCAGTTGCTGCTGCACAAGCACAGCGGCCAGACGCGCATCGTGATCGGGGCGCCCATGTCGGGCCGCAATCTGCCGGGCAGCGAGCAGGTGCTGGGCCACTTCGTGAACACCGTGCCGCTGGGCTGCGAGCTTTCTCCCGGGCAGCGCTTTGCCGATCTGCTGGCGCGCACGCGCTCCATGATGCTGCGCGTTCTCAACCACCAGGACTACCCTTTTCCCTTGCTGGTGGAGACGCTGCGGCCGCAACGCGACCCGAGCCGCTCGCCGGTGTTTCAGGTGATGTTCAACTGGAACCAGCAACGCGGCGCGAGCGATGGCGGGGCGACGCCCGCTTCGCCGTTGTTCGGCGAGGTGCTGGTCGCATCGAGCACCGGCACGCGCGGCGCCACGCACGACCTGACGCTGAACATCCTCAACAGCAGCGATACGTACACCGCGGCGTGGACATTCAACACCGACCTGTTCAATGAGGCCAGCATTGCCCGCATGGCGACGCAGTACGAGCGGCTGCTCGAACAGGTGCTTGCCGACCCGACACGGCCGTTGTCAAGCTATTGCCTGGCGGACGCGGATGTGCACGCGCGAACGCTTCGCACCATTGCCGCCGCTGGCATGCCCGCGGCCGATGCAAGCTCGCCGTTGCCGGCAAGCTTCGACGCCGCCGTGCAGCGTTCGCCGACGGCACCCGCTGTGCAATGCGCCGCTGGCGTGCTGAGCTTCGGCCAGCTCGACCAAGCGCGGCAGGCGTGGGTGTCCAGGCTGCGCGGGCACGGCGTGGGCAAGGGCGGCCGTGTCGGCATCGCACTTCACAGCGTGGTCGAGCAGGCCGTGCTGTTGCTGGCGCTGCTGCAAGTCGGCGCCAACGCATACCGGGTTGCGGCGGATGCATCGACCGAGGGGCTGGACGTGGTCGTGCGCAGCCCGCAGCCGCAGTGGAGCGGCTGGGCGCCCGCGCTGATGGCGTTCGAGCGGGGGTCCGCAGGCACCGCGAGCGACCGCATGCACCCGCCCCTGCTGGCCGGGCCTTCGGCGCCGAGCCGCTTCATCGAAGGCGTGGGCCAGGCGCTTTGCATCGACGCAGCAAGCCGACTGCTGCTGCTCGAACACGGCGACACGAATCTTGCGGTGGCCTGCCTGGCCTCCAGTCTTTGTTGCGGCGCGCATGTGCACATCCGCCGTACGGACCTGGCAAGCGGCGAAGCGGACGACCGCGACGCCTGGGCCGGCGCACTGCTGGCCGAGCTGTCAACGCAGCGCCTGGACTGCGCGGTGCTGCCTGCATTGCTGATGCCCGCGGTGCTGCGACGAAGCGAGGCCGGTGCCACGCGATGGCTGGCCTATGGCGAACATCCGCAAGCCTTGCGGCAAAGCTTTCGCGGCACGTGGCTGCGCTTCTTGCCGGATGCGGGGCTTCACCCAACTTGGGGTCCACTGGTTTTCGAGCCCACCGAATCAGGCTGGCGTTGGCTGCAACAAGAAGGTGGCGCGACGCCCGTGCTGCTCGGCGCCGCTGGCGACCTGGCCGACGAACGCCAGTTCGCGACGTTGCACCTTGTCATGGACGCTCGCAACGCGTGCTTGTGCGACACCTGTCATGACGCCAACGACTGCGGCGTCGATGACTCGCCGGTCGATGTAGCCGCCTCGTTGCGCGCGGCACTCGGCGCGCGTGCCCTTCACGCGACCCCCTTCACCCTGCGGCGCATGGGCGGCACGCTGCATTGCGAAGCGCCCGCCGGGCGGCGGGCCTCGCATCGCGCGACGCCCCTGGATATCGCCGTGCTGGAGCAAGCCCTGGCCAGCGCATGCGAGCCCGGCGAACTGCGCGAACTGGCCGTGCTCATGCGTGACACGGCCGAAGGCCCGGCGCTCACCGCGTACCTTGTTGCCACGCACCCGTCGGCGCCTGACTTCAGCGCCGCGCTCCGTCAGCGGCTGAAGCTGCGCTTGCCCGATGCCGTGCTGCCCGACGCCTTCGTCGTGCTCGACCGCTTGCCCCTGCATGCCGACGGCCGACTCGACGAAGCGCGCCTGCCCGCCCCCGACATCCAGGCGATGGGGCGCACCGCCAGCACGGAGACCGAACACCGGCTCGCCGCCGTGTGGCGCGAAGTCATGTCGCTCACGGAAGTGGGCGTCGATGACGACTTCTTTGCGCTCGGCGGCGACTCCATCCTGGCGGCCGTCATCGTGTCGAAGGCCAGCGCCGAAGGGCTCTACATGAAGCCGCGCGACTTGTTCCAGTACCCGACGATTGCCGCGCTCGCCCGCGTGGTCAGCACCACGCCCGCCATCGCCGTGGAACAGGCACCGCTGGTCGGCCTGGTCGAACCCGGCCCGGCGGCGGCCTGGTTCTTCGACGCGGTACAGGTCGATCGTTCGCACTTCAACCAGGCCCTGCTGCTGGAAATGCGCGAAGTGCCCGACGCGGCGCTGATGGACACCACGCTGCGGCTGCTGGCGCAACAGCACGATGCGCTGCGTTCGCGTTTCGAGCAGGTGGACGGCCGCTGGCAGCAACGCTTTCTTGCCATCGACGCATGGCAGCCGCCCGCATGGGTGGCCATCGACTGCACCGACGCCAGCTCGGGGAGCGTCGTGCAGCAGACATGGCATGACGCCATTGCCGCCGCGCAATCGAGCCTGGACATCGAAGGCGGGCCGCTATGGCAGATGCGCTGGCTCGACGCAGGCCCACTGAGCGCCAGCCGCTTGCTCTTCGTGGCGCACCACCTGCTGGTCGATGGCGTTTCGTGGAGCATCCTGTTGCAGGACATGGCGGACATCTACGCCAGCCTGAAGGCCGGCGCGCAAGGGTTGCGTCCTGCGAAAACCAGCTCCACCAGCGACTGGGTGCAGGCCTGGCGCGCCCGCATGGCCACGGGTGCGCTGGCCGATGACGAGCGCTACTGGAGCCGCTTTGCCGCGCAGATGAACGAGCGCCTGTCCGGTCCGGAGCGGCCCGCGTTGATGCGCCATGCCTTGCGTCCGCCCGCTGCGCGAAGCATCGCGCAGCCGCATGGCAGCTGCCAGGTCAGCCTCGATGCCGGGTTGAGCATGGCGTTTCGCACCACCGCCCACCGCGCCTATGGCACCGACGCCAACGACCTGCTGGTGGCCGCGCTGCATGCCGGCTTCAACGGCTGGTGTGACAGCAAGGCCATGCTGCTCGACCTGGAAGGCCACGGCCGCGATGCGCTGGCCGACACGGTGGACCTGGGGCGCAGCGTCGGCTGGTTCACATCGATCTACCCGGTGCTCATCGAAGGCGTCGGGCTCGACGCGCCGGACCGCTTGATCAAGCACGTCAAGCAGCGCCTTCGCGAGGTGCCGAACAAGGGCGCGAGCTTTGGCGCGCTGCGCTACCTGGCGCCCGAGGATGCTCCCGTGCGCCAGGCGCTGGCCGCGATGCCGCCCTCGCCGGTGCTGTTCACCTACCTCGGGGCGATCGATCAGCCCGGTGTGTCCGTCGGCCCATTCACCGGCACGGCCACGCCGGCGCCCGGCATCCGCAGCGATCGCCAGCCGCGCACGCACCTGCTGGACATCTACGCCTTTCTGCACAACGGGCGCCTGACGATCGAGGCCGCATTCACCGGCGGCGGCGCCGTCGAAGACAGCATGGGCTGCCTGCTCCAGCGCGTCGCGGACGCACTGGGCACGCTGCTGCGCCATTGCACCAGCCCCGGCGCAGGCGGCATGACGCCGTCGGACGTGCCCGACATCGAGATCAGCCAGGACGGCCTGGACAGCCTGCTCGCCGAACTTTCCGAAGCACCGGCGTGACGCCCTATCTCTTGCCTGCTGGACCGCATGACCCTCAACGTTGACACCATCTACTACCTCACCCCTGTGCAGCACGGCATGCTGCACCACTCGCAGCTGGCGGCCGGCTCGGGCGTCTATGTGGAGCAGTTCACCTGCCTGCTCGAAGGCGCACTGGACGAAGAGCGTTTTGCCCAGGCATGGGCCGCCGTGGCGCAAGGTCACGATGTGCTGAAGACGCGTTTTGTCCGCCTGCGCGATGCGCAGCCGCTGCAGGTGGTGCTGCGGGAAGTGCGCTTGCCCCTGGCGCGCGCGGACTGGAGCGCACTCGATGCACAGGCGCAGGCCCGGCGCTTCGAAGCCTTGCTGGCCAGCGACCGCGCGGCCGGCCTGGACCTCGACGCGGCGCCGCTCATGCGCATCCAGCTGATGGCCCTTGGACCACAGCGCTGGCGCTTCCTGTGGACCTGGCATCACGCGATCCTGGACGGATGGTCGATGCCGATCCTGCTCGGCGAGGTTTTTCGTCACTATGCAGGGGAGCCGGGTAACGGTCCGCCACGGCCAGACTTCCGGCACTACGCCGCATGGCGGCGCCAGCAGGACATGCAGCCCGCCCGCACCTTCTGGACCGACCAGTTGCGCGGGCTGCATGAAGCGCTGGCATGGGCACCAGCCGTTTGCCCGCCGCCCACGCAGCGTGCAGCAGGGCCACTCGCATTGTTTGACGCAGCCATGCCGCAGGCGTGGAGCGCAGCGGCGGCGCGACTGTGCCGCACCCAACGCATCACGCTCAACACGCTGTGCCAGGGCGCATGGTCGCTGCTGCTCGCGCTCTATGGCGACAGCCGCGACCTTTGCTACGGCATGGTGGTTTCCGGCCGCAACGCCGGGCTGGCCGGCGCTGACGCGATGGTCGGAATCTTCATCAACACGGTGCCGATGCGGGTGCGCCTGGACACCGGCGTCACGGCAGGCGCCTGGCTGCGCGATTTGCAGCAGGACATCCAGGCGGCCGAGTCCCACTCGATCCTGCCGCTGGCCGACATTCAGCAATGCAGCGAAATGCCGCGCGGGCAGGCGCTGTTCGACACCGTCTATGTGTTCGAAAACTACCCCGGGCAAGCGCAGTTCCAGCGCATGGTCTCGGCGCTGGGCCTGCGCGTCGAGGACGTACGCGCGGTCGAGCAGACGCACTACCGGCTCGCGCTGATCGTGCTGCCAGGCGACACGCTCCAGTTTCACTTTGCGTACGATCCCGCGCGCTTCAGCGCTGAGGCCGTCAGAGAAATCGGTCGCCAGTTCGCTGCCTTGCTCGCGCGTCTGGTGGACGATGGCGAAGTCCACGTGCGGCAACTGGCCCTGCACGCCGAGCCACTCCCGGCATTGCCGCCACCATCGATGCAGCACTGCGCGCAAAGCCTGCTGGACTGTGTGCGAACGCACGCCGCACGGACACCGGCGCGCTTGGCCCTGGTCGGCGGAACCGCAACGACGGGTCTGAGCTACGGCGAACTGCTGCAGCGCTGCGAGGCGGCGCAGCAGCGCTGGCTCGCGCTCGGGTTCAAGCCCGGCGAGCGCGTGGTGTTGCCGTGCGATCCCGAAAGCTGCGATGCGCAGGCTCTGGTTCAACTGCTGTCGGCACTTGCATTGGGGCTGGAATGCATCTGGGCCGGCGCATCTGGCGACACGCCGGAGGGCGACTACGCTTCGCTTCGCCTGCCTGGCACTGACGATGCGGCAAGTGTGGATGGCCCTGACGCGTCCCGGCCGGATCGCGGTGCCTGCTGGCTGCGGAGCCAAGGCGAGGCAGGCCGCCGGACCTTGTTGCGCTACACGCAACAGCAACTGCTGCAAGCGGCCCAGGCCTTCGCCGCAGCCTGCCCCGTGGGCACGGCGCACGGGATGGCCTTCGCGGACACATGGTCGGCCGGCCGCGCCTTGTGGCATGCGCTCATGGGACTGGCGAGCGGCTTGAGCCTGCACGGCCTGTGCATCTCCCCCGGCGAAGACTTCGTTGCACAGGTGGCGCTCGCCCACGACCCATGGCACACCGTGGTGCTGGACCCGCAGCGCACGCGCCTGCTCGGCGAAGTGCCAGCGACGGATGTCGGCGCCATCGACTGCGAGCACTGGATCGTCGATGCGCAAAGCCTGAGCGCGCGCGGCGCGGCGCGCCTGCGCGCGCTGAACGAGAGCGCCGCCATCGTGTGCGAATGGCATTCTCCCGGGACGTCGCTGCCGCACTTGCGATGGCAGCATGCCGACGCATCGACCGGTCCGTCGGCATTGGCGTGCGTCCCCGGCAGCCGGCTCGATGTCATCGACATGAACGGGCACCCCGCGGCGCCGTTTGCGCGCGGCCGTCTGCGCATCAGCGGTGCGAGCGTTCCAGCGGCGGTGATGGTCCGCCAGGCGTTGCCGGGCGCTGCCCAGGGCTGGACGCTCGACGAGCCGCTGCACTGCGTCGACGCATGGCCCGCCTGGCGCACGCCGCAAGGCTTCTTTGCGGCGCTGGCGCCAGAAGCCGGGCCGACGCCGATGTCGCCCGGGCGCGCCGATGCATCGGCGGCGCTGCCAGACCCGTCAGGCGACGCCATCGAGCGCGGCCTGCAAGAAATCTGGTCGGCCCTGCTCAAGCGCGACGGCATCCAGCCACACCACAACTTCTTTGAGCTTGGCGGCCAGTCGCTGCTCGCCGCGGTCATGCTCTTCCAGATCGAAGAGAAGCTGGGCGTGGCCGTGGAGATGGCGCGCTTCTTCGAGGCACCGACCATCGTTCAACTGGCGCAAAGGATACGCAGCGGCACGGCGACGCGCGTGGAACCGGACCTGGCCGAAGAAGCCCGGCTCCCTGCCGACATTGCGCCGCCGGCTGCAGTGGCCGCCAGCGACAACTTCGCGGCGCCATCGCATGTGTTGCTCACCGGCGCGACAGGCTTCCTTGGCGCGCACCTGCTGGCGCAGTTGCTGGCCAACACCGGGGCGGTGGTGCACTGCCTGGTGCGCGCACCCGACGCCACCGCGGCGCTCCAGCGCATTGTCCAGGCGATGCAGGCGCAGGAGGTGTGGGTGCCGGCGCATGCCGGGCGCATCGTCGCCGTGCCCGGCAACCTGGAGCAGCCGCAGCTGGGGCTCGACGCCGACGTCTTCGACCGCCTGGCGCAGCAGATCGACGCGATTTATCACAACGCTGCGCTCATCAACTTCGTGTATCCGTACAGCCTGCTCAAGCGCGTCAACGTCGATGCCACCACCGACGTGCTGCGCCTGGCCTGCCAGCATCACGCGAAGCCGGTGCACTACATCTCCACGGCCGGCGTGCTGGACCGGAAGGCCGCGCAACTCGACGAAGTGCTCGCGCTGCCACTGCACGACCAGTTGCCCGACGGTTATGACCAGAGCAAATGGGTCGCCGAGCAGCGGGTGGCCGAAGCGGGCCGACGCGGCCTGCCCGTGACCATCTACCGGCCGGGGCGCATCGTGGGCAGCGCGAGCACCGGGCGCATGAACACCGATGACCTGTTTTGCCGGCTCATCAAGGGCATCGCCCTCTTTGGCAAGGCGCCGCGCGGGGTGGGCTTCGATAACGTCCTGCCTGTCGACCTGGTCAGCCGGATCATCGTCGAGGCTTCCTCGCGGCCCGGGGCGCGCGGCCAGGCGGTGCATGTGCTCAATCCACACTGGCATTCCTTCGACGAGGTGGTGGCGCTCATCGAGTCGCGCGGCTATTCACTCGAGCACCTGGCCTTCGGTGACTGGCTCGAGCAGCTGGACGTGCACGTACGGCGCAACACCGATCACCCGCTTGCCATGCTGATTCCGGCGCTCCGAAGGCTCAACCCGCAGACGGATGCGAGCGTGGGTCGGCAATTGCCCATCAGCATTCACAGGATGCAGGTGCTCGCCCCGCAAGCGCTGGCCGCCGGACTGCAGCCGACGATCAATTGGCTAAAGCGCTGTATTGAGCATTTCGAAAGCAGCGGGTATCTGACGCCGCCCAAATCCCCACCATTCGCGACTACAAAATACACATAAGGCAATTAACCGAATAGCCATTGCGCCAAATTGTTAAATGCATACCAAATATTTTATGGACAAAGTACAGCGAGGATCTGGCGGCGTTGAAGGAATGGCGTTACGATTGATCTTCGCAGCAGATGACGCCGAATAGTTCAGTCAATCCAACTGTTTTCAAGCCCTATTGTTTTTTCGCTCGATATCTTATTTCAAAATATTTCGACGCAAACAGGGAGTCATCGGCTGATCTGCACCCGTAAAATAAAAATGCAAATTCAGGAAGACATGTCAGCCATCCACGCTCCTGCCGGAGATCTGGAAATACTTTCGCGCATCATCAGGGAAATTCAGCCCTGCCGGGACATCACGCTTCAACTGGACAAGATCTCTCGCCGCATGCACGAGATCATTCCATTCCGCAAATCCGTGTTGCTTCTACAGCGCAAGATCAATTCGGCAGCGTGTGGACTGGTCTATTACAACGGCGGGCCGAGCGAGGATTTCTCGGGACAATCAAAAGCTGCATCGGCCATCAGCATCGAGCAATACGGCAAAAGCTTCGAACGATTCAAGCAAACCGACCATGCTTTTCTGTGGTCGAGCCAGCCGCTGCCGCAGCAGGACGCGGCCTTGCCCGCCGAACTCGCCGATGCCGCGCGGCGCATGCAGGGCGGCTGCGGTCTGGCCGCCATCGTGCAGTCGGCGAGCTTCGGAGCCGACGACGTCGTCATGCTGTGGCAGTTCGACTGTGACGTGGAGAGTCCCCAGCAATCCCTGGGGCTCAGCGTCATCGCCTTTTGCCTGCATTCGACATTCATGCTGCATTCGGTCGCCCCTCAAACCAAAAGCGACTGTTTTGGAATCAATCTCACCAGCAAGGAGCGAGACGTCCTCAAATGGGTGGGCGAAGGAAAAACCTCCTGGGAAATCGGCAGGATCATGTACACGTCGGAGCGCACCGTCAAATTCCATCTGAAAAACGTTTACGCCAAGCTCAATGTTTCCAATAGAGCGCAAGCGGTTGCCGTTTTCAACCGGCTGCGCATTTACTGAGGCGGCGCGCATGTCGTTCAAACAAAAAATTGGCGCCTTTGTCGAAAAACACGGGTACACCTATCGGGCTTACGTCCTGGGGATCCTGTTTTTTCCGCCTGCCGCAGTTTTCATTGCTTGCAAGAAGCCCGACATCTCCATGACCAGCCGGGTCACGCTCAATGTTTTTGCAATTGCGCTGCCGCCGTTGATTGGCGCTGGCACTCTTTACATTCTCAAGACGATCGTGGACTGGTTACGCATCCAGTTTTAGCGCGTCGCGCCCCGCAAGTTGCCGCGACCCGTACGAAAGAACAGTTTTATTCCCTCGACATCCAATAACCTGCGCACGCATTGCCTTTTACGACTTCATGACTATTGACGCAGCACAACTAAATGCGGTTGGAAAGGCATATCACCTGGACGCTGTCGGCGTTTCCGCCCTTCGCCATGTCGATCTCACGGTTCGCAGCGGACTGGTCACCGTCATTTGCGGCGCCTCGGGCAGCGGCAAGACCACGCTGCTCAACCTCATCGGGGGGCTCGACCGGCCCAGCAGCGGCTCCATTCAAGTGGCCGGCAAGGACATCGGCGCAATGGACGACAACGCACTGTCGGACTTCCGGGCACGCAGCCTGGGCATCGTGTTCCAGAACTTCAATCTGTTGCCGGTGCTGACGGCGTTCGAGAATGTCGAATACCCGCTGGTGCTGGTCGGCCGCGAGCGGCGCCAGCGCCACCAGCGGGTGCGCGAATTGCTGCACGCCGTGGGGCTCGCCGACAAGGCCGGAAGTCGGCCCGGCGAACTGTCGGGCGGCCAGCGGCAGCGGGTGGCCATTGCGCGTGCACTGGCAGCGGGTCCGCAGATCGTGCTGGCCGACGAGCCGACCGCCAACCTCGACAGCCAGACCGGCGCGCAGATCATCGCGTTGATGCGCAGCCTCCAGCGCGAGCAGCAGGTGTCTTTCATCATTTCGTCGCACGACGCGCAGGTGATCGAAGCGGCCGACGATCTCATCCGCATCAAGGACGGCAGCGTCGCCGGGGTGTGCCGGGCCAAGGCGGTGGCATGAACACCTTTGCACTGGCCTGGCGCAACCTGTTGCGCGCCCGGCGCCGCTCCATCACGACCTTGCTGGCGATGATCGTCGGCGCCAATGCGGTCCTTCTGTTCGGCGGCTACAGCCGCAACATCACCTACGGTCTGCAGTCCGACTATGTGAAGTACGGCGGACATCTGCAGATCCAGCGCCAGGGCTACTACCTGTACGGCAGCGGCAACCCGGCAGCCTATGGGATTGCCAGCTACCAGAAGATCATCGACACCATCAAGGCCGACCCCGTGCTGCAGCCGATGGTGGTGATGGCAACGCCCACGCTCGACCTGCAGGGCATCGCCGGCAACTTCAGCGCCGGCGTGTCGCGAACCGCGCTGGGCGTGGGCGTGGTCGTGGCGGACCAGAACGTGATGCGCGCCTGGAACGACTACGACTTTCCCGTGGAGATCCCACCCATGGCGCTCACTGGCACGCCTGCGGACGCAGCCATCGTGGGCGTCAGCCTGGCGCGGGTTCTCCAGTTGTGCAAGCCGTTGCAGATCAAGGATTGCCCGGAGCCGCCATCGCCGCCGTCCCGCCCGGGTGCGCGTGAGCTTTCAGTCGACGTGGCAGCCCTGGGCGCACTGGCCGGCCAGGACGGCTTGGCGGCGCCGTTCGCCAACTCCATCGAAATGCTGGCCGCGACCGCACGGGGCGCGCCCAACGTCGCACAGTTGAAAGTCGTCAAGGCCGAGGAACAGGGCGTGAAGGAGTTCGACGACGTGTACGTCGGCCTGCACCTGGCGCAGGCGCAGCGCCTGGTCTTCGGCAATGACCCGCCGAAAGCGACCGCCATCGTCGTGCAGTTGCAGCACACCGGACAGATGAAGGCCGCGCGCGAGCGTCTTGAGTTCCTGCTGCGCACAAGCTTTGCCGGCGAATCGACCGAGGTGGTGGACTACACGACGCTCAACCCCTTCTACGGCCAGGCGCTGGCGCTGTTCGGCACGATCTTCGGCTTTGTCGCGGCGCTGATCGGGGCCATCGTCCTGTTCACGGTGGGCAACACCATGAGCATGGCCGTGATCGAACGCACGGTGGAAATCGGCACGTTGCGCGCCATGGGACTGCGGCGCTCGCACTTGCGCCGACTCTTCATGAGCGAGGGGCTGTTGCTGGGCGCCGCGGGTGCCGTGATCGGGGTTGGCATCGCGGCCGGCATTGCGGGCTTGATCAACTTCAGCGGATTGACCTGGACCCCACCCGGACGCTCGCCCGTGCCATTGATCATCCGCGTGTGGGGCGAACCAAAGCTGATTGCGGGCACCACCGCCGGCCTGGTGCTGGTGGCCATCCTCTCGGCCTGGCTTCCTTCGCGCCGCGCCGCCCGACTGGACATCGTCGAGGCGCTGCGGCATGTATGAACCCACGTTTGCGGCATGGCGCGCCCGTTTCCCGAATCCCGTTTTGGTTTCGCATTTCGCATTTCGATGGAGGCTCCCTGAATGAAACCACCCTGGCGCACCTTCTCTGCTGCCACGGCGATGACACTTGCCGCGGTACTCGCGGGATGTACGCCGCATGACAGCGCCGCCGCGTCCACGCACGCTGCCACGCGCGAGCGGCCTGCAAGCCTCGACACATCCTTCAAGCGCACGTCGGCGGCAGGCAAGTACGTCGTCGAGATCACGCCGCCCGCGCCGGGCGTGGCTGTCGGGCGCATTCAAGGCTGGACCATCACGCTGCAGGGTGCAACGGGCGAGCCGGTGCCGGGCGCTTCCATCGATGTCAGCGGCGACATGCCCGAACACGGCCACGGACTTCCAACCCAGCCGCAAGTCAAGCCAGGCACGCAGCCCGGGCACTATGCGCTCGAAGGCATGAAGTTCAACATGGGCGGCTGGTGGGTGCTTCACCTCAAGATCCGCGGGCCGCAAGGCGCGGATGAGGTCACGTTCAACATAGTGCTGCCCGAGTGAAGGTCAGTGCAATGCCTCCGACTCCCGGGATTCCAATGAACAAGAAACAACTGCAAGTGCGCCATTTCGTCATCGGTTGCCTGGGCCTTTGCGTCGGCGCCATGTTCGCGCCGTACGCCTGGGCACAGGCCGCGCGGACGCCGACCCAGAGGCTGGACACGTCCGACTCGCGCGCCGACAGGCTGACGCCCTACCAGCCGCGCTTCGGCCGGAAGCGGCCGGTCATTGCCGTCGTCGCCGAGAACTACTACACCGAGTTGAGCGACTACGTGGTGCCCTACGGCATCCTGAGTGCCGCGAGCGTGGCCGACGTGTATGCGCTGGCCACGCAGCCGGGGCCGATCCGCATCTTTCCGGCGCCGATGAACATCCAGCCGCAGGCCACCATCGCGGCCTTCGATCGCCAGTATCCGCAGGGCGCCGACTACATCGTGGTGCCGGCCGTGCACCGCGACGACGACCCGACGCTGCTGGCATGGGTCCGTGAGCAGTCGGCCAAGGGCTCGGTCATCGTCGGGGTCTGCGACGGGGTCCGGGTGCTCGCGCAAGCGGGCCTGCTGGACGGACACAAGGCCACCACCCACTGGTATTCCATCGACGAACTGGGCAAGCGGTATCCGGCGACCACATGGCAGCGCGATCGGCGCTACATCGAGGACGGCAAGATCATCACGACCACGGGCGTGACGGCCAACATTCCGGTGTCGCTGGCCATCATCGAGGCCATCGCCGGCACGCAGCAGGCCACCAGCGTTGCGCATCGGCTCGGCGGCCCCGAACGCGGCTGGTCGGCCAGGCACCCGACCGATCGCTTTCATCTCACGTGGCGCGACAAGTTCACCATTGCCGGCAACTTCGCGTCCTTCTGGGCACACGAGGAGGTCGGCATCAAGCTGGAACCGGGCTTCGACGAAATCTCGCTGGCGCTGAAGGCCGAGGTGTACTCCGCGACCTATCGCTCCAAGGCACTCACCGTCGCCGACAGCGCCGCGCCGGTCAAGAGCAAGCGCGGCCTGTACTTCGTTCCGGCAACGACGGTGGACAAGGCGCCGCGCCGCATGCTCAGCCCGCCGGATGGCAAAGTGCCGCTGCTCGCGCTGGACCAGGCGCTCAAGGGGCTGGCCGCGGACTATGGACAGGACACGGCATCGTGGGTCGCCTTGCAGATGGAGTACCCGGGGTATTGACGGGCCGTCGAAATGCGCTTGCGGCGTCGCGTCGGAGTCGCGTCGGAGTCGCGTCGACGTCGCGTCGCAATCGCGACTGCATGAACGCCACGCGCGCCGACACAATGGCGAGCGCGGCGTTGTTCCATTCGATGCCCATTTTCGAAAGGCTTTTGCCATGAGCACCACCACCCTCCTCACCCGCCAGGATGCGCTCGGCACCGCGCGCCTTCGCAGCACTGACGACGCGCCGTTGACCGAAGGCCAGGTGCGCGTTCGCATCGACACCTTTGCGCTCACCTCCAACAACATCACCTACGCCGCTTTTGGCAACGCGATGAGCTACTGGAACTTCTTCCCCAGCGGTGAAGAAGGCTGGGGCGTGATCCCGGTGTGGGGATTCGGTTCGGTGGTGCAGTCGATGAACCCTGGCGTTGCAGTGGGTGAGCGGCTCTACGGCTACTTCCCCATGGCCGACCAGGTGGTGCTTCAGGCTGACCGCCTCAAGCCCGACGGCTTTTTCGATGCGGCGCCGCATCGCCGCGAACTGCACCCGGTCTACAACCGCTATTCGCGCTGCAGCGCCGACCCGATGTACACGGCCGACACCGAAGACGTGCAGGCGCTGCTGCGTCCGCTGTTCACCACCTCATGGCTCATCGACGACTTCTTTGCGGAGAACGACTTCTTCGGCGCCAAGGCGCTGTTGCTGTCGAGCGCATCGAGCAAGACGGCCTACGGCACTGCCTTCCAGCTGGCGCAACGCACGGGCATCGAAGTGATCGGCCTCACCTCGCCCGCCAACAAGGCCTTTTGCGAAAGCCTGGGCTGCTACAGCCGCGTGATTGGCTACGACGAACTGGAAGCCATTGACGCTGACACTGCGTGCGCCTACATCGACTTTGCGGGCAACGCAGACCTGCGCATGAATATCCACACGCGATTCGCGAACCTGCGCTTCAGCAGTTCGATTGGCGGCACGCACGTCGAGCAACTGGGCGGCGCCAAGGACCTGCCCGGGCCGCGTGCGACGCTGTTCTTTGCGCCGGCACAGATCAAGAAGCGTTCAGAGGAATGGGGAGCGGCCGGATTGGCCGACAAGCTGCTGCAGGCGTGGCGCGCATTCGTTGCCAAGGTGAGCGACCCGGCCGCGCCGTGGCTCGTGCCCGAGCACCATCGCGGCACTGACGCCGTGCAATCGGCCTACCTCGCGGTGCTGGCCGGCCGCGGCGATGCACGCTCCGGCCACATGCTGTCCCTTCTTGCTCCCTCTCCCTCCGGGAGAGGGCGGGGGTGAGGGCTCCGGGCCTTTGATGAGGCGGGGCGAGCGGATACGCCCGGTGCCCTCACCCTGACCCTCTCCCGGAGGGAGAGGGGATAGTTACTCGGTCTTGCTCCCTCTCCCTCCGGGAGAGGGCTGGGGTGAGGGCTCCGGGCCTTTGATGAGGCGGGGCGAGTGGATACGCCCGGTGCCCTCACCCTGACCCTCTCCCGGAGGGAGAGGGGAAAAGTCGGAGCCCCACCTCAAAGGGAGAGGAGACAAGGCCATCAGTCGTACAACACCGCCGCGATCTTCGGATCTGCAATATTGCCCTTGTCGTACCAATAAAAGCCCGTGTCGATGACCTTGGGCAGCGTCTCGCCCTTGAGTGCCTTCACTGCCGCCTCGACCGTCTTGTAGCCGATGCCCACCGGGTTCTGCGTGATGGCGCCGGCCATGAGGCCGTCCTTGATCGCGTCCTTCTGCTGCTTGCCCGAGTCGTAGCCGACGATGACGAACTTGCGCTTGGTCTCCTTGGCCGCATTGACCACGCCGATGGCCGAGCCCTCGTTCGCGCCGAACATGCCCTTGAGGTTCGGGTAGGCCTGCAGGATGGACTTGGCGATCTCGGTGGACTTGAGCTGGTCGCCGCCGCCGTACTGCACGCTCACGATCTTGATGTTCGGATAGGTCGACTTCATGCGGTCGACAAAGCCGTCGCGCCGATCGACGCCGGTGCGGCTGGTCTGGTCGTGCACCACCAGCGCGACTTCGCCCGCCTTGCCGATCAGCTCGGCCATCTTGTCCGCAGCGAGTGCGGCGGCCGCCTTGTTGTCGGTGGTGGCGGTGGTCACGGGAATGTCGCTGTCCACGCCCGAGTCGAAGGCGACCACCGGAATCTTCGCGGCCTGCGCCTTCTTCAGCAGCGGAATGGCCGCCTTGCTGTCGAGCGCTGCAAAGCCGAGCGCGGCGGGCTTCTTGGCCAGCGCCGCCGAGAGCATGTCGATCTGCTTGTCGACCATGGCTTCGGTCTCCGGTCCCTCGAAGGTGACGCGGACCTTGTAGTCTTTCGCGGCCTGGTCGGCGCCCTGCTTCACCGCTTGCCAGAACTGGTGCTGGAAGCCCTTGGACACCAGCGGAATGTAGGGCTGCTCCTGCGCCATCGCCACGCCGCCCAGGCCCAGGCTGGCGGCCAGCACGGCGGCAATGCTCACTGCTCTTCTCTTCATGACTTCGTGTCTCCTTGGTTGGGGTTGCTTCGTCGGGAAAAAAAGAATGCGCCGCCTACTGCTTCTTGCGGCGGATGATGTCCATGTAAACAGCCAGGATGATGATGACGCCCGTCACCACCGTCTGCCACTCCTGCGCCACCGACATGATGCGCAAGCCGTTGGTCAGCACGCTCATGATGAAGGCGCCGATGATCGTGCCGATGACGGTGCCCGTGCCCCCGCTGAGCGATGTGCCGCCGATGACCACCGCCGCAATGGCGTCCAGCTCGTAGCCCTGCCCCAGCGCCGGCTGCGCCGAGTTCAGGCGCGACGCAATGATGAGCCCCGCGATGCCGCAGATGGCGCCGCTCACGGTGTACACCACGATCTTCCAGAAGTCCACGTTCACGCCCGACAGCCGCACCGCTTCCTCGTTGCTGCCCAGCGCAAAGGTGTAGCGGCCCAGCGGCGTCTTGTTGAGCACGATGCTCGCCACGATGGCCACGACGAACAGGATCAGCACCGCGTTGGGAATGGGCAGCGCGGGAAACCACTCGCCGATGAGCGATTCCTGCGAGATGTAGGTGAAGCCGGGCGTGTCGTTGAAGTAGATCGGCTTGGTGCCCGAGATGACCAGCGACAGACCCTTGAGCAGCATCATCATGCCCAGCGTGGCAATGAAGGGCGGCACCTTGAGCTTGGCGATGATCACGCCCGACACGAAGCCGCACAGTGCGCCAAAGAAAATCGCCGCAACCACGCCCATGTAAAGCGGCATGCCCCAGTAGGTGAGCACCACGCCGGCCATGACGGCGCAGAAGGTCATCATCGTCCCCACCGACAGGTCGATGCCCGAGGTGATGATGACGAAGGTGCAGGCAATGGCCAGCACGCCGTTCACCGCCGTCGCCTGCAGGATCGCCACCATGTTGTCGGCCTGCAGGAAGTTCGGCGACGCAAAGCTGAAGAACATCATCAGCACCAGCAGGCTCGCGAAGGCCAGCAGCTTCTGCCGCGTGGACGGGCGAAACAGGCGCGCCATCAGGCTTGTCGGCGATGCGGCGGGGATCGAAGCGGGGACGGAGGAGTTGTCCATGGGGAGTGTTCAGGCGGGGGCTGCAGTGGCGCTTTCGCGCAGGGTGGCCAGGTGCATGATCTTTTCCTGCGTGGCCTCGTCGGCCTTGAGTTCACCGGTGATGCGCCCTTCGCACATCACCAGGATGCGGTGGCTCATGCGCAGCACTTCGGGCAGTTCGGAAGAGATCATCACGATGGCCTTGCCGTGCGCGGCGAGGTCGCTCAGGAGCCGATAGATCTCGGCCTTGGCGCCCACGTCGATGCCACGGGTGGGCTCGTCGAAAAACAGGATGTCGCAGTCGCGCAGCAACCACTTGGCGATGACGATCTTCTGCTGGTTGCCGCCCGACAGCAGCCGCACCGCCTGCCGCACCGACGGCGTCTTGATGCTGAGTTGCCGCACGTAGTGCTTGGCGGATTTGTCGATGGCGCCCTGGTCCAGGAACAGGCGGGCGCGCGTGAAGCGCCGCAGGCTCGACAGCACCACGTTCGTCTTCACGTCTAGGCCGGTCGCCAGGCCGAAATGCTTGCGGTCTTCCGACAGGTAGCCGATGCCGTTGCGCACCGCGTCACGCGGTGAGCGGATGCGCACGCGCTTGCCGTGCACCTCGACCTCGCCAGCCTCGACCGCATCGGCGCCGAACACCGCACGCGCGACTTCGGTGCGGCCTGCGCCCATCAGGCCCGCAAAGCCAAGGATCTCGCCCTTGCGCAGCCGGAAGCTGACGTCCTTGATGGCCGCGCCGCGCCGCAGCCCCTGGACGGAGAGCACCACGGCGTTGTCCGAGGTGTCGGGCATCGCGCGCAAGTCGTCGCCGAGGTCGCGCCCCACCATCATCGAGATGATGTTTTCAATGGGCGTGCCGGCCATCGGCACCGTGGCGATGTACTGGCCGTCGCGCATCACGGTGACGCGGTCGGCAATCTGGCGCAGCTCGTCCATCTTGTGCGAGATGTAGACAATGCCCACGCCTTCGTCCTGGAGCTGGCGCACGACGCGGAACAGCTCGTCGATCTCCGCGTTGTTGAGCGCCGCGGTGGGCTCGTCCATGATGAGCACGCGCGAGTCGAAAGACAGCGCCTTGGCGATCTCCACCATCTGCTGGCGGGCCACCGTGAGTTCGCCCACCGGCGTGCGCGGATCGAGCCGCAGGCGCAGGCGCTGGAAGATCGCCTCCGCCTTTGCGTTGAGCGCCTGCTCGTCCAGGAAAAGGCCCAATCGCCCGCGCGGCTCGCGGCCGATGAAGATGTTCTGCGCCGCGCTCAGGTGGTTCATCAGGTTGAGTTCCTGGTGCACGATGCCGATGCCCAGCGCCTGCGCCGCACGCGGGCTGGCGATGTCGACCGGCCTGCCGTCGACCAGGATCTCGCCCGCGTCCTTCTGGTAGACGCCGGCCAGCACCTTCATGAGCGTGGACTTGCCCGCGCCGTTCTCGCCCATGAGCGCATGCACTTCGCCGGGCATCAACTCGAATCGGCAATGGTCGAGCGCACGCACGCCGGGAAAGGACTTGCACAGCGCGCGGATCTCGACGATGGGATTCATGCGTGCGGCGTCGGCAGGCCGTAGAAACGCGTGGCGCAGCCTTGCCGCACGCTGGCCTGTTCGTCGGGAGCCAGTTCACGGACCAGGACGTCGCTGATGGCGACCCAACTGGCGTAGTCGCTGGCGAGATTGAGCACCGGCCAGTCGCTGCCCCACATCAGGCGTTCGGGGCCGAAGCATTGCAGCAGGTGGTCCCACACGGGCCGCAGCGCGTCGGCGCCGGCCGATGGCGGGGCTTCGGTCAGCAGGCCGGACAGCTTGCAACACACTTGCGGATACGCGGCCAGTTCGGCCATCTGGCGGCGCCAAGCTTCGGCCCAAGGGGCGTTCCAGCCTTCAGCCAGTTGCGGCTTGGCGGCATGGTCGATCACCACTGGCAGATCCGGCCAGGCCTGCACGAAATGCAGCAGCGCCCCGAGGTGCGGCGGCTTCACCAGCGCGTCGAAACGCAGGCCCAGCCGCTGCAGGGCTTCGATGGCTGCGGGATGCGGCGCGTGCGCGATCCAGTCGGTGTCGGCAAGGTCCTGCAGCATCGGCCGCACGCCCTTGAACTTGGCGTGCCCGTCAGACCATTTCGCCAGCGTCGATGCGGCGTCGGCATGGCTCAGGTCGACCCAGCCCACCACGCCGCCCACAAAGTTGTTTGTTTCTGCGAGCGCCAGCAGGAAGTCCGTCTCGGCCTCGCTGGCCGCCGCCTGCACCAGCACGGTCTGCACGACACCCTGCGCTTGCAGGTGGCCTACCAGGTCTTCCGGCATGAAGTCGCGGTACAGCGCATGCAAGGCCGGCACGTCCGGACGCAGCCATCCATAGTCCCCGCGCGCGGGTTGCCAGAAGTGCTGGTGGGCGTCGATGCGCTGGATCATGGCCCGCAAATTATTGGTTAGGCGAGCGGCGAGTGCACTCCTCATTGCACTGGGGCTTTCCCGCGACGCTGAATCGCGGCATTGATCGTTGGCCGGGTGCCATCCGCAAACCTAAGGTTACGGTTGCATCCGACGCGGCGGGAGACAATGCCCGCATGCCCCAATCCGCTGCACATGCGCACCCTTACGAGACCCTCACCCCCGACGTGGTGCTCGACGCGCTCGCAACGCTCGACCTGCACGGCGACGGCCGGCTCCAGGCCCTCAGCTCCTACGAGAACCGCGTTTACCAGATCCACCTCGAAGACCGCAGCATCGTCGTCGCCAAGTTCTATCGGCCCGGCCGCTGGAGCGAGGCGCAGATCCTGGAAGAACACTCCTTCTCCGCCGACCTGGCCGCAGCCGAGGTGCCCGTGGTGGCACCGCTTGCGCTCAAGGGCTCGACGCTGCACCAGCATGGCGGCTTCGCCTTCAGCGTGAGCCCCTACCGCGGCGGGCGCCCGCCCGAGCTCGACGACTTCGAGGTGCTCGAATGGATCGGCCGCTTTCTGGCGCGCATCCACACCGTTGGTGCGCACGAGCCCTTCATGACGCGCCCGACGCTGGACCTGCAGAGCTTCGGCATCGCCTCGCGCGACCGGCTGCTGGGCCACGACATGATTCCGCTGGACGTGCAGCGCGACTGGGAAGCCATCTGCAATCAGGCGCTGGACATGATCGGCGCGACCGCGCTCGCCGACACCTCCACGGCCCAGGACGTGGACGGCCTTCATCGCCTGCGCGTGCACGGCGACTGTCATCCCGGCAACATCCTGTGGACACCCACCGACCGCCCCGGTGGCGGCCCGCACTTCGTCGACCTGGACGACGCGCGCACCGGCTTTGCGGTGCAGGACTTGTGGATGCTGCTGTCCGGCGATCGCGCGCAGCGCACGGGGCAGCTGTCGGGCCTGCTCGACGGCTACGAACAGTTCCGCGAATTCAATCGCAGCGAACTGGCCCTGATCGAGCCGCTGCGCACCTTGCGGCTCATCCACTACAGCGCCTGGCTGGCGCGCCGCTGGCAGGACCCGATTTTTCCGATCAACTTTCCGTGGTTCGGCTCCAGCGACTACTGGAAGGGCCAGATCCAGATGCTGCAGGACCAGTGCGAGGCGATGGAAGAGGAACCGCTCTACGCCTGAGCGTCGCCTTGGCCCGGCTGCGTTTTCTGCACCACGCGCAGGAAGTTCTGCACCACGGCGTTGTCGGGTCCGCTGCGCCAGACGCAATATGCGTCCGATCCGGCGACCACCTCCTCCAGCGGCCTGAACACCGCACCGCGCAGGGCCGCATGCTGCATCGCGGATGGCACGAGCGCCACGCCCATCCCCTGCGAGACCAGCGACACGACGGACAGCCAGTGCCGCACCTCGTGCCGCACCTGCGGGCGGAAACCGGCATCGGCGCAGATGGCGAGGATGCGCTCGTGGTAGTCCGGCGAGGCCTCGCGTGAAAACAGCACGAAGGGCTCGTCGCGCAGGCTCGCCAGGCCCAGGGTGCGGCGCCGCGCGAGCCGGTGCGACGCAGGCAGGCAGGCCACGAAGGGCTCCGAGAGCAGCAGCACCTGGTTCAGCTCGGGCGGCATGCGGCTGGTGTGGACGAAGCCGACGTCCATGCGGTCGTGCATCAGCTCGGCGATCTGCTGGCCCGAATTGAGTTCGGCCAAGGTGACGCGCACGGCCGGATACGCCGCCTGAAAGCTCACCAAGGCCTGCGGCAAGCCGCGATACAGCATCGCGCCGACAAAACCCACGCGCAGCCGCCCTGCCGACCCGTGCGATACGTCGCGCGCTTCCAGCGCCGCGTCTTCGGCCTGGCGCAGCAGCACGCGCGCCGAAGCGAGCAGCGCACTGCCGGCCGGCGTGAGCCGCACTTCCTTGCTGTTGCGGTCGAACAGCCGCGCGCCGACCGACTCCTCGAGCTGCCGGATGGCCACGCTGAGCGGCGGTTGCGAGATCGACAGGCGCCGCGCGGCGCGACCGAAATGAAGCTCTTCCGCCAGAACGCAGAAGTAGCGCAGGTGGCGCAGTTCCATCGATAGGCCAATCAAATCAATCAAGACAAATTCGATATTAGACAGATATCGTCGCGACGCCAACAATCCGGGCCATTCAGGAGACGAAGCATGGCCCACACCGCTGCCCAGACCGCTCACACCGCCAACGCCGCCCACGCCGCCGAAAGCGCCCACCCCGTGCCCGACCGCCACGGACAAAACCTCTTCAGCACCGACACCGAACTGCACAAGCTGCTCGCGCTCTACCTGCCGCAAGACCTGCTGCGCCACATGCAGCCGCACTTCGACAGGCTCGGCGCACTGGCCGGCGGCACGCTCGACGAACTGGCCCACACCGCCGACGTGAACCCGCCCACGCTGACGCTGCGCACCCGCACCGGCATCGACGACCAGCGCATCAACAAGCACCCCGCCTATGTCGAGATGGAGCGCTTGGCGCTCAGCGAATTCGGCCTGGCCGCCATGTCGCACCGCGAGGAAACGCTGGGCTGGAAGGGCAAGATGCCGCCGCTCGTCAAGTACGTGCTGACCTACCTTTTCGTGCAGGCGGAATTTGGTCTGTGCTGCCCCGTGTCGATGACCGACTCGCTGGCGCGCACGCTCAAGAAGTTCGGCAGCCCGGAACTGGTCGCGCGCTTCCTGCCGCGCTTCCAGTCGGTTGATTTCGATGAACTGGCGCAGGGCGCGATGTTCATGACCGAGCAGGCGGCCGGTTCCGACATCGCAGCCACCGTCACCAGCGCCGCACAGGACGATCAGGGGCAATGGCGCCTCACCGGCGACAAGTGGTTCTGCTCCAACCCCGATGCCGATTTCGCGATGGTGCTGGCGCGCGTCGAAGGCTCGGCGCCCGGCATGAAGGGCGTGTCGCTGTTCCTGCTGCCGCGCCAACTGGACGACGGCTCGCACAACCACTACCGCATCATCCGCCTCAAGGACAAGATGGGCACGCGCTCGATGGCCAGCGGCGAGATCCGCCTGGAAGGCGCCATCGCCTACCTCGTCGGCGAACAGGGCCGCGGCTTCGTGCAGATGGCCGACATGGTCAACAACTCGCGCCTGTCGAACGGCGTGCGCGCCGCCGGCCTGATGCGCCGCGCGTGTGCCGAGGCCGAATACATCGCAAGCGAACGCCGCGCCTTCGGCAAGCGCCTAGCCGACATGCCGCTGATGCAGAAGCAGTTGCAGAAGCTGCGCCTGCCGGCCGAGCAGGCCCGCACCATGGTGTTCCAGACCGCGCAGGCGCTGATGCGCTCCGACGGTGGCGACACTGCTGCCTACCCGCTGCTGCGCATCCTCACGCCGCTCATCAAGTTCCGCGCGTGCCGCGACGCGCGCAAGGTCACGGGCGACGCGATGGAAGTGCGCGGCGGCTGCGGCTACATCGAGGAATGGGCCGACCCGCGCCTCGTGCGCGATGCCCACTTGGGCTCGATCTGGGAAGGCACCAGCAACATCGTCGCGCTCGACGTGATCCGCGCGGTGACACGAGAGAACTCGCTGCCCGCCTTGCAGGCGCACTTTGGCGCGCTGCTCGACGATGCGCCGCTCGCACCCGCTTTCACGAAGGCCTTGCGCGGTGCGCTGGACCGCGCCTGCGCGCTGGCCGCCAGCGCCGCCGAAGCCGCGAAGGAAGGCGACGTCATCGCACGCCAAGCGGCCTCCGCGCTGTATCACACCAGCAGCGCCATCGCGATGGCCTGGGAAGGCGCCCGTGGCGGATCGACCCAGCGCATCGAGTGGGCGCAGCTCGTATTGCTGCACCGCGTGCTGCCGCGCGATCCGCTCGCACCGGCCGGCATCCCCGCCGACTGGACGCTTCCCGCACCGACCGCCGCCACCATCGCGGCCTGACGATCGAACCATTCAGAACGAGAGACAAGCAAATGAGACTGCTCAAGACCCTCACCATCGCGTTGGCCTGCGCCACCACGCTGCCGCTCATGACGACTGAAGCCCACGCCGATGGCTTCCCCGACAAGCCGATCATGCTGGTGATCCCCTTCCCGCCGGGCGGCCCCACCGATGCGATGGCGCGCACGCTCGCCGCTGAAATGAAAGACCGCCTCGGCCAGCCGATGATTGTGGAGAACCGCGCCGGCGCGGGCGGCAACATCGGCGCGGAGTACGTCGCGCGTGCCACGCCTGACGGCCAGACCCTGCTGTTCGGCACCTCGGGCCCGCTCGCAATCAATTCGAGCCTTTATCGCAAGATCAACTACGACCCGGCGAAGAGCTTTGCGCCGGTCATCCAGGTCGGCCACCTGCCGAACATCCTGGTCGTGAACCCGAGCGTTCCGGCCAACAACGTGAAGGAACTCATCGCCTATGCCAAGGCCCATCCGGGCAAGCTGAGCTATGCGTCCTCGGGCAACGGCGCGTCGTCGCATCTGGCGGGCGTCATGTTCAACGAGATGACGGGTTCTGATCTGCAACACATCCCCTACAAAGGCACCGGCCCCGCCTTGACCGACCTGCTCGGCGGCCAGGTCAGCATGAGTTTTACCGACGTGCTCACCGCGATGCCCTACGTCAAGTCCGGCAAGCTGCGCGCGCTCGGCGTGACGACGGCTGCGCGCTCGCAAGCCATGCCCGAAGTGCCGACGGTGGCCGAGCAAGGCGTGCCCGGCTACGACGTGAGCGTTTTCTTCGGCATCGTCGCGCCGGCCGGCACGCCGCCCGACCGCGTCGCCAAGCTCAACAAGGCATTCGTCGAGGTGCTGGCCACGCCCAAGGTGAAGCAGTTGTTCGCCGCGCAAGGCCTGGAGCCCGCGCCGTCGTCCACGCCCGAGCAACTCGGCAAGTTCATCGGAACGCAGACGGCCAAGTGGGCCGTCGTGGTGAAGCAATCCGGCGCCCAACTCGACTGAGAAGGTGTGAGCCTTTCTACTGCGGCCACCGATCCCGGGCCTGTGGTGCTCACCGTACTGGAGTACGGTTCCGCTCCGCGACCCGACCTCGGCGCCCTCGCTACGAAAGCTTCACACCTTCTGAATTCCCACAAATTACCAGGAGGCAAGACATGAGATTCACACTGACCCGCAGGAACCTGCTGACCGCCACATCGGCCGCGCTGGCATGCAGCGTTGGCGGCGCCGCACTCGCGGCCGGCTTCCCCGAGAAGCCGATCACGCTGATCGTCCCCTATGCCGCAGGCGGCCCGACCGACCAGCACCTGCGCGTGCTCGCCGACGAAGCCGGCAAGATCCTGGGCCAGGCCGTGGTGCTCGACAGCCGCCCCGGCGCCAACGGCATCAACGCCGCAGCCGCCATGCCGCGCGCCAACCCGGACGGCTACACGCTGGCCGTGCTGCCCGCGTCGGTGTACCGCGAGCCCTACGTCAACAAGGTCGCGTACGACCCGGCCACGAGCTTCTCCTACATCCTGATGCTGTCCGACTACACCTTCGGCCTGACCGTGAAGGCTGATGCGCCGTGGAAGACCTGGAAGGAATTTGCCGCCGATGCCGCCAAGCGCCCGGGCAAGATCAACGTCGGCGCCACCGGCGCAGTCGGCACGCCGCGCATCGTGATGGACGAAGTGGCGACCGCCGCCAACATCCAGTTCAACATGGTCCCGTACAAGGGCGACGCCGACGTGGCCAATGCCATCCTCGGCGGCCACATCGACGCGGCGCCGCTGTCGGGCGTGGCCGTGCCGCACATCGAGGCCGGCAAGATGCGCTATCTCACGATGCTCACGGCCAAGCGCGTCAAGCGCTATCCGGATCTGCCGACACTCAAGGAGCAAGGCGTCGACGCCTTCATCGAATCGCCCTACGGCATCGCCGGCCCGGCCGGCATGGACCCGGCCAAGGTGAAAGTCATCCACGACGCGTTCAAGAAAGCGCTCGAATCCCCGGCCGGCCTGCGCGTGCTCGACCAGTTGAACCAGCAAGTCAACTACATGGGTCCGGACGACTATCGCAAGTACGCGCTCGCGGCGACTGCCCGCGAGAAAGACCGCGTCGCCCGCCTGCGCAAGGCCGGGTTGCTGGATTGAACGGCATGGGCACGACTCCTCCCCGCGCCCTTGATGGCGTGCGCGTGCTCGACCTGAGCCGCGTCCTGGCCGGCCCCTGGTGCGCGCAGTTGCTCGGCGACCTGGGCGCCGACGTGGTCAAGGTCGAGGCGCCCGGCCGCGGCGACGACGCACGCGAATTGGGCGTGGCGATGGAAACCGAGCAACCCGCCGGCAAGGGACGCGACTCCAACTTCTTCCTCGCCTGCAACCGCAACAAGCGCTCCATCGCCATCGACTTTTCCAAGCCGGCCGGCGCCAGCCTGGTGCGCTCGCTGGCGCGCGAGTGCGACGTCCTGGTCGAGAACTTCAAGGCCGGCACGCTGCGCCGCTACGGGCTCGACTACGAGACGCTGCGCGAGATCAACCCGCGCCTGATCTACTGCTCCGTCACCGGCTTCGGGCAAGACGGGCCTTACGCGCCGCGCCCCGCCTACGACTTCGTGATGCAGGCGATGACCGGCATGATGAGCACCTGCGGCCCGGCCGATGGTGCACCGATGCGCACGGCCATTCCGCAGACCGACCTGGTCACCGGCTACCAGGCCAGCCTGGCGGTGCTGGGTGCCTTGATCCAGCGCGGCGTCACCGGCCGCGGCCAATTCATCGACGCCGCGATGCTCGACGCGAGCATCGGCTTCAACGTGCACCTGGCGCAAGGCTATTTGCTCAACGGCGAAGTGCCTTCGCGCCAGGGCAACAACAACCCGATCGCGGCGCCTTCGGGCGTGTTCCGCACGAGCGATGGATGGGCGGTGATTGCGGCCGGCAACGACCGCCAATTCGCCGAACTCTGCAACGTGCTCGAGTGCCCGTCGCTCGCCACCGATCCGCGCTTCACCACCAACGGCCAGCGCGTCGCCGAACGCGAGGCGCTGCATGCGGAAATCGAGCCGCGGATTGCGCTGCAAACGACCGCGCACTGGCTTGCATTGCTCGAAGCCGCGAACATCCCCTGCACCCGCATCAACACGATGGACCAAGTCTTCGACGATCCGCAGGTGCGCCATCGCAAGATGACGGTGGAGGTCGAACACGGCAGCGGTCGCACCATTCCCATCCTGCGCAGCACGCTGAACATGAGCGACAGCCCCGTCAGCTACCGCGCGCCGCCGCAACTCGGCCAGCACACCGACGAAGTGCTCGCGCAGTGGCTGGCGTTGGATGCCAGGCAGATCGAGACACTGCACGACAGCGGCGTGGCGGCATGAACGACTTCGCGCACGAACCCCTGGGCCTGCTCTTCGGCCTGCCCATGCCGATGGCGCAGGCTTTCGGGCTGCGCGGCGAAAGCATCGGCGGCATGCAGGCCACCGTACGCATGCCGCGCAACGACATGCACACCAACAGCCGCGGCGACGTGCACGGCGGCGCGCTCGCGGTGCTGCTCGACTGCACGCTCGCCAGCGCCGCACGCGCCCATGCGCCGACACGCTTCGGGGTCATCACGGTCGACATGGCGCTGCACTTTGTCGCGCCCTGCGACGGCGACATCATCGGCAGCGCCACCTGCGAACGCCGCGGAAGATCGCTGTGCTTCGTGCGCGGCGAGGCACGCAACGAACAGGGCGACTTGCTGGCCCTGGCCACCGGCACCTTCAAGCTGGTCGAGCGGTCTCCCACAAGCAACTGAATCCACTTTCTGCGGTAAACAAGCCCCATGACCACCCCACTGAACACCGGCGCACTCGCGGGCATCCGCGTGCTCGACATCTCGCGCATCCTCGGCGGCCCCTACTGCGGCCAGATCCTCGGCGACCACGGCGCCGACGTGCTCAAGGTCGAGCCGCCGCAAGGCGACGACACGCGCACCTGGGGCCCGCCCTTCCGGGACGGCGTGGCCTCGTACTACCACGGCCTGAACCGCAACAAGCGCACCATGTCGCTGGACCTCGGCAGCGAAGACGGGCGCGCGGCCCTGCTGGCGCTGGTCGCCGAGGCCGACGTGCTGATCGAGAACTTCAAGACCGGCACGATGGAGCGCTGGGGCATCGGCTACGACGAATTGTCGAAGCGCTTTCCGGGGTTGATCTGGTGCCGCGTGTCTGGCTTTGGCGCGGACGGCCCGCTCGGCGCGCTGCCGGGCTACGACGCCGCGGTGCAGGCGATGACCGGCATCATGAGCGTCAACGGCGAAGCCTCCGGCGACGCGTTGCGCGTGGGCTTGCCGGTGGTCGACATGGTGACGGGGCTCAATGCAGTGATCGGCGTGTTGCTCGCGTTGCAGGAACGCCAGCGCAGCGGCAAGGGGCAGTTCGTGGAAGCGGCGCTGTACGACAGCGGGCTTTCGCTGCTGCACCCGCACGCGGCCAACTGGTTCATGGATGGCCGCAAGCCCAAGCGCACGGGCAATGCGCACCCCAACATCTATCCCTACGACGCGCTGAACACCGGCACCGATCCGATCTTCCTGGCCGTGGGCAACGACCGCCAGTTCGCGAGCTTTTGCGGTGTCATCGGCCGTGCGGAGCTGGCGCAAGATCCGATGTATCAAACCGCCGGGTCGCGTTCGGTCAACCGGGTGGCGCTCAAGGAGACGCTGGAGGCCACCTTGGCCTCATTTGACGGACGCACGCTGGTGGACGATCTGATGGCGGCCGGCGTGCCTGCCGCGCCGGTGCTGGCGGTGGATGCGGCGCTGGAGCATCCGCACACGGTCCATCGGGAAATGGTGGTGGAACTGGAGGGCGGCTACCGGGGGATTGGGGCCCCGGTGAAGTTGAGCCGTACGCCGGCGAGCTATCGGCATGCGCCGTTGACGCCGGGGGATGGGTTTTTGGCTTGAGGGGCGGGGGGCAGTCGCAATTGCAATGCAGCAAGGTCCCCCGTCGAAGCATGGCCGCGCTGTGCTAAAACGCGCCTGCGAATTTCAAGCTCATCCGCCTCAGCCGCAAGCCCGATCTTTCAAGAAAAAGACGCAATTTGTGTCGTTCATTCAGCCGCAATTGCGTCCGGACCAACGGTTGAAAAAAGAAGATCACACTCCGCGCAGGCGATCGCCCACTGTCCTGTTTTTTGACGTGGACAAGAAAATCTGTTAGGTGCCTTCAGCGCCAAGAAGGCCTCGATAACCCGTTCATATTCTGAGTCCTTAGCAAGGAAATACTTGTCCGCCATTGTGATTTTTCTAGAACACCCAAAGTCTTGAGCAACATTCCAGTCGTCATCTCAAAACTGGCAATATCGCTTTCGTCCGGCCTTGCCGTTTCATTCATGACAATCCAGGTCCTGGTGATCTTGTCCATGCGGGCTGCGAATGGTGCCAAGTGTAATCCTGCCATATGCCCCTTCTTGAAGAATCGCGCGCATTGCCGAGCCAAAAGCAGCAACCGAGGATCTTTGCTTCGAAGGCGATATTTCTGCAACCTGCTAAGTCTCATGCCAATATCGGAATTCAAATATTCCCCGATCACTTCCGCCATGAATTTGCGGATCACTTGCATAGCAATCTATCAGAAAGCCCATCGAGTAGCATTTGCTTGAGCAGAAAAAAAAGTTGCTTAAGCCTTCATGAACATTTCTTTCATACCAGTTTTTTAAAAATTCACTTTTTATCTCAAAGACAGGCAAATTCGATCGATTGATTTTATCTCCAACAGCGTAGAAAGACGAAAAATGACAAAACAGGGAAGGTTCTTTCTCAAGATCACCAAGCGCGGGAGCCATCAATTCTGAAATGCCTCGAAGGCCATCGGTCTCTATGCGCACTCCGGCCTGTTTTGCTCGCATCCTTATGTTCGCGCCAATTTCTCTGGACTCCGGAAAAAAGATGGTGCTCACAATCTCCCGCTCGACTCCCGCGTTTAAAGGATCCTTCAGAAATTCCCGAAGGAGTACTCTTTGCTGTTGTTGCTGAAGCTTTGCGTTCAGTTTTTGACTCTTGACGTTTGAATTCATCATATGTGTTCAACCACGGGGCCGCCGGTCTGATATTTCCATGCGCCATTTTTTTCAGATGCTGATGGCAATCCATCCTGACCCAGTACTTTTGCCTCGCCAACATGCCAATGAGCACAGGGATGGACGTCGTCCGCTTTGTGGTGAGACAAGACCATGACCTTGTCTTCTCCTCCATATGGCTGCGCCACCTTATAGATGTATTGCTCCATACCCGGGGGCGCGGCCCGTCTTCCACTAAACAGGCCCGATGCGGTCCTCTGTGCAAAGGGCGCAGCAGTAAGAGGTATTCGGGCACGCCTCAACGCCTCTCGTCGAGCTTGATTAGAGGTTAGTGTGGCCCCGCACTTCTTCTGTTGAGCCTCCGTCCTTGAAGTTGCCTTTTTCTGCAGCCCAAGCGGATCCATCCACTCGACGGGGTTCGGTGCATATTGCTGCAAGTTGATCCCGCCCGCGAGACGGATGGGATCCTGGCTGACAAATCGCCCACTCTGCGGGTCGTAGTACCGATACCGGTTGTAGTGCAGCCCCGTCTCTTCATCCAGATATTGCCCCTGGAACCGAATCGGGTTCCTGATCCCTGCCTTCCTCGCTGCCTCACTGATCGTGATGCTGGCCTCGCCCCACGCCCTGTAGCTCGCCTCCCACGCAATCTCGCCGCCCGCGTCCGTCAACTCCATCGGCGTGCCCAAATGGTCGCACTGGTAGTAGTGAACGCGCTCCAGTCTTGACGGCCCCTCTCCGTCCTCGCCGATCCCCGGCTGATAGTTGCCGTTGTAAAGCGGATCGCGGTCCAGATCGTAGTTGGCGTCGTTCCCCGCGTAGGCCGTGGCGAGGTGCTTCGGCCGCCTCAGCATGGCCTGGCAGATGTCCCCCCGGCTGGTGGCTTGCAGGAGGGGCACGAAGCTGCCGGGCTCGTACACGTAGTGCGTAGTGCGCAGGTACAGCGGATCGCTTTCCCAAGCCATCTGGTCGCCGTCCCAGCCGTAGAGGGTGGTCCCCAAGCCGCGCTCCCTGGTCTGGCGACGGTACTCGCTGGCGTACCACTGGCTGCCCGCGCCGCCCGGCTCGATGATGATGGGCTCGCTCTTCTTGGCGATGCGCCGGCCCAAGGGGTCATAGAGGTAGGTGGTGCGGGTTTGGGCGCTGCGACTTTCCTGCAGACGACCCAGCGCGTTCCAGTGAAAGCGGGTGGTGTGGCCGTTGTGGCGGCGGAGCACGACGTTGCCGCGCCGGTCGTAGTCGTAGTGGGTGCCGGCGTAGTCCTTGATGAGGTTGTCCAGCACCGGATGGATGTGGGTGGCGCGCGCAGGCGTTGTGGTTTCGCCATCACCTTGCACGCCGCTGTCCACCATGTTGCTGGCCGGATCGAAGGCAAAGGTCTCGGTGCCCAGGCGGCTGTTGACTTGCAGCAAGCGCCCGACGGGGTCGTAGCGGTAGCTCAAGGCGCCTCGGCGGCTGTCGCCGATGCCGGTGAGTTGGCCGGCTCGGTCGTAGTCGTAGTGGCGCTTCAGGCTGAAGGCGGAGCCGGTCGCAGCTTGCCCCGGTGTCTGGAAGCGGCTCAGCAGCTGCGCTTTCAATCGTCCGGCCGGGTCGTACTGGCGCTCTTCGGCGATACGGTTGCCCTGCTCGCGGCGCACTTCGCGATGAAGGTCGTCGCGCTCGATGTGCAGGGCTTGTTCGTCATCGAGCATCAGGCCGTGCACATGGCCGTTGCCGTAGGTGAGCCAGTTCAGGGCATGGCCGTCGGGGCGCACGGTGCGGATGCGGTGGCCCAGTTCGTCATGGCGGTGTTGCCACACGGCCGTCAGCGGCTCGGTGGTGGCGCGGCCATTGCTGTCAATGCGGTAGTGGTGGTGCTCGCTGTGTACGTTGCCGACGGGGTCGTGGAACCACTGCAGGTGGATGTGCGCGTTGCGCGCATCGGTCAGGCGGCCGTTGCCGTCGTAGGCGTAGCTGTCGGTTTGAAGGGTGGCGGGGTCGATGTGGCCGCTGGCCTTGTCGTACAGGCCTGCCTGGCGCTCGGTCAGTCGGCCCAGCGGGTCGAAGCTCAACCGCGTGAGGCTGTCGGCCTGCGCGATCTGGCGCAGCGCGCCGCTCGCAGGATCGTGGTGGTAGTGGGTGCGACTGGCGTCGAAGTGGGTCTCGCTGATGAGTTGGCCCACAGGGTCGTAGGCGAAGGAGTGGACGCGGCCGTTCTCGTTTTCAAGGGTGGCCAAGCGGCCCAGTCGGTCCCAACCGTAGGCCAGCGTGTTGCCGTTGGCATCGATGCGCCGGGCGATGAGGCCGGCGGCGCTGTAGTCGTAGCGGGTCTGGCGCTCGAGCGCGTCGCGATGATCGACAAGGCGCCCTTCGGCGTCGTGCCGCAGGTGCTCATAGGCGCCGTCGGGGTGGGTGACCTGCGCGAGCTGGCCGCGTTCGTAGCGGTACTGGGTGGCTTCGCCGGCTGCGTTGGTGGCCTTCAGCAAGCGCCCTCGCTCGTCGTAGGTCCAGCGGCTGGTCTTGCCCGAGCAGTCGGTGTACGTGGTGAGTTGACCGGCTGCGTCGTAAGTGAGCTTCTTCTTGCCGCCCTTGGCGTCGGTGATTTCCACCGGGAGGCCGTGTTCGTTGTAGCTGTATTCGGTCTTGTGGCCCAGCGGGTCGATTTCCTCGACGAGGTTCGCGCCGTCGTAAGCGCGCTTCCACGCATGGCCCTCGCCGTCGCGAATGCCGGTGAGGTTGTCCTGTGCGTCGTAGGCGAAGTGGACGGTGCTGTGGTCGGCGCGGGTGTGGCTCAGCAGGTTGCTGCGCGAGTCGTAGGTGTAGCTGTCCTTGCCGCCGTCGGGGTGGATGTGCGTGGTGACGTTCTTGTTTGCATCCCGGAAGAACCACTCTTCGTTCTCGTAGATCTTGCCGTCCGCGCCGGTGACGGCCGGGTGGACGATGCGGTAGGTGTAGCCCTCGAGGTCGTAGTAATAGAGGGTCTCGGCGCCCATCGCGTCGATGACGGTGGACAGGCGGATGTGCCGGTTCCAGATGAGGGTGATGTCGAAGCTGCCGTCGTCGGCGGCTTCGCGCCAGGCTTTTGCGCGGTGGCTGTTGGCGGAGGTCAGGGCGTGGTCGAAGCCATCTGGGTGCATCCACTGCAGTTGCATGCCGCGACCGGTGCGGTCGGTGTAACGGCTGATGAGGTGGGTGCTGGCACCTTGGCCGGCACCGAGGTACTGGTAGCTCCAGCGATCCTCGTTCTCGTCTTGCGCGCCGACGAGGTCGCTGCTGCCGTCGCTGCGCTCGGCGTACGTGTAGGCAGCCAGTTGGCGCACAGCTTGGGCTTCTTGCACCAACCACAAGCTCTGGATCCGGCCTTGTTCGTCCAGCGCGGTGCTGACGTGAGTGTCGCCGCTGGTGATGTCCGAGAGTTGGCCCTGCGGGTGGCGGTAGGCCAGTTCGGTCTGGTGGCCGGCTCGCGTGCGCTGCGAGGCCAGGCGATAAAACACGGCCTTGTTTTGCGTGTGCGCCTTCCCGCTGCGGATGAACTGCGGGGCCAGTTCGAAGGTCTCGACGTAGTCTCGGCCGTGGCTGAGGATCAGCAGGCCGTCATGGCCACGCCCCAAGGTGAAGTCTTCGATGAGGTTGTGATGGCTCTGGCCCGTTTGGCCTGGTCGGTCTGCTGGGGGGCCTGCCAGCCGTGGAAACTTGTGCTCGCGACCGTCGGCCGCAATGTAGCGCAGGCTGCCATCGGACGCCTGCTCGATGCGCGTCGTGTAGGGGGTGATCCAGCGTGCGCCCAGATAGGCCGGCGCGACGCTGGCGCTGGCTCGATGCTGCGGGTGGTCAAAGGCACCCAGGCGTGAGTAGTAGGTGCGGTTCCACGTGATGGGCATGTGCCCCGGCAGCGTGAAGTCGGTGTGGACGAAAGTTTCGCTGCCGGTGGCGAAGCTGATGGAAGCGGGGGACCCGACAGGTGCCGGGCAAGACTTGCACTGATTGGCATCGCCCACGTCCTGAACGTTTTCCTTCCGTACGGAGTCAACCTGCCCCTTTTTGCCCTTGACATGAAGCTCGGCCTTTTCGGTGTTGTTCACGATCTTGCCGTCGGGCTTGCCCTTGCGCCGAAGGCGAAACGCCGCCACCGCGGTCTTGAGCTGGGCCAGCAGCCAGCCAATGGACTTGGGCTTGCCGGCATTGGCCTGGTCCTGCAGGGCGTCCTTGACCTGCTTGCCCACGACGTCCAGAGCGCCAGCGCTTCTCCTCAACGAAGCCGCAATGTCGTCCGAGATCAGGGCCTTGAATGCCGCGTTGCCTTTCAGCTTGAGTTCCTGAAGGGCTGCTGCCCGCGCAGCGGCGGCTTTTTCGCCAAGAGCGCCCCAAACCGCCGAGAGGAAGTTGCTGTACTCCTTCTTGGGGTCATGCAGAGGCTTCGCCGGCAGAGGGGAAGCGTCGAAGATTTGGCCATTGGCAAGCTTTCTGAGGCCGGCACTCCAACTGCCGATCACCGCTTCGCCCTTGTTACCGGCTTCCTGCAGCATCGGCCCGAGCCGGTTGGTGGCCTCGTCAACGAACTTGTCGATCTCGCCGGCCAGGGTCTCGTTGAGATGATCGGCGAGCATGACGATCACCGCATCGCCAATGTCGTGCATCGACGTCTTGAACTTCTGGCGCACCAGGATCAGCGTTGGCCGCAGGCTCGTGCGCGCCGCGCCGCCCGCCCCCGGCACGATGCCGATGAGGTTGATGCCCAGGCTGACCCAAGTGAAGAACCTGTCTTCTTCCTTCTGGAACTTGTCTTTCGCAAGGGTGATGACGTCGCCCATCGCGTCCACGAGGGCCATGATGTTGCCGATGACCGGGATGGCGCCGGCCACGGTCGCCACCCGCTCGAGGGTGACGACCTTGCCGCTGATGCTTTGAAGCCAGTCGTCCACCGCCTTGGCGGCTGCGCCGGTGCTTTCCGTCTTGATCTGGTCCAGCGGCACCACCGCCGTCTCGGGTTCGTTGGATCTTTTCTCGATCTCTTGCTGTTGCGGGGTCATGCTTTGGGGTCGTCCCTGAACTCTTGTCTTGATTTGTTGTTGTGCTTCTCGCGAAGCCTGCGCAAACGCGCTCGCGGCTAAGCCGCGGAAACGGGCGCGAGTGATATGCCGGGAGGCAGCTGGATGGGGCTCTTCCCTAGCGCGCCGGTCGTGCCGGTCGTGCCGGTCGTGCCGGTCGTGCCCGTCGGGGCGATGGCGGCGCTGGCCACCGAACCGAGCGCCTGTTGCATCACTTGCGACGCAACACCTGACGCAGCGCCCAACTTGCCGGCCACCGCAGGCACGCCAGCCGCAACAAGTGCAGTGGCGGCTGCGCTGGCGGCTTGCCGCATCGGACCGTCGAAAAGCGTGTTGGACGGTGGCATGGCCGCCGCCTCCACGTCGCCGTCGTGCTCCCTGGGCGGCCAGCTTGACTTGCCGAAGTAGCTCCCCTCGTCCCAGGGGTTGCGCGGGTCCTTGCCAAAGGTGATCCGGGTGCCCCCTGGCGCAAGGCCCGACACGGCCGCGAAGCCGTTGCTATCCAGCACGCCCGTCTTGACCTGGCCCAGCACGTCGGTGACCCGATAGCTCGCGCCCTTGCGCCCCTCGCTGTTGGCGTAGCGATTGAGAAGTTCCAGCTGCCCCTTGCCCGGCTTGCGACCTTCGGGCAAGGCCGGCGTGCCTTTGCTGCTGGGGCCGGACATGGAATGCGCGCTCGCGTGACGCGTGTCGGAGCCCGTGGTGCCGCTTTCGATCTGGCCGGCCTTGAATTGAACGTAGCTGCCGCCGCCGCTCATCACCAGTTCGGTGTTCGCTTCGATCTTGATGCGGTCGGCCTTGAGGGTGATCTCCTCCTTGGCGAGCATGTGGATGCACGTCTTCAGCGCCTCTATCTCGATATCGGCCTGCGCTGCCACGACGTGAATGCCCTTTTGTGCCGCAAAGAGCTTGATGGCCTGCAAGGCCACGGCGAGCAAGCTGTCGCCGCTGACCATGCTGGTGTGCTTGCCGCTGGTGATGGCGGTGTGCTCGACGCTTGCAATATGCGTGCTGAACTGGCTGGTGGTTTCGATGCCCGCCGGCGACGCCAGCACCAGATGCGGTCGCGACAATTCAGGAAAGGCCCCCTTCGCAGCGTCGGCTGCTCCTTCGCCGCGGATGGCATCGTTCTGCTCCTTGAGCGCCTTGGCGACTTCGGCTTGATCGGCGGCTTCCTGCGCCTTGTTCTTTTGCGCAATGTCTGCGCCGCTTTCGTGCAGATCGCGCGCTTCGGTCAAGCGCTGTCGCGTCTCGCCACTGTCCAGAACATGCGCCTTGGCGTTGGCGCGTGCCTCGGTGGTGATGAGCAGACCGTCCCCGGCGCGGATGGCGCCGTGGCCGTCGGTGCGCAACTCAAAGCCTTCGCCCCTGGCGTCCTTGCGCCCGGCGTTGTCTTCGATGCGGCTGATGTGCCCCAGGCTCAGTTGACTGTGCTGATGGTCGCTCTTGAGCTGCGCCTGGATCTTCGATTCGGTGTCGTCCAGGATCAGGTGGTTGCTGCGGCCCGCGGCGCTGTTGCCGCCTTCCTTGGTCAGCTCCCGCGACCTGAAGCCACTGAGGGCGCTCTGGCCGGGCAGATCCCACGGCGGCAGGTTCAACTGGTTGTGAACGCGGCCAGTGCACACAGGCAGGTCGGGGTCGCCACCGATGAAGTCGATGATGACTTCCTGGCCAATGCGCGGGATGTGCACGCCCCCCAATTGACCGCCCGCCCACGGGGAGCTGACGCGCACCCAGCAGGTGCTGTGCTGGTTCTTGCTTCCGATGCGGTCCCAGGGAAACTGCACCTTGATGCGGCCCAACTCGTCGGTCCACAGGTTCTGGCCTTCGGGCCCGACCACAAGGGCAGTTTGCGGGCCGTGGGTGAGCGGCTTGGAGCGCAGCAAGGCGGGACGCAGCGGTTCCTTCACAGGGTGGGCGGTGAGCTGGACCTCCACGCGCCAGCGCTGGCGGCGATCCGGTGCGGCGTCCTTGGCTTGGCTGTCCTGCGCCACGTCTTCGATGAGGAACTCTGTTTGGAGAACGAGGTAGTCGGCGTTGGCGCTTTCTCTCGGATGCCGCGTCAGCTGGAAGGTGCATCCGGGCACCATGCCGCGCAGGTTGCCGCTGGCGCGGGCGCGGGCGCCGTGGGTACGCTGCGCCTGCATGCGCAGCAGAGCCATGCGCTGGCCTTCGTCCCGGGGATCGTTGGGTCCACTGCTACCGGCGTTGGGCTGTGCGTAGTGGCTGCCCGCGTGGGTGTGGTGCCACTGGTAGACCTCGCCGTCGGCCTGACCGGTGGGCCGCGGGTCGCTGCGTCCTGCGCTGAGGTCCGCGCGCGGACGCGTGTAGTCGTAGTCGTGGGTGGTGTACCGGCCGCTGGTCAGGCGATGCTCGGGCACGAAGCTGTGCAGGTATTCGGCATCCACCTTCCAGCCTGGGGGGTGGTACTCGACTTGCTGGTACGCAAGGCTGTCGATTTTCTTGTAGGCGCCGACAGCGTCAGCGAGCACCAGTCGATGACTGCCTTCGCTGTGTTCGAAGTGGTAGCTGACCCCCCACTCTTGGCAAAGACGCTCGAAGAATTCGAAGTCTGTCTCATTGTACTGGCACTGATAGTCGCGCGGCGGGTAGGTGTCGAAGAGTCGCTTCTCGACAGGGAAAGCGTACTTCGCCAGCACTTCATCGAGGATGTCGATGACGCTCCTGTTCTGAAAGATCTTGCAATCGCTCGCCAGCGTTGCAAGGTGCAGCCATGGGCGCAGCGTGAGCCTGTACTGGACGTGCCGACCTTCTTCTCCCCACAGCGCCGCATCGGTGATGAGGGCGTTGATTTGTCGCACGCCGGCGCCGATGTGGTCCATGCTGGCGCCAACGGCTCCCGCAACGAACTCGCCCGCGCCGTCCAGTTCAATCGTGCAACTGATCTCGCGGCCGATGAAGTCGTCAAGGTTGAAGCTCGCCGCGTCGGCAACAACCAGGTTCAGCGCGTCTGGCGTCTTGAGCAGCAGTTCGTATCCGAACAGGCTGTTGAGACCTTCCTGGCCTGACAACCGCACTGGCTCCAATGCTGGCCTGCCGAGCAAAGTCGGAATCGCTGGACTGCTGATTTGTAGCGTGCGCGCGCCAGCGCCGCCGGCATCGGACATGGTGACACTCCCTGAATAATCTCGTTATCCAGAAAGTGTGCCCTTAAGTCTTGGAGTACGCCCCGATTTAGCGACAATTAGCGAGAATTGGCGACATCAAAACTGTCGAAATTAGAGATCGGCAGCGCATTTTTTTGCGCATGCCGCCACCGGTCAGGGCGCTTCGACGCTGCCCGGCTGCGCCACGGTAGCCGGCGGCGGCACCGCATACGCGTTCTGCGGCGGCGCTTTCGGGTCGTACAGCACAGCGCTCTGCCCAACCCCGACGCCCGCACCCACATTGCCGGAACTCACACCGACACCCACGCCGCCCCCGCCGATGACCTGTCCCGATTGATTGATGCCGACCCCGGCACCCACCGGGCCCCAGCCCGTGCCCACGCCGACCACGGCCCCGCCCGCGCCATAGCCCAGGTTGAGCGACAGTCCAGGCACCAGCTGAATGCCGAACCCGACACCCCCACCCACGTTGGCGCACCCTGCCAGGCACAGTGCCGCCAGCAGCGGCAAGGCGCGCACGCCACAACGAGACACCTTCGAATATTTCATTTGACTTCCCCCTTCACGCGATCTTTGAACCGCGCTCGATTGTGGGCGCGTCCAGAGCCTTTCGCCCGACAGGGAAGCCGCGAGGCCGTGAACTACGGCACCCGCGGGCGCGCGGCGAATCGGGCTCTGCCCGATCCACAACAATTGCGCGCCGATGCCTGCTGGCGCAGCTCAGGCCAGCAGCGCGTTCACTCGCCGCACATAGGCGGCCGGATCCGCCGGCATGCCGCCCTCGGCCAGCAGCGCCTGGTCGAACAGGATGTTGGCCAAGTCGTCGAAGTGCGCAGAGCCTTCCAGCTTCTTGACCAGCGGATGTTCGGCGTTGACTTCCAGCACCGGCTTGACTTCGGGTGCCGGCTGGCCAGCCTGCTTCAGCATGCGGGCGAGCTGCGTGCTCATGCCGCCGTCCTTCACCACCAGGCAGGCGGGTGAATCAACCAGGCGAGTGGTCACGCGCACGTCTTCGGCCTTGTCCTTGAGCGCTTCCTTGAGCTTTTCCAGGATGGGCTTGAAGGTTTCGGCCGCTTCTTCCGCCGCCTTCTTCTCGCCTTCGTCCTGCAGCTTGCCCAGGTCGACCGCGCCCTTGGCGACGCTTTGCAGTTCGGTGCCGTCGAACTCGTTCAGGTAGTTCAGCGCCCACTCGTCCACGCGGTCCGTCATCAGCAGCACCTCGATGCCCTTCTTCTTGAAGATTTCGAGTTGCGGGCTGTTCCTGGCGGCGGCCAAGGTGTCGGCGGTGATGTAGTAAATCGCCTCCTGGCCTTCCTTCATGCGGGCCTTGTAGTCGGCCAGGCTGACGGTCGCCGTGTCGGTGGTCGAGGATGCAAAGCGCAGCAGCTTGGCGATGCGGTCCTTGTTCGTGAAGTCTTCGCCCAGGCCTTCCTTGAGCACGGCGCCGAACTCGGCGTAGAACTTGCCGTACTTGGCCTTGTCCTCGTCGCTTTCGCCTTCCTTTTCCTGGCGCGCGAGGTCTTCCAGGATGCTCAGCACGCGCTTGGTGCTGCCTTCGCGAATGGCCTTCACGTCGCGGCTTTCCTGCAGCAACTCGCGGCTCACGTTCAGCGGCAGGTCGGCCGAATCGATGATGCCCTTCACGAAGCGCAGGTAGCTGGGCAGCAGCGCCTCGGCGTCGTCCATGATGAAGACGCGCTTGACGTACAGCTTGACGCCGGCGGCGCGCTCGCGGTTCCACAAATCCATCGGTGCCTTCGAGGGCACGTACAACAGCTGCGTGTACTCAGTGCTGCCTTCCACGCGGTTGTGGCTCCAGGCCAGCGGTGCCTCGAAGTCATGCAGCGTGTTCTTGTAGAACTCGATGTATTCCTCTGGCGTGATGTCCTTCTTGGGGCGGGCCCACAGCGCGCTGGCCTTGTTGACGGCTTCCCACTGGCCGGTCTTGACCATGCCGCCGGGCTGGTCGTTCTCGCCGTCCTTCCATTCCTCTTTTTCCATGAGGATGGGCAGCGAGATGTGGTCGGAATACTTGCCGATGATCTGCTTGATCTTCCAGGTGTTCAGGTACTCGTCGGCGTCTTCACGCAGGTGCAGGATGACGCTGGTGCCGCGCTCGGCCCGCTCGATGTCTTCCACCTCGAAGTCGCCGGCGCCGGCGCTGGTCCAGCGCACGCCCTCGGCGGCGGAAAGGCCCGCGCGGCGTGACTCGACGGTGATCTTGTCCGAGACGATGAAGCCCGAATAAAAGCCCACGCCGAACTGGCCGATGAGCTGCGCGTCGGCCTTCTGGTCGCCCGACAGGCGGCTCATGAATTCCTTGGTGCCGCTCTTGGCGATCGTGCCCAGGTGCTCGATGGCTTCCTGGCGCGACAGGCCGATGCCGTTGTCGCGGATGGTGAGCGTGCGTGCGTCCTTGTCGAAGGAGACATGCACCGACAGGTCGGGGTTGTCTTCATACAGGGCGCTGTTGTTGATGGCTTCGAAGCGCAGCTTGTCGCAGGCGTCGGACGCATTGGAGATCAACTCGCGCAGGAAGATTTCCTTGTTCGAGTAGAGGGCGTGCGTGACGAGGTGAAGAAGCTGGGCGACTTCGGCCTGGAAGGGGAGTTTGCTGGATGCGGCGGTCATTGCTTTGAAGGGAATGAGTTTCCGGAAAGGGATACGCCGGGCCGGAGGGCCCGTCGGAAGCGCCCATATGGCGGCGCGGGGCGCCATTTTCAACTGTCCGGGGTGGGCTGGGCGGTGATCGACGTGAATTCGGGGGCGGGGCGCAAGTGGGGCCGCACTGCGCGGCGCCGTTGCATCGACCGTTCACCCACGAGATTGAGCTGGGGCAGGACAACCTGCCCCGCCATGGAGCAGTCCTTTGTCAACCCGGACGAAATGCATGGATGTCTTCGATCGCGGGACGGCGATGGGGGCCTTTCCGGTACAGCCTTGAGCCCGTATGCGAGCGCATGCTCGCATGGCAACGCGCTACACACCGTGCGTCCGGCCGAGGTGTGTAGGAATTCACGCTACACCAAAGGTTATAATCTGTAACCAAAGTGTCTAAAACTATTAACTTCTGAGCATTACTTCCTCTTACAAATTGTAGGAAGACTCTTACATTCACGTCTCCAACCCCGTCCGAAGGACTATGGAGATGTTTCCTCTTGACCCGCGACCGATTGATGATGCAAGGCTTACCGCCCGGAGAACATCCGGTGGCGTGGCTCGTCGTCGGCTGTGCGCTGGTCGTTGCATCGACTGCGCAAGCCGCGGACACGGGGAAGATCGTCGTGGCTGAGGCGCAGATCCGGTCGATGGATCGGGTGCAGGCCGAGCAGGAACGCCTGCGCGCCATGATCCAGGCGGCGCCCGCGACCTACGAGGACCGATTCATGGAAGCGGATGCGGCGCCGGGTACCGGCGCGGCGACCGAAGAAGAGCCACCGGTAGAAGGCACCGGCTTCCAGGCCTGGTCGCTGGAAAGTCGTGCTGGTTTCGCCGAATCGAGCGTTGAAGGCTTTGGCCGCCAGCACGCCGCCGAGTACGGACTGCGGGCCGAGTACCGTCGCGAAACGCTCAACTACGGCGACGTTTTGCTGCAACTCGACGCTCGCCATCTGAGTGGCGACCCGCTCGCCGACCGTGCGATGGGCACCTTCGGTTTCGCCAGGGAACGCACCGGCGATCGCTTCACCTTCCGCAACATCGGCTTCCCAATCACGCCCAACACCTTTGCCGACACGACCGTCGGCGACACATTCAGCGACGTGACGGACGGCTTGAGCCGCAACTACCGCCTGTCGCTCGGCACGACGATGGTGCGCGGCCTGTCCACCCGGATCTTCAACAGCGACTGGGACCTGCGCGCCGGCTCGGGCCAACGCGGGTTCCTGGCCGGCGGGCCTTACCCAGGATTCGAGACGACCCAAGGTTCAATGACCTGGCTGGGCGCGACCCGGCGCCTGAGCGACGAATGGTTCGTGGCCGGACAAATCGACCGCGCCAACTACGTCCCTGCCTATTTCTCCAGCTTCTATACACCGGAAGGCTTTGGCGCCAAGAACGTATCGAGTTGGGCCACCTCGGTTGGCTATGCCCCCAAGGCCTTGCCGGGCGCCGATGCCGATTTCAAGGTGCGCACCACGCTGGTGGGTAGCCAGGTCACATCTGCCACGCCCGGGGTGCAGACCGGCGATTCGCAGGGCTTGTTCGTCGAGGCCAGCGCCCGCACCGGGCGATTCAACCATCAGTTCGGCGCCTACGCCGCCGACCCGAATCTCTATTTCGGCGACTATGCGCTGATCACCGGCAACCGCGGCGCCTACTGGCGCGTCGACCACAGCACCGGCCGGATGAACTGGGGCGGCGGCTTCGACTTCGAGCGCGCCGATAGCGACAGCGTGTCCAACCTTTATGGCTACACCCGCACGGCCTTCAACGGCAACTTCCAGTACCTGTTGGACCGTGACACCTCCGTGGGCGCCAACGCCAATTTGTCCAGGACCCGTTACGACAATTCGGCGGTAGGCAATCTGCTGGGCGAGAACCGCAGCCTCTACGGCAACGTCTTCTATCAGACCCGCTTCTTTGATCTACCACGCACCCGCCTGAATTTGATGGCGCTGCGAAATGAGCAGGTCGTGCTCCTTGGCACCGCCGCGACCGGACAGGAACTCCAATGGGAGCAGGACTGGATCACCGGCCGCTACGCGGCGCTGCGCCCCGAGCTGACCACCACGCTGGGCTACGCCCGTGACCAAAGCAGCGGCGTCACGCGCACCTACCCGACAGCGGGGGTGCAGTTTCGCTACTGGTTCGACAGCGGCTTCTCGGTGACCGGGAACCTGCGCTGGACCTCGCAGGACAGCGACCTCTACACCAGTCGCGGCCTATCGGGCTCCCTCACCGCCGAAAAGGAAATCGCGCCGGGCTGGCACTTCGGGATCGCGGCGAACATGAACCAGGCCCGCTCGGCCGCCATCCAGACCTCGCTGTTCGGCCCGCAGGTCTATCGCAGCAACGACAAGACTTTTTACGCTTTCCTGCGCTGGGATGGTAGTTCCGGCACGGCATACCAAGCGGCGGGCGTGCGCAGCGGCGCGGGCAGCGGCAGCGTAAGCGGTCGCGTGTTCCTGGACGCCAACCGCGACGGACGCCAACAGGCCGGCGAGAACGGCGCGGCCAACGTGGAAGTCGTGCTCGATGGCCGCTACCGCGCCACAACCGACCGCGACGGGCGCTTCGAATTTCCGACGGTGACCACGGGTCGCCACCAACTGACTCTCACGCTTGACAGCGTGCCACTGCCTTGGGGCGTGGCCGGCGACAGCGGCGTGAGCGTCAACGTTCCGCTGCGTGGTCAAGCCACCGCCGAGATCCCTGTGATCAAGGTGGGCGAATGACCCTGCAGCAGACAACGGGCTGCCTGTGCCAACCGGCGCAAGAGCTCACTCCCACGGGCGCCCGTTCAGCGCTTTTTAAACCTGTGTTCGTTCGATTTTTCAAAAGGAAGATAACCATGAAGAAAAACCTGTTGGCCCTTGCAGCCGCTACCACCCTGGCCTTCGCGGCCAGCAACGCCATGGCTGAAGCCAAGTACAACCAAGCCGCCGGCGGCACCGGCACGGTCACCGCGACGGCTGGCGTCAACCTCAGCGTCACCGTGCCCAAGCTCATCGTGCTGCGCGTCGGCTCGAACGTCGCCTCGCAGAACACTTTAAGCTGGACCGCGGCATTCAACATTCCTGGTGCGTTGCCGTCAGGGACCGTGCCGACGACTGGCACCCCCAACGTCGACTGGAACGGCACCGATCCGACGATCACCCTCGGTACCCAGCCCGCCGCACTGACAGTCTGGGCTTGGACGAACGGCACGGGCGCGAACATCAATTGCGCCGTCGGCACTTGGTCAGCCGCGAATGGCCCCGCCAACTCGGCGTTCAAAGTTGCGACCACCGGCACCTTGCCCCACCCGGGGAACGACTTGGGAACATGTACCCAAACCAACTTTTCGCAAAACACCGTGGTCACGGGCACTTGGACCTATACGCTCGACACCGCCACGGCCGCCGCCTGGAAGGCTGGCGCTTACACGGCCGCCGTTACCTACACGGCGCAAGGGCTCTAAGGTGCACGCGAAGCAGCGCATGAACGATTTGGCGCGCTCCCGCGCGGCCATCGCGCGGGCGCTGCTTTGCCTGCTCGCGAGCGCCGGCGTCGTTCCCGACGCCGGCGCGGTGTTCACCTCCACCGGCGACTATGGCTCCTATGGACTCGTTTTGCAGGTCGGCGTGGCCACCGGCGTCGACACAGTGTTGTTCGACGTTGCCAACGACAAGGTCGGGCAGGGGCCGGTGAGCGGCACGTCCGGCCAGGCCGGCGGCGTTACCGTGCGGGTCACGCCGACCCGGCCCTTCTTTGGGCTGGAACCGCAGTCCGTCACGTTGACCGTCGATTCGCGCGTGGCACTGAGCTGCCAGAGCGGAACCTGCGGCGGCGCAACCATTCCCTTCACCAGCATCCGCTGGACTTCCAACGGCGGCGCGCCCAGCGGCGGGAACGCCGAAATCGTGAGCGGCGTGTTCACGGGCGCCGCAGCCCAGCAATTGGCCCGCTTCGACCCCGTCGTGATCCTGGCCGGCTCACGCGAGATGACCAACATCCTGAATTTCGAGTACATCAACGACACGGTGTACCCGGCCGGAAACTACACCGGATCGGTGCGGTTCACGGCCACCATGATCTGATGAAACGCCCTGCAAGCCTTCGCGCGGTCTTCCTGCCCGCCGCCCTGCTCCTGTTCGCCATCCTGGCGGTACCCGCGCAGGCCCAGGTCGAGCGCTTGGACGACTCGACCTCGCCGCGCGCCCAGGTGCAAGCCACCCTGGACGATGGCGGCATCGCGCGACCCGGAACACCGGTCTCGCCCATTGCGCGCGCCTCTTTTGGCCGCATCGACTACCGGCTCAACACGGCGCGCCATGTGGGGCGCCGCGCACGCATCTTCTACGTGATTCCTGCGGGTGTTCCCGGCGTTCGCACACCCAATGCCGTACTCGTGCAATGGCGAAGCCAAGGCCTCTTTGCCAGCGGGCAGGGTCGCCCGGGCGAGCGCATTCAGGTCTGGAACGGCGTGGTTCGCGACCCTTGGATGTCCGAAGGCTTCGAACTGAGCTGGCAGGTGGATCTGCGCGAACTGCGGCTGACCCGCGGCATGCGGCTGGGCTTTGAAGCCTATTTCGAGATAGAAACACTGCCATGAATACCCTTTTCCATCCCACATTCGGCCGGGCGCTGCGCCGTGTTGCGCTGCTGCTGGCGGTTGGCGCGGCCACCATTGCCCACGCCGCACCCTTCGAGATTGCGGTCTCGCCCTCCCGCTTCGAGGTGTCGGCCAAGAGTGGCGTGCGCCTGGGCCAGGCGCTGGACATCAACAACCTGGGCGCAACGCCCACCGAGGTGTCATTGCGCACCATCGACTGGAGCTACTCGACGGACGGCGAAGTCGCGTATTTCGACGCGCTGCAACCGGGCAGTTGCCGCCCCTGGGTGACGCTAGAGCGCCGCACCGTGAAGGTCCCCGCCCGCGGCAAGGCAAGCTTTCGCTTCCAGGTCGAGCCGCCGGCCGACGCCTCCAAGGGTGAATGCCGCTTCATGATCGCCGTCGAAGGCGTGGAGCCCGCCTACCAGGCCAGCATCGCCCAAGGCGGCACCAACATGAGCTTGCCGGTGACGGGGCGTATCGCTGTCGCGGTCTATGTCATGGTCAATGGCGCCGAGCCAAAGATGACGTTGAGCCAAGTGGGCATGAAAGAGGTGCGCGGCAAGCGCTCGCCGATTGTCACCATCAGCAACACGGGGGAAGCGCACGGCCGCCTCGATGGCACCCTGGATGCGACGGACGCCCGTGGCACCTCGTTCGAACTGGTGCCGGACGGCTCGCCGGTGATGCCGGGCCAGACCCGGCAAATAGCGCTCGTGCCCCGGGGCGACCAGAACAAGCCCGTCGAGCCCGTCTACCCTGTCAAGGTCAAGGGCCTTCTCGAATGGGAAAAGGGTGGCTTCAAGGTCGACGCAGAGTTGCGTTGAGACTGAAGAGGACGCCGATGCACACGCTCCCACCACGATGCTCGCGCCTGCCGTGGCCAAACCGGCCGCGCGCCGGGTTGGCGGGCGCGTTGCTGATGCTGGTGTGCACCGCGGTTGCAGCGGGAACGACCACTGTCAGTGGCCTTGGCACGCCAGCCGTTGCCGAACTCAAGTTCGCCATCAACATCAACAGGTTCGTCTACCTGCGAATCGGCAGCGCGACCGCGGTAGACCCTCCTGTAAGCTTCGCGCTCACACCATCGATTCCCGGCGCGCCCGGGGGTACGGTCCCGGTGCCCGGCGGCCCAACGTCGGTGAACTGGAATGGCGCGGCGCCGGTCTTCTCGGTCGCGCCAAGCAACAACGCACTGCCCGTCGAGGTGCGTAGCAACGTTGGTAGCGTGACCCTGCGCGCCAATACCGTGCTGCCGCTCAAAAGCGGCAGCAACATCATTCCGATGTCGCAGATCACCGTGCAAACGAGCGACTCGACGCTGTCGGCACCTCTGCTGCCCGATGCAGGCACCAGCGCGACTTCCACCACCGTCTCCGGGAATGCCTTCGGCAACAGCTACGGCAATCTGGTCACCTGGCGCAAGGCGACCTGGACCTTCGGCTATGCGCCCACTCCGGCACAACTGCCACGGGCGGGCGACTACACCGGACAAGTGACCTTCACCGCAAGCGCGCCCTGAGCGCGAAACGCTCGTGCGCTTGGGCGCGTGTAGCCGGGGTGATCGCATCGGGGATCGAGTCCGCCTCGCTCCCGATACATTCCGAGACAACTGCGAGTTGCCTGCCGCCGCGGCAATAGTGACACGCGATCCCGTCCAGGAGCAAGATGCAGTGGAGGGGTTCGCGCTCGTCTGGTGTCGCCGGCACGTCAGCGCTTCCGCGCGAAACTCTGCTGCAAATCGACAGTCCGGCATCGCTTCCGTGCTTCAACCGAATATCTGGCGGCGTGAGGTTCGATGTCAGCTTGCGATGTTTTCCGGACCGGCGGCACGATGGCCGGCATCGTCGCGTGGCTCTTGGTCCCGCTGACGTGCGCCGCGGAATCTTCGATCGGCGACGCCAGCGCGTCAGCAAGCGTGACCCTGCGCGTGGTCATACCTCCGGTGTTCCGCGTCCTCGCTGCAAGACCGGTCCAAGGCGGCTATGAATACCGCGTCTGGTCCAATACCAGATCGGTGATGCTCAACGGCCGCACCTATCACATCGACAAAGCCGGTGAGTCGACACTCTTCGTGCCGACCTCGCCAAACGATCTTTTCATCGCGCACAGCCTGTGACCAAAGCCGCGCAACGCCATCCGTCGCAGCAAATCCGCTCAGCCCCCGCTACCCCCAGGCGCCGCAGTCGAACTCCCCGTCGACTCCGCACCCGCACCGCCGTGGCTCTTCGCCGCCGCCATCGCGCCCTTCTGCACCTCGTTCGCGTCCGCATTGCCGTTGTTCGTCATCGCACTCGACGACCCGGGCGCTTCCGCGCCGGCGCCGCCGTGCGTGCGTGCGGCTTCCATCGCGCCCTTCTGCACTTCAGGGTTCGGCGGCGAATTCAGTTGCATGGGGCGGTAGTCGCCGCCGTCGCTGTTTTGCGCCAGTGCGCCAAGGCTTGCAAAGGTGGTGATGGCGCCAATGGCGATGAGCTTGAGGGATACGTGCATAGCTGTCTCCTGCCAGGTGTGGATAAGCCGGAACCCGTTGGCGAGACTGCGCAACGGGTGGCCTGCGTTCACTCTAGGCAAGCAGACTGAGGCGGCAGTGAGGGAAAACTTACGGGCGAATGAGGGGCGGACGTCCTCAAACAAGCGCCGTCGGCCCCACCAGATGCACACGCGCAATCAACCCCTTGCAGCCTTCGCGGTTGAGCAATTCGATCTGCATGCCATGCCGCACGCCCGCCCCCTGCGCAATCGCCAGTCCCAGGCCGCTGCCGCCCACCGGCGAGCCCGGCACGCGAAAGAACCGGTCGAACACGCGCGACATCAGTTCCGGCGGGATGCCCGGTCCGTTGTCCACCACGTCCACAACCGGTCGCCCGGCCAGCGCATACAGGCGCACATCGACCACGCCGCCCTCGGGCGAATAGCGCACTGCGTTGTCAATCAGGTTATCGAACACGGTGCGCAGTTCTGCGGCCGGCACGTCGACCTCCGTCGCGCCATGGCCCTCGAAGCCGATGTCCACATGCCGCCGGTCCGCCAGCGCTATGAGTTGCCCGACGCTTTCACGCAGCACCGCGGCAACGTTGACGCCCGATTCGCGGTCGCCCTCATCGCGCCGCGCACAGCTTGCGGTCACCGCAGCCGTGGGCGTGTCTTGGCGCGACAGGCGCAACAGTTGCTCGGTCAGGTGCCGGGCACGCGTCACGCCGGCTTCGAGCTGCTCGAAGCGATCGCTGGCCTCGCCCCGCGGAATCAGCGCCCGCAGGTTCTCGATCTGCAGGCCGATCGCCGTGATGGGCGTGCGCAGCTCGTGCGCTGCGTCCTGCACAAAGCGCCGCTGCGTCGCGAGCGCGCCGCGCAGCCGCGCGAGCACGCTGTTGAAAGCCACGACCAGCGGGCCGATTTCTTCCGGCACGCGCGTCACGGGCAACTCGTCGGGGCTGCGTTCGTCCTGCGCTGCAATGTCGTGCGCGACGACACGCAGTGATCGCGACCCCGCCCCCACGATGAGCCACAGCACCAGCAGCGACACAGGCAGCAGCAGCACGATGGGCAGGCTCTCCAGCAAGGCGCGGCGCGTGGCACGGTGGCGCCGGAACGCCGCGCTCTGGATGACCTGCACGCGCGGCTGGCCGGCATGCGCGCCAGGCGGCGCGGTGTACACCCGCCAGCGGTCGTCGACCTGCGATGCGGCGTTCACATCCTGCACGCCGGGCGTGGGCTGCAGCGCCATCGTCAGCGGCGCCCATGAGTTGGCCAGCAAGGCCTGCCCGTCCGCGCTCCACAGTTGCACGATGAAGGCCCCGCCCTGGATCGCCTTCTCGCCCGCCGTCGGCGGCAGTGCCAGCGGGTCGCGGTCGCCCGAATGCGACTCGGCGACCAAGCGCATCTGCTCGTCCATGAAGGTGTCGATGAGGCGCCCGTAGGCCAGATAGGAAAACAGCGCGGTGACCGCCGTGGCCACCAGATGAAGCATGACCAGCGACCACCACAGCTGACGCCGCAGCGAGTGGGGTCGCGCCATCATCCAGCAGAAGAAGATGAAGCAGAAGACGGCAGCACCCGCCACCCCAGTCCGCGCACGTTGCGGATCGCATCGGGGCCGAGCTTGCGGCGCATGCCGTGGATGAGCACGTCCACGGCGTTGCTCGTCACTTCCTCGCCCCAGCCGTAGATGCGGTTTTCCAGCTGCTCGCGCGAGAGGATGGCGCCGGGGCGCTCCAGCAGCGCGTGCAGCAGCGCGAATTCACGCGCGGTCAATGCTTCGCGCCGGCCTTCGAGCATGACCTCTCGCGTCGTCAAGTCAAGTTGCAAGGCGCCGGTGCCGATGACCGAATGCGCGCTGCCGTCGCGCCGGCGCACCACCGCGCGCATGCGCGCCAGCAGTTCGCGAAACTCGAAGGGCTTGAGCAGGTAGTCGTCTGCGCCCAGGTCCAGACCGTTGATGCGGTCATCGAGGCCATCGCGCGCCGTGAGCACGACCACCGGCGTGGTGTCGCCGCGTTGCCGGGCGCGGCGCAGCACGTCGGTGCCATCCTGCGCGGGCAGGCCCAGGTCGAGCAGGGCGCAGGTGTAGCCGCCGTCACCCAAGGCGCTGAGCGCCAGCGGCCCGTTGCGCACCCAATCGACCGACCAGCCGGCGCCCTCGAGCGCCTGCACCAGGCCGCGGCCGATCATCTCGTCGTCTTCTGCCACCAGTACACGCACGATGAATTCCTTCCGGTTTCGGGTTGAAGTCGCCGCCGCTGGCGGCACCCCACCCTACCAACGCATTCTTATCGCCGGATGAGCAAGCCCGGCGCCGTCGCCGCCAATCAGAAGCGCTCGTGCGGCGCCAGGTAGCGCCACTGACCCTGCGGCAGGTTGCCCAGCATCACGCGGCCAATGCGGATGCGCTTGAGTCCGACCACTTTCAGGCCCACGAGTTCACACATGCGGCGAATCTGGCGCTTCTTGCCTTCGGTGAGCACAAAGCGAAGCTGCTCTGGGTTCTGCCAGTCGACCTGCGCGCGCTTGAGGGGCTGGCCATCCAGGCTCAGGCCGAAACGCAGCCGTGCGAGTTGGTCCGGCGGAAACGCAGCCTGCGAATTGGTGGCGACCGGGCCATAGGACACGCGCACCAGGTACTCCTTTTCCATGCCCGAGTCTTCGCCGATCAACTGGCGCGCGACGCGGCCGTCCTGCGTGAGCACGAGCAGCCCGACCGAGTCGATGTCCAGCCGGCCCGCGGGCGCCAGGCCGCGCAATTGCGTGGGCGAAAAACGGTTGCCCGTGGTGTCGCCCTTCCAGTGCGTGCGCGGGTTGATGAGCATCACGGCGGGCTCATGCCCGTCCTCGGCCTGCCCGCTCACATAGCCAACGGGCTTGTGCAACAGGATGGTCACCTGCGCCGCCTGCTGCCCGCGCGCCTTGGGGTCGACCTCGATGCGGTCGCCGGGCAAGACCTTGACGCCCATGGCCGCCGGCTCGCCGTTGACGAGCACCCAGCCCCGGTCGATCCAGTCATCCGCCTCGCGGCGGGAGCACAGGCCGAGTTCGGCCATTCGTTTGTTGAGGCGGACGGGGGCGGCTTCGGACATGCGGCGATTTTCGCTCAGCGCCCGCAACAGGTTCAGACCACGAGGCGATAGCCGACCGCAGTCTCGGTCAACAGATGCCGCGGCTGCGCCGGGTCGGCTTCGAGCTTTTGCCGCAAATGGCCCATGTAGATGCGCAAGTAGTGGCTCTGCTCCGAATGCGATGGCCCCCACACCTCCCGCAGCAACTGGCGCTGCGTCAGCACGCGGCCGGCGTTGGCGACGAGCACCGACAGCAAGCGATATTCGGTGGGCGTCAAATGCACCTCGTTGCCCGCGCGGCGCACGATGCGCGCGGCGCGGTCGACTTCCACCTCGCCGAAGCGGAAGCTGGGTGCCTCGGCCTCGCCGCCGGCCGCAGCGCGCGGGCGGCGCAGGTTGGCGCGCACGCGGGCCAGCAGTTCGCCGGTGCCAAAGGGCTTGGTGAGATAGTCGTCGGCACCGGCATCGAGCGCAGCGATCTTGTCGTTTTCATCCGAGCGGGCCGACAGCACGATGATCGGCACGGCCGACCAGCCGCGCACGTCCTGGATGAGCGCCGTGCCGTCGCCATCGGGCAGGCCGAGGTCGAGCACGATCAGGTCGGGCTGGCGCGTTCCGGCCGCCGCGAGGCCGTCGCGCATCGTCGCCGCCTCGTGCACCTGCCAGCCCTCGGCCTCGAGCGCGCCGCGCACGAAGCGGCGGATCTGGGGTTCGTCCTCGATGACGATGGCGGTGGGTGGGGGCATGTCGTTTCCGGGGGAATGTCAGTCGGCGGGCAGTTCGGTCAGTTCAGGCGCGTCGGGCGGCGTCCGGCGCGGCAGCGTCACCGTGAATTCTGCGCCGCCGCCCTCGGCGTTCACCGCCTCGATCTCGCCACCGTGCGCGTTCACCACCGCCTTGCAGATCGCCAAGCCCAAGCCGACACCCGGCGTCGCGGACTCGGCCTGGCCGCGCGTGAACTTGTCGAACAGCGTGTGCTCCCGGCCCTTGAGGCTGGCGGGCAGGCCGGCGCCGTGGTCGCGCACCGAAAGAAGCAGCGACGTGTCGGTGACGCGCGCACCCACCACCACCGGCGGCGCGCCGTATTTGCCGGCGTTTTCCAGCAGGTTGACGAGCACGCGTTCGATCAGCACCGCATCGAATTCGACCAGCGGCAAGTCGGGCGGCAGATTCGTCTGCACGGCCATCTCGCCAAGCGCCGGACGCGCCGCGCGAATGGCGGCACCGACGGTTTCTTCCACGGATTGCCAGTCGCGCCGCAGGTTCACCGCGCCGCCGGCCATGCCGCTTTCCAGCCGCGCCATGTCCAGCAGGTTGCCCACCAGCGCATTGAGTTCGCGCGCCTGCTGCACGATGGCCCGCGCGGCCTGCGCCTTCGGCCCTTCCGGCAGGCCGCGCAAGGATTCGGCCAGCGCGATGAGCGCGGTGAGCGGCGTGCGCACGTCATGCGAAATGGCGCCGAGCAAGGCGTTGCGAAGGCGCTCCGATTCGATCTCGACCACCGCGCGCTGCGCCACGTCGACATAGTGCACACGCTCCAGCGCGATGGCGATCTGCCGCGCCAGCGTGTCGAGTTGCTGCGACTGCTCCGGTATCAGCAGCCAGCGCGGCTGCGCGGGCTGGAGGGCCAGCACGCCGCGCACGCGCATGGGCGCTTTCAAGGGAACGTAGTGCCACGCCTGCGCGGCCAGGGTGGAGGTGCCCAGTCCTGCGGGCTGGCCGTGGCGAAAGGCCCAGTCGGCCACGCTCGCGTCGAAGCCGGCGGGCGCCGTGTCGGGCAGCGTGAGGCGGTCATTGGCGTCGGTCACCAGCACCAGCGCTGGCCCGCCGAAGTGCCGCTGCGCGGCCGATGCGCCGATGGCCGTCACCTGCTCCGTTTGCAGCGCTGCCGAGAGATCGCGCGTGAGCTCGAACAGCGAGCGCGCGCGGCGCTCGCGGCTGTCCGACACGCCCGCTGAAAATCGCAAGCCCGCCGTGAGTTGCCCCACCAGCAGCCCAACGGCCAGCATCACGCCAAAGGTCACCAGGTACTGCCAGTCGCTCACGGCAAAGGACAGGCGCGGCGTGACGAAAAAGAAGTCGAAGGCCGCCACGTTCAGCAGTGCACCGAAAGCCGCCGGCCCACGCCCGAAGCGCATCGCCACGCCCACCACGCCGAGCAGGTAGAGCATCACGATGTTCACGGATTCGAGCCAGCCGAGCAGCGGATGCGCGAGCAGCGTGATGAGCACGCTCGCCCCCAACGCCCACGCGTAGCCCGGCCAACGCATGCGCTGCCGTTCGGCGTCGCCATCGGTCGCACCGTCGATGTGTGCGGCACCGAGGGGTGCGCGCGGCAGGCGGCGCGAACTGCCCGGCGCACCGGCCGTCACGATGTCCAGCGACGGCGCCAGCCGGGGCAATGCGCGCGAGATGCGCGGCGCCGTCCACATGCGTCGCCAGCCCGTGGCCTGCGACGGCTGCCCGATGACCACGGTCGCGCAATTGAGCCGCTGCGCCTGCGTGGCAATGGCTTGCGCCACGTCGTCGCCGGTCAGCACCGCCGTCGATGCGCCGAGTTCTTCCGCCAGTTGCAACACCGCCAGGATGCGGTCACGATGCGCTGCGTCCAGGCGCTGCAGCCGCGGCGTTTCGACATACGCGGCATGCCATCGCACATTGAGTTGCCCCGCCAGGCGCGCGGCGGTGCGCACCGTTTGCGCCGCGTCCTCATGCGGACCGACGCAGGCCAGAATTTCGCCCGAAGTGTTCCACGCCTGCAGCCCCGGCGCGGACTGCTCCACGCGCCATCCGCGCACGTCGTCTTCCACGTGCTCGGCCGTGCGGCGCAAGGCAATCTCGCGCAAGGCGATGAGGTTGCCCTTGCGAAAGAAATTCTGCGCGGCGCGTGCCGCTTGTTGTGGCAGGTAGACCTTGCCGGCCACAAGCCGGCTGGTGAGTTCATCCGGCGTCGCGTCGACGAAGACGACTTCCTCCGCGTCGTCGAGAACCGCGTCGGGCACCGTCTCGTGCACGCGCACGCCGGTGATGGCGCCGACGGTGCCGTTGAGGCTTTCCAGGTGCTGCACGTTCAGGGCCGACCACACGTCGATGCCGGCGGCGCGCAGTTCCTCGATGTCCTGCCAGCGCTTGGCGTGGCGCGAGCCCTGCACGTTGGAATGGGCGAGTTCGTCCACCAGGATCACCGCGGGCTTCCGGTGCAGGGCTGCGTCCAGGTCGAACTCCGCGAGCGTGTGGCCCCGGTACGCGACATGGCGCAGCGGCAGTTGCTCCAGGCCCGCCAGCAGCGCCGCAGTTTCCGCGCGTCCATGCGTTTCGACCACGCCGATGACGACATCGCGGCCGGCCTTGGGTTCGCGCTGCGCGGCGCTGAGCATTGCCCACGTCTTGCCGACGCCTGCGTTGGCGCCGAAGTAGATCCGCAGCTTGCCGCGCGAGGATTGCGCCTCGTCGGCGCGCATCTGCGCGATCAGGTCGTCGGGATTGGGGCGCACGGGTTCCGGCATGTGGCGCGCAGGTTATCGCATGGCGTCCAGATCCATGTTGAGTGCGAGCACGTTGACGCGCTCCTCGCCGAGGAAGCCGAGCAAGGGCCCTTCGGTGTGGCGGTCGATCAGCGCAGCGAGCGGATCGGCCGGCACGTTGCGCGCCTTGGCCACCCGCGCGATCTGGTAACGGGCCGCCGCCGGCGTGATGTGCGGATCAAGTCCGCTGGCCGATGCGGTGACCAGGTCGACCGGCACCTGTGCGCCCGCTTCGGGGTCTGCTTCGCGCAGCGCCTTGATGCGCGCAGCCACGGCCTCGGTCAGCGCCGGATTGAGCGGCCCCATGTTCGATCCCCCCGAAGCCAGCGCGTTGTACGGCTTGTCGCCCGTGGCCGACGGCCGGCCCCAGAAGTGCTTCGCATCGCTGAAGTCCTGGCCGATCAACAACGAGCCCACCGGCTTGCCATCAGCGCCGTTCACCAGACTGCCGCGAGCCTGCGCCGGAAAGGCCACCTGCGCCACGCCGGTCACGGCAAGGGGATAGAGAAGCCCCGTGATCACGCTCAGTGCGATGAACAAAACAAGCGCAGGACGAAGAATGCTTTTCATTTTCTGTATCTCCTGAATCAAACCAGCCCGGCGACAGCCAGCAGCATGTCGATGGCCTTGATGCCGATGAAGGGCACGATCAATCCGCCCAGCCCGTAGATGGCCAGGTTGCGGCGCAGCAGCGCCGCGGCGCCCACCGGCCGATAGCGCACGCCCTTGAGCGCCAGCGGAATCAGGAACACGATCACGAGCGCATTGAAGATCACCGCCGACAGGATGGCCGACGACGGACTCGCCAGCGCCATCACGTTCAGCGCCGACAACTGCGGATAGGTCGACACGAAGATCGCGGGAATGATCGCGAAGTACTTCGCCACGTCGTTCGCGATCGAGAAGGTGGTGAGCGAGCCGCGCGTCATGAGGAGCGCCTTGCCCGTCTCCACGACTTCGAGCAGCTTGGTCGGATTGGAGTCCAGGTCGACCATGTTGCCAGCCTCCTTCGCGGCCTGCGTGCCGCTGCCCATCGCCACGGCCACGTCGGCTTGCGCCAGGGCGGGCGCGTCGTTGGTGCCGTCGCCCGTCATCGCGACGAGGCGTCCGTCGTTCTGGTAGCGGCGGATGAGCGCGAGTTTGTCCTCGGGCGTCGCTTCCGCGAGGAAATCGTCCACGCCGGCCTCGGCCGCGATGGCGGCGGCCGTGAGCTTGTTGTCGCCGGTGATCATCACCGTCTTGATCCCCATGCGGCGCAGTTGCGCGAAGCGTTCGCTGATGCCGGTCTTGACCACGTCCTTGAGTTCGACGACGCCCATGACGCGCCCGCCTTCGGCCACGGCCAGCGGCGTGCTGCCGCGGCGCGCGATGTCGTCGGCCGTGCGGAGGACTTCCGTCGGCATCACGCCGCGCAGGCATTCCACATGCTTGCGCACCGCCTCCACGGCGCCCTTGCGCAGCACGATGGGCTTGGCGTCCTGGCTGTCCGGCGCAGCGGGCAGGTCGACGCCGCTCATGCGCGTTTGCGCGGTGAAGGGCACGAAGTGCGTGCATGGGGCGGCCGACGTCTCGGTCCCGCCGCGCCGCGCCAGTTCGACGATGCTGCGGCCTTCCGGCGTTTCATCCGGCAGCGATGCGAGCAAGGCGGCCCGCACCAAGCGGTCGCGCGAGACGCCCGGCGCCGGAAACCACGCGCTCGCCTGACGGTTGCCGTGCGTGATGGTGCCGGTCTTGTCGAGCAGCAGCACGTCGATGTCGCCGGCGGCTTCCACCGCGCGGCCCGATGTCGCGATCACGTTGGCCTGCATCATCCGGCTCATGCCCGCCACGCCGACGGCTGACAGCAGGCCGCCGATGGTGGTCGGGATCAGGCATACGAGCAGCGCGATGAGCGCGGTCAGCGAAACGACCGTGCCCGCTTTCGCGGCTTCGACGCTGAAGATCGAGAAAGGCAGCAACGTCACCGTCACCATCAGGAACACGATGGTGAGTGCCACCAGCAGGATGGTGAGCGCGATCTCGTTGGGCGTCTTCTGGCGCCGCGCGCTTTCGACCATGCCGATCATGCGATCGAGGAAGGACTCGCCGGGGTTCACCGTGATGCGCACCACCAGCCAATCCGACAGCACGCGGGTGCCGCCAGTCACGGCCGAGAAGTCGCCACCCGATTCGCGCACCACCGGCGCAGATTCGCCGGTGATGGCGCTTTCGTCGACCGAGGCGACGCCCTGGATGACTTCGCCGTCGAGCGGAATGGTGTCGCCGGCTTCGACGAGCACCACATCGTCACGCCGCAAGTTCGGCGCCTGTTCAGGAAGGAAGGCTGAACCGTAAAACGGCTCCTTCAACTTCTTCGCCCAAGTGTCCTTGCGCATGCCCCGCAGCGACGCCGCCTGCGCCTTGCTGCGCCCTTCGGCCAGCGCCTCCGCAAAGTTGGCGAAGAGGACAGTGAACCAAAGCCAGATCGACACGGCGAGCACGAAGGCCGGCGGCATGCCGGTGTCGCCCGGAAAGCCCAACGAATGCACCCACAGCGTGGTCGTCATGATGCTGCCGACGTACACGACGAACATCACGGGATTGCGCCACTGCACGCGCGGGTCGAGCTTGGCGATGGCGCTCCACAGCGCGGGCTTGAGCAGCACCGGGTCGAGCAGCGAAAGGGAGGTTCTGGTTTGCATGGTGTTCACTCAGGCACCCGGCGCGAAAAGCATCAGGTGTTCGACGACAGGGCCCAGCGCCAAGGCGGGCACGTAGTTGAGAAGACCGACCAGCAGCACCGTGCCGATCAGCAGCGTGACGAACAGCGGCCCGTGCGTCGGCATCGTGCCGCTCGTGACCGGCAGGCGCTTCTTGCCCGCCAGCGCACCGGCGATGGCCAGCACCGGCACGATCACGCCGAAGCGGCCGAACCACATCGCCACGGCCAGCAGCGCGTTGTAGAAAGGCGTGTTGGCCGACAGCCCCGCAAAGGCGCTGCCGTTGTTGTTGCCGGCCGACGTGAGCGCGTAGAGCACTTCCGAAAATCCATGCGCGCCCGGATTGGCAATGCCTGCCTTGCCCCCCGCCGCGATCACTGCCACGGCCGTGCCGGCCAGCACCAGGATCGGCGTGACGAGGATCGCGATCGACGTCAGCTTCATCTCGTGCGACTCGATCTTCTTGCCCAGGTACTCGGGCGTGCGGCCGATCATCAGCCCCGCGATGAACACCGCGAGGATCGCGAAGATCAGCATGCTGTAGAGCCCGGTGCCGACACCGCCAAACACGACTTCTCCCAGTTGCATCAACACCATGGGCACCAAGCCGCCGATGGGCGTTAGCGAATCGTGCATCGCGTTCACCGCACCGCACGACGCCGCCGTGGTGATGGCCGCAAAGAGGCTGGAGGCACCGATGCCGAAGCGCACCTCCTTGCCCTCCATGTTGCCGCCCGCCTGCAGCGCGCTGGCCACCTGGTCGACGCCCAAGGACTTCAACGCCGGATTGCCGCCCTGCTCGGCGGGGATGATCGCGATCACGGCCACGACGAAGATCAACGTCATCGCCGCCAGCAGCGCCCAGCCTTGGCGCCGGTCGCCGACCACACGGCCAAAGGCGAAGCACAGGCCGGCCGGAATCACGAAGATCGCCAGCATCTGCACGAAGTTGACGAGCGCCGTCGGGTTCTCGAACGGATGCGCCGAATTGGCATTGAAGAAGCCGCCTCCGTTGGTGCCCAGCATCTTGATCGCCTCCTGCGACGCGACCGGCCCCATGGCAATCGTCTGCCGCGCGGATTCCAGCGTGGTGAAGGTCTGGTTGGCCTCGAAGTTCTGGATCACGCCCTGGCTCGCGAAGAAGAGCGCGACGGCAATGGACAGCGGCAGCAACAGCCACAGCGTGATGCGCGTCATGTCGACCCAGAAGTTGCCCACCGTGCCCGGCGCACCGCCACGGCCCTCGCCGCGGGCGGCCAGTCCGCGCGCCAGCGCGAATGCCACGGCGATGCCGGTCGCCGCGGAAAGGAAATTCTGGACGGTGAGCGCCAACATCTGCGTCAAATGGCTCATGGTCGCCTCGCCCACGTAGCCCTGCCAGTTGGTGTTGGAGACGAAGCTCAAGGCCGTGTTGAAGGCCGAGTCGGGCGACACGGCCCCCATGCCGGTTGCGTTGAACGGCAGCAGGCCTTGCAGCCGCTGCAGCGCATACACGGCCAGCGCGCCGATGGCGTTGAACGCGATGAGCGCCAGCGCGTAAGTGCGCCACGGCATCGCGTCGGCGGACCCGATGCCCGCCAGCTTGAAAAGCGGCGCTTCGACGCGGCGCATCCAAGACGCAACGCGCCCGTCGCACAGCGCGGCGAGCGCCTTGCCCAGCGGCCAAGCCGCCAAGCCCAGCACGACCAGGAAGGCGGCCAGAAGAATCCAGGCGGAGGTGTTCACGTCAGAACTCCTCGGCGCAGATCAGGGCAAAGACCAGATAGGCGAAGAGCCCCACGGCAATCAGCCCGCCCAAGCCGTAAAGCACTTCCAGCCCGATCATGATTTTTCCCCTGGGCCCGGCCGCTCCAGCCGAACCAGCCCGTCAACCCCCTTGACCAATGCGACCCAAAACACGGCGAGGGTCGCGATCCAAACGATGTCCATTCATTGCTCCTGCATCAAATCCATGAAACGGAGTTTTCTCTTCCGCGCATAAAAACAGGGCAGAGAGCCCGGTCGCTTGCATAAAGAAAGCGTAAAAATCGGAAGAGGAGACAACCCCCATGAAATGGACCTGGGTGCGCAGGCTGCTGCTCGGCGTGGTGCTGCTGGCTTTGCTGGCGGCCGGCGGCGTGTGGCTGCTGGTCCAGAGCATCGACCGCGGGGCCGTCATGGCGCGCGCGGTGCAGGAGGTCAAGACCGCCACCGGCCGTGATTTCGCCATCGACGGCAAGGTGCGCTTCCAGCTCTTTCCGAACATCGCGCTGGTGGCCGAAGGCGTTCGGCTGGGCAACACGTCCTGGGGCTCCCGGCCGGACATGGCGCGCATCCGGCAACTCGAAATGCATGTGGCGCTCAAGCCGCTGCTGTCGCGCCGCGTGGAGATCCGCAGCGTGGAGGTCCACGGCGTCGACCTGCTGCTGGAAACCAACGCCAGCACCGGCCAGGGCAACTGGAACATTGCGCGCGCCGACGCCGACCCCGGCGCCGACACGCAGGCCGAGCCCAAGGCCCCCGGCAAGGTGCAGGTGACGCTTTCGGAGTTCATTGCGCACGACAGCGTGCTGGCCTTTCACAGCGGACGCAGCGGCCGCACCGAAACCATCCGGATCGAAGCCCTGTCGCTCGCCAACGTGGGCGAAGCCCGGCCGGCCGAGTTCAACCAGCTGGATCTCGACGTGGTGTTCCACGAACAGAAGATCCACCTCGAAGGCCGTGTCGGCACGGTGCGTGCGGCACTTGCCGCCAACCGCTCGGTGCCGCTGGACCTGGCGCTCACCATGGAAGGCACGACGGCCACCGTCAAGGGCGACGTGGACCTGGGCCGTTCGGCGGGCCAGGCCCGCATGCGGGTGGACGCCAGCGTGCGCAACGCCGCCGCGCTCAACCGCATCGTGGGCGTCGCGCTGCCCGTGCCCCTGCCGGCCACCGTGCGCGCCGACCTGAACTGGCGCGCGCGCGAACTGGTGGTCGACCCCATCGAGCTGGAGACCAACGGCCAGTCCATCGGCGGTCGCATCGTGTGGGACCGCGCGGCCTCGCCGCCGGAGCTGGACATCGTGATGCGCGCCGACAGCCTGGACCTGGCGCGCCTGTACCGCGAGCCGGCCACGCCGCCCGCTGCCGCCGCGGCCAGCGGGCGCGTGTTCTCCGAGACGCCCTTCCCCGCCATCCACCTGCCCGAGCTGACCATCAAGACGGAGATGCACGTCGAGCGGCTTGTGTTGCCCACTGGCCTGGAGCTCACCAGCCTGCAAGGCAAGGCCACGGCGCATCCCGACCGGGTGGATGTCGCCCAGTTCGCCTTCGGGCTGGCGCGCGGCACCTTCAGCGTGTCGGGCTCGGTGCACACCGGCGACGGCCGCGAGGCGCCGCGGGTGAGCGCCAGCGTCAAGGCGCGCAACGTCGCCATGGACGCCTTGCTGGCGCTGCTGCGCCGGCAGGCCGTCATCGCCGGCGGCAGGACGCAGATGGACGCCAACCTGAGTGCTTCGGGTTCGTCGCTGCACGCCATCGCCGACTCGCTCGATGGCGAGGTGCGGCTGAAGATGGGTGCGGCGCAGTCGGTGCCGCGGCGCACGACGGGCGCCGAGACGCTGCTCACGGCGCTCATGCGCGCCCTCACCCCCATGCGCCGGCCCGACGAACCGGTCAAGATCAGCTGCGCCGCCGCACGTTTGCCGGTGCGCAACGGCACCATCGTGGTGGACCGCTCCATCGCCGCGGAAAGCGAGCGGCTGGACATCGTGATGTCGGGCGAAATCGACTTGGGCGCCGAGCGCATCGACCTGGCGATGCGCCCCACCGTCAAGAAGGGCACGGGGCTGGATCCGTCCAGCTTCGCGGGCCTCGTGAAAGTGGTGGGCACGCTTTCGCACCCGACGGTGGAAGTGAACATGGCGGGCACGGCGCGCGAGGCTGCGAGCATCAGCGCCGCGGTGGCCACCGGCGGGGCCACGCTGCTCGGCCAGCGACTGCTGGGCAAGGTGACGGACCCGCATCCCTGCGACTCCGCCTACAACGGCAGCGCGAGCACCTCGGCCGAATCACCCAAGACGGCGGCGCCAAAGAAAAAGGGCTTGCTTGCGCCGATCAGGAACGTGTTTGGCGGGTGACATCGGCGCATCCTTTGCGCGCGAAGATCAACGGCATCAACGCGTCGGCGCAAAGCAAAAAGGCCACCTGGAAAGGTGGCCTTTGCTTGCTGTGCCGCCGTCAACCGATGGTTGCGACAGCGAAAGTGGAGCGGGAGAAGAGTCTCGAACTCTCGACCTCAACCTTGGCAAGGTTGCGCTCTACCAACTGAGCTACTCCCGCATGAATTGCGTGCTGCGAATTATAGGGGGTCGCCCGTCTCGAATGCCGAGACGGCGCCGACCCCTGTCCGGCGCACGCAAAATGGCCTGTCTGGCGGCGTGCGCGGCGCGCTATCCTGCGCTTCCCACCGTTGCGGAACTACGCTCTCTACATGTCCTTGCAAACCCCTTCTCCGATGGCCGCAAATGCGCCGCTGAACCCCGACAGCTGCGACGTGTTCGTGATCGGCGGCGGACCGGCCGGCTCCACCATCGCAGCGCTGCTTGCGCAACAGGGCCGCAACGTGGTGCTCGTTGAAAAAGAACACCACCCGCGCTTTCACATCGGCGAGTCGCTGCTGCCGGCCAACGTGCAGTTGTTCGAGCGCCTGGGCGTGCGCGACCAGGTCGAGAAATTCGGCATGACCAAGTGGGGCATCGAGTTCGTGTCCATCGAACACGCGCACTGCAGCTACGTGGAATTCGCCGAAGCGTGGGACAAGACCATGCCTTCGGCCTGGCAGGTGCGCCGCTCCGACCTGGACGAGATGCTCTTTCGCCATGCCGCCACGCGCGGCGCGCAAACGCTGGAAGGCTGCAAGGTGCGCGACGTGGCCTTCGACGACGACGGCGCCACCGTACAGGCCGAGCTTGAAGACGGCACCCACCGCACATGGCGCGCGAAGTTCGTGGTGGACGCCACCGGCCGCGACACCTTCCTGGCCAACAAATTCCGCAGCAAGCAAAAGAACGAAGCGCACAACAGCACGGCCCTCTTCGGGCACTTTCGCGACGCGCGGCGGCTGGAAGGCAAGCGCGAGGGCAACATCAGCATCTGCTGGTTCCCGCACGGCTGGTTCTGGTTCATTCCGCTGGCCGATGGCACCACGAGCGTGGGCGCGGTGTGCTGGCCCTACTACCTGAAGTCGCGCGACAAGCCGCTCAGGGAATTCTTTCGCGACACCATCGCGATGTGCCCCGAACTGGCGGACCGCCTCAAGGACGCCACGCTGGTGGACGACGCGGTGCACGCCACGGGCAACTTCTCGTACAGCAGCACGCACGCCACCGGCGACCGCTACCTGATGCTGGGCGACGCCTTCACCTTCATCGACCCGATGTTCTCCTCGGGCGTCTACCTGGCCATGCACAGCGCCTTCGACGGCGCCGAGCTGGTGGCGACCGCGCTCGACCGTCCTGCCTTGCATGCGCAGGAACGCAAGGCCTTCGAGGAGATGATGCGCAAGGGACCGCGCGAGTATTCGTGGTTCATCTATCGCGCGACCAACCCGACGATCCGCGACATGTTCATGCATCCGGCCAATCCGCTGCGCGTGAAGGAAGGGCTGATGTCGCTGCTGGCCGGCGACATCTACGGCAACACGCCGATGTGGGGCGCGCTGCGCATGTTCAAGGTCATCTACTACCTGATCTCGCTGCGCCATTGGCGCCGCACGTGGAACGGATGGAAGCGGCACCGCTTCAACATCCGCGACATGGGCAAGCTGCGGGGCGAGACGGTTCTCAAGGGCGACTGAACAGACTCTGAAGCCAGGCGGCCTGCCTGCGCAGCACCGCCGCCGCAGTGACCTTCGCGCCACATCGCGCAAGGCCAACATGTGTGACTTTGAAACCGCATCGACGCATCATGCGGCATGGACACGACCGACCACTCCTCCATCCAGGCACTCCCGCTGCGCCTGGTCCCCGGCGACGACCTGAGGCGCGCACTGGAGCGCGCCGTCGCCGCGAGCGGCATGACAGCCGCCTTCGTGCTGTCCGGCATCGGCAGTCTTTCACCTGCGCAGATCCGGCTCGCAGGCGCTCCCGATGCCACGACTGTCGAGGGAGACACGGAGTTGCTCACGCTTTCAGGCAGCGTCGCGCCAACGGGTTCGCACCTGCATCTGAGCGTGGCCGACGCACAGGGCCGCGTGCTGGGTGGCCATGCCGCCTACGGATGCATCGTTCGCACGACCTCAGAGATCTTGTTGGCATTGTTGCCGCAGTGGCACTTCACACGTGAACCCGATCCCGCCACGGGTTGGGCCGAATTGGTCATCCGGCGATCGGACGCCACATAAATGGACACATGAACAAGCCCCCTCGCATTTGACGCATTCGCCAATGGTCTGAAAATGATGAGATGAACGATTCGAAATCCAGCGCCGACACGGCATCTTCATTGCCTGCGCTCCCTGACCACCTGTCCATCGACCCGCGCAGTCCGCACCACGTCGCCGCGGTCTTCGACCACGACATCGGCATCCGCTTCAACGACAAGGAGCGCCACGACGTGGAGGAGTACTGCATCAGCGAAGGCTGGATCAAGGTGCCCGCCGGCAAGACGGTGGACCGCAAGGGCAAGCCGCTGCTCATCAAGCTGAAGGGCAAAGTCGAAGTGTTCTACCGCTAGCGCCGCCGTTGGCCACCGCCTCCTGACCGGAGGCGGCATGGCACGCCGCCGCGGCCTGGTCTTCCCGGCGAGCTCCGTTCCGACTTTGGGGAGGGAACGCGCGACCCATTCAAAGAACTACAACAACGACGGTCCAACCGATGCGCATCCGCACACTCATCGCGCTCGCCACGGCATCCATCCTGGTCCCGATGCTGCTGGCAGCGGCCATCGCGTTCAACAAGGTCAAGGAGGGGGAACGACAGGCGGCCTTGCGAGGCCTGCACGAAACCGTTCGCGCCTCGGCGCTGCTGGTGGACCGCGACATCCAGCGCTCGCTGGGCGCGCTCGAGGTGCTCGGCAACTCGCCGTATCTCGATACGGGTGACTTCGAGTCCTTCTACAAGGATGCCGAGGCGATCAGCAGCGAGTCTGGCGTGAGGACCTTGCTGCTCGATGAGAAGGGAAGGCAGATCTTCAGCACGCTCCTGCCCTTCGAAACGCCGTCCCCGCGCAACGCGCCGAACGCGCGGCTCGCCAGCGTACTGGAAACGCAGCAGCCCCTGGTGTCCGATCTGTTTTGGGGCCGCTCCAGCGGCCGGCTGTTGACGGCCGTCTATGTGCCCGCCAAGGCGGCAGGCGGGCGCAAATACATCGTTGCACAGGCGTTTCCCGTCGACTACTGGCGGAAGGCGGCACTCGCAGTCAGGGGCCATCCCGAGTGGATCGTCCGCGTCATCGACCGGCAGGGGCGTTTCATCGCGCGCACCCAGGGTGGCGACGCGGTGCTCGGCGAGGGTGCGCGGCCGGAGCTGGTTGCAGCGGCGGCCAGCTCGCCGGAAGGCCTCGTGCGCTACACCACTTTCGAAAAGATCGATGCCTACGTGGCGTTCGCGCGTTCTTCGCTCACCGACTGGACCGTGGCCGTGTCGGCGCCCGTGAGCGTCATCGAGGCCGCGGCCCGGCATGCCGTGGTCTGGCTGCTGGCCGGCATGACCATCGCGACGGCGCTGGCCCTGTGCGGCGCCTATTTCTTTGGCCAGCAGATCGTGAATGCCGTCGCGGCCGCCTCGCGCGCCGCGCGTTCGCTCGGGCACGGTGAGCGCCCGGCGCCCTTTCGCACGGGCCTGACGGAGGTCAACGCACTCAACCGGGAACTGCTTCATGCGGGCGAACTGCTCGACAGCGAACGCAAGGCCCGCCGGGCGGCGGAAGCCCAGCGCGAGGAACTGCTGGCCAACGAAACGCGCGCCCGGGAAAGCGCCCAGCTGGAAAACCGGGCCAAGGACGAGTTCATGGCCCTGCTGGGGCACGAGTTGCGAAACCCGCTGGCCGCCATTGCAGGCGCCGTCGGACTGCTGGAGCGCTTTGCCAGCGACCCGAAGCGTTCGCCCCGCTACTACGACATCGTGCGTCGCCAGAGCCGGCATCTGGGCAACATCGTCGACGACCTGATGGACGTGAGCCTGCTGTTGTCCGGCAAGATCGCGCTGGACACGCGGCCGGTCGATCTGCTCGCGTGCATCCACGGCTGCGTGGAATCGATTCGCGACACGCCCGCCGCCGAGGGCTACGACATCGTGTTGCAACCGGCCGAACGGCCCCTGTGGGTGATGGCGGACCCGATGCGGCTGGAGCAGGTCATCAGCAACCTCGTCACCAACGCGTTGAAGTACTCGCGCCAGGGCATGGAAGTCCGCATCGAGGCCCGGGAGCGCGGCCGCAACGCGGTGATCGACATCAAGGACAACGGCGTGGGCATCACGGCGGACCTGCTGCCGCACATCTTCGAGCCCTTCGTGCAGGGACCGCCGCTGGCCAATCGCGTCAAGAGTGGCCTGGGCATCGGGCTCGTGCTGGTGAAGCATCTGGTCATGCTGCATGGCGGCACCGTTGCCGCGGTCAGCCAAGGCGCGGGCCAGGGCTGCACGTTCACGATTGCATTGCCTACGACCACGACGCGGCCGCCAGCGCCGTCGGCACTGCGGCCGAACGCTCCGTCGAAGACCGCGCGACAGGACTTCGCGATGAATGATCACGGCGACGCGCGCGGGACGCTGGTGGAAGGACGCAGCTTGTGAGGCTTGAGGCTTGAGGCTTGAGGCTTGCGGCTTGCGGCTTGCGGCTTGCGGGAGCCTGGCTGCCTCTCAACCCCCTTCCATCGGCCGCGAAGAACCCCGGCGTCGCAGCAGATACCACGCGGCAGGAACGACCAGCATGCTCAGCATGGGCGCCGTGATCATGCCGCCGACCATCGGCGCGGCGATGCGGCTCATCACCTCCGAGCCGGCGCCGCTGCCCCACAGGATGGGCAGCAGTCCCGCCATCACCACCGCCACCGTCATCGCCTTGGGCCGCACGCGCAGCACCGCACCTTCGCGGATCGCGGCGCGCAGGGTTTCGTCGTTCATCGGCTCGCCGGCAGCCTGCCGCCGGGCCAGCGCGTTCTTCAGGTAGACCAGCATGACGACGCCGAACTCCGCCGCCACGCCGGCCAGCGCAATGAAGCCCACCGCCGTGGCCACCGACACCGAGTGCCCCATCGCCCACACCAGCCAGAAGCCGCCGATGAGCGAGAAGGGCACGGCGGCCATCACCAGTGCCGCATCCGCGAACGACCTGAACAGCAAATACAGCAGCAGGAAGATGACGGCCAGCGTCACCGGCACCACGAGCTTGAGCCGCTCGGTCGCGCGCTCCAGGTATTCGAATTGGCCGGACCATGACAGCGCATAGCCCGCCGGCAACCTGACCGCCTTCGCGACGGCGGCCTGCATGTCCTGCACGGCGGAGCGAAGGTCGCGCCCGCGCACGTCCACATAGACCCAACCCGACAGGCGCGCGTTCTCGCTGCGCAGCATCGGCGGCCCGTCTTCGATGCTGATGCGCGCCACGTCCTGCAGCAGCAACTGCGCGCCCTTGTCGGTGACGAAGGGCAAGCTGCGCAGGCGCTCCAGCGAATCGCGGATCTCGCGCGGGTAGCGAACATTGATGGGATAGCGCTCGCGGCCCTGGATCAGTTCGCCCACGTTGTCGCCGCCAATGGCGGTGGCAACCACGGCCTGCACGTCGGCCACCGAGAGGCCGTAGCGCGCGGCCCTGGCGCGGTCCACGTCGACGTCGATGTAGCGCCCGCCCGTCAGCCTCTCGGCCAGCGCCGAGCTCACGCCCGGCACCTGCTTCACGGCCGCCTCGACCTGCGTCGTCAACGCGTCGATGGTGGCCAAGTCCGCCCCCGCGACCTTGATGCCCACGGGGCTCTTGATGCCGGTCGCCAGCATGTCGATGCGGTTGCGGATCGGCGGCACCCACACGTTGGACAGGCCCGGCACCTGCACGGCGCGGTCCAGTTCCTCGATCAGCCTGTCGGGCGTCATGCCCGCGCGCCACTGGTCGCGGGGCTTGAACTGGATGGTCGTCTCGAACATTTCCAGCGGCGCGGGATCGGTCGCCGTGTCGGCGCGGCCGGCCTTGCCGAACACGCGCGCCACCTCGGGCACCGTCTTGATGAGGCGATCGGTCTGCTGCAGCAGCTGCGAGGCCTTGGACACGGACAGGCCCGGCAGCGCGGAAGGCATGTAGAGCAGATCGCCTTCGTCCAGCGGCGGCATGAACTCTCCCCCCAGGCGCATCAAGGGCACGACGGTGAGCGCCAGCAACAGCGCCGCAGCGACCAGCGTCGCCTTCGGAAAACGCAGCACCGCTTCCAGCACCGGCCGGTAGGCGGCCATCAGCAGCCGGTTCACCGGGTTCGATGCTTCATGCGGAATGCGCCCGCGGACCAGGTAGCCCATGAGCACCGGAATGAGCGTCACCGACAGGCCGGCAGCCGCGGCCATTGCGTAGGTCTTGGTGAAGGCCAGTGGAGAAAACAGTCGCCCTTCCTGCGCCTCCAGCGAGAACACCGGCACGAAGGACAGCGTGATGACCAGCAGCGAATAAAAAAGGGCCGGCCCCACTTCCGTCGATGCCTCGCCGACGATCTTCCAGCGCTCGCCGGCACCCGGCGGGCGGCCGGCCTGCGTCTCGAAGGCTTCGAGATGCTTGTGCAGGTTTTCCACCATCACGATGGCGCCGTCGACCATGGCGCCGATGGCAATCGCAATGCCGCCGAGCGACATGATGTTGGCGTTGACGCCCTGCCATTGCATGACGACGAAGGCCGCCAGCACCCCGATGGGCAGCGCCACCACAGCCACCAGCGCCGAGCGCAAGTGAAACAGGAAGACGGCGCACACCAGGGCGACCACGATGAACTCTTCCACCAGCTTGTGGCGCAGGTTGTCGACCGCACGATCGATGAGCAAGGATCGGTCGTAGGTCGGAACGATCTCGACGCCGGCGGGCAGGCTGGCTTTCAGCGATTCCAGCTTCGTCTTCACCGCCTCGACCGTGCTGCGCGCGTTCTTGCCCGAGCGCATGACGACCACGCCGCCGGCCACTTCGCCCTCCCCGTCCAGTTCGGCGATGCCGCGTCGCATCTCCGGGCCGACCTGCACCGTGGCCACGTCGCGCAGCAATACCGGCGTGGCGCCGGACACCGACAGGGGAATGGTGCGGAAGTCGTCCAGCGAACGCAGGTAGCCGCGCGAGCGCACCATGTACTCGGCCTCGGCCAACTCCACCACGGACCCGCCGCTGGCCTGGTTGGCATTCTGGATGGCGGCCTTCACCACCGCCGCCGTGACGCCCAGTGCACGCAGGCGGTCGGGGTCCAGCACCACCTGGTATTGCCGCACCATGCCGCCGATGCTGGCGACCTCCGCCACGTCGGGCACGCTCTTGAGTTCGAACTTGAGGAACCAGTCGTTCAGCGCCCGCAGTTGCCCGAGGTCGTGACGGCCGGTGCGGTCGACCAGCGCGTATTCGTAGACCCAGCCGACGCCCGTCGCGTCGGGCCCGAGCGAGGCCACGGCGCCGGCGGGCAGCCTGCCCTGCACCTGGTTCAGGTACTCGACCACGCGCGAGCGCGCCCAGTAGGGATCGGTCTTGTCGTCGAAGAGCACGTAGACGAACGAATCGCCAAAGAAGGAATAGCCGCGCACCGTCTTCGCGCCGGGCACGCTGAGCATGGTGGTCGTCAGCGGATAGGTCACCAGATCCTCGACCACCTGCGGCGCCTTGCCGGGGTAGGGTGTGCGGATGATGACCTGCGTGTCCGACAGGTCCGGCAGCGCGTCCAGCGGAATGCGCGCGGCGGACCACAGGCCGGCGGCCACGAGGAACAGCGTCGCAAGCAGGACAAGCAGGCGGTTGCCGATGGACCAGCGGATGAGCGCGGCGATCATGGCTTGGACGCCGGTTCGGCGCGTGGAGGCGCGGCGGGCGGAGGTGCGGCGGGCGGGGATGCGGCGGTCGGCGGCGCGACGGGCGTCGTGTGCGAGCCGTGCGCGTCATGCGCGCCGTGGTCTGCCTGCGGCGCGGGCGTGGCCAGCGTCGTCGGCGTCGGCGGCGTCGGCGGCGTTGCAATTGCCGTCTCCGGCGTCGCCGCCGACATCGCCCCCAGCACCGAGCGCAATCGCGCTTCCGAGTCGATCAGGAACTGCCCACTCGCGACGACCTGCTCCCCTTCGCTGAGACCCTGCAGCACCTGCGTCTCATCGCCCAAGTCCGCGCCCGGCGACACATCGCGCGGCTCGAAAGCACCCGATTCCTTGCGCAAGATCACGACGGCACGCTTGCCGGTGCGAATGACCGCCTCCGACGGAACGACCAGCTGCGTGCTCGTTGCGCCGTCCAGGTGCAGCCGCAGCAGCATGCCCGGCACCAGCCTGCCTTGCCCGTTGTCGAGCTCGATGCGGGCCTTGAGCGTGCGCGTCGATGAACTGATCTCCGGCACGATCTCCGCGAGCCGTCCGTCGAAAGACAAGGACGCATCGGCCTGCAACTCGGCCTTCACCTTTTGCCCGGGCACGAGGCGCGCGGCCTGCGCTTCCGGGATGTCGGCCACGGCCCAGACCCTGTCGAGTCCGGCGATGCGAAACAGCGTCGTGCCCGGCGCCACCGCAACGCCCTCGCGCACGCCCAGTTCCGAAATGACGCCACTGGTCGGCGCACTCAACACGAATCGCGCCTGCGCCGTGCCGGCCTTCTCGCTCTGACGAACGAGTTCGGGCGGAATGGACATCGCCCGCAGCCGATCGCGCGCGGCGTCGACGACGTCCTGCGAAACGCCCGCGCGCTGCAGCGCGATCAACTCATTGAGCGGCCCGAGCCATTCGGGCGCGAAGATCGTCGCCAGCGCCTGGCCCTTGCGCACGCGCTCCATCGGCGCGCGCACCGACAGGTATTCCACATAGCCCGCCACGCGCGTCTGCACCGCCACGTTCAGCCGCTCATCGAACTGCACGGCGCCGACCGCGTCGAAGGAAGACGAAAGCGCCGCTCGCCGCACCGTCGCCAGGCGAATGCCCAGGTTCTGCTGCACGCCGGCGTTCACCCTGACGCCGCCGCTGCCGGACTCGCTGTCCGCGTACATGGGCACCAGCTGCATGTCCATGAAGGGCGACTTGCCGGGCTTGTCGAAGCGCGGCCCCGGCACCATGGGGTCGTGCCAGTAGAGGATCTTGCGGCCGTCCGTGCCGGCCTCGGGCGCTTGCGATGCAGCCGTCGGCGACGCCGGGGCCGCGTCGTGCGTCCGGCCCGCTTCGCGTCCCAGAAGAAAGGCGCCTGCGGCGATGCCGAGCGCGGCGAGGATCGCCAAGGTCGTGATCGTCGTGCGGTTCATGGTGCGAGCTCCACGGAGAGTGGCCGGAAGGCCAGTTGGGCATCGGTCCTGGCCAAGTCACGCTGCAGCGCCAGCAGCTTGCGCTGCGCCTCGGTGTGCGCATGGCGCGCCTCGAACAGCGTGAGCAGACTGGCCTGGTTGGAGCGGTAAGCCGCCAGCGCCGCGGCCGTGCGTTGCGCAGCCGGGGTCAGCACGCCGGCGCGATAGCGCTCGATGCGCTCGCGCAGATTCTGGCCGTCGCTCTTGAGTGCGCGGTACTGGGCCGCGGCCGCGCGCGTGGCCTCGGCCAAGTCGCTTTCCGCCTTGTCGACCAGCGCCAGTCTGGCCGCCGTTTCGCGGTCCTGGCGCTCGCCGGGGGACACGGGCAAGGGGATGCTGACGCCCACCGTCAGCATGTCGGAATAACCGGTGCGCTGGCCGTAGCCTGCCTCCCAGGTCCAGTTCGGCGCGCGGTTGGATTGGGCCACCGCGGCAGCCTGCCGGGCGACTTCCACTTCGCGCTGCAGGGCGAGGACGGAAGGATGGCTGGCCACGTAGGCGTCCTCCGTGGCGGACGAAGCGCTGGCAGCAATTCGAGGCGCCGCCAGTTCGTCGGACATCACACCCGTCCAGCGCTGCAGCGCCAATCGGTCGGCGTTCTGTTGTTGCCGCCAGTCGGCCGAGTCGTCCTGTGAACTGCCCTTGGCGGCGACGAGCGCCAGCACCTCCTGGCTGCCGCCCGCGGCGGACGCCAGGCGTGCGCGGGCGGCTTCGAGTTCCTCGTGCGCGTGGTGCTCCATGCTCGTCGTGAGCTTGAGCATTTCGTCCGCGTAGACGGCATCCAGAAAGGCCAGCGTGGTCTGCAGTCGCGTCTCCGCCAAGGCTGCCTGCGCCTGCACGGCTTCACGCTGGACCGTGGCTTCAGCGGCCGCCGTGCGCGCGCTGCGCTTGTCCTGCGACAGCCATTCCTGGCTGATGCCGATGCGCTTCATCGTCATCGAGTCCTGCGTGGTGCTGAAGCGGTCCGGCCCGGTGATGGGGAGGTTTTCGATGCCCACGCGCAGCACCGGGTCCGGCAACTGGCCGGCCGCGCGCGAGGCTTCGGTGGCACTGCGCACGCCGGCGCGGGCGGCACGCGCGGCTTCGGAACGCTCGACGGCCAGTTGCAGTGCCGTCTCCAGGGTCAAGGGCGCCGCCTGGATCTGGCCAGGCAGGCAGGCGGCGGCGAGCAACAGCGCGGCATGCGAAATGGGAAAGAACATGAAATCTCCGACGACGACCAACGAAGCACATGCCGGCAGGCGAACACGCCCTGCCGGCACCTGTCAGGCGACGGAAATTTCAAACGCGCAGTCTGCGCGTGGCGAGGAAAACAGGATCGGGTGGAGGTCGGGGCTCCACCCCGGCGGCCGGCGAAAACCCCGGGCCTTGCGCAATGGACACCAGCGGCACGATCAGCACCTGCACGATGGCAGGCAGCGACGGCGTGGGCACCTTGAGGGGCTCGAGGGACAGCGGCGCCGCGGCCGAGTGCTGGTGGCACAGCACGGGCTGCGCCGTGTCCATGCCTTCGCAGGGCTGGCCCGATGCCATCATGTCGGCCATGACCGCTGCGTCTTTCATGCCCGGGCATTCATAGCCCGCCAGCGCCGCCTGCGAAAAGAGCAGCGACAGCATCACCACGAGCGCGGTAACGCAGCGGGAGATGCTTGAGTGGGCGCGACGGCGGAACATGAAGGCGCCAGTCTAGCGGGACCGGGCGCGCGGCCAAAGCGCGACCCCGGCGCCCCGAGGGATTCATCAGCCCCCGAAGGTCCTGGCTCCTGTGGAGGTCGGACGTTCGGGGTGCATGCCGACGATGCGAAAGCTACTTGCGCGTGATCACCACCTCAAGGTATTCACTCGGCACCACCAGCGAGCCCGGCCCCGCACGGTTCAGACGCTCCAGCAGTTCGGTGAAGTCCTTCTCCAGCTCCTGCCCCTTGTCGGCCGGCAGCGCGGCAAAGGCCTTGTGGATCGGCCCGTACCAGTTGCGGAACACCTCGATGAAATGCGCCGCCGAGCGGTAGCGGAAGTTGAACTCGCGCGGCGTCACCTGGATCGACGACGCCCCCGCCTCAAAAAGCGCCTGCAGGTGCGCTTCGGTGCCCCACAGCGAGGGCGACTGCGCACCGGCGGGCGGCGGCACGTGGCGACCCAGCGTCTTGAACACCTGGCCGATGAAGCCCGCGGGCGTCCAGTTGGCCAGCCCGATGCGTCCGCCCGGACGGCACACGCGCAGCATCTCCGAAGCCGACTTGGCGTGGTCGGGCGCGAACATGACGCCGAAGGTCGACAGCACTGCGTCAAAAGTCGCGTCGGCATAGGGCAGCGCCTCGGCGTCGGCTACCTCGAACTTGACGTCCAGTCCCTCCGCGGCGGCGCGCTGCGCACCCTTGTCGAGCAGGCTCGCCACGTAGTCGGTCGACACCACGGCGCAGCCGCGACGTGCCGCCGCCAGCGTGGCGTTGCCGTTGCCGGCGGCAACGTCCAGCACGCTTTCATCCCAGCGCAGGTCGCAGGCTTCGGCGAGGCGTTCGCCGACGATCTGCAAGGTGGTGCCGACAACGGCATAGTTGCCGCTGGCCCAGGCGGCCTGCTGGCGGGTCTTGAGCGCGGCGAGATCGATGGTCGGGTTCATGGTGCTTCCTCTTTGAACTTGAGAAAAAGAATGGACCGGACCGCGATCCGGCGGTGCGTCCGGTGCCCTGATTGCACCGCCCCTGGCCCCCTGTCGTCCTGATCGTGCGTCCGGCGCGCTTGACCGGGCGTCCGCATTTCGCGGCGCACCACTCGCGGCGTTGACGGCGCGTCCGGCGTTCTTGTCCGAGCGTCCTGCGCGCCCACGCCAGCGCCGGCTCCCCTTGGCGCCCATGGCGAAGGCGACCACAATTCCGACCGCTACAGCCCGGAGGATTCCGATGCACACGTCGAACGAGCTTGCGGCCGCGCTGAATCGCGCCAAGAGCGTCCTGGAGCGGCGCCCCGAAATGGGCCTGCACGATGACGCCAGCGCCACCGCGCACTGGACCGGTGGCACGCGCGTGAACACGCGGCATGCCAACGGCGCGCAGTTCGAGACCGACTTGCCCGCCGAGCTCGGAGGCACCGGCGATCGCGTCACGCCCGGCTGGCTGTTTCGTGCGGGCCTGGCCTCGTGCGCTGCCACGTCGATTGCGATGGCCGCGGCCACGGAAGGCATTGAGCTGACCGGGCTCGAAGTGCGCGCCGACAGCCGCTCGGACACGCGCGGCATGCTCGGCATGGCCGAAGCCGACGGCCATCCGGTCAGTTGCGGCCCGCAGGAGGTACGGCTGCGGGTGCGCATCGCCGCGCCCGGCGTGCCCTCGCACCGCCTGCGAAAGCTGGTGGAGGAAGCATGCCGGCGCTCACCGGTGCCCAACGCGGTGACGGGCAGCGTGCCGCTCCTGCTGCACATCGACGACGTCGACGGCTGAAGAAGAAAGGCGCGTGATGGACGCCCTGTCGGAAACCTTGCGCGTGGTGCGGCTGGTGGGCGCCATCTTCATCCACGGGCGCTTCACCGCGCCGTGGTGCTACCAGTCGCCGCGCGCCGACACCGCCGCGCCGCTGCTGGAGCCCTCGGCGGAGCGCGTGGTCATTTTTCACCTGATCACCGAAGGCGATTGCTTTGTCGAGATGCCTGGCGAAGCGCCGGTGCACCTGGTGGCGGGCGACGCCGTGATCTTTCCGCAGGGCGACGCACACCTCATGACGTCGGCGCCTGGCGTGCCGCCTGCCACGGGCGGCGCCCGGCTCGACGCGGTGCTGGCGCGCCGGCCCCGGCTGCTGGCCTATGGCGGGGGCGGTGCGACCACGCGGCTGGTGTGCGGCTATCTCGCGTGCGACGCGCGACTGGCGCGACTGCTGCTGGCGGGTTTGCCGCCGCTGGTGCATGTCAACGTCCGCGGCTCGAACGCGGGCGTGTGGCTGGAAGCCTCGCTGCGCTACGCGCTGGCCGAGGCGCGCTCCCCCAGGCCCGGCGGCGCGGGCGTGCTGGCCAAGCTGGCCGAAGTGCTGTTCATCGAAGTGCTGCGCCTGTACATGAACGAACAGGGCGCGACGGACCGCACCGGCTGGCTCGCCGGCGTGGGCGACCGCATCGTCGGCGCGGCGCTGGCCCTGCTGCACCAACGGCCGGCGCACGCCTGGAGCCTGGAAGAACTGGCGCGTGAGTCGGGCACGTCGCGGTCGGTGCTGGCCGAGCGATTCCAGCTGCTGGTGGGCACCTCGCCGATGCAGTACCTCACGCAATGGCGCATGCTCCTGGCGGCCAACCTGCTGACGCGCAGCACCGCGCCGCTGTCGCGCATCGCGGAGGACGTGGGGTATCAGACGGACAGCGCCTTCAGCCGGGCTTTCCGTCGTGAATACGGTGCGCCGCCCGCTGCGTGGCGGCGCCGTCAGGTCGTGGGCGAGGTGCGGCCGACAACAACTCCCTGCTGACAGGCCGTCAGGGCGCGCTGCCCGCCTTCAGCGGATAGCCCGCTTCGCGCCACGCCTTCATGCCGCCGTCGAGCGCGACGGCGTGCAGGAAGCCCATCTCGCGCAAGGTCGATGCGGCGAGGGTCGAGATGTACCCCAGCTCGCAGCAGGTGAGGATGCGCCGCGTCGGGTCGGGCAGTTCCTGGTTCACGCGAAGTTCGAGTTGCCCGCGCGGCAGCAGGCGCGCGCCGGGCACGTGGCCGGCTTCGAAGGCATCGCGCTCGCGCACGTCGAGCACGATGAGGTCGTCCTCTCCGGCTTCCACGCGCGACTTGAGTTCGGCCAGCGACATGAAGGGCACGGTGGCCGTGGCTTCGGCCAGCAGGCGCGCCACGGTCTTGCCGCCGCTCATGTTCGTGCGCAGCGCCTCGGTGATGTGCGTGGGCATCGTGAGGTTGAGGCTGTGCATCATCTCCACGAACTCCGCCGGATCGCGCTTTTGCAGGCGCGGGTTCGACGCGATCTCGTCGGCGATGGTCGAGTGGCTGCGACCCTTGTAGTCGTGGGCCGGGTACACCTTCAGGCTTGGGTCGAGCTTGAGCAGCTTGTTGAACAAGCTGTCGTGCAGCGCCTGCGCGTCGCCGCTGGGCAGGTCGGTGCGGCCGGTGCCGCCGATGAGCAGCGTGTCGCCGGTGAACACGCGGTCGTCCACCTGCAGGCACATCGAATCGGCGGTGTGGCCCGGCGTGTGCAGGGCGCGCAGGCGCAGCTTGCCCAGCACCACCATTTCACCATCGGCCAGCCGCATGTCGACGAAAGGCGCCGGGCTCTTGCGGTGCATGATGACCGGCACGTCGAGCTGGCGCGCCAGCTCCTTCGTCGCGGAAAAGTGATCGGCGTGCGTGTGCGTGTCGATCAGGTAGCGGATGCGCACGCCGTCGCGCGAAGCCAGCGCGATGTAGTGGTCGATCTGGCTCAGCTCCGGGTCGATCAGCGCGGCGGCAAAGCTGGCCTCGCAGCCGATGAGGTACGACTGGCAACCGCCGGTGGCGATTTGCTCGAAGATCATCGCGCCGTGCCCTGCGCCGCCCGTTCGACTGTTCGCTCAGCCTGGCTGCTTGACGACGCGCAGGTAGGGCTTGGGCGCCTTCCAGCCGTCGGGGAAGAGCTTCTTCGCATCGTCGTCCGACACCGAGCCGGCAATGATGACGTCCTCGCCATGCTTCCAGTTGACCGGCGTCGCCACCTTGTGCGCCGCAGTGAGCTGCATGGAGTCGATCACGCGCAGGATCTCGTCGAAGTTGCGGCCCGTGGTCATCGGGTAGGTGAGCATCAGCTTGATCTTCTTGTCGGGGCCGATGATGAACACCGAGCGCACCGTGGCGTTGGTGGCCGCCGTGCGGCCTTCCGACGTGCCGGGCTCTTCGGCCGGCAGCATGTTGTAGAGCTTGGCCACCGCCAGGTCGGTGTCGCCGATCATGGGGTAGTTGGGCAGGTAGCCCTGGGTTTCCTCGATGTCCCTGGCCCAGCGTTCATGGGCGTCGACCGGGTCGATGCTCAGGCCGATGAGCTTGGTGTTGCGCTTGGTGAACTCCGGCTCGATCTTCGCCATGTAGCCCAGCTCGGTGGTGCACACGGGCGTGAAGTCCTTGGGGTGCGAAAACAGCACGGCCCACTTGTCGCCGATCCAGTCATGGAACTTGATGGGCCCCTGGGTGGTGTTGGCCGTGAAATCGGGTGTGACGTCGTTGATGCGCAGTGACATGACCGCTCCTCGAGCTCGTTGAAGATGATGACTCCCGCTCGCTGTCCCTCCAAGGCCTGCACGGGCGGGCAGAAAGTACACCACGTTCGCAAAGCGCCGGCAAGCGGGGCGCGGGACACCCTTCTCGCGTCCCGAGCAACGCTACGCGGCCTTGAGCATGTCGCGCACCTTGCGCGCCAGCACGTGCAGGTCGAAAGGGCTGCCCAGCCAGGCCATGCCCCCGTCCGCGGCGCTGTTCCCCACCGCGGCGCTCTCCTCATGGCCGGTGGCAAAGAGCACCTTCAGCCCGGGCCGGACGGAGCGGGCAGCCTGCGCCAGCTGCAGCCCGCTCATGCCGCCGGGCAGGCCGGGATCGACGATCAGCAAATCGACCTGCTGCGTTGACTTCAGCAGCTTCAGGCCCGCGAAGCCATCGACGGCTTCGAGGATCCGGTAGCCGGCATCGGCCAGCGCCTCGCCGATGCACATGCGCACCGTCGGCTCGCCATCGATGAGGAGCACCACCTTGCCTTCGCCGCAGCGATCAGGTTGTCCGTTGCCTGCGTCTGCATGCTCTTCGAGACGCGGCAGGCAGAGGCGCACCGTCGTACCGCGGCCCGGCGCGGAGTCGACGCACACCCGGCCGCCCGACTGGCGCACAAAGCTGTCGACCATCGGCAGCCCGATGCCGGTGCCCTGGCCCGAGGGCTTGGTGGTGAAGAAGGGTTCGAAAACGTGGGCCAGGACCTCGGGCGTCATGCCCTTGCCGGTGTCGGTCACGCTCAGCACGACGAACGGTCCTGCGGGCAGGTCGCACGCTGCGGCCGCCTCCTGGTCGAGCCACTGGTTGCGCGTCCCGATGTCGAGGCGCCCGCCGCCGGGCATGGCGTCGCGCGCGTTGTGGCACAGGATCAGCAAGGCTTCTTCGAGCTGGTCGGGGTCGATGTGGGCGCTCCACCCATCGCCTTCGCCAATGACTTCGACATGAACGTCCGGCCCCATCGTTTGCCGCACCATCTCTTCCATGTCGCTCACCACACGGTGGACCGGGGTCGGCTGGCGGTCCGGCGCCCGCCTGCGCGCAAGGCCCAGGTGGCGATGGCTGAGCGTCGCCGCGCGCTTGACGGCGTCCAACGCCGCCGTCACATAGCGATCGATGGGCGCCAGCTCGCCACGCGCCGTGCGCGACTGGATCAACTGCAGGCTGCCGCCGATGCCCGCCAGCAGGCTGTCGAAGTGGTGGGCCACGTCGGGGGGCGCGGCGGCGTCCTCCTCTCCGTCAGGCCCGGGCAAAGCATCCTCCAGCGAGCCGGCGCGCTCCTTCTCCAGCGTGATGTCGCGGCCGCTGCAATAGACCACGCCGTCCTCGGGAACGCCGACCCAGGAGATCCAGCGGTAGCGCCCGTCCTTGCAGCGGATCCGGTTGGGGAACTGGCTGATCCGCAAGCCTTGCCGCGTGCGACCGAATTCCACCCGCGAGCGCTCGACATCGTCGGGGTGAATCAACTCGATGATCGACACGCTCGCCACCTCTTGCGGCGACCAGCCCAGGATCGCCTGCCATGCGGGGTTGGAGGTCTGGAAGTAGCCTTGGTGATTGACCGTGCCCAGCAGCGCCGGACTGATCTCCCAGGCCCGCCCGCGGGCCTGGGCGTGCTCGATGACCTTGCGCTCGATCTCGGCGTTCAGGCGCTGCAGCCGCGCCTCGACGGCCTTGCGCCGCGTGACGTCAAAGCTTTCTCCGGGAAAGCGCAGCGGCTTGCCGTCGGCGTCCATTTCGCAGCGCCCTTCCGCGACGACCCAGACTTCACGGCCGTCCGGCCGGAGCAGGCGGTATTCCTCGTAGAAGGGCTCGCCGGTCTGCATGGCCGTGAAGATGTTCGCCCGCACGCGCGCGACGTCGTCCGGATGAACGGCGTGAAAGAACTCGCCGATCGGTGCACCGGCGGCCGCCTTCCCGGGGTCCACGCCGTAGAGGCGAGCGACGCGCTCGTCGGCGAACAGGCGGTCGTTGGGAATGTCCCAGTCCCAGGTGCCGATGCCTCGCCCGCCGGTCAGGGCCGAATGCAGGCGCTCCTCGCTCTGCACCAGGTTGCGTTGCGCCATCAACAGTTCGGTCGTCTCGGTGTACTGGAACAGCACGCCGCCGATGCCCTGCGGCGCGCTGGCGTCGTCGATGGGGCCGGCTGTGACGGTCCACCAGCTGTCTTGCTGCACGCCGTCGCGGCTGACCGGCATCCACTGGCTGCCCTGCGGGATGGGCTCGTGGCCCTGCATGACCCGCTCGACCTGCGGTGCGATGGCGTTCCAGCGGCTGCCGCAGGCGTCGCGGCCCGACAGCCCGGTGGCATCGACGCGCCGCGTCGCGCCAATCGAGTGGGCATAGGCGTCGTTGCACAGGAAGATGGCCTCGGCCCCCCAGAAGATGCACACCGGGTGCCGCGCGTTGAGCATCAGGCGCACGGCCGTTCGCAGACCCTGCGGCCAGTTTGCCGGTGGACCCAGAGGGGTCGAAGCCCCATCGTGGGAGCGCAGATGTGCGCCCATTTCGCCGCCTTCGCGCAGGAAGGTCAGGCCCGCCCTGTTGTCGTTCGAATTCATGTCTGGCCGTCAACGAAACCCGCCCCGGCATCAAAGCCGCCAGGACGAATCACTCGCTTGCATTCCGCACTCGCCGCCATCAACCCTCCCGGTCGGCGAGCCCCCTTGAGAACACCGGCGAATCTACTTCACTGCACCACGGCTGTCGACGACGAAGATGCAACCGAAGGGGCGGGCGCCTGGCGCGGCAGGAAGTTCATCGCCACCTCGCCGGTGCTTCCGGCGCGCACGACGCGGTGGATGAAGTCCAGCTTCTGGATGACCGGCGGCACGATGATGAAGGGATAGCTGTCGTGCGAGCCCAGGCTTCGGTCCATCGCATTGATGAACTGCGACACGGGCAGCCATTGCTCCACCACCGTCTGCATGATGGTTTCGGCGCTCAGGTCGAGCGGGCGCACGGCCAGTTCCGGCCCGTTGGGCAGCGCGAAGTCCAGGTGCGTGCCCCAGGATGCGGCCGTTTCCAGCCCGTCCACCATGTGCAGGTAGTGCGCCCAGGTTTCGGCCCAGTCTTCCCAGGGGTGCGAACTGGCGTAGGCGCTGATGAAGCGTTGCGGCCAGTCGGCCACCGGCGATGCGTAGTGCTTCTTCAGCGCTTGCGCATAGTCGGCGCGCTCGTCGCCGAAGAGCGCGCGGAATTCGTCGATCCACGGGGTGCCGCGCACCAGCCGGTCCCAGTAGTAGTGGCCGATCTCGTGCCGAAAATGCCCCAGCAAGGTGCGGTATGGCTCGTGCATCGACAGGCGGATGCGTTCACGCCGGGCGTCGTCGGCCTCCGCGATGTTGAGCGTGATGACGCCTTCGTCATGGCCGGTGAGCACGCGATCCTTCTCGTTCACCTGTTCGAGGAACTCGAAGGACAGGCCGTTGTCCGGATCCTGCAGCTTGTTCGGCGTGGGCAGCACCAGTTCCACCAGCGTGTAGAACAGGCGTCGCTTGGCCTGCTCCAGCGCGGCCCAGTAGCCGTGGTTCTCCGGCTTGGCGAGCGCGGGAATCGTGTGCGTGGTGCGGCACGAAAGGCAATGGTGATGCTCGACGTCGGCCGCCACCATCCAGTTGCAGACGTTCTGCTCCCGGTTCACGCAGGGCTTGTACGCCGTGCCGGGCGCGCCCAATCGCGACCAGGCCTCTTCGGCGGCTTCGAAGGCGACCATGCCTTGCTCGTCCGGCGCATAGCCCAGGGTGGAGTGGCAGGTTTCGCAGCTCAGGTTCTCGAAAAAGACGCGGTTGCCGCAGTTCGAGCATGTCAGTTGTTTCACGGGGTCCTTAGAGGTTCAGCGGCGCTTGGTTGGCACGCGAGGGTGCGCACCGCGTGTTTCACAGTTCGGAAATGGGGCGCTCCGATGGGCATCATGACTTGCATTGCGCTCTTTGACAGCGGGGACACCGAGCCGCATCGGCGTGGGAGAAGGCGCCGACCGCCCACCACCCGGAGAACCCCGTGGCGTCCAAGGCCGAACTGGCGCAGCATCGGGGCCTTGATGCTTGCCATCCCCAAAACCTGCGCCGGCTGCGGCGGCGAGTTGCAGCCGGGGGCGAATTTCTGCCAGCGCTGCGGGCGCCGGGCGGCGAGCCTTTGCCCGGCGTGCGGGCATGCCTGCGAGCCGGACTTCAAGTTCTGCCCGCGTTGCGGCGCGGCGCAAGCACCAGTGCAGGCAGAACCGGTCGCGCTACAGCCACAGTCCGTGCCATCCATGCCGGCCATGCCGCCGGCCGCCAACGACAACACCGATCACCACGCCGACCGTCGCCAGGTGACGGTGCTGTTCGCCGACCTGACCGGCTTCACCTCGCTGGCGGAAACGCTGGACCCGGAGACGCTGCGCGCCTTCCAGAACGCCCTGTTCGCCACCATGGCGCAGGCCATCGCGCATTACGACGGCTTCGTCGAGAAGTTCGTGGGCGATGCGGTGATGGCCGTGTTCGGTGCGCCGCGCGCGCATGAGGACGACCCGCTGCGCGCCGTCGAAGCCGCGCAGGAAATGATGCAAGGCGTCGCACGCCTGAGCCAGGAATGGGCGTCGCGACTCGGGCGCGCCGTGACCCTGCACATCGGCGTGCACACCGGCGCGGTGGTGGCGGGCAGCTTGGGCAGCGGCGCCGGCGGCACCTATGCCGTGACGGGCGACACCGTCAACACCGCCTCGCGCCTGCTCACGGCGGCCGAAGCAGGCAGCGTGCTGGTGTCGGGCGCGACGCACGCGCTGGTGCGACACCGCTTCGAATTCGACGCGCCCGCCGACCTCGCCTTGCGCGGCAAGGCGCTGACGATGCGCGTGCATCGGCTGGTCGGCGAGCGCGCCGACGTCGATTCGCCACGCGGACTCGCCGACCTCGGCCTGGCGGCGCCGCTGGTGGGGCGCACCGAGGCGATCGACAGCCTGCTCGACGCCTTCGACGGCATGCAGCACGGCAAGGCGCAATGGGTGAGCGTGGTGGGCGAAGCGGGCGCGGGCAAGTCGCGCCTGCTGGCCGAGCTGTTCGCGCGCCTCGCGACCGATGAACGCTTTGCATCGACGGGCGTGCGGCGCACCACTTGCACGCCGCTGGGCGAGCCGACCTACGGCACCTTTGGCGCGCTTTTTCGGGAGGCCTATCGCGTGGAGGCGGGCGACTCGCTGGCGGTGGCGCGGCGCAAGCTGCAGGAAGGCCTGCTGGCGCTGGGGGCCGGCACGGACGAAGCCTCCGCCGTGTCGCAAGTGCTGAACTACCTGCTCGGCATCCAGGAAGGACGCCCGCGCGACATCGAGCCGGAACAGTTGCAGCGCCAGATCACGCTGGCGGCGCGCGCGCTGCTTGAGCGGCGGCTCGCGCAGCAGCCGATGCTGATCGTCATCGACGACCTTCAATGGGCAGATGCGGCATCTGTGGACCTGATGCGCGAGGTCGCCGATCAACTGGCGGACCGGCCCTTGATGGTGCTGGCGGCGCAGCGGCCCGACGCGCGCGTGCCGCGCCCCGCCCACGCGCAGCATCGCGTGATCGAACTCGGCCCGCTCGAAGATGAAGATGCGCGTGCGCTCGTGAATCATTTGCTAGGCGCGCCGGGCGACGACCGCCTGCAGGCCGTGCGGGACCTCGTCGCATCGCGTGCCGGCGGCAATCCGCTGTTTGTCGAGGAGATCGTGCGAAGCCTTGCCGACGCCGGCCTGCTCGTGCGAAAGAACGACGGCTGGGCGTGCGAGGCGATGAACGGCGCCGTCGACGTGCCGCCCACGCTCTATGGCCTGCTGCTCTCGCGCCTGGATCGCCTGTCGCCCGATGACCGCCGCGCGCTGCAAGAGGCCGCCGTGCTCGGCACCGGATTCGACAGCACGCTGCTGCAGCGCATCGCCAGCGAACCGCGCAGCCTGCATGCCACGCTGGCAAGGCTCGCGGCTGCCGACTTGCTGCGCAGCGACGGGCCGCAGGGCGAGCGCTGGCGCTTCACGCATGCGTTGCTGCACGAGGTGGCCTACCAGAACCTGCTGCTCACGCGGCGCACCGAATTGCACCAGCGCGCCGGCCGCGCGCTCGAAGACGTGCTCGGCATCGACGCGCAGACATCGCTTGCCAGCGACGCGGCCCATCCGCCCCAGCTCGCCGCGCTCGAAGCACTGGGCCATCACTGGAGCCTCTCGCCGGACAAGGCGCGCGGCGCGCGCTATCTGCTCGCGGCCGGCGACTGGGCGCGCTCCGTGTACGCCAACGACGACGCGCAGCGGCACTACGAACGCACCTTGCGCACCCTCACCGAAGCCGACGACGACACGCCCGAGGCCCGCGTCGCGCAGCTCGATGCGCGCGAGCGGCTGGGCGACTTGTTCGGCCTGCGCGGGCAGCGCGCCGAGGCGCTGGCGCACTACGAGTGCGTCAAGGCCACCGTCATCGACGAGGCCGGCGGCGAACCGGTGCGTGCCGCCCGCGTGCTTCGCAAGATCGGCGGGCTGCACTGGGAGGCCGGTGAACGCGAGCGCGCGAGCGCCTGCTTCAGTGCCGGCTTGCAACAGTTGGGTGATGACGGCGACGCGATCGAACGCGCCCATCTCTTCCAGGAAATGGGCCGGCTCGCCTTTCGTGCGGGGGACAACGACACCGCCCTGTCGCTTGCCCAACGCGCGCTGTCCGAAGTGGCGGCGGTGCCCGCCGACGCGAGCCCGCGCGCGCGCAACGCCACAGTGGTGCGCGCCGAAGCCTGCAACACGCTCGGCGTGGCGCTGGCGCGGCTGGGCCGGCCCGAGGAAGCGGTGGAGCAGATCGAAGCCAGCGTCGCGCAGGCCGAAGCCAACGACATGCTGCAGGCCGCCTGCCGCGGCTACACCAATCTCGGCGTGCTCTATGCCACGCTCGATCCGCAACGCAGCATCGACACCTGCCTGCGTGGCCTGGAAGCGGCGCGCAAGGTCGGCGACCTGGGCTTCCAGTCGCGGCTCTATGCGAACCTGGCGGTGGCCTATTGCGCGCTGACCAACCGTTGCGAGGAAGAAGGCATCGAAGCCGCGCGTGCCGCCGCCAGCCTCGACCGGCGGCTCGGCCTGCTCGACCATCTCGCGGTGCCGCTGATCGTGCTCGGCCAGATCTACCAGTGCCACGGCGACGCTGCGCGTGCCTTCACGTCGTACACCGAGGCGCTGCAACTGGCCGAGCAGATCGATGAGCCACAGCTGCTCTTTCCCTGCTACGATGGTTTGGCGACGCTGTATCTCGATGCCGGGCGCCCCGCGCAGGCCGAGACCTACCTCGCCAAGGCACAGGCGGTATGCGATCGCGCCGGCCTCCAGCCCGACGCCCTCATGGTGCTTCCGTTCCTTTGCTGACCTCTCCCAACCAAGGAGGCTACATGTCTGCATCGATGACCCAACAACCCGTGACACCCGGCGAGCCGGCACCCGATTTCGCGCTGCCGGCGGTGGCCGACGCCGAGACGGTTTCCCTGTCGGACTACCGCGGGCGCAGCCCCTTGTTCCTGGCGCTGCTGATCGGCCTGTGGTGCCCCTTCTGCCGACGGCAGCTGGTGGAGATCGGCAAGTACGAAGGCAAGCTCAAGGAGCTGGGCGTCGAAAGCCTGGTCGTGGTGGCCACCGAACCCGAAAACGCCCGGCTCTATTTCAAGTTCCGGCCGACGAAGTTGCGGCTCGCGTCAGACCCCTACCTCACGACGCATCGCGCGTTCGGCGTGCCCAAGCCCGAGCCGACGCCCGAGATGCTGGAGGCCATCGGGGCGATCGAGGTCAATCCCTGGAACGAGTTGCCCGCGCCCATGCCGATTCCGCTGGCTGCCAAGGCGCTGGACGCCATCGATGGCTACTCGCCCACGCCTTCGGACCAGCTCGACGTCGAGCGGCAGTGGCCGCAACTGAAGGCGTGTTTCATGATCGACCGCGAGGGCATCGTGCGCTGGGTCGACATCGAGTGCCAGCGCGAGGGACTGGCCGGCATCGGCAAGCTTCCGTCGGAGGCCATGATCCTGGAAGCAGCGCGCACCGTGGTGCATTGAGGAAACGCGTCCTCATCCGGTGGTCGGTGAAGCGGATGCAGTCGCCTTCATCCCGCGCACGCTGAAGCAATCCACCGGCCTTTGAAAGCCCTTGAGGCTCAGCGACTGCGGCGCATCGCAGTCGAGCAGCGCGGCCAGCTTGGCGTACACGGGCCGCGAGATGAGGATCTCGTTGGCGGCCGCCTCGCCGCACAGGCGGGCCGCCAGGTTGGTCACCGTGCCGATGGCGCCATAGTCCCAGCGGCCCTCGAAGCCGATGGCGCCGATGGTGGCAAAGCCCTGCGCAATGCCGATGCCCAGCCCCAGCGAAAAACCGCGCGCAAGCCAGGTCTCGGCGATCGGCCCCAGCCGCGCGCGAATCGCCAGCGACATGCGCACCGCACGTTCGGCGGCATCGGGCACAGGCACGGGGTCGTTAAAGAAAATCATCATGCCGTCGCCGGCGAAATGCTCGAGCGTGCCTTCATGTTCCAGGATGAGTTCGCCGGTCGCGGCATGGAACTGGCGCAGCACGCCCATCACGTCTTCGGGCTCGGCGCTCTCGGCAAAGGCGGTGAAGCCGCGCAAGTCCAGGAAGACCACGGTGATCTCGCGGCGATGACTTTGCAGCGGGTCTTCGGCGCCGCCGCTCACGATCGCCTCCGCCAGTTGCGGCGAAAAGAATCGACGCAAGCGGCCCACGCGCTCCAGTTCCGCCACCTGCGTGGCGACGCGGCGTTCCAGCGACACGTTCCATTCCTTCATCTGCGCGAGCAGGCCCTCGACCTGGTCATGCAGTCGCTTGATGCGCAGCATCGAGCGCACGCGTGCGGCGAGCGCGGCGTGGTCCACCGGCTTGGTGAGGTATTCGTCGGCGCCAGCCTCGAGACCCGCCACCACGTCCTTGAGGTCGGTCATGGCCGTGACGACGATGATGGGCACGAAAGGAAAGTCCGGGTCCGCGCGCAAGCGGCGGCACACCTCGATGCCGTCGAGCTTGGGCATCATGACGTCCAGCAGGATGAGGTCGGGCGTGAGTTGCCGCGCGGCCGCCAGGCCTTCCTCGCCATCGGCGGCGGACACCACGTCGTAGCCTTCGGCGCCCAGGCGCGCCACCAGAATCTTGACGTTGGTCGCGTTGTCGTCGACGATGAGGATGCGTGGAGGGGTTCTCACCGTCAGTTCTCCGGTCGCAAAACTGTACTGGCTGGGCGGCGGTTCCACAAGGCCGCATGATCGGTGCACAAGAGCCTCGCGCGGTCCTTTGCGGAGGCGTTGGCGATCAAATTCCAACAGCTTGTAACGCGGCTCCTGATCAGCTCCCCTTTCGGCCGGCTGGTGGGATGGGTGGCGGGCGTTCGCGCCTCGGTGCACACCAAGCTGCTCTTTGCCTTCCTCATCATCACGGTGCTGTTCATCGCCATGGCGGTGGTCAACCTGCTGATCCTGGCCAGGACGACGGAGCAAAGTCGCATGCTCGACCAGGCGCACGAGCGCGTGAACTGGTCGCAGCAAAGCCAGCACGCGCTCGCGCGGCAGATGCACTTCACGGCGCTGGCGCTGCTGTCCAAGGACGAGTTCGCCATCAAGCAAATATTGCGCGAGAACAACCGTTTCAACGAAGCGCTCGCCAAGCTGGACACTGCCGCCGTTGCTGGTCAGAAGGGCCTTATCGACCAGATCCGCGCGTCGCAGGACGACGCCATGGACGTGATGGCCGACATTGCCAACGCGATCCGCGACGGCAAGCTCGATCAGATCACCGGCGACCTGCTCAAGCGCGAAGAGGTGCTGGACGAGCGCATCACCCTGCGCATGAACGAGCTGGTGGAAGCCGAGCAGACGCGCATGACGCGCCTGCGCGACAGCGTGGCGGCGGCCAACCGGCGCTCGCTCATCATCACCACGGTATTTGCGGTGAGCGCGGTGCTGCTGGCGTGGCTGTGCGGCTTCGTGATTTCGTGGTCTTTCATCCTGCCGGTGCGCCAGGCGCATGGTTTCCTGGACGAGGTGGCCGCGGGTAACTTCGGGCGCAAAATCACGGTCCCCAACCGGGACGAATTCGGGGTGCTCGCCGACCGGATGAACCACATGAGCCAGCAATTGCATCGACTGGACGAATCGCAGCGGCAGGCGGCCGCCACGCTCGTGGACCTCAACGAGCAGCTCTCGCGCGCCAGCAAGGCCAAGTCCGACTTCCTGGCCAACATGAGCCACGAGCTGCGCACGCCCATGAATGCGATCCTGGGCTTCAGCGAGATGATGATCGACGGCATCTATGGCGACATACCGGACGACATGAAGGAGCCGCTGGCCGACATCCAGGTGAACGGGCGCAACCTGCTGCGCCTCATCAACGACGTGCTGGACCTGTCGAAGATCGAGGCGGGGCGCATGGACCTGGCGCTCGACGAGTATTCGGTGGGCGATGTGGTGAACACGGTGCGGACCTCGCTGCGTTCCATCGCAGCGGAGAAGGGACTCGAATTCACGGCCCATGTGCCCGACGACTTGCCGGTGGCTTATGGAGACAGCGGCCGGCTCTCGCAGTGCCTGACCAACCTCGCGGGCAACGCGCTGAAGTTCACGCGGCAGGGTCGGGTCGACATCGGCGTGGAGTTGGCGGGCGAGGATCTGATCTACCGCGTGACAGACACCGGCATCGGCATTGCGCAGGAAGAACTCGAGAACGTGTTTGCCGAGTTCCGGCAGGTCGACACCACCATCACGCGGGAGTTCGGTGGAACGGGCCTGGGCCTGAGCATCTCGAAGAAGTTCGTGGAGCGCCTGGGCGGGCGCATCTGGGTCGAGAGCGAACTGGGCAAGGGGTCCACGTTCATGTTTTCCGTGCCGTTGCGCGCGGGCGAAGGAAAGTGATGGGCAGCAGCGGTCCGAAGATCCTTTATGTCGAGGACAACGAGTACAACCGCAAGATCGTGCGGCAGCTGCTCAAGCGCTCGACCTGCACGCTGATCGAGGCGGAAGACGGCGAGACGGGTCTCACCCTGGCGCGGCAGGACTTGCCCGACCTCATCCTGATGGACGTGCAGTTGCCCAGGATGTCGGGCCTGGACGCCACGCGCGTGCTGACGACGGAGGACGCGACGAAGCACATCCCGATCATCGTCATCACTTCGTACGCGCTGAGCGGCGACCGCGAGAAGGCGCTGCAGGCGGGCGCGTGCAACTACTTGGCCAAGCCGTACAGCCCGAGTGAGTTGCTGGCCATGGTCAAGCACTATTTGCCGGGGCTTTGACATGACGTTCATGCTTCGATGGGCTGCCGTTGCATCGCTTGGCGTGATGAGCACTCTTTGTGCCTTCGCCGCGCACGCGGAAGGCGAGCAGGCGCAACAGTTCACGCCGGAGTTCCTGGAAGTGCACAAGGGCGTGGACCCCAAACACACGCCGAAGATCGAGGCGCCTGACAGCGTCAAGCGCGGCGAGTGGTTCACCGTCACGATCAGCGTGGGCGCGGGATCGCCCCATCCTTCGTTGCAGGAACACTTCGTGCGCTACATCGCGCTGTACAAGGACACGGTGGAGATTGCGCGCACTTATCTGCACCCGGTGTATTCGGCGCCGATCGTGACCTTCACCGTGGCGCTGGACCAGGGTGGCCAACTGCGCGCCGTGGAAGAGCCCACGCATTCAGCCGCGTGGGAAGCGTCGAAGAAGATCACCGTCGTCCCCTGACTTTGACTTCCTCCTTCCCCCGCCGGGGGAAGGTTGGGATGGGGGCACCGGGCGGTAGATACGCTACTTCAGATGCAACCGCCCGGAGCCCTCACCCCCGCCCTCTCCCGGCGGGAGAGGGAGCAAGAAAGGATCACCGTCGTCCCCTGACTTTGACTTCCTCCTTCCCCCGCCGGGGGAAGGTTGGGATGGGGGCATCGGGCGGTGGATACGCCACTTCAGAATCAACCGCCCGGAGCCCTCACCCCCGCCCTCTCCCGGCGGGAGAGGGAGCAAGAAAGGATCACCGTCGTCCCTGACTTTGACTTTCTCCTTCCCCCGCCGGGGGAAGGTTGGGATGGGGGCATCGGGTGGTAGATACGCCGCTTCAGATGCAACCGCCCGGAGCCCTCACCCCCGCACTCTCCCGGCGGGAGAGGGCGCAAGAAAGGATCACCGTCGTCCCTGACTTTGGCTTCCTCCTTCCCCCGCCGGGGGAAGGTTGGGATGGGGGCACCGGGCCGTGGATACGCTGCTTCAGAATCAACCGCCCGGAGCCCTCACCCCCGCCCTCTCCCGGCGGGAGAGGGAGCAAATACCTCACTTGGGCTTCAGCTCAACCGTCATTTGCGCCGGCTGATCCCCCACCGTCACACTCGCCGGCACCGTCCCCAGCTTCTCATGCCACACCTGCAGCTTGTATTGCCCCGGCGGCAGGTTGTCGAAAGCGAATCGTCCATCCGCGCCGGTGACCACGTAAAAGGCGTGCGGCGCCACCACCACCCACGCCATCATCCACGCGTGCAAATCGCAGTCGATGCGCACGATCTCCGGCTCCGCAAAGGTCACGGGAATGGTGCGCCCCATCGGCTGCGTCCGGTTGAAGGACACATTGCGCTTGGGCGTCGCGTGGATGTTGTGCAGCAGTCGGTCGCTGTTGAGGAAATCGACCGTGCCGCCAGCGGGCACGACCACCACGCGCGGCACGAAGGTGCAGCCCTTCTGGTCGACCTCCACCTTGCGCGCGGGCGGTGCCGGTGCGCCGGCAGGCGGGTTGTCGATCCACACGACGGCATTGCGGATCTCGCGGTTGGCGGACAACTGAAGGTCGTCGGCCATGCGCTCGTTGCCGCACAAATATTGGTCGATGGTGATGGGCACCTTCTGCGGCGCCGGCGCGGGCCCCGCGAAGACGACCTTGCCCACCACGCTGCCCGCCACGCTTTCAGCGGACAACAGGCCACACAGGAGCAGCAGCGCCAAGACCTTGGGAAACCAGGCTCCAGTCAACGCACAGTCCTTCTCGTGGGGAGGCACAGGGTAGTCCAGCCGCGACTGCAGCGTCAATACACGAATCTTTCTCCTCTCCACTCCGCAGAGGAAGCAATACCTCAGCCGCCGCCGTTGAGCATCGCCGGCCGGCTCGCTTCGAATTTCGCCTCGACCCGCTGGCGGTCGGCCAGCAATCGGCCCGCCACCAGCGTCACCACCTGGAAGCCGAAGGCGGGGTTCTGGTAGTACAGCTGCTTGAAGGTCATCTCGTCGATGCGCAGCACGGTGCAGTTGGTGACGCAGCGCACCGTCAGCGAGCGGCGCTTGTCGGGCGAGAAAAAGGCGACCTCGCCAAACAGGCGACCCGCTTCCATCGTGTCGCCGATCTCGGTGAATTCGATGCGGCCACTGGCCAGGAAGTACAGGTGCGTCGCCTCGTCGCCCTTGCGAAACAGCACTTGGCCCGCCTTCAGCCGTTGCTTGCGCATGTAGGGCCGCAGCCAGACGCCGGACAGGTCGCTGTGCGTGGCGGCAGCCTTCACGCGCCGCGTGAGCCGCACCATTTCAGCCGTGCGATACAGGTTGATCGGCAGCAGCGCGCCGTGCAGCAGGATCATGATCAGCGATGGGTGGAACACGCCGTAGATCAGGAAGCCGAGGTTGCCGCCCACCGCCAGGCAGCGCAGCGGGATCATCGTCTTGACGAAGGAACTGACGATGATGAAACAGCCCGCGATGAATGCCGCGATCAGCGCCACGATGCCCGACGGCGTCGCCAGCGCCGCGTTCAGGCTCGCGAGCGCCAGTCCCCACAGATCGGGCATCGAGGTCATGCGCGCTTCCAGCTACTTCGCGCGTCCGTACTTCGCGCTGAAGGTGGCCGAGCCGAGCTTGTTGGCGTTGATCATGAAGCCGACGAGCGCAGCGGTGGCTTCGGGCGGAACCTCGAGCTTGTCGGTCTTGAGCGCGTAGACGGTGAAGACGTAGCGGTGCGCCCTGTCGCCCGGGGGCGGGCAGGCGCCGCCGAAACCGGGCGCGCCGAAATCGGTGCGGCCCTGCACACTGCCGGCGGGGAGCCCCTTGCCGTCCGCCGCGCCGGCGCCTTCGGGCAACTCCGTCGCCGAGCCGGGAATGTTGTAGACCACCCAGTGCCACCAGCCCGAGCCGGTGGGCGCGTCGGGGTCGTACACCGTCAGCGCGAAGCTCTTGGTGCCGGCGGGCGCGCCGCTCCATTTGAGCGCGGGCGAAATGTTCTTGCCGGTGCAGCCGAAGCCGCTGAACACCTGTGCCTCGGTCAGCATGCTGCCGGGCTTGATCGTCGGGCTCGACAGCGTGAAACCTGCGCCATGGGCGAAGGATGCGCTCACTGCGAGCGCAGCAGCCAGGGAGGTCGAACGCCAAAGGGGACGCATCGTCATTGCCTGTTCCTTTTTGTGAGGAGCCGCGGGGAGTCGCCATCATGCCCCGCGCAGGCTTATCTTGTCATCGGCAGTGCCACTCCCATCGCCACGAACATGCCGCCGCAAGCGCGGTTGAAGTTGCGGCCCGCGCGCTGGAGGAAGGGCCGGATGCGGTGCGCGAGCAGCGCCAGCAAATACTCGACGAGCACCTCGACCACCACGAAGACCGTGGTCATGACGACCAGTTGCCGCGTCAGGTCGATGGCCGGGTCGATGAACTGCGGCAGGAAGGCGCCGTAGAACAGCAGCGCCTTCGGGTTGGACACTGCCGTGAGCAGGCCTTGGCGGAACATCGCGCTGCCGCGTGCGTCGACCTTGGTCGCATCGGCCTGCAGGTGAATGGCGGGCGCGCGCCAGAGCTGCACGCCCAGCCACACGAGGTAGGCACCGCCCACCAGCTTGAGCACGACCAGCGCGTGCGCGGAGGCCTGGAGCAAGGCGCCGATGCCCAGCGTCGACAAGGCGATGAGCGCCAGGAAGCCGAGTGCGCCGCCGGCCACGGTGAAGAGCGTCTTGCGGTGTCCGTGCAGGGCGCCGTGGGTCAGCACCAGCAGGCTGTTGGGGCCGGGCGTGAGCGACAGGCCCGTGGCCGCCACGAGATAGAGAAGCCAGGTGTGCAGGGCCATCGAAATCCTCGCTCGGGAGTGGATCGCTGGCGAGTGTACGGCCCTGCACGCGGGCCGGGGCACGCCAGAGGATTCACTGCCTGCCGCTGCACTCAGGCGTGTCGTTGGCGTGCTTGAGCCAGGCGATGAGGTCGGCGCGCTCCGCGGCATCCGGCACGCCGTCGTAGGTCATGGCGGTGCCCGGCACCATGGCGCGCGGCTTGGCCAAGAACTCGTCGAGCGTCTTGTCGTTCCAGACGATGCGCGAGTTCTTCATGGCCGCCGAATAGCTGAATTCAGGAACGCTGCCGGCCAGTCGCCCGAACAGGCCGCAGTGGCGCGGCCCGACGCGATCGAAGGCGAGCGCGTGACACGCCAGGCAGCGCGCGTAGAGCTGTTCGCCGCGCACCGCGTCGCCTGTCGCGGCCTGCGCGGGCGCGCCCATCCACGCGGCCAGCGCAGTGGCCGCCATCCAGCCGCTTGCGTTCACGACATGAACGCCGCAGGCACAGGCACTTCGCCGACGGCCTGGCGCAACACCGCCCAGTGCATCGCCTCGTCGCCCAAGATGCTGGCCGCTGCCTTGGCCAAGTCGCGGTTGCCAAAAAGCGGCACCGCGCCCAGGTACGCACTCACCGCGCCCTGCTCCAGCTTGGCGGCGAAGCGCAGCACGTCGGCCTGCGACTTCAGCTGGTCGGCAGGAAAGTTGTACTTCGCCTTGGCCGCGACCGGCTGGCCGCCGAGTTTCGTGACCGTCTTGGCGAGCAGGTCCGCGTGCGCCTTGTGGTGGCCCTGGAAGGTGACGGCGAGGTCGAGCACGGCTTTTTCGAGCAGCTTGCTCTCCGCGCCCAGTTGGTAGGCGGCGATGGCTTCGAGCTCCGCACCGAGCGCCGTGTTGAGGATCTGCACGTCGTCGCCGGTGGCGCCGTCGGCCTGCGCGGCCAGCGCGTCGTTGCCGGCCAGCAGTGCGACCGCGGCACCGGAAAGGACCAGGCCGGATCGACCCAGGAAGAGGCGCCGGGCAGCAATGGGAGTGGGCATGTGAAAGAAGGACATGGTCTGATTCCTCGTGAGTGGGGTGAAAAAAACGAAGATGAGCGACACCGCGCGCCGCACGTTGCGGCGTGTCCTGGTGTCCTGGATGAATACGCTGCAAGCAGCGTTCTGGATGCGCGGATTTGCGGCTACGGCGCCTGCGGCTCTTCGGAAAGCCTTGCCATCACGCCGGCCACGATGCGATCGCAGCGCGCGCCGTCGAACGAAAAGGCATCGCCCACGGCCATGTCGACGTCGCGCGAGAGGCCCTCGCGCAGCAGGCTGCGGGCGCGGAAGAAGCGCGTGCGCACCGTGGCCTCGGGCAGTTGCAGCGCCACCGCCGTTTCGGCAACGCTCATCTCCTCCACCGCGCGCAGCATGAACACGGTGCGGTAGGCATCGGGCAGGCGGTCGATGCGACGTTCGATCAACAGGCGGATTTCTTCCCGCATGGCAAGGCGCTCCGGTTGGCGGTCGGGATCGTCGGCCAGCGACGATTCAGCGGTGTCGCCCGATGCATCGATGGCACTGTCCAGTGGAACGACTTGCGCACCACGACGACGCAATCGCCCCAGCGATTCGTTGATGACAATGCGCGCCAGCCAGGTCGAGAGCCTGGCGTCGTCGCGAAAACTCGCCATGGCGCGCCAGGCACGCAAGTACGCTTCCTGCAACGCGTCTTCGGCCTCGTCGTCGCCGCGCAGGATGCTGCGCGCGGTGCGAAACAGCAGCTGGTTGTGGCGCCGCATGATGTGCTGGAAGGCGAGCGTGTCGCCGCGGGCAGCGCGCGCCGCCAGGTCGGCGTCGGTGGCGTTTTCCGGCGCGGCGACGGCGGCGAGCGAGGGGGTGGGGACGGCATTCATCGTGGCTTTCTTTCGCCATTGGATGGCGCGGCCGTCGAAAGCGTTTCAGTTATTTGCGGGAGCGCGCTGCACGGTGCGCGCAGGCGGCATGGAGACGGTCGAAGAACGCCACGCTCAATGACCGGCTTTTTCCACCACACCGCTGCTGCCGCGCAGCGCGGCCATGTCGAGCACCCGCAGCCCGCCGTACTCCACCGCGATGGCGCCGCGCGCCTGCAGCGTGCGCAGCGCCTCGTTCACCCGCTGGCGCGACAGGCCGATGAGGTAGGCCAGTTCCTGCTGCGTGATGCGCAGCAACTCGCCCACGCCTGGAAACAGCACCGGGTTGAACAGCGCCGCCAGGTTGCGCGCCACGCGGGCGTCGGGGTTGTTGAGGCGGTCGGCCTCGCGCGCGGCGATGAACTGCGCCAGCCGCTCGTTGAGCTGGTTCATCACGAAGCGGTTGAAGCTGATGGAGTGGTCGAGCAGCCAGTGGAATTCATCGATCGGCAAGCCGGCCACCACGCTGCGGCGCAGGGCCTGGATGTTGTAGCGGTAGGGCTCGCGCTTGAGCGCCGTGCCTTCGCCGAACCAGCCGCCCGGCGGCAGGCCGCTGTAGGTCATCGAGGTGCCGTCGGCGTTGTCGTTGCTCATCTTGAGCAGGCCCTGGATCACGCCGAACCAGAAGGTGGGCGGACGGCCGACGCGGCAGATCAGGTCGCCGGGCTCGGCGTCGCCCACCACGATGGCGCATTCCGCGCGGTGGCGCTCGGCGGCTGACAAAGTGCGCAGCCACGGAACACTGTCGAGTTCCGCCGCTGTGGCAGGCCGTGCGCGCTCGCGCAGCGAACCGCCGTCGGAGGCAGGTCGGGTCATCTTGGAAATTCCGCGCAGTCGTGTTGCGGGAATTGTCGTGGCGGCTGGGGGCTGGCGTCAAAGCGTGTTCCGAGACGTCCAATACTTTGGCAAATTCAGCGCCTGCGCTTGAGCCGCAATAGCGACCAGCGGGTCAAATGGATTTCCTGCGCCAAGGCTGCGGCATCCTTCACCCAAGGGTTCAGGGGTCAGTGACAGTTCGCAGCCAGCCGCTTCCAGCCCAATCGGGCTGGAAGCGGCTGCGGACGCACGTACGGGCAATGACAAAAGAACGCCCATCACCATCCGGGCGACACGAGGCGTCGGTTCGGGCCTGTGACGTCAGCACTTTCAAGCCAACGCCTGGCCCGAAGGCACTTCCTCGTGAATCGCAGCCGGCATCAAGGCGTGACGGTCGGGATCCCGATCTGCGTAAACACGGCGTTGGTTCCTTCCAGATTCAAGCGCGTCGAGAAGGTCGTCCGAAGCTTCGACTTGTAGCCGTAGAAGACCTGGCCGCCGTTCTCCACATAGATGCGCTCGTAGTCGAGCGGCGCGGAGGCGGAAGGAGGATTCGAGATCGTGAGCACCCTGGAATCGCCCAGCGTCTGGATCGAGTACGTTCCTGTGCCGATCTGGACGCAGTTGCGCTCTGACCTGTTGACGTGCTGTTGCTGGCACGAGTAGTAGGCGATCGTGTTGCCGTCCTTGAAGGCAAACCGGACGTAGGTGTTCCCCGTGAAGAACGTTGTGGGGTTGGACAACACGGGCGCCGTTCCCACGATGCCAACGCTCAAGGTGCTCTGGCCCCACCATTCGCTCGGATTGGGGCTGGAGATATTGTTTCCGATGAAGTGCTGCCCATAGACGCACGGCGTTCCCTTGAACTTGGCGATCATGCCCTCGAGGGTGGTGACGGGAAGCGCTGGACCCACTTGGGCCTCCGGGCTGCTGCAGGCCGTTCCGGGGTTGCCGCGCGTATCGGCACCCGCTGCGATCGCGTCGTTGTAGCTGAACAGCGGCGCCGTCACATCAAACGCAAACGCGGTTTGCGACGAAGTCGAGCTTTGGGAAAGCAGCTTCGATCCCGGCGGGAAGGTCGCCGTTCCATAGTTGGCCGTACTGACGCCCGGATACCCCACCGGGGCCGCTCCCCAAGTCGCATAGCTTGGCAGGCTCGACTGGATCACCGCAACGATGTCTGCAATCTTCTTGTCGGAGATGTCGATCTCCGAGCGCGTTGAGGAGCTGAACTCCAGGCCATTGCAGTAGTTGTTGGCGGCAACGCGACCATTGGCATCACGCCTGGACTGGACGTTTTGATGTCCAAGATCGCAAGCGGACCATTCACTGCCATCCCAGTGCCGGTCGCCGCGCCGGTTGAACGAGCTACCCGAAGCCCATTCCTGGAGGGCTCCGCCAGTCATTGCTCGCGAATAGGAACGGTAGCGCGTGTTTCCATCGGCGTCTGGCGTGTTCTCTTCGGCATTGGCCATGAAGATGCGGTAGGACCAGTTGCTGGCGTCAATGAAGTTCATGAACTGCAGGGTGGCGCCGGCGACGCCTGAGGCATTGACGACCGGTGCGCGCGCCGCGGCGACAACCAGGGGCAATGAGTCGGTGGTGAGGCCGCTCGCTGCATTGACGTCAGCAGCGCTGGATGCAACTTCGGATTTGCAGGTGTCGGCGCTCATGGTGGCGCATGCTGCCTGTACATCCGGTGACTTCGCGACCTGCGTCATGGCCGGGAAAGTCTCCACGGCCTTCGCGAGAATGGTCTTGTCGATGTCGGCTTGGGTAATGGGTGCCCCGGAGAGGTCGGTGGTGCCGGCAGCCGGGCTCAACGAGTTCGTGTACTGCTGCACCGACACGACGAACAATCTGGCCGCTGTGGCTGCCACTTTGCCGTCGGCACTCGAGTTGGCGGTGAAGTCTGCCAGCATCGAAACGTTCAGCCCGGCTTGCGCTTGTGCGGCGGCAGCGGCTTCGGTCGTCGTCATGCCGTTTTCCTTGACCATGTGCTGCACGATCGTGGTCAGTGGGCTGACAACACCGGTGCTGTCCTTGGGCGCCGTCAGCTTGAAAGCGACCGGTACCGGGCCGGAGTCGGCGTCCACGGCATCGGTGCCCACCAAGGCCACGACGGGAGCTGTGCCGACATTGCCGTTGGGAACGTCGAGGGTCGCGACGCCAGAGGCATTGGTCCTGGCGGTTGGCTCGCCGGCGTCCAGGGCGCCGTTGCCATTCAGGTCAAGGAAAACGGTTGCGTTGGAGATCGCGCCGTCGACGACCTTGACGTCGACCTTGGTGCTGGTCGCCGGCGGCGGATTGGTTCCGCCCGACCCGCCACCAGAACCCCCTCCACACGCAGAAACAAGGATAGCGCACGCGACCGCTACCGAGGAAAGCGCAACATTTCTCATCAAGACTCCGTAGTAGTTACAAAAGGAAACACGCATGCGACCGTATTGAAGGGTGAAAGGACCAACATCACCAACTTGAGCGTTGCGTGCTGGACGGCTTCGTGTTAGCCACGCTGTGCCATGGCGGCGCAGGTGCATTCATGCGTGAAAAAAGTCTCGAAAATTGGGGGTCGATCCGACGGATACGGAGGCTTGGCGCACACGAGGTCGATGCAAGTTTTTTTTGTTGCTGTGGCTATCTGTGTCGCGAAACGCACGGCTAGGCGCGCTTGTCGATATCAAGACTGGTATTCGCGAGCGCTGGTGATCATGAGCCTCGTCCACTCCGCGCGACTGAACGTGCGTGACCCGCACGCCTGCTTGAAGGATGTGCTCGAGCGTCAGCCCGCAAGTCGCATTCAGGATGTGCTGGCGCATCGCTGGATACCGACCTGATTGCGATACCGCCCGTCAAGACGGGTTCACCGGACGCATGCCTCGGGTCATGTCAGTCGCTGATGGGCCCAACCCTGCGTGGTTCCCAGAATCGACGGCCGCATTCGAAGCGGTGCAGACGTTGCCGGTCGCGCCACCCTCGGATGACCGTGTTGTCCCTTTACCGAAAACCGAAAATGGCTTCTTCGCTGGTCGCCGAAGTGGTACAGGGGGCCTCCGGGGCGGGAAACGTCAACGGCAACTTCGGGACGAGCCCGGATCAACGAGCGAGGGGGCTACCGTAGCCGTACCGTAGTCGCCATGCGCCCATACCGTAGTGCGCCGATTGCGCCGCTGCAACCGCTTCGCCGAGACTGGCCCTGCGCAACAGGAGCCAATCATGAGCGTGACAGCACTCCTTCCCCGCTTCTCACAATCTGGATTCCCTACGTGGAATGCTCGCAAGCACCAGACCGCTACGGGGCCTGTGCTTCGCAATCTGCCGAACCGCTCCATACTGGCATTGGAGAACAGGGAGCTGCGCCTTGTCGTCGTCCACGGCTGCGTATGGATCACGCGCGACGGTTGCCCTGCCGATTGGGTGCTGGACGTCGGCGACGTCTTCAACCAGCAACCGGGCGCACCCGTGCTCGTGCAAGCCTTGGAGGACACGGAAATCCTGATTGCGGACGCGAGCACCCGCAACCAGAATGCCTGAGTCGTCGTTTCGCAAGGATACGCTGTGGAGCCTCGCCAAGACGTTCGCTTCTGCGTGACCCCCGATCGGGTGACCTTGGCCTGTGCAATCACGGGCAGCGGGCCCAAGCTGGTCCGCACCGGCACTTGGGGGAGCCATCTCGAGTGCGAAATGCGAGAGCCGCACACCTGGCCGACATTCGAAGCACTCGCACGCAAGCACACCCTGCTGCGTTACGACGCACGCGGCTGCGGCCTGTCGACGCGCAAGGTCCCGCACTTTGATTTCGAGACGCTGCTGGGCGACTTCGAAACGGTGATGGACGCCATGGCGCCGGAGCCGGTCGCCTTGCTCGGGGTATCGTGCGGGGCACCGATCGCGATTGCGTACGCGGCTCGGCATCCGGAGCGCGTCAGTGCGATGGTCCTGGTCAACGGCTATGCGAGAGCCTACCTGAGCTCCCCCAGCACACCGCCGCACCTTCTGGAGGAGGCCAAGCTCCTGTTGGCCACGGCACGCCAAGGTTGGGGGCAGGAGAGATCGCCCTTTCAACAAGTCTTCATCGCCCAGTTCATGGGAGCGGCAGCGGCCGATCCCGCGACCCGTCGACTGGTGAGCGAGCGCATGCGCCTTTCCATGACGCCCGAGATCGCCGAGCGACACCTTCGCGTCAACTTCTCGATCGACGTCAAGGCGGAATGCGCGCTGGTGCAGTGCCCCACGCTCGTGTTCCATGCGCGCGACGACCAGATGGTGACCGTGGATCAAGGACGCAAGGTCGCGGCCTGGATTCCTGGGGCGCGCTTTGTCCTCCTGGAAACAGACTGCCACCTGATTCCATCCGGCCACAGCGCTGGACGCGTATTCGTCACCGAAACGCTCGAATTCCTCGGCGGCCAACGCCCCGATAAACCGGCCCTGAGCCGCCGGCAGACGGAGATCCTCCGGTTCGTGGCGCGGGGCATGACGGACAAGCAGATTGCGCGCGAGCTCGGCCTGAGCCCCCGTACGGTCGAAATGCATGTGGCGCTCGCGCTACGCGCGCTCGGCTGCGCCAACCGTGCCGAGGCCGTTCACCGGGCGAACCTGGAGGGCTTGTTGGTCGATTCGTACGTGTCATGACCAAGGTGCGTGAGCGTCACCTTCAGCCCTGTCGATGCAGAATTCCGCGGCGCCCAACGCCTGGATGAACATTGGCACCTTGCGATCGCCGATGAAACTCGATCCGGCCTCGACCACGATGTCTCGACCATCACCCGAGTGCGTGACCCAGATCGAACCACGCGTGCATTGAAGGCGGCAACCCAGCGGCCTTTCAAGATCAAAGGTGCCGTTTCCCGGCAAGGACACCCACTGCACTGCGGGCGTCGGCCGGTCGTCGGCTCCAGGCGCGCGTCCGGGCCACGCCAGGAATGGGATGACGGACCGGAATACGCGGTTGCAGGTTGCGAGATTCATGGTGGAACTCCTTGCTTGTCGCCGACGCGTTTGCCATGGAGGCAGCATGCGCGTCGATCGATGGCGAGGGCAGTCGTTGGATCACGGTACCGGTCGTTTGCGACTACCGCAGGGGTGTCGTAGCATCCGACCCGAATTCGAACGCCTGTGGCCTTTCAGACGGATCCGCCCACGCCATGACCGCCCATGCAGGGATTCGCTTTTGCACCAGTGCCGATGGCACGCGCCTGGCCATGGCCGTCAGTGGCACCGGCTCGGCCGTCGTGGCCGTGCGGCTCTGGAGCGCGGTGGAGGCGATCGAGGCGCCAACCTTCATATCGCGCCACTGGGATGAAGCGCTGTCCAGGGATTTCATGCATGCGCGCTATGACGCACGTGGCATTGGCCTGTCTGAACGCGCCGTCAGCCGCTTCACCATCGACGCCTGGGTAGAGGATCTCGAGGCTGTGGTCGATGCGCTCGGCGCACCGACCGTCGCGCTGGTCGCGTTCTCGCATGCCGCAGCGGTCGCGATCTGCTTCGCAGCGCGGCATCCGGCGCGTGTCAGCCGTCTCGCCATCTACGGAGGCTGCGCGCGTGGCCTGCTGCGGCGCACCGAGGACGAGAAGACGCTGAACGCGGGCCGGGCCATGATCCAGACTTCAGAGGCGGCTTATGGCGACTATGGGGCGCTCGGGGCGTCGTTCCGCTTTTCATACTACCTGCGCTGGCGCCCCCAGTTTTCCCGCGAGCAGCTCAAGGAACTCGACGCGATCGTCCTCGATCGAGTCGGCAAGGCAGGATTTCCGTACACCGTAGCGGCGCACGACCTCGACGTATCGGCCGAAGCACGCAAGGTGGCCTGTCCGACCCTCGTCGTCCACGCGCACGACGACGCCTTCATTCCGTTCGACGAAGGGCGCTTGATGGCCTCCATGATCCCGGGCGCAAGGTTCATCTCGTTGGCAACCGCAAACCATCTGCCGCTGGAGACCGATTCGGAGTGGCCCGAAGTCGTGCATGAACTGTTGGCGTTTCTCGGGAGACCGACGGCCGCTTCGCCGCAGCGTGATGTGCCCGTCGACCGGTCGACCCCTCGAATGACCCCGCGCCAGATCGAAGTGTTGTGCCTGGTCGGGCAAGGTCAGACCGACAAGCAGATGGCCCGCACGCTGGGGCTGAGCCATCGGACGGTTGAGATGCATGTGCGCCGCATTCTCGAAGCCCTGAGTTGCCGCACCCGTGCAGAGGCCATCCGCATCGCCACGGAACGCGGCCTCCTGGACTAGAAGGGTTCGCGGGCGTCCTTCAAACGACCGCCATGCGGTGTCGCCAGCTCCGCAGAAATGAGCCGAGGGGATGTTGCCCGGCAGGCCGACGTTGAACCTTCGGGTGCGACAGCCGCGCCAGACTGGGGCCGAATCCCGTCACGATGATCCTGGCCGCGTCCTCCACGAGATACCGTTCGCCAGGCTCGAGTTCGACGTCTTTGAGGCAACCGTCCCGCGTGATCCAGAGGCACCCGCTGATGCACGTGACGCTGGAGCCGACAGCGTCCACAATGCGAACGAACAAATCGCGGTCCAGTTCCACGAAAGCCTGGTCGAAGTTGGCGGTCATGTCGTTCTCCTTTGTTGGTTGGCCGGGCTTTACTGCCGGGATGAACTTCAGTGTCTTGTGCCCGTGCCGCCGACGCGATGAAGCCGGCGTGAATCCTTGTGAATCTCGACCGGGTTGTGGGGCTGCACTCAACCGCTTCAACCGATGAACTCCACCGTTCAGCGCTTTCGATTCGGCCGATTCGAGGTGCGGCCCGCGCAACGTCAATTGCTGGTCAGCGGTGAGGACGCCAACATCGGAGCCCGCGCATTCGACATGCTGGTCGCGCTGATCGAGCGGCGTGACCGCGTGGTGAGCCGGGACGAACTGTTCGATCTCGTCTGGCCTGGCCTCGTCGTGGAGGAGAACAACCTGCGCCAGCAGGTCGCAGCGCTGCGCAAGGTGCTTGGCGCTTCGGTGGTCGCTACTGTGCCGGGGCGCGGCTATCGGTTTGCCATGGTGCTGGACAGCGAAACGAGCGGTCCACCAGCGCTCGCCGCGCGCACCGATCCGCAGCACAACCTGCCGCTGAGCCCCACCGCCCTGATCGGGCGCGAGGCCGAACTCGCCACGGTGCTGGACCTGCTGGCGAGTACCCACCTTCTCACACTGGTAGGCGCCGGTGGTGTCGGCAAGACGCGATTTGCCCTCGAAGTCGCCGCCACAGTCCGCGGAAACTTCAAGGACGGCGTGTGGTTTGTGGCGCTGGCGCCTGTCGCCGACCCTTCGCTGGTGACGCGCACGGTGGCCGGCGTGCTCGGCGTGCATGAGGAACCCGGCCGCCCGCTGATCGACACCTTGCTCGACTCCCTGCGTCACCGCGAACTGCTCATCGTGCTGGACAACTGCGAACACCTCGTCGACGCCTGTGCGCAGTGGGCGGATAAGGTGCTGCGCACCAGCGCCGGAACGCGCACGCTGGTGACCAGCCGGGAAGCTTTGGGCATCGATGGCGAAAGGGTGTGGCGCATGCCCTCGCTGCGCGCGGCAGCGCCCGATGCCGAACCCACGCCCGCGCGGCTGATGGACTATCCCGCGACCCGCCTGTTCGTGCAGCGCGCCGTCGCCGCGTCACCAGCGTTCCGGTTGACGTCGGAAAACGCCGCCGCGGTGGCGCTGCTGTGCCATCAACTCGACGGCATCCCGTTGGCACTGGAACTGGCGGCGGCGCGCATGGCAGCGATGCGCGTGGAGCAGGTGGCTGAGCGGCTGCGCGACCGCTTCGGACTCCTGTCACGTGGCAACCGAACCGCACCGCCGCGACACCAGGCGCTGCGCTCACTCATCGACTGGAGCCACGATCTTCTGACGGAGTCCGAACGCACGTTGCTGAGGCGGCTCTCAGTATTTGCCGGCGGCTGGACCCTGGAGGCCGCCGAAGCGACGTGCAGTGGGGACGGCCTGGCAACCGACGACATCCTGGATCTGCTGACGCAACTGGTCGAAAAGTCGCTGGTGGCGTTCGATGACCCATCGAGCGGACCGCGCTACCGAATGCTGGAGACGATTCGTCAGTATGGGCTGGAGAAACTGCTCGCTTCCGGCGAGGCCGCTGCGCTTCGCCGACGGCATCTAAGGCATTTCGTCGAGTTTGCCGAAGCCATCCGCAGCAAGCTCGTGGGCCATGAAGAGCGCCAATGGAATGCCCGAGCCGAATCCGAACTCGACAACCTCCGCGCCGCGTTGACCTGTTCGCTCGAACCGGGCCATGCCGAACATGGGCTGCGTCTTGTCAATGCCTTGCACGGCTTTTGGTATCACAACCTGCACTGGAAAGAGATCGTTGGCTGGATCGAACGCTTGTCAATGCAGGCCAGCCAGGACGGATCTGCCGCCTTGCAGCGTGCCCACTCGCTGTACGTCGCCGGGATGCTGCTGAGCAACTTCGATCCGCCCACGGCGCGGCGACACTTCGAAGAGTGCCTTGCGACGTCGCGCGCGCTGGACTTCGAAAGCGGCGTGGCCAGGGCGCTGACGGGGCTCGCCTACGTGGACAGCCGCAAGCGCGACCCCGCCACGGCCGAGTTGTTCACCGAAAGCCTGCGTATCGGACGCGGCATCCAGGACCCCTGGGAACAGGCGATGGTGACCATCCAATGCCTGATCTGCCATGCCGGCTACGAGATGCTGATGGGGCGTGACGACGCGGTCGAGGCGATGGTGCGCGACTGTGAAGCGGCGAACGCCAAGCTCGGCCATAGCCGCAGGTACAGCGGCCACTGCCAGGCCCTGTTGGGAAAATTGGCAAGCCGGCGCGGCCAGCATGAGCGGGCTGGCAAGTTGCTGGCCGAAAGCCTGGCCCTGTACCGCGCCATCGACGCGAAATTCGACATCGCTGGCAGTTTGGTTGAACTGGGCTACCTGGCGCTCCATCAGGGTGACGCCATCCGGGCGCTTGGGCTTTTCAGGGAGAGCCTGTCGCTGCATCGCAACTACCCGACGTCTCGATGGATCACCAGCGGCCTGACCAACCTCTTGATCGCCTGTGTCGCGTGCGAGCAATGGACGATCGCGGCGCGGTTGGCGGGCACGCTGAACGGCACCCACGATGGCGAGGGCGCACCTGCAGCGGTGCTGCCCGAACTGCCCGAGCTGTCCGGCCGCGTCCGGCGAGCCTACGAAGCGGCAGTCCCGCGCATTCGGGCGGCGCTGGGCGACTCTCATTTCAAGCGCGAATGCAACGCGGGATCACGGATGACGCGCGAACAGGCCATCGAACTTGCGCTGACTGAAGTTCAGCCCTCTTGAAACGATGACAGGCCGCACAGGCTCCCGAATGTCAGTTCGCGACATGCGGAAGTGGCCGTTCGATGCAGTTCATTAGCCGCTGCACGGGGACCTGCTACCGGAGGTCACCCATTAGCCGTCTCCGTCAATAGGGAAGTCCGCATCCTGCGACTTTCCCCGCATGTTCCTGCCTCGCACCGTCTGCGAATCACGCGTACCGCCGCACACTTG
>NZ_JASZYG010000015.1 GCF_030317105.1 Variovorax brevis
CCTCGCGCATGTGCCACTCCACGTAGTAGGCGAGCATGCACAGGAAGATGTGCGCGCGCACCCGATCGGCGGTGCGGTGGTGGATCGGGCGCACCTTCAGGTCGATCGTCTGGCGAAGTGATCGACGGTGGTTGTTGTGCCTGTGTTGACGGACAAGCCCACCACTTTCACGTCGACCGCCGGTGGCGTTTCGTCTGTTTCGCGAGTTTCGAGTAATTCTGGTAGACTCCGCCCATGAAGACCGCCCGCAAGCCCACCGAAGACTTTCAGCGCATCGCCCCTCCGGCGCTGTCGGTGAATATCGACATCGACCCCTTGGTCGAGGTCGTGCGGCGCCACGTCAAGCTGACACCCCAGGCCACACGGCGGATCAAGGGCGAGTTCGCACAGCTCTTCCAGAACCCGAGCATCTGCGGCAGCACCGGAAAGACGACGACCACCAAGTCCGAACCAGCAACAGACCCGGTTCTGAGCACCCAGGGGGCGGCTGACCTGGTCGGTGTGTCCCGCCCTTACATCGTGGCCCGTATCGAAGCCGGCGACATCCCGCTGCACCAGCAGGTGGGTAACCAGCGAAGGGTCCTCCAATCCGCCGTCCTGACCTGGCACCGCCAAGAGCAGACCCGACGCCGCAAGGCCCTGAGCCAGCTCGGCGCCGAACTCGACAGCGAGATCTTCGCGGGCTGAGATCCGTGATCCCTGTCGTCGCCGACGCCGACACGCAATTCGGCGCCACCACCCGTGGCCTGTTGATCCACCTCGACTACCAGGGACTGATCCGCCTGCGCTGGAGCCCGCTGATTCTCGACGAGCTGAGCCGGGCGCTCGTCGACACCGGCCGCAAGCCGGATGCCGAGTCGGCGCGTCGGCACGAACAACTCATGCGGGCGGCATTGCCACAAGCGGAGATCACGACGCCGCAGGTACAGGCGCAGTTCGCCAGAGTGGCGCCGGCGATGCGCTCCACCAAGGACACCCACGTCGCCGCCTGCGCAGCAGCTATCCTGGCCGGTGACTTCTATCCCAGCACCCAGGTCGTCAGCCTCGTCACCAAGAACATCCGCGACTTCGGCGTTCGTAAGCTCTCAAGCCAGGGCATCGAGGTTCAGCGCCCCGATGCCTTCTTGCTGGAGCACTTCCAGCAAGATCCCGCCGCCGTCTCTTCGGCCTTAGCCGCCCTGCGCGCCACGCTGCGCTCCGCGCACGCCGCAAAACGGCTGCTGCAACGGTTGGCCGCCGACGGCCAGACCTTGACGGCGTCAGCCCTGCACGACGCCTGGCAACGAGGCGCCGTGCGCCTCTGACCCCGAGAATGCTCATGCATCCTTGGGCATTCCGCGCTCGCTTCCGCCGGGCTGCGTTCGGCTGGAAAGGCTCCAAGCTCGCGATCGGGCGCATCCACGAAGCCCTCACCGAAATCCGCGCCGTCGCCCGACTAGACCCAGCCACGGCAGCCGAGGGTGCCGTCCTGTTCCTTGAGAGGCTCTCCCCTGCCCTGAACCAGATCGACAGCTCCTCGGGTGCCCTGGGCAACGCCACCTACGCTGCCGTCCGGGAACTGGTGCCCATCATCAGCAGCGCGCACGTGGGCGCCGCCGAGCGCATGAAGTGGCTCGACCGCCTCTTCGCGGCCATCCAGGAGGACGACCCGCCCTACATCGAGCACCTGGGCGACCACTGGGGCGACCTCTGCTCCACGCCCGAACTCGCATCAGTGTGGGCCGACCAGCTACTGCCGACCCAGCGCAGCGTGCTGCGCGAGCGCAAGCGCGGCACCTACGCCTTCTTCTCCGGCACCACCCTCTGCTATAGCGCCCTGTTCAAGGCCGGCCGCCACGACGAGTTGCTGGAACTGCTGGCCATGGACCCGCGGCCGATCTGGCAATACCTGGTCTGGGGCGCACGCGTGCTGGCTGCACGCGGGCAGGTCGACGAGGCCATTGCCTACGTGCGCGACCGCGCGGGCAGCACCACCAGCCTCGAAACCATCGCGCACTTCGCCGAAGACGCGCTGCTGACAGCGGGCCGGCGCGCCGAAGCCTTCGACCAGTTCGCGCTGATGGCCAACCAGGCCAACTCTAACCTGTCGACCTTTAGGGCGTTGGCGAAGAAGTACCCCGAACTGGCACCGGACAAGCTGCTGGGCCACCTCATCGCATCGGCACCGGGCGAGCCCGGCAAGTGGTTCGCCACCGCCAAGACGCTCAAGCTGTTCGACCGGGCAACCCAACTGGCCTGGGCATCACCCTGCGACCCCAAGACCCTAACGCGTGCCGCACGCGACCACTTGGTCAAGAACCCCGGATTCGCCGTGCAGGCGGCATTGGCAGCGCTGCACTGGATGTCGATGGGCCACGGCTACGAACTCAACGGTCTGGACGTCCACGAAGCCCACCGACTGGCCATCGAAGCTGCGGCCAACGCCCAGCAGACCGAACAGGCACAGGTCACCATCGAGCAAGTGCTGGCCCCAGACCGCCCCATGTCGGCCTGGTTGCGGCGATCTCTCGGACTGCCGGCTGCCGGCGCCGGAACACCACGACGCCGGGCGTGAGGAGCAGTAAAAGTGTGTCTGTTGACTTTTTGATTGGGGCTTGGAATAAGCCCAGAAAAAAGCCATTGAGCACAACTTTACTACTTGTTTAGCAAATTTTTACTACACGTCACGGCTGCACATATGCGGTCCCAGTCGATTCAGCATTCTTTCGACGTGGTCGCGCAGATTGCACAACAGGTGCCAACGGCCAGAGACCTGGGTGGCGGCTGGGAGTGCAATGTTTGCCGCCTCGGAGTAGGCGGCAATGATCCGGATGGAGGGATGGGCACGCAGCCAGGCCGCCGTGCCGTCGCTTCCCGGCCAGCGAAGACATCGATCGGCTCGCGGCGCTTCAGATCGACGACGATGGTTCCGTAGTAGTGACCCTTTGCAATCCCCCCAGTCGTCGATGCCCACTAGCCCATCTTTCTCAACTGGCTGATGTAAAGCGGGCTAAGTGCTTGATTTGATTGAGCACGAGGTTGAAGGTCTCCACTACATGGGGATGGGTTCGGCAGTGATGCGGCGTTGTTTGGCGGTGATCTTCGGCGGAGGTTGATCGGGCACTTCAGCCGCAGCAGGTCCAGCAGCATGCGGTGATCGGCCTCGGGCTGGGTGTATCGCGACAGCACGAGTTCCCTGCCGTCGGTGGTGGGCACATGCACGTCCACCATTTGCATGGTCTTGAACTTGGCGATCACCTCGGCCGGCGTGATGCCTTGCGCCAGGCGCTTGAGCTGGGCCTTCAAGGTGACCTGCAGGCAGTAGGCGAGGAATCAAGGAACTCGCCCAGCGTTGTGGCATCGGCCGTGTTGCCCGAGAGCACCTCATAGCTCAGCGGGAAGCCCTCGGGAGTGACGATCAACGCGATCACCACCTGGCGGCAGTCGCCGCGCTTGTCGCGGCTGTAGCCGTACTGGCGCTTGTCGTGTTCGCTGCGCTCCACGTCGCTCTCGAAGTAGGTGCTGGTCAGGTCGTACAGCAGCACGTCGAACTTCGCCCCGAACAACTCACCCAACGCCGGCACAGGAACTTGAACAGCTCCTCCTTGTGCGCCGTGAGCTTGTCCAAGCAGCGGTACAGCGTGTTCTTCTCGGCCAATGCAAAGTCGGCATGCAGCAGGTCGCCCATCGCGCTGGCGGGGACGCCGAAACCATCAAAACCCTGAAGGAAATCGAGCGAATATCCTTGGCCGACGTCAACGTGCTGCTGAGCGGCGAGACCGGTACAGGCAAGGAACTCATCGCCCGGCAAATTCACGCAGCCAGTCCTCGCAAGGAGCAGCCCTACCTGGCAGTGAACTGCGGCGCCATCAGCCCGGAGCTCCTGGAAAGCACATTCTTCGGATATATCCGTGGCGCATTTTCAGGCGCGGACCCGAAAGGGCGCGCTGGGTACTTCGAGTCTGCCCAAGGCGGGACATTGTTCTTGGACGAAATAGGAGAGCTGCCCCTGACATGCAGGCCGCCTTGTTGCGGGTGCTTGAAGACGGGAGCTTCCTGCGTGTGGGCTCCTCGTCGCCGCAGAAGTCCAACTGTCGAATTATCGCCGCGACCCACCGAAACCTCGAAGAGCTGGTGGCCGAGGGCAAATTCCGCCAGGATTTTTATTATCGGCTCAAGATCGTTCATAAGAAAATCAAGCCAATACGGGAGCGAGCGCCAGATATTCCCATCCTGGTGACGCACTTCCGCGCTGTCTTGGAGCAAAAGCATAAGCTGCAGCAAACCCGCATCGATTCGGCGGCCAACTCGGCGCTGGCATGCTATGCATGGCCAGGTAACGCGCGCGAGGTCCGCAACGTCATCGAATCCGCGTTGCTTTGCGCGGACGGGGTTATCAGCGCTGAGCATCTTCCCCCAGAACTCATCGTCACGCCGCTTCCGGCACGCAGTGATGAAGCCCCCAAAGCGACTACCGACATCGAATATGAACGTCAACTCATCATCGGGATGCTACGCAAGTACAGGAAAGTCAATCTTGTTGCAAGCGCCTTGGGCATAGCTCGGTCGACCTTATACAGAAAGTTTGAAGTTTTGGGGATCGAGCAGCGTGAGTTCGCAGATGAAAGCCCCGACCTGACGGTCTAGGACGGTCTCTCTGTCCGGTGCATTTTTGCATCGGCATGGCTCTATCGACAGTGTGCTGCATGGTCATCTCCTTGTCCGACGGACGCCAGAACGTTCTTCTGCTGAGCGCATGCCCGGTTGCAACCAAACCATCGCCTCGCCGCCTGCAAGCTCATCGACTTCGTTGTCCAGAAAGCGCGGATCTCAGGCGTCGTGGGCATTCCGGCACCTCGAGCCCGGACCTGTACTCCCAGCTAGCAGCTACCTGCCGCGATCGACCTGATCAAATCTAGATTAGGCGCTGCGGGCACCTGCCTCTGCGTCGCACGCCACGCGGTGTTGTGGCGCAGTCCACGCAATGCAGGAAGGGTAGGTGCCTCCCCTGGGCCAGCTGAACTTGGACGTCGTCATGGGGCGGTTTGCGGACCTGATGGGAGGGGATGGCCAAGAATGGTGCAAGTCAAGCTGCGGCGCTACACCGATGCCATCGGCATCGAGGCTCCTGCGTGCGGGGAATCCCACGCAGGTCGACGCATGCGACAACGGGAACGTCGCTCGGCTCGCGTTATTTCCTCGGTCACCCCGCGGTTTTGAGCGGGAATCCCCTTTTGAATCAACGAGTTGAGCCGCTTCATGTGTTTCGAAATGTAGGCATGTAATTTATTTGATATTTGCTTTCAAATGGCCTATATATGTAGGCATGCATATCCACGTCGTGCCGAATCGCGGTTCGTCCCCCACCGTGCTGCTGCGCGAGTCCTACCGCCAGGGCTCCAAGGTCGCCAAGCGCACGCTGGCCAATCTGTCGAGTCTGTCGCCCGCCCAGATCGAGGCCATTCGTGCGGCGCTGCGCGGCGAGGCATTGCAGCCCGCCGCACAGAGCTTGGAGATCACCGCGTCGTCAGCACACGGCCATGTGCAGGCCGTTGCGCTGACCCTGCAGCGCCTGGGCTTCGCTTCGCTGCTGGCCTCCAAGCCGTGCCGCGAACGCGACCTGGTGCTGGCCATGGTGGCCGCGCGCATCGTGGCGCCGCACACCAAGCTGGCCACCACGCGCTGGTGGCACACCACGACGCTGGCCGAGGACTTCGGCGTCGCCGACGCCGATGAGGACGACCTGTACGCGGCGATGGACTGGCTGCTCGAGCGCCAGGATCGCATCCACAAGAAGCTCGCCGCGCGCCATCTGAGCGCTGGCGCCCTGGTGCTGTACGACCTGTCCTCCAGCTACTTCGAGGGCAGCTGCTGCCCGCTGGCCAAGCTCGGCTACAGCCGCGACGGCAGGAAGGGCATGCTGCAGGTCAACTACGGCTTGCTCACCGATGCGCGTGGTTGCCCGGTGGCCGTCTCGGTGCACGAGGGCAACGTGGCCGACAGCCTGACTTTGCTGCCCGAGGTCCAGCGGCTGCGCGAGGACTTCGGCGTCGAGCAACTGGTGATGGTGGGTGATCGCGGCATGATCTCCAACAAGGCGATCCAGGAGATGCGCGAGACCGAGGGCGTGGGGTGGATCAGCGCATTGAAGAGCATCTCGATTCGCGCGTTGGTCGAGCAGGGGCACCTGCAGCTGGGCTTGTTCGACGAGCGCAACCTGCTCGAGCTGAGCTCGCCGGACTATCCGGGCGAACGGCTGGTGGCGTGCCGCAATCCCGAGCTCGCCAAGCTGCGCGCGCACAAGCGCCTGGAACTGCTCGCGGCCACCGAGGCCCACCTGGACAAGATCAAGGCCCGCGTGGATGCGCTCAAGCTCGCCGGTAAGGATGAGATCGGCTTGCGCGTGGGCAAGGTGATCAACCAGTACAAGATGGCCAAGCACTTCGAGCTGGCCATCGGTGAGAACGCCTTCACCTTCTCGCGCAAGCACGAGGCCATCGCCGCCGAGGCGGCCCTGGACGGCCTCTACATCATCCGCACGTCGGTGCCGCCCACACAGATGGACTCGGGCGACTGCGTGCGCCACTACAAGTCGCTGGCCAACGTCGAGCGCGCGTTCCGCTCGCTCAAGACGATCGACCTGAAGGTGCGCCCGATCCACCACCGCACCGCCGATCGGGTGCGCGCGCACATCTTCCTGTGCATGCTCGCCTACTACGTGGAGTGGCACATGCGCGAGGCCTGGCGCGAGCTGATGTTCGCCGACACCGACCAACTTGCCAAAGCCACGCGCGATCCCGTCGCGCCGGCCCAGCGCTCCAAGGCGGCGCTGGCCAAGGCGGCGCGCCACACACTGGCCGATGGCACGCCGGTGCACAGCTTCTCCACCCTCATGGCCGAGCTCGCCTCCATCGTGCGCAATACCTGCCGAGCCCCTCAGGCCGGCCCCGAGGCGTCCACCTTCGAGGTCCTCACCACGCCCAACGTCAAGCAGCAGCGCGCGCTCGACCTCATCCAGCAGATCCAGTTGTAGGCAGAAGCCGGAACCCCGATCTCACGCCAAGTCCTTGTCGTGCAAAGGCAAACTCGCTTCGCCCTCCGGGGAATCTCGGGTTAAAAGGCCGGTGCCCCCGAGCGATCCGCGGTCAGACCTCTCCTGCTCTCCGGATGCGCAGGACATCTGGCGCGCCAACCCGCTCGGTTGAGCCTAGCGCCAGCTCTCGTCCACGCAAGCCTTGGGCGCCTCGCCGCGCTCCTGCGCCAGGCTGGGGTAGTCCGTGTAGCCCTGCTCGCCGCCGCCGTAGTACGTGGACCTGTCGTCCGCATTCAAAGGCGCATGCGCGCGCAGCCGTTCCGGAAGGTCCGGGTTGGCGATGAACTTGCGGCCGATGGCAATTAGGTCGGCCCGGCCCTCCCTCAGCCATTGTTCGGCCGTCTCGGGGTCGAAGCCGCCGGCGAGCATGAGCGGGCCGCTCCAGGCCTGGCGAATGCGCTGCAGCATCTGCATGGCCGCCGCACTGGGAGGCGTCTTGCTCTCCAGCGCGGCCATGGCCGGGTTGACGACGTGCAGGTAGGCCAGCTTGCGGGAGTTCAGCTCGCGCGTGGCATAGGTGAAGGTGGTCAGGGGATCTTCGTCGCGGATGTCGTTTGCCGTTGCCATCGGCGACAGGCGCACCCCCACCGCGTCGGCGTCCCAGACCTGCGTTACCGCGTCGACGACTTCCAGCAGCAGGCGCGCGCGGTTCTCGACCGGACCACCGTACGCGTCGGTTCGGCGGTTGGTGCCGCTGCACAAGAACTGGTCGAGCAGGTAGCCGTTGGCACCGTGGACCTCCACGCCGTCGAAACCAGCCTTGATCGCGTTGCGCGCCGCGCGCTCGTACTGGCGCACGAGGTAACGCATTTCCTCGAACTGCAGCGCTCGCGGCGTCACGAAGGGCGCCAGTTCGCCTTCGCCCTTGTCGTTCTCGATGAAGGCCATCCCCTCCGGCCGGATGGGGGAGGGCGCGACCGGTGGCATGCAGTCGGGTTGCAGCGAGGGATGGGAGATCCGGCCCACATGCCACATCTGCAGGACGATGCGTCCGCCGGCTTCGTGCACCGCATCGGTGACCAGGCGCCACCCCTCTACCTGCTCACGGCTGTGGATGCCCGGAGTCCATGCGTAGCCCTGCCCCTGCATCGAGATCTGCGTCGCCTCGGAAATGAGCAGCGCGGCCGAGGCGCGCTGCTGGTAGTAGCAGGCGTTCAGCGCCCACGGCACGTTCCCCGGTTGGCGCGCACGCGACCGGGTCAGCGGTGCCATGACAATGCGGTGCGGCAACTGGAAGCGACCGATTCTGATGGGCTGGAACAGCAGCCGCTGCTCCGCGTCCTGGGGCTCGGCGGCCTGGTTTTTCGCGGCGGGCGACTCGATGGTGGCGGACATAAAGAACTCCTTCTTCCGGGCATGACGAGCCGCAGTGTCTACCCTGGGCCGGCGGCGAAACCGGACGCCGCGTGTCCAGGCTCCAAATGTCAGCCGGCCGCCGCCATGGACAGCAGGAAACCGAAATAAACGTCGGCGGCGCGCGGCTAACTTCGGTGCATGAACAAATCCACCGCTCCCATCAACGAGCGCGACCATCTGCGCGGTTCACCGGACGCACCGGTGGTGCTGGTCGAATACGGCGACTTCGAGTGCCCGCACTGCGGTGCGGCCTACGGGGTCGTGAAGAAGCTGGAGCAGGACCTGCCGGACACGCTGGCCGTCGTGTTCCGCCAGTTCCCGCTGGTCAACGTGCACCCGCACGCGCAGCTCGCGGCAGAGGCCGCGGAAGCGGCGGGGGCCCAGGGCCGGTTCTGGAAGATGCACGACCTGCTCTTCGAGCACCAGGACGCACTGGCGCCCGCCGACCTGATGGAGTACGCCGCCGCCCTGCACCTGGTCCTGAAGCGGTTCGCCAGCGACCTCTCCGACCACGTGTTCCTGTCCAAGGTCCAGGTCGACATGACGGGCGGGCTGCAAAGCGGCGTCAAGGGAACGCCGAGCTTCTTCATCAACGGCGTGCTCCACCGGGGCGGGCACGACGAGGCTTCCCTGCTCGCCTCGATCATGCTGGTCGCGGCGGGAGCCTCCTGAGCTCCGCTCCCATGGCGCGCGAAAGGGATGCCAGCGGCTGGATGTGGGCGCAGGCATGCGACCCGATGAACCAGGCCGAGCGGCTGCACCGCCAGTTCTTTCGTCCCGCAGCAGTGCAGCAGGCCCAGGTGGTTTCGGAGCCGCCGGTGGACCTGTTCGTAAACGACCGCGCGATCTACCTTGTTTGGTCGCCATGCCGGGCGTGAGCGCCGAACGCATCCAGGTGGTCGGCGAGCCCGGCGCCATCCGTCGTGCGCGGAACGCGCCCTGTGCCGCTGGTGCCCGGCCTGTCGGTGCGGTGGCTGGAGATCCCGTACGGCATCTTCGAGCGGCGCATCCTCCTGCGCTCCGGCGGCTTGGAGCTCGAGCCGCCCGAAGTGGAACAGGGCTGCCTGATCGTGCGCCTTCGCAAGGTGGGAGGAAATGAGCGAAGCGCCGCGCCCTGCATGCCCTGCACCTTGCCTCGGCAAGACGGGGCCTGCACTGGCGCCCTACGCGCAGGGCCGGGCTCCCGGCCCATGATGGCCCATGAAGGACCTGCGATATTTCGACCCTCACCGGCGCGCGACGTGGCTGGAACTGTTCTTCGACCTGATCTTCGTCGTTGCCCTGCACGCCGCCGGCGAAATCCTGATCGAAGCGCATGAGGGCCACATCGGGTCTCAGCAGCCGCTGTGGTGGATCTGGGCGGGCCACACGATCTACGCCAATCGCTTCGACACCGACAGCCGCCAGCACCGGCTGTCCACCCTGCTGATCATGTTCCTGCTGATCGTGATCTCGGCGCAGAGTTCGGCCGGCGCACAGGAACACTACGCGCTGGCCGTCGCCTGTTACTGCGGGGCGCGGGCGATCATCGCCGCGATGTACTTCGTCTCCAGACGCAAGCCTCACATTCCGCACATGTTGCGACGCAATAACTCTCAATTACCTGAACGTGTGGGGGCCGGTCAAGGCGTGGGTGGTTGTACGGCGTCGATGAGGCGTTCGGTGTTTTCCTGTTCAACCGTTCAAGGTCGGTGACCCGCGTCAGCAGACGAGGGAGCACAGGTAGGTCACCAGCACTTCACACGGTGCGCCGGCTGGCAAACAGGTATGCGTGGTGCAGCCGCGCGAGCCAAAGACGCTGACGAGCGCTCCAGCGCTCCAGCGCTGCATCGGTGCCGGCACGCATGTCCAGCGTGCTCATCATCGAGGTCGCGCTAGGTCCATGAGCCCGTAGCCGTTCCACATGGTTTTTGGCTCATCAAGAAGTTGGTGCTTCACCGCGTAGGAAGTGAGGTCGCCGTTGGAGGTGAGCTGCAGCTTCTCCAGGACACGCGCGCGATAGGTGCTCACTGTTTTCACGGACAGCGAGAGGGCGCGGGCAATCACCCCTGAGCGCTGCCCGCTGGCGAGTCTCAAAAACACTTGGAATTCTCGTTCCGACAACTTGTCGTGCGGCTCCTTGCCATCCCCATGGAGTTCGGCAGCCATTTGGTCAGCCACAGTAGGGCTGATATAGCGCCCACCGGCCGATATGACGCGAATGGCCGTAACGATTTCCACTAAATCGCAATTCTTTCTGAGAAAGCCGCTAACGCCCTGGCGAAAGAGACTCACCACGAATTGATCGTGCGCATAGCCGGTGAAAACAAGGATGGCAACCTCCGGCGCCTGAGTCCGGATCCTCCAGAACACTTCAAGGCTGCTCTGTCCAAGCAGCGCCAGGTCAATCAGCAGAATGTCAAGCGGCATTGAGCGGGCCAGCTCAAGCGCCGCGTGCCCGTCGCACGCGTCGCCCACCACGACAACGCCTTGCTGCCCTGACAGCAGATTGCGCAACGCGCCGCGCACGATGGGGTGACCGTCAGCTATTCCGACCCTGATCATCATGAGTCTCGCGCATACATTTTTGTCGAATTGCCTCGAAGCTAACTGCCCATGGGTCACGGCGCTTTCGCGTGACGCTTGGCTCCTTGTGTGCCGATGCCGCCTGGACGCGGCGTGCGAAGCACAAGGGACTCGTGGAACTACGCGGGGCGCCCAGCTTTGCTGCGCGGTTGCATGACCAAAGCCTCGGGCTGGCGATCTTGACTTTTGCGAACACGGTGCGCAGCACGACGGACCGGTTGTCCTTGTGGCGCAGCGACGTCCCGCAGCGATTGCAGTGCGTGCGTTCAGACATCCAGGCGCCGATATGACGCGGCACCAACGCCGATTGAGCTTGAGTCAACAAAGAACGGCTTTCGGCGAGGGTCATGCCCAATCCGACGAGGCTGCGCTCGTGCGCTCGATCACCGCCACAAGGACCGTGCCATCGGCCGCATTGCCCGCGGCGTCTCCCATGAGCTTCAATGATCAATCGCATGGTTCGCTCCCAAAAAGGGGCAGAGAGTCACAGATTTCGTCAATCAAGACGACCCATCGCCGCGCACAACTACCCAGAACGTGCGCGCGAGTATCGTTGCGTCCAGTCGCAGCGACCACTCCGAGGCATATCGGGCGTCAAGGGCGACGCGTGCTGCGTACGGAAGGCGGTTGCGCCCGCTCACTTGCCAAAGACCAGTGATGCCCGGCCGCATGTGGCAATAGTGCGCCCAATTGCGACCGTACAGGCTGCGCTGGCGAACCATGCAAGGACGAGGACCGACCAAGCTCATGTCGCCCTTCAGCACGTTGAAGAACTGTGGCAATTCGTCGAGGCTCAGCCTTCTGATGACGCGCCCGACGCGAGTGATGCGTGGATCGTTGTCCAGCTTCTGAAATTCGTTCCACCGAGTTCGCGCTGCCGCGTCATTCTCCAAATGACGCTGGAGAACTTCGTCCGCCGCCATCACCATCGAACGAAACTTGTAGCAACGAAAGGGGCGGCCGCCCTGACCCAGGCGAGTCTGCCCATAGTGCACCGGCCCCCCCATTCCGACGAGCACAGCCGTGGCAACAAGTAGGTAAAGGGGCCCGAGGAACACGAAGAAGGTCAACGCTCCGACAATGTCCACCGTGCGTTTGAGCGCGCGTTGAGAGGGTGTGAGGCATTGGGGTTCCGAGAGGATTTCCCTGTGAAGGCCGACCGGATTCGGCCAGCTTGGCGTGTCGGGCCGCAGGGCACGCTGGACTGGATGATCGAACATGGAAGAGTCCTTCGCCCGTAAGAATTTATTGGGGATGAGATCGTCTCGTGTAAGGTTTCTACATATCAGCGGCCATTGCCGCCGCCGGGGCCACCACCCCCACCGGGCCGGCCTCCCGTTCCGCCTCCAATGCCGGCTCCACCAGCGACGGCTCCGGCGACGCCGACTCCTGCACCGCCTGCTGCACCACCAACCCCGGCCGTACCACCACTGGATCCATTGCCAGCGCCGGCGCTGCTGCTGCCGCCCGGATTCGCGGTGATGGATACGGTGACCACCACGAGCAAGTTGATCACCACCGCGAAGGCCGCGAAGTCCATCATCGACGCCCGAACGGGCATCCTCAAGGGGTGCCACGGCAAAACCGTCTCGCGCACGTCGAGGCTCTTCGCGTTGTCCTTGGTGCACGCATAGAACGCCGGCAACTTTTGCGAGCAACATTTGCAGTAGCACGCGGACCCCATGTTGATGGTGTTGCATGCATCGCAAATCTCGGCCGAAAGAGTGCTGATATTCGGGCTCGCAAGTTCAACGAGACTGTCGAAAGAGCCAGATCGCGACGTGGTCGCAGGCTCGCCAGGGTTCATGGTGGCGGCGTTCATTGAGGATCTCCCAAATCGGAGATCGCAGACTCGACGACCCCAAGCCGAAGGACCGTCGTCCGACGCAGGCCGTGCCTCAGTCGTCGCTTGGCAAGTGCGAGCCTTGCAAAAAGCTGCATGTCGATGGCTGTTGTCTCCGGCCCGGCGTGTGCAATGACGCGCCGGACCGCGCCTGCGATCTGCCAAGGCACCGCTCTCTCGGCAGGGACTGCTCCAACCCGTGGCTTGCGTGGGCTGGGGTGTGGACGTAGCGAGGCGCGCGGCGCCCTGTGCTTGAGATGAATAATGAAGCTCAAGGAAGGCCTCGCTCTTCGACGGACCGCGGTTGCACCCCGCATGTCGGATCTTGTCATTGCATGCTCCTGGAGAAGAGGACAAATGTGAAAATTTCACATTGGTAGGTGCTTTTCCTCTCTTGAAGAGCAGAGGGATGTAAGACGGAAGCTGATGATGTTGTGGCGATTGCCGATGTTTGTGCGGTTGATGTCCGCGACTCAAGTGACGTGAACCTCTTTTTCGTCTCGGCTGCATCGCACCGCAAAGGCCAGTTCATCTGGGCCGCCCGCAAACTGCGGTCCAAGCAGCGGCCACGATCTGGAATGCCGTGCTCTCGGCCTGACCGGCGCATCGCACGCGCAAAGTCGTTCGGCTGCGTTGAAAATTCGCGTCAGAGCCTTGCAAGTTCTGTCCCAACCAAGCCGGCTCGACAAGAACAATCTGAAGGAGACCTGGACGCCGCCCCACGTTCCTTCAATTGGAAGCAAACCAGCAGTTCACCGCCGGCTCTGCATCGACCGGTTGCGCGCGGCCGGGCCGAGCACGTTGCGCATCCAAGGCCGCTGCCGCATGGCGCCCCCGGTACTCGGCAGGCGTCACCCAAGGCGCGGACGAAGGCGCGCCGCATCGCCTCCTGCGCCCAGAGAGCCGCCTGGTGCTGAGATCGCCTTGAGCGGTTGCACACTCGGGGGAACGGGCCGGGCGCCGGCTGCCTCACGCGAGGCGAGGCCCACAACGATCGCGCGCGAGCGCAAGGGGAAAAGTGAGTGGGACTACGCAATATGGTGGATGCCCGTTTTGCGCCGTTGAGCTAGGGTCAGCGACTGGAACCACTGGAGGAGTCTGCGCCATGGAAGTAGACATCACCGTCAACAACAGTCGTGGCAAGGATGCACGCTATCTGACATGGGCGCCCTCGCCCCTGCGCCTGCGCCTGATCGACGTGCCACTGGCTCCCCCGACGACATCGACGGTGATCGTTACCCTGGCGTCCGAACGGGATCCGACAGGTGGTGACCTGCTGTTCAGGGCAGCCAGTCCCACCGCTCCCAAGCCGACCCCAACGCTAAAAGTGGCATTGCCGCGCAATGGCAGCTCCGTGACAGTGATGGTTTCCGGGCGCTTCGGCAGGCCTAGCGTGGCGGATGGTGACGTTCGTATCGTTGCTCGATTCAAGAACAATGTCATCGGCAGGCGACCGGTCATGGTTCGGGTGCGCAAGGACGCCGCGCGGTTCTCCGCCGCAGAGCGTGACCGGTTTGTCGCCGCACTGGCACAACTCAATGACCGCGGCACGGGCCGCTTTGCGGATTTCCGCAACATGCATGTGCAGGCGTCAACGAACGAAGCGCATGGCGCTGCCGGATTTCTACCGTGGCACCGCGCCTACCTGCTGGACCTTGAGCGCGAACTGCAGGCCATCGACCCCTCGGTTGCACTGCCCTATTGGCGCTTCGATCGCCCGGCGGCGTCCCTGTTCACGCGCGAGTTTCTGGGAGAGACGGACGGGCTCGGCAACGCCGAATTCCACCCCGCCAATCCGCTCACCTTCTGGACCACCGATGGCGTGCTCGGGGTGATCCGGCGCTCGCAGCCGGGTTTCGACCCAGCAACCATGGCCGCTCGCGGTGTGTTCAGCGAGGCCGACACCCTGGCGCTGGGGACAAACTTTGCGGCTTTCACCTCGATGGAAGGCAACCCGCATGGCATCGCGCACACCTCATCCTTCAGTGGCCCGATCACGAGCGTCCCCACCGCGGCCAGAGATCCTTTGTTCTTCCTGCTGCATTGCAACGTCGATCGCCTGTGGGCTCGCTGGCAACACACGAACAAGCGCTATGACCCTGCGCAACCTGCTTCCTATGCCAGCGGAGCCACCCCCACCAGCTTGCGCGTCGGCCACAACCTCAACGATACGATGTGGCCCTGGAACGGAGTGGTCACGCCTCCGCGGCCGGTCAATGCGCCGGGGGGCACGTTGTCGCGATCACCGACTGTGAGCATGCCCGGGCCGCAGCCGCGCGTTCGTGACATGCTCGACTATCAAGGCAGTGTGGTACCAGCGTCGATGCTGGGCTTTGCCTACGATGATGTTCCCTTCCGCTGAATCGTCGACGCTTCGGAGCCATTGATCATGCCTGCACGCAAGACGCCGCCGCGCAAGATCGCGGCAAAGAGCCCGTCCAAGTCCGCCGCCAAGAAGGTCGCCAAGGGCGCGACCGCCGCCTCGAAGGGCCTGGCGCTGGCCTTGGATGCGGAGGCGAAACCCAAGGCACGCGCCGCCGCCGCCATGCGTCTGGGATGGCACGAAATCTGTGGCAGCAAGGCCAGCTTCCGTGCCGTGTTGGGGTTGGTGCGTGATGCCGCGACGCCGGCCGAGGTACGTTACGCGGCATTGTCGGCACTGCAATCGGCGACTTTTGGCGGAAGCTTGTTTGCCCCTTTCCGGCCGGAATATCTTTCGGCGTTGCGCGCATTGCGTGGCGACCCAGACCTCGAAGTGCGCCAACGTGTCTTGGGCATTCTGGCGCGTGAAAACGATGGCGATACCCAAGCCATGCTCCTGGAAGGCTTGCAAGACCCAGTCAAAGCCGTGCTGCCGGCGGAGAAAGCCTTGCAGCTCTTGAGTTACGACGTACATGCGGGGGCCTTCGAAGTGGCGCGCCAAATTGCCGAAAATCCACCTAATGCGCTGGCACGCCGAGAAGCCTTGCGGGTTCTCGCGGCCGATGGTGGCTCGGCAAGCATGTTCGAGACGGTTCTGCGCAGCCAGACCGAGCCGATGGAGGTCCGCCAAATCGCTGCAGCCGCGCTGCACCAATTGGCGCCGCAACGCCTGCAGCAGTGCGCGCGCGATATTGCGCTTGACGAAAAAGAGAGCGATGCCTTGCGCTCACTGGGACTGAATGCGCTGGCGCACTTCGGCGATGCAAAGACCCTGGCGGGCGACAAGGCCTTGCAGGACTACGTCGATGGTTTACAGCGCAAGGGGAAAGATAGCCCCGATGCCCTGGCCCGTATCGCGGCGCAGTACAGCAAGCGTGTTGGCGACTGACGCCAAGCACCCCATGGCTGAGGCGCTGGCGACCGACGGGTGGACGGAGGTACGCTTTCGTGCCACCGTGGACGCTGTCTCAGCGAACTCGGCTGCGCATGCCGAACTGCTCGACTTGCTCGAAGAAAGCCATCCGGCCTACTGGCAGCGCGGTGCTGCGGCAGTGGTGCGGATGCGCGGGCATGCCTTGTTGGCGCTGTCGCGTGGGCCGAGGCCGTGGCCGGCAGCACTTCCCTTCGTGCTCGAGGAACTGCAAAGCGGCCACAACCCCTATCTGGTGGCGGCCGCGGCGCGGGCCCTGCGGCATGTCACGTCGCCGCATTCATCGCTCGCACCTTTCGTGACATCGGCATTGACCGCACTGTCGCAGTCCGACGACGCAGTCGATCTCTCGCGGTATGGCGGCGTCGCCTCGGATGAGGACGCGGCGCCGGCCTTTGATGAGGTGATGCGCGCGTTGCAATGGCTGGGGCCCGCAGCGGGCGGGGAAGGTGCCGCATTGCAGACACTTTTAGAGCAGCCCGGGTTGGCGCCTGAGCAGCGCGCGGCATTGACGCAGGCCGTGCAGGCGCTACCCATGCCGCATGGCGCCGACAGCGGTACACCGCCATGGCAGCAGAGTGGCCATGCGGCTACGGGTTGTGCGAACACCAGGTTGAGCAATGTGGTCTTGGAAGACCAGGACGCGCAGCGCCTGACTTGGGACGACATGTTCGTCGGAGCGCCCACGGTGCTGGCGTTCTTCTACACGCGCTGCGACAACGCCCGCAAATGCTCGCTGACGGTCAGCAAACTCGCTCGAATGCAAGACCTGCTGCGGCAGTCCGGATGCTTCGACAAGGTGCGGATCGCTGCCATCACCTACGATCCCATGTTCGATTCGCCGCAACGCCTGCGCGGCTACGCAGCGAGTCGGGGCATGCAATTCGCGGCGGGGCACCGCGTCTTGCGTGTCATCGAGGGCCATGAGCGCCTGAGCCAGGCATTGGGCCTGGGCGTCAATTTCGTGGCCAACGTGGTCAACAGGCACCGAATAGAAGTATTTTTGCTGGACGCGACCGGGAGAGTGGCAGCAGTCCACCGCCGGTTGCAATGGCGCGAAGAAGAGTTGCTTGAGGATGTGCAGCAGTCGCTGTCGGTCTCACAGGAGAATGTGATCCCGTCGTCGGCCGCGCCGGCCTCATCAACGTCTTCGGCGCCGCGAGAGCGAAACACTCCTACAGCGCGCGGCCTCCCCGGTTGGACGTCGGCCCTTCTTGCAATGGCCCTGGCACTTTTCCCCAAGTGTCCCATCTGTGGCCTGACGTATCTGAGTATGGGCAGCCTGGTTGCACTGCCGCAGCTGCCGGGGTTGTATTGGACTTGGCCATTGATCGCATTCGCTTCCATGATCAACCTCGCTTTACTGGCCTGGTTGGCCCGGCGCGAGCAGCGCTGGCTCGGTGTGGCATTGGCCGCGGGGGGCAGTGCCATGTTGCTTGGCTGGGGCGCGGCGCAGGATAGCGATTGGGGCCTGTGGGGCGGCGTTGTGCTGAACGCCGCAGGTTCGTTGGTGAGCGTGTGGATGGCGCCTCAGCGTGTCGCGGACCCTGTGTCAACCGCTCATGACGCTTGATGGGAAGAGCGGCACTGTCGGCGGTGGCGCGGACTGGATCAGATTCTTGCCGCAGCGGCTCCTGGTCTCTAAGGCGCGATCAAGCGCCCGACTAGCGCCGGCGACGCTCGGCATCACCAGGTACTCGCCGTCGACCTCCAGCAAGGTTGTTGACGCGACCATGTCCGGCAGCGGCCCGCCGGCCATCTTCCAGTCATCCAAACGGACCACGGCGCGGTCGGCCGTGGTTTCGGCCAGCCAATTGGCACGCAAGTAGTGGCCCGCGTGGGCAATGAGGTGCTCGACAAGCCTGCGCGGGCAACACCATTCATCGTCGCAGAGCAGGTGGTCGACCGATGTGACCCGCGATGTGAAGGCAACCTCGTTGGTGCGAGTCCTGCCGAGTGGCATGGCATCTTCTTGCGAAGGCCAACATCCCGTCGTGGTGCCTCTCAGCGGCGTGAATCCTGCCGAAGCGAAGGCCTACTCCCGACTTTATCCCAGTCGTTGATTGCTTACCTTGTCCAGGGAAACTTTCGTACATAAGAGTCTGTGTCCGACTTGTTCCATTGGACGCACCATCACTGAAGGAAGACGACATGGCTACTTACACCCAAGAATCAACCTTGCCGGATATCGGCCCACGCCATGACCCGGCAGGACCCGATGGCGCCTCCCGCTCAGGCGTCTCTTGGCCGGCGGTGTTTGCCGGGGCGGCCGTTGCTGCGGCGCTGACGCTGATAATGATGCTGCTGGGCGCGGGCATGGGACTTGGCTTGGCCTCCCCCTGGGAAGGTGAAGGCGCAGAAGCCAAGACAATTGGCATAGCTGGCATTTTCTGGATCACCTTCACTCAGCTCGCTTCTTCTGGGCTTGGCGGCTACCTCGCCGGCCGCCTGCGAACGAAATGGAGCGGCATTCATACCGAAGAGGCACGCTTCCGCGATACGGCACACGGCATTCTCTCGTGGGCCGTTGCCACGCTGGTCACTTTCGCGTTGTTAGCTTCTGCCGTTGGTTCAGCTGTTAGTGCTGGCGCCAAGGCCGGAATGGGCGTGGCCAGCACGGTCGCGGGTGGGGCTATGGCTGCGGCGGGCACAGTTGGAGCGAACCGGCTGGGCGAAGATGGAAGCACCGGACCGATGGCTTACATGACTGACTCCCTATTCCGGAAAACTCCGGGCGCGGCGCCTTCATCTCCCGGCGCGGGCGGGACGGGCACTTCGGGAAATGCTGCCCCCTCAGACAGTGCTTCTCCTGCGGAGGTTGGTCGCATTTTTGCAAACGCCTTGCGCACTGGAACGCTCTCGCCCGAGGACAGTCGATACGTGAGCGAAATGGTTTCACAGCGAACTGGATTGAGCCCACAGGACGCGGAGAAGCGCGTCATGGAAACCTACGCTCGGGCCAAGACGGCATTTGAAGAGGCAAAGACCAAGGCGAAGGCGGCTGCAGACGCTGCACGAAAAGGCACAGCCTATGGATCGCTGTGGATATTCCTGTCGCTAGTCCTCGGGGCCCTGATTGCTTCCTACTGTGCGACCCTAGGCGGTCGTCATCGGGATTTATGAACTCGGAAGACGGGCGCAATTCGACACCAGGTGGAGTTCTCCCGTTCGCGCTTCCCGGCCGACCAGGGTGCGCCTGGGCTTGGTGGGCCCGCCACGCTGAATGACCCGACTGCCGGAACTGACAGGCCTGCGCTGAGTTGCCATATTGATGGTTGTGTTCTCGCACGCCGGCGACACCTTGGTCGGCGGTTGCCAAGGCTGGCTTTCTGCTTTGCGGCCGCTGTCGGGCCTGGGTGTGCAGATCTTCCTTGTTGAGCCGCCTACTGATCACTGGCATCCTGCGAGCCAAATATGAAGCCACGGGGCGGGTGGGGCTGCATGCGTTCTACCGCGGCCGCGTACTTCGCATCTGGCCCGCATCCCATGCCTTCCTGCCGGTACTCGCGTTTTTGACTTGGGCCGCAACTCGACATCCGTGAAAAGTAGTAAAAGTGCGTCTGTTGCCTTTTCGTAAAAGCCAATGAATTCAAGGAGTTAGCGGCCACTCGATTACGGCGAGCACAACATTACTTCGTGCTTTTTGGTAGTAAGTTTGTGCGCGCCTTCAGGTCGATGGTCTTGAGCGAGCGGAACGCGCGCTCGACGTTGGCCAGCGACTTGTAGTGGCGCACGCAGCCGGCTGCGTCCATCTGCGACGCGCTCACTGAGGTGCGGATGATGTAGAGGCCGTCCAGTGCCGCCTCGGCCACGATGGCATCGCGCTTGCGCGAAGGTGAAGGTGGTGTCGCCGATGGTCAGCTCGAAGTGCTTGGCCGAGCTTGCCCACGCGCAAGCCAATCCCATCGCGACCGACCAGCTTGAGCGCATCCACCCGGCGCCTTGATCTTCGAGATTGGCCTCTGTGGCCGCCCTTGCAATGAAGCTCGGAGGCTCCCAGCAAGTTCACTGCCAATGGCATTGGATGCCATCCTACGAGAGTAGAAAGGCGCGCGCCGCATTTTCGACTCCCCCATCAATTATCTCGGAGCCCACGATGCCCAATACCACTACCAAGCGCCCAGATCCGGATGCCTGCAGCCTGCTCGACAGCGACCATCGCAACGTCAAGAAGATGTTCAAGGCCTATGAGGAACTCACAAAGTCCAAGGCGGCGAGTGCCTCGCAGAAGAAGCGCGACCTCGCTAACGAAATCTGCACGCAGCTGACCGTGCATGCGCAGGTCGAGGAAGAGATCTTCTATCCGGCGCTGCGCGAAGCCATCAAAGACACCGATCTACTCGACGAAGCGGAAGTCGAGCATGCCAGCGCCAAGGACTTGATTGCCCAGATTCAGGGCGCTGCGGACGTCGATGACAAATTCGACGCGAAGGTGATCGTGCTGGGCGAGTACATCGATCACCACGTTAAGGAAGAGCGCAACGAGATCTTCGTGAAGGCGCGCGCCGCACGTGGTCTGGACCTTGTGGCCATGCGCGAGCAACTCGAGGCGCGTAAAGAAGAATTGATGGCGGAGCTGACCGGCGCGCCTGCTTGACCGCTGCTATTTCCTGTGTGGGTTTGGGCGGCAGCTTGGCTGCCGCACTTTTTGCCGGAGAGTGCGATGACGAGCCTAATGTCCCGTCTGACCCCGAGTGTCACGAACATGATCCGCCTGGGTCACACGCACGTGATGTCCCCCTTCCATCAGTACAAGCCCAGTGCACCCTCGCGTTTAAGGAAGGGCTTGATGGTCACGATCTGCTACCCATTCTTCGACCCGGGCTCCGGCTCTTCATTGACCTTCCAATTGCCCGTGGCGGGACATCGCGTGCTCGCAGTGCTCATGGCTAAACTCCATCCAAATCTCGACAGTCGCAACGGCGTTCCCCCGGCGCACGGCCATGCACCCCAATCACGTGTCGGCGAATTCCTTCCCTGCCTCCTCCGCTGTCGGGCGGAGACGATGTCGTTCGCGCAGGATCATGATGGTGTAACAACTGGGCGACCGGGAGGATTTCGCAGGCGCTTCGTCGGCCCGGCAGGCAAGTTGTTCGACCGCGTACTCGTAGAACTCGGTTGGTCCCGGAAAGACCTGTACATGACCAACGCGGTCAAGCGCTTCAAATACGAGTGCGCGGCAAGCGTCCAAGCTTCCGGTCACTGGCAGCACGATGCCGGTCGCAACGTCGTGCGCGCGTTAGCGGCGTCAGTGGCACTGTTGCGCAGGCAAGTTGGAGACGCCCGACCAGAGTCTCAAGCGGCCACGAGCCACGTGAAACGCGTCGCTTCCGAAGGGGAGGCAAACATCGCGTTCCCTCTAATCGGCCCAGTCGGCTGACGGCCTTTTGCTCAGACCAATGCGGCGTATTTTCATTTCCAGGATTTTTTCCTAAGGAGGTGCAGCATGCTGGCAGCCGAAAGCGCACGCGCGGTCCTATGCGCCGAGCACGCGAGGATCCGGGAGTTGTTGGCAGCGGTCGATAAAGCTGCAAGCAGCGGGGGCTGCGCCAACGCCATCCAGGCGGGGGCGCTGCTTGAACTCGTCGAGCGCCTACAGCACTTTGATGAAGCCACGCACCGGCCCAAGGGCGTGATGCTGTTGTCGGTGCTGCGCGGGCGCTCGATTGAAGCTGATGGCCTTCTACAGCGCCTCGTCACGATGCGCGAACGCGGCGACCGCCTGTTGTCGCGCGTCCTCCCCAAACTCAGGGCTGCAGCGGCGGGTAATGTAGGTGCAGCTGTTGGGGTCGAAGGCCTGCTGGAAGAGCATCGAACCTTGACCATAGCGCATCTCAACGCGGAAGATTCGTTCCTGCATTGGGAATCGACGGCGCACCTCACGCGCGACGAGTGGGCAGCGATCGCGTCCTCGATCTCGAGCGCTATGGCGCTCATGAAGAAGTGAGTGCGGATCGTTTCACGAAGGTAGCCCACGGGCCTATTCACGAGCGGAAATCCAGCGTTGCAGCAGCCTATGCCTAAGCGTGGCCGACGTAGCGCGACACGCGCAGCGCTCAGTGGCCGGCGTCAACTACCTTGTCCGGCGGACAAGATAGTTAACGCCTGCCCAGAAAGAGCAAGTGCGCAACATTCATTGACACAAGCACGAGATGGAGATGCTGGCGTCAATGCCAACTTCCATATTCGCCTTGCCCTCGATAAGGGGCATTATCGAGGGTAAAGACTCGCTGTTTGCGCACGCCCCGTCGCAAGTCTCGGAGCTTCAACGCTTCAACAGCGCCTCCAGTGCTGAGAGGCCTCTCTCGACGAAGAAGGAAATTGCGCAGGGCTGCGAACTGCTCGAGGGCACAAAGCCCGGCTGGTCGGGCGTCAATGCCTCGACGAGCCTGTTGGCCTTGGGGACTGCTTGGGGTCATCCTGCATCACGTAGCGCATGAGGACGTAGATCGCTCTACTGGCTTGGCCTCGCATCCGGCTTGATTGGTTTGTCGCTCGTGGTTCTCGCGCAGCATCGCGCCTGATCCGTGACCGCGACCGGTCGAGCCGGCAGACTTCTGCAGGCCTGGAATCGCCACCGAATCCCCGCGCCGGCAGGATGTCAGGCGCTCAACTCTTCAAGCGTCTTGCCTGCCGCCAGCGCATCTTTAAGCCAACGCGGCCGTGGCCCCATGCCGGTCCACGTGTGTCCGGCGTCGTCGCGATAGACCGTTCTGGTCTTGCGCTTCTTTGAAGCAGGCTTGGCGGTCGCGGTCTTGGCGGGTGGTGGAGCGTCGGTCCTGAACTCGTCCAGTGTCCGACCCTCGCTCAATGCATCGCGCAGCCATAACGGACGCTTGCCCATCCCCGACCAGCTGTTGCCGTTGCCATCGGAGAATTTGACCGTCCGGAGAGAGCCATTCGATGTCGCTCTGGAAGCAGTCGCCCGGGGACCGAAGAGTTGGTCCGCGGTGATGCCGTAGTGGTCAATGGCGACGCGAATGCGCTCGATCACGCCCCCAACTTCCTTGTCTCGCAGTTTCTTTGCTTTCAGTTGAAGCGCTTCGATCTGCTTCTGAATTTGAATGTAGCTTTGTGCCATCAGCGAGAGTGACGGTCCGACTGTGATACTCCCGAAAAGTTGCAACGCCAGGAGCAGACCCATGTCTCCATCATGGGCTTCGAGCCTGAACGATTTGTTTCACGGCCGGCGTAGGAGAAAACAGCCCACATTCAGCGAGGAATGTCCGACCTGTCTCGTATGGCTGAAGTGCAGGGTGCCGGCGCGCCGCTGGAACTTTGATCCGAGGGGGTGCGAGCGGCAAATGCGTCGCCTCCTCATTGGGTCCGTTGGCGCAGCCCTTGGCTAAGTCCGTGCAGTTCGATCCCGGGAAAGTTGGCTCAGCTGAACAGAAAAGCCGTTACAGCGGTCGCCCCGGCCGCGGTCGCCACCTTCGTGGCCACGTTCAATACTGCGGTCGGAAAGGGGCGCTCCCCGCGCAACAGCTGCACGAGTTCGGTGGTTGATGCAATGCCGAGGGCAATCTTGCCAGCCCCGATCACATGGGGCATGGGTGTGTGATGCCGGAGATCGTCGAACCGCTCCCGTGTGTCCTGCGTCAGCTGGTCGTTGCTGCAGCCTCATCAGTCGCTGCGACAGGGGTGTCCGGGTAGCGTTCCATGTGGGTATGGATCAGACCCCGCCGCAATCACTCAGCGGCATTCACTCAGCGGCATTCAAGGAGAACACGCGACGCAGTTTTCTTGACGCCTTGTTAACGCGGCGGGACGATCGCGGACCTATCAAGCCGATCTCGGGCGGCGCGATCCTGCGGAATGTCGGCGCGAGCCCGCGCGCAGAAGCGGTCTAAGTTCACGGCACTGATGTGCAGCCTGAGCCACGGAACCCAGCAAACAACATCATTCATTTCAATGGCATTTCTGCCGCGCACAGGCAACTAAATAGATTCTGCAAATGCAAGATTGAATCTTCAATTTGCACACCCGTCATAGGATGGCGTTCATGATTCCCCGCGACGTCGCCCCGCTCGCCTCCGAACTGGCACGCCGGTATCCGGTCTTGACGCTGACGGGACCGCGTCAAAGTGGCAAGACGACACTCTGCCGCAGCCTCTTTCCCGACAAGCCCTACGTCACGCTGGAGGATCCCGACACGCGGCGTTTCGCCGTCGAAGACCCTCGTGGCTTCTTCAAGGGCATCGAAGGAGGCGCCATCGTCGACGAGATCCAGCGCGCGCCGCAGATACCCTCCTACCTTCAGGCGATGGTCGATGCCGACGCGACACCTGGGCGTTTCATCCTGACGGGAAGCCAGCAGTTTGAACTCATGTCCCAAGTGAGCCAGTCCCTGGCCGGCCGCACTGCCGTGTTGCGCTTGCTGCCGTTCTCCCTTGCCGAGGTGGCTCGGCTGCATCGGGTGCCGTCGCTGGCGCAAACACTGCTCACGGGCTTCTATCCACGCATTCACGACCGCAATCTGGACCCCTCGCAAGCGCTCAGCGACTACTTCACGACATACGTGGAGCGTGACTTGCGCCAGTTGGCGGCCGTCCACGACCTTCAGCGCTTCGATCGTTTCGTGCGACTGTGCGCAGGTCGCATTGGGCAACTCGTGAATCTCACCAGTCTGGGCAACGATGCCGGCGTTTCGCACGCCACCGCCCGGGCTTGGCTTGACTTGCTGCAGACCAGCTACATCGTGCACGTGCTGCCGCCATGGTTCACCAACACGTCTAAGCGGCTCGTGAAGAGCCCCAAACTGTACTTTCACGACGTGGGCCTGGCCTGCTGGTTGCTTGGCTTGCGCAGCGCCGCGCAGGTGGCGCGCGATCCGCTGGTCGGCAGCTTGTTCGAGAATCTGGTGATCATCGAAGCCCTCAAAACCAGATTTAATCAGGGCGAGTCGGCAGAGATGTACTTCTTCCGCGATGCGACAGGCAACGAAATCGACTTGCTGATTCCCTCGGGACGGAAGTTTCGCGCTGTCGAGATCAAGGCCGGCGCGACAGTCAACGCCGATTACTTCCGGGGCCTTCGAAGCTTCGCGGCGGCCTTCCCCGATGCTTTGGAAGGGGGCAGCGTTGTCTATGGCGGCGAAACCGACCAAGCACGAAGTGACTGGCCGGTGATCGGTTGGCAACGCCTGCAGCACCCGCCGTCGCGGTGATAGTTGAGTGGGCTCACACGAGCGGTGCATTGCCGCTTGGTGGCATCTCCTCTATCCACGCTGCAGCATTGCGGGCGCGTGTTGCGTTGAGCCTTGCCTCAAGCGGCCGCAGTCGGCTCTGAGCCAAACGCAGGGTCATTCGGAAAAGTCTAGGCCGTCGTGAAGTTCCCCTCCCCTGTTTGACCAAGGGCTCGCGTGTAGCGCCCTCGCCGATGTGGCCTTCCGGTTCGCTCAACAGAGGCGGCGCCCCAGACTGCCTGAATTCGCGGCTCAATGGCTGGCCTGCACTCTCCCTGACAACGCTTCGACGACGCCCTCGCGGGCGGCGCCGCATGACTCGGGGCAGGCGGTTCGCTAAGCCTTTCCTGTGTCGAACTTTTATCAACGTAAGCGGGGCCTCAACACCCTCTTGAGCTGACAGTTGCTCGCCGATCAACGTTGCCAACGCCACTGGCGACGCGGTGACGTTCGCGAGATCTATCGACAACGAACGGGTCAGCATACGTGTGGGTTTACTTCATTTGCAAGACGGGAGAGCATCGTCATGTCAGACGCGGGAGCCAGCCGGGCCATCGACCACAGGATGTGCGCAGCTGGCTGGCGTCATGCGTGCGGACACATGCGAGTGCAGCCGCTTCCACTGCCACCAACACCGACCCATGGAGCTACCGGCATGCAATGGATAGAGGCCTTCGGGTATCTCGGCGCGCTGATGACGCTGGCCACCTTCTCGATGAAAACGATGCTGCACCTGCGCATGGTGGGCATCGTCGCCAATATGGCCTTCATCACCTATGGCGCGCTGGGCCACGTCTACCCGGTGATGCTGCTTCACCTGACGCTGCTGCCCTTGAACCTGTGGCGACTTTGGCAATTGTTGCGCCTCACGCGCCAGATCATGGAAGCCTCGGCAGGCGGTCTCTCGCTGGAATGGCTCAAGCCATTCTCGCGTCGCAAGGCTGCTCGGGCCGGCGAAACGCTCTTTCGCCAAGGCGACAATGCGGCAGAAGTCATGTTCGTGCTGGGTGGGCGCTTTCGCGCGGTGGAAGCCGACGTGGCACTCGAGCAGGGCGACTTCATCGGAGAACTGGGCCTGATCAACCGGGAGCGCAAGCGAACACAGACGGTAGTCTGCGAACAGGCCGGAGCCCTTCTGCTGGTGACCTACGACGAAGTACGGCAGATGTATTTCCAGAATCCGAAGTTCGGCTTCTTCTTCCTCGAACTGGCGGCGGAGCGCTTGATGCGGGACGCAACCCGGGCAGCTCCTGACGGAAATCGACCTGCGCATCAAAGGCCTGGAGAGCGACTACCGTCGGCAGGCGAGCGATCAACTGAAAGCGACGCTGGCACAGCTTTCCGAAATCGAACAGGAGCAGCGCAAGACGGTGGACGCCGCTAAGCGGCAGGTCATCGTGGCGCCGGTGGCTGGCGAGGTGATCGGCCTGCAGGTCACCGCGCCGGGGGCGGTCATCCGCGGGCGGGATACCTTGGCGGAAATTGTTCCGCGCCAGCAGTGATTGGTGGTCGAGGCGCACCTGCGTCTGCAGGACATCGACCGCGTACACAACGGCCAGAGCGCCGACATCCGCTTCACAGCCTTTTCTCAACGGACAACCATGCTGGTGCATGGCAAGGTTTTCTATGTGTCGGCCGACTACCTGGGCGACCTTCTCGGCGCGCTCTCTCTCGTCAGCCATGTCGGCGAAGTCGCGCACTTCGTTGCTTTGGCTTTTGTTGATACGATCCGCACCTGGCACATTGAACCCGTTGTCATTTAGCGTGTCCCACAGGCCATCGATAAATGGTCGTTGCACCCACCAGCGAACTGGACGTACACCGGGGCTTGACCGCCTTGTCAAGCGCAGCTTGGGTCGCGGCAGGAGGGCTCTGCTGGGACTGCTGCACGGCCAGAAGTGTCTGGCGATTCTGGCAATGGTGGACTCAGATCTTCTGAAGCAAAGCGCAGGTCTCTTACCTCATCTTGTGCATGCTTTGCACCCAGTTTGGCCTGTGCATCATTGAGATCATTCTTGGCGTCGAGCAGCTTGAGCGAAGACCAGCATTCGCGGGGGGCGAATTAGCAGCCGCATGGCAATTCGTGCAAGGGATGCTTGTACCATTGCCTTGGCAGCGCCCATTCGCCGGTGCTGAGAGCCCCTGAGAGAGCACGCCATGTCTTCCATCGCAGACGAACTGGCCGCGCTGCTGAGCACGGTCCGGACACCTGGGGACTTCTATGCCGCCGGCGTGACCGAACTGCTGCTTCCCCGCTTGGAGGTGAACGGTGTCGGTCCGATTGCCCTACCCTTGCTGGCGACCCAGGCCGAGCAACTCATCGCCGTCGCGGAGCATGCACCTTACGGCCGCGGTGGAAAGACCCTGCTCGACACCACTGTCCGGCGCACTTGGCAGATCGATGCCAATCAGATCCGGATCGAAGGCAAGAGCTGGGCACGGACCCTGGAGGCTATCGTGGCACGAGCCACCGCAGGGCTCGGAGTGAGCGAACCTGTGGCGGCCGACCTATACAAGCTCCTGATCTACGATCAGGGCAGTCATTTCGTCGGCCACCGCGACACCGAGAAAGCGCCCGGCATGTTCGCCACGCTCATCATCACGCTGCCCTCATTGCACGCGGGCGGCGAACTGCTGGTGCGGCACAAGGGCCGCGAAGTGCGGCTGGATGTGCGCTGCGAAGATCCTTCGGAAGCGGCCTTCGCAGCCTTCTATGCCGATTGCGTGCACGAGGTTTTGCCAGTGACCTCGGGTTGCCGGATGGTGCTGGTCTATAACCTGCTGCGCCAGGGGCGAGGCCGCTTGCCCATGCCGCCGAGCTATGACAAGGAGCAAGCCGGCCTCGTGGCGCTACTGCAGCGCTGGTCTGCTCGCAAGGCAGCGCCTGACGACGATACGCCCGAGAAGCTGGTCTTCCCGCTCGAGCACGCCTACACGCCGGCCGAACTGTCGTTCCCGACGCTGAAAGGCGCCGACGCCGCCGCGGCCGCTGTGCTCACCGCGTCGGCTCAGCAGTCCGGCTGCGATCTTCATGTCGCGCTGCTGACAATCGAAGAAAGCGGCTCTGCCGAGTACACCGGCTATTCCCGAACGCGCCGTTGGAGGAGCGACGATGATGAGAGCGACGAGCACTTCGAGATCGGCGAGATCATTGACTGCAGCAGGACTCTCTCCGACTGGGGCCGCCCCGATGGTAGCCCGGCGGCGATGGGTCACTTTCCGATCAAAGACGCAGAACTTTCCCCGCCCGATGCCTTGGCGGACATGGAACCCGACGAGCAGTATTTCCAGGAGGCGACGGGCAACGAAGGTGCTTCTTTCGAGAGGACTTACCGTCGGGCGGCGCTGGTACTTTGGCCGAAGGAGCGACGCCTCGCGGTTCTCAATCAGGCCGGTTTGCCGGTCACCTTGCCTTACCTGGAAGAGTTGACCCAACGCTGGGTCGCGAGCGGCGAAGATCGCGAATCGCCCTTGCGGCGCGAGGCGCATCAACTCTCTGGCCACATGCTGCGCACCTGGCGCAAGTCCACCTGCTATTCGCAGCGGGACGGCGAGAGTGAAGGCGCCAGGATGCTCGCATTGATGGCCCGACTCAAGGACACAGAGCGCATCGAGGCGATCATGGTCGACATGATCGCCGCGGGAGGCCATGGCAAGAGCGACAACGACGCGGTGCTGATCGCTCTGGGCCTGCTGCCCGCGCAGCGGGCCGGAGAATTGGTCCAGCGCATCGTTGCCTCCAACGCCGAGATGTGCCCTTGCAGCTGCGCTGACTTGCTGGCTCGCAGCGCGCGAGTCGACTCGCTGGCAGACGGCCTCGTCCCTGCCGGGAAGGCTTTGGTCCTGGCGCTGCCAGGCGATCCGGCGCAAGGGCTGCAGGCTGAGTTTGCATGGCAGAGGCAGCGCATCGATGTCGGCTTTGTTGTCGACATCGTGTCGGCGCTTTCGCGGATCGACGCCAACATGACGGACTCCGCGGTGGGTCATCTACTGGCTTGGCCGAAGACCTATGGTGTCGACGCTGTCATCCTGCCCGCCGTCCGTCAACTGACCGGAAAGACCGGAACCCGGACGCTCGCAGCCGTTCAGCGCTTGCGTGCCGTCTGCCTGGAACATCTCCGCGCGCGAATGGCGCTTGCCCTCGAAGCGCCCAGCGATTGGACTCGCGCTGCCGCGCCCGGTTGCCAATGTCCCCGCTGCGGTGAACTGAGCCAGTTCCTGGCCAACCCCGGCCAGCGGACTTGGGCGTTCAAGGCAAGTGAACCGGATCGCCGGCATGTTGAGGAAACGATCCGACGCAAGGGGTGCGACGTGGACTGCGCGACCGATAAACGCGGGCGCCCGTACAGCTTGGTGTGCACCAAGAACCAGGCCAGCTATGAAAGACGGGTGGCACAGCGCAAGCAGGATCTGGAGGATCTGGCTCTGTTGCAATAGCAGCGCGTGCGAAGCCGTGCCGTGCGCTGCCGATCAAAATGCCAGGGAATAGAACAGGTGTGCCGCGGACGAGGCTTGGCTATTGAGGGCACTCTTCGATGCGATCGCGCGGGGGTTGTCCGTATTTTGTGTTCGAGGCGTTTGGTTGATTTGGTCTGCGGGCGACCAATGGACCGCGTTTCCATCCTGTCACGCAACCTTGCTGCGGTACGTGGCCGAAACACTGGAGGCGTCGCCACTGACCGAGCCTGCCCAGCCCCGACGAGCGCCGCCCGACCCTGCACCAGCATCTGGGCCAAGAGATGGGGGCGGCCAACATCGCGCACCATGGCGGTGCTCCTAGGCATACGGCGCTGTTCACCACCGCCGGTCAGATGCTCAGCGAGTTCGCCGTTCCGAACGTGATCAAGGGGCGGGTCACGACAAGCAGTTCGCCGTGCAATGAGCAGGTCGTTTCCTCCGCGCGCGCCAGCCGCAGATTGGGAAAACCAATCTTGCATGCAACAATGAGCTTCCTGGTGTGCGCAGAAGTTCGTCAAGAACTACAGGGAGGACGTCGTGGAGAACTTCGCGGATAAGCATGACAAAGTGAACGGTGAGCGCAATCCCCGGAAAGTTGGTCCGGCAAGGACTGCGGCGCAGGCGTACGTCACAACGGTGCGTATGGCCCGCACCCTTGCCTGCGCTGCCGCGCTGGCCTTGGCGGGATGCGTGTACTACGGCTACCAAGCCCCGGGAATCGCGACGGCCAGCTTCGACCGTTGCTTCGCGGCCGCCGCGGGCGCGCTACGCGCCCAAGGCATGGTCATCAGCCTTGAGGACCGCAGTAGCGGCACCATCGTGGGCCGGCTCGGCACGGGCGCCACCGTGACCGCCACGGTCCTTCAGCTGCCCGATGACAGAGTGAGCGTGCAGTTCGATACCACGGGCGCGCGCGATCCAGTGCTGATCGATCGCGTTTCGCGCAGCTACGACTACCTTATGGGATTATGAGTATTGGGAGACAGCGCGCACCCACCTGTGTGGAGCTTCATGGCGCCGAGCCGGCAGTGAGTAATCTATGGAAAGATCCGGCCCATGAAATGAAGTTGAAGTAGACCCGATTTCGCGGACATCCGATCCTTAGGAGTCCTAACGTCTTCCCCTTATCCTGTCAGTTCTTTACTGGAGCTGGGCGGCTTTTGACGTCCATACGACATCCCGTGAACAGATTTAGTTACTAGCATCGAAGTAGGGGTTGAGTAGGGAGATGGGGGTGGCGATGCAGCACCGTCGTCACAGCACAATTCACGGCGAAGCAACCCAGCCGCTGCACGCGACTCATTCAATCCTCAGGTTTATCGATGACAACGCGGTCTGACCGCCGCAAACTAGTTTTCCTCCAGTGATGTGGCTTACCGGCCATCTGACGCCGGACTTCAAGACCATCTCCAACTTCCGCCATGACAATGGTCCCGGCATCCGCAACGTCTGCAAGCGCTTCATCGGCGTGCCGAGAGTTGAAGCTGTTCACGCACGCCATCGTGGCGATCGACGGCAGCAAGTTCAAGGCGGTCAACAGTCGAGATCGGAACTTCACCCCTGGCAAGATCGATGCACGCCAGCGGCAGATCGAACAAAGCATCCAGCGCTATCGTCCGGCCGGATGACGGCCGTTCCGGGCGTCTAAACACGCCCGCTGCTCTCGCCGCGGGCGATCTTCGGCAGGGCCATGTGGTTAGGGAACGCGAGCTCGGAGTCTCCGCCGCTGCCGCCAGCCGGGAAGCCGGGAGGCCTCATCCACTTTGACGGCCAGGTCGGTCGGAACATGGAGGGTCAGTACGCGCATTTCCTTGGGAGCGCTACTGATTGATGATGATCAAAGCTTGGTCGAGTTTTTTCGTCGTACATACCTGAACGCGATGCGACACGTTGCCTCCCAACCAACCTGTGGAGTTCACGCTTTCTGGAAGGAGTTCGGCTGAACGCCAGTTTCATCAGTGCCGAAACGGGAGAATGCTCGAAGCAAGACGCACCGACTTGTCTAAGCAACGTACGCTTGCCCCGTCATGGAAATGCGCGACATGGGATCCCGCGCTTTTGACGCGCTCCGGATGTTCGCAGGTTTGACAAAATCTCAGTACATAACCACCTTGGACCGAAGATGCTCATCCCCCCTCGCCTGCTGATGATCTTGGCGATCACTTGCAGCACCGCGAGCTGGTCCGCCCCGACCAGTGTTTACCTTGAGGAGTTGACCTCCACCGAGGTCCGCGATGCCGTGCGCGCCGGCACGACGACGATCATCATTCCGGTCGGCGGCACCGAGCAGAGCGGTCCTAACATGGCGCTGGGAAAACACAATGTGCGCGTGAAGGTGCTTGCAGGACGGATCGCCGCTTCGCTGGGACACACGCTGGTCGCGCCGGTGGTCGCCTACGTGCCCGAAGGCAGCATCGTCCCACCCGCAGGGCACATGCGCTTTGCGGGCACGATTTCGGTGCCTGAGGACGCATTCAAGGGCGTCCTGGAGGGTGCTGCGCGCAGTTTCAAGCAAAACGGGTTTGTCGATGTGGTGCTGATCGGTGATCACGGCGGATACCAGGCCCAACTCAAAGCAGTGGCGACGCGTCTCAATCACGATTGGGCGGCAACACCCGCCCGGGCCCACTTCATCGGCGACTACTACCGCGTCACCCAGACCGACTACGTGCAGGCGCTCAAGGCCAAGGGATTGAACGACGCCCAGATTGGCGTGCATGCAGGCGCGGCCGACACTTCGCTGATGATGGCGATAGACACCGCGCTGGTTCGCCCGGGTCAAATGACACTTGATCCACGCGAAGGCGAGGCCAACGGCGTCACAGGCGATCCGCGCGCCTCCAGTGCAGCGTTGGGCCAGCTCGGCGTCGAATTGATCGTGACGAAGACAGCGACCGCCATCCGCGCTGCGAGGAGCGCTGCGCGCTGAGGCCGCTGTGATACCCGTTCTGTAGACCGTGGATCTGAGGAGCCGACCATGCCAAAGTACAGTGTTTCAGCAGTTTCAACATTGCTCGTCCTGTTGGGGTCGGCGGCTTGGTGGGTCGCCGCGCAGCCCACTGCCACGCCCGCGGCACCCGACGCTGCCCGACCGGCCGTGGCCGTGGCCGTGGCCGTGGTCACGGTGCCTGGAATGCCGGCCGTCGTCGACCCACAGAACCTGTACAGCGAGATTGAAGCACGCCACATGAGCGCTGCGGTGGCTGGAGCGCTGGAGCGCGTCTACGTTCCGAACCACACTGCAAATACGGTGTCCGTCATCGACCCGGTGGCGTTGAAGGTGATCGATACGTTCAAGGTCGGGATCAATCCACAGCACGTTGTGCCGGCGTGGGACCTGCGCACCTTGTGGGTCGCAAACAATGCCGAAGGACGCCCCGATGGCAGCTTGACGCCCATTGATCCGAAAACCGGCAAGCCCGGAGCCTCGATTCGCGTCGAAGATCCCTACAACCTCTATTGGTCGCCTGACGGTCAGTCCGCCATCGTGGTAGCGGAAGCGTACAAACGGCTCGACTTCCGCGATCCACGCACCATGAGCCTGCAATATTCGATCGCAACGCCGACATGTGGCGGTATCAACCACGCCGACTTTTCCATTGACGGCAAGTTCGCCTTCTTCACTTGCGAGTTTGCAGGTGCGATCACCAAGATCGATCTTGTCAATCGCCGCGTGGTCGGAACCATCAAGTTGAGCCAGTACTTCAGTCGCCCGGAGGTGCTAGCGCTCATCGCTGCACCAGGGAAAAAGCCGAAGAAAGTCCCTGACCCCACCGAGCTTGGCGCGGAGATTTGCACGACCCCCGGCATGCCCCAGGATGTTCGTGCGTCGCCGGATGGCAAGACGTTCTTCGTCGCTGACATGATGGCCGATGGCGTGCACGTGGTAGACGCCGAGTCCTTCAAACAGATCGACTTCGTTCCGACCGGCGTCGGCGCCCACGGCCTGTACCCGAGTCGCGACGGCAAGAGCTTGTACGTGGCCAATCGCGGTACCAACGTGATCCACGGCAAACCGGGCGGCAAAGGCAGCGTCTCGGTGATTGACTTTGCCACCCGGAAGGTCACCAAGAACTGGACCATCCCCGGCGGCGGCAGTCCGGACATGGGCAATGTCAGCGCCGACGGCTCCTATCTGTGGCTCTCGGGACGATATGACGATGTCGTGTACCGTTTCGACACCCGCTCGGGCAACGTCGACAAGATCAAGGTCGGCCGCGAACCGCACGGATTGACGGTTTGGCCTCAGCCTGGGCGTTTCTCGTTGGGACATACCGGCAACCTGCGATAGCCGGAAGATGTGACCTCTGGCCTTTTGAGGGTCGCCAGAATGCGGGCAAGAGCAGCATGCTGCGGTTCCAACGTCCACGGTCAAAGACTGCCTCGCTCGACGCAGGGAGCGAAGACGTGAACGACGAAACAATCAACCGGCGTTCGGCCGGCGACTACTGTGGCTGCAAGCACGACAATGGCAGCGGGTGTCTGACCAAGAGGCTCGCCCGGTACGTTTCCTCGCGCTCCCCGGAGTTGCCCTTGGCGTGTCAGGGGCCCTTTGGAGCATTGGATTCGTCAATCACCAGGAGCTTGCCGCCGGCGTAGCGATAGATCCATTTCAATGCGACCGTCTCTGCGAGGCGCATGGCCGCGTCCTCGGCGATGCGAAGTTCCTCTGCCAGGCGCGTGACGCGGTGGCGGGTGAAGCTATGGATGGTGCCCTTGGTGTGGAAGCCCAAGGCAGCAAGCACATCTTTGGCGCGGGCCAGATCAGCCCGAATGACGTTGACGGGGCGAAGTTCGTCTTCCAAGTCGTTCTCCTTGTCTGCCACTGAGTTGCAGCAACCTCAGATTGCGTTCTGTTTGATTAACGATTAACAAAACAGCGCCTCCCACATCAGGTGGACGCGGGCAAGCTCGCACGCCGGGAAGGATGAGATCGGGCTGCGCACGTGGGCAAGGGGCTACCCCTTTTCGACCTACGGGCCGGAGTGAAAGTCGTTCGACACACCGGGGGCAACGCCGCTGTACACCACGAAAACGCAAGAGAAATACGGGAACACCGGATGCGATGGGTGCTTCTTGCGCGTGTTGGGCTTGCGATACAGCGCCTGAATGCCCATGCGTCGCATCAACGTGCCCACGTGCCGCCGTCCCACATCGATGCCCCGCAGGCGCAGCAGATCGCGCAGCATGCGACTGCCGGCGAACAGGTGCTCAAGATGCAACTCATCGATGCGGCGCATCAATGCCAGCTCGCTCTCGGAAATCGGCTCGGGGTGGTAGTACACCGTGCCTCGGCTGAGGCCCAGCAGCTCGGCCTGGCGCTTGATCGGCAGTTCGTGTTCGCGCTCGATCATCGCTTTGCGCTCAGCAAACCGGCCTTGAGCTGCGCCTGGAATAGCGCAATGTGGCCCCGAACAGGCGTGCCTTGCCGATGAACGAGCAACGCGAACCTTTCCCGCAGTCGGGGCGAGGCGCCACCGCGACTGTAAATCTCGTCCACGCGCGCATCGGGGTCGGCCAGGGTGCGCTGCCTACCACGGCTCTCCGTGGGTGAGATTGCATCGGTGCCCGACTCGCGGCGGACCGACCCCTTGCGTTCCAAACCTCAGAGTTGACTCGGGTTGGTCATGGCGCCAACCATGACGCGGCCAGCGGCGGTCGCCATCAACGGCTTCAGTGGTAGTCGTCCTCGAGTTGGTGCCGGACGGCCAGGATGTTGACTTTCGCGTCGCCCTCGATCTCGTACAGGGCCACGTAGCCGCAGCGACGAAATGGAATGACCAGTTCGCGCAGGAACGGGCTCCTACCGACCTTGCAAAAGATGAACGGAGTGCGCGTCAGGTGGCTTTCCACCGCCAGGCTGATGGTGTCGATGGCGAGCTGGGCCGCGTCAAAATCCTCCACGGTCTGTGCGCGATCCAGGAGGAAGTCAAACAGACGTAATAGGTCATCGCGAGCGCCGTGGTGTACCGGACCTCAAAGTCAGCCGTCACCCGGCCACCTTCCTGCGCCGTGCATTGTGCCGCTGCTGAAGCTCTTCGTGCACGGACGTCGCAGTGTGGTAGACGCCAGTACGTTTGGCGTCCTCGCTGGACGCGAGGCCACGGGCCAGAAACTCCGTCTCGACCTGGCGGCGGTGAATGGTGTCTCGCACCGCGGTCTCTATCAAACCGGACAAGGTCTCACCTTCGCGAAGAACGCTTTCTGTCGCCTCGCGAAGGTCGGAGTCGACTCGAAGGGACGGGAAAGTGGCAGTCTTCATGGTGGTGCGTTGCAAATGCGACGCATCAGTCTAGCGGGCTGGCGGCTGTCAAGCCAACAGGCCCCGCGCTTTTGCGCCCGAAGCCCCATTCGGCGCTTCCCAAATCGTCCACGATCGCGCTGAAGCAGCGTCCACGATCAGCTTTGAAATGCCGTCCACGATCACGCTGAAACGTCGTCTACGATTAGCCTGAAGCGCCGTCCACGATGGGCTGAAATACGCACCCAGCCACGCACGGCGCAAAAGGAATTCTCGCAGGAAAGAACCTGCTTTTTCACGACTGGACAAGTGGGTCCGACACGTAGAACCGCATTTCCAGCCAGCTTTCCCGGGCGCCGGAAAGCGGGAAAAGCCGGATCCGGCTGTGTGCATGCGTGAAAAAACTCACGATCGCGATCGCCATGAGTGCAATGGTCGTATGACCGTGCAGTAGTTGCATGCGCGAATCCGCTGGATTTTCTAAAGTACAGGCATGGCCCTCTACATCACTGATTTCTTCACAGCTCTCGCTACCGCTGACAACGTCCATATCGACAATCGCGCCGTTCGCGAGTTCCATTTGATCGGAAACGCGCTTGCCGTCGTCGTGCTTGAAGACGGCGAAGAGTTACGGATTCACCGCCAAGTCGTCAAGATCATCAATGGTCTCAGTTCGTGCCGGCCTGAGGATTTCGGCCCGCCCCATGCCGTCGACTTCATGATGAATGGGCCGCGTCCCATGAACGAAAGCGATCTGCCTCAAAAGGTGACTGAAGCCGACGAAGACTGAGGCGCTTCTCGGCGCTCAAGCGTAGGCGCGATGGCAAGGTATGCGACGGTTGGAACAGTGGGCACACCCCCTTGTGTTCAGGTTCGTGCTGCGGATCCAGATGGAACGCTTGCAGCCTCGAGAGCGACCGGTGCCATGGTCTGGCATGTTGCGCGTGAGCGATGCAATCTCTACTGAACGCGCGGCTCAAGTGTTCGGCTTTTTTCGCGAGCCCCATCAGCAGGCGTGAAGGAGCGCGTGCAAATGTGCGGGGCAGTTTCTGATGTCGCTTGACACCGCCCATGCGGCCCCCCATGTCAGTTGGGTGGTCGGTCAGGGTCAGTCCTCTTGCTTGAAGTCCTCTTCGAGCTTGTCGATCACTTCGGCCGCACCGCCTACTCCGTCCGGTAGCAAGCCGCCTCGAAACTGATTCCGCCCGAATCCAGTGCGAATGCTCCGGAGTTAAGGTGAAGCTTGCGCGAAGAAGCGCCTGAATCGAGACGCGATCACCAGAGGTTCTCGAGCGTATTTCATTCAAGATGCATCGTTGCAGCGAGATTTGAGCGGCCTCTGCCAGCAAGGAAGGCACGCTTGCGAACTCCTGTCAAGCTCTGCACAGGCTCCTCTAGGACCGTTCACCAGACGCGCGCTGCCACGCCTGCACCGCGGCCTGCGCCTTCTCGCGTGCCGGCGCAGGCAGGAAGGAGTGCGCAGCCGCCTGCAGGCTCATCGCCGCCAGATCGTGCAGGCTCAAACCGTTCTCGCACAACAAGCCCATCGCCTCGCCGCTCATGCTGACTCCCGATATCAGCCGGTTGTCGGTGTGGAACGACACGCTCAGGCCGGTCTGCCAGAGGCGCCGGATGGGGTGAGCTGCCACTGAGGCGGCAGCGCCGGTGTGGATGTTGCTGGTGGGGCACAGTTCCAGATGCACGCCGCTGGCGCACACCTCGTCGAAGGTCGCGCGTGCCGCGCTGCCAACCTTTGCTCCCAGCGTGTCGGCCATTCGCACGCCGTGTCCGATGCGGCGCGCGCCCAGCCGCACCGCTTCCAGAACGCGTTCGGCCACATCGGCCTCGCCCGCATGGCAGGTGATCGGCAGGCTGGCCTCACGCGCCATGGCAAAGGCTGTTACATGGCGCGACGGCGGATGGCCCCGCTCGGCGCCCGCCAAGTCGAAGCCGACCACGCCCTGGTCGCGGTAGCGCAGCGCGAGGCTCACCACACGCTCGCTCTGCGTGCTGGGCTGGTCGCGCATGGCGCACAAGATCAGCCCGCTGGGCAGCGGGCATTGCCGAAGGCCGGTCAGCAGTGACTCGACCGCGGCCTCCGGCGGTAAGCCGAACGGCTCGAACAGGGTCGGCGCGATGCGGAACTCGGCCAGCACGCAACCGTCGAGCCGTGCATCCTCGGCCGCCTCAAAGGCCACGCGCGCGAGCGCCGCGGGGCTGGCCATGGCCGCGACCGTGAGGGCGAAGCCGCGCAGGTACTCGGCCAGGCTGCCCGCCTGGGCTCGAGCGCTGAACCAGTCAACCAGCGCTGAGGCGTTTTGGACCGGCGCGTCCATGCCGCGTGCGCGCAGCAGTTCAAGCAGGGTGGCCGGTCGCAGGCCACCGTCGAGATGCTCGTGCAGCAAGACCTTCGGCAACGCCTGCAGGCGTTCCACGAGCGCGCGGGTCAACGGGGCAGCCATCGCCCAATGTTAGTGGAGGAGCCACACATAGGGTGCTCCCCGGTCTTGCGCGGCGCGGGACTTGCTATCCTGCCCCGGGGCTCCGCGAGAGCCTCGAACGGAAGACGTGCAACCCAGCAAGAAGTCGCTCAGCCGGATCGCCAACCAAGGATGCGCACCATGAAGCTCAACAAGGCCCTCGTCCTCGCTTTCGCAGCCGTCGCCACCATGGCTGGTGCCGAGCCCGCCATCGTCTATGACATGGGCGGGAAGTTCGACAAGTCCTTCAATGAGGCGGCCTACCGCGGCGCCGAGATGTGGAAGAAGGAAAGCGGCAAGCCCTACCTCGATTTCGAGATCGCCAACGAGGCGCAGCGCGAGCAGGCCATGCGCCGCATGGCCGGGCGCGGCGCCGACCCGGTGATCGGCGTCGGCTTCTCGCAGGGCAGCAGTATCGAGAAGGTGGCCAAGGAGTTTCCGAAGCTCAACTTCGTGATCATCGACTCGGTGGTCAATCTGCCCAATGTCGAATCGATCGTGTTCAAGGAGCATGAGGGAAGTTTTCTCGTCGGCATGATGGCGGCGCTGGCCAGCAAGAGCGGCAAGGTCGGATTCGTCGGCGGCATGGACATCCCGTTGATCCGCAAGTTCCAGTGCGGCTACGAGCAAGGCGCCAAGTACGCCAATCCGAAAATCGAGGTGACCTCCGTCATGACGGGCACCACGCCCGCTGCATGGAGCGATCCGACGCGTGGCGGCGAGCTGGCGAAGGCGCAGTTCGCCAAGGGCGTCGACGTGGTGTTCGCTGCCGCCGGCGGTACCGGCTCTGGCGTCTACCAGGCCGCCAAGGACGCGGGCAAGCTGGCCATCGGGGTGGACAGCAACCAGAACCACATGCAGCCGGGCACCATGCTCACCTCGATGGTCAAGCGCGTCGATGTGGCGGTGCTCAACGCCGCGAAAAAGCCGACCCCGGGCATCACGTCGCTGGGCCTGAAGGAAGGCGGGGTCGACTACGCGCTGGACGAGTACAACGCCAAGCTGGTGAGCGCCGACATGAAGGCCCAAGTCGACGCGGCCAAGGCAGACATCATCGCCGGCAAGATCAAGGTAGCCGACTACATGGCCGATAACGCCTGCAAGCTGTGACCCTCCCCCGGGCTTCGCGCACCTTGCGTGCGGTGCGCTGAGATCTCATGACCGGCAGCCCCGCGCCCGCGGTGCGCATGACGCGCATCGACAAGCGCTTCGGCGCGGTGCACGCCAATCGCGAAGTCACGCTCACCGTGCCCGCCGGCACGGTGCATGGCGTGGTGGGCGAGAACGGTGCCGGCAAGAGCACGTTGATGTCGATCCTGTACGGCTTCTATCAGGCCGACAGCGGCGAGATCGAGATCGACGGCCAGGCGGTGAAGATCCGCAACTCGCACGAAGCCATTGCACTGGGCATCGGCATGGTGCACCAGCACTTCATGCTCGTCGAACCATTTTCAGCGCTTGACAACATCCTGCTCGGCGCCGAGCCGCATTGGCGGCTGCCCAACGCGCGCAGGCAGGTGCGCGCGCGCCTTGAAACGCTGATGCGCGAGAGCGGCTTGCAGGTGCGGCTGGACCTGCCGGTCGAACAACTTCCAGTGGGCGAGCGCCAGCGGCTCGAGATCCTGAAGGCGTTGTATCGGGGCGCGCGCATCCTGATCCTCGACGAGCCGACGGCAGTGCTCACGCCGCAAGAGACCGGGCAGTTGTTCGACACGCTGCGCGGCCTGCGCGCGCGCGGCACCACGGTGCTGCTGATCACGCACAAGCTCAGGGAAATCGTTGCGCTGTGCGACGCCGTGACGGTGATGCGCGCGGGCGCCGTGGTGCTCGACTGCGCCACGGTCGACACCAGCATCGACGCGCTTGCGCAGGCCATGGTCGGGCGCCGCGTGCAAATGGGACGCATGACCGGCGCCACGCCCGCTGAAAGCGGCACGCCGCTGCTCGAAGCGCGTGGCCTGCATTGGCGCGACGCCCAGGGCACGCCGCGCCTGGTCGACGTGTCGCTGCATCTGGGGGCGGGCGAGATCGTGGGCATCGCGGGCGTCTCGGGCAATGGCCAGAGCGAGTTGCTGGAGGTGCTCTCGGGCATGCTGGCGCCGCAGTCCGGCACGCTGGTGCTCGGCTCGCGCACCTTCACGCGCGAGCATTGGCTCGATCCCAAGGCCGCGCGCGAAGCGGGGCTCGCCCACGTGCCGGAAGACCGGCACCGGCGCGGCCTGGTGCTGCCTTTCGCGGCCTGGGAATCGGCCGTGCTCGGCTACCAGCAGCGCGCGCGCTACAACCGGCACGGCTGGATGCGCCAGTCGACCATGCAAGCCGACACCGCGCGGATGATGGACGAATACGACGTACGCCCGCGCAATACGCATCTCCCCAGCACCCACTTTTCCGGGGGCAACCAGCAAAAGCTGGTCCTGGCGCGCGAGGCCGCCCCGAAGCCACGCGTGCTGCTGGTGGGCCAGCCGACGCGGGGAGTCGATATCGGCGCCATCGAGTTCATCCATGGCCGCTTGCGCGCGATGGCAGCGGGCGGCGGCGCGGTGCTCGTCGTCTCGTCCGAGCTCGACGAGATCCTGACGCTGGCCGACCGCGTGCTCGTGATGGCGGGCGGGCGCATCGTCGGCGAGCGACCGGTTGCCCAGTGCGACGAGACCACGCTGGGCCGCCTGATGTGTGGCGCGGGCGACGAGGTCGCATGAGTGCGGTGACGGGCGGCGCCGATCTGCCGCGCTGGATCGACCTCATCGTCCTGCCGCTGGTCAACCTCGCACTGGCGCTGCTGGCCTGCGGCATCGTTGTGGCGGTGGTCGGCCATGACCCCTGGCAGGCGCTCGGGCTGCTGGTCCAGGGCGCCTTCGGCAGCCGCATGGGTGTCAGCTACACCTTGTACTACGCCACCACCTTCGTCTTCACCGGCCTGGCGGTGGCGGTGGCGTTCCACGCAGGCCTGTTCAATATCGGCGGTGAAGGCCAGGCCATGATGGGCGGGCTGGGAACCGCGCTGGCGGCACTGGCGCTGGGCGAGCATCTGCCGCGCTGGGCCATGCTGCCGCTGATGATCGGCGCCGCCATGCTGTTCGGCATGTGCTGGGCCGCGGTGCCGGCGGCCCTGCAGGCCTGGCGCGGCAGCCATGTGGTGATCACCACCATCATGTTCAACTTCATCGCCTCGGCGCTGTTGGCCTATCTGCTGGTCCACGTGCTCAAGGAGCCCGGCAACATGACGGTGGAAAGCCGCGCGTTCGCGCCGTCGGCGCATCTGCCCGGGGTGCACGAAGCGCTCGCCAGCCTCGGCATCGAATGGCCGGCCTCGCCACTCAACCTGAGCGTGCTGCTGGCCCTGGCGGCCGCCGTGGCCGTGTATTTGCTGCTGTGGCACTCGCAGCCGGGTTATGCGATCCGCGCGGTCGGCCATGCGCCGGACGCGGCGCACTACGGCGGCATGCGGCCGCGGGTGCAGGTCATGGTGTCGATGGCGCTGTCCGGCGCGCTGGCCGGGCTGGTGGGCATCAACGAAATCGCGGGCGTGCACGGGCGGCTTCTGCTGGAGTACGTGGTGGGCGCCGGCTTCGCCGGCATCGCGGTCTCGCTGATCGGGCGCAACCACCCCGTGGGCATCGTGCTGGCTGCGCTGCTGTTCGGTGCGCTGTACCAGGGCGGCTCTGAACTGGCCTTCGAGATTCCAGGTTTCAGCCGCGACATGGTGTTCACGCTGCAAGGCCTGATCGTGCTGTTCTCCGGCGCCCTGTCGCAGGTCGCAGCGCCGACGCTGGCGCGGCTGTGGCGCGCGGCGCGCCGCACACCGCCCAAGGCCGCCGCAGGGGGTGGCGTCGATGGATGAAGTCGCCCTCGGAACCCTGCTCGCTTCGACCCTGCGCGTGGCGACGCCGCTGATCCTGTGCGCGCTGGCTGGCACTTTGGCCGAGCGTTCGGGCGTCATCGACCTGGGGCTCGAGGGCAAGATGCTGTCGTGCGCCTTCACCGCCGGCAGCGTCGCTGCGCTGAGCGGCTCCCTGGCGCTTGCCCTGGCGGTGTCGCTCATCGTCGGCGTGGCGCTCTCGCTGCTGCAGGGCTTCGGCTGCGTGACGCATCGTGGCGACCAGGTGGTGATGGGCATGGCCATCACCATGACCGCCGCCGGCCTGACGGTGGTGCTGGGCATCGCCTGGTTCCAGCAAGGCGGCCAGACACCCCCGCTGGCCGACGCAGTGCGCCTCGCGCCGTGGGGGACGGCCGCCGGCGAAGCGCTGCGTGGGCTGCCCTGGCTGGGCACGGTGCTGGGGCTGGGCCTGTTCGGCCACAACGCACTGGTGTACCTGGCCATCGCCCTGGTCCCGGCCGTGTGGTGGTTGCTGTTTCGCACCCGCTTTGGCCTGCGCCTGCGTGCCACCGGCGAGAACCCGGCCATGGTCGATTCGGCGGGCGTGTCCATCAACGCCCTGCGCTACCGGGCGCTCATGCTCAACGGCGCGCTGTGTTCCCTGGCCGGCAGCTACCTGGTGCTGGCGCAGAATCCGTCGTTCATGCCGCACATGACGGCGGGGCGCGGCTACATGGCCCTGGCCGCCATGATCTTTGGCAAGTGGCATCCGGTCGGCGCCTTTTTCGCGTGCCTGTTGTTCGGCTTCCTGGATGCGGTGTCGATCCGGCTGCAGGGCACGGCGCTGCCCTGGATCGGCACCGTACCGGTACAGGCCGTCCAGGCCCTGCCCTACGTGCTGACGGTGGTGCTGCTGGCCGGCTTCGTCGGCAAGGCGCGCACCCCCAAGGCGCTGGGCATCCCGTATGTGAAGGAGCGATGAATGAAGCCCTCCGTTGACGACAGCCTGATGGCACAACTCGTGGACGCCGCCCGCGTCGCCCGCGAGCGCGCCTATGCGCCGTATTCGAGGTTCGCGGTCGGCGCCGCGCTGCTGGACGAACGCGGCCATGTCCACGCCGGCTGCAACATCGAGAATGCGGCCTTTCCGCAGGGCCAGTGCGCCGAAGCCTCGGCGCTCGCGCACCTGGTGCTGGCCGGCGGCACGCGGGTGCTGGCGGCCGTGGTCGTCGGCGTGGCCGATGCGCCCGTCACCCCGTGCGGCGGCTGTCGCCAGAAGCTGCGCGAGTTCGCGGACGACGACATGCCGGTGTGGTGTGCCGACCTGCACGCGGTGCGCGGCCGCTACACGCTCGGCGAGCTGCTGCCGGCGAGCTTCGGTCCATCGCATCTTCCTTTGACATGACCCCACAGCAAGCCATCGAAGCGAGCGCTGCGCGCATCCGCGCCACCGGCGCCGCACCCGAACTGGCCGTGGTACTTGGCTCCGGCTGGGACCGTGCCGCCGAGCTGGTCAAAGCGCCCGCGGACATCCCCTACCCTGAACTGCCGGCCTTCCCGACGCTGGGCGTCGCCGGCCACGCCGGCATGCTGCGGCTGGGCCGCATCGGTGGCCGCTCGGTCGCCCTGCTGCGCGGGCGCAAGCACACCTACGAAAGCGGCGACGCGGCGGCGATGAAGGGCCCGATACGCAGCCTGGCGGCAGCCGGTTGCCGCATCCTCGTCCTCACCAATGCCGCCGGGAGCCTGGACGCGAACATGCACCCGGGCTCGCTGATGCTGATCGCCGATCACCTCAACATGCCCCAACGCACGCCGCTGCACGACGAGCCCGGCTCGGAGCGCTTCGTCGACATGAACGACGCCTACGATCCCGCCCTGCGCGCGCTGGCCCGTGCCGCGGCCGCGCAGGCGGGCATCGTGCTGCACGAGGGTGTCTATGCCTGGATGCTTGGCCCGCAGTTCGAGACGCCGGCCGAGATCCGCATGCTGCGCCTGCTGGGCGCGCAGGCGGTGGGCATGAGCACCGTGCCCGAAACCATCCTGGCGCGCCATGCGGGCCTGAGGGTGCTGGCCTTCTCGATGCTCACCAACATGGCTGCAGGCCTCTCGGACGAGGCGCTCAGCCACGCCCACACCCTGCGCAGCGCGCAAGCCGCCGATCAGGACGCATCGCGCCTGCTCGCAGCCGTCATTGCAGCGATCTGATTTCCTGCGGAAGATCCAAGCCATGCGCATGCCCCTCATCGCCGCCCTCGCCGCCCTCGCCGCCCTTGCCGCACTGGGCCTGCCCGGCTGCGCCACGGCGCCGACCGGGCGCGGGCCCATCCAGCTCACGGTCCTGCACTCCAACGACCACCACGGCCGCTTCTGGGCCAATGCCGACGGTGAATACGGCATGGCCGCACGCAAGACCCTGCTCGACCGCCTGCGCGCCGAGGTGCAGGCCAGCGGCGGCTACACGCTGGTGCTCGACGGCGGCGACATCAACACCGGCGTGCCCGAGTCCGACCTCCAGGATGCCGAGCCCGACTTCAAGGGCATGAACCTGCTCGGCTACGACGCCGCGGCGGTGGGCAACCACGAATTTGACAAGCCGCCCGCGGTGCTGGAGAAGCAGCGCCAATGGGCGAGCTTTCCCTTGCTTTCGGCCAACATCTATCGCAACGGCCAGCGCATGTTCGAGCCCTGGCGCATCTTCGAGCGCGGCGGCTACAAGATCGCGGTGATGGGCCTGACCACCGACGACACGGCCAGGATGGTGCTGGCCGCCAACGTCGCGGGCATCGAATTCCGCAAGCCCATCGACGAGGCGGCGACCCTGCTGCCCGAGCTGCGCGCCAAGGCCGACATGGTGATCGCCGCCACCCACATGGGCCACTACACCGACGGCCGCCGCGGCGTCAACGCAGCGGGCGATGTGGAGATGGCGCGCGCCACCCGCGGGCTCGACCTGATCGTGGGCGGCCACAGCCAGAACCCGGTCTGCATGCTGCAGGAAAACCTGCGCAACGACGCCTACGTGCCCGGCACGCCCTGCGCGCCCGACCGGCAGAACGGCACCTGGATCGTGCAGGCGCACGAATGGGGCAAATACGTGGGCCGGGCCGATTTCCGGGTGCAGGCGGGCCGCATTGAACTCATCAAGTACCAGCTGATCCCGGTCAACCTCAAGCACACGGTGGACGGCAAGAAGGTCACCTATACCGACCCCATCCCGGAGGACGCCAGCGTGCGCGCCTTCCTGCAGCCCTTCCAGGACAAGGGCCAGGCGCGCCTGGTGGTGCCGGTGGGTGAGACCGTGGGCGTGTTCGATGGCGATCGCCAGCGGGTGCGCAGGCAGCCGACCAACCTCGGCCGGCTGATCGCCGAGGCCATGCGCGACAGGATGGGTGCCGACGTCGCGCTCATGAACTCGGGCGGCGTGCGCGATTCGCTGCCCGAAGGCCCCATCACCTACCGCGACGTGCTCAAGGTCCAGCCCTTCGGCAACCAGGTGGCGGTGGTGCGGCTCACGGGCGCCGAACTGCTGGGCTACCTCCAGGCCGCGGCCAGGATGACGCCGGGCTCGGGGGCCCTCCCGCAGACGGCGGGCGTGCAGATGAGGATCGAGGACGAGCAATTGAAGGAAGCCCGGGTCAACGGCCAGCCCATCGAGCCCGGTCGCGAGTACCGGCTCGCGATCAACAACTTCACCGCCGGGGGCGGCGACGGTTATCCCAAGCTGGCGACGCATCCGGGCTATCTCGACACCGGTCTGGTCGATGCCGACGTGCTGCGCGCCTACATTGCCAGGCGCAGCCCGCTCAAGGCCGCGGACTACGCGCCGGGCGACGACGTGCAAAGGAAATAGCGTGAACACCGACACGACCCGCGACGCGAGCCTCGCGCTCGCCTGCCTGGACCTGACCAGCCTCAATGACAATGACGACGCGGCGGCCATCGATGCGCTGTGCGCCAGGGCGCTCGGGCCGGCGGGCCGGCCGGCGGCACTGTGCGTGTGGCCGCGCTTCGTGGCGCAAGCCAGGGCCGCGCTGCCGCCATCGATCCGCATCGCGTCCGTGGCCAACTTCCCCGACGGCGCGCTCGACACCGGGCGTGCCTTGCGCGATGCCCACGCCATCCTCGCCGCCGGCGGCGACGAGGTGGACCTGGTCCTTCCCTGGCGGGCGCTCGCGGCGGGCGATGCGGCGGGCGCGGCCGCCCTTGTCGCAGCGGTGCGCGCGGCGTGTACGGGCAAGACGCTCAAGCTCATCATCGAGTCCGGTGACCTGTCTTCGTCCGAACTGATCCGCCAGGCCTGCCAGATCGGGCTCGACGCCGGCGTCGACTTCCTCAAGACCAGCACCGGCAAGACGCCCGCCGGCGCAACGCCCGTTGCTGCGCGCGTGATGCTCGAAAGCATGGCCGGCCACGCACGCAAGGGCGTGACGGGTTTCAAGGCCTCGGGCGGCGTGCGCACGGTGGCTGATGCAGCGATCTACATCGCGCTGATACGCGAGATCCTGGGCGAGTCGGCGCTCGGACCGCAGCGCCTGCGTTTTGGGGCCAGCGGCTTGCTGGCCGACATCGAGTCGGCGCTGCTGCGGCACGAGGGCCCCGGCAAGGCAGCCGCTGCCGGAGACTACTGATGCTGCTGCCGGCCGAGGTCATCCGCGGCAAGCGTGATCGCGGCGCCCTCTCGCCGGCGCAGATCGAGGCTTTCGTGCGCGGACTGGCCGACGGCAGCTGGAGCGAAGGCCAGATCGCCGCGCTGGCGATGGCCATCCTGCTCAACGGCATGGACCGCGGCGAATGCGTGGCCCTCACGCGTGGCATGACGCACTCCGGCGACGTCCTGCGATGGCCCGATGTACCGGGTCCCGTGCTCGACAAGCATTCCACCGGCGGCGTGGGCGACAAGGTGAGCCTGATGCTCGCGCCGATCGTTGCGGCCTGCGGCGGCGTGGTGCCGATGATCTCCGGCCGCGGCCTGGGCCACACGGGCGGCACGCTGGACAAGCTCGAATCGCTGGCCGGCTACCAGGTCGTGCCGCCGCGCGAAACGCTGCTCGCCGTTTTGCGCGATGCGGGCTGCGCCATCATCGGCGCGGGCCCCACCCTCGCACCCGCCGACAAGCGGCTCTACGCGATTCGCGATGTGACGGCCACGGTGGAATCGGTGCCCCTGATCACCGCCAGCATCCTCTCCAAAAAGCTCGCGGCCGGGTTGCAGGGACTGGTGCTCGACGTGAAGGTCGGCAACGGCGCGTTCATGGCGCGCATGGACGACGCCCGTGCGCTGGCCACCAGCCTGGTCGAGGTGGCGTCCGGCGCCGGGTTGCCTGCGCAGGCGCTGATCACCGACATGAACCAGGTGCTGGGCCACAGCGCCGGCAACGCGCTCGAAGTACAGGAATCGATCGACTTTCTGACAGGCGTCGAACGCGAGCCACGACTGCTCGAAGTGACCCTGGCGCTCGCAGCACGGCTGCTGCGCCTTGGCGGCCTCGCGGCCGACTTGCCCGAGGCCCAGGCCCGGGCGACACGCGCGCTCGAGAACGGCGCGGCCGCCGAGCGCTTTGCGCGCATGGTGTCAGGCCTGGGTGGTCCGAGCGACCTTCGGCAAGCAGCGCGCGGGCTGCCGCAGGCGCCGGTGCACAGTGATGTGCCAGCACCGCAAGGCGGCGTGCTGGTGGAACAGGACGTGCGCGCCATCGGGCTGGCGATCGTTGCGCTGGGCGGCGGCCGGCGCCGCGCCGACGAGCGCATCGATCCGCGCGTCGGCATCACGCACGTGCTGCCGCTGGGCAGCAGCGTGCGCGAGGGACAGCCGCTGGCGCGCGTGCATGCGGCCAGCCGGGCCGAAGCCGAAGCGGCGATCGCGGCGCTGCAAGCGGCCGCGCGCATCGAATCGGACCCGCAAGGGTCGGCAACGCCATTTGCTCCCTCTCCGGTCATCTGCGCGGAGGTCGGGCACGTGCCGTAGCGACTTTCCCGCTTTGCTTGCTGGCGTCCGATCCGCCTGGACAATGCCCGGGCCCACCTGGCAGACACCAGCCTGTACGTACAAGAACGACCATGACGACGCTCGCGACCTTCTTGCCTGGGTTGCCGGAGGTGCGGAGTACCTGTGACTTCTGGGGCAGCCGGCCGCAAGGGATTTGGAGCATTCGGGTCTGCTCTCGCGCCGACAGTGGCCTGTCCGGTCTGTCGAGTTGAATGCCTGCGATCTTGCCCTCGGTCGAACACGCGCCCATGGCCGATCCGGAGAGGCCGCCTCCTGTCGGAAATCGCTCCCCTTCCCGGGTTCGGCAGCCTCAGCGCCTTTTCAAGGTGGCGCAGGCCCCACTGAGCGCGAACGGCGGCCGGCGCTTTCCCGCCACTGCGCGTCACCGTCGGCCTTGAATTTCGACGGCCTGAAGCGGTTTCTGTCTTTGCGGGTCGATCTGCCAGCACACGCTTTGGCGCGGATTGCAGTCTTCAGGTGCCGCGGAGGCCTCGGCCAAGCGAGCCATGCACCGCTGAAGCAGTGAACCCCCTCGATGCAGGCGTCCGGAATCTCCCGTCGTACGCGCGCGTCCTCGCTGGACAACCGGCGTGGCGGTGCGCTGCGCCTTCAGGCGCCGGCTGCGCCCCGAACCCCGCCCAATCCTATTCCTCGAAAACGTCGGTCCCGAAAACCTCGTAATGAACGCGTGCGTCGGGAACGCCCAACGACTTGAGCGCTTCCACCTGCGCGCGCATGAAGGGCAGTGGCCCGCAGATGTAGTAGTCAGCATCCGGCTTGACCGCCGACCCTGCGATGCACCGCAGGTCCACCAGTCCCTGCTGGTCGTAGTCGTAGCCCAAAACGTCGCCGGGGAGTGGCGAATCGTAGAACACGATGCTGGTCAGCCGCCTGTTTGTGTCCGCAGAGGCCTTCAGGCGGTCTTTCATGGCGTGGACGGCACCGTTCCGGGCACCGTGCACAAACACAACCTCACGATCAGTATTCTTCAGGACGGTCTTGAGCATGCTGACCAGCGGGGTCAAGCCCACGCCACCACTGATCAGCACCACCGGTGTGGAGGCATCCATGTCGACGAAGAAGGGCCCGAACGGCGGGGTGATCCGCACCACGTCGTCCGGCTTGACGTGGTCATGAAGAAGGTTCGAGACATACCTGCGCTCGCTGGCGCGCCCTCGCTCTCGCGCTTGACCGAAATCCGGTAGTAACGCCCGTTCGGCGCGTCCGACAGGCTGTACTGCCGCACCTGCTGCAAGCCCAGGCGCGGCACGTCAACCACGATGCTGATGTACTGGCCCGGCTTGAAGTCGGCGATCGGCCGGCCGTCTTCGGCTTCGAGAAAGAAGGAGGTGATGACGTCGCTCTCCGAGCGCTTGTGCCTTACCACGAAGTTGCGCCAGCCCCGCCAGCCGCCAGGGCGCCGCTGCGCCTCTTCGTACAGCGCCTGCTCGGCGGCAATCATGATCTCTGCGAGGGCCTGGTAGGCCTCGCCCCAGGCAGCCACGATGTCACCAGTAGCCGCGTCCCCCAAGACCTCCCTGATTGCGGCCAGCAGGTGCTCGCCCACCACCGCGTACTGCGCGGGTTGCACGTTCAGGCTGGCATGCTTGTGCGTGATCCGTTCGACCGCCGGACCCAGCACCGACAGGTTGTCGATATGGGTGGCGTAGGCCAGCACCGCCGCGGCGAGGGCGCGCTGCTGCTCGCCACGTTCCTGGTGCCGCATGTTGAAGATGTTCTTCAATTCCGGGTGGGCTTGAAACAGCCGCTGGTAGAACCGCTCAATGATGGCGTAGCCGTGAACGGCGAGGACCGGCGCGGTGGCCTTGACGGTGGCAATGGTGGACGGCGTTGGCATCTGCATTCCTTGGCTCTTTGGGTGTCTTGGGGGAGGGATTGCGGTGGCTTTCATCTCACGCGGACGCGGTGCTGGCGGCATGCAGGGAATGACGCATTGCAAACGCCTCCTGTCGGAGGCTGCATGGCTTGCCGACGCGTTGGCGCCGTCGTGAAACTTGTGGTGGTCAACGCGGCTGCGCCGCCATTGCCGCCTTGTCGCGCTCGACCCGCTCGGTCACATCCCGCGCCACCGCCACCGATCCCAGCGCCGAACCGGAGGCATCCGCGACCAAGGCAAAGCTCATTTCCAGGTAGAGCTTCTGCCCTGTCTTGTGCAACCCCCGGGCCATCGTCGGGCGCCCACCCAGCCGGGTCTTGCCGTTCTCCATCGCGGCGTCGAATCCTCGCCAGTGCGCCTTGCGCAAATGCTCGGGAATGACGAGGTCGAGGTTCTGCCCCAACGCTTCGGACGCGGCGTAGCCGAACATCGCGACTGCAGCAGCATTCCACCGTTCGATCACGCCGGCCTTGTTGGCATAGATGACGGCTTCCGCCGCCTGTTCAAGGATCAGGACCTCGATGGGCTCGTGGGATGGCATGTCTTGTCCTCGTTTGAGCTACGTCAATCCCGGAACTGGCGCACGCATTCCGGTGGCTATAAGATATATTACAGATAAACCTTCCCGTGGAGAAGTCCCATGCGTCCGTCTGCCCTTTGCACCGAACTGGAAATCTCAGCGATGGTGCGCAACTTCTATGACTCGGTGCGCCAGGATGAGGAACTCGGCCCGGTCTTCAACACCTTTGTCAATGACTGGAACTCCCACCTGTTGAAGCTGACGGACTTCTGGTCGTCGATCCTCCTGGGCAGCGGCCGGTTTCGCGGTACGCCCATGCCCAAGCATGTGGCCTTGCCCAACCTGAGTGCGCAACTGTTCGAACGCTGGCTGGTCCTGTTTCGCGAAGCCACAGCCGCGCAGCCGAACCGCCATGGGCGAACAGGCATATGACACGGCGCAGCGGATCGCCGAAAGCCTCTGGTATGGCTACCAGATGAGCCGCCGACCCGAGACCGCACCCACGGAACTGCAGCATGGCTGATTCATTTCGCGCGATCCGTGCGGCGCTTCTTTCCGGTTCGCCTGCGCGTCAACATCACATTTGCGGCGGTGCGCTGCACGGAGATTGCCGATGCGGCTGACCGCAATGACCGACTACGCGTTGCGCCTGTTGATGTACGCAGCACAACGTCCGGATCGCTTGTGCACCATTGCCGAGATCGCCCAGGCGCATGGCATCTCGGAAGCTCATCTCATGAAAGTCACCCACCAGCTTGGCCTGCAAGGTTGGATCGAGACCGTGCGCGGCAAGGGTGGCGGCTTGCGGCTGGCGCGCAGGCCCGAGGACATCAACCTGGGCGCGCTGGTGCGCGAGGTCGAGGCGAACTTTCAACTCGTTGATTGCTTCGGGACCGACAGCACCTGCACTCTGACGGGTCGCTGCGGGCTGGCCGGCCTCCTTGACGGCGCGCTTCAGCGTTTTCTGGCGCACCTGGACGGTTTCACGCTGACCGACGCCCTGCGGACTACCAGACCCGTCGGCGTCGACTCGCTCCCGGTAAGAGTTCATCGCAAGGCGTTGTCGTGAGATCGCGAGATCCCAAATGCTTGTCCATTCGACAGGACAGACCATCTGCAACGCAACGAACGCCGTTCTCCAAGGCGAATCGTTCCCAGGCCGTCGCCGTTTCAAGGGGACGGGGTGTCCTGCATGTCGATGGAAGACGCACTCTCTTGTGCCCCGGATGGCGCGGTGTGGATGTTTTCCAGGCGTCCCGGGAATGTATTTGCCGTCGGCGAGACAACCCACGCATGGCTCTTTCCGAGGACATCCATGGTGGTCCATCACGGTGGGTACGGGAAGCTCCCAAAGCAGCGCGAGCCGGCACGCCGGGTCGGTCGTGGTTCCCTTTGCTGGAGATCAATTGATCAATTGATCACCGCACCTGCCGCGGCGCGACGTGCACCATGCGCCCGCGTCCACGGTGTGCGGTTGCGGCTGCCAGATGCAGCGCATGGGCGAAGACGTGGCCGAGAAGCTCGACTACCAGCCCGGCGTCTTCTCGGTGGAGCGCCATGTGCGCGGCAAGTGGGTCTGCCGCCACTGCGAGACGCTCGTTGCAAGCTCCCGTGCCAGCGCATGTGATCGACAAAGGCATCCCCACCGCGGGCCTGCTGGCCCAGGTGCTGGTCGCCAAGTTCCTGGACCACCTGCCGCTGTACCGCCAGGAAGCGGTCTTCGAGCGCGCCGGGCACGTCATCGCCCGCTCTACGCTTGCCGCATGGGTGGGCGAGTGCGGCGCGCAACTTCAACCGCTGGTGCAGGCGCTGGCCGACGAGTTGCGGCGACATGCGGTGCTGCACGCCGACGAGACGCCGGTGGCGATGCTCAAGCCGGGAAATGGCAAGACGCACCGGGCCTACATGTGGTCGTACTGCACCCCGAGCAGCAACCTGATCAAGGCGGTGGTGTTCGAGTTCAGCGAGACCCGAAGCGGCACAAACGTGCGCGAGTTTCTGCGACTGGATACTCCGGGCGCCTGGAAGGGCACCCTGGTTACCGACGGGTTCAGCGGCTATCGAGCCTGCTTCGACAAGGGCGTGACCTCGGCGCAGTGCATGGCGCACGCCAGGAGGAAGTTCCACGAACTGTGGGTCAACCATGGCAGCCAAGTCGGCCGCCAGGCGCTGCGTTTCTGCCAGAGCCTGTTCCGCATCGAGCGCGAGATCGAGGACAAGACGCCCGAAGAGCGAAGACGAATACGGCAGCGCAAGTCGCGACGGCTGCTTGCCGTTTTCCACCGCTGGCTGGTGGCGCAGCGCCAGTTGGTGCCGCCGGGTTCGGCGACGATCAAGGCCATCGACTACAGCCTGAGCGCTGGGAAGAACTCACGCGCTTCGTCGATGACGGCGACGTACCGATCTCGAACAACTGGGTGGAGAACAACATCCGGCCGATCGCTTTGGGTAGATCGAACTGGCTGTTCGCCGGGAGCCTGCGCGCCGGTAAGCGGGCTGCGGCAATCATGAGCCTGCTGCACTCAGCGCGCATCAACGGGCACGAGCCCTATGCGTACCTCAAGGATGTGCTCGAGCCGCTGCCGACTCAACCGGCCAGCCAAATTGACGACCTGCTGCCGCACCGTTGGAAGCCGTCAGCCTGAGCGCAGTCGTCACTACACGCTCCCCGCTCGGGGCAAAGTGAACTGGCCAGTTGCTTAGTTCGATCGGCGCTGCTCACCAGACATGCAGTAGGAGCACCAAATGCCCTTGCTAGGGCTGCAAAGCGCAGGCTTGCCGCAACGATGGCAAGTAATGGGCATGGAACCAAAATTCGTCTTCATAAGCTTCATTGGAACACGGCCCTATTGCCGGCACATCACACGATGTGACTTCGCCGGACACTTTCCTTGAACACACGCAGCAATATCGCTTTATGGCTGCCCTCCGTCATCGACGAAAGGCGGTTCAAATGAGGATGAAATGCGGCAAGCTGAATCGGTTGTCCAAGCCCTTTGTCGTAAACCATCTGCTTCGCGTGGCGCGCCGTCCCTCCTGGGGAGGATGCGCGATTCGTGTGCGCAACTACGATGAAGGCACATTTCCAGGAAACGATATGGAATCCGCCTCCTCGATTGCCGACGCCTTCGACGCCAAACGCCTCAAGCGGGTGAAAGACCTCGAGGAATGGGTCCAGGACAATCCGCAGTGGTGGGCCGTGGCGCTGGCCACGACTGGCGCCACGGCGATGGAGTTCACCGGCGGCTACGTCGATCTGCTACGCCTGGGTGAAGGCGTGGCCGAGGGCAGCTGGAGCGGCGCCGGTAAAGACGCATTGCGCCTGCTGTCGTTGCTGGGGCCGATGGGGCGAGTCACCGGCAAGCTCACGCCTTTGCTGCGGCAGCAGCAACTGTTGAGTGGGCTCCGGCTCGCAGTCAAACCTGCAGGCATCAGTGGGCCCTGCACCTTCCAGGCCGCCAACAACGTGGCCCAGCTGGCCAAGGGAAAGAGCGTATTCGTGACCATTACGGACATGGCACGCGCGCGAGGCAAGCAGGTGGCGGACTTGGCGGTGGACGATAAAGGCAGGCGCGTGCTCGCGGCGTTCATCGACGACCTCCTGCCAACGTTGCGTGCGGCTGGCGTTCAGGCCCGCCGCGTGATCGACCTGAAAAACGTAGAAGACGTGGTGAAGCTGACGCGCGGTACGCGGCGCGTTGTCGTGTTCGCGTTCGAGGTGGCGATCAAGGGGAAAGAAAAGCCGATCCGTCATTCGGTGATGGCTTTCCGCGATACTGCCGGCCAGGTCAGGTTCGCCGACTATGGCGGCAAGGTGTTCGAGAGCCTGGAGGCGTTGGTGCAGCGTTGGGGCCAAGCGTCGCAGCCATTCGCGCTGATGCAAAAGAACGCGAGCGCAGTGATGGTGGAGACGGGTCACATTGACGGTATTGTCCGCAACCAGGTCACCTTGCTTACCCACGTACCGGCGCTTGTGCTGCAAGGTGTCGAGCTGATCGAGACAGCATTCGGAGGCGCCGAACTGGCGGTGCCGGTCACGCTCGCGGCAGCCGCCCTGCCGGCAGCGAGCGACCCCTCGCCATCGGCCGTGATCGTCGAAAGCTTCGACAATTTCGTGCTCCGCAAGGGCGGGGAGGCGCCGCGTGCTTCAGCGCGCCCTGCCTCCGGTGTGCCGCGTTCCGACTGGCTGACAGGCGTGCAGTACCGCCTGAACCACCTCGGATATGGGGCCGGGCCTGTGGATGGCGCGATGGGGCCACGCACCGAACGTGCGGTGCGCAGTTTTCAGAAAGACAATTCGCCGCTGAAGCCGGATGCCATCCCCGGTCCGCGAACCCAGGCGCGCCTGGCTGCCGTCTGCGGCTACTGACGTTTGCACGGGCATCGCGCGGCTCGACCACAGCGCCCCTGTGAATGCATGTCCGGAGATTGATGACAGCCGCCGTACGCGTTGGCCCGTTGGCCTGCCTGGGCGTTCACCCTGAAGGGAGCGGGCGACGGTTCACTTCTGAGCAAAGCGCGCCCGATACGCACCGGGCGGACAGCTTGTCCGCGCCTTGAACGCCCGCTGGAAGCTGGCGCCCCTGTGGCGACGGCAACGGAGCCGCTATTGCGTTGATGCTGGTGCGCGAGGCTTTGGATGAACGTGACGCAGCATTCGACATGGGCCCACCATCAGCGTCGACCGGGGCGCACAGCTCGGAGGATTGCGCGACGGCCCAGACGCAGTGGCCGTGTGGACGCGTGATGTCAACGAGAACCGCGATGAGCTGGCAGCCGCCGCACGTGATCAGGACGCAAGAATCGTTTCGCCCTCTTGGGCGATGACAACGTGATCGCGCAGACATGCGTGAGGACGAAAGCACTGTCACTTCGCCGCGGCGAACAGACGCTCGACTGCGAAGACGGCGCTCCCCAGCTCTTCTTCCCCGGACATCGAACTTCCCAGGTTGATCGCTCGCGCGCGGACCACGTCCCGTTCGGCGAAGGTCATGCATCGCATGAGCTCCGAACGGTTCATTTTCTTGGCGTTCACTGGCCTGTCCGCCACACCCGGACGTCCAATTCGATCCGCCCGGAAGAATTGATCAATCAGGGCACGGGGCAGCTCGACTTCTATCATTACAGTGGCATCGAGGATCTGGATGACGCCGGAGACGGTTGGCCGCGGCACAAGCTTCGTTCCAGTCATTGAAGGATGAACTGCGGCGAGACATCGCGATCACCCGTCTGGGTGGCGGGCAGGTCGATTCAGGCGACTTGGCGGAAGAACGGAAGAACTGGGCTTTGCCACAGCGGCTTCAAGGCGCTGCGCAGCCTTTCGCATCCGACCCCCCATCGCACAGTCCTGACCTCACTCACGTTACCACCGAGTCCCCTCGCCCCGCCCCGCAGAACGGCGCCAAGCGCCTTTAAACATCAAACAGGGGCTGAATTGCGACGACGATAGTAAATGTTGCACTGCGTGCCAAATCTATCTGCACGCCGTCAACCAGCAGTGGGGCTATCGAAAACGCTTGGTGAATTCACGCACGACGCCGATCACCCTGGCACCGTCGAGTGGCTTGATGGGATAACGCGTGTTGAGCGGCTTGAGGTACAGCTCGCCGCCATCCTTGATCAATTGCTTGAAGGTCGTCTCGTTTGCCTGGTTCAGGGCAATCACATAGTCGCCGGGTTGCGCCTTCATTTCGGGCTCGACGATCAGAATAGAGCCGGCAGGAAACGAATCGCCGGTTTCGCTGACCATGCTGTCGCCGTGCACCCGCAAGGCGTAAGTGTGCCGCTGGATCGGCACGCTCACCGGGACGGTTTCAAACTGCTTCATGGGTTTGAAGTTGTCGATAACCGTGTAGTTGCCCGCCTCGACTTCCGAGACCAAGGGAACCTCAGCGCGCATGTCGAACCCTCGACTGCCCGCTGAGACGCCTGACACCAGTTCGGCAACAGAGACGCCAAGCAGTGCGGCCACCCGTGCTTGATTGGACCGCTTTGGCGCTGTGCCCCCGGGCTTTTCCCATTGTTGTACTGCACCGCGACTCACCCCAAGCGCTTCAGCAAACTGCTGCTCGCTCATGTTGAGACGCTTGCGTCCTTCACGGATCAGGTTGTGTGAACTCACAGCCCAAGGTTAGGCGCTGTTGAGGATAGAAATTGATTCAATGATAGCGTTTCTGTCGCCGAAACCACGGAGCCGTCTCACCGCCTTCTTTGCTCCCAACGGGCGCGACTCGCAGAGCCGCAAACAGCAATCGAAGGACGTTTCAAGATCGGTGGATTTGACCAATTCACGGTCGGCACCCCAATATGCTGACTGCGCATGGATGTGTTGACGTCGTTCGTCAGCTCGTCCACGCGTTGGTGTCGGCACGACGGTCATGGCAGCGGCCTACAGCACCGAGTTCAGGGCCTTGCTCCAAGAGGAAATCCACGAACGCAGATCCAGTTTGCGCCGAGGCACACGAGCCATAACGGCGTCGACCTCCATCGCCGGGATCAATGGATCGCAGATGAGCGGATTGTCCTCGACGAGAAAACTGAAACTTGCACGGAAGCCTGATTCCAGTTGACGGCACTTGCCTGGCCGGGTGCACTTCAGCACCGCGCGAACGGGGGTCGAAACGATCTACGGAGTTGAAGCAATGACACGTGCCGCACTTGGATCGTGAAATCAATCCACAAAGGTTGGCATGATCAAGATTGCAAACGCAACGCCAGGTACCCCCTCGGCTGCCTGAGCATGTGACGGCGCGCGCGGGCCGCGGGCCCTCCTTGCTCGGCACCACGAACAGAGGCCCGACCGCGGCTGTCATGCGGCGACGTTGCGGGGCTCAGGGAGAACGCCCCAGTGCGAGAGATTCCGATAGACGACCTATCCACGCGAGGTACATCTATCGTTGCCTGTGCGCGAAGGAGGGCGTACGGTGGAGCGGATGTCCATGCCGTCCATCCAAATGGTTGCCAACGCCAACGCGCAGCCGCAGCGAATCGAGATCAGGCAGGGTTATGACATGCGCTTCCATTGGGTCCTTGTAGGCCCGAAGGAATCAGTCACGACCAGCCGCCCTTTTCTGGACAAGGCGGCGTGCTTGCGAGATTTGCGGGTGGTTCGCAAGAATTGCAATGCACTTGTGGAAGACCGAACTTTTACTGCGCCGCTCGAGAGCGCGTGATGCGCGGTGCACAATCCGGACCCTGGCTTGATCGCCAGGTTGGCTGCCGATTTTCGAGAGGAGTTGCGCCCAGCTGACCTGCCGTTGCGGCCGTTGTTTCCTCTTCTTGCGCACCCTTGGCCGAGTGAGAGGCGATCTAGCGATGTGCATGTTGCTGCACCATTGACGCCGGGTATGGCGTAGCGTTCGCGCGCAGTCGGCGTCGCGCACCTGGTGCGGGCGGGAGCGGCCCGGGAACTGATTCACGGTGCCGCCGCGCAGGAACTCTTGAGTGTGTCGCAGTCGTGCCTGTCATTTTTCGGGCCCGGTCAAGTCCCAGTGCAAATCGTCTTTGTCCTCCACCATCGGCAGTTCAAGCCCCTTGGCGACCAACGCCTGACCGTCCTTGTGCACCCGCACCGTCAGCACATTGCCCACGAGCTTTGCCCGCACGACAGGCCGCCCCTCGGGTGAATAGGTCTGGGCCGTCAGAACGCGCGGGCGCTCCAGCGTCAACCTTGCAGTCGGCGCCGCCAGATGCGCCTCGATTCTGGCAATGAAGCCGCGCGTGAGCGGCGCCATCGGCAGGCGCTTCAAATAGTCCGCGGTCTCCTGCAGCAACTGCAGCGACTCTTTTCGTTGCTCATCCGTAGAGAAGTTCATCGCGTCATTTTCCGTATTCCTGAACGCCTCACCTCATCGCTTTGGTCAGGTTCGCCCATCCCATTATGTCGATCGTGGCGTTGCCTCTCACGCGGTCAGACAGAGCCGCCCTGGATCTTCAGGAGGCGGCAATCCTGGAGAGGATGGAGCCATGAAGAAGTCAGGTGAAGTTTTCACCCGAGGTAAGCGAGCGTCCGGTGCATGCACGCAACTGAAGTGCTGACATTCACCACGGCCGGGTGCGCTACGACGATGAAGCCCGCGGGCCCGGCCTGGCAACATGAATGAGTACCGCAGCAATGGAAAGCGACTTCTCCACAACGAGATCCTTCCGGGCGCTTGCCAGCAGCGCCTTCCCCTCAGCCAGCGATAACCACCGCTTATCGAGGGGAAACTGGCTTGCTTGCGTACGGCCCCGCCGCAAGTCGCGGCGCTTCAACAGCGTCTGGAGTTCTTGAGAGTACATGCTGTACACGTCGGGGCAGCGGGGCGGCTTCGCACCAATGCGGTCAAATCGTTCATCGTCATCTCTCCCCGGGGCGACGTGTTCCATGCGATCGATCAAGGCATGGCGCTGGTTGCAATGCTCACTGGACCAGAACGTCGCACCGTTGCATGCCCTGCAAGGAAGATCGTTCCTGCCTGCGCCGAGCCGGCCAATACAGCTGCCACGCAGATCAACCAGGTTTTCAGGCCTCTCGCTCCTGCGGGCAGTCTGGTTGTTGGGCACGGGGGCACGCTGCGGAGGCAATTGTCGCAAGCGTGAACAGCGCAGGAGGAGATCCAAGTGCCAGGGATGCGCGCGAGGCGCCCTTGGCGGCGCCGCCCCCTCCAACGTGCGGCTCGGCGCTTTGCGGCGCCTGAATCCCCGCATGCTCGTCGGCCGCTTCTGTAGCTGACCCCTGGCTCACCCACGCCGCCGCCGGGGACAAGGCGTGGATACCTCCCCAAAAAGGAGGAGGCGTTGTTGGCAGCGAGCGGGCAAAATCGACCGCCGTAGCTCCGCACGCCTTCGCGCCCAACCTTCGCGCCCAACCTTCGCGCCCAACCTTCGCGATCAAGGGCAGCGCCCTGCGCAGCCCCAGACGACGACGCATGACAACTGCATCCCCGATCCGCCTTCACCGTACGCACGAAAGCGCTCTTCCAGCCTGCAAATGCCTGGGGCAGTGATGAGCCTCGGAATCGCGAAAAGGGGCCCGACCCCAAGCGCCGCCTCGCCGGCCGTGGCCCCTCGACTGTCCCCTGAGCATATGGCCCACCTTTCGGCGTATTTGCCGGCCAGGCCAGAAGGACCCGTCAACACGGCGCCATTCCTGGAGGACGTTTCACGTGCAGCTGTGGAGGCGCTCGACACGTGCGCCCGACCCGCACCGCAAGAAGTGCGTCGCGCGCTTGGCGATCTTTCTGGTTCCGCCCGGGCCTTCAGGATTGCTTTGGACGCTCTGCATGACCCGGAGATCGAAAAGCGGCTGAGACTGCATCTCGCTGAATCTGCCGAACTGGTGAGTCGCCTGCGTGCCGATATTGACGCCGTGATGGCGGGCACCGACTACGCTGTGAAATCGTTGCAAAGCGCAGGCGCCAAGCAACCGGCCACGCAAGCTGCACGAGGGCTGATCGTTCGAGTTGCCATGGCGCATCTGAGGTGCTTCCAATCGCTGCCACCGCCGCGCGCCTGGTTTGGGAACGATTTCATGCCCAATCTCGGTCGAATGATCGGAATTCCTGTTGACTGCGATGTTGTCGTCGAGATAGTCAAACTTCTGGAGGAAGAGAGCTGATGTTTCCGGAGTCGACGAACAGCGAGATGCCGCGGGAGATCGCGTCGCCGTGCCAGCCAACGTCTTTTACAGAAGATCGAATTCACGGTGCAATCTACGGCGCTCTGGTCGGCGACGCCCTCGGTATGCCCTACGAATTTCACGCACCTGAGGACCTGCCCCCCACGCATCTGTTGGAGATGGCGCCTCCGGCCGGATTTCGCCGTGCGCACTACGGCGTGCCAATCGGCACCTGGAGCGATGACGGCGCGCTCATGCTCGCCTTGCTCGATAGCCTCACGACGGTCGCGCCCTTCTCGGTGGACGACTACGCGCAGCGCATGCTCTCGTGGCTACGCCACGCCCAATACACACCGGATGGGCGCGTGTTTGATGTCGGGATTCAGACGAGCACAGCACTTCGGCGAATTGAAGCTGGCGTCCTTCCGCACCTCGCCGGGTCTACAAGCGAGCGCGACAACGGCAACGGCGCATTGATGCGCGTTCTGCCAGTCGCCTTCATGGCGAACTCCGAGGCCGAAGCGGTGCACCTTGCGCGCGTGCAAGGACTTCCTACGCATGGTCACCTCTGGTCGCAGCTGGCCTGCGCGTTGTACGTGTTGGTGGCGCGCGCGTTGCTGGCAGGTACAGGCTTCGATGTTGCGTATGAATGTGCCTGCGAGTCGCTGCCGACGAACCTCACGGCCCAAGAGGCACGGGAATTCAGAAAGCTCGTTGAAAGCCGCACGCCAGGACAGGGCAGCGGCTTCGTCCTCGATTCGCTGTGGTCCGCATTCGACTGCATTGAATCAACAGACTCTTTTGAGGATGCAGTTCGCAGTGCAATCGCACTGGGCCACGACACCGACACCACAGCTTGCATTGCCGGCGGCCTGGCCGGCGCCTTCTACGGCAAAACATGCATTCCCGTTCGTTGGCTGAATGCACTTCAAGGCAAGGGCCTGCTCGATCAGATCCTGCCGCGATCAGCCCCCACGAAGTCATGAATGGGCCTGACGAAATCGCGTGCTGCCCTTCGAGCTTGGCGAAGCGGAGACGTCTGTACCCAGCCGGCTCAAGCCGGCCCCAGTCTGGCGCGGCTGTCGCACCCGGCGGTGCACCATCGGCCTGCCAGGCTACGTCCCCTCGGCTCCTGGCTGCGGGGCTGGCGACATCGCTTGGCAGACGGTTGAAGCACGCCCAGCCTCCGATTAGGGTCGGGGAGAGGCCAGGGAGGGTCAATCGCGCCGCACGGGCGAACTCGTAGCCGTCATTCGCCCGGCATGCAGAGCCAGTGCCAACGTAGCACCGGATGCTCACAATAGTTTGCAGCGACACGCTGCGCCGCTCCTGCGCTTCCGGATGCCTCCCAACGCCTGTCGATCCAGAGGATCGCCTCGTAGAGATCGTCCGGGTCTGCAGTCAATTCGTACCGGTCCAGTAGTGCGGTGGTGATTTCCTGGTTGGAACTGTCATCGCCGATCGCCGCCTCGTTCCGCAGAACTTCAAGTCTGGACTGCCCGTGATCGAACGGAACTGCGGTGGCAGCTGTTGCAAGCTTGCGTGTCGCTGAAGCATTCGCGGGCGATGGACCGTTCAGTCCAAAGGCCACGACCCCGGAGACGAGCGCACCCAGCGTGAAGGCGCCAAGAAGTTGAATCATGAGCTTCATATTCTTTGGCTACGCCTTGCGCAGTCCCAGGAGCATCACCACACCAACCACCGCAAGAGCACCCAGCACCTGCTGCGAGTTGACTTGTTGTCCCAGGATCCATGCGGCCAGCATCATCGCCATCACGGGCTCGATGCTCATGATCGGCGAATTGCCCGCGACTCCCAACTTCGGAAGTACGGTAAATAGCATCGTGATCGCACTGCCATAGAGCACCGTCAAGCCGGCAAGACCCCACCAGCCCGAAGTCGAGCCCGGCCACGTGGCCTCGCCACCGATCCCGATCGCGGAGAGCGCCACCGCACTGACGACGAGCAAGGTGGACGCACTGCGAAAGCGGCCGTCCAGTTCGAAGACCTCGTGTTGCGTCAAGGTCAGCGCCATCGCATACAGCGCCGCGGCCACCAGCGCCAGCAGCACGCCCAATTTCTGCCGGGCCCATGCATCAGACGCACCGAGCGCGGCCGTACCGGCTGGCACGTCCAGGGCCAGTGCCAGGCCGATCAGGACCACAGGCATCGCCAACAAGATCTTGCGGCCCGGCCGCTGGCGATACAGGAGCCAGCACGCCAGGCCGATCCACAATGGGTAGGTGTTGAAGGTCAGCACCGCCAGTCCCACCGACAACAGTTGCACCGCCGAGTACAGGCAAATGCCCTGCAGGCCCAGCATCAGTCCAATCACGCCGAGCATCAGGCCTTGCCGCCCGCTCGGCGTGGCGCGCACATGCCTGGATCGGCAAAGCATGAGCAGCACGCAAGCGGTGACCGCACTGCGCACGGCAAGCGCCGTGTAGACGCTCGTGCCGCTGTCGAACGCCATCCGCGCGGCGACAACGCTTCCGGCCAGCATGGCCGCCAGCAGCAGCAACGTGATGAAGGAGCGAGGCGCCAGTGCGAGTGTCTTGACGGACGGCGCTTCGCACGAAGCCTTCGCCGCCATGCGGCCGGAGCTCACTGCAGGCCGCGCATTACCCGAGCCGCAAGGCAAGGGCAATTGAAGCGATTTGAACGTTGTCCATCGTCAGCGCCGCTGGCTGCCCATTGGAAGGATGGCCACCGTCGGCCACCAAAGCGGCAAGCACACCGGCCACACACAGCAACCACAGTCCGATCAGGACGATTGCCCAGGCATGTCGCGAGGCAGATCGATCTCCTGACAGACTGCCCATGGAAAACGTCGAATGCGAGGAATGCATGGTGCCCTCCGGGATTGAGACACGACTGGACTCGTGCCTCGAAATCGTAGGGACCGACACGGCGCAGGTCATACCGCGATCAGGGTATTTGACGGACGAAATCGTGGGCTTGCCCGCAAGGGCTCGCTACCGGCCCGTCGAAGGCTCGGCGTGCGTGATCGAGGTCGGCAGGCTCAGCGAAACCCGGGTCCCGCCATCGACACCCGGTCCGACGCTCAGCGTTCCCCCGAGCCGGTCGGCGCGCTTGCGCATCCCGACAAGACCGCGGCCGCGCCCGCTTCCGTTGGGCACGTTCGCATCGAGGCCCGCCCCGTTGTCAGCAACCTCAACGAGCACCTGGCGGCCGATTGGGGCCGCCGAGATCGTGATCGCACTGGCGCTGGCATGGCGCACCGCGTTGTTGAGCGCTTCCTGCACGACGCGCAAGACGGCCAGCGCGCCTTGCGGCGTCAATCCGTCGATGGGCGGAAGCGGCTCGACTTTCCAATGAAGCTGGATTTGCAGGGCGTCCATTCGCGGTGTCAGGCGAGCGCGAAGGTTGCCCAGCAGCACCAGCAGGTCATTGCCGGCCACGTCCAGCGAATCGACGATGGAGCGAAGGTCCTGCAAGGCATCTTCGATGTTGTGGACGAGCACCTGGCGATCGCCATCGCGCCTTTGCGCCAGGCGCAGCGCGGTGGTCAATTGAGCGCCCAGCCCATCGTGCATGTCGATGAGAAGGCGTTCGCGCTCCTCGCCGATGGCCGCTTGCTTCTCCCTGGCCGCGTGCTCGCGGTCTTGAACGAATCGCTCCACGAAAAAGAAGAGCAGCACGCAGAACATCGGCAACGAATCGCTGGGTGTCAGCATGAAGGGATCCCTGGGCAGAATGCCCGCGACCAATCCAAGGAACTGGACAAAACCCAGGAACCAGATCAGTTCGGCACCGGCCAGCGCAAACGCGCGCCAGCTTCGTTCCTTCAATGCCCATCGCCAAAGCATCGCGGTCGCCACCAGGCGCAGCACCACGAACGGCAGCGATATGACACTCAGGGCGACGATGTACCCGGGAACGAGCGCGACCATCAGGAGACCCGCAAGCGTCAGCAAGGCCGTCGCGCGGAGCACGCGTGGAAACCAGCGCCATGTGCTGCGGCTGACACGCCAGAGCAGGTCCAGCAGCGCCCAGGTGAAGCTATTGATCAGGAAGGAGAGCAAGAGCAGATAACCGCTTTCAGTCAACGGCATTTCGGGAAAGAGGTAGACGACCAGCAGCGCCGTCCATAGCGATGTGACGAGCACGAATCGCCAGTTCTCGAATCGCCTTTGACGCCAGGAAATGATGAACGCAAAGACGAGGGTCGCCAGCATCAACGTCAAGAGCGCTTGCGGTATCACCCGCTGCGGTATCTCGCGAACGAGCCAAGCGTTGTGCAACTCCGCGTAAGGCCCCATGCGAATCACCGACAGCCGCCCGCCCGCGACGGGATTTCCCTGCACGCGCACGAGCAGCTCGTTCTCGCCCGTGCGAAACAGCCCCAGTGGCAGCGGCATGAGGTGCGACTGGTTGGTCATCTGGCTGCCGATAGGGCCGCCCGGCTGGAGGAACCGGGCCTGCGGGTTGAGGACCGAGCCGTTGAAGATGAACTGCCCGGTGACTGCCACCGTCGGGACAAACAGCGCGGTGGCCTGAGCAGGAAGCTCGTCGAGCACGAAGCGAATCCGATACCAGACGGTGCCGTCCAGCTTGGGATGCGAGCGATGCCAAACATCGGGAAGATTCGTTGGCTGCCATCCGTCTGCAGGCGGTTCCCTGGCATCGCTGACAACGGAATCGGCACGGTCGAAGCGCAGGTCAGGCGTGCTCAAGCCAGAAACGGTTGCGCGGGCAAGTTGCACGGGCAGCACGCCGGCGACGAAGACGCCCCACGCGATCACGCAGGCACGCAACGCGCGCCAAGCCGCCGGGATTCCCATCGCCATGCCCCTCTCTCCAGAGTGCAATGCCGTCGAGGGTGCCAGTCCGTCCCGCGCTCGTCAACGGCCAGTCAATTTCAGCGCGGCCCGTTCACGCGCCGTGGTCGGCGGTTAACGCAATTGACCCGTGGCCCTGGCGCGATTCACGGCCTGCGTCCTGTTGTTCACCGCCAGCTTCTCGTAGATGTTCTTGACGTGCGTACTGACGGTGTGCCGCGACAACGACAGCAGGGCCGCCGCTTCAGGAACCGAGTGGCCATTGGCGATGCATGAAAGGATCTCGATCTCGCGCTTGGAGAGTGCTTCAAGGCCAGCGATGGGCCGCATGCCCTTTCCAGGCTGAACGGGTGTCGATGGGAATGCTGGGACGAGTCGCTTGAGCAGGTGCCGTGCAATGGCGGCGGAAAGTGGGGACTCGCCGGCATGCACTTGCCGTATCGCCTTCTCGAAATCATGCTGCGAGCATTCCTTGAGCAGATAGCCCGTGGCACCCGCCTCCAGCGCCTGCATGAGATGGTCCTCGTCGCCAAACACGGTGATGACCAGCACCGCGACCTGCGGCGTCATGGCGAGCAGTTCACGGATGATTTCGGTGCCGCTTCCATCGGGCAACCCCAGGTCGATCACCGCCACGTCCGGAGCGTTGTCCTTCGCCATCCAGGCACGGGCAGTCGCCAGGCTGATCGCTGAACCCGCCAGGCTCAGCGCCTCGGTGGCAAGCACCATGTCGACGAATTCCGCAAGCAGGAATTCGTCGTCGTCGACAACCAGAACGGAGATGGGCCGGGTCTCTGTCATGCGCAGAAGAGAGGGAGGTAAGCGCAAAGTCTAGTGCTGCGCGCCCAGTTGTGCACGCGCAGCAACGAGGGTCTCTCGGTGGGCGAGGGAGTGATGCAGAACTGTGCTGGCGACATTTTGGCGATTCAGGCCGATGGCCGCTGCAAACGCGACCCAACGCCCTGGACGTCACCTCCCCGCTTGTCGCCCCACTGACGGCGGGCCCTTGCCTGAAAAACGGTTCGGACCGGTGAAGTTTCTCGAGAGTGCAAGATTCGCCAGGGGCACCGAACGACGCTAGCGCCTCTTTGAACCTCGGGGGTCGGTCTGGGGCTTCCGGTACCGCTGGCCCGGTGCGATGAGTACGTTCCCCCCAGTGCGGCGGATATCGGCCTCGGTCAAGATCCGGAAGTACGCTTGTCGCCTCGTTGCGCGCGGGTGTGGAGGCCCGAGTGTTTTCGTCGGACCTATTGAAGCAGAGCCGCGCCCTCTCGAATCAGGACCGTGGCGCGGCCTTCAACGAACTTGCCGTGCAAGGGTATGAGTAGCCGGCGCGCTTGGTCCACCTGTCCTTGGGCGTGAAGGACCCGCGACAAGCCGATCGCATTGCCTAACTCAAGGTATAGGGCGCCTTGCCGCCGGGCGACGCCGATGCCTTCCTGATAGCACTGCCCGGCCGCCTGCCATTGCAGTTCGGTGCCTGCGGCGAGCAACTGCCCCCTGGTTCGCAGCAGCTCGGAATGCCACCAGGCCTCCCCGCGGTCGGCCACCTCGCCGAGCCCTTCGTCGACGACCTCCAAGCCGGCCGCCGTGTCGCCGGCCGCCAAGCAGGCTTGCGCAAGCAGGCCCAAGGTGGTCGGATGCGACACCCGAGTCCCGATGGTTTGATGCAGTGCCAGGCCCTGCCGGATTTCCTGGATACCGGCCTCTGCCGCCTGTCCCTGCTGCGCAATCGCCCAGCCCCGCAGAATGTTTCCCCAGGCGAGCCAGTGCGGAAAGCCCTGCTCGGCGGAAAGCGCAATGCATGCGTCGGCCTGGCGCTGGACCTCGATCGGCTCGCCCCGGCGCAGGTGGGCCATGGCACGGCCCATGAGCGCGTAGGCGATGTTGAATGGAGTGCCTAGCCGCATCGCCAATGCATGGGCATCCGCGCTGCGCTGCAGTCCCCGGTCCAGGAAGCCGGCATACGACAGGAGCCACCCAAGGTAGATCAAGCTCGAGACCGCAGGGTCCATGCCGTAGGCAGCGGAGTGCGCGCCATGAATGCTGGGATCGTAGACGAGCACGGCTCGCTCCAACTCCTCCGTGGCGCGCGCGAAGTCGCCGCGATGGCAGGCGACGATTCCCTGGGTATGGTGCCCTTCAACAATCTGCGACGAGTCCGCCGTCTCGCGGGCGAGTGCCGTCAATTTGTCGGCCAAGGCCTGTGTGCGCTCCATCTCGCCGGTCACCAGGTGGAAGCCGTACAGACCGCGCAGGACCGGGAAGAGCGCTGGTCCGTTGCCGAACTGCGCGCAAAGTGCCTCGGCCCGGCCGAATGCCATGCCGACTTCTGGTGCCGCAAAGCCACGGATCTCCAGCAGTGCAGCACCCAGCAGGGTTTGCAGGGGCAACTCCTGCTGCGCGCGCTCGGGCGTTTGCGGCTCCAAGTCGAGCAAGGACAGCGCGTGCTGCAGGTGGTGGATGGCTTCGCGATGTGCGGCTCGTGACAACGCATAGCCGCCCGCGCGCTGCCAATACGCGATCGCCTCGTGGATTTGGCCGCCTTCGGTGTAGTGGTGGGCCAGCACTTCTGGTTGCGTGGCGCAGACTTCGGGGAATTGCTGCTCGAGGACCCACGCGACGTTTTGGTGGCGCTGCCGACGGGCACTTTTCAGTTGCGACTGATAGGCCGACTCTTGCACCAGCGCATGCTTGAAGGAATAGAAGACCCCCGTCCCGTCGTCGCGCCGGTCAATCAGGCCGGCGCCGACCAATTGCCACAGGCTGTCGTCAAGCGCCGAGTCGCTCATCCGCGTGACTGCGCGGATGAGCAGGTGCGAGAAGTCTCTGCCCAACGTGGCCGCGATCTGTGCCAGTTCGCGCACTGGAGCCAGCCGATCCAGCCGTGCCATGAGCGAATCCTGGAGGGTGTCGGGGATGGACAGCGGGCCCGGCAGCCCGACGAGGGCGAAGCCCTCGTCCGACTCGACGAGCATGTCCGAGCCGATCACCATCTTGGCAAGTTCTTCCATGAAGAGCGGCACCCCGTCAGTCTTCAGGACGAGTTCGCGCATGACCTCCTCGGGCAGCCGCCTGCCGCCGGTGAGCTCGGCCACCATCGCTTCCACATGGGCGCGCTCGAGGCGGCCCAGTGCAAGGCAGGTGACGGTCTGCGCGTCTTGCCATGGAGGGGAGAAGTCGGGGCGAAATGTCGTCAGCGCCAATATGCGTGCGCGCGGCAGGCGATCCAGCAATTGCGTGAAGAGTTCGAGGGTTGACGGGTCCGCCCAGTGCAGGTCCTGCCAGATGTTGCAAAGGCCAGCCGTCACGGACTCCGCCTCAATCCACCGCAAGAGCGATTCGCTGGTCTTCTCGCGCTGCTTCTGGCCACTGAGCGCCGTCAATGCATCGGACGGGGCGGGCACGGAAAGAAACCTGGCCAGCAGGGCCAGAGTCTCCGGATCGTGGAGTCGGTGCTTCGCCAGCGCGTTCCCGAGCTTGACGAGCTTCTCGGCGGGCGTGTCCGTGGAGGCAAATTGAAGCAGCCGCTGCAGCCCCCCGATCACGGGGAACAGGGCGCTGTTGCGGTGGTAGGGCGAGCAGCCGAACTCGATACAGGTCGCGCCCGCCAGCAAGGCCTCGTCCCGGGCCTCGCGCGCCAGGCGCGACTTGCCGATACCGGCCTCGCCGGCAATGAGCACCGCATGCCCTGCGCCCTCCAACACGCGGCGCCACGCCGCTCGCAATGTCGCGCTCTCGTGCTCGCGCCCGACGAGGGGCGTCAGCCGCGTACGGGCGGCCGCCTCAAAGCGGCTACGGGCACCGCTGTGTGCCAGGAGGCGGTGCAGGCGCACCGGTGCGGCCAGGCCTTTGAGATCGTGCGGGCCCAGGTCCTGTCCGTCGAACAGGCCCGAGATCAGGCGATAAGTCGTGGCACTCACGATCACGGTGTCCGGGGCCGCCGTGCCCTGGACCCTTGCCGCAATGTTGGGGGTATCGCCCAGCGCCAGCAAGTCCCGCCTTCCGCCTGCACCCATTTCGCCGATCACGACCAGGCCGGTGTGGATGCCGATGCGAGCGTGGATCGGTTGGTGACTCTTCGCGCTCAGTGCCTGCAAAGCCTCGATCATCTGCAGTCCCGCCTCGGCAGCCCGCTGCGCGTCGTCCTCGTGCGCGCGGGGAAACCCAAAGTAGACCAGCAGGCCATCGCCCAGGTACTGGGCGACGTTCCCCTCGTAGCGTTCGATGACCTCCACGCAGGTGCGCTGGTAGGCGCGCACGACCTCGCGCAGGTCCTCTGGGTCCAGCCGCTGGGACAACGCCGTCGATCCGACGAGATCGCAGAACATGACGGTCAACTGCCGACGCTCGCCGTCGTCGCCTCCAAGGGCGACACCCTCCCCGGTACGCCAGACCAGGACGCGTCCGTTCTCATCCTCGGCAAGGCGCTTGGCGTCGATGAGTTCGGTCTTCAGATCGTCCACGAAGCCATCGTCGATCTCGAACTCGCGCTTCAGCGCCGCATAGGAAACCCTGCCGTCCCTGCGCAGCCATTCGATCGTGCGTTCGACGACTTCCGAGAACGGCATCCTTCGTTACCGGACGTAGTCGCTAGTTCTTCTGGAAGTGACGGCCGTTCACCCATTGCGCGACCTTCTCGCCCAGTTCTTCCCCCCGCACGAGCGAGTTCCGAAAGTGCATGCCGCCATAGATGCGCGCGCCTCGCACTTCCTCGACGAAAGCCTGTGTCGTCGTGAAGTGGTGTGTGCTGCCCGTGACCGTGCTGTCGAACTTGAACTTGATGGCGTCCGTGCCATAAAACGCCCGCAGCATGGCCGCGACGGAGGCCGAAGCGCAGGCATGCGCGGCCGGGTACTCGGGATGGTTGGGGGTCGGCACCACCGGTGTCCAGGCCGGGTCCGCCGTCGTCAGCGGATTACCGTCGGTTTCGGCCAGGGTGATGGCGCTCGTCGGCCGCCAGAACTCGTAAACGTACTTGGCTTCAAAGCATGCCATCGTGGCATCGGCCTGCGCAACGAAGAGCATCGCCATCAAGCGGGCATGATCGGCAAGGCTGCGATCGGTGGTCGCAAATCGCCGCAGGTTGCGCGGCCAGAAGCGAAACGGCGGCTCCGTGTGAAACTGCCCGATCTCCAGCTGTGCCGCCGTACGCACACTGCTGACCGTGCCGCCCAGTGCGCGTGTTTCGTCCAGGTCGGTGGCGTATGCGGCGCTGTCGAGCGCGGGCGGCGCCGGCGGACGAAACTGCGACACGCTCGTCAGCGTGAACGGCTTCATGGCAGGAAGGAACCGGTTGACGGGGTTCTGCCCCCTGAATCGGCCCGGCGCCGTGCCGGGCACATAGGGCGTGAGCACCACGGAGCGCCCGTCGTCGGCGCGGGCGGCCAGCACGACCGCGGCCACTTCCGCGCCGGTGGCGAGCCCACGCGCCTTTGCGTCGTCTTCGGCAATCGCGGCGATGTAGGTGTCGTAGGCCCCTTGGTATTGGCTCGAGCGCGCCGGATACAGTCCCTTGAGCACCCCTAGCGCCGCAGCGGCCACGGCAGCAGGCTGAGAGCTTTCGCCGACCCGCGCACTCGAGGCGCTGGCGGCGTAGAAGGGCTTGTAGCTGCCGGAAATGACCATCAGCGCGTCGTAGATGGCAAGGTGGACGCTCGCCAGGTCGACCGAGTCGATGGGCCGTTGCTCGGCCGCAGTCCCGGTCGCAGACGCCGGCACGTTGATGGTATTGATCGCGATTTCGCTCCAGGTCGACACCGCATTGGGGCCGTGCTCGACGATCACGACGTCACTGGAGTTGGCCGGCGCCGTCGCGCCTCCCTTGTCCCCGCCTCCTCCGCAGCCCGCCGCTGCGAGCGCAATCGAAAGCCATGCCGCGCAGGACGCGCGCTTGAAAGCGATAGGGGTCATCTGGCATCTCCTGTTTGGCAAGTGGCGGCTGCCGGGTCTGAGGTTGCCTTTGCCACATGAGGGCGAAGGCGCGGAAAATGCGACCCGTTGGCTGCGTCAGCAACGTACTCCCTGAAACGCAAGAAGCCTGAAGGTTTGGCCGAATGAACGACGAGCAATCGACGATCGATCGAGGATTGGCCCCCGCTGCCTCGCTCCCCGAGCCAATCCTGGAGGGCCACGCAAAGGTTTTCTTCGCCGACTTCGAGTTCGACCCGCGCCGCGACGAACTGCGGCGCCACGGCGTAGCGATCCCACTGCGGCCCAAGCCCCACGCCCTATTGCGCTACTTTTTGGTGCATCCGCAGCGGCTGATCGGCAAGAGCGAGCTCCTGTCGGCACTCTGGGGGACGGCCGTCGTGACCGACGACTCGCTGGTTCAATGCGTCGGCGAGTTGCGAGCCGGGCTCCGGGATCAGGCGCAAGTGCTGATCAAGACCTTGCCTCGGCGCGGGTACATGTTCGACGCCCCGGTCTCGATGGAGGCTCTGGGGGCGCCGGCGGCCGGGCCGGTGCAAGACGCGGCGGCCCCGCCTGCTCTGGCTGCTCGCCGGTGGTTGAGGCAGCCGGTCTGGATCGGCGCGCTCGTGGTACTGGGCCTGGCATTGGGCGGCGGCGGATCTCTCTACATGTACGCAAGCCATGCGCCCGTGGACATCGACAGGGAGATTCTGAAGCGCCAGGCCATCGGCGTGATTCCCTTCGCCGACCTGAGCGATTCCCCCTTGCCGCGCAGCCTGAGCGAAGGCCTGACCGACGAAGTCAGTGCCCAGATCGCAGGCGCACACCGACTGCTGGCGATCCGCGGCGCCTCGTCGATGCCGACTGGCGGCTCGCAGCCGGACATCTCCCGTTCGCTCGGCGAGGCGCAGGCGCGCTATCTGCTGACGGGCAGCATGGCGCGGCGCGGCGACGGGGTGGCTATCGATGCTCAACTCACGGCCGTCGCTGACGGGCAAGTGGTCTGGTCCGATCACTACGAATACAAGGACGCGGCCGACCCTGAGACCGGTCCCGACATGGCACGCCGCCTTGTCAGCGGCGTGCGCCTTCGACTGGCCGAGTTGAACAAGGCGCGTGTCAATGCAGCGGGCTACCGGCCCGACATGGTTGAGCTGGTCCTGGCCGGCTGGGACGACATCGACCGCCGCCAGACCCGGGAAGACGTGCGGCGGGGACGCCAGCGGTTCGAGGAGGCGCTCCAAGTGGATCCGCGCTCCGTTGTTGCGCTCACGGGTCTTGGCGCCGCGTTGATGTCGGAGCGCTTTGGGTATTCGGGCGAAACACCCCCCAAAGACATCGCCGAGTCGGAGCGGGTGGCGCAGCGCGCGATGCAGATCGCACCCAATGACGCGGTCGCACTCATCCTCTGGGGCAACGTGCTGCTGTTTCGCGGCCAGCCAGATCAAGCGCTGCCGGCCTTTGAAAAGGCCACCAGGATGGCACCGACCAATGCGAACGCATACATGCGCACAGCGTCCGTGCTCATGTTCCTGGGCCGACCGCGTGAAGCGCAAGACCGCATCGAAACCGCCATGAAGGTCGGCGCCCGCGACCCGCGCATCATGGCGGCCGGTTACTACAATGGTGCCCTCGCGGCGTTCATGCTGGGTGACGAAGATCGCGCGTACGCCCTGGCGCGACGAGTCGTCGTCGATCGCCCAACCTTCGGGCTGGCCTATGCGCTCATCGCAGCCATCGATGCTTTGCATGGCCGCCAGGCGCAAGCCGAAACGCAGATGGCGCAGCATCTCAAACTGATCCCGCACAGTACGGTGGAACGCTATCTCATAAACAACCCGACGCTCGAGCCAACCGCCATAGCGCGCCGCGATCGAATCGTCGATGGCATGCGCAAGGCTGGGCTGCCAGAAAGATGAGTTTTGTCGTTGGTCCGCCCAAGCGAGCCGGTTGCCGTGGGAACTGCGGAACTCAGGCGTTTGGCAGGCATCTGCTTCATTGCATGACAGCAAGGCGGTCTGCCCTCTAACCCGCGGGCTCGCGATCGGTCTCCTCTAGCCCAACAAATGACGTCCGAGACTAACTGTTTCGGCGCGCGAGTTGCAGCTTCAGACTGGGTGCTGTCCTTGAGTTTGTCCGGCGAACGACAGCGACCATCGAAAGATGCTTCGACGCCTTTCCTCGCGAATTACCGGTGTGCCTTGGAACTTGACCTTCGCCGTAATCGTTGAAGAATTCGGAGCCAAGGACAGCGCTCCGATCGCTGGCGGCTACGGACGACCAAGGCCTCTTCGCGCGCCAACGGCCGCTTCGAATTTCCGCGAAATGGTGTTCAGGGCCCAATCCGGTCAACCGAAGCGACGAATTCGCTGCCAGAAAGCGGTCCCTCAATGTCGGTCATCTTCCGGGATCATTCGAGCTGCCGAGCGGTGGACCAGTGGTTGGCCGAATCCCCACGCCTTGCCTTGGGAATTGCCGTCGTGGCGAGCGGTCCGTCGGCGCGCCGCTGGGATGAGTGACACGGATGCACGCGAACGCTACGATGCTGCTGCGAATACGGGCGGGGGTGCCTCGTGAACGATTCGGGCTTGCGGCATCGGTTGATGGCGATCCTGTGCGCCGACGCGTCGGGGTACTCGAGCCGGATGGCGCAGGACGAGTTCGCCACGGTGGCGCAGCTCGATGCGGCGCGCCAGGTCTTTCGCGAGTGCGTCGCCGAGCATGGCGGGCGCATCGTCGACACGGCCGGCGACTCGGTGCTGGCGGTGTTCGAGACAGCCGCCGGTGCAGTGGATGCGGCCGTGGCGGTGCAGCGACAGCTTGCGCACGCAGACGCTGGCCAACCCGAGGCTGCACATCTGCGCTTTCGCATCGGCGTGCATCTGGGCGACATCATCGAAAAGCCCGACGGCTCGGTCTACGGCCACGGGGTGAACGTGGCGGCGCGCCTGCAGGCGCTGGCGCTCGAAGGCGGCATCTCGGTCTCGGACTCGGTGCGCAACACGCTGGGCGAGCGGGCCGCTCATCGCTTCGTGGACCAGGGCGAGCATGCGGTGCGCAACTTCGCGCAGCCGCTGCATGCGTATGCACTCCCCATCGAAGGGGCGGCGGTGTCGGACTCAAGAACAGCGAGGGAGCTGCCTCACCCGGCAACTCCACCGGCCCAGGCCTTGGGCAATCTGCCTGCGCAGCTGCCACCGCTCTATGGACGCGCGGAGGACGTCGCGGCGCTGGCCCGGCTACTGGAGCTTCAACGCGTGGTGAGCGTGGTGGGCCCTGGAGGTATCGGCAAAACCCGGGCGGCGCAGGCGGTAGCCCACGCCGTGCGCAGCCTCTATTCGGACGGCATCTGGATCGTAGAACTGGCTCCGTTGACAGATGCGCAGTTGGTGGTGCCCACGGTGGCGCGGGTGCTCGGGCACCCCATGGCCGTGAAGGAGACCGCGCTCGCGTCCCTGGTGCAGCTGCTCAGCGACCAGCGCTTGCTGCTGGTGCTGGACAACTGCGAGCACCTGCTTGAAGCGGTGGCCGAGCTGGCCGCGCAGGTCGCGGCGGGCGCCCCCGGCGTGCGGCTGCTCATCACGAGCCAGGAACCGCTGCACGTAGCCCAAGAGCAGATCAGCCGGCTCAATGCGCTGGCGGTGCCCCCGAGCGGGGACGCGGGCGAAGCTCTCAATTACGGTGCAGTGCAGCTGTTCGTCGCGCGCGCGCAGGCCGTCGATTCAAGCTTCGCCGTGGACCCTGGGAACATGGACGACGTGGTCGAGATCTGCCGGCGGCTCGATGGGATGGCACTCGCGATCGAGTTGGCCGCGGCGCGGGTGTCGCTGCTGGGAGTGCGCGGGGTGCGCCAGCGGCTTGACGAGCGCTTGAAGATGCTGGCGGCGGGCAGCCGTACAGCGCTGCCGCGGCATCAGACGCTGCGCGCGGCGCTGCAGTGGAGCCACGGGCTGCTGACGGCAGCGGAGCAGACGGTGTTCGATCGGCTCGGCGTGTTCAAGGGCACGTTCTCACTGGAGGCTGCGCAGCTCGTGGCGGCCGACGAGGCGATCGATACGTGGGCGGTGCTCGATCACCTGGCCTCCCTGGTGGACAAGTCGCTAGTCCTGGTCGAGGGCGGGGAGACAAAGCGCTATCGGCTGCTCGAGAGCAGCCGGGCTTTTGCGCTGGAGCGGCTGGCCGCCGCAGGATCGCTTGAAGCGATCCACAGGCGCCATGCGCAGGCGATGGCCGACACCTTGACCGGAAACGATCCCTTTGAGGAGCCGCTGGCGCGGATGCGTCGCATCGCGCCGGATCTGGACAATGTGCGCGCGGCCGCAAGCTGGGCGATGGGACCCGGCGGCGATCGCCAGATCGCGGTGGCGCTCGCCGCTGCCACCGACCGACTTTGGGATGCTCACGGCTGCAACGACGAAGGTGCACGCCTATACCGGGCCATCGAACCATGGGTGGACGAAGCGACGCCGCCTCGACTGGCGGCGCGGTTCTGGTTTGCTGTCGCGGACCTGCGAATACAGACCGACACGAAGCGTCAGTCCGAGGCGGGACTTAGGGCCGCCGAACTGTTTCACAGCCTGGGCGATCAATTCTGGATATTCAGATCGTTGACATCAACTGCGCTCTCATTTGCATTCCTGGGCGACGGTGTTGCGGCGGAAAGAGCGCTGACTGAGATGGAGGCGCTGCTTGACCCGGCTTGGCCGTCGTGGCTGCAAATTGCCATCCCCTATTGCAGGGCACGCTGCGAATACCATGTTGAGCGCAGGCCTGAGGAGGCACGAAAACTCGTTAACGCTGTCCAGCAGAGCCATCGAGGGGACAGCTTTTTCAGGGACGGGTGTGAAAGCCTGCTTGTACTTTGCGACCTGGCGGCGGGCGACTTTGCGTCCGCATTACATCGATGTGACGATCTTCTTAGCGGGTCAAGGGTGATCGAAAACAACTTCTTCCGCGCATACATCCTCGCTTGGCGCAGTATGGCGCTCGTTGGTCTCGGCAATATTGAAGCTGCTGAGATCTCGTTGCGGACCGCGACAAGCACTATTACGCACGCGACAGGTCCGGTTGTCTGGGTGTTCTGCTACATCGCGCATCTGCTCGCGCATCAGGGCAAGCTCGGCGAAGCAGCGAGGACGGTTGCCTACATTGACAACCGCTTGGGTTGCGACCACGAGCATTTGCCCCTGGTAGCAGAGCGCTGCTACGAAGAAGCACTTGCCATCGTCAAGACGGGTGTCGACACCGGGGCGCTCGGTCGCCTTCGCAACGAGGGTTCCCGGCTCAGCGCGGCGGAAGTGATCGCCATGGCCTTCCCGGCCCGGACTTAGCGACACCAACAGCGACTTTGCGCACCGTCGGTAAGCGGCCAGTCGCGAATGACTCGTCATGGCCGAGACTGACCGTCCGCCAAACACGCTGATAGCAGCCGTTGGCCAGTAGCGCGAGCATGTGAAGGTCAGCTACCGATCGCGGCCGCGAACTGGTACTCGCGGCCATCACCGGTCGGTCGATGGCAGTCCCCGATAGCGGGCCCCCGGCGCCACTCCCGACCCGTTGCAGTCTTTCAGTCTTTCAGCATCAAGGAAAGCTGACCTACGGCAACGACGGCCATGTGCTGCCCGTTTGCCGAAAGGCCGCCATTGGGAATTTCACCTCGCCTCCTGCCACCAACCGCCACCCAGCGCCTGCAGCAACGCGGCAGAGTGCACGTAGCGATCGGCCGCGGCCTGGGTCTGTTCGAGCAGCGAGCGATGGTAGTGACGCGTTGCTTCGAGCATCGCGGCTTCACTGACCCCGCCCGCCCTCAGCCGCTTGGCATTGATGTCGCGGTAACCGCGGGCCCGATCCACGGCGACGTTACGCTCCCTGAGTCTGGCGGCATCGGCTTCCAGCGCGCGCAGCGCGTCCGCCACGTTCTGGAATCCCTGCAGCACCGCTTCCTGGTACGCCGCGCCCGCTTGTTCGTAGGCCGCCACGGCAGAGCGCCTGCGCGCCTGCAACTCGCCGCCCCGAAAAAGCGGCTGCGTCAGCGAAGCACCGAGGAAGTAGAAACCTGCGCCCCCACCGAACAGACCGTTCGTGTTGGTACTGAGGTTGCCCAACTGAGCCGACAGCGTGAGCTGCGGATAAAGGTTCGCGGTGGCGACACCCACCTGCGCACCCGCGCGCGCCAGAACGGCCTCGGCCGCGCGAATGTCGGGTCGCTGACGTGCGAGCTTCGACGGCAGGCTGAGCGGCAGTTCGGCTGGCAGTTGCAGTTCGGCAAGACGGAACTCAGGCAGGTCCGACGCGCCGGGCGGCAGGCCGACGTACACCGCAAGCCTGTGCCGCAGCCTTTCGACATCGCGCCGCAGGTCAGGCAGCAACGCGCGTGCCTGCGCCAGTTCGCGCTGCTGCGCGACCACGTCAATGGCTGCCACGCCGCCGAGCGTCTGCATGCGTTCGGCAATCGCCAGTTGACGAACTTGCAGCGCAAGCATCTCTTCGCTCTGCGCGATCTGCTCGCGCATTGCCGCTTCCCGCAGTGCAGTGGTGACGACATTGCCCGCCAGCATCAGGCGGGCCGCTTCGAGTTCGTAGCTCTGGTGATCGACCTCGGCGCGCAAGCCTGTGAGTTCGCTGCGCGTGCCGCCAGCAAAGTCGAAGGTGTAGGAGACGCTGACCGAGGCGAGATAGAGGTCCAGCGGCATCGGCACCGGCAGTGCCGACACGCCGAGCGACTGCGGCTCGACATCGACGCGGTTCGCGGAGAGCTTGGCGTCGACCCTTGGCCATTGCGCCGCGCCGCTGCGCGCACTCAGTTCTTCCTCTGCCTGGCGAAGCTTCGCCTGCGCCCGTGCGAGCGTCGGGCTGTTGTCGAGCGCGCGGCGCACCAGGGCGTCGAGCGTGGGCGAGCGGAACAGCGTCCACCATTGCGCCGGAATGTCCTTGCCCAACGCCAACCGGTCCTCAACCACCGCGCTCGTCGTGTATTGCTCCACCATTGGCACCTCGGGCGGGCGAAGCGGGTCACTGCTGCACCCTGCAATGGCTACCACCGACAGAGAGCAAAGAACACGCCGCATGCTAGTCCAGTGTCTTGCGATAGAACAACATTGCGATGCTCATCATCACGAAGGTGAACACCGCCAGCGGCCAGATGTTGGGCCACAGGTCGAGCCATTCGTTGCCCTTCAGCAGGATGCCGCGCACCAGGCGGTTGAAGTAGGTCGCCGGCAAGACGTTGCCGATCCACTGCGCCCACACCGGCATGCCACGAAAGGGAAACATGAAGCCCGACAACAGCATCGTCGGCAGGAAGAAAAAGAAGGTCAGCTGCATCGCCTGTAACTGGTTCTGCGCGATCGACGAAATCGTGATGCCGACTGTGAGGTTGGCAGCGATGAACAGCAGGGACACCGCGTAGAGCGCGACCGCGCTGCCCACGAAAGGCACGCCAAACAGGTACAACGCCGCCAGCAGGATGATGGTCGCCTGCACCAGCCCAATGAAGACGTAGGGCACGATCTTGCCGGTCATCACCTCCAGCGGCTGCGCCGGCATGGCGAGCAGGTTTTCCATCGTGCCCCGTTCGCGCTCGCGGGTCATCGCCAGCCCGGTCATCATCACCATCGTCATGGTCAGGATGACGCCCATCAATCCCGGCACGACGTTCTGCTGGGCGATGCCTTCGGGGTTGTATAGCCTTTGCACGCGCACCTCGAACGCCGCCGGCGCGCCGGCCAGCGGTGCCAGTGCGCCGGTGAGATCTCTCTTGGCGACCACTGCCGCCAGTTGGCTCAGCGACGCCAGCGCAGCACCCGTGGCCGCCGGGTCGGTGGCATCGGCCTCGACCAGCATCGCCGGGCGTTCTCCGCGCAGCAGGCGGCGAGTGAAGTCGGTCGGGAAGTTGACCACGAACTGGACATCGCCACGTGCCAGTGCCGCGTGTGCGGCGGCCTCGTTCGGCATCTCGTCGACCAACTCGAAGTAGCCGCTGGTCTTCATCGCCGCGAGGTAGCTGCGCGTGAACTCGCTGCGGTCCGCCATCACGACGGCGGTCGGCAGGTGCTTCGGGTCGGTGTTGATGGCATAGCCGAAGAGCACGATCTGGATGATCGGGATGCCCAGCACCATTCCGAAGGTGATGCGGTCGCGCTTGAGTTGCAGGAATTCTTTCTGCACGATGCCCCACCAGCGCGTCACGGAAAAGCTCACGATTTGGGCCCGAAGTTGTCGACCGATTGCTCGGTGAGGTGGATGAACACGTCTTCGAGTCCTGTTGCCGAAGGCTGCGCACGGCTGTCAGTGCCGCCGACGGCTTCGCGCAATGCAGCCTCCAGCGCTACAGGGTCGCGGCCGGTCACGTGCAGCGCGGAGCCGAAGGCTGCCACCTGCTCGACCCCGGGCCTGCCGCGTAGATGTTCTGCGACCGTGGTCAGGTCGCCGCCGGTCACTTCCCAAGTGGTGAGCTTCTGGCTGGCGATGATCTCTTCGGCGGTGCCCTGCGTCATCAGCCTGCCATATGCGATGTAAGCCAGCTTGTGGCAGCGTTCGGCCTCGTCCATGTAGTGCGTGCTTACCAGCACCGAGATGCCGCGTGCCGCGAGGGCGTGCAACTCTTCCCAGAAGTCGCGGCGCGCGCCGGGGTCGACGCCAGCGGTCGGCTCGTCGAGCAGCAGCAGTTCGGGCTGATGCAGCATGCAGGCGGCAAGTGCCATGCGTTGCTTCCAACCGCCGGACAACGACCCGGCGAGCTGCGCGGCGCGGCCGCCGAGACCGAGGCCGTCGATCGCCCGATCGACCACCGCGTTGCGCTGCGGCATGCCATACATGCGCGCGACGAAGTCGAGGTTCTCGCGTATCGAGAGGTCTTCCCAGAACGAAAAGCGCTGCGTCATGTAGCCGACCCGTCGCTTGATCTCGGCGCTCTGCTTGACGATGTCGTAGCCGAGGCAGGTGCCGGAGCCGGAATCCGGCGTCAGTAGCCCGCACATGATGCGGATCGATGTCGTCTTGCCGCTGCCGTTGGGGCCCAGGAAGCCGAAGATCTCGCCGCGCCCGACCTGCATCGACAAGTCGTTGACGACATGCTTGTTGCCGAAGCGCTTGTTCAGCCCATGTACGTCGATGGCCAAGGGAGCGGTCGTCTCGCTCATTGCAACGTCACCGCCACTGGTTGTCCGGGACGCAGCCGCGCCGCATTCTCGGGCGAGGGCCGTGCTTCGACGAGGAACACCAGCTTGGCGCGCGTCTCGTTGCTGTAGATGATCGGTGGCGTGAACTCCGGCTCGTTCGAGACGTAGCTGATGACGGCAGGGACACCGGTGCCGCAGCCGTCGCAGCCGACGTTGACGCTGCGGCCCGGTTTGATGTCGCCGGCCGCTGCTTCCGGAACGAAGAAGCGAAGCTTCACGTTGCCGGGAGGCAGCAGCCGTACCACCGGGCTGCCGGCGGCTACCCACTCGCCTGGACGATACAGCGTGTCGGATACCAGCGCAGCCTGGCCAGCCGCAGGCTGCTTCTGCTCCAGCCGCCAAGCTGCCTGGCTCTGCGCGGCGCGCGTCGCTGCAACCTGGGCACTCTGGGCGCGGATCAGATCTTCGCGCGCTGGCAGGCGCGTCACGTCGAGTTGTCCCTCGAGTTCCCGCACCCGCGCGGCCTTGATCGCCTCGTTGGCGCGGGAATCCTCGAGCTGGCCTCTTGCGATGCCGCCGGCATCGAATTGCCCCTAGTCGCGCTTGCGTTGCAGCGTCGCCTGTTGCAGTGCGACCTTGGCTTGCGCGAGTTGCGCCTGCGTGACCGCCACTTCGGGCTTGCGGCGCCCCGTCTTGAGGTCGGCAAGCTGCGCCTGCGCCGCATTGAACTGCTCGTCAGCCTGCTGCTTTGCCGCGACTTCCTGTTCCGCTTCAAGGCTGAACAGCGGAGCCTTCGCTTCGACTGTCTGCCCCCGCTGGACCGAGAGCTTGTCGAGCCGGCCGGCAACTGGTGACGCGACGTTTACGTATTCGCCTTCGACGTACCCCTGATAGGCGGAAGGCTTGCTGTCAGAGCAGCCAGCAAGCAGCGATGCACTGAGCGGCGCAAGGCAGACCATGTTGTACCAACGGCGACGAGAAGGCATCATGATGACTTGAGGAGCGGTCGCACTGATCGCGTCTATCGGATCGGAACTGGCCTCAACAACTCAGGCTTGAAGAACCGGCTCGCGATGGCCGCCAAGATGATCGGAGCGAAACCGATCACGGCGGCAAAGACCAGCAGGCCTGCACTGCCGAACAGCCCGGCCTTGAAAAGTCCGTAGCCCATGAACAGCAAGACATGAGTGACGGCTCCGCAGGCGTATGCCACACCGACAACTTTGCCGCTGTACGGCCCGCGAATCGCGCTTGCGTAAATGACCAAAATGGACAACGGCACAAACAAGAGAGCGGCGCTCCATAACCCCGTGTTGTAAGCACCCGCCGCGATGCCCCCAAAGGTGTGCACAAGTCCGTTTGCAAACAGCAGTCCCCAGAAGCTGAGTCCGATGAGGACGTTGCGTCGGAAGAGGTAGGCAGCCAGCGGCGCGCCAAACCACATCAGAGCGATGTTCACCACGGGGTAGAAGGCCAGCGGAATCGGGCAGTCCGGATACGGCGGAAAGCCAATCTTCTCGCAGATCATTTCCTGGATTGAGTAGTCGAGGCCAATCGTCGGCAGGCTGTATTCCTCGAATTGATGTATCCAGTACAGCGGCACCGCGAGCCACGCGAGCCACTCCGGATCGCGCCAGCGCGATACCGTTGGGCTGCCGCGAAATGTGTCCGTCATCAGCAGGATGGCGATCATCACGATCGCTCCACCAATCCCTATGAACGGCCAAACGGTATAGAACCAGTGCGTTTGCATAGCCCTCTCCCGATGACAATGATGGCGATCAGAAAGTTCGGAACGGGCGCAAGTTTGAATCCGGTTCAATCTAGCGTCAACCGTTTTCGCTGCCCGCGCAACATCTTTCAATCCACGACGCGATGACCAAAGTCCGAAGTAGACGCCGTACGGATGGGCAAGCGACCCGCGAGCGCATATTGGAAGCAGCAGGTGAACTCTTCGCCGCCGACGGATACGCCCAGACCACCGCCAAAGCGATCGCAGACCGCGCCGGGGTGAGCTTGACCCTGATCAACTACCACTTCGACGGTCGTGAAGGGCTCTACCGAGCCGTGTTGGTTGAGGCCCATCGACGCCTCGCCAAGCTGTCCGATATGCGCGACCTTGCCGAAAGCGAGCTGCCCGCTACCGCGAAACTGCGCGTGCTGATTTACGGGCTGGTACGACCTGCAACGAAGCGCCAACCGGGGTGGCACATCAATGTGCTGGCCAAGGAGATCTTTGCGCCTTCCGCGCACTTCCCCTTTCTGTTTGAGGCCGAGGTGCCTGCCAAACTGGCGATCATCAAGCAGATCCTCAGCGACATCACGGCGATCCCCGCCGAAGACCCGGCACTGGTGCGTTGCGTCATCAGTGTGTTGGCGCCGTGCTCGATGCTGCTGGTCGCTGCACGGGGCGCGCCCGGCCCGCTGGACGAAGTTCGTCGGATGCCTCGCGCAGCCATCATCACCCATCTGCACACATACGCCCTTGCCGGACTAGAGGCAATTAGTCGCGAGCATGGCCGTCGCACGCCCAAAGTCGAATCGAGCCGGAACACCAAAGCGAGGGGGCAGGCCCGACCGGCTAAATCCAAGAACTGATGGCAAGTCGCTGGCGGCGTGAGCACCATTGCTTGTCGGTGTGTGCGCCTAAGGCAGGTTTATGGCTTCGGGTCAAAGAGCCAGTTCTGGCCGCCGATGATTTATGAACGCGTCCGGTTCGTTGGAACCTGACCGACGGCATCGGGCCCATTGCCGCTGTACATAGTGCGGCACCGGAGGGCAGCAATGCAGGGGAGAAGCGGTCGGTGGGCGTACCTCAGCGTCTTGATACTCCATGCAGCCAACTGTCGCAGCGAACCCTTCAGCGTCGTCTTGGGGACGCGGCCGCGACCTCCCACAGCGTTCAAATCATCACCGACGGGCACCAAGCCCAATTGCACGAAGAGAGTCGGAGCCTGAGGCTGCACTGCGGTTGCGAGCGCCAAGCAGTGCGACGCAAACATCGGCATCAAGATGCGACTGCCCGCATCACCGCGACAGGCCACCGATCGAGCCCGTCGATTCTTCCAGGAACTCAAGCATCGCGCGCATCGCAGCACTGTTATGACGACGCTGCGAATATGCCGCGTAGAGCCAATGATCGCGCCGCGTGTGCTCACGCAGCACCGCTACCAGCGCGCCGCGCTCCAGATGCGGCTGCGCCAGCGGCTCGGGCACCGAGGCCACGCCTGCACCCCGCAGCGCCAGTTCGATCAGCGCGACCGCATCGTTTGCCTCCATGCGGCTGCGCACCGGCACTTCGTACTGCCTACCCTCGGTCTCGAAGGGCAGATGTGTGGTGGGCATGGCCGCGTAGCTCAGCACGTCGTGTCGGCCCAAATCCACCGGCGCTTGTGGGATGCCGCGCTTGGCCCAGTAGGCCGGCGAGGCGCAGACCACCAGGTCGAACTGAACAAGCCGCCGCACAATCAGGTTCATGTCGTCGATTCGCCCGCCGGTCAGGTGGATGTCGATGCCTTCGGCGACTAGATCAATGGCGTCACTGGTAAACACCAGGCTCACATACACGTCCGGGTAGCGCGTCATGAACGCGGCGATCACGTCCGGGAGCCAGCCCGCGATCATGCCGTGCGGCGCGCCTATGCGCAGCCGTCCGCGGGGCTGTACGCCGTGAGCCTGGAGGTCGTGGAGCGTTGACTCAGCCATGGCCACCAGCTGTGCGCTGCGTTCCATCAGGACCTCGCCGGCGTCGGTCAGGCTGAGCGAGCGTGTAGAGCGATTGAGCAGGCGCACACCACTGCGCTCCTCAAGTTCGGCCACGTAGCGGCTCACGGTGGCCTTCGACGTGCCAAGCGACATGGCGGCGCGGGAGAAGCTGCGCCTGAATGCCACTTCGCGAAACGTTTTGATGAGGTCAAGTCCGTCCATGGCAAACCATCAGGCCTTGGCCTTGGCATTCGCCACAGGCAGAGTCGCTGCGAACATCCTCGGGGGCGCGCACGATGCACCTACGTCTATGCGCGCACCTTCATCGGACGCGATTTGGATGCCGGCCGCGAAGCGCGCGCGTTCGCATGAACACGCCGAGCACCGGTGACATGCACAACAGCCGTCCGCCCAGCCCGTCGGCCAGCAGCCTGGCCGGCCCCGATGCCGACGACGTCGCTTCATGTTTGCGGCATCCGTTCGGCGGATTCCACAGCGCTGGCGCTGTCCATCAGTTCCTGGATGCGGCCGACGCGCACGCTATCGATGGTTAGCAGTTGCACCGTGTCTCGCGCAAAGCAGATGTCGAGCATCCACTGCAGGAAGACGCGCACCTTCCGGTCCACGCGCGGCAGCATGCACAAGTAGGCGCCACGCCACATCAGCCAGGCGATGAAGCCGGAGAACTTCCTGCCAAACAGCGTGGCGACGGCATGCCGGTGGCCGATCGCGGCGAACTGACCGATCATCGTGTAGCGGAACGGCCGGATCTGCGCGGGCTGTCGGCGCACGGTCGCCGCGATGTTGCGAGCCGCCTGCACGCCCTGACGCATCGCATGCTGCGCGGTGGTGGGGTAAGGCTTCCCCGAAGGTGCGGGCACAGCGGCGCAATCGCCGCATGCCCACACGCTCTCGTGGCCGGGAACTGCCATGGTTTCATCGACCACGATGCGGCCGCGCTCCTTCGCAAGCGCCAGCGATTCGATCAGCGGCGAGGGCGCGACGCCAGCAGTCCAGATCAGTGTGCGCGCGTGCAGCGGCAAGGGTGTCGCCGAATCGCCGGTGGGTTCAAAAACAAGGCGAAGCCCGTCGAAAGCCGCCACCTTCGTGTGAAGGCGCACGTCGATGCCCGCATCGCGCAGCTTGGACGCGGTGTATTCGCCAAGCGCGGGCTCGAATTCGGGCAGCAGCCGGTCGTTCGGCTCGATGAGGACAAGCGTCGGCGGTTCAGCGGAGGCTTTGCGGTAGCGGCGGCCAATCTGGCGCAGGAAGTCATTGATGGCCCCAATCGTCTCGACGCCGGAAAATCCGCCGCCCGCGACGGCGATCGTGAGCAACGCCCGCCGCCGCGCCGGGTCATCCTCGATCTCCGCGCGCTCCAGCAGGCCGATCAGCCAGTTGCGCAGCACGACCGCATCGTGGATCGTCTTCATGCCGTGGATCTGCGGGCGCAGACCGGGCGGAAAACGCGTCTGGGAGCCGGCCGCGACCAGCAGGTGATCAAAGACGATCGTGCGCTCACGGCCATCGGGGCCATAGGCCACGGTCAGGGTCCGTGCCGCGAAGTCCACCGCCGTGGTCTTTGCCTGGAGGAACTCGACGCGGCGCAGGGTCTCTCTGATGGGCACGACGATCGAGGCGGGATCCAGGCTGCCCGACGCGACCTCGTGCAGCATTGGCGTGAATAGAAGGAAATTCTGCGGGTCGACGAGCAGCACTTCCACGCCCGCTTCGCGCGCCACCGTGCGCTCGAGCTCGAGCGCGGCATAGAGGCCCGCGAACCCGGCCCCCAGGATCACGATGCGCTGGGGCTTGACGAGCTTGCTGACTGCTCCGTCGCCGTGGCCCTTGCCGGATTTGCTGCTGTGGTGGTTCGATGTGTCTACTGGGGTGAGCGCCATGTGCTGTTCCTTGCCGAGGTTGAAGATCGAGTCGATCGGCAGGGACGCGTCCTCCCGCCCCATCGATCTCTCCCGGTCAAGCTTAGGATTCGACAGCCGGCGAGTCGTCAGCCAACGGTCGCCATTCGGTCGGTGTTCGGTTGCTCACCCGCCATCGGCGCCTGCGCCCCCTCGAGCGTGTACCAAGGCGGGCGGAAACACGTCAGCACCGCTCAGACTCAGCGCGAAGTCACTGATTCACCACGGCCATCGTGTTTGGCGTACGCCCGATCGAGGTCCAGACCTCAAGGGATCCGCTTCTTGATTTTGGAGATCGTGTGGACCTTCACCTGCTGGGCCCAGGATCCATCGACGGTCTGCAGGTTCTTGCCCACGAGATGCGCCATCCCGAGTTCTTCGCCAAGCTGCGAAAGGGCCGTGCCGACATCGAGAGACAGGTTGGTGACAAGCACGTCGTCACCGTGGAAGACCAGGCTGTTCGACCAGAGAAATCCGATGGGAGCACCGTTGCGATCGATTCCTCCGAAGTCGCCGAGCTTGGCGATCACCTGTCCGTGTTTCGGCTCGAGCACGAGAATCTCGTTGGACTGGTTGCATGCGACCCAGAGGTTGTCGTGTTCGTCGATGATGATCCCGTCGGGCCCGCCGCCGACGCGGTTGACGAAGACTTCAGGCGTGCCGGGCTCGAGCGCGGGTCCCGTCACCGGAATCTTGATGATCGTATCGTTGGCCGTATTGGCAACGAACAGTGTCGTCTTCTTCTTGTTGAAGGCCAGGCCATTGGCGCCGATGCCCGGGGGAATTCTCGCCGGCTTGAGCAGGGGGCTCGTGACCCACGCCGACCCTTCGCCGCCACCCGGTCCGACTCTCCAGATGATGCCCTGGTGCGCGTCGCTCACGTAAACGTTTCCGGCGGGGTCGAAAGTCAGCCCGTCGAGGCCGGGGTTCTTGCCCGTGACCGTCATGAAGACCGATGAGGCGCCTGTCTGGGGATCGACGCTCAGGACTTTCCCGTCCTTGTAGTCGACCACCAGCAACTGACCCGTCCCGGGATGAAAGCCGAGGTCGAGCAACAATCTGCTCGAACCCTTGATCGCGACAGTGCGCAGGGGTCTGCCCTGCGGGTCGAACACGAACAGCGTTCCCTCACTCGTTCCGGGTTTGTTCGACGCCACGGTGACGACGTACACGTTGCCGTCGCGGTCGACGGTGATCCCCTCTGGATGCGCCTCACCCGGGGGTAACGTGGCGAATGATTCGACCTTGCCGCGCTCCCAGGCGTTCGTGGCGAGCGGCGCTGCGAGGGAAGCGAGCAATAACAGCGTCGCCTTGATCTTGTTCATCCTCATGTCTCACTCTCCCATAGCGGGTTGATGGATCGCCACCGATCTGGTGGGGGTCGCAGGGCGTTGCTTCAGCCGCGCCGTGAATGGGGTTTGTCTTGCATTGCCGGGGTCAATACGACTTCGGCAGGCCGAGCGCCTGCTCGGCGACGTAGCACAGCGCGAGCTCCTGCGTCACCGGCGCGAGCAGCGACAGCACGCTTTCGCGCAGCCCGCGCTCAACGTGGTACTCCCTGGCAAAGCCGAAGCCGCCGTGCGTGCGGACGGCGCGCAGCGCCGTCTCGTAGCCGGCCTCCGCCGCCAGGTACTTGGCCGCCGTCGCCTCGACGCCGCAGGGTTTGCCGGCGTCGTAGAGCGCGGCCGCCTTCCACATCAGCAGTTCGGCCGACTGCAGTCGCATCCAGCACTCCGCCAGCGGATGCTGGATCGCCTGGTTCTTGCCGATCGGCCGGCCGAACACGCTGCGTTCCCTGGCATAGTCGGCCGCGCGCTGCAGCGCCGTTTCGGCGGCACCGAGCGAAGCAGCGGCGACGAGGATGCGCTCCGGGTTCAGACCGTGCAGCAAGACCTTGAAGCCCCCGCCCTCCTCGCCGATGCGATCGTCGAGCGGGATCTCCAGCCCGTCGATGAACAGCTCGTTGGAGTCCACGGCATGGCGCGCCATCTTTTCGATCTCGCGGATGTGCACATGCGAGCGGTCGAGATCGGTGTAGAACACCGTGAGGCCGTCCATTGGCCGCGCGCATTCCTCGATCGGCGTCGTGCGCGCCACGAGAAGGATCTTGTTGGCGTGCTGCGCTGTCGAAGTCCAGACCTTCTGGCCGTTGACGATGTAGCGGTCGCTTGCCCGGCGCGCAAAGGTCCTGATGCGCGTGGTGTCGGAGCCGACGTTGGGTTCGGTCACGCCGAAGCAGGTGCGATCCGAGCCGTCGATCAGCGGTGGCAGCATCCGACGCTTCTGCGCCTCGGTGCCGAACACGACCACCGGCTGCGGGCCGAACAGGTTCAGATGCACCGACGACACCGCCGCCGAGCCGAGCTTGCCGATGGTGCGCATCACCATCGCGGCCGCGGGGATCCCGAGGCCGGCGCCGCCGTGTTCCTTGGGCATGGTCACGCCGAACCAGCCGCCGCGCGCGATGGCGTCGCAGAACTCGGTGGGCCAGCGCCCGTCGCGGTCGCGCTCGAGCCAGTAAGCGGCGCCGAAATCGGTGCAGATGGCCTCGACGGCATCGCGGATGGCGAGCTGTTCGTCGGAGAAGTCGAAGTTCACGACGGCAAATCCTGCAACAAGCTCTCGGGCACCTCGACCGGCATGTCGAGCAGCATCTGGGCCATGCCCTTGCCCAGCGGGTCGTTGCGCAGTGACGCCATGCCGCCGCCGCCCAGCGCCCTCTCGCACACGAGGTTGATGGCATGGATGCCCGGTAACTCGTAGCGGCGCACCGGCCCCTGCACCAGATGGCCGAGGTACGCCTTCACGCGCTCGGGCGTCACCTGCTCTTGCAGCACGGGCAGCAGCGCCGGATGGCGCGCGATCAGGCCGATGTTGGACGTGTCGCCCTTGTCGCCGCTGCGCCCGAAGGCGATCCGCACGAGCGGCACGCTCTTTCCTGGGCCGGCGGGCAGAATGCCCTGCGAAGTCGCAAGCGGCTCGGGCGCGCGCTGGGGTTGCGGCGGCGGCAGCGTCACCGGGAAGGTCGTGTCACCCAGCGTGACCGTCGGCGTGACCTGCTCCTTCGCAATGAGCCAGGCGAACTGCCGCAGCACCGGCGACACCGGGGGACGGCCGCCCGCGCCTGTCGTGCCCGGCGACCACGATGTCCCCGGCGCGGCGAACTCGCGGCTGTACATCTGCAGCGCGCTGCGGTCGGAATGCGTGACGGTCAGGCGCAGGACGACTTCGCGCGTCGGCAACAGCCGGGCATGCGGCCCGTAGGCGGACTCGGTGCCGAGCAGCTCGATGTTCGTGGCCAGGAAGTCCGCGAACCCGCCCTCGTGCAGCAGCCGGCGGCCGCGCTCGAGCAGCGCCTCGCCGGTACGCCGGGCTTTGGCGGGGGCATCGATGCCGACGATGGTGAGCTGCGCGGACACCTTGAAGCCGGCCGGCAAGGTGGCGCTTACCTTGTACGTGCCGGTCGGCGAACGGCCGCGGGCACCGGTCACGAGCACGCGATCAGGCCCTGCGTTTTCGATGCGCACCTGGCGGAAGTCGCAGACCACATCCGGCAGCAGGTAGTTGGCCGGATCGCCGATCTCGTACAGCAGTTGCTCACCGATCGTCGCGGGTGTCACCAGCCCGCCCGTTTGCGGCGGTTTGGTGACGACGAAGCTGCCGTCCTCGCGGCATTCAACGATCGGATAGCCGATGTCGGCCCAGTCGGGGACCGAGGCCCAGTCGGTGTGCAAGCCCCCGGTGGCCTGGCAGCCGCATTCGATGATGTGGCCGGCGAGGCTGCCCGCGGCGAGCCGGTCGAAGTCGTCGGCCTCCCAGCCGAACTCGTGCATCAGCACACCGAGGGTGACCGCGCTGTCGACGCAGCGGCCGGTGACGACGATGTTCGCGCCCGCGTCCAGTGCCCGCGCGATGGGAAGCGCGCCCAGGTAGGCATTGGCCGTCACCAGCCGTTGCGGCATCGCTTCGCCGCTGGACATCTCGACGGTGCCGGCGTCGCGCATCGCGGCGGCGAGCGGGAGCACGTCGTCGCCTTCGACCACGGCAATACGCACCGTCACGCCGAGCTCGTCGGCCAGGGCCTGCACCGCCGCGGCGCAGCCCTTCGGGTTCACGCCGCCGGCGTTGCTGACAATGCGGATGCCCTTCTCAGCGGCCTGCCTCAGCACCGAGCGCAGCGCCACGGTCACGAAGTCCGTGGCGTAGCCTTCTTCCGGCTTCTTCATGCGCGCCCCGGCGAGGATCGACATCGTCAGCTCTGCAAGATAGTCGAACACCAGGTAGTCAATGCCGCCCGCGCGCACCAATTGCAGTGGGCCGAGGCTGCTGTCGCCCCAAAAGCCCGAGGCGCCGCCGATGCGCACGATCCTGCCCTCGGTTCGCGATTCCAGTTGTCGGTTCATTTCGGTTTCCTCTTGAATGCAGCGATGCCCTGGCGCGCGTCGTGCGTGTTCGCGTCCTTGCCGGACGTGGCGGCTTTCACTTGCCGGTCCATTGCGGTCTCCTCTTCTCCTTGAATGCAGCGATGCCCTCGCGCGCGTCCTGCGTCATCGCCAGCAGCCCGATCTGCCCTTCTCCGAACGCCATCGCCTCCTCGAAGGACATGGAGCCCATCGCCTTCATTGCATACAGACCGCGCCGCAGCGCCGTGGGCGAGTTGGACAGCAGCCGGGAGAGCAAGCGCTCCAGCGCCCCATCGACGTCTTGCGCCACCTCGTTCACCAGGCCGATTTCGCGTGCCCGCGCCGCGTCGATCGGGTCGCCCGTCAGGCACAGCTGCGCGAGGCAGCGCTGCGGGATCTGTGACTGCAGAACGGCCAGCACCTGCATCGGGAACACGCCGACCTTGGCCTCCGGCAAACCGAAGTTCGCGTGCGGCGCCGCGACAGCGAGATCGCACATCGCGAGCAGGCCCATGCCGCCGGCCATGCAGGCGCCGTTGACCCGCGCGATGAGCGGCACGGGCAGCGTGCGCGCCGTACGCAGCAGGTCCGCATAAGCGATGGTCGGCGTCGCGTGATCGAATGCGAAGGCATCGGCGCCCAAGTCGGCGCCGGCGCAGAACGCCTCCTCACCCGCGCCGGTGAGCACCACGGCGCGAACTGTCGGGTCGGACTTCACGCGCTGCAGGGCGTCCTGCAACGCGGCGATCACGTTCGCATTGAGCGCATTGCGGCGCTCAGGTCGGTCGATGGTGAGCATCAGCCGGCCGTCTTGCCGGCTTTCCTTGACGAATGTCGTCATGCCTCCACTCCCATTTCGCTCGCCGCCGTCGCCACTTGCGTCACGCCGCACTCGACCATCTCTCTGATCTGGTGCGGCGAATAGCCGGCCTCGGCCAGGATCTGCGCGCTGTGCTCGCCCACCAGCGGCGGCGGTCGTAGCGGCGGCAACGGCGTCTGCGGCCACTCGCTCGGCACCGCCATGGTCCGCAGCGTGCCCTCGGTCGGATGCTCGTACTGCTGGAAGAACCCGATGTCCTGCAGGTGCGGGTCGTCGATCAGCGACTCGAAGGTGTGCGCCGGCAGCACGGGGATGCCGAGCGGCTCGAGCAGTTCTCGCCATTCCCCGGTGGTTTTCGTGGCGAGCTGGTCGGCGAGGATCCCGTAGAGCGCCTCGACATGCTGTGTGCGCGATTCGCCGTCGGCGAACCGCGGATCGCTCTCGAAGCGCTCGGCCTCGCCGACCGTGCGCATGAAGGCCTTCCACTGCTCGTCGGTGTAGACGACGAGGCACACCAGGCCGTCCTGCGTGGCGTACGGCCGACGCTGCGGGTTGAGCAGTCGCGGATAGCCGAAGCCGCCGCGGGGTGGGACGAAGGTGTGGCCGTAGAGATGGTCGCCCAGCATCATCTGCGCGGTCGTCTCGAACATCGGCACGTCGACGGCCTGCCCTTGGCCCGTTCGTTCGCGCGCCAGCAGCGCCGCGCAGATCACGCCGAAGGCGTACAGGCCCGTCGCGCGGTCCGAGAGGTTGAGCGGCGCGTAGCGCGGCACGTCCGAGCCCGCCCGCACGCTGGCCTCGGGTATCGCGACGGCCGCCTGGATCAGGTCATCGAAGGCGCGCAGCGCCGCATAGCGGCCGCGCTGGCTGAAGCCGAAGGTGCCGACATAGACGATGCGCGGGTTCACCTGCCGCACCGCGTCGTAATCCAGCCCGAGACGCTTCATCGCCTGCGGCCGTACGTTGTACACCAGCGCGTCGGCCGTCTGCGCGAGCTTCAGTGCGGCTTGCTTCCCTTCAGGGCGCTTCAGGTCCAGCACGATGCTGCGCTTGTTGCGGTTCAGGTTGAGGAACAACGGGCCGGCGCCCGCGCGCCCGCCGGGGCCGGTGGCGCGCAGCATGTCGCCGCCGGGAGGTTCCACCTTGATCACATCGGCACCAAGGTCCGCCAGCATCTGGGTCGCCGAGGGCCCCATGACGACTTCGGTGATGTCGATGATGCGCAGGCCTGCGAGAGGCCCGACGTGGCTGGTGTCGTCGTTCATGCGGCCCGTGCTCCTCTTTGCGGTCAGGAACCGTTCACGACCGCGCCGTGGCCGCGGATGTAGCCGACCGGGCCGATCCCCTGCGCCGCAGCCATGGTTTCGGCCAGGTGCTGAACCAGGACCGCGTCGGTGAGCGAGTGGAACGTGCCGTCGTCGTTGAAGCTGACCTGCGCGCCTTCGAGCCAGGCGATGACCACCGTGTCCTCGGTGTTGTCCTCCGGGCAATAGAAGGTGTGCACCGAGCCGACCGGCTCGTACAGGTACGAGCCCGCCACCTGCGGCTGGTCGGGGTACTCGCGGTAGCACCAGCGGCCCGAGAGCGTGTACACCTGCGCCGCACCCGTGTGGTAGTGCAGCGGCAGAGCGCACCCGGGGGCACAAACGGCCATGAAGACCCACTCTCCGCGCTCCGGGTCCAGGCGCAGCGGCTTGATGTGGATGCCCGGGACACCGAGGATGTTCTTGAACAGCGGGATCTGTTCGATGTTGACGGTCAGCAGCCTGTCCTGCGGCATCGCTGGCAGCGGCAGCGGGGAGCCGGTGATGGTGGTGAGTTGAGTGGGCAGTCGTGCGGTCATGGGGGTACCTTTCAGTGTGAATGCGAGGACGGGAGCCGTCCCTTGATGAAGAAGCCGGACGCCCGCCGGCCCGTCGGGCAGCGCAGGGCCACGCCGGCCCCACACGGGAGAAACAGGAAGTCGCCGGGTGCGAGATGGAAGTCCATCTCGCCGGCGCGCGCATCGATGTGTCCGTCTTCGAGATAGAGCACCTGCTCGGCGTCCGGCCTCGGGGCGCACGACAGCGCGCTGCCCTCGGCCATGCGCAGGGGCTCGATCTCGACCCATTGCGCACCGACCGTATCGCGGTCGATGAGGGCACCGGTGGCTGCGATGGCATCGCCGGCTGCCAGCACGCGGACCTTGCCGCGCGCCGAGACCGCTGGGTCCGGTTCGGTGATCGTTTGCGCCGGGTTCTCGCCGTATGGCGGCGCATAGACGACGAGTACCCGCCCGGGCTGCTCGCTGGTCACGCGAAACGAATGGAACGCGCCTGCCGGCACATAGCTCCAGCTGCCGGGGGTCAGCGCTTCGACGCGCCCCTGCGCTTGCGACTCGGCGGTGCCTTCGATCATGTAGGCGCATTGCTCCAGGTGCGGATGCGCATGCGGCTTCGCGCCGTGCGACTTCACGATCGTGCCGATCAGCACTTCGAGCGCCGTCGCGCCGACGGTCTCGGGGCAAATCACGCGCACGTTGGAGGTGCCTGTATGGTTGGCCGGCGCATAGGCGGCCAGGTCGGCTGCCCTGACCAGGGTGGGGAGAGTCTTCATCACTTTTGCGTTCCTTCCGGTTGGATCCCTGCGGTTTTGACGGCGGCGGCCCACTTCGCCATTTCGGATGCGACGAATGCGCGCAGCTCCTCGGGTGTCGATCCATTGCTGCGGACGCCCGTCCTGGAAAACTCCTGACGCACCACCGGGTCAGCCAGGGCTGCGCGCAGCAGTTCACTCAGCCTGGCGACCGTTTCCTTTGGCGTCTTCGCTGGGACGAACGCCGCAGACCACACGGACATCTCGAAGTCCTTGAGCCCGCTTTCTTTCAACGTGGGCACCTCGCCCAGCAGTTGCTCGCGCGCAGTGCCCGAGCTGGCCAGCGCGCGGAGCTTGCCGCCCGTCACGAGCGGAAGCGCGGGGCCGATGTCGCAGAACATGAAGTCGACCTGACGCCCGATGAGGTCCGTGAGCGCCTGCGGCGTCCCCTTGTACGGCACGCCGAGCAGGTCAGCGCCCGTGGCCGTCTTGAGCAGTTCGCCCGCAATGCGGCTCGAGGAGTTGCCGTACGCGAAGCTCATCGGCTTGCCGCCGGCCCGCAGGTGCGTGAGGAGCCCGCGGATGTCGCGATGAGGGCTGTCGGCCGGCACCAGGAACAGCAGCCCGCTGCTGCCAAGCGTGCTGACTGGCTCGAAGTCCTTGACCGGGTCATAGGGCAGTTTTTTGAACAATGCCGGATTGGCAGCATGGGTGGTGTTGGAAGCCAGGAGCACCGTGTATCCGTCCGGTTCTGCCGCGGCCGCTGCCTGCGCCGCAATAAAACCGGAAGCGCCAGGTCGGTTGTCGACGAGGACGGGCTGACCTGTCTTTGCCGCCATCCATTGGCCCAGGGCACGCGCGGCCGCATCGGTGCCGCTGCCCGCCGGGAACGGCACGATGAACTTGACCGGCTTGGCCGGGTAAGGTGCGTCGGCCGCCATCACCTGCAGGGGGAGCAGGATGGCTGTCAGCATGACGATCGATTTCCACATGTTGCACCTCAAAACCTAAATGTCTAATGTTAGAAGTTTAGGCACGATGTGCGGGTTCATGCTCAGGATTAACCCTGGTGCTCAGAACAAGGGGGCTTCAGGCGGGGTTGCGGCCGCCAAGCCGGCGCCGCGCAGGCTCGGTGATGCCCGGCACCGCCTTCAAGGCGGACACGGGAACGTCGATCTCCGAGACGAAACGGTCGCCGCGATACCAGGTCACGCCCGCGTACAGCACTTCCCCCTTGGCATCGACGAGGCGCCGCGACATCTTCGCCACGGGCGAGGCGAACGGGATCTTCAGCATGTCGCACACCGGATAGTCCCCAGGCATCACGGTCATGCGCTGCCGCGCACGCTTGCAGCGGGGGCCGAGCTCATCGAGCACCGCGGCAAGGAGCTTGCGCTTGTGCACGACATCCTTGGGCAGGGCATCGTAGATGGCCGACGGCACATAGATCTCGGCGTAGCAGAACGGCTCGCCGGAATAGTTGTGCAGTTTGCGCACGCAGACGTTGTCATCGGCGGACCGGTCGTCGGCTGCGAGAAGGTCAAGTGGCATCCGCACGCCGCGTCGGATCTCCAGGATCTGGAAGGCCAGCGCTTCCGGTTCGGCGAACGGATCGTTGATGGCCAGCTCGATGTCGCCGGTGGCAGCCGGTAGTGCTGCAACGTGGGTGCCGACCCCGCGCTGGCTGCGGATCAGCCCCTCGCGCGAGAGCAACTCGTAGGCCTGCCGCACGCTGACGACAGCCACCCCCAAGTCGGCCGCGAGCTGCGTGATCGGCGGGAGTTGCGAACCGAGTGGGTACTCGGCTTTCGCAATTCGGTGCCGCAGAAGTGATGCCAGCCGCTGGTACTGGGCGACGCCGCGCTCGGTGCCGAACTCCTGCGACGGGGTTCCGTTGGTTCGATCGTTTGTCATTCCAAATGCCTAACTTTGCAATTATGCATCGGTATGGGGCGCGAGACGCCGCAAGCGTCCCCTGTAGCAACGGCATTCGAACCCTTGGCGCGCCACGCAGATCGCGGCAAAAAATCGGCCGTGTGGCTGCGTGGAATGCATGCCTCAATTCATGCGCATGCCATAGGTCACCGATCCGTACGACTGCTGTCCATGGCTCGACTGGACCAGCGGATTCGCGCTCTGCAGCGAGAAGCTCTGCGATGAATGCTTCCAACCGTACGCGATGCCCGCCATCGCGGCGAATCGCGATTCGCGCAACTGCGCAGTCGCGCCGGAGGGGGGTCGTCGCGAATGCCAACGTGGTTGAAGATGCGGTGTGCCGAGAGTCCGGCGCAGGTAAACCAGCCGCGGCCGATCACGAAGGGATTGGCGCTCGGCGCCGCGACCCGTGCCACTGTCGGGAAGCTGCGTTCCAGGCCCACGCGGAGCGCAGCATCACCGTGCCACCGAGCGAGGTCTCGAGGTCTCGAGGTCTCGAGGTTGCAGAGGTTGCCGAGGGCGCCGCCGGCCAGCGCGACGAGGTCGCCGTTGGCCTTGCCGGCTTCTGAGCCACTGAGCGCAAAGCGCCACGCCCGGTACCGTTCCATGCCCAACAGTGCCTTGCTGGAGACTTGGCTGTCCCAGCCCTCCGGGCGGTCCGCGCCCACGACGCGATGAACGAAGCGCTGCGTCTGCTCTGCACCGGCGGCCGGCCCGATCACGCCGATGTTGACTGCCGTCATGTCAGCCATGTCAGCCATGTCACCGTGCACGTACACCTGCGCGGAGCGGAACATCAGCGCGCCGACATAGGGCGCGTCTGTGGGGTCGGGCTTGCGCACCGTGAGGTCGCGCGGAGTCACCATGATCTGGCCCAGTGTCGAGGAAGCGAGCGTCGCCTGCGGCAGGCCGAGCCAGCCGGCGATGGGCTTCAACAACAGAGATGGTTCCACACTGCTTTCGCCGCCTGGCGAGGTCACCCGCATGATCGAAGCGAAGATGCCGTTGGTGCAGCCGCCGCCATCGTGCCCGAAGTAGAGGTCGTTCTGGAACAGCACGGAAGCGAAGCGCTCTTCGGCGAAAGCCGGCGCTGCGGCGGCGCAGCCCAGCACGGCGCTGGCGATCAGGAGCCGGCGGCTGCGCAGCATCACTCGCGTCCATGCGATGCGAAAGGCACGGATCGGCGATGCGGGCTTGGTGGTGTCGGAGCGCCCGGGGACTGCGGCGTGTTGGCTCATGGGTCGTGGGGTCTGATGTGCGTTTACGCATTGGCCGCTGCGAAACGATGGTGCTCTGGGTCAGGATTGCGATCCGGGCGTTGCTGGACGCGCTCAAGCACTGCGCCATGCTTCCATCCGCGGATGCGCCACTTGGGGATCACTGGCCCTTCAACGGGCAGTCGAGACAGCCGCTTTGATCAGCAGGGGCATGCCTTCAGGGGATGTGCACGGGAAGTGGAGGTCATGTCGAAATCAGTTCTTCAACGGGACGATGCTGAAGCGGAGCATTTCGTCCGATCGGGAGAGCTCATGCGCCAGGCGGGCAGGAGAAGTGGAGCGCGATCGGTCCAGGGCGATCACCCAGAAGCGCCAGACCGGCACGTTGTCCGCGTAGCTGACGCTGAGGCTGTGGTGCAGCAGGCGATAGCCATGCGTCAGCGCCACCTGGGCCAGTTGCTCCAGATCCGGCGTCGTATCGCGGCAGAAGCTGAGGGACACGTCGAAGACGGTGCGTCCGGGCAGCTTGCGCTCCACCTGGTGGACGAGCGACATTGAGAGCAAGCACAGCGCTGCCATCATCAAGGCCGCCGCATACAAGCCCACGCCCAGCAGCACGCCGACGGCGGACGCGGCCCAGATGGATGCGGCCGTGGTCAGCCCGCTGACATTGAGTCCGTCCTTGACGATGACCCCGGCGCAGACAAAACCCACGCCCGTGACGACCCCCTGCACGATACGCGTTGCATCCGGCATCACCTGTGCGGCCGCACCGCCGTACCACAGCGGCGCATAGCCCACAAAGATGGTGAGCGCCGTCGACGCCATGCACACGAGGCCATAGGTGCGCATCCCGGAGGCGCGGCCGTTGTACGAGCGCTCGTAGCCCATCAGCATTCCCAACAGGAGCGCACCCAGCAGGTTGACGCCGATCAGGGCATTGGCAGCGAGGAAGCTGCCGGACCAATACACCTGCAGGCTGTTCAGCGAGGACATGGCGTGACCCTTTTCATGGCGTCTCCACACCAGGCGATGCGATGCGCGCGGTCATCGACCGCACGCCCAGCCTGCGCCGCAGGCGCTGGAATTCCGGGTTGTCGCGCAGCACCTGTCGGCCAGATGCCTCCAGATCGTGCGCGTGCGCGGGGAGGATTTCAAATGCCGTGGGCACGTCCATCAGCAGTTGCCGCATGCGTGCGTCCTTCAGGTCGTGCAGGCTCACGTTGACCAGGTAAAGTTCCGCGTCTGCGGCAAACGGGCTGCCCGCGCGCCCTCTTGCTTCGCGCAGTTCGCCTTCGAGGCGCTGCACTGCGTCCTTCACCATCTCGGTGGTTTCCTCGCTGAATCGGGAGCCAGCCCCGAAGATCAGCGTGTTGACCACCTGGCCGGCGCTGGGCACGCGGTCGGAATCGTCGATGCCCTTGGCGACGCCGCGCTCGGAGTTCACGGTCACGAGCACGATCGTGTGCACCGAAGCCGGTGGCAGGGTCTGGAACGTGTTCAGGATCGAGCCGCTGGCGATGGTGTGATCCATCAGGCCGCGCACTCCCAGGTTGTCCGCCACTCCTCCGTCGACGAGATGGATGAATGGACGCTCCTTCGCATTCCGGTAACTCTCTGCGATCCGGTGCAGGACGCGGGCCGAGAGGTTCCGTTCGGACGACACGCCCACGTCCAGCCCCGGGGCCTGCGTGCAGGTGCCCGCATGGTTGCGCAGTGTCACCGGGCTCAGCAGGAGAGGCACTGCGGAAGACGCCGCCACGGCGAACGACAGGGGCACGGACTCCAGGTCGGAGCAAATCAGCGCGAACTGCTCCGGTGTGAACTCGAAGGGCACGCCGGTGGTGAGATCCGTGGCCGTGACCAGAAGACGCGGCCAGGGACGGCGCTGGCGCAGGTCGCCGAAGGTCGTGCCGCGGAACACGGTCTCGAGCCGATCGGCAAGGACCTGGGTGCGACCCCACCACGGCGAAGTGAGGCGGTACGTCGAGGCCGGAGACAGCGCCTGGCGGATCAGCCCCGACTGGAAATTCACGAGCAGGAAGTCCGGTTCAAAGCGGGTGAACACCTCGTCCCCGAAGGCCGCGTAGTAGGCTGCGAGGATGCTGCCGCCGGAGACGGCGCTGACCAGCCCCACTTCGTCCAGCAGCGTGGTCTCGCCGCGTTGCGTCTCGAAGCGCGTGGCCTTGAGCTCCTGCAGCACGCCCAACCCGAACGCCGCCGCGCGCGCGCCGCCACCGGAAAGAGTGACGGCCGCGATCACCGGGCGCCCTGTGACCTGCGCATCTACGGCGACCATCGGCCTGAACGCAGGCTGGACACTCGCATCCGGCGCAATCGGCTCGTTGATCCAGGGACGCACTGTGGAACAGGCGGCGAGCAACAGGGCCAGGGCGCAGGCCGACGCACTGCGCGCGAGTCGCGGCGCCTCATTGCAAACATACAGATTCATCGAGCATCCTCGTGCGGTGTTCCGCATGCCAGAAGATAGGGCCGTGGTCGCGCGAAGTCGTCTCGCTGCGGTCGCGTTTCGGTGCCTTTTTGGTCAGGGCATGCGCACCGAATCCGGACCGAACTCAGACGATTCGTCAACGACTTCGCAGAAGGCACCGCCTACGCTGCGGTATCGGCGCCACCCGTGCAGACCCGGCGCCGTAACCCTTCCACCCTTCCTCAGATCCAGGAGAAAAGACATGAGAAACACATTCACAGGCGCACTGGCAACACTTGTCCTCTTGATGGGGGCAGCAGGCGCCCAGGCGCAGGTTGCAGGCTCCACGCTGGTCGGAACTAGCGTCACGCAGGTGCGCGAGATCGCCAACGGCTTGAGCGTCAAGAAGCAGATCCTCGGGCAAGAGGTCCTCAACGAAAACGGCGAAACCGTGGGCCGCATCACCGATGTCATCGTCGCGCCAAACGCGTCCGTCTCTTACGCCATCGTGGGCGCCGGCGGATTCCTGGGCGTGCGCAGGCACGACGTCGCGATCCCGGTGGCACTGTTCAACGTTTCAGGGGACCGCCCGGTGCTGCGTGGCGCGACGCGCGACGCGATCAAGGCCATGCCGGTCTTCGAGTACACGCGTTGACCACAGCGTCGCCGCTCACGACCGGAGGTTTCACCATGCGCCAGGAACTCTCTTCTTCCTTCGGCGAGGCTGTTGCAGCCACGTCCCACGCCGAGCCTGCGTCCTTCGTCCTGCTGTTCCGTTCCCTGGTCCAAAGTGGTCAGGCGTTCGCGTTCGCCTGCGACCCGCACGGGCACGTCGACATGGATGGCATGAGCGAACGGCTGCGAAACAACTACCTGTACGCGCGTGCAATGATCGGCCGCGATCTGGACTTCCCGAGCGTGCACACGCACGTCGAGCCGGCTCGGGCCCAGGCGCAGCGGCCCGGCCCCATCCAGGTCTAAAGTCCGGCGCGGATGGCCTTGAGCTCCCTGCGGCACGCCTCGCCGAACACCTTCAGGGGATCGGCGTCCTGCGAATGCGCAATGCGGCTCACATCTTCCGCCGTCAGGTTGCTGGCGAAATACTGGTCCGCGATGCGCCGCAACAGGCGCTCGGCCTCGGCGAGCACTTCGGCGGAGGCGGTGAGCCGGATGCGATTGAGCAGCGCGTACGCCGGGACGAGCGTCTCCGGCTGATCGAGCGTGTGCGTCAGTGCATCCATCAGGAGCTTGCCGCACTCGGCGATGAATTCGCCGTAGAGAGCCTCGTGCTTTCCGATCTCCATCCGGACCAGTTCGCGCCGGCCGTGCGTTTTCTGGGTGATCCACGCGATCGCGATCGTGGCCGTGCTGCCGGCCAGCGAACCCACTACACCCGCGAGACCACCGACCATGCTGACGTCCATCATCGGCGCTGAGGGCACCGCAAGAACAAGCACGCCGCCAGTGTGCTTGCGACACGGCGGTCATGATCTTGAACGGCTTCTCTTCCTCGCTGCGGTCGTGACCCGGATGCCACGACGCCCGGCCCGGATGCAATGAAGCTCACGCTAAAGAAGGTAGATCGCGGGCATCTGCGCATCGGGATAGAGCGCGCACGCAGCCAACGAGCTCGCACTCGGCCTTGCACACCAACAGCAGCGTCTGGCCAGCCGTCGGATCGCGAACGAAGATACCGATGTACACCGGATGGCCGGCGCTGAGGGCAACAGCCACCTGCGAGCCCTCCTTGAAGCCGCCGACGCCGAGTCAATGGCCACCCCGTGGATCGATGATCAAGCAGGGACGGCGGCGCGCACCCAAATTGACACCGCTTGGCAACACGATGGGCAGCAGCGCGTGGTTGACGGGGCGCTTGTGCGTGCCCCCGTCCATCACGATCTCGTGCTGAAGCTGCGGCGGCAGGCCTTGCCGCTCGTGCTCGACAGTGTTGATCGCGCGCTGGCGCCGCGCGTCGCGGCCCAGCACCTGGCGCTGGGCGAAATCGGCGCCGTACTGCGCAGCGTGCACGCCGGCCTGCCGGAGCGGCAGTTGATTGAGCGAGGCCGCCAGTTGCCGCGCGCCTGCGCGGCGCATGCGTGCGACCAGGTGCTCGACGGCCTCGATGGCCCGGTGCCGCAACGCCCTGGCGATCTCTTTCGGGATCTCCGGGCTTTCGGCATGCCCCATCGCCAGATGTTTCATGGGATCGTTCCTGCGTTGGAGGTCAGGTCGTTGCCAGCACCACATGCTGCCCCTGAGCCGGGCCGGTGCTGCCTGCCGCCTGTCGGCGGACCTTGAACCACGCCGCGTACAGGGCAGGCACGAAGAAGATGGTCAGCACCGTGGCGATGGTCAGGCCGCCCATGATCGCGAGAGCCATCGGGCCCCAGAAGACGCTGCGCGTGAGCGGAAGCATCGCGAGCACCGTGGCGGCGGCGGTCAGCACAACGGGGCGCGTCCGGTGCAGGGCCGCATCCACGATGGCATTCCAGGCGTCGCGGCCTTCCTCCATCTCGGTGCGCACCTGGTCGATCAGGATCACCGAGTTGCGCATGATCATGCCGCCGAGCGCGATGATGCCCAGGATCGCGACGAAGCCGAGCGGGGCGCGGAACACCAGCAGGGCTGCGACCACGCCGATCAGGCCGAGCGGGGCGGTGAGGAACACCATCGCCATCTTCGAGAAGCTCTGCAGTTGCAACATCAGGATCAGCAGGATGGTGAGCACCATCACTGGGGCCACGGCGGCGAGGGCCTTGTTTGCCGTGTCGCTTTCTTCCACGGCGCCGCCCATGTCGACGCGGTAGCCGGCGGGCAGCTTCGCCTCGATGCCCTTGAGCAGCGGCGCGATTTCCTTCGTGACGGAAACGGCCTGCTCGCCGTCCTTGACGTCGGCACGCACGGTGATCGCCATGTCGCGGTTGCGGCGCCACAGCACGGGCTCTTCGAGCTCGTACTTCACCTTGGCCACTTCGGACAGCGGCACGACGGTGCCGGCGCGCGTGTAGATATTCACGTCCTTCAGCGTGTCCAGGTCGAGGCGTTCCTGCGGCACGGCACGCGCGACGATGTCCACCAGGTTCTCGTGCTCGCGCAACTGCGACAGGGTCGCGCCGTTCATCGCGCTCTGGGTCACGAGATTGACGTCGGAGGGCGTGAGACCAAGCGCACGCGCCTTGTCCTGGTCGAGTTCGACCTTCAGCATGCGCACGGGGTCATTCCAGTCAAGCTGCACGTCACGCACCTTCGGGCTCGAGGCCATGACGTGTTCAACCTCGCGGGCAATATCGCGCACCTTCTGGGTGTCCGGGCCCACCACGCGAAACTGCACCGGGTAGCCCACCGCGGGGCCCATCTCCAGACGCGTGACACGAACCCAGGCTTGCGGGAATTCCTTGTCGACCGTGGCCATGAGCCGCAAACGTACGCGCTCGCGCGCTTCCATGTCCTTGGTCATCACGATGAATTGCGCGTAGCCAGGATTGGGCAGCTCGGGCGACAGCGCGAGGTAAAAGCGCGGGGAACCAGCGCCCGTGTAGGCGGTGAAGAACTTGACGTCCTCTTCGTTCTTCAGGATCGCCTCCATGCGCTTGACCTGTTCGGTCGTGGCCTGGAAGGACGAGCCTTCCTTCATGCGCATGTCCATGATCAGCTCGGGTCGCTCGCTGTTCGGGAAGAACTGCTGCGGGACGAACCTCATGCCGGCCAGCGCGAGCACCAGGGCGGCCCCCGTCACGGCGATGATCAGCCAGCGCTTGTCCAGCGCGAAGTCGATCCAGCCGCGCAGCTTGCGGTAGAAGGGCGTGTCGTACGGGTCGCCGTGGTGTTTCTTGCCGAAGTCCTTCGGCAGCATTTTCACCGCGAGGTAGGGCACGATCATGCCTGAGCAGAGCCATGAGAACACCACGGCAATGCCCACGATCCAGAAGATGCCCCCCGCGTATTCGGCGGTGGTGGAGTGCGCGAAGCCGATCGGCATGAAGCCAGCCACCGTGATGAGGGCGCCCGAAAGGCGGGGCATGGCGGTGGCGGAATAGGAGAAGGCGGCCGCCTTCGCGCGGTCCCACCCTCCTTCCATCTTCACCACCATCATTTCGATCGCGATGATCGCGTCGTCCACCAGCAGACCGAGCGCGATGATGAGCGAGCCGAGCGAGATGCGCTCCAGGTTCCAGCCCATCGCGAGCATCACCATGGCGACGACGCCGAGCACCAGAGGCACCGAGATGGCGACGATGAGGCCGGTGCGGAAGCCCAGGCTCAGCAGGCTCACCGCCATGACGATCACGAGCGCTTCCATCAGCGAGCGCTCGAATTCCCACACGGAATCCTTCACGGTGGTGGGCTGGTCGGCGACGCGCTCCAGCTCCACGCCGTGCGGCAGTTCGGCTTGCACCTTCGCGACCGCGTCTTCCACGGCCTTGCCGAGCTCCACGACGTTGCCGTCTTCGGTCATCACGATGCCGACCATCAGCACCTCCTGGCCGTTGTGGCGGATGGTGTAGGTCGGCGGGTCCTGGAAGCCGCGCGTCACTGTCGCGATGTCGCCAAGCTTGATCGTCCGGCCTGCGGCCGTGACCGGCACGTTGCGGATGTCGTCCAGATTCGTGAACTGGCCGCTCACGCGCATGAACACGCGGTCGTCCTTCGTGTCGATGGAGCCGCCGGGCAGCATGGCGTTCTGGCTCCTCAGGCTCTCGGCAATAGCCAGCGGCGCGATGCCGAGCGCGGCCAGGCGCTGGTTCGAGAACTCCACGTACACCTTCTGGTCCTGCTTGCCCAGGAGGTCGACCTTTTTCACATAGGGCGCCTTGAGCAGGCGGCGCTTGATGTCCTCGGAGATGTCGGACAGCTCCGCGTGCCCGATGCCGTCACCCTTGACCGCATAGAGCAGGGAGTAGACGTCGCCGAACTCGTCGTTGAAGATCGGGCCGATGACGCCCTCAGGGAGTTCGAGCTTGAGGTCGGAGAACTTCTTGCGCGCCTGATACCAGGCATCCTGCTGATCCTTGTGCGACGTGCCGCCCTTCACGGTGATCGTCATGCCGCCGTAGCCCTGGCGCGCAAAGGTGACGACCTTGTCGAAGTGGTCGAGCTGCTCGAACTTCTTTTCCATGCGATTCAGAAGCTGGTCCTGGACCTGCTGTGCGCTCGCGCCGGGCCAGATGACCGTGGCCGTCATCGACGGCACGGAGAACTTGGGGTCCTCGAGCTGGCCGAGCCTGGAGAAGCTGAAGACGCCCGCGATCGAGACCACGATGATCAGGAAGAGCACCACGGCACGATGCCCGAGCGCCCATTCGGTGAGGTTGAAGTTGTTCATCGGGCGGCCTGCTTCGTGCTGTCTGCTTCAGCGAGGACCGCACCGGGCAGCGCGACCTTCAGTCCGGGTGCCATCTTCTGCACCCCGGCGGTGACGACCTGCTCGCCGGCCGGCGGACCGGACACCAGCACGTCGTCGTTGCGGTAACCGTGCACCTTGACGGGCAAGAGTTCGACGGTGCCCACCGGCTCCTTCGCCGAGTGCTTGACCACCCACACCGCAGGCTGGCCGCTGGATTGCGTGAGCGCGCTCGCCGGCAGGGACGCCAGCGGCGTCTCCGACAACACCCGGTCAGTCACCAGCGTGGCCGTTGCGCCCAGGGGCAGGGGCTGAGCGCCAGCCGGCTTGAGCCGGGCGCGATAGGTGCGTGTCTGCGCGGCGGCCTGCGGCGACATCTCGCGCAGCGAGACCTCGAAAAAGTCGGCCGGCGCGCTCGCCAGCGACGCCTTGAACCGGGCCGACCTGAACGCCGCCAACTGGTCCTCGGGCACGTCGACGACGATTTCCGGTACGCCCGGGTCGGCGATCGCGACCACAGGCAGTCCTTCGGCGACCACCTGCCCCACTTCCAGGCGAACCGCGGTGACCACGCCGCTGCGCGAGGCGCGCAGCGTCGTGTACTTCAGGCGGTTGCGCGCGAGCTCGAGCTGGCGCGCCTGCGCCCCTTCGGCCGCCTGCGACGTCTCCGCGCCGCTGTGGGCATGCTCGTCGTCGGACACGCTGACCGAGCCGTCGGCTTTCAGCGAACCCAGGCGCTTGCGATCCGATTCGGCCTGGCGGGCCTGCGTGACGGCGGCCGACCATTGCTGCCGCGCGGCCTCCTCGGCCAGTCGGTAGTCGGTGTCGTCCAGCACCGCGAGGATGTCACCCTCGCGCACGAACTGGCCGACATCGACCTTGCGCTGGGCGACTTTGCCGCCCACGCGGAAGGCCTGGTCGACTTCGTAGCGCGATTGCACGGTGCCTGCGTAGCGGTTGGCTTCGCGCACGGCGTCATAGCGGATTTCGGCGGTACGCACCGGACGATGCGCCTCGATGGGCGGCTTGTCCGGGCTGCATGCGGAGAGCATCGCGGCGATCGGCAAAGCGATGACTGCGGTAAGAGTGTTCTTCAAGACAGTACCTCGTGGAAGGGCGACGGGTTTCAGGAATGCGACGCCTGGGTGGCGTCGGCGGAGGTGGATTGCGCTGCGGGCTGGGCGGAAGGCTCGAACACCTGCCAGCCACCGCCCAGCGCCTTGTAGAGCTGCACGCTGTCCAGCAACAGCTGGGTGTTGCTCTCGTTGGCGCTCAGTCCTGCTGCCAGGCGCGAGCGCTGCGCATCGAGCAGCGGCAGCAGGTCGATCTGGCCGCGGTCGTAGAGTGACTGGGCGCGGCCGAGCGCCGCTTGCGCGGAAGCGGCGGCGGTCTGCAGCGACTGCGAGCGCTGTCGTTCCGAGGAGAGCGCGACCAGCGCGTTCTCCACGTCTTCCAGCGCGCGCACCATGCCATCCTCGGCGCGCAGCAGCGCTTCGCGCTGGCCGCTCTCCGCGATGTCGTTGAGGGCCTGCGTGCGGCCCGCGTTGAAGATCGGCATCGCAAGCAGGGCCGCCACGTTGGTGTAGCGGGCAGCACCCAGGCCGATGCCGTTCAGTTGCACGTTCTGGCGCCCGAACGACGCATCGAGGAACAGCCGCGGAAACCATTCGGCTGCGGCCTGCTGGCGTCGCGCATTGGCCGCATCCAGCTGCGCCATCAGGGCAAGCACGTCGGGCCGGCGTTGCAGCAGCGCGGCAGGTTGTCCCGGCCGGGCCTGGGGCACGAGCACGTCGCCGCGCCAGGGTTCGATTTGCGCGGCGTTGAAGGCCTGGTCACCGATCAGCACCGCAATGCGATGCCGCGAGACCGCTGCAATCGTCTCCAGCGGCGGGATCTGTGCGCGCGCCGTTTCGGCCTCGGTCTGCGCGCGCTCCACGTCAAACGAAGTCGCCAACCCGGTGCGCTCGCGCGCCTTCACCAGGCGCAGGGTTTCGTCGCGGGCCGCGGAGATCGCATGCAGGGTGTCGAGCTGGCGCGTCGCGCCGACCAACGTGAAGTAGTTGCTGGCGACGTCGGTCATCACCAGCAGGCGCACGCCGCGCATGCCGTCTTCCACCGCCAGCGCGTCCGCCGCGGCGGCGGCCGCGCCCGCACGCAGGCGACCGCTCAAGTCGATCTCCCACGAGACGTCGAGGCCAGCGCTACCGCTCCTGGTGTCCGGCTGCAACTTCTTCACGGCGTCGCTGTAGCCGCTGCTGCGATCGCTCCCCGAGGCGACGGCGCTGACGCTTGGCATCAGGAAGGACCGGCTGACCGTGACGCCGGAACGCGCCGCCCGCAAGCGCTCGGCGGCGACCTTGACGTCGCGGTTCTCGCGCGCGGCGCGGCGCACCAGGTCGGTCAATACAGGGTCGTTGAAAGTTTCCCACCAGGCGGCCTCGGGCTCGATGTCGGAGGGAGCGCTCGCGGCGAACCGGGCGGGCACGTCGACCGCCGGATGCGAAGCGGGCGTTGAACAGCCCGTGGACACCAAGGTGATCAACGCGGCCAGCGCCGCCACGACAAAGGGACCGGCAGCCCGTTTGAGGGGCTTCGGCCAGGGGTGCTGCAACGGCGCAAGTGCGGATGGATGTGACATCAGAGTGGACTCGTCTGGGTTTGATGGGTGTGAGCGTAGGGCGCGAGGCGCCCGAAGTCGTCAGCGTTGCGTCGTCGTTTGGTCGCCATGGGTCAGGTCACGGAGCGCGCGGCGCGCTCATGCAGGCGGGTCGTCGGCCGGGCGCTCGGTGGGTCCGTCCTCGAGCTCGCTGGTGAGGGAGCGCAGCAACTCGCGGGCACTTGCAAATTCGAGCTGACGCCCGGTGACAAGGTTTTCGAGGCGGCCCGCCAGCGCATCGGGCGACGCGTCGCTGCGCAGTTTCAGCACGTAGGCCCGACGGTTCGGGTACTTGGATTCAGGATTGAGCACCATGGCAGCTTGTGGATAAGAAGTTCGGCGTCAGCGTAGGCCCATCCCCTGCTCGAGTCGTCAGCGAAAGGTCGACGAACGGTCGAGACTGCGCTCGCATGGCAACGCGACGCAATCGCGACCTGTCGCTGACGACTCCGGCGGCTGGCGTCTCTAGCATCACTTCCCATCACCACGACTACGGGCGCCTCCTCGCGGGGCCCGGCACATGAACCTCAAGCTCACACCCGGGCGGCTCCTTGCCGCCGCCACCGTTGTGCTGTCCGTCTGGATCGTGCACGACTTCATCGAGGCCTTGATGGCAGCCTGTGTGATCGCGGTCGCGAGCTGGCCGCTCTATGCCGCATTCAGGGATCGCTTGCCGAGCCGCATCGGCAAGAGCGCAGGCGCCGCGATGTTCACCGCAACGATCACGGTGTGCGTGCTGACACCCATGCTCTTCGCCTGCTGGGCGCTGCTGAGCGAGGCGCACTTGTTGCTGCTGGGCTTCGCGGCTGCCGACATCCGGGGGTTCGGGGTGCCCGAATGGCTGGCGGACGCCCCGGTCGTGGGGCCCTGGCTGGCCGCGCGCTGGCGAAGCGAACTCGTACACCCAGACGCGCTCCTGCTGCTGACGCAACGCACGGATCCCTCCGCACTTTTCGGCTGGGCGCAGGCGATCGGACAGTTCACGGCCCGCCATGCGCTGATCGTCGGGTTCGCGATCCTGCTATTGGCTTTCCTCTACCGGGAAGGCGCGTCGGTGAAGCTCGAGCTGAGCCGCATGCTGCGCGATGCTGTCGGTGACCGGGCCGAACGGTATGTCGACATCGCCACGCGCGCGGTGCGCGCCTCGGTGAACAGCATGCTCGTCGTGGCCTTGTTCGACGCCCTCGCGACGGCGATGGCGTACACCATCGCCGGTGCACCGCGTGCCCTGCTCTGGGCCGCCATCACGGGGGCGCTGGCCGCCGTGCCATTCCTTGGCTATGGGGCAGTCGCCGCGATGGCGGTGCAGCTCGCGCTGATGGCGGGGCCCACGACGGCAATGATGTCGCTGCTGCTCGGATGCGCGGTGCTGATCACAGGCGACAAGCTGGTACGGCCGATGGTGGCGAGCGGCGGGATGCAGTTGCCGTTCGTCTGGGTCTTGATGGGCTGCATCGGCGGCTTCGGCGCGCTGGGCTTTGCTGGGGTGGTGATCGGCCCGGTGGTGCTGACGCTGGCTCGGGAACTGTGGGAGCAGCAGGTTCGGGGCCTCGAGCGCTGACGCGCAGGCGGCGGCCCCGTTGTCAGGCCGGCTTCGCGGCCTGCAGGATGGACTGCGCGTGCCGTACCGGCACGGTGTCGCCGGCTTCGGGCAAGAGTCGGGCCACGAGCGCGGCGAGGGCGCGGCGCTCCGCGACCGCCGCCCCGTGGTGCTCGCACAGGTCAACGAGCGCGAGCAGCTCGAGCCAGGGCGCCTGCTGTGCCCTCGCCTCCTCGATCGCGCGCCGAACCGGGACGACACCGGCGGCGGCCCGGCCTTGCGCACGGGCGATCGAACCCTGCAGCAGCCAAAGCTGCGGCAGGTACACCCGCTCGGCCAGCTCATCCGCGACCTGCAGCGCTTCGTGGAGCTGAACTTGCGCAGCATCCAGATCGCCAGCCAGCAGCAGGGCCTGTGCCGCATAGCCCAACACTTCGCTGGCGCCAGAAAGCATGCCGAGACGGGCGTTCTCTTCGCAGGCGTCGCGGATGAGGCGATGGCCCTCGAGCGGCGCACCGTTCAATGCCTGCGCCCAGCCGCGGTACCAGCGACACGCAGTCTGCCCTTGTGCCAGGGAGAACCCGTCGACCAGCGCCTGCATTTCCTGTGCAAGTGTCGCAAGCCGTTCGCTGTTGCCCAGGCGCACCTCGAGCAGCGCCTCATGCCAGGTGGCGACGAGCTGCGTCATCGGCTGCCGGAGTTCGCACGCACGGTCGCGCGCGCGCTGCACATGGGCCCGGGCCTGCGTGAACAGGCCACGGTGCACATACTCGATCGCCAGCATCCCGAGCAGCGTCACCTGCGGATCAGCGACGAAGACCTCCCCGGCTGCGAGGTCGAGTGGTTCGGCGGTGGCGAGCCCGCGCTCGATCCAGGCCAGCGCCGCCTGCGGCCGGCCCTGCAACTGATGCACCTCGCCGTGCACAATGCACGCGGCCAGCATCAGCACCGGATCGTTCGATCCGGCTGCGAGCTGCTCGGCGCGGTGGGCCACCTCGAGCGCCAGCGCATACTCGCCGCGCAGGCTCAGCACGTAGCCAAAGCCGTGCAGCAGCCGCCCGCGCATCGGGTGCTCGGGCAGGCCCTGCAGCAGCGTGTATGCGCGTTCAAAAGCGTTTCTCGCCTGGCTGCCGACGCCGAGTGATTGAAAGGCCGCGACGCCGTGCAGCGTGGCGACCACGATCTCGAGCGCGTTGCGCTCTTCCCCTTGCGATGCTTGCTGGAGCAGCGCCGAGGCGCGCTCGGTGAGGCTGGTGCACGAGGCTGGGCTGAAGTGCTGCAGCGCAGCTTCCGCCGCCTCGGCGTAGTAGCGCAGTGCGGTCATCGACTGCCGCCCGCGGTCGAAGTGCATGGCCAATTCTGCGGCGGCCACCGGCACGCCGGCCGAACGCTCCGATTCGAGCGCTGCGCCGACCTTGCAGTGCAGGTGCGTGCGGGCCGAAGGCGCTGTGCGCTCGTACAGAACCTGCCGGAACAGCGCGTGCCGGAACGCGTAGGGTGGCTCGGTCACCTCGTCGCCCTCGGCGGCTCGCGGCGCGGTGAGCCAGACGTGCTCGCGCACCAGGTCCTCGCAGGCATGGGCCACCGATGCGAGGTCTCGCTCCAGGGCACGCGCCACCGTGTCGACGCGGAACTCCACGCCACAGACGGCCGCCGCCGCAAGCAGGGCGCGCGCGTCGCCGCCCAGCCGGGCGATGTAGTGCTCGATGATGGCCGCCAGGTTCTGCGGCACCGCCACGGCCGCGAGCCGCGCCTCTACCGCCGCGTCCTCCGCCGTGCGATCCATCACCTCGGTGATGACCGACGAGACAAACAGCGGCACGCCATCCGTGCGCTCGTGCAACGCACGGACGAATGCCTCGTCGCGCGCGAGAGAGGCCGAGCGTTGCGCGATGTAGTCGGCGACCTCGGTCTCCGAGAATGGATCGAGCACCACCTCCTGGCACAACCGGTTCAGACGCAACTCGTGCCGCAACGGATTGAGCGGATGGTCCAGTGCGATCACCTCCGCCAGGCGGAAGCTCGACAACCACATCAGGCGGGCGCGCCCGCGGCGCCGCGCGACGTAGTCGATCAGCTGGAGGGTCGCCCGGTCGCTCCAGTGCAGGTCTTCCGTCACCAGCAGCAGGGGACGCTGCTCGGTGTAGCGGTCGAGCAGCTCGGCCATCTCGCGCAGCATGCGGTCCGGGCCCAGGCCGGCGAGCTCGCGCCGCAGCGCGTCGCGTTCCTCCGCCGTGCTCAGCCACGGCAGCTGCAGCAGCCACGTCGGCGCGACGGTGCGCAGCAGCGCCGGCAGCGTGCGGTCGCCGCGGCACAGCTCGGCCAGCGCTTCCAGCACCGGCAGGTAGGGCTCGCCGGTGCCGTAGTGCTCCACGCACTGTCCGCGCGCGCAGGCAATGCCGCCGAGACTGGCCACAAAGTGTTCGATCAGCGTGGTCTTGCCGATGCCTGGTTCGCCGGCGACCCAGACCACTGCGCGCTCCCCGCTGCAGGCCCGATCCCACCCCTGCTGTAGCCGGGCGCTCGCGTCCGCGCGGCCGATGAACGACGACGACGGCCGCGGGTCCGCCGCCACCACCCTCGTCGTCGCCGTTGTGGCGAGAGGCGGTGCCGCGCGCGCGGCGGCGGGCACCGCGATGAAGCGATAGCCGCGCCGCGACACGGTCTCGATGAAGCGCGGCTCGCGCGGGTTGTCGCCGAGCACCGTGCGCAGGTCGCTGATGGCGGTCTTGAGCACCGATTCGCTCACGAACTGGTGGCCCCACACCGCATCGAGCAGTGTGTCCTTTGTCAGCAGTGTGCCCGGGTGGCGTGCCAGCGCGCACAGCAGGTTGAAGGGCGTCGGCGCGAGCGCGACGGCCTTCCCGTTGCGCAACAGGCAAGCGTTCACCTCGTCGAGATCGAACTCCTCGAAGCTGATCCGAACGGGATCCGGGTTGGGCAGCGAGTGCGCCACGCGTGAGTCTTGCGAGAGGACAGTCATGAATTATCGGTTCGCCAGCGAATCAAGTCATGTCGTACAGCCACGCCAGCGAGCCGCTCAACCGGCCTTTCGACGCCCGGCCCCGTGCCCGGTCCTTTCCGCCAGGGCTTGCACGGGGATTTCCGAGGTCTCGGTCAGCAAACCCACCGAAAGAATTTCGACCGGCTTCAGCGGGCCATTGGCAATGCGTTCCGCGCTCTTCGCATCCAGGCCGAGCCCACGCAATGCGGCGGCGGTGCTCTGCTCCGCGAAGTCGCCCTCGCAACCCGGCTCGAGCATGCGATGCGTCGCGCCCAGCACAGCGCCCGTCACGATGTCGAGGGCCAAGGCGATCGGCATGCGTGTGAACCGACCCTGCCGGATCCCTTCAGTCAGATCCCTCTTCACGAAGTCCAGGAGCATGTTGGGGCTTCGCGCGTCGGGCCATCCGAGGCGGATCAGGAAGGCGGCCGCAAGGGGGTGATCGATGGCCAGCCTTGCCACGAGTCGAATGCCAATCGACACCCGTTCAGCCGGATCGTCGTAACTGCGCACCACGGGCTCGGCCATGCAAATCAGCTCGTTGGCGATCTCTATTGCAAGTTCCCGGACCAACGCGTCGGACGACGGAAAGTATTTGTAGAACGTGCCCCGCGACACCTCCGCGGCCGAGATCACGTCGTCGATCGACGTCGCCGCCGGGCCCTTTTCCGCGACGAGCTTCATCGCACTGGCGAGCAGCCGTGCGCGCATGCGTTCGCGTCGTTCGGCTGCGACGCGATGGCGGTGGTCATTCGTTTGCATGGATGGATTGTGCCCAGTGCATGACTCAGTTTAAACGACAATGCTGTCACGTTGATGACATTGTCATGATGATGCTAGTGTCATTATGAAGGCCAACCAAAACCCGTTCTCCAACCGCTCGAAGGATTTCACGATGCTCGGACGCCCCCGGCCCCTTCAACTCTCGCTCGTACTCGCCGTCGCTGCCATTCACACCGCAGCGTCGGCGGTCAACGGCGCGCTGCCTGGCGGCATTGGGATCAAGAACGCGTCCATGGGCGGCGCTTCGATCGCGCTGCCGCTCGACGCCGTGGCAGCAGCGAACAATCCCGCCGGTATTGCCTTCATCCCGTCTTCCGCGACGTTTGACTTGCAGGTGTTCAACGGGCAATCCTCGGCCGACTACCTGCTGCCTGGCAACCACCTCGAGAACCGCCAGACACAGATGGCCCCCGAAGGCGGCTTGATCTGGCATTCGGCACCCGAGGTCACTCTCGGGATCAGCATGTCGGGCGCCGGCGCGGGATCCGACTACGGTCAGCCCGCCCTGCCGGTGCCCGGCGCGGGAAACGCGAAGACAACGCTTCGCGTCGCCGAATTCATTCCTGCCATGGCCTGGACGCCAACGCCTGACTTGGCGCTGGGCCTGGGCCTCACGCTGGCGCGGCAACAGTTCGAAGCCGATGGTGTGATCGTGCCCGCTCCGGTTCCCGGCGGCCTGCTGCCCCTTCCTGGTCACGGTAGTCAGACGGCGACTGGCGTCGGCGCCCGAGCCGGCCTGCTGTGGAAACCGGCGTCCGGCTGGACCTTCGGCGCCAACCTGAAGTCCCGCGTTCGAATGGGCCGGCTCGACGGCTATGACCGCGACCTGCTGCTCTACAGCGACGGACGCCTTGACGTCCCGGCGCAGTACGGGGTCGGCGTTGCATGGCAACCCACCGAACGGCTCACCCTGGCCGCCGATGGGCTGCGCATCCTGTGGGGAGAGATCAAGGCGATGCAGGACCCCAATGGCTTCGCCTGGCGCAACCAACCTGTCCTGCGCTTTGGCGCGGCATGGGCACTGGACGAGCGCTGGACTTTGCGGGCCGGCTACAGCCGCAACCGCAGCCAGATCGACCCTTCGCGCGCCGTACAGAACCTGCTCGTGCCCTCGATCAACGAGCAGGCCTACACCGCCGGCCTGAGCTGGCGCGTCGATTCGCACTCGGAACTGAACCTCGGCTACGAGTTGAACCCGCGCACCACGCTCACCGGCACCGGCCCCAGCACAGGCACTTCACTGACGAGCAAGGTCCAGATGCTTTTGCTCGGCTACCACTACACGTTCTGAAAGGAAACCAACCCGTGAGAGGCTTCAACGCAGTGCTTCGGCAGCCGCAGTCGACACCCGAAAGCCGGCTGCCCGTCGATGTCCAACGACTGCCCCGGCAGCCCGCCCTCGGCCGTGCCATCGAACTGGCCTTCCTGCGCTGGGAAAAGCGCCACCTTGCGCCGACGGAACGCTTCTGGCGCGACTTCGGCTTTCATATCGTCAGTTCCACGCCGCAGCGTCTTGTGGCACGGGGTGCGGGGAGCGCGCCCTGCATTGCGATCGCGGAAGCCGGGCTCCAGGATCGGTTTATCGGGCCCGCGTTCCTCATGTCAGCCGACACCGATCTGCACCGCTACGTGGAGCAGATGGGGGCGCGCTGGCTGCCCGTGTGCCGACTGCCCGCAGGCGGCCGCGGCGTGGAGCTGTGCGACCCCAGCGGCCGCAGCGTCTGGCTGCTGCAGGATCAGCAGCGCGTCGCGCCGCTGCCGTTGCGCGAGGCCGTCACGTCGAGCACCAACACGGCACAGGACACGCCACGCATCAATCGCACGGTGCGCACGCCCATCGAGCCGGCACGCGTGGTGCGGCTCGGCCACGTGGTCCTGCAAACGGTGGACTTCGCGCGCATGGCCGAGTGGTACCTGCGCGTGCTCGGACTGATCCCCACTGACGTTCAGTACCTCGCCGACGGCAGTCCCAGTCTCGCGTTCTGCCGTCTTGATCTGGGCAATCAGCCGTCGGACCACCACACGCTGGTGATCGTCGGCGGCATCGAGGAGAAGGTCGAGCACAGCGCCTACGAGGTTCTGGACCTGGATGCGCTCGGACAGGGCCAGCAGGTGCTGCGCGCCGGGGGACACCGGCACATGTGGGGTATCGGTCGACACCTTCTCGGCAGCCAGCTCTTCGACTACTGGTCCGATCCCGACGGCTTCGAGTACGAGCACTACACGGATGGCGACGTCTTCACCGCGGATGTCGAGACCGCCTACTCGCCGCTCGAATTCGGCGGCATCTGGGCCTGGGGCGCCGACGCGCCCGCCTCGATGAAGCCGAAGAAGAACCTCCATACCCTTCTGCACGTGCTGAAGCTCGTGCGTCGCAAGGCCATCACGCCGCAGCGACTGAACCTCATGAGCGCGGCACTCGACGCGCCCGCTCGCCCCTGGCTTTAACTCTCCCCCCAACAAACCCATGTCACGCACAATCATCCGCTACGCCGACGGCGGCAAGCCCCGATGGGGCATTCAATTCGGGCGCCTCATCGCTCCCTTGCAAGTCGATGCGCCCAGCACCGGCGAACTGCTCTCCAGGCACTGGGAGTTGCTGTGGGCTACCGAGGCGGCACTGGCCGTGGTGCCCATCGAGCGGGTCCAGCTTCTGCCGCCGGTGACGCATCACCAGCAGTTCATCTGCCAGGGCGTCAACTATCGCAGCCACATCGCCGAATCGGGCCTGCGCGTGGAAGACTTTCCCTTCAACACGATCTTCACCAAGGCGCCGTCCAGCATCACGGCGGCGGATGCGCCAGTGGTTCGCCCCGCGCATGTGCAATTGCTCGACTACGAGATCGAGCTCGGGCTGGTGTTGCGGGCTCCAGTGCCGGCCGGCACACAGGTCGGCCCGGACGACCTGCCGCGATGGCTGGCAGGGGTGACGATCGTCAATGACCTTTCGGCACGTGACGTTCAATTGCCGCAGGGCCAGTTCTACAAGGGCAAGAGCTATCGAGGCTTCGGCCCGGTCGGACCTGCACTGGTGCTGCTGACGCCGCAGGAATGGGCTCGCTGGCCCGAGCTGCGCATGCGCCTGGCTGTCAACGGCCAGACGCGGCAGGACGCCTATTGCGCCGAGATGATCCACGGCCCCGCCGCCACGCTCACCGAACTTGCGGCGCTGCAGGACCTGCTCCCCGGCGACCTGATCGCCACCGGCACGCCGGCAGGCTGCGCCGCACGCGCCCCCGGCAAGGCCGCGATGTTCGTTCTGAAGCACCTGCTCAGCGACGCCGGCAAATGGCGGATGTTCATCCGCAAGGGACGCGCCAACCCCGCCTACCTGCGCCCGGGCGACCGGATCAGCGCAGCGATCCGCACCGACGACGGCGCCATCGACCTCGGCGAGCAGACGACCTCCATCACCGCACCATGAACGCTGCGTCCATCCCTCACACGGTGCCGAGGCTTGACACCGACATCCTCCTGGTCGGCCTGGGCCCGGTCGGCGCGGCGCTGGCCAATCTGCTCGGCCGCTACGGCGTGCGCGTGCTGGCCATCGACAAGGCGACCGCCATCTTCGAAAAGCCGCGCGCGATCGCGCTCGACAACGAAGCGCTGCGCATACTTCAACTGGCGGGTGTGCGCGAGGGCGAGTTCGAGACCGTCGCCATCCCGCACGTGCAGTACCGCTCCCCGCTGTTCGGCCGCTTCGCCCGCATCAACACCGCCGGCATCATCGACGGCCACCCGGCGCTCGTCACCTTCTACCAGCCGGAACTCGAGCGCGTGCTGCGTGGGAAGCTCGCGCAATATCCGGGCGTAGAAGTGCGGCTCGGCAGCGCGCTCGCAGCCTTCGCCGACGATGGCCGGTTCATCCAGGCGCGGCTGGAGGACGCGGCGGGCAATGAGACCCATGTGCGTGCGCGCTACCTGGTGGGCACCGACGGCGCAAACTCACTGGTGCGGCGCACGCTGGGTCTGGACTTCGAAGGCCGAAGCTTCCACCAGGACTGGCTGATCGTTGATGCGCTCGATGTGCCGGACCCCATCGACCATGTCGAATTCACGTGCGACCCGCGGCGCCCGAGCCCGCGCATGGTGGCCCCCGGCGGACGGCAGCGATGGGAGTTCATGCTCCGCCCCGGCGAGCGGCCGGAAGAGATGGAGAGGCCGGAGTCCGTGCGGCAGCTGCTTGCACCGTGGTGCGACAGCCAGCGCATCCGGATCGAACGCACGGCGGTCTACCGCTTCCATGCGCGCGAGGCGAAACGCTTCTCCAGGGGCCGCTGTTTCCTCGCGGGCGATGCTGCGCACATCACGCCGCCTTTCGCGGGCCAGGGCCTGGTCGCCGGGCTGCGCGACGCGGCCAACCTCGCCTGGAAACTCGCCTGGGTCTTGCAGGGACGCGCAAACGAGGGGGTGCTCGACAGCTACGACACCGAGCGACGGCCGCACGCCCGGAAGATCATCCGCCTTGCACGCACGCTCGGCGCGATCGTCATGCCGCAGAGCCGCCCCGCGGCGTTCGCCGTGCACGGGCTGATGAGCCTGCTGCGCCTGCTGCCGACTGGCCGCGCGATGTTCGAGGACATGAAGGTCAAGCCGCAGAACACCTTCGACCATGGCCTGTTCTGGCGCGTGCGCGGCAGCGAACAATTGCGTGCGGGGGCCATGCTGCCCCAAGGCTGGGTTCGCCCAGCCACCGGCGGTGGGCCGGTCCTCAGCGACGACGCGCTGGGAATGCAATGGGCGCTGATCGGCTTTGGCGTGGACCTGTCGGCCCGGCTGCCGGCTGAACTGCTGCAGTTCTGGCAAGCGGCAGGCGGTCGGGTGTGGCAGTGGTGCCAGCGATCGCAGGCCCAGCACCTCGCGCCAGCCTCCCAGCGCCTGGAGGCGCTGGACGAGGCCCTGCTGCCACGCCGGGTTCCACTTGGCTGGGTCGCGATCGTCAGGCCCGACCGTTGCGTGCTGGCGGAAGGGCCGGCGTCCAAGGCCGAGACGATGCTGCGGCAAGCGCTGGAGCTCATCGCGCCGCCCGCATCGTCCGCTGCGGCGCCACGGCGGACGGCCGCCCACCCCATCCAGGAGATCAAGCATGCGGCGTGAACTGCTCTGCACCGAGGCTGCCACGCCGCCGCGGGTGGCCGTACGCAGCGTCGCGCTGCCCGATCCCGGCAGTGGTGACGTGCTGGTGCGAATACAAGCTACCTCGGTCAACCCGATCGATGTCAAGCGCGCAGCCGGCTACGGTCGTCGCCTGCTGGGGCTCAAGGGGGCGGCGCGCTTTCCGCTCGTGCTCGGCAACGACGTCGCGGGCGTTGTCGAAGCCATCGGCGCGGGTGTGACCCGCTTCGCTCGCGGGCAACGCGTGTTCGGACTGCTCGGTACCGGTCGTGGAGGGTCCGCGCATGCGTCGCATGTCGTCGTTGCGCAAGACCTCTTGCTGCCCGCTCCACACGACAAGGATCCGACCGCGCTCGCGGTGCTGCCCTATTCGTTCACGACGATGTGGCTCGCGCTGCGTTCGAGCGGGATCAACGCTGGCAATGCGCGCGGGGCCCGCGTGCTGATCAACGGCGCCAACGGCGGATTGGGCCGTCTGGCCATGCAGCTGCTTCGCCATTGGGGTAGCGAGATCACCGCGATCTGCGGGGCAGGCCAACGCCAGGTCGGTCTGGACCTCGGCGCTCAAGTGGCCGTCGAGCACGGCCCCGCTTGCATCGGGTCACTGCCCGCGGACTTCGACGTGGTGCTGAACTTCGCCAACTGGGACGACGATGCCCGTCTCGCATCCCGTCTCGGCGCGGGGGCCATGGGCCAGGCGACCACGGTGCACCCCTTGCTTGCGAACTTCGATCGGCTCGGATGGCTGGGTGGCGCGTGGGCCAGTCGCCGCGACTGGAAGCAGGTCCGCGCGATCGTCGCCTCGCGCGCGCCCAAGGCCAGCTATGCCTGGACCATTTTCAAGCCCGACCGCGATGCCCTCGAGGCGCTCGCTGAGGGCGTCCGAGCCCAAAGGCTCGTGCTGCCGATCGGCATCGCCGTGCCCTTCGACAACGCCATCGCCGCGTTCGACCACGTGTCGGCCGGCCAACCCGGCCGAGCGGTTCTCCTGCCGTGACGCAAAGCTTATTTGGTGAAAGCATGAACGAAATCGCCTCTATCGCAGATGTGCTGGCTCTCGAAAGCAAGCACGACGTCCTCCTGCCGAACAGCACCTACGAGATGATCGGCGCCGCAGCGCGCGCCCACCCCGACGCGCCGGCGCTATCGTTCTTTCCTCGCATCGAAGATCATGCGCGGCCGGAAGTCTGGAACTACGAGACGTTGTTCTCTCGCATCACGGCCACTGCCAACTTCCTTCATGCGTTGGGCGTCGGCGCCGGCGATGTCGTCGCCTTTGCACTGCCCAATCTGCCGCAGACGCATCTCGCCGTCTGGGGCGGCCAGGCGGCCGGCATCGCCTTCGCCATCAATCCCATGCTGGAGCCCACTGCCATCGTCGAACTGCTCGCCGCTGGCGAAGCGAAGGTGTTGATCACGCTGGCACCCGCGCCCGGCACGGACCTGTGGTCCAGGCTGCAGCCCTTGCTCGGCCGTGTCAGCAGCCTTGAACATGTTGTGCTGGTCGACCTGGCCCATCAGGTCGCCGAGGGGGCGCGCGTACCTCCGAGCGAGTCATACGTGCGCTTCGACGTGCACGACTTCGCGCAAGGGCTTCATCTGCAGCCGGCGGACCACCTCGTCAGCAGGCGCGTGATCCGCCCAGGCGACCGGTCGTCCTATTTCTGCACTGGCGGCACCACCGGCACGCCCAAGATCGCGATGCGCACGCACGCGAACGAGGTTGCCAATGCGTGGAGCGTTGGCCACTTCCTCGGCGATGGGATCTCGGCAGGGAAGACCCTCTTCTGTGGTCTGCCCCTGTTCCATGTCAACGGGGTCCTGGTCACTGGCTTGCTGCCATTCTCACGCGGCGCACACGTGATCATCGGCACGCCCTCGGGCTATCGCGGCGATGGTGTCATCAAGCACTTCTGGGAGTTGGTCGAGCACCACCGGATCAACTTCTTCAGTGGCGTTCCGACGGTCTATGCGGCGCTCATGCAGCAGCCAACGCAGGGCCGCGACCTCTCTTCGCTGGAATACGGGCTTTGCGGGGCCGCACCCATGCCGGTGGAACTCATGCGCTCTTTTCAGGAACTCACGGGTCTGAAGATCCTCGAGGGCTACGGCCTGACCGAGGGGACCTGCGTCAGCACCTGCAATCCTCCGCTGGGCGAACGGCGTACCGGGTCGATCGGGCTGAGGGTGCCTTTACAGGCCATGAAAGCCGTCATGCTGGACGACGCAGGGGCCTACGCGCGCGACTGCGCGGTCGGCGAAGCAGGCGTGCTTGCAATCAGCGGTCCCAATGTGTTTGCCGGCTATCGCGACCCCGGGCAGGACAAAGGGCTCTGGCTGGATCTGAACGACGGCCGACGCTGGATGAACACCGGCGACCTCGGCCGACAGGACGCGGATGGCTACTTTTATCTGACCGGCCGAAAAAAGGAACTCATCATCCGGGGCGGCCACAACATAGACCCTGCGAGCATCGAAGAGTCGCTGCACCGCCATCCGGCCGTGCAAATTGCTGCCGCGGTCGGACGCCCCGATGTGCACGCGGGAGAACTGCCGGTCGCCTATGTGCAACTCAGGCCCGGCGTCAGCGCCACCGAGGATGAACTGCTTTCGTTCGCCAGGGACCAGATCACAGAACGCGCAGCGGTACCGAAAGCGATCAGGTTGGTAGCGACGATGCCCCTGACTGGCGTCGGCAAGATCTTCAAGCCCGAGCTCAGGCAGCGCGAGATCGCGGATGCGCTGCGCGCGGCGCTGCAAGACGCCGGTGCCCACACTTCCAGGCTCGAGGTCTTGAACGACCCGCGGCTCGGGATGCGCGTCAAGATCACGGAGGCGGACAGCGCGACCGCCGGCATCGTCCGCGAGGTCCTGGGCCGATTCCCGTTCCCCTTCGAAGCTTCGTTGGAAAGCCGCGAAAAATAACCAGAAGCGCCCGGGCCACAGGCGCTGCTCGCCCTTCAAGTAGCGCCAATGGCCGAGCAGGGCGTGGAAAATGCGGCGCGCCTTGATTGAAGGATCGCGTTGGAGTCCAGAGCCGCCAGTCGCAAGGCGTGGTGCAAGGACCGCTCATGGCCGGCCATGAGCGGTCATTCATCGCCAAGCTCGAATGCCCGATAGCCGACACTGGCGGACGAGACGGGTGGTGTCAGATGTCGTGCCCCGATGTAGCGAAGCCAGGCGATTGCATGCTGCGCGGCTGCGATTCCATTTGACTCTGCCAATAGCCGCTCCCGGTTGGCGCGATCGGTGTTCGGAAGCATGGCCTTTTGTGCCAGCAGTGGGCTGCGAAAAAGGTTCTCGCCGCTTTGGTCCATCCGCGCAAGATGCAAATCAATTTCTCGCAGGGCCTCGTCGTTGCGCCCCAGCTTAACCAGCAGGTCCACCTTGAGGCTGGCGAACCAGCTTTGCCAGTTCTCGAAGCCCGTCGCCTGCCACAAGCGGATTCCGGCTTCGAGATCGTCCAGTCCCTCGGCGGTTTGGCCATCTCGCGCCGTTGCCCAGCCGCGCGCGATGCGGGCCAATGCCATGAATTCCGAGAACCCAGTCTCTGTGCAGAAGTCGATGCACCGTTGCGCGGCCTTCCTGGCATCGTCTGGCAGATCGCGCAGCACAGCCATCGAGCACTTGGCCGCCATGGGAAAGCCAAGCGTGTGTGGCTGGTGCGCTTGGAGCGCAAGTTCATAGGCATCTTGCACGTGCTGGCTTGCAAGCTCCTCGTCGCCGTTGATCAGGGTGGCAAGCGCTAGATAGAAGCGGCCGAACACGCCGAAGTCCATCAGGTAGACCGGGTAGAGCGAGGCATGACGTTGCGGGTCGTAGCAGGCGACCGAACGCTCCAGATGCGCACGCGCCGCATGGACGTTGCCCTGACTCAGCTTGATCATCCCGTTCATGTTGTGCGCGGCGATCGTGGCCTCGGCGTCTTCGCTCCTTGATTCGGCGACCTTCATCAAGTCTTCGGCAAGGCTGCGCGCGATCCCAAGTTCGGCCCGACCCCAGTGATAGAGGCACAGGCCGTAGGTCACCGGGAACTGGCGCGGTGCGCCGGGCAACCCATGGCACAGCGCGAACGCGCGTCGTTGAACGTCCCTGAACGCTTCGCTGCCGGGGCCGGTCAACACCATGGTCGTGGGCCCGAGTGTCGACAGGAGGGACAACTCCGCTTCACTTCGCTCGCGGCTGGCCGGTGCCGCGGCCAGCACGGAGACCCCTTCCGACAAGTGCCCGGCCGCTTCGCGAGGAGCGCCCCGCTGCAGGGCCTGCTCGCCCGCCCGTAGGAAAAAACGGCCCGCTTCAAGCGGCCTTTGCGCGCGCGACAAATGATGTGCCGCGACCTCGGGCTGGCGTTCGATCATTCCGGCGAATTCGTGCGTCAGCAAGTCTGCGAGTCGCCCGTGCACCATCGAGCGGGTCTTTGCGAGGATCGAGCCGTAAGCCGCGTCTCCGATCAATGCGTGCTTGAAGGCGAGGCGCTCGCCCTGGCCGCCGACTGGCTGCAGCAGGTCGGCCCAGAGCATCGCACGCAGGGCGTCGTCAAAGGCTGCCTGCTCCATGCCGGCCGCTCCGTACAGCAGGCTTTGATTGAACTCGTGGCCGATCACTGCCGCGACCTGGGCCAGCCACTTGGCGCTGCCCAGGCGATCCAGGCGCTCCATCAGCAGATCCATCAGCGTGTCAGGGACTTCCAGTTGTCGAACGGCCGCGCCGCCGCCGTTGCTCGTGGTGGAGTCCAGGACCATGCGCGTCATTTCCTCCAAAAACAACGGCACGCCATCGCTACGCCGGATGATCGTTTCGATGTCGGCCGAGGTCAGCGCCGTGTTGGCGTTCATGTTTTCCACGACGCTGCGCGACGCCTGCGCGTCTAGTCGCCCAAGGTGGACGATCGTCGGCTTCGCCTTGAGGCCAGCGAGGTCATCTGGCCTGCTGGTCAGCAGCACGAGCATCGGCACGCGCTGTGCGCTGGCGAGCAGTTCGTCGAGCAGTGCAAATGAGGTCGGATCCATCCAGTGGAGATCCTCCACGATGAGCAGCAGAGGGGACTGCCTGGTGGCAAGTCCTGCCAGGTACCGGCACAGCACCTTCAGCGTCATCTGCAGTCGCACCGCGGGCGACAGGTCCAGTGGCGGGTAGCCGGTCGACCCATCGACTTCCACCAGCGACGCGACGAGACTGCGATCCAGCTCGGCGCTGATGCCCGCGACGGCCAGCTGGGCTTCCAGTTTCTCGACACGCATCGGCGGTGTGTCCTCCCGCGCGAAGCCTGCCGCCCGGACAAGATGTTGAACCATTGGCCGCAGCATGCTGTTGGAATGGAACGGCGAGCACTGCAGGCGCACCGTCGTGTGCGCCATTGTCGAGAGGCGCAGCTCGAACGCCGACGCGAGCCGTGATTTTCCGAGGCCGGGCTCGGCAACCACCAGCGTGCTTTCGATGCGGTGGTTTGTCGCGGGCCCATTCCAGCAGGCCATGAGTGTCGCGAGCTCGGTATCGCGGCCTACCAGCGGGACCTTCGTGTCATGGCCTCGCCACGCCGAGCGACCGTCCGGGTCGCCAGCACCCGTGACGGCGCTGAGTCGCACAGGCTGCTCGAATCCCTTGAGTTCGAAGTCGCCCAGATCCTCGTACTCGAACTGGGCTCCCGCAATCCGGCGGGTGCTGGGCGCGACGGTGACTTGCCCCGGCCGTGCCGCGGCCTGAATGCGGGCCGCCAGATTGGGCGTGCTGCCGGCGATCGCGAGGCCCTCCCTTGCGCCCACCGCCACCTGGCCGGTTGCAATGCCGATGCGCACCTGCACAGGTGTCGCGATGCCACTTTCGTCCTGCAACCGGCTGGCCCGCTCAACAATGCCCAGACCTGCATGCACCGCGCGCACGGCGTCGTCTTCACTTGCGAGCGGATAGCCGAAATAGACGTCGGCGCCGTCGCCAACGATTCGGGCGACGTGGCCTCCGAAGCTCCGGGCGATCTGCCTGACCAGATCGCCAAAGGAAGAGAGCACGTCCAGCACGTCCTCCGGGTCGAGCCGTTCGGCCAGGCTCGTCGAGCCGACGATGTCGCAGAAGAGCACCGTCATCTGGCGGCGCGTGACTCGCGAGACATCGCTCGCGAGCGCCCCCTGTCCATGCCGCGTACGGACATGAGGTCTTGCGGGTCCACGGAAGGCGCCCTCTTGCCAGTGCCTATTGAGTCAACGCCGTGAAGTGCTCCCGCGCCACCTGCCGGGTGACTCTCTCGCCCAGGGTGCGCCCATCAACGGTCGCGGTCCGGAAGTGCATGCCGCCATGGATGCGGGCCTGCTGCACGTTCTCGATCATCGCGTCCACGGAGTCGAACGAATGCGTGCTGCCGGTGACGGTGCTCTTGAAGGAGAACTGGACCTTGCCCGTTCCAAACGCCTGCCGAAGCCCCTCTCCGAGCGCGCCGGCGGCGCATGCATGGGCCGCGGGGTATTCGGGGTGATTGGGCGTGGGCACCACCGGCGTCCATTGCGTGTCTGGCTCCGTCGCCGCGTTCCCGTCGGCGTCAGCCAGCCGGATGGCGGTTGTCGGACGCCAGAAGTTGAAGTGATACTTCGATTCGAAGCATGCTGTGCTGGCGTCGGACAGCGCAACCCACAGCATGGCCATCAGCCTTGCGTTCTCCACCAGGGTCGGCTTGCTGGTGGCGAACTGGCGCAGATTGCGCGTCCAGAAGAGCGGAGGCGCTTCGGTATGGAAGCGCGCGTTCTCGGTCTGCGCCTCAGTGCGTTGCGTGCTGCTGGCGCTGCCCATGGCCCTGGTTTCGTTCAGGTCGGCAGCGTACGCATTACCTTCGAGCGCCGGTGGGCCGCTGGCGCGAAACTGGCCAGCCGAAGTGAGCGTGAACGGGCGCAGGTAGGGCCGCGTAAGGCCCACCGGATTGACGCCGCGGAACTGGCCGGGGGCTGTGCCCGGTACATAGGCCGGGACCGGCGTCCAGCGACCGTCATCCGCCCGCTGCGCGAGCACCTTGCGAGCCACATCCGCGCCGAATTGCAGGGCCGCCTGCGCGTCCGCATTCGCGGTGGCGATCGCCGTGTCGTAGGTGGACTGGTACTTCGCGGAACGGGCTGGAAACAGCGTCGCCAAGACGGTGTGCGCCGCGCCATGGACGGCATGCTCCTGGGGCAGCGAACCGAGCGCGGGATCATCCGGCATGACCGCGATGAGCGGGCGGTAGGCTTTCGTGATGGCGGCCAGCGCGTCGTAGATGGCCACATTCATCGTGGCCATGTCGGCGTCGTAGAGCGGCTGGCGTTCTTCCGGCGTACCGCTGGCGGCGGCCGGCATCGTGATGGTGTCGGTGGCCGCCTGGTTCCAGAGATCGACCGCATTCGGCCCCTGGGACGTGATGGTGACGGGCTGGTCCTGGGCCACGGGAGCAGAACCGCCCCCGCCGCACGCGACCACGCCGCCTGTAGTGATGGTGATGGCTGCGACCAGCGCACGGAGATTGTTTCTGCGATTCATCGAAGAGCCCTCCTGGGTTGGCCGGCCGCGATGGCGGCCTGGCACGGTCATTGTTCGGGCTTGCCCAGGTGCTCGCTTGCCTTTGCGACGAGCGCGGCGCTATCAGGACGGACGCGCCGCTACATCGACCGAAACAGATGCTCATGCGCCTCGCTCACAGGCAAAGTCTCGGTGCGCTGCTTGAGCCGCAGATGGACGTGGCCCCTGAAATCCCGGGACACGCCGGCGATCGCATTGGCATTGACGATCGTCGAGCGGTGCACCTGCCAGAACTGCGAAGGGTCCAGTTGCTCCAGCAATTCCTTGAGCGGGCGGCGAATCAGCGACTCACCGTCGGCGGTGATCACCAACGTGTACTTCGATTCGGCCTTGAAGTAGCAGATTTCATCGACGGTGATGATCCTGACGTCCTGGCCCTGCGAAGCATTGATCCATCGCAGGTGATCGCGCACCGGCCTGGCGGCTGCGAGCTGGCGCAGCAGCACGTCGAGCGAGGGCGGGGCGCTTCCCAGCCGTTCCTTGACGCGCCGGATCGTCTGCGACAGGCGCGGCAGGTCATAGGGCTTGAGGACATAGTCGACAGCACCTTGCTCGAACGCGGCCACGGCGTAAGCGTCGTAGGCGGTGACGAAGACGACATGGCTGCGGCCCTGGATCTGGCGCGCGACGTCCAGGCCGTTCAGCCCAGGCATCTCGATGTCGAGGAACACGACGTCGGGCAAGTGCCGATCCAGCGCCAGCAAGGCCTCCAGGCCGTTGGCCGCGCTGGCTTCGATCTCCAACGCCGGCCAGAGGTCGCGAAGATGCGCCTGCAGCTCTTCGCGCAGGACGTCCTCGTCCTCGGCGACCAAGGCGGTGTAGCGGTGCATGGCGCTTAGCCCGTCTTCTTCGGGTTGTCGTTTGACTTGAGTTCGACAAGTAGGGCTCGCGCGTCCTTGCCCGAGATGTTCTCGACCATGTGCGTCTCGGCCTCGCTCCAGAACACATCGCCCGCTTTGGACTCCTTGATCTCCTCCTTGCCGTTGGGCAGTGTCAAGCGGGCTTTCGTGGCGGAAAGGACAACCGTCAGATGTGGCGGGTGCGAGTGCATCCCGGTGCCGCACACGCCCATGCCCGGCCGACTGTTGAACTCGAGGACGCGCAGCTGGTCGGTTTCGAGAGCGATCCGGTAAGCGCGAGGCTGGATCTTGGCGGCATCCTGCGCGTGCGCGGCTTCACCCATGGCCAAAGCGGGCAGCAGGGACAGCAGCACGCGGCGCATGGCGTCCACCCCATGAGGGTCTTCGGGCAGCGGTTGGAGAGGGTCGTCGTTCATCGTTGGCTCCTTTCCGATCAATGAATCAGCATGGGTTCTCGCGCCAGGGGCACTTCAGACTTGGCACCGATGGCATCGGGCGCCGCGGCGGGCGGCACTGTTCGCGCTTGAAGCGTGAAGGTGGTCGTTTCACGGGAGGCGCCGACTTCAACGCAGATCGCGACATCGGCTCCCCATTCGGCACGCAAGCCAACGAGCATGCGTTGCTCCAGCTGGCGCGCCAAGGAAGGCTCTACCGCCCGGTCCACCTGGATCACGATGCGCGGCGCAGCGCCTTCCAGGCGGGCCGCCACCGACCACGCGGGCCGTGGCAGCGAGTTGCCGCGCAGTTCCTCCAGCGTGGGCAACAGCAGCAGTGGGGGAAATGGAATGCGCCCGGCGTCCCCGCCATGCACGTCAATCGTCCATCGCCCTGCGCCCGGGTGAAGCTCATCCTGGAGATGGGCGCTGGCGCGAAGGATGGTGATCTCCGCCTCCAGCGTGGAACTGTCGTTGCGCAGTCCCGGCATGAGGCTGCGCAGGAGCGCCACGAGGCGATCAAGCAGGCGATCCGCCGCCAGGGAATCATGGCCGTAGCGGTCCTGGATGGCTTCCATCACGTGCAGGAGGAACTTCGGATCGACCTGCCTTTGCAGCATCTGCAACTGGGCCTGTTCGACCGCCTTCTCGCTTTGGCGACGAGCGATTTCTGCGCGCCCGAGCATGCCGCGCGTTCGTGCGGCCCGAGCGCTGAGGACATAGACGGGCGTGAACGTCGCCGCGATGAGGAGCGTCTCCCATGTGGCGTAAGCCCACGTGCCCATGATGTGGTGCGCTTCGCAGGGGGCTTCCAGGCCCGGAAACATGGCACCGAGGGCCCTGAGGTAGCCGAGGCGGCAAGCCGCTGGAACAATGACGATCGAGATCAACACGCCCCATCCCAACGCAAGGGTGATTGCTGCAACCATCAGACGGGTCGATCCCAGGCGGCGCACGGCCCACATCACGCAGAACGCCATGCCCATGCCAGTGATGAACCATTGGAAGAAGACAATCGCCGCCATCAACAGCCAGTTGGCAATTCCAAAGCTGGAGATGGGCAAGACGGCCACCTCGACGATCCACGTCGCCACGCCCCAGATGGCGGAAAGGTAGAGGGCGCGGCGCCAGTCGCCATCATCCCATCGGCCGTTCCACTGGCTCATGGCGTGCCCTCCCGCATCGAACGGGGCAACCGGATGCTGGCGCAAACGCCTCGCGGCTTGTTGCTCTCCAGCCTCAGGATCCCCGAAGGGCCATAGAGTGTGCCCAGCCGGGCGCGGATATTGGCCAAGCCCACGCCACTGCCGCCCATGCCGCTGAAGCCGGCACCGGTATCGCGTACAGCGACCTCGACGTCGTCGCCATGCAGCGTGGCCTGGACGCAAATCTCGCCCCCGGTGGGCGACGCGGAGATCCCGTGCTTGACGGCGTTTTCAACCAGGGTCGCGACGCACAAGGATGGAAATACACATTCGCGCAGGTCGGCGGGCACGTCGAACGCCACCTGCAACCGCCCGGACATGCGCACCGAGACGACGGCCAGATAGGCGCGCACGAGATCCAGTTCACGCCCCAGCGTGGTGAACTGTCCTTGGAGTTGCTGGCGCAGGGTTGAGTGCAGGTAGTCGAGGAAGTGCGCCAACAGGCGGGCGCCTTCCGCGGGCTCGGTCTGGTGCAGGCGCCGAACCGTGGCCAGCGTGTTGAAGAGGAAATGCGGCTCGATCTGATTGCGCAGCGCCTGCAGTTGGGCCTGGACGAGTTGGCGGTCCAGTTGCACGCGCTGGAGGTCGTGCGCCTGTGCCTGGGCGCGCAAGCGACTGGCGCGCGACGAGAGGCCGAACGTGGCCATGCTGCAGCCGGAGATCGCTGCCCAGCGGACCGTGCGCGCTGCGACCCAGGCCGCGTCGGGCGCAAAACCCTGGACGCCGGCCACAAGGAGGACGGCATTTCCGATGGCCGTGCCCAGGGCCACTGCAGCGATCAGTACGCAGGCATATGACAACAGGGACGCAAGCCGCAGGCGCGACGCCAGCAGCAGCGCCCCCAGGACGAACAAGCCCTCGACCATACAATGGCCCATTACCTCGAGCCAACCCGAAAGCACCTCATCCCATGGCCAGTTCTGCCATACGAAGGGCTGGAACAAATACTGGGTCGAAAGCAAGGCAGCCACCGCCAGCGACCAGAGCGTGGCAATCCGTGGTGGCAGGCGCCATGGGTCCATGGCCCACCTAGAAGCGCGACTTCCCCGGGGCTGGCTCGCCCGCATGCTGCTCAACTTGCGCCGTCAAGTGATGGGCCATGAACTTCCCTCCATTTTGATTCTTGGCGTTCGACGCAATCCATGCCTTGCTTTGCGACGAACACGGCCAATTTCGCGACGGGCGAAGCAAATCCAGGCTCGGAATACTTCTGCAATCTCTGGAGAGGGCGAGCTTAGCGGGCAATGCTTGGAGGCTCAAGGAGCGATGCCCGCATGGCAGCGCGTGTGGTCGATCAGGAGCGACCTTCGGGTGGGCCCAAAACGAAGCATACGTTGGTGCGTGCGCACTGACATGTGAGCGTTTTTGGTGTCGGCCCGCCTGCCGCCCATGTGATCGCCAACTGCATGGGCTTTCCGCAACAACTCAATCGCGACGAACGCAGCAGCAATTTCAAAACAGGTATCAAAGGGTGAAATCGTTGAGATGAGCCCCTTGCATTCGTAACCGGCGACGCCCCCCCCTGTGCCAATATGACCTGCTACACCTACCCCCGAGAGATCAGTGAGCAACGAGGTAGGTATGACGATCAACCATCAACCCAAGGCAGCGATGCACGCAGTGAACAGTTCGTCCGATTCGGGCGCATTGCAAGGAGCCCGGAGGGCGACTGAAGATGGACCCGAATCGGCGGCGCCAGCAAAGCCGCATGTGACCGATTCTGAGGTCGTGCCACGTGCGCGGCGCCGGCATTTGTCCAACGCCGACAAGCGCCGCATCTTGGATGCTGCTGATTGCTGCACCAAGCCTGGCGAGATCGGCGCGTTGATGCGCCGAGAAGGCGTGTATTCCTCCAGCTTGAGCACTTGGCGACGCCAACGTGAGGCCGCCGATCTGGCCGCATTGGCGCCGCAAAAGCGAGGTCCCAAGCCGGACGTGAGTCGGGCCGAGGCACTGCACATCGCGCAACTCACGCGTGAGAACGAGCGCCTGAAGAGCCGGCTCGACAAAGCCATGCTGGTGATCGAAGTCCAAAAAAAACTGGCAACGTTGTGGGGCTACACGCTCGACGACAACGGCGAGAGGACGTGATGGCGGCCGTGCGGGAACTCACCCCAGCCTTGGGGGCTGGCGCCGCGTGCCGGGCCATGGGGCTGTGGCGCGGCGCACCTGCGCGCCAGCAAGCGCGCGCGCACCGCGTCGCGCTGGTGGGACCGCGGGTGCAACGCACGGCGCGGCCTCGCCCGCCGTTGGCCCTGGACGCCCAGGAAAACCAGATCCTGCTGGACACCCTCAACAGCGAGCGCTTCGTGGATACCGCGCCAGCGGCGGTGCACGCCACGCTGCTGGACGAGGGACGCTACCTCGGCTCGGTGCGC
>NZ_JASZYG010000016.1 GCF_030317105.1 Variovorax brevis
GGTGACATCAAGCGCTTTTCCAGTCCCCAGAAGCTCGTGAGCTACCTCGGGCTCAATCCGAGCGTGCACCAGTCCGGCGACCACCCCGCCTACCACGGACACATCACGCACGTCGAGTTCGAGTTGTTGCCACAGCACGCATGACAGCCAGCACGCTCCCCACTGGCGCGGGCGTTCCAAGCGCAGTTGGTCCAGACGGATGCCGATCGCATTCGCGTCATCCGCGGGCATCGAGCCGGCCGGAAACAGCGCCACCTGGCGTCTCGTTCCCTCGTCGTGCACCTCGATGGTCTTGCGCCAGGCTTCGCGCTGGCTCGCGTTGATCTCGCCCAGGTAGAGCACCTGCCTTTGCACCACGCGCCCATCGGTGAGTCGGCGGTTCTCCACCACGCTCCAGTAGTCGTGCGTCTTACCGTCCTTCAGCCGTCGGTTGCAGCGCAGGAACATGCGCGGCAGTTTAGGAACCCCTCGCCTGCATGCCAAGGACCAAGGTCTCCACCACAAGCGTTTCGCGCCGCCACCCCTATACCCATCAAGCACTTGCGTCGCTCAACACCCTCAAAATCGTCGAAATCGGGGTTGAGTTGAGAAAGATGGGTTAACGCCACGGCGCGCCGCGTCGCCGGACGCTCGACGGCAACGATGCCGCCCGCCAGGACGCCCGTGGTCCCGGACTCATCGACGCCGATTGAGGTCAATAACAGGCGATTATCGAGGGTAAAAATACAGTGGAAGAGGGCGGGTCAACGCCAGACTGTTCGAGGTCCATATGAGTGAAATCCGGGAAATCAGAAGCGCTCGTGGCATCCAGCAAGAGGATGTCTTCAAGGCTGCGATGCGCTCCTTTCCGAGGGGCTGCGGCCCACCATCGAACGCGTGCGGCTGAAGATCGGGCGCGGCTCGCCCAATACCGTGAGCCCCATGCTGGAGCGCTGGTTCGGCACGCTGGCGTCACGGGTTGCCGGCGGCGCGAACCCGTCGGCGAATCTCGCAGCGGGCAACGACGCGGATGGCGTGCCGGTGTCGGTGCGCAATGCCACGCGGCTCCTGTGGGAGACGGCGCGGCGCGAGGCCGAGGATGTGCAGCGGCAGGAACTGGAAAGCGCGCGGGCCCAGCTTGAGGATGCCGCGAACGTCTTGGCGGCTGGGCAGGCCGAACTGACACAAAGGGTGACCGCCTTTGAACAGGCGCGTGCCAGCCTGGATGCAGCGCTGGCCTCCTCGCAACAGGCGCGCGAAACCCTGGAGCGGCAACTGGCCGATCAAGGCGCAGAGAGCGCACGCTTGCGGGCGATGTCCGAACAGGAGATCGCCCTGCTGAACGCCCTCCTCCAAGAGGCGCATGCTGGCAAGGAGGTGCTGCGGCAGGAGCAGGCGGCGGCTCTGGCCGCGCGGGATCAGGACTTGCGCGACGCCGAAAACAGGCACACTGCGCAGGAACGACGCATGCTGGAGGAAGTCGACCGGGTTCGCCAAACGCTGAAGCAGTCCGAGGCCGGACTGGCCAGGGAGCAGAAGCAACGCATCCAGAGCGAGGAAGCCGCGGCCCAGGCGCTGGAGACCGGCCGACGGATGCTGCGAGACACGCAGCACGCCGCCCAGCAACTCGAGCGTGAGCTTCGCGATCAACTTGCCAATCAAGGAAGCCTCTTGGCTCAGTCGCAGTCGCAAGGTCAGCACTCCAGCAGCGGCTGGACGATCTTGAGCGGCAGCTCACGGATGAAAAGAAATCGCACGAAAACACGCGCGGGCTGCTCGCCGGCGCCTTGGCCGTGCGCAAGACGGTGGGGTCACGCAAGCCGTCCGTTCGACGGGGCAAGGCGTAGGCCGCCCAAGGGTGGTCGTACTTTCTTTCCAGAATGGTGCGGCTTCGCCTGAAAAGTTGTTGCGCGACAAGGACTTACGATATCCGGTCAGTGCGCGAAAGTCGTCCAACTAAGCTGTTGATTTCTAAAGGGAAATCTCGCGTAAGCGTGTCAATTTGTCGGAAAAGTAGTTCTGCATCAACGCCGTCGCGCCTCCGTGCAAAAATCGACAGTCGCTTTAATAGTCCCGGAGGCACTACAGATGAAGAAGGATGCGCTGTTGGCACTAATCGCAGAGACTGCTTACAACGTGGGATATGGCGCGAAAAAGCATTTCGCCACTTATGACATCGTTGAAAAACTCCCAGGATGGGTCGCGCTCTTCTCCGCCGCCGCCGGAATTTTTGCCTTGTTTATTCCGTCCATGGAGCAAAAATGGATGGCTGCGTTTTTTATCGTAATCTCAATTGGTACGGCCACAATAGTGATCTACGACAGAGATAAGTCGAAGTATGCAGAGGCGGGAACTCAGCTTACGACAAGATTTCATGAATTGCGAATGCTTTATCAGGCAGTGAAAGAGCAGCCTGATGGAGTGGATCTGCCTACCTTTGAGAAGCAACACAAAGATATTCAAAATCAAGCTCTCCAAATTCCAATCTCAAAGCAGATCTTTATGAGCGACTGGTACGCGCATTACAAGTTTTTTTGGCAAGGACAGACAAACTGGATTGATGAGCAACTCCACTTCAAACTATTCCGCGATAAGATCCCCTTGGGAATGATCTTCGTGCTCTGTTCTGGATTCGTAGTGCTGATTTGGTTTCTTTTTATTAGTGCGCCAGCCCTTGTGTCATCGTTATGCAAGGTGGTTGGATGATTGCAGCCTTATTCAAAAAATTCCGATCGAACATTGCTGTTTCAAATGCAGGCGAAATATCGACTTCGTACGCCACAATCACGACACGCCTCAATAAGGACTTTTGGAGTTTGGACTCCGATTCGGTCCACCGGAGACAAGTCGGCTCTTACGGGCGCGGCACAGCCATCCACGGTATCAGCGACCTTGATATGGTTTTCGAACTTCCATGGGAGATGTACGAGCGATTCAGACGCCATGAGAACAACGGCCCATCTCAGCTACTCCAAGCCGTGAGGCAGTCGCTTCGGAAGCGGTACAACGGCACCGACATCAAGGGCGATGGCCAAGTTGTAGTAATCAATTTTAAGAATTATGTGGTTGAGGTGCTGCCTGCATTCAAAGACGTGGAAGTCGACGGCTATCGCTTCCCAGACTCTAACAATGGAGGTGGTTGGAAAGTTTGTAAGCCCATTAAAGAGATGGACGCGGTTGACGCGCGTTCCATCAAGACAAATCGAAATTACAAGCATGTCTGCAAGATGCTCCGGGCTTGGAAAAACACGCATGGCATCAATATGGGTGGCTTGCTGTTGGACACCCTCGTCTACAATTTTTTCTCTCAAACCGATGCGTATGATAATGCGACCTACGCCTCATTTGACGAGTTGATGGTGTCGGTATTTAGCTATCTTGGTGGCTTGGAACACCAAGACTATTGGGCGGCACCAGGTAGCGGTCAACGAGTCTATGCGAGCGGGAAATTTCAATCTAAGGCGAAGAAGGCGTCGGTCAAATGCGTTGAGGCGAAAGAGGCTGACCGAGAATCGAGGAAGACCAAGCTCTACCGAGAGGTTTTTGGAAGATCATTTCCGGCGAGCACGGAGACTGTCGTCAAGGCTGCTAAGTCGGCAGACCGCGCCAAACCCACGACCGAAGAATTCATCGAAGACAAGTTCCCGGTGGATATTCGATATGACTTGGAAGTCGATAGCGAAGTTATGGGAAGGGGCATCGCCGCAGATCGTCTACGGCGGCTTGCAGCGGTCTTCACGTGGCTACCAGTCGGACGCGAGCTTGAATTCTTCGTGGAGGTTTGCACTGTTCCGAAGCCCTATGACCTCTACTGGAAGGTTAGAAACGTCGGGCCGGAAGCCGAGCGACGCGGCATTCGCGGGCAGATCTACCCCGATGGTGGCAGAGAGCGGAAGCGAGAGACGTCGGACTTTCATGGCGACCATTACGTCGAGGCGTATGTGGTGAAGGACGATGTGTGCGTGGCACGAGATGTCATTGATGTGCGCATAAATGGCGAGCACTGCTGAGGAAGTTGTGTATACGCGCAGGGCGGATCAGAGATTCCATAAGCCCGCGGGGCATACGGGAGTTCGACTACACCTGAGCCTCGAGCTCGTTAAGGCGTAGCGCGAAGAAGAGAAGAAGAGCGCCTCGACGAGCACTGGGAACCCCGCGGTGGGCAGCGGCCGTGCGGACAGCCGTGCCTGCCCGAGCGGCGGAAACACCCTGTGAGCGCTGCTCCGGTGGACGTCGCCGGCGTGCGATTTGCTCACTCGATTGCCTTGGCCATGTCTTCCACGACTTTCTTGGCGTCGCCGAAGACCATCATGGTCTTGTCCATGTAGAAAAGCTCGTTGTCGAGTCCGGCGTAGCCGGCGGCCATGGACCGCTTGTTCACAATCACCGTCTTGGCCTTGTATGCCTCCAGGATTGGCATGCCGTAGATCGCGCTACCTTTGGTGTGCGCCGCCGGGTTGACCACGTCGTTGGCCCCCAAGATGATGACCACGTCGGCCTGCGCGAACTCGCCGTTGATGTCCTCCATCTCAAACACTTGGTCGTACGGCACATCCGCTTCGGCCAGCAGCACGTTCATGTGGCCTGGCATGCGGCCCGCCACAGGGTGAACGGCGTACTTCACAGTCACGCCTCTGAGTGTGAGCTTTTCGGCCAGTTCGCTCACCGCTCGCTGCGCGTGCGCGACCGCCAGACCATAACCGGGGACAATGATTACCCTCTCAGCATTGCTCAGCATATGAGCTGCGTCGTCGGCGCTGCCCCTGCGGACCGTCCGCCTTATGGAACCGTCTGCGCCCGCTCCTACGCCGCCGAAGCCTCCTAGGATCACATTGGAGAACGAGCGGTTCATCGCCTTGCACATGATGTAGGCAAGGATCGCGCCGGAGCTGCCCACCAAGGAGCCGGCAATAATCAGCATGGCGTTGTTAAGGCTGAAGCCAATGCCTGCGGCGGCCCAGCCCGAGTAGCTGTTGAGTACCGACACCATCGTCGGCATGTCGGTGCCCCCGATTGGGATGACCAACAGCACTCCCAGCGCCAAGCCCAGCGCAATCACCAGCACAAAGTCCATCCAGCTTTGCGAGTGCCAGAAGCCAAAGCAGAAAAAGATCGCCGCCAGCGTCAGTACAAGGTTGACCTTGTGCCGGCCGGCAAACTGCACCGGCGCACCCTGAAACAGGCGGAATCTGTACTTGCCCGACAGCTTGCCGAAGGCGATCACCGAGCCGGTAAAGGTGACCGCGCCGATGAAGGCCCCCAGCGCGAGCTCGATGCGGGTGCCCGCGGGAATTGGTTGGCCAAGCGCCACGATGCCGAAGGCCCAAGGCTCTTCCACCACGGCCACGGCAATGAACACGGCCGCCAGCCCGATCATGCTGTGGAATAACGCAACCAGTTCAGGCATCCGACTCATCTCGACCTTTTTGGCACGATAGGCGCCGTAGCCGCCGCCAACCACCAGGCCCATCAGCACCCAGACCATGCCCACGGCGTTGCCCCCGGCTAGCTTGACGATCAGCGCGGCGGTGGCAAGCACGGCAATTGCCATGCCGGTCATCCCGAAAATGTTGCCTCGGATGGAGGTGGTGGGATGCGACAGGCCCTTCAGGGCCTGAATAAAGCAGACGCTGGCAAGCAGGTATAAGAAGATGAACGGACTAGATTCGTCGATGATTTTGCTGCCAGAACTTGGACCGGGGACCGGCAAATCAAACCGATAGGGCCTTGGTACATTAAAGAATGCAATTGCAGCACCGAGGGTTGCGAGGGCCAATATCAACAATAGCTTCCAGACTTGGAAATATTTCCCGCCAATTATCCAATTAACTTTCGCTTGCCTTGATGCATGCGAGCTAGCTTTAGATGTTTCATTTGCTGTTGAGGTGGCCATGAAGCGCGAAAGCTCATCCTGGGCAATTGAGAGTTCTGCTAGTGCTGCTCCTACTTCATCGTCGCTTCCAAAGTCGACTGCATCATTTAGGAATGCAGCCATCTCCGAGTCTAGGTTCATCAAAGCGAATCGGGCGCGCAATTCATCGCGAGCGCTACTTGCCTCGGGAGTGCTCATACACGCTCCTCATTCTAATTGCAACTCGCGACGAACTCGCCGAAAAACTCGATCAACGATCGGACGCGCAAGAACTGCGTAGCGTTCAAACTGGGCCTGTTCGTCCGGTGTTAGTGATCCGTACTCTCGGGTCGCCTTACTAATTTCAGTCTGTGGCAATTCGCTACGCAACTTGTCAATCGAAAATTCGAGGCGCTTGCGGATTTTGTTCAAATCTGTTCGATTCATCACAAACAAACTCGCATGCAACTGGCATCGATCCTGCAATGACGCGAGCAAAGCACCGTCATTTCTTGCCAATTTTATTAGTTCATCCACTTCCGTGCCCAGCATCATTAGTCGACATGCAGACAGAAGGCGTCGAACAGCTTTGACGATTAGACGAGGCGATTTTCCACTGGCGGCAATATGCTCAGCAGCGTTCTCGACCAACCAAGCTAGGTAGGCACCTAATCTAAGCGGGTCCGACAGGTCGCGCGGTGTCCATGCTACTTCCGAGATTGAAACTTCTTGGAACGCGAAACTCCTAGCCGCCTCTGATCCGGCCTCTGGTACGCCGTAGTCCAGATCTAGAATCAAGTTGGTAACCTCGAACACCCCGAGAGAAGCCAACTCTGCAACAAAAATGCATTGCCGAAACGGAGCTGCTTGTAGTTTATCAACGACGTCAGATGAAGACAGGTTTTCAGCCCAAGGGGCTTTCCACGTCGTATGCTGTCCCAGTGACAAGCTCAAAAGTTGAGGCCCTTGCGCATCGCGCCGGCTCGCCAGCTCTGAAAGCCGGTCTTTGGAGTTGTGATCCAATTTCGGTACATACTCGCAGAAATCCAGATCGGAAATGTAGCGTATTTTGCCAAACTGGCATGCGCTTCCACTCAAGCAAATGACTGATCCGGGATCGACTTGAATTCGTGCTCCCAAGGCTGCCATCTTCCTTAATTCTCGCGCCAAAGGCATCATGTCATGCAAGAAGAAGGGAACGAATACATTATTTCCCGATACGGGAAATACAACATAGCCAATTTGTTCGCTATTGGCGCTGGCGCCCTGCGACCTCATCTTCCACGCAGCCGCTTGGGCAAAAACGTGCCAGTGCCCTTTAATAATTTTTCTGAATTCTTCGAGTTCTTTCGCACCTGCCAAATCGATGCTTCTCGTTGTTCTTCGCTGATGCCATTGCACGGCATTGGCGAGGATCTTGACCATGTCATAAAGGCCGCTCTGAATCAAGGCTTGGGCTCCATTGGGTAAAATGAGCAGGCAAAGGTGCCCCATGCAGCGACAGCCGTCCTCTGCCACCGCGCCGGCGTACTTGAGAAGTGAGGGTAAAGGTGCTGGCTTCGTCAAACAAGGTGCAAGCCCGAAACACAAGATAGCAGTACTTCGTTTCGTCATGGCGCCACGGACTTTGCGCAGCGTGTCGGCCCGTTCGGCCCGTCGGTCAATTTCCTGCAGGATCCCGGCTCTGCAAGTAGGTTGACGTCCACGATCTGGCGCTGGCGCCGCGTCTTCGACCATTCATTGTGGCTGCCCATCGATCCAATTCGGCGCGAATAGACCAGTCGACGGCCGTGTGCATCGCTGCCGTGAGAGTGCGGGCCAAAGTGGGGGCTACGCTGCCCTCCTGAGCAGTTCTGCGTCCCATCGAGAGTCTGGACCAAGCTTTGGCGCGCGAAGCGGAATCGGCATAGCCCGCGGCTTGAGTTCGTCGTTGAGTACTTGCACCCTCACCTGCGCCAGTAGATGGGCACCTTCGTCGGACCAGCGCATTTGCCGATGCTTGACCATGCGACTGCTGACGACCTGATTGACCGCGGACTCTGCGGTTGCACTGCTGATTGGCAGCCCTTTGCGATAGCGTCGGCCGTAGTTGACCAAGTAGCTGTCATTGGACCTGAGGTACCACCAGACCTTGCGCAGGTTCCACTGAAGAGTCGAGTAACGTCCCCTCGGCCAACACTCCGAATGCATCGTGAAGGTTTCTGGGGGTAGTCGAATGATAACACGCCCTAGGACTCGGCGGCAACCTCAACCCCGACGAGCACCCCGAGGACGAGCGCGGTAACGCGCGGGCGGGCACACCCTCACCCGAAGCAGTGGCCGTCTCGTTAGCTTGCATCGCTCGCCACGCCGCTAGTCGATCTCGACATCGCGCCCGAGCCGGATGGCTCGCTGCAGGAAGGTCTGCACGTTCCAGACGTCCTGATAGCGATTTTCCAAGGTGTAGGTCTTACCTGCGGACTCTTCCTTGCAATCGACGACGAGCGGGTGCTCGGCGCGGATGCGATCTACTGTATCCGGCCGCAGGCGATGATGCGCATCGGTGACACGCCACAACGCCTGGTCGAGACCCGCCAATCGATCGAGGACACCCTGCATCTGCGCCGACGTCAGGATGATGCGGCCTTCGTCGTTCGGTCTGGTCACGACGTCGTCGAGGAACTGGCGCAACTCCCGGCCGCGCGGCGGATCGACGACGTTCCAGAGAAAGGTCGCAATGTACAAGTAGGTACGGCCCGCCTCGATCTCGCACGGATGGGGCGAGTCGAGATCGTCGTCGCACTCGCCTGCGCGCACATTGAGCAACCGCATCGACATCACGGGCCTCCTCTGGCCGGCGGCGCCAGAATCCGGTCGATCAACTGGTTCATGTCGGCCTCCGTCAGCCCCAGCGACTTGTCGAAACCCTTGCCTTCGAGCCCGCGGGTACGACTTTGTGCCGTGCCGGCACTGCCGAGATCGACCTGATTCGTAATGTCAAGGGTTCGGTTGACGTGCAGGCGAACAGTGGTATCGCCGCTCGCCATGCGTTGGATTGCCGCAAGTGCTTTGGCATTCTGCGCCCGCGCACTGCTCGGCGTCGAATCTTTCGATGTTCCGGTCTTCACCTGTTCGAGCGCGCTCAGCCTCGCTTTTCCACCGGTGCCGCCCTGCAGGACGAGGATGTCGATGTCGGTCATGCGTTTCCAGACCTTGCCGTCCAGCTCATGAATCTGCAAGTTCTCGCCCGGATGTGCCGCCTTCGCCTCCGCGAGGGTCCGGAAGCTGCCGAACTGCTCCACCACTTCGACATCACCGATTACCTGATAGCCGGCGTCCGCGTTGAATTCCTGCCTTGCCTCCACGCGCGCCAGATACTCCCCAATCTTGCCTTGCAGGGCCGGACGGTCGCCAGCCGTGATCCCTGATTGCACCAGTGGGTTCTCGTAGAATCCGCTCCCACGCAGGCGAAGCTCGGCGGCGGTAACGCGCTCGTTCGAGGGGACTTTCATCGCTTGCCGCTGGCCTTCCTCTATAAGCGAGTTTTCCAGGCCTTTCCGGCTCGCGCTCTTGCTCTCGAAGTCGCGCAAGGCGCGCTCCGCACCCTTCTCCTGCACTTGCCGCAAGAACTCCATCTGCGCTTCATCCGAGTGCAACTTGAGAAGCATGTCCTTCAGCTTGATTCGCGCCGGCTCGGGTGCCGTCACCGTCAGGGATTTCAGCAACTCGACACGCGGATTGAGCGTCTCGATGACCGTTATTATCTTGCCATCCGGCGTAAGGGTCTCGAACGTGCGCGCGCCGCCTTCGCCGACCGTCACCTTCTCGGTCTTGCCGATGACCGGGACGATGGCGTCGATCCGCTCGCTCGGGCACTTGAACAGCCCCGGCCCCATTCTTTCGAGCGTGAGCAGTGCGTCGACGCTCTTCGTCTTGGTGAGCGCCGCATCGACCTGACCGCGCAGCTCGGTCAGGTCCTTCATCTCCATCCCCATCTTCTTCAGGATGCCGCCGTCCTTCGGCGGATTGGCTGCATCGGCCTGCGCCTTCTCGTGGATCTCGGTCAATACCTGCGAGCGCTCCTCGAGCCACGCGCGCTCATCGGCGACGAGCTTGCGCGCACTGACGAGGTCCTTCGTCCCTTCGAGCGCTCCGGCGCGCGCCCGCAGTGCATTGATGGCGGCGTTGTTCGCTCGCAGCCGCGTACCGAACTTGTAGGCCGCGCCCTCCAGCGGCTTGAACATCGGCTGCGTGACCTTCGAGATCGCGTTCTGCGCGATGTACATGACGAGCGCCTGCACGGCGATCTCCGCAACCTCGCCCCGAGTCAAATGCTTGCCCGTCTTCACGAGCTTGTCGATCTCCGCCTTGGCCAGCGACATCGACGTGAGCAGCACCATCTGCCCGCCGCCTTTCGCGATCGCGGAGAGCTTGGCGGCCTCGGCGAAGGCAGCGAACTTGCGTAGCGCGCCGAACATCAGCCAGTTCGCGCCGAACTCGAAGGCGATGTGACGCGCGTCGTGCTTCTCGTCGAGCACGATCTGCGACAACGCGGTGAAAACTGCGGCCTCCCCCGCGCTCACCAGGATGATTCCACCGGTCGACAGCCCCGTTGCGGTCGTGCCGAGCCCGAGCCCGATCGCCCCGGCCGCAAACACATCCGCGAGCCCAGCGGTGACGACCGTGATGACGAGGAGCCCGACGAGCTTGCCGATGATCTTGTCGCGGGCAGCATCCTTAAGTACGCCCTGAATCTTCCCGAAATGCGCCCGCAACGCGGGATCGGCCCGCAGTGCATCCACCTGCGTCTTTGACTGGGTGCGGCTCGCCTCGTCCCCCTTCCTCCAGAGCGCGTAGGCCTGCTTCCAGCGCGCGTGAAATTGATCCCCCTCCTTCTGCAGCAGCCTCGCGCCGATTTGCGTCCCCGGCGAGGACCAGAAGCTGTCCGCCGCGTCGTCGAGCGCCGACCACGCTGCGTCGATCTGATCCATGTTCGCGACAAACTCTGTCTCCGAAGCGAGATCGGTGATCTCCCTCGCCAGCTGCTCCAGCAACTTTGCCGCTGCGTCCGGGTCGCTGAGCGCGGTGGCTTTCGCCGTCGCAAGCCGCCGTCGCAGCGCCTCTTCACGCTGACTCATTCCCGCGACACCGTAGTCGTGCTCGGCACCACCCCGTTTGGTCTTGCGCGCGTCGTCGAGCGAGCGCTGAACGCCGGACAGGGCGCCTTCAAGATATTCGATCGGCAGTTGCCGGGCATCCTCGTTCGCTTTATCGAGCAACTGCTGGCCGTTGCCGGGCGTGTCGCTCGCGAGCATCGCGTTGGAATAGCCCATTGCTACTCGATGCATGGCGTCGCGAACGTACGGCGGGAGGTTGAGTCCGCCGAGCTTCACCGTCGCGTCGGTTACCTTCTTCGTCATCTCGTCGAGGTGCTCGACGAGCACCCCGAAGCCCGTCGAGATCGTGACGAGCAGCCGCTGCTGCGACTCGATCTGCGCGCCCCACGACTTCGCCTGTGCGTCATCGCCCCCGGCGATCGCCGCACGCCGCTTTCGCAATCGATCGAGCAATGCCGTCGGGCCAGCCACATTGGGATCCCTGCCCATGCCGAAGCGCGCACCGGACGCGGCGATCTTCGAGACGATCGCAGTGTTCTCGTCGATGAGGCGCAGCGCATCGCCCTTCGTGAGCACGATGGTCGCGATCCCTGCGGCCTGATTCTTCGCGATCTGATCCGCGAGCGGGCCTTGCTGTGCCTCCAGCAGAGGATCGCCGAGCTCGTCGAGGTTCGCGCCCAGCGACTGGAGTGATTTCTGGTGATGCGCGAGGAGCTGGTTCGCTCCCGTGAAGCCGAACAGGGGAGCGGCGGCGACGGCGATTTTTCCTGCGCTAATCGAGGAGCCGAACAGCGCGTTCGCCACTTCCTCGACACTCGGATCCGAAGGCGTGGTCACGCGAATCCAGAACGTTCCCTTGCGCGGCGGCTCCCAGCAGAAGCAAATGGGCCGCAGCACACCGCGTTTGCCGCGCGCGTCCGGATTGGCCGCACGGAAGCCCTGGTAGTCGAACTTCGCCCGGCCACACAGGCCAACGATAACCGGCTGGTCGATGGCGTGACTAGGGATGATGTCCGCGGGATTCGGACGCGGCGGATCGAGCAGCGATGAGTTGCGCTTCTGTTCGGCCTCCATGCCCAATGCGACCGCCGCATCGATGTAGCGTGGCACGATGCGTCGCAGAGACTCGTGGACCTTCCGGGTCAGCGCCTGCCCAAGCTCGACCGCGACATCGGCGAACCAGCGTTGCGGCCCTTCGTTGCTCTTATCCTCCGTCCACGTCTTGTTGTCGTCGGTGACCGTGACTCGGCCCTTCTTGCGTCCTTTGTCGATGAGCGTGTCGATTCTGAGCGGCGCGAGATACGTCGCCAGCTTGTTGGCGAGGTCAGCGCCACCTTTGCCGACCAGCAGGGGACCCGGAAGGTCCGGCGGCGAAATGTACAGATAAGGCGTGCCCGTCGGGAACGGCTGCTCTGCGAGAAAGCGGAAAACTTCGTCGCCAATGCGCTCGGTAAACGTCGCAAAGTACGTGGCTGCGTTGACGTCCTTGTCATCGGCATCGTCGCGCTGCACGGTCGCGGCTGGCGACGAGCGTCCCTGTTGCATCACGTGCGTGAGCTCGTGAGCCAGCAAATGTCGGCCTGAGACCGAATCAGGCGAAAACTTCCCCGCGGCGAACGCAATATCGCGGCCGACGGTGAACGCGTTTGCGTTGATTGAGCGTGCCGTTGTAGCGGCATTCGCATCGGTATGAACACGCACGCCGCTGAAATCCGCGCCGAAACGCGGCTCGAATAAGGAGCGGGCCGACGCCGGTAGGGGGTTCCCTGCGCCAATCATCGCGTTGATGTGGCCAGACACGGAGCGAGGCGCCTGCGTCACCGCCGCTGAGATCTCCTTTCGTTGGAGCTTCGCGTGGCTGTCTTCCTCGTCGCGGTGTTGAGCCTGGCGCTGGACTCGATGCGCATTGGTGGTGGGTGCGGGATCCGCCATCCCCATGACTCGGTCTGCAACGCTGTCCGCTTCGCGCTCGTGCGCGTCGCCGGGCTCACTGATGGTGAGCTGACCTACACCGACGCTCGGCTTGGCCGGTCCCGCGCTCGATCTCGCTCGATCGCCACCACCGCGCACGCGATCGACAAGGCTCCGCGTCCCCTCGTTTCCGAGCCGCTGCTGCAGTGCCTGCCCGGCCGAGGGCGCGCGATTCTCGGCTTTCGCACGCTCGACCGCCGCAGCCGTTTCACGGCGCGAGGCGTCCGGCACCGGACGACGTACCGATTCACGTTGGTCGGACATGCTCGCGCGCGGGCGACTCTAGCTGCGCTTCGACTTATGCGAGCCCTTCGACCCCGTCGGCGCGTACGAGCTCTGAGGCTCCTGCTTCGCAGCGCCCTCGGCCTGGCTCTCTGCACCCTGTGCCTCAGCCTGTGCCTCGGTCCGTGTGTCAGCCTGTGCCTCACCCGGCAGCTCGTACTCCAGCGCTGTTTCCTCCCGGCTTTCCCAGCCCTGATCCTTGTACTGCTGCGCGCGTTTGCAATCTTCCAGTTCCTTCTGTACCTGCGGATCGCGCATCAGCATCGGACGTATGAAGCGCCGCACGCGATGATCGGCCTTCCACACGGGATGCTCCGGATCGTTGTCGACACGGTCGAGGCGCGCGAGCAACACGCAATCACACTCGCAACTCGCGCAGTCTTCGCAGTCGCATCCGCACTTGCCGAGATAGTGATCCTTGTAGCAAGGATGCTCCGGATTCGCGCACCAGCACTCATCGTCCGGCACGCCCTGCGGGGGGTCGCTCGGCGTGCCCTCTGCACAGCTGCAGGTGCACGCCGGCCGCGACCGCATGATGCGAATCTCGAATCCCGTTCGCTCGCGAGTGCAGACCGAAGCAGCCTCGTCGTCATCAGACGAGCACATCGATGTGCGCGGTGAGCAGCACTTCTCGGTGCCGCACAACGCCACCCACACGCGGCCCGGGATCTCGGGATTGCACTTCTCGTCGAGCACGATGCTCTGCGCCTGCGGCACATGGATGGGATCGCCCTGGCAATCGAGTGCCAGACCGCCTTCGACCGTGACCGTGACCTTCCCGCAATTCACCTTCGTGCCGACGACGAGTCCGCAGACTACGCCGCAGCCGAACAGCGAGCGGAACATCAGGCGGTTCAGGTCGCGGGTGTAGAGGTTCAACTGCTCCAGGTCTTCGTGCTGCAGAAGCATGCCGGGGCCGAACTTCGCGCGGACGAGCGTCGAGTTGCCCTTCACGCTTGCGAGCGGCTGATGGTTGGCGTTCATGACTTAGGCTCCTTGAGCTCGATAGGTGTTGTCGTAGCCTCGCGGCCGCGAATCGCGCGGGTGCACGCGAAAACTGGAAAAGAACGTGCCGCCCGGCGTGCCATTCCCGGTGGGCGCCGGCGAGAGACCGACGGCGTTCGCGTCCACCGTCTGACCATTGCAGTCGACGATGTAGTCGCCGCGGACCTCGATCTCTACTTCTGTCTCGTGCTGGTTGAATACCTTCTTGCGACTCTCGATCGCATCGTTGACCCAGCCGGCATCCACGACGAGCGTCGCGCGGACAACGAATCCTGGCTGGCCGGGCGCATCGACCGTCTCGACGTCGATGATGGGCACGCGGCGCGCTTCGCCCCAGCCGGCTTCGTCCTCGGGCACGATGACCGTCATCGTGAAGCAGTCGGTGCGCACGGTGTCCTTGCGCACGGCGCGCGAGAACTCAACCCAGTACGCGAGCGTCACGTTCCGGCCGCTGCCGGAAGCGGACTCCTTGCCGAACGACTCTCTGAAGGCATCCCAATGGATCGGGTCCTTTGCGCGATGCCACCGCGCCCAGCCGATGTCGCAGATCCGCGTGAGGTCGCAGCCGCGGATAAGGTCGAACAGCACGTCGTTGCGCTTCACGACGCGTCGCGAGCCGCAGGCTTCGACGTCTTCATCGAACAGCCAGTTGTCGCAGTTGCCTTCGCGTAGGTGCACGCAGGCGATGTCGACTCCGTGACGGAGATCGACGCGAACCCGACCGCACGGCTCGTCGATTGCCTGCAGGCAATCGCAGTTGAGGTCCGACGGTCCGCCATGCTCGCAGAGGCATTGGCAGCCGCCGCGTCGAACCGGGTTCTTCGTCGTGTCGGTATGCCCTTCGTGCTGATGCTCGCGTCGCTGCTCGTTTTGATGTTCGTGCTGATGCTCGTGCTGATGCTCGTGTCGATGCCCCTCGCAGCACCGGCCGGTTCCGCACTCGCAGTGGAGCTCGCAATCGACCGCCTTGCAGCACTCCGCGCAGTTCACGCGACGCAAGGAGAAGCGCACGGTTTCACACACGTGATCCCATTCCTTGCGCTCGCAACTGCAGGGGTCGTTGACCTTTACCGGCCCGACGTTCTGCTCAGCGTAGTGCGCGCTCAACATCCAGCACGCTTTCGGATGCTGGGAGCGCTGCCTCTCGTCGCACCGCTCGTACGGCTCGTACGAACCTTTCGGCGGTTGGTCGAGCGTCCCGCCATCCGCATCCAGCAGAATGACGTCGACCACCGCGAGCGCCTTTGCGCGCGCAATCAGCAGTTCGCGTCCGCACTCGTCGAGCGCAAGACCCGCGGTCACTTCGAGTCCGCCCGAAGCCCCATGTCCGGCCGACGATTGCGTCTTCACGCTTAGGCCGTAGACAACGCCCCAGCCGTGCATAGCGCGATTGAGGAGGCGCCGCCGTTCGAGGAGGTAACTCTGCTCGACCCGGAACGAATCAGCCGTGAGGCGCTTACCCTCGAAGTACTGGTTTCGCAGCCCCGAGTCGCACGGCGCATCGGTGCAGCACGGTTGCGACATGGCACCGCGCGGCGGCGGCGTTCGTGTTGTGTCACTTCTTTGCATGGCTGAATCTCCTGAAGGTCATTGCAGGCGCGTGCCGATGTCCGCTCCCGTAGATGTGATGCGGCTGCCGCGCTCCGGCAAGCGGGCAACGCCGGTCACGGCGTCGCTTCCCAAGTGAGGCGTGGTGTTGTCCTGCAGGACCAGCGAGCCGTTGAGGCGCGCGCCGTGCATTGCTTTCGGCCCGATCCATCGCAGCTTGACGCGCGCCGTGAGGGGCACCATCTCGTCGATGAGCGCGGGCAGCCACGGCTCCCACGCCTGCCGTTGTTCGCTCGTCGCCGCGATATCGATGCGCACGAATCCGGACAGTGACCCCACGCCGTCATCGACCTGACCGGCGCACGGCAACCGCATGCGACCGAGCACGGCGTTCGCGTCGAGCTCCGGGCTCCACTGCGAACGGCCGCCGAGCATGGCGGGCAACGTGCTGCCGCGGCAATCATCGCCGCCCACCATCGCGAATCCGACGTCGGCAGTGCCGTCGGTGATGCGGTAGCTCGGCGGCGGGCCAAGCAGCAGGCTTTCGAGCAGCGCTTGCAGACCCGCGCGTGTTCCGCGACCCCGCGCAATATCGACCGATTGCGCGATGAGTCGCTTCTTCTGCTCGTCGCTCAGCGCGTCGTCCCAAGGCACACCGAGCCAGCGCGCGACGAAGTCCAGCCAGGGCCCCTCTGCAGTCGCCGGATGAATGTGACTGGCGATCGAGCCGATGCGCGCATCGAAGCCTTGCGTCATCGACTCGAGCACGCCGACGAGCGAGCGCAAGAAACTGCCAGGCCGCGCCTCGTCGCGACGATAGATCGCGGGCAGATTCTCCATCAGCGACTGGCCCGGATAGCGCACAACCAGTTCACTCAGTGAGGGCAACGAGCCACCGGCGGTGGAACTCAGCGCAACGCAGATCAGCACATAGGGGTCATGCACGTCAAACAATGGCGCGGAGTAGGGGTCGGCCGGCTGCGGAGTCTGTTCTGCGGCCGTCGCCTGGGTTCCGTGGAATGTGATCGGCGCGCGCCAGATATCCGGTTCCTGCAGCATCTTCTGCATGCGAACGCTGGCCGGTACGGTCTCGTCGGCAGCGATCGTCGCGAGCTTCTTGAGGGTCTGCGGGTCAGCCGTCGCGGCGTAACGGATTTCGAGCGACGCGCCATCGGGCACCTCGGCGCTCGCTTCGATACGCAACCAGCGGCGCGCGTCCTCGCGGTCGGGCGAGTACAGCACAGGCGTCATCAACGAGCAGCGCACCTCGGACGTTCCATCCGGGACCGATTGCGCCACCGAATATCGCAACAGACCGCGTGGCCCCGCGACGAGCAGCTTGTCCTTCGTGCCTGCGACACCTGTTGCCAGCGCATCCCGTTCGTCGAGCGCAGTCTCGCCGAGCGACTCGCCGTCACCGTTGAAGATGAGCACGAAGGGTTTGCCGCCGAGGTCTGCGCTGTCGGCACCGGCGAGGAACACGCGTTCGCGGCCATCTCCACCCAGAGCCTGCGCCACGTAACACGGGTGCAGAGCGCCGACGCTAACGTGCCTGAGTGCAGGCCCGCCCGTAGCCGCGAACCAGTAGAGTCGTGCGCACTCACCGCCGGTCATCACGGCGAAGCGCCGCGCGCGACGCAAGAACGTGAACGCTGTGACGCCGGTGACGCCCTCGAACGTCACCGTCTCGATGATGCGCCCGGAGCAGTCGAGATGAAGAGCCTTCGCAACGCCGTCGCTTTCGACGAGCACGAACAGTTTGTCTCGGCCATCGCCTGCGATGTCGACAATCGGCTGTTCGGAGATCTCGACGATCCCGAGGCGCGCCAGCGCTTCCTCGTCGTAGCACTCGAGCGATGTGCGCGCCGCACCGATCACCCACAGCCCGCTCGACATCGACACCATGCGGGCGGCGTGTGCAATCGCGTAGGGTGCGGGCGAGACGTCGGGATCTTCGCTGCATGCCGTGAGTCGACACAGGCAACCGGCATCGTCGCGCCACAGTATCTCGCCGGCTGGCGTGACCGTCGGCGCATGTGCGCCGCGCGTCTCATGCAGCTCTGCGCTCTGCTCATACGGCGCAATGAGCTGGATGATGCCCTGCTTCGCATCGAGCTCGACGCGATCGAACAGGCACGCGGCCCACTGCGCCGGCGTGCTGAAACGATAAGAGCGCTGAGACGAGGCGCTCATGTCGGCACCTTCGTTCCGCTGCGGATCACGTCGACCTTGCTGCCGGCGAGATCGAATCTCGGCAGCCCGTTGCGGGGAACCGCGATTTCTTGAACATCCGCACCCGATGCGCCGACGAGCCTCAACGAGTTGACACCGCGGACGCCCGGAACGATGCGTATCCATCCCGCGACATCGCGATTCGTGACCGGTGCACCCGGATGACGTGCGTCATCTCCCACCAACGCCAGCCGCTTCTTCAGCTCGAGCTCGATGTCGCGCTTCACGTCCGCCGGATCGCGCCCGGCCTCGACTTCAACCGCGGCGCGCAGCGAGAACTCGACGTACTGCGGCCCCGTCACGACGAGCCGCGTGGCGAGGGGCATCTTCGCGACCAGGCGGCGCCGGATCGCTTCGAGCCAGCGCGGAGTTTCGGGGATATCGCCTGCGTCTTCCTCGGACTTTCGGGCGCGCATCGCGACGAGCGCGACCACTCCGGTGCGCGGCGACTTGTCGTCCGGGGTCAGCACCCACGCACGCGCGACTTCGAGCAGTGGCAAGTTCCGGGCGGCAGACACGATGTCGGCCGCGCTCACCAATGCGTGGTCCTCGCGCGCGCGCCGCCGTGCCTCGCGACGCTCGTCGATCCAACCCGTCGCAGCCGCGCCGCCCGAGATCGCATCGACATTCACGCCGAACGAGCCGGCGTAGCCTTGCACGCTCCACTTGCGATTTGCGGCGACACTGCCGCTATCGCCGTCGCACACCGCGTAGCTCGCGAGCATCGTCGACTCGGAGGGCGGAATCTTCCCGTTGAGGCCATTGCCAAACGTGATGCGGCCGGCCACGGCGTCGAGCTCGAAGACTTCGTCGCTCGGTCCACGGTCCGCGAGATTCCCGGCACGCCACACCGCGCGACGATTCGTGCGCGGCTCGCGTAGCTCGATCTTCACAGGAGTCTCGCCCAGCGCGAAGCGCAGCCCGGGCACGTCGAGATCGAACGTCCAGTCCGGAACGCCGGTGGAGGTGTGCCCTTCATCCTCTACCGGGCGGCCTTGCACGACGGGCACCACATTCGGCTCGATCCGCAGCAGTCGCGGCGGGCGCTCGAAGCCCTGCGGCACGCGCAGCTCGAGCGAGAATTCCCTGGGTGAATCGCTCACCGCGGATAGATCGAGCAGCAGTGCCCCAGTGCGCAGAAGCCCGTCGCTCGTGTCCGAGGCGATGGGCAGCGGGATGCGCCCAGTCTTCGTGACGAGCGTCGCCGTGAGACGAGACTCGCGCGGACGAGCTGGGAGCGCGAAGCGCGCTCCCGCATCCGGCACAGGATTCGTCAGCGGCTGGTCGACGCGCACGCCAATCGACCAAAGCGCACCGTCCGCGTCTTTGCGCGCTGGCGGGAAGAGCCCACGATCGCTGCCGCACTCGAACTCCATGACGAGCCGGTCGTTCTTGCCGGCGAGCGTGCCGAAAGGCTGAAATGCCGGTCCGCCGCGTTCGTTGATGACGGTGTAGTCCTTGACCTTGCCATCGGCGAGCCGTCCTGTGAGGCGCCGCACGCGGCCGGCCACCCACAACAGTTTCGCGGCTGGCCGGAATGTCGGCGTCTGCTCGCCCACCATATTGATCACGGCGTCAGGGGCGATCACGACGCTCTGCGCGAACGTGGCACCCGGCGAGCGCGGATCGAGTCGGTCCGGCCAGATCAATCCGCGCGCCGGCTCGGTGCCCCGTTCCGCAAGACCCATGAGCGCGGCGTAAGCCTCGCGCTCGTCGCGCCGGTCGCGGCCCAGCGAGTAGAGCTGCGCCTCGGCGACCCACGCGAGCAGCTCCATCAGCGTGATGCCTGGATCGTGCGCGTTGTAGTCAGTCCAGTCTGGCGCGAGGCCGGGCAGGCGCGCGCGCCCCATCTCCATGAAGTCGCCGAAGCGGCGGTCGAAGAGATTCGGTGCGAGCCGCTTCATGCGATCACCTCGACCGTCTCGAACTCGATGCGCACACCGTCCTTTTCGAGACGCGGCAGATCAGCGCGCGCGATCGACGGCGGCCAAGCCTGCTCGTCGTCATCGGTGATCTCGCGCAGCGAGACGGCAGCAATTCCTTCGAGGAGCGCAACATCGGCGAGTACGACAGCGATGTCGATTTCGTTCGGGTTCTCGCCGAGATGCCACCCGCTCCCATCGACGCCACCCGTTGCCGCGTCGAAGAGTGCGATGACCTTCTTCTTCGCGTCGCTCGCGACTGCACCGGCATCGTCGAGACTGGCGACGCGCAGACGCAGATCTACTCGCAACCGCCGAAGCCGCGCGCCACCAATGCGCAGTACCTCGGGGGCAGCCAGTGTCGGCGGCGCCTGAGAGAGAAGCAGTCGACGCAGCTCGCGAACCTGAGCGGCGGTCGGCATCGGATTCGCCCCACGCATCACGACGACGAGCCGCACGAAGCCTTTGCGTGGGAAGCACCGCGCCTGCGCGATGTCGGGCGAGCTTTCGCGCGCGATGTCCGAGAAGTCGTGGGCCGTCAGCGCGCGATCGCGATGACGCAGGCTGGCAACGCCGAACTGAAGCACGCGATCAATGCTTTCGGCCGGGGCTCCGCCCGCGGCCTGGTCCGCGGCAAACACCGCTTCGACACCTTCGATCGGCGACACGAGATTCAGCGACGTGCGCTGCGCAATCGCGTTGCCGGGGACGTTGTCGCTGCCGGGTTCCCCCGGGGTCGTGCGGCGATACGCGAACGCCATGATCGAGTCGCTGCCGACCGGAGGAATCTTGCCGTGTTTCCCATCGCCGAAGCGGATCTCGCCGGTCGCTTCATACAACGCATATACGCGCGCCATGGGCGATTCATCGGCCGGATCAACTACGCGGTCCCATAGCACCCAGTCACCCGGGAGGTTCTCGACGGCGCTCAGCACGTAGTTCGGCCGCTCCTGATTGAGTGCCGTGCGCTCTTCTTCGCCGAGCGGTTCTTTCACGCGCAGCTCGAGCGTGTTTCGCAGCAGCGGCGGACGTGCCAGGAACAGCGTGAGATCGGGCTCGCCCTGCGATGAGCCGATGAGCTCGCGCGTCATCGTTTCGGCGGCGCTCGCCCAGACGCCGTTGAGATAGGCGCCGAGTATTTTCGGCGCCCACGTGCCGGGCGCAGTACTCGCCGCGGGCGTGAGACGCAGCCAGCTCAGCTCCTGTCCGAACAGCTCGCGCAGAGTCGGCGCGATCGCGAAGGCCAGCGTGAGAATGCCGCTCTCGCCGAGCGCGCGTGTCGCATCGTTCGTCGTGACCGGCGCGAAGCGATCGGCGATCAGCGCCTCGACGGTCATCGGCGCGAACTGATCGTGCGGTCGCTCCTCGACGAGCAGCAGCACGTTGATGGGCTCGCCGAGGAGCGTCGCATCTAATCCCAGGTAGATGGCGCGGCCCGCTGCGCCAGTGGAAGCGCCGGCGCTCGCCGATGCGGGTTGCGCTGAAGTGACGGCGGCCGCGGCGCCGGCGCATTCGCAATCCGGCTCGCATTTGTCCGGCGCTGCCGACGCCGAAGGGGCACCAGACAGCCGGCCCAGCAACTGCGCGAGCGGCACAAACGCCTCCACGTTTGCGCCCGGCGTGCGATTCGCATCGCTCTGATCGCGCAGCGATCCGCTGTCGGCCGTCAGCACGAAATCCGGCATCACGTTCGTGCAGACCTCGTACGAAATGCCGAGCTCCACGACCGCCGGCGCGTGGATGTTCTCGGTCGACCGTTCGATCGTCTGATGCCGGATCTTCGTCGTCGGGTCCTTCGGCCCGATCGTGACACTCACCTTCTCGCGTCCGTAGTCGCCGCCGACGAGTCGCGCGCGAATCCAGTAGTTCGTCCGCCCGGACCAGTCCGTCGGCGCAAGATCGAGCGGCACTTTGAACTTCAGCGGGCCGCTCACCTTGAGATTCGCGGTCTCGTCCTGCGTGACGATTAGCTTCCACCAGCCCGTGCCGTTCCAGTACTCCCACGACAGCTCGGGGTTGACCGATGCGTCGTCGAGCGCACTCCTCCAGGTACCCACGGTCGCATCGAGCTTGAAAGCCACCGTGCCGGAGGGCTTGGCAAGCGAAGTCCACGCGTGACTGAGCTCGAGCAACTCCGGCGCACCGCCGAGCAACCGAAATGCCTTCGCCGTTTGCACAGGCCCGAATCCGGGAAAGAGCAGCGACGCCTGCGGCAACAGCTCGGTCTTCCAGGGTGGGTTCGCAGGATCGAGCCGCATATACGGCGACACGCGCGCCGTGATCGGCGTGTCTTCGAAGTAAGTCGCGCCAGCCGGAGGGCTCGGCTTCGGCGGCGGTTCGAGCGTCATCGCATTCGTGCCGCTGATCTTGGTCACGCGATGAGCCACGCCGTCCGAGGTGAGAATGACCGAACCGACACGCGTCGTCATGTCCGCCGCATCGAGCTGGATCGCGTCGCTCGACAGCACCTTCAGCGGATGCGCGCTGACGGTTCGATAGCCATGCAGCGGCCCTTTCGCAGCAACGGCAAACGGTTTCCCCTGCAGATAGAACGTCTGTCCGTCCGTCGTCGTCCCGGCCTCGGCTATGTCGGTGAGCGAGAACGCATCGGCCGCTGCCATCTCGCGCGCGAGGAACTCCCCGGTCTGAAGCGCTTCCGGGCCCGGCGCAAACAACGCCTCGCCGACATCGCCCTTCAGAGTCCAACGCTGCGACAGATCGAACGGGGCCGATAGCACATGCCCGCGAGTGGCCGGTACCAGGACGTGCGCGTTCGCAACCGTCGGCGCACCCTTCGGCTCACCCGCTCCCGCCGGGATGTCGTCGCGGAACGCCTCGATCTCGTTGCCGCCGGAAGGCGGAGTCCAGGACACGACATAGCCACCCGATGGCAGGTGCACAGACGCGACGAAATGCAACTCGCCGCCCGTGACGAATGCGTTGAAGCCAATGACCTCGGCATCCGCCTCTTCGAGCTTCACCTGCTTCTGCACTTTGCCCGGCAGATGGAACAGCACCGGATTGCGATTCGACTTGCGCACGAACGCAACGAAGAAGCCCGCGCTGTTCAGCACCGCGACTGGCCGCATATGCGCGTCGACGTTCGTACGTTCGAGGTCGATGCAATTCCCGTCGGCGGCGACCCGGTAAAGCTTGCGGCCTCTCGAAATGCCCACCATCCCGGCAGCGGTCGACGTCGTCAGCGCACCGCCGGTGAGAACGGGCACGACCGCTTCCAGGACGACGGGCACAGGGTCACCCGTCTTCGGATCGGGAGTCGTGGTTGCGATCGCCGTCCACGGTGCCGCGTCACCCGATTTGCGCGCAGAAAGCTGGCCGCCCCGCAACGCCACGAGCGTCGACGCATCGGCGAAATAGACGAGATCGGAGATCGCCGCGTCCCCTTGCGCCGGGAGCGCGGGCACTTCGCCGAACAACTCCCATTTGCTCGCGTCTTTGTCGGATCGCTCACGCCAGACCCAAACGATGCCGCCCGATGAAGCGCCGACGAGAAAGCCACCTGGATCTACCGCGTCGTGCCACACGGGCAGTCGCCCCAACGGCTGGCGATTTAGCTGACGGCCCGCAGAAACATCCACGTTCGCCGTGCCTTCCGAAAGCGGCGGCCGAATCGCCGCGCGGTCGCGAAACTTCTGCAGAGCGCCGGAGGTGGCGTTCATCTCCAGCAGATAGAGCGCGCCGTCCTCGGCGACGCCGGCGAGTACCTTGCCACCGAACGAGTCGGGCACCAAGGAAAGCGCCGCGAACGTCGCTTCCGCCATGCCGAAAGTCAGCGTGATGTCGCCGCCCTTCTTCGAGAAAGCCTCTTTGCTGCCGAGATAGAACGCATCGAACTGACGCGGCTCTTTGCCGAAAGGGTAGAACACGCTGTCGAGCACCAGCGGCGTCGTGTTCGCCATCGCCTCCGCCGTCGCACTAGACCTCGAACTCGCACTCGCAGACAGATCGACATCCGCCGGCTGCGGCACGCCGTGGCGACAATTCACGCGAATCTCGAATGCGTCGACGAGCAAGGGCGGCTGATCAGGGAGCACCGTGGCGACGGAGGCGCGAATCCAGCGACTCGGCTTCCCTTGGACGACCTCCGTCATCTCCAGCGCGCCGCGCGGCTTGGCGAGGACTAGGCCGTCGGCTTTTGACTGCAGAGCCGTCTCTGCCGGCGACAGCTCCTGCCAATCGATCGTGTCAGCCGGATACTTCTTGCCCCAGTAGTGCCACGTGACACCCGTCAGATTCCGTGCGCCCAGGATCTCGATCGTCGCGGCCGCCTCGATGTTGAACAGCTCGGTGTGCCCGATGTACAGCACGTGTCGCTGACGATTGCGCGCGGCATCGAACGGCATGAACGCCGTCACTTTCGTTGCGACGGTCTGCACCGCTCGATCCGCGTCGAGGGGCGGATCGATCGTGACGATGCCTTTGTCCACCTGTGTGATGCGGTATTGCTCGTTGCCCACCTCGATGAGCATTTCCGCTTCGAGCCCCTGCTCGGGTTCGAGCTGCAGTTTTGTCGCGCCGGTGGAAGCGAAGCTCTTGAGCTGCCACTGAGTCGGCAGCGGTTCGAGCGGCGTCAGGTCTGACAGCCCCGGCGGCGGCAGAAAGAACGCATCGGCAGCGCCATCGACGCCGACCAACACCTGCAACCCGCGGGGCAGAACGAGCAGGTCCTTCTCGGTTTCAAGAATCACCGACGTGCCGGCGGCCTCGACCTGCAGACGAGTACTCGCGGTGGCGGGCTTCGCTTCCGTCGCGCTGTCGGTGAGCTTGAACACGACCGGCAAGCGCGCCGGTCGCGCCGCCTCAATGGGCACGGCCAGCCAGTCGAGGAACCCGAGTCGCACCTTTTCCCCGGCGCGGTCGAGTCGCTCGGCAACCTCGGATGCAAAACGGGCCGCGACTTTGAGCAGCGCGCGGCCGAAGTCGCGCGGGTCGTCGTCCCTGCCCCATTGCGGAATCCAGGCGCGTGCGCGCTCGAACAGCTCCCGCTCCAGCTCGGGCGCGCGGCGCGTCTCGAATCGCGGCGGGAGTTCTGACTTCATGGCCGCCCGCCCTCGCGGAAGTAGAACGGAAAGACGAGGTTGCCCAGCTGATTCGTCTGCCGGACGCGGTAGTCGATGGCGACGAGCAACTCGCCGTCGAACGTCGCCGCTTCATCGACCGTCACGTCGAGCACATCGATGCGCGCCTCGCACCGGCGCAGCGCCTCTTCGACGGTCGAACGGATCTGCTGCATCGTCGTGGTGTCGAGCGACGTGAACACCATGTCCTGAATGCCGCAGCCGAAGTTCGGGCGCATCACGCGCTCGCCCGGCGAGGTTTCAAGGATGATCAGAATCGACTGCCGGATGTCCTCTTCGTACGCCACGCTCGTGACGAGCCCCGTGCGCGGATCGAGCGACACGGGCATCGCCCAGCCACGGCCGAGAAATGCGTTGCGATCGTCGGCGGGGCGGTTGGCGCTCATCCGATCATCACCGTGAACGCGCCTTGCGCGATGGGATTGGGCGCACCCGCTTCGACCACCATGTCGCCCAGACGCGCAGCGAACATGCCGCCAATGACGACGGTGAGGCTGCCGACGACGACGACACCGCCGACATGCGGTTTCACGCCGTCCACCAGTGGGCACGCATGGGTGTCGCCGCCGACTCGCCACGCGGGCTGACCGCCGATCATGACCGTCGGGCATCCAGGCCCCGGGCCGAGCGGTGTGCCATGACCTGTCGTGTCTCCAACGCGCGCGGCGGGCTGTCCCATTTCGTGCGCTCCTTCAGTTGATGTTCACGAGCGCGCCGCGCACGGTGAGCGTTGCGTTGGCTTTGAGCTCCAGCGTGCCGCTGGCTTCGATCGAGATCGAAGCGGCCTTGATCTTGAGCTGGGTGGTGGCCTGCAGCGTGATGCTGCCGCTCTTCTCGATCTTGAGCTGGTTGCCCTGCGCATCCTTCAGCTCGATCTCGTTGTCGGTGAAGCGGACCATCGCGCCGTTCTCGTGCGCCAGCTCGACGACACCCTTTGCACCGTCATCGAACAGCAGGTAGTGCTTCTTGCGCGACTTGACGATGCGCTTGTCGTTTTCGCCATCGTCGTTGGCCAGCGGCGGCTTTTCCTTGCCGTTCCACAACGCGCCGAGAACGTAGGGGAATCGCATATCTTCGCGTTCGAAACCGACCAGCACTTCGTCGCCGACTTCGGGAATGAACACGGTGCCGCGCTCGGCGCCGGCCATCGGCACCGCAAGCCGTGCCCAGTAACTCTCGCGCGGCTTGTCATGCCACGGATAGCTGACCTTCACGCGGCACAGGCCGTCTTCGTCCTTGTTCTGCGTGACAACCGCAACGGCGACGCCTTTCGCATGGCCCGACTCATGTGCAATCTCGCTGGATGTTGCTACGGCAGCAGTCATCTCCTTACCCCCCTGACCTTGAACTTGGTGCGATAGCCGCTGCTGTCGACGCGGTGAGTGGCCTGCTCGATGTAGTACGTCTGCGAGAACGCCTCGCCAAGATTGGTGAGCTTCACGGTGCGATCGGGGCGCAGCTCGGGCAGCCCGATGCACTCGCCATCGCCGGTGAGAAACTTCTTCTCGATCTCGCCGAGCGCCGCCTTCGCGCGCTTGTCCGCTTCGGCCTGCGTGAACACGGGCTGGCGCAAGCGCAGCGTCGGCTGGCGGTCGGGCGAGCGCACCAACGAGACGAGTTGCTGGGCGATGGTCTTGTTCTGCGGCCCGCTCGCCGTATCGGCGCTCGCGTGGCCGACTATGGCCTTCTTGTTCTTCACGTCCCAGCCATAGACCTCGACCTTCGACACCTGACCGGCGAGGTTCGCCTCGGGGCGGAAGCTCAGCAGGCCCGCGCCCCACTTGAGGGTGACCACCGGGTCGGAGCCGAGCTTCGGCATGCCGAAATGCAGCGTCGGCTTCTTCACGAGGCCGCCCGGATCGACATACAGCTCGAAGTGCACGCTCTTGTCCGGACTGCTGTTGCGCTCGGCGAGCGTCTTCAGGAAATCCCAATCGTTCTGCTGGTTCTGCTCGATCTGCGGATGCCGCTCGACCGTGTCCTCGATGACGGTATCGAGATGATGGAAGTCGGCGACGAGCTGCACGACCTCGCTGTCCTTGCGCTTCTTCCAGCTGTCGGAGTTCTTCCCCAGCGTCATCGGAAAACCGTGGTCGTACCCCTCGACGACCAGCTCCGGTGCGCCGGTTTCGGGAAAGCTGGTCGAAATCTTCGCGACCTGCCCGAGCATAGCCGTGGGGGTCGAGGCAGCATCGCCGTAGCCGATGCACACCTCGACTTCCGCGCCGAGCGTGAGGATTTTCAGCAGGTCCTGGCCGCGGCCGGTTTCGAACTGGCCGGATTCGAGGTTGTAGCAATTGGCGAGCGTGAACGAAAAATGCGAGGCGGCGTTCATCACCAGTTCGACTTCGATCTGGCTCACGGCAACGAGCAGATCGCGCAGCACATCGGCTCCCGCGAGCCGCAACGTGAAGGCCGGCGCGTAGAAGTTGCCGTAGCCCTTAGAGAGATCCGCCAGTTCCATTCGGGTTCTCCATGGGTGGCAGCTCCAGCCAGTCGCCGGCGGCAATCTGACGCGGATCGTCGAGATCGTTGGCTTCGGCGATGCGCACCCATTCGTTCGCATCGTTGTATTCGCGCGCAGCGATCAGCCACAGACTCTCGGGGCCGATGACGACGCGGCGTTTCGTCTTGTCCGCCGACTCGCGGCGCGGGTCTTCCACCAGCTGGCGCAGCGTGCGGTATTCCTTGAACGTGATCGAGAGCGTCACGCGTGCCGGCTTCCCGTCCGGGTGGAACATCGTGACCTTGCGGCCGATCTTCTCGATTACCGCGTTGAAGCCCATCGTTCCCCAGTCGAAGCGCACCGGCGGCGGCGCATGGATGGTGCGGTCGATCTCGAGCAGCTTGGTGAGGTCGAACAGGCGCTTGCCGAGCGGGTCGTTCTCCTTTTGCTGGAGCGAGGTCGGGCCGCGCGGGTCGGTGTAGTCTTCGAGGAACAGATCCATGCTGAGCTGATCCGCCTCGCCGTTCACGAACTGCAGTAGCGGCGCGCCGAGGCCCGGAATCGGCGTCGGCTTGTAGGAGTTGGTGCGGTCGAACGTGTACTCCGTCGGGTTGAACAGTACGGTGATGACCTGGTTCTTGCGCTCGCCATCGAGCACCGTGATCGTCGCTTTCTTGAGCGGTGGCTGGGCCATTTGCGTGCGTCCTAGTGACCGTGGCGTTCGCGTTCGATGCGGGCGCGCTGATCGATGCGGCGGATGATGTCGTCAGCGAGGCGATTGGCGAGTGCTGGATCGAGCGTGGTCGCACACACCGCGCTGGTCGTACTCGGCTGCGCCGCCGAGGTATCCGCAGCAACTGGCGTCGAGTGGGCCGCGGGTGCGCGCGCCATCGATCGGCGAAATGTTTCACGCGACGTCGATGGAAGCGATGCGTCGCCTGCTGCGCTCGATGCGCCGGAACGCGCGCGCCACACGAGGTCGACGGGCCGCTTGGTCATCAATGCTTGCAAGCGTCGCGAAACGGATGACGCGGAGAAGTCGAGCGACGCGGGCGTTGAATCGCCGGACATCGCTACCGATGCGCGTGCCCGTCCGATTCCTCGGTTCTCGGTGGATGCCGCGCGGAAAGTCGGGATCGGGCGGATGGGTGCATCGCTCGCCCGCACGGGATTCAAGCCGGTACGACGAAAACGCAATCCGGTTGCCTTGCGAGCAAGGCGCGCGGCTCGTGATCCGAACCCGCTGCCCTCGTTGCCCGCGGCAGGGCCAGCAAGATCGCGACCGGCGTCGACGCCGCGCTCGGCAGGCGCGCCGGCCCGCGATCCGCGACGCGCGAACGACAACGTGGCGAGCGGCCAGAGGTGACGCAACCCGCGTGCAGACGCGGCCGCCGTGTACGCAGCGGCATTCGTAGTCGCGGTATTCATCGCCCCACTCCTCGCACCCACTGCGCGCGCGGCGGCTGGGCTCGCTGTCGCTGCCGAACGCGCAGTGGCCGAACGACGCACGAGTGTGTGCCCGGTGTCCTGATTCGGCCTATGCAGCACGCGCGCAGACGGGCTGCCGAACTTATCCGTGCCAGCGCGCCCAGATGCGGCGCTCTCGCGCCGTGACAACGTGCGACGGAGCCGCCCGTCAGTGGCCGGCAACACGGCTCCGCGCGAGCCACTTTGCAAGCGCGCATCGCCTGGCGCGTGCGCAAAGTGAAAGTGCAGATGAAAGTTTGAAACCCACGCCCGAGCCGGCGCCGCTGCGCGCGCTTCGACGGCCATCCGCTCGCGTGCCCGCCCTCGCCAGCGCAATAGCACCGGCGCCCACCGCGCACGACCGTGTCCGGCCTGCTTCGGACCGTGCCCGTTTTGCGCAGGCCGAGCATCCTTCGCAATGCGCGCGCCCGTGCCGCCGTGCAGGCCCATCGGCCCGCACACGCCATCGAGCGCACCAATCGACAATGCCGCTGCCTTCGCGGGGAATCTCATCGCCCGCCATGCACGCATTTTTTTCGTTGCGCGTTTCACGACGCCTTCCTCAAGCCGTGGTGAGCCAGCTCCAGCGTCTCCATCACCACCTGCGATTCCTTCGCATCGAGATCGGTGCACGACCACTTCACCGGTAGCGCGTTCTCGATCTGCCATGCCCACGCACGGTTGTTCCCTTCATCCTGCAGCCGCACGCGCACCGTCTTGCGGGTGACATCGCCATCGGCCGCCGCAAGCGCCCATTTCCACAAGTCGTCGAGTGCGAGCCCGCGTTCGAGAATCACCACCGGGTAAGAAACTTGAGTCAGCAGCTGGTGCTCGTACTCGTTCACGCCCCCTTCCCGGTACGGCTCATGCTTCACCTCGCGCGAAAGGCCTTTCACGCGCAGGAATGCGCCGCTCGTGATCCCGTCGATCTCGACGAGATACCGAAAGCCTCGCAGTGGGTCTTGGCGTGCCATCGTTGCCTCGGCTCAGATTTCGAACGGATTCGGTGGCGTTCCATCCAGCGCGCGATTGATCGCGGAAATCTCGCGACACCAACGCCGGCGCTCCCGATGTTCGAGCTGCATGAGGTCGCCGGGGGACCAGTGAAAGTGGTGAGCAATGAAGGCCATCTCCTCGTACAGCGACTTCACGGGATAGGCCCTCATGCTTCCCCCAGGGTGGTCGCCCTGCGCAGCGAGGAGCCGTTCATCCTCGCCGCGGCCGAGGGAAGCGTGTCGGTCTCGTCCGCCGAATTCAGCTCTTCATAGAGCCGCTGCAGATATGCGAGATCCGACGCGAACAGTCCTTCGACGATTCCTGTATGCACTTCTGGCAACTGTCCGAGGCGGACAATCACGCGCGCCAGCACGATGACCGCGAGATACGCGTCGTTCTGCTGCACTCTTGGATCGCGCAGCGGAAGAATCTCATCCGCCGCTGTCGCGAGGCGCATCACACCGCGTCGGTGCAAAACGCCCTGCTCGTCGACATATCCTTTCGGCAACTCGAACTCGACTTCGGTTTGGAATCCCAGCGGTGATTTCGTGCTCATGGTGGCGCTCCTTACTTCACACGCTCGATGCCCTCGTTAACGAGTTCGAGCAGCTCGATCAGCACCTCATTGCCTTTGGCATTGAGGTCCGTCGGGTCGTACTTGATGGGCCACGCCTCGCTCACGACAAAGCGCGCCGCGTCCTGACCCGCCTCGTCCTGGACGGCGATGACGACCTTCTTGCGCTTCGAGGTGACCTGGCCGGACGAGACGTCCTGGTGCCACTTGTAGAGATCGAGCGCATTGGCGCCGACGAACAGACCCCACTTCAGCGTGATGTTGCCGTACTTGGTCAGTCCCGAGAGCTTGCGCACGTGCGGCGGATCGGTGCCGTCGCGATAGTCGACGGCATCGATCGTCGTCTCGCCGATCATGACCTCACTGAAGGCGGCCTGCGTGATGGAGTCGATCTCGAGCCGATAGCGAAAATTTCTTAAGGGATCGATGCGTGCCATGGCTTGCGACTCCTAGTTCTGGGCTTCGGCGGTGTTCTGGAAAATGCGGAAGATGACGAACTCCGCGGGCCGCACCGGCGCGATGCCGATCTCGCAGATGAGACGGCCGTTGAGGATGTCATCCTGCGTCATCGTCGTGCGATCGCAGGTGATGAAGAACGCTTCTTCCTCCGTGCGGCCGAACAGCGCGCCGAGACGCCACTGCGTACGCAGAAACAGGCGAATCGTGTCGATGACACGCGCCCACAGGCGATCATCGTTCGGCTCGAACACCACCCACTGCGTACCCTCGTAGATCGATCGCTCAAGGAAGATGAAGAGCCGCCGCACGCTCACGTATTTCCACAAGGCGTCCGACGTCAGCGTGCGGGCACCCCAGACACGAATCCCGCGCTCCGCAAACTTGCGAATAGCGTTCACGGCGCGCGGATTCATGTTGTCCTGGTCGTTGTCGTTGATGTCGGCCAACAGATCATTCACGCCGCGCAGGATCTCGTTGGCCGGCGCCTTGAACACGCCCCGCTCGGAATCCGTTCGCGCGTACACCCCGAGCACGTGGCCACCCGGAGGCACAAGCTTGCGCGCGCCCGTCGCCGGATCGGAGATCGCGATCCACGGGTAGTAGAGCGCGGCGAACTGCGTGTCCTGTACGGCGCTGCGCGGCTGGAAGTCCGTGCCGTTCACGCTCTTTTCCGGATCGACCACTGCGAACCGAAACCGCAGCTTCTCGCAATGGGTGATGACCGCCCGGTTCACTTCTACCGACTGTCCCGGCGCATACACGAGCGCGACATCGCGATACGGATCGAGCTCGAGCGCGGCGAGGCCTTGCGGGTTCGGCCGGTTCGGCGCCACCGCCAATCCGTTGAAGTCGGCGACATCGATGGGGTTGCCGTCGAGGCCACCCGTGGCGAGCTGCAGGAGCTGTTTTGCGGGAAGGGCGTTCGCCGGCCCGCCGGTCTTGTTCACTTCGATGAACGCCGAGTTCTCGAACAGCCGCTTCTGCCAGTAGTTCGGCGACCTTTCGTCCGCATCGAGATCGTCGAAGGCTTCGCTGGCCGTGGGGAATGGCGGCTTGGTGGGGTCGTCGAACCAGTCTTGCGGTTTGCCGATCGGCAGCGCATCGTAGTAGGCGATGCGAATCTTGACTCCAATCGCCGCCAGCGGGCTGCCCGGACCGGCAGTGGGTTTCTTTGTGGTGCTGTCCTCCACCTTCACGTAGAGACGCTTGCCCCACGATCCCGGGCCGACAGCCTTGATCTGAAAGGTGCCGAACGTCGCTTCGGCTGCGGTTGCACCGTCATCGGTGACGCGGCACACATACATGCGCTTGCCGCCGTTCTCGAAGAAGCCGCTGACGGCGTACGGCATGAATTTGCTATCGCCGAAGACGCTACCGAACCAGCGCAGATAGTCCTTGTAGCTGCTGATGAAACGGGGCTTCGTCGGTCCGCGTTCGGTTTCGCCGATGAACGCCGCCGTGCTGGTCGGCACGCCTTCGATCGGCCTGGGTCCCCGCTCGATCTCTTCGATGTAGACGCCGGGATGCAAATATTCGGGCATGGCGATATCTCCGGATTCGGATCAGCGGGCCTGGGCCTTCGGATCGCAGGTGTTCGGGCTGTTCGGCTTCGTCGCGGTTGGCGGACAGCTCTCCGGAGGCTCCGGCTCTTTCGGCTCTTTCGGTTCCTTCGGCTGTGCATGCACGCAATAGGGCTTGCAGTCGAACGGCACCGGCAGACCCGCGGTGTAGGTTGCGAGGATGTTCTGTGTCTTGTCCTTGATCGCCTGCACCGCCGCGTCGATCTCGGCGTTCGACGCCGCGAGCTGCGCCTGTGCATGGGCGAGCAGGTCGCTTGCAGGCTGCAGGCGATGCTTGGTCAGGCAGCAGATGATCTCGGGAAGCCTCTTCGGGTCCACGATATAGGGCAGCCGACCCAACAGGCGCTGGCGCAAATTGAGGATGCCGACGTCCAGGCCGCAGCAATCGTCCGGCGTGCCATCGTCGCAATGGCAGCCCGGGCCGTCGTCGTCGCCGTCGCCGTCGTCGTCGTCGTCACCGCACTCATCGGAATCCCTGCCGTCTTGTCCGGTGTCGCCGTCGTCCTTCGCGCAGCCGCAGAGCGGGATGTACTTCGGATCGATGCCCGATTCCGCCTCCCGCGGCCGGATGAACCAGTGACGCGGCAACAGCGTCATGAAGATGTCGAACAGCGCCTTGGCCGGATCGGTCGCGACGATCTTCGCCGTATCGTCGATGAGCTTCTGGTTCGCATCGAGCACATCGCCCAGCGACTTCGACGGATCCTTCCACGCTTCGAGCACGCTCTTGATGCGATCGACACGCGCCAGCAGGTGCACGACGTTGCGCTGATGCCAGTACTGCTGGTCGTACAGCGAATGTGCCTCCTGCGGCAGCCCCATGCCGGCGTCGAGATCGCTCGGCCCGTTCAGGCGGGCGTCGAGATTGCGAATCTCGACGAGTGCCTTGCACAGGTGGCAGTCGAGCACGCACTCCCAGCACGGCACGGCGCAGACCACTTTGCGGATCAGCTCCTTGATGGCCTTGTCCTGATCCGTCCAGAGCTTCGTCAGGTCTTCATGGCGCTTCGGCGTGTAGCTCGCCTGGGCGGTGACCACATCCGCCTGAATGGCGGTGAGCTCATCCACGAGCGCCTTGGCGCGCTCGGCCTTCTTGACGACGTGGTTCTGGCTCTTGATGAGATCGTCGAGACAGCTGGACGGCGTGCCGCCCGGCGGAGTCGGGCACTCGCAGTGCGTGGGGCATGGCGGCGGATCCGGAATGCCTGGAACGTCCGGCGGCTTCGGCATGTCCGCGCACGGTGTGGAGTCGGTGGGCGGCGTTTTCGCTTTGGGGGGCGCGTAGTCGGTCATGGCGTCGTTCTCCTGATCGCCGATTCGTTGCTTACAGGGAGTCCCAGGCAAAGGTCTTGTCTGTGACGCGACCCTGTGCGAGGGGATAAACGTGTTGCTTCTGTGGGCCAGTGGCGCGCTTTGCAGTGACACGGATGCTCAAGTTGCCGTCGACATCGCGTCGCGGTTCATCGGGTTCCGGGGATGAGCCGTCCGCGTGCTGCAGCCCGCGCGCGAATCGCACCATCGCCGTGAAGTCGCCGCTTGCAGTCGTGACGCGCGGCGACAGCCACGCATGCCACGTCACACCGTCATCGTCGAGCCACTCGAAGCGCATCGTCGCGCCCGAGATCGGAACACGCGGCACCTGAGGCGGCATGTTGTCGCTTTCGACGAGCCTGCCGCGGATCGCGGTATCTCCAGGTGCAAACGGATAACTCGGCAGCGGATGGAGCTGCACGCTGTGGATCGGTCGATCGAGCTGCGCGGCCGTCAGCTCGACCCGTTCGAACGGAGCCGAGAACGGGACGATGGTGAGCCCGGTGAACTTCGTCGCATCCTGCTTTACCCAGACGAAGAGCCCGCTGTGATTCACGAAGGGCTTCCCGGCAATTCCCTGCGCGATAACGTCGAGGCCTTGCGTGACACGCTCGAGCGTCACGGCATCGAGCACTTCGACGGCCAGCATGCCCTCGCGCATGTAAGCGACCTCGGGCGGTTCTCTAACGAGAAGTCGGCGTGTCATGGCGCCTCCGCGGGAAGGCCGACGCGAACGCCAGCTCTCAAACTGTCGATCACGACGGGTGGGCCGACGGCCGCAGGCAACCGCGGGTCGATCCACACCGGGCTCGCGAGATAGGCAATCGAAGTGCGGTAGTTGGCGGTCGGGAACAACGCCCAGATGCGGCTCGTCTCTTCCGTGGTCAACGGGTCGAGCGACACATGCACGGTCTCGTATCCCACGGCCGGGCCAGTGAGTTCGGGATCGAGTTGCATCGCTTGCATTGCAGCTCCGAGGATTTCAAGCAGCGCCTCTTCGTTGTCGCCGGGAGTCGTCCCGACCGTGAGGAGGTAATACAGATCGAGAGGCAGCGAGTTGCTAAAAGTGACGGCCGGCGGGGGAGGAACATCGGACGGAACTCGGTGCTCCCGATTGCGCAGGCTCGCGTTCGGCATGATTCGATAGAGAAAGAGAATCAGCGAAGCGCCGGCGACATCCGGGTCGTCCAGCGGCCCGACAAATACCTTGCCCGCACCGGCCACCTGCTCTAGGCGTTCGCGCAAAGCCTTGGTGACCCTGAGGAGCGCGTCGGCGTTCATGCGGCCTTCCGAACCCCGGCCAGCTCGAGCATGACCGCCGGCCTGCCCAGTTTTGCTAGCTCCGCGTTCGTTGCGTAAGCGACGTGCGGCAGCCCGATCGAGTCATTTGCGGCCGCCGCCACGAAAGCGGCCCGCAACGTGATCTGCCGAATGTGGCCTCCGGTGAGTTCGACCTTGCGGGCGAGTTGCCGAAACGCCGCCGCATCGAGCGTGTGCGATTTCTCCGGCAGGCAACACCGCCAGATCTCTTCTCGGGCTTCGACGTCCGGACGCGGGAAGTCGATGATGAACCGCAAGCGGCGCAGGAATGCGGCATCGAGGTTCTGACGCAGATTGGTCGTCAGAATCGCGAGGCCCTCGTAAGCTTCCATGCGCTGAAGCAGGTACGCCACTTCGATGTTCGCGTAGCGATCGTGCGCGTCCTTCACTTCACTTCTCTTGCCGAACAACGCGTCGGCTTCGTCGATCAAGAGCGCTGCCCCAGAGGCGCTGGCATCGTTGAACACACGGTCTATGTTCTTCTCTGTATCGCCGATGTACTTGCTGACGACACGCGAGAGGTCGATCCGCAGAATCTGCACGCCCAGCTGCTTCGCCACGGCGAGTGCGGACATGGTCTTCCCGGTACCGCTCGGCCCATGCAGCAGCGCCGTCACGCCGCGTCCGTAGGGAAGTTGCTCGCCGAACTTCCATCCATGCAGAACCCGGTCTGCAAAACGAACGTTGTCGACGATCTCGCGAAGCTGCTGCTTGCGATCGGCCGGCAGCACCACCTCGTCGAGCGAGAACATCGGCTCCAGACGTTCGGCTAGGTGCGACAGGCCTTCGGCGCTAACTTGCTTGCACGCCGACATGAAGGTGTCGAAGCGTCGCTCCGCAGTCGTGTTCGGTGATTGAACGCTGCGCGCCAGCATCACGGCTTGTTGGATGCCGTCGATTTGCAAGGGATGCAAAGCCAGTAGACCCCGGGCTTGTTCGGCGGCGAGTGTCGCGCCTGAGAGTTCGGCTGCTACGGCAAAGGCGTCGGCACGCGCCGCGTGTGATAGCGGTGGCCCTTCCATCAGCAAGAACGGCATCGAACCCGCCACCCGGACAATTCGCGCCGAGTCGATGCATATCACGGCCGCCCGACATCCAGTGCCTGCTATGCCAGCGAACAATGAGCGCAACGCGTGGTCGCCTTCGACCGTTCCTGCAGAGCTTGTCGCGTCGATGACCAACGGGGCTCCGGTGAGGCGTGCAGCCCGTCCCAGGCGTATGCCGCACTCCTCTATATCCGTAGCGTCCAGGTTCACGATGCGCGCATCTTCGATGCGGATGGGAGACACCCTGCGCACCTCTGCGCCGACCTCGAGCAGCGACCGCCAACTCGAAGCATCATCGCCCGCGAACAGCACCAGTTGGCCGTCGTGCTCTGCTTGCAGCAGCTCGATGAAGCCACTGACGCGAACGCGTTCTGTCTCTACATCGATGAGCATCGCTCCGGGCCATGCGGTGTGCCTTGTCACCCGACGCGCACGCGCATCGCGCGCAGGCGCATCACGCTCCCCGAGGATCCATCCCACCAGAACGGGATCGAGACGCAGCGGTTCGTCCGCCGCAGGCAAGACTCCGGTTTGCGTCTCGAAGACACGCCAGCGGATGAGGTTGCCGGTAGAGGCCAGAGCAACTCGCACACCCACGGGCTCGCCCAGCAAAGCGACGTAGAGTCCGAGTGTGCCCACTCGACGCCCGAGGTCATCCAGCAGCACCCCCATGCAACGCTGATACCTTGCGTCTAGTTCAGGGGCAAGGGCCAGCAACAACAGGCGGAACTCGAAGTGACTCAGTTCGAGGTCTCGGACCATCGATGCGAGCGGCTCGCCGCTGCCTTCGGTCTGGTTGATCGCACGAACCAGCGCCGAGTCTGCAGCCTGCAGAGAATTCGTTGCATTCGCGGTGGCTTGTTCGGGTGCGGCGTCGAGCAGCTCGACGAGTGTCGAAGCGGTGACAGTCAGACCTGGCAGGTCACCGTTGCCCCCGGCAAGACCTAGCACGGCATTGCGCAGGGTCTCGTGAATCCACTGGATGGCTGCATTCAGCAGCGCGCCGTCGCGCACCGCGGTGTCCGCCCGCCCTGTTTCAAGACAGTCGGCGCGGAGATGCGCAATCCGCCCGCGCGGACCGATGCCGGATTGGTCGACGAGTGCGCGCAACTCGCGGAGCAACTCTTGAAGGCCGAGCTGGTGGGTCGCAACCCGAACGACATCCCCGAGCGGTGCGGTGACGCGCATCACGACGCAGTCCTGGAACCGCGCAAGGTAGCGCTCCGCCGGGTCGTGAGTGTCAGCGTCGGTGCCGACGAGAATGATGCCGCATTGGCCCGTCAACGATCGCGATTCGAGCAGCGCTTCGACGTCCGACACCGTCAAGACACGTCCCGCGACGAGCGTCATGTCGTCGCGCCCTGCCACGGCGCGCGCAATCCCCTCGGCCTGGATATCCGGCGCAGTGGCGGCAACCACGACCTTCACTGGCGACATCGAACAGACCCCCGTGCTGCTTTCGAGAGTAGAGTTGTCGCAGGTGTCGGATACGCTGGAAATCCTCCTCAGGGGATCAGTGAGGACTCATATCATCGGAACCATTCGATCCTTCTGATGATCCAGATCTGTTGACCCCAAAGATGGACCGCAGCCTGGATCCAATGATCGCTGTCAGCGGCTAATTGCCGCGTCGATGCGGGTCAGCGTCCACAGAAGTGGGGAGGTCGACAGGTCGCTTGTCTGTTAAAACGCATCGAGCCGGAATCGGTAGTTCAAGTTCCGTAGGCAGCGATGTGGGAGGGGATATGCAGACCATCTGCAGGGTCATCAACATCATCCTCAGTCCGATCCTGACACTCATGTTTGCGTCCCGGTTCGCGGGGCTCGGCATCGCAGGAAGAGCCGCTGGAGACGCCGTCGGGGGCGTTGTCGCTGGACTTCTCGTTCTGGCCGTGGAACTCGGACTGACTCAGGGTCCGAAATACAGCGTCTGCCTGCGACGATGGCTGGATCCTCGAGCGGCGTTTGAAGGGATCTGGCTCCAGGACGTTCTAGGTGGTGACGACAACGCTCTGGGCGTGTTCTCACTGAACTATGAGCGCGAGAACGGTTCGTTTACCTCGACCGGTCACGCGTACTCCACGAACAGAAGGCAGTGGGCCAAGTGGCACTCAACGCACATGTTCATCGACAAGCAACAGCACAAAGCGACCTATCGTTGGGAGGGAGGTGTGCTTGGGTCGGTGCCGATTGCCGAGTCTGACAAGTCCGGGCTGACCGTGTTGGATCTGCGCAAACCGCCTACGTTCTCCCTGCCGATGACCGGTGATGGTGAGGTGTTTCACGTCGGAGAGGAACGCCGCATCAAGTTCCGGCTTCGTCGCGTGACGAAGCAGTTCCTCAAGGAATTCAGCTTGCCCTTTACAATGCGCGACCTCCGGATCGATGCGCACGACGAGGAATCGCAACTGGTCGGCGCCTTTTTCCGAATGCGCAAAGGTTCGACAAGGAGCCCCCTAGATCGAAGGTCGATCCTGTAAGGGTTAACAGTGTGAGCGAATCCACCGCCGTGATCAAATTTCAGCCGAGGCGATTGGCAGCATCGGTCGAGCACAAGTATGCGTACTTGCCAAGGCGTTCGAAGCCTCGGTTGAGCGTGCGTGGTCTCGCAGAGTGGTGCAAACCTCCGACACGAGAACAAGATGAGGGTCTGTCCCTACCATGAACATCATCGTGTTGACGCACGTGCGCTTGATGGGCGACGGGTTGGTAGCGTGTTTAAGTCCACGGCCGGAGATGAACGTCTGCGCCGTCGTAAGCGACCTTGGAGCGCTGCGACAGACGCTGGCGTCCATCCGCGCAGATCTCGTCCTGATCGACGTGACCCAGGGCGTCGACTTGTACGACGTGCGATCGATCGCCACGCAGTATCCAGAAGCGGCGTTGGTGGCGATCGGCCTTGTCGAGCAACGCCAGGAAGTGATCCGTTGCGGTCGCGCCGGCTTCGTGGGTTATGTCGCACGCGATGCGACGGTGGATACGCTCTGCAGTTCGCTGCTCGATGTCGTCCAGGGCCGGCTAGCCTGTCCGGCCGAGATCTCAGGCGGATTGTTGCGAGCGCTTTTTCGCTTACATAGCCAGACTGCGCAAGAGAATGAGGAACTGGCTTATGCACTGACACGTCGCGAACGCAATGTGTTGCAATTGATCGGGCACGGCGATTCGAACAAAGAAATCGCTCGCCACCTCGGCCTCAGTGAAGCCACCGTCAAGCACCACGTCCACAACATCCTCGGGAAGCTCAATCTTCCGCGGCGAACACAAGCGATGCGCCTTGTAAGGGACGCGCCGTGGTTGGTATCGATACCGGATAGCGCTGGCACGCCAGAGCCCACTGACCGCAGAGGCAATTCAGCATAAGGGCAAGAGAAGTGCTGCAGCCGTTAGATCGGCAGTTCTCTCGTTGCGCAAACTCACCGACTGACAAGTTGCTCTTGAGCGCCGCGCTTTTGCAGGTCCTTGCGGCGTTCTCGTGAATTCGATTCGCGGCAGGGAGGGATCCCGACCTTCGGCTGCGAACGTCAAATTCCGAGATGAACCGCTCGGCCGTCGACGAGCCCGCGTACGGCTGCTCTGGGCGGCCGCAGACATTCGCCGTGTCGACGTCGAACTTCTGCATCCAGTCGAGATGGTATGGACACCGCCCACTTTCTTGACGGCATGAAACGGCTTGAGCGGCCGGGTTAGGACCGCACAAGGGTGTGTCAAAGTTCCGCTTCCATCCTCATCTACCGTAGAACAAAGCAACTGTGTCACTCGCGCGCAGGCAAATGTGTCACCTTGGCCCTCCGGAACTGCCCTGTCGCACTGAATGCCGCATCCAGCCTTGCATTGTGCGGTCCGCGAAGCAAATTTGTCTCACTGCCGTCGGTCGGCTCGGCTTCGAAGGAAATGTGTCACCGACATCCCGCACCCGCAGGACCGTGATCGCCGCAGGGTCTGCCTCCAGGCGAAATCCATTGCGCGAAACTTGAGTGATCGAAGAGGCGTACACGGCGTTGCAGCTTCGCGCTGTAGCCCTCGATCAGGCGTGCGCCGCGGGGTCGGGCCGCCTCTACCGGCCCATGGAAACGAGCGCGGAAGTCCTTCATGGATCACAACCATAACGCGCGGCCAGTCCGCCGCACATCCACAAGGTGACGGATTTGCTTCGTTCAAAGGGAAAGTGACAGATTTGCTTCGCGGCCTTCGCGAGTAAAAAAAAGTGTCACAGCGCCGGTCGGCATCAGAGGGAAAGGACCAACGGGAGCGGTGACGAATTTGCTTTGTTCTACGGCACATCCACAATGTGACGGATTTGCTTCGTTCAAAGGGAAGGTGACAGATTTGCTTCGCGGCCTTCGCGAGTAAAAGTGTCACAGCGCCGGTCGGCATCAGAGGGAAAGGCCCAACGGGAGCGGTGACGAATTTGCTTTGTTCTACGCAATACGCACCCTGGTGATGTTGCAGAAATCGGAGAGGTTCGAATCCACGAATCTAGGTCCGGCACCTCGATACTCGCTGGCGTTGACAAGAACCTGCTGCTACTGGCCCTGGGCGGAAGCCTCGTTCAGTTTTCGTCGCAACTGGGAGCCGATCTCGCTGGCCACCTGATCCATGGCCACACCAGCGACGACCGCGGGTGGGCGTCGGCAGAGGGTCCTCTCGGTTCAGGAGCGCTTCTCCTGCAGGAGTTCATATTTGCCTTTCGCGGTTATCAGTCGGCCTTCATCGACCGCATCGTTTTGCATCCGCTCAGCGGGATGACGTTCTATGTGGGACCGAAACCGGCCACAGGGTATTGGGCGAAATCGGTGGAGTTGCTCGCCTCGGAAGTGAGTCCATGGGCGGGCTACGAGAGCTTGGGCATCTTCACGCTCAAGCCCGATCCGAAACCGCTGACGGTCCTGGCAGGCAAAGCGATGCGCTTCCTGAAGTTGCGCAAAGCTACGGCGGCGAGCGGACGACGTTTGGCGAAGTCGAAGCGATCGAAGGCAAAGGACCGCAAGGCCAGTCCATTCTGTTGGGCCCCATTGACTACAGCACGTGTGCTTCACACGCGAAGGCTGCCGGCCCAGAAAGCGCGGCCCGGCAGGAGCGGGAACCGAATAACACGCTGGCCCAGGCCGAGTTCCTGGAACCGGGGGTTGCAGTAGGAGGCGCCGTGGCGCCGGGCAATGACCAGGACTTTTTCAGGATCAAGGGCAGCGCCGGCACCCAACAACAGGCCGTGACTGTCGATGTGCACGGCCCATTTGTGACGCTGTCATGAAAGCATTTGAATTCCTCAAGCCTGCCACTGGACATCGAGCAATCATCCTGATGACGGATGGCGTTGGCTTGTCCAGTCAAACCCGGCCGCCGGTACTTGGGGACGCGACCCAAAAAGAGCATGTCCACGTTTATGTGGTCGGACTCGGTGCGGCGCTTGGAAACTTCGTCGGGCTGGCCTCAGCCACAGGTGAACAGATTCTTGTCAACACGGCCCTCGGGACCGGGGGGCGCTATCTCTACGCCTCGGATCCCCAACAGCTCACGGCCGTCTACCAGCAAATTGCGCAGGAGTTGCAAGCGCCTCCCACCTATGCCATCGCGGCCAAGGTGACCGCGGCGCCGGGCACGCTGGCGGTCAAAGCCATCGGGGAGCGCCTGTCTTCCGTCAGTGCCCCTTCCCAGGTTGAACTGGTTCTCGATGCGTCGGGATCCATGAAGCGACGTGTGGGTGGAACGTCGATGATGGACATCGCTCGACGAGTACTGTCCAGAACGGTGAGTCAGTTACCGGATGACACGCAGGTAGCACTGCGCATCTACGGACAGCGTGTACAGGAAGGACGTGCAGGCGCATGCGAAGACTCGCGCCTAGTTGTTCCGCTCGCCAAGCTCGACCGTCCGCGGCTTCTCAAGGAGATCAACGTCACACAGGCGCTGCGCACAACACCCATCGTTTATTCGCATCGCGCAGACGCCACCGGCGCCGATGCCCACCCCCGGGTTCCTGCCAGTGTATGTCGGCGGCCAGCAGGTGAGCGTCACCAATGTCGTCAACGGCGCCACGCTTACGTTCAGCCGCAACGGCATCGTGCAGTTTTCCTTTGCTTAATAGGGCTGCCAGCATCCGGTCGACCTGACGCCGCCGTTCTCTGCCGGCGAAGTCCTTTCGTGCAAGCAGCAGCTGTGCCCCGGCCTTGTCGAGAACTGGTTCTCGCGCACCCCGCGCGACGTAATCAGCCGCGGCAAATTCACCCCGATCAAGGATGTGGACAAGAGGCTTATGCGCTACATACGCCGGCACGACAAGGATCCCAAGCCGTTGAAGTGGAAGTACAGCGATCCGTCTCGCCAACACTTTGGGAGATAAACGCGACTCAGCCCACCATTGCTGCTCAGTCCAGGTCCGCCTGTCGGCTGAATTGGCTAACCTACGACTTCATGGAGGTTCCCTACCAAAATGCAAAAAACCTTCAATTCTGCATAAAGCCATCTGACCGCCCGCTCGCCACCGCGACTGCACCGAGGTTAAGGGAGACTTTGACATGCGACCTCTTACGCTCCAGATTATTCTTCTTTACTCAAGCTTTCTAGGATTAATGCATGCAACTACGGTTAGAGCTGCAGACCTGGAAGCAGCCAAACAAGGATCAGTCTTTATTGAGTTTCAGTTGATTGACTCGCAGACAGGCGAAATTACACCTGCATCTTCAAGTGGCTTTATTGTATCCCCCGCCGGTTGGATAATTACTACCAATCATCAGTTCGAACCCGATGATTGTGGGCCGACTGTCAGCCTAATCGGCTGTAAGAGTAAGAAGCTGGATGGACAACAGGTGAGAGTACGTATCGGACGATATTCACGAGATGTATTCATTGCGGACCTAGTCGACCATGAAGAAATATCGGATGTCGCACTGCTGAAAATCAAAAATCCCGACGAGAAGGGATTCGCGTTTTCGCCGCTATCCCTGTGTTCTGGTTATAGGCCCAAGTTCGCCGAAAAATTAAGGGCGATTGGCTATCCATTGTCAGGCGATGTGGCCGGGCTGGATGTCAACTTCCAGAATGACAATGCGCCCAACGGTCGATGGCATGTGTCGAGTGATTTCACACACGGTATGAGCGGGGCACCCATCCTGCGTGAGGCAACTGGAGAGGTGGTAGCGATTGTTCAAGGAGGCATTCAGAATGCGCCAGCGGTACGGTATGCAACTCCACTGGAACGCGCGACTGCGCTATTAAGCAAAGCAGGGCTGAATCCATCCGAATGCGGGCTTGCCCGATCCTCCCCAAATTCAGTCACCCTCAATTCTCTCCGCTCTCCAGGAAGTTCTGCCACTGCTATTCAAGCGCTAAGTGGATATGCTCCGCTGAGCATTGAGCACACGCAAGTCGCCTACCCGAAAGGCGCCAAAATTCGGCTGACGCTTGAGTGTCAATACGATGACAAGTCGGTTGCAATTATCTCCGGCATTTCGCTTGATCCTGTTCGCGCACAGCTGCCCGAGATTTTAGTAGCACAGAACGTAGGAGACTTCAAAGCGCTCGGTCCAACCGTTGAACGGTCCTTCAAAGTTTTACTCAAAGACGCAAAAATCGTCCAAGCAAGCCTTGTTGATATTCAAGGCAAAAGCACATCGGTCTCCCCTAAAAATCTACTTGAAACAGAATCCGGAATTTGGCCGATTCCAACGACCGTGCGATGCTTCGATCAAGAAGTCTTCTTTCTTACAATTCACGTTCTTTTAGCAGACAAAACGTCGACTCGCATAACTCCCAGGATCATCTACAATTTTGGCGGCGCAAGCCACGAGCTCAAATTGGAACCGATAATGCTAGTTGGTGTCCGGTGATCTTTATAGAAGTAAGTGAGGGGCAAAATGCGCAATTTCATCCTCGTTCTGTTCCTAGTGAGTTGGTCTAATTCGTCGGCGTGGGCGCAGTTTAAGGACGAGATTTCCGAGACCGGGCACCTAGATCGGATAGTTCACCGAAATGAGAAGTTTGCATACTTCTTGTCGAATTCTCAATGGAGAACAAGAAGGATATTTGTCTGTTGGGAACCTTCAATCAACGACCATGAAGACGAAAAGAAATGGGTGCAGGAAGCAATCTCAAAGAGTTGGGAACAATATTCTAAGCTTGAATTTTCTGGGTGGGGCGTCTGCTCTAATCAAAATAGAGGTATTCGGATTGCCATCGAAGACATAGGCCCGCACGTAAAGGCTTTAGGTTCATTTCTTGATGGGATGCGAGACGGCATGGTCCTTAACTTTTCATTTAAGCAATGGAGTTCCACTTGCCGCGAAAATGAAAATATGCGGCGAGACTGCATACGTTCCATCGCGGTGCATGAATTTGGGCATGCGATTGGGTTTGCGCATGAGCAAAATCGACTTGATAGGGAAAGCTCCTGCTTCGAACGACCACAAGGATCGAATGGAGATGCATTACTCACGCCTTACGATGCTCGTTCCGTAATGAACTATTGCAATCCGAGGTATAACAATAATGGAGAGCTGAGCGACTTAGATATAGTGGCAGTTCGGCAATTGTATGGAGCGAAGTGATGAAATCCCATGTTCGTAGCATTCTATTCGTAGTTGGTTGGCTGACAATACGTAGCTGCTTGGCGGACTGCACCCAATTAGCTTGGGTTAGAGGGCCGGGCGTTGAGTGGGAAAAAAGAGTTGCGCGGTCTCAGTCAGCACCGTTCAATGAAGAGCAGCATAAATTTGTCTTAGTTAACGCCAAGGCAATGGCAGAATCGCCGAGGGCATCTTTAGCACGGATGGCCCTAGGGCACACTCTCAATTCGATGCAGTCATGGGCTATCTACAGTTTTGAAGAGAGCCAAAGGAGAGCTAACCCAGAGGATGAAGAGATTGTTACCAATCTACCGTCGTCGTTGTTTGACTGCATAGTTCGTCCCGAGTCGATGCTTCTCCTTAGTGATGGATTGACCAACCATCATTACATGGGTGTCGTGAGCGTCAGCAAGAGTAATGTAGTTGTCACTGACGCTTTTCCGGAGGAATTGTTTCTTGTCAAAGGCGACAACATATTGGATGTGAAATTTGAAAAGCAAAAATTGCAGAGTGGGTTGGTAGTTTTCAATCTTGAGAAGAAGGAGCTACTGAAGCTCTTTAAGGTGGCAGAGAATCTCACAACGTTCTCCGAAACAAAATCTCTGGCGTCGCAGATTAAGGACTCAACCACGCGAGTCAGTATCCTGCATAACTATTTGAGAAATGCCCTATTGGGTCGCCACTATTCAACGATAGAGGAATCAATAGATCTAGAGGAGTTTTCGAGCCGCATACTTGAAGAGGCCCCCGTTCTTTCCGTGAGCAAACTTGCGACTCTCGCCGCGTATTGTGTCTTTGGCTGCGGCGATTCAGTGCGAAACAAAATACTTCAAAGAGTTAGAATTGAAGCGCCAGACTCACCTCGACGAGAGCAAGAGACACTGGTCTCGTTTGCCGCGTCACATGGATTGCAAGAGCTTACGGAAGAAGTGGGAGCGTATCTCATTTTTCGGAAAAGGCAGGACCTGCTTACCCTATTCCTACCCATTGCCGAAGTACGGTTGAAGCAAAGCTTCCGCATCAGAGGTATGCGGAATGCATATTTCTACTACTACGATCAGGATCATTTCTTGGCTCATACCAAAGAGCTCGATCTCGACATCAAGAAATATATGGTCAAAACGTATGGACCTTCCTATGATTACGCTACTCTGCGATTGAGAGCAGGCCGCACAATCTTATTTGATGTCCCGAACGAGGTTCGCCGCGAAATATTGGTTCGTGAGGCAGAATATCTCGATGCCAGAAGGAGTCCTGAGCTAGTAGACCCGGCTACTAGTTTGAGCCTCGAAATTGGAGATTCTCGCGGCTATCGGTACCTATGGCGATATGAGCGCCGGGAGGGGCAGTTTGAGCCCGCACTTGTTCATCTTGCGAGATCATATCGGTTGGCTGCAAATGCACACTCCGATAAGGAGATTTCGGTGGTGACTGAGGACCTCAAGGAATTTCTCGCCGAGCATCCAGAATACCGTCACGAGCTTCCGCGCGATCTGAAGATACTGCTGATGGTGGATGGAGCTACTCGGTAATAGCGAACGACGCTCTGCAAGGAAAAGCCGGATCAGTATCGCGCGTGGTCCAGATTTGCAGTCTAGTGGTAGTCGTCCTTTCGGTCTGGATTGTCACGGTTGTGTCCGCAATAGCGCTACGCGACAACGACTTAGGTTGGATCGTAGCTGCGCGAGGACCTTTAAGCATAAGTTATTGATTCATCGAAGGATTTTTAATGCTCGGTGTTGTCGTACTTTTCGTGCAACGTGTGCTTTTTTCGCAAGCGCGCGCAGCCCAGAGTGCTATGCGGGTTTCGTGGAAGGGTAATCGAATGAAAGGGGCTTCCCCATTCCGATACCTGCGTATTGCGGCTGTCGGCTACATGGTGCCACGATGGGGTTGCGAACGTCCCATCAACCGTGAGGGAGAGCGTACAAAAGTGCGGGAGGTCGAAGTTTCAGGCCGCCTCCAAGTCCCATTCGTAGTTGCGGTACCCCCCGCGTCAGAATAGTTGCCGCGTCTATAGATTCAAGAACCCGGGGGCGGCGATGAAGGACGAGATTGGCTCGATACGGAAAATCATTCAAGGCCCGAGCGGTAGCGAGATTGCCGCCGCCGGAGAGTTCCGCGCTCAAAAAGCCCACCCAAGACACCCAAATGAGCCTGCTGTAGTGGCAATCCGCGAGGACGACCTATACAGATCAAGGACTTACGTCGGTTGGTGTTGAACTCGGGTGTACGACCTGCTCGAAGAGATCGACGGCCTGCGCGAGCAGGACAGGCAAGCTGGGCGGCCGCCCTCAGTCGTGCTGAGGAAACTCGATCGGGCGCTGGATGAATTCGCGACCTATATCGACAACAATGCCGGCGCCATCGTCAACTACGGGGAGCGGTACCGGTGCGGGGAGCGCATCGCAACCGGCTTTGTCGAGTCCACGGTCAACCAGGTGATCGCCAAGCGGTTCGTGAAGAAGCAGCAGATGCGTTGGACGCCGCGCGGAGCACATCTGTTGCTCCAGGTTCGTACTCAAGTCCTAAATGACGAACTACGCGCGTCCTTCCAGAGGTGGTACCCGCGGTTCGGCGCACAGGCTCAGCCGCCGCTCGCGGCGTAGCGGGAAAAGGATGCTGCGCTGCACACCCCCAAGAAATGGACGGTCTCCGCGTTCGAGAGGTGGCATCCGCGCTTCGGCGCTCAGGATCAGGCGCCGCTCGCAGCGTAGGCAGGAAGCAAGGATGCTGCATTGCACACCCCCAGGAATGAGATGCTCTCCAATCTAGAAAGCCACACCGTCTCTTTGTTACTGTTGCTCCAGCACCTCAATAATCTTGCGGGCAAAGACGCTGCAGTGGTCGCCGCTGCGCCCGGTCACTAGGTCGCCATCTACTACCACGTCCTCATTGACATAAATCGCACCCATATTTCTGATGTCGCCGATCAGGTTATTACTTACAACCACTTGGCGACCTCGCACCAGTTCTGGCGCAGGCGACACTAACCACATACCGTGGCAAATGATGCCCTTGAGAATGCCTTTTTCCGCAAAGGCACGTTTAAGGAACTCGGTCGCTGGAGGCAGCTTGTTGACATCCTCGGTATAGCGCAGCCGATCGGAAACCATACCCGCAGGCACAATAATCGCGGCGAAGCTTCGGAGAGTCTCGTCATCCATATTCTCGAAGCTCTCATTACAGTCGAAGGGTGTCTGAAATGTAAGCCCGTTGAATGTCAACTGGCGTTGCCCCCATAGGCGGCTCAAAAAGTGAACCTGCGCACCTTCTTCGGGAAAGCGAAATTTATAGTACCAGATTTCCCTATCCTCGAAATACTGCTCAATAAAAATTCCTATCTTTTTCCCTTGCAGTTTCATGTTTTTTACCTTGAAGACGACTAATGCACTCCAACCAGAATCTGGAATCAAAATTCATTGGCTCCTCCATTTGAAATTTTACTTAATGGCCCAATGGCCGAATTCCGTTATGCCTAACAATAGTTAATAATAATCAACATGGCTACCCAGAGCCGTGATTGCGGTTAAGCTCCTTTTTCAGAACTTCTCGTCTCTGCTATTTTTGGAATTGCTGAGCGTGCTGAAAAAAATGTATCCATTTCTGCTGATACCGTCTGCTCGACTTTGTTAAGTAGTTCTTCAGTTGCTTCGCCCAGTGCCTTCGAGACCTGATCGTGATTGGTTAGCTGTCTGGCATTAGCCACTTTGACATCCCACAATCCAATCAGTGTCCTTAACTGGACAATCCCCTTGCTATATTCCCTCCAAGTTGTGCGCCATTGATGCAAGCCATCTAAGCCACTAGCAGCCGCTATTAACAGTGACATCAATGTAACAATCATGTCCACCCGGCGCTGTGTGACGAGTTCAGAACCAAAATTTGTAACGAAAGGGATTGCCAAACTGATAATCAGCACTGCGGCGCCAAACCACTGGGCGTAGAACTGTTTCAAGGCTACTTTGTCAGAATAAAATTTGAACTGCTTGTCTGCACAATCAGACTTAATTTTGTCATAGGGAGCGAGAATCCCATTAAATTCTTGATCATCCATTGTCCGTCACCTTGACTTGCATTGTGTTAACTAATTCGGGCAGCATGTGCGCTTGGTTGACATAAACAATTCTCTCGCAGATCGTTAACTATAGAAACGTGCATTTTTTGCATAGTAGAGTTACTACGCGCATCAGCTGTCATCTGGATCGGAAATTACTTGCCGGGCGTACAACACATTACCGCACCGACATAGATCGCCCAGGATAGGTGCGCCACTACAAAAAATCCTGGCGGCCACATCAAACGTTTAATGAACCTGGGGAAGTCCGCCTTATAAAATTCATGCCGCGCCTTCTCGGTCTCCTTAGTTCCAATGTATTCCGACAGAGGTTTGCTTTGTAGCGCAAGCTTGTTGGCTGCAGTCCAATAGCGTTGGATGTGGTCGCCCAACTCTGAAAGCACGAAAGCGATGTATGCGCTCAGGACCACCCCAGCGAGCGCTGAAAGACACTCGATAAGAAGGAGCCCACGCACCGAAGGGCTCTGGACGAAAAGGTTCAAAGAAAAACCCAGGACAGCGCCGTTGAGTGTCAGAACCCAGGTGGACTGCGCCCATGCGTGCCCCTTCGTTCGCTCGGCGACCTCTTCGTAGAATTTGAAGAACTCGAGCACTTGCTCAGGCAAGAGTTGATCGTCTATCGATGAAGTTTCGCTAGGTGGCACGATTCGGGTCCTTTTTATGTCAGACGTTATTCTGCTAAGCTTTCGGCTCGCGGCAATACGCGTACGAACGTAGTGCTATTGGGCGGACCCAGGACAGCTCAGGTTTGTGCCATAGGCGACTGGTCACCAGCAACAGATGCAAGCCGGCTTTTCAACGTTCCGCCTTGCAGCCCAACCTCTGCTCGGTGGCCCGTTGGCGGTGCAAAAATCCGCGCGAAGCGGACCGGCCGTTCTAAAAGCGGCCGGGCGATGCGCTCGGCTGTCAGTCTCAATCTGCGACTTCATACCGAATCAGCACGTAAGGGGGCTCGGCTTGGTAGGCGGCAAGGGGAAGTTTGATTTCCTGAGATTGACTCGCTGTGACCGTCGTGACGGAATCAGCTGGATGTTGAATCTTGAGTGTCTTTCCCCGCAGCAGAAACGGGAAATGTTCGATTCGCACGGTAATTGACGGTGGTGACGCAGCAGTGTTCGACTGTTTGTACCTGCTCCATTCAGTTGGGAAGTCGTGCTTCAGGTCGAGAAGCAACCATAGCCCAGCCTTGGACTGGCCCTCCGCCAGTAGCGCATTCAGTCCTCCCATCGCCGCTGCCTGCGCATCCGTCGCGAGGGACAGCCCGCCGTCGCGGGCGGTATAACGCATGTGCAGGACGACGTCGCTGATGGTGTCGTAGTCGAACGGACGGAATTTCTTGGGGAGTGCAAAGCTCCAGCGCGAGATTGCACCGGCGCCTTCGAAGGTCATGAAGCGATCGTCACGAAAGTTCAGCTCGAAGACTCCGGCATCGTTTTGTCCCGTACTCGTTGCAATGGCTTGCGCAGGCAGGTACGAAGCCTTCCGATCGGCCGCGAAATCGGGTTCGTCGCGAAGTTGGCTGGACAGGAGCGTCAAGGTCCCGCTCACGCCCATGTAGGGCCCCACCACGCACGGCACCGAAATGCTCACGTTCTTGATACGGCGGAAGTAATGGCCAGGGAAATCGAGGTCGAAGAGCACTTCTGCCACGTCAAATTCACATGTGCCGTCCTTGCGAAGCTTCACCAGTGCCAGCGGGTTCAGTTGCCGCAACGACAAGTGCTTGGTGATTTCCAGCTCTCTGCGGTTGTGCTGCAGATACCCCATTTCCATGCGCTTCAAATCCGCGTGCAGTCTTTCACCGGATAGCAGACCTTGGCGCAGACCGTCCCACTGGCCGAACTTGACGAAGGTGGCGTCGGAGCCCAATTCGAACTGGAACGCGCGTTCGGCCAACCGCGCAGCGTCGTGCGCCATCTTGTAGGCCTGCGAGTGCAGCATACCCAGTTGGCCACTCATCCAGTGATAGAGCTGGTCGTTGGTGAACTTTCCGCGCATGTAGTCGTCCACCTCCTTCGCCTGTTCGATTTGCTCGACATGGTTCTCCAGTTCGGCTTTGACCAATTGCTCCCGAATCTGGCTGGCCAGAATCTGCCGGTCAATCTGCTGCAGCTGTTTCAGGGCTTGATTGCTCTGATAAGCCCATTCATCGCGGCGGCGGAAGTGGCCGCCTACCAAGCTGTGTAGCGACGCGCGGTTCTGGTGCTGTTGGGAAACGATGCCAAAGACCTCTCCGATAGAGGTGCTGGCTGTCCCCAGCGCCGTCATTGCCTTGCCGACACTCTCGGCAGTGCCACTCTTGTCAGAAATCGATGCAATGAATGCGGCTGAAGCAACCACATGACATCCGCTGCCCACGGCTCGCGCGATGCCGCTCGCTTCCGACCAAGAATTCGCCGTCAGGATGTCGTCCAGCTGGAGGTTCTCATGAGCGATCAGTCCAAGCCCGCTCCGATCTCCCCCTGCCGTATCCACAGCGCCGCCCAAGAGGGATTCATCCCCCGCAGATTCGCCTTCTCCGGGTACGCGAACATCGGCTCGCCCTAACAGCCGCTGATAGTGGCGGAACGTCTCAACCAGTTGTATGCGGCCGGCCCGCAGTGAACTGATCGACGCCTCGGCCTCCTGCCTCGCAAGTTGCTTCACCTCCCTAACGAGGCGAAGCATCGAGATCTCATTGCTCGAGCGAAGCAATGACAGTTGCTCTGCATCCCCCTTTTCCAATGCAGAGAGCAGTGCCGCACCGAGAGTCTTAACCTCGACGGTCAGTTCGGCTGCTCGGGCAGCGAGCGTCTGGTAACGGTACGTTGGTGGGGGCGCATACAGGCCCTCTATGACCTGTGCCAGATCAAGGCCCGCAGCGGTAGCGCGAATCAACAGTTCGGGATCGATTGGCGGCGCCATTAGTGGCAGGTCGCGGCTCACGCCGTCGATGTTTCGACAATGCCGGATGTCGAAAAGACGTCTATCGACAGTTTTCCAATATGTCTGCAGTTTGTCGTTCATTGGCACGCAGAAGTACAGGAACCCGGCGCCGTCGGGTGCGTCATCGCGCCGTATCGACGAACGCACTGGCGGACTCCGCGCCGGCATAGCGGCCTTAATCCACACATTGGCGAATTCGTCCCACCGATTCGCCATGCTGGCGTACGTGAGTGGGGTCTTCCGCTCTCCTCCCCTTTGCACACTCGGGCGCGGACCCAGCATTCGCGATGCCAGCACGTAGAGCAGGATCGCCTCGTTCACCGATTCGCGAGTATCGCGGCGAAACAGGTTGTCTGCCCAAGCAATCAGATTGTCGAGATACGAAAATATGACGCGCCACAGGAACGCAATGTGACGCTTCCGCGCAACCAGGAAAGGTCTGAAGGGCGAACTTGCCCACTTCTCTATGAGCGCCCTGATGTCTTCGACCTCCTCTGGTACTACCGCGCCAGTGGCACCCGCAGCCATCGCCAACGCCCGCAACGTCGACTGCATGTTCCTGGTGGTGTCCAGCGCCTTGAACGGCAAGAATTTCAAGTACTTGCGGGCATCCGCTCCGGGTTCGCCCTTGGTCGGGTCGAGAACGCAACGCAACCATTGCTCCGCCTCTTCGAAGCGATGCTGCCGAGAAAGTTGTTCGGCGATCAGCAACGGCGCGTGCAGGAACACTTCCCAGTTGTAGGCGGCGTATGGCATGCGCTGATCGAAGGCCAGCTTTCCGCCCGCTTGCTCCGCCCAGAAGGAGGCAGCACCTCCGCTGGGCAAGGGAAGGTCCTCAGTGCCGAATGTGCCAGTCTGGTGCCTGTCGGAGAACAAGCCTTCGGCTGTGGCAAGCGCAGGCCGATAACCCGCTGCCTCTCCGTAGGCTCCTGAATATACCGTCCAGCGTACAAGAGGATCGTTGCTGGAAGGACGGACATCGATAATGCAGGCTCCTGTCTTCTCGCGATAGGCCCAGACATCAGGTGCTTCCGACAACTCACGCGCAGAGGAAGCCCCGACGATCCAGAAGTCTTCCACAGGGAATTTCGACATTGCAGTAGACCCTGATGTCGCCGTCGGAAGCCTGAATACGTCGACGGAAGCGCCCTCCTTCATTAATCGAAGCGGCAAAGTAGCGGCCGACATTTTCTGATTGCCATTCATCCAGAACTCGCAGCCAGCGAGTGGCTCGAGTCTGTTCGTGACAGTTATTGGCTCAGGCCAGGTCACTCGCCCCTGTAAATCCAGAGTCCAAGTCGCAATCGGAGCAAAGTCAGTTGCCACAGAGATCCCTAACTGCTCTAGTGTCGGGAACGAGTCTGAGTCTCCTAATATCGTCTGATCGATAACAAGTACCAAACTCACAAAATTCAATTCATTGATATTTGTTGCTCCGATGGTGGTCACGTGGGCAGCGCTTGTGAGAGTAACTGGCGGCCAGGATTTCAAAGTCAGGACAAGGCGAGCGACGGCGGTGAGTTGTGGGATCTGCACTGCTTGAAGCGGTGCACTCCACGGCGCCAAAGGCGTCCAAATAGCTATACCGCTTCCTAGTGGAACGTTGCCAAACCCATCTGACAACTTTAGATCAACCGTGCAGTTAGGTAGCCCGGACTCCAGTCGAGCGTAGCCAACTTGCCCATCGTTCTTAGCCTTCACCCAGCACTCCCAGTGGCTAACTATCAGGCCTGCTGCAATTTGGAAAGTGCTGCTTTCCAATTCGAAGGGCGATGTCGACTTTACTTTGCGCTTTCCATTGGAATCCACTTCATGGCTCAGCTGTCGGATGACACTGCTCGACGCCGCTGCTTTCTGGAAGTACCAGGTATTCTTCCCAGTGACCCATGGAAGCGAGACAGCGGGCGCCTGGGGTGGCTCAATACTAAGTCCGCTTTGCGTAGTGCCTGCATAGCAGTTGATCATGGCCCCTTGCGCGGCCTGACAACGGAATGCAAACCCGTTCCGCTCGTCTCTGAAGGGAACGACTTTGCCCTCCCACGCTGTACGCGTAGTTTCGACCTTATTCCACGCACGACCGTTAAAGCGCGACCATGCGAACCTTAGCTGCCAACGCTCCTCGCCCTTGACCTCCTTTTCGGAGCGCTTGAATGTCGGCCATGCCACGTGCAAGTCGCCATTCAGCACGAACGGCAGGACGTGGTCGCCCTGGATGTCGAGATCGATCCGTTGCCACGGTAGCCACTCCATCGACTCTTTCCTTCCGAAGTCCGTGCAACTTCTCCAGAAGTAACGATATGGCGGGTTCGGTGAGCGCCCCACCAGGTACAACGTGCGCGTGCTGCCCTTTGTGCTGCCCTCTGTGCTGTCCTCAAACATGCCGAGCACCTCGATCTGGCCAGTCTGCGCGACGTCGTCCAGAAACTCCGCATATGAGTCGCGTGCCAGATCCGCGGTCAACTCGCCTTTGCCGAGAGCCGCCTCAAACTGCCCGAAGCTTGACGATTTGTCGTCGCGCAGTTCCGCATAGAGCCAGTTCTCGGGGAAAAGGAAGACCTTCCGATTGGCCTCCCAGACGCGGTAGTTGCGCATCCAGACCCAGCGTCTGCGCAAGGTTTCAGATGGTCTAACCTTGGCCTCCAAGCCGAACAGGATCCTTTGTGCGAGCAGTTGGATCGCTGAAACGGCTTGCAGCAGCCGCGACGTCTTCATGCAAGGCGCCATCTGTGAGTCGATCAGATATCGGTCGTAGAGCTCATCGGGACTTTGAAGGAGGTCGCGATGAACGAGATGCGCCACCAACGCGTCGCGCTGCATGGCGCGCAGCTTGTTCGAAATGCCCGCAAGCGTTCCCGGCCACGCATCGACCCCCACACGCGCCTGGAGCAGCTCTCGAGCAACGCTCGCGCCCCGTTCGTTGGCGGAAGTGTTGGCGAGGCTCGCGACCTGATTGTCGGTAGCGCCAAGCTCGCGGGCCAACTGCGCAAGATCGAATATGCGTCGCAAGCCGTCGGGTGCTCTGAGTGCCGCACTACCGGGGACTGCTGCCCGCCTCGCCAGTGCGAGAACTTCTTCGGGCGCGAGTTGCACGCGCTGCGCAAACTCTGCAAAGTCGCCTGAGTCGACGTTGGCGGGCGAGATTGCGAGATGATCCAGCGTGGCCAGGACCGCCGTGGCGCCCAATCGATCCGGATTGCACAGCCAAGCAAGGTCGAGCAGTGCCTTCCACAAGACCCATTGCGGCAGCCAAGCCGGGTCTTTCGCGGGTGCAAACAGTTTCGCCAGGGCGATGGGCTGCAGGCCACCCGGTCCGACCATGACGTGATCAAACAACTTGAACGTCGCTACGCCGAAACCAAGCCGTTTGAGCGCCAGCAAGAACTGATCCAGTTGGCGAACCCAAGCATACAGATTGCCGAAGACCGCCTTCGAGATCGCCGGCGCGGTGCTGCGCTTGATGTCCAGAAATGTATCGGCAAGCAGCGCATCCGCTGCGGAGCCGTTGCCGATCTGGAGCCTCCACCCCGCCAGCTCGTCCACCATGGCCAGGGGAATTGACAGTGCAGAAGCCAGAAGGTTTCGCAAGCGCACCTCTCGGCTGATTAGCATGGCGCGTCGCAAAAGGGGCGCGCAGAGCCCGGCTGCATCGAGATGTCCAGCATTTCGTAGCAGGTCCAATACTTCTTGCCGCGGGAGGAATCGAGCCCGCTCGTTCGGCTTACGTGGCAGCGCGGGAACCGGGGTCTCGTATAGGACGTCAGCCGCGCGCTTGAGATCAGCGTCCGCAACTGTGCTGCCCCCAGCAGCCGCAGCGACGCAGGCCGCCAGATGGCCGATCTGCGACGGATCGAACCATGGTCCGAGCGCAAATTGCAGTTGATCTTCGATCCCACCAGACAGCGGTTTCGGAGCGGTGATGGCGCGCAATTCGGCCTGCAGGGACTGCAGCCACGCGGTGGTTTCATCCTCACTGCGAAGCGACTTGCCGAGGCTGAAGCCCAATTGCTCGACTCGCTCGGATGGTAGGAGAACCACGGCCGTTTCCTCAACGGTACCGCCAGCCTCCTTGATCCGTCCCGCTGCCGCAATGAGGTCTTCCAGCACCGACATGTCCGCCCCTGGTGCAAGCGCGTCGAGGCGCGTGCACTCCATCAACAGCAGGAGCCGCCCAACGTTCAGTCCAAAGGCCTTTGACAGCACGGCGTAGCGATAGAGCCGAGTAAGCGTGTTGACACTGAGCGCATCGGCCAGGGGCGGGTGCAATTGAGGGCCGATGGCAACAAGGGCCAGCAGGGCGGGGGCGCTCACGCTCAGAAGGCTCGCCAACGCGCCCACAGCTTCGGTGATGCTCGGGGCTGGTGCGGCCGCCAGTGCCCCGCCGCCATCGAGTTCGAAGAATCGCCTATGCTCGGCCGGCAGCCGGGCGGGCAGGAACACTGCTTCATAGAGAGTGCGAACAGGCTCTCCCGCCACCGAAGGCGACACACGAATATCGCGAAGCGGCATGCGCAGGCCCAGCAAGGACTCGATGGGAATCGCCAAGTGATGTTGCATCGCCTTGAGACGTGCCACTGCATGCAGTACCTGCCCATCCAATAGCCCAGGGCCGGCTGCGGCTGGCTTCGATGCCGCAATGGCGCCGTCCATTGACGGGATGCTCCAGTCCAGCTTGCGCCACAGGCGTATGAAGCGATGAAGCCGGTCTAGGTGCCTCCCGGTCAGGCCTTCTACAACCATCTGGCTGGTCTTGCATTGATTTCTGTTGAGGATCTTAAGTTTTGATCCAAGGAACGCAGTGCCCACCAGCAGGTCCAAATCGTTCAGCGTCACCCCGGCCCGATCGAGCATGATGGAGACATGGCCCAGTACCTTCAAGGGCGCGCCGCTGACTTGCTGATTCGATGCAGCGTCCAGCACCGTGACGTTGCCGGAGCCGTCCGGAACAAGCCCCCACGCACTCCAAAGGGCGGCTCCAGAACGTGGGGTGACGACAAGTTGGTATTCCGGTGTTGCGCCGCCCGATGGGTCGAACGACAGCCCCAGCGTCTCCGCGGCCCATTGCGCGGATGGAGTACTGGGCAACGAAGTCAACAACATCGACCGCGACAGGCCCAGTGTCTTGAATAGCATTTGTGCCTCGGCATGCGCGAGGTTGAACGGCAATGTCCATGGAAACAGCGCCTGCGACAGACGGCGATAGGCGTCCCGGTTGCGATGTTCAGGAGCCGCATTCAGGTCGAGCCCAGGCGTCGAACGCAGGTACGAGATGGCGCGGATCCCGATGATTTTCTGCGCCGGCATTTGCACCAAGGTCCAGCGCCGTACGCCGTCTTCGATGAACCAGCGCTTTGCGGACAACGCCGAAGCCGGGCTTTCAGTTTGGACTACGAGCGTCGGCCCGACCACGCCGGTGGTCTCCCTGAGCGCCGCAATCACTGTAGGATCTCTCGGGAATCCGAGCAAAGCCTCTGCTGTACCTCCCGCCGGCACGGGAATCGTCACGTTAACCCCCACTGCGTTTTCCAGCACCTCCAGCACGAGGTCGATGTAAGGAATCTCGGTCTCCGCGTTGGCGCACGAGAGTTGAAGGTCGTAGACATCCGGGCGCCGCAGTTCCAACAGGACCAGAGCGCCCCGGCTCGCAAGGCTCTTTGCGTCCTTCACCTTCTTCAGGTCGAGCGGCACCTTCTTTAGCAGGTTCATCAGATCAACGAAATAGGCGCCAAGACCCAGCACGGACTCGCACGGCCGGCACGCGCATTCGTCAAGGTCACCGAAGAACTCGCGCAGGGTAGGCAATGCCTGCGGGAGATCGTCGGCGGTTATTTTGGTCAAGCCCCCCCCGAACGGCTTTGCGTTGGTGGCGGCAACCTCCATCAAGAACATGTTCCCGACCGCGACCACCGGTTCAAGCGTCGTCACAAAGCTCTCGATGACAGCGCCGGGCACCGATTCCCTCACGGCTTGCCGAGCGACCTCGCTGCCGTATGAAACCGCTGCAGCGGGCGAGTCGATACCCGCGTTGACCAGATCAGCGCTGGCCTCCCAAGTTAGGCCCAACTCATGAAAACGGCCAAGGCTATGTGCCAATTCGCCCATCAGTTCCTTGGCAGTAGCGGCTTCCCTGGCTTCGATGACCACATCGCCGGATTTGAGCCGGGCACCAAGTGATTCTTCGGGAAACTGGGCTTCGACGCGGGCCTGCCATTCAAAGGCGCGCACGCTGGCTGCATCGTCGACGCTGACGCCCTGGCCTCGCGCGCGTTCACTGAGCTTGAGCCAATGGCTCGCTGGCCAAGCGGCCATTGACCCAACGTGATCGGCATCTGAATCGACGCGCTCGATCAGCAGGCTTGCCGCCGCGTCGTCGCCTCCGGTCAGGGTGAAGAGTTGGATTGCCAGCACCAATGCGTCGACTTGTGGCTTGTTGACCGAATCGCAGTCAACGATGCGCCGATATGGTTCGAGATCGTCGAAGCGGATTTCTGCATACACCTCTGACCCCTTCAGCGCGACCGCCTTGTCGATCAGGATTCGCGTTCCTGCGAGCCGCAGCACGCGGGCGTAGGGGCTTGGATCAGGTCGATTGGGGTTGATCGATCGCAGTTGTCGAAGCTGGCGCAAAGCCTCGATGACAGCCCTTCGCTGCACCTTGTCGAGACCGGGGATCAACGCGTTCCTGATTCCCCAATTCAGCGTGTCCATCCATTGGGTTTCCGGTTGCCCGACCACCTGTTCCGGCTCAATGCGACCGCGCGCCTGTGCTTCGGCAAAGAAGAACTGCCACAGTCCATTTTCCGTCAGATGGGGGACATCGACCTCGGAACGCATCCGACGGTCGAACTGGCAACCAAGCACCCACTGCATAAGCGGCTCGGTTGCAAAGGCCGTCTCCCGCGCAAGAAATTCGAGGTCACTGCCGACGATGTCGATGTCTTGCGGCGGCAGCGGGCCCCCGGCGCTGCCCTGGCCCTCGAGCAATGGGCCCACCGCGTCTGACAAGCGGGTCCACAGGTCGACCGGGTCGGGCAGGACGAGTTCGAAGTCCACCTTCTGGTCGCGCACTGCGCCGGGCCGCTCCTGCCTGGCCAATGCAGGCTGACCAACTTCCTGCCTGACTTCCACAATGAGCCAGGGCGCAGCGCGGCGCGGGCGGTCGCCGGTGATGAACTGGGTCAATTCGTAGTCGATGCGATAGCTGCCATCGGCCTCGGTCTGGACGCGCTCACCGAGCTGCTGCGGCTTTCGCAGATCGCGGTCCCATGCCTCGACGATCAAGCTCTGTGGCGCGTGGCCCTGCGAGTGGACTACGCCGCGCACGACCCAGTCCACCCGGCCCATCTCGACGTCGAGCCGTGTCCCCGAAGGCAGGCCATCGACTCGATGCGAGCGGCCGATGACTTCTCCGCTGCGACTCAAGGCCCGCACTATGAAGCTGGCCCTTGTTGAGGCGCCGTCCGCGGCCTGCAACTCGGGTGCAGGGATATGCATCCGGTACTTTCCCATGGCATCGGACACTGTCTCGGCGATGGCGGACTCAGAACGCACGTAGTCGGCATAAGCGACAACGCGGACACCAGAAACGCGCTGGACATTGGCGCGACTCCTGCCGGATGCATCTGACAGCACCAATGCGCCGAGGAGCTGAAACGTGCCTTCATCATCAAACGCTTGACGATCACGCAGCCAAGTATTCAAGAGTTCGGCTGTGGGCGCGTCTACATTTGATTCAATGCTCATCCCGGCTGACGCACGTATGCTTTTCACACGTTCAGTGGTCACCCTGCCGTAGACGCCCCGAGCCAATTCGTCCTCGAGGCCGGCGAGAATCTCATCGTTCAATTGCGCGCCGAGCGGAATCACCTTGACGTTGACCAGGAACACTAGCGCTTCGATGAGATTCGTAACCTGCGGGCCCGTGTCATTGGGACGCAAGGGCGAGGCTATAGGGTGCATGGTCGACCTCCTTTTTTGTGGTGGCAGGCGGCGTGTTGAGCTTGCGGCAAAACTAACTCGTCGAAAGCCTGACCAAGTAGTGCAAACCGCGCGGCGTCGATCGTTTGTTGGCTCAAGGGCTCGGTGCGTGGCGCCATGGCCGGCCCCAGAAGCGTCTTGGCATTGCCGTAGCGGATGCGATGGATGTAGCGATGGGCAAGGCGTGAAGGGTCGTCGGCAACGCTCCGTTGCTGCTCGTGGGCCTGCGTGAGATTGAGGACAGTGCCGTCTTCGGCCTTGCAGTCATAGACGACGGCATTGCCCTTGTCGTCACGCGTTTCGCCGATGAGCCAGCTGAAGATGCGCGAGGGGTCGGCCGGATCGACGATGCGGTGTGAAGCGTCCTTGCCGTAGACGCAGAGAACGTTGTCAGGGGAGATCGACCGCCAACGCGTATCGCCATCGCTGCGGGTCCATCGCTCGACGCGCGCGAACAGGCCCTCGATGCGCGGTCGGTAGCGGCGAATCACGTAGTTCGGCACAGACTCGCGATCGTCCTTGATCGCTCCCGCCGCTTCGAGCACCGGGACGAGATCGTCAGCGCCTGAGATCAGGAACGTGTCGGTCGCATCCCGGTAGAGCGGCAGCCCCTTATCCGTCTTGCGCGTGATGGCCGGAAGCGCAAGGCTCCAGCCGAATCCGAAGGGGCCATTGCCTGACCCTGATCCGTAGCTCAGTGCGAGCTGAGGACCGAATCCGCCGCGGTTTGGCGAGGCGGGCGGCGGAATCGAAAAAGTGGAAGAGCCCGTGACCGGATTGGCGGCGAACTTCTCGCCGATAGCGCGGATGGCGCCACCGCCCTTGGGCATCGAGAGTTCAGGCGGTTTCACCAGAAAGCTCTGTTCGGTGTCCTTGGGACTTGGGACCGCGGATTTCTCCATCGTCGCGCCCTCCTCGGACGTGGGCCAATGTAATGCAACACGAGCTCGGAGACGTCAATAATTTGATGGAGATATTGGTTGCACGCTTGTGGCGCGTTGGCGCACTGCTGAGGGGCATTCGAACGACTGCCTTCCACCCGGCTCTGGTGCAAAGTTTCGGAGTAGCGGAGTGACGTCTCCAGTGAGAGCCGGCTCCGCTTGTCTGAACACGCATCGGCCTGAGGTAAGTGGATTGGCTGCGGTTTGACTCTTTCAATCTTCAGATGCTATGGAGGACTCCCTGCCACTGGCGAGCCCCCTGTTTGCGCTAGAACGGGAGTTCTCAGTCAACGAAACCGAAGGAGCGCAACATGGCTGCACCCGAGACGGACCTTCAAGGCAAGGACAGGACGACTGCATGTGAGCTTTACATGAGCTTGGAGCTCGGTGACAAACACTGGAAGGCTGACCCTCGGAAACGGCAGCCACCGCCCGAGCCGCTGTACGGTGGCCGCGGGAGATGAGGCCTCGGTGCTGGAACGCATCGGCAAGGCCAAGCAGCGTTTCGGACTGAGTGCGGAGGCGGCGGTGCACAGCTGCTATGAGGCGGGCCGCGACGGCTGGTGGCTGCACCGGGGGTGTCCGAATTTTTGTGTTCGAGGCGGTTGGTGATTGGCTCTCGACTTATTTCTCTTCTGTCTTCAGGCCCCTGCCAGGCCGCCGGAGGCGCCCCGGTTGAGCCATGTACTCATGGTTCAACCTCCTGATTTTGCGTTGCCTTGGCCCGCGTGCGTGAATCGCTCTTCGTAGAGGATCGCGAATTGATTCATCGCCTCCTTCCAGTTGTGCGCCGCTCGCCCCCAGTCGGCCGTGATGTTGCGCAGCGCCAGCCAGATCAGCTTGGAGGCCGCGTCATCACTGGGGAAGTGCCCGCGCGACTTGATGATCTTGCGCAGTTGCGCGTTGATGCTCTCGATGGCATTGGTCGTGTAGATCACCCGGCGGATCGAAGGCGGGAACGCGAAGAACGGGATCACCCTGTCCCACGCCCGGCGCCACGCCGCCACCACGGTCGGGAACCTGACACCCCAAGGGCCTTGCGCGAAGGCGTCCAGTTCGGCCTGTGCCGCCTCGGCGCTGGCAGCCGTGTAGATCGGCTTGATGGCCGCCGCGAGCAGCTTGCGATCCTTCCAGCTCGCGTAGTCCAGCGAGTTGCGAATCAGGTGCACGATGCACGTCTGCAGCGTCGTGGCCGGGTACACCGCCGCCAGTGCCTCGGGCATGCCCTTGAGGCCATCGGTGACCGCAATGAGGATGTCGCCCACGCCCCGGGTCTTCAGGTCGTTGAACACCCTCATCCAGAACTTGGCCCCTTCGGTGCCCTCGATCCACAGGCCCAGGATGTCGCGCGTGCCGTCGGGCAGCACGCCCAGGGCCAGGTAGATGGCCTTGTTGCGCACCACCGCGTCTTCCTTGATCTTTACGCGCAGGGCGTCGAAGAAGACCACCGGGTACATCGGCTCAAGAGGCCTGGCCTGCCAGGCGCCGACCTCGGCCATGACGGCATCGGTGACCGAGCTGATGAACTCGGGCGAGACCTCCACGCCGTAGCTCTCCTGCAGGAAGCCCTGGATCTCGCGCATGGTCATGCCGCGCGCGTACATGGCCACGATCTTGTCGTCAAAGCCGGTGAAGCGGCGTTCGTGCTTGGGGATGAGCACTGGCTCGAAAGAGCCTTCGCGGTCGCGCGGCACCTGGATGCGCAGCGGCCCGTCGCCGGCCAGAACGGTCTTGGCGCTTTTGCCATTGCGCTGGTTGGCGCCACTGGTATCGGGCTTGCTCGCGCCGCTGGGGTAGCCGAGGTGGTGCGACATCTCGGCACCCAAGGCGCGCTCGATGAGCGCCTTCTTGAACGCGGCTGTCGCCTCGAGGACGGCTTCGCCGGTCATCGGCCCGCTGACGAACTGGTCAATCAGCTCTTTTGGAATCGACGGCAGCGCCGCCATCCTGGCGGCGATCGCCGCGTTTTTCGCTTTTGTTTTGCTTACTGGCATACATGCTTCCTGTCGTCATGTTATGCCTCGAACACAAAATTCAGGACAGGCTCGCTGCACCGCAAACAGGCACAAACGCCGGCGAGCGAACCTCGACGACTTCGCCGCCGGTGGACGGCGCAGTACCCTTGTCCTTCTGACGCTCGCGTATCCAGGTGCTGAGCTGGTTCGCGTTGACGCCGCACTCGCGCGCCAGCTTCGTGACCGACACGCCCGGTCGCATGCACGCCTCGATCAGCTCGCGTTTGGCGACCGGATCGTAGACGCTGCGGCCATCGCGCTTGCGACTGATCACCAGCCGTTGCGCCAAGTCCCCGACATCGAATTCCATTGACATAACAAACCCACGTAGTTAGGTGGGTTCGTAGACTCTCAGCATCTCTCGCGACCTTCAAGGACGTGGTTTGCTGACCGCATACCAACGATCTGGGGTCTTTCGTCAAGGGGTGGGCCCACCCTCACGACCTCATCATCGAGAAGCAAATCGCAAGTCGATACGGAATGGCTAGGCCGATGTTCGATCCGAGCGCGCCCTGCTCCCGAATTGGTTGAGAATATCTACGAAGTAGCGCTCTGAAAAGCCAAAAATAAAAGCCCAAACGAGCGATTTGGCGTAGTCGGTTGGTCCAGAGGGTCTCCAGTAGCCCAGAAAGGTTGGCAGCGTCATGCAACCGTTGCCTCCCTCTGCGCAGCGGAATGCAGGGAACGTTGACCCCTGAAGCAGCCCTGCTGCGAACATCCCATAGCCGGCCACAGCAGCAATGAGTCCTATGAGCGGTGGAATGGACGAGTAAGCAATCAAGTATGGATTAAATGTTCCAAAAAGAACTACGTACTGCGTTCGCGGAAAGATGTCCTCAAATGCGTACAGTCGCCGCAGGCAACTCACGAACCCTCCCATAGCACCCGCCATCGCTACAAGAAGCAAAACTGGCGCTTGTCGATCAGCATCATCTGGTTTGCCTGGATGCAAAGTCGGGTCCGCGAGTATGACAGCGGTGGCAAGCAAGGCAGCCACTGCGGCAGTAACGACGAAAAGCCACAGGACCATTAAACGATGTGCATCGAGTTGATCTTTCGGGAAGGGGTCGATTTGGGCGGTTGGAGTTTGCGAGTCAACTTGCATGCTGGTCTCCAAGGCTCGAGTAAACCCAGGAATTCCGGGCGCATGAATACTGTGACCGTCGTTGAATGGATGCGCAAGCGGTCCCTAAGATGCCAACGAACCGCAGTCAATCACCAAATCGCGATGCTGCCGCCGTCGAGAAGTCAATTACCGCACTCAGGCGCAGTCCTCTTGCCTTGGTGGCGACCTCCAACGAATGTCCCGCCCTGCTCGCGCAACTTGAGGCCGTTCAAAGGCAGCGGAACAGCCTTGTGAAGGGCTCGCGCAAGTCAGCGTCAATGCCGTAGGTGCAGGGTGGCAGAGCGGTGTCGGACTGCGCCTGCACAAGTGCGCGGGGCCGAGCGGCCCATAACGGCTCTGGTGCGAATTTTCGACGTGGCCGAATCGCCGCGCGAGTGCGTCGCGCCGGTCAGGCAGAAAGCACAGCATTCCAAATCGCAGGCGCAGCTTAGCCTCGAAGACGAAGCCGGGCGAGATTGAACTGTCCCTTGCGAATGCGATGCAGCAATTCCACGCCGGCGTCACCGCCGCTCTGTCGAAGACTTTGAAGCCGAGCATGGGGTTGATGCGCGACTTCACGCCCCGATGGTCCTGCTCGATTATGTGGTTACCTGGCATGCTTTGTCTCTCCCGCCTTCCCGGCGTACGGGTCGATGCCTCCGGCGGAGTATCGTTTCCGCACCGGGATAGGGGCGACGGGAGCATGTCTTTCGGGCAGGCCGGAGTACCTGATGAGCTGCGAGCTCGGGTTGTTAACTGGCTGCCCCTTCGATCTGCCCGGTTGCGCTGCGAGCGCGAATCCGTAGGTGTCGTGTTGCCCGCGAGCTTCCGCCGTGTGCTCATCACTTCAGGAGGCGCCTATGAGAGTCATCGCCTTGGATGTTCATCGCAACTTCGCGCAGGTCGCGATCCGCGAGAACGGCCTCGTGAAGGATCACGGCCGCTTCGCCATGGCCGGCGATGCAGTGCTGATTGTTGCCGCTACGCTGACCAAGGAAGACGACGTCGTGTTGGAGGCGACCGGCAACACGGCGGTCATCGTCCGGCTGCTGACGCCCTTCGTGCATCGCGTGGCCATCGCCAACCCCATGCAAGTGCGGGCAATCGCCTGGGCCAAGGTGAAGACCCTCAAGATCGACGCCGCGACGCTCGCCCGCCTGCACGCGGCGCAGTTCCTGCCCGAGGTGTGGATGCCCGCCGAGGAGGTCGAACTGCAACGCCGCTGCATTGCCGAGCGGGCCAGCTCGTGTCGCAGATGACCCGGCTGAAGAACCGGATCCAATCCATCCTCCACGTCAACCTGATCGCACGCGAGACGGGACGCATCTACAGCAAGAAGGGGCGAGCGCGGTTGGAGGAACTGCCGCTGCCGCCGGATCAGCAGCGCGTGGCGCTGCGCCATCACGATGAGCTCGACCGCCTTGCAGTGGAGCTGGCCGTCATCGACAAGGAACTCGCGCAGCGCGCGCTCGACGATCCAAACGTCAAGCAGCTGATGACGATCGGCGGAGTCAACTCGATCGTGGCGGCCAGCGCCATCGGCGACATCAAGCGCTTCTCAAGTCCCGAGAAGCTCGTGAGCTACTTCGGCCTGAATCCGAGCGTGCACTAGTCCGGCGACCACCCCGCCTACCACGGACACATCATTCACCAAGGCCGCGGCCACGCCCGCGGGATGCTGGTCGAAGCAGCCTGGGCTCTGGCGCAAGCCCCGGGGCCGCTGAGTGCCTTCTTCCAGCGCATCAGTCTCAAGCGAGGCAAGCAGGTCGCCGCTGTCGCGCACGGTCCGTACTACCAGGTCAGCTACACGCGCAAGGGCAAGAGCAGCACCAAGTTCGTTAAGCAGAAGGAGTTGCCCGCGGCGCGCAAGCAGCTCAAGAACTACGAGCGGATGAAGCTCCTGACGGATCGCTGGATCGACCTGGCAACAGAACTCTCAACTCTCCGGCTCAACAAAGAGATCGATTGAATCGCATCGAGAACTTGGCACTCTCCAGGATCTACATGGGAGAATCGCAAAAGGCCGATTTTACCTGACGGGGTTCATCGCGGAGTTTCGCGATGGCAGTCTCGCAACCATCGAATCACTGTTCCGAAACTATTCGCCTGAATACTACGAGAGCGTCAAGGCGAATGATCGGGCCAACACCGGCACCGGTCGATTCGCGTTCTGGCTGACTGGCGCGCTGCGTTGCCCCTTCGGCGAACTGATCGAGTACCACCACTTCGCGTACTTCAGCATCTTCGAAGTCGAGCTCATGCTCTTCTTCCAGGACGGGTTCCTGGTCGGGCAGCGAATCATCCACCACGAACGCATCAAGCACGAACCCCGCGTTACCGAGTCGCCCTGGGACAGGGTTGTGCGACGTGCAAAGACGCGCCATCTTGTCCATGCGCGCCCGCCACCTCGTCACGAACAGCAGCAGGCGAAACAATCTTGAACCACGGACCCATGCTAAGAATCCATGGAACGAGCTGGACGCCCGAATGCATGGCACAGTTGATGAGTGATCTCAAGGTGCCCGTCGGAGGCTGAAGTCCTTGGGAAGCGCCGACGAATTATTCATGCGCTCCCATCCTTTGATGCGGTGCATCGGAATATGCAGCGGCCAATCAGCAGGCAGTGCCATCCTTCATGACCAGTCCACCGCTTCGGTGGACGGCGCGTATTCCTCGGCTGTTCCGTTCACAAGCTTGTGCGTGATTTTAATCATCTGGTCTTGCCCAATGGCCTCCAGAACGTCGTCGAGCAACGCTGCGTCGATGTCCGCAAGTTGCCGTGCCAACCCGTCTTGAACTATCCGAACCCGCGCCCCCCTATTTTCGGAAGGATTGCTGGATAGTTTGCTCTTCGCTGTCTCAATGATCGCGTGGTTGCCAAGCGTCCTGGCTTCTCCGAGGGAGCCGAGATGACTCCGCAATTGCAGGATGCTGAGGGCGGCTTCATAGCTCATGAACATGTCGTTCACGCGCGGATCACACTTGTAGTAGCGAAGGAGCGCGCTGCCCTCTCCAAGTGAGGGCCTCCACCCGCACCACGATTCCGTCCGCCTCGAGTTGGCGCAAGTACCGGTGGACTATATCCGCTGGTTCTTTTTAAGAGCCGACGCATCCCAATTCGATAGTAGCGGCGCGCAATGTCGCTGGCACTTTCGGGCGACGCTTCGGAGGATCGGATGGATTCCAACAGCTTGAAATATGCCGTTGCCACCATGGTGCTTCCCCTTTCATGCCTATGATCACTGGACGGTTATCCAAAGTTTGACATGGACGTTACTGGGACAGTGCAACCCGTTGGGAATGGAATCGTCCATCTTCGGAGTCGAGCGTATTGGCCGCGCCGCATTGACACTGGTATGACCGACTGAGCTCGTTTGGCAGAACGTGACCGGTCATTTCGGTCATCGTGACCGACGCCGATGAGGGCGTCGCCAAATGTCGTTTCGGTATCGTGACCGCCCGTTTCGGCGATCGTGACCGCCGGTCCGGTGGCGGGTGCTGCGTAGGGGGTGAAGTCTAGGGTCGGTGGAGTGGGGTCAGGTCAGGATTTGGCCTCCTGAAGCGTCTTTTTCGACTAACTCGCCACACCTGCGTTGCGTCCCGTGCGACGGGATTCACCGTCGAGCGTGAAGCGCAGGCCATTCAAGGACGACCTTACGTCTTCGCCCGGTGGTTGCCGCACGCCCCGCAGCAGTGCGCCGTGCTCCAGAAACGTGCGCCTTTCCTCCTGCAAAATAATGATGTCGCGGAACTCTTGAGCGCAGTACATTGCCCCACGTCCGAGGAGGGCGTGACGATGGAGAAATCCGCGGCCCCGAGTCCTAAGGACACCGAGCAGAGCTTTCTGGTGAGGGCGCCAGAACTCTCGTTGCCCAAGGGTGGGGGCGCCATCCGAGGGATCGGTGAGAAGTTCTCCGCCAATCCCGTCACCGGCACCGGAGCGATGTCGGTACCAATTGCACTTTCGCCCGGCCGCGGCGGCTTCGGTCCTCAGCTGGCGCTAGGCTATGACTCGGGGGCGGGCCACGGCGCGTTCGCCTTGGGTTGGCAACTTGCGCTGCCAAGTATCAGTCGCAAGACCGACAAGGGGTTGCCTCGCTACGGGGATGAGGAGGAGTCCGATGTCTTCTTGCTTTCGGGAGTGGAAGATCTGGTCCCGGTTCTCGACGCCGGCAAGCGTGTTGTCCAACTGACGCGGCTCGCGCGCAAGGACTACAACGTCCGTCTCTACCGACCGCGCATAGAGGGCTTGTTCGCCCGCATCGAACGCTGGAGCGAAATTGGGAAGCTGGAAAACGCCTTCTGGCGCACACTCAGCCGCGACAACATCGCCACTTGGTATGGACGCGACGAAGAAAGCCGCATTGCCGATCCGGACGACCCGACTCGCATCTTCCAGTGGCTGATCTGCCAGACGCACGACGACAAGGGCAACGTCGCCGTCTACGGCTATGCCGCGGAAAATAGCCTCGGTGTTGACACAGGCGCCACATGGGAAGCCAACCGCCGGCCCCAGGCCCGGCAGGCCAACCGCTATCTGAAGCGCATCCTGTACGGCGGTGCGACACCCTACTTGCCGGTGCTCGACCCCGAGCTGAATGAAGTCGACTTGCCCGGCGATTGGATGTTCGAGGCCGTCTTCGACTACGGCGACCACAGCGGCCCATATCCCACGCCCGTTCCTGATCGGACCACGTCCGCCAATCCCTGGCCGGCACGCGTGGACGCCTTCTCCACCCATCGCTCCGGCTTTGAAGTTCGCACGTATCGGCTGTGTCGTCGTGTGCTGATGTTCCATCACTTCCGCGACGCGCCCGGAGTTGGAACCAATTGCCTTGTGCGTTCGACCGAGTTCGAATACGAACTGCCGGATGCACCAATAGATGTGACCCGTTCCGGCTACACGGTGTTGCGCGCGGTCACGCATCGGAGCTATCAGCGCAAGCCAGGGTCCAACACCGATTACGAATGGCGCGGAGTTCCCCCGGTCGCCTTCACCTATAGCCGGCCGGTGGTCGACCCGACCGTGCGCGCCATAGATGCCGGCCAGCTGGACAACCTCCCGGTAGGCATCCAAGGCCCTGGATACCAGTGGATCGACCTCGATGGCGAAGGCCTGTCTGGAGCGCTGGCTGAGCGGTCCGGCGCCTGGTACTACAAACCCAACCTTGGTGGCGGCCGCTTCGGCACCACGCGGTTGGTCGTAGCGCAGCCGACGATGGCCCTTGCGGCTGGCAGCCGCCACCAGTTCATGGACCTCGCCGGCGATGGCGAGATCGACGTCGTGGATTTCAGCGGCCCAGCACCGGGCTTCCATGAGCGCGATCGCGATGAGGGCTGGAAGCGCCACGTCCCCTTTGTCAGCCTGCCCAATATCGACTGGCAGGACCCCAATTTGCGCTTTGTGGATCTCACTGGCGACGGTCACGCGGATGCATTGATCACCGAGCAGGAAGTTTTCACCTGGTACCCCTCGCTCGACGAGCGGGGGTTCGCGGCCGCCGAGCGCACACGCCAGGCGAGGGACGAAGACGCCGGACCCCGGCTTGTGTTCGCTGATGGCACCCAAACCATCTTCCTTGCCGACATGTGCGGCGACGGCTTGACCGCCCTCGTGCGCATCCGGAATGGCCAAATCTGCTACTGGCCCAATCTGGGCTATGGCCGTTTTGGCCGCAAGGTGACGCTGGGCAACTCGCCGCGGTTCGACCACAGCGACCTCTACGACCCGCGACGCATCCGGCTCACCGACATCGACGGCAGCGGCCCCGTCGACATCATCTATCTCGGTCGCAATGGCGCTCAGCTCTACTTCAACCGCAGCGGCAACAGCCTGAGCGATGCTCGTCTGGTCGATCTGCCCGTCGCGACCGAGAACCTCGGCGCCGTGCAAGCGGCCGACCTGCTGGGTAATGGCACCGCCTGCCTGGTGTGGAACTCGCACCTACCTGCCGACGAACGGCGGCCCGTGTGCTACATCGACCTGATGGGTGGCGCCAACGAGACGCAGGAGGAGCACTGCAGGCATGAGAAGCCACACCTGCTCATCGAGGTGAACAACAACCTCGGCGGCAGCACCGAAATTGAATACACGCCCTCGACCCGCTTCTACCTGCAAGATCGGCAAGCCGGCACGCCGTGGATCACGCGGCTGCCGTTCCCCGTGCATTGCGTCAGCAAAGTCACCGTGCGCGACAGGTGGCGCGGCACCGCCTTCAGCAGCACCTACAGCTACCACCACGGGTACTTTGACGGCGCCGAGCGCGAATTCCGCGGTTTTGGTCGGGTTGAGCAGATTGACGTGGAGAGCTACGGAAAATCAGCGCAACACAATGCCGCCAGCCCCTACATCACACAAGACCAAACGCTCTACCAGCCCCCAGTGAAGACCATCACCTGGTACCACACCGGGGCAGCAGCAGACCGGCAGCACCTCCTCGATCATTTCGAGCACGAATATTTTCCGCGTCGCTTTGCCGAACGATTGCCCGACCCCGCCAATGAGCCCAATGCCTTTCACGAACGAGTGCTCCCCGAGCCCCAGATCCCGCCCGACCTGACTGCTGTGGAATGGCGTGAAGCCTTGCGTGCCTGCAAGGGTATGGTGCTGAGGCAAGAGGTCTATGCACTCGATGTGGAAGACATCGCGGCAGCCCCTGCGCGGCACACCCCCGTGCGGCTCTTCTCTGCCGCCACGCACAACTGCCACATCCAGCGCCTGCAAGCCCGGGGCGACAACCTCCACGCCGTGTTCCTGGTCACTGAGAGTGAGGCGTTGAGCTACCACTACGAACTGGCGTTGCCCAAAGACACCAGCCAGCTCAAGCCCGACCCGCGCATCGCCCACACCCTCAACCTGCGGCATGATGAATTGGGCAACCCGCAGCAGTCCATCGCCATCGGCTATGGCCGCTGGCAACCCGGCGACCACGGCACGCTGCCTCGCTCCGACCTCATCACGCAAGTTCAAGGCGAAGTCCACGTCGCCTATTCCGAGACGCGCTACTCCGGAGACGTGGTCCTTCCAAAGCGCCCTGCGGGAGCAGTGCAAGCCGTTCGCGACCACCGCCTGCGTCTGCCCTGCGAGGTACGCAGCTACGAGATCACCGGCCTCGCCAAACCCGCCAACACCTACTTCGACATCGCCAGCTTGCGCCAGCACGCGCTGTGCGAGGACTCGACCTACCTGCCGGTTGTGCCCGTTACGCTGCCGGCGCAGTCGGCCATCGTCGTCACGCCACTGCAATACCACGAGCAACCCAAGATGGGTGGTCCGCACCGTCGCATCGTCGAACATGCGCGCACGCGCTTCTTCGACGATGGCGACGACATCGAAGGCACGCCGAAGACACCCACCGCCGCTTTGACTTTTGGCCAGCACGGCCCGCGCGGCCTCAAGTACGAAGACTACAAGCTCGCCCTGACCGACGAGTTGCTGCAAGCCGTATTCACCCAGGGAGACGCGGCCGGGAACATCGATGACAAATTGGCCTGGGATCTGGAACCTGGCACCGTGGCCCGCAGCCTGCTCGATACCCCCGCCATCAGTGGCTACATACCGGGTACGCAGATTGACGCTGCCCTCACCGGCCAATACTGGATGCGCTCCGGCACTGCTGGTTTCGATGCCGACGCTGCCCGGCACTTCTACCTGCCCGAGCGCTACACCGACTCCTTCAACAACACGATGGAGCTGCACTACGACGCACTGGACCTCTACGTCGAGTCTAGCAAAGACGCGCACGGTAACGAGACGCAAGTTCAGGACTTTGACTTCCGGGTGCTCACCCCACGCACGATCATCGACACCAACGGCAACCACACCCAGGCAGCCTTCGACATCCGCGGCCAGGTGGTCGCCGTGGCCGTCAAAGGCAAGCAGGTGAACGGCCGGTGGGAAGGCGACCACCTGGACAGCTTGACGACGGCGCTGGTCAATGTACCGCCCACTCAGGTCATGTCCTTTTGCACCAGCCCAGGCTTTGACAATCAGAAGCAAACCCAGGCTCGACTCTGGCTTGCGGATGCAAGCACCCGGTTCGTCTATCACTTTGGCGAGGGGGAAGACGCACAAGGCCACATCACCTGGGCAACCTGCCCGGCAGGCGCCTGCGCCATCACGCGTGAACAGCACGTGGGCCAGCTCGCAGCTGGAGGGCAAAGCCCTCTGCAAATCGCCCTCGAATGCTCTGATGGCAGCGGCAACGTGCTCATGAAGAAGGTGCAGGCCGAGCCCGACCCGCAGAGCACCGCCCCCGATCCTCCGAGGCGCTGGATCATCAACGGCCTGACCGTGCTCAACAACAAGGGTAAACCGGTCAAGCAATACGAACCCAGGTTCGTGGACGATTTCGGCTGCCAGATGCCCGAAGCCAACGGTGTGACGCCCGTGATGTACTACGACGCCGCAGGCCGCCTGGTCCGCACCGAGTTCCCCGACGGCACCTTCAGCCGCGTGGAGTTCTCGCCCTGGAACGTCAAGACCTTTGACCAGAACGACACCGTGCTTGGAAGCGCCTGGTACCAGACACGCAACCAATACCCACCCGCAAGCCACTTGCCCGTCAGCGCACCCCCGGACCAACGCGCCGTCTGGCTCGCCGCACGGCATGCCAACACACCGGCACTCACCGTGCTCGACAGCCTGGGCCGCGAGGTCATAGCCATCGCTCACAACCGGGTCAAAAGCCCGAGCGGCATGCACACCTTCGACGGCCGCCGCTGGAAAGACGAGCACGCCCTCACATACACGAAGCTAGATGCCGAGGGCAAGCCGCTGTGGATCCGGGACGCACGGGGCAACCTGGTGATGCAGTACCTCACGCCCCCCAAGCCCACCTCACTGCCGGTGAGTGCAACCCAATGGCTCGCCGCAGAAAACGTCCCCGCCACCGCCACGCCCTGCTACGACATCGCCGGCAACCTGCTCTACCAGCACAGCATGGACGCGGGCGACCGCTGGATGCTGATGGACGCCGCCGGCAAGCCCATGCTGGCTTGGGACTTCAACGAGCGCCAGGACGATGGCATCAACGTCTTCGACGAACGACGCCTCATGATCGCCGACTACGACGGGCTGCACCGCCCCACCGCACTCTGGCTGCGCACGTGGAGCCGGCCCAAGGGCTCTGCCCAACCCTTCATCGCAACCCCGAAGGAAAAGGTCGAACGCTTCGAGTACCAGGACGCCCAGCTCAACGACTCCGCCAACCTCAACGGCCAAGCTGTGCGCCATTTCGACCCCAGCGGCCGCGTCGAGACCTTGCGGCTCGACTTCAAGGGCAACGTGCAGGCAGTGCGGCGCAGGTTGGTCAGCGATGCCAAGGCCTCACGCATCGACTGGGCCGCCGATGTCAACCCTGACGGCACGTCCAAGTTGGAGGGCGATAGCGAGAGCTACACCCAGATCACCGAGCACGACGCGCTGGGCCGAATGACAAGACTGTTCAACTGGCACCGCCCAGGCCAGCCTGTGGCGGTGTACGAGCCCACATACAACGCACGCGGCGCGTTGTTCAGTGAAGACCTCGTCGTGCGGGCGACCAAGACTGCAAACGGCTATGACCCTGCCTCAGGCAAGCGGACCACAGCCATTGCCGCCATCCACTACAACGCTAAAGGCCAGAAGACCGATCTTGCGCTCGGCAATGGCACGCTCACCCAATATGAGTACGACACAGACACCTTCCGCCTGCGACAAATTTTCACTACCCGTCCAGCCGACAAGCGCCTCTACTCGCAGCGGCGTGCCAACCTGACGGACCCTGGTGTGGTGCAGGACCTGAACTACACCTACGACCCGGTAGGCAACATCACCGAGTGCGAAGACCAAGCCTACAAGCCGGTGTTCTGGAACAGCGGCATCGCCGAACCTCGCAGCCTCTACGAGTACGACGCCCTTTACCGCCTGGTTTGGGCCCAGGGCCGCGAAACAGCACAGGGTGGCGACGCGGCGCGAGACGGCACCGAGCCCGCCTATGGCAACGGCTTCCCGGTGACCAATCAGACCCTGCGTCGCTACACCCAGCTCTACGAGTACGACGCGGTTGGCAATTTCATCACCATGCGACATCGCGTGCCCAGCGACACCACGAAGAGTTGGACTCGCCATTACGAAACCGCCGTCGACAGCAACCGCCTGCTAGCCACTTGGCAAGGCAGCAACCGAGCGACCGCCGCCGTCGCCGACTTCCTTTACGACCTTCACGGCAGCATGCGTAACCTCGGCCCCGTGGGCGCGCAACACCACTTGCGCTGGGACCATCGCGACATGATTCGCAGCATTGACCTCGGCGGCGGTGGCGGGGCCTGGTACCAGTACGACAGCGGCAAACAGCGGACACGCAAGCGCATCGAGAACCAGAATGGTCTCGGAGGCTACTGGGAGCGCATTTACCTGGGCGGCTACGAGCTCTACAGGAGGTACAACGCTGCCAATCTGGTAACACCCGTCGAGGAGATCGAATCGCTGCATCTGTTTGAAGGCGAACAGCGGGTGTTATTGGTCGACGACGTGATTCGGGCAGATGCCAATGCGCAGCCTGGGCCGAACGGCCTGAGCATCAGGCCGAAAACACTCTTTCGTTACCAATACGGCAATCACCTCGGCTCCGTCGGCGGTGAACTGGATGAAACCGCACGAGTAATTTCTTATGAGGAGTTTCATCCGTACGGAACGACCGCCTATCGGTTGATGGATTCATTCGCCGAAGCGCCAGCGAAACGATACCGATACACCGGAATGGAGCGGGATGAAGAGAATGGGCTTGTGTATCTTGGCGCTAGGTTCCTACAGGGAAGCCTCGGTCGTTGGGTCAGCGGTGAGCCAAGCGTGCGCGAGCGTATGCTCGCCTCTGCGTATTGCTATTGCCACTGTTCTCCAATTAATCAGTCAGATCCACAAGGCCTGGCGCCTGGCAAGGCCGTCGAAGACACTATTCAGGAACCGGATACCAGCGGCGTTCAAGTGCCAGGTTTCCTCAAGACCAAATCGCTTGGGGTAAATGCTTCTAAATTCCTGATCGAAACTGACTTGACGGCAATGAGTGGCACTGCTCGCGGTGCCGCGAACGTCGCGAGCGAATTCGAGATTCCTTCCCGTACCTTCCTCGGTACTGGCGGTACGGGAACCGCCATAAGCGTTACTGGTGCACTACGAGGTATAGGTCTTTCAAGTGACATCCGCGTGGAGCACTTCAGCGAGTTCTCTTCGCGTTTCGGTCGCCCGAAAGCTTTCAGCTTGTTCGTCATACATGAAGAGACCGTTGCGCAACTCAGACAGCACGGCCAGCTACCGTACACCCTCATCGGCGAACAATTGGAAGAAGCGGCGCGCGGCGTCGGCCTTCGAGTCGGAAGTTGGAAAGTCGAGCCAGGTTCCCATGGCTTTGGTTACAACGTATCTGGACGCTTTCAGGCGACGTGGCTCGGTACGGCTCGGTACGCTGCTTCTCAGGCGTTCACTGGAGCGCAATTATTGGCGGGCAAGTTCATAAAGGCCTTTGGCGCGCAGCTTATTCCTGGATATCAGGAAATATCGCAATTCGGTGAAGGTGCTCGCTTTCCGTTCCTTAGCGGCGGATGGTTCCTTCTAAGATATGCATTGCGAGCTGCGACAAGCGGCGGATCGCTATCCATCGGCCAAGCAACAGCGGCACTAGCCAGAGGATCGAGGGCGCTTGCAGCCTCTGTCGCGACAAGGGCGGGCGCGACAGGAGCCGCAGTGCTAGCCGCAGCCGGTTCATTTGCGCTTCTTGGCTTTACGGCGCATGCTGCGGCAACAGATCAAACGGGACCAATTGACATTGCCGACCGATACTACGGAACCGGCTTCGGCAACATGCGTGGCTGGTTCGAGCGGTCGCAATCGGTACCGCGATGGATGAAGGACCTAGATAGTTGGTCCGTAGACACTGCCGGGGCCATCGCACACAAGATGGGACTTTGGTGACGACTCCGCACGCTACACATCGCTTCCTCCATTTATTGAGAATCCCAAGCTCGCACGCGGGCCAGGCGCTCCCGAAGAAACAGGGTTGCGCTACAAGGTGAACGGCAGCCGTGAAGAGTACTAATAGTATGTCTGTTGCCGTGAAGGAGAGTGTGCAAAAGTGTGGGAGGCTGATTCCGAAGGTCACGCATCCGAACTCTCTGGGACTAACTGCCTTATGGCGGATGGCACGAGAGCCGTGTGCCCGTCTTCGACGCCTTGGCCAACGCCACCAGTCGACCTGGCGACAGCTCGCCGTTGAGAGCAGCGACGCGGACCTGCGCCAGGCAATGGGCCCCTTCGTCGGTCCATCGCATTTGCTGCTTCTTCGCCATCCGATGGCTCACCACCAGGTTCACTGCCGACTCTGCGATGCTGCTGCTGATAGGCAAGCCCCTTCTGTGACGCGCCCCGTAGTTCACCAGTGTGCCGGCGTTGTTCTCGATGTAGCCAGACACGCGCTGGAGATTCCACCAGAGCGTCGAGTATTCGTAGCCCTTCCTGGCCATCAACGCGGCATCGAGCGCTTTGATGCGCGCCACGGACTTGCCGCCCTTGCCGTGCCAGACGAACCATTTGGCGCTGCGGATTTCGCTCTGCACCCAAGCTCGCTCCAGCGGTTCGATCATCGCGCTGCCGAACACCGAGTTCTCCGCCGCCTTGAACTTCATTGCGATGTGAAACCAGTCCAGTATCCTGCCGCGGGCAAGTTGGCTGCCCTGCACTGCCTTGGCGAACTCGCCCGCGTCATCGCTGATCACGGTCACCCGCTCGTTGGGCCCGACACCGCTTCGGGCGAGGAACTGATCCAATCGCGCGGCCCCCGAGGGCACCTGCTTGTGCACATACGCATACACGCGAGGGCCACGGTCGGCAAACGAGGCTCTCCCCGCAACGATGTTCACGTGGCGTTGCGGGATCGGTGCCGGCGACCAAGGCGACCGAAGCTTGGCTTCGGCGCGCGCAGCTTGGCGGCCCTTGGGGCTGCTGTGGTGTTTCAACCATGCCGAATCGACGCTGACGCATGCGACGTTGGTGGATTCGCGTCGTGGGACGATGATGTCGGTGATATCGGCCGCCTTCGGCTGTTGCGCGATTTCGCGCTCCACCTCGGCATCGAGTTGCCTTGCGACCGCGTGAATCCTTTGCCGTGTGCCGCTGAATGAGATCTGCCTGTCGAGCGGAAGGACCTCCTTGAGCAGCGCCGTGGCCTGCCGGTAAGGCAGATGGGCGGCCCATTCCACCTGAAGGTATTCCAGTTCCGGTGTCACCCGCTTGGGCAGCGCCTTGCAAAGCGGGCTCATGGAACTGCGTGCTGTCCCCGGCGCCGCACGGCAGGGACACGACCACAATCTCGGGCTCCTGACGGCCACGTTTCCATACACCGTCCGCACCACAATGCTGCGACTATCCTTGTGGCTGAGCGTCGTGCCGCACCGGCGGCAGTTCGTCTCGCCCGACATCCACCCGTCAACTTGCTGCGAGACCAATACGTCTTGGGCCCGGGCCAGCAGGACACGGCCTTCAGCAAGGGTGAGGCCCAACTTGGAAAGACTGCGGTCGCCCCGCTCGAGCACAGCCAACGTCACGGCACCGTCCACTGCGTCGCCGATGTCGCCGGCCTCAGCAATTCGTGCCTCAATGATCAAGCGCATGGTTTGCCTCCGACCGTTCGATGGCCGCCAGAGTAGCGAAGATGGCCGCCTCATGAGCAACTCGAAGCAAGGCCGCCGTCCCTTGCAGCCTCCCACACTTTTGCACACTCTCGACTCCGCCGATGCCGAGGAGATTCGTCGCCCCTTCATCCGTTCTCGCTGGTAGTCCACCAAGTCTTTCCTGTTGTTCTCAAGGAAGCCGAGTAGCGCCCTGGCAGCGCCGTGAGCGGTCTCTGCACACTGCCTGTAGAAAGGTTCGAGTGCCTCCAATTCCTCTTGCAGGGAAGCCACCAGCGTTCGAGTCATTTTGATGGCGGCTTCTCCCGTTCCTCTCCACAGCGCATTGCGGATCTTTTTCCAGAGCCGCTCGCATCGTGAGATCAAGGGTGGGCGTTCGCCAGCGAAGTACCACCGTGCGTAGATTGGGCCCTTCACTGCATGCAGCTTCATTCCTAGATGGAACCAGTCGAGGATCTTCGGCGCGACGCGCGGCGCGACCGAGGTCACCAGTGAGCGCATGCCCCTTGCGCCGTCAGTGACGACATCGACGATGTGTGGATGGTGTCCAGCCGCTTTGCTCGAGTGCAGCAGCGATCAGCACCATCGTGAGCGTTCGCCGCTGAAGCGCACAGACGAAACGCCGGCCCATTGAGACCGTCCAGCTCGACACGACCTGCAACGACCTCGAACTTGGCTGCATCCTGATAGGCGATGCTGCCGCTGGCGCAGACGGCCGACGACTACGAGGCGCTACTGCCCTGGAACATCGCGCTGCCAACCTCGTAGCCCAACCCCTGCACATTGACGGCCTACCATGAAGCTGTCCCGCGCCAAGCTTCGGAGACTGATCGGGGACGCGACCGTCGAGGCGTACAACGACTCCGAGCAGCGTGTCGGCTTCCTGATCATGATCCAGGAAAACCTCCAATTGCCGTTCAAGACCTATGTGCTCGGTATCGAGGTGCTCGTCGAACGGGTCGACATGACCGCGAGCGAGCAAATCGTCGCGATGTGCCGCAACGGGCGGACGCGGCAGCGAATTCAGATTCTCGACCTACCACTTCCGAGTCCATTGCCCCGTGGGCGTGGAGTGGATCGAGGCCTCCGTCATTGGGACCGCAGCGTCAACTAGACCCCTTCGCCAGGCGGCGCAAGGACGGGGTTCACTGATCGCTTACCTTCAATCAGGCGGAGCACGATCTGAACGAGCATCACCATGGCCTCATCGTGCCACGGTGTTCGGTCCGAGCCAACCATCTATCGGTGAGACGACGGACAGAATTTTTGCGGACCACAGGGGGCGTCCATTACTTCACGCGCGCCGGCCGTGGCGGGCCGCAACCCCGTGCTGTACAAGCTACGCATCTCCCTCAGGTCTCAGGGCGATTGGACCAACCTACAGGTCCTCGAGCAAACCGCGGTCAAGCGCGAACTGGTGGCGGAAGGTATTCGGGTGGCCTGCAGTAAGCGCGATCGTGTTGAGCAGCCTCTTCCACTCACTGGCGTTAGGACCGAAGCGCTCGGAGAGGTCCCGAACCTCGTGAACGTGGCCCCAGTGCGGTAGCGCCATGAATTCATTGACGACTCGGTTCACCCGAGCGTGAAAAGAGGCGTTACCTGCCATGCGGCTGATCGTCCATACCTCCACGAGACCAGTGAGATCGAACTGCTGCATGCCCATTAGCGCGACGGTCGGACGAACGAAGCGAAGATTCAGAATGAGAATGAGCGCGTGGTCCTCTTCGTTGCGGACCGCATCAGCTTCATCGAGGATCGCCTCAGCGAACGGCACAAGTTGTTCGGCCGGCACGGCGTACTCTTGGCTGTGGATGAGACGTTCGAGCGCGGTGTGTTCTTGCTTAGCTCCGCCTGCCGCACCGCAGTTGGGCTGTTCCGTCAAGATCGTGTAGCTCTTTCCGACCTCGGTGCCCGGCGGCCGTTGAGTAATGTTGGTAAAGAGATTCTGGACTGCATCGAGGATCTGACGGCCAGATATGAAATAAATGCCGATCCGCCACAGTGCACTGAGCAAATCCGGCAAAGCATTGGCCAGTGCTTCGTCGACTGCCGCCCCGTCCCCTGAGGCGGAGGCACTGATTGCGGCGACGATGTCGTCCACGCTGCCGGTGAGCCGCCCGATGGCATCGATGTCCTCCTCGAGTTCAAGAAGCTCGCCAATGCGCCACAACTGACCTGTGAGGATGATCTCAGTGATGGCGCGACTTCGTTCCAAAAAATGAAAGCCAAGACCGTTCATGACGAAGGCCAGCGCTCCTGAGCCAAGGCCTATGAGGCCTGCAGGACCCAAAAAGGCGGCAGTGCCGAACAACGTGGTCCATAGGGCTTCGGTCAGGGTCCCCGCGCTGCCAGACGGCCGGGCCCTCTCGCGTATGGGCGCGGAAGTGGGCGTGCGCGTAGTGACCCAAGCCGGGCGGCCTATAGAGGGATTGACGGAAACCTCGTAGTACCACGGCAAGATCCCTGTGTTCTCAAGAATTTCCGTTCGGATCTCGGCCTTGACCGCCTCCCAGCTCATGGTGCGGGTCTCCTCCTGCAGCATATGCAACGGGACGGCCTCAATAATCATTGAATAGACGATGCCAGCCTGCCCCATAGCGACAAGGCAGGCGTTGAACAAGTGGTCGTCGTATCTCAATTCAAGGCAGGGATCGAGCACCCCGCGTGCCATGAGGTCACGCATGGCCGCCTCGTTGGTGACGGGCTTGTTCCTGCGCTCGATCCACCACTGCTGCCCGCCGTTCGCCACGAGGTGGAGCGCCCGGACGAGATCCGGGATTGGAGGGAGGTCGACGGTTGCGCCATGAGTGCCGGTGTTAATCGCGCCTGCGAGCGACTGGCCGCGCGAGCCGCCGAGATTAGGGATAGCAAGAGGCAACGTAATAAAGGGGGCGCCGGGAAAGGGTGGAGGGTCGAGCTTGCAATTCAGGTCCCAGAGCTTGATTCCGGCCTCAACATGAACGAGTCGGGTCCAGATGGGCAATGGCGGTGCGGTGTCTGGGTCGAGGCCGTTTGCCGTTGCGACCATGCGGTCGATGCGTTGGCGGGGCCAATCGGGCAGTACAGACTCGAGGGTGTCCAGGCGGGCTGCTCCCAAGACGTCGGAGCGTATGTTGTTCAGCCCGGACGTGTCGATGACCAGCGGCGGGATTAGTGGTGTGGAGGCTTGCGGGACGGTGCATTCGGTGTAGGACCAGCGGGTCCCTTCGACACCAACGCGCACCCCCCTGCCCATGTTCATGCGCTCTGCCGTACGAACAGCGTCGACCAGTCCACTCAGGGTGGTGGGGCGTACTGTGCTCGTCACACGTCTGGTCACGTTTCCGTGCCAGTTTTCGTAGGGGCTTACGATGCCCAATGGCACGAAGCCGTCGGACGGTTGCCTCTGAATTCCCACTCGGAGTTCCCGTTCGTCCTGCCCACAGCGGCTTCTCGCCACCAATGTGGCGTGGAGGCTCCCGTCGCCTACCAGATCGGGGATGCGCAAGACCTCGCTCCCGGCTCTGGGATCGAGGGTCAAGGCAACTCGGCGGCGCAATACCGGGTCGGATGCCCCCGGCGGCCGCTCGGTGATTTCAACTGAGAGATCGACTGCGCGGGCGTTGCACACCTCCCAAGCCAGTTCTACCTCCTCCCCTGAGTGAAGGCACTTTGCTGGACGGTGCGTAAAGGCCCAGATCTTCGTGCGACCGCCCAGGAAGATTGGTGGGTGCGCGGGACGGACATTGAAGTCCAGATCTACACCGCAAACGTTGACAGGCTCCGCAGCAGGCACCAGTAGCTCCAGCTCACCGCAAATGGCGTCGTATGGGACTAGCACGTCGATGTGGGTGTCACTGAACGCCGAGGCTGTCACAAAACGGCGAGATGGACTACCTTCAACGGCAAAACCGACCATCGGGTCGAATCCCCCCGGAGAAAGACCGGTCCCGTAAAGCGTCAGGGTCTCGCCAGGGCACGCGTCGGAGGGCTCAACTCGCTCGATGACGACCTCCGCGGCGCTCATCCTCTCGGCGACGGCGACGGCGATGTCCGGGATGGCTTCTGGGCACCAGTCGTCAACGGGCACTTCGATTGGATCGTGCCAATCCCCAGGGTCGGGATACGGGATGGGATTCCCCTCGGGAAAAGGTGAGGGAAAGGGGTGAAATCCGGGCATGCAAAAGCCACCGAACTCGCCCAAGGTCAGTTGAAACAACCTTGCTGCCCCTGGCACACCGAACGAGGCGGCACGAGCGTCCCGCAAGAGGGGCCGGAGCTGGGCGATCGCCTGCAACTGGCCATGCACGGCCTGCAGTGCGCGCCAAAGCCGGGTCAAGTCGTTTCCGCTAACTAAGGCCGCGGCGGCGACCATCGTTACGACGACCTTAGCCTCGACGAGACGGTTTCTGTCAATGCGCCGCTCGTGGGGCGGGTGCTTGCCATGTGCCAACTTGATGAACAAGGCCTCTAGCTCTTGTGCAGGAGGCGGCGTTCGTGTTGGATAGCGCGCGGCGTTCCAAGCCTCGAAGTGCCTCAGGTGTTCCCGAAAGCGCGTTGCAGCTCCGGCGCGAGCTTCGAGCACGTCCTGCGCCAAGTGGAATAAGTCTGGCAGCGTCGCTATCGGCGGAAGACGACACGTCAGGCTCTCAAGAGCCAGCGCTGCGTTGGCCAAGACCGAGTCCTCAAGCTGCTCAATTCCCAAGGCAATGGTCTTCAGAACCTCGGCGCGAAGCACGGGCACATTCTCCGCGTTTCGAACCGCGGAGGCGGCGAGGACGTCCTGCGACACCTCGATACGGGTTTCCCACGGCCCTGAACTTCCCAAGGGCATAGTGGCAAGGACCTTCCCCGCGCGATCAGTCACATCGATCAAGCCACCTTGTCCGTCGTACGCCAAGCTGAAGGTAGCATCCTCTCCGGTTCTTACGACTTCGGGCGATGATTTATCTCCTATCACCAGGCGTACCCAAGCGCCGATGACTGGGAGGCCGGTCTCCTTCACGTAAACGGATCCTTTCAGCTCATGTGACATGCTGACCTCCTATATTTGTACCCATCGACGTTTGTTAATCGTGGTGACTATCGAGCGCGCCAACCAGGGGGACAGTGCATCCGACAACATCCCAATGGCGCTGCCGGGCGGCGTGATGAACCAGTACAGACGCAAGGGCCGGTCTGTGATGTGTCGACTCGATGGAGGCGCATTTCTATGCGTGCGGGTCTTCGCTACACGATCTGAATGACCGCGTCGTGCCGCAGCTGGCATGGCGCGTTGAACTGTAGATCTAGTTGATTGGTCAGTACGAACCCGCCGATGGTGTGTGCGGCTGTGAACGGATCGGTGCCTTGTGCGACGGTATTTACGTCTTGGGCGAACACGAACAAGTACCACGTGCCCGGAGCGTCGGCGGTGCCATTCTGATCGTGCATTGACTTCCGCTTGAACTGATAGCCGCCGGTGTACCACCCGTCATTCGGGTCCTTGTCGAGCGTTCGGCCATCGTCAATCAGCGTAAAGCGGTGCGCATCGCCATGCGTGTTGACCAGCACCGCGCTGACGTACAAATTGATGCCGCGGAAGACAGTACTGTCAGGCTTCTGGAAGCGTGCGCGCACGACCAGCGCCCCCCTGATTCGATCGTGCACAACCGGAGCTTCAACCTCGTAGCCGTCGAGCCAATGAATGTTCTGGCGATGATCGGAAGCACCGAACGTATACGTCCCGCCGTCCGTCGTGCGCACGTACTCCCATTTGCCTTCAATTGGGAAGTTGCGTCCCAGGCTCGGCGGAGCGATGTAGTCGACTTTGAGGCGAACGCGCTCGCTCAGGGTCACCTCGCCAAGCTTCGGCGGCGTCGCGTCCTGGCCCCGGTAGTGAAGGTCTGGCCCATCGGATGCGATGGCCGCGGCGGCGACGATGCCGACGGCGGCATACAGCCCTCGTTCAATCCAGTCATCAGTGTCGGTTGCCGATGTGGAGATATCCGTGCAACACGCGACTGACGGATCGGTCTCCTCGAACGTGCCACTGACCGAGACAAATCCACCATCCAGCTCGCCGTCGCTAAAGTAGTCCCAAAGAAGAGCGCCCGCGAGGAGCAGGGCAGCAAGAATTGCCAGCGCGATCTTGCACCACGGATCTTCGTAGGGGAATGGTCCACGTGTGCCTTCGTAGGGTGGGTTCGGAATCCAGTCGTATGTGACGTCTTTGAGCAAAGCGATGAATGGTCCACGATCTCTCTTGTGGCAACGTTCCCCGTGAGCTCCGACAATGGCACTGTGGATGATGACCTTCATCGTGCCTTGGGGCATCACGACGCTAAAAGTCTTCGTCGGCTTCTGATAGTCAATTCGAGTGATGAAGATCTTCTTTAGGATGCGGCGAAATGTCGCGCCGTCGGCCTCGACGATGAGGCTCACCATAGCCGCTCCAGGTGACGCAGCATGAAAGTCGGCCAGGAACCTGACTGTCGTCGACGCGCCAGCTAGAAGATTGCCAAGACTCACTACATTGGGCGTGTAGGTAATGCCGGGATCGGAGATTCCTTCGACGTAAACGCGTACGTTCGCGAGCAGCGCACCCGACGTGTTGGACAATGAGGCCTCCATGTACTGCGGGCCCATATTCACGACGAAGAACCCGTCCGGGTTCATCAGATTGGTCGGCGGGCAGACCGCGTAGGGTCGAAAGGGAATCGCAGCGGCCACACGAGCCATGATTGGTTCCTCCTCACCTACTTAGTCTTACGTGGCCACTCCGGAACGGCGAGAAAGCCCAACCCGCCGATCGGATTGCCGTTTGAATGCTGCTCGATGAGGAACAGTGCAGCTGTGCCGTCAGCGAACTGCTCGGGCCTACGGATGACAAGCGCAAGCCCTTGGTGCTGCCCAGGCGCGACCAGCACCTTCACCTCGTGCTGCCCAATGTCCTCGGTCTCTTGTCCGCAGCGATAGACCTGAAGGCCGAAATCTTTTACGTCATTCGCTTCCTGCGGAAGCCGGTCGAAGCCAAGCGAACGCTGAAGACCCTTCAAGAGCCCGAGCTCGGCGCGCTTCACACGCACGACGACGTGGTCCGCGCGGAATCGCTTATCGTTCGCGATGACGAAGGGATGGATGATCATCATGCGTGCCGCCCCAGCCCCGACGGAAATGTTGCGTTGCGCCGTGTGACGGTCGGATGCTACATTGAACGGATCGTTCGCCCCTTGGGCCGGCGCGGGATCCGAGGGTGCGAAGGACTGCGCAAGCAGACACTCATGGCCGCTATTGACGAACTGAGGGATCCAAGGCGTCACGCACAGGACGTCTTTACTCTCCGCAGGAGCGAGACTGACGGCGCTGGCTCCGATCAACGTCGCGGTCGTCGGCGTGATCACCGTCGACGGGTCCGCCCAGTAAAAGCGCACAGAGGCGTTCATGACCGGCGTCGTGCCGCGATTGCGAACGCGCGCCCAAACGTACGCCGAAGTGTCGGCGAAAGGCATTCCGGCCGGATCGTTTGGGTCGTCGCTTGGCACTACCCAGATGTTGGGACTCAGGTACCAGGGAATTCCATCATCGATGCACAGTTCAACAGCCATGGACGTATGCTCCATCTCAAAGGTTTACGTAGGGCGCACTGACGCTGTGCATGAGCTTGTCGCCATCTGAAAGTTGCTCACGCCGAGTGCAGTTGACTTCTGCATGGGATCGTCCTCGCACTATTCTTCGCGCTTCGCTTCGCTTCGCTTTGCTCGCGATACTGGCCATCTGCCAGAGACCCAGGCCGAGACCAGGGCAGTATCAACGACTCATAACTGTCGCAACCGTGAACCTCCCGAAGGAATTGGAGAAACGCATCAGGAGTTGTCATGCCGGCGTCCTCTTGTTCCAAGGGCGCACTGAAGATTCGCGCAAGAAAAAAACCTTCAATAACCATTTGCATGACAGCCTTCCGGCGAACGTGGGCTTGATTCTCCCGCGACTCCCCGGAATGTGTGTGCCCCCGCTTTGGCCCGCTCTCCTTCACGATCATCAACGCATCGCTCGCCCGCTGCGACGACGCGGCGCTGAATAAATCACTGCTTCCCTAGAGGGTGTCCCAAGAGGGATTAATCTGCAGCGGCCCTACTGGCCTTAGATAGCCTCGGGTTGCGCTTCCGCTCACTCCGAAAGGAAGTGCGATTCCCGCGCCTGCGGAGAGCGGAACATCCTGCGCACCCACCCGCGGATTCATGGCGCCGAACTCAATCCCTATTCCGCTAAGCTGATTGTCTACAGGTCGCCCTGTCCTGGGATCGAGGGACTGCCCAAATGCGATGCTTCCCTGCACAAGGAAGGCCTCACCCTCGAAGTCAAGCAGAGTTACTGGCCGACGCGTGTAGAACTCGTGCCAACCTGCACCACGGCCCTCTGATCCGGAGCCAGATGGTACGTTTGGCAGAGGCGGCGCAGCCAATCCCGAGCCACCTCCGACATACGCGTAGCGCACCCAATATCCCGTGTCGTCGCGAAAAACAAGCTCGACTGCATCCCCCATCAACACTTCACCGGCGCCGACGATTCCACCCACCCATTTGACCCAAAAGTGCTGCCGTTGTTGCACCGCCCGCTGCACGGCCGCCGGAACTCGACCCACCACCGTCGTTTCATCAAGGCGGATGGGACCCATGCCGCTAACAACAAGTTCAACCGCTCGCGCGCCCGGACTGTCGTCCGTTGGACCGCCACTTGCCCAGGCCTCGCCGACATCCGCTTGCCCGGCGTCACGAGGACGTCGAACCTGCGACGGGCTGATGTGACACTCACGCACGAGGAAATCGCGAACGCTATCTTCACGACGCCTCGCTAGAGCCCGATTGGAAGCTTCGCTTCCCAGATGACTCGTCAAGCCTCTAATCCAGAAATGCAATCGCTGTCGAGTGAACCGCCGCAACCATGCTTGATGCTCCGGCCTCAGATCCTCACTTCCCGTGACGAAACCGATCAACATGGCCGATCGGTCGTCTTGTGGATGCAGCGGATGTCGTGTGACGGTCGCAGAACTGGCTTGTCCCGCCGCCTGATCAGAGACCAGAAGGCTCTCGTCAATCCACTGGCCTGTACCGATGCGAGCCCAGCCTTCGCGGCGTTCAAATACCTCGACAACATCGCCATTGCCGCGAGTACCGACTACTGCACGACCGGGCGATGGTCCACCTCGAACATTGGCCCTTTGGCCTCTGGTTCTAACGCGCCATGTCATGCTGCGATCCTACGAACGAGGTCAGGGCCGGACCGAGCCGGCTCAAGTTCGAGTTGACGATGTTCATGATCCCTCTCCCAAACAATCAGCTGATTTGACAATGGGTTGCCCAATGGGTTGCGCAAGCTCTGGTTGACCGTGACACCAGCCACGCCATTCGACGGCTTGAGGCGTGATCGGCCGATATTGCGCGCGGGCAAGCTGCATGAAGACATGCGGTCGGCAGCATAGCCAGAATTGGGCGTCGGAGTGCTGGTCGGACGCATACCTTGTCCTCCTCGTATATGGCTGTGCGAGGCACGGCCTTCGAAATCAGTCTAGCCGCCGCCTCATGCGCTGGCCGTGAACACAACGTGGAGAATTCGTGGATTTTGGAGCATCATCGGCGCGAGAACGATCGACTACGGGAGATGGCAATGTCCTTGGACGAGCACCTGCACTTTTCTCCTTTCCGTCTCGACCTTGCCAACGAGCGCCTCTGGCGCGGCGCGCATCCTGTGTCGCTTCGGCCAAAGGCCTACGCCCTACTGCGCTACCTGGCCGAGAACCCTAACCGGCTCATCCCGCAGGCAGAGGTGGTCGACGCGCTGTGGCACCACCGCTATCTAAGCGACAGCCTATTGCGGGGCTACGTGCGCGAGCTGCGTTGCGCATTGGGAGACGACGCCAAGGCGCCACGCTTCATCGAGACGGTCAGCGCACGCGGCTATCGATTCTTGGCCGCCGTCAATCGCGCCTCGCCGGTCGTCGCCGGTGACGATGTCGAGCCTTTGCGGGAATCCGACCGGCCGGCGATTGCAGTGCTGGCATTCAGCGATCCACAACACGATCCCGATGGAGAGTTGCTGGCGCGCGGCGTCGCCGAGGACTTGATCGCCGAGCTGGCGCGCAATGTCGACTTGCGGGTCGTCTCACAGTATTCGAGCTTCGCTTTCGCCAGCACCGGCGCCTCGCTTGAAGAGACGGGAAAGCGATTGGGTTGCCGTTACCTTGTCGACGGCACCGTGCGCCGCGAGGGCGAAACCTTGCGCATCGGCATCTCGTTGATCGATAGCCACGATGGACGGATCGTCTGGTCTTCGCAGCACACCACTGACAACGCGAACGTACTGAGAACGCGTGACGAACTCGTTTGCCGTATCGCCGGGACAGTGCTCTCAAGGGTACGACACACCGAATACCGTCGGGTACTGACGCGGCCGCCCATGACGCTCGATGTCTACGACCTGACGCTGCGGGCTATGTCACTTAGGCTTCAATTCCGTGCTGAAGCAACGCGCCAGGCAAGGGCTCTGCTCGGGCGTGCGCTTGCGATCGATGAACGCTACGCACCAGCATGGCTTGCCATTGGATGGATCAACGCCATGGACGCCGAGTTTCGGATCACCGGCGAATGGGACCGCAGTCGCGCGCCTACATTCCTGGCACAAGTGAAGCGCGCGATCGCGATCGACCCGGAAGTGCCTGCCGCATACTTGGCACTTTGCCAGACGCACTTCACGGCCGGCAACTTCGCCGAAGCGCTTGCGGCAGCACAGCGCGGCACCACATTGGGGCCGAGCGATGCCGCCTGCTGGTGCCATCTATCAATGTCGCAGCTCTCGATGGGTCAGATCGAGGCGGCGCTACGCAGCAGTGAGAGGGCGCTGGCCTTGACACCACTGCCACCTGCCTGGATGTTGCTGGCCCACGCCGGAGCCTTGTGGGCCAACCGGAGCCTCGAAGCGGCGGTGCAAGCGGCCGACGAGTGTGTGACGAAGGCTCCGTCCCTGCTGTCCGGCCGAGTGTTCCGAATATGCGGGCTGGTCGAGTTGGGACGCATCGACGAAGCTCGTCGAGAGGCGGAGACGCTCATGGCCGTGCTTCCGAAATTGACGACAGATTCGTTCCAGCGTGGGTTCGCAGATTCTGCCAAGACTTTGAGGGAGCGTAGTCTCGCAGCCGCACTGGCAACAGCCATTCCGATGCCGCCGCCGGCTGCACTGCCGTTTTCGCAGCTCGCTGCGTGCGCAGGCATCGGCCTTCGATCCGCTGTCGAGCGCGACACGCGTTTCGGCACTGTTGTAGGTCTTGACGAATCGGCCATCAGCGGCACCTACGTCTGGAAGGGCGTGCCATTCGCCAAGCCTCCCACCGGTGCATTGCGATGGAGGGCGCCGGTGGACCCCGATGTGTGGGCGATGCCACGGGCGACTCAGCAGTTCGGCAACGCCTGCGTTCAGTCTGGCCGCATCTATGGTCACGGTCCCGGTGCAAACAACCGTCACGACGCAACCATCTGCACGACGCTGAACCAAACGGTCGGCAGCGAGGACTGCCTTTACCTAAATATCTGGCGACCATCGACTGACGAGGCTAACCTGCCCGTCATTGTCTATCTTCACGGCGGAAGCAACGTTTCGGGCTACACGGCAGACCCGATCTACGACGGAGCTGCGCTCGCGAGGACGGCGAATGCCGTCGTGGTGACGGTGGCCTTCCGTCTCGGCGTCCTTGGCTTCCTCCACCTATCGCAACTGAAGGCGGGCGTCAATTCGAACGAAGGCTCCGGCAACTTCGCGCTGCTAGACTGCATGAAGGCGCTACTATTCGTAAACCGCGAGATCGCGACATTCGGCGGGGCCCCCGACAATGTGACGCTCATGGGCAATTCAGCCGGCGCCATCAACGTGTATGCGCTGCTGACGTCACCGCTAATGGTCCATGCGAACCCCAAGTTGTTCCATCGCGCGGTACCGCTCAGCGGCGGTCTATCTCTCGCGACCAATTTGCCGTCTGGCATGATTCCAACGCTCTATCCAGCATCGACGGCGCTCGCTCAAGCCAATGCGCTGCTGTACAGCCTGTTGATTGCCGATGGGCTGGCCACTGATACGGCATCGGCACAGGCGTATGCTGAGAAGCAGTCCGATTCACATGTCGCACGGTACATGCGTTCAAAGAGTGCCGACGCGCTGCTTGGAGTGGTGCTTACGAAACTGGCCCCACTTGGGCTCTCCGGCTCGGGCCCGATTCCCGAAGGCACTGTGCTGCCCCTCGACCCAATCGCCGCAATCAACGCGGGCAACTACGTGAAGGTGCCCATACTGGCGGGGAACACACGAGACGAAGCCAAGCTCTTCCCGACGTTCCTCGCACTGTCGCCTGCGCTGGGAGGCCTGAGCGGTCGCCTCGTCAGCGACGCGACGCTGTTTTCCACGCAGTTCAATTACGACCCTGAAGCAGCGCCGACCGTGACAATCGATCAGTGGATACCTGCGGAGTATCTACCCGTGACCAAACCAGGAACCGGCTTCAATGCGAAGACGGATCTGCTGAACCAGCTCTCTTTCATCGCAAGCCGCGACAACATCCTGGATGCGCTCGAGGCGCAACAACGGGATGTATGGCACTACCAGTTCAACTGGGACGAGGAGCCGGCGCCGTGGGACGACATCTACGGTGCCGCCCATGAGTTCGACCTGCCATTCGTCTTCGGCAACTTCGGCCCGTCGATCATCTCGAACGTCATGGTCACCGCAGCCAATCAGCCGGGGCGCCTGGGCCTTTCGGACGCGATGATGAAAAGCCTGGGGGCATTCGCGAAGAACGGCGACCCAAATTGCACAGTGCTGGGCGTGACGTGGCCCGAGTGGCCGGGTACGCTGATCTTCGATGCGACCAAGACCGAGCAGGTCATTTCGGCCGGGGCTTTACGACCCGACAGGTAATGCGCAAAGCTGCAGCGCCGCCCAGATGCGCCGCCTCTACGACCAGCAGCACGACACCCGGATCGACCCCCCGGTCGCTTAGAGGAAGGCCGCTGATGTAGTCATGGGCGTCTCCGCGTGTGACTTGGGGCAATACCAAGCTAGCTCCCGTGTACGCCGTGGGAATGGCGCAGGCAATGCACGCCTGAGTGCCATCATTTCGCTCCCATCTTGTTATGAGAGCGTGCCGCCAACCGATTGACTTCTGAAGTCGCGCGTTCGACTTCGGCGAAGCTCGTCTCCACTTGCTGCAGGCGGCGATTGAACAGATCAGCATGGGGTTCTTCGTCGAACACCACTTGACCGTCCTTCACGCGAAGCTGATGCCGCCGCGCCTCCACGAAGTCGAGAACCTCCTGTACGGCGCGGATGTTGGATCGCTGCGCCGCGTCGAGACGATCCATCACCAGCTGCACGTCTGCCCGTCCATCCGCCATCCCGCGCAAGGCCTCCTGCATTTCCTTGGGCCCAAGGCTCGATGCCGTGAGGTGCCGCTCCAGATCGGCGAAAGACTTCCGCAATGTTGCCCGCCGCACGTCGAGAATATCGGACATCCGCTTCAGCTTGGCGCGCGTCGAGTTCACCGCATCCGTGCTCGAAAGCCCCTCGGCACTCAATCCGTGCGAGAGATTCAGCGCATGAAGGCCCCTGTCAAGTTCTTCAATACGCTCGTTACGGGCTCGCACAATCGCCTCCATCCCCGTCCATGCTTCCTTCGACCATCCGGTCGCGACCGATGCGGGGAAGAGCAGTCCCGATACGAAGACGCTGACTCCCAGCAGCAGCCATGCCCAGGACTTCAGCGCGGGTGGGCACCGGCGAACGACCAACCACCATAAGATTCCAAAGAGGCCAAGCATCCCGAACATCCTGCCTATCCATCGGCCCAGCGTGTACGGCGACAACGAGCCGGCCATGAATGCGAACACCGGCACCGCTGCCCCGATGCCGAACAGCAGATATGCGGCGACCCTCACTAGGTCGACGCGGCGCGGAGGTGAAGCGGCGCCCGGCATATCCGATGGAGCATCTCCGTACGGCGGCGCCGGCAGTGACGTGAAGGTTTTTTGCGGAACGCTTGGCATGTTGTCCTCCAGACCTGAAACTGCGGAAGTGCAACCAGGGGGCTACGATCCTTCGGGCTCCGACCTTGGCATGCATCCATGGTCAAAACGACCCAACGCTGATTTTTTCAAAAGCCATGTTCGCAAATGGCAGCATTGGTTAGCTCGTGAGGAGCGGCCGTCCCCGAGGCCCGTAGAAGAAAGCGAATCTGACACTCCTGCGCAGGTAAATGTGTCACTGCGCCTCTTCGGGACTGCCCTACCGGCCGCAATGCCGCATCCAGCCTCGCACGGCGCGGTCCGCGAAGCAAATTTGCCTCACTGGCGTCGGTCGGCATGGCTGCGAAGGAACTGTGTCACCGATATCCCGCAGCCACAGAGCCTCCGATCATCCCCTGCCCTACCCAAGTGCCGCTCGCGTCACAGCGATGCGTCGCCTGGGCGTCAGGGGCACGCATGGCAGCGCAGAGGCCCTGTGCCCATAGTGCCCTCTGCAGTGCCGGCAGCGAAACGGCGCGTCCAGAAGTTCCGCGTCAAGCCAGTAGTCCAACGCTCTCCCGCAATGAAGGCAGGCCACAAGCAGCGGCCTCTGATGAATCGGGCATCGCGCGCCCCGCTGTCCGCAGCGAGTTCAGCGGCGCCAACGGTGCGAACCGCAATATCGTCGAGCTGCGAAGGGGGCCACGCTCGTCGATGTCGTCACCGACGGAGCGCAAGCGCCTGAGTATCTCAAGTCGGCGGGTTGACGCGCTTCCCAAATTGAGACTTGCCATCGGCCGGTGCATCGCTGCTCATTAAAGGAGGCTCCATTATCGCGACCCTTGCCAACCATCCCTATTGTGAGTTTGAGCGCGCTGGCTGGGCACGTGCGGCAGGTGCCTATGCGGCGTCATTTGAAAAGGCGACAGCACTGTTCGCGCCGCCGCTGTGACCTGCTCGATGTGGCGTGCGGCACAGGCCTTGTGACCTCGGCGGCCGCGCAGCGCGGCGTCAGGGTCGTGGGCGTCGATTTCTCGCCAAACATGGTCGCCGCAGCAAGCGAGCTTTATCCGACTTTGCAGTTTCGGGAAGCCGACGCTGAAGACCTTCCTTTTGCCGATGGCGCGTTTGACGCGGTCGTCATCAAGTTTGGCGTGCACCATTTCCCATTTCCGGTGCAAGCCTTGCGAGAGGCCCACCGCGTCATTCGCCCAGGCGGGCGATTGGCACTTACCGTCTGGGCCTCACCGCAGGAGTATGCCCTTCAGAAGATCACGCTTGGCGCATTGCGAGATGCCGGCGTCGCCGGTGCTGTGCTTCCGACACCCCCCGGAGGCGCGGTCAACGAAATGAGTACCTGCATCGATCTTCTGCGCGCATCCAGGTTCGCGACGACGGCCTCTCAAACGCAGAAACTCGACGCTGCGCTTTGGCTCGAGTCTGAGCAACATCTCATTGACATGCTCGTCCACGGCACGGTGCGGATGTCTACGGTGATACGGTCTCAGCCACCCGAAATGGTGGACGCGATCGGCGTCGAAATCCGGAAGGCTGCGGCGGCGTATCGCGATGGTGACGGTCTGTGCATCCCGATTACCGCAAGACTCGCGGTCGGAACCAGGACATAGGCGAGCACGCCCACGGCGATAAAGAAGAGGCTGGGCCGCCCAAGCCGCGCCCGCGATCTGGAATGCAGTGCCTTCAATCTGACCGGCGCAACGCACTCGGGGTTTATTCGGCGCACGGAAAATTTGCACCGGAGCCAATCTGCGCACCTGAATGCGTCATTGCGCCCGCTCAGAGCCATCCATCTTGGTGCGCAAAATTTTCAACGCAAATTTGAGGAGGCAAGGCGTAAAAGCTAGGCGCAGAATCCTTTGTGCGCTTTTCGTCCGGACTCCATCCGCTTTGAATCCGCGCAGGAGAAATCTGCTTTGCCCGACAAGCGCGCGCCCGCTCCCGATTCGAAGGAACACGCTGCAAGCGACCCTTCGTTTTCCGTCTCTGCCCCGCAGCTGTCGTTGCCAAAGGGTGGCGGTGCCATCCGCGGGCTCGGCGAGAAGTTTGGCGCGAATCCTGTGACCGGCACTGGCACGATGAGTGTGCCGATCTTCGCAAGCCCCGGCCGCTCCGGCTTCGGGCCGCAGATCTCGCTCTCCTATGACTCCGGCGCCGGCAACGGACCCTTCGCATTGGGCTGGAACCACTCGGTGTCCAGCGTCTCGCGAAAGACCGACAAGGGCCTGCCCCTGTTTCGCGACGACCATCGCGACACCGTGCGCCCGGACGTGTTCCTGCTCTCCGGCCACGAAGACCTCGTGCCCGCGCTGGTCCAATCCCCCGGCGGCGATTGGAAGCTGGAAGTCATCCCTCCACGCATCGTCGGCGGCGCCACTTATCGCATCGAACGCTTTCGCCCGCGCGTTGAAGGCCTGTTTTCGAGAATCGAGCGATGGACCTGCGAGTCAACATCGGGTGATGTTTTCTGGCGATCGATCACCAAAGACAACATCACCAGCTGGTACGGCAAAACGGTCAACAGCCGCATCGCCGACCCGATGGACGCCACGCGTATCTTTACCTGGCTCATCTGCGAAACCCACGACGACAAGGGCAACGCGATGGCGTACGAATACAAGGAAGAGAACTCCGAAAGCGTTGACCCGCTTCAGGTTCACGAACGCAATCGCACCGCTCAGACCCGAGGCGCCAACCGCTATCTCAAACGCATCCGGTACGGCAATCGCACGCCCTGGTTTCCCGAGCTGACGCCGGCCTCGGCGTGGCCCGCGCTTCCTGCAGCCAATCAATGGCACTTCGAACTTGTGTTCGACTATGGCGAGCACGACATCTCCACAACCACGCCCGAAACCGAGATCCGGAAGTGGCCCGTGCGGGCCGATCCGTTTTCATCGCGTCGATCGCGTTTCGAAGTGCGGACCTATCGCCTGTGTCAACGCGTGCTGATGTTCCATCGGTTTGCGGAACTTGGCAGCACGCCCTGCCTCGTGGCCTCGACCGACTTCACGCACCAAGCGACCCCGCTCGCCAGCTATCTCACATCGGTCGCGCACAGCGCCTATACAAGACTGGCCAACGGAAGCTACTTAAAGAAGTCGACGCCACCGTTGGAGTTCACCTACTCAGAAGCGAAGGTCGATGAGGCGACGCCGGTTCGCACGCTCGATCGCGACAGCGGCATCAACCTGCCGGAAGGGGTTGATGGCGGACGCTACGCCTTCCTCGACCTTGATGGTGAGGGGCTTTCCGGCATCCTCACCCAGCAGGGCGGCGGCTGGCTCTACAAGCGCAACTTGAGTCCTGTCGCCCAAGTGGAGGAAGATGGACACAGCGTGACAGTGGCCCGCTTCGCCCCGGCGCAAGGCGTCGCGACCTTTCCCGCGCTGGCCGTGGCACCGGGCTCAAAGCAGATGTTTCTAGATCTTGCGGGCAACGGCTCGCTGGATGTTGTCAACTTTCACGGGCCGAACCCCGGATTTCACGAGCGCACGGCTGGCAGGAACTGGGACGCCTTCCTCCCCTTTCGTTCCTTGCCCAACGTAGACTGGAACGACCCCCACCTGAGGTTCATCGACCTCACAGGCGACGGCCTCGCGGACCTCGCCATCACCGAAGACGATGCGCTACTGTGGCATCCCTCCCTGGCAGAAGATGGCTTTGGTGCCGCGAACATCGTGAAGCACGCGCTCGACGAAGAAGCCGGACCGCGGTGTGTCTTCGGTGAAGCGGAACAGTCGATATTTCTTGCGGACATGAGCGGCGACGGCCTCGCGGACATCGTGCGCATCAAGTACGGCGAGGTCTGCTACTGGCCGAACCTGGGCTACGGTCGATTCGGCGCCAAGGTCACAATGGATGGGATTTCTCGCTTCGACGAGGAGGACCGCTTCGATGCTGCGCGCATCCGGCTGGCGGACATCGACGGCTCCGGCGTCGCGGACATCATCTATCTGGCGCCGGATGGTCCTCGCCTTTATTTCAACCAGGCGGGAAATGCGTGGTCGGCACCCACCACCTTGCCGCAATGCCCCAGGCTCGACAACAAGTCCACCGTGTTGACCGCCGATCTGCTGGGCAACGGTACGGCTTGCCTGGTCTGGTCATCGCCTCTCGCGCCCTACCTGCTGCGGCCTCTGAAGTACATCGAACTCATGGTGCACAAGCCGCACCTGCTGACGGGTGTCAGGAACAACCTCGGCGCAGAAACGCGTGTGCACTATGCGCCTTCGACCCGCTTCTATCTTGCCGATGAAGAGGCTGGTCGTCCGTGGGTCACGCGCGTTCCGTTTCCCGTGCATGTCGTCGAAAGCGTGGAGGTGTATGACTGGATCAGCCGCAACCGCTTCAAGACCCGCTACGCCTATCACCACGGCTACTTCGACTCCACCGAGCGGGACTTTCACGGCTTCGGCATGGTGGAGCAATTCGACACCGAGGCGTTCGCCACGCTCACGAAAACTGGCGAGTTACCCACCGGCGACAACCTCGAACAGGCTTCGCATGTCCCGCCAGTCTGCACCAAAACCTGGTTCCATACCGGCGCCCTACTCGCAGGCGAAGACATCAGCCGCCACTTCGCGCAGGAGTACTTCGGTGCGCCGTCGCGTGCGGATGCCAACTATGTGGCGAAGTTCGGCGAGTTCCTGAAGACGCTTCTGCCGGACACCGTAGTTCCCACCGGATTGACGCCTGAGGAAGAGAGGGAGGCCTGCCGGGCGATGAAGGGCGCGGTGCTGCGGCAGGAGGTGTATGCGATCGACGGTTCGCTCAAGGAGGGCATGCCCTACAGAGTTTCCGAGAGTGGCCATGCCATTGAGCGCGTGCAGCCCATGGCCTCGAATCGGCACGGCGTCTTCTTTGCACACGCGCGCGAAACCATCAGCTATCACCAGGAGCGCAATCCGACCGATGCGCGCGTCGGACACGAACTGGTGCTGGCAGTCGATGACTTTGGCAACACGATGCGAACAGTGACGATTACCTATCCGCGTCGTAGCCCACCTGCCAGCCTTCCAGAACAAGGTCAAACCCACATGACGCTGCAAGTCAGACGGGTCGTGAATCGCGCGGACGAGGCCGATTGGTACCGCGCCGGCGTGCCGATCGAGGCGCGGACTTTCGAAGTCGTGAAGCCGCCACCGCTGCCGGCAGCAGGCCCCGCGCTTTTCGGCTTCGACGACGTGAAGGCACTGGCCGAATCGCTCTTTGCGTCGACACAGAGTGCGCCATCCAGCAGCCAGATCACGCCCTATGAAAACTGGAACTGGCGCAAGGTGTGGAACCCGGCCTCACAACCGGGCGGCCCCGGCGTCTCGAAGCTGAGGCTCATCGAGCACCTGCGCTCCATCTACCGCAAGGATGATTTGTCGGGGCCACTTGCGCTGGGCCAGGTCGAATCGCGCGCCGTGCCCTTCGAAACCTACAAGGTGGCGATGACACCAAGTCTGCTGGCGCAGGTCTATGGGCCACGCGTGACCATCGGCATGCTTGCCAACGAAGGCCGCTACGTTCACAGCGAAGGAGATGGGGACTGGTGGCTGCCCTCCGGCCGCGCATTCTTCTCGCCCGGCGGCAATGACACGGCGGCGCAGGAATTGGCGCATGCACGTCAGCATTTCTTTACACCCTGTCGCTTTCGCGATCCGTTCCACACGGCCACCGCCAGCACCGAAACCGTGGCGACCCACGACGTGCACGACCTTTTCGTTGTGCAGACGACGGACGCTGCAGGCAACACCGTGGCAGCACAATTCGACTACCGGGTGCTGCAGCCCTCGCTCGTGACGGATGCGAACGGCAACCGCAGTGCGGTCGCCTTCGATACGCTGGGCCTGGTGGCCGGAACGTCCGTCATGGGAAAGCCGGCGGAAAGCTTGGGCGACGCGTTCACCGCTTTCGATGCGGACCTGACAGAGGCGCAACTTCAGGCGTTCTTCAATGCGCCGGATCCGAGGTCCCTTGCTGCAGGCCTGCTAAAGGCGGCGTCCACGCGCATCGTCTATGACGTGGACCGATTCAGGCGCACGCAGCTATTGAATCCCCTGGATCCAACGAAATGGGAACCCAATGTGGCCGCCACCCTGGCAAGGGAAACGCACAACAGCGAGCCATTGCCGCCACAGGGACTCAAGGTGCAGGTGAGCCTGTCGCACTCTGATGGCTTCGGACGGGAAATCCAGAAGAAGATCCAGGCGGAGCCCGGCCCTGTCATCGACGGCGGGCCCAAGGTCAACCCGCGATGGGTCGGCAACGGATGGACTATTTTCAATAACAAGGGCAAAGCGGTGCGGCAGTACGAGCCCTTCTTTAGCGCCACGCATCGATTTGAGTTTGCGCACCTCGTCGGGGTCAGCCCCGTGTTGTTCTACGACCCGGTCGAGCGCGTGGTGGCGACGCTGCATCCCGATCACACCTTCGAGAAAATCATCTTCGACGCGTGGCAGCAGACCACTTGGGACGTGAACGACACGGTCAAGCTCAATCCGAAGACGGACCCCGACGTCAGCAGCCTGTTCACCCGACTGCCTGACGCCGATTATTTGCCGACATGGTTCCAGCGCATGAGCGCGAGCCTGGATAGCGACGAACGGAACGCCGCGCAACGAACGCAGGCGCACGCCGACACGCCGGCCGTCGCGCACTTCGACGCACTGGGCCGGCACTTCCTGACCATTGCGGACAACGGCACGCAAGGTCGATACGAAGCGCGTGTCGAGCAGGACATCGAAGGCAACCAGCGCAGCGTCACCGATGCGCTGGGGCGGATCGTGATGCGCTACGACTACGACATGCTCGGGGGGCGCATCCGTCAGGAAAGCATGGAGGCCGGCGGGCGCTGGATGCTCAGTGACGTCGCGGGCCAGCCCCTTTACGGCTGGGACAGTCGGGATCACCGTTTCCGCTATACCTATGACGTGCTGCATCGCCCGATCGAAGCTTATCTGCTCGAGGGCACTGGCGCGGAGTTGATGACGGGGCGGACGGTCTACGGGGAAAGCCGGCCCAACGCGCAAGCCAACAACTTACGCAGCAAGTTGTTTCGACGCTTTGACCAGGCTGGCGTCGTCACCAACGCCGACTACGACTTCAAAGGCAATCTATTACACAGCCAACGTCAACTCGCCCAAGCGTACAGCACGACGCTTTCGTGGTCGGGCACGGTACCGCTAGAAACACCTGTCTATACCAGTCGTACGCGCTATGACGCGCTCAATCGGCCGATTCAGTCGATCGCACCGCACAGCGACCAGCCCGGCTCCACGGTCAACGTGCAGCAACCGACTTTCAACGAAGCGAACCTGCTCGAGAAAGTCGACGTATGGGTCAACCAGGCCAGCGAACCTGCCGGCATCCTTGCCGCCGCCACTGCGGACCTGCATGCTGTGGAGATCATCGACTATGACGCCAAGGGTCAGCGCACGTTGATCGTCTTCGGGAACGGGGCCCGCACCTCGTACGTTCATGACCCACTTACCCAGCGGCTCAGGAGCCTGTTGACCCGACGTGGCGTCGAGGACCTGCAGGGCCTGCACTACACCTACGACGCTGCCGGCAACATCACCCACATCCGTGACGACGCTCAACAAACCATCTACTTCAAGAACAAGCGCGTCGAGCCATCGGCGGACTACACCTACGACGCAATCTATCGCCTGGTCGAAGCAACGGGGCGCGAACACCTGGGCCAAGCGGGCGGGTCGCCGATCCCCCATTCCTATCGTGATGCGGAGCGAACACGTTTGCTGCATCAGGGCGACGGCGGCGCGATGGGGCGCTATGTGGAGCGCTATGTCTACGACGAAGCGGGCAACTTCAAGTCGATGAAGCATGTCGGTTCCGATCCGTTTAACCCTGGCTGGGAACGTGGTTACGAGTACAGCGAGCCGAGCCAAATTGAGGCCGGGAAAGTCAGCAATCGCTTGACGAAGGCATCGACGGATCCGAGTGCACCGGAGATCTTCAGCGTCATGGGCAACGGCTACGACGCACACGGGAACATGCTGCGCATGCCGCAGCTGCAGGAGATGCGGTGGGACTTTCATGACCAGTTGCGCATGACAACAAGGCAGAAGGTCAACGCCACCGACGCCGATGGCAACCAGCACCAGGGCGAGCGCACCTGGTACGTCTACGACACGACCGGCGAGCGCGTGCGCAAGGTGACCGAACTCGCCAGCGGCGCGATGAAGGATGAGCGCATCTACCTCGGCGGATTCGAGCTCTATCGCAGCGCTGGCACAAATCCGGTCGTGCGTGAAACGCTCCACCTCATGGATAACAAGCAGCGGATTGCGATGGTCGAAACGCGCACGGCAGGAACGGAAGCGGGCGTGCCTGCGCAGCTTGTTCGCTTCCAGTTCGGCAACCACCTTGGATCTGCGAGTCTTGAACTGGACGATCAGGCGCGAATCATTTCGTATGAGGAATACATGCCGTACGGGAGCACGTCGTATCAGGCAGTGCGAAGGCAGACGGAGACGCCGAAGCGATATCGATTTACGGGCAAGGAGAGGGATGAGGAGACGGGTCTGAACTACCACGGCGCGCGGTATTACGCAGCCTGGTTAGGAAGGTGGAATGCCGCGGATCCGATCGGGATTGAAGGCGGAGCGAATGTCTACGCGTATGTGAAGAACAACCCGACTGCATCGGTTGACTTGACAGGGACCGAAGACACTTCTCCCACACCCAAAAAAGAGATGGGTGTTCTGGACAAGGTGGGCTTGGGATTGCGCTTTGGTTTTGTCATGACAACGCACCTCACTCCCGAGGAATTCGGCCAAAGAATGGTTGACGAGGCCAAACGCTTGACGGTGGATCCCGTCAGGACGATTTACGGCGAGCACGGGATGGTTGCCAAGGCAGCGCAAAAGGCCGCCGATCGCCTTCAAGGAGTTGAAAAGCCTGATCAGAGTTATGTCACCAAAGAAGAGCATGCAAAGCAATTCGGCGCAATTATCGACATTGCCTCAACACTTTTTCCTGGGATCGGCAGGATCAAGATCGCACTTCCCGGACCGCCGATGGTCACTGCCGAAGCCGGTGCCGTCGTCCATTCGACGGCGGCCGCAGCGGCAGTGACACCGGCGCCGTTTGGCGCCGGGTTTCTGGCAAACGCCGCGGCCCAAGGCGAACCCCAAAAGTCAGCGCCCCCGGTGCCCCCTGATTCACCAGTTCATACAGCGGGTCGCCAACAGGCGAGTGCCACTTACATTCACAACAAATACGGACAGGAAGTGTTGGGCACAACGATGAAGGGTAAGACTTTTCAGGTGGCCGGCTCGAAGCAAAAACTCGGCTCCAGAATCGTTGATCACTTTGACGAGGCCACCCGAACTGCCTACGAGATCAACACAACCCCTTGGAAGACGATGTCGGCTCAAAAGCGGACATTCAAACTCAGCCAGGTTGCCGCAGACCTCGAGTTGATGAACCAGAAGACGCCGCAGCTCAACAAGGTTGTCTGGATCGGAAGCGAACCGCTTCCAGACACAGGTTTCGGTCGACAACTGAAAAAGGCGTTAGATCGCGCAGGCATCGAGTACAGAAACGTTCCGATGTCGGAATCGCTCAAGAAATTGCAGCCCCGTGTGAGATGAGATGGCGCCAGGCAATTCAAAGGGATGCGATGAGAACACGTTCGCCCGACCGAGTTTCTTCATTGAGACGGCGTTCGGTTGGATTGAACTTGGAAATCCGAGGAATCTTCCCATCCACAATCCCGACTTGACTCTCGGGTAGACAGGGTTTTCAATGAAACTCGATACGCGGGAACTCGCCTTCATCCAGCCGCCTCAAACGGGCCCCGACGTGGACCGCCTGCACGAGGAACTGGCTCAATTGGGCGACGACTATCGAAGCCTCCTCCAGCAAGACGTTGATCCGCCCACGAGTCAGCGCCAATTCGGCAGCAACACGCAACTGGCTGTCGCGACGTTTCAGCGGAACAACGAGGAGCGCCTGAAAGCGATCGTTGTGGCCTCGCTCGACGGCACCCAACAGGTCAACTGGACCGGTGTTTGGGGTGTCGTCGACCCGGCCACGGCGCAGCTGATCAACGAAGAGGTGGACCGCCTCGGCGAAGACGTCGTCCAGGGCCACGTCGAGTTTGAGGACGGAACGCCTGCCGAGGGAATCCGCGTCCTCGTTCATGACCGGGACATCGGCGCGGTCACGCAGGCGCTCAGCCCCTCGACGGTCGAACCCACCAATGCGAAGGGCGAGTTTCCGCAGGTGCGATATCGGCCGAAGACCTACGAAAGCGGCGAAGGACTCCGCGGCCGCGGCACCGATCTGGTGTTCGCTGTGGCCAGCGACGGACACCAGCGCCCCGTCGAATTGGTCGCGGTGTATCGCCAGATCGAAATCAATGGCGAGATGCAAGAGCAGCGCGTCGATGATCTTGAGCTTGGGCTTCCGGCGGTGCACGTGCAGGTCGTGCGCCTGATCGTGCGGCGCGCGGACCACGCACCGCCTTCAGAGTACGAGCGGCTGATGGCGGCTTTGCGGCCCTTGCTCGTCAAGGAATACTCGCCCGACAAATTCGACGAAGAGAAGCATCGCGACCTTAGCTTTGCAGCGCGCGAAACCGGCGAAGACAAGACGCTGATCGAAACCGTCTCGCAAAGCTGGAAGCTCTCGAAGGCCGCCGACCTGCCGCCCGAACTCTTCTATGGCTTGCTCCGGCACGGCTCGCCCACGACCGTGCAGCCGATGCCGTCCGACCTTCCGACGCTGTTGTCCTTCGGACGTGCAGCGTGGGAAGCCAAGCTTTCCGAGGCCTTTGAGCTGAGCCTGATGCCGGCCTCCAGGAAGCTGGAACGGCCCAAATGGGTGAGGCAGCTTCAACATCTGCGCGCCCAAGGCGCCTTGCACAACGCACCTGACACCGAGACGGCGTCGCTCGCCGATGTGCTTTCCCACGCCGGCATACCGACCGATGCGCGAAACGCTTTCACGGCGATGTTGGTCGACCATGACGGGCCCGGCGAAACGCTCTGGACGAAAGTCAGCGACCAGCTGAAGTGGACTGAGGCGCAGATCCAATTGGTGCAAGCCACCCTGAAGCTGGCCGAAGTGGTGTCCTCGCACAAGCCCCTGATCGACGCGCTGTTTGCCGCTGACCCGTCTGCGAGTGCGAGGAAGCTTGCCACCTGGGAGCGACGCAAGCTGGAAGAGCTCGTTGCAAAAACCGGTGCGCCGACAGCGTACACGGGGGCAAACGCGCAGGAGCAGGGCCAGGCCTATGTCGATGACATCGAGGCGCAGTTGCGGCTGCTTTATCCGGCCGCGTACGTCGCCAAGGCTCTCCCGCACGTCATGGACCAGGACATTCGCCGCGCCGGCGATTGGCTGCAGGGCATGCTGTCGCAATCGAGTGAGCCGGTTGCCGGCGTGCCCGCCTTCGATCTCATGACGATGCCGGCCACTGGCTATTTGCGTGAACACGGCGATCGCTTGTTCGCCCACGTCAACGACGACCAGCGTGCTCTCTTGTCGACCCAGCTCAAGCGCGTGCAACGGGTGTTCCAACTGAGCGAGACGCCCGAACAGATGGCGCAGCTGATGGGACAAAAGCTGGAGTCGGCGCATCAGATCGCGCGCTGGTCACAAGAACATTTTGTGCAGGAGTACGCCAGTCGCATCGGCGGCCCGCAGGCCGCGGCTGCGGTTCATTCGAAGGCGAAATACATCCACGGAACCTTGCTCAATCTCTACATCGACAAGCGCAAGGTTTTTCCCGCAGTGCCCCCCGCCATCGACATCCCGAAAGTCATGAACACGACGGGCGCGTCGGTTCACATCCCGTCTCTGGATGAACTTTTCGGCAGCGACGATCTCTGCGCCTGCGAGTCTTGCCTGTCGGTCCTCAGCCACGCAGCCTATTTCGTGGACCTGCTCCAGTTTCTGGATCTGCAGATACCGGGGCAGACCACGACGAGCCTCACGGCGCTATTGACGCTACGGCCCGACCTCGCGCACATCCAGCTGACCTGCGACAACACCAACACCCGGATCCCCTATGTCGATCTGGTGAACGAGATCCTGGCCAGCTATGTCGCGCACGATGTGCCCTTTCCCTACAACGACCCGGTGGATGGCGTGACGAATGGCACGGCCGGGGAATTGCGCGTCAATCCCATTTCGCTCACCGACGCGGCGGCGCAGGCAGAAGCCACGGCCCACGAGAGGCTTCAGCTTGCGGTGTTCCCCTTCAACCTGCCCTATCACCACTGGCTGGAGGTCATTCGGCTCTACCTTCAGCATTTCGAAATTCGGCGTGAGTCGCTCATGCGCCGATTCCAGACGGACTCTGATTTGGGCACCGAGATGGCCATTGCTGCCGAAAGGCTGCGCCTCTCGCCACAGGATTTCGAGGTGATCACCGTGGCCGACTTCGACGGTGCCGGCTCCAAGCTGGCGCCCGTGCTGGAGAACCTGTTCGGCTTCATTGAAAACGCGCCGCCTGCCACTTCGCCTGCCAATCATGTCGCGCCGGAGTTCAGCGGGACGGCCGATACGCGCACCCCGCAGATCAAGGCCCTGCAGAACTTCCTGAAGAACATCTCGACGTCAGCAGGTCTGACAAAGCCGATACGCGCCGCCATCGACGTCCGCGGCGTTTTCAACGCGCCCACCGAAAAGGCGGTCCAGGCGTATCGCAACGACCAAAGCCTGCCCAGCGCCGGAGGAACGGATGCCGCCTTCTGGGGAGCACTCGCCGCTGGAGGCCATCGCGCGCTGTCCGTGATGATGTCCCACGTGCCGACGTTCCTGCGGCAGACGCAGGTGACGTATGACGATCTCGTTGCGCTGGTGACTTCGCAGTATTTCAACCCGCTTTTCAACGACAAGGTCTTCTTTTCGAAGATGGGCATCACGCCCGAAGAGATCATGGCCTTCGTTCAGTCGGGCCTGACGACGCTGCCAACCGCCATGCAGGCGAAGGTGGCTGCCAGCGGCATGACGAGCGCTGCCTTCCTCAAGCAGCTGTCCACCTTTCACAAGGTGCTGGTGCTCGACAGTCCACCCGGCGCGCTCTGCGACATCGACCAAACGACCATCCGGCACATTGACGGCTCGCTGTTGAGCGAGTCGGAACTGCTTGCGCTCCAGCAAGCCATCCGCTTGTGGAAAAAACTGGGATGGTCGCTGCATGAAGTCGACTTGTTGTTCTCCCGCTTTCCCTTGTCCAGCGCCTTCACGCTCATTTTTCGCGTGGCAGACGTGAAAGGGCTGCTCGACGATCTCCAGCTTCCCGTCGATCAGTTGATGGCCTTCTGGGGACGCATCGATACATGGGACGAAAAAGACTCGCTGTACGAACGGCTCTTTCGTAGCAAGACGGCCCAGTCGCTCGACCCCCTTTTCAAGCTCAACGACGAGCGCCGCGAGATTGACGAATTCGTCAAGGCCGCCACGCCGCCGTTGCTGAAGGATCACGCGCCCTTGCTGCTGGCCGCCTTTCGCATCAGCGCCGCCGACCTTGCGCGGCTGCTGCCGACCTTGCCGAACGGCAGCTTGAACCTTGATAACGTGTCGTCCTTGTATCGGATCGCGGCGCTGTCCCGTGCGCTCGACATGTCTCTGGCCGATCTGCTGGCCTTGAAGGAACTCTGCGGCATTGACCCGTTCGATTCGCCAGGCGCGGGCGCTGAATCGCCCGCGACGGTGTTTGTTCGCCTGGCGCGCATGGTGCAGGCGTCCATGTTCACGGTCACGCAACTGGACTACCTGTTTGCGCATCGCATCAGCGCGGACGATGGCGAACTTCTCACGGCCGACCAGCGACGAGACCTGACAGGTACGTTGCGTGCCGGCCTGGACGACATCCAACGGGAATACGTCGTCGTCGACGATCCGCTTGGCGACAAGCTGGTGCGGCAGCTTGGCGCCGTTCTCTTGCCGCCGGTGGCCGAAACGCTTGCGCGCATGGTCTACGGAAGCATCGTGTATTCGCAGTCGCTACCGGACTTCATCGACGCCGTTGCCTACCCTGCACCGGTCGCCAACAAGATACGCTATGACGCGGATCGGCAAGCGCTCTTGTTTTCCGGCGTCATGACGACGACAGAGCATTTGGCGTTGACGAATATCACCTTCCTCAATACCTTGCCGTTTGCCTTGCGCGCCCCATTCAGTGATGCCGTCGGCGAGGTTTACGGCATGCCGGAATTGTTTGCGCGCGAGAAGCTGTTCGACCTGATGGATGCTGCCGAATTGGTGCTGTTGCTGCGCAACACCTCGTCCCTCGGCCCGGACGGCGTGGTCGACCTTGCCGCAGTCGGCGTGAAGGTCAGCGCCGTGCTTGCACGGGTTCGGCGCTTTCTCAGCGTAAGTCTCGTCAAGCGAACCCTCAGCAGTGCGCTCGGGATGGAAGGGCCCGTCATCACCGCATTGCTGCAAGACGAAGCAGCCTTGAGTGCACTCAATGTCGCAGGGTCGCCGGCGGCTATTGAAGATTTTCTGGGTCTTGGGGGCGTCGGTCTGGACGCAACCTATTTCGCCAACCCGACCCCTTCTGCCCCACCCGTGCTCCAGCAAGTTGAGCCGGGGATCGACTACACCGGCACGACACCCTTGCCGGCGGGCGTCGGGCCCGGCCCGTTCAGGGCCCGCTGGACCGGTTTTGTCTACGCACCGCTCACGGAAGACTTCAGCTTCGTGATTCTGGCGCGCGACGGCGTGCGCGTGGAGATCAACGGCGCGCTGGTGCTTGACGAATGGAAGGCGCAACCCATCACAGAACACACGGTGCCGATCACCTTGCGCAAAGGCAGCCTGAATGAGGTCGTCATCGAGCATGCCCACTTCGCGGGCACGGTTGTCTTCGAGTTGCGCTGGCGCAGTCCGTCCACGAATCTCGCACTGGTGCCGCAAGACGTGTTGTACACCGCGGACACTTTGGCCACGCTCGTTCGCCCGCTCGAGCGGATGGAAAAGATCGCCACCATGGTGAAGGGGTTCGAACTCACCGGCCCCGAAGTCAAGGGCGCCAGTCAGCTGGGCTACGTCGACTGGAATGACACTCCTGTCGCGGCGCCAGCCACCCCGGCCGTGCAAAAGCTCTTTGGGCAATGGAAAGCGTTGCGCGACTTCGCGGCCGCGCGCGATGCGATCTCAAGACGTGAAGGTGCCTTCGTCGACGTACTGGCAGCCGGCACGCTGGACGTCGCGCTCGACCGCTTTGCAGCCATTACGGGCACTGACCGGACCGATTTGCAGCAGTTCGCGGATGCTTCGACGCGCCATCCGTTCAACACGGTGACCCTGACCTACGAGACGGTGCCGCCGGCCGTTTCAGACCTGACGTGGTGGCAGCACTTGCGCGAAAGCTGCTCTGCGCTTGTGCGCAGCGGGTGCTCCGCCGCGCAGCTTGTCGAGTGGGGGAAGATCAAGGATGCCACCTTGACGGCGCCGAGCCCGCCGGTCACCAACTGGTACGCGATGTCAGTTGCGCCAACCGCCAGGCTTCGGGCCCGGGCGATGGGAGAAGACCTCAAGCGATTGGTGAAGGCGAAGTACGACGAAGCAACGTGGCGCCTTGTCGCGCGCCCGATCAACGACGATTTGCGCGCGCGCGACCGGGACGCGTTGATTGGCGCTGTGATGGCCAAGCCAACCATCCTCCAAGAGCACTTCCAGACGGCCGACGAATTGTTCGAGTACTTCCTGATCGACGTGAAGATGGATCCGTGCATGGAGACCTCGCGTATTCAACAGGGCATTGCCACCGCCCTGCTATTCACACAGCGAGGTCTCATGGGCCTGATGGAGGGCTTCACGCCACCCGTCATGGCGAAGCACTTTGACCGCCAACTCCACGAGCGAATGCAGTCCTTTGCGTTGTGGCATCCCAGCCGGGAAATCCTGATCCACACCGAAAAATACATCCGCTGGGACTTGCTCGATCGCAAGAGCGAGCCCTATCGCGAGTTCGAACGCGACCTGCGCAAGCAGGACCTGACGCAAGTCAACGACCCGAAAGCGCCGCGCGGGAAATGGGCCGAAACGGCGTTCATGAATTTCCTGGAAAAGATCGACGAGGTGGCCAAGCTCGAGATCTGCGGCCAGTATCACGATGACCCGGAGGATGTGCTGCACGTTTTTGCTCGTACGCAAAACGCGCCGTACAAGTTCTTCTATCGACGGGCGGACCAGTTCGAAGGCGTCGGGCTCAATACGGGTGTCTGGACTGCATGGGAGCGGTTTCCCGTCGACATCGACTACATCAGAAACCAGGACGAGCCGAGCTTTTTTCCGCTTGGCGATTGGAGCGGCGTGCACCTGATGCCGATCAAGTGGAATCGCCGCCTATACCTGCTATGGCCAAAATTTCGCCTGGTACCGTTCGAGGATTACAACCGGGACACGCCACGCGAATTCGACCGGCAGCACTGTTGGGAGATCACGCTGGCATGGAGCCAACTGTGGAACGGCGCCTGGTCGTCAAAACAGGAGTCGATGTCATCGGTTGTTTCGCGACCGTATGTTGCGCCGCCGGTGGCTGCCGCGAAGGACCCCGTCCCCAAGGTCACGCAAGTCGACACCGTGCCGACGCCACGATTGGTCACCGTTATCCATGCCTTTCCTTTTCCGCACACGACCACCCATTGGGAAACCCACGACGAGGACGTGCCCGGACGCGCCATCAACGAGCTGGTCCCCGGGGATGGGCTGCTGATCACCGCCAAGGGCGACTACGCCGTGTTCGAGCGCAAGACGACCACCACGTCCGCCGTGGCATGGCTGCCCGATCCCTATTCGCACTTTTTTGATGTACAGGTCACCGGTGACCGGCTCGTCGTCGCCGCAGCGGTGCGCTACAACGTCCAGAACGTGGTGGCCGGCAAGAAGAGGAGCCAGGAGCGCGTCTCCTTTACCGTCAATCAAGGCAACAAGTTGACCTTCAGGGATAGAACGCACGAAGCCGTGGAGTCACCGCTCGTGCTCAATCGTCTTTACTACGGAGACTTGGGCGCATTCGTCTTGGGAACCTGCAAGGTCCGCGACGTCGAGACGTTTTCGCAAGAGACCGCCGAAAACTACTACACCTTCAAGACGCCCAAGTTGGGCGGCAATTTTTATCAGGCCTGTCGGCATGGGGACTTGATCGGCAGGTATTTTGCAGTGGGCACGCCTGAGCAGGTCATCCTCGGGCGGACGCTCATTTCCTTCACTGTTCTGGGTCGTCAAAATCTCAGCGGATTCCAGCCTTCGGCGCCTTTCTTTTTTCAGGACCGAGACCGCGTGTACCTGGTCACGCCGACGCGCGGGAAGACGCGGCCTACATTGGCGGCAGGCACCGGCGCCAAGGTGACCGGCACGACAGGCAAGACAGGAATCCTGGAGCACGCGACCTCGGCCACGTACGCGATCGAGCCGGACTACCAGTTCCAGTTGCACTGTCATCCTCAAGTATGCGAGTTCATTCACGTCCTAAATCGGGATGGCCTATTACCCCTGCTCGCGACGTCGACACAAAAGCAAAAAGACACCACGCCGCTTTACTTCGACGACAACTATTGGCCGACGCCGCGCGTGGCAAAGCCGTACCCTGACGAGGAGGTCGACTTCTCGCGCGGTGGAGCCTATTCGCAATACAACTGGGAGCTCTTCCTGTATGCCCCGATGCGCACGTGGTTCGAGCTCCTGAAGAGCTATCAATTCGCGGAGGCCGAAGCCTTCCTGAAGGCGGTTGCGAATCTCACCTCAGCGGATGTCAAGACACCGCTGTCCGATCGCGTATGGCAGTTCGTGCCATTTCAGACCACAGACGCGGTACGCATCCAGGACACCCTTGGCCTGTTGATGTACACGGGAAGCGACGCCGGTTTGCTCGCCAAAAAATCGGAAGTGCAGGCAACCATCCAGGACTGGCTGGGAGACCCTTTCAATCCCCACCTGATCGCGCGCCGCCGGACCTCGGCCTACATGCAGGCCGTGTTGATGGACTGCTGCCGCCACTACCTCGCCGCGGCCGACTTCGAGTTCACGCGCTACACGATGGAGTCGATCCCGATGGCGCTCCAGTACCTGATCATCGTCCTGAAGATCATCGGCCCGAATCGGCCGGGCCCGACACGGGTCGCGGGCAAGATGGCGCCCGAGACCTACCACACGCTCAAGACGAAGGGCCACCTCAGCCCGTTCTCGCAATTTTCACTGGCGCTTTCGGATCTCGAAACAGAGTTGCCTTTCACACACAGCGTGCCGACGGTGGCCGGATCCAGTGGCCCGGTGGGTTCCATTCAGGCTATGTACTTCTGCATTCCGCCCAACGACGAGTGGGCGAGCATGTGGGACACCGTGACCGACCGGCTCTACAAGATCCGCCACTGCATGAACATCGACGGCATCGTCCAGGAGTTGCCGCTCTATCCAACGCCGATCAACGCGATGCTGCTGGTCGAGGCCAGGGCGATGGGACTGGACATCACCAACGTGTTCGATGATTTCCGCGCGCCGCTGCCGCACCATGAGTTCTCGGTGATTTTCGAGAAAGCGGTGCGTCTGGCGGAGGACGTGCGCTCGTTCGCGCAACGCTTCGAGACGCTCGTTGAAAAGAGCGAGTCGGAAGGTCTTGCCCAAATGCGAGTCGAACAGGAATCCAAGTGGCTGAAGGACTATTTGCGTCGCGAAATGGTGCAGAGCATCCAGTTGCAGGCCGCCATGCGGGAGTCCATCGAAAAAACGCGCGAGGCCACAGAGTCGCGCTTTAACTTCTATGACCAGCAAATCAAGCGGGGACTGCTCGAAGACGAAAAATCGCAACGCAGCGACATGGGACAAGCCCACACATGGGAGACCATGGCGCAGGGCGCCGAGATTCAGTCCAGCGTTGTCGGTCTCATCCCCGATGTGACGGCAGGCACGGCCTCGGGTTCGACCTTCGGCGGCACGCACATGGGCTCCGCCTATCGCGCGATCGGCGGCATGTTCCGTGCGCAGGGCAGTCAAAACTCCTACACCGCCACCATCGCGGCGCTCAACGCGCAATGGGAGCGACGTCAGGACGAATGGGCATTCCAGCGAAGCACGGCGGCGGTCGACCTGAAAAAGGTCGATGTCGATTTCCTTTCCGCCCGCATCCAGGAAAACATTGCGACGCTTCGAATGGAGAACCACGACAAGACGACCGCCAACACCGAGGCCGTTCTCGACGTCTACAGGCAGCGCTTCTTCAATTCGGAGAAATACAGCGCTGTGGCCGAGGACCTGTATCCCGACTACTTTCAGCTCTTTCAGCTTGCCTACCAATACGCGCGGCAGGCAGAGGCATGCTGCAGGTTCCAGTTCGGATTGCCGCACCTCAATGTGATTCAGTCTGGCAACTGGATCAACGCACGCAAGGGCATGCTGGCCGGAGATAAGCTCCTGCTGGCCTTGAAGCAGCTGGATCGGGTGCACCTCGATGCGGACAAGCGCGAATACGAGATCAGGCACGACGTCTCTCTGGTCATGCTCGATCCGGTCGCCTTTATCGAACTGAGGCAAACCGGTGAGTGCGAATTCGAGATTCCCGAGACATTTTTCGATGCGCACTATCCGGGCCTGTTCATGCGCCGACTTCGCAGCGCCAGCGTCACGATTCCCTGCGTGGTGGGACGCCACACCAACGTGAATTGCGTACTGACCTTGCTCAAGAACAAGACGCGGATCACCAGCGATATCGGCACGACCTATGAAGAAGACGTGACCAAGGAGGATCGGCGCTTTGTGACCACTTTCGCAGCCACGCAATCGATCGTGACCAGCCATGGCCAGGACGATAACGGCCTCTTTGAGGCCGACCCCAGGGACGGACGCTACGTTCCGTTCCGGGGCGCCGGTGCGATGAGCCGGTGGCATGTGCGCTTGCCCATCGAGACGAATGCGTTCGAGCGGAGTTCGCTGAGTGACTTCATGCTCCACCTGCCGCAGACGGCGCGCGCCGGAGGCCAGCGCCTTGAGGAACAAGCTTGGAAAGCGCGCGAAAAGGCCCTCAAGGACGTCAACGGATTGCCGCAAAGAAAGCTCTTTCGAGGCAGGTTCGAGTCGCGCGATGTTTGGCACCGCTTCTTGCATCCGGACGGCACGACAGGCAACCAGGTTCTCAGTATTGAACTCAGTTGCGAAGCTATTTCGACGTTATTCAAGGAGCGGACGGTGGCAGTATCTGAGGTCGACCTGTATCTGATCTTCAAGAACCGGGCCCACAACGCCGTCTACCGAGCCGGCCCCGGATTGATCTCCGCGAAGGCCTCGCATCGCGCGGGCACGGTGACGACAAGCGCACCCGCCACCAACCTCACCAGCATCGAAGCGTTGACCGCTGGCACGCCGATTGCCTCGTTTCCGCTGGCGTTCGACATCAAACCTGGCGTGGTCAGCACCTTGGCGCTGGAACTGCCGGAGACGGCCATCGCGGGCATCGCGGCGCCGCTGATCGAGCCCATTCCGGGAAGCACCCATGTTCGGCTCGCTACGGCTGCCATCGACGATCTTTGGGTGATCGTGAAGTACACGTTGAAGTAAGTGAACACACGGACGTGTGATTCTTCGTCGGACTCGCGGAGGCGGCGAGCCGCCGACGATGCGCCGCCGAGGGTGAGTGGAATGGCATGGCAGTCCCCTTCGGACCGGCGCGAAGCGGCCGCTGCGGCGACAGATTGTCATTGCTCGCAGATGCGCGTTTCTCTTGGCCAGGGGCGGGCTTTCCTGCGGTTGAGGGCGTTGAACATAACCCCCAAAGTCATTCGACCGGGTGCTACGGTGTCGGTCATCGTCTCCAGCGCGTTGGCCGAACTCAGCCCCCGAGCGGGGGCGCACGGTTGCCCGCATTGCCCCTTCGCACGCAGTGAAGCCCACGGGCAAGAGGGTCGTCGCCGCGAGCCCTTCCTTCGCTTGGAAATCGCCAACCCATACCGTCGCCTGGACAACGCAACGCAGGCCACGCATCAGGGCGCAGAGCTCGCCAAGCGTATTGGCGAACGTTCGCGTTGACCCAGCAAACTCAGCTGACGGCCAAGACCCGACATTCGGTGAAGTGGGGCGATTCGCCACATGGCAGACGTTCTACCCCTAGCAGCCCAAAGTGCTGCAGACGAACACGACCCAGGGCCGATTCAGGGCGGTAACAGTGCCCGCCGGGCGGCTGCGACGAGTTGCTGGGTCAAGCCATCAAGAAGCGCCGAGGCTGCACGGGCCTGTTGCCAGTGCAATGGAATGTCCAGCGGCGTCTTCCGCACAAGCTCGACGAGCGACCCGTCCTTCAGGTGGGACGCAATCAACGCCTGCGGGTGAAGTCCCCAACCCATGCCGGCCAAGGTCGCGGTCACGAACGCTTGGGAAGAAGGGAGGATGTGCCGGGGTAGCTCCACGTGCCGATGGCAAAGGCGCTGTGCCCACTGGGCCTGCAGCTCATCCTTTGCGTTGAACACGAGGCTGGGCGCGCGGGCCAGACTGCCCGCGCCGACGCCGTCGGCAAAATGACGAGCCATGAAATCCGGACTGGCTGCGGGCACATAGCGCATCGCGCCCAGCGGCCGGCTGTTGCATCCGGCGGGGGCACGGCTAGTGCCGGTCACGGCAGCCAGCACCGTGCCGCTGCGCAGCCATTCTGCCGTGTGGTCTTGGTCATCCACTGCTATCTCCATGAGCACCGGCGCTTCTGCCGCGAAGGCGGCAACGGCCGGAGCGAACCATGTGGCCAGACTGTCGGCATTGACCGCGACGGGTAGCGGCACCCGTGCAATCCCCTCTGCCGCCAGCGCTGGAACGGCTCCCTCAAGGTCTTGCTCCAGCAGGCGAACGCGGTCCACGTGCTGGCATAGGCGTCGGCCGCTTTCCGTGGCGCGGCAGGGCTGTCCACGCACTACCAGAGCGCAACCGACACGCTCCTCCAACAGCCGAATGCGCTGAGAGACGGCCGATGGGGTCACATTCAGGGCGCGGGCTGCGCGCTCGAAGCTTCCTTCTCGCACGACTGCGGAAAGTGCGGCGAGTGCCGAATAGTCCAGCATCAAGTAAGTATTCCTAAACTGGATTTAGGAAAGATAGTTTGTCTTCATTCGCTCGCGCGGGCAAGCTTCGCCCATGCCGAACATTTCAGACTTTGCTTCGCTCGCGCTTCCGGTCTTCATCCAGGGCTTGGCCCTGAGCCTGGGGCTCATCGTTGCCATCGGCGCCCAGAATGCCTTTGTCTTGCGCCAAGGCCTACGCCGCGAGCACGTGGGAACCATTGTGGTGTTCTGCGCGGTGGCAGACGGTGCGCTGATTGCCGCGGGTGTCATGGGCATGGCGCAGGCCTTGGGTGAGCGTCCCGGGCTGGCACGGGCGCTTGCGCTGGTCGGCGCGGCTTTCTTGGTGGTCTATGGGGTCCAGGCGCTTCGCCGTGCCCGCCATCCGCATCAATTGCGGGCAGCGCAAGGGGATGCGGCCCTCGGCCGGGGTGCGGCCGTAGCGCAGGCCGCTGCCTTCACGCTGCTCAACCCGCATGTCTACCTGGACACCGTGCTCTTGGTGGGCAGCATCGGCGCGCAGCAGCCCGGGGCGCTACGAGGGTGGTTCATCGCCGGCGCAAGCGCGGCCAGCATGTTCTGGTTCGGACTTCTAGGCTATGGCGCGCGCTGGCTCGCGCCCTGGTTTGCGCGTCCGCGAGCGTGGCAGACGCTGGACGGTTTGATTGGCCTGACCATGATGGTGATGGCTGCGCTTTTGGTTGGCCGCGTCTTCACGGGCTTCTGAGGCTCCAGAGGTCAACCTCCTTCTGTGGAATGACATGTACGTTTCCAAGCATCACCAACCGAAAGATCAAGAGTCCATGTTCTCGCTCATGGAGTCCCATCCCCTGGGAACATGGGTTTGCCAGGTCGACGGCGCGCTCGTCGCCAACCATGTTCCGTTCCTGCTGGATAGAAGCAGAGGGTCGTTGGGCACCCTGATTGGCCACGTCTCTCGAGCCAACCTCGTTTGGCGCGAACTGAGTTCCACCTCCTCGTCGTTGGTGATTTTCCAAGGGCCGCAGGCATACATCACGCCGGGGTGGTATCCAAGCAAGGCAGAGCACGGGATGGTAGTGCCCACCTGGAACTATGCAGTCGCTCATGCGCACGGCACGGCGCGCGTTGTCGAGGAGCGCGGTTGGCTACTGGATATGTTGAACCGGCTGACTGACGCTCGGGAGGCGAAGCAGGAGGCGCCGTGGCGGGTCGCCGACGCCCCCGCTTCGTACATCGACAAGCTGCTGGGGGCCATCGTCGGAATCGAGATTCCGATTGACAGGATTGAGGGAAAACTCAAGGCGAGCCAAGACGAATCGATGCAGGATAGGCGCGGCACAGTGGCGGCCTTGCAGAAGAGCCCCCGCGAGGAAGACAAGGCGATGGCAAATCTGGTGATGAAGGCCATGGACACCGACGCATCCACGGGATGTTGAGCGACTTCGACGCGGATTCCGTGATGGACGCTCGGCGAAGGCGCCGAATGGCTGCTTCCAAGTAAGTGCTACTTCCGCAGCGGGCCCAACCGAAACATACGTGGCGAGCCCGGTCGTGCTCTCGTCGCTGACAGCGCCTTCGATGCCACGAACAACCTCCTGTACTGCATGCGGCGCGCTCGCCAGTCGATCACGGAGGCATGTTGACAACAACGCCCCAGTTGGCGAGACGACCAGGTGCTGCTAATGCCGCGTTGACCTGCAAGGCCGGGCTTGCTGGCGAGGAGCTTGCAACCGCCCGGGGCGTAATCGACGTGAAGGCGCGCGCGTGGGCCGCCGGTTGCGCCTGGGCATTAGTGACGCGCCCCACTCGCTGACCTCAACACCAACACAACTCGAAGCAAGGCCGCTGGGCCTCGAAGCCTCCCACACTTTTGCACGCGCTCCTTCACGGTTGCCGCTGGCAGGAAGCCCCAGCTATCGTTTCGACAGGGACCGCGGCGTGGCGGGTGTCGCGCGTGCTATCGCCTCGGTCCGCGTTGCCATAGCCGAAGTAGCGCGACGCCATGCGCTTCGCATTCGAAATCCTTCGACTCGCTGTCAGTGCCTTCCTGGCACAGGATGACAGGCAGAGACTCAACGCGATCTGTGAAGCCATGTTGAAGGGTATTGCGCCAGTCTGAAGTGACCAGCGCCAGTCATCCTCGACTAGAACCATCCCTAGATGCGCGAGAAATTCGTCGCATCCGAGCAGGAGCGGGAAGACTTCTGGGCGAAAATCAAAGGGAGTAAAAAGAAGAAGTCCGGCTCGCCAGTCCCCGACGCTTCAGCGATGGCCTGATCGCTGCCATGCCATGCCATGCCATGCCATGCCATGCCATGCCGTGAAGGGGAGCGGGCCAAAGCGGGGGCTACGCTACCCTCCTCATCAGTTCTGCGTCCCAGCGAGAGTTTGGAACAGGCTTTGGCGCGCGAAACGGAATCGGCATTGTCCGCGGCTTGAGTTCGTCGTTGAGCACATGCACCCTCACCTGCGCCAGCAGATGGGCACCTTCGTCGGACCAGCGCATTTGCCGCTGCTTGGCCATGCGACTGCTGACGACCTGATTGACCGCGGACTCTGCGGTTGACTGCTGACTCTCGCCAGGCTTTTGATTGGCAGGCTGGGTGCGGCTGGCTTCTTCGCCTGTGCGGCGCATCGCGGCCGAGAGACAATCGCTCACGAAATCGAGGACAGCGTCTGCAAGCCTGAAACGATCGCTGCGGCTGCGGCGGTCCACCGCCCGCAAGACTTTGGAGGGAACCGAATGAGTGACGACGACTTGGCTTTTTGTCAACCGATCACGCTGCGCGACGGCCGGGCCGCACTGATCCGCGTCATGCGCCCGAACGACAAGGAACGACTGCAGAGTGCGTTCGCGAAACTGGACCCACAGTCGGTCTATACCCGCTTCTTCTCGGTCCGCAAGGAGTTGCCCGAGCGAGCCTTCGAACGCATTGCCGAGATCGACTTCATCAATCTCGCCGGCTTGGTCGTCACGGTTGGTGTCGGCGCGGACGAGACCGTCATCGGCAGCGCCAGTTACGTCGGCCACGCCGAAGACGATGGCGCGATGGTGGCCGAGATGGCGTTCACGGTCGAGGAGGACTTCCAGGGTCAAGGCCTGGCGAGTCGATTGCTTGAGACGCTGATCACGCTGGCGCAGCGCCACGGACTCGTGCGTCTCGAGGCCGAGGTGCTGGCCGGCAATGCACCGATGCTGGCAGTGTTCCAACGCAGCGGGTTGCCGTTAAGCCGACGCAGAGAAAGCGGCGTGATCCATCTCTGCCTCGAACTCGCTGCGCCGCCAGGCTGAATGCTGCGAATTCGACCGCCGGGGTGCGCGGGCTCTGGCGCCGAATTTTGGCTCCGGTGTATTGGTTGCGGGTAGCCGTGTGACGTCTCCAGAGGGCCGTGCAGGTTATGCCGAAAGCACGGCATTCGAGATCGCAGGCGCGTTGTGCCCCAAACATGCAGCCGGCCGAGATTGAACTGCAGCACGTTCTTTGCCAAATCGATACCAAGTTTCGCAATCTTCGTGACGGACGCTCCCTCACTGGGTGGTTGAAGTAACGAAGTAACGACTCAATCAGCGCTTTCGTTGACGGTCTGCCTCTTCCCGCAAGATGCCCGCGCAAGCTTTTTGCGATAGGACCGGCGACCCTCACCCTCATCCACGCGTGAGTTCCATCTGCGCGGTGGCATCGAGGGCGCCGGCCGACTCGGTGCCTTTAAGCACACCGTTGGCGAGTGCGCGCTTGTGCTGATGGAGTTCGGATCGGTCCTGTCGCCGCAGGGGCGCCGCCGGTTGCTCCGCGATGGACCGATGGCTCGAGCAAAAAGTCGGGGTCGGACATGTCCGGGCCGGCCCGCATTCAATCCATGTGGCCCAAGACAGTTGATGCAATTCAACGAAGCACCCGGACCCGCCGACACGGGAGATGCCCCAAAGCTGCGGCATCGATGCGACGCAAGAGAAGTTCATCAGGCTGCCAGGAGCCGCCCCGCGCAATAAAGCGGTTGGCGGCGTCAATTACCGGGGCTCTTGTCGCCGACGATTGTGAATCAGGTACCAAGAGGTCGGGTATGCGAGCGACCTGCTGCGTGTTCAACCGGTCGACATCGAGCAACCCTTGGGCGTTGATGTCGAGTACCGAGAAATTGCGGTACACGACGCGCAACGGCGTCCGATTCGCCAGTTCGACGATGAGGCTGGCCAAGCGGACGCGCCGGCCCGCGAAGTCGGGTAGTCGAGAGATGCTTTCCTGCCGGAGCATTCGCATGAACGCTGCGGCGGCGAGCGCCTCCAGTGCGTCCTGCGCGGCAATCAGGAACAACTTCGATGAAAGGCCCATGAGGTTCTCCCCAGCACCGCTGCGAGTACGGCGCGGACGAAGTCTATTCGCGCACACAAGGTCGGGTCACGTCCGAGGGGATGGTGTAAGTCTGCAGCCTGGACAGGGCTGAAATGCCTGGGATCGCACCAGCCGCGCGAGCGCGCCCTGCTCAAGCGTGAAAGCATGCCGGTGATCTTCCAACCACTCGCCGTGCGCGATCGCTAGCGCCTGAAGGTCAATTGTCATCGATCGATTCTGAGGTTCAACCAACGGATCGAGCTGCTCGCAGAAGGTCCGTTGGTCCGTTGATCACAGTTTGGATTGACGCACTTGAACCGGCGACCCTCATCCACGCATGAGTTCCATCAGCGCGGTGGCATCGAGGGCGCCGGCCGACTCGGTGCCTTCAAGCACACCGTCGGCGAGTGCGCGCTTGTGCTGATGGAGTTCCACGATGCGCTCCTCGAGCGTTCCCGCGCTCACGAGCCGGTAGACCGTCACCGGGCGCAGCTGGCCGATGCGATGCGCGCGGCCACTGGCCTGGTCTTCAGCGGCCGGGTTCCACCACGGATCGGCGATCACAACGTAGTCGGCCACAGTGAGATTCAGACCGAAGCCACCGGCCTTGAGGCTGATCAAAAACAGTGACCCTTCGCCTGCCTGGAAGGCGGCGACGCGGCGCGTGCGTTCGGCCGTCGGCGTCGCACCGTCGAGGTACTGGTAGCCGATACCAGCCGCATCCAGCGGTTCGCGCAACAGCATCAGGAAATCCACGAACTGGCTGAACACGAGCGCCTTGTGACCATTGGCGGCCAACTCCGACGCAAGTTCGCCAAAGGCCTGCACCTTGGCGCCGGCCAGCCCCAGCTCGGGGGTGACCAGGCGCGGGTCGCAGGCCGCACGACGCAACCGGGTCAATTGGGCCAGGACGTTGATCTGCGCCTGGCCGCCGCCTGCGCTCAAACTCTGCTCGGCGACCGCAAGCGCCTGACGCCGCAGCGCTTCGTAGTGCGCCCGCTCGGTCTCGTCGGGGTGGATGTTGAGAGTGAGTTCGGTGCGCGGGGGCAGGTCGTCAAGCACCTGGGACCTGGTGCGGCGCAGGATGAAGGGGGCGACCAAACGCTTGAGCGTGCGCTGTGCATCGCGGTCACCGTCGCGCTCGATCGGTCCTGCAAAGCGCTCGTTGAAGCGTGCGCTGCTGCTCAGAAGCCCCGGATTGCAGATGCGCATGATGGACCACAGCTCTGTCAGCCGGTTCTCGATCGGGGTACCGGACAGCGCGAGCCTGAAGTCCGTCTTGAGTGCGTGCACCGCCTGCGTGCGCTTGGCGGCCGAGTTCTTCAGCGCCTGCGCTTCGTCGAGCACCAGCGTATGCCATTGGCACGCGGCAAAGGCGTCGACGTTGAGCAGAAGCAAGCCGTAGGACACGAGCACCACGTCGTGGGCAGCGGCGTCGGCCAGAAGGGTGTCGCGATTCGCCCCGTCGCCATACGCGCACAGGTTGAGCGTCGGCGCGTAGCGGCGCGCCTCGTTCAGCCAGTTGCCCATCAGCGAGGTCGGCGCGACCACCAGCGCGGCGCCGTTGCCTGCACGCGCCAGCAACACGGCCAGCGCCTGCAGGGTCTTGCCCAGCCCCATGTCGTCGGCAAGGCACGCTCCCCACCCAGCCGCGGCCAGCCTCATCGCCCACTGATAGCCGTCGAGTTGATAAGGACGCAGTTCGGCCTGCAGCGCGGACGGCAAAACGGGCGCCAGCTCTTGTGCCTCGGCCAGGCGCCCGATGCGCTGCCGAAGGGCGTCGTCCGCCAGTCGGTCCGCGCCGTCCAGGGTTGCGTCCAGCCACAAGGCCGCGATCGCGGGCACGCTGGCCTGATCGCGTTGCAGTTCGACCACCGCAGCGAGATCGGCGATGCGCGCGCGCAGTTCCTGCGTCAGCGCCAGATAACGTCCGTCACCCAGCGGCACAAAGCGTCCGCGGCTGCCGCGGCTCCATTGCAGCAACTGCTCCAGGCTGAGTACCTGCGCCTCGTCGACCTGCACGCCGCCGGTCAGCGCAAACCAGTCGCGATTGCTGTGCACGTGCACGCGCAATTGCGCCAACCCGACCGACGAGACCGTGACCGGTCGACCCGCCGGCCAGTCCAATGCCTGCACTGCTTCCAATTGGTGCAATGTCTCGAGGACGTCCAGCGCATCCTCAGCATCGAGGATCTCGAACTCGGCCGGTGCGGTTTCAGTGCCGCCGAGCAGCGGGCAGGCTTCGCGCACGGACGCGAGGTGGCGCTTCTCTGCAGCGAGATCGCGTTGTGCGGCCAGGGTCTGGCCGCCCACCGCAGCGATCATGCGGGCGCGGCCGTGGCCGGGAACGGTGCGAGGCCCCTCGGCGCCCAATGGAGCGACCACCAGGCGCAGGCGCAGCCCTTCGCCCAGAGGAGTGAGCTCGGCGCGTAGCGTGCTTTGCGCGGGCACGTCGCGCCCGCCCGGCAGGCTGTCCACATGCACCTGGAAGTGCGCGCCCAGCCCTTGCAGTACAGGTTGCAGCAGGTGCGAGGCCTCCTTCGGGACATTGAGACCATCGCTCAGCAGCAGTGCCGCGCGGCGCTGGGCCGGCGTGAAGCGTACGACCCGCGCACGCTGCGCGCCCCCGCGGATCACGGTGGTCGATGCCAGGGCCTCGGCGGCTCTCGTTTCGCCGGCGTTGAAAGACCACTGCGTGGGGGGTGGACCGCGCAGCGGCGGATACACCGTCAGACGCAGGCTCTCGCCGACCTCGGCCACCTCGAGCTGTGGGGGCGCGGCCTCCAGCGTGATCGCAACGTCGGGCTGATCCGAGAACTCCACCGCCGGATGGCCGATCAGCGCCATCACGGCCGCGGCCGCGTCGATGCGCATGTCACGCGCCGACCCGTGCGCAGAGCGCTGGATGCACCGCACAACTTGTGCATCGTGCGGCGGCAAATTGCTCGCCTGCGACAACGCCCACAGCGACGCCGGTTGCGGACGGCCCCAGCCGCGCGCGCCACGCTTTTGCTCGTACGGGGTGACATCGAGAATGGCACCGTCATCACCGAGTGCCATCACCCAGCAGATACGCCTGGCCGGCGCCGACGGATCGCTGTTCGTTGACGGCTGGGTGGGGCCACCGATTGCCGCCAGGGCGGCCAGCGCGGCACGCCAGCTCTCCTGGGCGGCAGGCACAAAGAACGCGGGCCTCACCGGGCGCGCGGCCAGCACGTTCAATGCGTCCTCGACCTGCGCGTGCAGCCAGTGCAAGCCGGCGCGCTGAAGACGTGCCATCAGTGCGTCAGCGGCTTCGAGTTCAGGCCTGGACAGTGGCTGCACCGTGTTGTCCTCCTTGAGCCACGCGCGCATCAGCCACCGCCAGAAGTCAAGTTGCGACGCGCCGCCGCCCCAGCGCAATGGCGCGAATTGCGCAAGGTCGCGAGGCGAGTCGCCGCGGCGCATCTGCACCGCCAGCGCGGCCGCGCCCCAAGGCGATTCCGCGGTGGGCCTGCGCTGCCCCGCCTCGGCCAGGCTCAGCTTCAATGCCTTGTCCAGGCTCGATGGCGTCTGTTGGGCAAGCAGGCATTGCAGGTAGGGCAGCATCAACAGATCGGACAGGACGCCCTTGCGCTGGCCGGTGCACTTCCTCAGCGCCTTCAGCGCCGTGTCGTAGCGCTGCTCGGCTTGCGCCCAGCGGGCCTGGGTCGACAGTACAGCCGCATCCGCCGCCTGGGCCAACGAGCTGCGATAGACGGCATCCTCGCCCGTGGCCTCGCGCAGCGGCTGCAGCAGTGTGTCCATCCCGGCATCTGGTTCGTTCTGCGTCACGTCCACGCGACCACAGCAGAGCCGATACTCCGCCAGCAGCATGCGCAGCCGCAGGTCGTTCGGCACGGGGAGCACGGAGAGCAGTTCGGTGGCCAGGTCCTCAAGCGGTAGCGTTGGAGGCTCCCACGCGAGCAGGACATGACGCAGTCCATGGCTCACTACATGAACTTGCACCGATGGGTGCAGGCGCCTGACCAGCGCCGCATTCGCCGCGCCGGACAACGCCATGCCCACTGCTTGATCCCAGCCGGTCCACGCACAGGCGCCACGCCAGCGTTCTTCCACCTCTTCCAGCGGCTTGCCGGCAAAGAATTCGAGGCGCAGCAGCGCGGCGGCCGCGCTCACGGATTCGAAGCGTTGATACAGGCCCTTCCGGCCGTCAACTTTTTCGTGCCGCGCGAGGGCCAGAACAAGTGCGTCGAAGTTGGGCCGCGCGAGCAGGTCGAGCAGGACGGCGTTGTCGATGTCCGGCGCCAGGCGCCAGAAGCCCTGGCGCTGGGGGCTCTCCTCGATCCATCCCGCGTCGCCCAACTGATGGATCACCTCACGCACGCGCTCACTGGTCAGGCGCTTTGCACCTTCACGCTCGTCCAGTTGGCCCAGCATCGTGAAGATCCAAGTGCGGGGTCGATGCGTGGCGCCCAGCGCCAGCGCCAGCATGACGGCGCGCTGGGCGGCGCTGGCACTGTGCAGACGCAGTTCGGCAGGGGCGGTGGCATTGGCAAGCATCGCGGGGGTGCGCAAGGAATCGAGCAAATGCTACTCCCTGCAGGACTCCACCATCTGGTTGGGCGCGCTGACCCTTCCCGACGGAGGTCGCCACGATGGCTCCGGTGACCGGCATGCGCCTTCCCGCGATAACAGTCGACGGGCCATCACCTTCGGCTTTTGGCGATGTCGATGGCCGCGCAGAGTTCTTCATACTCGTCCCGGCCAACGTCCAGGGCTGCAAGCCATCGGTCGAAGTACAGGTCCAGTGCGTCGCTGCAGGAGTGCTTGCCCCGGTGATGACGAATGAAGTCCTTGCGGTGCTGCACCTTGTCGGCGATGAGCATGTGCTTGACGGCTTCGAGGGGGCCGGCGGAAGGACAGCCATCGGACATCATGCGAAGCCCGTCATGAGAGTGTTGCACTCTGTCGGCTGGCCAGGCATTGGCCCTGCTGCGGAATTCCATGACCAGCAGGATCACGAACGGGTCGGCGTCGACACTGTTCATGAAATCCTGACCGTGATGAATGAGGTCTTCGTCCGCCTGGAACAGTGGGTGCAGGCAGAACGCGCGCATCGCGGCCTCGGTGGCGTCGAGCTCGCTCAGGATGATCAGACCTTCGTCAATGCGCTGCAGGAGCGCGACCCCTGAGCCCTTCGCGACGCGATCGGCGTAGTGCGTCCGGATGGTCTGGTACTCGGGCGACCCCGTGGCACGAAGGATGTCCTCTGTGACGATCAATGCGGTAACTCCATTTGCGAATTGTCCGCGATCGCCCATGTCGCTTCTTGAGACATGGGCCTGGCGATCCGCGCCGCCAAGTCGTGGAGGAGAGTGTGCCAAACCGTGGCCTGCCGATCCGTCCGATGCGTCCGATCAGTGCGCAGACTGAACACGCAAAATTGTCTGATTCCACAGGAGCTATCCTTCCCCTCCAACTTTCACGAGGAACAAGACCGAACTTATTGCCGCAATCGCGGCCGACGTGGATCTCAGCAAGGCCGACACGGCCCGCGTTCTGGAAGCCGTGCTCGAAAACCTGACGAAGGCCCTGGCGGCTGGGGACACCGTGCAGCTGGTCGGCTTCGGCAATTTCACCGTGGCGAGCCGCCCTGAGCGTAAAGGCCGCAATCCGTCGACGGGTGAGCAGATGACGATCAAGGCGAGCAAGTCGCCGAAGTTCACGGCGGGCAAGGCACTCAAGGACGCCGTCAACGCTTCGGCGTAGTCGCTCTGCGCCTTGGATCGGCCCACGCGAAGATCCTCGGCGATGACCTTCAAAGCGCCCAGTCACCGTAGATGACGACCCGGTCACAGCCATCCCGCAGTGGCTCGCACTCAGGACGCGCCAGGGCGGGTGGCGTCAGTTCCGGGCAGACGATAGGCACCACCCCGATCGACAGCGCAGTCGCACCCTCAGGCGATCGCCTGCACAACTTCCCCGCAGCCACATCGGCCCGTGGACCCTGCCAGGGCCACCATCTTTTGGCAAGCGTGGCAGCGCCGGTATTCTCGTCGCAGTCGCGACCTCATCCATCCGAAAACACAAAGAACAGTGTGGCAGTTCGCGCATCGGGCCTCGCCGATGGTCCCAACGCTGCGCCGCGGCTCCAACCCAGACACGCGGCTTGCAAGAAAGCATTCTGGGCAGGGCAGCGGCGCACCGGGTCTCTCCAGGGCGGTGCGCCAAGCCTCTTGCCAAGCTCGAACCATCAGTTCGTCGGCGCGCTTCGCTTGCAGATGGCCGAGCAGTTCGTGGTGCATGCCTTCGAATGCCATATTCGCCCCTTCGCCTTGGAGCGCCGCCGTGTAGGGACGCCCGGTGCTGTTTTTCGACCCCATGGTGCTCGCACTCCTTTGCGGAAGCAAGACCCAGCCTCGGCGTGCGGTGCAGTCGCACGACCCGGATTAGCAGGTCTCTTTCAGAACTGCGTTTGGCCTGTGCCCATTCGATCGTGCACCCATCGCATCGACTGCTGCTCAGCGTGCCGGATCGCCTCCGCCTCGGTGCCATACACCGTCTCTCCGGTGTCGCTAGGCAGTTGTGTCTCTTCCTCATCCGCAGGAGTGCGGACAAGAATGACGACTGGCTGATAGCCGCCGCGCACGGACTCTGCACGGAGCTCAAAGCGGAAGCCGCGGTATTCAAGGGAGTGCCCGTCTGAAATGGGTGTGCTGGGGTCTGACATGCGTGGCCTTAGGGGAACTTCCTGAAATGGTGCGGCACGGCTGGCGGTTCGGGGTGCAGGTGCGCAGAGGCACGGTCTGAAGGACGGCACGCCGTAGTAGCACCGCATGACGACAATGCACTTCTCCCGCCTGGCGAGCGCCACAGCGCGCGCAATCGCCGCCGTGCGCACTCAGCACTGCCCTCCCCCGACCTTCCGCCCTCGCAGATCGGCGCAAACCGATGCGCAATGCGGTCGTTCGCCGTGGCGAGCCGCCACCAGCCAAGGCGCGAAGATTCTTACTATAAGCGCTGGTGGGGCGAGGTTTCGGAACCGCGAGCGTGAAGCAGATGCGTTGGGACGTGGAATTGTCCGTCAAGTCCCGCCATGCGCTCTCGCGATTTGTCTGGCGATGAACAGGCCCAAGCCCAGGTGCGAGCGATCCGATTTCGGCCGACCTTCGGCGCCGCGGCGCAACGGCTCGTAATTCACATCGCGTGTCGCCCTGCTTTGCGAACTCGCGAACAGCCGCTCGATCTCAGCGAGCGGAATGTCCCGGGCGACAGCATCCTCGATCCAGGCGCCTGGAAGCGCGGCGCGTTGCATACCAATTCCTCGTCGCATGTGGATTCGAGATCGCCGGGCGCCGTTGCGATGGCCATCCCAGCGCCCAAGCTAGCGCGGTTGCGGCGCCGACGCGTGCACCCTCACTGAGGGCACCCTACGCACCTTTCCAAAGGCGTTGAGTGGCGCGCTGTCGCATAAGGCTCCGTTCGTCCGCGGTTGCCTTCGGCGAAGCTTGAGACAATGCCAACTCGCGAAACCGACGCACCGCCGGATTGTGCGTGTCGGCGCGCGTGGCCATCGCCAATGAAATGCCCGCCGATGCCGGCAGCCGCTGGATCTGGCGAAACACCACATCGCGCGCCGCCAGTCGCGCACTGACCGAAGGCACAAGCGCCACTCCCATGCCGCTTTGCACCAGGCTGATCACGGTTTGTACCTGGGTCGCTTCCTGGGCGACGTGCGGCGTCAGCCCGGCTTGCTGGAACACCAGCATCACCATGGCGTGCAGGCCCGGGACGTGCGTCGACGCGTAGTCCACCAAAGGCTCCCGCGCGAGTTCACGCAAGGTCAGGCGCTTCTTTGCGGCCAGCGCGTGCGTCGAAGGCAGCACTGCGCAGAACACGTCACTCTCGACTATCTCGAAAAACAGGGTGCTGGCCGACCCCGTCGGATAGCGCACAAGCCCAACGTCCAGTTCGCCGCTCTCGACCATCGCCAGTAGTTCCAAGTTGGCGGACTCGCGCAGCACCAGTTCGACCTGCGGGTAGCGGGCGCGAAACGCAGGCAACAGGCCCGGCAGCAGTGCGTAGGTGGCGGATCCGACAAAGCCCACCTTCAGCGTTCCCCGCTCACCGCCGGCCGCGGCGAGTGCGGCTTCTCGCAAGGCCTTCGCGTCATTCACACAGCGCCGGGCCAGGGCCAGCGCGGCAGTGCCCGCGGCCGTCAGCGCGACGCCGCGCGCCTGGCGCTGGAATAGCGGTGCGCCCACCTCCTCCTCCAGCTTGCGGATCGCTACCGAGAGCGGCGGCTGCGCCATGTGCAGGCGCTGGGCGGCACGGCCGAAGTTGAGCGTCTCGGCCACGGCAATGAACTGGTGCAACTGGCGCAGTTCCATGAGGCTTACTTTGCATGTATGGAAAATGACATGAACGGTATTGGACGCGTTAATGCTCCTCTTCTACGATTCGTGCATACCCCAACAGACGAGCGGCCCGAGACACCGCCAGCCACCATGACCACTCCTGCGTCGAACCTGCCCCTGGAAGGCATCCGAGTCCTCGACCTGAGCGCGGTCGTGCTCGGCCCCTACGCCAGCCAGAACCTGGCGGAGTACGGCGCCGACGTCATCAAGATCGAACCGCCCGAAGGCGACTCCACCCGGCGCACCGGCCCCAGCACGGAACCCGGCATGGGCGCCATCTTCCTGGGCGTCAACCGCGGCAAGCGCAGCGTGGTGCTGGACCTCAAGCGTGCTGATGCACGCGCCGCGCTGCTCACGCTGGTCGACACCGCAGACGTGTTGATGCACAGCATCCGCCCGCAAAAGCTCGCGGCCATCGGCCTGGACCCCGACGCGCTGCTGGCGCGCAATCCCCGGCTGGTCTACGTCGGCCTGCATGGCTTCGCGGAAGACGGCCCTTACGGCGGCATGCCGGCATACGACGACATCATTCAGGGCCTGTCGGGCTGCGCGGCCTTGATGGAGCGGCAGTCCGGCGCACCGCAGTATTTCCCGACGATCGCAGCCGACAAGACATCCGGCCTCGTTGCCACCCATGCCATCCTGGCCGCGCTGTTCCGGCGCGAGCGAACCGGCAAGGGCGGCTATGTCGAAGTGCCGATGCTCGAATCGATGGTGTCCTTCAACCTGGTCGAGCACTTCTACGGCCATCACTTCTCGCCGCCGCTCGCGGACACTGGCTATCCGCGCCTGTTCGCCAAGCATCGCCGGCCTTACCGCACCGCCGACGGCTACCTCTGCGCCATGCCCTACACCGACGCGCACTGGAAGCGCTTCTTCACCGAAGGCGGAATGCCTGAGGCCGCGGCCGATCCGCGCTTTGCCAACATCACCGAGCGCACTCGGCACATCGATGCGCTCTACACGCTCGCCGCGCAGGTCATCGAAACGCGCAGCACCGATGAATGGCTCGAAGTGTTCGCCCGCCTCGAAGTGCCGGCCTCGCGCATGAACCGCCTCGAAGACTTGCCTGACGACGAGCACCTCAAGGCCACCGGCTTCTTCAAGACCATCGACGACCCGAAGATGGGCAAACTGAACTTCCCCGGTGCGCCGGTGCGCATCGATCGGCAACAACTGCCGGTGCGCATGGCGCCCCGCCTGGGCGAGCACACGCACCAGGTACTGGGCGAAGCCGGCATCGCACCGCTTGGCACCGAACAACCCGCACTGCAAGGAGCACCCATATGACAGCACCCGCCGCAAAGTACCCATTGCTGGGACACGGCTTCTTCTGGCAAGACCTCGAGGTCGGCCAGAAATTCCAGACCTTCAACCGCACCGTGACCGAGACCGACCTGGTCAACTTCATCTCGTGTACCGGCATGCTGGAGATCATCTTCATCGATGCCGAAGGCGCGGCCAGCGCGATCGGCGGACGCCCGGTGCCGGCCGCCCTCACCTACTCGCTCATCGAAGGCTTCATCCTGCAAACGATGATCCAGGGCACGGGCATGGCGATGCTCGAATGCACGCAGAAAGTGCTGGGCCCGGTGCGCGTCAACGACACCATCCACGCGGTGGTCGAGGTCGCCGGCGTCAAGCCCACCTCCAAGGGTAACCGCGCCATCGTCGACTCGAACATCGACGTCTTCAACCAGCGCGGCGAGCCCGTGCTGCGCTACACGGCGCGCCGCATGCTCGCCGGCCGCCCCGAATCCCACTGACCTTTCAATGCAAGGCCCACTCACCATGACCGCTGCTGTCCAGACCCGCCCTGCCTCCGTTTGCGATCGCGTGAGCGACGCGGAATGGAAGGTCCGCACCGACCTTGCTGCCTGCTACCGCCTGGTGGCGAAGTACGGCATGAGCGATCTCATCTACAACCACATCACGGCCAAGGTGCCGGGCGACGCGAAGCACTTTCTGATCAATCCGTTCGGTCTTCTGTACACGGAGATCACGGCCTCGTGCTTCTACACGCTGGACCTCGACGGCAACGTCGTCGACAAGCCCGACGGCGAGTTCGGCGAGTTCCCGGTAAACCGTGCGGGCTTCATGATTCACAGCGCCGTGCATGGTGCACGGCCTGACCTGAAGTGCGTCATGCACACCCACACCCGTGCCGGCATGGCGGTGTCCGCGATGAAACACGGCCTGCTGCCGCTCACGCAATCGGCCATGCGCTTCTACGGTGCCGTCGGCTTCCATGACTATGAGCAGCCGACGGTTGACATGAGCGAACGGGACCGCATCGCGCGCGACCTCGGCCCGCACAGCACGCTGATCCTGCGCAACCACGGCCTGGTCGCCTGCGGCCCGAGCGTGCAGGACACCTGGAACCTGATGTATTGGCTGGAAACCGCCTGCCAGGTGCAGGTCGACGTGCTGGCCAGCGGCGCCGAAGTCAGCATGCCCAGCGCCGAACTGGCCGCCCAGATGGGGAAGCGCTACGGCCCGCAAGGCAAGGTCAACTTTTCGCCGATGGAATGGCCTGCGCTGCTGCGCCAACTCGATCGCGAAGACCCTTCGTACAAGACCTGAGCGGCTGAACG
>NZ_JASZYG010000017.1 GCF_030317105.1 Variovorax brevis
ACTGTTCACTGCGTGCATCGCTGCCTTGGGTTGATGGTTGATCGTCATACCTACCTCGTTGCTCACTGATCTCTCGGGGGTAGGTGTAGCAGGTCATATTGGCACAGGGGGCCCAGTGGGGCAGCATTGGGCAAGCCTGCATGCCCCGATGAGTACGGCTGCAATATGTGCAATCGCACTCGCAGCTACTTTTTATAGAGGACGACTAACTAAGCCGGCGATGATGACGAACAAGGTCCACGCGCAAAACTTCGCGAACTGCCGAAACTCAGTGCGCAAGTTGGCAAGGTCCTTAGCAAGCAACTCCACGGCAGAGGCATCCGCAGGTCCGGTTTTCCGATCCAGGTCGTCGAAACTGTCGGTAAGCGGCGTTGGATCGAACGAGGGATAAATGGCTTGCATGAACTGGCAGCGCGCGCGGTAAAGCGCAAATTGATGACCGACCAGCATTCCTTCCAGTTCTTCTCGACTGTCCTTCTTGGACAGCACACTCGCGTTAAATAGGGCAGCAAAAGCGAATCGTGGACACCCGAGGTCGTGTGGCTGCCTTTCCCTTGCTTTGGCTGCCAACATCTGCTTTGGATCCATGTTGCCATGGGCATAGTGGGAGCATCGTATCGCGAGGTCTGGGTCATCAACCGGTCCAATGAAGTGCTGCTTTCCGTTCTCATACACCTTCCCGAAAAGTGCGCCGATGATGCAGCGATACTCTTCAACGAAGGTCAGATCGGTGTAGATCCCCTCTTGGTCCTCTCCTTCTTTGGAAAACATTCGGGTCACTCGTACCGACTTGAGCCGGTTGAGCAGGTCGCGAACCCTTTGTTCTTCGGCATACGCGTAGAACCTGAACGGATTTACCGCAACGAGCAACTGGTGCATCACATGAATCCACTCTGAATTCAAGGGAGTGGTCGCAGCGAGCTCAAAAACTCCTTTTTGAACATCCATGCGGATCATGTCTGGGCCGTCCATGCTGTCGTTGTCGAGGCTCAGGTTCGGATTCGTCGCTGAGTAATGGACGAGCCTAAGCAACCGGTCGTAGGGGATGTCCTCGAAGGGGGGGGTGCGAAGGTAGACGTCCCCCAGCAACGCTCGTCGACCCGGATTTCTCATCAATGTCGAAATCTCGTCGTCATCCCCCTCAAGCGCCAGGCGCCTTGCCTCTCGTGCATCGAGCCCTGCAAGTTTGCCGAAATAGCTTGCTTCGCTTGCTGCGGTGTTGGCGATGACCGAAAGCCGCAGCGCCTTGTCATACTCCGTGTCGTCGGAACCGGCTTTACCCTTTGCATATAGGTCTTCAAGGAGCTTTCCAGAACAAGCGTTCTTTGCCAAGGCCAGATTGATCAGGCGGTCCTGACGGGCAGCAAGAGCCTGTTCAAGCTCCTCGTGCCCCCCAATCAAGCCCGGACGGTTTGTGGTGAAAAACGTTCCGTATTCGTCCAACGCTTGAGCCACAACATCACACGACGCAAAGCGAAGCCGAGCAACGGTAAGTGGCGAATGAGTACTGAAGTCCCAGCTCATGTTCTCGTACTCCATTTCGCAAGCACTTCGGCTTCTGCACGAGTATTGCGGTGTTGGGGATCAGAAAGCGGGGGGCGAGCCTGCATAGTCAATCTCCAAAGGCCCAGCATAGGCCGGCCCCGCCTTCGAGCGCAATCCCGAACAATGACAGTGCCGGCGGGGGCTCGCGGCGATAGCCTCACAGCGCATCGGTGAAGATCGTATTGAGCACGCGGGGATTCACATCTAGATAGTCGTCCGTGTGGATCGGCATGCTCTGGGAGCCGCTGGACCAATTCGATGCCGTGCCCTTGCGCAACCAGACGCGTGGCGAAAGTGCGGCGGACCGAATGGCTTGAGCAATCGCTGAGTCCGGCATCGTGATACAGCCGCGATATGTGGGCCTGCAAGCTGTCGCACGCCAAGTAGGTTCCTCCTGTCCATCTGCCATGTGTCGGCGCTTGCCAGACAACTCGAACGCGGAGCCCTTGTGCGTGAGGATCAGGGCGGTTTCGGGACTTAGGCGATACCGCCTCCGATCCAACTCCGTGCCATGACCCTTCGCCCATCCATACTCGAAGTAGCGGTCAAGAGCTTCCAGCATCCGCTTGTGCGTGAGGGACACGCAGCGCTGGCCGTTGCCTTGCGCGCGATGGGCAAACGGCTGGAGCTAAGGCTGGCCTAGCGCGCTTGCTCCCCGCGTCTCCTTGGGAAAAGGCTATCCAGCAACTCGTCTGGATCTTCGTCGTCACCCACTATAGGCGGCAGGATGATCGTGTCGCGGCTCGGTGAGTAGCGCGCACCCCGCGCGATGAGGACTTCCAGGACGTGCCTGTCGGCGCCACGCGCGACAAACCTCTCAAGGACCTCCGGCGTGACATCGACCCCATCTGGTTGGCTGAAGACCTGCGCCGCCTTTTGGTCGGGCGTCATGGTTTTGTCCATGAAGTCCCGAAGCAGGTCGAGCGGGTAGCCTGCAATGGCCCTGTGGCCGATGCCCGTCGTCCTTGTCTGGACTTCAAAGAACGGGCCCCTCAGGTCGAATGGGCCATCCCAGTCGATGTGGAAGTGTGTTGGGGTCTCCCTGATGCCGGGCTCAAATGCCTCCCGGTGCCATGACAAGCACAGGGCCATCCGGCTGTTCAGCTCGAGTAGCCAAGCGTCGCCATCGGTCGTCGAAAAGATCACCAGCGGAACGCCCTTTAGGGCGTTCGTGTTGGCCAAGAACACCGACCGCCCGGATTGGGCGTGCTGGACCACCTTGGCGCACTGTTCCAGCAGTTCTTCGCGCAACGATTTGCGGGATGCGGCTGCTGCGCAGAGCGTGACGTGGTGCCAGTGCTCGTACCCGGCTTGCCGGGCAACGAGATTGAGCAGGTCGGCATGCTTGCCGCCGCCCTTGCGTTGGAGCTTCTTGGCTTGTTTCTTGAGCGCCTCGATTTTTTGAGGCGACGTGGGGATATAGCGCATGGCAGATTCCTGTTCTGCATGCGAACGCATGGTGCTCACTGCCACGGTCCGCACGCAAACGGGAACCTGGTGGATGGGGGTTCTACAGCCGTCCCGCGAGGGTTTGCTTCAAGTGAGCAGCAGGCGTCGGTGTTGCGCCGCCGTAAAGGATACAACAAGAAACATTCGTGGTTGAACTGGAACACCTCAAACTTTGGCCGATCATGCCGGCCAGCGGATGGCCAATAGTTCCGTCCAGTTGCTGGCCGATCTGACGGAGCGGGATAGGGGGCTCAGATACCCCATCGCTTGGTTCAAATCAGCCAGCACGTACACGCCCAACTCCAGATCGGCCTGGCCGATGCGGGCAGGAATGGATTCGTCCCAGCCGTCCTCCAAGATGGGCCACGGCGCCATCACATGGCGCCCGTCCTTGTGCATGAACAACACCCACGCCGAGCCGTCCATGAGGCCGTAGAACATGAAAGCGCGGCGAGGCTTGCGCCACTGCGCCCACGGCGACTCGTCGAATTCAACAGGCGGCGGCGGTGGCGGTGGGGGCGTCGGCGCCGGCGGTGGCAGCCAACCGCCCATGCGGCGCAGCGCCGCCACTTCTGCTTGCACGCGCGCTTGAGCTTGGGCGGACTGGGTGAGCAACTGCAGCACCTCGGCCCGCTTGGCTTCCACATCGGGCAGCCGCAGCCACTGGAAAGTCCCCGCGTGCGCGATGTAGTGCTTGGCGGCCGCGAGATCGCGCAGGTGCGACGTATCTGGGGGCAGGGGCACCTGAACGACGAGACCGCCTTGCAAAGGCTCGATGGCATCCAGCGATGCGCGGCTCAGCCCTCCCACTTCGACGAAGACCCGTACATGGGTGCCGGACGCCAAGGCCAGCAGGCCGGCCGGCGCATGCTGTGCGGGCTTGGCTTCCCAGCGCTGCGCCGTGGCGGTGCCGGGGTCATGTTCAAAGGTCTCCTGCAGCACCGGCAGCGGGGGCCGTGTCGAAACGCGCACGCGCATCGTTGGCAGTCGCAACTGCGGCATGTCCTGCAGCACCTCGATGGCGAGGCGGCGCAACAGGTTCACGGCCCCGGCGAAGCAGTCGGGGCGCTCTTGGCTGGCCTCGTGCGCGAAATGCGGCCGCCTGACATCGCCGCGCCGGGCGACCAAGGGCGCCCCGCACGCTTCGCAGAAGCAGCCGCATGCTGCGCCTCGCGGCACATCGCCCACGAATCGGATCACGCCGTTCGCATCGACGCCGGCGAAGATTGAGAGTGAATCCATGGCCGTCGATTCTGCTTGCGCTCGGGCTCAGGCGCCCACGCGCCCACGCCCGGCGAACCAACCTCTTTGAATGCCAGTCGGCGGCAGTACCAATGCCGACGAGCCATGCGTATCGGCCAAGGCTATCGACGCAACTCCGCGCATGGACAAGATGAACGGCCAGTCGCGCGAGGGAAAAGACGTACAGACCGCGGAGGTGAACGCCAGGAAGGGGCAGAACGCCAAAAGTGATTTCTGGGGGTGCGCCCAATATCCTGGATGCAGGGGGAGACGCCCGATTGCATTGTCCTTCTTGGCAAGTTGTCGTGGTCCCCAACCCTCTGCCATGGCGCGCGTTCCAAAGCGAAGCGTCTGCGCCCGCGCTTGCTTGCGAAGCGAGATCGCAGGCCTGCGATCTCCTAGATCGACGTGAAAACCGCCCCATTGGCCGCCGGTTGCGCCTCGGCGTTTTCGTAAGCACGAATGACACCCCGGAGCCACTCGCACTCGCGCTCGAGCGATGAGACCCAAGCGCGCGCCTGCCGGGCTTCGTTGAAGGCCTGCTCGTGCAGGGCCGACATGCCCCAGCGGCTCTCGAACCACAGCGCGAACTGGACCGCGCGCGGCGCGTGGCCGACGGCGATGTAGCGCTGCAGGGTGCGCAGGCTCACGCCCAGGTGGCGCGCGATGTTCTTGCGCGGCTCGACCTGGTCGGCCAACAAAAAGGCCAGCGGCGGCAGCCGCGCCCCCGACGGACAAAGTAATCCCATGGCAACCTCCTGAGGCAGAACTTCCTGATGCAGCGGTGGCCACCGCGCCGCGGCCGCACGCGGCGGTGTCAACTTGTCGCGCGGCTGGGGAGCCCTGCCCTCCCCTCGCCCTGAAGGGCCTGGCTTTTTCAGGCGGGAGGGGATGAAATGAACATAACCCCCAACCATTCGACAGACAGGAAATCGACAACCAAGGCACCAAGGTCAGTCGTTTGTGAAAGGCTGCATCCGCGCGTCGCGTTCTGGTGGTCAGGGCCCGGTGCGGACTTCTCCAAGCCCACCGGGAACGGCAGGTCTCCCGCATCAAGCGGACGCAGCCTCGATGTCGGCATTCGCTGCAGTCCCGCGGCTCGATCCGGGCCAGGAGCGGCCTCTCGGCCGCGTCGCGCGATTCGCACCGCGAGCAGCCGTTCTCAAGGGCTGCGTGGCCGCTAAGACCTTCGCGCGGTCGACACGCTGATCAGTTTCTCGGATTGAAGCGAAGTTTGCGGAACCTCGACGCCTACGCGGCGTTCGCGGGAAGCCTGAGATGATTCTTGAGTTCGACAAAGTCGCCATCCACCTTGGCGGCCGAGAGATATTGTCTCCAACGAACCTGACGCGTCTGGCCTGCACGTACTTTGGTTTCGTGGATGAGCCGAGGCCTGTCCGCCGGGACGAACGCCGTCGGCAGACGCATGTCGGGGCGCACGTCAGCTATCAGGACGCACAATATCGACATCGAAGAGCCACCCCCTGACCGATTGCGTGAAACGATCGAGTCGTGGGATGTGCTGACCCGGCTATTACCAGGCCCGTCTGGGCGACTGGACATTTCCTTCTCGCAACTGCGCGCCGTGGGCATCACGGTTCATGGCACGCCGCTGACGCTCCGGGCGCTGGAGCTCATGGCTGCGGACGGAAACGACCACCAACATGCTTGCGTTCCCCAAGAGCGAGCAAGCAGCAGTACGGCCGCCGAGCACCTGGCGCAGGTTCCTGCGCTGGCTCATCGTGCAAGAAACGGCGGGACCCGCTGCTGCCGACCTTCCGCGAGGTGTGACACCCCTACTCGTCTTCGCCCACTTCCCGGAAGCTGCAGCGCGTCGGCGTGAGGCTCAGGATGAGGCGCTGCATAGAAGCCATGGAAGCGATCTTCTGGCCAACCTGCATTGCCTCCTCTCGCGACGAGAGGTTCTTGATGTGGGCTTGCTCGTAGACCACCCGTCTCTCGCCATCTGGTGAGCGCAGGCCGCCCACCCAGTGGATGCCGCCTACCTCGCCAACCTGGATCTCCACCCACTCGTGCAGCTCGTGTGGGAGCTCGAAGGACAGGTCATAGGGGAAGGTGGATGCGGTGGGGTCTTGCATGCGCGGGATTATGGATGGCTAGCCTGCCTCTCCCCAGGAAGTTGATTGCTTCTTCCGTCTGGGCCCTTCAGCACGAGCCGGTCGCGCACTCCTTCCTGGAGCTTGGGAGGCAAGAATTCAGTAACCAGCAAGAACGGCGGCAATCCGTCTGTCTGGTTTTTGACATTCCTGGGGTGCGAGCCCGTGATTCTGTCCCTTCCCGGGATTTTTGAGCGACTGGACGGCCGGTGACGAACGGCCGGTGGCGCGCTACGCTTGGAACTGTTGGCAACCTGGCCGCAATAGGAGGGACTCATGTCCGTCAAAGCGTTCCGTGCGTTGGTGGCAGCGCTCCTTCTGGCTCATAGTACTCAGGGCGGTGCTGCGGAGCCAGCTGCAGGTGGGGCGCCCGCTGACGCAACCGCCTCGGCGGCAGGCCAGCCCAACAGGCACACGGTGATGTGTGTTGCCGAGGGGGCCAAGCCACCGGACGGTTTTGCGCCGGTGCTCGTCATGTCGACCGCGGGCGGACCCGCGCCGAACTTGTGTCAATGCAAGAGCGACTCTCCCTTCGTCAACATGACGCTGAGCACCATCACTGGGATGGGAGCCTACAAGGTGCTGAAGTTCACCCACGAGACAACAACGGCCGACATCAAGAGGATCATGGCGATGTACGAGGTGCCACCCAGAACAATCGCAAAGACAGCGCCGCGCATCAAGACCTTTTTGACGAGCAAGGCAGTGAGGCGGCTATCTGTGGGTGGCGTTGCTCTCAGTGCGGTCGTTTTTGTCGAAGAGGCGACGATGGGTTACGTGAAATCTCAGATCGAACAGACGCGAGCCAACCTGCATTGGGCCCCGACCATGCCGCCTGAGCTGGCTGTCAAAGAGGCGCGCGGTTGCGGCGCCCTGGATCGGTTCATCGAGCTCGAGTTTCCCCGGACCATCGAGGTCGAAATGGTGCCAGCCGCGCCGGAACCGTCGCCAAGGAGATGAAGGTGCGGTTGGCGCGCAAAGAAGTCGACATCTGGTTGCGCTGAACCCTCCTGCCATTCAATCCTTTGGGGATGCCATTTCCCCGTGTCGCGAGCAGAATCCACCGACCACGGCTGCTGCTGCGCGTGCTCCATTGCAGCCCGCGGAGTTCTTCCACAGGCATTTCAGGGCGCCCGCGCGCCAGGTCGGGCAGGCAGAAGGCCGGAGCGCCAAGTTTCAGACGACTTTTGGAACGTTGCTCATGGTGGCTCCTAGGTGCACTCTACTGCTCTGGTAAGCCCGTGGCTAGCTCCCGGCCGCGCTCGCGGAAGGGTCGATCCGGCGAAAGAAGGGCAAGTCGGGGTCGTCATCCACGGAGTACACGCAGCCTGGGAGCGGGACTGATCGATCGACGGTCGTTGCGCGCGTGAGCCTGGAGTAAAAGGCCTTGCACAGATCCTCCAGCTGGGGGACGGTGATCTTCCATCGTTCATCACCCGTGTTGCAAAGGTATTGGCCGATGACGCTCGCAGTGACCAAGCCTTGGTAGTGCACGCTCCAGCTGCCCCTGTTGCTCTCGCGCTCGCTCAGCGTCTGCAGCGCCTCGAGGTGCTTGGATTCTCGAAGCGTGCTCAACAGGGGTTCGCTGGAAATTCGCGTCCCGTCCGGGTATTGATTGAAGACCGCGCCGAGTTCATTGATCTTTATCTTCTGCAGGTCATTGTCCAGGTGTGCGGAGGTGTATTTCTGAGGGAGTTTGTCGCGGTGCCTTTCCAGGGCATCGTGCGCCCGAGCGAACAGCGATTCAGCTCTCTCGTAGGCCTTCGTGGACTTTCCGCCTGGAGTTTCGGCTTCCTCCATGTTGCGGATCTTCTTCCACTCTTGCGCTTGGCCCTCGTAAATGCCGCCTGCGTCAAGCGCAATCCACCCGCGTACGTTCAATACGAGCGCCGAATCGAAAGAGCCGATGGGAATCAGTCCGCTCACAGCCTCCAGTGCGGTCCCCAATGCATCGAGTGCTAAGAGTTTGGGCTCTTCGGTGAGGGCTTCCAGTTTGAAAAGGGCGCCAGCCAGGCGTCGCGGGAGCTCTGGCCAGTGCGCGTAGCGAGCCGCGTAGATGAAGCCCCGGATTTGCTGAGCCTTGAAGGTGCTGATCGGCTCTATCAGCGCCTTCTTCAGTGTCACCACACTCGCGCCGAACAGATCTGCGAGTTTCGGGAGGCTCACGTCCTCCGGATTGCCTTCGCCGGGGTCGTCATGCTCGCTCAGCGACCAAAGGTATTCGCGGAAATCGGCACTGATGTCCGTCGTCCTTTCCTTTTTCTCGTTCCCTTCCATCGGACCGCCCCTCCGTTTTTGAGGAACCCGCGATGGTCCTCCAAACAGGGATCGTGTGCAAACAATCTCGCCGTCATTTGATGCGTCAAATGACGAACTCATCGGCGGACGTGCTTTTTCGACCAATCGGATCCAGCTCCTTTCAATAACGGGAAGCCTGCGGCAGCGCGGGCGAAGCCGCCCAACCCGGGCAATTCAACCCTCACTGAAAGCAAGCATGAAACACTTCATCGCCCTGTCTTTTGCGGTCAGCATTGGGACCGCCTTCGCAGCCCAGTCAATGAACGGCCCGATCGGCACCGGAGCCGGACGTGCTCCAATGGAGCGCTCTGCGCCGACGCGCGTTGCGCCGATCGTCCGGCCTGCACCACCGCCAGCGATGGCCGCGCCCCGGGCAGCCGCACCGCCTGTGGCGCCCCGCCCGCCTGCGCCCGTTCAGATGTCGCGCCCACCCATCGTGAGCGCTATCCCGCCTGCTCCGCGCTTGGAGCCGGCGCGCAAGGAGCCGAGCCCGGCCAAGTCGGCCAGCCCCGCCCCGGCCTTGGCGGCCAAGCCCTTGGAATTACCCGCGGCCCCACCGCCGGCAACCGCCCAGCAGCCGGGCGCCACCTTCAAGGCAGAAGCCGAACTCAAGCAGGGCAAACTGTCCACGACGGGCGACTACAGCGACGCCAAGCGCGGGGTCCGAGTGAACGTGGTCACCGACAACGATCAGCGCATGACGCACCTCGAGGCGGATGTGTCGGTGGCCAGGAAGGACCGCACAGTGATCGATGCCGGGATCACGCAGGACAACGGGAAGACATCTCGGGCGAGCGCTGGCGTGCGCCGTCCGAACGGCGACCAGGGTGGCGTCGTGGTGTACCCGCAGTCCAACGGGGGCACCGATTTCGGAGCCTGGTGGCTCTGGCAGTTCTGAGCATTCCCTGGCAGCACCAGCGGCCGGCAAGAAAAGCCTTGCTGGCCGCTGAGCAGATGATCGGCCGCACTGCGCGGCGTGGCCATCCGCTTCGAGCGAGCTGGGGTAACTCGCTATGTTTGGGGCTGTGGTTGACCGGCCTCAAATCGCTCCAGGAAGTCCCCTGCGATCTTTGGGGTAACGGGCTGGGCATTGGCCACATTCGGCTGAAATTCCATTGAGGCGCCAGCAACAACGTACAGAGCAACTACGGCCATCCGTGGGCTCCGAACACCTGGCGATGGACCTGGGCCTCAGGACTTGAGTGACGGCTCAGGGCACGGAGCCGACGGACAGGTGCACGCCTCATGACTGCTTAACGTGGAAGACACCCTGCCTCGGACGCACCAAACCCTAGCCTGATGCCGGCCAGGGCTGTCCGTCTGCGCGGTCGAAGTTCAGGTCGCGGCGGCGGGATGTGGCATAAATCCGTGCTTGCGGAGCATCTTGAGCCATCGCGGCGCATTGCGAGCCACGCTCAGCGCCTCGTAGTCCACGCTCTTAACGTGGAAGACACCCTGCCTCGGACGCACCAAACCCTAGCCTGATGCCGGCCAGGGCTGTCCGTCTGCGCGGTCGAAGTTCAGGTCGCGGCGGCGGGATGTGGCATAAATCCGTGCTTGCGGAGCATCTTGAGCCATCGCGGCGCATTGCGAGCCACGCTCAGCGCCTCGTAGTCCACGCTCTTGTCTTGGTAGTGAGTGCCGCTGGCGAGCATGGCGTAGACGATCCGCAGCATCTTGTGCGCCAGGGCGATGACGGATTTCTTGTGCCCCTTGCGGATGTTCAATGCGTCGAACTTGGCCTTGAGCGCGCAGCGCGTTCGCGCCGCCGCCTGCGCAAACTCGCACAGCAGCCGACGCACCCAGGCATTGCCTTTGCGGATGCGCCCACTCTTGCGCTTGCCCGCACTCTCGTTGTTGCCCGGACAGATACCCACCCAGGAGGCCAGCCTCTCGGCGCTGCCGAACATCTCCATGTCCGAGCCGATCTCCACCAGCAGCATCGCCGCCCCGATGCGGTCGATGCCCGGGATGGTTTGCAGCAAGTTCAGCTGCGCCGTCCACGGCTGCAGGCCTTGCAGCAGGTAGGCATCCATGCGCGCGATGCGCGCCTCAATCTGTTCAAGGTGCTGCATGATCTCGTCCAACACGAAGCAGTGCGCACCGCTCAGACATTCCGGACTCAGCGCCTCGAACAACTCCTCCCGGCTGGCCCGCAGTCGCCCCTTGCGGTCCAGGATCTCGTGCATGGGCTTGCCCTGGATCAGCAGCTTGACCATCGCCCGCGCAGACTGGCCGTGGATGTCTTGCACCAGCACGCTCAGGCGAACCCCAGCATCCACCAGCACCTTGTGCAAGCGGTTCTTCTCCGCCGCCAGCATGCCCACGAGCTTCTGGCGTTGGCGGGCCACCAGGCGCAGTTGGCGCAACTCGGCACAGGGGATGAACGACGCGCGCAGCAGGCCCGAGCGTGCCAATGTGGCCAACCACTGCGCGTCGCACAGATCGGTCTTGCGACCCGGTACCGTTTTGACATGCCGGGCGTTGACGACCCAGGCGACGATGCCCACCTTCTCCAGCGCTGCGAACGGGCTCTTCCAGTACACGCCCGTGCTCTCCATGACCAGCACTTCTGGCGCCATCTCCAGCGCCCACTGCGCCAAGGCCCGGCGATCCCGCTTGAAGGCCCCGAACTCGGTCTTGCTGACCTGCGCTGTGCCGTCGTCCTGTTCAACGATGGCGCACGCGGTGATCTTGCCTTGGTGAACGTCCAGCGCGATCACGCGCTTGTGCATCGGGGTGAGATCCATACTGGCCTCCTGCTGCGGTTTGAGTCACACTCGACAACGTGCGAGCCAGGGCAGGTGCCACCGACCAACGGCCTGCCGGGCAAGCCCGGCGGCTCTCTTTAACGTGGGCTGTCAGGCATGAACCTCGCGTCATTGACGCCAAGCCACGCCCGCAGGCAATCAGGGGTACGAGTGGTCAGCAGCGGGTCAACTTAGCGATCGCGGTTGGAGCCATCAAAAATTTGACCGACCTCTACCTGTTCTGGCCCGCACGCCTCACAGTGTCTTCCATCATCCGGGGTGCGCCTCGGATTCATCAAACTTAGCGACCGGTTCCGGACGAGGATTGCTCTACCCCTCAACTTCCGTTCCTGGCCGCGAGTACCAGTTCGCGGCCGTGCCTGGCAGCTGACCTTCGGCGTGACCGCCCCGTCAGCCCAAACTCTATCGGCGAGTATGGTGAACTGGAAAGAGCATTGCGTGTCGCGCGGTAGAGGCGTCACCGGGCGAATACATAGGGCGTCATTGCCGGAGGCAAACTATTACGCTAACGGCGCACGCATTACTTCTTAAACTCACTGGAGCCGGTGCTTGCCAAAATAGCGTCTCGCCGTTAGCGTATTCGCAATGCCACCTCTCTCGCTCTCCCTTTTCGACGATGCCCCCACGGCCGAGCGCCACCGCCACGCTTTTGAGTGCTGGCTCGATGACCAGCGTGCGACAGGGTCCTTGCGCCAACCCGCGTCCGTCCAGGTCTACCGGGACATGTGGGGTGCGTTCACGGCCTGGTGCCTCGGGCAGTCGCCAGTCGTCACCCTGGCATCGCTCGACCTGCGGGATCTGCAGGCCTTTCAAGCCGCGCGCTTTGGCCGCAAGAGTTTGGATCTTTCCCTTTCGCCGCGGCACGCTCTGAAGCTGGTGCGCCTGATCGATCGGGTCCTGCGCCACCACGCCGCAGACGCGAATGAGCCGCCGAACACGGCTGCCTTCGACTGGCTCGCATCACATCCCGAAGTGCGCTATGCGGAGTCCGCGAACGCCGACCCCCTGCCCGAGTTTCTGTCGGTGGCCGAAGCCAGGCAGCTGATCACCTTTGTGTCGAATGCGCGACCTCGCCCCGGCCTTTCCGCTGCGAAGAGAGACCGCCATGCCGCATTGAGCTGGCAGGAACTTCGCAATCGCACGGCGGTGGCGTTGCAACTGGGTGGAGGGTTGACGCCGGGGGACGTGCGCGCCCTGACATTGGCCTCGCCCGTTTCTCGCGGCGGCCGTTTGAAGGACAGGCCGTGGAAGGTCGTCGTGCCCGGCGATGGCAATTCGCTGGCCCGGGAGTCGCCGATCGCGCCTTGGGCTGGTGAGCTGCTTCAGCACTGGCTGCAGGTGCGTGCAAGTGCACGGATCGCCGGGGACTTCCTGTTTCCATCCACCCGGACTGGAAAGCCTTGGGGCAAGGAGTCACAGTACAAGTGTGCCAAGGCGGTGCTGGAAGATGCGGGCTTGGACAGCCGCGAAGGCGGTTCGTTCCGCCTGCGTCACACCTTTGCGCTGCGCCAGCTGCGCCGTGGCTTCGAGCCGCAAGAGGTGGCGCGCTGGCTGGGCGTGGAGCCGGAGGTGATGGACAGGTACACGCGCATCGTGGCCACCCCTGTCGACGTCATTTAAGAAGAAGTTTTGCGTTGGGGTCGCCAGCTTCGCCAACTCCGGTGCTCTCGAGTTGACCCCCACGGACAAACGAACGACTGGACGACTTCGGATTGCAGCCTGTTCAGGCGGCGACGCGGTGGCGCGTGGTGCGTTCGTCCAGCTTTCCCTTGGGCTCGTCATCATCACCTGCCAAGCCAGTTCGCACAACATTCAGCATCTCGGCCAGATCGTCCATTGAGACATCGCTAATCAGGCCAAGTGCCACATCCTTCATCAGGCGCTCGATGGAAGCCATGCTCTTTGTGGCGATCAGAACCGGATCCATTCGAGGCGCCTTGCGCAGCATCTTCATTTCGTCGATGCGCACCTCGCTGCGGCTTTGGTCCATGCCATCCTTGTCGGTCCACCACGTCGTCCGCTGTCGACCTTCGACATACACCTCGCTGCCCTTCGTCAGGAACTCCATGGCAATCTCCGCGAGGCGGTCATAGCAAACGAGATGGTGCCATTCGGTATGCTCGATCAACTCGCCTGAGGCCTTGTCGGTCCAATACTCATTGGTGGCCAGGCTGAAATTCGCATAGGTGCCCTTGCCGCTTTGACCCCCAACAGGATCACGGCCCAGCCGGCCGATCAGTTGAGTTCTATTCATTGCTGTTCTCCTTCGCCGAATTGAGGGCCCAGTTACGCAGTCCTCACACTTGCGCTGATGAAGAGCTCCGCCTATCAAACGACCGACAGCGCATACATCGGGTCGTAGTAGATCGCCGGAACGTGCCGGCCCAGTTCCCTGTCGAACACCAGCTGGACAACCACATGTACGAGCGTGTGCAGCAACCGCATGATTTCGTCGAGCGCCAGGCTGCGACCTTCGTCCGACGCCTTGATCAGCAATGCGATGCGGATGAAGGCTTCTTGCGACGAATTCGCGTGGACGGTCGTGATGCCACCCGGGTGGCCCGAGTTGAGGACGTTCTGGATGTAGTAGAAGGTCTCGTCGCCGCGCAGTTCGGCCAGCAGCACCCGGTTGGGGGTCTTGCGCATCACCGCTTGCAGCACCTGCTTGGCCGTCGCGCCGACGACGCGCTCGCCGGCGTGAGAGTCACGCCGGTAGAAAAGCGCCTGGGAGTTCGGATGGTGTGGCAGCGGCATCTCCGGCGTGTCCTCCACCGTGATCAGTCGCTCCCAGTGCGGAATCAATTCGATCAATGCGCGAACGAACGAAGTCTTGCCGCTGCCCGTCGCGCCCGACACGATGAAGTTCTGATGCCTTTGCACCGCGCGTTCGAGAAAGGCTGGCCATTCCCCGGCCTGCGCCAACTCCCACAGCTCGACGTGCACAGGCTCGAGCCGGGCGAGAAGCCTGTGGCGCTCGTCCGCAGAGATTGCTGGCGAATAGACGTGTCGGGTGCGCTGGAAATACCGCTGCGCCACGAAATGGCCGAGCTCGAAGGACTGGCTCGTGTGCTTGCGCAGGTTCAGATAGATCATGCCGCGCGGCGCGGTCGGCGGCATTGTCATCTCGATGCGCTCGCCGCCGGGCAAGTAGGCTGACAGGATCGGGTCCGCCTCATCGAAGGGCTTTTGCGAGATATTTGCCAAAAAGTTGCCCAAGGCTTGCAGGTATTCGAAGCTGACTGCGGGGGCCTCTGCGCGCTCCCACACGCCACCCTTCCACAGCTGCACGGCGCCCGGCGCGTTCACCGCGATTTCGCCCACACAGGGATCGGCCAGCCAACCTTCGAAGGCGCGCAGATGGGCCAGGATCGAAACGTACTTGTCAGGTGCACCCATGGTAAGGCCTCAGTTGATCGCCCCGGCTGGGCGCAGTTCGTAGACCGTCGAGAAGTCCACGTCGCGGGCCACGAAAATCTTGATGATTTCCCCCTGATTCTTGTAAAGGCTCGGCTTCAGCTGGCTGCCCTGCTTGAGCATTTCCTCGACGATCGAGTTCGTCGCGTTGTCCGTGTTGCTGAGCTGGGAGAGCATGCTCTGCGTTCCGATGTTGTACGTCGTGCCGTAAGGGCTCCTGCTGGCTCTCTGCGCGCGAGCATCGTCACGGGCGATGTAGATCTGCTTGGCGTCCTGGAGCAAGGAGAAGAAGATGGCCCCGGCAAAGCGTTCGACCCACTTGTTGTCGACGTACCCCGATGTGCCAGCCCGGCCGATCGCGTCGGTGCCGGGCGAATTGAGTTGGACCGACACGAAGTTTGGCGTCACGGCCCGCGACCAGAGCGTGAAGATCGTCTTTTGCCCCGCCTGCAAGCCTTGGGTGTATTCGCCTTCCATGGTGGTGCCGGCCTCCATGAGCACGACCTTGCCGTCCATCGACATGACCGGGGCGCTCAGGATGCACTTCAGGAATCCAGGCTGATCTGTGAGGATGGCCGTCAGCAAGGTGCAATCTGGCAGCGTCCCCTTGGCAAGCGTCATCGATGGATTCCGGTTGACCGTTGCGCTGGTGCCCGGCGTGTTCGTGGCGCCAAGGGAACTGGTCAGTGCATTGGTGCCAGCCTGCGGCGTCGAGACGCCGGGCAGACCGACGTTTGCCACCGCCGCGCCGAGTTGCGCCGTGGCCGGCGCGTTCTGCTGCGCCCCTGCCAGATTGACAGCGCTCTTGCGGCGACGCTCACGAACGCGCTCTTCCTCCGACATGCCAGTCTGCCCGGCGGGCTGCGCGGCCTCGGTCTTCTTTTCCGGTTCGGGGCAATTCAGGCCAACGGGCAAGCGCAAACCGCCCGGGCACTCGACATAGGACGGCGAGGCTGGAACCGAAGTCGGCGGACCGAGCGCCAAGGGCACCTTGACCTCGGGCGCCGACAGCGGGCGCGTGTCGCTTGGCGGCTCCGTCCTGGACGGCGCCAGTGTTCCGAAGAGCCCGAAGTAGTTGTTTCTGCTCGCGATTCCGAACAGGATCAGCAACGCCGCCACGCTGGCGGTCGCAACCAGGATCAGTTTCTGGCCAGGTGCCACAGCGCGCTTGCGCTCGACCAGGCCCTCACGCTCCACCTCCGCCACGGGCGCTTCCTGCTTCTGTTCGAACATCATCACTCTCCCGGTTCACGGATGGCCCGCTGCACCTTGCCGCTTGCCGTCCCTGTTGGTGCCGACTGGATCGGCAGGGTCGGCGAACGGTTGGTGATGCCGGCAACGAGCGCGCCGCGGCGCAGGAGCACGCGCGAGACAACGCGATGCAAGACCATGGTGTCGTCCTCGACGTGATAGTCGACCAGGGTCTCGGTGCCGTCTGGCTCGATGATGAAAGCTGCTGGCATCGGGTGGGCCGCCGAGAACAGCATGAAGGTCTGCCGGCCGTTGTCGTGCATGGAAAGGGGCTGCAGTTCCAGCGGCCCGACGATCCAGTAGTCGTAGTTCAAAGCACCCTCAATTGCCGACGCCTTGAGGTCCGCCTTCATCCGAATGCGCTCGGCCTCCTTCCTTGCAAGCGCGCGCGCTTCGGGGGTCGAAGCATCGCCCTCCGGGTACTGCAGGCGGACCCAGTAGGCGACGTTGCGGGCGGTCCTGCTCGTTGTCTTGAGCTGGAAAAGGTAGCTGCGCCGGTTTGTGAAGAGTGTCAGGTTGGTGTCGGCCTTGACGTCCTTGGGCTTGAGCACGAACAGGTTGCCGTTGATCGCCGCATGCCACGCATCGCGGTCGCCCATTGCAAAGTCCTTGATCTCTTCGCTCTTGCTGAGCTCAATGGTGGTCACCACGCCTTCGGCCGCCGCGATCCGGATGACGTTGTCGCCTGTGTAGCGAACCGTCTGAATTCGAGCGTCGTTGGCTGAAGGGACGGTGCCAACCTCGGCATGGCCTACGGTTGCGCTTGCTGCAAGGGCAATGCGCATAACCCAGGACAAGGACCCCCGGGATTTCATCGCACCACTGCCTGCGGCACTCCGACATTGGCTGGAGTGATCGCCGTCGCCGGCACGGGGGTGGGTATAGGCGCGGGGATGGAATCCCCCTGCCCCGCTGAGCCCATTGCTGGGCTGCCCAGCACCTGCGGTACGCCCTCCTGGTCCCGCCGATAGTTCACGGCGCAGAACCCGAACGCATTGACGTGCAGGTCGCGGATCTGAGACGGAACGTTGGCCTGCTCGTAGCGCACCGTGAGCGTCGAGATGTACTTGGTGCGCACCGGTGGCGCGACCCCGCGTGTCACGGTCTTGTCGAAGCGCACTTGCGCGACGCGCAGGTCGTCTTGGTCGGTCGGCAGGAACGTGATGCTCTGGATCTCGACGCGTTCCGAATCGGTCGGGCTCATGGTCTTCACCGGTGACTGCGCATTGATCTCCGGGTTGAAGTAGCTTTCCCAGTCGGTGCGTACCGGCCCGCAAGACATCAGGTACGCCGTCTTGTAGTTCGCCTCGGCCTCGCCGCGTGTGAAGCCCTCGCGTGCGAGCACATAGCGCGCCACATCCGAGAGAATGATCTTCTGATCGCGGTCCCGTCCGATATTCACGATCTCGCCGGGCGCTTGCACGTCGTAGGCGCCGGTGGCGTTGTCGACGCGAATGATGGCCGGCACAAACTGCTTCAAAGGCAAGAGGACAGTCACGCTCAGCACGCAAAGCCCGCACAGGATGCCGCACGCCCAGGCGATCAGAGCGTTGCGTGATGCGCGCCGCTCGAGATCCAGACGCGATTGGGTGTCCCAATCAAGCGCCTTGGCGAAGTAGGTCTCCTTCCCGGTCACCTGGCTGCCGCCTTTGTGAGGTGGGAGGGATTGATGGGCCGCTCTTCGCCGGCGGGCCAGCCGGGTGGTGGTTTGGGGCCACTGCAGGCGACAACGGCAAACGCCAGCAAAGAGATCAAGGCTCGAAGCATTGAAGTCATCACTCGCCCCCTACTTTCCTCTCGACCTACTGAAGAGCGACTTGGCATGCGTGAGGTTCGTCAACCCTGCGCCAAAAGATCCTCCGCTGCCTCCCGTCATGGAAGCGCTGATAACCGGAATCTGCAGGAACATGAAAAACATGGCCATCGCGATCAAGATGATTGGGATGCAGACTGCAGCAACGTTCAGACCGGCGCCTCCGACACCGATCAGGTTTGAAACCATTGCGAGCACCCCGCCACCGCTGCCAGTGCTTCCGAGCTGGGTGTTCAACTTGCCAACATAGGAGTTGATGATCCCGATGAACATGAAGATGAACAGGGTGGTGAACACGTGATAGAAGACGAAGTAGAGAGCGGTGTTCAGCCAGGAATGGAAGTAATTCCTTGTCTGCGGCAGCACAAGGGCGAGCACAAAGAAGGGGCCGACAGCAAGTACAAGGCTCAGGCCAAGTTTCGAGAAGACAACCGCAAAGAGCGCGACCGCCAGAAGTAAGTAGGCGGCAACGATGACGAGCACTCCCATCAGGAACAGCGCGATCGCCGGTCCGATCGCCAAGTCCTTGACCAGTCGAGTCCCTGCCGTAAACATCGCCGAGACCAGGTCAACGATCTTTTCGTTGACCTGACCCAACAGATCCGGTGCGCTGGTCGCGGAACTGCTGAGCGCCGTTGTCAGCTCAGTTGGCAAATTGAAGATCGGTTTTGCGACCCAGCTGAGGTAACCGTTACCCATGATGTAGAGCACGACCATGAATCCGACAAACTTCAAGAGCCAGTCAGTGATCGGCACGACCACTTTGCCCTCGATGATCAGGTAGCACCAGATCAGCATGCAGATACCAAGGAGCACCCACGCAATGGGTATCACGTAACCGGAGATTCCAGCAGCGGCACCCTCGTAGAACCCGCTGAGCGCTCTGTCGAACTTGGAATAGATGTCTCCGATGATGTTGTCGGCCATGACCTACTGCCCCTTCCCCGCCGTGTGGCTAGAACCGGATACTGATGGGCTTGCGCAGGTCGCGGACATCGTCCTGCACCTTGCAAACTGCGAGACGCTGGCCGTTCTTTTCTACTTCGGCGCTGCACGCGTCGTTGAGTTCGGTCAAGGGTGCGAGGTTGCCCTTGTCGGCCTCCGCCGCAATCGTCTTCGCATCGAACTTTGGCGATGCGGCGACTTCCTGCTTTGAGCAGGCGGCGGATACAAGAACAAAAGCGCTCAGAGTGAGGACGAGTGTGAAAGGTTTCATGACATCAGAACCTGATTCCGCCAGCCGACCCGCGGGCCATGCCGGCATTGAAGTTGTCGATGGCTGATTGCTGCTGCAGACGGCGGTCGGCCTCTTCCATCGCCTGGATCGTCGACAGCTTGATCTGCTCGTTCTGCATCCGCACGGTTTCTACCTGAATACGGGCCTGAACTTCCGAAATGGCTTTCTGATCGGTCGACGCGTTGATCGAGCCCACGAACGTCTGCAAGTTGCGAATGTTTTCCGAGGCCTTGCGGTAGCCCATGTCGCCAATCTGCTTCTGCAACGCGAGTTGCCGCCACTGCTGCGTGCATGCGGACCGCATGGCGGCGTCGCTGTTCAGTTCGGCGCACGATTTCAACTGGTTCGCTCGCACGATGTCGTTCAAGGATCCCGATATTCCCGAAAACGACCCACTGCCGCTCCTGAGGCGCTGTGCGGCCTGGACATAGTCTTGCGGCAGGTACTGAGTCAACAGGTCGTTGTTCATCAAATTGCCGAGGTTGCGCGAGCCCTGAAGCGTCCCGTAGACCTGCCTCATCTGGTCGAGTTGCCTGCTCATTGCATTCAGTTGCTCGGCCCATTTGGCGATCGTCTGGATCTGGTTCATCGTTGCCGGAATGTCGCTGGTGACCGTCACTGGCACCTGCGCGTGGGCGCCACATGCGACGCCGATGAGGCCCGCAGCGACCGAGACCCCGAAATGAAACTCCGAGCGCGTCATCGTTTGAGTAAGCTTCATCACACTCTCCTTTGCAGAAAGACGGGTAACCACTGGCGGGGATCGGGGCCGCATTCATTGATCGCGGCGTGCATGACCTCCACGTTGTCGAGGCTTGCGGACAGCACAGACAGCATGTCTTCCATGCCGCTCAGGTCCATCTTCGCCATCACCGATTCGGCGCCCTTCTTGAGAAGGAACTGGCCTGAGTTCTCCGGCGTGTGCTTGATCAAATGAAACTCGCGTGGCGTCAGCTTCAGGCCATCGATGTAGTCCGCCTGCTCGGCCTCGCCGTTGGGCAGCAGCAGCTGCGTCGGAAACTGCGACAGCAGCGTACTGCCCAGCGGCGAACGGCTGATGTCGCTGGGCTCCTGCGTGTCAAGGCCGATGACCCCGTCTTCCTTGCGAATGGTCTTGCCCTTGTTCTCGATGAAGGCCTGCATCAGCGGATCCTTCAGTGCGCGCCACGCTTCGGCAATGTCGATGATGTACGGCGCGCCGGAGGCGTTCTGCGCGATCTTGTGCGTCAGGTAGCGCAGGATCGGCGTGCGGGCCTCCTCGATGTCGAGGAAGTTCGTCATGTCGAAGCCGAAGGTGTGCGCGCCGTCGAGGTCGAATCGATCTTCGGCGTTGTCGAGCACCCATGCAAAGGCGCCGCCATCGCACCAACGCCCGAGTGCTTGGTACAGGCTGTTCTCCCGATGGGTCGGCAGCGCATCGCGTACCCGCGCATACCGGCGGTGTTTTGGCTCGAGCTCGTAGACCTGACGGATGCTGCGCAGCAGATCCTCCTCGTCCTTGTGCGTCATGGCGTACTTGCCGTCGAACTGCGCGTTCCAGGACATGATGCTCAGGATCACTGAGATGTTCTCGGCCGTCGGCGCCATCGAAAACGGGTTCATCCCCGTCGGCTCGCCGCCGGCGATGCGGAAGTAGCGCCCGCCCATCGCCCGGATACAGATTTCTTCGCCGGAGTCCTTGTCGAAGCTGAAGATCTTCAGTCGCTTGCCGCTCGCCATCGACTGCTTGCGGGCGAGCAGGCGCAACGCCAGCTTCAGCACCGTCTTGCCGCCGCCCGAGCGCCCGATGATCTTGTAGTTGCCGAGTTCCTTGCGGTGGACTCTGGATGCAGGCCCTTCCGTGTGGCCGTTGGCTGCGTCGTCGTCGTCGGCCAGGTAACCCCGCGCGGGCTCCTCGTCGTAGTCCAGTCGGATGCCTTGCTCCAGCAACCTGTTGCGGCTCACGTGGAAGTTAAAAAAGTAGGGAACGCCGGCCGCCGTCTTCATGAGCGCGATCGGCGCACCCCACTGGCTGCCGCTGGCATTGCCACGGGCATGGTTGTGCATTGGAAAGAACTTGGAGAAGTTCTTGCTGCTGATCGGCATCGCGCGGATGCGCCCGTACTTGAAGTTGCCGGGAAGCGTGCTGAAGTAGGTGCATATGAGTGCTCCGCCCCGCTCGCGCGAGGTGTTCATGCTCTTCTGATCGAGCACTGTGACGGCGGCATTGACGTTCTGGTTCAGCTCCTTGATTGCGTCGCCGTAGACGACCAGGATCAGCTCGTGCTCGAACATCGAGAACTTGCCGGCCTGCAGTTGGGTACGCGCGGCGGCAACCTCCTTCAATTGCTCCTCGTTGTCGCTGGTGGACTTGATCTTGTTGTACTGGGTCTTGAGCAGCGCGTCGGCCTTGTCGAAGGCCATGACAGTCACCGACTGACTCAATACGAATTCGAATGAGGATGACAGGAGGCCGTCGAAGACCTTGGAATCCAGTTGCTCGGCGCGATACGGAGCGACGAGCGTGAGCACCGCGGCGAAGCGCGATCCCGATGCGCCCTCGATCTCAACCGTTTCCGCGCCGAAGTTCAGCGCAGAGGCCTGCAGGTTCTGGCTGAGCTCGTAGGCGCCAAGCCGGATATGCCGATCGGTGTTGTTCAGCACGCGGCAGTAGAACGCGGCAGTGCGCGAGCACAATGCCCCCTGGCTCCCATACGTGCCAAGCATCCTCGGGTGATAGCGTTTGAGGCTGGCCATCAGCTGCCCCGACAGCTTCGAAAGCTCATCGCGCGCACGCAAGCGCAGCTCCGTCATCCCCTCACTGGCCCGCTTGGATAATCGAATGCCCGCTCGGTCCGCCTTGTTAGCAGCCAAGCGATAGACCGGTGAAACGAACAGCCGATTGATGAAGTGCTGCTCGCCATCGAACTTGCGCGCGTACTGCCGGGCAAATTCAGTGCTGAGGTCGTTGTCGTAGGAGATGCTTGAAAGGTCGTAGCGAACGCGGCGCCGCTCGACATGTGCCCACAACGCCACGTTCGGACTGCGCGCGATATTGTTGATCGCGGAGAACCATTGTTGGTTGAGGTTGTCGAGTTCCTTGTGGCCGATCGTCTCGAAGGACAAGCCCTGTACCTCGATCGTCTGTGTCAGGTCACCCTCATAGGTGATGACCGTGTCCTCATCGATCTGCTGCGAATACGGCAGGCAACTGGCGACGCTGCGCTCGGCCTTGGTGTTGGGCACCTTGGGGACTGCCGACATCACTTCACCTCGCGTCGGCTCGTGTGCGGACTGAAGCTCACGACGCCATCGCCGTGCCCGTTCTTGTTCTGCGCGAACCAGCGGTGGCGATAGCTGGCCACGAGGTCGCGCACCCAGAACGGATTGTCGTTGGTCTTGAGCACGAGGACCATGTGCAGCGGCAGCAGGAACAGCGTCCAGAAGCCGAAGACGCGCACACACAGCAGCAGCACCATGCATTCGGCTCCGAAGACGGGCAGCGGCACATAGGCCTGCAGCACCGGCGCCTGAGTCCCACGGTAAATCACCGCGCGCTCCAGCGCTGGCTCCTCATGGCGGTCGTTGGTATCGCTCATCCCGCCCTCAGAGGTTTGAGATGCCCGAAGCCGAGCCGCCCACCATGTCCTTGACGAACTGGATGATCGCCACGACGCCGAAGGCCAACGCAGTGCCGACCAGCGCCTGGAAGAACATCTTCTTCGGATCGTCGCGCCCAAACCAGTTGCCAGTCACCCAGTTCAGAAGTGTGAGCACGCACGCGATGGCACCGCACACGCCGACGACGCCGTAGATAACGTTGAAGATGTTGACACCGGCTTGTCTAAGGCTTTGTGCCATCGCTGGCTGCATTGCGAACGCCAACGCGGCAAGGCCCCCTGCCAGCCGTGCCACCGTGACGGCTCTTCGAAATCGGAAGGTGTCAATGCGGGACAGTGCGGCGATGACTTGCTCTTTCATGGAACCTCCGCTGATAGGCGTGCTGTACAAACTGAAGAGCAGCTAAAGGCCGGCCTGCTTCGTCCTCTCGAAGATGTCGAGGGATTCGCCCGGGCGTTTGGCCTTGCCGTTTTCCGCCGCGCTGCCCTCTGTTGCCGCTGGCAATAGCGGCGACGCCTTCGAAGCCTTGGTGACGGGCACTCCCGTGCCAAGGTGCACTTGCTGCGGTGCGCTGCTCATGTAAACAAAGATCCTGTTCGCGTATTCGTCGCTCACCGCGCGCTCGACGCCACCCGAGTTGTAGCCCCGAAGGGCCGCCCAGATGGCCGCTACGCCGGAATAGCCGGACGCAGACGCGCGGTGATAGAAGTTCCAGAGAATCTTCTGACCCACGGCAAGGTTCTGGCATGCATCGAATGCTTGTTCCCAGGTCATGCCGTAAAGCGCGACGTTGCTTATGTGGATCTGGGCCAGGCCGACAGAAAACTTCCGACCGGCTGCGGTCAACTCCTTGGCGGTCGCGATCGCCTCGCCAAGCGTGGCAGGTTGCTTGACCGTGCCTTGACCCTTATCCATGCCGATCGCCAGCGGCCGGCCGGCGGACTCGTTGCGCACCAGCGCCTGCATCAGAACAGGCGACACTTCAGGGGCGCATCGCTCGATGAGGTCCGCTGATAGGAACATGATGACCTTTCCGTGCCTGATCACGACATGTATTGCGAAACCGAATACTTTGCGCTTATTGATTCTCTTCAGTCTAGAAACGATCTACACTTTTTATCCAAAAGACGAATGCGCAGTGTCGTTTTGTAGTGTTTTACGAGACTTTGCTCTTGAACGCGCTACGACACAATCGCACTTACAAATGGAGATAGGTTCGCGCCGATGAACACACCCCAGGCCCCCGAGGAAGAACCGCTATCGCTGGCGGCGCACATGGTTCGCGCGTTACTGGAGCGCCACGGCATCGCCAAGAACCGTCAGGCAGCGTTCGTGGGCGATTTCTTCAAGCTGTCTCGTGCGGCCGCACACCAGCGTGTCAATCGCAGCGCCGCCTGGACACTGGAGGAGTTGTCTTCCCTTGCACAGCACTTTGAAGAGACGCTTTCGGATGTGGTGGCAGCGCATGCCACAGCGCTTGCCAAGCCGGCCACTCTGCGCATGGGCGGGGCCAGCATCGCCTGCCGTATCTGGCTAGCCGAGGGATCAACCGATGACGCGAAGCGCGCGGCAGACTCCTACGTGGCACTCGAGAAGGATGGGGCGTATGTGGTGATGCCCACCACCGCGATCCCGACCCAAGCGGGGAGGCACATTGCCCGGCTAGAACTGGTGCTAGAGCATTCGGCCGGCGAGACGATGCGCATTGCCGTGCTCGACGATGAAGACGATGTGGCGCAAGCGCTATGCGATCAGTTGCGCACTGCGGGCTTGGAAGCCGTCCCGTATTCGACATCTCAGGACCTGCAAGAGGCGATATCCATCAAGCCCTACGATGGCTATGTCGTTGACTGGCTGCTTGCCGAAGGCAACGCGGCGCCGCTCCTTGCCGCTCTTCGCGCCCAATCGCGGCCCGCGGCCGTGGTGCTCCTGTCGGGCAAGATGCGCAACGGCTCCGCCGACCCTCTGGATGTGGCCTCCGCAGCCACGACCTATCGAGTTCAGGTCATCGAAAAGCCCACACACTTACCGCTTCTGCTTTCCGCTTTGGAAAACGACGGCCTGCGCAAAGTCCGCGCCTTCAAGGGCCAAGCCTCAAGGCCCCAGACAGCTTAGAGCGAGCCTAGTCACGCAGCCAGCGGCTTCGGCCGCCATCGATGGCAAGCACCTGCCCTGTCACATAGTGGGCATCCAACAGCATCCACTTCACGGCAGACGCGAGGTCTTCGAAGCGGCCAAGGTTACCCAGCGGGATGGAGCGCTTGATGGCATCGGCACGCCCTTCATCCGTCCAGGTTTCGGGTAGAGGTAACGCACCCGGTGCGACCACATTGCATCGCACGCGCGGCGCCCACTCCATTGCGAGCGTGACGATCAAAGACTGCAGGGCCGCCTTGGCCACCGTGTACCAGAGATAGCCTGTGGCCGGACGATCCACGTGGATATCCGATACAGCCACCACGGAGCATAAGCTCGGCTCTAGCACCTTCAGGATGCTAGCGTGGGCGGTCAGATGCACGGCCATGTCGTCCGCTTGCCGTTGGCTGTCCCCCAACTCGCTATGCAGGTAAACGCTGGCATTGCACACGCAGTATTCCGGCGCCAGTTCGGTGATCCACGCCGGCATCTCGACCGCTTGGCTCAGGTCGGCCTCCCAAGTGCGGACTGAACCACGTTTGCGCTCGTCAAGTTCGGCGCGCAAGGAGGCCGCCCGGGCGCTAGAGCGTGGCGAGTGATGGATTACTACATCCAATCCGGCACTGTGCAGAGCACGAACGATGGCCTCACCGCCGCGCGCCGTGCCGCCAGTGACCAGCACCCAGCTCATCGGGTCAGCGTCAGGCGTGGCACGTCCGCCCAGGGATGGTGCTTGGTGACGCTCACGCGCGCAGAGGTTACATGCGAGAGGTCCCGAATTCGATTGCGGATGGTGGTGGTCACTTGCTCCAGAAGATCCCAGCGGCGCTCACCAAAGACCTGATGCACGATCTGGCGCAGCTTGCCGTAGTCAAGGGTCTCGCTGATCTTGCCTCCGTGTGCGGCGGCATCCGAGTGCCGATCATCGACTTCCACGAGCAGGCTAACAGTCAGAGCTTGCTCCCTGCCTTGTTCGCTAGGAGCGATTCCGATCTCGGTACGCACCTCAATTTGCATTTCAATAGTTGCCATGGTTTTCAGAGAGTAGGTGCCCGGCAGGAACGCCGAACTATGAAATCTTGCCGAGGCTATTTTTATCCAGAGAGAGCGCTCCCGCTCACCTGAGAGCTATTTGGCGGGGAAAGCGGAAACCGCACGAAAAAGGTAGCACCGCCAGCCTGCTCTTGCGAGTTATTGATCACCCCCACCTTCCAGTCAATGGAATCGGCCAATAGCCGCACCACCGCCAAGCCCAGTCCGCTGCCCTTGGAGCGCCCCTGCCCGCGCCGGCCGCGCACGAAGGGCTCCCAGATGGCCGCGTAGTCCGAATCCGCGATTCCTGGCCCGTGATCCCTCACGCGCACAACCGCCATCGCAGTGTCCTGCGGGGTGTCCACCGCCCTGTCTTGCTCCAATTCCGCTGATACAGCGATTGCAGCTCCGTCACCGTATTTGATGGCGTTTGACAGGAAGTTGTTGATGATCTGGTGCAGGCGAATCGGATCGCCCTCCACCTGAAGGTCGGGCGGCAGTGGCGAGTCGAGCACCAATTGCTGGCCAGGCTGGATGGAGGCTCGGTGCTCATCCACGATGCGTTGGAGCATGGGGACCAGTGCAAAGCGCTCGCGCCGAGCCCCGTAGGTGCCGCTGACCAACCGCGTGTACTGGGCAATATCGTCCAATTGGCCCGAAATGAGGTTGATGTTTCGCTCCAGGCTCCCAACGGCGCGCTGGCCCACTTCTGCAGTACTCGTGTCCGCCAGCACCTCTACGTCCGCGAGCATGGTCTGCAAGGGAGTGCGAAGCTCATGCGAGACCATGCCCAGCAGGGCTGCGCGTGCCTGCGCGCTGCGCTGCGCCTCCGCACGAGCCTCTGCCTCCTTGCGAAAAGCCACGACTTCTTTGCGAAGGCTATACACATGCCCCACGAGACCAACTCCGAGCAGGAACAGCAGGACGAGCCCGACTTCCTGATAGGCGAAGGTCGCCCGGCGCTGTGCCTCGAAGGCCGCTTCAAAGCTCACCAGTTCGGCCACGCGCAGGTCATTGGCCATACTGACCACTTTCTGGCTGAGCGGCTCGACCTGCGCCTCGAACTGGCGATACCCCTGCACGGAAGCCAGCGCACTCTCCACCACGTCGTCCAGCCCACTGTTGAGCTCCGTCAACGGCCCGATCGAACTCCGGAACCCTTCTACCGCATCCAGATAGGGACGAAGTTCTGGCGAGTCCATCAGGATTGCGTACTTCGCATGAAGAACGTCTCGCAACACCAGAGCGTCGCGCCGATGAACCGCTCTCGCCTCGGGCTGCTCGGACAGGTGGTAGCGGGCAATCTCCAACTGCAGCGCCTGCAGTCCCAACTGGTATTGCGCTCCGGCGAAGTAGTACCCCTCCGTCGGCCATGAATCCACTGCGGGGTAGCTTGAGCGGGACGTGATGTGCAGCCATGTCGTACCGACCAGCGCCAAAAGCATCAGCAGCACTCCAAGGGGACGTCCAGAGCGCAGGATCCACCGGGCGAGCGGATGGTGCGCGCGCGGCTCGATCTGCCTGCTCATTTGACGACGATCTTGCAGACCATCCAGACGAACTGAGCTTGGCCTTTGATGGCGGTGAGCTCAGGGTACTGGTCACGCGGATAGACCAGAAAAACCGGTCCGCGCGTAGCGACCTCCAGCCGCTGGCCGTTCTGCGTATGAGCCATGACAGGCCGATACTTGACCAAATCGCCCGTGGAAATGGTGATCTCGTAGGCGTCGATCGCATAAAAGCGCATCTCCTTGGCCGTTGCCGGGACCCCGGCCGCTTGCAGCACCGTGGACAACTCCGGACCGACGAATTCGCTACGGGGTGTCCAGGCCGTTGCCGTCGTGAGCGTGACTGTCTTGAGCTTCAGCAGGTCCTTCTCCGAGAAGAGGAAAGAGCCTCGCGGAGAGTTGGACTTCACCGCTCCGGCGATTTCCAGGAGTGCGTCTGTGGGACAGGAGTTGGGCGCGGCCGTTGCAAGGCTGGGCATGGTCAAGGCAGCCGCCGTCAGAAGCCCGATGGCAGCAGTTGTTCGGCCGGGGAAACGTGTGAACTGGGTCATGGCGTGCCTCCTTCATGTGCAATCAAGATGTCGCGCGCGAGCAGGCGCATTGAGTATGGCTTCGCGCGATAGAAGAGCCGGTGCGCGGTGATCGTCTGAGCCAACACCGGATCGATCGGAACTCCGCTCAAGGCGAGGTTCCCGGAAAGAAGGAAGATGGGCGTGTTGTGATTGGCCGGATCGCCGCGTAACTGGATCACGACGTCCAACGCCGTGGCGTCGCCCAGCAGCCAATCCAGCACGTAGGCATCGAAACGGGTCTTGCTGACCGCTTCGGCGAGCTCACCCTGTCCGATAAACCCCTGCACTTCCAACCCTCTCATACCCAGTACCGTCGCGATGGCATCCACCATGGCCTCATCGTCGTCCAGTACCGCTACACGGAGCACCCTGTCGCACTCCGTCGCTTCGGAACTGAGCTTGGATGACGGATCGGGTGCCCTGGTCATCTTGCCTCTCACCCTGTCGCCCGCGTCCGGCATTGGCCGTCGTCGATGCGCGCAGGCACTGTCAGGATCACTGCGCCAATGCCGAGATCGAGATGGCCACCCAAAGCGCCGGCCATTGCCCGTACCGGAAGGAGTCGATCCTCGAATCTCGCAGTCCACGCGACGACACGGGCGCATCGCACCTCGAATCTCAGGGCCGCGACGCCAGCCAGCGTCTCAAGGATAGAGATCGTGGGCGCGCCGGAGCCGGGAAGCTTGGCGAAAGCGTGCACAAGGCGAAGCAGCATGCTGCGCAAGACATGCGCATCTGCGACGGCAACGATGGACGCGGCACGTGCCGCCACCGTTAGCGCGAGGCCCATGCGAGCGGCCAGTTCTTCGACTTCCCGCAGCAGGTCGCCCACCTCGAAGACAACTGCCCGTTCACCAAGGTCACCAAGGTCACCAGGATCGCGCGACTGGATCAGAAGCAGCGTTGCGAGATCTCCCAAGTCTGTCTCCAAGGCGAGCGCAGATCGCTGCATACGGTTCACGGCGCGACGCGGCGCTGCCTGCAAGTCCTCTGCATCGAGCACGTCCAGCGATGACAGCATCGACTGCAACGGCGATCGCAGTTCATGCACCAAGGCGCGAAGCGCGACTTGCACCTCGACACGCTCCGGCCGCCTCTCGTTCGATTTCGCCTCGTTGTTTGTCGTCTTGCGTGTTTCGCCCATATGTCCTTTCCCGTGTTCCTCATCGTCCACGCATTGCAGCGCTGCGCGTGGCCGCCTGCATCCCGGCGGCCCGGTTATTCCCGACCTTGCGGAGCGATTGCGCCAGCATCGCCTGGCTGGTCCGAGCCACGCGCGCTTGCAGCACCGCGCTCTCGATCTTCGCGTCACGCAACTCCAGCGCCGCGTACTTCTTTGGCTCGCGGCTCATGGCCGCGCCCAGCTTCGAAGCATCATCGGTGAAAAGCGTGATGTCATGCCGGGGCCGCGAAATGGCGACATAGAAGACCGCGCGGTTGCTGGTAAGGCTTTTGGTATTCGCTTCAACCAACACCCGGTTCTTCGTGAGGCCCTGCGCCGAATGAATCGTGCTGGCATATCCGTGCTGCAGGTGTAGCGGTTGCGCTCGATCGAGCTTGATGTTTCCCGTACCGGCGTTGAGTGTCACGAACTGCCTGTCGAGCGCCGCTACTTCGTACCGCTCGCCGTTGAAGATGCCCAAGCTCTTGCTGTTCGCGGAAATCCGGACCCAGTCGCCGGGGGCGAGGTCCACCGTCTCGCGTTCATACAAGCGAAGCATGTAGTTCTTCGCAGGATCGAATGTCACCTGCTGGCCACTCGCACGCTGGACCGTCAGACAGTTCGTCTGCACGTCGTGCGCCACGACCGTGAGCTGTTCATCCTTGACGAGCTGCTGACCATAGGTGCGCTGCGGCACCACGATCTGGCCCGACTCGTAGCTCTGCGCGGACCGTAGCTCCGCGCGCGTCATGTCTACGTTGTTGAGCACCGCTACCTGATCACCGTTAGGCAGGGCCAGGCCCTCGCGCACCCGCGCGTTAATGGCGCGCCGCGCGTCATTGGTGCCGGCCACGATCAACGTCTCGTGGCGCTCTTCCAAGGGCAGCGAGACATAGGTACGTGCAAGCCGCTCGTAGCGCAGCTGATCCGACCGCACCTCGACCACGTTGGGCTGCAACACCTGGACCGCCTTGGGAACCTCGTTGTTGGCTGCGTGAACTACCGCCGCCTTGATGACCTCGCTTTTCTGTCGCTTGATCTCGGTGAGGAAGGCCTTGGTCATCCCCGCGTCCTGCAGCTGCTCGAAGGGCTTGCCCGCCTCTACCGCATGAGTCTGCTTGCGGTCGCCGCTCAGCACGAGACGCGCGCCCTGTCGCTCGATGATCGACATGAGCTTTTCGAGTTGGTGGGCCGGCACCACCCCGGCTTCGTCAAGGAACACGATGGACTTGCGATCCAGGGCGTTCTGCTGCTTCCCACTTTCGAGGAAAGACGCCAGCGTCCGAGACTCCATGCCGAGGGTCGCCAGCGCCTCGTTCTGCGAGGCGTATGGTGCTAGTCCAATCACGCGATAACCCTGCCCGGCCGATACGCGGGCCGTCTTCGCCTTGATCCCCTCCACCGCCTTGGCCAGCATGTGGCTCTTGCCGGTTCCGGCCAGCCCCTGGATGCCGACGAATCGATCTGTCGCCGTGAGCACCATGCGCACCGCATCGCGCTGGCCGGCATTGAGGTCTCCGGCCGCGAGCATGACATCCACCTTGTCCGGCGTCACGACGGGCCCAACGCGACCACGGCCAGACTTCTCGATGCCCAAGATGCGGATCTCACTGCGTCTGGCATCCGGCGTTGCGAAGCGCGGCTCCGCAGGCACCAGTGCACCGCGCTCGATAGCGGCATCCACCGATGCCTCGGCCTGAGCCTGCGACTGCCCGCGGGTGGTCATGGTCAGAGCGGTCCAAGAGGCGCGAGTGAGCTTCTCGAAGTCGTCATGCCCCTTGAACTGGTTGGCCTTGGGATCGCGCGCGAGTTCGCCGGCACTGATGTTGAGGGACCGGGCCGTCTGGTAGAGCGGTAGCTCGGTCAGCAAGCGCCCATCGATCTTGGCGGCCTCCAACGCAAGTCGAACTTCCTGAGTGGTACTACGGATCGCAGCGCGCCCGTAAGCAACCTCCAGCAGTTCCGCCCGGGAAAAGATGCCCTGGCGCTCCGCGAGGTGCGCGATGGCGAAGTTGATCGCATCATCCGCCGCACGGCGCGACGTGACTGGATCCGTTGAAGGCGCGTCCCCTCCGGCGAACGAGCGTCCTGATGAGCGCTTGGGCCGCGGGCCGGCATGCATATGCCCCTGCGCCTGCAAATCCAATCCCGCCTCGCGCGCCGTATGCCGCCAATGCTCGCGCAGCCACGCCCGGTCGCTCTCCGTCTTCTTGCGCCGACTGGCGAGCGTCACCACCTGCTTCTGCGCGGTCGTCGCAGTCTCCCGAGCCTGGCCGCGCGCAGCCAGCAGGGTCTCGATCTCGCGGCTGCGCTGGCTGAAGTGGCGGATCACGGCGTCCGAGACGTGGGCCAGCTCCCAGCCGCCCTTGCGCGTCTCTCGCAACTCGAAGCCCAGCTTTGTGAGTTCCTCGGCCAAGGTCGCGCGATAGAAGGCTCCCACCATCTTGACGTTGCGCAGCATGTCTTCGTTGGACAGGGCCCGCCACTGGCCATCCGAGCGCCGCGTCATATTCATCACGATGGCATGGGTGTGAAGCTGCGGGTCTTGGGCTCGGGACAGTTCGTGCCGGAAGGTCGCTGCCACCAGGTTGCCGGTGCGCTCGCGGAATGAGAGGCCATTTACCTTCTTGCGCGTGGCCGCGAACTCCTGGATCAATTCAAGGCTCTTCTTCACGGCCGCGTCGTGCGCGGCCACGATGCGCGGGTCTTCCTGAACGAGCGCCTGGATGCTCACGGATTTGGGCGCGCTGAACGTGAAGTCGATACCCTTGCGGTCGTGACTACCGCGCGTGCGATTCGAGCGCAGCCGCGTGCCGTCAGGCAATTCACCTTCCAGAAGATTCTGAAAGGTGAGCCGCTCAACGGCATGGGTTCCCTGCAAACCCAACTCCGCCACCCCCGCGCCGATCCAGTCGCCGCGATGCCCTTCCTTGCCGTAGTAATCGTCCGAGGACTCGAAGTAGTGACCGGCCCGGGTGGCATCGGCGATGAATTTGAATGACAGCATGACTCCGTCTTCCTTCAAGGATCTGTGGGCAATGCCTGGTCTGCATGCGCCGTCGCGGAACTTGCGCAGGTCTGGGCCGCATGACCCATTGCAGCGCTGACGCCTGCGGAAAAGAGCAGGTTCGCCTGCTGTGGCCGGTCATTGAAGCCTTCGGCCATGACCATGGGTTCCACCACCATCGGACGCTTCCTGTACTTCAGAGACACCCGCGCGATCGGATAGTGACCCGCGAGCTTCACGTAGCCGGTGAGGTTGCGCAGCAGGTGGAATTCGGCCGGCGAAACCAGTCGTTCCGTGTCCTGCCGATGCGACAGCGTGCCCTTGCCGCCGGCCGTGCCCATCGACACGCTGGGTGCTCGGCGCAACACCGTGTGCTCCCCGAGTCCGCGTGAGAACTCCTCCGCCGTGTAGGTGTCCAATTCGCCGATGCCGCACAGGAACGAGCTTCGAAAGCAGTTGCGCAACGTGAGCGCATCGTCCTTACCGTAAATGTGGTTGAGCTGCGCCAACGACTGGACGCCCGCCATGATGCGCAGCCCCTTCTTGCGACCCTTCGTTGCGGCGTCGATAAGGTAGTTGAGCTTTTCCAGGGAATCGAGCTCGTCGCACACCAAGTGCATACGTCGGTCGGCATCCTCGGCCATGGACAGGACACTCGCGCAGGTGACGTCGGTCCAGCAGGAGATGAGCGGCTTCAACGCCTGCAGCATGTCCTCGCGCCAAGTGATCCAGAGGCTTCCGCGACCGTTGTCCAGCCAGTCCCGGAAGGAGAAGTCACCCGATGGCAGGTACTTGTGCGGTGTGATGTATTGGGTGAGAACGGTCCTGATGCTGGCCAGAGTTTCCGGCGCACCGTGGAAGCAACCCGCTGCGGGCGTGCCGGCCAAGAGGGCCTTGAGGTCGTCGTTGCTCGCGGTGGTAAGCCAGTGCACAAGGCGCTCGGTGGTCCCAGCGCCTTGGCGCAGCAGGACGGTGAGGGTCTCACTCACGATGGTGCGCCCCATGCTGTTCCAAGTCTCCTGCTCAGTGGACGGGCTGCGCGGGATCAGGCTGATTGCGTACTGCTCGCAGTCAAAGCTGGTGCGGATCTCGTTGAAGATGCTCCATCCTTGGCTGCGGCGATCGAACGGATTCAGAATGACGTCGCCCGGCTGGCAGAAATAGCGCATCGACGCCCCGTCTGGATCGACGCAAATGATCCGGTCGTGGCGTTGAACGGCGCTTGCCACGTAGTCGCTGATGCAGACGCTTTTGCCCGTCCCCGTGGAGCCGCCCACGAAGAACTGGGTGTTCTCGACCTCACGGGGAATCGGAATGCCGGCGAAGCGAAGCTGCGCCTTGCCACCGCGTTTGCGGGTTGAGCTGGCCAACAGCCCTTGGCTCACCATGCGGGGTCCGCGCAGGCGGCTTACAAACACCGAACCACCGAAATGATTGGCGTAGCGCTTGATGCATACGATGAAGATGGCGATGCCCAGCACGAGGCCCAACGCGGGACCGATCCAGAGCAGCGGCAGGAACGGGGTCTGCTTTGCGGCGTACCACAGGCCCTTGGCAAATAGCGACGACGGCAGCCGGTAGTACAGGGCCACGTTGGCGATCCAGCCCACCGCGATGGCGACCATCACGCCAAGGGCCAGCCACGAGCGCAGCGTGTTGTCGGGGGTGCGGTGATTGACGTGCATGGCCGCCCTCAACTCACCGGTCCTTGAGATACCGCTCGATAGAGGCGATTTCCAGCACTTGGTCGGCTTGCGCTCGAATGCTGTCGCCCACCGACTTACGCACCATGACGTACAGCCCACACAGAATGCCGAGCATCATGTCGGTGGTTTGCGATACATCCATCCCGGCGCCACGCTCGGAGTGCAGTTCGCGCAGACGCTCGACACCCGCACCGATGCGGTCCATGTCGCGGCGGATGTCCTGCAGCACGTCCACCTGCAGGCGCACCGCGTCAAAGTAGACGCGCTTGATGTGCGTCCCCAAGGCTGTGTCGTCCGAAGCGGCAAACGAGCGCTCCAAGCACGCGGCCTCCTCGTCGTTGAACCGGATCGGTACATATCGGCCCATGTGTTACGCCTCCAGGCCCACGGCCCCTCTGAAGGGCCATCTCGAAGTAACACTCGCCGATCCCCCTGTAACACAGCGGAATCCAGCATCCATGCGGGTTTGCCGGCACTTTGTAAGTGCGTATGGTGTATGCCCCCTTAGGCGGGTCGAGACGCCCTTGATCAACCCCCAAATGACATGTGGAAGGGCAGCGACTGCTCGGTTGACCCGCAGGGTCGACCGAGCGCGTGACGGCAGGCCGAAGGCACTTTGTAGCCAAGCTGTAGGAAACTTGTAGCTTGGCGGCGCTCGAACGATGATCTTGCAAGGCAACACAATAGTTGAGATGTAGTCACCTTGTAGCTCATTGAGACACTTTTTCAAGACATCTTCAACTCTCATGAGCCAGAATGTACGCGTCGTTTGCTACTTTGACCATACTTCCTTTGCCGCCATGGGTACCCTTGAGCTGCTGCGCAGTCGCACGGCCGATCTGGTCGCAGAAAGTCTGCGCAGCGATGCGGCCGTCATCTCGCGCCTGACGGACTTGATTCAGGAGGCGGTGCGACTCGGGCATTCGCACCGCTCGATCCACGAGGCAATTCACGCCGGAGGGTTGGCCACCACGTGGACCAACTACCGGATCTCTCTGGGCCGGGCGCGCGCACGGAAAGCGGTGCCGACTGCCCAGCCGAACCCCGTCGACGCCGCAGCCGAGCGGCCTGTCGTCCGCCCGATGACGGGCAGTGCGGATCGAAAAGAAGCGATGCATCCGGAAAACTCGGCTGCGCGAGAGGGCGACGTTTCGAACGCGCAAACCTTCGTAACAGCGCCTACGTCTTCCACGACCGAAGTCCTCGAGGCGCTGCAGCGCGCCCGCCGCACCGCCGCCGCGAAGGACTACGGCCGCATAGCGCGCGAACAACTTCGCCAGCGAACCCGTCAGCCCCTGCCCGACACACCCACCAAGGATTCATCATGAAGATCTGCGTCCTGAACCTCTCCGGCAATGTCGGCAAGAGCACCCTGGCGGTTCACCTGCTGGCGGCCTGCACGACAGCCGCGCGCATCGTGAGCGTGGAATCCATCAATTCCAGTGCGGCCTCACAGGTCCAGGGCTTGGACGTGGAGGAACTGAGCGCGAGCTGCTTCAAGGAGATCTTTCGCGAGATCATGATGGGCGAGGAGGTCATCGTGGATGTGGGCGCCTCGAACGTGGCCGCCTTCATGAGCGAGATGAAGCGTTTCAGGAGCGCGGTCGGGGAGTTCGACCTGGTGCTGGTGCCCACCGTGCCGGCCGACAAGCAGCAGCGCGACACCATCGCAACCGTCGACTGGCTGCATTCGCTCGGCTTGGACGAGCACAAGGTGCGGGTCGTCTTCAACCAGTACGCCACCGATGCGTCGGAGCCGATGGAGGTCGTCTTCGCGCAGGTGGTCGGCTACGGCAGGACGGATGGCCGGGGCAAGGCCGTTTTTGAGCCCTATGCGGTGGTCGATCGGAACGAAGCCTACGAGATGGCCGAGGAATGCGGCCGCACGGTGCGCGAGCTGGCGGAAGACACGACCGACTGGAAGGCAGCGCGCTTGGAGGCCAAGTGCGCCGGCGACATGGAAGCGCTGGAGCGCGCCATGGCCGGCCAGATGGCGCACGACTTGGCGGTGACCGCCCAGCAGAACCTCGCGCGCGTGCATGCGCTGCTGTTGCCGCAGCGCGCAGCGTGCCCGGACGCGCGCGACAGCGCGAGGGCATCCGAAGCGATTGCGGCCAGGAAGCGTGCATGAATGCGGTGAGCGCCCAGCACGCGGCGCTACGCATCCTGCTGGAAGATGTCGATCCGCTGGTCCAGCGCGCCGAGGAAGCGGCGCAGACGCTGACGAAGGTGCGCGAGGAACTTGACAGCGACCTGGAGGCGCTGGGCCGCTTGGTGCAGCAGTCGCTCGATGCCCAGCCGGCCATGCTGGAAGCGGGCCGCAAGCTGAGCGCGTCGGCAGCGCGGATCGAGACGGCGATGCAGGGCGGCGCCCTGCCACCGCAGGCGAACAAGGCGGCCAGGGGCGTGGCGGGACGCAGGCCCGCGAGCCTTTGGAGCGCCTGCGCGATCAGCGCTGCGGTGACGGCGGCGCTGGTAACGGGCGTTGTCTGGATTGGCATGCGGGATGTGCTGGAGCAGGCCCGCGTCGGGCGCGCGCTGATGTCGGCATGGCCCGCGCTGGATGCCGCGACGCGAACCAAGGTGCACGAACTGCTCGGCAAGTCGTGATCGGCAATTCCTGACCGTGCCGGCTCGCGCCGTCTGCGGGCGCAGGGCGTTGGGCAGCCAGCGCGATCCTCCCACGCCATGTCGAGGCCAAGGTCCTGCGCAATGGCGTCGCTCTGGCCATGGGTGCGCTCGTCGACGGATACGGCATTGATGCTGTGGGCCGTGCAGCCGGTCCGCCGGCACCGCGGGCGCACCGTCGCCGACAAGGTGAAGGACTCAGGCCGACGGCACCCCGGACCAGCACGCACGGTCGCTATTCGAGAACCGCCGCGCGGCGAGCGCCCTCACCTTCCGCAGGCAGGCCTGGTCGATGGGTGTCCAAGGCCGAAGGCCTGCGTCAGGGATCCGGAAGGCGGCCGCAGGCCGTCCCCGCAGGGGATGAGCGCGGATGCGCGAACCTGCAGGAGCCCGGCCCCGGCGCAGCCGGGGAGACGCCCAGAGGACAGTGCCTCACACGCCGATACTCCGTTTGCGGTGCGTCGCAATGGCGTTGCCTTGGCTGTGGGAACGATGGCGTCCATCGCCACTTTCGTCGACGCCGCCTGTCCCTACGAAAGTGGCAATGGAAATCATTGCACGTGCCAGATGCGCCGAGGCGCCGAGGGACAGGACGCCGACAGTGGCCTGCGGGTGCGCAGCGGCTGTGCTGCCGCTGCTGACGGCGGCGCAGGATCGATTCAGGCCCGGATCACCACCATGGCTGCGCGCACCTGTGCGCCGACGCTGGCGAACCTTTCCTCAGGCATGGCTCGTACGCGCGCAGGACCGCCAGATACGCGGGGCACCCCGCGAGTGGTCCGACGGAAGCGACGCGCACGAAAAAACGCGAACGGAAGGCGACACGCACCGGAGAGGACACGCGCCAGGACGGCAGGCCTGGCGGTGCACGCCGGCGCATGCACCGGCGCTGATCAATGATGGGGAGTGCCCACGCCCGAGCGGGATCTGCAGGCGAATCGCTGCGGGGCAAAGGAATGAGCAGAGGCCGCCGGTCGGCGGCGACCTCTCGATGCCCGGTGCGGGCTCAGGTCACGATGTGCCCGGCACGTCGCGCATCGCGCGCGTACTCGCTCAGGGACTTTGCTGAATGGAAGCCACGATCCTGTCGCACGGACTGTTCACCGCCAACGCGCAGTTCTTCCAGTTCGTCGAGGTTGATGAAGCCCATCTCCGGGAAGCCCAGGTCCGCGAGGCCGAAGGCAATCCCCGGTGTGCGTGGATCGATAGAAGAAAGCAGCCACGTCGCGCGCATGCCGGGCACGTAGAGCTTCACGATCGGAGGAGGATCGTAGAGTTCGCCGCGCTCCTCGTGCAGCCGCGCCATCAGGCCATTGGCCCGCAGCAGGTCGAACTGCTCGTCGGTCAGGAAGGAGAACTCGGACGAACTCAGGAAAGCGATGGAAGTGGTAGCCATGTGAAGCTCCTGGACGGTTGAGGGCGGGATTGCCCGGGACCGTGTCGGGTCACGCGGCAGCGCAGCGGTCAAGGCTCGAAGACGGCCGCAGGCCGCAAGCACGCTGCGCGTGCGCAGGACTTGACGGCGAGAACCGCGTGGCACGATGAAGGTCACAGCAAGCCAGCCCACCCCTACCCAACCAACCCGCACCAAGCCAGCACGATGCGAAGCGAGACGGCGAGAAGCCCGCCCGAGGCGGCCGTCAGGACGCGAGGCGGACGAAGGCCGTGGCACGCGCGCCAAATCCACCGCCAGGGGGTCACGCTGGCCGCGCTGGGTCAGGTTGGCGATGTCGTGCGGTGACCGCCCGGCGCGTCGATCCGTCGCGTCCGTCGCGCGCGAAGCGAAGCACGGGGCGATGGGCCGCAAGGAGGCTGCCCTTGGCCCGGCGCGGGGACGGACTGCCGCCCTGCAGGTGAAGGCGCCACTTGATGGAGCAGGACTTCAAGCCGAACGCGAGCGACGGCAGGGTTTCGTTGGCCAGGCAGTTGCCTTGCAGGTCGTCGTAGGGCGTGCCGGGCTGCGTGCGCTTGCGGCACAGTTCGACGCTTGGCCAGCCCCACGCGCACAGCACGCGCTCGATGCGCGTGAGGTGCGCCAGGGTCGGCGGCTTTTCCCCGCCGGTATCGGCGAAGGTGATGGCGTCGGGCCGCATGCCGGCGAGGCGCAGGGCGACGAGCATGGCCGTGGAGTCGACGCCGGCACCGAAGCACACGACGAGAAGGCGGTTCGTCAGGGCGGCGCGCAGCGCGGCGCGCTGACCGGGGGTCAGCAGGAGGGTCATGGTGATCTCCGTGGAAAGGAAGGAGGGAAGGAAGAGAAGGAAGACGGGGGCGTGCAAGGGCTGAGGCCGATGCGGGAGGGAAGGCGGCGATCGCTGCACTTCCCTCCCCGGCCCTCAAGCCCGCCAGCGATCAGTCCTCGCTGCCTTGCCGCGCAGGCCCGTCCATGCCCTCCTGCCCAGCGCCCGGCCCTTCGTCCTCGTTGTGGTCTTCGTTGTCGTCCTCGTCCTCGGGGCCGGCCTCGTCGGCCTCGGCGCCCGGCGTCGCGGTCGCGTGGGGTCGCAGCGGCGCGGGCAACCAACGCAAGCCTTGGAGTTTGCTCGCGCAGTACGCGATGGCTTCCGGCTTCTTCATGCCGCCCACGGCCTTTGTGGAATCGATACCGGTCGCTTCCTGTACGGCTTCCAGCGCCTTGGCCTTGCTCACGCTGGCGAGGTAGTTCGCGGCACTCGGTGTCCACCAATCGGCCATGTCGACGCCGAGGGCCTCGGCGATCGCATCGCTCTGGTCGCGCGAGCGTTCTCGCCCAGCCACCGCGTCGATGCTGCGCGCGGTGCAGTAGGCCAGCAGATCAAGCAGCGTCTCGCGGTCCTGGGCAAGCAGCCAGCTGAACATCGCCTCCGGATTGCCCGGCAGCGGGTCGCCCCACTGCGTCTCAGCCTGCCCGAGAAGGGCGCCCGCAGGAGAGCTCTCGTAGCCGGTGGCGTTCTGCGCGAGGCTGTAGTCGCTGGTCGGGTGCACATGCACCTTCACCACATCGTTGCCACGGCTGTACTGGCCGAAGACGGTCTCGGCCATCCGGTGAACGAGCGTGACAAGCGCAACATGCGGGTTCTGCGTCAATGCGGCCTGAAGGGCGGCCGTGCGATGCGCGGTCAGGTCGCGCATGAGCTTCTCGCTGAACTCGGGTCGCTTCTTCGTGTCCTGCGCTCCCTCGCCATCGCCGTCTTCGCCATCCACTCCAGCAACGCCGCTCGCGGAAGAACCGCCAGTGACCTTGCCCGCACCACCGCCTGCACTGGTCCCTGCGCCCTTCCCCGCCTTCCTGTCCTCTGGCCGGATCAATCCACGATGGACGGTCACCTGACCGGCATGATCGAGCCGCAGCAATGCGCCCGTGCGCGCCATCTGTTCGGGCGTCCACACCCACAAAGCCGCGCGGACGGTGTCGAGCTTGTCGTCCAGTTCATCCAGGGCAGCGGACAGGCGCTGTTCCTGGGCCTCGTACGCATCGCAGTCGCGATCGCCTTGCTCCTCGTTCATGTCATAGGCCTCGGCCAGACGGGCACCTTCTGCTTGCATGATGTCGATGGCTTGTGCCTCCTCAGGTGTCGGCTCGCGCTCGGCCTGTGCCTCACGGCCGTAGCTGCGCAGCGCGAGGTTGTCGCCTTCGGTGAGGCAGTCCACCCATCCCCACCCTTCGGCGCGAACTTCCTCGGCCAGACTGCGCATCTTCTCCATCGCGAGGGTCTGCAAGAGGACCGGATCATCCAGGTAGACACTCGACGGATCGTCCCCATCGGCAAAGAGATCGCGGCGCACCGCCCCGCCACGCGCCTCATAGACGTCGATACCTACGAAACGTGCGAGACGGCTGTCACCCCCGCAGGACTGTTCGGTGAGCATGCGCCGGATCGTCCATGCATCGCGGTCATAGCCCGGAAGGCCATCCCAGACAGCCTCCTGCGCCGCGTGGTCCTCGGTCAGCGCCAATGCCTGCAACTGATCCGGCTCGATCTCGTCGGCGCGGTACATCGCGAGGAAGCGAGGGGCCAACCGGGCGAGTTTCAGGCGGCGATCGACCGTCAGCACGCTCACGCCGAAGCGGCCCGCGACCTGCGCTACGCTGAGACCGTCGTCCACGAACTTGCGGAAGGCCTCCATCTCGTCGGCGGGATGCATGGCCTCGCGGCCGGAGTTTTCGGCGAGCGACACCTCGGCGGCGCGGGCATCCTCGTAGAGCTTGCATTCCACGGGTTGTGATGCGCTCCACTTGCCATCGGCCACGAGCTTGCGCATGGCACGCAGGCGCCGCCCACCGGCCACCACGGCGAAACACCCGTCTGCCTGCCCAATCACCGCGAGGCGCTGCAGCAATCCCTGCGACTCGATGAGCGCGGCGAGTTCGGCGATGCCGTCCTCGTTGAACACCCGCCGCACGTTGGCATGGCTGAGCACGAGTTGGTCCAGCGGCACCAGCATGTCGCGGGCGGCGGGCTCGGTCACTGCAACGTCGGCGCTGGTGCTTGCAGGAGCCTTGGGAGCCTTCTTCCCTGTCGGCTTCGTGGCGTTGTTGAGCTTCGCAGCCTTGGGCATCTTCGGGGCCCTGGCTCCGTTGAGCTTGCGCGGCGTCGTGCCTGTGGCAGCGACCTGGGCAGCAGCAGTGGCATTGGCAACAGCAGTCATTTCGGATTCCTTTGCAGTTGAAATTGAAGGAGATGCCGGGCTTCTAGATCTCGAGCCCTTCAATGAAGGGTTGGGGTTCGCATCGGCCTCCTGCCCGCAGCTGGCCGCCGTTCTCCTGAGTCTTTCGCCCGGTGGACGGGCAGCGACGGCGGGGACCGGGGAGCAAGGGGGGAAGGTTTGTAAAGCGCAGCTTTATGAATACCCCCTTGCAGGCGAAGCCGGTCCCCGGGCGCCGCGGGCGCAGAGTCACCGGACAAGGCGAAAGACACAGGAGAACGGCAGCACCGCACGAGGCCGACGCGCACCCCGACCGCCGCGCGGCGAGCGCCTCCACCTGCCGCAGGCAGGTCTGGCCAGGGGAGGTTCAAGGGACGAAGTCCCGCGCGCCAGGGATGCGCAAGGCTGGCGCAGCCAGTCCCCGAAGGGGATGAGCGCGAAGGCGCGAACCTGGAGCAGCCCGACAGCGGCGAAGCCGGTGGGGCGCCCTGCTACGTGGGAAAGTCGATCCAGGCGCCGTCCGGCGCTATAAACAGGTCGACATGGAACACCGTCCGATCATCCGCTTTCGCATTGATCGAGAGATCGCCAGGCGTGCCCAGCAGATGGCCCGGGCACGAGGCATGGAGCTGCCCGATGTCATGCGCATGATGGTCACCAGGGCGGTGCGAGACGACGACTTCCCGATCGATCTTGCCGATGACAAACCGGACCCGCAGGAGCACAAGCACCTCCACGCCTTCGAGCCGCGGTACTGGGGCCCGTTCAGGAACACGCTCGATGCAGAGCTTGCCATCGCCCTGCTTCGCCAGTCCCTTGCAAATGCAAGTGCAAGAGCGAGCACGCGATGGGACCAGGCGCGCAGCACGGGAGCGGAACAAGAAGAGAAGCAATTCGCCCTGGTGCGCGAGGAGGCGCTGCGCCTTTTGGCCGACTTTGACGTCCTGGACATGCGCGTCACCGGGGGCATCCTGGCGCGAAACGCCGATACGCGAGCGGTGGCGAGCGAATCGCTTTGCGCCACCGGCTTCGCGCAGGGGTCAAGAGCGCGTCGTTCGGTTGCCGGACAAGAGAGTTTCGTCGCGCGGTGTTGCATCCCCGACGTTGTGGCGTTCGCAGCATCCTCCCCGCAGCCCGCCGCCATGGTGGTGCTGGGCCAGCCTGGCGCGGGCGTATCGGTCGCAGCGGCGTTGCTGGGTCGCGAGATGCGACGCACAACAGGACCCGCGGTCACGGTCTCGAAGGAGTGGATTCGCGCGTATGGCGCCGGTCTCGGCGCAGCCAACGTGCGGCGCTGGCTGGGCCGGACGGTCGATGCCGCGCGTGAGCGGCGGCTTCACCTGATTCTTGAGGACGAGATGGATGATCCACCGCGAACGCATCGCCTGGTGACCCGGCTGCGGCAGGATGGCTATGTTGTCCAGGTCGTTGGCGTGTGCGTCCGTCCGCAAACGAGCCGTCTCTTGATGCTCGCGGCACGCGACGCCCTTTGGCGCCAACATGGATTGGAGGCGGAATTCGTCACCTCGGCCCAGCACGACAAGGCCCTCGCCGATCTGCGCGCGATGCTGGAAGAGTTCGAGAAGAAGGGCCATGTGGACGGCTTGCGAGTCATCGCGCGCGACGCCCGCCAACTCTTCGAGAACCGGATGGCCGGGGATGATTGGCTTCGGACCCCCAGGGCCGTCGCCATCCTGGACAAGGAGCAGTCACGCGCCTTGTCCGACAAAGACGCTGTGCAAGGGGCGATGTGCTGGGAAACGCTGTCTCATGCGCTCGCGCACGATCCCGCGGTGCCGCGCGAGGTGGCCAGCCAGGTGCTTGCGTGGCGAGGCGACGCGGTGCGACAGTGCGAAGCGAGCGAGGCCCGCGGTCGTTTGCTGCAATGGGCTCATGAGGGCGCTGCGTTTCGCAAGATGGATCGGTTTGCGTTCGAGGCGGCCTTTCCGCACCACGCGCGCGCAGCCGCGATGATGGGCGAGGCGGTGATCGAGGCCGAGAAGCACGACGAGCGCGAAGCGGCACGCTTTCTGGACAGCGCCCGCGAGAACATCGCCCAGCGCATCGAACGCGGCGACATGGCGCGAATCGCCGCCCGATTCGACGCGCCGCAGCCTTTGGCGAAGCGCCAATGATGATCGCAGGCGAAGGTGCATCTGCGGGCCGGAGGCGCCCGCCCACAGTGGGGGATGTGCTTCGCAGCGACGCGAGGCCAACGGCCCTGGACCTCAAGTGTCCTCCTGAGACGCCGATGCGTCCTCCATCTCGGGCAATGCCAGCGACAAGAGGAACTCATACGCTTCGCCCGCCAGCCGGGCGGCGGTAAAGATTGCGGTGCGATCGTTGCGCAGCACCTGCAGCCACGAATCGAGATAGGCCGCGTGCCCTTCGATCGTGGCGTCGACCAGGCCGCAGTGGCCCAGCAGGAAGGCGCTGCCGAGCTCGGCGACCAGTTCCTCAAACGCGTAGGCGGCGTCGCCAAAGCGCTGGCCGAAGGCCCGATGCAGGCGCTCGGGATGCCCGCTCCAGTGCACGAGCTCATGCAGGATGGTTGCATAGTGGGCCTGCGCACTGGTGAAGCGGCGAGGCCATGGCATGCGGATTTCGTCGAGGGCCATCACGTACATCGCCTGCTCGAAGCCATGGCGAATTTGCGCGTTGGCGCCTGCCACGATGCGCATGGCCATCTCTGTCGGCGAATACGCAGGCGCCGGCGGGTAGCAGTGTTCGTCAATGAACTCCACGGGCAGGCCGGCGATCTGTGCGACGTTGAAGACCCAGAACGGCGTGCACAGCAGGAAGCTTCGCCCGGCAGTGCCGCCTGCACCGGCCTCGTCGCCCTGATCGCGCTGATCGCCCTCATTGCCCTGGTTGGCGTCCCGGCCCGCAATGCCTTGCGACGCGTCCGTTGTCTCCGCCGATGCCTTGCCCGCCCTGCGCTCGAAGTGTGCGCATAACACGGCGCGCTCGCCCTTCCTCACCTGCGCACCGAGGCTGGCGGCCTGCTTGTAGGTCAGCCAGACGTTGGAGGAATAGCCCGCTTCGATCGCTGCGTCCCACAGCAGCAGCACGTTGGCGCCGTGGTACGGGGCGCCGGTCTTGCCGTTGCGCGGCATGCCGCGCGAGGCGGCCCGGGTCCAGCGCTCGCGGAACACGTTCCCGCCTTTCTCGAGCATCGCGATGATCCGGTCGGTCACGGATTGGCGGACATCGATGCGGCCGCCGCTACGCGGCGCTGCATGGCTCAGTTCAACAGCACCTGCTTTGGGTGAGTCCTCGGGGGGTACGGGGGGAACGCCCGTGGCTGTCGGGTCCGGATGATCCGCAGGGCGCTGACGGGTGGAATGAAGTGTGCGCATGGCTGGGCCTTTCTGCGGTGTGGACCGCGGGGGTTGAACATCTGCTTTCGGAGCCGCCTCGACGCATGAAGAGCGAGCGAAAAGGGCCGCTGTCCAGGGACCGCCCGCAAGCCGCAGCTGAGGCGAAAGCCGAGGACCGGGTGAGGACGGTGGCGAAGCCCGAAGCCCTGGACAGCGGCCCGTGCGAGCTATGCGTCGGTCAAGAGGTGGCTCTGAAAGCAGATGCGTCCGCGGCGCACCCCGGACCACCCATGCGGGCACCCCGCCCGGCTGCGCTGCGGCCGCAGGCCGCTCCAACGTCATTCCTCTGCAATGCAGAGGAACACAGCAATCATTCGAAGCGACCGGCCGCCGCGCCCGCGGGTACGCGCAGCGGCCTGATTGCAGACAGCGTGCGCAGCGCGCCACGAGGGGACACGTCCAATGCCGCCGGCAGAGCCGGCGGCGGGGCCCTCACGCCTGGCTGCGCCCGGCCATGCGCGCCTCCTTCGCATAGACGGTGGAGCGCGTTGCGACGTGATCCTGGCCACCTTCAGGCAAGGGCTCGCCTGCGTTTCCGGGAGACGGGATCTGAATGTTGAATAGTTGCGTTCCTGTGGAACTTCGGCGGTCGGCATACAGCGAAAGGCCGAAGCAGGGGCATCCCTCGGGAAGTAGAGTTGCAATGAACAGAAAGAGGTGAGGAAGTACCGATGTCATTCGTCAAATTCACAGCCTTCATCGGCCCCAAGAGCAATGAGAGGCAGATCCGGTTGCGCGCAGATCACATTACTGCGCTGCATGAAGTTGCCGACTCGACCAAGACGGGTCCTTTCACGGTCGTCCACATGCTGGGTGGTGGCGAGAAGTGGAATGTGAAAGGCAGCGCCGCCGAGGTTGAGGAGAAGATAGCGAAAGCTTAGAAACGCACGCCAGTGACCCCTCCACGTTGGCCAGCGCAAGCATGGCCTTGCTGGTGGAGTGCCGCGCGGGAGCCGTACGCGCAGCCGATCAACTTGGACGCCGCGAGGCGCATCGAGTTGCGGCAGTTCACAATGCAGCGCCCCGGACGGAGTAAAGGGCCGGAGCGAGGCTCCGGCCCGGCCGCGTCAGCGGCCGATGCGCTGGAGCGCGAGGGCCCACAGGCCCGTGTTCAAGCGCACGTTTTCGCGGATGGCCCGCACCCCGCGGGTGTGCATCATCCGGCCCGTTGCGCTGCGCCCGCACAGGCCGCCGCGCATCACGTGTTCCTGCAGGGCATTGAAGGTGCGCCAGACGTCGTCGCCGACGTCCGCCATGCGGCGGCGCTCCAGCAGTTGCACGGGCTGGACCGGCGGCTGCACGGGGGCCGGATAGCGCAGTGCGAGGGCGTCGCGGGCGAAGTCCAGCTGCTCGGCCTGGGTGAGTGTCGTGCCGCGCATGGCCTGGACGGCGTCGCCGACGCGGTTGAATTCGCGGGTGATGCGTTGGGCGGCCTCGAGAACGTTGGCCACGACGTTGCCGCGGTGGCTCACGTGGATGAGGCCGAAGTCGCCGATGGCGGTGAGCATGCCGTTCGTGCAGACGGGGCGGAACAGGCCTGCGCGCAGCTGGTAGGCGCTGCGTCCGTCGTGCGAGTTGATCAGGACGATCTCGCCGAGGACGTCGTCCAGCGACAGCGACTGCACGACCGGCTGGAAGCGCAGCAGGTGGCGAGCGAAGGAGGAGGTGTGGCCGTTGCGCGCGCGGGTCTGCACGGCCAGCGTCGGCTCGAAGCCGGCGTCCATCAGGGCGGTGACGATGTCGCGCGTGCTGATGAAGACGTACCTGGGTCCGGTGTGGTCGGCGGCCCGGTCGGCGAAGACGGCTGGGGCGCTGTGCTCGAGTTGTTCCAGCGTGAGGGATGTCCGGGCGGCGAAGGCGATGGGAGATGAGGTCATGGGGAGCTCCTGGAATGGCACAGGCGGGATTGCCTGCGTCACCCTTGGCTCACGCGGCAGCGCAGCGCTCAAGGCCGCCGCAGGCGCGCCGGAGGCGCCGGGCACGCGACAGCGTGCGCAGGGCCTTGAACGCGAGAACCGCGTGATAGCGTGACGGGGCACAGGCAAGCCCACCCTCCCCTTCTCATGCCGGTGCGAGGCCGAAGGCGAGCCGGACCGGCATCCGGTGCCCCAGGCACAGCATGGGCCGCGGCCGCGCGGCCCCAGGACGCTGCGCTGATACACCGTCGTTCTGGTGCGCCAAGCTGGCGCGCGCCGACCTTGACCCGTGACGGCGAGCACAGCGGGCGACGCTGCAGGCCGCCTCGACGCATGAAGAGCGAGCGAAAAGGGCCGCTGTCCAGGGACCGCCCGCAAGCCGCAGCTGAGGCGAAAGCCGAGGACCGGGTGAGGACGGTGGCGCAGCCCGAAGCCCTGGACAGCGGCCCGTGCGAGCCATGCGTCGAGAAGAGGCGGCTCTGAAGGCAGATGTGGCGCGCCACACGCCGCTGATGGCCGTGAGGCACACCACCCCGCCGGCGCTGCGGCCGCAGGCCGCTCCAACGTCATTCCTCTGCAATGCAGAGGCACACAAGCAATCAGTCGAAGCGACCGGCTGCCGCGCGCGCGGGTACGCGCAGCGGTCTGATCGAAGACGGCGTGCACAGCGCGCCTCGTAGGAGCAGGGCGAAAAAAGAATGCCGCCGGCAGAGCCGGCGGCGGCGCCCTCACGCCTGGATACGCCCGGCCATCCGGGCTTCCTTCGCATAGGCGCTCAGCGTCTGCGTGGCCCGGAAGTGCAGGTCCTGTTCGATCGGCAGGTTCATCATCCCGCGCACGACGCCAAGCCCTGCCAGGCTGACCTTGCCCAGTTCCGGGAAACCCACGCCGAGGTCGCAGAGGCCGAAGGCCACCTGCGCATGGGGGTCGATCTCAGTGAGCAGCCAGGTCGCCCCTGCATCGGGCGTGAAGAGCTTGACCACTGGCAAGGGATCGAAGTCTTCGTCCTTTGCCTGGCATGCCAGTGCCATCCGGCCGTTGGCCAGCAGCATCTCGAACTGCTCGTCGGTGATGAAGGGAAAGTGGGAGGTCATGGCGTTCTCCTTGAACGGTAGCGGGCGGGATTGCCCGTGACCGTGGACGGCACGCCGCAGCGCAAGCGGTCAAGGCTCGAAGACGGCCGCAGGCCGCCAGCACCGCAGGTGCGCAGGCCTTGACGGCGAGCACGGTGTGGCACGCTGAAGGGAACAGCAAGCACGCCTCCTGTGCTCTCCCCTCCCCTCCCCCGCCCAAGCCTCCTCCAGGGCATCCACCCTCCCACGCGAGGCGGACACGCGCGCGGATCGAACGAAGCGCGCCACTTCGCAACGGAAAAAGGGGCCGAAGCCCCCGCGGGTCACAGGAGGCCGCATTGCGCGAACGACAGCGACTTGCTGCCCGCGACGATGACATGGTCCAGCACCCGCACGTCCATCATGGCAAGCGCGTCGGTCAGGGTTTGGGTCATCAGTTTGTCTGAAGGAGACGGTTGGACGTGACCCGTTGGATGGTTATGGCTTATGACTATAGCGGCGGCGTTGTGGTGAAGAGCCCGCTTGAGCACCTCCCGCGGATAGACACTCGTCTGCGTCAGGGTGCCGCGGAACAGTTCCTCGAACGCAATGAGCGCGTTCCTCGCATCGAGGTACATGACGGCGAAACTTTCGTGGGGCTGCCCGGCGAAATGAAGCTTCAGGAAGTCGGAGACAGCCGTCGGCGACTCAAATACCGAACGGCTCGTCAGTTCCTCGACGAGAAGTTCCTGCGCAAGTGCGAGGCCCGTCACAAGGCGATGAAAGTTCGGCAAGGATGACTGGCGTGCAAACCAGGTCAGCTTCATCAGCGACCGGCCATTGGCCTCGTACAGTGCGTCGGCATCGGCGCCAAAGAAGGGACGCAGCGCTTCGACGATGCGTTGCTGGCGAACGGTCAGCTCGCAAGAAGATGAGGATGCGGTCATGATGAACTCCTGTGAAGCGACACAGGCGGGATTGCCTGCGTGGCCCCGAGCACCACGCCGCAGCGCAGCGCTCAAGGCCGCCGCAGGCGCGCGGCACGCGCCGAGCACGCGCAAGCGCGCACAGGGCCTTGAACGCGAGAACGGTGAGGTAGCGTCAAGCCACACAGGCAAGCCCTCCCCGCCCTTCGCAGGGAACCCGGATGCCTTTGTTTTCATGCGATACCGCGCACCCCTTCCATGTATCTTGCTGTCCCTGAACCCGCGTCAGGTCTGCGCGTGTGGTCACATCGTGGCTCCCAGGGATGGCCGGCGCGGGCGCTGACTTGAAGCGCCGGTCGGCTTGCTGCCGCGGATGACCTGTGCACAGGCCAGTGCAGAGTCAGTGCAGATGGTCAGCGCAGATGCACGCGGCGACGCGCGAAGGCGCCGTCGCTGCACAATCTGCGCATGAGCCACCTTCGTCATATCTCCGTCTTTGTCGACGAGCCGGACCCGGGGCACTTCTATTGGGTTCTCCACGAGTCCACCGAAGACGCAAGCGTCTGGATCGACATCGAGTCGAGCGCGAATGCGTTCACGTCGTGGGCGGCGGCATTTGAGGCCGGCACCGTGGAGCTTTATCGCTTGGCAAATGACGAGCGCACGGGCCCGCGTGCATCAGGCGAGGACGAAGACGCGGCGCCAGTGGGCTGAGGACGCTCACGCGGAGTCTCTGATGAATTGCGTGCACGAGCCCGGTCACCAAGGCGGACCGTATCACCTGGACAAGCGCACCGCGTGCGACCGAAACCTGAGACGTCAGTCAGTGGCTCGACCGCACTGTGCAAAGGCGCTGCCGTTCCAGCGTCTCAACCCGGTGTCAGTGTTCGCAGCAGCGGTCCGATGGGCCCCGCCGGCGAACTCATCGACCAGTGCGCAGTCCGGGGAATGACACGACCAGCTTTTCGCGGTGGACTCAGGCGTGGGCGCGGCTGCCAGTCCAATGCCGTAGAGCCGCATTCCTGCGCGACACCCTGACCCCGGCACCGTGCATCCAGCGTGAAGTTCCGATTCGGGATGCGCATCGATAATCGTCAGCATGAGTTCTTCCGCGCCGAGGCGCACGCGTCGATCAGAAACAGCGCCCGACGTTCTGGAGGCCGCACCCGGTATCGCGCGCGAGTTGCTCGACAAGGCGCGCGAGCGGCTGGAATTCCTTTACGGTGAGGTGGCCAGGACCTGGCCCGGCTTCATCGCCCGCCCCGGGCAGCACCAGATGATGCATGCGGCCCTGCTGACCTTCCTGAATGCCGGCCCACCCATGGACGACAGCGCCCGCACGGGCAATCACCTGGCACTGCTCGAAGCGGGCACCGGAACGGGCAAGACCGTGGCGTACTGCCTGGCGGCGATCGTGGCCTCGGAGCTGTTGGACAAGACCGTCATCGTGTCCACCGCCACGGTCGCGCTGCAGGAACAGCTGTTCCACAAGGACCTGCCGCGGCTGGCAAAGGTCATTCCGGACCTGCGCTTTGAACTTCTCAAGGGCCGGGGCCGCTATGTCTGCGAGAGCCGCCTGGAAGGCGCGCTCAACGATGTCGCCCAGGAGGGCCTCTGGGACGATGAGTTGCAGGGTTCGTTCACCGGCGCGAGTTGGCAGGGCCGGAACGACCCGCGCGATGCCGCCCAGGCCATGCGCTGGTACAAGAAGGTGGCCAGCTCGCTTCGCAGCGGCAAATGGGACGGCGACCTGGACAGCCTGGCGCAGCAGCCTGACGCCCAGAACTGGCGAAGGGTTCAGGCGAGCGGCAGCGCGTGCAATGGCGGCCAATGCGAGCACTTCAGGAACTGCGCATTCTTCAAGGCACGCCGCCGCGCGGCGGCCGCGACGATCCAGGTGGCCAATCACGCACTGATCCTGGCGACGCTGCAGACCGACAGCGCGCTCATCGATCCGGCCAATACGCTGTTTGTGTTCGACGAGGCGCACCACCTCCCAGGCATTGCCGCCGAGCAGTTCGCCTACCGTGCCCGGCTCGACGCCAGCGTCAGCTTGCTTGCAAGTTTGCGCGCGCTGGCCCATCGTCACAGCCGGGGCATGCCCGCCTCCACCCGTCCCGATCTGACGGCCTTCGGGCAAGCCATCACCGAATGCACGGACAAGCTCGGCATCCTTGAAAGCTGGTGGACCCGCAACAAGCTGGTGGGTGCCGAAAAGCCGGTTCATCGCTTTGTGGAGGGCCGCATTCCCGAGGAACTGGTTCCGGAATGCGAGCAGTTGGGCGCCCTCGTCGCCTCGATCGCGACGGTGGTGGAGAACATCGCCAACGCATTGAAGGAGCCCGACGAATCGCGATCTCCGACCGAGCGCGATGAGCAGGCCCGCGTTGGCGTGGAACTGGGGGTGTATCTGTCCAGGCTGGAATCCCTGCGGCAACTGTTCATCGCCTGGGCGACGCATGAGGGGGTTGCCTGGGCCAAGTGGCTGGAATTCGCGCCGGCCATCGCAGCCACGGGGGCCATGCCGGCAGGCGACCACGTCGATGCATGGCTGTGCGCCAGTCCGATGACGGCCGCCCAGCTGCTGTCGCGCGGCTTGTGGAAGAACGTGAGCGCGGCCGTCTGCACCTCCGCCACCTTGACCGCCTGCGGTCGCTTCGACTTCTTTGATCGCATGAGCGGCATGAACCGCTTTCCCGAGCGGCGGGCCCTGGTGGTCGCGTCCCCGTTCGACTACGCCAGACAGGGCGAGCTGCGCATTGCACCCATGAGCAGCTCGCCCAAGAGCCCCGAATTTTCGCAGGAGCTGTGCCGCCTGCTGCCGACGCTGCTGCGCGAGCACCCGCATGGTCAGCTGGTGCTGTTCACCTCCAGGCGCCAGATGCTGGCCTGCCACGCGGCGCTGCCCAAAGACATGAGCGCGCTCGTGCAGATGCAGGGTGAACGCTCGCGCACCGAGCTGCTCGCCGAGCACGGTCGTCGCGTCGCACGCGGCCAGCGCAGCATCCTCTTCGGATTGCAATCCTTCGGCGAAGGCATCGACCTGCCTGGTCGGCTGTGTGAGCACGTCGTCATCGACAAGCTCCCCTTTACCCCACCCAATTCGCCGGTCGAGGAAGCGTTGGCGGAATGGTTGATCGGTCAGGGACGTGACCCGTTCGCCGAGATCGCGGTCCCGCGCGCGGCGATGAAGCTGGCCCAATGGGCCGGCCGCGGCGTGCGCACCGTGACCGACCATGCCGTGATCACCGTGTGCGATACGCGCCTGGTGACGATGCGCTACGGACGCGAGATCCTGGCCGGGCTACCACCGTTTCCCGTGGTGCGCCCGGTGCCGGGAGTGCCGACCACGACCGGCTCTGGTTGAGGTATTGGCGCTGGCGCCAAGCCGGGTAGCGTCATCGACAGATGAGGGCCATTCCGGTGAGCGTCATTTCGAGTTCAGGAGAGGCAACTCGCTGCGCCTGCCTCGGGGCAGCGCCTGAGCGCGACTGCCTTGGCGCTGCGCCTACTCCGAAGAACCGGTCTCCAGACGTTCAAGGACGGCCTTGTGACTCAATTCCTTGAGAGCAGCCAACTGTTGGATCTGCTGTGCGTTGGGCCTGGATCTGCCCTGCTCCCAATTGAAAATGGTTTGCCCGCCGAGACCGATGAGCTTGCCGTATACCGCCGCGGACAGGCCCAGCTTGCTGCGGTGTGCGGCGAGTCGGCTCGCACTGAACCGGCGCGCGATCCCCTTGTCGTCGGAAAGCTCAGGTGTGCCGGGCTGCACGAGCCGCTTGGGCTTGGCCACACGCCGCAATTCCTTGCGCAGTGCCTCGATCTCACGGCGCAACGCGGCGATCGAAGCGCGATGCTGGGTGCTGGCTTGCTTGACCGAGGCGATCTCGGAGCGCGCTTCCTTGCGAGCGACGCGCACGATCTCGGCCTTGAGGATGGATGCAATGTTTGGCATGGCCGGATTGTGACCGACAGGGTGAACTGACCTGAACCAGTGCGGCCTTTGCATTCATCTCGAAGTCCTCCAACGTCGCAAGATCTCGCTGCCAACATAAAGCCGTCAACGCGAACGATGCAGCGGTGGCTCAGTGCCCGGCGGTCGAGGTCCAACCTTCGCTACGCAGGCGCAACAGCGCCATGCGCGCCGGACATTCACCATGACGCTTCGAGTCTCAACGGCGTCACCCGTGAAGCCGTGCGTCATAGGGAAGCGGCCGACGCAATGAACAGCAGTTGCTTGTCGGTCGGCTTGTCCCGGGGCGCGACGCTTGGCGCCACAATGGAGGTTGGTTGTCCCCAAGCCGCCTTAACCTACCTGGATCGGATGCAACTCGACATCTTCGAACACAGCCACGACGTGATGCTCAGAAACGACGCGGTACACGCGCTTGAGCGGCGCGACACGTCCGCTTCTCGAGCGGCTTGCGAACGACTTGCCCAGGAATATCCGGCCGATGAATCTCTGACAGCGCTGCGCGTACTGGTGGGATACATCGAAGCCGCCGAGATCAGCCAACAACAGCCGTTTCGCGACCACGAAAGCTTGCGTGAGGCGCGGCAGATGTTGCAAGAGGCCATCCGTTTCGCCGCCCAACGCACCTTCGGCGAGCCGGGTGCTTCCACGTGGCTCACTGCGGGCTGGCAGGAACTCGCGCGGCGCGCAGGATCGCTCGCGTTCGATGCGCGGCAACCGCACGATCATGCCGCCGCGCTCTGGCTGCGCGTGGGCGCCTGGGAGAACGCCGCTCAATCGGTCGCATCCATTGAATCGTGGCGACGGATACCGACGCCGCTCGCATGGATGGCCGAGGCGCGCTTGAACCTGCTCGGCCTTCGCGCGACCTGGCCGTTGTTGGCGGAATTGGGGTGGTTGTCGCCAACGCTGCTGGAGGGCCTTGCGCAACGCTCGCCGGATCCGCTCTTGCCGCAGTTGATCCGCACCTTCGAGGCGAACTTCAACGCAAATGTCGACGCGCCCCCCGAAAGCGGCGGCGAGACGGACCTGAGCTGGTTTGCGGCATGGGTGCTGATCGATCGCCCCGCTCTTCGTGAGCAGTTGGCGTTGGCGCAGGCCTCACACCATGGCCCGCCGGAGCAGGCGATGCGTCTTCTGGTCGAACTACTCGGCTTGGAGCGCCAGGGCCGCCACGCCGACATCATTGCTCGACGCAAGGTGCTGCGCGATCTTCAGCCCTCGCTATACGCGGCGTACATGAAAAGCCGCTGACGTCGACGCTGGACGCAGGGACTCGGTTGGAACGGCCTGCGTCCAGCCGATGAGTGTTCGCGGTGATCCCTATCCTCACCTGCCATTTCACCGTCGCTATCCGCTTGCCCATGCAAGCCCGGTGAAGAAAAGCACATCCGGGATAGCCTGTTCGCGAGCGTTGATCCGTTGATCCGCAGGCTCACCTGCTTTTTGCGTTGCCGCATCACACGCGACTTCGATCAAAGGAGAAGCGCTTGCCGGTTTTGAACCGGCGCCATTTCGTCAGGATGCCCTTTGCGGCCAAGCAAGCGCGACCGCACCCTACTCCGTCGGACAGGCGCGCGCTACGATTGGATCCTGAAATTGTTGACCAAGAGCCAAAGCTGAGGAACGCCAGTGACGGCGCCCCTCACCCGGGCAAGGATGCGCACCTGGAAGATGAGAGGGGACGTTCCCTACTATGCTCGCCTCCTTTCTCCGACTTCCCGTGCCTGTGTCTTGATTTCCACCTCCATCAAAGTCATTGAACGAATCCCGCTTGCCCGCCCAGCCACGGGCTTGGTCGAATGCATCGTGCAGGAGGCCGCTTTCCAGGAGCTGGTGAGCTTGCAGCGATTGATCCACGAACTCTTCATCGCGCCCGACGTGGCGCGTCTGGACCGGGCGTGGAATTGGCCGCGGTACCTGACGGCCTCGTACCTGCTCAACGACCTTCATGGCCGACTGACCGAGGCTTTCCAGATCGTCGTCTCGTCTCCGACCGGTCGGGCTGTGCCTGTCGGTCTGGCCATGCTGGTCTCCGGCTATCCGCACCCCGGCGAGGCCGGCGAGATGAGCACGTTCGTCTGGTTCCTGACCTCCGCGCCTGCAGCGGCGCTCCGGGCTTTCGGCGTCACTGATCGCTTCGTAGTGATGCCCCTGCTTCTCGACACCGCTGTCCAGGCCAGTCGTTGGCAAGGTTTGCACGGACGCGTGGCACTGCATGCCGACCACCGCGGCACGCCAAAGCAGCAGGATGATCTTGTCAAACGCTATCTGGCCTGTGGTCTGACTCGCCGGAACCACCTGAAAGGCTCCCTGCTCTCACGTTTCAGGAGGATGGACGACAGGTATTTCGCCTATGACATCGCCTCGGCCCATGCTTGCACTCTCAAGTGGGATCCTCTGCGTTGAGCGCTATTGCTGTATAGTTTTCTGGCACGACATTGACATGATGGGTTCTCTCCTTGCACGTCCTGAGTTCCCCGAACTCGAACTTTCTGCTCAGCCTGCTGAGCGGAAGGTGCAAGTGCGTGTACTCGAGAACGTACTGGCGGTCGTCGAGCGTATGCATCTGCAGGGCCGCATCATGCGCTGGTCCGACCTGGTCCGTTTCGCCGAGACGTCGGCGGTCGCCGAAGCCACTTCAGCCCATACAGACAGCCTTCCTGCAGCTCAAGACTTCGGGTCGTTTGAAGAATTGAAGGCTCGCCGCGACGCCACGGGCGTGGTGCGGCTTCGCTGAAGAGGTCGCCGCCGGCCGGTTGTCGCAACGCTACTTGGCTGCACCGCCACACCCCGCAGCCCAATCGCGTCCTGTTGGCGGAAGCGCCTACATAGTTTTGTCTCAGCGTCCCTTGGACGTCAAGGTTTGAAGGCAAGCACGCGCATCGGCTCGGCCAGGGTCTGTTTGGTCTTCCAGCAATCCGCTCCACGCGTCCAGACACGCTGTTCACGGCGGCCTCCAAGGAGCGTGCCTCGCGGTCGTCGGGGTCGCCGGGACGGGCTCTTCGGATCTCGACCGTTTCGACGCCCCTGGCGAGCATCGCCACCCCGTTCCAGGTCTCTTTGCCGCACCAACGATTCGTACCCCAAGGAGCGGATCGCGTTGCAGGCAAATTCCGCGCCTTGCACTTGAGTTCCCGCAGACACACGACGTCGGGTGCCGGGACGTCGAGCCCCGCCCGCAAGGGGTCGATGCGTTCGCGCACATCGTCGACGTTGTAGGTGGCGACGCGAACCGGGCGGCTAGGTCGGTTTGGAAACGCGCGCCGCGAGGTCGGCGATGGGGGCCGTCACGTCCAGCCAGGTCTTGTAGTCCATGAGTAGCAGACGTCGACGCGAGGACGCTGATTTGCGGGATCGGGTGGACCGCCTCGTGCTCTTTCGCGGAGGCGGCGTCAGATCCAGGTCGGCTTGGCGAGGCTTGCGCATGCACCCATCATGCGGCCTGCGCGGCCGAGGGGCGTAGGCCGCAGCCGTTCCTGCACGACTGCCGCGGCTCACGAACGCCCATAAAAAATCCCCGGAACCGAGATCCCGGGGATTGAAATCCACCAGGAGGGTGGAGGAGACAACCGGTGCCCCGGATGGGGCGAAAGACCAGTGTAAAGCGACGTGCAGCCGCAGTGACGCAAACCACGTGCCGGGGTGGGGTTAACGGCGCGTCTTGACGCGGGGCACTCGCGGCGGCCATCTCGTCAACTACATGCGTGCAATTCCGAGGCTTGGCCCGATGAAAGCAATGGTCCAAGCGGTGCTTGCACCATTGCCCTGGCACCACCAACTGGCGCTGCTCGACAAGCTGCCGGACGCCGTGCGAAGCACCGTTCCGTCCAGAAATGAGATGACGCCCGTGCTCGGGCGTATTGCAGCGACGCTGCCTGAAGGGCGGCGCTCAGGAGCGCGCAACAGTGTCCGCAACGCCGGATTTGCGGAGAAGTAGAACCAGCGCGTACTGTCGCTGCCGGCCTGCAGCCCCGCCTCCATCCATGCGCGATCCTGCGGGCCGGGCGTCGCCCCGGCCTGGACCGGCGAGTTCGCTTCTGACGGGGTCAGATGGCCGACCCATTGGCTCAGCTGGTAATGCCTGACCTTGCGCATCGTGGCCTGCACGTCGGGAGTCGTTATCGTCATGGCCACATTGTCTTGCAACCCGTGTGCGCTGTGACGGCACGCACCCTGCCCTCCCTGACCCGGTGCGCTGGCGGCAATTGCTTGCCGCCCACCGTGGCCGTTCGCGCGGGACGCGTTGAGGCGGCTTCAGCGCAGGAGGTCCCTGATTATCTAAAACCTCCGCCCTCTCGATTGAAGCGCCACGGAGCTCGCTTTCTTGGGCGCCGGTTCGACGGAGCATTGCACCGGACGGCGCGATCTGCGGCGCCGAGGACAACGTCTTGGGACTTCAGCACTGCACTTGGTCGCCGCCCGCGATCGGGCGCAGCCACACGAGCGCCGCCTCGGCGGGCGACAGCGCCCGCAGCGCAGGATCGCGGGCCAGAGACGCCGCCAAGTCCTCCATTTCATCTGGATCCACCGTGCGCCAGCGCCGCTGCAACTGATGCGCGCACGCCCCGATCCATAGCTGCTCTTGCCCGCCGGGATCGAGAATTCGTCCATGGGAGCATCGTATCAATCCACTGGATGTTTGTACAGTATTGGCTTTTGATGTCGCAATTGCCGACAGTGCTCGAGGTTGATCTCGCGGTAGCGGTTGGCCAGTAGGCCGTAGTGGCGAATGCGCTGGAATCCGGCCGGCAGTACATGCAGCAGAAAGCGACGAACGAACTCCTGCGCGTCCAGACACATGACCTTGCGACGCTCGTGACGGTAATCCTTCCATGCAAAGGCGACCCTACCGTCGACGAAGTCGATCAGGCGGTTGTTGGAGATCGCCACCCGATGGGTGTAACGCCCGAGGTAGTCCAGCACCCGTTGCGGCCCACCGAACGGCGCCTTGGCGTAGACGATCCACTCGGCATGGGCGACGGGCGCCAGGTAGCGGGCGAAGGAGTCGGGATCCTGTAGCGCCGCAAGGCTGTTGAAGAAGCGCAGTTCTCCCTCGTCGAAGGCCTGCCGCAACTGCGTGAGGAACAGGCGCCGGAACAGCCGCGACAGCACCCGCACCGGCAGGAAGAAGCCCGGGCGGCAAGCGATCCAGCGCTGGCCATCCGGGGGCACCCCGCCGCCGGGCACAACGCAATGCAGGTGCGGGTGATGCAGCAGGTTCTGACCCCAGGTGTGGAGGATCGCAATGAACCCGATCTCGGCACCCAGATGCCTGCGGTCGGCGGCGATGGTGCGCAAGGTCTCGGCGGCGGCGTGGAACAGGATGTCGTAGACCACGGCCTTGTTCTGGTACGCGATCGCTGCGATCTCCTGCGGCACGGTGAAGACGACGTGGAAGTACTCGACGGGCAGCAGTTCGGCCTGCCGATCTTCGAGCCATTGTGCGCGAACCAGCGACTGGCACTTGGGGCAGTGCCTCGAGCGGCAACTGTTGAACGAGATGCGCTGGTGGCCGCAGGCATCACACTGCTCGACGTGGCCGCCCAGCGCCGCCGTGCGGCAGCGCTCGATGTCGCGCATGACGCGGCGCTGCCCGCCGCTGATCGCGTCAGCGTGATCCTGACGGTAGGCAGGCCCGACTTGGCGGAAGATGTCCGCCACCTCGAGCCCGGTGGCTCGCATCGCTGCGCGCTCAGAACAGCGGGGGCGCAGTCGGTTCGGACGGCAGCGGCGCGACCTCAGGCAACAGATCCAGCGGGCTGGTCGTCGCGCACACTGTGCTGGTGGCAATCTTCAGGTAGCGCGAGGTGGTGGCCAGGCTGCGGTGGCCAAGCAGCAGTTGGATGCGACGCACGTCGGTGCCCGACTCCAGCAGGTGCGTGGCGAACGCATGGCGCAGGGAGTGGGGAGTGATCGGCTTGGCAATTCCGGCGGCCCGATGTGCCTTCTGACAGGCTCGTTCTACAGCAAAGCGCGTGATGGGCTGTCCGGGGATGTCGCCCGGAAACAGCCAGGTCTTGGGGCGCACGACCTTCCAGTATTCACGCGGCGCCTCCAGCAACCGCGGCGAGAGCATCACGTATCGGTCACGGCTGCCCTTGCCTTGCCCAATCCGAAGCACCATGCGCTGGCTGTCGACATCGGTCACCTTCAGATGCGTCGCTTCGGACACGCGCAGGCCGGCTGCATAGGCGGTCGTGAGAATATCGTGCGTTGCTTCAGGCTGTGGACGCACGCCAGGAAATGCGCGACTTCCTCTGGACTGAGTACGACCGGCAGCTTGAACACCTTCTTGGGCATGGGGATGTCGTCGGGCGCCCACCCGCGCTTGAGCGTCACCTTGTACAGAAAACGCAGCGCTGCCGTCGCGATGCTGACTGTGTCTGGAGCAAGCATGCGGGTCTTCGTCAGATGCACCTGATAGGTCCGGACCTCCTCCGGCCAAGCTCCTCAGGAGAGCGGTGAAAGTGCCTCGCATACAGCGAGACCTGTTGCAGGTAGGACAACTGAGTGTTGTCGGCGAGGTTGCGAATGCTCATGTCTTCGAGCATCCGCTGGCGTAGCGGTGTCATGGCGAAGCTCCTTTGCAAGTGGAACGGATGAAGTGCTGCGAACAGCAACTGCATCGTTCCTCATCGGGAACCTCTTGGGGAACTGCGACCGGCCCGCGGGTGCACGCTCAGGCCTGCGATCAGGCACTACCGCGCCAGCGGTTTAGTTCAAGGAATGAGATGTGGTCGACCACATCTCATGCCGAAATACCATTGCTGGCCCTTGCGCGTCTGGTGCATCTCGGGGTCTCGCGCCTTGTCGGCGTTCTTGGTCGAGCTCGGTGCACCAATCAGCGTAGTGTCGACGATGGTCCCGGTCTTGATCTGGAAGCCGCTGGACTGCAGCACCTTGCCCACTTCGGCAAACAGCTTCTTGCCCAGGTCATGCCGCTCCAGCAGATGGCGAAACTTCAGCACCGTGGTCTGTCAGGCACCCGCTCCACGCCCAGGTCGATGCCCACGAAGCTACGCAGGCTGGCAATGTCGTACAACGCCTGCTCGACCGCGTTGTCGGCCAGATTGAACCAGTGCTGCAGCAGATGAATGCGCAGCATGCGCTCCAGGCCAATCGGAGGGCGCCCATTGCCGGGCTTGGGATAGTGCGGCTCGATCACTGCGCACAACGCGGCCCACGGAACAATGGCGTTCATCGCATCCAGAAAGTCTTCGCGCTTGGTGCGACGGCGAAATCGCTCGAGTCCCGCACCCTGGTCCGCCGCCATCGCCAATGTCTGCTGCTTCATTTTCGGCACTCGCACTGTGACTATGCCTTCGACACAGCAAGCCACGGGCCAGGCGGAGTTGATCAGTCTTGCCTTAGTTGATGTTAGCCCCACCCAACTGAAACGGCCTGCCCGGGAGTGGCCAGTCACCGCCATATTCGAAAGGCGCGTTGTCCAGTAGCGCACAGCCACGCGGCTTGGAGCATGCGCTGTTGGCGCCGTAGGTCCACCAGATGATCGGCCCGTACAGGTAGTTGCGCACCGCCTTGGCGCCATAGTCCGCCACCGTGACCACATAACTTTCAGTGCCGTGGTTGGCGACATCTTCCACCGCGATGGGGTCGACCAGACGGCTGTCCTGCAGCGTTTTGAAGATCCTGGCGCTGGTAAAGCCGCGATCAAACTGCACCCACTGGATCTTGCGGTCTTGCCGTGCATTGACGATGAACATCTGGTGCGACGTGGCTGGCGCGAACAAGCGCGATTGGTCCGCCCAGCCATGGTCACGAACATAAGCCAACGAGGTGGGATTGCGCCCGACGTCAACGCTGAACATCGGCTTGATGTCACCCGGCGCGCCCGTCTGCGCGGCCTTTTGATCCAGATAGCGTGTGCCCAGGTCAAACACGCGCAAGCGCCCTTCCTGCGTCGCGATCAGGGCGCGATACGGTGCCTGCAGCGTCAGGCGGACGGCGGTCGGCGCTTGCGGCAGATCGATCGTGCTGATCACCCGCGGGCGCTGCTCCGACGCTTGCGCAAAGCGGGGTGGCCACTGGTCGTCCGCATCGCCCCGGCGATCCATCATGGCGTCGAATTGCTGCGGCGTGCTTTTGAAGTAGGCGCGCCAGTAGAACTCGAACAACGGACGCAAATCCACGACCGCGGCCTTGCGCTCGGACTTGCTGATGACGACCGCAAGCCCCGTGCGCGCCATGGCCGCACCCAGGTCTTCAGGATCTTCATAGCGCGCGCGAATCGCACCGTTGCCGACATCGTCGTTCCAGAAGTTTCTAACGCGCTCGTAGTCTTCCACGCGCTTGCCGGTGGTGGCCGAAATCTCGGTGGGCACGCGCAGGCCATCCGGCAGGTCCACCGCGCCGATGTACTTCGCAGCAATGAAGTTGCCCAACCCCGGCAGCCCCATGTAAGTCCGCCGGTGGCTGCCCCAGTTGGCGTACCACTTGGCCTCCTCGCGCGGGTCGCACCATTGGCATCCGTCGGCCAATGCCACGACGGCCATTTGCGCTTTCTGGCTGGCGGTGTTCATCACGGCGACCAGCGCGAATTCACCGCTGTTGGTCACGGTGATGGCCGTGGGCACCATCTCGTCAGGCAGCTTCACAGCCAGCATCGTGTGCGCGGTGTTGGAGCCTTCCGAGACAATCCAGCCGTTGGCATAGGCCACGAGCTGGTTGGTGCACCAGCCACCGCGCCCGTAGCACTTGCCCAACGCCACCGGACGGTCCAGCCGGATGCCGCGCGGCAACCAGGGGCTCAGGCCCTCTGCAACGCCGGCGTAGCGTTCCATGTTCGGCCCGTTGTTGCCGCCGTCGCGTGCGGCGCCTTCCCACGTGGTCCAACTGGGCTCGGGCTTCACCGACATCGCGTTGTGCGCGATGTTGATCGTTTGCAGCGCGGCCACGCCAAAGTAACGCTTGGCATGAAAGCCCGCGCCTGGCGTGCCGTCGGGCACATAGGCCACGTTGACGATGCTGGAGCTGAAGTCGCCGGGCTCGGCGGTGAGCGGCCCTCCGATGCTCCAGCTTCCGCAATAGTCCACGCAATTGCGGTCGCCAAATTTCAAGCGCACCGAGATGGGTTTGTAGCTTTGATCCGGGCGCTTTCGGTAAGTGGGGAGGCCTTTGGACGGCGCCTCCGAAGCGGCCGGCCCGTAGCGCCGCTCGATGTCCGCTTCAGTGCCGGCTTGCGCGGCAATGGATCGCCAGCTTGCCGCGTCGAATTCGGCGTTTGCCTTCGGCGGCGGCGGCGTGGCCTGCTGCGCGAGTGCGCTGCAAGTGGCCAGGAGCAAGAAGGTCGATGCGAGCAGGTGTGCCATGTCCAAAGGGTTGAGCGTGGAATTACTTCACGGCGGTGAACGCGCGGGTTTTTCAAACCGTGCAGCCTGAAGACCGTCGATTCTGCTGCGCCTGTGGGGGTCGATTTGTTTTCAGTGTCAAAAGTGACGGATCGAGTTCCCAGCAACCACGCGGGCCGGGTACTGTAAGTCGTTGATTTCGCGAGCATTGCTGTTCACTTCTTTGCGGCGTATCGTCTGCGGCCCCTGAACGGTGAAGGAGCGCGGCGATGCAAGGCTGGCAGACGTCCTACCTGGGCCTGCGTGACATGCCCGGCGAGATCAGCGAGTTCGAGCTGCAGGCGTTCTTCAGCTTCAGCCGCGCCGAGCTCGAACTGATCGCGCGTCGGCGCAGCGATAGCCTCAAGCTGGGCTTGGCGCTGCACATTGGCTTCGCCCGCATGACCGGACGGCCGCTGAACAGCGTGCGCGCCGTGCCCCCTGCCCTGCTTCGCCACCTTGGCCGCGAGCTCGACATCGCCGCGCCCGACCTGGTTTCGCTGCGCGCGCTGTACGCCCGCGGGCGCACCCTGTTCGATCACCAGCAGAAAGCCTGCGAGTGCCTGGGCTTCAAATGGATGACCGAGCACCAGCGCCGCGCCTTGGTGAGGGTCCTGCGCGATGAGGTCGCGCACTGCTCCGACCGCGACCAACTCTTGGTACTTGCCAGGCACTGGCTCTACGACCATCGCCTGCTCATCGTGCACGACCGCGTGATCCGCGCCATGGTGGCGGCCGCATTGGTCGAACTCGAAGCGTCGACCGGCCAAGCCATCATGACGACGGTGCCTGCCGCGACACGCAAGCGTTGGACATCGGCACTGAATGCACCGCGCCCGGACGGCGAGCACTGCCAGAGCTGGCTGTGGAGCGCGCCGGCCAGGCATTCCACGCGCCAGATCAGCGAGGTCCTGGAGCGAATTGCGTTCCTGACTGATCTCGGCCTCGATCGGCATCTGGATGAATTCAATGACGTGCTGGTGCGCCGCTACGCCCGGCGCATGGCCGGCCGGCCTCCGTCGGTCAGCGCCAGGATCAAGGAGCCGGCACGCACGCTCGAGGTGAGCTGCTTCCTGCGCTACTGCCTGCTCACGGCCACCGATCAGATCATCTTCATGTTCCAGCGCCGCGTGGCCGACCTGTGGCGCCACTGTGCCGACGGTGTTGCCGCCTCCGTGGATTGGGCGCAGGAGTACCAAGAGTTGCTGCAGCAGCTCTCCGATCTCGCAGCCCATGACGCTGTGCCCGATGCCGAACTTCGCTCACGCCTTCGTGAGATCGTCGCGGCCAAGCGCGCCCAGCGCCCGCCGAGTCGAGTGTCGGTCATCCGGCGACGTCTGATCGACGCCATCGCTCCGGTGCGTTCGCTGCTGGTGGGTGTGAGCCGCTTGCCTTGGCAGGCCACCGGCGAGCACCCTGCGCTCGATGCGCTGAACAAGCTGCGAGCCGGGTACGCCGCCGGCATCAAGCGACTCCCCAGCGAAGTCACGGCTCAACGACTGGGAGCCGCCTGGCGCGCAGCCATCGCCGACCCTGACCGCGAGCGCACCTTCAGGGCGCTGGAGGTCGCCACCCTCCTCGCGCTGCGCCGGGCGGTGCGCAACGGCTCGGTCTGGATCGAACATTCGCTGAGCTTTCGCGGCCGGGAGCGGCTCTTCCTGCCCGAAGAGCGCTGGCAGGTCGAGGCGCGGCGTCATTACGCCAGGCTGCAATTGCCCGCGAAGGCCAGTGAATTCCTGGTGCCGCTGCTCGAGCGCGTGCGCGCCGGCGTCGATGCGGTGGCAGCGGTCGCCCGTGCCGGCGCGCTGCACGTGGACGATGAATTGCACTTGGCGTCGTTGGCCGCCGATGAAGAGGACCCCCAAGTCACAAGGCTGCGGAGCCAACTCGATCAACGCATCGGCGAGGTGCAACTGCCCGAGGTCATCCTTGCCGTGGATGCCCAGGTGCGATTCAGCTGGATCATGCTCGGGCGCGAGCCGAGGACGGGCCAGGAATTGCTGATGGCCTATGCCGGCATCCTGGCGCACGGCACCAGCCTCACGGCGGTCGAGTGCGCGCGCATGATCCCGCAGTTGTCGGCTACCAGCATCCGCCAGGCCATGCGCTGGGCCGGTGACGAGCGTCGACTGGCACAGGCTTGCCAGGCGTTGCTGGAATTCATGCAGCGCCACCCGATCGCGGCGACCTGGGGCCGAGCCGATCTCGCCTCCTCGGACATGATGAGCCTGGAGACCAGCCGGCGCGTGTGGCAGGCGCGCCAGGACCCGCGGCGCCAGACCGCTTCCATCGGCGTATACAGCCACGTGCAAGACCGTTGGGGCATCTTCCACGCGCAGCCAATCGTGAGCGCCAGGCGGGCGCCGCCATCGAAGGTGTCATTCGACAGGAACGGATCGAGACGCCCCAACTTGCTGTGGACACGCACGGCTTCACCGACTTCGCAATGGCCCTGTCCCGATTGCTGGGCTTCGACCTCTGTCCAAGGCTCAAGGAACTCAAGCAGCGGCACCTTTTCGTGCCACGCGGCATGAAGGTCCCTCAAGAGATCGCTGCTGTCTGCCAGGCCAGCGTGGACACCACGCTCATCAAAGCCCACTGGGACAGTCTGGTGCACTTGGCCGCCTCGGTGATGTTGGGCCATGCCAGCGCGGTGACCGCGCTGGCTAGGTTCGGATCGGCAGCCCGGGGAGACCCAATCTACGACGCCGGTGTTCAACTGGGCAAGCTGCTGAGGACGGCGTTCCTGGCCGACTACTTTGTCAATGCCGGTTTCCGTCGTGAGCTGCGACGGGTGCTCAACCGGGGCGAAGCAGTCAACGCGCTCAAGCGCGCGATCTACACCGGCCGCGTCACTGCGACCCAGCTCGTCGTGCCGACGAGATGCAGGCCGTGGCCGATGCCCTGAGCCTTTTGGCCAACATCGTGATGGCGTGGAACACGGCGCAGATGCAGACGGTGCTGGACCGCTGGGCCAACCGGCGCCAGATCGTGCCGCCGGAATTGACTGGGCGCATCGCGCCGACCCGTCTCGAAGGCATCAACCTGCTGGGCGTCTTCAGATTCCCTGTCGAGCGCTATGCGGCGCAACTCCTACCGTCACAAAGTGCAGGCAAAACAAGGGCCAGCGGCTGAAATCGACCTCTGGATGGCTCGCCTTGGAGAGCCAAGCGAGGGGTAACACAAACTCGTGTGGCGACAAAGACTTGCGAGCGCCACCAGCGCGAAACCCGCGCCGATGCTCATCGGTCGAAGCGTCACTTTTTGCACTGAAATCAAATGGACCCCGTTCGGCATGGTTGGCCGCGTCACCGACGGCCAAGCCACGGGAGCCTCGGGCTGCCTGGCACATTTGCAATGACGGTTGCACACAACGTCGATGTGCAACATTTCATTGCAATCGAAACCGAACTTGCATCCACCCTGCCGTGAGCCGCGGCGCAAGCCACCCCTGTGCTCAAAGGCGGCACCCCTTGCTCGGCGTGCCCTACCTGCAAGACAGCACTTGAGCCGAAGGCCACTTCGATGGACGGAACACCCGGGCCGGACGTGGATTATTGAAACGGTGCTGGGCGTGGTCGCCTTCAGACTGGGTCGGATCAATGCTGAACCGATTCCTGCGACGCAGTTCGCCCACAGGTGCTGAAGACCCCGGCCTCCCCAAAGTCAGCCAGCCATTCCCGCCGTCCGATGCGCCAGCGCCGGCGCGCAAACACACGCCCCCGCCGGACCCATTTGCGGGTGTGGAAGTGACGGAGCTCTCCGAGCTGGAAGCGCGAGCGCTTTGCGCGCGGGAAGACATCCCGGTTTTCTGGTCCCGGCCGTACATCCGAGCTCGCGAGTAGCCTTGCCTGGCCGTGGTGGAGCTGGTTGGTGCCATCGTCGGCTCGACGCTCGAGCGCGTGGGCGCGCGTGCGGCATCGTCTCAAGGCCAAGAAGACCTCGGCATCAACGGCCGGTTTGAAGGTGCAGTCGTAGCCGGCAGGCATCTTGACGGCGCCCCCGCTATAGCAGATTTGAACGGCTGCTTTTTTGGCCGCCCAAATGGGGGTCAGGGCCCACTGCCGTCGACGCTCCCGCAACTTGCAGCGGCCGGTTTCAAGCCTCAAGCGGTCCTAACCTCTACGTCGGCATTCGCTGCACAACGGTATTCGACAGGTCAATCATCCGGGCTACTCAACAGTCTCCGACGAGGGCGCGGGCAGCGGCAGCGGCGCTGCTGGCGAAGCTGCCTGCGTGCGAGGGGCAGGCTTCTCAGACGAGCGTGTGCGAATGGTTTTCTTGGCTCTGATTGACGTTGCGGACGATCAGGGTGCATCGCGTGCCGCGGCCCGAAATTGATTCAAGCGATACGGTCGAATTCAGCAACTTCGCCAGACGCGCGACGATCGAAAGACCCAGACCCAAGCCTTCGCTCGACATGGCAGCGCCTTCCTTAGCGCGATAGAACTCGTCGAACACTCTTTCGAGCTGATCCCCGGGGATGCCGATGCCTTGGTCCCAGACTTCGACGCGGACCTGTCCACGACGCAATCGCGCAGCGAGGAGAATTCGACGATCGGGGGGGGTGTACTTAATGGCGTTCGAAAGCACATTGCCGATCAGGCGTCGCAGCCGGATCCCGTCCGACAGAACGACAGCCGGCGTCGATCGCATCCGCAACTCGATGCTCCGTTCCTTGGCGAGGGGCTCGTACTGCATCTTCAGATCGCGAAGCAGATCCGCGATTTGAACGGGCTCCGCGCGGACCGCCGTTCGACAGACGTCCAGGCTTGCAAACTCGAACAGGGTATCGAAGAGCCCCTGGACCGCGACACCGGTGGTGGCGATCTTGGGAGCCAGTTCAACCTGCATCTCCGGAGAGGACTGAAAGAAGTCCAGATACAGGTTCAGCGCCGCGATCGGCTGCCGCAAGTCGTGTGTCGCGGCCGCAAGGAATCGGTTCTTGGCGCGGACAGCTTCGCTCGCCTCCCTCCCCTTGCGGGCGAGATCAAATTGCAGGCCGAACTGTTGCTCATGGTTTGCCAAGGCCACGCTGCCTATCTTGAACATCGCCCAGCCGTGAACCAGTGGCAACAGAACGAGCCAAAAATCGAATTCGAAGTGCTCCGTTCTTGCCACCGCCGAGTACGCGACACAAGAAGTGATGGTCAGCACCGATGCCGCGATACTGAACTTCATCAGCGAGGGAATGAGCGCGATGCGTGTCAGTGGCCCGAACGTCATGACCGTCAGGATGATCCAGCAGCCCATCTGGTGCGGGTCGGAAACCTGGTCAAAGTAGAGAAGGACCGATGCCCCCCAAAAGACCGCTTCCAACACGAAGACGAAGAGGCTGTTTCGCACGGCTGCGACCAAAGGTTCAGGGCTGCCATTGTCAAGACGTGGGAAATGAAAACGCACGATCCAAAATCTTGCGCCCCCCAATGACGCGCCTAACACGAGCCACAGCAGCAACGCCCCGCGGTCGGCGTCGCGCCAGCAAAGACCCACGACCAGCAGCATGAGCACCGAGCCAACGAGCTGCCCGCGGGAGTCCTTTGCGAACTGTCGCGCCATCTCAGCCTCGATCCATTGCCTGCGACGTCGGCGTTCTCCCAGCTTTGTAGACGACGTCGGTTCTGATTCAGTGGCGGGCGCGAGCACCACGCGCGAAGCTGCGGAAGTGGAACTAGGTGCACTATCGGTGCGTGGCGCCGAGCGCACTGCAGCCTCGAGCTCGATGTTGTCAGGTGAAATGAAGGACACGGGAATGTGGACCTTTGTTGAGCGCGCTGTTCAGCGTCTTTCCACCGCATTTCCGACTTCGCTCCTCGACCTGAGGCCATAGGCTTCCAACGCCATTGCCGTCAAGGAGTCCAGACCCGCCGCCCACGCAGCGGTCTTTCGGCGATCCTCCTTCATGCCGTCCTCCATGGAGGACTTTGCAATGTTGCCAGGCTTGATCATTTGAACCACTCACCGAAAAGTCCAGCCAGGATGCCCTTGCGCGACGGCGCGGAACCCGCGGCAGCTGCCTCCCGGTGACCAAAAGCGGACCATTCCGTGTTCAAGGCCGCCTCGAGTGCGGCAATGTTGCGCGGGTTGTATTGCCAGAACGCGTTGACTGAGAAATGCACGGCTCCCTTGGCGCCGTGCGCCGACTTCAAGAGAACACATTCGGCACCGACACTTTCGAGCAACGAAATTCCCGCCAGTGTCGGGATGAATGGCATGCCATCAGCGCTACCCTCGAGATCGTGCGTCAACGAGATGCTGATCGCCGTTACTGTTCCGATGAGGCCGCAAATCTGCCTGACCAATTCGAGCAATACCACTCTGCCGAGCCCAAGATCGCGAAGACGCTGGACCTGCCCATCCGTTGAGACCGAGAAATTCTGGATGTGTGCGACGGTCGGTTCCTTGTCTGATGAACGGGGCACCACCGCACCGAGATAGAGCTGTCCATAGTGGACGAGTACTGGACGGTCGAACGTACAGGGCTCCTCATTCGCTGCGCCAAAAAGCAATGGGCGAAGATTCGATTCCTTCATATGATTTGGGCCTGGCTCAAGCGCCATGCCCTGGCCAATTCGTGCCCCAATGACCTCGGCGAGCAGCACAGACCGCGCGCAACCCTCGATCACCGCCGCCTGCTGGATGCCAGCTACGCTGTGGTGATTTCATGATCTATGGAAAGCTCCATAGAAGGTTTCTTCAGTTGTTTGATTTGTCCCTCGTGTTGCTTGAGCATCTGCTCCAGGTTCACCAGCCACAGTCGTCGCTCGAAGGCTGGCATGTCGAACGTGGCGCTGCAGCGGTCGCACTCCTGGTGCCCGAGCACGGCGTCGGCCAGCGTTGGGGACGCGAGCGCCTCGCCGCATTTCGGGCAGCTACCAAGCAATTTCATGTCCGTAGTTCCCATTGGCTTCTTGTCAGAGACCCATTGTTGGCAACTGAGCTTTATTTGGGTAGGGCCAGTTTTCGGTGTATTAAGGGGACCAGTTGCACGGGCCTGCATGGAGAGCAGCAACGGGCGTCTGCGTGCGAACCGTGTCGCACTGGCGCACGCGCTTGGTCCTGGGCGGCACGTAGAACACATAAGCACGCAACACGTCGACGCCCAACGCGCTGTTCGAAATCTACACGCGCGTGATCGCCGAACCACGTCGCTGGGTAGGCGAGCCCGCCTGGCTTTTCAGCCATCCCGCAACGGCTGAAAGGAGAAGCGATTGAAGAAGCCGAGATTCAGCAAAGAGCAGATCGCATGCGCATTGCGGTTGGCCGAGTCGACGCCGATGGTCACATGGGCGCCGCCCTCTAGCGGCAACCATCCGCCATCGCTTCGTGGTCGCTTCGCCCGTCGGGCTGCGCGCCTCGCGGCTCACGGGCGAACTCGAACAGATTGCAGCCGACATCGCCGCGCAAATGGTCAAGGAAGCCATGCCCGACAGAGCCGTGAAGTGCAATAAAGATGCGATCGTTGCGATTTCACAAAACTCAATGAAATCAGCTACTTAGGGGGCCTTCAAGCGCCTGCGGTCGCAACATTACGCCCATTTTTTTGGTACTAAAGTTGCGACAGTGTTGATCAAAGTAGTAATTTTGAATCCTCACCTGGGTTTCGCACGGGCGCATCTTTACTTCTTTCGACGCCCCTGTCCTTGCTGCACGTCCGCGCAGCACCTGTCTAGGGCGTGTTAACACAAACGAAGCCCGTCAGCGATCAGGGCGAAGCTGATGAAGCCCAAGAACATCACATCGAGCTTTTCGAAGCGAGAGAAGATGCGTCTATAGCCTTTGAGGCGTCGGAACAGTCGCTCGACTTCGTTGCGGCGCTTGTACATCTCTCGGTTGTACTCCCAAGGCTCAATTCGAGTCTTCAACGGCGGCACGACTGGAATGAACCCCAGATCGAGCGCCAACTGCCTGGTCTCATTGCCCTCGTAGGCGCGGTCCATCAACAGATGGATGGGGCGATCCGGTCCGCCCAGGCGACGCAACAGCGCGCGGCCTTCTGGCGCATCGTGTGCCTGGCCGGGCGACAGCGAGAACGTTATGGCCGTTCGAGCATCCGCGGCAACCATATGAATCTTGGTGTTCCACCCGCCTCTGGACTTTCCGATGGCCTGTGGGCCGTTTTTTTTAACGCCCCGGTGCCATCGGGATGCACCTTGATGCTTGTGCTGTCCAGCGAGACGGCTTCGATCCTGATGCGAACGACCTGAGCACGCTGCAACTCCTCGAATACCCGGTCGAGCACGCCAGCTTTGGACCAGCGGTTCATGCGCGTGTAGATGGTGTGCCAATTGCCGAACCGCTTTGGCAGCCCGCGCCACTTGCATCCGTGCTCGGCGACATACAGGATGGCATTCAACACGCTCAGATTCGATAGGCTGACGTTGCCTCTTTGCAGCGGCAGGCAGTGCTCTATCTGGGCGAACTGGGCTTGCGTAATCTCCATGCATGGAGTGTCTCGCATCAACCACGGCCTTCTCAATTAGTGTTAACACGCCCTAGCCCAGCTCGCGCTTGTGGCGCTCTTCGTCGGCGTTGCATCTGCTCAACCGCAACCGCCGGGATCGGGAACCGGGTTGAACATTGCCCGGGCTGGAGATGGACGGCGTGGACGCGGCTGACCTCTACGTCGCGCTGTTCGGCGACACGCCCCCGCCCAAGCCCGCGGTCAGCGCCGAAGAGTGCGAGCGCCAGCGCATCGAGGCTCACGAAGCGGAGGTGGGCAACCTCGACCTGATCGGCAGCAACGTCCACAACCGGGCCGCCGCCGTCTGGAAGTACGAGGTCGAGCAGCGTGCCGATCCCGAGTGCTGCGTGAACTGGGAGTGGCGCCAGACCCCTGAACACGCCTGGCCCGCAAAACCTTGGAGCGAACTGGCCCTTGGCGGCGCCCCCAATTTCGCCCAGCCTGCACACGCCCCGTCGACTGGAACAACAAGCGATACGACTTCAGGAAAAAGCCCTGAACCCACAACCACACCTTTTCACGTTCCATGAACACTGCAACCATTTCCCCTCCATCGCCGTTCCTCCTGCTCACCGAGGGCATGCGCGCCATGATGGACGCCACGCGCCTGGCCGCAACGTGGTCCATGCGCTGGCTGCACCCGCAAGGCGATGGCCACCCTGTACTGGTGTTGCCCGGGCTGGGCGCCAACGACCTGACGACCAAGCCCCTGCGCGCCTTCCTTGACGGCTTGGGCTACCAGACCCAAGGCTGGAACCAAGGCATCAACTGCGGCCCGCAGCCCGGCGTGCTCGACAAGATGTCGGCCGAGCTCAAGGCGATGGCGAACGGCGGGCAAAAAGTCACGGTCATCGGCTGGTCACTTGGCGGTGTGTACGCGCGCTACCTTGCCTTGCAGCACCCGGAGCTGGTGCGCCAGATCATCACGCTTGGCTCACCCTTCGCAGGTGACGTGGCTTCGGCCACCAACGCGGGCGCACTCTACAAGATGCTGAGCGGCGAGACTGTCGAAGCGGACGACTGCATCATCAAGGCCATCGCGCAGACCCCGAGCGTGCCAACCACGAGCGTCTTCAGCCGCACCGACGGCGTGGTCGCCTGGCGCGCCTCACTCGAGCAGGAAGGCCCGCTCGCCGAGAACATCGAGGTGCGCGGCAGCCACATCGGCCTGGGCATGAACACCGCCGTCTATCAGGTGGTGGCGGATCGCCTGGCGCAGGCTGAAGGGCAGTGGCAGCCCTTCGCTCGCCGCTCGCTGTCCTACCCCGACCCTGCGCGGGCTTGACGCCATGATGGATCACTTCAAGGTCGTGAGCCTCCGAGCTCCAGGTGCCGCGGGCAACGTGTTCCACAACCGCCCATGAGCGCCGACCGCGTCAAGCCTCGCTTCAAGGTTGGCGAAGCTTCGCAGTCATCCGGGGCGCAGGTGGCATCGGGACATCTCTGGGCTGGCGTCCCGCTCGCCCAACCTTCCCGCATGAGATCATCTTCAGTTTTCGTGATCAGACGGAGGCAACCATTGAGTCGGTCGTCATCGATACCGTTGCTGGCGACGGAACAGACGTCCCGAGAAACAGTCCCAAGGATGTCGTGAGGAGTAGTAAAAGTGTGTCTGTTGCCTTTTCGCAAAAGCCAATGGAATCAATAAGTTAGCGAAGGACTGCATGACGGCGAGCTCAACATTACTTCGCAAATTTTGGTAATAAATTTGTGCTTCGTTGTCAGCAAGTAGTAATGTTGTGGTGCTCACGGTGTTTTCGCAAAAGCACATTGTTACTACGATGGCACACCTGTCCGGTCCCGGCAGCGCACCGTTCAGCCGTCCGCTGCCACTGCCGCGCGGCGGTTGGCGCCGGCGCATCGAGGTGTTCAGCCCCAAGCTCGGACGGCGCCTGAGCCTGGGCAACTACGACGCGTTTCGCACCTGGCTGGCGATCGAAGCCAACCCCGCCATCGAGTCGTTTACCGAGCGCCCTGCCCATGTCGACGGCCCGGGCAGTGCGGTCATCGATTTCTGGGTCCAGCTTCGCAATGTCCCCTCCGGCGAGTTCTGGTTCATCGAGGACAGGAGGCCATCGCACGATGGATCAGATGCTTCGCTGCATGAGACCCCTGCCCTGCCGGCCATCCTGCACAAGCAGACGGTTCGATTGGTGCGTCAGGAAGATCTGCAGGCGTGGTCAGTTCCGATCGCCAACTGGTCGCGCATCGTTCCCTACCTGGTCAGTCACCGGCGCTTTCGCGACCCGCTGCTCGAGCAGTCCATCGTCGTTTATCTCGGTCAGCCGCGGACACTGGACGCGGTGCTGGAGCAGTTTGCAACGAACGACGCCACAAGCGTCGAAGCGTCGCTCTTCGCTTTGGTGGCTGGCGGACGTGTCGAGAGTCCTGACCTGGCTGTCACGCCGCTGAGTGGCGACACCCGCTTCCTACGGGCCTGAGGAGTTGCAATGACTTCTGTTGATGCAAAGAGCAAACGGCGCTCCCTGCGCCTTGCCGAATGGCCGGTCCTGGATGACCGCGCACTCGTGAAGGAACAGCGCACGCAGTTCAGGCAGCGCAAACGGGCCGTCGAAGCATATGCCCGCGGTGAGACCTTGGCGCGTATCGCCCGGGAGTGGGGTATCCATGGCTACACCGTCCAGCGGCTCGCGCACCGCGCGCTGCAGGCGCATCCGGATGGTCGACTGTGGGGCTACCGCGCGCTGGCACCGCACGTCCGGGTTCAAGCGTACGAGCGAAGCAAGGCGCCTCGCGTACTGGTGCACGGAAAGGCCGGCAACGCCGGCGCCTTTGCCCAGTTGCTGCAGCGCCATCCAGGTCTGGCGGCCCAGTTGCGGCGCGAACTCGAAGCAGGCAACGTCACCCTGCAGCCTGGCGAACCTGGTCGCCTGACAGGCGTCAAGGGCGCGGCGGCCCGATTTCATCAGGCGTGCCGCGAGCTCGGTCTGGGCGCTGGTGACTACCCGTTGAACCAGCAGGACATGGCCATCCGCTCGCTGGGGCGTACGCTGCGGGCCTGGATGCAGGATGACTTTGACCTTGCGGCCCGCGCGGCCGGCACGCGCATCAAGCCAGCGTCGGCGCTGCGCCAGTTGCCCGAACGCGGTGCCAGCGATGCGTTCGACACGGTCGAGTTCGACGCCCACAAGATGGACGTGCGATTGAAAGTCATTGACCGCGATCCGCTGGGGGGCGAGCAAAGCTACGAGACCGAACGGGTGTGGCTGCTGGCCATCATCGACGTCGCCACCCGTTGCATCCTCGGCTACACGCTTTCCACGAAGCGCGAGTGCAGCCGCTTTGAGGCCATTGCGACCTTTCGGCGCGCCGTCACGCCAGCCAGCGCGCCGCAGCTGACACTGCCGGGCCTGAGCCTTCTGCGCTCGGGCGGGTTCGTGTCGCAGGCCCTGGAGCAGACGCGCTACGCCTGCTGGCGCCAGATTCGCCTGGACAATGCCCGCGCGCATCTGGCGGCCACCAGCCTGGACGTGGTGTGCGAGGCGCTCGGCTGCGCCGCCGATTTCGGGCCCGTCTACCAGCCGGACGACCGCCCTTTCATCGAACGCTTCTTCGGCACCGTCACCGCAACGCTCTCGCGCCGCCTGCCAGGCGCGCTGGCTGGCCGCGGCGCAGCCCAGACAGCGTTGAAGCGCCTGCGCGACCCGAAGGACACCTTGCGGCTGATCGTCACGACCCAGGAACTGGAGGAACTGCTGGACCTGACCGTGTGGAACTACCACGGCACGCCGCATGCGGGGCTGGGTGGCTTCACGCCGCTGGAGATGATGCAACGCCACGTGCTGGGCATAGGCCGCGAGCCCGTTCGATTGCGGCTCATCCCCCAGCCCCTGCGCGAGTGCCCCGAACTGCTGCACGATCCCGTGCTGTGCCGGGTGCACGGCAACCTGGGCCGCGGCGAGCGGCCCTACATCACCTTCTTCAACGTGCGCTACACCAGCGAGTGGCTGGCGCAGCGCAGCGGCCTCATCGGGCAACGCCTGCGAATCCACTACGACGAGAACGATCTGCGCCGCGTGCGCGCCAGCACCCAGGACGGCCAGGTGCTGGAGGATCTGCTGGCCAGCGGTGCGTGGCGCCACGAGCCACATTCGCTGTGGGTGCGCCAGGAGGTCTTCAGGGCCAAGCGCAGACGGCAACTGGAATTCGGCACGGGCGACAACCCGATCGAAGCCTTCCTGGCGCTGCGGCGCATGGACGCCGCCAAGCGCCGGCGCTCGGCCAGCGACATCGCGCAGGTGCAGCGCGAGCGCAAGACGGCGAGCGCAAAGGCCAAGGCAAGAGTGAATCCGACCCCGCCGTCATCGGTCGAGCCCACCGCCGTGCCGGCGCTTTCGCAGCTGGTCACCGGCCCGGTGAAGGCCAAGCGCCTGCGCATCGAGCCCGGCTACACGCGCTGAACGCTGGCGCGGGTGCGCCGCGGGGCGCTGGCCGGGACCGTCCAACGCCGGCCGTGGCGGGCCGCGCCGAGTGTCGCCGCCTGCAAGGAGCAGGCATGAACCAGAAGAAATCCTCGACCCCGGCCGCGTCAAGGACACGGGTCAGCGCGACGCGCGTGCGCGCTACGGGCGCTACGGGCGCAGCGGGCGGCAATGTGAGGAGTGGCAGGCATGGCGGCACGTCATCAACTGCGGCACTGACCGCCACCTCCACCCTTGCCCCGCTGTCAGTTCACAACCATCCGTTGGTCCGGCACCATTACCGCGTTGCGACATCCGCCATCGAGTCGTTCGTCGATCTGGTCGAACACTGCATCCGCGTGCTCATACCCGGCGCGCTCATCCACGCCCGCCCGCGCATGGGCAAGACGCACGCGATCGACTACGTGGCGCTGCATCTGGCCAGAAAGCGTCCCGACATCCTGGTGCTTCGCATGTCCTGCGAGCACCACCGCAGCGATTTCGAGGGGCCGTTCTTCAGCACACTGCTGGGCGCCGCAGGCGTGCGCGAGCCCCAGGGCAGGACGATCGCCGAGAAGCGTTTTGCGCTGATGCGCCGGCTGAGCGAGCAGTTGCAGCTGCGCTCGGGCCACATCGTCGTGTTGCTGTGCGACGAAGCGCAGCGAATGTCCAGGCACGCGCTGGAGTGGCTGCGCGATGTCCATGATCAGCTCGCTCACCATGGGCTTCGCCTGATCACTTTTCTCGTAGGCCAACCCCAGCTGATGGAGCACAAGGCCCGCTACCAGCTGGCTGGCGACGAGCAGATCGTGGCGCGCTTCATGATTGAGCAGCTGCATTTCCGCAGCGCCGCCGAGGCGGCCACCTGCTTGGCCAGCTACGACGTGAGCCGGTATCCGGAGGGGACCGGCGATACATTCACCGCTTTCTTCTATCCCCTGGCCTACGGCGCAGGACTGCGGCTGGAGCACTCGGCCGCGGATCTGTGGAACGGCTTCGTGCATGCGCATGCGGCCGCGCAGCTGCACGGCATGACCGAGATTCCGATGGACTACTTCACGCGTGCAGTGGAATCGATGCTGATCAACGGGGTGCAGTGGGACGCGACGTCCCTGGAACTCGGACCTGCGCACTGGGAGCGCGCAGTGCGCGATTCCGGCTACGTGGCGGCCCAGCAGACCGTGCCATTGCAGGTGTAGTGGTGGTCCTCCCGATCCTCGTGTTGCCGCCGGCGACGCTCGAAAACGTCTGCTTCGAACCAGGCGCAGAGGCGGGATGGGCGCGAGCCGGGGGCGTGCGCTCGCGCCGCATGGCAGGCGCTGCCCGATGCGTCCCAGTCCCTGCGCTCGCACCGTCGAGCTGGAGCAATCGCGACGAACTCATTGAAAGGTGGCGCCGCATATCGCGGCCGCCATGGCCACCGACCCGCCCCTCGCACGGGCAGGCCCCGGCTGCGCGGGCAACCGCCCTGCCCGCTTCCGCGCCACTCGCGTCGCAGGAGTTGCTTGGGGACTGCGAGCGCCTCACGCGGCTGCTCTTGCGCAGGTCGCGGGCCCGTCTGTCGCACACGCATCGATGGGCAATCAAACGGGCAGCACGTCAGTTCGATCTGCGCAGTGCGACCATCACCGTGACGCCAGCCGATGCAGCCGCCGCGGCCTGGATGCTGGCGGCGATGCACTGGTGGGGCTGCCGGCATCCGGGCGCCCTCCAATGCAAGCCGCTGCACCCGCCGACAGGAATCGTGCGGTGGTTGGCGGGGTTCAGCCTGCGCCAGCAGGTCGATCACCCGCGCGAGGTCATCTCGATGCTGCCCCGGTCGATGGCGCTCATCGAGCGCCGAAGTCACGAGATCGTGTCGGCCATGATCCGTCGACAGGGCGTCGTCGCACTGCTGCCGGAGTTGCTGCGTTGATTGGGGCTTCGAAGAAGCCCAAGAAAAGCCAGCGAGCACAACTTTACTACTTGTTTAGCACGTTTTTACTGCACCTCACGGCTGTTGAGCCGAACCAGCAACTCGGCCGGGCTGCGGCGTCCGCTGTAATGCTGGCTGCGGCAGAACCGATTCAAGGCGGCCTCGCTCAGCCGGGCGGCCGACACGGCCGAGGGATAGCGCCTGACGAACGCCAGGCCGATGGGCGAAGTGATGTCACAAAAAATGCAAGCCGCGCCCGGCCAAAAGGCTTCGAGCTGGCTGCGCAGCTGGTTGCCCAGTGCCACACGGGTGGCCACCAGATCGTCGCGCGAGCGCACCAACGCACGCAGCGCGCGGATCGAATCGGACTGCGGCGACAACTGTCTCCAGCGATGGCCATCAGTGCGCAAAAGGTCAGCCAGCAGGTAAGCCCTGCGCCGCGGCAATTTGGCGGCCTTCAAAACAGAGAGCTTGCCTTATGAGACCAGGCAGTTGGCGCTCGATCTGGGGTTCATTCCAGTCGTGCCGCCGTTGAAGACTCGAATTGAGCCTTGGGAGTACAACCGAGAGATGTACAAGCGCCGCAACGAAGTCGAGCGACTGTTCCGACGCCTCAAAGGCTATAGACGCATCTTCTCTCGCTTCGAAAAACTCGATGTGATGTTCGTGGGCTTCATCAGCTTCGCCCTGATCGCTGACGGGCTTCGTTTGTGTTGACACGCCCTAGTACAACGACACATAACTAACGGAACATGAATACACTTCGTCTATCCCCGTTGGGTTTACGAAGGAGTTCTCATGCGCCAGACCGAACTGCATTTGACCGAGAAGGATCGGTGGGTCATCGAGGAGATTCGAAGCAAGGGAATTCATCATTCGCGCGAAGTGAACCGGGCGCATGCGCTGTCGTGTCTGGATCGCGGAATTCCCGAGGCGCAGATCATGGACGTTCTGGGGATCGGACGAACTGCGCTGTGGCGCACCCGGTCGGCATACCTGCAAGGAGGCGTCGATCTCGCCGTGTTCGACGTTGCACGCTCGGGTCGACCTCGACAGTACGACACCGATGCCGAAGCGCGCGTGACGGCGCTGGCGTGTTCCGCTCCGCCCGAGGGTCGCCAGCGCTGGACGATCGTCGAGCTCGAACGGGCTGCACGCCTGGAATCGGGCCTTGGCAACGTCAGTCGAGAAACCGTGCGGCGCATGTTAAAAAAAGCGATCTCAAGCCCTGGCGGCGGCTGATGTGGTGCATCGGCACGCTCACCGAAGAGTACCGCTGCCGCATGTACAACCTGCTCAAGCTGTACGCCAAACCGATGCGCGCCGACGAGCCCGTGATTTGCATCGACGAGAAGAGTCTGCAACTCATTGCCCATAGCCGCGAGCCGTTGCCTATGGCGCCGGGCGCACCGGCCAAGCTGGACTACGAATACGTGCGCAAGGGCACGACCAATTTGTTCGTGGCGGTAGAGCCCAAGGCGGGGCAGCGCGTCGTCTCGGTCACCGCTCATCGGGGTAAGGCGGACTTTGTCGGCTTCGTCCAGACACTTCTCACCCACACGTATGCGACCGCGCGCCGCGTTCATCTCGTGCTGGACAACCTGAACATCCATTTCAGGAAATGCTTTGACGATGTGTTGGGAAGGCGAGCTGCCAGCACACTGCTGCGTCGGGTTTGCTTCCACTACACGCCCAAGCACGCAAGTTGGCTCAACATGGCAGAGATCGAGATCGGCATCCTCACGCGCCAATGCCTGAACCGTCGCCTGCCAAGCCAGCAACTTCTGCGGCGCCAAGTCGATGCTTGGCAAACAGATCGAAACGCGGTGCGCCGGACCATCGATTGGAAGTTCACTCGACAGGATGCGGACCGAAAGCTCCGGCGTCACTACGTTTCGGAACTTACGTGTTAATGTACTAGTCGTGGGCCTTGAGCAACTGGCCTGACACGTAGATTGCGACGTTGACACCTCGGGGCTTGCAACTCAGCTTGAATGCAATGTCGCCCATGGCCTCGCCATGCCACTCCAGGCGCACGACCGGGTCGGTGCCGAAGGCGGATTCGTCGATGAGGTTGTGTCGGGTGAGATCCATGGTCACCGAGAGTTCTGTTCCGCTCTGGTGGATTTGCCCTTTGAAGAATTGAAGCGCGTCGGCGCCGAACACGGTGCCGTCGCTGATCAACACAGCGCCGGTCCCCAGGATCCCTTGATCGGTCGTGAAATGGGCTTCGTAGATTCCGTTGCGCATGCTTGATGTCGTGGTGGGTGAGCTTGTAGTCTCTACCAATGTGGAGGGGGCTGCAACCTGACAGGTTTTCGCATTGTCCTTGGGGGGCGCGCCGTGGCTGGTCGTCTGGTGTCGGTTTCCCTTCAACCCGTCACTTTTGATCTTTCAATTGGCACAGATGATCCTTTCAATGTGTCATCAGTTGGCGCGCGCGTGGCTGCCTTCGGCTCCGTTCACACGTCGGCTTCGTCGGGCTCCTGCAACGCCGTGAGTTTGAAAATGCCTGCCGCGGCCGCCCGATCAAGTAGTGCGAAGCTGATAGATTCCGTCTTCTCACGGATCGCCAACTCGGCCGCCTGAACCAGCAAGGTCGTGATCCTGCCGATCAGGCCCCATTGAATGCCGTCAGCTTCTGGATCATCTCCTTGTCGTGAAGGAGAGCGGGCCAAAGTGGGGGCTACGCTGCCCTCTTTGGGCAGTTCCGCATCCCATCGAGAGTCTGGACCCGGTCATCCTCTTCATCGCCGCCTATGGGCGATGCCGAACTGTCGCGGCAGCTTGCCGGGCAGGGATTCCACATTCGTGAAGTGTAATAAAGATGCGATCGTTGCGATTTCACAAAACCCAATGAAATCAGCTACTTAGGGGGCCTTCAAGCGCCTGCGGTCGCAACATTACGCCCATTTTTTTGGTACTAAAGTTGCGACAGTGTTGATCAAAGTAGTAATTTTGAATCCTCACCTGGGTTTCGCACGGGCGCATCTTTACTTCTTTCGACGCCCTGCCCTTGCCGCACGTCCGCGCAGCACTGTCATCGACTTCTGGGTCCAGCTTTGCAAACTTCCGAGCGGCGATTCTGGTTTATCGAGGCGTGAGGTGTAGTAAAGATGTTTCTTCCGCACTTGGTGTGACGCCGTGGTTCAGTTTGGATGAAGCACGCGTATGCGCAGAAGGTCGAGCTTGGCGCGGCCGTACATCTGACGCTTGAGGAACTTGAGCCGGTTGACTTGCCCCTCGACCTGGCCGCTGCTCCACTCGGAAGTGAAGGCCGCGCGCACTGCGGACAAATCAGCCTTGAGGCCCGTTGCGAATCGACGCATTTCCGGCACGTCGCAATCACTGGCCTTGGCCAGCCAGCGATCGAATCCGTCAAGGTCGCGACGGTGAATCAGGCCAAGAAAGTGGCGCGTCAGACTGCCAGCCACAGCAATCGCCGGTTCGATTTTGCACAGCCTTTCGACGAAGCACTGTTGGTCAAAGCCCTTGCGTTCGGCCGCTCTTTTCCCATGCCAGCCGACCAGCCATGCAAAGGCTTGCCTTGACGACGGGCAAGCGATGCCGCGAGCTGCCTGTTTTCCCCCTTGTCCATGGCTTTTGCCGGCGTGAGCGCGCGCCATTGCGCTGCGAACCGTGTTGAGGCTCCCAGCAAAGCCTTGCGCTTGCAACTCGTGCCAGACATGAGCTGCGTTGACGCAGCCTTTGGCGACGCGCGAATTCAGGTGCTGACGATGCCCGTCCAGCAAAAGTCGGGCCGCGCGTGCGCGGTGCTCGCTCAGGAAATGAACCTGAGCTCACGAACTTGCTCACCGTTCGTTGGTCAAGGTTCATGGCACGGCCAATCGCCTTGTACGTCTCGCCGAGCTGGCGGCGGCGCATGACCTCTTCATAGCGGGCAAGTCGCGCCTCACGGCGCTGGATGCCCAGGCGCTGCCAGATATTGAGCTTCAGCTGCGACGCGTAGGTGTCGGTGATCGGATGAGCTTCCACTATCGGCACTTCTCCCGGCGTTCTGGCGGCTTCGCGCAAACTCGCTGCCCGTCGCACCAGCAGTCGCTCCACCGCCTCGCGCAAGTTGGTCAGAAGGTGCCAGCGGTCGGCAACCTGTTGAGCATCTGGATTGGCGGCGCGAGCTGCCTCCGAATAGGCACCGGCGCGATCACGGGCCACGATATCGACGCTCGGGTGTTGCCGCAGCCACCTTGTCACAATCGACGTCTCTCGCCCTGCGAGCACCTCGATTGGGCGACGCGTCTGCAGGTCGATGATGACAGTGCCGTAGCGGTGACCACGCTTGATCGCCCAGTCGTCGATGCCAATGACGACGGGTGGCGTCTGCGGTGCGGGACACCCGGCTCGGCGTAGCTCGCGCAGCACGGTGTCGCCGCTGGTGCCCATCCCAAGTCTGGCCGCAAGTCGTGCGGCCGCGGCGCCGCCGAGAGCGTAGCCAAGAGAGCGCAGGGACTCGTTCAGTCGTTGCGTGCGGCGCTGGTTCGGCGCTGCCAACGAATCGAGCGGCTCGCAGAAGGTGCGCTGCGTGCAGTGCGGATTGAGGCACTTGAATCGGCGAACCTCAATCGATAAGGTGACGCGCTGGCCGAAGCTGGGCCGGTCATCGAGCCGGCGGCGGGAACGCCCATGCACCCGGGAGCTGCGGCGCGAACAACTCGGGCACGCCGCCCCTCGAACGGAACCACACACGTCCACGCGCAGGCGATCATCGCCTTCGTTCCACTCGCCGACGTGCTTGCCAACGGTCCTGAGCGTCTGAGAAGGCCAGGAATGACGGTCATTGCTACCTCGCGTTTGAACAAAGGCAACATTTGGGGGCGAGGCACCGCAGTTCAAACTTCAGGCCGCCAAGTCAGCCGTTCCAGCAGACCATCACGTCACACAAAGTGCGGAAGAACCATCTTTGCTACACCTCACGGCTGCCGCAAGATGCACTCGTCTACTTGCTGCAAAGCCGCTACTGCCCTTCCGACAAAATGCAAGCGCAGGCCAGGAACCTTGTAGATAAATCATCGAGCGGCTACGCGCAGGTGGAATCGATCCGTGCATGGATTCACCAGAACCTTGAATACAAATACGGCGTGAGCAATGGCAGCACCGACGCTATCGACACGCTCCGCTTTGGCGCAGGCGTCTGTCGCGACTTCTCACATGTGGGAATCGCGATGTGCCGTGCTCTTTGGATTCCTGCACGCATGGTCGTCGGATACCTTCACGGACTGGAGCCGATGGACATGCACGCGTGGTTCGAAGCCTTTGTTGGCGGGCGGTGGTACACCTTTGATGCCACCCAGGCACAGCCGCGCGGCGGCCGCATCGTCGTTGCCTACGGACGCGACGCAGCGGACGTGGCTTTCTTGTCGAACTATGGGCCTCTCGAAATGCTCGACATGAAGGTCGTCGTCACCTGCCTGCCTGCTCATCGGACTTCAACAATTCATCCGGATTGACCGTGGACTTTTTCGGCGAATCCTTGGTGGCAGCAAGGGCGCGATGTCTCCTGAGCCTCCTGTTTAACCTGGTGTGAGATCGTTGGTATGAGAATTGCATCTACGCTTCGGCTGACGGCACTCGCTGTTTTTGCCGACGTGACGTTGCGCGAGTGAATCGGCCTCGTGTGCTGGCTTTACGCGTCAGCAGTCAACCTTCATTCTCATCAATGGACAGGCCTGTCGATGAACCGCTTTCTGGTCAAGGCCCTTGTCGCTGGAACCATCTTCACCAGCGCCTTTTTGCTATTCCTGGTTCAGCCGATGATCGCCAAGCAGATCCTGCCCTGGTTCGGTGGTTCGGCCGCGGTCTGGTCGGTCTGCATGGTGTTCTTCCAGGTCGCGCTGCTCGCGGGCTATGCGTACTCGGACTGGATCACGCGCCACTTGCGCGTGCGCGTGCAGGCGGCACTGCACGTCGGACTGCTGATTGCGAGCCTGACCTTCCTCCCGATCGTGACCAGCACACGCTGGAAGCCTGCGGGCACGGAGGATCCGACGCTGCAAATTCTTGGCTTGCTGCTCGCGACCATCGGCCTGCCGTACTTCCTGCTTTCCACGACCGGGCCGCTCGTGCAGTCGTGGATTGCGCGTACCCCCTTGGGGTCCCAGGTGTATCGTTACTTCTCGCTGTCGAACCTGGCTTCGTTGGCCTCGCTGCTGGCCTATCCCGTGCTGATTGAACCTCGCAGTGAGCTGCTGCAGCAGGCATGGGGCTGGTCGCTCGGTTATTTGATGTTCGTGCTTCTGTGCACTGGCATGGCGCTTTACATGGCACGCCATTGGGACGAGACGGCGCTCGGTGCGACGGCCGCGGCAGTGTCGACGACAACGGAGACACAGACGCCACCGCGCCCCGGGGACTATCTGCTCTGGCTTACTTTGCCCGCGCTCGGTTCCTGGCTGCTGCTCGCCATCACCAACCACATCACGCAGAATGTGGCGGCCATTCCGTTTCTATGGGTGCTACCGCTCTCGGTCTATCTTCTCAGCTTTGTGCTGTGCTTCGAGAGCGACCGGTGGTATCGCCGATCCGTGTTTCTTCCGCTTGCCGCGACGATGCTTGCGCTGTGCGCCTATGGCCTCCAGAGCAGCCTTGGTGTGTACATCAAGACGGCAATCCCGCTCTACGTCGCCGGGCTCTTCGTGTTGTGCATGTTCCTGCATGGCGAAATGGCGCGACTTCGTCCGACCACGCGCTGGTTGACGCGCTTTTACTTGATGCTGTCGCTCGGGGGCGCCTTGGGCGGCGTCTCGGTCGGACTCGTCGCGCCTCATTTGCTGCCGGCCTACTACGAACTGGGAGTTGGTCTGGTGCTGGTCGCGCTGGCGGGCATTGCCTTGCTGCGGAACTCGCGAATTGGCATGGCGGCCGCGCTGTCGTTGGCCGTGTTGAGCGCTTGGTTTCTGGCCGAGCAGGTGCGCGGTGATCTGAGCGATACACGGCGCCTGTCGCGAAACTTCTACGGCACCCTGATGACGCTCGACACGCAGCGCGACAACGCCGAAGACAATGTGCGTCAGATGTATCACGGCTCGATCAAACACGGCGAGCAGTACCTCGCACATGACCGCCGACGCACGCCCACTGCCTATTTCGGCCCCGACTCGGGCATCGGCCACGCACTGGCCGCAGCGCCGCAGAAACCGAGGCGTGTCGGCGTGATCGGGCTGGGCGTCGGCACGCTCGCCAGCTACGGCCGCGTCGGTGATGTTTACCGGATGTACGAGATCAACCCCCAGGTATTTGAACTTGCCGACACCGAGTTCAGTTTTCTGGCCGACAGCTCTGCGCGCATCGAGCGGATACTCGGCGACGCGCGGCTCGCGCTCGAACGCGAGTCGCCCCAAGGCTACGATGTGCTTGCAGTCGACGCTTTCTCGGGCGATGCGGTCCCAATGCATTTGATAACTTTGCAGGCGATGGACGTGTACTGGCGCCACATGACGCCTGACGGCGTGGTGGCCTTCAATGTGACCAACCGCCGCATCGCTCTCGCACCGGTCATCGAGCAGATCGCCAAGGCGCGGGGGCTGCACGTGGTGCTGGTGCACGATGAAGCCGAGCACACTCCCTTTCGCGCGACCGACTGGATGCTGGTCGCGCGGAACCCTTCGCTGCTGGCGCCCGAAGTGATCGGCGTCGAGCCAACGGCTATTCCACCCAACCCGGAGCTGAAAAGGCCCTGGACCGATGACTTCAATAATCTCTTCGTGATACTGAGGTAGTAAGGTCGCAGGGATCAGCATGCCTAGACCGGAAGGCTGTTGCCCCGAAGGGCGCGGCGATGCAGAGCAGTCCACGCGTGAGCGTCCGGCCGTTCCACCTTGACCCGGTTCCGTGCCGGTGACATCAGGATGAGATCGTGGATCCGACGAAGGCGACGCACTCCACGAGGTTGAGGGCGGCCAGCAGCAGGTATTTTTCGGCGTCGGTGCGCACACTCAGCAAGTCGTGGTCGCCCAGGTATCCGTACACGAACGCGAGCAAGTAGCGCTCGAGGTGTTCGTCGCAGAACTGCTGGATGACCTGGTTCGCCGGGCGTGAAGGAGAGTGTGCAAAAGTGTGGGAGGCTGCGAGGCCCCGGCGGCCGGCCATTCTCGCTACTCTGGCGGTCATCGGACGGTCGGAGGCACCCCCCTTAGCGGACGTGGGTTCCTAGTGAGGTCCGTGCTTGACTTTCGAGACCGGCCTCCCACACTTTTGCACACTCTCCCCCACGACTACGTGAGTGGCCAACGCATGAAACGCAACGGGCACATGCAGTGGACTCGCATGGGAGCAAATGCGCTTCTGCAGGTGCGATGCGCGGTGCTCAACGGGCAAGACGTCAGGAACTTCAAACGCTGGTATCCGCCGGATCGAGAGCTTCCCCAACCTGCCACCCCCTCATTGATCGCCCAGATCTAGCCTCTGACTTTGGCCGCTCCCGAATCCGTGCACAAAGCCACAGTTTTGAACCCTGTCGGCGGTCGCGACGACCCGTCCTAACAACATTGATAGTTACCTTTGGTTGCGGGCTTTCGTCCAATAGCGGGCATGCACTTCCCGACCTTTCGCACCGATTCCGCCACCGAGATCCGCGTTCACCTCGCGCCGCACACCCTCATCGCCTGCGAGCTTCAACGCCGCTGGCGCAAGCCGGCGGTGACCCGCAAGGCCAGCTTCGAGTTCATCGCGGGCGAACGCGCCGGCGCCATGGACCGCCTGCAGGACTGGATTGCCGAAGTCCCCGCCAAGCGATCCATCAACTGGGTCGTGGGGCCGACCGAGGCCCTGTACTTCACGCTGCCGTGGTCACCGGCTTGGGTGGATCGCAGCTTGCGCGACACCTTCGCCCGCGAACGCTTCGAGCAACTGTTCGAACGCGACGCCCGAACGGCGGCGTTCTGCTTTGCCGATGCATCGCCCGAGGGCGGACAACTGGTGTCCTGCATCTCGATCGAACTGCATGCCGAACTGGTCGCGCATGCGAAACGCTCTGGATGCGCGCTGGGCGGCATCAAGCCCTCCATTGCCGCGGTCTGGAATCGCTTTCGCGGCGTGCTGGAGACGGAGCAAGGCACCCTGTGCGTGGTCGATGGCGACCAGCAGACGATCGTGCGGCACAACAAGAGCCGGATCGAAGACATCTTTGTCCGGCCATGCTCGCCGGTCGCCAAGGTGATGGCGTCGCGCGGGGGCGTGTTTCGCCGCTTCACGAACGATCCCGCCCACACGCCCATGGGCCGGTCCGGCGACCTGCAGTTGCCGATCCGGCGTGGCTTCGTGGCGGCCCAGGACGCCACCTACGCATTTGCCTTGTGCGGCGCGCTGTGACTTCCGTCCCATCGCAACAAGGGCGGGGCACCGGTAGCTCACCTGCCGCGGACGCCGCTGCGCGACACGCTGGCAGTGGCACCCACACGCACCGTCTCACCGGCGGGGCCCACGGCGCGGACACTTCGAGAGACGTGCGAGCCAGGGGGCACGATGGGCTGGTGCTCCGACATCCCCGCCCGACGGCCTCGCTTGCCTCATCGCTTGAGACGGAGATCCGTTTTGATCCCGCGAGCCAGCAGGATCGTCGCAGCCTTGCCTGGCATTCAAGCACCACCCAAGCACCATCCTGTCGGCAGTGCCGGTCCGCTACCGCGTACAACAGGCCGGCCTTCGCCAGGTTCGATACGACAGCAATGCCGGGGCGACGTATCGGCGATGCCTTCTCGCTGGGTTCCCACAGGGGATCGTCGACCGATTCTTTGCGTCCTCAAGCGTGCGTTTGTTCCTTGGTCCACCGCATACCTTTCAACACAATGGGCAACATGCCACGACCCATCCGCACGCCCCAGGACTTCAGGTCTTCCGCCGCACTGAATCGCGCACAAGATCCGGCGCATGGACGCGCGTCAGTCCTGCCGTTGCCGAGGGAGCGGATCGTCCAATTCGCCATGGGCGGTGTGCTCGTCATGGCCGCGTTCTACATCCTCCTGTGAACCGCACCGGCTTTCCAGGAGGCCTGTGGCCGTTCGCCCAGGTGCTGCATGCGAGCGTGAGCGTGAACAGCTTGGACACGCTCTGGATCGAAAATGGCACGGCCGCGTCGCCGGCGCAGGCCTCGTGGCCGCTGCAGGTCCGAAGCGCAATGCCGAACTGCGATGCGGGCACGCGCGCGAGCGCCGGGATGTAGCTGGCGAACTTCCCACCCACACCGAGCAAGGGGCGGATCTCGGCGTTGATCTCGTCGAGCACGGGCTGGAAGTCCTGGGGTGTGGTCATCATCGTGGGTGCATCATTCAGTGGGCGGAGTATGTCCCGCTCATGGCTGCGCGCCGGAGGAAGTCCAGCGTCACGATGTGCACCGGTCAAGGCGCCATTTACCTGTCAATCCTCTAGGCGATTTGGTTCGGTCGGCACATGTAAGAATGGCCGATCGACGCCCACAGCGGCGAGAACGCCTCCAGGCAGCGCCGGGAAGAAGTATGGACAGGGCTGCCGCGGAATTCAGGCCTGAGACAAACGACGAGGATTGGATCAACTGCGGAACTGCTTTGACGCAAACGCCCAAGCCATGCGAGATGCGCAAGGCCCCTCGCCGTCGCTGAATGGCTCCCTGGCGGACCCGCCGCTCCAGGCATGGCCCAGTTGCGCAATCTCGACGAGTGTGGCGACTGTGCTTCCTTTTCGCTGGTAGTCGGTCACGCTGGTGGCGTAGCGCTTGCCGCGTTGCACGCTGCGCGGCGCCGATTCCCGTGCACCCGCCGCAGCCGCCCATGCCCGTGCAGCGGCTTGGCCGTTGCCGGGTGCGACGACGCGGTCGATGCCGCCGTGAATGACCATCAGCGGCGGCCATGCAGCAGTCATCCTCGCCACGGGCGCCACCGCCTGCAGCCGTGTCCTGCGCAGGCCGTGCATGGCGCCCAGCGCCGACATGGTGGAGTGCGCGGTGCCCGGGGGAATGCCGGAGTGCATCACCACGGCCTTGAAGCGTTCCGGGTGCCGCGTCACGAGCAGCGCGGCCATGCTGGCGCCCGCCGAAAGTCCTGCCACGGCGACGCGCGTGCGGTCCACGCCATACATGATGCTCACCTGGTCGATGGCATTCATGATGAGCGCGGCTTCGCCGTACGCGCGCCCGCCGGAGGTGTCGAACCAGTTCCAGCAGCCACCCGCGTTCGACGCGCGGTCCTGCTCGGGGTAGAGCACCATGAAGCGTTCACGCGCCGCGATGGAGTTCATGCGTGTGCTCTTCGCAAAGCTCTTCGCGTCCTGGCTGCAGCCGTGCAGCATCACCATCAGAGGCAGCTTTTCGCCGAACTTGATGTCGGGCGGCCGGTAGAGGCGGTAGCGCCGCATGCCGGCTGCGCCCATCGCCACACCCGCGAGCCACTGGCCCGTGCGCGTGGGCGCCTTGCGCTTTTCAATCGCCTTCTTGACGACGCCGTCGACCGCCTTCTTGCTCACGCGCAGGCTGCTGCGCGTCAGGATCGTCATGTTCCGCTGGAAGATCTTCGTCCAGACGGAAGTCAGCGTTTTCTTTGCCATTGGGTCGTCGAGCAAGCGTTCGGCATGCGGCGAGGCGCAACCGTGAAGTCGGGGAAGTCATCGGCGGGTCTTTCTTCTCGCGGTGGGCCGGATGGCCTTGCCGCTCCAGAAGTCGATGATCTGCTTGGTCATTTCAGCCCTTCATCGTGGCGACCTGGCGTTTCGCAGCCGCGGTCGCTTGGCCCCGTGCCGAGCCTGCCACCCGGTTGACGGCGCTCGGCCACATACTCGTGGCCGGGTTCTTCATTGTCCAGGGATTGCGCATGTCATTCCTTCGCGACCACTGCGGCCGATGTGAGAGCATGAGGCCAAGACGCCCCGAGCGCCTGCCCGATAATGCAAGAACTGGATGCTTCGATCCGTGCCACACCTCGCCGACGAAGCTGCGCGGCACCTGCTGTCGAGTGGACCATGGCATCTGCGCAACATCAACCATGGCGAGTCCTTCGCGCTCGACATCCAGGGCAGCACCTTCGACCCGGCGAGCAGGAGAAGGTGAAAGAAGCGCATGCGAAACCCGCCAACCACCGCTACACGGCGCAAAGGAAACCTCCTTGACTGATCTGCCATCCGAACTTGAAAAAGTCGCAGACCACTTGCAGGGCCAGCTGGACGCCATCCTTCGCGACTGGCGAAAGTCCATCCGGCAGGACGCTAGCCTTTTGACCAATCGCGTCTTGCCGCGCACCCAGCTGAACGATCACGTGCCTGACGTGCTGCTGGCATTCGTCCAGGCGATTCGGGGAGCCGATGCACGGAGCGCTACGCCCGAGGAGCCCAACCCTGACGCCGCCACGGCGCACGGCCTTCACCGCTGGCAGCAAGGCTATGACCTGCATGAGGTGACACGCGAATTCGGGCTGCTGAACGTTCGCATGGTCGAGGAACTGGATCGCTGTGCGGCCACGCGCCTGGACGTTTCACCCGAGGCGATGTCGCATGCTCGCCGCCTGTGGGCCGTGGCGTCGGCCAGCAACATCGAGGAAAGCACATCTCAATACTTTGAGCTCCAGCGCATGGAAGCCGCGGGCCACGTGAAATACCTCGAGAATGCGTTGGAGCAGGTGAAGGAAATGGAGCAGCAACGCGCCGAACTTTGGCGCCAGATCGCTCACGACCTTCATGGCAACGTCGGCGTCGTCGCGACGGCCGCGCGTGGCCTGGGGATGCCGCAAGTCACGCAGGCCACGCGTGACAGGTTCATCTCGATCCTGGACCGCAACATCCACTCCCTGCGACACCTCCTGTCGGATGTCACCAGCCTGACGCGTTTGCAGGCGGGCCATGAAACGAGGGAGGTCCATCGTTTCGACGCCGCGGCCGAACTGGCGAACCTGTGCGATGGCATCCAGTCTTTCGCCGACGAGCGCAAGCTCTATCTGCGTTGCCAAGGCCCCTCTCCCTTCATGGTCACGAGCGATCTGGTGAAGCTGCGTCGACTGGCCCAGAACCTCGTGCTGAATGCGCTGAAGTACACCAAAGAGGGCGGCGTCACGGTGTCGTGGGGCGAGCAGGATTCGGCGAGTGACGAGCGATGGCTGTTGAGTGTCGCTGATACGGGGCCGGGCCTGCATGCTGGTCCCGGATCACCGCTGGCTTCGGCGCTACAGGATGCGACGCAACTCACCAGCGAAGCGGAAGGGGAGCGCCCACATGAGATCCGCGAAGATTCACGGCCGGTAGTCGAAGGCCCCGGTGAAGGCATCGGGCTGTCGATTGTCAAACGGCTGGCCGATCTTTTGAATGCGAGCGTGCAACTCGAGTCGTCTGAAGCGACGGGCACTGTCTTCAAAGTGCTCTTCCCGAAGAACTACTACGCCTGACGGTCGCCGGTGGCGCCTGAAGTGGCTCTGTCGCTTCAAAATGCGCAGGACTACGCCGCCGGCCTGACACCGCGATCGTCGACTTGATGAGACTCTTGGGCCTGCACAGCTTTCTCACGGCTCGCAAGGAACTGGCCAACGAACCACTACCCCGGCGACACCAACGCTTCGGGCACGATGAACATCTGGCTGCATCGTCAGTTCATGAACACAGAGTAGCAAAGTAGCGGCGAATGGTGGCAAGGTGCCGGCCCGATCTTTGAGACTGACCGATTTGGGAATCCGGACCAATCCCAAGTGGGCGGATGCCCTCGGCCTCGAAGGCATTGGTCACCCCGGCCATGTCAAGCAACGCGGGAATCTGGCAACCCGCCCTGCCCTGCTGCCACGCGCGCGCCCCTTCGCCGAAGCGACCTGATCGCGCTTTACGCTTGAGTCACCATTGACATTCGAGGCGATTCGCCACGCCGCGTCGGAAGATCAAGAGAGGTTGCCCGGCGCAATCTCATGCTGCAATATCGCTTCTCGAAAATGACGCGCCTGTGGGGCGGCGGCAGCGACCGGCGTAGTCCAGCACTGGCCTCAACTGGTGGACGCCAGAGCAACTCAGATTCGTTTCAGCGCCTTTGCCGTGGCGCGTCGCTTCTTGTGGAGCGCTTGGATGCGCCTTTCGGCGAGCGCATCCAGCACCGTCATCGCGCCCAGTATCAACAGCTTGGGGATCACGCTCTTAACCGCCCGTTCGATGCGCTGGTCGACTTCCTTTTGCATGTCTGCGACACGTGCAATGCCAGCGTAATCGGGCAATGGTGCCGCGGTGCGGCCGTCACCCGTTTCACCCACCGACTCGCCGGTCATGGATAAACTGCCGCCACTTGATGACTTCGCGGACCCATGCTCCTGTGCGAAGACCTTGGTGAACTCCGCGCCGAGCAGGAAGATCTGTGCGGCGTAGTAGACCCACGCCAGCAGCAGCACCAGTGAGCCCGCACCGGCAAATGCGTTCGCCATCCCGCTCTTGCCGAGGTACAGGCCAATCAGCGCCTTGCCCAGTTCAAACAGGACCGCGGTGACCGTTGCACCGGTCCAGACATCCCGCCACGCGACCGGCGTCGTGGGCATGTACTTGAAAATCATCGCGAACAGGACCGTCGTCACGCCGACCGACACCGCGAGGTTCAGGCATTGCAGAAAGATTTCCCCGCCCGGCAGAAGGCCACCAAGAAAACTGCCGAACGCGGCAAGGCCAGTGCTGATCGCCAGCGACACCATCAGCAGGAAAGCCAGGCCAAGGATCAATCCGAACGAGAACACGCGCGCTCTCAGGATGCCCCACACGCCCTTGGGCTTCTGCTCTTCGGTGACATGCCAGATCCGGTCGAGTGCGCTTTGCAGTTCAGCGAAGACGCTGGTGGCACCGACCACCAGCACGACGATGCTCAGGACCGTCGCCAGAACGCCCTTGCCACTGATGGCCGCACTCGTGATCATTGCCTGGATCGCCTTGGCAGAATCTTCGCCGACCATGCCGGAGAGCTGGCCGGCGATCTGCCCCTGCACTGCATCCGCGCCGAACACCAGGCCCGCGACGGCAATGACGAGCACCAACAAAGGTGCAAGCGAAAAAATGGTGTAGTAGGAGATGGCCGCCCCCATGCTGGGCGCAAAGTCGCTGGACCAGGCGATCACCGCCTTCTTGCATACGCCAAACCATTGGGCGGCTTTCATTGCACGCTGCAGCCTGAAGGCAGCCCTTCCGGCGATCGCATCGCCGGGTCAGAAATGGCGTGACGCGGGTTCATGTCTTGGGGGTTCATGGTGGCGTCGGGCCGCAGCTAATTCCGAGCACTTGATCGTGCGACGCAAAAGGTCGCACGCATGTCGGACAGTGTGCCGACCAAAGCTTGAGCTGTACGGTTGGGCGAGATCGTCGGAAGCCGCTGGTGCCTTCAGATTGGGGCAATCGTATTTTTTCGACAAATTGACACGGTCGTCCGTCAAGGGCCCACGCGCTGCGGCCACGACACGTAACCGAACACAAAAAGGGGGCTCGCAAGGCACGTGACAGGAGTAGATTCACGGCCCCGACTTCCTGGAGACTCGCCGTGTCGTCGTTTGCCAAGCGCTTAGTCGGCATGGAGGACCTGCCTGCCAGGCTTTCCGAGTTCGACGTCGAGCAAGCCTTTTGCCTGAGCAAGGACGATCTTGCTGCGATCAGCGAACGGTTCCGCCGGGACCGACGCGGTGCGGCCGCCATCCAGATGCTGTTCCTGCGGGCAAGCGGGCGACCCATGGACCGATTCGCGTCCTTTCCCAAGACGCTGTTGCGATATGTCTGTGATGCGCTGCAAACGTCGACCGTAAGGATCGCCACCCTGCGCTCGCTCTACGAACGCCGCCAGACCTTAGGCATCTACACCTCGGGCAGGAACTGCGCCGCGTGCAGGCGGGCGAGCGTCGCGGCGTCGATCTTGTCGGTCATCACCTTGGCCCAGGCGATTGCCCGCACTTGCATGGGGTTGGCGATGGCTACGTGATGCACGAAGGGCATCAGCGCACGGCCCCGCGCGAGCGACGTCGTACGGGAGCTCTACGGCGTGATGGCTGCGCGAGGGCGACCGTAGCCAGCGCGTCAAGGGTGGTCCGGATTGAAGTTGGTTTCCTTGTAAATCGACCTCACCAACGCCCTGCCGATGCCATCCTCCATGTTCCGATGGACAACCACGAGAGCCTTTTTCCATTCGGCCTTTTCCTGTGGCGTCAGCCGAATGACCTCTGTCTTGCCTTCAGCCCGCAAAGCTTCGAGCGCGTCGTTGTTGGACTCGGAAGCTATGTCGTTGGCGAAAATGGTCGCCTCTCGCATTGCGTCATTCAAGGTTGTGCGTATTTCGATGGGCAGCGCGTCCCAGAATTTCTTGTTGACTATGACGGCGTAGCCCAAGTAGCCGTGATTGGTCAGAGCAAGGTATCTTTGTACCTCTTGCATGCGCTGGGTGTAGAAGTTGGAGATCGGGTTCTCGGTGCCGTCCACGGTTCCCGCCTTCAACGCAGAAAGGGTATCCGAAAAATCCATTGCACGAGGGATCGCACCGAGTGCATGCATCTGCGATTCGAGCACTACAGATGCCTGAATCCGAATCTTTAGCCCCTTAATGTCATCGGGCTTCTTCAATGGTCTGTTGGCGCTGAACTGCTTGAAGCCATTGTCCCAGTAGGTGAGGCCAAGGATTCCCTTTGGCTCCAGCTTCTTCAACAGGTTTTTTCCTATCGGACCTAAAACGATGCGGTGCACGTCCGCATAGTTGTCAAAGATATACGGCAGGTCGAAGACTCCAAACTCACGCAAACCCAGTGCGGGGAATTTGGACAGGCTTGGGGCCAGCATCTGCACCTTGCCACTTTGTAGGGCGGCGAACTCGTCTGCGTCTTTGTAGAGCTTGCTGTTGGGGTAGACCTCAACCACCACCTTTCCCTTGGTGCGTTTTTCCACCAAGCCCTTGAAGTACAGGGCCGCCCTGCCCTTGGGAGTATCTTCGGCTGTGACATGGCTGAATTTGACGATCACCGGCTGCTGCTGCTGCGCGATTGCGCAGCTTGTGCTCACCATTGCCGTCAAGCTGAAGAGTATCGCCGTGAGTCTCGATTTCATTTTTTCCTTTCCGGGCCGTCGTCGGCACCATCGTAGAAGGATGCGGGGCGAATCGGCGCTGGATTGCAAGCTGATTGAGCGCTGAGTACGCGCTCACCCAAATGCAAAGCGCTCAGCGGGCCGGGATGGCACCCGATGCCAGGGCGGCTTCCGTGTCGACACCTACGCTCTGGTTCGCAGCTTCGATGTGCGCGCGACGCATTGGCTTGAGTACAAACCACGCAAGAAGGGCAGCAACCGCGTTCATGACGCTGGCAACGATGAAGACGACGTGCCATCCGCCAGTCGCTGTGGCAAGCACGCTGGACAAAGGCACAAGCAGGGAAGCCGTGCCCTTGGCCGTATACATCATCCCTGCATTGGCCGCCGCGTACTTGGATCCGAAGGTATCGGCGCAAGTGGATGGAAACAGGCTGTAGATTTCGCCCCATGCAAAGAAAACCAAGCCTGTCAGGATGACGAAGGCAACAGGATTCTGACCATATTGGTAAAGCGCGAGGATCCCGATTGCTTCCAAAGCAAAGGCAACAAACATGGTCGGTTCGCGACCGATCTTGTCCGAAACCCAGCCGAAGAAAGGCCGAGTCAAGCCATTCAACACCCGATCAATTGCCAGCGCGAAAGTCAGCGCCGGAAGTGCCAGCCCCATGATGCTGACAGGCACGTCACCTATTTTGAAGTCCTTGGCGATCGGGCCAAGTTGGGCAGTCGCCATCAAGCCGCCGGCTGCGACGATAACGAACATCAAATACATCACCCAGAACACCGGACTTCTCACAACCTCCATCGGTTTGAAGTCGCGTCGCGACTGGGGCACCGCGGGCCGATCAGACACCGACTGAGCCTTCTTCTTCAGCGCTGAGCTGACGACATGGCGCGGATCGGTCAGCAGCAGCGCCAGCACGCACACGACAATCCCTTGACCGATTCCGAAGTAAAGGAACGCGGCCTCGTAGCCACTGGTCTTGATCATGGCCGAGATTGGCAAAATTGTCAGAGCGGAGCCAGCGCCGAAGCCTGCCGCAGTCAATCCCGCGGCCAGCCCGCGACGGTCGGGAAACCACTTGAGTGCATTGCCGACGCACGTGCCGTACACCGCTCCAGCACCAACGCCGCTGACTGCTGCTGCGAAATAGAGCATGAAAAGCGAACTCGCATACGAATTCATCACCCAGCCGACGCCGCACAAGAGACCGCCGACCAGGACGACCGGGCGAGGCCCGAATCGGTCCACCAGATAGCCTTCGATCGGAACCAGCCAGGTTTCGGTGAGGACGAAGATGGTGAAGGCCACTTGAATCGATGCTCTCGTCCAGCCGTGCTTGTCGGCGATCGGATTGACGAACAGCGTCCATCCATACTGCAGATTCGCAATCATCGCCATGCAGACGATGCCCATCAACAACTGCATCCAACGGTACGACGCAGGCTTGGTTGCCATCGACGCTAACGTGCTTTCCTGTGCCATTTTCGGTGTCTCCAATTTTGTAGCCAGCTTGATCTGGGTAACCGCGTCGATGCCCCAGTTCCAATGTCGAGTTCTTTGCTGAAGCCGACGCTGGGATGATTGTGCGAATGGGCCGCGCCCCTACGCGTTGACGACGGTCAAGATTCAGGAAAACGGTCATATAAGTGGAATGCATTCCACAGCTGACATGCGGACTCGGGCGACGTACTGCGGCGCTGCATGGCGTCAATCGACTTGAGATGCTGTTGGGTTGCTGGTCTCAGGCGCCAGCAGGCACAACCGCCGGTCGAGCGAATGGTGCAGATCGCAAACCGTTTGCGCCTTCTGCGCAGGTCAACGCGGTGTGGCCTCTTGGTCCGCTATCGCACAGACGGCCGCCACGGATTGGTCTACGCTTTGTATGGCAGCCTGTCGGCGCTGGTAGAGAAGCCTCGGCAGCCGCCCTTTGCGGGCGGTTCCTCGATGCCGACAGCTGTCCCCAATTCAAGAGGAGGTGCCTATGGAAAGCTTCACGCAGCCTTTTTCGTCCACAACGAATGCAAAGCTGATCGCAATAGGCCAATGCAGGCCGTTCTTGTTCCGGTCGGCGGTCGCCTGCAGCATTTGACCCGAGGAGTCCGGATCATGAGCCATGCGATGGTGTGCACCAACCGGAGAGATCGTGCGCACCATGAAGCGCGGGACAAGGATTTCGGAGCCTCCTGTTGGGCGCAGAGCAACTGCTCGTACGTGTTGCAGTCTGCGGCGTAGCAGGCGCAGGTCATCGCTTCGAGCCCGCCCCGATCGAGCACTGTCAACTCGCCGCGCCTGTAAGCAATCAACCCCGGCGCTGCATAGCACATGCGGGCAGCGGTGATGCCCACGCGTCGCACGCCCAGCATGTAGGAGAGAACTCTTGCATCATGGGAAAGTGGTTGGCATGGGCGCGGTCCGATCGCAGGCATCCGCCGACGTCGCCACCGCCATCAGCACGTGGGTGCAGCGCGGCGCTGCGGGCAGTTCTTCGGGGAAGTTGCCGGTCGTGATGCGCCACGCCGTACCGGGGCCTTGCACCAACGCGCGCAGTGCGACACCAACGGCGTGGGCACCGATCTCTACGCCACTTGGTTCCAGGACGATCGCAGGATCGCCCGCATGCGCTATCGCTCGCACTTCGGCAACGCGTCCGCAGAAATCGGCTATGCCCTGCCAACGATGCAAGACAGCGTCTGGGTCATCATGCCGCAGTGGCAGATCGTCTACATCCATGCCACTCGTACAACTTCACCGAATCCGACGGCACGGATGTGCAAAGCGCCCATCGCGGCGGGTGGATTTCACGGCTGGGCGTGCGCGCGATGCAGGCGGGTGGCCAAGACGCAAGCAAGGTGAGCTTTCGGCCTTATGGTGCATTGAACTGGTGGTACGCACGCAACCTGCGTGAGGAGGTCTTGCTGAACAAGAGTTCAACGAGTGACCTGTATCCGCGCAACCGCCTTGAACTGAAGGGCGGCGTGGCCGTGTCGTTCAGGGTGCGAGCCAGCGCGGCGTAACGTTGGCCCACACGAAGACCATGCGCTGGGTCCAGCGGTTCGCGCCCGAGTTTGAGAAGCGCTGGAATCGGTTCATTCGCAAGGCCGGTCGTCGATCGAGAAGACCCAGTGCGCCCGCCACAGGACATCCGGCACGCGCAGCAGACGTTGAGCGACATTGACGCCCACGGCGCGTCCAACGAAGTGTTGCCGAGAAGTGCGGCCGAAGTTGCAACGCACGTTCAGGGCTTGTCGCAGCCTGTGCCCAACGGAGAAGTGCGTCCGACGCATCGCAAGCAGCCAGAAGGCCAAACACGGGTGGCGAACCCGCACGGACCCATTCGCCGATGCTTGGCCAGTCATTGACGGTTGGCTGATCGCGGAACTGTCGATAGCGGCCAAATGATGGATCGACAGGTCGCGATGGTTCCAGATATCTATGACGGTAAGGCGTTGCTGCGAACCGGGGTGAAGGTTAGCGCAGCGGGCGCCGACGCGATCGGCCGGTGGTCGACTTGCCAAGCAGCGCATTGAGCGAATTGAGCGCACGTTCTCGCTGTCGCCCGGCCAGGCACTCGATGCGCCAGAAGCCGCGCGCTGTTGCGTCGCCTGGGCGGACCGGATCGCCCCCTGCATCTGTTGATGGACCGCGCCTACGAGGGCAATGAGACCGGGCAGTTGGCGCTCGATCTGGGGTTCATTCCAGTCGTGCCGCCGTTGAAGACTCGAATTGAGCCTTGGGAGTATGACCGCGAGATGCACAAGCGCCGCAACGAAGTCGAGCGACTGTTCCGACGCCTCAAAGGCTATAGACGCATCTTCTCTCGCTTCGAAAAGCTCGATGTGATGTTCGTGGGCTTCATCAGCTTCGCCCTGATCGTTGACGGGCTTCGTTTGTGTTAACACGCCCTAGTCGGGAGACTGCCTCCGACGCAAATCGGACGCGCCATCTCGGTCAGAAACCGCGATGCCAACAACCGGAATTCGGCCCCGATACCCTCCTTCAGGGAGGGGGCAAATGCGGACTTGGTCAGGCAAGCTTCAGAAGCCCAAAGCGAGCTTCCTGGCATCGCCTCGTGCCGGCCAACGCGCAGATACCTGTCATCATGTCCCTCAAACCCTCCGAACCCCCAGTCCCTCCATTCCGTTCGACTCCTGCTTCTGGCTCGTTGACGCTGAATCTCACCGACACACTGGAAGTTTTTCGTCGAGATGGCCGTTACTTCGTCCGCTATGACGCAGGCGCTCACCGCATGGCATGGTGGAGGGACGAAATCAGTGAGCACGACGCCATGCGCGTTGGCTCCGGCTGGCCCGGCAAATTGGAAGTCATTGTTCGCCTTCAAACCGCTTGGGCTTGGACGCAAAAATCTCGAATTGACTGCCGCACGCCTGAGGCACAACTACTACCTGAATTGAATGCGCGATGCGGATCACAATATCGCAACGATCCTCGCCGAGCTGGACGCTTCGGGGCTCGCCGACCAGAGGATCGTGATCCTGACCGCCGATCATTGCGCCATGGACGGCGCGCACCAGCTGCACGCCAAGGGCGCTGTCGCGTACTGTGAACAGCACAACGTGCCCTTCATCGTTTCCCGCCCGCGCGCATCCCGGCACCTGGACGTAAGTCTGCGTTCCCTGCAGCGCAGGCGTGCGAGATCGCCAGCAAGGTCAGCGGCTCAACACGGAACACACGCTTTCGAGCCGACAGGTCGAAGCGCGGGCGCTGGTGCAAATCGCGCCTCCGGTAGGCTACGCTTTTGAATTGAAGGCGTATCGATGGCGAAGAGGTCACCGACGGCGCCAGGGGCATGCGCTCAGTGGTGACCTCGGTTCGCGCCACGCGTCGCGCCGAAGATCCTCGACTGGTTTCATCTCGGAATGAAGCTGCATGCAGTGAAGAGCCCAATCTACGCACGGTGGTACTTCGCTGGCGAACGCCCACTGTTGATCACACGATGTGAGCGGCTTTGGAAAAAGATCCGCAAACGCGCTTTGGCGAGGAGAGGGCGAAGTCGCCATTGAGATAACACGCACGTTGATGGCATCCTTGCACGAGGAGCTTGATGCACTGGAGCCCTTTTACAGGCAGTGCGCCGAGACCGCTCACGGCGCCGCCAAGGCTCTGCTCGGCTTCCTTGAAAACAACAGGAAGGACCTCGCGAACTATCAGCGAGAAAGAATGAAAGGGCGACGAATCTCATCGGCGTCAGCCGAGTCCGTGATGAATCACGTGGTCAATCGCCGGATGTCGCCTCGAAGCGTCAGCAGATGCGTTGGTCGATGAGAGGGGCGCACTGCCTCTTGCAAACACGGGTTGAACTCCTCGATGGCCGTCTCGAGGAACACTTCGCAAGCACCTTCCCTCACTTCAGATCGCAAGAGCTGAGACGCGCATGAGCATGAAGGGGCCTCCCCCAAATTTCGTCCGCTCCCCGTTTTAGATGCTATGTGGGACTACCCGAGCGAGACCCGATTGGCTAAAACGGAGTTTCCTCAACCTCGTAGCAAAGGAGACGGAAATGTCGACAACTCAAGCAGTCCCACAAAGCGAGAATACGGCGGTCTCGGGCGAGCTGTATATGAGCTTCGAACTCGGCGACAGATCCTGGAAGTTGACGACGAGCGATGGACTCCGAAGCCCGAGTCGATACAACTTGGAGGCCGGCGACACGGCTGCCGTCACACAGTGCATCGGTAGGGCCCGGGAGCGCTGCAAGCTCGAGCCACAAACCCGGGTGCACTCGTGTTACGAAGCTGGCCGCGACCGCTGGTGGCTGCATCGCTGGCTGCTCGAGCAGGGCATCGACAACATCGTGGTCGACTCTTCGAGCATCGAGGTGAGCCGACATGCCAGGCGCGCCAAGACAGATCGACTCGACGGCGACAAGCTACTGACGATGTTGCTGCGCCATCATCGCGGCGAGCGTGTGTGGTCGGTGCTATATGAGCCCACACCCGAGGACGAAGACGCGCGCCGCACGCATCGCGAGCTCGGCCGGCTGACACAGGAGCGAACCTCGCACACGAACCGGATCAGTTCGCTGCTGGTGCTGCACAACCTGCGTCCGAACGTCATCATCGGCGGACGCGACTGGGCGCGCTGGTGGGAACGTCATTGCGAGCAGGTGCCGCCGGTCCTGCGTGCGGAGATCGTGCGCGAGAGTGCACGGCTGACGCTGGTTGTCAAGCAGCAGGTCAAGGCCATGGAAGCCGAGCGGCGCCAGGAAATGGCCAATGGCAAACAGCCGCAGGTGGCGCAACTGACCCAGTTGCGAGCCATCGGGTCCAAAGGCGCCTGGGTATTGGTCAAGGAGGTGTTTGGATGGCGGCGCTTCGCCAACCGGCGGGAGCTGGCCGGCTGCCTCGGGTTGGCACCCACGCCCTATGCCAGCGGCAACAGCCAGATCGAGCAGGGCATCAGCAAGGCCGGCAACAAACGAGCGCGGGCGCTGCTGGTCGAACAAGCTTGGAGTTGGCTGCGCTGGCAGCCCGGCAGTGCCTTGACAGAATGGTTCAACCGGCGCTTCGCTGGAGGTGGCAAGCGCATGCGCAGAGTGGGCATCGTTGCCTTGGCAAGAAAGCTGGCGATCGCCCTATGGCGCTATCTGCAGTACGGCGAGATTCCGGCTGGAGCGTCGCTCAAGCCGGCTGCTTGAAATCCCGCCCAGCCTTGTTCCGAAGCAGCCAGTCATCGCATCATGATCAAAGGTCGACGCGCCCGAGAAGTCAGTGGGTCACTGCACCAACGTGACCGCGTTCTTAGGCCGTCAGATCGAAGCGCCGGCGCGATTTCCTTTTCTCCAGCAAAGCTAGAAAGAACATTATGAATGGCCTGATGCAGACGGAGCCACTGCTCATTTCGAACCTGCTCGTCTTCGCCAACCGGAACGTGTCAATGAGTTTGCTACACCCGGCTTCATGAATTTACTGTGCAGGGCTGTGGTGATGTTGGGTCGGCGGTCTCCGATGGTGGTGGGTTGATCCATGCTGCGTT
>NZ_JASZYG010000018.1 GCF_030317105.1 Variovorax brevis
CCACATCTGCCGCTGCTCCGCAGCCGACGGATGAATTCGCTGACCTGTGCTCATCGTCAATTAACACCTCGATTCGTCTTTGAAGTGTTGCATCGACGGGTTGAGCCCGCCCCTCCTTGATTTCGCTGCGGGGAACACCCAATGCCCTCGGCCCAAGAAACGCCGCGTTTTGCTGGCAGTTCAACCATTGCCGTGACGGATCGCGTCGGCGGTGTGCCCAGCGCAGCGAAATCAAGGAGGAGCCGGCTTGCCGCAGGCTGACGGCGGGGGACATTCGCGGATCAGGGCACACCGTCGGCGTGATCCCGCCCACTGGCCACAAACACGCCACGCGTCCAACGCTGCATCGCCGGTGAGCTGAGCCGTCTCAGACAGTTTCTTCATAAGCAAGCAAGAAGTCAGTTGTTCCCGTATGGGAAGCCCGTCCTTAAAGTGGTGGTTTCGCCTCGCACCATTGACTCGTACATGTCGGCTGCCCAGTCTTTCAACGCCCCTGCCCAGAATTTCGAAATCAGGCCCTTCGACGCCCCGGTCGGCGCAGAGATCGTCGGCCTCGACATCTCCAAACCGATCAACGACGCCGACTTCGCGCGCATCCACCGCGCGCACCTCGACCACCACGTGGTGGTGTTCCGCGAACAGGACGTCTCACCGGAAGCGCACATTGCGTTCAGTCGCCGCTTCGGGCCGCTCGATGTGCATGTACTGCACCAGTTCCACCTGAAAGGGCATCCGGAGATCCTCATCGTTTCGAACATCAAGGAAAACGGCGAGCCCATTGGCCTTGGCGATGCGGGCGCTTATTGGCACTCCGACATCTCGTACAAGGCCGAACCGAGCCTTGGCTCCCTGCTGCATGCGCAGGAGTTGCCGCAAGAGGGTGGCGACACGCTGTTCGCCGACCAGCACCTTGCATGGGAAGCGCTGAGCCCGGCATTGCAGCAACGCATCCTGCCGCTCAAGGCCGAGCACAGCTACCTCGCCAAGTACGAGGAACTGCGCGCAAAGAACCCGTGGCGCCCCAAGCTCTCGCAGGAGCAGATCGACAAGGTCGCGCCTGCCGTGCAGCCCGTGGTGCGCACGCATCCGGAGACGGGCCGCAAGGCGCTCTTCGTGAGCGAGCATTTCACGACGGGCATCGTCGGCCTGCCAAGGGAAGAAGGCGATGCATTGCTCGCTGAGTTGTTCGCGCACAGCGTTCAGCTGCAATTCGTCTATCGCCATCAGTGGAAGCCGCACGACCTCGTGTTCTGGGACAACCGCTCGCTCATGCACCTGGCGGCTGGCACGCCAGACCACCTGCGCCGCAAGCTCTATCGAACCACCATCCAGGGCGACACGCCTTTCTGAAGAAAAGAAAAATGAAGCAACTCACTCGCAAAACCGCCGCCTTCGTGGCCGGCCTGGGCCTCGCGCTCTCCAGCCTCGCGGCGCATGCCGAAGGGCAGATCCGCATCGCCGAGCAGTTCGGCATCGTCTACCTGCTGCTCAACGTGGCGCAGGAACAAAAGCTCATCGAGAAGCACGCGAAGGCCGCGGGCATCGATGCCAAGGTCGAGTGGGTCAAGCTCTCGGGCGGCTCGGCCGTCAACGATGCACTCTTGTCCGGCAACATCGAGATCGCTGGCGCCGGCGTCGGCCCGCTGCTCACGCTGTGGGACCGCACCAGGGGCAAGCAGAACGTGAAGGGCGTGGCCTCGCTCGGCAACTTTCCCTACTACCTGGTCACCAACAACCCGAATGTGAAGTCGATCGCGGACTTCACTGACAAGGACCGCATCGCGCTGCCCGCCGTCGGTGTGTCGGTGCAGTCGCGCGTATTGCAGTTCGCCTCGGCCAAGCTGTGGGGTGACAAGGAGTTTGCGCGCCTTGACAAGATCAGCGTTGCCGTTCCGCATCCGGATGCGGCAGCAGCCATCATCAAGGGCGGCACCGAGATCACCGGGCACTTCGGCAATCCGCCCTTCCAGGAGCAGGAACTGGCGGCGAATCCGCAAGCGCGCATCGTGCTCAATTCGTACCAGGTGCTGGGCGGTCCCGCGTCGGCGACGGTGCTGTATGCGACCGAGAAATTCCGCAACGAGAACCCCAAGACCTACCAGGCCTTTGTCGAGGCCCTCAACGAGGCGGCGCAGTTCGTCACCGCCAACCCCGAGAAGGCGGCCGACATTTACATCAAGGTGAGCAACGCGAAGATCGACCGCGACCTGCTGCTCAAGATCATCAAGAACCCGGATGTGCAGTTCAAGACCACGCCACAGAACACCTATGCGCTGGCCGAGTTCATGCATCGCGTGGGCGTCATCAAGAACAAGCCGGCGTCGGTGAAGGACTATTTCTTCGACGACGCGCATCTGGCGGCTGGCAACTGACGCGGGTCGGCGAGGTTCATGACGATGTTCAGTCCCAGCCTGCGCCTGGCGCGTGACACGGCGCCGCATCGTGTGCCCGAAACGCCGGTGCGGCTTCCCCCAAGCCGGCATGCTTTCCACAGGGAACCGGTGGCGCAGACCAGGCAATCTGCGTTGTTGCACGTCGATGGTGTGAGCCTCGAATACCGCACGCCCGAGCGCGTGGTGCGCGCCACCCACCGCGTGAGCTTTGACCTCTACGACGCGGACCGCTTCGTGTTGCTCGGCCCTTCAGGCTGCGGCAAATCGACGCTGCTCAAGGCCGTCGGCGGATTCATTGCGCCGGTCGAAGGCGAGATCCGTCTCGACGGTCGCGTGGTGACGGGGCCGGGCCCGGACCGCATCGTCGTGTTCCAGGAGTTCGACCAGCTTCCGCCTTGGAAGACGGTCAGGCAGAACGTGATGTTTCCGCTGCTCGCCTCGCGCACACTCGGGCGCAAGGAGGCGCAAGAGCGCGCGATGTACTACCTCGACAAGGTCGGCCTCGCACCCTTTGCCGACGTGCATCCGCATCAGCTGTCGGGCGGCATGAAGCAGCGCGTGGCCATCGCGCGGGCATTGGCCATGCAGCCGCGCGTGCTGCTGATGGACGAGCCCTTTGCCGCGCTCGATGCGCTCACGCGCCGAAAGATGCAGGAGGAGTTGCTGGAGTTGTGGGACGAAGTGCGTTTCACGCTGCTCTTCGTCACGCATTCCATCGAGGAGGCGCTGGTGGTGGGCAACCGCGTTGCGTTGCTGTCGCCGCATCCGGGCCGCATGCGCGCCGAGATCAACAGCCACGGCTTCACGCTGGAAAGCCAGGGTGGTGCGGAATTCCAGGCGGCAGCGCAGCGCATTCATCGCTTGCTGTTCGAAGAATCGACGACCGGCGAAACGACCGCCGAGGGCGTGGCGTCATGAGTGCCGTCCTGCATCCGCCGGTGCGCCCTGAATACGAGCGCCGGCTCGAGCCATTCACCGAGGTGCCTGTCGAGCGCACGCTGCCCTTCGCCACGCGCCTCTGGGCCCACGGCTGGCTGCGCAAGGGCTTGATCCTTGTCGTCCTCGCCGCGCTGTGGGAAGTGGCCGCGCGCTGGCAGGACAACGACCTGCTGCTGCCGACCTTTCTTGCCACCGCACGCGCGCTGGTCGAAGGGCTCGCCAGTGGCGAGCTGATCGAGAAGGTGCGCATCTCGCTGGCCGTGCTGCTGCAAGGCTATGTCGCCGGCGTGCTGCTGGCCTTTGCGCTCACCACGCTGGCAGTGTCGACGCAGATCGGGCGTGACCTGCTGGGCACGCTCACGTCGATGTTCAACCCGCTGCCTGCCATCGCGCTGCTGCCGCTGGCGTTGCTGTGGTTCGGCCTGGGGCGCGGCAGCCTTGTCTTCGTGCTGATCCATTCGGTGCTGTGGCCGCTGGCCCTCAACACCTATGCGGGCTTTCAGGGCGTGCCCGACACGCTGCGCATGGCGGGCCGCAACTATGGCCTCAAGGGCCTGCGCTATGTGCTGCAGATCCTGGTGCCGGCAGCGCTGCCGGCGATTCTCTCGGGCCTGAAGATCGGCTGGGCCTTTGCCTGGCGCACGCTGATCGCGGCCGAACTGGTGTTCGGTGCGTCATCGGGCAAGGGCGGCCTGGGCTGGTACATCTTCCAGAACCGCAACGAGCTCTACACCGACCGCGTGTTCGCAGGGCTTGCGATGGTGGTGCTGATCGGGTTGGCGGTGGAGAGCCTGGGGTTTGCGACGCTGGAGCGGTTGACTGTGCGCAAGTGGGGGCAGCAGCGTTGAGGGTGGGCGGCTTGTCGCGCCGCTGTGAGCTTGTCAGGCCGGGGTGGATTCGCTCGGCAGCAGTTCGAGAACCCGCCCATCCCCCACAAACGCTTCCCCCACCAGCATCCGGAAAGCGGCCTGCGGCTGGAACTTTTCCAACGCCAGCGTCGGCGTCAAAAACTCCATCTGCACAGCGTGCGCCTTGCCGCGCAACACCTTTTCGCCGGGCCGCACAAACCAGCGCGCCGAAAACCCGTCGCTGGCGATCACGAGTGCGCAACGGTGTTCACCCACGGGGATCGGCACGTCCTCGCTCGGCAGCTTTGCCGCGCGCAATGTGAGTTCGACCAGCGCATGCGGTTGAAAGGTGTCCGGCGCACCGAAAGTCTCAGGCTCCGGCGCGCTCGGCCGCCGCATGCGCGCGACAAGCCAGGCGATGATGTTGCCAATAATTGGCAGCCACAGCAGCATCAGCAAGGTGCCGACGTCGCGCAGCGTCGATCCCCGGGCCGCGAACTGCCGTATCAGTGCGCCCGCAACCGCGATGCACAACAGGACGATCACGATGATCCGACGGCGGATTTGAATCTTTGTCATGCACGGATCGTATCGGGCTCGCCGATCTTCGATCCGCAAGGCGAATCAGCACCAGGCCACCGGTTGTCACACCAAGCCGCTCACCCGCCAACGCTGGAACTCATTGACCAGCCGGTGCCCGCCAGACGATGTCGCGCACATTGATCTTGCGCGGGATGATGCCCAGCGACAGGAAGGTGTCGGCCAGTTGCTGCTGCTGCGCGACGTGGGCATCGGTGACCGGGCTCCACGAGAACTCGGCGCGCGCAAATGCGGCCGACCACGACTTCGCGTCGATGCCGGTGGCCTCGGCCGCCAGCGCCGCAAGCTCGTCGCGGTGCTGGCCGGACCATGCAGTGACCTTTCCGATTTCGTCGAGCACCGTGCTGAGCACCACGGGGTAGCGCGTCGCGAAATCCCGGCTGGCGATGTAGTAGGACGCGCTGGCCAGGCGCTTGTCCGTGGTGTCGGCGATCACGCGTGCGCCATAGCGTTCTTCGGCAATGGCGTAGTAGGGATCCCACACCACCCAGGCGTCGATGTTGCCGCCGTTGAATGCGGCCGTGGCATCGGCCGGCGACAGGTAGGTCGGCACGATGTCCTGGAAGCCCAGGCCGGCCGTGGCCAGGGCCTTGATGGTCACATTCTGCGCGCTGGAGCCCTTGCCAAAGGCCACCTTCTTTCCCTTGAGCTCAGCCACCGTCTTGATGGGTGAGTTTTTGGGCACGAGCACCGCATGCTGCGCCGAGGGCGTGGCCGCGGCATAGACCAGGTCGGAGCCACCGGCCTGCGCGAAGACGGGCGGCGTGTCGCCGACCGATCCGAGATCGATGGCGCCGGCACCCAGCGCCTCCAGCATCGGCGGGCCGAACTGGAACTCCACCCACTTGACGCTGGTCACGCCCAGTGCCTTCAGGCGCGTCTCGATCACCTGTTGCTTGCGGGCCAGCACCAGGATGGCCGAGCCCTTCTGGAAGCCGATCCTCACCTCCTTGGGCGGCGGGGTCTGTGCCCAGGCGGACGTGCCCGAAGCCCAGCTTGCAAGCGCCAACAGCGCGGGGGCGACGTGCCGGCGGCGCAGGCTGAATGGGAGGTCGGTAGGCAAAGGAGGCTCCTTGAAATCGATGATGAAGGGCATCGAGCGTAGGCGGGTGCCCCAGGCACCGTCCAATACGTTCTGCGTGCTTGCATATGCGTTTTTGAATCCGCGCGGTGCGCAGCCGAACCCGTGGCGCTACACGCAGGAGCCGAAGCCAATGAGCGGCCACTTCCAAGGGGCATCGCGGAGGTCGCTGGGTGATGCGGTGCCACTGGAGCGCCACTTTGCGCATAAGCAAATGCGAATTCAGTTGCGCCGGTCGCGCCGCCGGCAGTACCTTCAGCACCCCTTCATCGACTTTGGAGTTCCGCATGTCCGTACTTCCCGAAGTGCTTGCAGCCAACCAGCGCTATGTCGCCGGGTTCGGTGACAAGGGGCAATTGCCGCTGCCACCCGGCCGGCGCTTTGCCATCCTGACCTGCATGGACGCGCGGCTCGACCCCGCAAAATACGCAGGGCTTTCAGAGGGCGACGCGCACGTCATCCGCAACGCGGGCGGACGCGCGAGCGACGATGCGATCCGCTCGCTGGTCATCTCGCACAAGCTGCTGGGCACGCTCGAATACTTCGTCGTCCATCACAGCGATTGCGGCATGCTGCTGTTCACCGACGACGTCATCTCGGGCCTGCTCGAAAAGAGCCTGGAGACGGCCACCATCGATGCGCAGGGCTGGCACGACGTGGGCGCGGGGCCGGGCTCGCCGGCCGGGCGCTATGTGCGCTGGCTCACCATCGGCGACCCGCGCAAGGCGGTGCTGGAAGACGTGCAGCGCATCCGCGAACATCCGCTGGTGGCGCGCGACATCCCGATCTACGGCTACATCTACGACGTGAAGACCGGCCGCCTCGTGGAGGTTGCAGAAGCGACGGCGGCGGGGCGCGTCTCGGCGCACTGAGGCAAAGACGGATTGCTTCGTTGCTTGTGCGGAGCGATCCATCTGCGTGGAGCCCAACGAAAAGCGCATCTGCAAACTCGCATTCGTTCGTTGGCCTGCGCGCGGCGGCTGCGCAGAATGGCCCATCGCAGATCACAACGCCTTGCTCATCATGTCGCTTTGCAATCCTGCAGTCCCGGCCCCGAGCGCCCTTGGGAAGACTGAATTGACCCCCGCCGTGCGCGCCCGACGCGTCATCGAACTGACGACGGCAGCCTGGGAGATTGCGCCGGCTTCGCCACAAGAGGTGGCGCGACGTGCGCCCCATGGCTATGTGCCGGCGCGGATCTTGCGGCGTATTCGGGCGGCGGTGGCCGCGCCGCCCAACCGGGCGCTGCTTTCTCATTCCTGGTGAGTGTTGTTTGTCTCCTCGTCGTTCCAGAGCGACGATTGCGGGCCCCTCGGGGCCTGTTTTTTTGACGGTACGAGCAGCGCAGGTCGCGCGGGCGGAAACAGGCGGCTGCGGCGAGATTCGTGGGCGCAACGCCGACTGCTCCTACAACGCATGGGCCCGCGTGCTGACGCCAGAGAAGCTCCCGCCTGCCACCATCCGTATGACTCGCCGCCTCCGCAAGGCATGGGCGCGCAAGACCGACAGATTTCAAGCAAAGAGGAACCCTGATGAATTCGATCCCCAACCACGCGACCCCCACCATCGCGGATGACGTCAGCACGGTCATCGACGACGATCAGGTGATCGCCAAAACGCTTCCCGTCATCCGGTCGACTTCGACCGCGGGACAGATCAAGGATCAGCTGAACCACGCGCTCGACGTGTCAAGGGGCTACGTGACCGACAACCCCGTGCACGCCGTGTTGATCGCTGCCGCCGGCAGTGCCGTGCTGACGGCGTTGCTGGTGATTTTCATGCGCGGCGACGATGTAGGCGCCGCAGACTTCGCGGGCTAGCCGCACGCCAACGCGGAAGATTGGAGTGGCGAGCAATCAGGCATGCGTGGCAAGATACTCGCGCACCCTTTCCGCATTCGGTCCAATCGCAAGGACAGCGCGGCGCAGGTCAACTTCAGTGCAGGCGAGGGATCTGCACCAAGCTGCGACTTGATGCGGATCGTCGAGCGCGATTTGCGCCTGCTCAGCCGCGCTCGTGACGGGAGTTGCAGGCTGGCGGGGATCTTCGGTCATGGCGTTGTTCCTCGGTCTTCGAGCTTCGGATATCAGTCCGAAGCTCATATCTCCGTCGCGTGCTTCAAATGGGCCTTCAGGGTCGGGAGCGTCGCGTCGATCCACGCCTTGATGTCGGGCGTGCGCGTTGCGCGACTTGCCGACTCGAAGAGCTTGATGTCGGCCTCATGGTCCTTCAGGCCTACTTCCTGGCGGAATGCGGCGTCGAAGTTCTTGCCCGAGAGGGATGCAAGCCGGTCAAGGGTCGCTTGCTTGTCGGCAGGCACCTTGTCCGGCAGCGGGTAGTTGTGACTGACCGATATGGCCTTCAGGCCCTCGAGTGCCTTCGCATGGTCGCGCGCCAGCATGCCGGCGAATTCCTTGATGCGCGGGTCGGTGGCGCGGCTGGAGGCGAGCTTGGCCGCCTGGATTTCGAAGAGGTTGCCGGCCGCCGCCTTCGTCACGAAGGAACGGTCGGCCTTGCTGATGCGCGCCGGCGCCGATTTGGTGAGCCCTTCGCCTTCCGGATTGTTGTTCCGCGCGCCGGGCTCCTGCTGCGTCGTGCGCTGGCTCGGCGCAGTGCCTTCGGCGGCATTGACAAGGCTTGAAGGCAACAGGGCGATGGCGCCAACCACCAGCGCGAGGCACAGGGGACGATGAGATGTGGTCGCATGCTTTTTCATGCGACCGAGTCTGGTCGCATGCTTTTTCATGCGACCGAGTCTTTGACGCGCAATACGTCCGCAGTGTGGGACAACGCGCCTTGAGAACCCGGAATTTGCAGTATTCGGTCGTAGCGCAATTCGTGCGGCGTTTCAGCTGAAGTCCCGCTGATGACAGCCCTTCAGGCCGCAAGCCGTTTCGGCGCCTCCACCGCATCCGCTTCCCGCGCCCGGCGCGCGTCGTAGCTCTTGACCTGCGCGTAGGCCACCGGCAACAGCAGGGTGTCCGCGGTGGACCAGCGCCCGCGCCGCAGCAGGTCACCCAGGATGTGCTCGCCCTCGGTCGGTGCACCGCGTTCGATGTCCTGGAACATCGAGCCTGTCAGTCCCGAGCCCGCCGTGCTGAGCGCCGAACGCGTTCGCGCAATCGCCTGTGCCCGCGGCGCATGCGCGTTGAAGGCGGCGATTCGGCAGCACTCGTCCAGCAGGTCCAGCGCCAGGTGATGCGCACCGGCGCGCACGATGTCGCCGACGTTGGCGCGCAGCAGGGCGGTGATGCCGGCCAGCGCGGCGATGTGGATCCATTTCTCCCACATGTCCTGGACGATTCATCGCTTTGCCGCGCGTCGAATCGCGCTGCGGCGAAAGCCCGTGATATCCGTCCGATACGCGCGGTGCGCTCGCCGTCGAGTTCTCCGAAAAGCATCGTGTGTTCCGTGCCCGAATGCTCTACTTCGCCATCTTCGTCGAGCGCCGCTGCGATGACGCACGCGCCGCCCAGCACGCTGCGCCGACCGAAGCGCTCCACCAGCAGGTCGAGATGACGCATGCCGTTGAGCAGCGGCAAGATGGCCGTTTCTGGCCCGACGGCCGGGGCAAAAGCGGTCATGGCATGTTCGAGGTCATAGGCCTTGCACGCGACCATCACCACGTCGTACGGCGACTTGATCTGGTGGGTCAGCACGGCAGGCGGCCGCGGCAAGTGCAAGTTGCCCGCAGGGCTGCGGACCACCAGGCCGTTCGAGGCAAGCTGTGCTGTGCGGTCGGGCCGCAGCAGGAAGGTGACGTCGTTGCCGGCATGCAGCAGGCGGCCGCCGAAATAGCCGCCCACCGCACCTGCGCCCACCACAAGAATTCGCATGCAGCGTTCCCCTTTGCCCAGGTTCAGAAGGCCGGCACCAGAGAGCCGTTGAACCTGGTCTCGATAAAGGTCTTCACCTCCGGCGAGTGGTAGGCCTTGACCAGTTGCTGCGCCCATGGCTTGTCCTTGTCGGCGCGGCGTACCGCGATGAGGTTGGCATAAGGCCCCTTCGGTGATTCCTTGATTACCGCGTCTTTCGCGAGCGACAGGCCCGCCTTTTCGGCGTAGTCGTTGTTGATGGATGCAATGGTCAGGTCATCCAGCGAGCGCGGCAGTTGCGCGGCGTCCAGCGGCACCAGCTTGAGTTTCTTCGGATTCGACACCACGTCGAGCGGCGTGGCGTTGTTGTTCCTCACTGCTTCGGGCTTGAGCGTGATGAGCCTGGCTTCCTGCAGGAGCAGCAAGGCGCGGTTGCCGTTGGACGGATCGTTCTGGATGCCGACCGTCGCACCATCAGGCAGTGCGTCGATCGACTTGATCTTGCGCGAATAAAAGCCCAGCGGCGCCGTGATGGTCAGGCCCACCGGCACGATGTCGAAGCCGCGCGCCTTGTTCTGGTTGTCCAGGAAGGGCTGGTGCTGGAAAGCGTTCGCGTCCAGGTCGCCGGAAGCCAATGCCGCGTTGGGCAACTGGTAGTCGTTGAACACGATGACGTCGAGCGTCAGGCCGTCGCGCGCAGCCACCTTCTTGACCACTTCGAAGATCTGTTCACCGTTGCCGACGGAGACGCCGACCTTGACGGCCTTCTTCTCCTGGGCATGAAGGGGCAGGGCGGCAGCGATGAAGAGTGAGAGGGCGGTGATGGCGGTGCGGCGGCGAAAGGGCAGGGACATGTTGGGCAAGGCAAGTGAATGGGGAGTGACCACTTTGCCTGGCGCCGGCGTGCGCGTGAACGAAGATATTCGCGCACCGATATGCGAAAAATGGCGGTGCTCCCTCGGGCCATCTTTCGGCTGAAAGCCACCTGTAGCACAGCGGTGCTACAGTCAGCCGTTGAAGAAGGGCCACTCCATGCCAACGACGACCATCCGGATTGACGACAGCCTCAAGGACCGTATTGCCATCGCTGCCGAGCGAGCCGGTACGACGTCGCACGCCTTCATCGTCGATGCCATCGCGCAAACCGTGGCACGAGTTGAAGCCGATGAAGAGCTTCATCAAATCGCTGACAAGCGCTGGGCGAAGGTCTTGGCCACCGGAAAGACGGTGCCTTGGGACGAAGCCCGCAAATACATCGTCGGCCGGGCACGCAAGGAGCCCGTCTCCAAGCCGGCACCGCGAAAGATCGGCACCTGAGGCTTTGGATGACGCGAATTGAGCTTGTGCCAGAGGTTCTGGGGGATTTTGATCGCTTCGTCGAGCACATGGAGCGCTTCGAGGTCCCGGACGCCGCAGCTCGTGTGGGTGAAATCTTGCAGGCCATCGACATCCTTGTTCACAGCCCGATGATCGGACGGCCGGTGAAAGGTGGAAAGCGCGAGTTGCTGATCGGCCGGGATTCGCGCGCCTACGTGGCCCTGTACAGGTACGTGCCTGAAATCGATATCGTGTTCGTGCTCGCCCTGCGAAGCCAGCGCGAAGCAGATTTCAAGCGCTGATCCTGATCGTGCGCACGCCTTATGCGCTGACCAAATAAGCACCGGCCAATTCCGTCGTTCCCTTTGCGAAGGTGGCTTCGCATACTCGCGGCTTTGCCCGGCCTGCACAGCGCAGGACCGCACGTTCATGACTTCCCATTCATCCGCCGAAGCACCACCCAGCAGCACCCATCCGGTCATCCGACTCGAATCCGTCAAGAAGTCCTTCTCACTCCCCAACGGCCAGGTATTCGACGCCGTACGTTCCCTCTCGCTCGACATCCACGAAGGCGACATCTTTGGCCTCATCGGCAAGAGCGGGGCGGGCAAGTCGACCTTGCTGCGCCTCATCAACCTGCTGGAGCGTCCCGACGCCGGCAAGGTGCTGGTGGCAGGGCGCGACCTCACGACCTTGTCGCGGCGCGAGTTGCGCGACACGCGCCAGTCGATCGGCATGATCTTCCAGCAGTTCAACCTGATCCAGAACGCGACGGTGTTCGACAACGTCGCCTTTCCGTTGAAGATCCACGGCCGCCATTCGCGCGAAGAGATCCGCGCACGGGTGCGCGAGTGCCTCGAACTCGTCGGCCTCGCGGAGAAGATCGACAGCTATCCGGCGCAGTTGTCGGGCGGCCAGAAGCAGCGCGTGGCCATCGCCCGTGCACTGGCGCCTCGGCCCAAGGTGCTGCTGTGCGATGAACCCACCTCGGCCCTCGACAGCGAGACCACGCGTGCGTTGCTGGAGACGCTGCGCGACATCAACCAGAAGATCGGCGTGACCATCGTCATCGTGACGCACGAGTTGTCGGTGGTCGATGCGCTGTGCCGCCATGTGGCCATCCTGGAGCAGGGGCGGCTGGTCGAGCAGTTCGAAGTCGATGCGCCATCGGAAGAACGCGCTACCGCGCTGGGCCGCGAGATCGACGAACTGGTGCGCCGCCGTGGGGAGCGTGATGCGACGGGGACACGCATCGTCGCCCGCAGCGCGCCACGACACGCGCCGGCACGGCCCATTGCAGCATCGAACGGAGTGGCCTATGCCTGAGAACATCGCAGCCATCCTGCCCGAGCTGGGCGTTGCCGTGGGTCAGACCTTCCTGATGCTGGGCATCGGCCTCACGGCCGCGCTCGCCATCGGCGGGCCGCTGGGCATCCTGCTCTTCCTGCTGAGCCCCGGCCAGTCGCTGGAGAACAGGCCGGTGTTCCTGGTGCTCAACTGGATCGTGAACACCGTGCGTTCCTTTCCGTTCATCATCCTGCTGGTGGCGCTGGTGCCGTTCACGCGGGTGATTGCGGGCACCTCCATCGGCCCGCTTGCCGCTGCCGTGCCGCTGTCGGTCGCGGCCATTCCCTACTTGGCGCGACTGGTCGACCAGTGCTTGCGCGACGTGCCGCGCGGCGTCATCGAGGCGGCCCACGCGATGGGTGCATCCGAGCTGCAGATCATCTGGCGCGTGCTGATCGTCGAGGCGCGTTCGGGCTTGGTGCTGGCATTCACGGTGCTGTCGGTGAGCTTTCTTTCCTATTCGGCCATCGCGGGCGTGGTGGGCGGTGGCGGCATCGGCGACCTGGCGATCCGCTATGGCTACTACCGCTTCCAGACTGACGTGATGGTGCTCACCGTGGCGTTGCTCGTCGTGCTCGTGCAGATCCTGCAGTTCGTCGGCAACACGGCGGCGCGTCGGCTCGACAAGCGTTGAAAAACCCCGGCGGCCTGCGCGCCGCCATCCCCTGATTTCACTTCTGACTTCTCCATGAAAACTTCGATCATTCGCCGTTCCGTTCTCGTCATCTCCCTGGCCGCGTTGTCGCTCGGCGGCCTCTCGTTGCACGCGCAGGCCCAATCGGCCGGCAAGAAGGATCTCGTGATCGGCGGCACGGCCGGCTCCAACATCGACCAGCTCAAGGCCGGCATCGTGCCCATCCTTGAGAAGAAGGGCTACAAGATCAAGCTCGTCGAGTTCAACGACTACGTGCAGCCCAACCAGGCGCTGGCCCAAGGCTCGCTGGATGCCAACTTCTTCCAGCACCGCGTGTACCTGCAGAAGTTCGCGACCGACCAGAAGCTCGACATCGTGGAACTGGTGCAGGGCCCGATCGCGCCGCTGGGCATCTACTCGAACAAGCGCAAGACGCTGGCCGAGGTGAAAGAGGGCGACCGCGTCACGCTGCCAAATGACCCGAGCAACCTCGCGCGTGCGTTGGTGCTGCTCGAGCAGAACAAGCTGGTGGCGCTCAAGCCCGGCATCGACCCGATCCGCGCGACCGAGAAAGACGTGGCGGAGAATCCGCACAAGCTGAAGTTCATCCCGCTGGAAGCGGCCCAGCTGCCGCGTTCGCTGGGTGACACCGACTACGCCATCGTCAACGGCAACTTCGCCATCTCGTCCGGCCTGAAGCTCACGGAAGCCGTTGCGCTGGAGAAGACGCCCGACTACTACCTCAATGTCGTGGCGGTCAAGCGCGCCGACAAGGACACGCCGTGGGCCAAGGACCTCGTCGAGGCCTATCACTCGAAGGACTTTCGGACGGTGGTGGACAGTAAGTTCCAGGGCTATGCGAAGCCGACCTTCCTGCAGTAGGGCGACACGCTGGACCTTGCGCGAACGCACGGTGCCAGCATCGAGTTCGAAACAAAAGCACGAGATGTGGATGCTGCTGCACGCCCCGCGGTGCTGGCCGAGACAGCCTGAGGCTCAACGCCGGTTCACCACTTCGGATGAACCGGCTCGAACACCGGCCGAAACAGAAAGCGCCGCGCAATTTCGCCATATCCGCGGTAGTAGAAGTGACCATTTCCGCGCAGCACTTCGGCGCGATGCTTGCGGAAGTAGAGCGGGATCTCGTACCAGGGCATGCTCGGCGCGCGGTGGTGCACGTGGTGCAGGTTGTTGTAGAGGTACATGAGCCCGACCCACCAGTTCGACTCCACGATGGCCACGCGCGCATGCGGCGTGTCGCTCCAGCGGTGTTCGGTGAAGCTGCGCAACAGGCCGAGCATCATGCCGGGATAGACGAAGCACAGCAGGTAGGTCGCGACCGGCATGCCGCCCACGCCGGTGACAAGGGCCAGCACGCCCGCCACGCCGAGCGCATGGACCAGCCACATCCACACGTGCGAGAAATCACCGGATCGCAGGCGCAGCAGTTCGCCACGCGCCAGCGTGCAAAGGCGCAAGACCGGCCCGGCCAGCAGGCGGAATGACAGCAACTGGTTGGCGCAGTACAGGCGCCGCCGCAGCGGCCCGTAGCTTTGCCACGCCGGCGCGGAGTGGTAGTTGCTTTCGGTGTCCTTGTCGGGATGCGTGAGGTGGAAGTTGACATGGTGCGCGCTGTGCCCCCGGTGGTAGAGCGCATAGGGCAGCCACAGGTTGAGCGGCGGCCACACGATGGCCCGGCGCAGCCAGCGCGGCAGGTTGCGCATGGCGTGGATGCTCTCGTGCTGCAGGGAAGAGTGCAGTTGCGCAACATAGCCGCCGAGCACGAAAAGCAACCAGCCCGGGATCACCGCATGCCACCAGACAAGCGCGGCCCACGCGCCATAGCACGCGGCTGCCAGCACCAGCGTCGGCGCTTCGTAGTGGCGCCACCAGGCGAGTCGTGCAGGGCGGGCCAGGCGCGAGGAAGAAATGGATGCGGTCGTCATGTGCGAAGAGGGGAGACGCGAGAAAGGGTTGGCGATTCGCGCGAAGCTGCGCGGGCTCGATGGTAGGAAGACCTGCTCCGCTTGCATGCGACCGTTGCGCATGTGGATATGCGCAAATCGCTCGACCGATTTGTGCCATCGCCCCTAGAGTTCGCATGTGCTTGAATTCGATGAACCCGCGACCACGGCCACGCGCCGCCAAGGGCCGACGCGCGCCATCGGGCCCGAGACCTTGCATGCGCTGCTGCTCGGCGATGACGAACTGGCACTGCTCGACGTCCGCGAGGCGCGTGCCTTTCATGCGGGGCATTTGAACCTTGCGCGCTCGGCGCCGTTGAGTTCCCTGGAGTTGCAGGTCGGCGCCTTCGTACCGCGCCGTGCCGTGACGGTGGTCCTGTACGACGATGCCGGTGAGGCGGGCGCCGCCGCCATGCGTGCCGCGGCGCTGCTGGAGCGATTGGGCTATGGCGATGTGAGGCTGCTGCAGGGCGGTCTGCGCGCCTGGACGGAACATGGCCTGCCGTCGATCGACGGGTGGAACACGCTGGTCAAGACTTTCGGCGACCTCGTGCGGAAGCGCTACGCCACGCCGGTGCTGCCCTTGGCCGAGCTTCATGCCCTGCGAGAAAGCAAGTCGCCGCTTGCGCTGGTCGACGTGCGTCCGGCCGATGAGTTCGCCTTCCTGTCCATCGAAGGTGCCCGCAATCATCCTGGCGTCGAGTTGGCGCTGCGCGACTTCTCCAGCGCTGAGAAAGATGCCGAGCCCTTGTGGGCGATCAACTGCTTCAGTCGCACGCGCGGCATCTTGGGGGCCACCACGCTGTCGGTGCTCGGTCACCCGCGTGCCGCATTCGTCGAGGAGGGCGTGATGGCCTGGAGCCTTCGCGGCGGGGCCGTAGCGAGCGCAGCCCGCGCCTTGCCTGGCCTGACGCAGGCACCGCCCGAAGTGCTCACACAGCGAGCCGGTCAACTGCGCGCGCGAGCCGGTATTGCCACCATCGACGGCGTGCAGCTGGAACGTTGGCGCGCCGATCCGTCGCGCACCCTCTACATTTTCGACGTGCGCCCCGAACCCGGCGCGGCCAGTGCCGCCGCGGCCGATGTGCGCCATGTGCCGGGCGGGCAGGTGCTCATGCATTTCGAACAGCTCGTTGGCACGCGCAACGCACGCTTGGTGCTGGTCGACGATGCGCACGGACTGCGCGCTGCAGTGACGGCCTTCTGGTTGCAACAGTTCAACCAGTGCGAGGTGGCTGTGCTCGACGGCGAGGCACCGCCGTGGTCTGCCCGAGTCGATGAGGAACGACATGTCGATGAACCGGCAGTGCGAGCCGTCGGCGCCCACACCTTGCGTGCGTGGCTTGCGAAGGGCGATGCCGTCGTGGTGGACGTTGGCCCCAGTGAAGACTTCGAGCGCGGCCATATCGTCGGCGCGCGCTACCTGCTGCCCGCTTCGATGTCGCCGCTCGCGCCGCTGGTCACGCGGGGCCGCAAGCTTGTCTTCACATCGCCCGATGGTGCTGCAGCGCGCATCGCGGCGCAGGAAGCAAGACGCGAGTGGCCCACGGCAGTGAATGCGTTCTGGCTCGAAGGCGGCACGCAAGGCTGGGTTGGTTCGGGCGGGCTCACGACATCCAGCTATACGCCGCAAGACCTGCTCACGCCCTTTGATGACGACTGGGGATCGACGATGCGCGTCGGGCCTTCGCGCCGCGAAGCCGTATGGCGCGAATACCTCACGTGGGAGCGCGCGCTGTCAGACCGCGTGGTGCTCGACCCCACCGTCCGCTTCAAGCTGCTCTATCCGCCAATCCAGCGCTGAGATTGCATTGACGCGCAGGCGCGAACAGCAGGTTCACGCAGGCTTCAACAGCGTGCGGCTAATGCGCGGCACTCGCAATGGCTTCCGGCCGCGAGCTATGCGCCAGCAAGGCGGCAACGGCATCGTCCGGTACGACCTCGCCTTCGTCACCGCTGGCCGCACCCAGCGCCTCTTCAACCACGGAACGCGGCAGTGTCGGCGCAAAAGATTCGATGAACGAGTACACGTAGTTGCGCAGATAGGTGCCGCGGCGCACGGCCAGCTTGGTTTCGTTGATGCCGAACAGGTGGCCCGCATCGATGGCGCGCAACTGCGTGTCGCGTTCCGCCTCGAAGGCGATGCCGGCGACGATCCCCACCCCCATGCCGAGTTCGACATAGGTCTTGATGACATCCGCGTCCATGGCGGTGATCGCCAGATCCGGCTGCAGGCCGGCCTGCGCGAAGGCATTGTCGATGCGCGTGCGGCCGGTGAACCCGGAGTCGTAGGTGACCAGCGGATACGCGGCCAATCGCTCGACCGTGAGCGGTCCGTCCAGCAGTGGATGGCCAGGTGGCGCAATCACGGAATGCGTCCAGCGGAAGGAGGGCAGGGCGACCAGTTGCGGGTAGTCGCTCAAGGCCTCGGTCGCGATGCCGACGTCGGCTTCGCCATCCAGCAGCATCTGCGCAATCTGCTTGGGCGAACCCTGCCGCAAGTGCAGCCGCACGCTGGGGAACCTGCCGCGAAACTCCTGCACCGCCATCGGCAGTGCGTAGCGCGCCTGCGAATGCGTGGCCGCGACCGACAGCAGCCCATCTTCCTGCGCGAGAAACTCACGGCCGGCCTGGCGCAGGTTGTGGCTCTCCAGCAGCACCCGCTCGATGATGGGCAACAGGTGGTCGCCCGGCGCCGTCAGCCCCGTGAGGCGCTTGCCGGCGCGCGAGAACAGGGCGATGCCCAGTTCGTCTTCGAGTTCGCGGATCTGCCGGCTGACGCCGGGCTGGGATGTGTGAAGCGCATTCGCCGCTTCGGTGAGGTTGAAGCCGCAACGCACGGCCTCGCGCACGGATCGCAGTTGTTGGAAATTCATTGAAAGCCAGACCCATAGCAGTTCCATCTGGAACACAGTGGCTGATTCTGGATTCGCAGCTTCGATTCGCGAACTACCGATTCGTTGCTTCCAAATAAGCGAATCATCTGAGGGGTTGGCGCATATCTGTTTACCGGATATGCATGCGACCAATTCGATGCGTGGGCAGGTGCGGTTCCCGATAGCATTTTTGCGATCGGCGCGCATCCATTGCGCCACAGCGAGAGCCTGCACTTGTCCCTTCATTCACAGCCGAAAGCTTCAGTTGCCGCACCCCGGCACGCAGCCGCGCACCGCCGATGCGCCAAGCGGTGCGCATCGTAGCAATGGGAGTCGTCGCATGCGCTTTCGGGTCCGCTCTTTCACCGATCACTTTTCTCCATCACAAGGACTTCTCATGACAACACTTCGCCTGGGCGACATCGCTCCCAACTTTACGCAAGACTCCAGCGAGGGCCCCATCGACTTCTACGAATGGGCGGGCGATTCGTGGGTCGTGCTCTTCTCGCACCCGGCGGACTTCACGCCGGTGTGCACCACCGAGCTGGGCAAGACCGCGTCCCTGGGCGCCGAATTCGCCAGGCGCGGCGTCAAGCCGATTGCCGTGAGCGTCGATCCGCTCGACAAGCACCACGAATGGATCGGCGACATCAACGACACGCAGAACACCACGGTGAACTTTCCCATCCTGGCGGACGCCGACCGCAAGGTTGCCAACCTGTATGACCTGATTCATCCGAATGCGTCCACCACGGCGACGGTTCGCAGCGTCTTCATCATCGATCCGAAAAAAGTGATCCGCACGACCATCACCTATCCGGCGAGCACCGGGCGCAACTTCGACGAGATCCTGCGCGTGATCGACTCGCTGCAACTCACGGACAGCCACAAGGTGGCCACGCCGGTCAACTGGCAAGACGGTGATGACGTGGTCATCGTGCCGAGCCTGCAGGACCCGGCGGAAATCGCGCAGCGCTTTCCGAGGGGGTACAAGGCGGTGCGGCCCTATTTGCGCATCACGCCGCAGCCGAACAGGTGAGCGCTTCAGTGCCAGTTCATCGCGTTCCCGGCGCCGGCTCCCTGCGCGCATAGAACTCGGCGACCTGGGTGATTTCCTCGGCCGTCATCGGACGCACCATGTTGCGCATTTGCCCATGGCTGTCGTTGCGCCGCGCGCCTGAAGCGAAAGCCTTCATCTGGCCGAGCAGGTATTCCCTGGGCATGCCTTCCAGCCACGGTGCACCGATCTTGTGATCGATGCCGCCATGGCAGGACACACAGGGAACGATGTTGCGCATCGGGTCGCCCACGCGCACCAGCGCAGGCGCGCCGGGTTCGTCGGCGCGCACCGGCTGCGCGCGTGCCTTGGGCAGCGAGTCGTAGTACGCCGCGATGTCCTGGATGTCGCGGTCTGACAGTTTCTGGGCAATGGTCTGCATGAAGGCGCTGGAGCGGGCGCCGTTCTTGTAGTCATGCAACTGCTTGATGACGACCTCCGGATATTGCCCGGCCAGGTTCGGCGAATTGCCATCGCTCATGCCTTGCGCCCCGTGGCACATGCTGCACTGCTGCACCGCGATGGTCGCGCCGCGGCCGACCGAATCGCCAGCGCCCGAGCGCGTCATGTCGCTCGTCAACACGACATTCGTCGTTCCCTTGCTGGCCTTTGGCCACGTCGTCCCGGTGTCCCATTGGTTGGGGACGCCAGCCGCGCGGCAGATGCTGTCCCAAAGGCCTTTTGCCGTGAAGTCTGCATGCACCGACGGTAGCCAGACGAAGCCAACGAGTATCGAGGTCGCGGCGAGCGCAAGCAGGCCGAGTACGCTCCTGCGAAACCAGGGATTGCGCCATGCGTAAAGGCCGGGTTCCTGCATCACCGTCCCCCGATGGGAATGGCAGGCACCGAAGTGCCCTTCAAGGTCGCCAGTTGCACGATGGGAAAGCCGTAGTTCACCACCGTGAGCGCAATCATCAGCGACACCCACAGGCCAAAGCCGTTCAAGGCCAGCACAGGGGTCTTCGGCATGTGGACTGCCGTGCTGAAGGTGTAGGGTGCAGGCGTGGTTTCGCTCTTGCCCGCGCGCGCAAGGATGTAGATGAAGATGAAGGCGGAGATCACCAGCATGAGCCCACCGATGGTTCCTGCGACCAGTGTCCATCCCTGTCCGGCCAACGCAGGGTTGGTGAAGTCGAAGTACGCCATGCGCCTCGGCATGCCGAGCAGGCCGACCCAATGCCACGGGAAGGTCATCACGATCATCCCGACGAACCACAGCCAGAGCTGTGCTTTGACCAGCGAGGCGGGCAGCGCCTTGCAGCCCGTGAGCTGGGGCCACAGGTCATAGGCCACCATGAAATACATGATGACGATGGCACCCGCAAAGATGAGGTGAAAGTGCCCTGTCACCCACTGGGTGTTGTGGATCGTTTCGTTGAGCTGGAAGCTCATGTTGATGAGGCCGCCCGCGCCGCCGAAGCCCAGCATGATGAAAGAGAAGGTGACAGCCAGCATCATCGGATTGCCCCAGGGCAGCGCCTTGACCCAGCCGAAAAGTCCCTTGCCGCCGCGCAGCCGCGCAGCGATCTCGACCGATGCAACGATCGTGAAGACGGTGAGGAATGTCGGCACCGCCACCATCGCCGTGAACACCGCATGCAGGAACTTGAACCCTGCACCCACTTGCGGATCGGCGAAAAGATGGTGGATGCCGATCGGCATCGAGAACACGAGAAACAGCACGAAGGCGACGCGCCCCATCGTGTCGCTGTAGAGCCGCCCGCCGATGGCCCGGGGAACGATCGTGTAGAACGCGATGTATGCCGGCATGAGCCAGAAATAGACGATGGCGTGCAGGGTCCACGAGAAGAAGACGCGCGCCAGGCCTGCGTCGATGGTGTCCTTCAAGCCCAGCGCGGCCGGAAGGATCAGGAACAGAATCTCGATGGCAGCACCGACGGAAGTCCATGCCCAGAGATAAGCCCCGGCCACATTGCCGAACATCGCCAACGGCACGGGCTTGCCCGGATTTTTGGACTTCCACGCCTTCAGGTTCACCGCCATCAGTGCCACCCAGATCCATGAGCCCACGACGACCAGCACGACCCCGAGGTAGTAGAAGGGGCTGCCGATCATGGGTGGATAGAAGGTGAACAGCACCGAGGCACGCCCCAGCGCGATCGGCGTTGCCGCCATCACGGTGCCGACGATGGCGAGCCAGAAGCCGGCCCACGCCCAGCGCAATCCGACCAGCGGTTGCTTCAGCGACAGCTCGACGATGGCGTAGCCAAAGCCCATCGCCACCAGGGTCGGCAATACATAGCCCATGACCGTGCCGTGGCCGGTCACCGAGCGGTAGTAGTACTCGGGGTCGTTCACCCACGCGCTGAGCGGGCTGCGCACGTACATCTGCCACTCGCCGAGCACGATGGCGGCCGCGAAGGCCACGAAGGCAATCCAGAAATGCGCGAGCACGAGTCGTTTAGCGAGGAACACAGCTCATCCTCTCTCCGCCTTTGGCCTTGGCGAGGAATTCTTCGGCCGCCATCACCTGCACGCGGCCCCACATCCCTTCATGTCCCGTGCCGCAATACTCGTGGCAGGGCATGACGCGCTCGCCCGCCTTGTCGAAGGTGGCGGTGAAGGTCGCGACAAAGCCGGGGATCAGCATCACGTTGGCGTTGGTCCTGTCGACGAGAAAGCCGTGGATGGCGTCGGTGCTGGTCGCGCGGAAGGTGACCGGCACGCCGGCCGGCACGACCAGGCATTGCGGCTCGAAGGAGTACTGCTGGGCGATCAGGCGAACCGTGACCTTGCCGTCCGCGCTCACCGTCGTGCCCAGGTTGTTCTCGACGAATTCGCCCTCCACGTGAAGCTTTCGCGGGTCGATGGTCTCCACGCGCGAAGGCGGCATCGACGCCCAGTGAACGCCCGTGAAAATGATCATTGCGAGCAGCATGACGATGATGAGGACGACAACGATCGCCCAGCGTCGCTCCGCCTCGACGGCGACCGCTTCGGACGCATGGGGAGCGCCGGTGTCCATCGAGGTCACTGGATGGCCCCTCGCGGCAGGAAAACGAGAAAGTAGAAGATGACGAAGATCGCCACGACGATGAAGGTGGCAAGCCCGGCCACCGCAAATGCGCCGGACGGTCCGCGCCGCAGGATCTCCTCCACGCGCTCGTCTTCGTCCGCGAGACTGGGTTCGTTCGCTGCGGCGGAGTCCACGTCATGTGTTGCCATCGTGCGGGCCTCGTCTATTCCGGAATGAGCGGGCGCAACTCGCTGATCTGCGCCGGTGCCACGGGCGTCCCGCTGTTCTCCCACGCCACGCGGATGTAGGTCACCACAGCCGCGACTGCATCGTCGTTGAGGATGTGGGAGAAGGGTGGCATGCCGTGGGGCTGCGGGTTCTTCTTCGTGCCGGGTGCATAGCCGCCGTTGAGCACCATGCGGATCGAGTTCACCGGCGACGACATCGTGATCGACTGGTTGCCGGCCAGCGGCGGGTAGGCCGGTGGGTTGCCCTTGCCCTCGCTGCCGTGGCACATGGCGCATTGCGTCGCGTAGATCTTGCGGCCCAGTTCCATGACATTCGGGCTGACCAGCCGCGCGCTGCTGGGCGGCGGCGCTTCCGAATCCCGCTGCGGCAGTTCCTTCAGATAGACCGCCATGGCTTCGACGTCCGCATCGCTGAGGTATTGAAGGCTGTTGTAGACCACCTCGGCCATCGGCCCGTACACGGTCGCCCGATGCGACACGCCGACTTGCAGCAAGTCGGTGATTTCCTTGATGCTCCAGTTGCCGAGGCCCGCCTCGCGGTTCGACGTGAGCGAGGGCGCATACCAGTTCTGGTTGGGGATCATCCCGCCCTCGAACTCCTGCGACGTCTTCGAGCCGCCGAGCCGGTTGATCGCGGTGTGGCACATCGCGCAATGCCCGAGGCCTTCCACCAGATAGGCGCCGCGATTCCATTGCACCGATTTGCCCTTGTCCGGGACGTACTCACCTTCCTTGAAGTAGAGCGTGCGCCAGCCGATGAGCAGGTCGCGCTGGTTGAAGGGAAAGCGCAATTCGTGCGGACGGTTCTTCTGGTTCACCGGCGGCACCGACATGAGGTAGGCATAGATGGCGTCGGAGTCCTCGCGCGTGACTTTGGTGTACGAGGCAAAAGGCATCGCCGGATAGAGCAGGGTGCCGTCGCGCGAGAGGCCGCTGTGCATCATCCGGTAGAAGTCGTCGGCCGTCCATTTGCCGATGCCGGTCTCATCGTCACCCGTGATGTTGGGTGCGTAGAGGTTGCCGAAGGGCGTGGGCATCGGCCGGCCGCCCGCAAACTGCTTGCCGCCGGGGTTGGAGTGGCACGCGACGCAGTCGCCGGCGCGCGCCAGGTATTCACCCTTCTCGATGGTCTGGGTCGTCGGGTCGGTGGCCACCGCGCCGGGGACGACCGGCAGGTAGCCGGGCATGAAGTACGCGATGCCGCCAGCGATGAGCAGCGCCACGACGACCGCGGCGACCAGCAGGTTTCTGGTGCCTTTTCGCATGGCGGCTACATCTGGCTGCCGCAAGACAGCGGCATGCGTTGGAGGTTGGCCTTGCCGGGCGACAAGTCGGTCGGCGGGTCTTGCGTGGCAAGCCAGCTGGCCACCGCATGGACATCAGCCTCCGACAGGCGATCCGCGATGCGCTTCATGCAATCCGGCTGCGCTGCTTGCCGGTTGCCCGTGCGCCACCGCGTGAGCTGCGCGACGATGTACGACGATCGCAGGCCGACCAGACCCGGAATGCCCGGCTCCATGCCGGTGAGGCCCGGACCATGGCAGGTGATGCACGCCGGCACCTGCTTGCTTGCATCGCCCGAGATGGCCAGCGTGGAGCCGCGCTGGATCACCTCCGGCCCGGCCGCATTCGGTTGCTTGGCTTCGAAGGCCGGCCGCTGCTTGGCGAAGTGCTCGGCGATCTCGCGCAGATAGGCGTCCGGCAGATACGCCACCAGGTAGTTCATGGGCGGGTACACGCGCTTGCCATCGCGAAATGCCACGAGCTGGTTGTACAGATAAGCGGCCGGCTTGCCGGCTATGCGGGGAAAGTACGCGTTGCTCGTGCCTTGGCCGCTTTGCCCGTGGCAGGTGACGCAGCCCTGCATGCGTGCCTCCATGGAATCGACGCTCTTGAAGGCAGGAATCGCTGAATTGTCTTGTGCACTGGCCGCAATGGCCCAAGTGAACAGACTCGCCGCGACCAACGTCTCGACTGCCCATCTGGATGTGCGGCCGGGACGGCGCGGAAGTCGACGGTCAGTGGGCGTGGGGCGCCCTTGGACCGCGAGATTGGCGGTAGCCATCATTTGCTCGCATTGTTAGCCGAGGGTGGAGGGGCGTCAATTGCCGCTGATCGGCCCAATGAAAAAGGCCGTCAGCTGTTTCTCCTGACGGCCTTTGAATTCAAATGATGGTCGGGGCGAAAGGATTCGAACCTTCGACCCTCTGGTCCCAAACCAGCCCGCACTTCAATTAGATCAAGCACTTAGGGCATTTTTGTCTACGGCAACCAATGCTTTCTGGGCGAGCTGCCCAATGGTGAGTTTTTCGCGCGTAGACACCTTTTTAGCGTCTGGCCAAGTCACCTCCCGTTCAGCGAGCGGGCGATCGCGTAGCGGGGTTCTGCGCTAAGGCTGACGGCTTTCAGCGATGCGGCAGCAGGTCGTCAATTCGGCTGGCCGGCTGCGTTGGCAACCGCTCGAGAACGTCCTTGAGGTACGCATATGGCTCGTGCCCGTTGTTGCGCGCCGAGCGCACTAGGCTCATGATCGCCGCCGCCCGAATGGCTGCGCGCAAGCTGCCGGCGAACAACAAGCTCGATCTGCCCAGCGCTATCGGTCTGATGTGGTTGACGATCCGAACCAGCGCACTCCAGGGCACCCAGTCGATCCATCTCATCGAGAACCTCGCGCTTGCGCGTCTTCTTCGTCGACAAATTCAGGCTCAGCCCGAGCTGATCGAGGGCGTCACGCGGTTGGCAAACATGGTTCAGATCAGGCGAGGGATGGGCCTGTTTTTTGCAGACCATCCCTAGTTACCATTCATCGAACCGACCCTTACCATGTGACTCGCGTTCATAGCGGAATGAGGAACATGGAGAAACCGAAGAACAGATTGCCGTCCCCAAAACTATTGGGCAACCGGATCAAGCCTCCGACCGGCAAGAACCCGTGGAACTCGTTGGAGGCTGCCAAGCTGATGGCGGCCATGTTCGTTCCGCTTTCAGTCGCCTTCGCAACCCTCGCTATCAACTTCAACTTGCGAAAAGTCGAAGAAGCGAGGCAAAGGGACGCTTTCTTTGCCGAGTATGCAGAAGCCGTCGGAACCCATGCCACGGCGGTCGATGAGTTTGTGGTGTGGGCAATCCTCTACTACGAAAAAGCGAGCGAAACCGATCGATCAGCTCGAGCGGCAACCATGGCGGCGGCCGACCGAGTCTATTGGTTGCGCAGCCACCCGAAATTGCAACGACAAGTTGAACGATTGCTCGAAGAGAGCAAATCAGCTTTCGCCACCGAAGCCATGCGGGAAGCAACCGCAGTACGAGAAGCTTCAAGTTGGTGTCTAAACGGCCGGGACGCGGCGTCGAATTTCACTGTCGAGACCAAGTGCAGAGCCCTAGTTGAGCGAGCTAGAACCTGCTCGAGAGTGAGTATCGAATTGGTCTCGGAACTTAGTCGGAGGGGGGAAGTGAGCGACCGGGCAGTAGCCTCGATTGTCCGGAAGCCCATCATCCTTTTGTGCGCAAGTCAGGAAAGTGATAGCGCTATGCAGAAGAAGGCAGGCGAAGTGATTAAGGGGGAAGCGCCTGGCTGAAACGATTGGGCATTCGGATACGCCACAGTCTCCCCAAAGTCACTTAACGCACGGATGAAGAAGGCCTCCCGTGAGCCCTTTGCTTTCGCAGGCGACATTGTCTAGCAGAAGCACAGGACATCCCCCAAGTCCAAGCAGCCCAGATGAACCTCCATTGCCATCTCCAAGGCGGCTCCAGGAAGGCTGCACTTCGCAACGAGTTCACGTGGCTTGTGACCACCGGCGCTCGGGCCTATGGGGCCACGACGAAAGTCCTGCGTCGCTCTGTATCGAATGCGACCCATGGGGTGCCTTTCGGGCCATATCGCCGGCGGCTTTCGGTCACCTCGCCCATTTGGGGCGCACTCATTTCTTAGCGCGTGGCGCTGACCTTTTTTGCCTTCTTGTGGCGGATGTAGTCGGCCGTTTGCGTCTGCGTCGAGTGGCCTCCCATGCCCTGCGCATCCTTGATATCGCGTTTGTCGTCCACGTCCGTCAGCGCCTTGGCGCGCAGATCGTGAAAGTGCGCATTCTGGACGCCGGCGCGATCGCGTGCGCGCGTCCACGCGGTACTCGCGCCGTCATAGGTGTACGGCTTGCCCTTGAGCGTGGTGAAGACGTGTGTGATGCTTACGGGCTTGGCCTTGCCCTTGGTTGTCGGCTGCGGAGGCGGGTTCTTCAAGCGCGCAACCACGTCGCGCAACTTGGGCGTCCATTGGATCAGCACGCGCACCTGAGTGCTGTCTTCGAGCTTCGACGGCTCGAACAGGATGCCGTCCTTGCCGATCTGGCTCCACTGCAGACGCAACAGGTCACCAAAGCGTTGGCCAGTCAGGTAGGCCATGTCGATGAAGCAGCATAGCGTGTGCCCTGCTCGGGTGCGCTGGCCGTCCTCGCCGTAGTTCGCGGCCACCTTGATGCGGCGCAGCTCGCTGTCGGTGATGTAGCGCGTACGGGCCTTCACGGTCATGGTGGGGATGGAATCAACCGGGTTGCTGCCGGCCTTGCGAAGGCCTTTTGCCTCGGCGAAACGCATGCGCTCGCGCAGCGCGGCCCGGTAGGCGTTGTAGCTCCGCGGCTGCTTCGCCCAAGTTGCGAGGAATGTGGTCACGTCGGGCGGCTCGATCTGCCCTGCGCGGAAGTCGCGGAAGGCGTTGGTGATGGCCTTGTTGTGGGTGCGGTCGTCGGCTTGAGTCTTTTCCGAATGCTTGGAGCCGACTTCAAGCATCCAGTGCGCGACCAGCGTGGGCATCATGTCCTCCAGGCCGCTCTTGTCGGTCGTGAGTTCGGCGAGCGCGAGGTACATGGCAGGCACGCCGGATTTCACGCGACAGAGCTTGGTCCACTTGCGCTTGCCGTCGATTGTTGCGACGTGCCAGTAGGTGCCGTGCTTGATCGACACCAATGGAGGAAGGGTCCTTTTCTTCAACGTGCGCTCCTTACTTGAGGCCGTGAATATGCGTCGTTGGCTGGCATGTTGCCCCCTGCGCATACGGCTTCGTAGTGGGGCCGCTCCAGGATGATGGCGCCGGTGGTGGGCGACCGCCGGGCACGGTAGAAGCCCTGACGGCGCAGCTCGTCGAGTTGCTCGGATGCCCGGCGATAACCGGTCAGGAGTCGCAACTCGGCGGGCTCCAGGATGGCGTTCGGTCGATCGTTCATTTGGTCTTGATGGGCGTGTCGGTCATAAGCAAGTGCGACATGGTGTTAACTCAACGTGGGTCGGGTGGCCGGCGCCGGGTACAGGTACTCCGGCTCGCCGTCGCCTTGGTCATCGGGCAGCAGCTTCATGCCCTGGCACTGGCCTTCTTCGGTCTCGCCGCCGGATCCATCGCGTCCCGTACGATCGCGGTCATGGCCTTGATGGCCAGGGCGTCCCCGTTGCCGGCCCGGCTGGAGATGTAGCGGCGTACAGCCGGCACGTGGGGGGGAACGGCTTCGCGAACCTGATCGGCAAGAGCTGGAGGGCGCTCGAAGATCCATCGAAAACGCGGCACAGCATCCAGCCCTGTGAGGCGGCGATCGCCGCCTCATCCGGTGTAAATAGATCTAAATTAGACATTAGAACGCATGGGCGAATTAAGGCCCCGAAGGGCCGAAGAGATGAAAGCTGGTTGGGTCCTCAGGTTTGCCTGATCGAGATGACGCAGTGGGGCATCGTGATGGTGATCACTTTGCCTTCCTCGGTGATCATCAGCGCCGCCCGGTCGGCAATGATGTGCGGGGCGTACTCGATGCCACCGGTCTTGGCCTGGGCCGCGGCGCCTTTCTTGCCGGACTGCTTCCACTCGTAGGTATACCTAGCGCGGGACGTCTCAGTTTTCGCCGCGACATGGCGGATCACTAGGCCCTTACGCCACAACCCTCCCAGATAGTCCGACACCCGGTTCGGCGAAGCGGCGTGCGCCTTCACTTCCTTCATGTCGAACAGCTGGTTGCAATCCATCGGTTCGCCGGACTCTTTGAGGATTTTCGTCAGGACCGGGAACAGTCCGTCTTCGGTGTAAGGCATTGGTGCTCTTTCTTGCGTAGTGATTGATGTGCCAAGCGCTCCTTCATCTAACGACGCCTGACAGATCAGGCAGCGATAGTACCCAAGCCAAACGCGCACCATAGGGAGTTCATCCCCACAATCGCACGATCCATCGAATTTAGAAGGAGCCTTCTCTTTACGACGGGCGGCCGCAATCCCGGCCTCGATGCATCCTACCGGCCGCTGTAGAAGTCGGCGATGACGTCGCTCACGTACTTGGCGTGCTCGGTGTTGATGGTCGCGAGCTGGGTCTTCAGGTCGGCCTTGGCGGCCTTGCGTTCAGCGGGGGTCAGGGCCGGTGCGGCCTTAGCTTTTGCCATGGAATTTCTCCTTGAGTTGGCGGTTGTAGGAAATCTCATTGAGCCGGACGGCCCGTGCGATAAGCCGCTCGATGACGGAGCGGCGTCGCCTCGTGGTGCTCTCCAGCTGGAGGGCTTCGAGCACCTGTTCGTGCGTCAAGTCGTTCAGCACGGCAACCAGCGCTGGAAACGAATCCAGCGCGCGCGTGACCTGCCAGGACGCTTTGACGGTCACGTGCATCCCTTAGCGGCGGGCAGCCACCGCCTTGCGCGCAGCGGGGCGTGCAGGGGCCTTGGCGGGGGCTTGGGTGCGCTGGGTGAGGTCGGGCTCGGCGTTGACCATCTCGCGCGCTTCTTCCTGGCGGGCGAAGTGCACCGCGACGTTCTCGTTGGGCTGCGGATCGCCGAAGCGCAGCGTCGGGTAGTCAGCGTTGGGGTCCAGGCTCACCGTGGTGACGACGCCCACCGGCGAGGTGCCGATGGTGCGCGCCACGTTGTTGACGTAGCCGTCGAAGCTCTTGAGGCCCGTGGGCGAGACCTTCAGGGTCCACATCGGGGTGTCATCGTCCGCATCCGGGGGCAGCACGGCGAGCATGCGCACGTTCTTGCACGCCTTGCCGTTGCCGGCCGAGCCGAACACGTTCATCGGGCAGGCGCTGCAGCCGTCGGGCGACTGGTTGGCCGGCGAGTTCTCGCTGGGGACCAAGGTCTTGGGGTTGTCGCCGATCGCAAAGCAGACCGGCGGGACGATGTTGTCCTTATCGAAGTTGTTCTCGTAGAACTCGTTGCGCGACGCGAAGTCCACGATCACGAGATCGAGCGGGCCGGCGGTCTTGGTGCCGTCGGGCAGGAGAAATTCCTTGCCCTTCATGCGGATCATGTTGCCCGTGGCAGGCTGGGTGCGGCCTGCCATGAGCGCGGCTTGCGCCTTTAGCATGTCCTGGATGTTGACGACGGAGGTGGAGGCCTTCTTCACGGCAACCGCGGTGCTGGCGGTGGTCGTGGCCTTCAGGGGCTGCGAGGTCTTGGGCTTCTTAGGGGTGGCGGTGGCCATGGTTTTTCCTTCGTGGGTGGGGATCAGGCGGCGCCCGAGTTGGAGCGCAGGTTCAGGCGGCGCTTGGTGAACGCCTCGGTGCCGGGCAGGGGCTTCAAGCCATCCTTGGTGAGCTCGCGCCAGGCGGGGTCCGCGACGCGGCGTTGCAGCAGGTGGCCGGCTTTGTTCTTGTGGATGTAGGCGTGGAAGGCGTCCCAGTCGATGACGTTCGCCACCACCGTGCTGGTGATGGATACGCTGGCCTTGGAGCCGCTCGCCTTGTCCATGCCCTGGGCTTTCATCTCGGTCATGAGGCGCTCTTCGATCGAAGCGATTTCGTCTTCGATCTTCTTGGTTTCGGTTTCGAGGTCGCGCTTCTTTTCGCGCAGCTTCCACATCCAGTCGATGCTGCCACCGATGGTCGGTTCCCCCCTGAGGCGCTTGGCTGCGCGCTTGTTGCGTTCTTCAACGACTGCGTCCATGTGCATGTCCTTTTACTGAATGAATCATACTGCTATCTAAGATAAATCTAACTGCGAAGTTAGATCACGGCACAAGGGAGAAACCCTCGGTGGCTTCTTCCTCTTGCTCTTCGGCGTCCGGGTCCACCAGCTCTTCGGCGTAGCAGTCCAGGATGATTTCGACGACCTTGTCATCGCTGGTGAGGTAGTCGTGCTCCTCCTCCAGGTCGTGGTACAGCTCGCGCATCAGGGCGCGGCACGCCTCGATGTACTGCTCCTCCAGCACGCGGTACTCGATGCGCTCCAGCAGCTGCTGGAAGGCGTGGTGGCGAACCGGGTCCTTCTCCGCGTCGATGACGTTGCAGGGGTCGAGGTCGAAGTTCGCGTCGACGCTGTGCTCGTGGCAGTAGTTGTGGCCGCTCGCGCGGCGCTCGATCTTGAAGGTCCAGCCCGGCCAGTCGCCGTCGCCGCTGGCCATGGCCGCCAGGAGCAGGTCGGTCTCGCCCACGTGGTTCAGGAACAGGCGCCAGTTGTCGATGCGGCCGGTGAAGCTGGCGCCGTCGCCCTGGCTCCAGAAGCCCGAGAAGCGGATGTCGTTCACACCAATGCCGATGTCGGCGCAGTCCACCTTGAAGTCCTCGTACAGGTGCTCCCACCACTCGAAGTGCTCCACCTCGATGTTGCGGTACTTCTCCAGCAGCTTGTCCTGGCGATACTTGGACAGTGCGAGCCAGCGCGGATCTTCGAACGCAACGGAGGTCATGGGGTGCCTTTCATTTGCTGTAGTTCACGTCGAACCCGCCTTCGGCGTTCAGGGGCTGGTCCAGGCACTAGGGCAGGGCTTGGTCATGCACTTGAACATGTGGTCGAAGGTCTTCTGGGCCTGCGCAGCCTTGGGGTGACCTCGGCGGTGATTGCTTTCATGCCATCTCCTTGGTGATGGTGCCGAACAGGTCCAGCAGGTTGGTCATGCGTGCGTCTTTGGTGAGCATCGCGTCGTAGACCTTCTCGTCGATCGTGCCGGGGGCGACGATCACGATGTTCTCGGTCTTCTGGGTCTGGCCGATGCGGTGCTGGCGCTTGGAGCCCTGCTTGAAGATCTCCAGGTCGTAGGTGGGGCTGGACCAAATCGTGGTGTTGCCCTTCGTGAACGTGTAGCCGTGCGCCGTCGACTTGGGGTGCGCGAAGAGCGTCTGGTACTTGCCCAGCTGGTAGGCCGTGACGATGCGGTTGCGTTCCGCATCCGACACGGTGCCGTCGATGACAGCGAAGGAGATGCCGCGCTTGGTGGCTTCCTTGACAAGGAAGTCCTTCTGGTGCGTCCAGTGGAAGAACACCAGCGAGTGCGCGCGCTGCTCGACCAGGTCGAGGATCAGCTCGTAGCGGCCAGTGTCCACCAGGTGGTACTTGCCCTCGCTCTCGTAGACGGCACCCGAGGCGATCTGCAGCAGCTTGGTGGCCACCGCCGCGGCGTTGATGGCGGTGACCGTGGCGTGCGCAGGGATCGGCACGCCGGGGACCACGCCGGGGCGCAGCAGGACCTTGTTGGTCAGGCGCGCGGCCGCACTCGCAGCGGTGTGCTTGTGCAGCGTCATGATCTGCGTGGCCTCCATCTGCGCGTAGGCCGTCATCTGCTTTTTGGTCAGGTTGTAGGGCACCGTGTACTGGTGCAGCGCCGGGATGTCCACGCAGTCCTCGAACTTGTGGCGGATCACGATGTCCGACAGCAGCCCGAACACGGCCTCCTCGGCACCTTCCTTGTCTTCCCACTGCACGGCGCGCGGATCGCGCCCGACCTGGCGCGGCGCGCACACGCTGCCTCGAAAGCCGTAGAAGCTCGGGCCCAGGCGGTGGCCTCCGTCCAGCAGGTAGACCTGGTGCCACACGTCGGTGATGGAGCGCCCGTTGGGGGTGCCGGTCATGCCGGCGCGGTACGTGAAGTGGCACGCGATCTTGGCCGCCGCCTTGGAGCGCTGGCTGGTGTGGTACTTGTAGGCGGTGATCTCGTCCACGTCCAGCGTGTCGAACTTCACGAAGAAGTTTTTCTTCTGCTTGGCCAGCCACACGGCCGCGTCCAGGTTCGTCACGTACACGTCGGCGTCCTCGGCGAACGCCTCGGCGCGGTTGTCGGCGGTGGCCACCACGACCTTCATGTCGGGGGCGAACTTCTTGTAGTCGTTGAACCAGACGCTGGTCAGAAGCGACTTGGGGGCGAGGACCAGCGCGCAGCCGCCGCCCTTGCGACGGCGCCGGGCGAAGGCCAGGATGCGCACCAGGGTCTTGCCGGTGCCGGGGTCGGAGGTGTCATAGACCACCTCATTGGCCGCGGAGAATTTCAGCGACAGTTCTTGATGTGCGAACGGCGTCACTGTAGGCGCGACGCGCTTGAGCATCGAGGGCTTGGTCTTGGGCGATGTGGAGGGCATTGTGGAATTCGCCATGGGGGTGGGTCGGGTCGAAGTGGGCGAGGTCGGGCCAGGTGCCGGTCAGGCGTGCGTAGGCGCGCCGGCGCTGGATTTCGGGCTTGGCGACGCGCACGAGGCGCCGCCGCTGCTTGCTGTTCATGGGGGTTCCGAGCAGGAGAGGGGAATGGGGGTGGCCGGCTGTGCGTTCCTTGCCGGCCGCAAGGTCGAGGAGTGGGCTTGCCCGAAGAAGCGCTGTCGCCAGGCAGGCAAGCCCCCTGGCCACTTCGCGACGCACCGCTGGGCAGCCAGGTCAGCAAGTCGCCTGGCTTACGTTTTCTTCACGCCCACCGCGCAGTGGTTGGTGCCCCAGGGTCCGTACGCGCACCACTTGCACGAGAACACGTTGGGGTTGGGCGGAAAGGCCGTGCAGCTGGTGAGCTCCACGCCCTTGATGTTGAAGTTCTGCCGGAAGCGCAGCCCCTGCATGCGGGTGAACACGCGATCGGTGACCTCGTCCTGGTCGAAGTACCACAGGGCCGCATGCACGCGCTCCAACTGGGGGTAGCGCAGGAACGCCACGAGCTGGTAGAGGTTCAGCTGCTCCGCGTGCTTGACCTCGTTGCCGAACTTGCGCCCGGTCTTGTAGTCGATGACGGTGGCCTCGGTGGGCGAGTGAAAGACGATGGCGTCGAGCTTGAGCCGCAGCCAGGCGCCTTTCCACTCGGTCACTTCCCAGTTGGTGTCCATGCCCCACTCGCCTTCCAGGGACACGGCGCCCTCGGCGTAGAGCATGCGCAGCCAGTCCAGGCGCGAGCCGAAGAACTTGTCCGCCTCGGGGCAGAGGTCATCGCTGCGGCCCGACACGTACAGCTCGCAGTTGTCGTGCACGCGCGTGCCGCGATCGTTGGCGTGCTCGGTCTTTCCTGGGGGCAGGGGGCGCTCGGGCTCGGGGATCTTCTGGTCATGCTTGAGCCAGAACATCTTCTTGCACGTATCGAAGTCGCTTCGTTTGCTGAAGCTCCAGGACGGGACCATCGGATTTACCTTCGTTAGATCGAAGTTAGAATTTAGATTAGAAAGCGGTCAAGTTGACGCCGGGGTGGGGTCGGGCAACCCCCAGGGTGCGTCGTCCCAGCCCGGCAGGAGGCGGTCCTCGACCACGCTCGGGTGGCCCACTTGGGCACGCGCGAGCGCAGTGATGGATTGGCTCAGCTTGTAGGCCTTGGTCGCCTCCCAGTCCGGGCGCTCGCAGCTTTGGTAGTCGTAGCAGTGGCTGGCCTTCAGGATGACGATCGGCGCTGGCAGGTCGGCCACCGGCTTGAACACGAAGCCCGTGCACTTGGCGCGCTCGTTGTAGCGGTAGTTCACGGAGCGCACGTTGCCGCGGAACAGCTCGTCGGCCGTGGCCTGCTCGGCGCCGGCGGCGATGATCCCGTGCGCGAGCGCGAAGCTCACCAGGGTGTTGATGTGGGTGTCCGTCACGATCCAGCGCTCATGGGGTTCTCCTTCAGTCGTAAAGGCAGTCAATTGTTCGGCTGACCGGGCACAGCTCGTAGCCTTCGTCGCCGAAGTCTGAATGTTCGGCGTCGTTTTCTTCCTCGCCGACGCGGGACCAGGCCCCATTGAAGGCGGCTTCGGGGGTGCCCTCGTCGGCGCCGTCTTGCACCCCCTCGAAATGGGAGTACAGCGCGTTCATCATCTTGACGTCCTCGAAGTCGGGATACCACTTGACGTCACTGGCGGCGTACTTCAGGACCAGCAGTTGGTCGGGGTCGTCATCGGACTTGGGGTAGATGTGCTGGATCTCCCTGAAGAGCTCTTGTTGTTCCTTGCCCATCGGGAAGCACATGCGGAAGGCGGCGAGCTCGCGCTTCATCGCCTCGGGTTCGCCGGCCAGCATGTAGACGACTTCGGAGCGGTAGCCCATGTCAGCTCTCCTCGGGCAGCTCGATGCCGTCCAGCTTGGAGGTGCGCAGCAGCACGTTGTGCAGCTTGGCGATCTGGCGTTGCAGCTTCTTGACCTGCGCCGGCGGGGGCGGGCGCGTGTACGCGTTGAAGTAGTAGTTCATCGTGCCGTCGCAGCCGTGCGCCTGGCGCAGGGCCGCGAGCGCGATCTCCGCAGCTGCGGTCTTGTAGGTGTGTCCGCCGATCAGGGGCATGGTGGTTTCCTCGGGTGGTCGGACGTGCTTGCCAAGCCCGAACATGAAATCAAAGTGGTCCTCGAGCCACTCCTCGCTCTTGCCGGGGTGGTCGGCCATGGCATCACTCCGGTGCTTGTGTTGCGAAGTCCGCCAGCTCCAGCGCGCGGTTCATCGTGAAGCGGAACTGCCCCACTTCGCCGCGCACGTCGAGCGCGGAGGCGCAGCCGTTCTTGTCGAGCTCCATGCGCTGCTCGGGGTCGAAGCGCTTCGTGCGCTCTTCCTGCATGCCCAGGAACAATTGCGTCGTGCGGCGCGTGAAGACGAAGCCCTCGGGTTCGTTGCCGCCCGAGACGGTCGAATGCGTGACGCGAGAGCCGTTGACGAAGACGTGGTCCGCCGTCTCGACGGCTTCGCGCAGGGCGAGGGTGATGGCCATGTCAGGGTCCTTCCTTCTTGGGCAGCGCCTCGCCGAGCGCCCAGTGGTAGCCGCCGGCGCTCGACATGACCAGGGGCACGACGTGGCGCGGCGCATAGTGGCAATGCGGGCAGCGGTAGGTGCGCCCGGGCTTGTAGTCCCAGCTGTAGTCGTCCGCGGCGATGCCCAGCGCCTCGAAGATGTTCACCGGCTGGTTGCAGCCCGGGTTCGGGCAGGGCGAGGGGTGCGAGTGCATCACCACGATGTAGCGGTGCTGCTGCTCAATGCGCCCGAGCAGCTTCGGGTCCGTCGCCAGGAGGTCGGTATTTGTCTTCACACCTTGATCCGAATCGTTTCGCCAATGGGCCCCTTGACGTCCGTGGTGGCGCACCACAGGACGGGGAAGTCCACGTGCGACGGAAAGCCGCCGTACATGTCGGTGAGGTAGACCAGGCACTCGGGCTCGTGGCCCTTGTCGCGCAGCCAGTTGAAGGGAGGGTTGAAGTCGGTGCCGCCACCGCCGTGCATGTCGAAGTGCAGCACGTCGTTCGCGCCGAACTCGTCCACGTGGTTCACGCGCGCGTCGCAGTAGATGACGAAGAGCTTCTCGGGGCGCACGGTGGCGTGGATCGCGGTGATCTCGCCGCCGAAGGCCGTGAGGGTGGGCTTGTCGATCGAGCCCGAGGTGTCGATGGCCACGGCCATCACGCCCATGTTCTCGCTGTACAGGGTGGGCAGGTAGAAGCCCTGGCTCAGGTGGCGCTTGTTGGGGCGCATCCAGCTGTAGTCGTTCTTGGAGATCTGCGTCACGAAGCGCTGCAGCTGCTCGCGCCAGTTGACCTGCGGCGCGGTGAGCTCGTCGATGAAGCGCTTCATCGCATCGGGCAGGGTGCCCTGCGCCTTGGCGGCCTGCGCGGCCTGCACGGTGGCCACCTTCCACTCGACGTCCTGGAGGTCCTGGTCGGCCGGGTCGCCGTCCATCACGTCGCACAGCGAGTCGTCGTCGCCGTCGTCACCGTCGGGCAGGAGGCTGTAGATGTGGTCGGCCGACATGTTCTTGAAGGCCGGCTCGATGAGCCAGCCCTTGCCCAGCTCGAAGCCCGAGTCTTCCAGCACCTGGTTGATGACGTAGTCGCCGGCGCTGTTCCACTTGCCCGGGTTGCGCCCGTTGCGCCGTCCGATGTGCTCGAACACGCAGTGCATGACCTCATGCGCGAGGGCCGACTTCGTGACGGCCGGGGTCATCGACAGGATGAACGGGGGGTCGTAGAAGACGCGCTTGCCGTCCACCGCCAGGGTGGGCGTTTTCTTGCGCGCGATCAGGCGTGCCTTCATGTCCTCGGGCATTTCCTTGAGCTCCAGGCGCAGCGCGAGCATGCCGAAGAAGCCGTGGTCCAGGATCAGGCCGGAACGCGCGTGGGTGATCTGCGTGAGGGATTCTCGATTCATGGGTTTTTCCTTAGATCGTTTCACGTGAAACGTTAGAACTTAGATTAGTTGGCGAGCTTGAGCTTGCGCGCCTTGGCGAACACGGCCTCCGCGGCCTTGATGGCGGCGGTGAGCTCGGGCCCGGGTGTCTCGGGGAAACTCATCAGCGTGGCGGCGTTCCACACGGTGTCGTGGAAGTGCAGGCGTTTCGGTTCGGGGTCTTTGGCGGGCATGTCCTCGCGACCCGTTGCAGGTCGATCATAGAGCGAAGATAGAAGTTAGAACAAGAGGCCCTAGTTGTCGAATCAGATGGGCGCTTGCACCAGGGCGCGCTGCACTCCACTCGGGGTAGTGCGCGCGCAGCAGCAGCGTGATCTCGTCGATCTCTTCCTGGCGCGGTTGCAGGCAGTTGTAGCGCGGGTTGTTTCGCTCTTGCATCAGGCCGTGAGCTCCAGCTCCATGCCGTCTTGCTTGAAGACGGCGCCGGGGTTTGCCTTGGCGAAAGCCAGTGCGGCCGGGCGGTCCGTGGTGTCGTACACCACGGTTCCGTTCACCTCGACGGTGAAGACCCGGTCGTGGAAGTCGTCGCTCTGCGCGAAGAAGGCGGCGGAGACTTCCTTGAGCTTGGCGACGAACTCTTCGTCGGAAGCGTTGAGGTTCTGCGCCACCCACACGCCCACGACCTCGGTCACTTCGTAGGCGTACACGCCCGGGAAGTCCTGCTCCTTGTCGAGGGTCTTGAGGTAGTCGTACACGAGCACCGCCTTCTGGGCGCACAACTCGGTCAGGGCCATGTGGCCGCCGATCTCGTCCAGCATGCCGGCGTTGCCGCCGCGGTTCATCATGTTCAGGTAGCTGTCGGCGCCCTGCACCAGGTAGACCGCATTGAAGGCGACCTCCCTGGCGAGGTCGTTGGCATCGTCGCGGTTCATGCGTTCTCCGCCGCAAAAGGCATGTTGGCCAGGATGGCGTCGGCCGCGTCGGCGATCTTCTTGCGCGCATCGGGCGAGTCGCGCAGGGTCTGCGGATCGACCAGCATCGCGGCCACTTCCTGTTCGAGGCGCGTGATGTCCGGGTCGTTGGTGATGTTCAGGCCCGACAGGACGCCCACCAGGTCGCGTGCGTTCTCGATCAGGGTGTCGTAGATGCGCGGCTTTTCCTTGCTGCAGGTCTCGCTGATGCGCTTGACCACCTCCTGCACGCGCGAGTAGCAGTCCTTGACGGCCTTGGCCTGGCGCTGGCTCACGGCCTGCGTGATCGACTTCTGGATCTCGTCCTTGGCGTCCTCGGCCAGGTCGACGCGGAAGTCATGCGCGGCGGGCACCGGCATGAACTCGATGTCGATCGAGAACTTGTCGGCGATCTCGTAGGCCTTGGGGTAGTCGTCGGGCTTGAACATGGTGTTCAGGCGCACGCTCGCGTCCTGCACGAGCCTGGGGTAGATGGCCAGGAAGTCCTGCACGCGCTTGCTGAACTCGGCCTTGAACTTGCGGATCTCGGCGCTGTACTCCATGAAGAGCATGGAGGGGAGGAGCCGCTGGCCCTTGTCGGTCCACGGCAGCGTGCGCTGGTAGTGGTAGGTGCGCAGCTCACCGGCGAGCTTCATCAGCGGCTCCAGGTGGGCCTTGTCGATGAGCGCCTTGTTGAAGCGCCCGGCGTCGTGCGCGCCGTGGCTTTTCTCGACCTCGGCCGAGACTTTCTTGTCGTGCTTCTGGGCGGTCCAGATCGAGATCGACAGGTCCGCAAGCATTGCTTTGGCTTGGATCATTTGCTCTCCTTCGGGTTGTAGGTTTCGGGTTTGCGACGGCCCATCAGGCGCTCCACCGCGTACCACTGGCGGAACTCTTCGAGGATCTCGGGGTGGTTCAGGCAGTTGGCGATCGGGTAGGTGTAGGCGCGCTGGTTGCGTTGGCGCCAGGCCACGAACGCGGTGGACATGTCCGGGGTCCAGTTGGGGATCGGGCGGCTCATCGCGTGAGCCTCTTCTCGCCCCAGTACCGGAGCCAGTCTTCCCACTGGTTGAAGGCCAGCGGCACGCCCTTCTGCGCGAGCTTGCGGCAGCGCTTGTAGTCGTGCTCGACCATGTCGACGTGGCGCGTCACGCAGTAGTCGGCCACGAACGCGTTCCAGGCGCGCAGCAGCTCCAGCGCGCGATCGAAATCCATCGGGGCGGTCATTGGGTCAGCCTCCGGTAGGCCTTGTAGGTCTCGAAGTCGGCCAGCAGCACCTTGGCGGCCGGCATGCCCTTCTGGGCGTCCTTGCGCACCTCGTCCAGCGGGTAGACGAAGTCGTTCCACAGCTCTTGCTCGCGCTTTTCCTTGGCGCGCTCGCGGGCGTAGCGCTGCCAGAAGTCGGTGCCCGCCAGGATCGGGATCTGGATCATTTGCCGGTCAGCCTCTTGATGGCGTAGTGCACCTCGAACTGCTCGCGCCAGTAGGCGAAGTTGTCCGGGAAGTTGGCGATGAAGAAGTAGTCATTGGGCGGGCGGTGCGCTGTTGGGACGCCGGTGATGTTCACGCTCTGGGCCCAGCGCTTGTACGCCCGTGCCTTGCGCAGGTAGCCAGTCGGATCGCTTGCGGGTGTGGTGTTCATCGCGTCATGCGCCGGTAGGCGAGTTCGGTGCGAAAGCGCGTCATCTGCTCGATGCCGTCGGCCAGCCCCGCTTCCTCGCGCGCTTGCGCAAGGGCGATCTGGAAGCCCGCCGTCTGCGCGCCCATGAGCTGGTTCCACACGCTGCAGTGCTCGGTCTTGTAGACGCCGGATTTCAGGATGTCCAGGGCGCGCGTCGTGAGCCAGTTCTCCCCGTGTGCGATGGCAGTGGCCACGTCGTGGTTCGACGGGTTGCCGGGCATGGTGAAGGGCTGGTCCACGGCGTGTCCTTACATCAGCACCGCTTGGTTTTCCGCCACCCACTTCGTGAAGGCGGTGGTCTGCGCGACGTCGGGCTTGGCCAGCAAGGTCGAGCGCAGGAAGAGGACCTGGTACTCGGTGGTCATGCGGGTCACGTACTTCAGCACGCGGTCGACGTTTTGCGGCGTGGTCTTCTTGTCGAGGGCCGTGCAGATGGCGTACATGGCGGCCGGCGAGGAGGGCAGGTCAGTGCGTTCGGGCGCGATCAGGATCTGGTCGATCGAGGGCAGGTCCTTGGCGAGCTTGACGAAGGACTGGAACTCCGCGGCCGCGCCGTCGCCCACCGTGCCCTTGATGAGCTCGAACTCCACCAGGGGGTCGAGCTTGGAGTCGTAGATGCGGTCGACGAAGGCCCAGGTGCGGGGCGTCGGGAAGGCGCGCGGGTTCTGTGTCGCGTCGAATGCGTGCAGCAGGTTGGGCCGGAAGCGCATGAAGGCGCGCAGCATCGGCGAGATGTCGTGCTTGGTGGCCCAGTCGTACCAGTCGTCCATGTTGACGTCGAAGTCCAGGTGCACGAAGCGGTTGGCCAGCGGCGCTGGCTGCGCATGCACCACGCCGCGGTCGGTGGCGCGGTTGCCAGCGGCCACGATGGTCCAGTTCTTCGGGAGCACGTAGTCGCCGATGCGGCGGTCCAGCGTGAGCTGGTAGCCGCCGGCCTGCGTGGCCTGCAGGGCGGTGTTCATCTCGTCCAGGAACAGCACGCCGTAGCTCTCGTTGGCCACGACCTTGTTGCCCTTCTTGACGTGCATGGGCGGCAGGAAGTTGGGCGGCACCCATTCCATGACGTTGAGCTCCTTGTTCACCACGGGGAAGCCCTTCATGTCCACCGGGTCCATCAGCGACAGGCGCGTGTCGCGCAGCTCGTACTCCATCTCGGCGGCGATCTGGCGCATGACGTCGGACTTGCCGGCGCCGGGCGGGCCCCAGATGAAGCAGGGCTGCTGGATGGCGATCAGGTGCTTGACCGCGCTGATGATTGACGAAGGCTTCATGTGTCCACCTTAGATAGAAGTTAGAGGTTAGATTAGAAAGGACAGGGCGCACCTTGCGGGTGTGCTTGCGCCCGGGGTTCGCCCAGGAGCTCGTCCCAGTCCCGGCGGATGCAACCACCGGAGCCGGGGCGATGGGGGAAGTGGTAGCCGTGGCCGCAGTCGCACACCTTGTGGCCGGTCTTGGCAACGTGCTTGAGCATGGCGATCCAGCTCACGCGCCGGGTGCGGCATTCGGGGCATCGGACCATGGCAGCTCCTCTTGCTGGCCCCACATACCGGGCCAGTGGTTGTTGGACTTTCGGATGTTCTCCACCAGGGGCAGCACGCACAGGTTGTTCTGCACGTGCAGGCCGCACACCAGCGGATGGTTCATGGGCACGATGTGGTCCATGCTGTACTGCACGCCCGTCTCCAGGGTGAGGAACATGCGCGCCTTGTAGAGGTAGCTGACGGCGCCGCGGTCGTACCAGGGCGGGCGGCGGCTCTCCACCATGTCGCGCCGCTCCTGGCCGTTGTGCGGCTTGGGGGCGCGGCGCTTGGGGGTGGGTGCGAACAGGGGCCCTGAGCAGTGGCCGTCGAGCCCGAGCTCGAACTGGATCACTTACTTGAAGTGGCGGTGGTCGGGGCCGTAGGTGATGACGTACACGAGGCCGCCGCCGGCTTGCGCGTTGCGTGCGTCGCGCTCCTTGCGGGCATCGGGTTTCGCACTGAAGAAGAGTTCGGCGACGGGCTTGTTGGTGCGGGTGTCGCGCAGTGCGAACAGACGAAGTTTCATGGAATCCACTTGTAGAAATCGAATTAGATCGAAGTTCGATATTAGATCACGGCTTGGGCCGAAGCGTCCTTGGGGCTTGGCGTGACGGCCATGGCGTTGTTGATCGAGGGTGCCAGGTCGACCACCTGCTGGCACCGCGCGTCGGACATCGTGATGTGGCATTGCGCTTTGGGGAGGCCCATCGCCTTGGCCAGCATCACGTAGGCGGTGCGACAGCAGGAGCGCAGCAGCCAGATGCAAGTGCGAGCCGCCATTGAACCGTAGCTTCCACGATCACGACGTCCTGGGCACTCGATCAGCGCGCGGTCTCGCCTTGGATCCCATTAGACGGGGTCCTTGATCTGGGCGAAGACGCCCTGAAAGCGTCGGTTGCTCGCTGGATGGACCTAAGGGGTATCCGGATAGCTCCAGCTTCGGGCAGCACTGGATGCGCACACCCCAGCGCAGGTGGTCGGTGACGAACAGTCGGCGCGGGCACTCTTCACCGTGCGACAAACCAGCCGTTCACGTGTCGGCCTACTGCAGAATCTGGCGACCTCAAACGAAGCAGTTGGGATCCGATCTCGCGGCATACGAAGTAATGTTCGCACTGATTCTGGAGCGTGCCGCTTCGCCCGTCCCGGCCATCGATGTCGCAGAGAGCCAAAAGTCGGAGAGTCGGGCGACTCAACACATTTGTGGACGCGAGACGTCGCGGATTTGCGCTACCTTGAGAAAGGTGAACGCCGAAACTTCAAATAGCGGATAGCCTTCTGCCCGAGCGTGTACGCTATCTCTTCCGTCGTGCTTTTATGGAAGAATTGCATCCCATTTGCGGTGCCTGTGGTGGTCCACTCTAGGGCAATTCGGAAGGTGCCATGCCCCTTGGCGGCGAAAGCATGGAACGAGCCGCGACGGCAGCGAGCTCCACAAAGTGACGCCAATTTTGACACATTCAGCGCCAGTGCTTCGTCCGTTAGCCCCAATGAGCTAGAGTTTGCGCTATGACAGGAACTGGGATACCGCTCCTTGGGCTCAATCCCACATGTTACTGGTGGGCACTTAAATCACGAAGAGCGTGCGTTTAGTTGTGCGTCGTTAGACATGGTCGGAAATATGAGGGTCTCGTAAATGTCGACACCTGAAGAACTGTTTAGGCGATACACAGATGTTCTCGAAACGGGGTTTCGAGATCGATTGCAAAGCCTAGAGGCAACTGCAAACTCTCTCGAGGCAAGGATCCAATTGGAGGAAAGCTCTCGCGCCCAAGCGATTGCCTCCGAAGTCAAATCAATCAAAGAAGAGTTGGAAGGGCGTTTGCGTATTTGGGAGCGTTGGATCATTGGCATCGCCATCCTCTTCCTCGGCGGAACCGGCGCGGCTCTCTATACGGCCGCTACGCAAGAGGCCACTCGCAGAGCCATAGATGAAGCGCGTACGATGGTGTCGAGAGAAATCAATAAGAGAACTGAGGAATTCGATAAATATCAAACTGCTGCGCGTGATAGCGCCGCACAAACGGCTAGCAAGGCTGAAACCGCAATCGAGGTGACGAAAACTCGCTCTCTACAAGCCCAACAAGAAATTGATCGACTGCTGGCACGGACTGACGCGGTAAATATTGATCAAATTAGGAAGCTGAATAGTTTGCTCGGAGGTTTGCAAAACAATTTCGATAACTTGGCAAGGAAGCTAGCAGACGATCCGTCGTGGCAACGTTCAATAGCAGGTCGGCTCGATCCGTTGCCCGCCGGTGCAGTCGTCCTCTTCAGTGGTGCCGGGTGCCCGCAAACTGGAGGATGGAAATTGGTGGAAACTCTGAAGGCGGCGGGTCGGGTCGCTTGCTTACGGGAACCCGGCTGAAGGAAGCTTTCGTGGAAAATCAAACAACAGCGGCGGAAACGCCCATTAAAAATAAAACACTCACTCCGCCGCGCGGGCTATGGTTTGCAGGTATTGCAATCATTGCGCTGATCGCTGCTTTCCTTCTCGGAACACTAAATGGAGGTGCGCTATGGAAGTATGTCCAGGGGGCGGTGCCATCGCCCATAGTCTTAAATACTGCGGAGTTGACTCGCGACATGGAAATCGGGGCACTTGATCGCGACCTCGAACTCCCAGAGACGATCGTTACGAACGGATTTGCCTTACATCTGCGTGGTCGCCACGTCACTAGCAAGCACGGGACGGTACTAATTACTTCTTATAAGAATAGCGCCTCTGATGGTGGGGCGGGAGAACGCGGGCAGACGGGGCGAGATGGCGGTATTGGACAAGATGGACAGACGGGCGCCCCGGGAGGTGCCGGAACTGACGGAAGGATGGGTGCCACGGCGGGCGATATCTCAGTCGTCGCGCAACGGATAGATAGCAATTTAAGAATCGCGAATGGAGGTCAAGATGGAGGCAAGGGAGGCCGCGGAGGTGATGGTGGCGACGGTAGTAATGGAGGTCAAGGGTTGCCGTCTAAGAGTGGCGTGGGATTTCTTGGGCTTGGCAATTGCGAATCCGGTCCAGGTCGGGGCGGCGCCGCGGGACGAGGTGGTGACGGTGGACGCGGCGGAAATGGTGGGAATGGCGGGTCTGGCGGCGCCGTCAGGGTGGACGTCCAAGAGCCGCTGCGGGTTCGATTGGAGATTCTCAGTCGTGGTGGCGCGGGTGGTGCCTTGGGCTCGGCAGGCGCGCCGGGTAACCCTGGATCGGCCGGTGCCGAGGGCGCAGCTGTCGGCTATTGCCGCTCAGCAAGCAGAACTGGCCCCACCGCCGGACCAGGAAATCCTGGTCTAGATGGGAAGCCAGGAGAAAATGGTCGAAGCGGCAATATCCAACTTCGCGTTGACGGTAAAGAAGTTGTCGCGGAGGGCTCGTTCTCCAGGTGATATTGGAGTGCTGCGGCGCCTCGGGGAAACTCCGTAGACTCATTCACCGCGCTGATTTGTTTGGCTACCGGCCGAAGCGGCATGGAGCCGCTGAATGCACCCTCACGAAATACTTGAGCCAACTCCTAGACCGGGGCAGCGACGGTGTACGTGGTGCACGGCGTATGTGGCCGGTGAGGGTCCAGAGCGGCGGCGAGCGGCCTCTCTCTGACAGGCACATTGAATAGCTGGTGATGGCCAATTGTGTTGAAAAACTCGGAGGCAACACCGTCTCGTGCTTGATTTCGACCCAAGAACCCTCGGTGATGCGTGGGTGCTCCGCAGGACCAGCCTCAATGGAAATCCCGGTAGAGACCCGTTGCGCGGCTCTGACGGCCATCGATGCATCACGCGGGCGATGCGACTTGCAATTGGGTCATGACGCGCGTCCTGCCTCAAACGAGTTTTTCAACACAATTGGCCGTCAGCCTGCGCAATCTTCGCCAACGTCCTTAAGTCGCCGGCCCGGCGCCCATGACGCCGCGATTGCTTCTGCTACACCTGCTACTTTTACTGCGCACGCGGGCTTGAGACGGCGAGCTGTCGCAGCAGTAGCAGTAGCACCACATCGGACGGGCGCGTCGCGAGCACGCAGCCTAGGTCGCGGGCGGTTTGAATGACTCGGTCAACGAGCGCATGCGCGCCAGTTCGATCGAGGTGGTCTTTGCCGCGGCCGGTGAAGCGCGTCCGACGTTGTATGGCGCCGAAATCCCCCCGCACACCAGACGCAGTGTCGGCAGTCCCACGACGTTGCTGGGATGCGTTTCGCGGTTCGTCATGGCCTTGATCGTACGCGTCACCGGCGAATCCACAGCGATCCTTTCGTACCGCGTTTGTCACGGCGTGCACGGCGGGGCCTGTGTGCGCCCGTCCTAGCATGACGGCCCTGGGCGGTGAAGTGCATGCTGCTACTCGGTCCGCCCGAAGATCTCGCCTTGGCCTCCCCGTAAAGCTAACGCCATCGCTCTCGGCGTCCCTGAACGCGCTCGCGGCGTCCCCCGCTTGCTGCATCTGGCCACCCTGAAAGGTGCGCGGGCGCCGCGTTGGCGTCTCGGCTTATCATGGAGGCGCGCGCCCGTGATGAGCGGGACGTTTGCAAATACCTGCGGGTCAGCCAACGATCAGGACGAAGCATTACGGCATGCACTGCGACTGTAGGCAGCAAACGGCACCTTCGGGTGCCGCTTGTCTTTTGCTGACCAGCGGCGGGCGCCTGCGGCTCCGCGGGCTCCCGCCCCTGTCCACGCGAAACGCGCTGTGCTCGCTGCCGCAGGGGATGCGGCGCACCACCTCCTCGGGGGCGTAGCGCACGATCTCCACGAACCAGTCCTTGCGGAACGGCGCGGTGAGCGCGTGCTCGGCGATGACGGCGCGCAGCGGGTCGGTGCGCTCGCCCAGGACCTCGTGGGGGGTGGGCAGGTTGTTCAGGTCAGCCATGGGCTGTCACTCCTACGGGGGTTATGCCGCCAGTTTTTTGTGCCTGGCGGGCTTCAGGGCCTTTGGTGGCGCGGCCACCGGGAAATGCTCGGCCTGGTACTTGGCGAACTGCTTGAAGTCCTTCCAGTCCGCCTTGGCGCCGTTCACGCTCTTGGGCGGAATCCACACCACCTTCAGGTGCATGCGGTGGTGCTTGAGCAAGGACGTGAACTTGTGTGGCGAGCTGGGCATGCCACCCACCACGTACTCGAACATGGCGCGCAGTTCCTCGCGCGAGATCGAGCACGAGCCGTTGCTGGTGTCGGTGCGGGTCAGGATGGTCTTGAGCACATCCTTGTAGTCCTCCACCTTGTTCTTTTGCAGCGCGTTGCGCTCGTAGCTCTGGTCGGCCGGCAGCTGCTCCAGGAAGAAGCCGAAGTTGCCTTCGATGAGGGCGTTGGCCACCGTGTCCACGCTGAGCTCGGAGATCGAGATCATGGTGTCGCGGTCTTCGGTGTGCAGCACGGTGCGCGCCTTGGGGATGTCCAGCGGGTAGAACGAGAGGTAGTCGTGGAAGGCCTGCAGCTCTTTTTCCAACTGCTCGATCTCCGCGTCGGAGATCACGAGCTTTGCTTTCTGGTACTTGGCCACGTTGAAGCGCCGGTCGTCCTTGTCGATGGACACGGGGTCGCTCATGTTCGAGGCGAAGATCCAGTTGGTGTAGTTGCGCGCTTCCTTGGGGGAGGCGTACATCTCGCGGATGGTGATGAACTCCTCGGTGATGAAGTTCTTGAGGTTGGCCATCACGCCGCGTTCGTTCTGCAGGGCCTTGGTCTGCACCTCGTCGACGAAGACAATGAAGGACTGGCTCATGAAGCCGTTGTACTTCTCGTTGAACTCGTCCATGCGGCGCGCGGCCGTGTGGTGCAAGCTAAAGAGCGGGCGCAGGATGTTGTTCATCATGATGCCCTTGCCGGTGCCGGGCACGCCGTGCAGCACCCAGGCGGTCTTGGTGCGGTCCCTCTGCTGGACGATGAAGGCCAGCCAGTTCATGAAGTGCTCGGTGATGGCCTTGTCGCTGCCCAAGGCGTTGTGGATCACCTTGGCGATGGTTTTGGGGAGCGTGCGGCCCTTCCTCGCAGGCGCTTTCATGTAGACGCTGGGCTGGAAGGTGTTGATGGTGCGGTTGCCTAGGTCCACGCGCACGTTGTCGTGCGGATCGAACCCCATCGTCCACTCCGGGATGAAGCTGCCCAAGCGCAGGCCATTGTCCTCGGCGAAGTCGCGCAGCTGTGTCTCCGAGCGTGCGGTGTAGACGTCCAGCAGGTCGGTGGCGCTGTTGTAGGTGCCGCGCCAGTAGGCGCTGGTGGCGCGGTCGCAGAACGCCAGGTACATGAGGCCGCTGGAGCTCGTGCGTGTGGCCTTGGTGCTGATGTTCGCCCAGTAGTCAGGCAGGAGTTCCTTGGTGAGGTAGCCCGGCTCGCCCTTGAAGTTGAGGATGACGTCCGGGTTGTTCTCGGGGTGGTAGTAGGCCCAGCTGTCCCCGCCATTGAGGTTGAAGTACACGAACCCGCGCTCGGCCTTCATTTCGGTGATGGTGGCCTCGTCGGGCTTGTTCATCACTTCCTGGCCGTGCTTGACCTGGTAGGTGACCTTCTTGACGGCCAGGCCCGCCGCCTTGCGCAGCTCGGTGATGCGTGCATGGGTGAGCACGCGGTTGCGCTCGACCGAGTTCACTGCGCTGGTCAGGCTCAACTTGTCGCTCTTCTTCTTGACCGGCAGGATGCGCGGCCGCCCAGCGAGCGGATCTTTCAGGCCCTTCAAGTTCGGGGGCGCGATGTAGATCAGCTTGTCGTTCTGGCAGGCCGAGACATCGAGCGGCCAAGACAGGGTGTTGCCCGTCTTGGTGAGCGTGAGCGCGTCCGCGAGGAGCGGGACTTCGAGGTTCTTCTGGATGAGCCACTGCTTGAGCAGGGGCGCAGGCATCGCCTGGTCCAGCAGCATGAACACGTGGGCACGGATCTTCTTGGAGCCGATGCCGTGCCCCGCGGACCACTGCACGATGTACGAGACATCCCCGAGGCCCAGCTCCTTGAGGAAGGCGTCCACGGTCAGGGGCTTGCCGTTGTGCTGCTCCGGCAGGCCATCGAGGTCGAGCACCAGGACCTCGGTGGTGTCGTTCGAGTTGGTGGAGCCGGCCCGTGACTCGGCCACCAGCGGCCGGGCGATCGAACCCTTGAGGAAGCAGTGGCCCTTGGCGGCGTGGGCGCGCAGCAGGGCATCGAAGTCGGCCAGGTTTTTGCACGGCCTGGTGTGCGAGGTGAACTCCCACACGAAGGGATACGGGGTCTTGGTGAGGGCGCCTTTGGCGTCGACGCTGTACGATTTGGTGAGAGGCACCGAGGCCTCCAGAAAATTCAGGAACATGTGAGAGTGGCTAATAAGATCTAAGTTAGATATTAGAGCACGGGCTCGGCCACAAGGCTGGATGGTGGTTTCCCTCTATCTACCCTCTACTCTTACTACCTTATAAAACAAAACAATTAGAAGTAAAAATAGATATATAGAAGAGTAGTAGATATAGAGGAAGTTTGGTTTAGAGATCGTGACGCGTTTTCGTAAGGCCCATCCTTCTGCCCATAACGTCCCCCGCGATGCCTGGCCTTCCGGCCAAGCCTGCGCTCAGGCGCTCGTGCCTGCGTCAGCCTGCTGCTGCGCGACCACGAAGCGCGGCGATTTCAGCACGGTCTTCAATTCCTTGTTGACCTTCATCGCCGTCATCGAGATGTCGTCGGCTTCACGATCCGTGAGGTTCGTGTTGTCCTCGCTGAACTCTTCCGCGCGATCGGCGCTGGTCATCGCGTGCTCGATGAGCGCGCGCTGCGTGTCGATCGACATGTTCCAGAACTTCAGTTCATCGCCCGGTGCGCGTGCCGACATCTGGCGTGCGTTCTTGAACATCTCGTACACCGCACCGGACTGGCCTTCGAGCGTGAGCCCGATGTCCTTCAGCCGCAGCTCCTTCACGCGCACCTTGCGCTGGATCGCGCGTGCCTTGTCCTCCTCGTCGAGGCCAAAGGCTTCCGCCCGGCGTTCGGTGTTCTTCACCATGCGCTCGCGCACCTCGGGCTTGAGCTTCATCTTCACCTCGGCGTAGAACACCGCGTCGATGTCCGGGATCTCGTAGATCATCGGACGGCCGCGGAAGTCCGTGCACAGTGCCACCAGTTCCGCGGCCATGTTGTGCGCGGCCTCGCGGAAGTACCAGCATTCACCGATCAGGTCGATGTCGGTCTGGCGCGCCGTGCCTGCGGCCTTGAAGCAATGCTCGGCGAACTCCGCCTCGCGCAGCGCGATGTCCAGTTCCGACAGGCTGTCGATGCCAGCGCGTGCTTCCAGCGCGTGCTCCCGGACGTACTTGAACAGCGAGCGCGAGGCCTGCTGCATCAGCGTGTCCAGCTTCCAAGCAAGGCCCTGCGCCATCTGCCCGGCCACCTCCGGCTGGGGCAGCGTGCGGATGTACTCGAACAGGTCGAAGTGCGACACGGAAAACGAACGTGGATCAGTCATGAGAAAACTCCTAGTGCTATGTTGAACGAACAAACGAAAAAACCGGCGTAACGCTGGGCCGGTGACGCGAACCGATGGATTGACGTGTGCCGGTTGTGCCTCGCGCACCCGCTAGTTAGGCCGACGCAATGCGCGGCCAGTCATCGGGGTGTGGAGTCGGCTTGAAGTAGCGCGTGTGCAGCGGTCATGCACGGCTCGCGAGATGGACAAGCGAGCGAGGGGGGAGGGGAGCGCCGGCGCTTTCAGCCTGCGTGCGGTGGTCTTTCAGCGTAGCCACCAACGCGTCGGGATCGGAAGGGTTGGATGTGTTGCCCTTTCAGTCGGTGGAGCCAAGGCGCTCCAAGATGATTCGCTCGGCCTCGGCCTCGGTGCAGTCGAGGAGCTCTGCGAGGTGCAGCGTCTTGGCCCGCAGCACCGCGTACGGGTCGGGCGTGCTGATGGCCTCGTCGAACGCGTGCTTGTCTTCCTGCGACAAGCGGCTGTAGGCCGTGGTGCGCGGCTCGTACTGCACGGCGCGTGGCCGCGGCCGGATCGTCGTGACCTTGATGCCTTTCATGTCGCTCTCCTTTCAGGATGCGTTGAAACAGCAACGCCACTCGATGAGCAGCGTGATCTGGCGCATCTGGTGTTCGCTGCGCGAGCCGCAGTCGAACCAGAAGCTCTCGCCCTTGTCGCTGGTGGCGTGCAGGCGATGGCCGCTGTAGTCGACGTACCAGTGGTACGGATCGGCGTCAGGGCCGCGGCTGACCTGCGCGCCGTCCGGCAGGTCAGCGCGGTGGAAGTGGACCTGCATGCCCATGGTCAGTCCTCCTCTCGCTCTTCCCAGCGCCGGATCTGGCGCTCCTGTGCGTCATCGACCTCGTTGTCCTCGGCGCAGCCATCGCAGATGGCCCGTGTGGGCCATTCCCCGTTGTTGCGCCGGTAGACCTCGACGTCGTTGCGCCGACATTGCGTGCATGTGATCCATCCACGCTGCTCCAGTCGTGATTGCGGCATTTCTGCCCTCCATAAACCAAAGGGCAAGATCGCCCGCACAAAGCGGGAAGCCCGGGCAGCTTGCTGCCCGGGGTTTTCTGGGCCTTGGGTCAGGCCCAGCGCCAAAACGCACGCGCGATGCGTACGATGAAGGGCGTGCGCTTGCGCCGGCGCGCGATGGTTTGCAGCACTGCGATGCGATCGTCCTCGTCCTGCAACACACCGGCGTTGCGGTCCTCGTGCGCCCTGTCACGGCGCAACTGCGCGAGTTGCTGGTGCAGGGCCTTGCTCATGGCACTCTCCGTGCGAGCGAGATGATGGCTTGCAGCATCAGCCAGCAGGTGATGGAGCTCACTGTGCCCACCCCGATGGTGAGCGGGTAGCCCCAGATCTGCGCGCACGCGTAGATGCACGCGACGCTGGTGACGACGGACATGACGGCGTACATCACCACGATGCTCCAGAACATGAGCAGCCTGTGCAGCTTGCTCGACGGCGTGCGGCGAAGGCGGGCGAGCCGCGCCATCACCGCGGTGTATTCACGGCGGGTCATATCAACTCCTTGCGTTGGTAACGGATGAGACCGGTCGTGTACTGCGTACCGACGATGGTCCCGAAGAGCTTCTGGGCCATGGCCACGGTGGCGATCGAGCTGATGAACGCCAAGATGGCCGACATCGTCCCGATCAACGTGCCCCAATGAATCGCGAGGTTCGCGGCGAGGAACGCCACGTGCACCGCGGCGCACGCCCCGTGGCTGCCGAGCACGCGCAACCGCGTACGCGGCGCGAGCGTGCTCAAGAGCACGAACTCGAACGCGATGTTCATGAGCCCGAAAACGAGCACGGCTTCAATCATCATGAGTGCATCTCCATAGTGCGGGGTTGAGAAGATCTAAGCGCGTTCGCGCTTAGATCTTCGATTACTGCGTGACGCGGACGACCCGGTTCACGCGGCTGCCTTGGATGCGCTCACGCATCCACTGATCGCCGTTGCGATCGGTCCAGTAACTGCGCTGCGGCGTGTCACCGGGGGTGGGGGGCGCCGGGTGGCGCGCGACCAGCTTGGCTTCGCGCAACTCCCTGAACGCCTTGACGGCCAAGGCGAGGCGCGCATCGCGCGCCGCGACCGCGGCCTCCAACTCGACGATGCGGGCCTCGGCGGCCACCAGCGCTTCAGACTTACGTGCCATGACGACTCTCCTTCAGGCCCACAAGGCCCATGATCTCCAACGGGGGAGCCAGCCCCCGGCAGGGGGCTGGCGGCGAATCACGCGCGCGCGGTGCGACGCGTGACGGTGACAGCGACAGGCTGCTGGCGTTCCGCCAGCAGCTTGGCGCGGTGCTTGGCCAACTCCGCGGCCTTCGCGGTGTAGCCATCGGTCGTGCCCTCGATGAGGTCCTGACCGAAGCGCCCGGTGCCTTGCGCGCAGCGCAAGGCGCCGTGCGCTGCGTACGCAGCCGACTTACCGATGGCAACGCCGAGCTTTCCACCAATGGTTGAGGTGCTCACGATCTGTCTCCTAGATGCCGAGCGAAACTGCTCAAGGCACGCGGGAAACCCGGGCAGCTTGCTGCCCGGGGGGATGCACAAGAGACTCCTTTTCGGGGCGCTGTGAACCCGAATCCGAACCCGGGGCCGCGCGCGAGCGCAGGCCCCAAGGGAGGCTCACGCCGGCATATCCGCCAAAAATTTTCTAAAAAATTTTTCTTCGATCTAAAATAGATCGAATGGGCACCACCGCCAGCCAGAAACGCGTCAAGGTCACGAAGACGGCGTCCGCCGTGGCCAAGCTGCGCGAGTCCAACCGCACCAACACCTGCGCCGGAGCGGCGACGGTCGACGTCAACAAGCCCCTGACGGCCCAGCAAAAGGCCTTCGCGGTCGCGGTGGGGCAGGGCGACTCCGTCCCCAACGCGATGGCCCGGGCGGGCTTCACCACCGCGACCAGCTACGGCTACCGCATGGTGCAGATGCCCAACATCCAGGCCGCGATCGCCGCCGAAAAAGAGAAGTTCGAGGTCGACAACACGCTCACCCGGCGCGCCGTGTTCGAGATGCACAAAGAGGCGTTCGACATGGCCAAGCTCATGAGCGAGCCGGCCACCATGGTCTCCGCGGCGCGCGAGATCGGGAAGATGGCCGGCTACTACGAGCCCGTGAAGCGCGAACTCAACATCAACGTGCAGGGCAACGTGATGCTGGAGCGCATGAATTCGATGAGCGATGCCGACCTGGTGCGCCTCATCCAGCAATCCATCAGCACGGGCGCGCCCCAGCTGCTGGCCGACGACTCCGACGACTCCGACGACACCGACGACGAGGAAAACGAATGAGCAAAGAGACCGGCTGCACCCTGTGCGGCAGCTTCAGCCACAGCCGATCTCCCTTGGCCATGTTCGAAGCGCTGCTTTCGTCGCCGCGCGATCGTGTACTGAGTCTGGGCGTGACTGTGTCGGCGCAGTGCAACCATATGGACGCCCGTGAAGTTGCTCACTTCGCCATGATGCACCGTTCCGAACCAGCGCAAGCTGCTCTATGTGGCGCTGACCAGAGCCAAGCGAGCGGCGATGCTGATTCAGTTGAACGGAGCAAGGGGAAACTGAAATTGGTGTTGAAGTGCTCGCACTCGAAGCCGTGTTGTCTCGGCGCGATCCGGCTACAGCGGCCAACATGCGGTACTTGCAATCGAACCACATCATCAAAGCGATCTTCGTGTTGTTCTGCCTCGTCGGGGCCAATCTCTGTGTTGGCTTCCGTCACAAAATGGCACCGGGGAAGACAATTCACGGCGCGTATCGACCCGCATTCCAGGAAGTCGACTGACGGCCAAGAGCGGCCCTTCGTCGCTGACTCACAACAAGCCAATCGTGTGCACACTGACCGACTTGACGCTATCGGAGCAACGCGGCGGCGCCTTGCTGCTTCGTTGCTCGGTTCGCTCCCTCAAGTTGCTCCATCTCGGCCACATCGCGCTGAACCATCGATGAGCACCGTGCCCACAAGGCCTGCACGCGCTTCGATACCTGGAGGCGGACATCCCTGAGGTGCCCCTTCAGGGTCCCATAACTTGGGCTCGCGCCGCGGGGTTGCTCAGCTCCAGCCGCCAGGGCCAGTGGGATCTCGAGCGACTCTTCATACTTCAGCGCTTCTATGTTGCGAGGCAAGCTTTCATTGATGATCACGTCGATCCTCCATTCATCGACGCCATGCGGCGTTATCCAAAAATCAAGCAGTTGGAGTGCCCGTATCAATGCTCGTGCATCCGCTGCAGGATAGGCGCATCGGCGGACCGCATCGCGCACAACCGCTTGAATCGCGGGTCTCCAACGATTCAGATCGCTGGGTGTTAACCCCAAGCTTCTCTTGGGGCTCTCAACAACCTGCGAGGTGGGCGGTTCCTGGACGAACCCGACTTGAGCTGATTCCATTTGCACCATCAGACCTTCATTGAACCTCAGTTCGTGGGCAAGGGCACGTGCAGCTCTAGAGGGATCCGCAACGGTTATTTCGTCTTCCAGCGGAAGGGCGCGATTCAGTGTCAGATACGCCTCCTGAAGCGAGCCATCCAGGCACGCATCGGCACATGTCGTTGGCCCGGCGACCGCATCGGCACCTAGCCGCATCCCGCTGAGCCTCAGGACGATAGGAGTTGCTTCCTCAATTCGTAAGCGCAGCTTCTCGGCCCGGTCGAGGTTTGATGTCTTGGCCTGCGCCTCGAGCATCGAGGTCTGGTTCCAGATGACCCAAGTCTGAGCCGCCAGCAGCAGCGTTGCCAAGACCGATCCGATGACGATCATGGTCCGCGGAAACAGCCAGGCGAAGGCGAACCCTTTCACCGCCGCTATTGACACTGGCTTGCCACCCTTTCCGGCCTCGATCACCTCGGTAAGAAGGGTCGCCGTCGCGCGGCCTCGATTGGTCTCGCGCTCCTTCATCTCCTGCCGCAGGGTTTCGGCCTCGACAGCCCACGGGAACTGCGCGTCGCAGTGGCCGCAGGCTTTTGCCCCTGGTGTGTAGGGGGCACAGCAGTAGGGGCAGGTGGCGCGGGTCACGGCGCTTGGCCCCGCACAGCGCGCACTGGGACGCAAGAGACGCGGTGCAACATGGAAGACCCCAAAAGTTCGGCGTGCCGCAATGGTGCATCGTCCATCTCAAGTGCACAACCTTCAGGTTGGCGACAGCGCGATCAGTGACTCGTAGTAGTCGGCGTTGGCGCAACCGGCAATCCGCCATTGCTGGCCACGAACGGGATGGGCAGATCCTTCGGCGTCACGATCGGCTTGCCGAGCGCGGCGGCGCGCCCGTGAGCATCCGCTTTGGAGAGAGTCGAACTTCGGCTTGGGGCCCAAGTGCGTCGTTCGCTTCGCGAGGCACTGCGTCGCCCCCTTATCCCTTGGTGCGCTTGAAACGTTCTGCCGGGATAGCACCCTTTCGCTTCACCTTCACCCAGTCAGCCGACCGCACACCTGGCCGGTAGCCACTGTCGGCACGCTTGGCGACAAGCCTCTCCTGCTTGAGCTCTTGGACAACGTAATCGAACATTTGCCGGGCACCCTCCTCGAAGTGACCCACGACCAGCACGCTCTGTGGTGACGGGTGCAACAGCTCGCGCAAGCGGGCCTTGCGGACGAAGAGGCTCGCCAACGATCGGATCACCGTTGTCCACGAGTAGATCGAACACGCAGTAGACCACCGCCAGGCCCTCGACCCACTTCCGACGCTTTGCGCGTTCCTGCAACAGGTTGAAGTCACTGCGGCCGATTTCATCAAGCACGCAGACTTCGCCGTCCGCTACATAGGGACCTCCTGGCACCTTGGCCGACTTTGACCAATCTCAGGGAACCAAGTGGTTGCACGGGCGCCATTGCGCGTCCGGAGGGTGCATTTGCCATTCCCAAACATCGCTGTGACCCTGTGCCCGTCGAATTTGATCTCGTAGAGCCACCCTGCTTCGTCGAGGTTCAGCGGGCGTTCATCAAGCAGCATGGGTGGGAATTCATCGAGCGTCATCGCTCAACCATGCGGGAAAGTCGCGTTCTTCGCTGTCAGAAAAACGCGGAAGATGACCCATGCCGTCCCGAGAGTATTGGATTCAACGTCTGCAGGCGCTCGCAGCAGCTGAGCGTGCGCTTGGCCCGCATCGTGCCCACCTGTTGGAGACTCACATGGCAGACGATCCGAAGAAAACCGCCCTTGATCGCAAGCTCATCGCCCTTGGCGAGGAGCATGAAGTCCGATCGTGGACGGAATCGCTCAAATGCACCGAGGAAGAACTACGCGCCGCAGTCAAGGCGGTCGGCAACTCCGCTGACAAGGTGCGCGAATACATCAAGGCGAAGTAGCCGATAGGGGCAAGCATCCCTTCCAATCTACTGGGTGCGCGTCCATTCTGCGGCGCTCAATGCAAGTCGGGCGCCGACGGCGCGATTGGGCCCGTACCCAGCCTTCCTTGATCAACGGTGAGGGTGCGCGTCAACCAGATCGCCCCGTGCTCACGGGCTCACATGAGAACGCGACCCGCGTGCGCATCGTCGATGAACTGCGCCGCATCGCAGACGACGGCAGCGTGGATGACCCCGCCGCCATCAGCGCGTACCTCAAGGCGCTGGAGGGCGGATAGGGCCAGCATAGGGGGCGTGCAGATCGTGCGTAATTCCCTCTGCCCGCGAGCCAACGAGCCCAGCCGGAGGGCTTCGCTTGAACCGCTTCTTCGGCACCGCCCCTCGGCGCTTGGCCACCACCCCCTGGAGAGAAACTCCTATACGGCGACGTTGAAAAAGCGGCGGCCCCTACGCCATCCCGCGCCTGCGGCAGCGCCACCTGCGCAGCGCCCTTCAGCCCTCGGCGCCATTGATCAAGCAGCGCTCAACCATCAGCACAGTCTGGTTGACACAGGCTGAGCGCAACGCGGTGTGCTTGCTCCATGGATAGCGCCTGTTGAGCAAAGCAGCCTGCAGGTATCCCAACTGAGCGATGAACACAAGATCCTCTGCAATCTTCAGGTGGTCAGCACCCGCGCCGATTTCGGCCGCAAATTCGGTTGTGGTGCGTCGAAATAGGCTTCTCAGTTCGACAAAGATGCTCGCCTGGTTCGCACCGGCCTTCTCGGACTTGTGGGCCCCATGCTGCGTCAGGAACACGAGACGGTATTCATCCGGGTGCGTCTCGTAGTAGCGCAGGAAAGCGTCGATGTACGCCCTGAGGCGCGCCCGCGCTCCTGCCTGCTTTCCAATCGCTCGAGCGACCGCCTTGTACAGGTCCTTGAGCACATGCTGCCAAAGCGCGCTCAAGAGATCCGCCTTGTCGGTGAAGTAGTGGTACGGCGTCATGGCGGAGATATTCAGGCGCGCCGACAGGCCGCGCATGGACACCGCGTCAAGGCCGCCCTCGGAAAAGAGGGCCAGTGCCGTCTCGGTCAGCGTCGTACGCATTCGCTGAGCATCGTCCTCATTGCCACGCCTGACACGAGGCAAGGCTACAAGCATCTCGGGGCGGGAAATCTTGGGCATCGTCGTTGCGCAGAGTCTAGGGCGGACGTGGGATACGGCGCGTCGCAAATCGGACAAACCCGTAAGTCTTACACCTAAGTTTACGTGTATGAAACAAAATGTATTCTTGTCCCGCTTGCGTTAGTGCAGGCCGTTAGTCCCCGTAACGATTGCAAATGGAGACAGAAATGTTCTTGAAGGCTTTTGGTTTTCCGCTCGTCGTGCTGGCCAGTGCGGCCGTTTTGACTGCATGTGGTGGTGGCGGCGGTGGTGGCGACAACAAGGCGGCCGCCCAGACGCTTGTCCAGGCCCCGCCTGCCGCTGGCCCCGAAGGCTTCTACAAGGGCAAAGCCGGCACGGCAGATGTGACTGGTGTCGTCCTTGATGACGGTCGCAGCTACGCGATATACACCACCCCTGACCGCGCTGACCTTGGCGGAGTCGTGATCGCCCGTGGAAGCGCCTCGAACGGAACATACACGAGCACTGTGGCGAAGGACTTCGTTGTGGAGCAAGGGGTCCGCAGCGGTTCGCTCACTGCCAGCTACGTTGCGAAGACCTCGTTCAATGGCACCTTTGTTTCCGGCGGCAAGACGACCCAGTTTACGGGCACGTACAGTACCGACTACGAACTGACCCCCTCCCTGGCCGCCGTAGCTGGGGTGTATGACTTCGCGCTCATGGCCTCGGAGGGCTCCGTCGGAAGTGGCGTTGTCACAGTCACTTCTGCAGGCGCCCTGTCCTCAAGCGAGCCTGGCTGCTCCACCAGCGGCACGGTGCAGCCCAAGTCGAAGGGCAACGTGTTCGACATGACCTGGACCTCCACGGGTGTCAACTGCCTTTTCCCTGGGGTGACCCTGTCCGGAATCGGCATCTACGACGCTGGCCGGAAAGCCTTCTTGACCATTGTCCACAACGCCGACATCACTTCGGGAACCTTGGCCGCCGGCATCAAGCGGTGACATGGCTTTTCTCTGTCAAGTGGGCAGCGCGAATTCTTCGACGAAGTAGGCGGTTGATCGGAGCCGATTGCCTGTTTCGGCCCTAGTTCGTTCGCGCCGTGCGGGCCACGGTCGTCGTGCTGTGCGCGCTCGTGGCGCCGGATTGCGTCTGCCAACTCGACACAGGGCACCCCACAAGGTCGCGCGTTCTGTTGCTTGCCGAAGCCAATGCCAAGGACGAGCCGCCCCTGGTCACCTCCGAGGCGACCCATTCAGGGTCGCGGCGGTCGTGGGAGCCATCGGGCGAGTCGCCCTACCGTGGCTCGGCGCGGTGATCCTGGCCCCCGTGGTGTCGGCCAGCGCCCTGCTGGACGGCCCCGACAAAGGGGAGGCCGCGCAGGCCGCCGCCGATTCCGTGAGCGACGCCACCGCCCAAGCGGAGGCGCGCTTCCACCCCCACCCGTTCCTTCCCTCACTTGACAACCCGGAGGCGCCATGACCGCGCAATCAAAGCAGCCACCTGCTGCACCACTGCGCCCGCCCGCATGTGAAGGTCGAGGATCTTGAGTTCGCGCTGGAGGCCGGCGAGGCGATCCACATCGAGGCGCGCCGCATGGCCCCTGAGCCCAGCGCATTCTCGCGGCTTCTCGCGGCTTCTCGCGCCGGCCATCCTCACCGTGTGCGGCCCCATGCCGGGCAATATGGCTTGCTGAGCGACAGGGTCAAAGCGCGAGATGCGACATGAAAGTGCTGGTGGTTGACGACTCCGTGGCAGTTCAGAAAAGCTTCGGCGCGCTGCTGCACGCGGCACCAGGCGTCTTTGTCGTCGGCTATGCAGAAGACGTGGCTGGTGCGCTGGCATCCATCGCCTCGAACGCTCCGGACCTCATCGTCCTAGACGCAAACTTGCGGGGACAGGACCGTGGACTCGACGTATTGCGTTACGTCAAGCAGCACCGCCCGGAAATCAAGGTGGTCGTGCTTTCGCAGTTTGCCTGGATTTCCGTGCGCAAGAGCTACATCGATGCCGGCGCCCTTGCGTACTTCGACAAGGGACTTGAATTCCAGCAGGCGCGGGACTACATCGCAGACCTCGCGAATGCTGAGTCCGCTGGGGCGTCCGGGCTAGAGAGTTGACCCCCGGTTCGCCCATGTTCTTGGAACTGAAAACTCGACCTTACTGAGGGCCCACACCTGGCTTTCCTTGATCAACGGTGGGTGTGCGCGTCAACCAGATTGTCCATGCCCATGGGCTCAAGCACGAGATCGCAACCCGCGCGCGGATCTTTGATGAGCTGCGCCGCATTGCCGACGACGAAGGCGAGGTTGACCCCGCCGCCGCGATCGGGCGTACCTGAAACGGCTGGAAGCCGAGTAGGGCCGGCGAGGGGGCGGTTCATCTTGACGCAACAATGTCAAAGTCGCTTCACGGCCATGAGCAGTCCTCGGGTCGCGCCGGTCGTCCGGCAGGTCGAGACTGAGTGCTGTCTTCCGAAATTCGCTGGCTAATGACAGCTGTCGCAGCAACCTGACATTCGGCGTTCTTCGTCGCGACCGACTGGTCTACTTCGGAACTTGACCTTCGCCGAAATCATCGAGGAAATCGGAGTTGGGGACGGTGAGCAAATCTCTGGCGCAGAGGTCTCCAAGGACGCCGTCGCGTACGAAGGGCTGCTTCCCAAAATCGCGAAATGGCGTTCAGGGCCCATTGCTGTCTGACAAGATGTTGCGATCAACGCCCGCCGTGCAAGCCAAAGCCGTCGTTCGGCGTTGCAGTTCCGGGGTTGCGCCCGATCGACGAACGACCGTCCCCACACGGGTGGTCGCTGCACAGGGCTCCGCCGCAAATGCTGGGAGCATTGGGGCCGCTACCACCGCACCTTGATACCGAGCGAGGCCTGGACGGAGAACCTGACGCTTGCGTCGCCGCCGATGTCCCACAGGTGGCCGATCTCACCGTAGAGGCTGCTCGTGGGCGTCAGTGCCAGCGTGGCGCCGGCGGCCACCTCGGCGGCGCTGTAGCCGCTTGCGCTTTCGATCGGGATGGACCCCGCCGGGCCAATGAAGTTGACCACGTCCCCGCCGTAGCTGGCGCGGTACAGGTTCACGCGGGCGTAGGGCTCCAGCCGACCGGCGCCGGTGGCGATGTCGCCCTTGATGCGCAGACCCAGGCGCCCGATCCAGCCGTCGGCGGCGTCCTGGTGAACCTGCGCGCCGCTGAGCACCATGTCGTCCACGTTGCTGTGCTGCCAGGCGATCTGCGCCTGCGGTTCGATGCTCCAGCGCTCGCTGAGCGCGAAGGGCTTGCCCGCCTCCACGGAAGCCGTGAAGCTGCTGGCCTTGCCCGAGACGTTCGGATTGCCGTCGGGGCGCATGGTGAAACGCTGGCTGCCGCCCTGCAGCACGCTGTCGACGTACAGGCCGCTCGCGTCCATCCAGGTGGCGTACCCGCCCAGGTAGCGCGATTGCAGGTCGTTGCGGCCCACGCGGGCGGTGATGCCGCGGGCATTGCCGGTGACGTCGGCGGCGCCATCGAGATAGCCCACATAGACGCCGGCGCGCCAGTAGCCGCTGGCCCACAGGTCGGTGCCGGCCTGCAGCCCGCTCACGTGCCCCTCGGCCTGGACCTGGGCGACGCCCGGTTGCTGGATGTCCAGGTCGGTGTAGACCACGCGGCCCCATGCGCGGCGTGTGTTGAATGGCGCGCCTTGCTGCGAGTCCGGTCCCTGGGCCGACGGGGCCTCGTCGCCGATACGCCGATGCAGGTTGCCCAGTATCGCGAGGTCGCCCTGCCGCAGTTGCGCCGGCAAGGCCGCCAGCAGCGGGACTTCCGCGCGGAAGGTTGGCAGCGGTTCCGCTGTCGGCACTGGCGGTGCGGTGGAGCGCAGGTACCAGTTCTCTCCAGCGCCCTGCGCGTCGGCGGCGTAAAGCCGGTATTCATAGGCGCCGGCGTCCACATGGCCGTTGGCCAGGCTGAAGGCGCTGCGGGTCGTTTGCGCGGTGGTGGTCGCGCCGTTGAGTCCGCTCACCACTTCGATGCCGTTGCCCGTGGTGAGGGCGCCCAGCCCGCCCAGGTTCGTGATCTGGATCGAGGTGTTGCCGCTGGCGCTCGCCGCTGGACCGTCGAGCACCAGGCGGTCGCTCAGGCTGCCATCTGCGCCCAGTTGGGTGCCCAACCGCAGCAAGCTGTGGGCGATATAGGCCCCGGTGACCGTGAGCGTGCTGCCCGCGGTGGCGCTGACCAGGCTCACCGTGCCGGCGTTGTCCAGCGCCGCCACGCGCTGGTTGAAGCCACCGGTATGGAGCGTTGCGCCTTGCGCGACGATGTGGGCCGAGTTGGCGCTGAAGGCATTGGCCGAAGCTGCGCGCAAGGTGCCGGCGGCGACCGTCGTGGCGCCGCTGTAGGTGTTCGCGCCCGACAGCACGGTGGTGCCCGTACCGGTCTGGCTCACGCCACCGCTGCCCGAGATGACGCCGTCGAAGGCATGGAAGTCGTTGCGGTTGAAGGCGAGCGTGCCGTTGTTGTTCGTGACGTTGCCGGTGATTGATCCGGTGGCACCGCCATCGCCGAGTTGCAGCGTCCCGCCCGAAATGGTCGTGCCGCCTGTGTAGGTGTTGGTGCCTGTCAGCACGGTGGTGCCCGGGCCGTTTTGCTGCAGCGCGCCCGCGCCCGAGATCGCGTTGCTCACGGTGCTGGTGTCACTGCGGTTGAAGGCGAGGAAGCCGTTGTTGATGACGTCGCCAGCGCCCACGGAGCCAGCGCTGCCGCCATTGCCGACCTGCAAGGTGCCCGCGCTGATGGTCGTGCCGCCTTCGTAGGCGTTGTTGCCGGCGAGAACCAGCGTGCCGCTGCCGAGCTTCGTAAGCCCGCCGCTGCCATCGATGGTCTGCGCGATCGTGGCCGTATGGCCGTTGGTGTCGATGCGGCCGCCCGGGGCATCGAAGGTGACGGGGCGCGTGGCCGCAACGCTCAAGTCGGCGTCCGCGCGCAAGGTGCCGCCGCCGAATTCGAGGGGGCCACTGGGTGCGCCCAGATTGGCATCGGTCGAGACTGCCAGCACGCCATTGCCCAGGAGGGTGCCGCCCGCGTAGCTGTTGGCGCCCGCGAGCACCAGGGTACCGCTGCCGCCCTGGGTGAGCATGCCAAGCCCGGAAATGGGGCCGGTGAGGCTCAAGGTCGTGCCGGCTGCGGGCGCAAAGGTGCCGCCGTCGCTGCCCAGATCGACGCTGCGCGCGCTGCCGAAGCTCGCACTGGTGACCAGCGTGCCCTTGTTCAGGCTGAGCCCGCCGCTGGCTGCGCCGAGGTTGCCGTCGGCGCCAACCTGCACCGAGCCGCCGTTGATTGCGGTGCCACCGGAATAGGTGTTGGCGCCACCCAGCACCAAGAGGCCTGTATCGGCACTGACCAGCCGGGTTGCCCCACTCGCGCCGTCGACGATGGGTGCGTTGATGGTGGCGGTGACGAGTGGATCGACCCGGATGATAGTCACCGGCTCGCCCGCCAGTGTGAAGCCGCCGCCCTCGATCGTGTAGCCAGTGGTCCGGAACTCCATGCCCTCGAAAGCGATGTTCTGGCCCAGCGTGACGGTCCCGGCGATGCCCTGGAAGACGGCGAAGCCGCTTTGCCAGGGCGCGTTGACCGTGCCGGCCGCGTTGGTCCAGTTGGTGGTTGTGGTGTTCCATGTCGACGTGCCGCCATCGACCGCGTTGTTGGACGTGGTGTTCACGCCGTCCCAGTACTGCAGCGCAAAGCCACCCGACTGGACGATCAGGTTGACTTGGCCTGGCGTCGCGGTGTCGACCAGGAAGTCGCTGCTGACAAAGCGTGCGGGCAGCGACCCCGTGACCGCGAGTCCGTTGTCGGTGAGCGTGCCGCTGTAGTTGAACACGCGATAAGTGCCAGGCGACATGCCGCCAAGATTGGCAAGGTTGAGCGTGCCGTCGAGCGTGAGGTTGACGGCCACGTTGGTCAGGTCGTTCTGGGTTGCGCCGACCTGCCCGGGAAGGCCCAGCTCGTAGTCGATCTGCGAAGCGGGATTGAGCACCAGCGTGCCCACGTTGAAAGTGCCCGGGCTGTTGCCCGGTGAAAGATGGCCGCCATCAGCCACGTTGACCTGCCCGGCCACCGTGCCGGTGCCTCGCAGCGTCGCGCCGGTGTTGATCTGCGCGCTGCCGGCGACTGTGCCGTTGACCGCCAGCACGCCGGCGTTGACGCTCGTGAGGCCTGTGTAGGTGTTCGAGCCGCTCAGGGTCAGGATGCCGTTGCCGGCCTGGGTCACGGTGCCCGTGCCGCTGATGACACCACCATACGTGCGCGCGTCGCTGCGACCGTACACCAGCGCCCCGTTGTCGACGATGTTTCCGGTGATGGTGCCGCTGGTGCCGCCGGCACCGATTTGCACGGTGCCTGCGCTGATGGTGGTGATGCCGGCATAGGAATTGGCGCCGGTGAGCGTCAGCGTGCCGGTGCCCGCCTGGGTCAGCGAACCGGTCCCGCTAACCACCCCGCCGAATGTGAGCGCGTCTGCCCGGTTGAAGGTCAGCGCGGCGTTGTTGGTGACGTTGCCAACTATCGAACCACTCGTTCCGCCATTGCCGAGCTGCAGGATGCCAGCCGAGATCGTGGTCCCGCCGGTATAGGTGTTGGTGCCAGTCAAGACTGTCGTGCCGGTGCCGTTCTGGCTGACCGCGCCGCTACCGGAAATGACGCCGCTGAAATCGAGCGTGTTCGAGCGGTTGAACGCCAGCGTGCCGTCGTCGATCACATTGCCGACAACACTCCCCGTCGTGCCGCCATTGCCAATTTTCAATGCCGCTCCACTGGCAATCGTCGTACCGCCGCCGGCGCCACGATTCGTTAGCGCGCCGGTCATGGTCAGCGTGCCGCGCTGAATGCTGGTCGCAGCGGCGGTTGTCCCGGTCGTCGTAACCGCGCCACTCAGCGTCCAGGCGGTGCCGGCCATCACTAGGCTGTTCAAGCCCGTGATAGTGCTGTCCTCGCTGCCTGTCCCCTGCATCTGCAGGACGTTGTTCGCGCCGGTACTCGATACATCGCCATTGAGCACTGACCCCGTTCCGAGCGTGAGCGTATTGCTGCTGCCGGTGATCGAAACGGCTACGCCGCCGCTGCCACCGATTGTTCCGGCGGTGAAGATGCTGTTGCCACTGTTCCCGACCAACACACCGGTGACCCCGCTGATTACGCCGGAATTGTTGATCACGCTGGAGGAAGCGCTGCTGTCAAAAAGGATGCCTGCGGTTGGAGCCGCCGTCGCCGATCCGAGGATCGTGCCCTCGTTATTGATGGTTGTGGCAGCCCTGAGGTTGTAGACACCCACCCCGAAGTCATGGTGACCTGTGCCGGACACGATGGTGGCGCCGGCATGGTTGTTGATGGTCACCGTGCCGGTGGTATCCAGCCAAATGCCGTTCGGCGTCGTGAGGATCGCGCCGCTGTTGATGGTGCCGAAATTCTCGACCGTTCCGCCGGACGATCCTTCGTAGCTGATCGGTTGGCTTACCCTGGCGCTGACGTCGCCGAAGTTGGTGATGTTGTTATTGGGGCCGCCACCCCTGAATACCACGCCATAGGTGTGCCCGAGTATCTGTCCTGTACTCTGGTTGACCAGCGACCCGTTGGCATTGAAGCGGAATGCGGCGGCAAAACCCTCGGTGGAACTGTTGACTGTTCCTCCGTTTGTGAAGGTGACAGGCGCAATACCATTGATGATCAGGGCGTCCCCGGTCGTGGAAGACACGCTCGTGCCCGGATTCAGCCAATAGGCGGTGTCGGTCGACAGGGTCTGCGTGGATGTGCTGGGGCCGACGATTGTCTGGGCCTGTGCGGGCGCCAACACTATTGTGAGAAGCGCGACCGTGAGCAATCTGGACGAGACAAGTTTGCCTCCGGCCCGTGCCGGCGACGCCGTCCCGCGTCGCGGTCCGACCGAAAGCAGTGGTTCGCACCCCATATCGGCTGTTGCAAATGTCGATTTTTGGGGGCCCCGTGCCAGTTCGGAGATCGCCACCCACGCCCGATGGACGGCAATCCAGACCACCCGATATGTTGCGTTCATCGTCCTGTCCTCCAAAGCGTTGTTATCAAGGCACTGCGGGGGTCTGGATGGAACGATAGGGCGTCGCAACCGTGCTTGAGGCTAGCCAATCAACATGGCGATGCCTGTGACTGAAGACATGGCGCGCAAGCGCGTGCGCATGGGTATAGCCATTAGTGCACCGCGCGATCGAATCCCAATACCAGACTACCGCCTCTAGAACGCCGTTTCAACAACAATTTTCGAGAAGGCCCGTGCTGGAGCCGGTCCGCCGGCCGGGCACTGATATGGCGGTGGTTCCGAAACCTTTGTTTCCAAGAAGATGGACGCCCCGCCGTCCAAAGGTTGGCCAAACATCCCGAAGAGTCGCGGCCGGGCAAGGCTTGCGTGGTGAACGTCGGTCAGCTGCTGCGGCGGTTGCACGCAATCCACCAACCTAGATGACACCTAGATGCGCCCAGGCTGAAAGCGGGACGCACCGGCCGTACAGTTTTGCCTGCCGGCCAATGTCCACAAACAGTTTCGAACCGGAAGGTCGATTCAACTGCCCGGGCGACCGGTGATGGCCGGAACCGTGAGTGCGCAGCTAATCCAGGAAGCAGGCCCTCGACTGAAGGCGCTGCGCATCATGGCAGCCCTTGATCGTCCGAGACGACTGCTTCGAGCTCCCGAACGCGCATCCTAGGCGGCCCTCAACTTGATGGGAGTCCATCATGGCATCCAATCTCAACGCCCCTCATCGCGAGCCGTGGAACAAGGGCAAGATCGTCGGGCAGAAGGCTCCGTTCAGGATCAAGGACATCTGGGCACTCCGAGTGCGCCTCCAAATGGAGAGCCGAGTGCGCGAGCTTGCCCTCTTCAATCTGGGAATTGACAGCAAGTTGCGTGGCTGCGACCTCGTCAGTCTTAAGGTTCGAGACGTCTGCCACGGCGACCAGGTAGCAACTCGCGCCGTAGTGATGCAACACAAGACCCAGCGCCCTGTTCAGTTCGAGATAACACCGGTAACGCGGGAAGCTGTGCAGAAGGGGATCAAGCAATCCGGGCTGAAGTCCGAGGATTTCTTGTTCCCAAGCCGCGTCCACGCCTCACCGCATCTGGGCACACGGCAATACGCACGAATTCTTGAGGGCTGGGTCGAGGAACTTGGTCTTGATCCCGCCGAGTACGGCACGCATTCGATGCGGCGAACCAAGGCAACGTTGATCTACCGCCGTACCAAGAACGTGCGCGCCGCGCAGTTGCTGCTTGGCCATGCCAAGCTCGGGTCGACGGTGAGATACCTCGGCATCGAGGTGGACGACGCCCTGGAGATCTCCGAGCAAACTGAGATTTGATCTGGCGGCAATCAATCGGGCACGCCGTCGATCGCAGAGTTCAGCGAAGCGATCGGATTTGCCCGCCTGTCCAGAAGCTGCGGGCGGGGCGTATGGGCATCATGCTGTGATACGGACACGTTCTTTTTCGTCGGCACGCGCGCCCGATGCGCGGCGGCTTCGTCACTTGAGCTGGACCTGTCACGCTCGATTCCGAGCGGTCCGTGCTCTGGAACCTGGCGGTGATCCTCGGCGGGGACACCAGCTTCAGCATCAGGCTGGACCTATAGATGACGGGAACGGCAGCTTCGCGTTCCAAGACCGATCGGTCGACGCCTGCAGCACCTACCTGGCGGGCGACGCGCCAGCGACCGCCTCCTCCGTCTCGCGCAAATGCCTGTCCATCAAGGCAACGGCCAGCGGCGCGTCCCGGCGCAGCACGGCATCAAGGATCTCCTGGTGCTCGGCCTGCACATCACGCACGATAAGGGGACCCTTCAGGCGGATCTTACGATAGCGCTGCGAGTGATCGACGAGCTGGTTCCAGAAGCGAAGTAGCCATTGCGAGCCGCACGCGCCGACCAATGCGGCGTGAAAGCGCCGGTGCTTGGCTTCCCAGTCCGCGGTCGCCGCCGCCGGTGCGCCGGGTTCCGGCAGCGGGGTGCGCGTCAACACGTGCAGCGCTGCCATGACTTCGGCTTCCCATACAGCATCGCCGCGTTCGATGGAGGCGCTCAGGCACAGGCGCTCGATCTCCCGGCGCGTCCTCATCAGATCGGCCAGCTCGGCCGGCGAGGCTTCCAGCACACGGGCACCTCGATGCGCTTCCATGGCCACAAGGCCCTCGCTCGCAAGCCGCGCCAAGCCTTCGCGGATGGGCGTCAATCCCAGCTCGAAGCGCGTTTCCAAATCGGCGACCCGCAAGCGCTCGTTGGGCGTCAGTTCGCCCTGCAGGATTTCCTGCCGCAGGCGCTGATAGGCGCGCTCGGTGCGCGAGCCGGCCTCGGAGGCCGCACCTTCTACTTCATTTTGTTTCATAAGAGCAATGGGTACTTATGCGATGAGATAGATTTTATAAAATATCGTAAATTTCATGCACTGATCATTCACTCAGTGCTGATGGCCCGGTTTTGAGTCCGTGCCGCGATCTTCCGGTCAGAGGGATTGGGGGAGCGCACCCAAGCGCCTATTTTGCAAATTTCTTTCCATTTCATGAACAAAAAAGCGACATTGCTTGCCTGTACCTTCGCATTGACCGCCGGATCCACCTCGGCTCAGAGCGCACTCACCACCTACGGCCTTGTCGATCTGGGCTTCGTTCACGAGAGCGGAGGGCCTAACGGCGCCAGCGTCAACAAGCTGACCAGCGGCGTTCAATCGGGCTCCAGACTGGGTTTTCGCGGTGCGGAGGACCTCGGTGGCGGCCTGCAGGGCTTCTTCATTCTGGAGATGGGCATCAATGCCGACACCGGCGCGCTGGGCCAAGGAGGCTTGGCTTTCGGTCGCCAGTCGGTGGTGGGGCTGAAGGACAGCGCCCTGGGCAGCGTCATCTTGGGTCGGCAGTACACGCCAGTCGCGAACATCCAGACCGAAACCGATCCGTTCACCACCGGCCTGGCGGGTGACTCCGCGAACCTCATTTCCCCTGGAGGCTTGGGCGGCAACAACCGCATGGACAACACTTTGCGCTACGTCTATACCCACAGCAGCGGGTTCTCGGCCGACGCCGTCTACGGCTTCGGGGAGGTGCCCGACAGCAACGCCAAGCGCCAGTACGGCGGCGCCATCGGCTACGTGTCGGGCCCGATCTACGCCAAGCTGGGCTACGCCAACGTGAACGTCGCCCAGAATGTTCCAGCCAAGATGACCTTCCTGGGCGCAAAGTACAACTTTGGCGTCGCGACGGCGCACTTCAACTATGTCTGGAACAAGGGTTCGGCGGTGTTTGGCCTGGTCAACCCCGACTCGCAGGACCTCATGGTCGGCCTCACGGTGCCCATCGGAGCGCACCAGATCATGGCCTCGTACATCCACAAGGACGACAAGACCGCGGCCAACAACGACGCCAAGCAGATCGCCCTGGGCTACCTCTACTACCTGTCCAAGCGCACCAACTTCTACAGCTCGGTTGCACGCATCGACAACAACGCCGTCGCCGGCGCCCCGACGGGCTTCTACCGCGTTGGGAACGCGACCGAGCAGGGCCTGGGCGACAAGGCTTTCAACGCAGGCATTCGGCACGTGTTCTGAACGAAGCCGGGCCACACATTGGGAGAAACATCCATGATCCATGCAGCATCGACGACGCGCCGCGTCATCAAGGAATTCGGCATCCAAGCCGACTGATTCCGATGAGCCAGTACATGAACGCCATAGGGCCGAATGCTCCGACGCTTCCCGCCCAGCCGCCGCTGCCCTTTGCCGCGGCGCAGGACTACGAGGAACTGGTGCTAGGCTGGGCACGGACCCAGGTGCTGCCGGACGACGTCGTCGCCATGCGCGACCGCGCCTACGGGCCGGACCTGATGCAGCGCTATGACACCTATCGGCGTCGTGACTTGCGCGACGCGCCGATCCTGGTCTTCTGGCATGGTGGCGGCTGGACCAACGGCTACAAGGAATACGTCAGCTTCATGGCCGACGCGGTGACGCGCCTGGGCATGGTGCTGGTGGCCCCCGGCTACCGTTTGGCACCGGAGCATCCGTTGCCCGCAGGCTTTGACGATGCGCTGGCAGCCCTGCGGCATGTCATCGACCATGCAGGCGAACTCGGCGGCCGGCGCGATCGCATCTATCTGGCCGGCCACTCGGCCGGTGGTCATCTGGCGGCACTTGCCGCGTTGCGCCAGGCCGATGCGCAACGCGCCGGCGTCGACACAAGCGCCATTCGCGCCTGCCTGCCGATCAGCGGGATCATGGACCTACACCATCCGCAACCCGCACCAGGCAGCATGGAGGAGCGCATCTACACCATGGTGCTGGGCGACGCCTTCGACGATGCCGCCATGAGCCCCTTGTGCTGGACGGCCGAAAACCAGCTGCCCTTCCTGCTGAGCTTCGGCGATTCAGACAGCGAGCGTGTCGCGCGCTCCAACCGGCGCATGGCGTCCCTGCTTGCGATGCAGGAAGGAACATGCCGCCTGGACATCGAGCAGGACATGGATCACTTCATGACGCACACGCGCCTCCGGGACCCGGCAGCGCCGTGGTACCAGCGACTGCAAGCCATCGTTCAGGAGACCCTGCCATGAAAGTCGTCGATGTCGGCCTGCCCCCGCTGGGCCAACCCTTCTCGTGGGCGGTTCAGGCAGGCGGGCTGCTGTTCACCACCCATGGCCCAGTGTGCCAGGACGGCTCGATCGACACCGGGCCGATCGAGCGGCAGGCCCGACTCACCCTGGAGAACCTGCGCCGCGCCGTGCACGCCGCGGGCGCCCGGATGGGCGATGTGGCGCAGGTGCTCATCTACCTGACCGATGCCGGCGACATGGCTGCCGTGGACGCGGCGTACAGGGAATTCTTCTCGGCGCCCTATCCCAATCGATCCAGCGTGGTCGTCCAGGCGCTGGTGGTGCCTGGCATGCGCATCGAGATGGTTGCCTACGCAGTGGCCAGCGGCTAAAGGTGCGCACGAAAGCGACTGTGCTGCGCTTCCCATTTCGGCAAGCCGTATCGGCCCTGCCACAGAACAGGCCCGTGGCCGGGCCTTCAACTTTGGTATTTGCAAGATCTTTCTTAATCCCCCCGATTCACAATCCGGAAGCACCCATGACTAATAAACAGTTCAGCACAACACGCCGATCACTGGCAGCGCTCGTCGCCTGCGCGACGCTCGGTGGCGCAGCATTCCTCAGCGAGGCCCATGCCGAGGGCTACCCCACCAAGCCCATCACCATCGTGGTGGCCTATCCGGCGGGCGGTGACACCGACGTGCTTGCCCGCGTGCTCGCGGAGAAGCTGAGCACCCGTCTCGGGCAGCCGGTGGTGGTTGACAACCGCACCGGCGCCGCCGGCACCATCGGAACCGCGTATGTCTCCAAGGCCAAAGCCGATGGCTACACCCTGCTGATGGCGCCCAACACAATCGCCATCACGCCGCATGTGCTCAGGGGCGTGACAGGGGCAAACGTTGATCCGACCACAGACCTGACGTCGATCGCCCAACTCGGCAGCCAGTCCCTGTTCGTCGTGGCCACCACCACGAGCGGTGTCAGCAACGTCAAGCAACTGGTCTCCAAGGTGAAGGAGGGAAAGATCACCTCTTATGCGAGCCCGGGCAACGGCTCGCCGATGCACATCCTTGGCGAACTGTTCGACAAGTCGGCCGGCGTGAAGATCACCCAGGTCCCCTACCGCGGCAGCATGCCGGCCGTCGCCGACATGGTCGGCGGCCAGTTGCCGATGATGTACACGACGCTCGGCCCGGTGGCGCCACACATCAAGTCCGGAAAGCTCGTGCCCTTGGCGGTGGCAGACGCAAAGCGCTCGCCCTTCCTGCCCGATGTCCCGACGCTGGCGGAGCAAGGCTACAAGGGGGCCGAGGTCGGCGCGTGGCAGGCGTTGATGGGGCCCAAGGGGATGCCCGCCGAACTGGTTGCCTTGCTCAACCAGCAGGTCAACGAGATCCTCAAGATGCCTGACGTGATCGCCCGCATGGAAAACATCGCGCTCTCTCCCGCCGGTGGCGACCCCGCCAAGCTCGCCAAGCTGGTGGCCGACGATTACGTGCGCTACGGGAAGATCGTCAGCGAGTTCGGCATCAAGGCCGATTGAACCGCGGCGCTGACCAGGATTACTTCATGACCACGCTGATTACAGGTGCCGGCATCATCGGATGCCACACGGCCCGCATACTGGCCGACCGAGGCGAGGACGTCTTGCTGCTGGATCTGCGCCCGGCGCGCGAGGCCATCGCGACGATCGTGAACAGCCCGAGGGTGCACGTCGTGGAGGCCGACGTGGCCGATTTCGCGCAGCTGTCCGATCTCGTTGTCGCGCACGGTGTTCGGCGCATCGTGCACACCGCTGCCCTGCTATCGACCGCGATTCGTGCGAATCCGCGCAAGGGCATCGAAGTCAATGTGATGGGCGTGGCGAACGTGCTGGAGTTGGCACGTCAGCACGCGCTGGAGCGGGTGGTCATCGCCAGTTCGACCACCGTGGGCTATCCGACCTTTGGCGAGTTCGATGGACCCGCCTTTCCCGAAGACTTCGCGCTCAGGTCCATCAGCCATCGTCCGGGCTCCATCTATGCGGCGACCAAGGTCACCGCAGAACACCTGGCGTTGCTCTATCGCGACCTTTACCGCGTGAGCACGGTATCACTGCGCTATGCCGCTGTCATCGGTGGCTGGCGCGGGCCCGGGACGTCGGTGCCGGGACGGGTGCTGTCATCGCTGGCGACGCCCGCTTCCTTGGGGCAGGTGTCGGTCATCGAGGACCCGTACGTCGTCTGGCGCGGTGGTGAAGAATTCATCGACGCGCGTGACTGCGCCATCGCCAATGTGGATGCGCTCGACGCGGCCGATCCCGCGCAAGGCGTGTACAGCATCGGACTCGGCCACCTCTGCAGCTTCAAGGACTTCGAGCAGGCCGTCCGTCTGCTGTATCCGTCCTTGCAGGTCGAACTGCGCATCGAACCTCAAGGTGGCTTTGCAGGGTTTCCCCACGTGCGCCATGCGGCCTCCGACATCAGCGCTGCAGCGCGCGAGCTGGGCTGGCGCCCCTTGTTCTCGCTGGCCGAGTCGGTCGCGCATTTCGCACCGCTATGCACGACGTCGACGCCGTACAGCTGACAGTCGGGGCTACCCGCCCCATTCAAAACGAACTCTCAGGGGACGTTTCCATGATCAATCAACCCCCTTCAAAGGGCAGCCTTCCGGTCGCCTGCGTGACCGGCGCCGCACAAGGCATCGGCCTTGCCACGGCCAAGCGCCTCGCGCAAGACGGCTTCCACGTGGTGGCCATCGACCGCTCCAGGGACCAACTGGAGGCTGAAGTCGCGACCTTGGTCGCGCAAGGCCTGGCGGCCGAGGCCGCCGCGCTCGACATTTGTGACCGCGTCGCCGTCATCGAAGCACTCGATCGGCAGCCGCGCGTGGACGCGATGGTGTGCGCGGCTGGCATCTACAAAGATGCTCGCCTTCTCGAACTCACCGACGAATCCTTCCGGCGGATGCTCGAAGTCAATGTCATGGGCACCTTCATCCCCGCACAAGAGGCAGCTCGCCGCATGCGCGCGGGCAGGCGCATCGTCACCGTCTCCTCGCGGGGAGCCCTGGGCGGCACGCGCTTCGCCCACTATGTGGCATCCAAGGCCGCGGTGGTCGGACTGACGCGCGCCATGGCCATGGAGTTGAGGGATGCGCAGATCGCGGTGAACTCGGTAGCACCCGGCTTCACCGACACGCCGATGACGCGCTCTGCGCCTGAGGAAATGTTCTCGGCTTGGGAGCAACAGGAGCCTTCCGGCAAGGCCGCGAGCCCGGACTTCATTGCAACGCCATCACCTTCCTGTGCGCGCCGGGCACGCAGTTCATCACGGGCCAGACCTTGTACGTGGACGGTGGAAAATCGCTCGGCGCACTGGGAATTTGAATCGCAGTGGGCACGATCACCTCAGCGGTCACCCCTCTGCGTCAAAGCAGTGCTCGGGAACGTGCGCGTTCGTGAACTGCCGTCCCGATCACAGCGAAACGCCACCTGAGGTCCGTGACACGCCACCACTGCCCACCAGATCTGACACAGTCAATTTCTCTCGCGGCGGGGCGAACACCACCTCAACAAACTTGATACGAACTTCACGTTCCTTCAGATAAGCAATTGCCCCGTTTCTCGCCTTGGGCGCGACGCGCTCGTCGCGGTTGAATGCACTCTTCATTCCAACACTCCCACACCCCCTTTTTTCAACTTTACCTGGACCCGATCGCTCCATGTCGAGCGGCCCTGCCGGGATGACACGCGCCATGGACACTCAACTCGAAACCACATCCGTACCCGCGCGCCAGCGCATCGAATCCTTGCGCTCGCAGATGTCCGAACTGAACGACAGCGCCCTGTTCATTTCCGGCGCTGACGCCGATGAGCGCTTCTGCGTGGACTTCAGCGGAGGCCGCGGTGCGCCGCTGGCCGTATTGAGGCCTGCGTCGCCGGACCATGCGGCGCGGGCCGTAAGGGCTGCCCACTCGCTTGATTTGCCCATCGTCATCCAGGGTGGCATGACGGGCCTCGTGGGCGCCGGTGTGCCGCAGGCGGGCGAGGTGGTGCTGTCGCTCGAGCGCCTGAACCTCATCGAGGAGATCGACGAAGCCAACCTCACCATGACGGTGCAAGCCGGCGTGAAACTCCAAGAGGCGCAACAAGCCGCGGAGGCCGTGGGACTGATGCTGCCGATTGACATCGGCAGCAAGGGCTCGTGCCATGTGGGCGGCGTGGTGGCCACCAACGCGGGCGGCAACCGGGTGCTGCGCTTTGGCATGGCAAGAAGCTCGGTGCTCGGCATGGAAGTGGTGTTGCCTGACGGCAGTGTTATTCGCCATTTGGGCAAGGTGATGAAGGACAACGCCGGCTATGACCTGAAGCAACTCTTCATCGGCAGCGAGGGCACGCTGGGCGTCATTACCCGGTTGGTGTTTGCCCTCCAGCCCTTGCCGCGCTCTCGCCAGACGGCGCTCGTCAGCGTGCAGAGCTTCGCTCAGGCCGTGGCGCTGCTCAAGCACGCCCGCCACCGGCTGGGTCCCCGTCTCACCAGCTTTGAAGTCATGTGGCGGGACTTCTTTGACACCGTCACCACACAACTGCGAATCGGCCGCCAGCCCTTTGCCGAACCCGGCTCGCACCTGATCCTTTTGGAATCGATGGGGCAGGATCCGGATGCCGACGACGAGCGGTTCAATGAAACGCTGGGCGACTTCCTGTCGGTTTCGGAGGGCGCGGACGCCGTCGTGGCGCGCTCCTTGGCCGAAGCGGCCGAGTTGTGGGCCATTCGCGAGTCGTCCGGAGAGGCCGCGGCGGCAGTGAGGCCCTATGTTGGCTTCGACATCAGCCTCCCGATCGGTGCGATGGACGACTGGGTGCGCCAAACCCACGAGGGCCTCGCCGGCATCGGCATCGACAAGGTCCAGACCTACGGCCACCTGGGCGACGGCAACCTCCATCTGGTGGCGGGCTACGGCAGCGACCAGCCAGACATGAAGTCGCGCATCTATGACTTGGTGCATGCATCCGTCGGCGCACTGGGCGGATCGGTGTCCGGCGAGCACGGCATCGGCTTCTTCAAGAAGTCGTACCTGGCGATGAGCCGTTCAGACGAAGAGATCGCGCTGATGCGCGCCATCAAGCGGGCCATCGACCCACGCGCCTTGCTCAACCGCGGCCGGGTTTTCGACCCGGCCTGAACGCCAATCAGGCGCGTCTTTTTTCTTTTCCTACTCACAAAGGTATCGACATGGCATTTCGTTTTTCCCCCTCCTTGGCGCGCATGGCGCGCCACGTCCTGGCCGCCGGCGCGCTGCTCGCCGCAGGTCTTGCATCGGCCGACGACGGAAAACCGATCCGCGTGCTGGTGGGCTTTCCCGCCGGTGGCGGAACCGACGTGGTGGCGCGCCTGCTATCCGACAAGCTCAAGGACGAACTGGGCACCGCGGTGGTCGTGGACAACCGGCCAGGCGCCGGCGGACAGGTGGCTGCACTTGCGCTGAAGAGCGCGCCGGCAGACGGCAGCGTTTTCTTCCTGACCAATGATCACACCGTCTCCATCGTCCCCCTCGTCATGAAGAATCCGGGCTTCAATACGGCCAGGGATTTCGCGCCCGTGGTCGGCTTCGCCAGCTACGCCAGCGTTCTGGTCTTGAGCGCTGGCACGCCCGCAAAGGACTTCAAGGAGTACGTCGCCTGGGTGCGCAAGGAAGGTGGCAAGAGCAGCGTTGGCATCCCTGCGCCGGCCTCGCTGCCGGAGTTCATAACGACATCCATCGGCAAGAAGAACAATCTGGACTTGGTGGCCGCACCCTATCGCGGCAGCGCCCCGATGCTGGCCGACATGATGGGCAACCAGATCCCTGCAGGTATTTCGGCGATCAATGACTTCGTCGAGTCACACAAGGCCGGCAAGATCCGCATGGTCGCGGCGAGCGGAAAGACGCGCCCCAGCCTGTTCCCGGATGTCCCCACGTTTGGGGAACTCGGCATGGTGGGCTTCGAGAATTCTCCCTTCTATGCGGTGTATGCACCCGCCGGCACGCCTTCTGCGGTCATCGATCGATTCTCCGCCGCCATGAAGAAAGTCCTCGAGATGCCCGCGGTGCGTGAACGTATGACCGCGTTGGGCCTGACAATCGAGTACCTGAACGCCCCGCAACTGGCGGCGCGCGAGAAGACTTATTCCGAAGCCTGGGGCACGCTCATCAAGGCCAGCGGCTACGTGCCGCAGTGATGGGCGGTCGCCGTCGTCTCGACCGGGCAGCAATCACATCGAAGCCCGACTCGACCTTGCCGTGGCGATAAGCGACAGATAGACTTAATCCTCACCATCGCAACGGTGAACGGAGGAAGTCATGAACGTCAGCCTTTTTGTTGTCTGTGCCGTGGCCCTAACAAGCTCGCAACTTGCACTCGCGCAAGATGCAGATGCACCTGCAAGCAGATCGCGGGCCGAAGTTCGAGCCGAAGCCGAACTTTGGAGCGAGGCGGGCCTAGCGGAAATCTACAGAGGCAACATGGGGCCTGAGGTAGTCTTCTCTCCACAGTTTGAACAGGCGCTGCGAACCTATGCAGCCTTGCGCGCATCGCCGCGCTATCAAGAGCTCGTACGCAAGCTGAGCGGCGCCCCGGGCTGAGCCGGGCGGCGCGCACGCGCGCTCGTCCTCCTTGTCATCTTGCGAATTCGATGTTGACGGCGATTGCCGCCGACTTAGCCCTGCGCGGGCCGGCGGCACGCAACGCAAAGCAACGGACCATCCCGCCTGTTCGTCGATCGCATCTGCCCCGTGCCAAAGCGGTCGGCGCTGTTTGACACGTTTGCCCGCTACCAGCGTACCTCTACGCCAAGCGAGGCCTGCACCGAGAACTTGACCGTCGCTTCGCCGTCGATGCTCCAGAGGTGCCCGATCTCACTGTAGAGGCTGCTCGTAGGCGTCAGCGCCAGCGGCCACCTCGGCGGCGCTGTAATCGCTCTCGCTTTCAATCGATAGCGTTTTCCGCCCGGCGACGAAGGTGACACTCAAATGACAACAGAAATGTCAAGCTGTTCGCTTCGGGATCGAGTGCAATTTGCCGGCTCCGAAGTCGGCGGTTCCATGCTTCGTCTTGTGCGGCTGTTGCACGATATGGGCGAGCAGCCGATGCTGCACATCACGGCCTATGTACCGCGGGGCGCAATCGTATCCTCATGGAGATACCGGCTGCCAGAGCGCCGGGCAGATCGTTCACGATCCCAGCAGTAGTGCGCAGGAGTCGCTCCGCCGCTCGCATGCAGCCGAATTACGACTGCACTACCTTGTGACCGGCCGTAGATGATGCGGGCGCCTTCAAACTTGGAAGACCGGAATCTGTCGACCAGCGTGAATTCGACCCGCGCCCGGGAACAACCGCAATCGCTGCGAAGGCGCAGTTCGTGGCCTCGACCTCAAAGGCCGTAACGGGCCCATCAGCGACTTACGTGGCCCAGCTCGATGCTGAGGGAGGGCGTGATGAGAGATGGATCGGCAAAGGCAGCAATCGGCGGCTATAACCCGACGTAAGACAACTGCCGCTCCTTACGTGACACGCAATCACACACCCATCGCGCTTGGCTCGCGCTTCGGACGCCTCATCGTCGAAGCGCTGGTGGAGGGCGGGCCGCGCCATCGCTACAGCTGCGTGTGCGACTGCGGCAACACCGCCCCCAGCGTGCGAGCGGCCTACCTCAGGAAAGGCGTCACCCGGAGTTGCGGCTGTCTCCAGGAGGATATGTACGCAGGCCGCAGGGCCAAACCTCCAGCCCTGGCTATTGGCAGCACCTACGGTCGCCTCACCGTGACGGGCGCCTACAAGCGAGACCACCAGGGTCTCTGGCACTACCACGTGAAATGCGAGTGCGGCACGATCAAGACAGTGCGCGAGGACAACCTCAAGAGCGGCAATACCTCCAGCTGCGGGTGCGCGAAGCGGGGATCACGCACCCACCCGAGAGGCAGCGCTGAAAGCGCCATCACCTACATCTTCATCGCATACAGGCGCGGCGCGCTCCGGCGCGGCCACCCTTGGGAACTCACGCGCGGGCAGCTGGCGGCGCTGATCGTGGGCGACTGCCACTACTGCGGCGCACCACCAGCCACGCTTAAGAAGACTACGCTGGGCCCGTTCCTGTGGAACGGCATCGACCGGCTGCAGAACGACCAAGGCTACGCACCCGCCAACCTTGTCACCTGCTGCCGCACTTGCAACACTGCGAAGAACACCATGACGGTGGAGGCCTTTGCGCATTGGGTGCAGCGCATCGCCAGCAAGGTGCATCACTGGCATCCGACATGAAAAGGCGGCAATCGGGCGCCAGGAACAGCCATTTAATCTGGATGCCAGAAAGCGGCCGCTCGACGCCGCTCTCGACCCTTCGGCGACATCCAGATCGAGCCGCCAGAAAACTGCCGCTCGGACCTCATGCAGGGTCGCCCGAAGGAGGACAAGCACCAGAGGGCTGATGCCTAGCTTCCGAAATGCCCCGGTCGGAAAACGGTCGAACACGGAGGCCTCGACGATCAAGGGGGAAGACGGGTAATTGCTTCGAAGGTTGCGACGTCGTTGTAGTAGCGGCGAACGGTCCAGACGAGGAAGCCCGGCGGACTCCAATCCTGCTGGCGTTGTTCGTTCGACATGCCGAAGATCGGAATGCCAAGCTCCTTCGCGACGGCCGGCACCCCGAACAAATCAAGCAGTCCTCGACCCGCGTCTTCTTCGCCGAACCTGAACGGCCTGAAGAGCCCAACTTCCGGTAGCGGACCTATGCCGATGGGATAGGCAAGCATTACCGCGGAGCTCGTGGCATCGTCTAGGGCCGACGGTAGCCACGCAAGCCACTCCCAGGCCGGCGTGAGCGCCTCCAAAATCTCGTCGGCGTCAATATCGATCAAGATGCTTAGCGGCATGCCGCCGAGCACGGCGAGCCAGGGGCCACATTCTTCGCGAAACGACCGCGACATCACCTTGCCGGACAGCTGCACCCGACATGGCGACATGCTGCCCAACCACAAGAGGCTCGAGGGCTCATCGATCAGATGAACCTTTAGGCCGATGCTTTCGCCGTTACCGAGATAGCATTGCTGCTGCAGATAACACACCGTTCGATCGGGGTTCGCGGCATCGAGCGCCTCGGAATCAACGCCTGCATGATTGCGCAGAAAATCGTCTTTCAGTTCGATCGTGACGGGCATGTGCCCTTCGGCACGAGCGATACGTTGGTAAGCCGCCCAGTCCTCTTTGATGTTCGCCAGCACAGTGATGCTCGTTTCGCGAGGCGATCCCAGCACGATGCGGTCACCGATGGACGAGCTATCCCGTACATTCGCGTCCGGCGGTGAGACGAGATTGCTCAACCTCTTCTGCAGAAAGGTGTCGAAGAACTGAGGCACTGATTGACCTGAAAAGTTGATGGTGTCAGCTATGCGCCATGGTGCCACTTGCAATGCACCACCCTCGAACGCCAACGCGTACAACGCATATGTCCCAAACGAAGAATGCAGTGCTTGAGCGGCCAAGACCGGGACCAAAAGGTTTCGACCGATAGTCCCATTTGCGTAGGATATGTTGAGCGGCCCCGATAGACAGCTCAGCCGGAAATCGTTCGGATCAAAGAAGTTCGAGAACTCCGGCGCATTCGAGTGGCTGAGGTTCAATATGGGATCGTGAAGAAATCCGATCCCGCTTTGCTTCTTGTGGTGTAGCAATGCCTGGATGTTGGAGACGATCTCGTAGAGAGAGACATCCCTCATGAGGTGTGCCAATCCATCTACCGGCGTAAACCTCATCCGCGAAACGGCCTCGAATTCAAAGTAATCGCCGATCGGGATGAAGTCATGATCCGTAGAGGTCCGTAGTTCAGCGGTCGATTTCAGGCGCTCACGATAGTCGAGGAAAACCTGCCGGCTGTTTGTCCAGCGGTCGTCGATATCCGCCAAGGAAATCAGACCTGTTGCATTCACGGCGTCGATCAAATCTCGAAAGCGGAGCGGAGGGCACCAGTCGACAGATGTGAGTGTTTCGTTTGATGGCGGCGCGACGGGAAAGTAAACGTCCAAAGCAAGGTCCACGCAAATGAGGACCGAGACATAGAACGATTGCACGCCACGGCCTTGCATCGCCTGCGCGAATTGATCGTCACTGCTCGTCTTATACAGTTCGCGTAGAGCGTAGTGTATGGCTGCGTAGTAGGGCGTCGCTTGCAGATCGGAAAAGCGCTTCGTTCGCTCGGCCTCTGAGTGCCCGAAGTTGTCGAGGTAGAAAACCTCAAACAACACAGCCTGCGATTCCAGAAGCTGCTCTGTCGAGATCGCATCATCGAATGCCGGCCACGCGCCAGATAGCAGCGACGGGGATTCGTGATCAGCTCGGCCGTCGCGGCGATTGAGCAAACAGTTTGCGATTCGACCGATGAGATCGTTGTCTTCGACCCAATGTCTGGACTCGTCCGCGTAATAAACGCTGCGCTCCAATAGATCATAGGCGACAGCCCATTCGATCGGCGCCTCGGGACTGCGCGAATTGAGGATCTTCCCGAGGATTGCTTCATAGTCGAAGAGCGCGCCGCCAGGCGCGGGCGAAAAGCGGTCGGCAATTCGTTCTGCAGAGTTTGGCAACTCGCTTAAGGCCAAGAGGATCTGATGGTCTCGTTCCGACCGCAGTCGGTTCAGGAAGCTGCCGAAACCGGTTGCGATGTACTGCGCCCAGTGAAAGTTCTCGTGCGCCGACGCCCAAATTTGGTCATTGACACGCCCGCGCAGACTTTCCTTCCACCGGCGCGAACGCATCTCGAAGTCGGCGTCATTTTCATGACGCGACAGGCAGGAATGAGAATCGAAAGCGGCGTCTCGTCCACCGAACCCCGTAGACCGTCGCATGCTGGGCTCGCACTGGTCCGCTCAACCTATTCCGTCGGGGGAGCCTGCTCGACTTGCGGATTCTTGTCGGCGAGTTTCTTTTTCACCAGTTGCATAACCAGATCGTGCGTCATGCCCGCCGCAAGGTGCGCCGTGAACACGATCACGAAATATGTGAACGGCTCCATGCCTTGTGTCTTCCGGCGCGATGAGGTCTTTGCGCCCGAGATGTCCTGAATACTCAGCGACGGATCGATTTCGGCAAGGCGGGCTCGGATGTCCGCCTCGGTCATCGTATCCACTCGGACTCGTACTTGCATGGTCTAGCCTCCAGTTGCCGACTGTTAGCACGTTCTTTGGCGCGTGCACCAGCCTTGATCAATCGCAAAAACGTCACCCGCTGCGCGCGCACTTTGCGAGGCGAGTCACCATAGCCGTTCGGCCCACCCGTTCTCATGCTTCGGGGAGCCCGGCAATGACTCCGGAGCCTCGCTCGCAATGCTGCGGCGGGGACCCCGCCTTGTCAAGCGGCGCCAGGAACACGTACCTCCGCCTCGTCAGAGGCGCAGGAAACTGGGCAGACCTACGTGGCCGTGGGCGCGCAGTGCGCCTTAGGGGAGTCAGCTCAGATGGCCCCGGCGGTGATCGTGAACTATCGCCCCTAGGAATGCCGAACATGGCCAAGTTGCTTGAAGAGATTCATCCGGGCGACATCCTGCTCGACGCGATGCCGGAAAGCTGCCCGAGGCCAGCGACAGGAAGTGGCCGTCAGCAAATTTGGCGAAGGTCAGCTTCTCGTGTCGCTGAAGGACCGTGTCGGGCCCATCAGCGACTGACATGACCCAACTCGATGCTGCCGGCCAGCAGCAGAAGAGGTACAACAAAAACAAGGGTTTGCGTTAAAGCTGCATCGACGCATCGACACGATTAGGGCTTGGGGATGGCCGGCGTACGGGTTCGAGTGGGTGCGTCGCTGACGTGTGGCGGGCTGGTCGCGGCCGCAAGCCCGTGCCGCCGCTTTGCGCAGGTTATCGTCGTCCACTTGGTCGAAGCCGCTGCCATCTTTGTAGAAGTGCTTGTTGTGGAGGATCTGCATCTGGTCGCCGTAGATTGAAGAACTCCCCCGGGGTCAAGGACCGGTCAGGAGTCGCAGGTCAAGAGCCGGACGTTTGCTACTCGACGACCCGCCTTCGCCGGCGCTGCGCGCGCACCTCGCTGTTCTTCACCCAACGATACACGCCTTGGCTCAGGATCAGGATACCGGCGGCAGCACGCAATGCCTTGTACGCGATATGCACGGCGCGGGCGATCAGGAATAAGAGGGTCATTCGCTCTCCAGTTGTACGACGGTCTCATCCCAGGACCGGCTCGTGATGACAAGGACGTTGCCCTGCGACTTGTCAAACGGGTCAACGGGGAAGCGGGACACGATGCGCCCGCACTCGCGCATTCCCGTCCGGTTGGTTCGGACCTCTCGCGGGTACAGGTTGCCGTGATCATTGATGGCGTGCCGCGCGATAAGGTCCAACGGCATTCGGCCCAGCGCCGCTTTGGCCGCGGCTGTGATGTGCAAGGAACCCAGCAGGAAGTTGGCGAACACAAATGCTCCTTGGTTGCGGTCTCATTGCGGCTGCACTTGGGCCCTACCAACTGAAAACGAATAGGCTGTCAGTTGGTTGCCGTCCGCGGGAAGTGCCGCCAGCGAATGCCCGTTTGTGCGCACGTGCTGCAGCAGCCGCGCCATCACCGTATGGGACAGCAGCAGGGCGCAAGCGGCTGCCACGTTGGCGTCCTGGCGCACGTTGCGCAGGGTGCGCTTCTTGATCATGCGCAAGGCGAGGTCAGCACCACCGCGGCCGCGGTATCCGCGCGGCCGGCCGCACGCGCGGAGCGCACCCAATAAGTGCGCCGCACCGATTTACAACGGAAGGCACTCGATGAGGCTGCAACCCAAGTTCAAGTCGCGCAGCGTGATGCTGCTGGTGCTCGCGATTCTCATGAGCTCGTGCAGCAGCAAGCCGCCCGCTACGCCGCCGCCGCCCGTGCAGCCAGCGCGCGTGCCGCCGCTCTCGAATCAAGCGCGGCAGGGGTCGACCCCATTGGAGTGTTCGCCGAGCTGCTCGGCCGCGCTGACGCGCGAACGGGAAAGTTGGCTGAAATTGCTGACCGTGCCCGAGTAGCTGGTCTGCTTTGCGAGCGCAGTTATGACGCACTCATTTCGCCAGAATGACCGGCAAATCGAGAGACGAAAAGCAGCGCGTAGAAACGTAGCCGTGAGGTGCTACTGGAAAGGTCTGGTCATACATTGGCGAAGCACTAAGCCAGTGCTGAGATCAGACATATGGAATTACGATCGCCTGCAACTTCCCATCTGAGCGGAAGCGAATCGTGATCTCTAGCAGCAAGGGCAACCAGTCGTCGCCGATGAGCTTGTCGCAGGTGCCTACCTTCATTGACGAGTTAAGGGGAGCCGCGTCTACAGCTTGGGAAGCTGCCGTTCTACCATTGAACTGCACCTGCAGACCGTGCGGACTCTACTGTGGAGCGAGCGCTGAGCAGATCGTACGTCCCGGCTGTGGGGGGCACGATGTTCGATCGCTCGCGAGCACCGCGACCCTGACCCGGTTGCCTTGGCGCGCTTCATTTTCTCGGTCCGCGCCAATCTACCGTCGACGCCCCGTATGAACACCGCGAGGAACGCTAGGTCCGAAATTCCCCGTCCGGGTTGACACACGCCGCAGCTCCTTTTGTGCTGGCGTTTCTCCGATTAATTCGATCCCATGGGCTTCAGCCTGCATGCGGACGTAACCGCGTAGGACGGGTTCGTGGTATGAATACCATCCCCTTCGGTTGAACCTTGAGGGCACCAAGACTTCACCGCAAGACTTGCCTTTAAGTTTGTGGATGATCGCCCTAAAGCCCGCAGAATCCAATGTTCTGATCCCAAATGGATCACGCTGCTTCATCACATACTGATACGACGTGAAAATATCGTCCAGAGTGCGATCCAGGTAGTCCGAATCCGCCGTCGCCCAAAAGACTTCCTCAAAATCATCACTTCGGTGATGAACGGCCAGTTCATACGGTCGGCGGAGCTCAGCATTGATGCTCTCGATCGCGTCCTGAAGGGCTCCGACATAGTGCTCGCGCTCAATCGTGGTAATGATCTCTGGGGCCTCGTAGATGCGCCATAAGAGCTTTTCAGTCAACAGATGAACGTAGTACGGATAGCCGTCACTCACCGCCGCGATGCGGACGCATACCTGATCGTCCAGTTCGACCCCGAAGGCGTTTGCCGCCTTCCTGGCAATATCCCACCTCGCGTCCCAACTGAGCTTCGGCAGTTCAATGGTTTCAAACTGACGGATCGCCGAAGGGTGCCCGACAAGCAATTTCTCCAGTGTCTTGCCGACGCCGGTAAAGAAGAAAGTGATGCCGATCTTCTTATCACCGACGTACTTCACGAGATCAGAGAAAGCAACCTTGTCGGCATCGTTGGAGAGGCGGTCAAATTCATCTAGGACGACTATAGGTCGCTCTGAGTGGATCGCCGCCACTTCACGCAGAACTTCTCCCGCATCCGCGAGCGTATGGATTTCCGTGTGCAGGTCATGCAACGACGTTTCGGAAGATGCGCCGACCTTGAGGAAGCGATATTCGATGCCGATGTTCTTCGTTACTTTCGTCTTACGTAAACGGCTGGCATTGAGGGCCTGATATCCGATGTTGGCAACGATGCTCTTGTACGTCGCATCGGGCGAGCACGACACGTCGATGTAAGTCGCGTCCGAACTCTGACATTGGTTCGCAGCAGCCGCAGCCAGCGAGGACTTGCCAACCCCACGATCACCATAGATGAATACATGGCGGCCGTCTGCGAATAGCGCCTTTTCAATCCGGGCCAGTTCCTTTGTACGCCCTTGCAACTGCTCGACGCTCTGTATGGGTCTAGCTGGCGAAACCAACTGGTTTAATTTCACCCCAAAGTCATTCCGTTCAATCTCTGTTGGAATCATCTTGTCTTTCTGGATGGCGTTTCATCAATGTAGCAGGAGGAACGGTCAAACTAGGGACTTCGCGGTGAGCGACGACGACATCCGGATCCTCAAGCGCATCCGGAGGGCCTCGAGAAAATGAAGCGCGCCGAAGCAACCGGATCAGGGTCGCGGTGCTCGCGAGCGATCGAACATCGTGCCGCCGGCGGCATTCGGCATATAGCAGACCTCAGCAAAGACCCGTCGGACGACGATGACAGAAGTCGCCAGCGGCTGTGCCGGTGGCGCGCTCGCGCCGCGACAAATCCCGGCTACGCCCAGCCTGGTCGACCAAAGTACGGGCCGAGCAGCGCTGGTATCCGGCGCCTGAAGCACATTGCATCTTGAACTGGTCGAACGCTTCCACCAGTCCGATTAAAGAACGATGGCACTGATGGATGAGCGGAAAATGCGCTTTTCGAGTGAGCGGACCCGATATTCGCCAAACATGGAGCGAATCGCGATCTCGGATCAGCGCCCGGAAATGAGGCACCAGATGAATCTGTGTTGGTTGCACGTCTCAGACTTCCACTTTCGCAGCGGCGACACGTACGACAGCGATGTCGTTTTGCGTGCGTTGATCAAGTCCGTACGCGATTTTCGCAACGCCGGCCGGCGCTGCGACCTGATATTCGCGACCGGCGACATCGCGCAGTCGGGCAAGCCGGCGGAGTACGCGCAGGCAACCCGCTTCTTCGACGCGTTGCTTGATGCGGCAGGACTCGACCGGGGTTGTTTGTTCGTCGTTCCGGGCAACCACGACGTCGATCGCGGGCAAGGCATCGGACTGGCGCGGACGCTCGCCTCGCGTGAGGATTCCGACGCCTACTTCGCCCCGGAGGTCCCCAAGCCTCACTTGAGCCAGAAGCTTCGCGCTTTCAGCCAGTGGTATGGGCAGTATTTTGCCGGCATTCGGCGCTTTCCCGAAACATCGAGCTGCGGGCCAGTGGCACTCGTGCAAGTGCACAATCGTCCCATAGCGGTGTTGTGCCTCAACAGCGCACTGTTTTGCCAGGATGACAACGACCACGCTAAGTTGGTTCTGGGCCGCCGATGCCTCGATGATGCTCTCAGAGAGCTGCAAGCACATACGGCCGACTTCAAGCTCGCTCTGGTCCACCATCCGCTCGACTGGTTCAGCGACATTGAGCGGTCGAATATCAAGGCAAGCCTGCAAAGCGAGGTCGACGCAGTGTTGCGAGGTCATCTGCACGACACCGACGTAGACATCGTCGCTTCGCTCTCCGGCACGACGATGCATCTCGCCGCCGGCGCCGCATATCAGACGCGCAAGTGGCCCAATCGGGCGCTATACGTAACGCTCGAGGACGGTGGATCGCTGCGCGTATTTCCAATCCGCTATGAGGACAGCCCAACGGAACACTGGACTGTCGATCCGAGCGTGTTTCCGCATGACCGTGGATATGAGCGGCGATTGCCAAGCCCCAGGGCTTTTCCGGCATCTCCGGTTGCGTCTACGTCACAGCCCGAGCGGCAAGAGCCAACGCGTTTCCTTAGCAACATCGAGGCACGCGGCGACCTTCCATTTCTTGGCCGCGACGACCTCTTGGACGCCGTTGCGTATGAACTGACGAGCGCAAACGCCGACCGAGTCGTCGTTCTGCACGGACCGCCTGGCGTGGGCAAGAGCGAGCTCGCGCGCGAGTACGCGCGACGTAGCCGCGACCGGTATCCGGGAGGCCGCTTTTTCATCAACGCTGGCGCGGAGCTGGTCGACCTGGCGCGCATCGGCGCCAACATCCTCGGCTTGAACTTTCCACCCGGTCTGCCCCTTGCTGATCGGTGCGACCGAACGTTGCTGTCAATGCACAACGCCGCGACGCTACTGATCTATGACAACCCGTCGTCCAAGCGAGCCATCGAGCAATGGCTGCCTCGCAGCGGTATGCCGTGCCATGTGCTGGTGACGACCAACAACGATCGCTGGTGTACGGAGTGGCCGAGTTTGCTGGTGCCTCCGCTGTCACCCGCGAGTTCGCTCGAACTTGTAGAGAAAGTGGCTGGAGCGGTGGTAGCCGAGCGTTTCGGGCGGGATCTCGCTGCGCTGGCTGGTGGGCTGCCGGTGCAGATCGTGCCGGCGTCGCGAGTGCTGGCGTACGAGGAACGTCGTGGGCGACTGGACGTCGCCACGCTGAACGTGACGCCGGAGGCGAGCGGCAGCTTTGATCTCGTTCTCCAAGCGCTCGATGCGCCGGTCCGGCTCCTGCTGTACGCGGCAGCGTTCCTCGCGCAGCAACGCATCGTCCGCGAAGAGCTGTTCCGCCATCTGGAACCGGTGTACGCCGGCGGTCGACCCGAATTCGACCGGCAGCTCGACGTGTGCCTCGATCTGCACCTGCTGGACGGTGGCGCCGAAATGCGCATGCACCAGCTCTTCTGTTCTTTCTTAGCGCAGCGATCCACGCAGGATCAGGCGGTGGCTGCCAGCTTGCGGGTGGTTCGGCAACGGCAGAGGGAGCGCCTACTAAGCTTGGCGCGGCAGCTTGATGTCACGCCGACGGACGCGGAGCGGGGCGCTCTGATCCTGAGTTATAGGCTGGCTCCGGCAGACTGGGACGGCGAACTTCGCATGACGGCGGATGAACAGCATATGGTGGGAAGTGGTCTCATCGCGATAGGGAAGTTCAATGAGGCGCGGCCTTGGTACCAGCGCGCGGTCAAGGAAAAGGAACAGGGCGACGTGCATGGCCGCGTCGATCACGAAAGCCTGGGCAGTAGCCTGCATCAAGTCGGCGACTGCCTGTCGAGCGTCGGCAAGTTCGACGAGGCGCGGCCTTTGTATGAGCGCGCGGTCAAGGAAAAGGAACAGGGCGACGTGCATGGCCGCGTCGATCACGAAAGCCTGGG
>NZ_JASZYG010000019.1 GCF_030317105.1 Variovorax brevis
CCCCGCGTACAGTTTCATGTCGGCCTCCTTCAATGTGGACCATCGGTTGAACTGGAATCCAAACGATAGCCCCGTGAACGGAGGCCGACCTCGTGGGCTAGATGTTTATCAGGTTTCGGGGTACAGCAGTCGCGCAGCGGGCCATGGGGCCTGCGTCAGCTTTCAGCCGCTGCCGCCGCCCAGTTTGAAAACTCGAACAGCCGCAACCAGTCTGAACCCGGCTTTCAGCGAATGGGTAAGCTGGAATCCAGGTTGCCGTCATTCCGGGTCCCTTGATCCGAAGCCGTTGGTGCCTCTCCCAGAACTCGATAACTTGCGTCATGGCATAGCCCTTCGTGGCAGCGGAAACGGCAGGTACACTGCGCCTGTTTGTCGCGCGTAGTCCTCATAGGCCTGTGTCATCGAGGCGAGTACTTCAGGGTTGCTTGCTCCGACGTCCTCGCTCTCGCCGCGGTCGGTGCGCAGGTCATGGAGCTACCAGGTGTTGTCGCCGAAGGGCGCCGTGATCGTGACCGCTTTCCAGTGACCGCGGATGACGTAGCGGCCTCCGAACAGTTCGTCGGCAACGACGGCAGTCTCGTCGCGTGCGCTGGTGGAGCCTCCATTCAGTCGCGCCCATTGCGACACACCAGTGATCAGAGGGACCGGATGGCCGTTGTAGCTTGCGCCCGGGTTGGCGATGCCGGCCGCGTCCAGGAAGGTCGGCAGCGGTCGCTGATGCGGGTCAGGTCCGCAAACTGGTCGCGCGCGGCGCCTTGATGTGGCATGCGGACGATCGCCGGTGAACTCACGCCGCCCTCGGTGGTCATGCCCTTCCACAGGCGAAAGGGCGTGGCGCTGACCTCAGCCCAGCGCTCCCCATAACCCACGTTGGACAAGGGCCGGCCGATATTGGCCAGGCTGTTGTCGACGTTGCGTGTCCGAGTCTTCGGCGCCGTTGTCCTTCAGGTGCTGGATGAGGCGGCCGATGTTCTGGTCGAGGTTGTCGACCATGGCGGCATGGACCGGGCCTCGATGGCCCTCCGCTGTTGGCCAACTGGGTGATTCGGTAGCAAGAAGTCGCCAACGCTTTTCGGCGCGCCGACACGTCTTGCGTCGCGTCGGGAGCAACGAGGAGGCTCTAGGGCGGGTGGCAGCAAATTCGCGCGGATGCCGCGAATGAAGGTCTGGTCGTTTCTTTGCCACATTCGGCGAGGTGCGCGTGAACGAGGTGAAAGGGGAGACGCGCGTCAGCCGCTTGCTCGGCTCGTTTGACGACTGCGCAGCATCCTCAATGCCAGGACGGCGGCGAGCCAGTTCCGTCGGTCTCGGGGCAACCAAGTTCTCTCCGTGTGCTGGCGAAAAAGTTGTCCTACACCCCGACTGGTGGTGCGACTACGGTTGTGCATCGCGCGGGTTGCTAGTCTGATCAATGGAGCGCGTTGCTCCGAGTGACTTTCAAGAGGCGTTCCCATGGCAAATCAACCAGGTCAGACGAATCCCAATCAGCCCGGCAATCAACCGAGCAAGCCCGACCAGCAGCAGCAGGATCCGGGAAAGCAACAGCCGGGACAAGGAAGCCCGAGCAATCCAGGCCAGCAACAGCAAGACCCGGGCAGTCAACAACCAGATCAAGGCAACCAGCAGCAGCCCGCCCAGAAGCGCTGAGGCAGGTTCCCCGGCCTTGTGATGCCGGGCGGTTTTGGTCCCTGGCCGGCGTGACGGGCAAGACACACCGTAATGGTCGGACCGTTCCGGTCATAACGATCAACACGACGTTCCTGCTGCCCTGATCGCGGTTACAAAGACGCAGGCTCCGCAAGCGGTACCAGCGCTGCGGGGCCCGCGCCTCACTAAACATGAAGATTAAGGACCACGCCCATGACTGAAGTCCATGGTGGCGGCAGGACTCCGCATGACGGTGACGAGGGCGGGTTGGAGTGCTGGGATCTGGATGCCAATGGCATCGGGATATTCCGTGATCCGGTCACGAGGCAGTTTTACCGTGGCACGATGATAACCGGCGGGCATCGTGATGCGGGTGGACCGTGTCGGGTCGACGGTTTGACTTCGGTGGCCTTGACCGACGAGGAAGTGACAAGGCGCCAGCAGGAATTCAGCGACGCCGCTGAGCGGCTCTTGTCGGTGGCCACGGATGCGCGCTACGTTTTCTTGCGCCCCCGGTTTTCGACCATGCCATCAGCGACAGGCGGGGCATGCCGAACGATTGACGGACAAGGCCCTCAAAGTGACGACCGCGGGCGGCGCGCGTGGTGATGATGAAACGGTGGCGTCGTGCTCGAAGCGAAAACATGCGGCCCAGCAGGCCGCGCGGCACCTTGCCTCGCTATCGAGTAACACTGCGTGACTGTACAACTTTCCATCTACACTTACCCATGTGACAATTCGCAACAAAGCGTGAAAGGCTTTTCATGGACGCAGGCACATGGTTGTGTGGGTTGCATCTTCTGTGTGCGAAGAAGAACCGGTCTGTGCACCCATTGCAGCCTGGCGCGCGTCGCGGTGGCCGACGACCTGAGTTGGATCGATGCGCTAATGGAAGTTCGGTTGAGGGACCGGGGAATTGATGCAAAACACCATCCTTTCTGCCCGACCCGCGGCGTCGGCCCGAACCGCACGAATTTCAACGGCAGGCCGTATTTTCATTGCGGTTTTCCTCGTTGTGGTGTTCGAAGGCGCAATCCGCAAATGGGGATTCAGGTCGGCCACGATTCCGTTGGTGCTATTGCGGGATCTTTTGGCCCTCTATGCCATTGCCCGGTTCGCACCCAGTGTCATGCGTCGCCAACGACATATCGTCTCGATACTGTTGGTCTGGTCATGTTGCGTATTCGGATGGGGCCTTCTGCAGCTTGTACTGGGTGAAAGCAATTTCGGGATTTTTTTCATCGGCGTGCGCTTTTGGCTGCTTTACATCGCGTTCGCGGTAATCATTGCGGCCGTCATGACCGAGCGGGACTACGAGGTCTCATTGCGCGTCCTGCTGGCTACGCTGGTGCTGATGACTCCGCTCGCCGTCGTCCAGCATTTCTCGCCCCCGGGCTCATTCATCAATGCCGGTCTCGAGGACAACGAGGAAGACATATTCGTGGTTGTTGCCGGTATTGTGCGCACCACCGGGACATTCAGCTTCACGGCGGGCTTTGTGATCTTCCTGGCCCTGTGCACGCCGTTCGCAATCGGCATTTTTGAGGCCAGAAAGCGAAATTTTCGCCAATGGATCGTGGCGCTTGGAATTTTTGCGAGCCTTGTCATCAGCTGTGTGGTGAGCGGTGCGCGCTCGGCGTTTATTTTCTCCGGCGGATTGCTGATGGTGTACCTGTTCGCAAATTTGCTGTTTGCGCCGGTGCGCCGCAAGGGATCGGCCTTGCTGATGGTTGTGGTCATATTGGCTGTCGTCGTCGGACTGGCCTCCGTATTCCACGGCGCAATCGAGGCAACCCAGGAGCGCTTTCAGACCGCCGCGGAGGATGAGGACCTTGTGGCGCGAATGCTCTCGGTGATCTTTGGCGAGAGCGGCGCCTATGAGCATGTGACGTGGCACGGAATTGGAATTGGCATGGGTTCAAACCTGGCCCAATATGTTCAGTCAGGGCAACGCCGAATTTTCGTACTTGCGGAGGCCGAATCCGGGCGCGCGCTCGTGGAGGGCGGACTGCTGGGCTGGTTGTATCTCGCCCTGAAGTTTGCGGTTGTCGTAGGCGGCCTTCTTGCCGCCTTGAAGCGTGCGGCGCGCAGTCATCAGGTCTTTCCACTTCTTGTCTGGGTTGGGCTCGCTGTCGCAGCGGCGGGCTGGCCATTCATTGGTCAGTTGACGGCTAACGCGCTCTTTGGCGTGTACTTGGCTTTCGGGCTGCTGGTTCTCCGATACCCAACCGTCAAGGTCTTCAAATGATCTGGCGCGAAGCTCCGGGCGCTGGCGGTGCCCGCTTGTTGAGCTTCTTCTCGTTTCATTTGAAGGAACCTCGTGCTAACAAGATTGTGGAAACCCTGGTTTGTTCATCGCCCGGTGCAGATCGGGCAGCGGCTATACGCCTCGCTGGTGCCGCCGACGTCCGGCTACAAGCCGCTACGCACAAGCTGGGGAGCCACGATCACGGCCGACCCGACCAAGACGATCGGTCGCAACATTGTCATGACCGGCTTGTACGACATCTCGGTATCGGAAGTGCTGGCGCGGCTGATAACGCCCGGAGCCACGGTGATCGACGCGGGCGCCAATATCGGCTACATGACGACGCTGGCTGCCATGGCGGCCGGCGCCGGAGGAAAGGTTCTCTCCTTCGAGCCTCATCCTGAACTTGTCAAGATACTGCGTGCCAACGTAGCGGCAGCGACACTCACAGGTACATCCGCCAAAGTCGAGGTATACCAAAGCGCCCTGGGAGATGAGCCGGGCATGGGCGAGTTGGCACTCCCGGAGGGCTTCGATGGCAATGACGGCATTGCAACGATGCTGAGCGATGTGAAATCCCCGGTTCCCAAAATCAGGGTGCGTGTTCAAACCCTCGACGAGGTACTCGGCGAACAATCGGCTGAAGTTCTCAAGCTCGATGTCGAGGGCTTCGAGTACCACGTGCTGAAAGGGGCCGAGCAGGCGCTGACATCCCGGAGAATCCGTCACGTCGTGTTCGAAGAACATGACTGGAAAAACAGCAGCGTGGTGCGGCTCCTGCGCGAGACCGGCTACGAGGTCTTTTCGCTTGGATGGACAGTCAAGGGACTTTCACTCGCACCCTTTAACTGCGTCACAGGTGCAAGGCCCTGGGAGTCGCCGAGTTTTGTGGCGACGATTGATCCTGAAAATATGCTGCGTCAGTGCGCATCGGATGGCTGGAGAGTGCTGCGCAAGAACTTGCAGCACTGAGCCCATTCGTTCGCGAGTACGCGCAAAGGCCAAAAAAGCTCCCACGATCAGGGCGCCGTCGTTGGCCTCCGGGCGCTCTTGCGCCCGCAGTGCCGGCATTTGAACAGCCCATCCAGGAGGTGGCGCTTTTTCGCCAGGTTCAGCCCTTCACATCACGAAGGTCGGTAAGGAGTCCGACCTGCAAATCTCTCGAAAGCCGCATGAACACTGGGCTGCTTGGGCAATCGCGGTGCACCGAATCCCCCGGGAAGCGTTGAACATCGAATGGGTTTCTGGGGGATTTGCTTGATTGACCGGAAACCCGCGAAATGCCTGACTTCTTCCGCCAGCGTCTGGTCGAGATGATCGACCTGCGCCACCCGCTGGCGGTGTTGGCCAGTCGCCTGCCCTGGTCGCAGATCGAGGCCAGCCTCGCGCCGTTCTTCGCGCGTCGTGTGCGCGATGGCCGTGTCATTGAGCAAGACGATTTGTTCGGCTCGACCTTGCAGATCGCCGCCACCGGTGTCGCTGCGACCGGGCGCCCGCGTCTTGCCGTGCGCCTGATGGCCAGCCTGCTGTACCTCAAGCACGCCTCCCAGCTCAGCGACGAGGAATTGGTCGAGCGTTGGGCCGAGAACGTCGTGTGGCAGCCTTCAGCGGCATGACCTTCTATGAGCCTCGCTTGCCGTGCGACGCCACCCAGATCGGGCGCTTCCGTGTGGCCTTGGGCGAGGCCGGCGTCGACACCGCCGTGAAGAGTAAGGCGATCCGGCCAGCCGAGTTCGAGCGCCTGATCGTGGACACCACCGTGCAGGAGAAGGCCATCGCCAGCCGGTGGACTCGCGCCTGCTGGAGATCGCGCGCCACAAGGTCGTTGGCGCCGCCCGGCGCGCCGGCATTGCGCTGAAGGAGACCTTCGCACGCGAGGGCAAGACGCTGCGTCGCAGGCCGGCGGCGACGCCCATGCCAGGCAGTTCAAGCGCTTGAAGAAGATCTCAAACGCCAGCCCACGGTGCTGGGCATCGTGCTGCGCGAGGTCCAGCGCAAGATGGACCAAGGCGTCGATGCCTCGGCCCTCGCCCTGCACAACCTGCGCGAATGGATGGGACGGAGCAGGTGACGATCCTGACGGAGGACACGGGCAGCAAGCCCAGGCAGGTGGTGGTGGACCTGGGGTTCCGGGGCGTGGATGCTCGGATCCGCAGCGCCGGTGATCGATCCCGGCCCCAGCTTGCGCCACCAGGACGGGTGAGCGTCGGCAGCCGCAGCGTGGGGAGAGGTCGATGCCGGTTTAATGCCGTCTCCGCTTCCCGGCGAAGCGGCGAGTGTGCGCGCCGCGGTGCGCGCGCTTCATGGGGAAAGAGCGCGCGTGCGTGTGGACAGGAAGGTCTGTCGGTCTGGAAGGCCGGGCCGTCGATGCGTGGTTGGCGTCTGCCTTGTGCAAAACGCCATCTTGTCGATCCGCGCCTACGTCCTTTCGAAACGAGCGCTTTTATATTGCACGCCATGAACTCCAGCTGGCCGCAAAACTTGTGGATCGTCAGGCATGGCGAAAGCGCCGGCAACGTCGCGCGTGACGCGGCGGAGGCGGGCGGGCTCGCCGTCATCGAATTGGCGTGGCGCGACATCGACGTGCCGCTCTCGGACCTGGGCGTGCAACAGTCGCAGGCGCTGGGGCAATGGTTCGCCAAGCTCCCTGCGGAGCAGCAACCCGAAGTCATCCTGTGTTCCCCCTACGAGCGCGCACAGCAAACTGCCCGTTTGATTGCAGAAGGCGCCCGCATGGCAAGGTCAGTCGCACGGCTGCGCATCGACGAGCGCCTGCGCGAGAAGGAATTCGGCATCCTGGATCGCTTGACCAAGCTGGGCATCCAGCAAAAGCACCCCGAGCTGAACGACCAGCGCGTGCATGTCGGCAAGTTCTACTTTCGCCCGCCTGGCGGCGAGAGCTGGTGCGATGTCATCCTGCGGCTGCGCAGCCTGCTCGAGATGGTCACGCGCGAATATGCGGACCGGCGAGTGCTGGTGGTAGCGCACCAGGTCATCGTCAACTGCATGCGCTATTTGCTCGAACACATGGACGAGAAAACGATCCTGGACATCGACCGCCAAGGGGACGTGCCCAATTGCGCCATCACCTCCTACCGCGCAGAGCGCGGACACGACGACGACGCGGTGCTGCAGCTGGACCTCCTCAACTTTTTGGCGCCCCTGTACGAGGCTGCAACGCCCGTCACCACCGCCAAGGACCAGCCGGCGGCGGCCAAACCCTGAACCTGCCGCATGGCGAACGCCGTCCTCGCACCGGCCCGGGCGTTGACCCGCGCCCAACTCGCCCGCTGGCCCTTGCCCCAGCCCGGCGACGATGCCGACAAGGAGGTGCGCGGGCATGTGCTGGTCATGGCGGGTAGCGATGAGATTCCCGGGGCGGCTGTGCTGGCCGCCGTAGCGGCGCTGCGCGCCGGCGCCGGCAAGCTCACGATGGCCGCGCCCGCATCCATTGCGCAAGGCCTGGCCATGGCGATTCCCGAGTCCCGGGTGATTGCACTTGCGCAGTCGCGTGGTGGGGGCCTGCTGGCGACCGGGGCATCCGCGCTGGCGGAAATCGCTCCGGACGTGAGTGCCGTCGTCCTGGGGCCCGGCATGCAGGATGAAAGGCGCACGGTGGCGATGGTGCGAAACGTCCTTCCGCTTTTTTCTCATGCCACGGTCGTGCTGGATGCGTTGGCCATGTCGGTCGCTCGCGACGGGGCCTTCGCGCAGCCGGTTGTGCTGACCCCTCATGCGGGCGAGATGGCGTTTCTGACCGGGCGCGACAAGGAGTCGATCTGCGCAGAGCCGCTTGCGGCTGCCCGCGAGGCCGCAGCGCAATGGAATGCCTGTGTCGCACTCAAGGGCGGGAGGACCTTCATCGTGTTGCCCGATGGCCAGGCCTGGCGATTTGAACAAGGCCGGCCAGGTTTGGCGACCTCCGGCTCCGGCGACACGTTGGCGGGGCTGATCGCCGGCTTGTCGGCCCGGGGGTTGCCACCGCATGCGGCGTGCGCTTGGGGCGTGATGACCCATGCGCGCGCCGGCGCTGCGTTGTCCAGGATCCACGGGCCGCTCGGCTATCTGGCGCGCGAACTGGCGGGCGAATTCCCGCAGCAGCTCCACGCACTTCATCGGTGAGCTGCAACACCTCACGCGGGATCCACGATCGATGGAAGCGCGGGCCCGGCGAGGCCTGGCCCCTTGCAGTATCCGGGAGCGCGCCCGCAGGTCTGGGCGCCGCCCGCCACGCGGGGGCCGGTGCCCGGCCCATGTTCTGGTCGTCAACAAGGGAGACGCCCGATGAGTGACGACACCTCAAAGACCGCTCAAGGCTGCAAGTTGACCAGCCTGACCGGGGACTGCGAAGTACGCGACTGTTGTGAACGCCGATCCAGATCCGCGTGTATTTGACGGCGAGGTGGCGTTTTTGAGTCTGGTCATGTTCCGAGCTTCGGCTCGTTGACCGCCGATCGATCGGCGCATGAAGTCCTCGCCTGCGTGGCCGCCCGAGGGCGGCCACGCAGGCGAAGATGAAGCCAGTGAAGAGGTCTTGATTCCGGGCGGCGATGCCAGCCCGTGGGGCGGCGGCTGCACGCGCCGCCCGTGACACACGCGGGTACGGCGCGGTACAACGTCGACGATGCCGAAGTAGGCGGGTGCGGCAGCGTTCCCTCACGCCGGCAAGCTTGAAGACCGCGCCGCGCCCTACACCGTGCCGATGAAGGTGGTGCTGCAGCAGTGTTGCACCCTGGGACGAGTCCGTCCAGCACCTTTGGCTGATTGCCGAGGATGGACATGGACCGTGTGGCCCGCCTGTTCCTGTGCGCGCGTTGCCGCAACCAGGTGCTGTTGTGTTCTCACTGCAACCGCGGTCAGCAGTATTGCAGCCGGGCGTGCTCGAGCCTGAGTCGGCGTGAGCGGCGACGCGAGACTGCCGAGCGCTATCAGAGCAGTCGCAGCGGTCGCCTCAAGCATGCCGCGCGCACTGCGTGCTGGCGGCAACGACAACGCTCGCTGCGTCAGGACAGCGCGGGCGACGTCATCGATAAAGAAGTGACGCACCAGGGTTGCCCGAACGCGGGGGCCGATGCTCCACTGCTGGCATGCGAGCCACCCAGCGCCTTCGAGTCCAGCGTCCTGACCGAATTGCCATCGATCCCCGACGCTGCATGGGTGAGCGCCGGCGCGGTCGTCCCCTTCGCCGCACTGGTATGCCGGCGCTGCGCGCACCAGTTGCGGCCGCATGTGCGCTTGGGCTCCCTGCGCACGAGCAGCGTTCGACCGCGCGGCTCTCATGACCATCCCTCTTGATCTGGCTGCACGCATCGAACGTCTGTTCACGGTCGAGCACTGGCGCGTGGGAACCATCGCGCGCCAGTTGCACGTGCACCGCGACACGGTGCGCCGTGTGCTGCGTGCACGCGCCGTGGTCCCGCCGGGCGTGCCGCTGCGCCCAAGCCTGATCGATACCTACCGAGCGTTCATCCTCGAGACGCTGGAGAAGTACCCGACGCTGACGGCCAGCCGGTTGCATGACATGGTGTGCGAGCGCGGCTATGCGGGGCAAGCCAGCCACTTCCGTTACCTGGTGAGCACGATGCGGCCCCGGCCACCGGCCGAGGCCTACCTGCGCCTTCGCACGTTGCCAGGCGAACAAATGCAATGTGACTGGGCCCACTTCGATCACCTGCAGATCGGCCGTGCGCGGCGCCCGCTCATGGGCTTCGTGACGGTGCTGAGCTACTCGCGGCGCGTCTTCCTGCGCTTCTGCCTCAATGCCCAGATGGACAGCTTCCTGCGTGGCCACGTCGAGGCGTTTGACGCGTTTGGCGGGACCGTCAGAACGATCCTCTATGACAATCTTAAAAGCGTCGTGCTCGAGCGCGTGGGCGATGCGATCCGCTTCAATCCGGAATTTCTGGCCTTCGCCAAACACTACCGCTTCGAGCCTCGTCCCGTGGCGGTCGCACGAGGAAATCAGAAGGGACGGGTTGAAAGGCAAATCGATTTCATTAGTAAATCCTTCTTCGCCGGGCGCGAGTTCACCGATGTGGCCGACCTGAACGCCCAGGCGCGCTGTTCACCACCGCCGGGCAGATGCTCAGCGAGCTCGCCGCGCTGGACAGCGACTCGGCCCTGCGCCGCCGGTTGCAACACTACGCCGCCCCGGATCTACTTCTGGTGGACGAAGTGGGGTATCTCTCGTACTCCAATCGCCATGCCGACATGCTCTTCGAGCTGGTCAGCCGACGCTACCTGCACAAGAGCACCATCGTGACAACGAATCGCCGATTCGCCGACTGGGGCGAGGTCTTCCCCAACGCCGCCTGCGTGGTCTCCCTGGTCGACCGGCTGATGCACCGCGCCGAGGTCGTGCGCATCGAGGGCGACTCGTACCGCCAGAAAGAAGCGGAAGAACGCGCCACGCAACGCGCGACTGCCCGCAGCGCCACGGCACGCTCGAAGCCAGCGTCCACGCGCCAGCCGCGTGCGTGACGCCCCCAGGCCATGGCTGCCTCGATGAAACCGCAGCGGCGCAAGCGCACGCCCCGAGAGAATGCTGCGTTCGCGCTGCCGTCGCACTGGTCGCCCAAGCAGGCCCTCGCCATCTTCGAGTGCCTCGAACTGATGCGTGAGCAGCTCTGGCTCGCCTACGGCCCCGAAATCCAACGCGCCTGGCGTGATCAACTCGTGCCCGATCGCGCCCCAGCCAAACTCGATCCCGACTCGCCGTTCTGACTGCGCAGCGGCGTCGCCCAAAGAGCAGATGCCCCTGCGGGGCCATCTGCTCTTCTTCACATCAAACTGGGGCAACAAAACCGCGCCCTCACCGGCGTATAGCAGCGGATCTATACCGTCGCCAACAACTGGTGCAGGAGCTTGGGTTGCACGCCTGAGCAACTGCGCGCTGCCGTGCAAGCCGCGGGCCACGCGGCCGATGCCGTCCTCTAAAGCACCTGTCCGGAAAATGGCCCGCGATCGCGGTCGTCGACATGGCTGCCAAGGACCGCGATCCGCCTGCCCGTTACCGGGCGGCCTCGGCCTTGACAGCGGGCGACAACGGCGTCTGCGCGACCAGGGGCCGGTCCCTCATGCGCGTGAAAGGCAGTTCGATGAACCAGTAACTCAGGCAGGCTGCGCCGACGGCCTGAAGAATGTTGTACGGAAAGCCCCAGCCCACCGGCGACGCGCCGTACAGGAACAGTTGCTGCCAGAGGTACAGGCTGTAGGAAATGGAGCCCACGAAGACGAAAGCCCGTATGCGCAACAGGCGCGAAAGCCAGAAGTCCTTGCGCGTCGCGAGCGCTACGACAAGGAGGCCCGCGAGCGCGGCGGCCACGGTAACGCCATAGGTCGAGGTCCAGAAGCCGCCGAGGCGCAGCCCCAACTGCGGGATGACACCCACCAGCGCCACGAAAGCGAGCGTCAGCCAGAGGCTGCCATGCTTCCAGGACCGGATCCGTGCCGCGATCTCGTCGCGCCGCAGGGCACACCAACAGCCAATCAGGATGGTGTCAAGCCCGGTGTGCAGCATCATGCCCAGTTGGCCGCGCAGGCGCGGGGCCAGAAAGTACGTGGCGATGCGCAACAACGGAATGCAAAGGATCAGCAGTGGCAGCCAGGCCTTGCGCCCGGTGCGCAGGAACAGCACCAGCATCGGTGGCCAGATCCAGTAGAACTGCTCTTCCAGGGCCAGGCTCCAGAAATGGCCCAGAAACCACTCGCCTTGCAGGCGTGGGACGGCGGGGGGGAAGAGGCCGTTCAGCGCAGCGCCGTAGTTCCAGACCTGCAAGGCGGCGTAAGTGAACTGTTGCCAGCCGATGTCGAGCTGTCCGGCCCAAGTCAGGAGCGCGAGTACCAGCAGGAAGGCATAGGATGCTGGCCAGATGCGCAGGACGCGGCGCCTGTAGAAGGCGTACAGCCCCAGCCGCCCCGTGGCTTCATATTCGGCTCGCAGGATGCCAGTGATCAGGAAGCCACTCAACACAAAGAAGATCTGCACACCCACGCCCGCCAGCGGCCGCACAGGGGAAAGCCAGCCCTGGTAACCGCCGACCAGGGTGCCGCCGGCGTGCGACAACACCACCATCAATATGGCGACGCAGCGCAGGCCTGTCAGTTCCGGAAGTCGGGTCATTCAGCTTTGTGCAGGGACACCGAAGCCCAAGCCCCTGGACGGCCAGATGGCGCTACCGGCAGAACTCGCCAGCGGGCGCTTCATGTCAGCGGCTACCGCCGCCGGGTCCGCCGCCGCCACCACCGGGACCGCCACCACCGGGACCGCCGCCACCACCGGGTCCGCCACCGCCGCCACCGGGTCCGCCGCCACCGCCACCGGGACCGCCGCCGCCACCGGGACCGCCGCCGCCACCGGGTCCGCCGCCGCCACCACCGGGACCGCCGCCGCCACCACCGGGACCGCCGCCGCCACCGGGTCCGCCGCCGCCACCACCGGGTCCGCCGCCGCCACCACCGGGACCGCCGCCGCCACCGGGTCCGCCGCCGCCACCACCGGGTCCGCCGCCGCCACCACCGGGTCCGCCACCACCGCCACCGGGTCCGCCACCACCGCCACCGGGTCCGCCGCCACCACCACCGGGACCGCCGCCACCACCACCGGGACCGCCACCACCGCCACCGGGTCCGCCGCCACCGCCACCGGGACCGCCGCCACCGGGTCCGCCGCCGCCACCGCCGCCACCGGTACCACCACCAGCGCTGGCGGCAGCGCTGGCGGCAGCACTACCGCCGCCGCCGGGTCCCCCGCCCATTCCGCCTCCAGGGGGGCCGATTCCAGCGCTGGTCGCTGCACTACCAATCCCGGCATCACCACCACCGTATGCATTGCCGGCATTGGGGCTGCCGCCGCCCCGAACCGCGGCTTTCTCGAAGCCGCCAGTCGGGCTCGTTCCTTTGGAAGCCGCAATTCCCGTCGCTGTCTGACCCAACGGTATGCCCGAGATGGATGTGGTAGCCGGATTCGACACGTGAGCCCCGGGCACCGGCGCGCTGATACAGATGGCTTCGCCGAAGGGGTTGTACCGATCGCAACGTGTCATGCTGGCCGTCTCACGAGGTATGCTGCTTTGAACCGGCGCGGTCGGACTCGCAAGCGGTGCAGTACTACCGAGGTCCGCCTGTTCGTTGCGCAGTGGGCGACGGTGGTCAATGACGGTCGACTTGGCGTGGGCGACTACAATTGTGCGCCGCGCTCTTTCAGTTCTTGTCATCCTGTCGCGCTGCAGCGGACCGGCGCGCGCGCGCTGAGGTTCAGCCAGCGATTGCGGCGACGGGGTCTGGGGAGCCCGTGCCTCCGATGTTCGTGACGCCGCAGCCACTGAATCAAATCGGTCCTGTGCTTCGGACGCTAGTGGTTTCGATGCTGCTGCCTGCGGTTCTTCCGGCGCTACCGCCACGTGATGCGTTTCAGGCTGCGCCTCCTCCAACGAGGGCGCCGGCTTGACGTTATGTTCGGCCATCGTTGCGACCGCGACTGGCGCGGCCGGCAACGAATCCGTCAGCAGTTTTGGAAGCGACCCGGCCGACAACTCGGACTGTTGCCAACGGATCGCCGCCGCTTTGGGAACTGCACGCGCCACTATGCGATTCCAGTACCAAAATACGAACGCCGCGCTCAACAGCACGATGACCATCATCAACAACGTGACAGGCACATCGAGGCCGCCGGGACGAGGTGGCTTGCTCGTGATCTCGCGTTTGATGGTGGGCGAAGCCCACCGATCCCCTGTCACCGCCGCTTGCATTCGGGCGGGCACCGTCATCGGCACGGGGGGCGTGACCTTGGGGGCTTTTGCGACTCTGGTGGTCCATCCATCATTCGAGGGCCCTGCCGGAACATTCGCGGGCGTGCGAATTCCGCTGAACTTGCCTGCGCATCCTCGGCAATACTTGGCGCGGTCCCGGTTCGCGGTGTGGCAGGACTCGCAGAACTTCGTCATGACAATGACAGCGAGGGTGGGAACTTACGGAACCGGATGGGATGCGGTGACCATCGCGAGCAAGCTGATCACCACCGCGAGGGCCGGGTCCATTCCCGACGCCCGAACCCGTATCGAGTGCCCGGACAAGACCGTCTCGCGCACGGGAAAGCGCTTCGCGTCGTCCTTGGTGGACACATGGAACGGCAGCAACTGGCGTGAGCAACATTTGCAGCAGCACGCGGAACCCGTGGTGAAGGTTTGGCATGCACTGCCGAGTTCGGCGTAAAGAGCGACCAATTTCAGCGTTGATTGGTCGACGGGACTGGCGGAGGCGACGGCGCGCGGCGTGACTTCGGGCTCGTCACGGTTGATGGCGGCGGCGATCATCGAGGATCTCCCACATCGGCGATCGCCGGGCCATTCAACAAAGGCGCCACAATGAGCCCCGACGCCCATGGTCCGTCGTCCTGCTCAGGCCGTGCGTCCGCCATCGCCCGGCGCATGCAAGTTTTGCCCGCTGCATGCCGAAACGCGTTGACCCCGGCCTGGCGCATGCGACGATTCGGCGAAGCGCGACTGCGGTGTGCCATGGAACGGGCTCCTTGGAGGGGAGGATCAAACAGCCTTGTTCGTCGACGGACCCGCGCTTGCGCCCGCACGCCGGGTCTTGCCATCGCAGCTCCTTGGTGAACAATAAATGGGAACGTTTCACATCAGATGGAGTTGTCCACCATTTGGAGTCACCGAGATGTAAGACGGAGGCTGATGTCGCTGCGGGAGGGTAACAAGTGGTATTCGCCACGCTTCGAGGCGCTACGCATGCGTGGCCGGCGCTTGCAGGTTGCCTCGTCCAGACAAGATTCAGAATGAGCTTCTGCTGCAAAAGCGCCATTGCGATAGACCGTCGGCCTTTTGAATGGAGGGTCAAGGGCACGGCCTGCTGCAGGTCCGCCTCTTCGGCCGCCCCAACGCGCCGAGGGCGCGCGACGTCCTCACGCACGCTCTCAGGGAAGCCATGCTGTTCGGCCGCGCCCGGCGCTGCGGTATCGAAGATTGCAGTGTCGAGCCTGGGCGCGAGTCTATCGTTCGGCGCTCGCGCGGTACCGCGATTGAGGGGAGGGGAGGAAAGAAGCGGGGCTACTGAGGCTGGGGTTCAGAAATTGGCGAGCGCCATGTCCGCGCATGCGTTCGAGCCCGCGACGAAGCGGTTTCGCAGGCTGGCCAGGCTCCGCGTTCGCACCTGAATTCGTGCTCAAGCCGATGCCGGCCAGTAGTGCCGTGGCGGTGGTTGCGCCGATGTCGCTCTGGCACATCAACCGGCGCGCGAGCGAAGCCTCGCACGTCATCGCAAACATGCGCTCGTCCACGCGACGGAGCTCGCTGAGCAAGTTGCCGACGGGTGCTTGTACCGTCGTCCGTTCGACGAGCCTTGAAGAGAGGCTATGCCGACGCCCCGCTGGCAACCCATGGTTAATGCGTGGGTGCAACATGCGTTGAAAAGGTCTGACGATAATTGCTCAAGATGCGGTGGCGTCGTTAAGAAGTCGTTCATGATTCGATCACGAACCATCGACGCAGCTTGTGGATTCCGGACCTCCCGCGCAACCGCGCCAAGCCGGCCCAAGCCTCAGTTCGCCAACAGACTTCATGGCCCCGACACACACTGGATCAAAAAACGGCAAGCATGATCGAGCCCGGGATCCGCTCGGAAGTCGCCTGTTGGAAAGGAGGGACGGGCAGTTGGCGTGGGTCCTCGAAGCTTGCATGCGGGTGCTACGCCCGCTGGTTCGACTCGCCCTTGCCTTTGGCGTCAAGCATGCCCATCTGGAGGAACTGCTCCGTGACATCCTGGTCGATGAGGCGCGTCGCGCGTGGACCGCCAAAGGCAGCCAACCCAACATCAGCCAGCTGTCGGTGACCACGGGGCTGAACCGCAAGGCCGTGACGACCCGGATGCGCGAAGCGGCGACTTCATTGCCCAAGACGGAGATGTCGGCGGAGGCCAAGACCTTGACCTTGTGGCTTCAGATGTTCGCGGACAACCCGGCGCACCGCTTGCTGCCCATCGTGTCCGAACAACCATCCGTGCCGTCCTTCGAGACGGTGGCGCGGCGCGCCAGCCGAGGCGACGTGCACCACCGGGCCATCCTCGACGAACTGGTGCGTCTCCACATGGCGACCGAACACGAAGGCACCACCGAACTCGCAGTGGCCGGGTTCGTGCCGGCGAGCGACCTGAAAGGGATGCTCTCCTTTCTGGGCGACAACTCGCGCGATCACCTCTTGTCGAGCGTTTCGAACACCATCGGCGGGAAAGCGCCCATGCTCGAGCGATCGGTGTTCGCAACTGGCATCTCGCTCGAGGAATGCGAGCGAATTCACCAGCTCGCGCGACAACGCTGGGACGGGCTTCATGACGAGCTGGCGCGTGAGATGAGACGTGCCTGCGAGGCGGCGGACAAGACGGTTTCGGGGCGCATCCGGGTCGGCATCTACACCTACTACGAAGACGCCGCAATGGACAACGGCGAGCCGCCGGCAACACCTTCCAGGTCGTCGCGAAAGAAAGCATGACCAGACAACCGCTGCGCAAGACAGAAGGCCGTACCGGGGATGACGAAGCTGTCCCACGCTTCGGCAAGTGCGCGCAGCATTGAAAGAAGCGCGAACGCTGCACTTGTCGCCACGAAAAAAGACACAGGGATCCTTCGACAGTTATCCGCTGTTCCATTCGGCTGGTTGCGAAGGCACAGAATTCATGGGCAATTGACTGCTGGGTTGAGCACTGCAGCCCTCGGGCCGGAAGCAGCCGAACGAACTGCGCACCTGAACCGGATCGCCCGGCGTGACCGAGGCAATTGGAGGGGGCGCGGCGCAAGCGGCTTCGCCGCAAACCAATTCTCCTCGCCGAAGAGTCGTCCGACCCTGCGCGCAGACCGCGCAGGCCGGTCAAAGCGGCGCCGCCCGTTATGGTCGATACCGGATCGGCGACGCCTCATCAATCGAAGGCGACGCGCGTTGCGTTCAAGACATCGTTGTCGATTCGATCGCCCGTAATCGTGACCTTCGTGCCGTTGCGCAGGTTCGCTTGCGTCCCGTTGATGAATTGTGCGTGGGTTGCATTGACGGCCTGTCCCTTCACCTTGAAATCCGAAGAGGACTTGAATGCTCCGATGGGACCCATCACTTGGAACGCGTCGCTGTTGCCGCCCCCGCCCGGTGTCTTCTTGACCTTGATTTTGGTCGCGAGCAGGATGCCATTGGAAACAGTCCCAGCAACGTCAACCTCGACACCGTTGGCAAGCGAGGTCAACGGCGCACCCGAGACTTTTGCTGAAGAAGCGTCCACTGGAATGCCAAGGAGGCGGAAGAAGCTCGCCCCGGCGTATTCCGTCACCACGCCGCCGAGCTGGCGTCGCGCACCATTGTTGAGCGACAACGGGTACCAAAGCTCAACCGAACTGGCTTTCAACACCCCGGACGAAGGCTGCGCGTCGGCGCGAACCCGCACATTCACACCGGATGTCAGAGCGCCCGCCTCGGTTTTCGCTGCCCTGGTGTCGATGGTCAATCCACCGAGCATGAATGTGCCAGGCGCCACGTTTTGCACCGTGCCCGAGAGGATCGGCGTTTCGGGGGCGTGGTGCTCCACTCGCGTTGCACGTAGCGCGCCTGGGCCGGCAGGCAATCCCCAGACCGTCACAGCGACGCCTGGCTCCAGCGCCGAGAGGTTGCCCCACACTGTGCCGCTGTCGGTGATCACGTTGATCCCGAGGACCACAAAGGTGCCGGCAGCCAGGTCGCTGGAGGTGATGGCGCCGCGTAGATCAGCCGCCGATTCCACCTGGGTCGCCACGCCCTCGGTGAAGTCCGCATTCGTCGGCCCAATCACCTTTGCCGTCATCCCAAGCTGCAAGGACGGGGCATCCCTCAGTTTCAAGATCGCGGTGCTGGTGTCATAGCGGACGTCGTTGATGATGATGCTGCCCACACCGTCGACGCCACCAACGCCCGCGTCGCCGCTGTCGCCTGCCGATGCCGTGGCCCCTGTGCCGCCCGACCCAACGCCTGAATTGTCGCCCCCGGACGCCGTGGCGCCAGTGCCGCCGGACCCGATGCCTGAACTGTCTCCGGCGGAAGCCGTGCTGGTTCCTCCAGGGCCGCCACTCGAGTCGTTCGCTGCGCCGCCCGAGCTGAGTACGGCCTTGAAGCCGAATTCGATCTGCGAAGTGGTATCCGAAGTCGGCGCAACGACGGGGCCGTTTGATCCGGTCAATGCTGTGCCACCGTTTCGGCCGCCCCCACCTCCGCCTCCGCAGGACAGGACCAAGCTCAAGGACAAAGCGAGCAGGGCACGAGGCACGAGTTTTTTCATTGCGTCAATTGTCAGCGTCAAACGCACGTGTTGGCCATAGAGGCGTGCGGCTTGTTCTCCGGTGTAAGTTGAAAGGCAAATCGATACGACCCGTTGCGCCTGTTGCGTGAGTGGTTGCGCTTCTCATTTTGCAGGGCTTCCTCGCAGATTCGGGAGGGCAACACCTACGCGAAGATTGGCAGTTCGAGAAGCGGGTGGATGGACACCGCCGCATTCCGGGCCATGTTGTTGTCAGCGAAGAGCGAACCATCCCCGGCAAGTCGTTCGCCGGCATGAAGTCTTCGCCTTGTCCGATGCGACCGTCGCGCTGTACATCAGGCATCAACTTTTCTTCCAGCCCGGTCCAGACTCACGCACCACTGCTGCCCATCGGCGCAGTCGCGTCGGAAGACTCGCCGGTGCTGCCGTCGCCCCAGATGTTGACGTCGTCTTCCTTCATTGCGGCGTCCGGCTGCCATATGTCTCCTGGTTGTTCACCGACGCCACTTGTCCAGCCGATTTCACCCAGGCTGCGCCGCGTTTCGGGGACGGCATGCCCTTGAATCGGTTGTGCGTGCTTCCGGTCACGCTCGATTCCATTGACCAGTTCAGACAATGTTTCATACAGCAACCGTCCGCGCGCCACGCAAACGCCCCATTCGCGTTCGAACAGGATGGCGGTGCGTCCGGTCTTGAGCGAATCGCCACCCAGGTCGAAGAAGCTGTTGTGCGCGTCGGGGTGCGGCAGCAGCTCGAGCACCGCGACGTCGAAGCTCTGCGTGGGCCAGCAGCACGTCCTGTGCGCACAGTCCGGGCTTGCGCTGCATCGACAGCAGGAAGTTCACGACCGCGCGGTGGGGCACGGCACGGCCTTGGTTTGCCTGCGGAGCCGGAGGTGCAGATCACGTAGGCCGGATCGCGCCGAAAACGTAGCGCTGCCTCGACCCCACGGCGTTGGCAAACCCCTTTCGCGTTGGCGCTGTGCCGCCGTGTGGTGATGGCCGGACACAAGGTAGCGCTTCATCATCGCGCCCGATCTGATGATGGAACTGCCCGCGGCCAAGGCCAAGAACCGATTGAAGGAACACTGCAATCGGACGGTGCTCGGACCGAAGCGGCTGGTCATCGACGGGATCGGCTACCTGCCGTTCGGGCGCGACGAAGCCCATGTGTCTTCCATGTGGTGGCCAAGCGCTACGACCGAAGCTCGATGGTGCCGACAAGCAATCTGCCGTTTACAGTGGGAAAGCGCCTTTGCGGACGACCAGTCGTTGACCGCAGCCATGTTGGATCGCCTGCTGCACCACGCTCACAGATGACGGGCGAGAGCTTCCGATTGAAAGACCAGCACCGAGCCGGCCAAGCCGCAAGTGGACCTCGACGGTGAATGGCTTGCCGGCGGTTCACGCGGCGAAGTGGTCAACTTCCAGGGAAAAGTGCGTCGCCTTCACTGGTGCCGTTGCAAGAAGAAAGTGCCGCAAAAGTGAGCGACATCCTCGCCTTGGCCATGGCAACGCTGCGCCCCAAGCGCTCTTGTGCGGCAACCAGCCTTGCGAACAGGCGCAACTGCGCGTCAGAGGGCCCCACGCCGCCTCTGGCCTGCTCTGCCAGGGAACGCACAATCCTTTGCTGCAATGCGCGTCGTGCGCGCGCCGCCTGCGCCAAGGCCTTGGGCTTGCAGGCCCCGCATAACGCCAGCGATCGCCACGCTGGCAGCTTGGCACGACCGAGCCGGCTCAATCTGCCGCTTCTTCGCGGCAATGCCGGCTTTGCGATTGGTGCCACGAACAGCTGAGTCATTCATGGCTCCGGCATGAACGGTAAATGGGAAGACCTCCCATTCTTCGGTATGATTGTAATAGTTTAGTATCAAAGTGGGTTCAATGCATGGGAACCATGGACAGAAATGGCCTCACGTTACGTGGTCGCTGAACCGGGCTCGCCGCTTGCTTGGCAGACGCAATCTTCGTAATGATCGTGAAAAGCGCGGACATCATGTTCAAACCCGTGACTCGTCGTAGCCATGATGCCGATTGGATTTCACTTGCTCGCGGCACGCGCGCGCGCCCTGCGCCCAAAGAAACAGCGCCACTCATCAAAACATCGCTCTGCACGCTTTTCGAGGGCCACTATCACTACGGCGTGGCTGCGCTGGCCAACTCGCTCGCAGCAGCGAAATACGCCGGGGTGCTGTGGGCGGGCTACCGGGGCGATCTGGCGGACTGGGTTGCCAAGTCCCCGTTCTTCGACGCCGCGAGCGGGCGGCTTGGCATCAACGACGTTTTCAGCGTCTGCTTCGTCAAGCTGGAAACGCCCATGTTCTTCGCTTACTACAAGCCCGCTTTCATGCTGAGCGTGCTTGAAGATCTGGACCCCGATTGCGACACCGTGGCCTATATGGACCCTGACATCGTCGTCAAGTGCGGCTGGGCCAACATCGGATGCTGGTTTTCAGGGGGCTTGGGCGTCATCGAGGATGTCAACGGGTCGTTGCCCTCGCGCCATCCCAAGCGCCTGATGTGGACGGACTGGTTTGGAAAGCGTGGTGTGCATGTGAGCCGCGACATGGTGCATTACTACAACTCCGGCTTCATCAGCGTGCCGCGCGAGTACGCCAACTTTCTGGCCTTGTGGCGCAAGCTGTGTGAGCATGTGCTCGAGTACAACGCGGGCCTGAAGAGCATCAAGAGCGGGCACGCACATGACATGTTCCACTCGACCGACCAGGACGCCATGAACTTCGCACTCATGGCCCACCACGCCCCGCTGAACACCGCCGGTCCGGAGGCCATGGATTTTCAGTCAGGCGGCTACTACTTCTCGCACGCCATCGGCCCGAACAAGCCATGGCTGGGACGCCACATCCGCCACGCCCTGAAGGGACACCCGCCCACGCCTGCCACCAAGGCCTTCTACCGTTTTGCCAACCACCCGATCCGCCTGTACTCGGACGTGCATCTTGGCCTGCTGCGCCTGGGTATGAGAGTGGCATCAGCCATCGGGCGCTTTTACCGGAAAGCCTAGGCTCCCTTGAGGACGGGCAGGCGGCCTTGCACGACGGACTCCTCCTTCATCAACTGGGACATTTGACCTGCCCCCTTCAGCCTTGCCAGTGACTGGCAAGCGAAGTCCGTCAATGAACTTCTACGCGAATCAGGACCGCGGACGGCTCGACAACGGCGAGCCCAGATGCATCGGCTTTCGGGAGTGGCGGTGGATCGGGCAGTGGCCAAGGAGATCTTGCGCGCGGTACAGCCAGCGATCGAGGCAGCGACGATGGCCAGCGTTGAGCGGTCGCGCGGAATGGACGAGGTCATCGCCGCGCGCAGAAGCAGTACGACTTGGACGATCCTGCCAACCGTTTGGTTGCCGACGAACTCGAGCGGCGGGCGTGGCACCCACCGCTGACGCGGTCTTGGGGCACCAGCGCGAAGTGGCCGACCGGTGTCGACAACTGGGCGACAAGCGCGTTTTCAGTGCCAAGCGGCGAGCGCACCAAGCGTAAGGAGTACCACGAAGAGCAAAGCGAAATTTCGCCGCCAGTCGCGCGCATAGAGCTGCTTGCGAATCTGCCTTTCCAGTTCAAGCGATCTCTTTGCGCTGTGCCCCCAGAAATCATCTTGCTCATCGGCTTGCATGATTACCTCTCATATGGGAGAAAATCACATTTCAACAAAACAGGGCGATTTCCGTGTAGGACGAATTCCAAGGTGGCAGTCGGCGGGGAAAAAGGGTACCCGGGAGCCAGCGCGCGTGAGCGCATCTCCAGCCAGCGGCGCCACTTCATTCAACGCCGCGAGGAACACCGGCTTGTTCAGACGGCGATCGAAGCCCGCAGCCAGGACCATATCCCCGGGTCGCCTAAAACCGTGACGACGATCGCGGGCCATTGCCCCGCATGCGGCAACTGACACAACGCAGACAGGTGACCTTTCGTCAGCTATGACGCTACTGATGGCCAGGCAAAGGTACGTTGACGCCCATACGCGATGCTGGATCGTCGGCATTGGTTGGATGCCGTCAGAGTCGGTTGGGTTCGTCGAAAAATCTTGTCTACGCGCCGACCCGGGTCTGCGATCGCTCGGCGGTCGCCTGACGGTCTTGAATGTGAACGTCTTGGTGAACTCGCCCGATGCGTTGTCAATGATGGCCGCTTGGGTCCTGTGCGAGTCGAAGTTGGGTCAACACTTGGGTGCTCAACGCGATCGCTGCAACGCCGCCATTGCATCCGCAGTGGCGCACGGGAAACGGCGTCCCGCAGCCCAACGCCAGCGGTGCTCCTATCAAGAAGATGGGAGTACCTACGGCGACGCGGGCTCTCCATTGAGCGAATGGTGAATGACCCGAAGCACTTCAGCGCCGAAGACCTGAGGCGATGGCGCCAAGACGTCCGGCCGCAGTGATGGACGACTGGCGTTCGCCGTCCTGCTGCGGGTGGTCCTGTCATTCATGGTGGCGTGAAGTGCGCACACCCCTGGGGGCTGCGACGCCGGTCCATCAGGGACGCGCTGGCACACGAGCCGGGGTCGTCTGCCTGCCTTCAACGCGCAAACGCGATCGTCCGACGGTGGAGAAAACGACAAGCGACGCGCCCGGGTCTCACCTTCGAACGTTGGTGCTGTACACCCCAGCGGGCATGCACAGGTGATGGTCCATTTTGCAGGTGTGAGGCGCGTGGCCAACCGTGTGAAAACCAGGCCCGCCCGCGCGAAGCGATCCCTACCGGCGAACGCACTCGCTTCACTTGTCCAGTCGCTGCTCAAGCACCGACATCAGCGAGGCCGTGTAGGCCTGAAAGCCTTCGATCAGCTCATCCGAGGTCAATGCGTGATGGAGCATGGGCATCAGTTGGTCAGTCGCCGCGTCCAGCGCGCTTCTAAGCTGACCCGGCGCATGGTGCGTGGCCGCCAAGGCGAGGCAAAAAGATTTGAGGGCCATCATCTCGCCCCGACGTTTCAAGTCGATGTTCGTCGGTCATGGGGGACACTTCGGCGCAGATCTTCCCTTCGCCCAGCCACGGCTCGACCCGCCGGGGTGAGGATTTGCCGGAAGACGCGTCGCGGCCATGCTCGAACATGGTCACCGCGCAGGGGGAAACCAGATGGATGCACCAAGGTCTGCCCAAGCGCTGTGCATTCTGTCGACGAGGTGCACATGGGAGTAAACGTCCGCTCGGCCCTGTTTCACGCGTGCAAGATTTCGACGATGAAGATCATGAGGCGAATGCTACGGCACAGCAGACACCCCATTCGGCCACTGGAGCCTTGGCATGGCCGCAGCCTGGCGGCCAATGGCGTGCCGTTTGCGAGAACTTGGCGCGCAATCTGGTCAGGGGTGAAGGACGGCGAGTCGCTGGCCTTTGCCCGCTTCGCCAGCAGTTGGAGATCTCAGAACGTTATACTCCCGTCTAGACGACCGGGAGTATAACTTTCATGGCCACAGAAACGCAGCTCTTCAGCGACATGTCGGTGTCAGCGCAGACGAACTTCGCCGAGCTCTTCGAGCAAGTCCAGGCAGGCACTTTCGATCGATCGGTTCGCGACCTGCCCGGATCCTTCAACAAGAAAGTCGTCAAGGGGCGAGAGTACTGGTACTGGCAGGTCCACGACTTGACTGGCGCAAAACGGCAGGTCTACCTCGGCCCCGATGATGAGCGTCTGCAGAAGCTTGTTCAGCAGCACGGCAATGGCCAGCCACCACAGTCTGCTGACCTGGCATCACTCGCTGGCGCGTGCGTAGCTCTTGGTTGTGCCACGGTCATTCCCCAGCACTTCGAGGTGATCAACCGGATGGCCGAGCATGGGTTTTTTCGCGCCGGCGGGGTGTTGGTCGGGACGCATGCGTTCATTGCCATGGGCAACACGCTCGGTGTGCGGTGGGCTAGCGGCTGGCGCACCAACGATGTCGACGTGGCACATGCCGGCAAGAATGTTTCCCTGGCGCTGGCGGAAAACGCCAAGGCCGACATGCACGACGCAATCAGTTCGCTGGAGATGGGGCTTTTACCGTTGCAGACGTTTGGCAGCGCCCCCGGAGCCACCTACATAACGGCCAAGAAGGATCTGCGGGTCGATCTGCTCACCTCAGTGGGCCGCAAAAAGGATGTCTATCTCTACGAGCCACTGAACGTTCGTCTTCAGCCCTTGAAGTTCATGGAGTTCTCGCTGGAGCAGCCTATTCAAACGGCTCTTATCTCTGGCGAGCAGGTGGTGCTGGTGAACATCCCATCGCCGATGCGCTACGCGCTGCACAAGCTTGTGATTATGGGTGAGCGAGAAGAGGCTTTCCGCATCAAGATCCAGAAGGACGCGGGCCAGGTCGCCGCCTTGGTCGAATACGGAATGCTTCGATCGGCAGCGGCGTTGCGGGTGGCCGCGAAGGACCTGATGTCCCGCGGACCTGGTTGGCGCAAGCGGGCCGCCGAAGGCCTGAACTTCGTTGCCGAATACCACCCGCAAATCGCTAAGCAATTCGAAGCCGTATTGCTCCAGGCGGCGCCCGCAAAGGCCGGCAAGGAACGATAGGTCCGTTGCTGGCCTGCGTGGCACGTTGGCTCCGTTCCGGCTCCGGAAACCATCGATGCGGCAATCGCCTGCGCGTCAGCACCGAGCGGCCGCGCAATGAACCGAAGCGGAAATAACTTCGACCCCGAAACAATTCGAGAATGCAGCCGGCCAGGGTCGGCCGTCGTTATACTCCCGCGCGGCGTCGCCGGAGTATAACTGCTAACCTGTGCGGATGAGCTCGCTGCCGGAGTGGAGATTACCGAAGCTGTGAAGGGCTTCCTGTTCGGGATCGCCTTCGGGTTCATTGTTGGCCGCGTCTACGAGCACTTGCGCGCGCGGGCGCCGAGGAAAGGCTGTTGGCCACCGGCAGTGCCCTGACGTTCTCGTGTGCACGCAGGCTAGCAAACTTGATAGTTGTCGGGGGCACCCCAGCGGTCCACGATCAGGCGTATCGGGTGCGTCGCCTCTCCTTGTGACGCGCCACGCTGGCTGAAGGGTCCCTTCCGATGCACACCGACAAACACATGGTGCATGACCACGCACGATGGAAGACGTTTTTCGCGTGCTACGCCGATTGGTTCATCTCTGGAAATCAAAAGGGAAACGATCCGGACGATGGCCTGTTCGCATCTCTTCAGGGGATCGAAAAAAGCGCCTTGTCGAAGAAGGACCTGAGAAAGGCCATCCGCCGCACCATCGAACTGACGTCGGAATGGACGCCCGAACAGGTGGGCGAAGCCGATGCCTGGCTGGCAGCTGCCGGGACCTTCACCCTGAGTGAGGTTCGGCGGCGGTACTGGGGGAAGTACTTTCAGATTCTCAAGCACGGCACGATCCGCTCGGAAGCGGAGTACGACCTGATCAAGGGCGTCGTGGAATGTGGCGGCATCGAGTCGGGGACGAAGGAAGAGACGAAGCTGCGCAGCATGCTCGCTGATTTCGAGGCGGGTCTCGTTGCCTCGCTGGAGGTAGCCACAAGGGCGCCGCCAATGGCTCCGTAACGGCCGGGCCTGTCGATGAGGGCGCTCGTGTCGCTTGCGCCTATTCGACGCGTGCCTGCACGTCTGCGCTTGCCTGTGCGTCGCGCGTAATCCCGACAAAGGGACGGCAACTGAACCTGCCAATTGTCTCAGCGCCTGAGTGCAGTGCGCCGAAGGCACTCCAAAGCAATGATCCGAACATCGCCAACCGCATGTCGGCATCGATACGGTCGGTCTTGGCCCGCCTGGCGTGCCGGTTCACCACATGGAGGCGTCGACCACGATGTTGTCGTACCCTGCTCCATCAGCGAGCGGTGCAGGCACCAGCCGTACGCCCGGCTTCGTAGCACGAGTGAACCTTGACCTGCGGCTCGAGCTTGCAGCGCTCCAGGGCCTTGCCGATGCTGTGCAAGCAGCTTCCAGCTCTACCAGCGACCGGCAGCACGCGCATCAGTGCGCCGCTTCCGTTGTCGCGTTCGCTTGCAGACCCGGCGTGGTGCGCAGGGATTCCCGCTTCGATGCGCCGTAGTGCTGTGCTCGTCTGAATTCCGACATCGAACACGCGCCCATCGGGCGTGTATTCGGCGTGGCGCAGGCAGGGGAGCATGCGCTGCGCGTAGTCATCCACCGGGAAGGGCGCGACCGTCGCGAGGCTGTCGAGCAGGGCGAGCATGAGCGCGCCGTCGTCGCTCCAAGTGCCCATTGGCACACCGTAGTGAGCACGGCGAAATCCCGCCGGTGGCTCCATCTCCAGCAGCTTCCTGGGGGGGCAGGTCCTCCGGCGCGTGGAATTCGTAGCGCACACCGAGGGCGCCGCCAACCAGTGCGCCACAGAATGCACCGTGAATTCGATCTTCTGGAAAGGACATTGGCTGGCGCGGCGATGCGATCTCACGTTGAATCTTGGTGTTTGTTGATTCAAGAAGCATCAGCACGTGGTTGGCCGAGCGTTTGGTTTTTGCCGAGAGCACCTTACCGCCGCTGATCTTGGCGCCCGGGCACAACCCCAGCCAGGAGCAGAAATGCTTGACGTTGGCGAACCGGCTCAGGTCAGGGCCCATCTCCGAGAGGATCTTCATCACCGCAGTCAATCCCAGGCCGTTGATGCGCGTGAGATCCACCCCGGCCCAGTTGGCCAGAGTCTGGCGCGTGTCGAATTCGTGGCGCATCTTGCTGCCAGCCCGGGGCCCGTTGCCCAGATCAACCTTGCACTGACCCAACTCGGCCAGTAGTGCGTCCAGCTTCGCATCGCATTCGGCCAAGTGCCGGGCGATGTCGTCATACATCGCCAGCGCCTGGCGCAGCACGAACAAGTGCTCCTCGCGCCAGTTTCCCGCCAACGCCTTGATGATCTCCTGGGCGCTGGCCTTGACTCGGCTGTGTCGGTGGCGCGCCAATGACTTCGCATCGCGCTCGCCCGCTATGACGGCGCGGATGATCGCCTGCCCGGTCAGGCCCATGACGTCGGTGAGCACTTCCGTGAGCTGCAGGTTCATCTGCACCAGCGCCTTCTGCATGCGTTGCACCCAGCTGGCCTGCTCGACCAGCAGCACCTCGCGCTGGCGGGCCACCGCGCGCACGACGCACACCTCACCCGAGGGGCGCCAGGCCGCGCGCAAAAACCGCAGACTCATGAGCTTCTGCAACCACTGGCAGTCCTGCACGTCGCTCTTGCGCCGGGCACGTACTTCATCTGCCTGGCGTCGACCAGCCAGACCTTCAGCCCGCGCTGCTAAAGCACTTCGTACACCGGGATCCAGTACACCCCGGCGGACTCCAGTGCCACCGTGTCGACGCCGCACGCGATGAGCCATTCGGCCAGCGCGTTCAGGTCATCGGTCATCGCGCCGAACTCGCGCACCGATTCCTCGGCCAGGTGCGGTGGCACCGCCACCCAGTGGCTGGAGGCGCCGACATCGATCCCGGCCGCATTGGGAAATACCTCCTCATCTCGCTTGCGAACTGCCATGGCTTGCTCCAGCATCGTTGAGAACGGCAGCGCCATGGGAAACGTCGAATTCGACTCGATCTCTCAAGCGGGATGCGCATCGCTGCGCTCACCAATGTCGCCGGCGATTCCCGGACCATGCTCAATAGCGGGCTCACCGCCTGGCGCCGATAACGGCGAGAGTTCGCACCATTGACTTTTCGGTCATCGCGGCGCTGCCGTTCACCTTGTAGCGCATCCCTGTTTCTTCGGGAACGCCTGGCCCGCGTGCGGGCTTGGGATGCTCAATAGCAATCAGGGATAGCGACGAATCAGGTTCTCCTTGGGACCCGATTCCATCTCGCAAATGGCGACATCGCACGCCTGGAACGGCGCGTGGGCACTCCCGACCTGAGGGGGTTGGACTGATCCGGGTGCTTTCCACCACCACGCCGCGCCTGTTTGGAAGCCAAAGCTCAAGGACTTGAGCCACGCCACGGGCCGAGGCACAAACGGTGTTGGCTCAGCCGGTGAATCCCTTCGTGCTTGTCCAGAATGCCGTGTTCGGCCATGTGCCGCCCCTCGCTCGCCACACTCCGTTCTTCGGGGGCTATTGAGTGCGTGACAAGTCCGCGTCCTTGTCGAGTATTGCAATCAGGGATGTCAGTTCAACCGGCTTGACGACATGCAGGTCGAAGCCTGCGGCCGTTGTCATGCGCCTGTATTCATCTGTGCCATGCCCACTCAAGGCAATCAGTTGGAGATGCCTGTGCCTCGGGTCGCCGCGCAGCCGTCGGGCAACTTCAAACCCTGTCATGTCCGGAAGGCCGAGATCAAGAAAGACAAGGTCGGGCCTCAAATCGGCTGCAGAAGCGATGGCCGAAGCGCCGTCGCAAGCCACCGCGGCTTCGTGGCCGAAGGCCGCTATCAGTGCAGAAAGCGTTTCGGCGGCGTCGACGTTGCCATCGACGATCAGGACGCGGCGCGAACGTGGGCTGGCAGCAGGAGACGGCTCGCCCGACGCCGGTTGCTCGAGGATGGCAGGGGCCATGGCCAGCGGCAGTTTGACTGTGAACACGCTGCCTTGGCCGAACCCGGCACTTTCGGCCGCGACGCTGCCGCCGTGCAATTCCACCAGCCTCTTTGCCAGGGAAAGGCCGATGCCAAGGCCGCCTTGGGACTTGTCAACGCTTTCGCGAATCTGGCTGAACATGTCCCACACCTTGTTCAGGGCTTCCGAAGGGATGCCAATACCGTGGTCGCGCACACGGACCACGGCTGAATTGCTTTCACGAGCGATCTCGATCTGGATTGCGCTCGCGGGCTCGCTGTACTTGACCGCGTTCGTGAGCAAATTCGCCACGACCTGGATCAGCCTGGTGCGGTCAGCGTGGACGTAGATATTCTCGTACGGCAGGTCCAGCGAAAGCGCATGTTGTCGGGACTCGATCGACGGTTGGCAGGCCTCCACAGCGGCGTCTACCACGTCACTCAGGCGCAAGTGCTCCAGACGCAGATGGACTTTGCCGAAGCTGACGCGCGATACATCGGAGAGGTCGTTGACCAGGTCGACAAGCCGGGCCAGCTGCCGCTCCATGATGTTGACGACTCGCGTCGCCTTGGGAGCCAGCGATTGAGCGCGCAACAGCGCTATGCCGGTGCTTATCGGGGCAAGCGGATTGCGCAATTCGTGGGAGAGCGTCGCCAGGAATTCGTTCCTGTTTCGATCCGCTTCACGCAAGGTGGCCTGGGATCGCATCTCCTCCGTCGCATCGTGCGTTACAGCCAGGACATGCGCGACCCGCCCGTCTCCGCCGAATTCGGGCACCAGCCGGTTGATGAAGAAATGGGTTCCGTCTGGCCCATTGATCTGGAACTTCATGCGCCGCGGCTGTCCATCGTTGAATACCGCCTTCATCTCGGCGTCCCATTGATCGCAACGTGCCGGTGGCATTCCGATCTCACGGTTGGTACGGCCGATAAAGTCCGAGGGTGGGCGGCCGGTCATCGCCTCCACCGTTGCGTTCACGAACACGTGGCGCAGTTCGCGGTCGAAGCGGGCGAGGATCACGGGCGCGTTGTCGGCGAGCGACTGCAGGTCGCGCCGGCTTTCCGCCAGCGCGTCTTGTGCCCGGCGCCGCGCGGTGATGTCGAAGTTGACACCGGTGAGTTGTATGTTGCCCGCGACGCCTTCATTGGCGAATGCGGCCCCATACCCACCCAACCACAGGGTCCGCCCGTCCGGATGCAGATAGCGGAATTCGTGGGCATAGCTGACGCCCTCGCGCAACGCACGTTCAACGTCAGCCTCAAGCGTCGGCAAGTCATCCGGATGGATGCGCGCGCGAAGCAGTGCGACCCAACTCTCGCCGGAGTTCGGGGGGGCCAGACCGGAAAGTGCTTGTAACGTGGCGTCTACCTCAGACTGTCCAGTGGCTTGATCCCAGTGCCAAACCCCCATACCGCCCGCCGCGAGCGCCAGACGCAGCCGATGCTCACTCGCGCGCAACCGTTGCTCGGCGCGCGCTTGAACGAACGCGGCGAGTGCGCGAACGCCCGCTTCTTGCATGAGGGCGACTTCCTCATTCGTCCAGGCCCGGGGCGCGGCGTCGAACACGCCGAGAACAAAGGTGGTCGAGTGGTCTTGCCCGATGGGTACGGCGACCACCGCGCCTGGCTTCGTTGCCGCCGGGGCTCGCTTTTCTTCGATGCGCAAAGCCGCATCGTTGGCCACATCAGCGATGACCACAGCGCCGCCAGCGCGAAGGACCTGCAGCGACGCGGAGATAGCGTGAGCCGCGGCAAGGCAAGGGTCAATCACTTGAGCGTCGTTGGCGGTGTGCTCCCACATCAAATGTCCGTCCTCGCCGATCTCGCCGAACCGCACGAACGTCGCATCCAGGTGATTCACGAGCGCATGCGCCGTCGCCGCCTTCACGGTCGAAGGATCGACTTCGCGCTGCCATGCTTCGCAAAGGTTGTGGAAGAAGTCTTCACGATCGGCGATTCGACGCAATTGGCGCTTCATGGCGAAACGCTCGACGGCATTCTCAACCACCCGTGTCAGTGCTGCACGCGACATCCAGTCTTCGCCGATGTAGTCGATCGCGCCTGCCTGGAGCGCCGTCTGACCCAATTCGATCCTGTCGGCTCGTATCAAGACGACGATGGGACAAGGGGGCGCTCCCGCGCGGCCAAGATGCGCGAGCACTTCCGGGGCCTGCATGTCGGGAAGGTCAAAGTCCAAAAGAACGCAGTCAGGCCACCCCCCGTCGGGGAAGCGTACGGCCGCAATCCCGGCACTGCCCGTGTCGGCCTCGATGAATTGGTATTGACGATTTGAGCCCTGGTCCAGGTGGGTGCGCATCTCGGCGCGCGCTTCCGGATCGCTGGCGATCAGGACAACGCGAAACGGCCGGGCCATCGCCGTCACGTCGATTCCCTCGGCTCATTGATGGTCGTGGCGGTCATCATCGTCCTCGTGGAAACAGCAGACGAACGCTTTGCACCGGACCCTTTGGAGGGTGCAGGCAACGGGTGCATCAGGAACAGTGGGCTCGAGTTCTCGTAAGGCCAGTCGCTTGTCGCTTGCGAAGTGCAGTTGCCAGAGCCTGTTCTCTCAGTAGTCAGCCTCGTTTTCGTTGCCGGCTCGACGATTGTGCGTTCAACCGACAATTCGATCAACTTCCGGGTACGGCGGCAAGGTCTGCGCTGGAGTTGCACGCAACATTGGCAAACCCATGCACTGCATGGGAGGCTTGATCGCGCGCAATCTGCCGACACCTCGCGAACTCGCGAACCTGCATGTCGTGCGGGCGTCAACAGCCTGCCGGGCGTCACCGCCTGATCTCGACGAACCGCTTCCACCAGGCCGTGCCGCCTTCGGACAAAGGCGTGGCCTGCACCATCTGTTCCGCGACCCGTTCGACATCGACCCCGCTCGCCAGTTGGGAGAGCGTTTCGAACAGCAGCCGCCTGGACTCCATGCGAACACCCCATTCCCGTTCGAACAGGATGACGATGCGTGCGGCCTTCAGCGAGTCGCCGCCCAGGTCGAAGAAGTTGTCGTGCGGTTCGATGTCCTCGACCTGCAGGTCCAGCACGTCGGCCCAGAGCCTGGCGAGCGCGCCTTCTGCCGGCGAGCGATGTCCTGGCCGCATGCTTCGCACCGTGCGCGTTTCGCGGCTGGGCGGCGGAAGCGCGGCGCGATTGATCTTTCCGTTCGGCAGCAGCGGAAGCACCTGCAGCGCCACGAAGTGCTGCGGCAGCATGTAGTCGGGCAAGGTCGCGCGCAGGTGCTCCCTGAGCGCCGGGGCGTCGCAGGTGCCGTCGGCGGTCACCACATAGGCGACCAGGCGGGCATCGCCCGGCCGGTCTTCGCGCGCCATCACCAGGCACTGCGACACCTCGGGGTGCGCTTGCAGTTGCGCTTCGATCTCGCCGGGTTCGATGCGGTGGCCGCGCAGCTTCACCTGGAAGTCGAGCCGGCCCTGGTGCTCGAGCGTGCCATCGTGGCGCCAGCGGCCCCGGTCGCCCGTCTTGTACATGCGTGCGCCGGGCGCCGTGCCGAAGGGCTCCGGGACGAACCGGTCGGCCGTCAGCTCGGGCCGCGCCAGGTAGCCCAGTGCCACGCCGTCGCCGCCAATGAAGATTTCGCCCGACACGCCGACGGGGCAACAGTTGCCATGTTCGTCCAGCACGTGCAAGCGCGTGTTGGCGATGGGGCGGCCGATCGACATGGCCTGCGCTGGCCTGGGCACTTTCCAGCAGGTGGACCACACCGTGGTTTCGGTGGGGCCGTACATGTTCCAGACTTCGCCCGCACGGCACGACAGGGCCTGTGCCATGTGCAGACTGAGACTCTCGCCGCCGATGAGCGCCTTGAATGCGGGGCCTCCCATCCATCCGGCGTCGATCAGGAGCCGCCAGGTGGAGGGCGTCGCCTGCATCACGGTCGCTTCGGAACGGTCGAGCAGGGCGTTCAATGACAGGCCGTTGCTGGCTTGCTCGCGCGTTGCGAGCACGACCGTGGCGCCCACGGACAGCGGCAGCAAGAGCTCGAGCACCGAGATGTCGAAGCTCAAGGTGGTGACGGCCAGCAGCACGTCGCCGGCACGCAGTCCGGGCTCGCGCTGCATCGACAGCAGGAAGTTCACCACCGCGCGGTGCGGCACGGCCACGCCCTTGGGCTTGCCGGTGGAGCCGGAGGTGTAGATCACATAGGCCGGATCGTCGGGGCCGGCGTCGCGCGCGCTGTCGGGAGGCGGCGCAGTGTCGGGGTGCGCCGTGGGGTCCACCGGCGAATCCAGCAGCATCGTCGGCAATTCGAGTTCTTCCCAGTGGGAGGCCTTTTGCTGACCGGTCAGCAGCAAGACGAGGCCAGCATCCAGCGCCATGTCGTGCAGGCGTTGCCGCGGATAGGCGGGGTCCAGCGGCACATAGGCGGCGCCCGCCATCAGCACCGCCAGTTGCGCGACGACCATGGTGGGGTCGCGTTCCAGGCAAAGCCCGACGCGCGTGCCGCGTTGCACGCCCCGGGCGCGCAAGGCATGGGTCAGCCGATGCACGCGTGACCAGAGTTGCGCATAGTGCAGGCTGGCGCCGGGCAGTTGGCGCAGTGCCATGGCGTCGGAAGCGCAGTGACTGGACAGCAGTCCGTGTACCGTCTGTCCGCGCGGCCGGTCGACGTCCGTGTGGTTCCAGGATGCCAACAGGGCGAGTTGCCGGGGACCGGGCACGGCAAGGCCCTGCAAGGGAACGTCGGGCGACGCGATCAGCCGTTCCATCAGGTGCGCGTAGTTGTCGAGCAGCGCCTGCGCCGTCGCGGCCGAAAAGAGCTCGGTCGAGTAGGTCAGGAACATGGCACGTTCGCCCTCGATGTCGACGGTCAACCCCAGGTCGAATTGGGTCGCGCCCAGGCTGAGAGAGAGGAACTGCACATCCAGCCCCTCCAGTTGCACCGGCTCACGGCGTGCGTTGAGCACGTTGAACATCACGCGAAGCTCGGGCACCCGGGTGCCGGGCGCCTGCCTGCGCAGGCGTTCCACGAGGTAGTCCAGCGGCACGTCCTGGTGCGCGAAAGCCGACAGGCTGGTCTCGCGCACCTGCGCCAGCAGTGCGCGGAAGTCCTGCTCCGGCCGAACCTGGCAGCGCAGCACCAGCGTGTTGATGAGCGAGCCCACCAGTTCCTCCGCCTCGACCCGCGTGCGTCCGGCGATGGGCGTGCCCACGGCGACGTCGTCCTGCCCGCAGTAGCGCGACAGCAGGAACTGGAAGGCCGCCAGCAGGCTCATGAAAGGCGACGCGCTGTGCTGCGCGCTGAAGCCTTGCACGCGCTCGACCCAGGCTGGCGAAAGGTCGATCCGTACCCGCGCCCCCTGGCTGGACAGCCGCTGGGTCGCCGGGGTGTCGGCGGGCAATTCCAGCGGGCCCCATCCGGCCAGCTGCCGCAGCCAGTAGCGGGTCTGGGCGGCCAGCACCCCGTCGTCGATATGCTCGCGTTGCCAGCTCGCAAAGTCGACGAAGTCGATGGCGCGTGCCAGCAGGCGAGCCTCCTTGCCTAGCACCGCCGCGTTGTAGAGCGCCTGCAATTCACGCAACAGCACGCTCCACGACCAGCCGTCGCCGATCATGTGGTGCATCACCATCACGAGCGCATGGTCGTCGTCGGCGAGGCGCACGAGGATGAAGCGATGCAGGGGCCCGTGTGCGAGGTCGAAAGGCTGCGCTGCGATGCCCGCGGCCTGCCGCTCGAACTGCGCATCCCGTTCGGCCTCGGGCCAATCGCGCCCGTCGACTTCGGTCAGCACGGCCGGCTGCGGCTTGCCGATGATGGCCACGGGCTCGGATTCGCCGGACTCGAAGGTGGTGCTGAAGGCTTCGTGCCGCAGGGCCATCTGGTCGAGCGCCCGGCGCAGCGCCGCGCGCTGCAAGGGGCCGCGCAGGCGCAACGCCTCGCACATGTTGTAGGCCGCGCCGCGCGGGTCGATGGCATGCAGCAGCCAGATGCGCCGCTGGGAGAAGGACACCATTGAGGGCTGCGCGCGGGAGACTGCGGCAAGGGGTGCGAGTGCCGCGCTTTCGCCAAGGGGCGGCACGCCGGGATGGCCGTCCAGGAGCCGGGCCAGCCCTTCGATGGTCGGATGTTCGAAGATGCTGCGCACGGGCAGCTCGATCCTGAAAAGGGCGCGCACGCGCGACACGATCTGCGTTGCAAGAAGGGAGTGGCCCCCCAGGTCGAAGAAGTTGGTGCGGATCCCGAAGCCTGATTTGCCCAGGACGTGCTGCCAGATGGCCTGCAAGCCTTCCTCCAGCGGGGACCGGGGGGCGACCTCATCCGCTGTGACGCAACCGCTTTCGGGGCGCGGAAGTTTGCGACGGTCGACCTTGCCATTGGCAAGGCGTGGCATTTGCGGCAGGAACACAAAGGTCGCGGGGACCATTTGCTGCGGCAGCCTGGCGCGCAACTGCGTGCGAAGGTCGTGCGCATTGGCGCCGGTCGTGGCGTCGAGGGTGACATAGGCGACGAGTTCGCGTTGCCCGGGCACGTCTTCGCGCAGCAGCACCGCGCACATCTTCACGCCACGGCAAGCGTTCAAGCCGGCCTCGATCTCGCCCAATTCGACGCGGAAGCCCCGCAGCTTGACCTGCTGGTCGTCGCGCCCGATGAATTCAACGACACCATCGTCCAGCCAGCGCGCCAGGTCGCCCGTGCGATACATGCGTTCGCCGGGCCGGAAGGGGTTCGGCACAAAGCGCTCTGCGGTGAGATCGGGCCGGTTGAGATAGCCACGCCCCACGCCCAGGCCGCCCACATACAGCTCGCCCGGCACGTTCACGGGTTGCGGCTGCAGATGCGCGTCGAGTACGTAGAGCTGCGCGTTCGCCACCGGACGGCCGATGGGCACGACGGTGCGCTCGGGCACCGCGTCGCCCACCTCGAACCAGGCGCTGTCGATCGTGGTTTCCGTCGGCCCGTAGAAGTTGCCCAGCCGCGCAGCCGGCAGGCACCGCCTGAAGGCGAGCGCCAGGTCGCGGTCCAGGGCTTCGCCGCCGCACAGCACATAGCGCAGGCTCGTGCATTGGGCCAACGGCGCTTCGTCGAGGATCACGCGCATTTCGGAAGGAACGAACTGCACGACGCTGATGGCGTCCTCGTGCAGCGTGGCCGCCAACTGCTGCATGTCGCGGTGGACCTCGGGCTGCGCCAGCACGATCTGCGCGCCGCAAGCCAGGGGCGCGAAGAACTCGCAGATCGAAGCGTCGAAGCTGATGGAGGTCTTTTGCAGCACGCGGTCTTCCGGCACCAGGTCGAGCGTGTGCTGCATCCACTGCACGTGATTGGCCAGGCCGCCATGCGTCAACTGCGCGGCCTTGGGTGTGCCGGTGGAGCCAGACGTGAAGATCAGGTAGGCGATGTGCTCGGGCCGCGTCAGGTCCTGCACCGCTGGCACGGCGTCGACCGACAGGGTTCCGCCGTTGGCCGGCACTTCGATGATCGCGTGCTTCACCATGGCATCCAGCTCGCGCAGGCGCAAGGCCGGTTGCGTATCGGCCAGCACGAAGCGCGGCGCCGCATCGGCGAGCATGGCCCGCAGCCGCTCGGGCGGATGCTCCGGATCCAGCGGCAGGTAGGTGCCGCCGGCCTTCAGCAGGGCGAGCAGTCCGACGACCAGGCCGAAGCTGCGCGGCATGCACAGGCCGACCACGCTTCCGGGGCACACGCCCCTTCGGCGCAGTTCGTGTGCGAGCCGATCCGACAACGCGTCGAGCCTGGCATAGCGCATGGTTTGCTCGCCGAAGCGCAGTGCCACCGCTTCAGGCGTCCGCCGTGCCTGCGCGCGAAAAAGCGCGTGCACGTTGGGAGGGTGCGTTGGCGCAAGCGCCGGGCCATTCCACTCGACCAGCATGCGTTGCTGCTCGGCAGCGTCCATCAGCGGCAGCCGGGTGACCGCGCGAGCGGGCTCCTCGACCATGGCGGCCAGGAGCGTGCCGAAGTGCGCCGCCATGCGTTCGATGGTGTGCGGCGTGAACAGGTCGGTGCGGTACTCGATCTCGGCGTCCAGATGCGCCTGCGCGCCAGGGCCTGTCTCGGTCACTGTGAGCGACAGGTCGAACTTGGCGCACTCGGAGTGCACGCCCAGGCGCTCGCTGCGCAGCCCGTCAAGCTCGAGCGATCGATGTGCGAAGTTCTCCAGCGAAAACGAGACCTGGTACAGCGGATTGCGGCCCGGGTCGCGTTGTGGGCCGAGGTCGGCCACCAGGCGTTCGAATGGCATGTGCTGGTGCGTCAGCACTTCGAACAGCGCCTGGCGATTGCGACGGATCAGCTCGACAAATCCGGGCTCGGACTGGAGGTCGGCGCGAACCACCACCGTGTTGACGAAATGGCCAACCGTGTCGAACAGGCGAGGATCGTCGCGTCCCGCCACAGGCACGCCAATGGCGATGTCGGTCTGGCCGGTGTAGCGCAGCAGCAGCGCCTGGAACGCGGCCAGCATGGCCGTGAACAGTGTGACGTGCTGCTCCTTTGCGAGTCTGCGCAGGGCCGTGGCGAGCGCGGGCTCGATGCGGAAATCGTGTGTCTTGCCCTCGTATCCGGCCTTGGCTGGACGGGGCCTGTCAGCGGGGACTTCCAGGGCGTGCACATCGCGCAGGTTCTTGCGCCAGAAGTCCAGAGCGGCTTGCATGTCGCCGCGCTCAAAGTGCTGGCGCTGCAACCGGGCATGCGCACGCAAGGACAGCGGCAAGCCGGGGAGCGCCGGCGCGTCGAGCGCGTAGCACTGGCCCAGGTCGCGATGAAGAAGGGTCATCGACCATCCGTCCACCACGATGTGGTGGGCAACCAGCACGAGCACGTGCTCGTCGCCCGAAATCCGCAAGAGAGCGGCACGCAGCAAGGGCGCCTGCGAGAGATCGAAAGGCTCGGCAATGACGGCGGCGATGTGCGCCGCCTCGTCTGCACGTTCCGGAAGCGCCACTTGACGCAGACGGAAGCGCTCCGCCGCGAGCGCTGGCGGAATCACCCGCTGGACGGGTGCGCTGTCCGTGGCGTGGAATCCGGTTCGCAGGCCGGCATGGCGGGCCAGCAGTGCACCGAGGCTTTGCTGGAGTCGATCGACATCGAGACGGCCATGCAGGCGGGTGACCGAGTGGATGTTGTAGGCCGGATTTCCGCCGCCGAGTTGATCGACGAACCAGAGGCCCTCCTGCGCAAATGACAGGGGTGCATCGCCGTCGGCGTCGTTGTCGGCATGGCCCGGCGAGCCGGATGCGGCATGAACCGCGCTGCCGCGTGCAGCCACGTCGTCGATGGCGGCCTGCACCAGCGCCGCAAACTCGGTGACCGACGGTGCTGCCAGCACATGGGCCACGGAGATCGCCACACCGCAGTCCCGGTTGACCGCGAGCGCCAGCCGCGCGGCCGATAACGAATCGCCGCCCATCGCCAGGAAATTTGCATCCGTGTCGCCCAGGGGCCGGCGCAGGATCTGGGCAAACAGGGCGGCCATGCGTGCCTGCAAGGGCGTCAAGGGCGCTCGCGGCCCGGTCGCCGCCGGCTGCAGGCGGGGGATGAACTGAAGTTGCTCGTGCATCCGCCGCCGCTGCACTTTTCTGCCCACGCCAGTGGGGATCTTTTCGAGCAGGTGGATGCACGCGGGGATTTTGAAGTCGGCCAAGGCCCCGAACAATGCGCGGCGCAGGGCGCGCGGGTCGGCCGACGCGTTGTGTGTCAGGACCACGGCCGCGTGCACGTCCTCGCCCAGCGTCGGATGCGGCGCGGGAAAAGCCACGGCCTGGGCGACGGCCGGCAAGGCCAGCAGGGCCTGCTCGATCTCATGGGGCGCAATCTTTTCGCCGCCGCGATTGATGATTTCGGACGCTCGCCCGGTGATGTAGATGTGGCCGTCGGTCCCTGTCCAGCCCAGGTCGCCGGTGATGAACCACCCGTCATGGAAGGCTTCGCGGTTCAGTTCCGGCGCGTCCTCATACCCGGAAAACAGGGCCGGCCCGCGCGCGACGATGCGTCCCACACTGCCGCAAGGCTGGTCGTATCCATCCTTGCCGATCACGCGAAGCTCGGCCCCCGCCGCAGGACCGACCGAGCCCAACCTTCTGGTACCGGGAGGCAACGGGTTGCTGGCCATCTGGGTGGCCGACTCGGTCATCCCGTAGGACTCGATGACGCAGGACTTCCACAGCGCTTCCAGCTGGCCCAGCAGGGCGGACGAAAGCGCCGAAGACGCCGAGCGGACAAAGCGCAGGCGATGCTCTGGCCACGCCGGCCCCAGCCTGGCACCCAAGTCTGCGATGGCCTGGTGGATGGAGGGCGCGGCGGTGTACCAGGTGGGCACGAACCGGGTGATCCACTGCACAAAGTTGTCCGCGTCAAATCCAGGCGTGCACACCACCGGGGAGCCGGCGACCAGCGGCGTCAGCAGGCCGCCGATCAGGCCATGGGCGTGGAAGAGCGGCATCACCAGCAGCCCGCAATCGTCCTGCGTCATGGCCAGGTGATGGCCGATGTTGCGCGCTGACGCCAGGATCTGTTGGTGGGTGAGCGGTACGCGCTTGGGCTTTCCGCTCGTGCCGGAGGTGAAGAGGACGAAGGCGGTGTCCCCGGGGGCCGGCGAGGCGCGGTGGTCCAGGTGCTTCGACGGATCGGCCGGCGCCTGCAGGAACCCTGACAGCTCGAAGGGGAGCGCCGGCACGCCCAGTTGCCGGGCAAGGGCTGTCACCACGTCGTCGCCCGGCTGGCCCAATACGGCGTTGGCGCGTGCGTCATGTGCCAGGGCCTCCAACTCGGGCGGCGTCAGTCCGGGGTGCAGCGGTATGACTGTCGCGGTGCAGGCCAGGGTGATGTTTGCCAGGGCCAGCGGCAGGCCGGTCGGCAACACCACGGCAATGCGGGATCTGGAGTCCAGGCCAAAGGATGCCAGCCAAAGCCGCACCTGGTCTGCGGCGGCAAGCAATTGTGAGTAACTGAGCGAGGGATGCCCCGGCGAGAGCAGGGCGGGCGCCGAAGGTCGGGCCCCTGCATGAAATTCCAATACCCCACGCAGGTTCGTTGGTTCCAGATCGGTCACGCCAACCCTTTCGCCTTTAGTAGTTATTTGTCACATTTGTTTCATAGTGTGTGCTGCGTGGTCGCGTGTGTAAAGCACGCTCACGCAGCAGCAAGCAATATGGACAAACGGGCGATGCGAGCGAATTGACGCCGCGTAACCGAATGTAGCGACGCCGTTTGCTGGCACCGTAGGACGGGTTCCCACCTTTGGTTCAGCAAATTCCATTTGGACGTCCAATGCTGCGGCTACGCGCGTCGTGTCATGGCCACCACGCCTTGGCCAACCGCCGACGCCGGCCGCTCCAGGAATTCTTCTGGCAAAGCCAAGTTGAGCAGCGCGGCCACCAGGAACGCCAACAGCTGGATACAAGTCCATCCGGCGGTTTTTTTTGCGCCCGGGTGGCCAGCAGCGGCGGCCGAATCCTGCGTTTTGCCGCCGAAGACGTGAGCGCAACGCGCCCCAATGCTCGACATGACCTCTTGCAGAGGGGGGCGGATGGACGCGGGTGGTCAGGACGACCCCTCTCCGCGCAGAACGACCAGGACCGTGCGCGCGAGAATCGTTGCGTCGAGTCGCCACGTCCACTCCGCTGCATATCGAGCGTCAAGGGCGACGCGGGCAGCGAAGGGAAGCCGATTGCGACCGCTCACCTGCCACAGGCCGGTGATGCCGGGCCGCATGTGGCAATAGTGCCCCCAAGTGCGGCCGTACAGGCTGCGCTGGCGAACCAGGCAAGGGCGAGGACCCACCAAGCTCATATCGCCCTTCAGGACGTTGAAGAACTGTGGCAACTCGTCCAGGCTCAACCTTCTGATGATCCGGCCGACGCGCGTGACGCGTGGATCGTTTTCCAGCTTCTGAAATTCGTTCCATGCGGTTCGCGCTGCCGCGTCGTTCTCCAGATGACGCTCGAGGACTTCTTCTGCCCCCTTCACCATCGAACGGAATTTATAGAAACGAAAGGGGCGGCCGCCCTGACCCAGGCGAGTCTGCCAATAATGCACCGGCCCGCCCGTTCCGACGAGCACGGCCGCGGCGACAAGTAGATAGAGCGGCCAGAGGAATACGAAGAAGGCCAACGCTCCGGCAATGTCGACTGAGCGTTTGAGCACGCGCTGAAAAGGTGTGAGGCAGCAGGGTTCCGACAGGAATTCCTGTTGGGGGTCGACGGGATCCGGGCAACTGCCCGGCGTGACGGCTTGGACTGGATGCTCCAGCATGAAAGAGCCGCCCGGTACGCCGCCGCCGGGACCCGCCGCGCCGCCACCGGGACCGCCACCGCCGCCCGTTCCGCCCTCAGCGCTGCCAACTCCAGGCCCGCTTGCTGCAGGACCAATCCCGGCCCCACCACCACCGGATCCATTGCCAGCGCTGGGGCTGCTGCCACCGGGATCCGCGGTCAGCGCGAAGCCGCCATCCGGGCACGTGCCTGTAGAAGCCGCAATTCCCGTCGCCGTTGGACCCGAAACAGCGCCCGGGATGGGCGAGGCAGGCGGATTCGACGCGTGGGGGCCGGGCGGCGGCGCGCTGAGACAGATGGCTTCGCCGAAGGTGTTGTATCGATCGCGACGTGTCATGGCCGCCGTCTCACGAGCCATGCCGCCTTGAACCGGCGCGGTCCGACTCGCCCGCGGTGCGATGCTGCCGATGCCCGGTTGTCCCCAGCGGATCGGGCGAGGGACCTCAATGACGATCGGCATTTGTTGGGTGTGGCCGACCCCAAGCGTGCGTCGCGCCAGTTCTTGTCTTGCTCCCCGGCGCGCTGCAGCCCCATCCCCGCTGCTTCGCGGCAGTGCGTCTTTGCGCGATGGGGTCGCGAAAAGCTGGGTCATCCTTGGCTTCGACGTGGGCGGAAAAATGGGAAAATCTCACATTTGACAATGATTGTAATCATTAAGTATGAAATCGTTCAGCGCGTGAGCGCCCTGGGCAGAAGGGCCTCAGGTCGCTGGTTCTGGTCCGCTGGACTCCTGAGGCACTGCGCGTGGCGTGGCGTGCGCTCAGCAGTGAGCGGAGGGCTGTTGAAGCCAGACCAGGTTGCTTCTGACACCCCCACGGTATGAAGGCAAGTGTTGTTCTGGAAAAGCATGATGCTCGCCGCTGGGGTTTCGCCTCCGGGGCTCTATGGCCGCGATGTCTTCCCGCCAGGACGGCGTGAAAACGCCGCAGGTGCTTCGTGAACGATTCGATCCTGCTCACGAACCAGAAACCCCAAAAAAGCCAATGCCGCGTGTCGCGGGCGGGCCCAGCCTTGTCCGGGCTGTGGACCTGCACCCGTCAAGCAGTTTTGCCGTCACGAGGCGGGGACTCAGCAATCGGCGGGTGCATGCCCTGCGCAGGCCTGGATGGTCACAGCAAGACGGCCACCTGCTCCGCTGTCGCCTTGGCCGACCAAGGATTTTGGCCGGTCACCATCAGGCCATCAACGACGACATTCGAGACGAACGGAAGCCAGGCTTTCCCGTAGAACCCGCCGCGCTGCTTCATTTCCTGTTCGGCGTTGGAGGGCATCTTCGAGGCCACGATCTCGTCGGGCCGTGCCGTGGACGGCAGCAATGCAGGCCGGGATTTTTCGGCCAGCCAGTCCTTCACTGAAGCATCGGCCACCGGCCTCCTTTGCGCTGCAGGCCATCTGCCTGTCGCAGTGCGGCGACTACACCGGCATGCCCGTCCCGCCCGTGACGTGCACAGTGCAGTCGTATTTCTTCCTGACCGCGGTGGACGTGCTCACCGGGAGCGGGGCGTCGGCGCTCGCCGCGCTCGGCGATTCCGGGCGCGCGCATCACAAGGGGGTGTGCATCTTCGGCGCCACGCTTCCGCCGTTCGAGTGCGCTGGCGACTACTGCGCCGAAGGCGCAAGCGCCAGGCGGTCAACAACTGGATCTGCGCCAGCGGCGAGTACAACGGCGTGATCGACTTCGACATGACCGTACGCGATGTCGGCCACCCGTCCCGCTTGCTGCCGCTCTACGACAGCGGCGACCACCTGCACCCCAGCGGCGCCGGGTACCATGCGATGGGCGGGTCGGTTTCGCTGCAGCTGTTCAGTAGCGGAGCCGTTCACGCATGACAGCGCAAATCGCAGCGACAGCATGCTCGCCTGCTCGCGAGGGACGCAACGCTCGATGCGCCGACCGATCGGCGCTGGACAGTGCCCAGCTCAGTCTATCGGGATGCGCGTGGCGGCGAGGGCGTCGCCCATGGCCTCCAGCAGTACATCCGCCGGCTGCGCACCGCTGAGTGACATCCCTCGATTGAACACAAACAAGGGCACGCTGATCGCACGTTCCAGCTTTGGAGGGCGGGCAGCCATCCAGGTCTTCCATGCGGCGTGATCGAGCCCGTGGCGGCTGCCGATGTCCGACAGGGTGGCTTCATCCCCGATGTCGGCGCCTTGCTGGAAATAGCCCACCAACAGCGCGTCCAGCAGCGCATCCAGTTGCGCGGATGACAACTGCTCCTTGGCATAGGCCAGCATCCGATGTGCGAGCAGCGTGTTGGGAAAGCGGCGAATCCGGTCGAAACGCACTTCCGTACCAGCCTGCCCCGCAGCCGCTCGTACCTGCGCCTGACGGGCACGCATGCGTTCGACGCTCCCCAGGCGCTGCTGGTAGAACGCTTCGAAGTCCACGCCGTCCGTCGGCAGGTCCGGGATCAGTTGCACCGAGCGCCAATGCACCTGCACCGACGGATGACCAGGGACGCTGGTGAATTTCGCCAGCGCCCGCTCCAGATTCTTCTTGCCGATCAGGCACCAGGGACAGATCAGGTCGAGGTAGACGTCGATGTGGAGGGTGGGCTCCAGTTGTTGCATGTCGGGTTGCGTCAAGCGCAGCGTTCGAAGATGGCCGCGATGCCCTGGCCACCGCCAATGCACATCGTGACCAGCGCATAGCGGCCCTGCACGCGATGCAGTTCCGCAATCGCCTTCACGGTGATGATCGCACCGGTCGCGCCCACCGGATGGCCCAGCGAAATGCCCGAGCCGTTCGGGTTGACCTTGGCCGGGTCGAAGCCCAGTTCCTTGATGACCGCGCAGGCCTGCGCCGCGAAGGCTTCGTTGGACTCGATCACGTCGAGGTCGCTCACCTTGAGGCCCGTGCGCTCCAGCACCTTGCGCGTGGCCGGCACTGGGCCGATGCCCATGTACGCCGGTTCAACGCCGGCGTGCGCGTAGCCGACCAGGCGCGCCAGCGGCTTGAGGCCGAGCGCCTTCGCGCGCTCGCCTTCGGCCAGCACGACCGCGGCGGCGCCGTCGTTGATGCCCGACGCATTGCCGGCCGTGACAAGGCCGTCCTTCTTGAAGGCCGGCTTCATCTTGGCCAGCGTCTCGACCGTGGTATCGGCGCGCACGTGCTCGTCGGTGTCGAACAGCACGATGCCCTTGCGCGTCTTGACCTCGACCGGAACGATCTGCTCCTTGAAGCGGCCCGCCGCAATGGCCGCCGCGGCGCGCTGCTGGCTCAGGACCGCCAGTTCGTCCTGCTGCTCGCGCGTGATGCCATAGCGCGCGGCCACGTTCTCGGCCGTGATGCCCATGTGCATCTTTTCCCACGGGTCGTGCAGGATGCCGAGCATGTAGTCCACCAGCACGGTGTCACCCATGCGGGCACCGTAGCGGGCCGAAGTGTCGAAGTACGGGCCGCGGCTCATCGATTCCGAGCCGGCGCCGATCGCCACATCGCAATCGCCCAGCGCGATGGCCTGCGCCGCCGACACGATGGCCTGCAGGCCCGAGCCGCACAGGCGGTTGACGTTGAAAGCGGGCGTCTCGATGGGGCAGCCGGCGTCGACGGCGGCGACGCGGCTCAGGTATGCGTCCTTCACATCGGTGGGAATGACGTTGCCCATCACGAGGTGGCCGACCGCTTCCGGCGCCACGCCGCTGCGCTGGATGGCGGCCTTCACAGCCGTGGTCGCCAGTTGGGTGTTGGGGACATCCTTCAGCGATCCGCCAAAGGTGCCGATGGCGGTGCGGGCGGTGCCGACCACGAAGATGTCGCGAGAGGTCATGAATTGTTCCTGGAATTGAGGGAGGATGGGCTCACACCGTCGGGGGCGAGCCGCGTCGAGCAAAAGTCGTCCGCATCCGGGAAACAAGGGTACGAAACCCGGCGCCGCGGCGCACCGCATTTCGTGCCATTCGCTTCGCATTTCATGCCACGCGGCGATGCGGCGCGGCGATCGCCAAGCCTCCCGAGTCCGGGCGCTTGTCCCCGCTGGCGCCAAATGCTAAACGGGTGTCGTCATTTGACATGCAGGCTGCGCACGCCTGCGAGAGCATCAGTGCTGCTCGCAATAGCACGCCCAAGCTGCAGGTCCTGCCTGCAGGCAGTCCCCAAAACGATCATTCGGAACAAGAAACATGACGCAGAGACCCTGGCTCCATTCGTACGGCAACGTGCCCCCGCAGATCAATGCAGACGTCCACAGGTCCATCGTGGCGCTGCTCGAGCAGGCCATGGCCCGGTACGCGGACAAGACCGCCTTTCGTTCGTTCGGACAGAGCCTGAGCTACCGCGACGTCGATCGGCTGTCAGCACGCTTCGCCGCCTTCCTGCAGCATGAATTGAACGTCGGCAAGGGCGACCGTGTCGCCGTCATGATGCCCAATCTGGCGGCCTTCCCGGTGGTCTTCCTCGGGATCGCCCGCGTCGGCGCGGTGCAGGTCAACGTGAACCCGCTCTACACCGCCAGGGAACTGGCGCACCAGCTCAACGACGCTGGTGTCAAGACCATCGTTGCGTACGACGGATCCACCGCAACGCTCGCCGAGGTGGTCAATGAGACTGCGCTGGCAAACATCGTCACGGTCAGCCCGGGCGACGGCTTGGCGACGCCCGTCGCCGGGCCCGCTCGCGACGCGCGCCTTCCCAGCGTGCTGCCCCTGGCGGACATTTTGCGCGAGGGCAAGCCCTCGAACTACAGCGCCCCGGTGATCACCGGCGACGACCTGCTGTTCCTGCAATACACCGGCGGCACCACCGGGGTTTCGAAGGGCGCCTGCTTGTCGCATCGCAACCTGGTCGCCAATACCGAGCAATTCAAGGCCATCATGCAAGACAGCATCCGGCCCGGCGAAGAGGTGGTGGTAACGGCCTTGCCGCTGTATCACATCTTCGCGTTGATGGTGAATCTCATCAGCTATTTCTCGGTCGGTGCCGAGAACTGGCTGGTGGCCAGTCCGCGCGACGTGGATGGGCTGATCGATATCTTCAAGCAGTCGCGCCTGACCGTGTTCACCGGCGTGAACACGCTGTATTCGGGCCTTGCCGCGCATCCCCGGCTCAAGGAGGTCGACTTCTCGAGCCTGCGCCTGGCGATCGGCGGTGGGGCCGCGGTGATCCCTGCGACGTCGGCGCGCTGGAAGGAAGTGACGGGTCGCCTGATCCTGGAGGGTTACGGCTTGTCGGAGACCAGCCCGATCCTGTCCATCAACCCGCCCTTTATCAGTGAGTTTTCCGGCACGACCGGACTGCCGCTGCCCTCTACCGACATCAAGCTGATCGACGAACTGGGCCACGAGGTGCCCTTGGGCCAGTCCGGCGAAATCTGCGCCAGCGGACCCCAGGTCATGAGCGGCTACTGGCAGCGGCCCGAATCGAGCGCCGCGGCCTTCACGCCCGACGGCTACTTCCGCACCGGCGATGTCGGCGTCTTCGACGAACGCGGATTCCTCAAGATCGTGGACCGCATCAAGGACATGATCATCGTATCGGGCTTCAACGTCTACCCGAACGAGATCGAGGCCGTGGCGACGGCATGCGCCGGTGTGGCCGAATGTGCCTGCATCGGCGTGCCTGACCTGAAGACCGGCGAGGCCCTGCGGCTCTTCGTCGTGACCGAAGCGGGTGCAAGCCTGGCGCAACAGGACGTCATCGACCATTGCCGCGCGCTGCTCACCGGCTACAAGGTGCCCAAGACCGTGTCCTTCGTTGAAGCCCTGCCCAAGTCCACCGTGGGCAAGATCCTGCGGCGTGAGTTGCGCGACGTCGCCTGAACAACGAAACAGCACGCACGAACATGGCGAACGAACCCAACTTCAAAACTGCGACCCTCGACGCCTGGAACAAGGCCGCCGCCAAATCCGCGCCCCGTGGCGACGTGAACGCCCTGAACTGGATGACGCCGGACGGCATCGCCGTCAAGCCGCTGTACACCGCGGCCGACCTCGAAGGCCTGAAGTACACCGACACGCTGCCAGGCTTCGAGCCCTTCCTGCGCGGCCCGCAGGCGACCATGTACGCCGTGCGCCCCTGGACCATCCGCCAGTACGCCGGCTTTTCGACCGCCGAGGAATCCAACGCCTTCTATCGCAAGGCGCTGGCCGCCGGCGGGCAGGGCGTGAGCGTCGCCTTCGACCTGGCCACCCACCGCGGCTACGACAGCGACCATCCGCGCGTGACCGGCGACGTCGGAAAGGCGGGCGTGGCCATCGACTCGGTCGAGGACATGAAGATCCTGTTCGACCAGATCCCGCTGGACAAGGTGTCGGTGTCGATGACGATGAACGGCGCCGTGTTGCCGGTGCTGGCGGGCTACGTGGTTGCGGCGGAAGAGCAGGGCGTCGCGCAGGACCAGTTGAGCGGAACCATCCAGAACGACATCCTCAAGGAGTTCATGGTCCGCAACACCTACATTTTTCCGCCGGCGCCGAGCATGCGGATCATCGGCGACATCATCGAGTACACGGCGCAGAACATGCCGAAGTTCAACTCGATCTCGATCAGCGGCTACCACATGCAGGAAGCCGGCGCCAACCAGGCGCTGGAACTGGCCTTCACGCTGGCCGACGGCAAGGAATACGTGAAGACGGCGCTGGCCAAGGGCCTCGACGTGGACGGGTTCGCCGGACGCCTGAGCTTCTTCTGGGCCATCGGCATGAACTTCTATCTGGAAGTCGCCAAGATGCGCGCCGCGCGCCTCTTGTGGTGCCGGATCATGAAGGAGTTCGAGCCCAAGAACGCCAAGAGCCTGATGCTGCGCACGCACTGCCAGACATCCGGCTGGTCGCTCACCGAGCAGGACCCGTACAACAACGTCGTGCGCACCACCATCGAGGCGATGGCGGCGGTGTTCGGCGGCACGCAATCGTTGCACACCAACGCGCTCGACGAAGCCATCGCGCTGCCCACCGAATTCAGCGCCCGCATCGCGCGCAACACGCAGCTCATCATCCAGGAAGAGACGCACATCACGAACGTGATCGACCCGTGGGCCGGCAGCTACATGATGGAAAAGCTCACGCAGGACATGGCGGACAAGGCGTGGGAAATCATCGAGGAAGTCGAGGCGATGGGCGGCATGACCAAGGCAGTGGACAGCGGCTGGGCCAAGCTCAAGATCGAAGCCGCGGCGGCCGACAAGCAGGCGCGTATCGACTCCGGCAAGGACGTCATCGTCGGCGTCAACAAGTACAAGCTCAAGAACGAAGACACGCACGACATCCTGCAGATCGACAACGTGAAGGTGCGCGACGGGCAGATTGCCAAGCTCAAGGCGATTCGAGAAAAGCGTGACACGGCTGCCGTGCAGGCCGCCCTCGACGCGCTCACCGCCGCGGCCGACAGCGGCAAGGGCAACCTGCTCGAACTGAGCATCCAGGCGGTGCGCTTGCGCGCCACGGTCGGCGAGATCAGCGATGCGCTGGAAAAGGTCTACGGCCGCCACCGCGCCGACACGCAGAAGGTCACCGGCGTCTACGCCGCGGCCTACGACTCGGCCGAAGGCTGGGAGACGCTGCAACACGAAATCGCCGCCTTCGCCGAAGAGCAGGGCCGCCGTCCGCGTGTGATGATTTCCAAGCTCGGGCAGGACGGCCATGACCGCGGCGCGAAGGTGGTCGCAACCGCATTCGCGGACCTCGGTTTCGACGTGGACATGGGCCCGCTGTTCCAGACGCCGGAAGAGTGCGCGCGGCAAGCCATCGAGAACGACGTGCACGCCGTGGGCGTCTCCACGCTGGCCGCCGGCCACAAGACCCTCGTACCCGCGATCATCGAAGAGCTCAGGAAGCAGGGCGCCGACGACATCATCGTCTTCGTCGGCGGCGTGATTCCGCGGCAGGACTACGACTTCCTGTACGAAGCGGGCGTCAAGGGCATCTATGGCCCCGGCACGCCGATCCCGGCCAGCGCGAAAGACGTGCTGGAACAGATTCGCGCGGCGTCTGCTGCAACCTGCTGACCTCTTCGAAGCAATCCACGCAAGCGTGGCTCAAGAACAACCGACAGGCAAACCACCATGAAAGAAATCCTCGAACTTCTCGAACAACGGCGCGCGCAGGCACGCCTTGGCGGCGGACAACAACGCATCGACTCACAGCACAAGAAGGGCAAGCTCACCGCCCGCGAGCGCATCGAACTGCTGCTGGACGACAACACCTTCGAAGAGTGGGACATGTTCGTCGAGCATCGCTGCGTCGACTTCGGCATGGACGAGCAGAAGATCCCCGGCGACGGCGTGGTCACGGGCTACGGCATGATCAACGGCCGCCTCGTTTTCATTTACAGCCAGGACTTCACCGTGTTCGGCGGCGCACTCAGCGAAGCGCACGCCGAGAAGATCTGCAAGGTCATGGACCAGGCCATGAAAGTGGGCGCACCGGTCATTGGCCTGAACGATTCGGGCGGCGCGCGCATCCAGGAAGGCGTGGCATCGCTCGGCGGTTATGCTGATGTGTTCCAGCGCAACGTGATGGCTTCCGGCGTCGTGCCGCAGATCAGCATGATCATGGGCCCGTGCGCCGGTGGCGCCGTGTACTCGCCGGCCATGACCGACTTCATCTTCATGGTCAAGGACAGCTCCTACATGTTCGTGACCGGCCCCGAGGTGGTGAAGACCGTCACGCACGAAGAAGTGACGGCCGAAGAGCTCGGCGGCGCTTCCACGCACACGACCAAGAGCGGCGTGGCCGACATGGCCTTCGAGAACGACGTCGAAGCCTTGATGATGCTGCGGCGCCTGTACAACTACCTGCCGCTCAACAACCGCGAGAAGCCGCCGGTGCGCCCCAGTGGCGATGCGGCCGACCGCGCCGATCATTCGCTGGACACGCTCGTTCCCGAGAACCCGAACAAGCCCTACGACATGAAGGAGCTGATCGTGAAGGTGGTCGACGACGGCGACTTCTTCGAACTGCAGCCCGACTACGCCAAAAACATCGTGATCGGCTTCGGCCGCATGGAAGGCCAGACGGTCGGCATCGTTGCCAACCAGCCGCTGGTGCTGGCCGGGTGCCTGGACATCAAGAGCAGCATCAAGGCGGCGCGCTTCGTGCGCTTTTGCGATGCCTTCAACATTCCGGTCGTGACTTTTGTCGACGTGCCCGGTTTCATGCCCGGCACCAGCCAGGAATACGGCGGCATCATCAAGCACGGCGCCAAGCTGCTCTATGCGTACGCCGAGTGCACGGTGCCCAAGATCACCGTCATCACGCGCAAGGCCTACGGCGGCGCCTACGACGTGATGGCGTCCAAGCATCTGCGCGGCGACGTCAACCTCGCCTGGCCGCGCGCCGAGATCGCGGTGATGGGTGCCAAGGGCGCGGTGGAAATCATCTTCCGCGAAGACAAGAACGACGCTGAAAAGCTCGCTGCCCGTGAAGCCGAATACAAGACCCGCTTTGCCAACCCCTTCGTGGCCGGCGCGCGTGGCTACATCGACGACGTGATCCTGCCGCACGAAACGCGCAAGCGCATCTGCCGCTCGCTCGTGATGCTGCGCGACAAGAAGCTCGAGAACCCGTGGCGCAAGCACGGAAACATCCCCCTTTGATTCAGGTAGAAAAGCATGTTCAAGAAGATCCTGATTGCCAACCGCGGTGACCATCCGCGCAGCGGCGCAGCGACGAAGTCAAATTGCATGGCACGCGAAGCGTGCGCAGGCGGTTTCTCCGCGGAGACCCAAAATGTTTAAGAAGATCCTTATCGCGAACCGCGGGGAAATCGCCTGCCGCGTCATTCAAACGGCCAAGAAGATGGGCATCCTGACGGTGGCCGTCTATTCCGATGCCGACAAGGAGTCGCGCCATGTCGAACTGGCGGATGAAGCCGTCCACATCGGCGCAGCGCCCAGCCGTGAGAGCTACCTGCAAGCCGACCGCATCATTGCCGCGTGCAAGCAGACCGGCGCAGAAGCAGTCCATCCCGGCTATGGCTTCCTGTCCGAGAACGAAGGCTTCGCCAGGAAGGTCGAGGAAGAGGGCATCATCTTCATCGGCCCGAAGCACTATTCGATCGCGGCCATGGGCGACAAGATCGCCTCCAAGAAGCTGGCCAACGAGGCCAAGGTCAACACCATCCCCGGCTGGAATGACGCCATCGAGTCGGCCGAGCGTGCGGTCGATATCGCCAAGGACATCGGCTATCCGGTCATGATCAAGGCGTCCGCCGGCGGCGGCGGCAAGGGCCTTCGCGTGGCTTTCAACGACAAGGAAGCCTTCGAAGGTTTCACCTCTTGCCGCAACGAGGCACGCAACAGCTTCGGCGATGACCGCGTGTTCATCGAGAAGTTCGTCGAGGAGCCGCGTCACATCGAGATCCAGGTGCTCGGCGACTCGCATGGCAACGTCATTTACCTGAACGAGCGCGAATGCTCGATCCAGCGACGCCACCAGAAGGTCATCGAAGAAGCGCCGTCGCCCTTCATCAGCGAGGAGACGCGCCGCGCCATGGGTGAGCAGGCCGTGGCGCTCGCCAAGGCGGTGAAATACCAGAGCGCAGGCACCGTGGAGTTCGTGGTCGGCAAGGACCAGAGCTTCTACTTCCTGGAAATGAACACGCGCCTGCAGGTGGAGCATCCCGTCACCGAATGCATCACCGGCCTCGACCTGGTCGAACTGATGATCCGCGTGGCCGCAGGCGAAAAGCTCCCGCTCGCGCAGCAAGACGTCAAGCGCAACGGCTGGGCGATCGAGTGCCGCATCAACGCGGAAGACCCGTTCCGCAACTTCCTGCCTTCCACCGGCCGACTGGTGAAGTTCCAGCCGCCCAAGGCGACGATGTTCGCCTCCGACACCGAACACCTCAACGGCGTTCGCGTGGACACCGGCGTGTACGACGGCGGCGAGATCCCGATGTACTACGACTCGATGATCGCCAAGCTCATCGTGCATGGCCGCGATCGCGCACACGCCATCTCGCTGATGCGTGAAGCGCTCAATGGCTTCGTGATCCGTGGCATCAGCAGCAACATCCCGTTCCAGGCGGCGCTGCTGGCGCATCCGAAGTTCGTGACGGGTGACTTCAACACCGGCTTCATCGCCGAGCACTACGGCAAGGGGTTCCACGCCGAAGACGTGCCGCACCGCGACCCGGATTTCCTCGTTGCGCTGGCGGCGTTCATGCATCGCCGATACCGGGCGCGTGCGTCCGGCATCAGCGGGCAACTGGATGGCCATGGCGTGAAGATTGGCGAGCAGTTTGTGGTGGTCAGGCTGGGCGAGGGCGGGAAGCAGTCGCATGCCGAGGTATCGGTGACCGATTTCGAAGGCAGCACCGGCTCCAGCGCAGTCACCGTGAACGGCAAGACCTTCGAGATGTGCAGCGATGCCTCGTTGGGTGCGGTCAGCGTGCAGGGCATGGTCAACGGCCAGCCCTTCACGGCGCAGGTCGAGCGCGGCGTGGGCAAGAATCCGCTGGCAATGCGCATCTCGCACGACGGCACTCAGGTCGAGGCAATGGTGCTGTCGCCGCTGGGCGCGCGACTGTACAAGCTGATGCCCTACAAGGCGCCGCCGGACCTGAGCAAGTACCTGATGTCGCCGATGCCCGGCCTGTTGGTCGACGTGGCGGTGCAACCGGGCCAAAAGGTGCAGGCCGGCGAGAAGCTCGCGGTCATCGAGGCGATGAAGATGGAGAACGTGCTGTTCGCCTCGCAGGACGGCGTGGTCGGCAAGATCTCGGCCGAAAAGGGCGAGTCGCTGGCGGTGGATCAGGTGATCCTTGAATTCGCATGATGGCGGGCGCGCCACCTGCCGGTGGCAGTCGAATGCTCAGCGCGAAGGGCGTACGCTTCGCCCCGGGCGGCATCCGCAAGCGTGCGACGGGCTTCGACATCTGCTTCATGCATCCCAGGGCGAATGACGACTTCCCGATCGTCGGCGAAGGCGGCTTGATGGAGATGGTGCAGGCGCTGCCCGAGGTCGTGGCCGCCTTCAACGCGTCGGCCCGGGAATCTGCCCGTAGCCCGCTTTGCAGTGGATGGAATGGACAGACCCATGCCCCGGCCATCCACGCCCAGTAGCGCACACCCCTTGGCGCACCTCGGTTCGTTGCAAGCGATTCTGTTGCTGGGCTGCATGGGCACGCTGGCCACCCTTTGGTCGGACATGCTGTTTCCCGCGATCCTGTCCATCCAGCAGGATCTGCACACCTCTGCCACTGCAGTACAGCAAACCGTATCGCTGTTCTTTGTCGCCAATGCCTTCATGTGCCTGTGGCATGGCGTGCTTTCCGACGCCTGGGGACGGCGCAAGCCACTGCTCATCGGCCTGGTCGTGCTGGTGCTGACCTCGCTCTTGAGCCTGCTGGTCACCCGCATAGGGCACTTGTGGATCTTGCGCACGGTGCAGGGCCTGGTCGTCGGCCTGGGCCACGTGCTGTGCCGCGCCGTCATACGGGATCTGTACAGCGGCGAGGCCGCACAAAAGATGATTGCCCACACCAGCTTGATGCAAACGGCCGGTCCCATCATCCTGCCAATGCTCGGGGGCTGGCTGACGTGGATGTGGGGCTGGCGCGCGGTATTTGCATTCCTCGGCGCGGTGGGCGTGGTGCTGCTGCTGGTCTATGCGCGCCACCTGCCTGAGACCCTGCCTCCGGCACGACGTCAAGCCATACGACTGGGCAGCCTGTGGCGAAACTACCGCCTCGTGCTGGGTTCACCCTGGTTCATGCGCCTGAGCGTGGCGCACGCCTGCAACTGGGCGGCCATGTATCTCTATGTGGCGGCGGGCCCGCAGCTCGTGACGCATTTGCTGGGGCGTCCCGCCACCGACGTCTACCTGGTCTTCACCCCCATGATGATGGGGCTGATTGCCGGCTTCCTCTACCTGCCGCGCTTGCTGAAACGCTGGGGCACGCAACGCACCATGTACCTTGCCTGTTCTGGATTTGCCCTGGTCAACGTGCTCAACATCACGCTGGCCGCTTGGGTGCCGCCCAGCCTGATGCATCTGTTGCCAATTGCGGCCTACGCCTTTGCAATCGCCCTGTCGATGCCACTGCTCGTGGGCCACGCGCTGCATCCCTTTCCTCACAATGCCGGGCTGGCCGCGTCCTGCCAACTGTTCCTGCAATACAGCATGATGGCGGCGGTGGCCGGTCTCCTCGCACCCATGCTGTGGGATTCCCTGTGGCACCTGGCCCTGGGCTGTGCCGCACTGACCGGCATCGGCATGGCATTGCTGCTGTGGCAACGCCACGTCACGCGCAAGGCGCAAGAGGCAGCAGTCGCCCAGACCTGACGCGGCAATGACGCCGTGGTGCTGCCTCTCGTCCCCGACGACGAGGCGCAACGAAGGGATGTTCCCCTGCGGTAGGCTCGTGTGCGACCCCACGGCGCAGGGGATGTCCGTCGCCGGTCAATCGCGTCAGCGCTCTTCCAGCCCGGTGCATTGCTGGACTTGGATCAGCTTGCAGCCCGTCTTGCCTTGCAGTTCGTCAAAGCTCACGCCGGGCGCCATCTCGACCACCTTCAGGCCTTCGGGCGTCACGTCCATCACGCCCAGGTCGGTGATGATGCGGTTGACCACGCCCACGCCGGTCAGCGGCAGGGTGCAGTGCTCGAGAATCTTCAGGTCCTCGGTGCCGTCCTTCTTTTTGGCGACGTGTTCCATCAGCACGATCACGCGCTTGACGCCGGCCACGAGATCCATCGCGCCGCCCATGCCCTTGACCATCTTGCCGGGGATCATCCAGTTGGCGAGGTCGCCCTTTTCGCTGACCTGCATCGCGCCGAGGATGCTGAGGTTGATCTTGCCGCCGCGGATCATCGCGAAGCTGTCGTGGCTGCCGAAGATCGCGCTGCCGGGCAGCGTGGTCACGGTCTGCTTGCCGGCGTTGATGAGGTCGGCGTCAACTTCATCTTCCGTCGGGAAGGGGCCGATGCCGAGCATGCCGTTCTCGCTTTGCAGCCAGACTTCCTTGTCGCCGACGAAGTTCGCGACCAGCGTGGGGATGCCGATGCCGAGGTTCACATAGAAGCCGTCTTGCAGTTCTTGCGCCGCGCGTGCGGCCATTTGGTCTTGCGTCCAGGGCATGTCAGTTTCCTTTGCTGCTGTTCTTCACGGAGTCGACCGGCGCCGATGCGCGCACGGTGCGCTTTTCGATGCGCTTTTCGGGCGAGGCGTTGAGCACGATGCGGTGCACGTAGATGCCCGGCAGGTGGATGTCGTCGGGTGCCAGTTCGCCGACCTCGACGATCTTCTCGACCTCGACGATGCAGATCTTGCCGGCCATGGCAGCGGCCGGGTTGAAGTTGCGCGCCGTCAGGCGGAAGCGCAGGTTGCCGGACTTGTCGGCCACGTCGGCCTTGACCAGCGCCACGTCGGGCACCAGCGAGCGCTCCATGACGTAGGTCTCGCCGTCGAATTCGCGCAGTTCCTTGCCTTCGGCCACTTGCGTGCCGACACCGGTCTTGGTGAAGAAGGCCGGGATGCCCGCGCCGCCGGCGCGCAGCTTTTCAGCCAGCGTGCCTTGCGGCGTGAATTCGAGTTCGAGTTCGCCGGCCAGGTACTGGCGCTCGAACTCCTTGTTCTCGCCCACGTAGCTGGCGACCATCTTCTTGATCTGCCGCGTTTCCAGCAGTTTGCCGAGGCCGAAGCCGTCGACGCCCGCGTTGTTGGAGATGCAGGTCAGGTTCTTGACGCCCGAGTCGTGCAGCGCGTCAATCAGCGCCTCGGGAATGCCGCAGACGCCGAAGCCGCCGACAGCGAGGGACTGGTCATCGGCCACGACGCCCTTCAGCGCCGCATCGGCGGAGGGATAAATCTTGTTTGCCATGATGTCTTTGCAGAGTGTGGTTGTTGCCAATGCGGCGTTCAGCGCTGGTTTGCAGCCAGGGCCGCGCGGCAAAGATCACGGTGCGCTGCGGCGAACAGCCCACGCAAACCCACAATGTGGGCCTCCCTCGTAGCGGGGATGTCTCGGTCCGGGAAACCCTCAGGCTCCCATTCGGGGCCGTAAGGGGCACAGGTGACGACGGGCTTTTGCTGGTTGTCGGGGAAGATGGAACCGTTCGGGAACTTCATGGTGGCGTCTCTCGGATTTGATGGAGTCGAAGGGGTTGAAGGCGGCGGGCAAGGGCGGCTTCAGAAGGGCTTGTCGCCCACGATGGCGGCGCGGTCCATTTTTCGATGGCACGGCGCGTAGTCCATGACCGCGTAGTGCTGGGTGCTGCGGTTGTCCCAGATCGCCACGCTGTTGGGTTTCCAACGCCAGCGCACCTGGTATTCGGGGATGCTCGATTGGGCGATCAGGTATTGCAGGAGATCGCCACCGGCCTGGTTGTAGTCCTGGCCGAAGCGCACGTTCTTCTTGTTGTGGAAGTTGACGAAGTGCGTGGCAAAGGCGTTCACGTAGAGCAGCTTCTCGCCGGTCTCGGGGTGCGTGCGCACCACCGGATGCTCGGCGTCGGGGTATTGCGCGCGCATTGCCAGGCGCTTGTCCATCGGCATGGCCGCGGCGAAGGAGCTGTTGAAGCTGTGGTTGGCCCACAGGTCGGCGATCTGCGCCTTGATGTCGTCGGGAAGTTTGTCGTAGGCCATGACCATGTTGGCCCACATCGTGTCGCCGCCCACCGGGGGGCATTCGACGCAGCGCAGCACGGCGCCCAGCGGGGGTGTCGCGCGCCAGGTGCCGTCGCTGTGCCAGGCGTTCTCGTAGCGGTCGGCCGGGCTGTCCGGGGTCTTGTAGATCTGCACCAGGCCCGGTGCGTCGGGGTGCGAGGGCACCATCGGATGGTCCTCGAGCTGGCCCATGCGCGAGGCGAAGGCCACATGCGCCTGGGGTGTGAGGTCGTCCTGGTCGCGCAGGAACAGCACGCGGTGCTTCAGCAAGGCGGCGTAGACCTCCTTGAACAGGCCGTCGTCAACGGCCGCGTCGGCCAGGTTCACGCCGATCAGCTCGGCGCCGATGCTGCACGTCAGTTGTTCGATCTTCATGGCTTGTCTCCTTCTGTTGTATTGCCTGTCAGACCACGAAGATCGACGAGCCCGTCGTTTTGCGCGACTCCAGATCGCGGTGCGCCTGCACGGCGTCCTCCAGGGCGTAGTGCTGGTTGATCTCGATCTTGATGCGGCCGTCGGCCACGTGGCCGAAGACTTCCTTGGCCAGATCTGCCTTTTCGACGGGGTCCGCGATGTAGTCGGCCAGTGCCGGGCGCGTCATGTAGAGCGAACCCTTGATCGCCAGCACTTGCGGGTCGAGTGCGGGAATGGGGCCGCTGGCTGCGCCGACGTAGACCAGCAGGCCGCGACGCTTGAGCGAGTCCAGCGAGCCCATGTAGGTGCTCTTGCCGACGCTGTCGAACACCACGTTCACGCCAACGCCGTCGGTGAGTTCGCGCACGCGCTTTGCGACGTCCTCGTGGCTGTAGTTGATCGTGTGTGCGCAGCCGTGGGCGCGGGCGATCTCGGCCTTCTCCTCGGTGGAGACCGTGCCGATCACGGTGATGCCGAGCAGCTTGGCCCATTGCGAGACGATCAAGCCGACGCCGCCTGCCGCGGCATGCAACAGCAAGGTGTCACCCTGCTTGAACGGGTAGATGCGGCGCATCAGGTAGGCACTGGTCAGGCCGCGCATCGTCATGGCGGCGGCCGTCTCGTACGAGATGCCCTCGGGCAGGCGGATCAGCGGGGCGGCCGGGATCAGCCGCTCGGTGCTGTAGGCGCCCAGCGTGTTGATGAAGCCGGTGTACGTGACGCGGTCGCCGACGGCCACGTTGGTCACGCCTTCGCCGATCGCCACGACGACGCCGGCTGCCTCGACGCCCAGGCCGCTCGGCATGGGCACGGCATACGTGCCGTTGCGAAAATAGGTGTCGGCGTAGTTGAGACCCACCGCCACGTGGCGCAGCCTCACTTGGCCCGGACCAGGATCGCCAACTTCGACGTCCTCGTAGCGAAGGACTTCGGGGCCGCCAGCCTCGTATTGGCGTACTGCTTTTGCCATGATGTCTGTCTCTTGAATGGGATTGGGATTGATGATTGAACTTTAGGGATTGCGACGAGTTGACGCTTCACAACTCGCGACATGCATTTCGCTATTCATGCCAGAATCCAGACCACTGAATTCGCCGCTCTCACCATGGCTCCGCTGGTTCGCGCCGCTGCCCTGACCAACTTCATGGAGGTCGCCGAAAGCCTCGGCTTCAATCCCCGGGAGGCACTGCGACATGCAGGCCTGAACCACAACCTGCTGAAGGATCCCGAGCAGCGCATCTCGACGGATGCCGTGGTGGCCTTGCTCGAAGAATCGGCAACCGGCTCCGGCTGCGACACCTTCGGCCTGCGCATGGCGGAATCGCGGCAGCTGTCGAGCTTCGGCGTGGTGAGCTTGCTGATCACCCATCAGGCGACCTTGCGCGACGCACTGATCACCACCATCGACTACAGGCACCTGCTCAACGAGAGCCTGGCGATGCAACTCGAGGATGCCGGCAGGATGGCGATCCTGCGCCAGGAGGTGCTGACCACCAAGCCATCACGCCAGGGGGCCGAACTGGCGCTGGGCGTGGTTTTCCGGATGTGCAGCGCCCTCATGGGCGCGCAATGGCGGCCAAGCAGCGTGAACTTCACGCACTCGGCGCCGTCCGACCTGCGCCTGCATCGCCGCGTGTTCGCCTGCAGGCTCGAATTCGACAGCGAGTTCAATGGCATCGTCTTCGCTGCGGCAGACCTTGCAGCGCCCAACCCGCGCGCCGACCCGGCCATGGCACGCTACGCCCGGCAGTTCATCGAATCGCTGCCTCAGTCGCACGAAGATGCGATCGTGCTGGAGGTACGCAGGGCGATCTATCTGATGCTGCCCACGGGACGCGCCACCAGCGAAAGCGTGGCACAGGGCTTGGGCATGAGCGTGCGTTCGATGCAGAGGCAACTCGATGAGGCCGGGGCGACATTTACGACCCTGCTCAACGCGGTTCGCTGCGAGTTGGCTCCCCGCTACATGGAGAACCCGAAGTTCAGCCTCAGCAGGATCTCCGAAATGCTCGGCTACAGCACGCAGGGTTCGTTCACGCGCTGGTTCGCGGCCCAGTTCGGAGAGCTCCCGTCGACATGGCGGGAGCGCGAGGAAGCCAGGCAACACTCGCGCGATCAGGGCCAGCGGGAAGGGCCGAAGCCGTCGACAGGCAAGACCGGCATCTGAAGACCAGGCGCCGTGCGGGTTCTGTTGCAATAGCGACGCACGGGGAGCACATCCATCAGAACGTGTGCCGGATACCGAGGTCGTAGCCATAGCCACGGGCCGCCCGATAGCCGGGCGCTGACGAATTGATGGCATTCGTGTAGCCCGGCCCCGAATCGGCCGAGGAAACGTTGACCACCTGGATGGCCGCCCCATTCTCGTTGTCCGTCATCGTGGCGGTGGCGTACAGGGCCGTGCGCTTCTACAGGTTGTGCACGTAGCCGATGGCGAACTTCTCGGCCTTGGGACGCGGCGTGCCCACGGGTACCGCTCCATTGGGTGTGGTGAAGAACTCCCCCCTTCACCTGTGAATACCTGCTAAGGCCAGCGTTGGCGCAATATGTGCATATGCGCCGCCCACAATCACAAGCTGTATGACGGCAATCAGTGATCTCGGACCTTCGGCGTGATCGCCCGGAAGGCGGCTCAGGGGCCCTCAGGGCCATTTCACGCTATCCGGGAGCGGCCGTTCAGGGCGATTGCATGTTGCGTGGTCTGCGGAATGCAATCAACTGTTGAAGGGCAAGTAACCAGGTGGACCAGTCGCTCGCGCTGAAGGGTGCCGAACGTCGGGTTGCCGCGATTGCCGTCATTCGGCAGCGGAATTTCGAAGGACAGCACCCAGTCTTTCTGAGGCCGTTGCTGTCTCGCCGCGCCCTTGATCCTAGTGGCGTACCTTCGTCTGACCGTAGCGACGTTGCTGCGCGCGAGAGTTCACCACGGCGTAAGCCTCCAGTGCCTCCAGCAACACGCGTACGCGAGTCGGCACCATGCGATTTCCGGGCATCACCGCCTGGACTGGCATCGCCGGCGGACGCAGCTTGTTCATCACCTCGACGAGTCGGCCAGCGGCGATCTCCTCGTCCACCATCACTTCGGGGACTTGGGCCAAGCCGAGGCCCAGCACAGCCGCCTGCACCATCGCCTCTCCGTCATTGAAGCGCAGTGCCTGGTCTGGCAACAGCGACACCACTTGGCCCTTGATGCTGAACTGCTGGGGCCGCTGGCGCCCGCTTGTGGGCATGCGAAAAACGATGTGGCGATGCCCAGCCAGATCCTGCACCGCCCGCGGTTTGCCGTGACGCTTCAGGTAGTCCGGAGAAGCCACAAGCCTCAGCACCTGGGTGTCGAAACGGCGCGCCACCAAGCTCGAGTCCTGCAAGTCGCCAGTGCGAATCGCAACATCGATGCTGTCCTTGACCAGATCGGAATAGGCATCGGAGAACCTCGCATCGATCTCCAAGCCCGGATGCTGCTGCATCAGCCGCGCCAGAATGGGCAGCATCACCTTGCGGCCGTACACGATGGGCATGTCGATGCGCAGCATGCCGGTGGGTGCGGCGCGGGCGCCAGAGGCCTCGGTCTGCAACTGCTCCAGCTCAGCCAGTACCCGTTGGCAACGATCGAACAGGCGCTCGCCGTCGGACGTGAGGCTCACCTGCCGGGTAGTGCGATGAAACAAGCGCAGACTCAGGCTCTCCTCCAGCCGACTGACGGCTTTGGCCACAGTGGAAGGCGAGCTGCCCAACTCGCGAGCCGCAGCGGCGAAGCCACCCCGCTTGGCGGTTTCCGAGAAAGCCAGCAGCGTCTGCAAGCCCTGCATGGACGTCTCCATGGATTGAGGAATCAATGTCGGCAATGTTAGTCATTCGCCGCATCTTCTCAAGCATTGCCGTTCCTTGAATACTTCACACACCCGTTGCGCAGCGGTCACTTCAACCTCAACCGACAAGGACCCATCGTCATGAACGTGATCGCACAAGGCATTCCCACCCCTGCAGACATCCCCGGCGTCGCCCACGCCACCTGGGCGGGTCAAGCCCATGGCCTGAAACAGCTCTCCGTCTGGCGCCAATCCATGCAGCCCGGTGCGGCCACGCCTGCGCACAGCCACGACTGCGACGAAGTCGTCCTTTGTCTGGCAGGGCAGGGCGAACTGCACATCGATGGCCGCGTGCAGCGCTTCGGTGCCAATGAAACTCTGATCCTGCCGCGCAACAGCCAGCACCAGATCTTCAACACCGGCGCCCTGACGATGGAAACCCTCGGCGTGTTCGGTGCGACGCCAGTCAACACCTTCCTGCCGGAAGGCGAGGTGCTGGCGCTGCCTTGGTCCAGCTAAACTAAGGCAACGCTGTTCAATAGGAAACGGCACTTCGAAGGGATTCACCGCACCAGTGGAGCAGCAGCGCTCCCTGAAGCACTGCTCGACACCGGCTCCGCTTGGCGGCTTCGCAGCGTCATGCACATATCCACATGATGCAGAGAGTCCTTGGCCGACTGATTGAGCTTGGAGCAAGTTTGCGGGTCGTCGTGAGATGGACCTGGTAGGCCGGCAGGCGAGCGTGGAAGTGTCCCGCGTAGAGCGAGACCTGTTGCAGGCAGGACAGCTGCGTGGTCTCGGGCGAGATTGCGAATGCCCATGTCTTCGAGCATCCGCTGGCGTAGCGGTGTCATGGCGAAGCTCCTTTGCAAGTGGAACGGATGAAGCGCTGCGAACAGCAACTGCATGTTCCCCATCGGGAACTTCACCGGAAATGCGCCCGGCCAGCGGGTGCGCGCGACACCGCCGATCAGGCACTACTGCGCCAGCGGTTTGATTCAGTCGTTGATCTGCACGGAGTTTGGCATGGTGGATCGGCCGCGACATGGACATAGCTTGTTCGTTCATGCCCACTGGTCTTTCCACTCCAGGAAACACCACCATGGGCGTCATCCCTGGTTCTGGACACCTCGCGCGGTCGTCGCAACGAACGAGAAGGCCTTGGCAAGGTGGAACCAGACGCTGCAACTATGCGGAGGTCGCGCTGGCGACTTTCATTCTGGGACAGGGGCCGGCGCCACCCTGTCAAGAGGAACTGCGCATGGTTGAGACCTGCGCATAGGCAGCGTTTGCTGCCTTTCACTGTCACTTGGCGAACTCACGCTCTGCTGCACGTTGCGGTCGCTCGGGTTTGCGCTGGTTCAAATATCGATGGCTGCTTCCCGAGTGATGCAGACGTTGCTCGTTGCTGGTCCCTTGAGTGGCGTCGCAGCCCCTTTATCGAAGGCCGATCGAAAGGCCGCTGTTCTTGCTGCCGAAGCGGCAATCCGGGCCGTTTTGCAACCCCCAACTTCCCACGCGCAAGTTCGGATTTCCACGGATGAAGGGGCCGGTGTCAGATGGCCTTGGACGCCGCAGATTGACGCAACCTGGGCATTGGCAAGCTTTCTGGCGCTCGCTGCATGGCCGTGCGAGACCTCCTTGCACTGCGCAGTCGAACGCTTGGTCGCGTCAGCGCCGCAGAAGCCGGCCAAAATGCTCGCGCTCGAACTGCCGGCGTGGTCGTCCCACGCGCTCGTCAAAGTCTTGTGCTTGGCCTTGCGTGGTCTTGCCGTGTCCATCTGGCGCCACGAACGCTGCTACCTTGCCATCGACTGCAGCAGCACGATGTCGAGAAACGCATCGACGAGTTGGTGTCGGTCGCCCTTCAGGTGAATCGCGAAGACGTCCGCTGTCGTCTTGAGGCCGCTGAGGGGAAGAAAGCGTACATCGCTCCGATTGTTGTCCGCCACTGACTTGCCGATCAGCGCAAACCCCAGTCCGGCAGCCACGAGGCACAGGGCCGTGTGGATCTCCTTGGCTTCATAGGCTATGCGCGGTTTGACATCGGCCTGTTCCAGCGCCTGGATCGTGCGCCTTGCAAAGCTGCTGTTGGGGTCCTTGGGGTAGCTTATGAACGGCATCTGCCCAAGGTCCCCCGACTTGAGCATCTTGCGCCGAGCGAGCGTGCTCTCCATTGGCAACGCGACCAGCAACGGGTCGGTGAACAAGGGCACGCATTCCAGGTCGTCCTCCGTGCTGAAGGGGCCGATCGTGCGGGCGAGACCGACGTGGATCAATCCGTTGCGCAATGCTTCGCCCTGATGTTCCGTGAGGATCTCGGTGAGATCGATCCGCACTTTTGGCGCGCTCGCGCTCAAGCTTCGCACTGCATCTGGCAGCACTGAGAAGATCGTCGAGCGCGTGAAGCCGATGCTCAGCCAACCGGACCGCCCCTGCGACAGGTCTTTTGCCTCATCCAGCATCCGCTGCGAATCGGACAGCAGGAGCTTGGCCTTCGGATAAAGAAATCTGCCAAGAGGCGTCAGCTTCATCGGGCGCGTCGAACGGTCGAACAACTTGCTCCCGAGAAGGCCCTCCAGTTGCGCGATCTGCATGCTCACCGCCGTCGGCACGACGTGCAGCCGGGTGGCAGCCAGGTTCGCACTGTTGGCATCGACCACCTCGCAAAAGTACCGCAACGACTTCAAGTTCATAAATATTGATCTTAAAGTCAAAAGACGTTGGTTGTGTTACTGCTTTTGCTCACTGAACATCGAGTTTGTTCCTGCCCCAACTCCTGGAGACAAACTTTGACTTCCGATGTGAACGAGCCGCAATGGCTCTTCGAGGCCCGATCGCTGTCGACAGCGGAGGTATCCGATGCGCTCGACTTCTTCAACTTGCCCGGTAGCGCCTTGGGCATTCGACCGGTCGCAGGGCCGGCCAGGATCTTTGGACCGGCCTTCACGGTTCGCTTCGCCGCGATCGACCACTCCCAACCAGGCACCGTGGGCGATTTCATCGACCGGATGGAGCCGGGCAGCGTCGCGGTGATGGACAACGGCGGCAGACTGGACTGCACGGTCTGGGGCGGGATCCTGAGCCAGTTGGCTGCGCAGAAGCGCATCGGCGGCACCGTCGTCAACGGCGTTTGCCGCGACACGGCAGAAGCCGACGAAGCGGACTATCCGCTCTATGCCTGCGGCAAATTCATGCGTACCGGCAAGGACCGGGTACAGGTCGAGGCCTGCGAGCAACCGGCCATGTTGGGTGACGTTCGCGTGTGCCAGGGCGACCTGGTGATCGGCGACGCGGACGGCGTCGTGGTGGTGCCTCGCCGGCGCATGCGGGAAGTGCTGACCAAGGCCCTGGAAACGCGTGTCGTCGAGGCACGGATCCTGGACGCCGCGCTGGCTGGCATGCCATTGGCGGAGGCCCGCAAGAAGCATGGCTATCACACGCTGCAGCGGTCGGCGACGACCCTCACGGCCTGAGCGGCGGCGCTCTTGGAGACATCAAACAAGCGAACCAGAGACAACTCATGAACACAACGATCAAACAACTTCGCTCAGCTGCATTGGGGCTGGCAGTGGCTGCCGCCGCGTCGGGCGCCCTGGCACAAGACGCGTACCCCTGCAAGGTGGTGAAACTGGTCTCGCCCTATCCGCCCGGTGGTACGACGGACATCCTTGCGCGGTTGATCGCGCCCGGCCTGGCCAAGGAGCTTGGCACGACGGTCATCGTGGACAACAAGGGCGGCGCGAGCAGCAACATCGGCACCGAGTTCGTTTCAGGCGCACCGGCGGACGGCTGCACACTTCTGCTGGGCAACAACACCGGCATCGTCATCAATCGCAACCTCTACAAACTGCGTCTCGATCCGGTGAAGTCGCTCGTGCCGATCGTCGAGGTGGCATCCGTGCCGCTGGTGCTCTATGTGAATGCCGCGGAGCCTGCGAAGACGGTCGACCAACTCGGTGCGGCGATCAAGGCCGCGCCAGGAAAGTACAGCTTTGCCTCCGGCGGAAGCGGCAGCCCGCAACACCTGATGGGGGAAATGCTCAAGCTCGACATGAAGCTGGACATGACCCACATTCCCTACCGCGGCCAGGGGCCGGCGCTCCAGGACGTGATCGCCGGGCAAGTGCCCGTTGCTTTTGAAACGACCACTGCGATCGCATCCCAGTTGAGCAGCGGCGGGCGCATCCGCGCGCTTGCGACAACCGGCAGCGCGCGCTCGAAGAACCTTCCGGACGTACCCACGATGAAGGAACTCGGCCATGGCAACTTCGTGGTCGAGAACTGGTACGGCATCTTCGCGCCGGCCAAGACGCCGTCGGTGCTGACCGAGCGTTTGAATCGCGATCTCGTCAAGGTGCTCAAGAGCCCCGGGGTGTCGAGGAGCCTTGCCGACATGGGCTCACGCGACGTGGCCGGCACTTCCGAGCAGTTCAGCCAGTTCATCGGCAAGGAACTTCCCTACTGGGAATCGCTGGTCAAGCGCTCCGGTGCCAAGGTCGACTGATTGGTGCCCCACACTGCACCGCTGCGCATGCGCAGCGGGTGCGCCTATCCATCTCAATAATCTGCTGGAGATTTCCTTGGCTACGCCCGAACAAATCAATCAGTTGCGCGATCTCGGCGCAGCGACCGTCTATGAGGCGCAAGGCGCCAAGGGCGCACTCGACCACGGCATGAAGCCAATCGATCCGACAGTACGGCTGGCCGGGCCCGCATTCACCGTCGACTGCCGCCCAGGCGACAACCTGATGCTGCACTATGCGGTGCAGAAAGCGAAACCGGGCGACGTGCTTGTGGTCGACGCCAAGGGGTTCATGGAAGCCGGGCCCTGGGGTGACGTCCTCACGATCCAGGCCCAGAAGATGGGCATCGCCGGACTCGTCATCAACGGCTGCGTGCGCGATGCCAACCTTATCATCGAACTGGGATTTCCCGTGTTTTGTCGCGGTTTGTCGATCAAAGGAACCGGCAAGAATCAACCCGGACGCATAAACGTTCCCATCACCATTGGCGACGTGCTGATCCACCCCGGTGACGTCGTTGTTGGCGATCGCGACGGCCTCGCCGTGGTTGCGGAAAACGAAGTGGAATTGGCGATCGCCAGCAGCTTGATGCGCGAAAAAAAAGAGGCTGGGCAACGCCGGGCCATTGAAGAGGGAGCCATGACGGCCGACTTGCTCAACCTGACGGACACGCTCAAGCGCTTTGGGCTCGTCTGACGGTAAGCAGGATGTCCGACGCGGCAACGTACGCGAAAGCTTCGCCAAAATCTGCGTGATCGCATTTTGTGGCGCTTCTGCCGCCCAAGTACCGCTTCGCAAGAGAGACGCCCGTAGCACGCGGAGCCGCGACTGACTGTTCAAAAGGCATGCAGTCGCAGTTCGGCTGCATGCGGAAAGTCATCGATTGGCGTGCTGGTAGCCCACACGCTGAATTGGAGTCAGCGCCCCGAAACTTGGCCAGGCCAGCAGTACACCCTGCAGCTCCAACGTGCGCTGGAAATCCCCGAGCAAGTCGTTGTCGGCACGGACCGCGCGCAGCGGTTGCTTGCGTGCGAGGGAGAACGCCGCCAAGGTGCCGGCTGCTTCGCCGATGCTCCATTCCGTCGCATGCTCACGGTACGCGCCGTTCGTGATGCGCGTGGTCCCCAGGTTCTTGCACGCAGGCAACAAGTTGTCGACGCGCACCGGCAACAGTGCGCCGAGTGGAATCTGGAATGGGAACGCGTCGATGTCGACCGTGTTGCGTCCGCGCGTGCTTGGATGCAGGTCGATGCGATAGGCGCCAATGCCCACACTGTCGGCAAAGCGCACGGCGCCAGCCTCGCCCGGCCGCGCCGCCACACCGATGTGCTGTTCCAGCACGGTGAACTCCGCGTTGATACGGCGCCCTTCGCGGTAGTAGGCTTGCTTGGCCAATCCGTCAGCGGTGCCCAGTACGTCACCGCGCAACCGCAGGCCGCGGTAGCCGCAACCGCCGTCGTGCCGCGGGGCATCGGTCTGCATCCAGTAGAAGAAGGCCAGGCTGAACTGGCGAGCTTTTTCCAGGGCCAGTGCCTGTGCGTCGGGTGACACACCAACGACCGGCTTTTCCCAATAGTCCATCTGCGGCCAGTTCGCCAGCGTGATGTCGCTGGCATAGCTGCCCGGCTTGAAGTTCTGCCTGTAGGCAATGCGCCGCGCATGCCACAGGTCGTAGAGCGAGTCGGTGTCGGTGGGGCCGACGAAAAGCGGGCGATCGCGCGGCTGGTGCGTCACGAAGTCGCTCAGGGTCCAGCTCAGCTGTGGGCCCGGCCAGCAGTCGAGTTGCAGTGTCTTGAGCCGTTCATAGTCGCGCGGCTTGTCGATCGTGTGGTCCTCGCCGGGCAGGTAGTCCGCGGCCAGGCACCAGGTGATGGCTTGCTGGTCGAAAGGATCTGCCACGGGCAGCGCGTGCAGTTCGTCCGTCTGCGACTGCGCTTCCGCACCGAACACATGCTCGACATTGGCCATCTCGAGCAAGTCGCCAATCTCCGTAGCGTCGATGAAGACGGGTGCGGTCAGGACGAGTTCAGCATCTGCGTCCAGGTTGCGCACGTGCACTGCGCGGATGCGATCTCCGTCCGTTTCAGCCTTCAACGTGCGATGCTTGCGCAGCACCGACACGCGGCCAGCCGCAACGTGCGGCGCCAGCAATTCGTCGATCGCCTTCACTGCAACCCATGGTTCGTGGCAAAGCGAACTGACATTGCCCTGCCCGGGGTTGAGGCGCACACGCATGCGCGCTGCTTCTGTCAGCGGCATGTGACGCCGGTAGTAGGCACGGATCGTCTCGCGAAACGTGGCGTAGCTGTGCGACGCCGTCAGGTACTCGATCCACGGATATTCGTCGGGCGGAACGGCTTGCGACGTCAACTGGCCGCCGAGCCAATCCAGCTCTTCGACCAGGATAACCTTCGAACCCATCCGTGCGGCAGCCAGCGTGGCGGAGACACCGCCAAGGCCACCGCCGATGATCACGACGTCAGCAGTTTGTTCAGTGGTGCTCATGGTGCGGCTCACTCGGCCTTGATGCCGAGCTTGCGGATCGCGTCGCCGTAGCGCACCGTCTCGCTGGCGATCAACTTGCCGAACTCGGCAGGGCTGCCCGGAGCCGCCTCAACGCCGATGCCCTGCAGCTTGGTCTTCGTTTCCGGATCGCTCAAGACTGCGTTGATTTCCTTGTTCAGCCGCGTGACCACCGCGGCAGGCGTGCCGGCGGCGCCAGCACGCCGAACCAGCCGGTGACCTCGAATCCCGTCATCCCTTGCTCGGCGACCGTGGGCACATCGGGCAGCACGCTCGAGCGCGTTTTCGTGGTCACTCCCAGCGGGCGCAGCTTGCCTGCCTTGATGTGCGGCAGTGCGCTGGACGGGATGTCGAAGCCCAGGTCGACCTCGCCGGAAAGAAGGGCCGTCAGCGCCGGGCCAGACCCCTTGTACGGCACCATGACCATGTCGATCTTCGCTTCGTTCTTCAGGAACTCGGCCGCGAGGCTCGTGGTGGTCGCGCCGCCGCCGCCAGCCGCGTAGTTGAGCTTGCCCGGGCTCTTGCGGGCCGCCTCGATCACATCCTTCAGTTGCTTGTAGGGCGCCGAAGCTGGCACCACGATCACGACGGGCGATGCGCCAACCTTGGCGACGGGCTCGAAGCTCTTCTGCGTGTCGTAACTCAGCTTGGGATACAGCGCGGCGCTGCCTGCATGCCCGCTCGTCACCATCAACAGCGTGTGGCCATCCGGCTTCGAAGCGGCAACCGCAGCCGTTGCAATGGTGGCACCAGCCCCCGGCTTGTTGTCGACGATGACGGGCTGGCCGAGCGAGGTGCCGAGCTTCTGCGCCAGCAGGCGCGCGAGGCTGTCGGCCGAGCCGCCGGGCGCAAAGCCGACGACCAGGGTGACGGGCTTGGCGGGATAGGTCTGCGCCTGCGCGGTGCACAGGGCCAATGCGGCACCGGCACCGAGGAGGCCCTTCAACAGGGGGCGGAGGGTTGAGGTCATGTGCTTGTCTCTTTTCGAGGGTGGGTCGAATGCATGGATGCTAGGAATGCACGGCCCCCGGGTCCAATACCAATCACGGCGCAGGCTATAACATCGTGTTCTGACTTGGGGTTTCCACCGAACAACTTGTAGTAGGTGCCAAAGGTGAATCTGCGCCAGATCGAAGTCTTTCGGGCCGTCATGACAACCGGTTCCACGACCAATGCGGCCAGGCTGCTGCACGTCTCCCAGCCGGGGGTCAGCCGCCTCATCCGGCACCTGGAGATCCAGCTCGGCGTCACGCTGTTCGAACGTCGCAACGCCCGCCTCATCGCAACGCCGGAGGCGCACACCCTGCAAGCGGAGGTCGACAAGGTGTATCGCGGCGTTCAGCACGTGCAGAACGTGGCGACCCACCTGCGCTTTGGCGGCCATGCCACGCTGCGAGTGCTGTCGAGCGCGAACACCGCGCTGCAACTCGTCCCGGGTGCTACCGCGAAGCTGCTGGAGCGCTTCCCCCATTCCAAAGTGTTTTTCGAGGCCTTGCCGACCCGCGAGATCGTGCAGACGCTGGTCGCCGAGGAGGCGGACGTCGCGATCTCGAGCGCTCCCCTGGACCACCCGGTTCTGGATGTCCGCGAGATCGGGCGGTGGACGCTGCAGTGCGTGGTGCCCAAGGGCCACGCCCTTTTGGCGAAGAAGTTCGATCTGGCCACGGCCCTGCGGCAACGCCTGATCGTCTACAGCCCTGAGGCACCGCAGAGCCGGGTCATCGATGCCTGGCTTGAGAAGTTCGGCATCTCACGGCAGGTGGCAGTAGAGGTGCGCTCGGGCTACGCCGCATGCGCCATGGCCGCCAGCGGAGCGGGCGTTGCGTTCGTCGACAACTTGTCTGCACGCGCGCATCGCTCCGAGCACCTTGAATTGATCAGGATCCCGGACGCGCCGCAGTTCGCGATCTACAGCGTGACCAACGTCAACCGGCCACCTTCTCAACTGGGGCAGACATTTCTCGAGATGGTGGCCCGGGAGTTGGCGAGCATTTCATAGGCCCGCGCGTGGCGTTCAGAGGGCGCGATACAACATCGCGCCTGGGCGCGGTCCCAACGCTGCAATTTCGTCGGGCAATCCGAGGGCCAGGAGCCAGCTCCCTTCGATCGCAGTCGCCTGTGGGCCCTGCAGCCACGGCAGTGGCGCCGCGTCGACCAATCTGCGGGCGAGCAAAAGGCCATTGCGGGATTCGAACTCGGCGGCGCGCAGGCGCCCCATGTCTTCCGTCTCGAAGGTCCAGACGGCCAGGCTGGTGGACGCATTGAACCCGTGCAACTCGCGAACGTCGCATATCCAACGCGACAAGTTGCACAGGTGAGGGCGCATGCGCGCGCTCATGGGGGTCGGATTGCTCAGCAGCAGGCGATAGGCCTCGCTCTCCAACACCTGCGCGTCCCGCATGCCGTAGATCGTGAGGTAGCGTGGCGCAACGCCATCGCCCCAGCGGCGATAGCGGTGGCCCCACAGCATGCCCGGCACCGCCAGCCGTTCGGGCACATGTTCGTTCGCGTGCCACTCGTTGTACTCGGCATCGAGTTCCGGCGCGACGTCATTCCAGAGCGCCAGCACCGCACCCGTGCCACGCATGTCGTCACTCATCGCAAGGCTCCGGCTTGAGCAGTACCTTGCTCGCCGTTTTCGCGTGCGCAAGTGCAAATCCTTCGGCGGCCTGTGACAAGGGCAAGACGTGGCTGACCATCGGGCGCATGACCTCATCCAGCTCGCCCATCAATTCGAGCGCCCGGGGCCAGTCGGATTCGGGCGGACGAAACGAGCCGCGCAATTGCTGCTGGCTGCGCACCATGGGTGTCAGGTCGAGCGCAAGGGGGCGAGCATGAATGCCAGTCACGACGACGATGCCGTTGCGCCGCAGCAGCGCCAGTCCCTGCGTGATGGTCTCAGGCACGCCCGTCGCTTCGAAGATGAGGTCGAAAGGCGCACCGCCCGTGTAGGGACGGCTGCCTTCATCGAGCGGCTGGGCGGCAACATCGACCAGCGCCTCGAATCCCATCCGGCGCAATGCATCGAATCGGGCGGCGTCGTCGAAGCCGCTGATCACCACCTGACTGGCGCCCGCCCGCCGTGCCAACGCGGCAATCCCCTGGCCAATGGTGCCTGGGCCCATCACGAGCACGCGCTTGCCGGACACGTCGCCTGCAATGCGAAGCGCCTGCATCGAGATGGTGAGTGGCTCGGTGAGCGCTGCGAGTTCATCGCTCACGCTGTCCGGCACTGGCACGCAATTGCGCGCCGGCACCCGGACCCAGGCGGCGAATGCGCCGTCGCGGGTCATGCCGATGCCGCGGCGCTTCTCGCAGCCATCATGATCGCCCGCACTGCACGCGGCGCAGACGCCACATGTCACGGAAGGACGGACGACCACGCGCCGTCCGGCCAGGTGGCCTGTCTGCGCCACGCCGACGAACTCATGCCCGATCGTGACCGGAATGCTCTGGGTGATGAAGGCGTAGCTCGGTGTCCAGTCGTCGACGTGCAGGTCGCTGCCGCAGATGCCGGTGGCACGGACCTTCACCAGCACATCGCCGGAATCGGCGTCCAGCACGGGAACCGGCACATCCACCAGTTCGAGGCCCGCTTCCGGGCGTGTTTTGCGCAAGGCTTGCATGGTTTGATCCCAGTGTCAGTCGATGCTGATGCCGACCTTCTTGATGATGGCGCCCCACTTGAGGCTCTCGGCAGCGATGAAAGTCTTGAACTCATCGGGCGAGCCCCCGCCAATGATCAGGCCCTGTTTGGCGAAGGCCTCGCGCACCCCCTTTTCCTTCATCACCTCGTTGACGTCGGCATTGATCTGGCGCACCACTTCCGGCGGTGTACCCGCGGCCGTGAAGAGGCCGTTCCATGCAAGGGCTTCGAAGCCGGGATAGCCCGACTCGGCGACCGTCGGCAGGTCCTTCATGGTCTCGGTGCGCTTGAGGCTCGTGGCGGCCAACAGGCGGATGCGGCCCCCTTCGATGAGCGGCAGCAACGCGGGTGCGACGGTGAACAGCGCCTGCGTTTCTCCTGATGCAATCGAAATGCCTGCCGGCGGGGAGCCGGCAAAAGGCACATGCGTCGCCTCGAAGCCCGCCGTGCTCTTGAACAGCTCCATGGTCAGGTGCGATGAACTGCCAGCGCCGACAGAGGCGTAGTTGATCTTGTTGCCCTGCTTCTTCGCCCATGAAACGAATTCGGGCAGTGTCTTGGCGGGATGGCTCGCGGCCACAGCCAGCACGTTGGGCTGGGACGAGGTGAGCACGATGGGCAGCAGATCCTTGGCCGGGTCGTACGCCATCTTCTTGTACATGTGCGGGCCGAAGGCAATCGGCCCATTGAAGCCGACGCCGAGGGTGTAGCCGTCGGCCGGGGCCTTGGCGACTGCGGTCATGCCCAGCATGCCGCCTGCGCCGGCCTTGTTGTCGACCACGACCGGCTGCTTCCAGCGCTCGCGCAGCTTGTCGCCCAGGGTGCGGGCAATGAAGTCGAGCGAACTGCCGGCCGGCGCTGGCACGACGAGCTTGACCGGCTTGGTGGGCCAGCTTTGGGCCGAGGCGGCGAGGCCAATAGCGCAACCCGCGAGCAGGGTAAATGCTTTCTTCATCTGTATGTCTCCATTGGGTGGACGGCGCGTCAGCGCCTGGAATGGACGAATTCTGGGCGTGTGGCTTCGATATTCCAAACACCGATAAGCTATGGGCCCGATACCTCGTGCATATGGAGTTCTTCATGACCATGGAACTGAGGCACTTGCGCTACTTCGTCGCTGTGGCCGAGACCGGCAACCTGAGCCGGGCTGCGGAAAAGCTGTTCATCGCCCAACCGCACTGTCTGTGCAAATCCGGCAACTCGAAGAGGAGATGGGCGCCTCGCTTTTTGTGCGCCATCCCAAGGGTGTGCGCCTGACAGCAGCGGGGGAGTCACTGCTACCGGAAGCGCGCTATCTGCTCGAGCGGGCTTCACGCATGAAGGAGTCTGTGACGGGAAGCGCCAGCAGCGGCCACCTCGCGCTCGGCTTCGTGCCCTCCGCCAGCAGCACCGTGCTGCCGAAACTCATCCGGCAACTCAAGAAGGAACATCCGGCGCTTCACATCGAACTGCGCGAGATGATCAGCAGCGAACAGGCCGAGGCGGTGGCTGCGGGCCATCTCGACGCCGGAATCGCGCGCACCAAGCCGCACCATCCCCGCCTGATGGTCGCGGCGCAGATGGCCGATCCCTTCTGCCTGGCGCTGACACCCCGGGAGGCCCGCCGTGCCGATAGTCCAGTCGAACTGCGCAGCTTTGCGGATCACGATTTCGTTGCCTTCACACGGCACCGGGGGCCGGCATACTTCGACCAGTCGATCTACCTGTGTGCCAAGGCAGGATTCAGCCCACGCATTCGCTACGAGGCGAGCACCGTGCATGGCGTGCTGGACCTTGTCGGCGCAGGCCTTGGCGTCGCGTTGGTGCCGTCCTCGTGCGCGTTGCTTGGCGTAGCGGGCACTTCATATCGCAGCCTCCGGCGTGCCGGCCTTGGCGAGTTCCTCGTGTTGCTGCAACGCAAGGCGGACTCAAATCCAATCTTGCCCGTGTTGGCGGATGCGGTACGTGCCAACTTTGTGGAACTCACGCGACGCACGACGCAAACGCTGGTTGACTAACGACGGCTGCTTGGCGGACGAAACCCGGTGTAGCACGCGACCGCGCTGGCGGCCGTTCATGGCCGCAACGGCCTGTTCGCGAGGCGCACTGACAGCTGTCGGTGGACAACCAAGCCATCACCCCTAAGGACCGCTGCCGGGTTCGGCTGCGAATTCACAGTCGCGGTCCATGCGCTGCCGGTCACACAAGCGCCGGCTACGGCTGCTTCAGACTACTGATAGCGGACATCCGCGCCGTCATACGGCCACGCCCAGCCGATCCAGATCGCCGGGTTCAGATGGAGACAGAAACTCAACGTCCGTGGCGCGACAGCGTCAGGAGGGCCAGGTGCGAGGAAGCGAGCGATCGAAATCGCATTCAGCCGCCTGCTCAGTTGTTGATCTTTCCATCGATCCCGGACATGCTCGGCCCATGATTGCAGAGCTCAGGACACTTGTCGCAGTTTGCAAATATGGAACCTTCGCGTCCGCTGGCGAGCACATCGGCCTGACGCAATCGGCGGTGAGCAGCCAGATCCGGCGAATCGAGGAGGCCCTGGGCTTTTCCTTGTTTGACAGGACCGGGCGGTCCGCCACGCTGAACAGCGCCGGGCAGATCGTCCTCGAGCGCGCAGAGGCCCTCTGCGCGCTTTACGCGAAGCTTGGCGATCCGCCCGATGAACGATCGACACAAGGTGTCTTGCGCATTGGCGCCATCGCCTCCGCGCAGTCGACGCTGGTCGCGCGTGCGCTCGAGAAGCTCCGTCAAGCGTTTCCGTTGGTCCGCGTCCATGTTTCGCCTGGCGTGTCTTTGCGGCTGATGGACGATCTCGACGCCGGAAGGATCGACGCCGCTGTGATGATTCGACCGCCCTTCGGCATGCCACCCGACATGACGTGGCAGTCGCTTGCCCATGAACCGTTTGTGCTCGTCGCCCAGAAGGATGGTTCGAGCCGCAAGGACTGGCGCGAGTTGCTGCAGTCGCGGCCCTTCCTCCGGTACGACCGCGTGTCCTTCGGCGGCCGCATGGTCGAAGGTTTCCTGCGGCGGCAAGGCATCACGGTGAAGGAGGCCATCGAGTTGGACGAAATCGCCGGCCTGATTCAGCTTGCCGCCAACGGGGTGGGCGTTGCGCTCGTGCCGCTTGTCGAAGCCCATCTGCCTCTGCCTGACCGCGTCCGGGTGGTGTCGTTGGGAGAACACACTTTCTACCGGGTAATCGGGCTGCTCCAGCGACGCGCCCGAACGAGTTCGCCGATCGTGGCCCATTTTTCGCGCTGCCTGGCAGAGGCAGCGGAGACCGCTGTCGAGAAAGCAGGCGCCCAACGCGGCGCATCGCGCAAAGACCGTCGTCGCCCTCGAGCCAGGCCCTAGCGCGTCTCGTACGCTTCCAACGGTTGGTCGGTGGGACTCGCCCAAGCGGCCTTGGTCATCTCGGTCGCGGGCAGGCCCACGATTGCGTTTTGCGGCGGGACCGGCTTCAGGAACCATTTGTCGTAGATGCGCGCCGCATCACCGCTCTTGGCCAACGACACGATGCTCTGGTCGACAAGCTTCTTGAACGCCGCATCGCCCTTCGGCAACATGATGGCAATGGGCTCTGTGCTCAGCACTTGGTCCAGCAGCTTGTACTGCGCGCGTTCCTTGCTCTTTGAAATGAGCGTCGCCAGAATCTGCCGATGTGCCACGAACGCGTCAGCGCGGCCGGTCTCCAGGAGCAGAAAGCCCTCGCTGTTGTCCTTGGCCGTCAGCTCCGCCGCATCGCTCTTGAGCGTTCTGAGCAGTTGCACGGAAGTGCTTCCCGTGGTCGCTGCCACCGTCTTGCGCGCCAACTGGGCGGTCGACTTGATGCCGGACGCTGACTTGACCGCGACGCGCACGGCCTCCACGTAAAGCGTAGGGGCGAAGGCGACGTATTTCTGACGTGCCGCGTTGTTGGTCGTCGTGCCGCATTTGATGTCGACCGTGCCGTTCTGCACGAGCGGAATGCGGTTCTGGGGTGTGACAAGTTGGTACTTCACTTCCAGCTTCTCGAGCTGCGTCGTCCTCTTGGTGTCGGCAATGATCCGCTCGCAAATTTCGACGTGGAAGCCGGTGTACTTTCCGGCTCCGGTGGTAAACGACATGGCGCCCGAGGCGTCGCGCAACGCCGACGGTGACAACGCCCGAGTCCCTGATCTTCAGCGTGTCTGTCTGTGCAGCCGCCGTCCCCAGGAATGTCAGGAGGGCAGCGGCAACGCTGGTGGCCGCCAGTGGTTGAAGTCTATTGGAGGCTCCTTACTTCGCGAACAGCGAGCCGGGATCGGCGAACGATTTCATCTCGATGGCGTTGCCTGACGGATCCAGGAAGAACATCGTGGCTTGCTCGCCAGGTTCGCCTTTGAAGCGGATGTAGGGCTCGATGACGAACGCTGTCTTGTTCGCGATCAGGTTGTCGGCCATGGCTTGCCACTTGTCCATCGGCAGGATGGCGCCGAAATGCTTGACCGGCACATCGTGGCCGTCGACGGCGCTGCTCTGCTTGTGGCCGCACTCCTCGGGTGCCAGATGCGCAACGATCTGATGACCGTAAAAGTCGAAGTCGACCCACTCGGGCGCGCTCCGTCCCTCGGGGCAGCCCAGCAGTTCCCCGTAGAAGGCGCGTGCTTCTGCGATGTCGCGCACGGGAAAAGCAAGGTGGAACGGGATGTGTTGGCGGGTTTCAGTCATGGTGTCCTCGTGGCGTCGTGGTTCAGGGTGAGGAGACTCTAAGTAAGCGGGCAATAAACCACGCCCTTCCTTCGAGCGCGACGAAGTGTGAGGCTACGTACCCATGTACAAGAACGTGGACACGTAATGTCAGAGTGGATTTCGGATTTGGC
>NZ_JASZYG010000002.1 GCF_030317105.1 Variovorax brevis
CGCCGGCAACGAAGTGCCGCTGGGCCAGGCCGGCGAAATCTGCGCCAAGGGTCCGCAGGTCATGAGCGGCTACTGGGAAAAGCCTGAGGTCAATGCCGGCGCCTTCACGGCTGACGGCTATTTCCGCACGGGCGACGTCGGCGTGTTCGACGAGCGCGGCTACCTCAAGATCGTGGACCGCATCAAGGACATGATCATCGTCTCGGGCTTCAACGTTTACCCGAACGAGATCGAGGCGGTGGCAACGAGTTGCCCCGGCGTGGCCGAGTGCGCCTGCATCGGCGTGCCCGACGAGAAGACCGGCGAGGCCATTCGCCTGTTCGTGGTCAAGGCGCCGGGTGCGGAGTTGACCGAGCAGGCCGTCATCGACCACTGCCGCGCATCGCTCACGGGCTACAAGGTGCCCAAGGTGGTTCGCATCATCGAGGCGCTGCCCAAGTCCACCGTGGGCAAGATCCTGCGCCGCGAACTGCGCGACGTTCCGGCGGCCTGACCCACCAGCGCCTGAGGTGCGGCGATGCGGCTTGCCGGCCTCATCGCCGCCGCGCCGGCAAGCAACTTGCCGGCGCCTTTGCGCTGGGCACGGCTCAGCGCGCTCCCGCCTGCACCTGAATCGCCGGCGCCGGACCACTCACCAGCCGGACGCCCTGGGCACGCGGCTGCGGCGCTTTCAGGGCGCCACTCACAAGGCCTGATCGCTACCCCAAGTCCATCGCAGGCATGGCCTTGCCGCGCACCATCGCCACCCAATAGAGCAAGCCGGCCACGAGCCATGCGATGCCGACCTTCAGTGCCACATCGCTCAGGCTCCACAGCAGGGCCGCGGCGATCAGCAAGCCGATGACGGGCACGACGCGATGGCGAACGAAGCTGACCCGCGCTTCCTGTCTGCCGAAGTAGCGCAGCACCGACAGGTGCAGCAGCGCAAAGCCGCCGAGCGCGCCGAAATTGATCATGGACGACAGCTCGTCCGCATGGTCGACGCCTGCCAGCGCCACGGCCAGCGCGACCGCCGAGGTCAGCAGCATGGCGACGTGCGGCGTGCCGTGCCTTGGATGGACACGCCCCAGCGCCGTGGGCAACTGGCCATCGCGGCCCATGGCGAACAGCAGCCGCGCAACACCCGCGCAGATCGGCACCATCGCGACGATGGCCGCCAGCACCACCGCCCACGTCATCATGGCGCCAAGCACCGGACCCAGCGTGCCGTTGGCCACGTCGTAGGCGAGCGATGCCAGGTCACCGGCCTTGAAGCCCACCGCCAGATCGCTGAGCAGCGAGGTCTGCACCACGAAGAGCAGGCCGGTGAGCGCCAGGCTCGCGATGATGGCGCGGCCCACCAGATGCCGATGCTCCGGCCGCACCTCTTCCGTGAGGGTCGAGATCCCGTCGAAGCCCAGGTAGGACATCACCCCCAGCGCGGTGGCCGACAGCATGGCCGTCCAGTTGATGTCGGCCTTCCAGAGCGAATGCGTCGTCACCGTGCCGGCGCCCTTGCCGCTTTCCAGTCCCATGACGGCCGCCACCACGAAGACGAGCACGGCGACGATGGAAAGCCAGAACAGCATGGCGCTGATGCGCGCACTCACCGCAATGCCGAACCAGTTGATGCCGAGCGCCAGCGCCACGAGGGCGACGACCCACACTTCGCGCGGCACCATCGGAAACTGGCTGTTCAAGCCGACCGCAGCGAACACGCAAGTCAATGCCGGGAACAGGATGTAGTCCAGCAGCATCAGCCAGCCGGCCAGGAAGCCCGCGAAGGAGCCGAGGCTGGCGCGTGCATACGCATAGACGGAACCCGCACGCGGAATGCGCGGCGCCATGCTCGCGTAGCCCATCGCGGTGAACACCATGCAGCCCATGCCCAGAAGGTAGGCCAGCGCGGGCATGCCTTGCGACGTGGCGCTCAGGAAGCCGAAAATGGCCCAGGGCGCGACCGGCACCATGTAGGTCATGCCGTAGATCAGCAGGTCCGAAAAGGTCAGCACGCGGCGAAGTTCGCCTTCAGGGTGGCTCATCGGATCTCCGGTTCGGTTGGGGTGGACAGGTCAGTGCCCGCGCAGGTAGTGCTGTGCGGCGGTGCAGGCGAGTTCCACCAGGAAAGGCGTGAGCTCGCGCGCGGTCTGCGTGTTCTTGCGCTCGTGCACCCAGCCGAGGTAGGTCGTGCCGCGCGCCGCCAGGAACATGGGCAGGCGCGCCGCGTCTTCGTCGGACAGGGGGCGCACCTTGCGATAGCCGTCGATCAGCGCGCGCTTGGCCGTTTCGAAGCAAGGCTGCGGCAGGAGGAAGTACAGCGAGGTGGCGATGTCGAACAGATGCCAGCCAAAGCCCGCATCGTCGAAGTCGATGACGTGCACGTCGTCGCCATGGGCCAGCAGGTTCTCGGGAACCAGATCGGCGTGGATCAGGCCGAAGGTGTGCACATCCCTGGGCAGTGCGTTGAGGTCGTGCAGCAGCGCGTGGCGTGTGGTGACCAGCAGGCGGCGTTGCGCATCGTCCAGCGCGTCGAGCTCCCAGAAGCGGCCCCACAGTGGTTGCTCCCCGGCCAGCCCTTGCGCGCACCAGCTGTGGCGCACGAATCCCGGGCCTGGTTGCCATTGGCTTGCTTGCTGGTGCATGCGCGCCGCGGTCTGGCCGAGGATGTCGTACTGCCGCGTGATGTGCGCGTCGTCACCGGCCACGCCGGCTTCGACCGAGCCCAGCTGACGGCCTTCGATCCATTCGATCACGTCGACCTGCCGCTCGCCTTGCACGCCTTTGGCCTGCACGCGCTCGAAGGGCTGGCCACGTCGTGACGCGATGGCGCGCGGCACGCGCAGACCGGCCTCGGCCAGCGCGCAGGTCCACGCGTTTTCGGAATGCAAGGCGGCGTCGGAGTGGTAGCCGTGCCGATGCACGCGCAGGATCGCCTTGCGGCCGCCTTCGCAGGAAACGAGGTACACGGCGTTCTCGCGGATCTTGATGAGCTGCAGGTCGATGTGACGCAGGTCCCACAGCGCGAGCGCCGTGCGAGCGAGCTGTGCGTAGGCCGCTTCGTCTTCGGCGACCAGCGACTGCACGGCGCTCATCGACACACCCTTGGGCATGCGGCCCGTGCCGATGCCGCGCTCATTGCGCAGCTTGCGTGGCGCCCAGCACGCGATCGAGCGTCTCGATAAGCTGGTCCGCGTGCGCGCGCTGGAAGGGCATCGGCGGGCGGATCTTCAGGATGCTGTCGGTGGGCCCGATGCGGCTGATGAGCACACCCTCCTGGCTCATCGCATTGATGATGGCCTTGGCCGCGCTGGCGGCCGGTGCTTTCGTGGCACGGACCGTCACCAGCTCGACGGCGAAGAACAGTCCCTTGCCGCGCACGTCGCCGATGAGTTCGTGGCGCTCGCCCAATGCGCGCAGCTGTTCGAGCACATAGCCTCCGACGGCATCGGCATTCGCCATGAGCCCTTCGTCCTCGATGATGTCCAGCACCGCCATGCCCGCCGCGCACGACACCGGGTTGCCCGCGAAGGTGTTGAAGTACATCGGGTTCATCTCGGTGAACTGCTCGACCAGTTCGCGCCGAGCGATGACCGCTGCCAGCGGATGCCCGTTGCCCATCGGCTTGCCAAGCGTGACGATGTCGGGCACCACCCCCTGCACCTGATGGCCCCAGAAGTGGCTGCCGAAGCGGCCGAAGCCGCCCTGCACTTCGTCGGCGATGAAATAGCCACCGGCCTCGCGCACTTGCTGCGCCACCCGGGCCATGTAACCGGCGGGCTGCGTTGGCAAGCCTTCGGAGGATAGGCCGGTGCACAGGATCATCCCGGCAAAGCCCACGCCGCTGGCTTGGAGTCCGTCGATGGCCACTGCCACGTCGCCGCAGTACTTGTCGACCAGGTCCGCATCGTTGCGCGTGCCGCGGTCGCGGTACGGATCGATGACCGGGATGCTGCGCACATTGGGGCCGCGCTTTTCCGGCGCGCTCAGGATGCTGCTTACCTGCGACACCGCCGCCGTGTTGCCGTGGTACGAGTGCGCGGTGTGGACAACACCCATGCCGCCCGAGCATTCGCGCACGATGCGCAAGGCCAGTTCATTGGCCTCACTGCCGCTGCAGCAGAACATCACCATCATGTCGGCGCCGCCGAAAGTGGCCTTCAGGCGCTCGGCGTAGGCGACGACGTTTTCATGCAGGTAGCGCGTGCTGGTGTTCAGCAGCCTCGCCTGCGCCGTGATGGCATCGACCACGCGCGGATGCGAATGGCCGACGTGCGCGACGTTGTTGTAGGCGTCGAGGTACTTGCGGCCATCGGCGCCATAGAGCCACACGCCTTCGCCGCGCACCAGGTGCAGCGGCTTTTCGTAGAACAAGGGTGCGTTCTTGCCCAGGACCGCGATGCGGCGCTGAAGGAGTTCGGAGGAGTGCATGCGTGAATCCTTGAATGAAGTGGCGCGGCGCTCAGCGGGCCGCGGTGTCGGCGACCGGGCCTTGGCGCGACATGAGCACTGCCCTGCCGTCTGCCGTCAGCAAGGCCGCCGTCAGGCTGGCGCGGTCGGCGCGCAGGTCGGGCTGGAAGCTCTTGCCGCTGTCCTTGCTGTGCAACACCAGGCCGTCCAGCCCGGCGGCCAGCACGTGAGTGCCTTGAGCGGCCAGAGAAGTGATCGATGACTTGCTGTTCGTCTCCACGCGCTGCCACGTCGCGCCGTGGTCTGCACTGCGGTAGAGCGATCCGCGCAGCCCGCCCACGAGCAGGCCGCCATCCGGCAGCGCGGTGCCAGTCCAGAAGGAACCCGCATAGCCCGTCTCCAGGTAGCGCCAGTCACGGCCGCGGTTGTCGGACACCAAGACCATGCCCTTTTCCGCTGTCGCGTAGAGGCGGCCCTGCGCATCGGCAAAGAGGGCCAGCAGGTTCAGGTCGGCCTTCTTGCTGCCGGGCGGTGGTGCGACGGTCTGCTGCGTCCAGGTCTTGCCGCCGTCTTCGGTGACCAGCACCAGCGACCACAGGCCCACGGCCACGCCGTGCTGCGCATCAAAGAAGTGGATGGCGAAGAGCGGCCGGTCTTCCGTGGTCGCGCTGCGCTGCAGGGACCAGGTGGCGCCGCCATCCGCGGTGTGCAGCACCGTGCCGCCATGCCCTGCCGCCCAGCCTTCCTTGTCGCTGACGAAGCTGACGCTGTTGAGTTGTGCATCGACGGGCACCGTCGCGGCTTGCTGCCACGTCTTTCCTGCGTCAGCCGAGCGCAGCACCACGCCGTGGTCACCCACCGCGACGAAACCGCCGCCAGCACGCGCCACGGAGAGCATCTGCGCCTGCACGGCGTGCGGCACGACCACGGCCGGTGCATAGCGCACGGCATCGGCAGGCGCTTGCGCCCAGGCGCTGGCCATCGATGCGCCAGCCACACAGGTCAGCGCAAGGCGCCTGCAATTCAGGAAAAGGGATTTCTTCATGTCGAATGTCTTTCAGCGCGCGCCAGCTCAGTGGCTCAGCAGGCCCGGCGCCTTCACCGGCTTGGTGCGCGGGAAGATCAATTCCAGCCACACCGCAAACGCAGGCAGCGCCGTCACCGCCATCACCATGTTCACGATGAACATGAAGGCCAGAAGCTTGCCCATGTCGGCCTGGAACTTGAGTTCCGAGAAGGACCAGGTCGCCACGCCCACCGCCAGCGTGATGGCGGTGAAGATGGTGGCCGTGCCCACTTCGAGCATCGCGTTTTCGACCGCCTTGACGATGGGCAGGCCCTTGCTCAGATGCAGTTGCAGCCGGTTGTAGATGTAGAAGGCGTAGTCCACGCCAATGCCCACCGCCAGCACCATCACCGGCAAGGTGGCCACCGTCAGGCCGATCTGCAGTTCCTTCATGAACCAGTAGCCGATGAAGGTGCCCACCGTGAGCGGCAGGCAGCAGGCCAGCACGGCGCGCAGGTCGCGGTACACCGCGAACACCAGCAGCACGATGGCGGCGTAGACGTACAGCATCATCGGCAGTTCGCTGTGCTCGATCTCTTCGTCGACGGCCGCAAGCACGCCCGCGTTGCCCGAAGCCAGGCGGATCTTCACGCCCTCTTGCGCATGCGCATCGCGAAAAGCGCGCACCGCTTCGATCACGCGCTGGATGGTCTCGGCCTTGTGGTCCGTGAGGAACAGGTGCACCGCCGTCATGCTGCAGTCCTTGCGCATGGTGCCGCGAATGCGCGAGATTTCTGCCGCCAACGCGCTGTAGTTGCCCGCATCGATGGGCACCACGCCCATCTTTGGATTGCCTTCGTTGTAGCCCTCGTTGTACAGGCGCATCTGGCCCGAGAACGATGACACCGAGAGCACGCCCTTCACCGGCTGGATGGCCCAGGTGAAGCGGTCCTGGTACAGCCCGATGTTGACGTTCTCGCAGCTCTCGGGCGCGGCTTCGAAGATGACGGTGAGCCAGTCCAGGCCGGTGTCGTAGTTGGTGGAAATCGCCACCGCATCGCGGTTGAAGCGCGACTCGGGCCGCAGCTCCGGCGCGCCAGGTTGGAGCGTGCCGACCACGCGGTCGCGGCTTTCATACACGGAAGCGGCGAACACGCAGCCCACCACCAGCAAGGTGATGGCCGCTTTGCGCGGCTGCGCCACCTTGACCAGCACGCGCAGCCACTTGGCCCGCGCCTCGCGCTGCACCTGCGCCTTGTCGGCAAAGGTCTTGGGCACCTTGAAGAACGATGCAGCCACCGGCAGCACGATCAGGTTCGTGACGATCTTGAAGCCCACGCCCAGCGACGCGGTGATGGCCAGTTCGCGCACCATCGGAATCGGAATGAGCAGCAAGGTGACGAAGGAGACGAAAGCCGTCACCAGCGCCAGCGTGCCGGGAATCAGCAACCCGGAGAAGCTGGCGCGCGAAGCCTCGTAGCAGCTCTTGCCGTTGGAGATTTCGCGCACGATGAAGTTGATCTGCTGCACGCCGTGCGACACGCCGATGGCGAACACCAGAAAGGGCACCAGGACCGCCAGCGGATCGAGCCCGTAGCCCATCAGGCGCAGCGCGCCGAACTGCCACACCAGCGAAGCCAGCGAACACACGATCGGCAGCACCGTGAAGCGCACCGAGCGGCAATACCAGAACACCGCCAGCGCGGTGAGCACCAGCGCCAGCGCGCAGAACTGCAGCACCGCCTGCGCCCCATCGGCAATGTCGCCGATCTGCTTGGCGAAGCCGATGATCTGCACTTCGAAATCAGCGTCCTCGAACTTGGCGCGGATCTGGTCTTCGAGCACGCGGTTGTAGGCCACGTAGTCGAGCTTGTTGCCGTCCTTGTCGAACTCGTTGAGCTCCACCGTGACCATTGCACTCGTCTGGTCGCGCGAGACCAGCGAGCCGACAAAACCGCCCTGCGCCGTGGTGCGGCGGATGTTGTCGATGGTCTCGGGCTTGAGCTGCTCGGGCGTGATGGTGCCGTCGATCAGCGGGTCGGCTCGAAAGCCTTCCTCGGTGATCTCGTTGACGAAGCTGTTGGGCGTCCACAGCGACTGCACGCCCAGGCGCTCCACGCTCGGCAGGAAGCTCACCGCCTGCGTCACGTCATAGAGCTTTTTCAGCCCCGCAGGGGTCCAGATCTCGCCCTTGCGCGCCTTCACCACGATGTTCAGGCGGTTCGCGCCCAGCACGTCGTTGCGGTACTGCTGGAAGGTCTGGATGTACTCGTGCCCGATGGGCATCTGCTTCTCGAAGCCCGCCGTCATGCGCAGTTGCAGCGCGAAGAAACCCATGACGGCGGTGAAGATCGCCAGCACGGTGAGCAGCACCTTGCGGTTTTCAAAGCAGAAGGCTTCGAACCCGGCAAGAAGCCGCGCCGCGGCGGAAGAAGACGAAGAAGCAGATGCAGTCATAGCGTGGAGCCCGGGGAAACGCTCGCTCAGAAGTTGCGCGAAAGGGTCACGCCGATGTAGTCGCGGTCGCGATAGGGCTGGTCATAGACCGAATCGCCGCCCCAGAACTTGGCGTAGTTCACAGCGAACTGCCACTTGGCCGGGTTCTGGATGAACGAGACGGTGAAGTTGGCCGACTTGGCGCCCTGCATCAGCGTGCCCGCGATGTTCGGCGTGCGGCCCTTCAAGGCCTGGAAGTAGTACACCTCCGGCACCACCTGCCAACCCGGAATCAGCGTGCCGTCGTAGACCCAGCTGAAGTCGAAGTTGAAGCCGCTCGAATACTTGCTGCCCACCGGCACTTGCTGGTTGGTCCCCATGTTGGCGGCCAGCTCGTTGCCCCAGCCCCAGCCGCCCGCGGCGACAAGATCGCCGCCGTAGTCTTGCTTGAGCTTGGGGTAGCCGATGACGACGGCTTCAGCCAGCAGCGTGGCCGTCTGCGCGCCGATCAGCTTCAGGAAGCTGCCCGCGTTCGAAGGCGTCAGGCTCAACAGGCCCGTCAACGCCCATTGGTAGCGCTGCGTATCGACCCAGCAGTTGCCGTTCTGGCTCGAGCAGCCGGAAGTGTTGGGCGACAGGAAGATCGCGTCCTTCGGCCGGTACGACAGTTCCGTGCCAATGGCCCAGTCGCCCACCGGCATGTTGGCGCTGATGCCGTACATCTTGCGGTCTTCGAGGTATTGCCACTGCGGACCGTTTGCCGTCAACGCCAGGTTCGGCGTCTTGTCGGTGTAGTTCATCGCATAGAGGCCGAGGTTCAGCGGAACGCTGTCCGGCTGGTAGCGCAGCGAGGCGCCCCACTGGCCCTTCTGGTTGGGCTGGGTGTCGGTGATGCCATAGGCGCCCGAGCCCTTGCCCAGGCCGTTCACCACGGACCAGTAGCTGCCGGTCGGCGGAAAGTAGCTCTTGTTCCAGTCAGTCTGCACATAGGCTTCGGCGTTGAAGCCATAGCCCAGACCCGTCGCGATGCTGACCATCGGCGCCGCCAGCACCGCCTCTTTCAGCTGCGTGCCCGGTTGCGACAGCTTCATGATGTCCATCGCGTTGGTCGAATTGATGCCGCCCGGCAGGAACAGGCTTTCACCCCAGTTGATGACCTGGTTGCCGATGCGGATGCGGGCGCTTTCTTCGCCGATCGAAAAGCGCTTGCTGACCCAGAAGTCCAGCAGGCGCACTTGGGAACGCAAGGCGTCGCGCGCGGGATCGGACAAGCCATCGGGCGAATCGATGGGTGGCGTAGAGCTGATGTAGCCTGTTGTGTGGGTCGCGCTGAAGTCGCGGATCCAGGTGAAGCGGCCCAGGAAGGTGATGTCCTCGGGCGCCTTCACCAGCAGTTCGTGGCTGCCCTTGAGGTACGAGGTGAAGGGGTCACCCTTGCCATAGTTCAGGTTGCCTTGGTCGCCCATGCCCGACAGCGGCGACAACTCGCCCGGCGGTCCGCCCATGTTTCCTGCGTTGATCAGGGTCGTGCTCGGGTCTTTCAGGCGCACACCGGTGCCAGCGCTGACCGTCGAATCAAAGCTGCCCGAGAGGGTCTCGGTCTGGAAGCTGACGGCATGGGCGCTGGTCTGCGCCAGCAGCGCGCAGGCGGCAGCGGCGCAGGCCGACAAGGTGGCGCGGGTGAAGGGTCGCGTGGTCATGTTCTTGTTGTGAATTGCAGTTGCCATGAAAGAAGATCAACGCTCGCTGATGGCGCGCAGGTTTTCGGAGGTGTAGAAGTTCTCCTTGAACTTCGGATCCTTCGACTCGACGAACCAGCGGATGTCCTTGCCAGCGGCCAGCGGCGTCTGGTCGAACAGGTAGCGGCCTTCAGGCAGGTTGTATTGAACGAAGGCAGGGTTGTCGCAGCTGCCCGTCTCGTACACCGGAATCACGAAGGACTCGCGCACCTTGGCGATCTTTCCTTGTGCGTCGTAGTCGTCGGCCACCACGGCAGACCAGCTGTCTTCGTCCAGGTAGAAGGTGCGCTTGGGCGCGATGTGGCGAACGCCGGACTTGACCGTGGCCTCGACCACCCACACGCGGTGCAGCTCATAGCGGCGCACCGAGGGGTCGAGCGAATCGGGCTTGGCCACGGCTTCCAACTTGGCCGCCGGGTCGTACATGCCGAAGCTGTTGTAGCCGACGTAGATTTCCTTCTTGCCGACCAGCTTCCAGTCGAAGCGGTCCATCGTGCCGTTGAACACGCGCGGCTCGTCCACCGTGTACTGGTTCTCGAAGCCGACCTGCGGCGCGTCATAGGCGTAGGTCGGCATGCGGCGCACGCGGCGCTGGCCGGGGAAGTAATAGAAGGCTTCGCTCGGCTTGTCGGTGTACAGCGTGTACGACAGCGCCTGGCCCGCCAGCGCCGTGGGCGACGAGTAGGCGAAGTAGGTGTAGTACTCCACCGGCGGCAGCGTCGACATCAGTGCCGAACCCTTCTTGCCCCACGGCAGGTAGTAGGTCTGCGTGGCACCGGCCTGGATCCATTCGGTGGCGCCCTTGCGCGGTGACAGCGAGACGTAGTTGAGCGGCCACTCGAAGCCCACGCCCGCGTACTTCATCTTGTAGTTCCACATGGCCTCGGCGCCATTGGCGGGCATCGGGAAAGGCACGCCCGGCACCACGGCTTCCTTCAGGCTCCAGCCGTCGTCGCCCAGCTTGGCGGTGCTGACGTTCTTCTTTGTGTTCTGCTGCACGAAGTCCGGCACGCTGCAGGTGCGGCGCGTGGGGTACACGTCCATGCGGTAGCCCTTGGTCTGCTTGATGAGCGCGACCTGGCCGGGCGAGAGCTTGTCGGCGTACTTGTCGACGTTGCCCGCATCGATGGAGAACAGCGGCTTGTCGCCCTTGAACTTGAAGAAGTCCTCGCGCTTCTTGCCCGGCGCCCAGCCCGCGTCGGCCGGATCGGCTGCGGCGAAGGCGGGGATCGTGCCGTCCTTGCTGGCGGCTTTCTCGGCGCCGGTGGCCGTCAGCTCGGCGCCAAGACGCGAAGCGTCGGCAGCGGCAGCCGCGGGAAATGACACGAACACGGTGAACGCCGTGGAAATCGCAATGGCGACGGCGGACCTGGCTGGCGAAAATTTCATGAAGAGCCTCCCTCGGAGAAGAGCGCAAGCGTCTGGGTAGACGGGGTTGAAGACACCGCTTGAGCGGACCCGTCAAAGGTAGTTGCGCGGGGGCGAGAGCGCTTGCACTGGCGTGCACGACGACGTGGAAAGGCGTGCATGTGTGCAAGGTCGGCGCACGCGATTCACCGCGACGAGGCGCGGGATCGTCGATGCGATTGGAGTTGGGTGGGAGAGCCGGGGCAAGCTCGGCAGGTTGTTACGGGACTGCCGCGCAACAACCGGGATGCCGCGCACACACGCGTCGGCGGGTGCTCAATGGCATGGGGACCGCATCAATGACTTCGTGAACGATCCGGGCGGAATGCGCTTCGACAACCGCGTCAGACGGCAGCAGGCGGCATTCGGTAGGACAACTGTCGCTCGTGTCGCAGGGACAGCAACACTGCTTCCCGCTCGGAATGCGCGTAGAGCATGACGTGCCGAGCCAGCACCAGTTCTCGCAGGTGTGGCATGCCGAGTGCCTGCGCCAGTTCCCTTGCCTGCGCGGCTTGGAACTGGCCCCAACTCGACCTGGCATCGAGAAAGCGGGCTGGCCGGCCGCTCGCGGGCGCAAAGGAAATGAGTGCGCGCGCCTTGACGACCTCGCCTTGCAAATTCTTGAAGCGCCCTTGGGCGGAACCAGCGTCCTGTTCCTGCATGAAGGCGAGTGCGCGACGAAGGCATGCCAGAAAGTTCGGAACCGCCCGAACCCTTGCGTTGACGGGAAGGCTCACGGTTTCGATGCGACGCCAAGCGCCTGATCCAGTTCCTCATCGGACACGAACTGACCGCCCAAGGCCTGCCGCAAGCCGGTAATGGCGTCATCTGCCAGCACGAGGCTTGCGTGCTCTTCTTCAAGGGCGTGGTAGTAGTCGAGTCGGCGCGCGTCAACCAAGGCCACGTAACTCGCGCCGTTCTTGGTCAACACTTTCTCCGAGCCGCTGCCCACCACGTCTTCGGCCAACTCGGTGAGTCGGGCGCGGGCTTCGCTGATGGGGACGATGTCAGATGCTCGCAATGCCATTTAGCAGTATCCGTTAAGGTTTGCGTTAATGACAGTCTAATGGGCGGACCACCTTGCTGCAACCAGGCCGTTTTCAGAGCTCTTGCAATACCGCGCCAATTCCGAAGGGCGCAACGCCGTCCTGGGGCAGGCTGCTGTCGCTATCTCCCTTGCGGCATGGCATCCAGCAACGCCCGCCGCGTGGCCGCAAAGTCCAGCGGTCGACTTCCGCGCAAGCGCGCGATTTCCTGCGCGGTGTAGCGCGGGTTGCCGGCCGGCGTTGCGTCATCGCCCATGCGCGGCACCAGCCAGTTCATCAACTCCGCGACCTGCTTGTCATTGAGGCCGGAGTTCATCACGCCGGGCACCTGTGTGATGTATTCGCGGCCGCCCGGCACCTGAAGGAATCTGGGCAGCGTGCCCGACATCGACGGGATGCCCTTGCCGGGCGCCCCGCCGCCATCGACGAGATGGCAGCCAACGCAATGGAGCAGGTAGTTGCGCTGGGCTCTTGCAGCATTGACCTCGACGTCTTCGGCCCATGCGTGCGCCGACCACAGTGCGAGCGTGGCGAGCAACGCACGGCCATGCACGGCGGCCCATCCCTTCATCACGGCATCGCGCGTGCGCGCATGTCACGCAGCTCCTTGTGCGCGACCTTCGTGCCCTTGGCGCGGGCCATGTCTTCCGCGGTGAAGTTGCTGGCCGCGACGCCATTGAGGTCACGCGCGACATAGTTCGCAACGGCCGCAAGGTCGGCATCGCTCAGTGCGCTCTGCGCCGGCATTGCACCATTGAAAGTCTGGCCGGCCGAGACGATCTTGCCGCTCAGGCCCTGGGTCAGGACGAGCGCGATGTAGCGGCTGCCGTCTTCGGCGCGCAGCATCGGCGCCAGCGTGCTCGCCAGCGCAGGCGCAAGGCCGGGCATGCCCTGTCCGCCCGCCTGATGGCAGGCGGCGCAGTTCGCATTGAAGACCGCGAGTCCCGCCGGCACTGAGACATCGGCGGCGTGCGCGAACGTGGAAAGCGCCAGTGCGCTGAGCGCAGCGAAAAGTTGTCGTGATACTTTCATCATTCCTTCTCCGCCACGCCGACGATCACCGACACGGTGCAGTGGTACACCGAGCTGTCGTTAGCCATGCACCAGTTCACGTCGTTGTGCACGCCGAGCCGATAGCCCGGCCGATCGCCGTGGTTGGTGTTGCAGAAGCACTGGCCGCAGGAAGTGCGACCGCAGCAGTCGTTGTAGCTCACGAGGTAGTCTTTGCCGTCCGCCGGGTTGTGGCAGGTGCCGACCCACGACACCTTCGATGCCGTAGTGCCGGGCGGGCAAGTCGTCGAGCTGCCGCCGCAGCACGAGCACAAGAAACCATCGACCGAGCAGTAGCGCCAGTAGTCGCAATCGGTAGCCGTCGCCGGCCCCTTCTTGGGTGCGCCTGCGCCACCGTGGCCCGCTGCGTGCGCCTGCGAAGTGCGATCGAAAGGCAGCACCGGCAGCGTGAAAGCCGCCGCAACGATCGTGCGCCCCACGCCCACCAGCAGGCTGCGACGCGAGGTCGTTTGCGCGAGTGTTCGGCTGCGTCGCTCGGTGGCGGCGTCCAGCCAGGACCAGAGCGATTTCATGACGACTGCGCCTCTGCCGCCGCGGCCCACGCCTTGTGCTGCTCGATGCGCGGCTCCAGGTAGTCCTGCACCGAGGCCACGCCCAGGCTTTGCGCGGTGAACAGGCTTTCGACCTGCTCGCGCGAATTCACCAGGCCCTTGGCGCGCACGATGCCGTTGCTGTCGATGAGCACTGCATATGGCAGCTTGCTGATGCGCCAGCGCATGCCCAGTTCCGCCGACAGCAGGTAGGGATGCTTCAGCAGACCGGCACGGCGGCGGAAGACTTCGTGCTCCGGCTGGTCGCCATCCGATGCAAAGACCAGGTCGAAGGAAGCGGACTCCGCCGCGTGGATCGACTGGAGGATCGGCAGCAGCTTCTTGCACACCGGGCAGGTCGGCGACAGGAAGAACAGCAGCGTGCTGCGCGGACCCGCCGCGCCCACGGCGAGCGAGCGCCCGTCGAGGGACGACAGTTCCATCACAGGCGCCTGCTCGCCGACCTTGGGGCCGCTGTCCATCATGAGCGCGCCCATCGGCGCGATGCGTTCGTACAGGATGCCGATCTGGCGCGAGAGTGCGAGCACCGCGACGAGCAGTGCAATGACAGCCGCCCACAACACGATGTTGGAGACGATGAGGGCTTCGATCATGGGGTGTTCCTCAGTTCATGGAGTCTGGATTGGTGGCCGAGCCACAGGTTGACGGCCTTGATGAGGCCCAGAAGGAAGACGGTGGCCATCAGCGTGGAGACCATGTCCAGCCACACGGTCTGGCGCGCCGCAGGGCTCTGCATCGCCACGATGAGCAGCACGGCCAGCGCGGCGTTGCGCGCCAGCAGGCCTTCCGACAGTTCGAGCGAATCGCCGCCGCAACCGCAGTCGATTCGGCGTTGGCCGCGCACCAGGTTGATGGCGACCGCGCCACTGACGATGGCGAGCAGCACCAGTGCAAGGCACGCGCCGGCAAAGCGCGTGCCGACCGGCAACAGCAGCACACCGGCCGTGGCCTCGCACAACGGCAGCAGCCACGCGACGGGCTTGAGCAGCCAGCGCGGCAGCAGGCCGTAGTTCTCCATCAGCGCCATGAAGAGCGGTATGTCCCACAGCTTGGCCATGGCGCCGAGCAGAAAGATGCAGGCCATCGTGCCGGCCGCGGCGTGCACGAGCACGGGGTCGAAGGTCATGAGGGTGTCCATCAATGCGACTCCAGGTAGACCGGCGTCTCGCCGACGGGCTTCGACTTGACCAGCGGCTTTTCAAGGCCGCGCGGGCTTGTGGCGTCGAAGGCGAGCAGCGTGTTGAGTGCGTTGAGCAACATGAGCTGCGGCTTGTCTCCGCGCGTCATCGTCATCGACAGCGCTGCATGGCCCGGTGCGCGCGACACGCGCTGGTGCGTCTTCAGGTCCACGACCCACAACTGCTCGGCCGGGTTCTTGTGCGAGCCTTCCTTGCCCTTTGCGTGCATGCCGACGATCAGCCTGCCGTTTTTGGGCTCGACGGCGAAGAGTTCCATGCCGCCCGGCCGCCATTGCTGCTTGGCCGATGCGGTGTCGATGAAGGACCACGGCGCCTCGAAGCCGGGCTTGTCACCGGTGAGGTCGATGGCATAGGCCTGCCCGTAATACGACACGAACCACGCGCGCGAGCCGACCATCTCGTAGTGCATGAAGATCGGGTCCTTGTCCGCGTCGAAGAACTTCGGGCTGCTGCTGCGCGAGGCCAGCACGCCCTTTTCGTCGAGGTCGAGGGTGGCAAGCGTGCCGTCGCCGCACACGGTGGAAAAGCGCTTCGGCTGCTCCGGCCAGGGAATCACACCCCAGCACCCGGGTGTCGGGATCTCGGCCGTCACCTTGCGATCCTGCACGTCGACCACCGTCACCGACGTGGCGGGCGTGGCGTTCTGCACCAGCAGGTAGCGGCCGTCGGCGCTCTGGCGCATCAGCGCCTTGATCTGCAGGCCCTGCGCGTGCTTGGGCGGAATCTCGATCTCGTAGTCGAGCGTGAGGTCCGAGGTGCGCCAGGCCTCGATCACGTCGGTGCGCGTGCCGCGTTGCAGGCGGCTGTGATAGGTCGTCGCGGCAAAGAGCGTCTGCCGGTCGTTCGACAGCGTGGTCGATGCGGCAAAGCCCGCACCGATCATGCCGAGGTACTTCATCTGCTTGCCGTCGATAACGTGCACGCGCCCGTCGACGATGTGGTTCATCGTCGGGTCGTTGACGTAAAGGCGCTGGGCATCGGCCGGCGGCAACGCCGTCATGCCCATCTGCTCGGTGGGGAGCTCGGCCTGCGCATGGAATGACAGGGCGACGGCCAGTGCCGCCATGCCCTGCTTCATCACGCGCAGCCGGCCCATGGCTGGCTGCGTGCGTTCGATCACATCACCACCGTCACGACCTTCTCTTCGAGGAAGCCGTCGAGGGCCACCTGCGACAAGTCGCGGCCGACGCCGCTGTCCTTGCGGCCGCCCCACGGCAGGCGCGCATCGAGCGGGCTCCAGCCGTTGACGGCCACGGCGCCGACCTTCAGGCGCGAGGCGATCGTGTGCGCGGTGTTGACGTTCTGCGTCCACACCGAAGCCGACAGGCCGTAGACCGTGTCGTTGGCCATGGCGATGGCTTGCTCATCCGTGTCGAACGGGATGATGGTGCCGACGGGACCGAACACTTCGTCACGCGCAATGCGCATGTCGGGATCGACGTCCGCAAAAATGGTGGGACGCACGAAGAAGCCCTTGCTTGGCAGCGCTTCGCCACCGGCCACGAGCCGCGCACCGTCCTGCACGGCGGCCTGGATGTGCGCCTGCACGCGCGCTTGGTGCTTCGCGCTGATGAGCGGGCCCATCTGCGTCTTCGCATCGAACGGGTCGCCGAGTTGCATCGAGCTGGCAGCGCCGGCCAGCGCGTTCACCACGTCGTTGTAGCGCGAGCGATGCACCAGCACGCGCGTGCCGGCTGCGCAGGTCTGGCCCTGGTCGATGAACAGGCCCATCGCCACGCCGCCAATCGCCTGGTCGAGTTGCGCGTCGGCCATGATGATCTGCGGCGCCTTGCCGCCGAGCTCCAGCGTGAGGCGCTTGAACTTCGGGCCGGCTTCGCGGGCGATGGTGCGGCCCACTTCGGTGCTGCCGGTGAAGCTGATCTTGTCGACGCCGGGATGGTTGACGAGGGCGCTGCCCACCGTCGGGCCCATGCCGTGCACCAGGTTGACGACACCGGCCGGAAAGCCCGCCTCCGTCACCAGGTCCGCCAGCGCGCTGACGGCCAGCGGCGCATCTTCCGAAGGCTTGAGCACCACGGTGCATCCGGCCGCGAGCGCGGGCGCCAGCTTCCAGCAGGCGATCATCAGCGGTGCATTCCACGGCACGATGAGGGCGGCCACGCCGACGGCTTCGCGCACGGTGTAGTTGAGGGTCGGGCGCCCCATGAAGCCGCCGGTGGGGATCTGGCGGCCTTCGATCTTGTCGGCCCAGCCGGCGAAGTAGCGCAGCGTGTCGATGGAATTGGGCAGGTCGAGCATGCGCATTTCCATCAGCGTGCGTCCCTGTTCGCGCGCCAGGATGGCGACGAATTTTTCGGCATCGCGTTCGAGCAGATCGGCGAGCTTGAGCAGCAGGCGGGCGCGCGCCGCGCCGGGCAACTTGCTCCATTCGCCGCCGTCGAACTGGGCGCGTGCTGCGGCCACGGCCGCATCGACGTCTTGCGTCGTGCCTTGCGCCACGCGCGCCAGCACGTCGCCGGTGCTTGGCTCGAACTTGTCGAACAGGGCGCCATCGGAGGCTTTGCGGCGCTCGCCGGCGATCAGGTGCTGCGTTGAATATTCGTTGGACACGGAGGACTCCTTCTGATGGTCTGACACTGCTTTTGAGCGCGTCCGGCATGCGCCGAACGGGTAGGGTCAAGACTACAAACGGAGGGCGCGAGGCGCTTGCACTGCGGTGCACCCGCTACCGGACATGCGTGCATGACGCACGCGTGTCGTGCGGCGAATCAGTTGGTCGGCGTGGACTGCGAGGCCGCGCGAAACTGCGAAGGTGTGCGTCCGAAGCGCTGGCGAAAGAGGCGCGTGAAATACGCGGGGTCCGAGAAGCCGTATTCCAGCGCGAGCTGCGTGATGCTCGCGCGGCCCGCACCGTCGTTGGAGAGCACGTCGCGGCAACGCTCCAAGCGCATGCGCTGCACCAGCGCCTGCGGCGTCTCACCCGTGGATTCGAAGGCGTGATACAGCGTGCGCCGGCAAATATTGAGTGCCGAGGCAATCTGGTCTGGCGACAGGTCGGGACGGTCGAGATGGTTGCGCACGAACTGCTGCGCGTCGCGCAGGATCGCGTCCTGCGTGCGGCGGCGCGCCGCTTCGTTGCCGCCTTCGGAAAAGCGGATCTCCTGGCACAGCAGGCTCGACACGAAATCCGCGGCCGCCGTACGGCTGGAAGGGTCCAGCCGGTTGCCCGCCGAGTTCATGGCTTCGAGTGCGGCCAGCGCCACCGCTGCGCCACCCGCCGTGGGCATGGCCCGGCCGCCGACACGCCGGTTGAGGAAATCAAGTCCGTCATGGGCGTCGATCTCGCACAGGAAGGCGACAAAGGCCGCGTTGTCGCTCATGTTGAGTTCGTACGGCCGCGTTGCTTCGTAGACGGTCCAGTGCCCCGAAGGCAGTTCCAGTGCGCGACCGGCCTGTGCGAGATGGCCTGCACCCTCCAGTTGCCAGAGGATCTTGATGTGCCGCTTGGGCAGGGCATCGCACGCGTCGGTGCGCATGGCCACCGTGTGCGCGCTCGCCTTGACTTCCGCAATGCGGCAGCGTGAGAAGACGTTGAGCCGAACGGCCGCGCGAAGCGAGGCGGCCCGATCGACGATCAGGTCCAGTGGATAGAAGGCCCGCTTGACCTGGGCACCCCATTGCACGGGGTCCACTTCGGGCGGCGATTGGGCAACGATCGACGGGGTCATTCGGGGTCTTTTGACGAAACTGTTGGAGTAGTTGTGTGGCAGGCGGACAGCCCGGCCCGATCCGGGTCCTGTCTCGATTTCACGCGATCGCCAAAATATAGTTCAGTCATCAACCAATTCATAATCATGTTTTACCCGTAGGCGGCGAATTAGCAACAGTCGTGCCAGCCCGCGGGAAAACACGATTCAGCAGGCCCAGTCTTCGACGCGAAGCGTTGTGGCGGCGCCTGCGACGCCCGGCTGCGCGGCCAGCGACTGCAGGACGCGATCGACCGCGTCCTGCATGGCTGCGTTGGTCAACACCAGCAGTTGCGGGGCTCCGTCCGGCTGCGCCTTCACCAGCTCAGAGTGCCGTACGGGCAGGCCCTGCGCTTTCAGCCATTGCGCGACCGGCTCGGCGTCTGCCTCGACTTGCAGCGGCACGCGCAGGTAGTGCGAAGTGCGAACGCCCTCGCGTCGCAGCACCGGCAGCGGACGCAAGGCCTCTGCCTGAAACCCCAGATGCGGCACACGCTGCGCCGGGCTGATGCGGCCCTGCCGCGCGATGTCGACGAGGTCGGCAATCACGGCCGATGCCGTCTGCTCCGACCCTGCCCCCGCGCCGCAATACAGCGTCACGCCGGATGCGTCGCCCTTGACCATGACGCCGTTCATGGATCCGTTGACCTGCGCCAGCAGATGCGAGGCCGGCAGCAGCGCGGGCTGCACGCGCAGTTCCACGCCGTTCGCCCGCCGCCGCGCGATGCCCAGCAGCTTGATGCGATAGCCCAGTTGTTCGGCACAGGCCACGTCGAGGCCGTCAAGTGCGGTGATGCCTTCCACCTGCGTATCCGCAAAGCGGATCGACATGCCGAAAGCGTTGGCCGCCAGCAGCGCGAGCTTGTGCGCGGCGTCGATGCCTTCGATGTCGAAAGCCGGATCGGCCTCGGCATAGCCCATCGCTTGTGCCTGCGCGAGCGCCTCGGCAAAGCCCAGCCCTTCGTCGCGCATCTTCGAGAGGATGAAGTTGGTCGTGCCGTTGATGATGCCGGCCACCCACTCGATGCGATTGGCCGTGAGCCCTTCGCGCAGCGTCTTGACGATGGGAATGCTGCCCGCGACTGCGCCTTCATAGGCCACGGCGACACCTTGTCGACGCGCCGCGGCGAGGATCTGCGTGCCATGCATGGCCAGCAGCGCCTTGTTGGCGGTGACCCAATGCTTGCCATTGTTGATGGCGGCCAGCGCCCAGTCGCGCGGGGCAACGGTGCCGCCGGCCACTTCCACCACCACGTCCACGTCGGGATGCGTGGCCACGCGCAGCGGGTCGCCGGTGATTTCCACGGCCGCCGCGTTGGAGCCGACCAGCCCGGCGGCTCGCGGGAGATTGCGCGCGGCGACTGCAACCAGTTCGATGCCACGCCCGGCGCGGCCCGCGATCTCCGCCTGATTGCGCAGCAGCACGCGCGCAATGCCGGTGCCCACGGTACCAATGCCGATCATTCCCACGTGCAGGGCGCGCGTGGGCGTGCCGGCATGCAAGCGCTGCGGCTGAAGGGACGGGGCGAGATCTCGATACATGAACTTCTCCTGCTGGCGAACAAAAAACAAAACCCGGCTGCCAGAGCTGGGTTCTTCTTGATTCGCTGGAGAAGCGGGAGAGACACCAGGTGGCTGCCGGAGCGGCCACCTGCACGCGCGCTAGGTGGCCGCGGCGGTCATGGTGCTAATCATTCGTGCATGCACGGCCCGCGTGCACGCGGGCAGCATCGCGTTGTCGCCCGTGAAGGCGGCGGCGGATGCGGTGTGGATGGGTTGGAATGACATGGGAGGTGCAGTGTACAGGAGGTGGGCGGGCGCTTGCGATGGCCAGTGAGCGCGGCCCGTAGCGAGTGCTTCAAGGCGGTGAGCAAGTCCACCGTTGTTTCAATCGGCGCGTTGCCTTCAAAGCAATGAGGAGGATCCTTGGCCGGCCGTACTGATTGCAACGTCGAAAGACGAAGACTGGCACGGCAATACGGAGAAGAGCAATGGAATACGAGTTCAATCTTGAGTTCAAGGTCGCATCAGAAGATGCGGACCACGACCAGATCATGGAGCGCTTGGGCGAAGTGGGGTGCACCGATGCCTTGGCAGGTCTGGGCATCGCCGGGCATGTGGGGCTGGAGTTCGTCCGCGAGCGCGAATCGGCCGAGGCAGCCATCCGGAGCGCCATCAACGATGTCAGGAAGGCACTGCCCAGCGCGCAACCCGTTGGGGCGTCAAACGAGCGCATCACCGACTCTTTGCCTGAGGGCGCCATCGCCCTGACTCCGGGCACACACTGACCCGTTCACCACCAACCCGGACCTGCTCTTCATCCAGCTGCAACGAAGCAGTCGCCGGGTCAACGTCGAAGTCGATCCGCAGCGCGCGCGCGACACGCACATCCTCGATAGGAAGTTCCCACGTCAGGAAAACCTGCGTGCAATCCGCACCGGGCGCAAAGTCGGTCACATCGAATCCGTTCCTTTCGCGCTTGATGACGGCGTGCGCCTGGGCGGTGTCGAAGATCAGCGCCGTGCCCCTGACAAGCGGAATGCGATGACCCGTCGCGGGGAAGTGAACGTCCAGACCCTTGTCTTCGCTTAGAAACAGATTGCAGAAGGCCGCCCCACCGTATTGCTCGGCGTCGTGGTGGTACCGCGCGCCGCGGCAGGTCATGAGGGCGATGTCTTCGCCGGAGGCGAGCACGTCGCCCAAGCCGAGCGTGCGCGTCCAGTCGGCCATGGCTTGCAAACAGCGCTTGTGGTCCGGCCAGCGCGCACGTGTCCGCGCCAAGGGCAATGGCTCGACATCGCCGGGCTCCAAGACCAATCGCTGCAATGTCTCCCTTTCCCAATCGGCCACGAGCCTTGCCGGAGGCGCTGGCACGTCGAGCGTGGCGAACAGCACCACCGGGCTCACGCTTCGACTGCGAATGGCATCGCCACTCCAGAAAAAGGAAACAGGAAGGTCCCGCACGCGATGCTGGCGCGACTACAGGTCCGCCAAGATGCCGGTCGATGTCGCTTCCGCCGCCAGCTTGCCGTCAGCGTTGTAGAGAGCGCCTTCCAGAAACGCGACGCGCTTGCCGCGCCGGATCACGCGGCCCTCCACCCAGCCCTCACCCGGTCCGACTTTTTCGTAGAAGCTGACCTTGATCTCGAGGCTGAAGACCGTCTGCGCATGCCCGGTGTCGTGAATGACCGCATGCGCCATCGCCGCATCGAGCCAGGCCGTGATGAAGCCGCCCTGGGCGATCGTGCCGTTCGTATGGCAGTACTCGCGCCGGACCGTGAAGGCAGCTTTCAGTGCCTTGCGCTCGGGATCCCATCCGGTCACGTGGAAGTTGCCCATGGATTCGCTCAGCGCCTGGCCTGAGCGAATGCGTGCGTCCAAGTCGTCGTCGTTCATTGAGGGTCAAGTTTGGTGGTGAGGCTGCGAAGATTGTCGTGCAAGGTGATGGGCGCATGGGCGGCTGGGGACGATCATTCGCGGTCCGCACGCTTTGCGGCATCGATGTCCCGCGCATGGAAGTTCGCCGCCGGCAATTCTTCCCGCAATTCGCGCGCTCGGGCGATTCGCACACTTGGCGTCATTCTTGCAGGCGGCAATGCCGAATCAAGGCACTCGATTGCTTCGCTGCTCAGGCTTCGGCGATGCTTCTCCGCCGAAAGCTTCAGTCGTTCAAATACGGTGTCTGGAATATTCTTCAGTGTCAGGGTTGTGGGCATCGCACGCTCGATCCTTGATGGAACCAGGGTTCAACTCCCTGCAGAGTACTACCCGTCAGGCACTTGATACCGGTTTACGAGGACCGTCCGTCAACGCCTGTATCGGCCATGAACATCGCGCCACTCATCCGCCCAAAAGAGCAGCGCGCAGCGGTTGGTCCGTAGACAATGGTCCGCCCGCCGCAACCCGTGGAGTCACCCATGCCGCCCATCAGAAGCCTCGTCCACACCGCGTTGCTTGCCACAGCGACGCTCCTGTCGGCCTGCGCAATTCAGGGAACGGCCACGAATCCAGCGGCAACGGGCGCAGCGGCGAGCGCGTCCCCCGCGCTGGTGCCCTTTTCCTCCGACGAAGGCGTGGCGCGTCTTGCACGTTCAGGCGCGAAGGCGGACTTCGCGCCGCTCGCCAACCAGTTCGAAGCCCAGTACAACGTCACCTTCTGCGGGCCCACCACGGCCGCGATCGTGCTCAACACCATGCACAGCCGCGATGCCGCCGATCTGCCGCGTGACCACGCGCGCCTGCGCAAGGACGATGTGCAGTTCATGCCCGCCGGCGCCGATCCGATCGTGCCCCGATTCACGCAGGACAGCGTGATCGACAAGGGCCCCAAGACGCGTGCGCAAGTGCTCGGCGAGCCTGTCACCATCGGCGGCAAGCAGGTGCGGGACTTCGGCTACCAGTTGCGCGACTTCGACGCCATGCTGCGCGCCAACGCACTCACCACCAAAGTCGTGGTCGTGAACGACGCAGTTTCCGAGCAGGCCATCCGCACCGACCTGGCAGACAACCTCGCGCGCCGTGGCGACTACGTGATCGTGAACTACCGGCGCGAAGCCGTCGGTCAAAAAGGCGGCGGCCACATCTCCCCTGTGGGCGCCTACGACGCGGCTTCAGACTCGTTCCTCGTGCTCGATGTCAATCCGGCGGCGGCGGGCTGGGTGTGGATGCCGACGTCGACGCTGGTCCAGGGCATGCGCACCTTCGACACCGTGGAGAACCGCGGCTACGTGCTCGTCCAGGCGCCGTGATCAGACGCTGCGCCCGAACCAGATCAACGACAGCGTGGCTGCCACCATCGCCACCAAGGCCGAGGCAAGCGCCAGCAGGCCACTGAGTTCGGTTTCACGCGTGAGCACCTGCACGCGAGACCCGAGGTTCTCGTAGACGCTGCGCAGCGACTCGGCGGTGCCGGCGTGGTGGTATTCGCCGCCCGTCATGCGCGCCACTTCGCGCAGGGTCGGTTCGTCCAGCCGCATGTAGATGGCCATGCCCTCGGGAAAGAAAGCGTCGCCGTCCACCGTGCCCAGCCCCACCACGTAGATGCGCACGCCGCGGTCGGCCGCCATCTTCGCGGCGGCCAGCGTGTCGATGCCCGTGGTTCTGCGGCCGTCGCTCAGCAAGATGATCGCAGCGGAGTCGTAGGAGCCCGGCGCCACGGGCGTGATCTGCCTGGGCGGCGGCTTGGCCTTGTCGTCCAGGCTGCGCGCCTGCGGCTTGCTGCTGCCGAACGTCATGTCGCCGACATCAATGCCCTGATCCGGAAAGAGCTCGGCCAAGCTCAGCACGATGGCATCGCCCACCGCCGTTCCCATCTGCATCTGGAACGCGTCGATGCTCGCGGCCAGCGACTCGCGATCCAGCGTCGTGCGCTGGGCGACGTGGCTGCTGCCCGCGAAGGTGACGAGCCCGACCTCGATGCCCTTGGGCAGCTCCTTCAGGAACAGCTTGGCCGCCTCCTGCGCGGCCGCGATGCGCGTCGGCTTGACGTCGGTGACGCGCATGCTGAGCGACACATCCATGGCCAGGATGATCGAAGACCGGGCCCACGGCAGCGGCACCCGCGCCACGGGGCGGGCCGCGGCGATCAGCAGCCCCGCGCAGGCCAGCAGGAGCAGCGCGGGCGGCAGGTGACGGCGCCAATGGCGGCCAGCCGCCGCCGCGCGGACGACGCCCAGGCTGCTGTAGCGCACGCCGGCCCTGCCCCGGCGGCGCAGCAGCCAGACATACACCGCCGGCATGACCGGAAGCGCGAGCAAGAGCCAAAGGTACTGAGGCCAGAGGAAGGACATGGGCTGCCCGTGACAGTCCTCGTGCAACAGGGCGGCCGTGACTTGACGCCGGCAGGCGGGCGCACGAGATTTCCTCGCCTTGCGGCAATATCGTGCCTGTGAAGAGGCCGTTTCGCAATCGGCAGCGGGCGCTCAAGGCGCAGCCGCAAGATCCCGCAGATCCTGCGCGTAGGCCTGGATCCGCCGCACCGCCTGCTCACGCTGTTCCGGCCGCGTCGCGTTGTGCATTTGCGCGATGTTGGTGCAGCCTTCGTGCAGCAAGGCCTGCTGGTAGTCGCGCCATGGACCGGGCGGCGGATCTGAAATGCGCTTCACGTACGCCACAAAGGCAGCCTGCACCTCGCTCACGCGTGCCGAGCCGTTGCCGCTGAATCCACGCAAGAGCGCCAGCGCGTCTTGCTGACGCCGGCGCCGCTCGGCGTCCATGCGCCGCGGATCGAAGATGGATCGGTCGATCTGCTGGCGCAACATCTTGCGTTGCGTGCCGTCGAGCGTGCCGTAGAAATCCTCGCTGCGATCCAGGAAGCTGTCGTAGCGCTTCTGGCGCTGCTTCTCGACGCTCTTGTCAAGCCAGTCGTCGGCGTACTCCGCGTTCTTCTTCGCGTACTTTTCCTGAAGGTGCTGCAGTTGCGCTTCGCTCAAGCTCATCGCGACATGGGCGCCGGGCTCCGCGGCATCCAGCGCCGTCGCAAGAAGGCTCTTGCGCACGTCCTCGCTGAAGTCGCAGACCTGTGCCGCCGTGATGTCGCCCGGCGCCATTCGCTCGGCCTTTTCCACCAGCACCAGCAGCTTGGGCAGTTCCGTCTTGCGGTGCCTTTCGAGCAGCAGTGTGAGTTGCTCGCGCACGCGCGGCGTCTGGACACTGTCGAAATCCACGTAGCTGTCGAGCCACCAGTAGCTGATGTCCGGCAGGTTGTTGTAGGCGATCTTGACGGCGCTGCATCCCGCGAGGGCCATGCCCAGCAGCACTGCGCACAGCAGCTTCGCCAGCACGGAGCAACAGTTGGCAGCCAGCGGCACCCGCTGACCCTGGACTCGGCGAGCGTGCAACTCAGCCCGCATCGAACTGGTCCTGGTTGCGGCCGCGGATCGGCGCGTAGAAGGCCCGGATGCTGGCAATCTCGGCCTCGACGTCATCGCCCGGCTCGACCAGCGGCCCCAGCCCGCAGCGGCGGTTCCCCCAGTCCAGGTAGGAGAGCTGGATGGGCAACCCCGCACCGCGCGCGATGTGATGAAACCCCGTCTTCCATTGCGTGGCACGGCTGCGCGTGCCTTCGGGCGCCATCACCAGTTGCAGCGGTCCGGGCGCCGTCTTCAAGGCTTCGATCGATGCCGCCACGAGGTTGTTGGAACGCTCCCGATGTACCGGGATGCCGCCCAGCCAGCGCATCAGCCAACCGATGGACGCGGGAAACAGAGAGGCCTTGCCCAGCCAGCGGATGTGCATGCCCAAAGCGAACGCGGCCATGAGCGTGAAAGGAAAATCCCAGTTGCTGGTGTGCGGCGCCGCAATGACGACGCAACGCGCCGCACGGGGCGACAACTCCCCCTCCACGCGCCAGCCCAGCAGGCGCAGCGTGCCGCGCGACAGCGTGCGCAACAGCGGCTCCAGGACGGGCGTTTCGAAGATGGTGCGGCGCATGGGGCGCGAGCATAAGGCAAGGGTCCCGGCCTACACTGCCCCCATGCCTGAGCGCTTGAAACCGAACGTTGTTGGCCGCGCGAATCGTGGACGCGACCGCGTTCCCGCACGCCAATAACCCCGTGAAAAACATGGGTGACCTCGACCTCACGACTGCCGTTCAGCCCGACGCCGCAGCGGCGCAGGCCCTGCTGGCGCGCTGCCCCATCTTCCGGCGCTGCGGCGTCGCCGATCTGGCGGCCCTGGCTGCCAGTGCGCATTGGGTCGAACACGCCGATGGCGCCGACCTGGTGCGCGAAGGCGACCTGTCGAAAGAACTGTTGATCCTGGAGCATGGCCACGCACGCGTGATCAAGCATGGCGCCCACGGCGACGAGCATGTCCTCAGCCGCGTCGGGCCTGGCGACTCGATCGGCGAGATGGCCTTGTTCGACGTCGTACCGCGTTCTGCCACCGTGCGCGCCGAAGGGCCGGTGCGCTGCCTGGCGCTGCAGTTGTCCGACATCGTCCACTTGGCCGAATCGCGGCCCTCGCTGGTGCCGGTGCTGATGGACATCGGCGCCCTGGTGGCCGAGCGCCTGCGCGTGAGCAGCGCCAACGCCGCGGCCACGGCCGACCGCGTGCTGGCCGAAGAGCGAACGCGCGCCGTGATGGGCCGCTTCACCTTGCTGCTGATGCTGGCCTACACCCTCTACACCTGGGTGCTCGGCACGGCCATGAAGGTGAAGGAGACCTTCGGCCACAGCGAGTTCGTGACCGTGCCGGCGATCTTCGTGTGCTGCGCGATCATGTTCGCCTTCGTGCGGGTGTCCGGGTATCCGGTGCGCTTTTTCGGGTTGACGACCGAGAACGCCGGGCACGATGTGCGCGAGGCAGTGCTGCTCACCCTGCCGCTGATGGCGGGCACGGTGTTGCTCAAGCTTGCGTTGCTCGCCTGGGTGCCGGCCATGCAGGGGCTGCCGGTGTTCCAGATGTTCTCGACGCCCGCACCGGGCCTGCCTGCCAGCGGCTTCAACCCCTGGCTGGCCGCGGCCTATGTTGTGTTTGCGCCGTTCCAGGAGTTGATCTATCGCGGCGGCGTGCAAGGGCCCTTGTCGCATTTCCTGAGCGGACGCTGGCGCACGTGGCTCGCCATCGTCGGCGCCAACATCATTTTTTCGGCGGCGCATCTTTATGTGTCGCCGGGGCTGGCGGTGATCGCCTTCGTGGCGGGGCTGTTCTGGGGCTGGCTGTATGCGCGCCAGAGCGGGCTCGTCGGCGTGTCGGTGTCCCATGTGCTGCTGGGCTTCTGGGCGTTCGAGGTGGTGGATCTCGGCGTACTGGAGTAGCGCATCGCGATGAGCCCGCTTCTGCGTTTTCCCACGTCGGTCAAGCGGGACCCGGCCATCGATGCCTGGATGCGGGAGCATCCGGGAGAGCTGGGCGCGATCGCGCAGCGCTGGTTCGAGGTCATGCGCGGGTGCGGGGACGATGTTCGCGAGTTGCTGCACGACGGCCATCCGACAGCGTGCGTGGGTGATGCGGCATTCGCTTATGTCAACGCCTTCACGGCGCACGTCAACGTCGGCTTCTTCCGTGGGGCCGAAATTTCCGACCCCGGGCAACTGTTGCAAGGCACCGGCAGGTTCATGCGACACGTGAAGCTCCGGCCTGCAGGCGCTGTCGATGCGGCGGCGCTCCGCGCACTGATTGAGACGGCATACGTCGACATGAAGGCCCGCCTCAATCCGGACGCTTGAAGGTTTGGCGCTGCGCGTCGGGCTCGCCCGGCGGCCATTTGCGGCGCCCGCGCACCCTCGCAGCGCAGTGCCCCACCATCCAAAGCCTGTTGCGCGCAGGCGACGCACTCCCAAGGGTTTCTCGGGGTGGGCAGCGCTGTACGTCTCCCTAAACTCCCATTGCAGCCAATGTAACGAATTGTCATTACATATCGCGAAAGGTTTCAAGATGCCCCACGCCGCGCTCACACGCCACCTCCTCAAGATGGCAACCTGCCTCGCCCTTGCGATCGGTCTGACGGCGTGCGGCGGTGGCGGCAGCGGCGGCGGCGGAGCCAACCCTGCGGGCGGTGGCACCGACAAGCCGGCGACGTCCCATCGCTTCAGCGGAGTCGTTTCAGGCTTGGGCCCGGGCGCGCAGCTCAAGGTGCGCCTGAACAACAGCGATGCGCTCACGGTCAACGCCAACGGTCCCTACAGCTTCGAAGCGAGCGTGCCCGCCAACGGCGCCTACGCCGTCACGGTCACTCAACCGGTGGGCCAGACCTGCTCCGTGGCGAACGCCAGCGGTGCGGGCGTGACAGGCGATGTGAGCAACCTCAACATCGTCTGCGCCAATGATGCCTTCGCCATCAGCGCCGCTGTATCCGGCCTGACCAACGGTGCGCATCTGACGCTGAACAACAACGCAAACGACCCATTGGTCGTCAGCGCCAACGGCAACGTGAAGTTTGCGAAACCGGTGGCGCGCAACGGCAGCTATGTCGTCACCGTGGATGCCCAGCCTGCCGGCCAGACCTGCACTGTGAGCAGCGGCTCTGGTGCGGGCGTGACGCACGATGTGACGAACGTCGGCGTCGTCTGCTCGACCCATGGCTTCGCCATCCGCGGCAGCGTGTCGGGGCTGGCTGCCGGACAGCAGGTCACGCTCAGGAACAACGCCGCCGATGCAACGGTGGTCACCGCCAACGGCGCCTTCAGTTTCGCGGCGCCGGTGGCCTACAACGGCAGCTATGCGGTCACGGTGGCCACCCAGCCGGTGGGTCAGGTCTGCACCGTCAACGGCGGTTCGGGTGCAGGCGTGACAGGTGACGTCGGAAACGTCGCAGTCCAATGCTCGACCACGACCCACAGCATCGGCGGCACCGTGTCGGGTCTGGCGTCGGGCGAACAAGTCACGCTCAACAACAACGGCGCGGATCCCGCCACCGTCAACGCCAATGGAAGCTTCACTTTCAACACGCCGGTGGTGCACGGGAGCAACTACAACGTCACCGTGTTGACGCAACCGGCGGGCCAAACCTGCACGGTGATCAACGGAACCGGCACCCATGTCACAGGCAACATCACCAGCGTCGGCGTCGCGTGCTCGGCCAGTGGCTTCGCGATCGGCGGTGTCGTCTCGGGCTTGGCGGCAGGCCAGACGCTCACCCTGAAAAACCGGGGCGCCGATGCGTTCGTGGTGACCGGCACTGGCAACGATCTGCCCTTCACATTCCCCACGCCCGTGCCCAACAACGTCCCCTACGCGGTGACGATGAGCGGCCAGGCCTGCATCGTGGCCGGCGGTGCCGGCGTGGCCACCGGCCCCGTGAGCACGGTATCGGTTCGTTGCGACGCACGGCCGTCCTACGCCTATGTCGCATTGAGCGGCAGCGACCAGATCGGCCAGTACGTCATCGGCACGGATGGAGCGCTGACCGCGATGACCGCTGCCACCGTGCCGGCAGGCCAGGCGCCGACGGCGATCGCGGTGGATCCCTCGCGCCGCTACGCGTATGCGGCCAACACCAACAGCGCCTTCGTGTCGCAGTACGTCATTGCCGCGGATGGTTCTCTCAGCCCGATGACCAGCGCGACCGTGCCGACCGGCGCCGGCACCGGCGCGTGGTCCATTGCGGTGGATCCGACGGGTCGCTACGCCTACGCGGCCAACAACGGCAGCGACACGATCTCCCAGTACAAGATCGGTGTCGATGGCTCGCTCAGCGCGATGGCGCCGGCCACCGTGACAAGCGGCGCGTTCCCGCGGTCGATCGCCGTGGATCCCACGGGCCGCTACGTCTACGTGGCCAACTACGGCGGCGACAGCGTCTCCCAATACTTCATCCGTGCGAACGGGGAGCTCAGCCCGATGAGCACGGCGAGCGTGGCAGTGCATTCCGCGTGGTCCGTATCCGTAGACCCCACCGGGCGCTTTGCCTATGTCACCAATTGGGCTGGCGACACCGTGTCGCAGTTCACCATCGGCGCAGACGGATCCTTGGGCGCCCTCGCCCCCACCGTCGCGACAGGTGTCGGGCCGCATGCGATCGCCATCGACCCGACCGGACGCTACGCCTATGTGCCGAACGCCAACGCCGACACCGTTGCGCAGTACGCCATCGACGGCATCAACGGCGCCTTGGCCGCGATGACCCCTGACGTCGTGTCGGCGGGCAACCTGCCCTTCTCGCTTGCCTTCGATCCCGCGGGGCGCTTCGCCTACGTGGTCAACTCGAATGACGGCACCATCTTCCAGTACGACGTCGCCACTTCGAACGGCGCGTTGACTTACCGGCGCACTGCAGCGGCAGGCAATCCCCAAGCCATCGTGACGACCTACGCGCGCTGAAGCCGGCCTTCCGCTGGAAGGCCAACAGCGACGACATTGCACGAAACGCGCCCGGCGGCCCCGAGCGCGTTTTCGCTTGTGCTCGCCGGGCAATTGCTCTCGCGCAAATAGCACCACGAAAGGCTTGCACAGAAGCCATTTCTGCTACCAACTCGACCCTCACGAAAAACAAGGCGCTGCCCGTTGCGCGGCGCAGCATTCAAGCCGGTTTTTCAACAGAATCGGCCCACTGCCAACGCTGAGGATCGAACCATGTTCACACGTCTCAAGGCGCTGTTCCACTACTTCAACGCGGCAGTGCCGTTCCGGCTGGGGCCCGCGCTCATCACCACCGCCGTGCTGGTGATCCTGCTGCTGATTCCAACGCCCGAAGGGCTCACCCCCAAGGCCTGGGGCCTGGTCGCGATCTTCCTGACGACCATCGTGGCGATCATCCTCAAGGTCATGCCGATCGGCGTCATGGCGCTGATGGCGATCGTGATCGTCTCGCTGTCGCAAGTCACCGACGAATCGTCCAAGGGCGCGATTGCGGATGCACTGAGCAGCTTTGCCAATCCGCTGATCTGGCTGATCGTGGTCGCCATCCTCATTTCCCGCGGCCTGAAGAAGACGGGCCTGGGCAGCCGCATCGGCCTGATCTTCATCGAGATGCTGGGCAAGCGCACCCTCGGCATCGGCTACGGCCTGGCCGTCTGCGAGCTGGTGCTGGCACCGTTCACGCCGAGCAACACCGCGCGGGGCGGCGGCATCGTGCACCCCATCATGCGGTCGATCGCGAATGCCTTCGACTCGGACCCGGCCAAGGGCACCGAAGGCAAGGTCGGCACCTATCTGGCGCTGGTCAACTACCACGCCAACCCGATTACCTCGGCGATGTTCATCACCGCCACCGCGCCCAATCCGCTGGTGGTGGACTACATCGCCAAGGCCACGAACCAGAGCCTGCACCTGTCGTGGACGACGTGGGCGCTGTGCATGCTGCTCCCCGGCCTGGTCTGCCTGCTGCTGATGCCGCTGGTGGTGTATGTGCTGTCACCGCCGCAACTCAAGGCCACGCCCGACGCCGTGGACTATGCGCGCAAGGAACTCGCGCGCATGGGGCCGCTGTCGCCCAAGGAAGGGGTGATGCTCGGCACCTTCGCCCTGTTGCTGGTGCTGTGGGCCAACCTTCCGGCGATGCTGCTCGGACCGGCTTTCACGCTGGACCCCACGGTGGTGGCCTTTCTCGGCCTCTTCGTGCTGATCATCACCGGCACCCTCGACTGGGACGACGTGCTGTCGGAAAAAAGCGCCTGGGACACTTTGGTGTGGTTCGGCGCGCTGGTGATGATGGCCGAGCAGCTCAACAAGCTCGGCGTGATAGCCTGGTTCTCGGAGGCCATGAAGGGCGCCATCGTCGCCAGCGGCATGGGATGGCTGGCCATTGCCGCGATCCTGGTGGCGGCCTTCGTGTTTTCACACTACCTGTTTGCCAGCACCACGGCGCACATCAGCGCGATGATGCTCGCCTTCCTCACGGTCGGGGCGCAACTGATTCCACCCGCGTACGTGGCGCCTTTCATGCTGATGATGGCGGCCGGCTCGGCCATCATGATGACGCTGACGCACTATGCAACGGGCACCTCACCCATCGTCTTCGGCAGCGGCTATGTCACGCTGGGCAACTGGTGGCGCGTGGGCTTCGTGATGTGCGTGGTCGAACTGCTGGTCTTCGCGTTGCTGGGCAGCGCTTGGTGGAAGGTGCTCGGCTTCTGGTGAGGCGCGCGCATTCACTTCCCCCACAGGCTCACGATCTGCACGAGCAGGATCTTGAGCACCGTCATCGACGGAAAAATCATGGCGTAGCCGATGTCGGGCCGGTCGGTGGGTGCGATGCGGTTGGAAAACGCAAGGATGGCCGGGTTCCCCGTGGCCCCGCAGACGATCCCGGCCGCCGCATCGAATGGCAGCCTGAAGACGAACAAGGTGATGAGCAGCGTCACCACCACGATCACGGCCACGATGGCGCTGCCCAGCAGCACGTAGAGCAAGCCGCTCTTGGCAATGGCGGCCGCGAAGGTCGCGCCTGACGAAATGCCCACCACGGCCAGGAAAAGCGTCAGCCCGAAGTTGCGCAGCACCAGGTTGGCCGACATCGGGATCGCCCATTGAAACGGCCCGGTGCGACGGCACCAGCCAAGGAACAAGGCCACGAGCAGCAGCCCCGCAAAGCCGAGCGACAGGCGCCCGATGACCGGAACCGGCCATGGGATGGCGCCGAACGCGAGGCCCAGCGTCACGCCGACGCCAATGGCGATGTAGCTCACCTCCGCGGTGCTTCGCACGGAGTCGCCGAAGATCTTGCCCAACGCGGCAAAGCTTTCGCGCGGCGCGAGCACGCCCACGCGGTCGCCAAATTCCAGCAGGCGGTCCGGATCGGGCGGCATGTCGGCATCGCTGCGCCGCAGGTGCAACACGCGCGCACCCAACTCGGGCGGCAGTTCCACATCGCCCAGCCGCTGGCCGGCGACCTTCGGGTTGGAGATGAAGAAGCGGCGATAGTCCATGTCGCTGCGGTCGCGCAGCATGCGGCCGGGATTCGCGGGGCCGAAGCGTGACGCAGCGTTGACCAGCGCGGCTTGATCGGTCCCGGTCAGCAGCACCACGTCGCCGCGTTCGAGTGCCGTGTCGTCGGCCGCTGGCAGGTTGTGATGGCCGCGCCGGATGGCGACGATCGCCACGCCCGCCGGCAGGTTGCGCGAGGCATGGCCCAGCGTCATGCCCAGCACGCTGAACTCGGTCACCTCGGCTTCCGCGGTCTGCATCGCCGCTGCGCCGCGCTTTTCAAGTTTCGGCTTGGCCATGTTGCTGTACAGACCCAGCAGCAGGATCGGCACGAACACGCCCAGGGGATAGGCCACCGAATAACCGGTCGCGGGCGTGGTGCCGAAGACGGCGAGCGCCGCCTGCAGCGCCGCCGTGCTGGTGCCGGCACCCGCAAAGGCACCCAGGGCTTCAGGCAGTTCAACGCCGGGAATCCATTGCACGGCGGCCAGCGTCACACCCAGTGCCGCCGCCACCGCGATGGCAGCGGCCAGATTGGCCTTGGCGCCCTCGGCGCTGCTCAGCCCCCTGAAAAACTGCGCGCCGTAGGCAATGCCCACGCCATACAGGAACAGCAGGAGGCCGAGGTTGCCCACCAAGGCCGGCAACACCAGCTTGGGCGCCCACGCGCCAACCGCCAGCCCCACGAAAAGCACGGCGCCCGAACCCAACGAGAATCCGCCGAGGTTGACAGCACCCAGCAAGTAGCCCAAAGCTATGGTGAGAAACACCGCCAACAGGGGCTGGGCAGTCAGGAAGGTGCTGATCGCTGTCATGTCGCTTCCGGAAGTGGCAGGCAGGCGCAACGGTGCGCGAGTTTCAGGCCCCCAACCGGTTTCTTTGAGTAAGTTCCGTTAAGCGATCCATCGCAAGGAGATCTCATGAAAACAGCCGTGTTCAGTACACGCAACTATGACAAGACCTTGCTGGCGAAGGCCAACGCCAGCGCGGGGCATGAACTGGTGTTCCTGCAAGACCGGCTGACGGCGGACACGGCATCGCTTGCCGCGGGCTGCAAGGCCGTCTGCGTCTTCGTGAACGACAGCGTCGATGCGCAGGTGCTGGCCGCGCTCGCCGCGCAGGGCACGGGGCTGGTGGCCACCCGTTCGACCGGCTTCAACCACATCGACGCCGTGGCCGCCGCCCGGCTGGGCGTCGCGGTTGTGCGCGTGACCGACTACTCACCCTATTCGGTGGCCGAGTTCGCGGTGGGCCTGCTGCTGGCGGTCAACCGCAAGATCGCGCGTGCGAGCGTGCGCACGCGCGACGGCAATTTCGAGCTCGACGGGCTGATGGGCTTCGACCTGCACGGCAAGACGGTGGGCGTCATCGGCACCGGCAAGATCGGCATGATTTTCGCGCGCATCATGCTGGGCTTCGGTTGCACGGTGCTGGGCTACGACAAATTTCCCAACCCCGCCTTCGAGAGCATGGGCGCGCGCTACACGACCACCGCGGAACTGGCGGCGACCAGCGACATCCTGTCGTTGCACTGTCCGCTGACCGACGAAACACGGCACGTCGTGAACGCCAAGTCCCTGGCCGGCGCCAAGCGCGGCGCCATCCTCATCAACACGAGCCGCGGCGCGCTGGTGGACACCGAGGCGGCAATCGACGCGCTGAAAACCGGTCAACTGGGTGGACTGGCCATCGACGTCTACGAGCAGGAGGCCAGCCTCTTCTTCCAGGACCTGTCGTCGACCATCATCGCAGACGACGTCATCCAGCGCCTGGTGTCATTCCACAACGTGATCGTGACGGGTCACCAGGCGTTTTTCACCGAAGAGGCGATCGGGCAGATCATGCAGACCACGATCGAGAGCATCAGTGCCTTCGAGGCGGGGAGCGAGCTCGTGCATCGCATTCCGGTGGGCTGAGAAGGCCGGGTCCAAGCCGCGCAGATGCCATCTATCGACAACATTGAGCGGCTCTATTCGCACGCCGCCTGCTTCTGCCACAGAATGCATTCCCCCTCACATCGCAAAAACAGGAGACCCTCCATGGCCGGTGAATCCAATGAAGCAAAGTGCCCCTTCAGTCAAGCCACTGGCGCTGGCACCAGCAACAGCGATTGGTGGCCCAAGCAATTGCGCGTGGACCTGCTCCATCAGCATTCGTCGAAATCCGACCCGATGGGCGAGGACTTCGACTACGCGGCCGAGTTCAAGAGCCTGGACTACGCCGCGCTCAAGAAAGACCTCGCTGACCTCATGACGGACTCGCAGGACTGGTGGCCGGCGGACTTCGGCCACTACGGCCCGCTGTTCATCCGCATGGCATGGCACAGCGCCGGCACCTACCGCATCGGCGACGGGCGTGGGGGCGGTGGCCGCGGCCAGCAGCGCTTTGCGCCGCTCAACAGCTGGCCCGACAACGTGAGCCTGGACAAGGCACGGCGCCTGCTCTGGCCGATCAAGCAGAAGTACGGCAAGAAGATCTCGTGGGCCGACCTGATGATCCTGGCGGGCAACGTCGGGCTGGAAACCATGGGCTTCAAGACCTTCGGCTTCGGCGGCGGACGGCCCGACGTGTGGGAGCCGGACCAGGACGTGTACTGGGGCCGCGAGGAAAAGTGGCTGGGCGGTGATGTCCGCTATACCAGGGGTTCGCCGGGCGTCGATGAAGCCCACGGCGTGCTCGTGAAAGACGATGACAGCCAGGTGAAGCACTCGCGCGACCTGGAAAACCCGCTCGGCGCCGTGCAGATGGGCCTGATCTACGTGAACCCAGAAGGCCCGGACGGCAACCCCGACCCGATCGCCGCGGCTTACGACATCCGCGACACCTTCGGTCGCATGGCGATGGACGACGAAGAGACCGTGGCGCTCATCGCCGGCGGCCACACCTTCGGCAAGACGCACGGCGCTGCGCCCGCATCGAACGTGGCGCTTGAGCCTGAAGCAGCCGGCATCGAGGCACAAGGGCTGGGTTGGCACAACAGCTTCGGCAGCGGCAGGGGCGGCGACACCATCACCAGCGGGCTGGAAGTGACCTGGACCACGACGCCGACGAAGTGGAGCAACAACTTCTTCGAGAACCTGTTCGGCTTCGAATGGGAGCTGTCCAAGAGCCCCGCGGGCGCTCAGCAGTGGGTGGCCAAGGGCGGCGCCGGTGCCGGGATCATCCCGGATGCGCACGACGCGTCGAAGCGCAAGGCGCCGACCATGCTGACGACCGACCTGTCGCTGCGCATGGACCCGGTGTACGAGAAGATCTCCCGCCGCTTCCTCGCCAACCCCGACCAGTTCGCCGATGCTTTCGCGCGCGCCTGGTTCAAGCTCACGCACCGCGACATGGGTCCGCGTGCCCGCTACCTCGGTCCGGAAGTGCCGGCGGAAGAACTCATCTGGCAAGACCCGGTGCCCGCGATCGACCATCCGCTGGTCGATGCGCAAGACGCCGAGGCGCTCAAGAAGAAGGTGCTGGCATCGGGCCTGACGCCGTCGCAACTCGTGTCGACGGCCTGGGCGTCGGCCTCCACCTTCCGCGGCTCCGACAAGCGCGGCGGTGCGAACGGCGCACGCATTCGCCTTGCGCCGCAAAAGGACTGGGCGGCGAACGAACCGGCTCAACTGGCCAAGGTGCTGCAGGCGCTCGAAGGCATTCGCACGGAGTTCAACGGCGCGGGCGGCAAGAAGATCTCCCTGGCCGACCTGATCGTGCTGGCCGGGAACGCAGGCGTGGAGCAGGCCGCGCGGGCTGCGGGCCGCGAGGTCAAGGTGCCCTTCTCGCCGGGACGCACCGATGCGTCGCAGGACCAGACCGACGTGGATTCCTTCGCGCCGCTGGAGCCGGTGGCCGATGGCTTCCGCAACTTCACGAAAGTGCGCTACGGCGTGCCCGCCGAGGTGTTCCTCGTCGACAAGGCGCAACTGCTGACGCTGACGGCCCCCGAGATGACGGTGCTGGTCGGCGGCCTGCGCGTGCTGGGTGCCAATGCCGGGCAATCGAAGCACGGCGCCCTCACCCAAAAGCCCGGGACGCTGACCAACGACTTCTTCGTCAACCTGCTCGACATGGGTACGGAGTGGAAGCCGACCGGCGGCGCCAACGACGAGTTCGAGGGACGCGACCGCAAGACGGGCGAAGCCCGGTGGACCGGCACGCGCGTCGACCTGGTCTTCGGATCGAACTCGCAACTGCGCGCCATCGCCGAGGTCTACGCCGGCGCGGACGCCAAGGAGAAGTTCGTCGATGACTTCGTGGCGGCGTGGACCAAGGTGATGAACCTGGACCGGTTCGACCTCGCTGCCGCCTGATTGGGGCGATGCAGCACGACGCGCCGGGGGCCCCGATTGGCCTTCGGCGTCGTAGCGCCTGATGCCAGCCGTTGGCGGCTTCAGCACGGAAGCGCTGTCGCCGGCCCTCGCGCAAAATCGGTCGCATGCCGACACCGATCAACATCACGACGGAGCGATTGCACCTTCGCCAATGGCGGGACGCGGACCGCGAGCCCTTCGCCGCCTTGAACGCGGACCCGCTCGTCAGGCGCTACTTCGCGGCAACCTTGTCGCGCGAGGAAAGCGATCGCGAAATGGACGCCTGGCGAAGCAGCCTCGACAGCCGGGGCTGGAGCAATTGGGCGGTCGAGACGCGCGACAGCGGCGCCTTCATCGGCTTCATCGGGTTGACCATTCCCAAGAGGGCCCTTCCGTTCACGCCGTGTGTTGAACTGGGCTATCGCCTGGCAAGAGAGCATTGGGGCAAGGGCTATGCCACCGAGGGTGCGAGGGCTGCGCTGCGCGTGGGCTTCGAGCATTTGGCGCTGGAGGAGATCGTGTCCTTTACGTCGCTCCTCAATCTGCCCTCGCGTGCCGTGATGGAGCGCGTCGGGATGACCAACGCCAACGAGGACTTTGACTATCCCGCTTTTCCGAAAGGCAGTGCGCTGGGCAGGCACTGCCTGTATCGGCTGAGTCGGGAGACGTGGCTTCGCAAGTGCGCTGCGGGCGAGTAGGCGGCGATGCGATAGTCTGCTCTTCTCAGACCAGTTCCCCACGCACCATGGGCACCACGGAGCCGCCCACGCTGATCTCGGGACGGCCATCGACCGTGCGGGCACGAAGCATGATCAGCGACGGCCGGCCGACCTCATGGCCTTGCTCGATTCGCACTGAGAAGCCTGCGTGGGGCAGGAGCCGATGCTCCAGGAGATACGCGCCGAAGAAGGCCGCTCCGTTGCCGGTGGCCGGGTCTTCGCGCACGCCATGCGCTTCGAAGAAGAACCTCGCGCAAAAGTCGTTGGCGGCGTCGTGGGTTTCCCGGCAGAAGAGATAGACGAGCGGCGGGATGCCCCTTCGCCGCCAGGCCCGCATAAGCGGCAAGGTCGAGGCGGCTTCGTCGCAGCGCGTCGAGGCTGCGCAGCGGCACGATCATCGCCGAGGTGCCCGCCGACATCTGCTGGATGGGGCTTGCGGACTCGATGTCCTGAAGCGAGATCCCGAGTGCCGCGGCCATGGGTTCGCGTGCACAGGTCGGTCCGAGAGACACCGTGGGCGCGCGAAACCACGCCACGTCGGGCCCGCCGGCCGAAGACTCGAAGGTGACGTCAATCTGCCCGACCGCCAGATTCAGACGCAACGAGCCGGGAGAGCCAGACACAAGAAGTTGACGCAAGACCCACGCAGTCCCGAGGATGGGATGGCCGGCAAAGGCGATCTCGCGTGCCGGCGTGAAGATGCGCACGCGGTAGCCGCCGTCTTGCTCCGGCACGGGCGAAACGAACGTCGTTTCGGAGTAGTTCATCTCTGCCGCGAGCAACTGCATGGTCGCTTCCGGCAGGCTCTCTTCGCCGACCACGACGGCCAGTTGATTGCCGGCGCAGGGTCGCTCGGCAAAGACATCCACGAGGTAGAAGCGGCGTGTCATGGTCGTGGGTATCTTGGACATGCAATCGCTGGATTGCAACCGTTCGAAACCGCGCCAGCGCTTGCTGGAGCATGACCCGAGCGCCTCAACGCCCTACGCCAAGACGGCGCCGACTTCCAGTTGACTGCCGACGCCCTTATGTCGCCGCGTGCCGCGCCAGATGCACCTGATGCAAGGTGATCTTGCGCACCTCCGCCTGGCTGGTCTCGATGTGCGCGCGCAGCAGCATCGCGGCCTGATCGCCGCGGTTGGCGAGGATGGCCTTGAGGATCTTGGCGTGTTCCTCATACGTCGCCTCGATGCGCCGCAGCATCGTGAAGTCGAGCCGGCGAATGATGCGGATGCGCTCCGTCACGTCGCGGTGGATGCGGGCCATCTCGCCGTTGCCGGCAGCCGCCACCAGCAGGCAGTGAAATTCTTCGTCCCACTGCGCGACCTGGGCGGTGTCCGTGCTGCGTTGCGCGACCGGCACGAGCCAGATGTCGGAGAGCTTGTCGAGCAGGCTGCGGTCGACGCGGTGGTCGCCTTCGCAAAGACGGTGCACGGCCGTGGTTTCCAGCACCATGCGCAGGTCGTAGAGCTGTTCGAACTGGTCGAAGTCGAACGGCAGCACACGCCAGCCGCTGCGGAACAGCACTTCAACGAAACCTTCCTGCTGCAAGCGGAACAGCGCCTGTCGCACCGGCGTGCGCGACACGCCCAACCGCTCGCTGATTTCGTTCTCGGTGAAGCGGTCGCCGGGCACCAGGCGGAACTCCGCGACGTCGCGCTTGAGTTGCGCGTACACCTCGTCCGCACGCGTGCGGAACACGGCCGCATCGAGTGCGGGTGAAGCGGGATGGGCGGGTGTGCGAACGGGCAGCACGGAGCAAATACTAGTTGCTGTCCAGTGCCGACAGCAAGCTCGCGCTGGGTGCCGTCCAGCCGACGATGGCGCCCTGTGCGCGAACCATGTCCAGCGTGGCCGCCTTGAACTCCGGAAAGTAGCTTTCGGTGCAGTCTTCGATCAGCAGGCAGTCATAGCCGCGGTCGTTGGCCTCGCGCATGCTGGTCTGCACGCACACCTCGGTGGTGACGCCCGCAAAGAGCAGGTGCGTGATGCCGCGATCCTTCAGCATCTCCTGCAAGGGCGTCGCATAGAAGGCACCCTTGCCGGGTTTGTCGATGACGATCTCGCCGTCGATGGGTGCGAGCGCATCGATGATCTGGTTGCCCGGCTCGCCGGCAATGAGGATGCGACCCATGTTGCCCACGTCGCCGATGCGCAGGCTCGGGTTGCCGCGGTTGCGCTTGGCGGGCGGACAGTCCGAGAGGTCGGCGCGATGCGCCTCGCGCGTGTGCACGACAAGGCCGCCCGCGCGGCGCCAGCCTTCGAGCATCGCCTGGCTGGCCGGCACGATGGCCGCGAGCAGCGCCACGTTGTTGCCCAAGGTCTCGCCGAAGCCACCCGGCTCGATGAAGTCGCGCTGCATGTCGATGATGACCAACGCCGTTCGCTCCACCTCGCATTCGAAGTCGAAAGGGTTGGCGTCGACCGTGATCTTCATGATGGCTTCCTCTTGATCGTCAGGCGGCTTTTGCGACGGGTGCGTGGCCGTGATCGCCACCGCCCATGTGCGCCCCGAGCACGTGGCGCTCGGCCGTGGCGGCGGGCGTTTCGAAGACGATGCGGCCTTCGCTCATCACGACGATGCGATCGGCCAGCTCCAGCAGTTCGTCCAGGTCTTCGCTGATGAGCAGCACCGCGCCGCCGCGTGCGCGCACGTCGACGATGCGGGCGTGGATTTCGGCGACGGCCGCAAAGTCGAGGCCGAAGACCGGGTTGGCTGCGATGAGCACGTCGATGTCGCCGGCCAGTTCGCGCGCCAGCACCGCGCGCTGCACGTTGCCGCCGGACAGGCTGCGAATCGGCGCGTCCTCGCCTTGCGTTTTCACGCCGTATTCCTTGATCCAGTCGCGCGCGCGCTGGCGCCACATCGGAAAGCGCAGCACGCCTCCCTTGGCCAGCGGCGCTTCGTCGAAGTCGCGCAGTGCCATGTTCTCGGCCACGCTCAGGTCGGCCACACAGGCGTTGCGCAGCGGCTCTTCGGGCAGGCTGCGCACCTTGAGGCGGCGGTTTTCTTCACGTCGCGCGGCGTAGGGCTGACCGTTGACGGTGACGGTGCCACCCAGGCGCGCACGCTGGCCCACCAGCGCTTCGACCAGCTCGCGCTGTCCGTTGCCGGAGACGCCGGCGACGCCGAGGATTTCGCCGGCCTGCACGCTCAGGCTGAGGTCGTGCACGGCCAGCGTGCCGCGGTCGCCTTGCGCGCGCAGCCTGTCGACCTTCAAGGCGATGGGCGCATTGGCTGCGGTAGGCACCGCGTGTGCGCGCACCGATGTGTCGGCGCTTTCCGTGGCGGTTTCATGTGCCACTTCGGGCGCGGTGTCGGCCACGCCCATCATGGCGGCCGCCAGTTGCGCGGGCTGCGTGCTGGCCACGCTGCAATGGTGCACCGCCTTGCCCCGACGCAACACGGTGACGTTGTCCGCATAGGCCATCACCTCGCGGAACTTGTGCGTGATGATGAGCACGGTGCACATGCCGCTCCTGGCAAAGTCGCGCACGTGGCCGAGCACTTCGTCGGCTTCCTGCGGCGTGAGCACCGACGTGGGTTCGTCGAGGATCAGGAGGCGCGGCTTCAGGTAGAGCTGCTTGAGCAGTTCGAGCTTCTGCTTTTCGCCGGCGGCAAGCTCCGAAGGACGCGCGTCGAGGTCGAGCGTGAAAGGCGTGGTCGACAGGAATTCCTTGAGCTCCGCGCGCTTTTGCTTCCAGTCGATCATCGCCGGCGTCTTGCCGCCTGCGAGCAACAGGTTCTCCGCCACCGTCATGCCCGGCGCCAGCGTGAAGTGCTGGTAGACCATCCCGATGCCCAGTGCGCGCGCGACGATCGGGTTGGGAATCGCCAGTTCGCGCCCGTCGATCATGATGCTGCCCTCTTCGGCCACCTGGAAGCCGGCCACGCATTTCACCAGCGTGCTCTTGCCCGCGCCGTTTTCGCCGAGCAGCGCATGCACGGTGCCGGGCTCCACGCGCATGGTCACGTGGTCCATTGCGGTGAAGGCGCCGAAGCGCTTGGTGAGTTCGTAGGTGTCGAGCGCCAATGCGCCGGTGGTGCGCGGCAGGGGATCGAGTGGAGCAATCATTGCTTGTTCCTTCAGCGTGCGTTGGCGGACAGCGTGTCGATCAGCGCGCCGGACCTGGCATGCGCCCCGAACACGCCGCCTTGCATGGTGATCATCTTGAGTGCCGCCGCGTGGTTGCCGGGATCGGTGGCCGCCGTGCAGTCCGACAGCAACAGGCACTCGAAGCCGCGATCGTTTGCGTCGCGCATGGTGGTGTGGACGCACACGTCGGTGGTGATGCCGGTCAAGACGATGTTCTCGATGCCGCGCGTGTGCAGCACCAGTTCGAGATCCGTCGCGTAGAACGAACCCTTGCCCGGCTTGTCGATGACGACCTCATCGGGCAGCGGCGCCAGCGCGGGAATGATTTCCCAGCCCGGTTCGCCGCGCACCAGGATGCGCCCGCACGGTCCGAGGTCGCCGATGCCCACGCCCTCGGCGCCGATGCGCCGCGAACGCCAGCGCTTGTTGGCCGGCAGGTCCGCCAGATCGGGCCGATGGCCTTCGCGCGTGTGGATGATGTGAAAGCCTTCCGCGCGCATCACTTCCAGCAGTCGCGCAATCGGCTGGATCGGCGCCTGTGTCAGCGAGAGGTCGTAGCCCATCACATCCACATAGCCGCCCTTGCCGCAGAAATCCGTCTGCATGTCGATGACGATGAGCGCGGTGTTGTCCGGGCGCAGCGCGCCGTTGTAGGGCCACGGGTAGGGGTCGGCGTTGACGTAGCGTTCTGTCATGGCTTCAACTCGCTGGATTCGTTCATGACGTTGGGCAGGTTGGCGGCCTTCGGCACCAGCGGGTGGACCTCCGGGCCCTTGTAGGCGCGCACGGGTTGTGCAAAGCCAAAGCCCGTGCCGTCGGTCACCTTGACCTTGTCGCCCCACGGCAGGCTGTAGCGGCCGGCTGCCATGTCCTGCATGTAGGTGTACGGGCAGTCCTGTGCGCCGCCGCGCACGGCCACATAGCCGCGGTGATAAAGCTGGTAGATGTTGTTCTCGACGCCCCAGCCGGTGCGCGCTTCACGCACGAGGTCGGGACGGAGTTCAGCGGTGATGATTTCGTCTGCGCGGCCGCTGCCCTCGACCAGCACCGTGCCGTCGAAATTGCAGAACATGCCCTCGCCCATCGAGTCGAAGCTGCCGTCGCTGCCGCACATGCACACGCTGGCCGTGTACGCGAGGTTGCAGAAGGCGTTCGCCTGGTTGGTGATCTTCCACGCGTGCCGGATCGGCGCCGTGTAGCCGGCTGTGCGGATGATGATCTCCGCGCCCTTGTACGCCGCCTCGCGTGCCATCTCGGGCAGCATGCCGTCGTGGCAGATGATGAGCGCGAGCTTGCTGCCGTTGGGCCCCAGGCACACCGGCACGCCGACGTTGCCCGGTTCCCACGGTTCCACCGGCACCCACGGATGCATCTTGCGGTAGTACAGGCGAATGGCCCCCGTGTCGTCGATGATGAGCCCGCTGTTGTACGGGTTGCCCTCGGGGTTGGCTTCCATGATCGAGAAGCAGCCCCAGATGAGGTTGTCGATGCAGGCCTTGCGGAAGGCCGCGACCTCCGGCCCGTCGAGCGTGCACATGAGCTCGGGCGAGGTGTCCATCGAGAGGCCGTGCAACGAATACTCGGGGAACACGACAAGGTCCATCGTCTGCTGGTTGCGCCGCGCCTTGGCGACCAGTTCGACGATGCGCGCGGTTTGCGCGGCAAGGTCATCGGGTGTTCGCACCACGGGCAGTTGAAGCTGCACCAGCCCGACGACGACGCCGTGCTCCGATTTGTTGAGACCCCCGAGTCCGCTCATCGATGCCCCCACGCTCGGCACTTCGTGTCCTCGCTGCCCCCCGAGGGGGCGCGAGCTTGCTTGGGGCGGCCCGGCGCAGCGTCCTCGTACCCCCACGCTCGGCACTTCGTGTCCTCGCTGCCCCCCGAGGGGGCGCGAGCTTGCTTGGGGCGGCCCGGCGCAGCGTCCTCGTACCCCCACGCTCGGCACTTCGTGTCCTCGCTGCCCCCCGAGGGGGCGCGAGCTTGCTTGGGGCGGCCCGGCGCAGCGCTCATCCTTAACGCACCGAAGACAGCTCGCCCGGACTGCCAACCGCCACGCTGCCTGGCTTGCAGGTCAGGTACAGGATCACCAGCGTCAGCACATAAGGCACCGTGTTGAACAGGTGATAGCCCCAGCCCACGCCCACCGACTGCAAGGCCGGTCCGATGGCGCCTGCGCCGCCGAACAGCAATGCGGCACCGACGCAGCGCAAGGGACTCCAGCGGGCGAAGATGACCAGCGCGACGGCGATCAAGCCCTGTCCGCTCGAGATGCCTTCGTTCCAGCTGCCGGGATAGAACAGCGTGAGCGAAGCACCGCCCAACCCGGCGATGAAGCCGCCAGCCGTGGTCGCCGCGATGCGGATGCCGGAGACCGAATAGCCAAGGGCGCGCGTGGCGCTGGCCGAGTCGCCAGCCAATCGAACCAGCAAGCCGGCTCGCGTGCGTGCAAATCCCCACCACAACAGCAGCGCGAGCACGATGCCGATCGGCACCAGCGCATTGACCTGCAAGGCCGCGCGCACGGCTGCGTTGCTGCTCCAGTCGCCCAGCGGAATGGCCGGGATCTGCGGTGCCTGCGGCTGGATCAATGGCTTGCCGAGATAGAAGGCCAGCCCCGTGCCCAGCAACATGAGCGCAATGCCCGTCGCCACGTCGTTCACGCGGTCCAGCGAGCACAGCAGTCCATGCAGCAACGCGAGCGCCGCGCCCGCCGAGGCACCGATCAGCACGCCCAGCCACGGCGATCCCGTGAGGTATGCGCCGCCGAACGACGCCATGGCCGACAACACCAGCACGCCTTCCAGGCCGAGGTTGATGCGGCCCGACTTCTCCGTCAGGCATTCGCCCAGGCTCACGAAGAGAAAAGGTGCGCCGACGCGCAATGCGCCACCGACGATGCCCGCGAAGAGGGCAATCCATTGATCAGCGGTCATGTGGGCGCTTTCCCGGGCATGTGCAGGCGACGCGCCGCGAAGGTTTTCCAGTCGACGTTGCGCAAGCCTTCGCTGGCGAGGATGAGCACGAAGGCGATGCCTTGCAGCACCAGCACCGACGCATCGGGCAGGCCAAGGCGGCGTTGCAGCATGCTGCCCGCCGCGCCGAATCCGCCGAACAGGATGGCCACCGGAATGATCGCCATCGGGTTGTGTCGCGCAATGAAGGCGACGAGGATGCCCGCGTAGCCGTAGCCTGCAATCAGCGAAGCGTTCGCGTTGGTGTGCACCGCTGCCACTTCCACCGCGCCCGCCACGCCGGCGCAGGCGCCGCCCACGCCGCAGGCCACGAGGATGAGCTTGGTCGCAGGCAGGCCCACCAGTTGCGCCGTGCGCGGATTGCCGCCCACCACGCGGATCGAGAAGCCCGATGCCGTCGCGCGCAACCACAAGCCCAACCCCAGGCACGCGACCACGCCGATCACCAGGCCCCAATGCACGTCGGACCCCGCGATGCCGCCGATGAGCAGCCCTTCGTTGAGAGAGAAAGTCGAAGGCTTGTTCAGGCTCGACGGATCGCGCAGCGGCCCTTCCACCAGATGCTTGAAGATGCCGATGGCGATGTAGGCCAGCAGCAGGCTGCTGATCGTCTCGTTGATGCCGCGGTACTGCCGCAGCCAGCCGGCCAGCGCGATCCACAGGCCGCCGACGATGGCGCCTGCGATGCAGGTCATGACGGTACCGATGACGTTCGTGGGCAGTGGCAACAGTTGCGCCGTCGCGGCGCAGGCCAAGCCACCGAGCACCAGCGCACCTTCGCCCCCGATGATGACCAAGCCCGCACGCGCCGGTATGGCGACGCACAAGGCTGTGAGCATCAGCGGCGCGGCACGCTGCAAGGTGTTCTGCCAGGAGAACCAGTCGCCGAAGGCGCCCTTGAAAAGAATGACCCACACGTCCACCGGATTGACGCCGGTGAACGAGACCAACAGACCAAAGAGGAGCAATGCCGCCGCAATCGCGGTCACGGGCAAGGCGAATTCACGAAGCGTGTCGCGCATGTAGTGGGATTTGCGAGCAGGTGGCGCCGCACGAGCGACCGTCGGCGTCGGCACCGGTGCGACGGCCGGCGTCCGCACGGCTGCAGGCGCCCGGGGCGCATCGCCGGCAGCGGCGGACGGCATGCCGCCCGGTGTGATGGGAGGAGCGGAAGACATGGCCAGCAGGGCTCAGAGCTGCCCGACGACGCCCTCGACCAGGTAGTTCATCTTCTCGAGCTCCAGGTCGGTTTGCTTGTAGACCTTGCCCGCGGGGATGACCACGGCGCCCCGGTTGTCCTTGACGCCGTCCTTGAAGATGTCGAAGTTGCCCGCGATCATCTTGGCCTTGATGTCGTCTGCCTGCTTCTTCGCGGTGTCCGGCACCATCGGGCCGTAGGCGGACATCTTCACGTAGCCTTCCTTCAGGCCACCGCGCAGGAAGTTGGGGTGCGGCTTGCCGGTCTTGGCGGCGTCAACCAGCGTGGTGTACGCGGTGAGCCAGTTCCACTCGGCACCGGTGAGGTACGCGTTGGGTGCCAGCTTGGCCTGGCTCGCGTGGTAGCCGCACACCATCTTGCCGCGCTTGGCGGCTGTCTCGACGATGACCTTCGGGCTGTCCACGTGCATCGTGAACACGTCGCAGCCCTGGTCGGCCAGGCTGTTGGTGGCTTCCGCCTCTTTCACGGGCATCGACCAGTCGCCGGTGAAGATCGCCGCGCAGGTGATGCCCGGCTTCACGGAGCGCGCACCCATCGTGAAGGCGTTGATGTTGCGCAGCACCTGCGGGATCGGCTTGGCCGCGATGAAGCCGATCTTGTTGCTCTTGGTCATGTGCCCGGCGATGACGCCGTTCAGGTACTGGCATTCGTCGATGTAGCCGAAGAAGCTGCCCACGTTCTTGGGGTGCTTGCCTTCGGTCCACAGGCCGCCGCAATGGGCGAAGCGCACGTCGGGGTTCTTGGGGGCGAGCGCGAGGATGTGCGGGTCGAAATAACCGTAGGAGGTCGGGATCAGCAGCTTCGCGCCGTCCTGCGAAATCATGCCGGTCATGGTCTTTTGCACGGCGGCGGTTTCGGGCACGTTTTCTTCCTCGACCACCTTCACGCCAGGCATCTTCTTGAGTTCGGCCGCGGCCATGGCTTGCGCCTGGTTGTAGCCGTAGTCGTCACGCGGACCCACGTAGATCACGCCCACGGTGAGGGGCGCCTGCGCACGCGCCAATGCGCTCCAGCCGCCCAGGGTTCCGGCCGCGCCGAGGGCCGCCAGGGTCTTGAGTGAATCACGACGATTGAAGTGGCTGTGCATGGTTCTCTCTCCAGATAGTGGGTTGAAAGTCAGGGCGGTCGGATGTCGCGAAGGGAGCTGCGTTCAGGACGGCGATCCATCTTGGATACAAGACGGTACGCATAAAGCGTGCCGACGATTCGGGGCCATTTGCGGCCTGCGGCGCATCAAGCCGGTGCGAAATTCAGCCCAGCAGGCTGACGTGCGCGGAGACCACGCGCCAACCTTGCGCAGTGCGTGCCCAGGTCTGGCTCTGGCGGCCATCGCGCGTGCCGCCGGTGCGGCGAAATTCGATGTTGGTGGTCGCGAAATCGCGGCCGTAAGTGGTGATGATGGTGCGCAGGATTTCGCGCGCCAGCCCGGTTGCCGGGCGGCCCGCGCGGAACGCCTTGATCGCGTCGAATCCGTAGAGGTTTTCGCCGGCCCCGTAGCGCAGCGTGTGCGGGCTGTTCCAGAACAGTTCGTCCAGCACCTCGACCTTGTTGTTGACCAGCGCGTCTTCATAGCGCGCGAAAGCGGCCGTGACTTCGGCGAGCACTTCGGGAATGTTGATGTCGCTGTCTTCGATCATGCGAATGGCCCCTCAGATCGTGACCGTCGCCCCGGGCAGTTCGGCCACCGGCGAATGCACCACGCCGGCCGCTTCGAGCGCGGCAGCCACCCGCAGCGCGAGGTCTTCGCGCCACGGCGCGGCGATCACCTGCACGCCGATGGGCAGGGCCGAAGGCGCCTGGGCGCTGCCCCACACGGGCACGGCCACCACCGGCAAGCCGATGCACGAGATGGGTTGCGTGAGCACGCCCATGTTGGGGCGCACCGGCAGGCGCTGGCCGTTGATCTCGAACCACTCGGCGCCAATGGGCGTCGCGGGGCATGGCGTGGCCGCCGCGAGCAGGATGTCGAAGTGCTCGAACACGCGCGCCACGGCTTCGGCGTACAGGCGCCGAACGCGCTGCGCACGCGCGATCCACGCGGCAGGCAACAGCGTGCCGGCCAGGAAGCGGTCGCGCGAAAGCGGCTCGAAGTCCTGCGGCCGCGTGCGCAGGTCGTGCAAATGCAGCGCGGCGCCTTCGGAATTCGTGATGAGGAACGCAGCCGCCCTGCCCGCCTGCACCATTGGCAGTTCGACCGATTCGGTGGCGCCCAGTGCATCGGCCACGCGGTCGACCGCCGCGAGCGCCTGGGCTTGCGCGCGTTCGCGGAAGTAGCCGCCGAGCACGCCGATGCGCAGGCCCTGCGTGCCCCTGCCCAGCAGGGGCGTGACCGATTGCACTTCGCGCTGGGCGCAGCCGGGGTCGCGGTGCTTGCCGGTCTCCGGCCCCTGCATCGCGTCATACGCCAGCGCCAGGTCGCGCGCCGAACGCGCGAAGGGGCCGAGATGGTCGAGGCTCGACACGAAGGGGTAGCTGCCGCTGCGCGGCAAGCGGCCGAAAGTAGGCTTCAGCCCGAACACGCCGCACAGCGATGAGGGCACGCGAATCGATCCGTTGGTGTCGGAGCCCAGCGTGAGGGGCACTTGCCCTGCCGCGATCGCTGCGCCCGAGCCACCCGACGATCCGCCCGCAATCCGGGAGAGGTCGTGCGGATTCCGCGCGGGGCCTTCGTGGCTGTTCTCGGTTGTGAAGCCGTAGGCGTACTCGTCCATGTTGAGCGCGCCCACCAGCACGGCGCCCGCGGCTTCGAGCCGCGTGACCAGTGCCGCATCGGACGTGGCGGGCGGCGTGTCGCGCTCGATCTTCGAGCCGGCGAGCGTCGTGAGGCCGTCGATGTCGAAGAGGTTCTTGACGGCGAAAGGAACGCCGAGGAGCGGCAGCTTGCGAAGCTGCTCTCGTTGCGCGGAGGCCAGTTGCGCATCGAGCGCGGCGGCACGCTTGAGGGCCCGCTCGCGCGTGATGTCCGTGAAGGCGTTGACGCGGTCGTCCGTTGCGTCGATGCATGCGAAGCTGGCCAGCGCGAGCGCGGTCACGCTGACGGTGCCGTTGCGCACTGCTTCGGCCATCGCGCTGCCGTCCTTGCGCAGCAGGTCTGTGACGCCGCTCATCCCGCAAGCTCCGCGTTGCGTGCCGCGGCATTCGCGTTGGGGGCTTCGCGGCACGTCATGCCTGCACTCTCCGCGGCGAGACCGGCGTGAAAGTCATCGCAGGCTCGACATGCGCATCCAGCGGCACGGCGTCCACCAGCGCGGCCATGTCGGCGGCGAGCGCAAAGTAGCGCAGCACGCCGGCACGATGTTCGGGCCGCAGGCGCAGGTCCAGCGCGTTGGCGCTGGCATCGACAAAGGCTTCAAGCTGTTCAGGCGACATGATCAAGCGTGTGGAGTGGATCTATCGGCGCACTTCGCGCTGGAAAATCTCGAGGCTGCGCTTCTTGGTCTGCACGAAGCTCTGCTCGCTGAGCGTGTCGACGGTGCGTGGTCGCGCATCGCCGTACGGCAGGATCTCGGCCACGCGCGTGGGCCGCTTGGTGAGCAACAGCACCTGGTCGGCGAGGTACACCGCCTCTTCCAGATCGTGCGAGACCAGCAGCATCGTGGTGCCCGTCTGCATGAACACTTCCTGCAGCTTCTCGCGGATGAAAAGCGTCATCTCGAAGTCGAGCGCGGAGAAGGGTTCGTCGAGAAAAAGCACCTCGGGCTCCGGTGCCAGCGCGCGCATGATCGATGCCGTCTGCTGCTGCCCGCCGGAGAGTTCGTACGGATAGCGCTTGAGGTCGAACTTCACGTCGAAGGAAGCGACCAGCTCTTCCATGCGCCGGTCCACCTGCGCCTTGCTTCGCCCTTCCAGCTTGAGCGGATAGGCGATGTTGTCGATGGTGCGCATCCACGGGAACATCGCCTCGCGGTAGTTCTGGAACACGTAGCCGATCTTGGTGTCCTTGAGCGACTTGCCGTCGAACAGGATCTCGCCCGAGTCGATGGGAATCAGCCCCGCAATCATGTTGATCAGCGTCGACTTGCCGCAACCGTTGGGGCCGAACACCGACACGATGCGGCCCTTGGGAATGTCGAGGTCGAAGTTCTCGTACAGCGGCCAGCCGGCAAAGTACTTGGTCAGGCCGCGGATGGTGATGTGCGTGCCGGACGGGCCGGGCGTGAAGGCGGGCCGGGGCACATCGGCGTACACCGGGCCACCGATCACGACGTCAGTGGTGGCGCGCATGATGTTCCTCCGTCAGTGGTCTGCATTGCGTTTGCGCGGGGTGGGGCTTGTTCATCTTCCACTCCAGTGCACGATGCGGCGCTCGGCCAGCAAGAAGAGAACGTTCAACGCGTAGCCCAGGGCGCCGGCCGCGAGGATGGAGGCATACATGTCCTTCACGTTCATCACCTGCTGCGAGTTGATGATGCGGTGGCCCAGGCCCGTGTCCGAGCCGATGAACATCTCGGCCACGATCACGATCACCAGCGCCATCGACACGGCGGAGCGCAGGCCGACGAAGCTGGGCTGAAGGCTTTCCCACACCAGCACGTCACGAAAGATCTGCCAGCGCGATGCGCCCATGACCTTGGCGGCCATCACCCGCTGCTTGCGCGCGTTCATCACGCCGTAGGCGCTGTTGAAGACCACGATCAGCATCGCGCCGAAGGCGGCGATGGCGATCTTGTTGACGTCGGAAACGCCGAAGATCATCAGGAACAGCGGAATGAGCGCTGACGATGGCGTGGAGCGAAAGAAGTCGATCAGGAACTCGACGCTGCGATAGGCCTTTTCGGTGCTGCCCAACAACACACCCAGTGGCACACCCACCACGGCCGCGATCAGGAAGGCCTGGATGGTGCGCCACACCGTGACCGCAAAGTCCCCCAGCAGCGAACCTCCGGCCAGCCCGGTGAGGAGCGTCGCGACGGTGTCGGCTGGCAGCGGCAGCAAGATGGCCTTGATGAAGCCGAAGCGCACCGCCACGTCCCACACGACGAAGAGCACGACGGGGCCGATGAAAGGCAAGGCCTTGAGCCAGCGCGAGGGCCGCGGCGGCGCCGAAGGAGCGCCAGCGCCGGCGGGAGGCGCCCAAGGCGCCGTGGCGGAAGGAGCGGGGTCGGCCATGGCCTCAGGCCTTGTAGAGCATGGAGTCGACCATGAGGCGCGACGAGAAGATGCCCTTCTCCGAGAACAGGTCGAAGAACTTCTGGAAGTGCGCGATGTCCCCGGGCGTGAACTCGTTGTACATGGTGTATGCCGCCATCGGCACCTCATTGGTGAGCGCGCCCTCGATGGCCGTGTAGCCCTTGAGGTACTGGCGCGCTTCCGTGCCCTTGGTGCGCACGTAGGTCACGCCCTGGCCGTAGGCCGTAATGAACTTCTTCGCCACCTCCGGGTTCTTCTTGATGAAGGCCGAGGTCAGCGAGGCCGAGCCGCCGAACCACGGCGCCATCGGATCGCCCAAAATGTACTTGGCGATGACGCCGGTTTCGAGCACGCGCGTGCTGTTGCTCAGCCGGCCGATGGTGCCGGTGGGCTCCAGCGTGTAGCAGCCATCGACCTGCCCGGCCGCCAATGACGCGACGTGCTGGCCGATGGGAAGTTCGACCACCGTGGCGCCGGTCGCGCCGCCGCGTTCGAGCACCGTCTTGGCCAGCGTCACGTTCTGGATGCCGGGACCGGAAGCCACGCGCTTGCCCTTCAGGTCGGCCATGACCTTGGCCGTGCTGCCGATGGGCACCAGCATTTCGTCGAGCACGTTCTTCTGGTTGCTCGGGTTGGAGCAGAAGATCTTGAAGGAGCCCGGTGCGGCAATCTCGCCGATGGCGATGTTGGCCGAGCCGGTGCCGTTGGCGCTGCCGTCGCAGCGGTCGGCGAGCATGGCTTCCATGATCTGCTGCGCGGCTGCGTAGCGCTGCACTTCCACATCGACGCCAGCGGCCTTGAAGAAGCCCTGCTCCACCGCGGCGTAGAACGGCAGGCCGGCGGCAATGGGCCAGTAGCCGATGCGCACCTTCGAACTGGACTGCGCGCGCACGAACGCCGGCGCCGCGAGTGCGGCCATGCCCGCCGCGCCCGCTTGCAACAGTTGCCTGCGTTGATGCGAAGTCGTTGAAGTGGGAGCGCGTGATTTCATGGGCGGGTCCTGCCAGGCAAAGAACAAAGGAATTCGGGGCGATTCATGCTGCGTTGGACTGGCGCGATTCGATGTACTTGCGCCAGCCGCCCAGGTGCGTGATGTCGCTGGCCCCTTCCGTGGCCAGCGATTCGCAGGCAAAGCCCTGCACGCTGCTGCCGTCGGCCAGCACCAGCGTGCCGATGCCCAGCGGCGCGGGAATCAACGCGACGAAGCTGCCGTAGTGCGCCACCGGCATCTCCCACACCTCGACGGCAATGGATGCGCCATGGCCTTGCGGCGCACGCACCAGGCCGGGCTTGGGCGGCACGGTGCCGGGCAGGGCGTAGAGGCGGTATTGCGGCGTCGTGTGCGTCTTCTCCAGCAAGGTGGCACCGCGCTCGGTGAGCTGCCAGTTGAGCGGCATGCCCGAGAGATGGGCGCCGACCACAGCCACTTTCACGGTTGCGGGTTTGGCAACGCCGGGAATGGCGACGGGCGCCGGCATCCGCTCGCCGGTGGCGCCAAGCGTCAGGCCCGTCGAGTGATGAAAGCGCTGGCCCAGATCCGCCAGTTGCAGGTCGCTTGCGCACGGCCCGACCAGCGTGATGCCAAAGGGCAAACCGTCCGGGCGCATGCTGGCGGGCACCGCGATCGCGGCGTAGTCCAGCAGGTTGACGAAGTTCGTGTACGCGCCGAGGTTGCGGTTGAGCACGACCGGATCGGCCAGCATCTCTTCGATCGTGTAGTGCGTGGGGGCCGTGGGCAGCAGCAGCACGTCGATGTCGCGCCACATCGGCGCGGCGCGCTGTGCGAGGGCGCGCAGTTGCGTGAGTGCGTCCGCATAGTCGGCGGCGCTGTAGCGGCGTCCGCGCGCGAGGATGCCGCGCACCGGCTCCATGACTTCGGCTTCGTAGTCGTCGAAGAATCCGCGAACGGCGGCGTAGCGCTCGGAGACCAGCGCGCTGTCGTAGAGCAGGTCGGCCGCCTGCGCCAGCGGCGCGTAGTCGATGTCGACGCGCCGGCCACCAAGCGATTCGAGTCGCGCGATGGCGTCGTCGAATGCCGTCTTCGCCGCGTCGTCGCCAAAGAAGGCGAGCTGCGCGGGAACGCCAAAACGGAATTGCGCAGGAAAAGGCGTACGCGTGAGCGTGAGCGCACGCGCATACGGATCCTTCGCGTCGAACTCGATGGCCGCCAGCAGCACGCGCGTCGCCATGTCCACCGTACGCGCAAAGATCGACACGCAGTCGACGCTCTGCGCCGCCGGCACCACGCCGCGCGCACTGAGCAATCCCTTTGAGGGCTTGATGCCGACGATGTTGTTGAGGCCGGCCGGCACGCGCCCGGAGCCGGCCGTGTCGGTGCCCAACGCAAAGTCCACTTGTCCGGTCGCCACCACGTAAGCCGAGCCCGAACTGGAGCCGCCCGAGACGTAGCGCGCATCGAAAGCGTTGGGCACGGCACCGTAGGGCGAACGGGTGCCGTTCAGGCCGCAGGCGAACTGGTCCAGATTGGTCTTGCCGGCGAGCGCTGCACCGGCGGCGAGCAGGCGCTGCACCACATGGGCGTGTGCCTCGGGCGTATGGGCAAAGGCCGGGCAGGCCGCGGTGGTGGGCACGCCGGCGACGTCGATGTTGTCCTTGGCGGCAAAGCTCAGCCCCGAAAGCGCGCCGTCAGGCGAAGCGCCCGCCTCGCGCAGGGGCAAATCGAAGCGCTCGATCCACGCCGATGCGGCCAACGGGCCCGCTTTCGAATCCACCACCACATGCACCATCGTCAAGCATCCTGTCTTGTGTACAAGATGCGATGCAAACAATGTGCCAGATGGCCAAGCCATCTTCTGCACCTTCGATGTCGCGCGTCAGGCCGGTTCGGCGGTGAACTTCAGGTCGTTGCTCGACACGGCCACTGCGCGTGGCCCGAAGCTGCTGATGTTGGTGAGCGTGGCGTTGTGGTGCGCAATGACCTGCTGCGCCGTGATGGCGGCGTTGCCCGCCGAGGTATGCGCGTCCGCCACGAGCAGCACCGGGTAGCCGAGCGACAGCGCACGGCGCGCGGTCGTGTCGACGCAAAACTCCGAGTGCATGCCGCACACCACGACCTGCGCGATGTCGCGGCTTTTCAGGATCGCTTCCAGATCGGTTCGAAGGAACGCGTCCGGCGTTGTCTCGCGCACCTTGAGGTCCGCGGGTTCGACTTCCAGTCCTTTGGCAAGCTGCCAGTCGGGCGACCCATGGACGAGATAGCCGGTCGTGGATTCGTGCTGGACGAAGATCACCGGCGCGCCGGCCTGCCGGGCCTTACGGGTGACGCGATTGATGCGGGCCATCGTGCCTTCGCAATCGAAGGCCGCACCCTCGCCTTCGCAAAGGCCCTGCTGGACGTCGATCACGAGGACGGCGGTTTTCATCGCGTCACTTCTTCGCCGCCGCCCGGTACAGCCCTTCGACCTTCGGCACGTTGGCCTGCAGGATCTTGATGCGGTCACTGCCGCTCGGGTGCGTCGACAAGAAGCTCAAGCCGCCAGAGTCCTTCGAAACCTTGGCCATCTTCTGCCACAACGCGACCGAGGCCCTCGGATCGAAACCCGCCCGTGCCCCCATCTCCAGCCCCACCAGATCCGCATCGGTTTCGTCGCTGCGGCTGAACTGGAGTGACAACAACTGCGTGGCGCCACGCGCCGCCAAGTCGCCGACCTGTCCCAGCCCCAGCAATTGCGCTCCCAGCGACAGCGCCATGCCGGTGCCGGCCCGCTTGGCCAGTTGCTCCCGGGCATGCTCGCGCAACGCGTGCGCCATTTCGTGGCCCATGACCATCGCCACCTCGTCGTCGGTGAGCTGCAACTGGTCGAGGATGCCGCTGTAGAAAGCAATCTTGCCGCCCGGGACGCAGAAGGCGTTGACCTGCTTGCTGCCGATCAGGTTCACTTCCCATTTCCACTGCGAAGCGCGCGGATTCCATTGGGCCGCGAAGGGAATGAGGCGCGCCGCGATGGCGCGCAAACGCTTGAGCTGCGCGTTGCCGTCGCCGGCCAGCGCGCCTTTAGACTTGGCCTGCGCCATCAACTGCGCGTATTGCTGCTCGCCGGCCTTTTCGACGCTTTCAGCGGGAACGATGCTGCGCGCCATCGACGACTCGCCCACGTCGACCTGCGCCAGCGCGGGCGCCGCCACGCCGCCCGCGGCGGCCAGAAGGAATGCGCGCCGGGCACGCATTGCAAGGGAGGGTGAATCGCACGAATTGCACATGCGGGAATAATAAAGACAAGCCAACCTGACGCCTGCATGTCGCAACCTTCGCTCGACGAGCCCATCACCCCCGCCAAAACCCGCCCCTGGCACGACGCGCTCGCCGTGTACCTGGAACCCGCCACGCTGCGGATGCTGGCCCTGGGCTTTTCCGCGGGACTGCCGCTGCTGCTGGTGCTGGGCACGCTGAGCTTTCGCCTGCGCGAAGCGGGCATCGATCGCACCACCATCGGCTACCTGAGCTGGGTGGGGCTGGCTTATGGGTTCAAGTGGGTCTGGGCGCCGCTGGTCGACCGGCTGCCGCTGCCGCCGCTCACGACCGTACTCGGCCGCCGGCGCGCCTGGCTGCTCTTTGCGCAGGCGATGGTTATTGCGGGGTTGGTGGGCATGGCCTTCAACGACCCGCGTGCGGGGCTGCAACCGCTCATTTTCTGCGCGCTGTTCGTCGCCTTTGGTTCGGCCACGCAGGACATCGCGCTCGACGCGTTTCGCATCGAATCGGCCGAAACGGTGAAGCAGCCCGCACTGGCCGCGGCCTACCAGACCGGCTACCGCATCGCGATGATCTGGGCCGGCGCCGGCGTGCTGTGGATTGCGGCCTGGGCCGAAGTGGCCGGCGCCACGGGCTACCAGAACGGCGCGTGGAAGGCCGCCTACCTCGCCATGGCCGCGTCGATGGCGGTGGGCGTGCTCACCGTGCTGCTTTCGCCCGAGCCCATCCGGCGCCAGTTGCCCACGCCGCGCAACGTGGCCGAATGGCTGCGCGACGTGCTCATCGAGCCCTTTGCGGACTTCATCCGCCGCTACCGCTGGCAGGCGGCGCTCATCCTTTCGCTCATCGCCATCTACCGCATCAGCGACGTGGTGATGGGCATCATGGCCAACCCGTTCTACGTGGACATGGGCTACACCAAGGACGAAGTGGCCACGGTGAGCAAGATCTTCGGTGTGGTCATGACGCTGGTGGGCGCCTTCATTGGGGGCGTGCTCTCGGTGCGCTTTGGCGTGATGCGCATCCTGATGCTGGGCGCTGTGCTCAGCGCGGCGAGCAACCTGCTCTTTGCCTGGCTGGCGGGATTCGGCCACAACCTGCACGCGCTGGTCGCGGTGGTGTCGGCCGACAACCTCGCAGGCGGCATCGCCTCGGCGGCCTTCATCGGCTATCTGTCGAGCCTGACCAACGTCAACTACTCGGCCACGCAGTACGCGCTGTTCAGCTCGATGATGCTGCTGCTGCCCAAGTTCATCGCCGGCTACTCGGGCGTGTTCGTGGACCTCTACGGCTACAGCAGCTTTTTCACCAGCACCGCCCTGCTGGGACTGCCGGTGCTGGTGCTGGTGGCGTTGGCGAGCCGGTCGATGAAGGCGGGCACCAAGGGTTAGTTAGTTGTGGAGTTTGCGATGCACCGCGTGGTGCTTCAGCTTGTCCCAATCCCATTCAATACCCAAGCCCGGCTCGCCCGACGCAAACGCCTGCCCCTTCTCCACACGCATGCCGGTGTGCGTCACAAGATCCAGTTGCGGAATGAACTCCAGCCAGCGACTGTTGGGCACCGCGCAGCACAGCGCCACGTGGATCTCCATCAGGAAGTGCGGGCACACCGGCACGTTGAAGGCCTCGGCCATGTGCGCCACCTTGAGCCACGGCGTGATGCCGCCGATGCGTCCCACGTCGACCTGCACGATGGAGCAGGCGCCGCTTTGCAGGTAGTCCTTGAACTGCGAGAGGCTGTACATCGACTCGCCAACCGCGATCGGCACCGTCGTCGATGCGCACAGGCGCTGGTGCGCCAGCACGTCGTCGGCGTGGATGGGTTCCTCGAACCAGGCGATGTCGAAGGGCTCGAAGCAGCGGGCGCGGCGGATGGCCTCGTCCAGCGTCAGGCCCTGGTTCGCGTCGGTCATCACATCCCAGTCGTTGCCCACGGCCTCGCGCACGGCGGCGATGCGGCGCACGTCTTCGCCCACATGCGGCTTGCCCACCTTGAGCTTGGTGCCGCCGAAGCCGGCTTCCTTGGCCTTCAAGGCTTCCTCCACCAGTTGCGCCTGCTCGATGTGCAGCCAGCCGCCTTCGGTGTAGTAGAGCGGAATGCTGCTCTTGGCGCCGCCCGCGACGATGTGCAATGGCAGGTTGGCCTTGCGCGCGCGCAGGTCCCACAGCGCCGTGTCGATGGCCGCCATGGCAATCGAGGTGATCGCGCCGACGGTGGTGGCGTGCACGCGATAGAACATGTCGCGCCAGATCTTCTCGACCTCTGCTGCCTCGCGGCCGATGAGCATCGGCGCCAGGTGGTCGTCGATCAGGTGGATGACCGACGTCCCGCCGGTCCCGATGGTGTAGCTGTAGCCGGTGCCGACCACGCCGTCTTCGTCGCGGATGCGCACCATGGGCGTCTCCTGGCATTCGAAGCTCTGGACGGCGTCGGTGCGGACGACCTTGGGCTTGAGGTCGACCTTGAGCACTTCGACGGAAACGATTCTGGCCATGGATTTCTTCTTTCTGGTGCGGGCGGATGCCCTGCGATGGTTCTGTACGTTACAGGGCAAGCGGATTCGTGAACACCCGGTTTCCCCCCGGCACAACCCGATGCTCGCCTGTCGGAAAACACCCACGCTCGGTACGCGCGCGAACTGGTAGTCTTTGAGACCGTCGCCGCACTGGCCTGCCTTCCCATTTCTCCGCTCATCGTCGTGCCCTCCAGGATCCCGCCCCTTCTTGTCAGCGCCCATACCGCCACCACGGCGGTCGGCGCCGGCAAGCTTGCTCTTCATTCCGCCCTTGAAAACGGCCGTAGCGGCCTGCGCGCCAACGACTTCGGCCCCACTCCCTTGACCACGTGGATCGGGCGCGTCGACGGCATCGAAAGCCTTTCACTGCCGCCAGACCTCCAGAAGTGGGACTGCCGCAACAACCGGCTGGCTTGGCTGGGCCTGCAGGCGGATGGGTTCCTCGACGCCGTGGCCGCCGCGCGCCAGCGTTACGGCGCTTCGCGCGTGGCCCTGATCCTGGGCACCTCGACATCGAGCATCGGCGAAACCGAGGCGGCCTATGCGCAACTGGACAGCGAAGGCGGCTTTCCGCCCGAACAGCGTCGCCCACTGGTCCACACGCCCCATTCGCTCGCGATGTTCGTGCAGGAAGCGCTGGGGCTCGAAGGGCCTTGCGAGACCATTTCCACCGCCTGCTCTTCCAGCGCCAAGGCCTTTGCCTCGGCCGAGCGCCTGATCCGGCTCGGCCTCGTGGATGCGGCCGTGGTCGGCGGCGTGGACACGCTCTGCGGCAGCGTGCTGTTCGGCTTCAACTCGCTGGAACTGGTGTCGCCGCAACCGTGCCGGCCCTTCGACGCCGATCGCAACGGCATCAGCCTGGGCGAAGCCGCGGGTTTCGCCCTGCTCGAACGCGCGGAAGGCGCGCCGGCCGATGACGCACTGCTGCTGCTCGGCTACGGCGAGGCGAGCGACGCGCACCACATGTCCACGCCGCATCCGGACGGCTTGGGCGCCGAGCACGCGCTGGATGACGCGCTGGAGCGCGCCGGCATCGCCGCCGACGCCATCGACTACATCAACCTGCACGGCACGGCCAGCAGCAAGAACGACGAAGTGGAAGGCGCCCTGGTGACGCGACGGTTTCCGGCGCGCACGCACGCCAGTTCCACCAAGGGCTTCACCGGACACACGCTGGGTGCGGCAGGCATCGTCGAGGCGGTCGTCAGCCTGCTCGCGCTGGAAACTGGCCTCATGCCGGGCACGGTGAACAGCAACACGCTGGATGCCGCCTGCGGCCCGCAGATCCGCCTGGATGCGGCGCGCGGCGACGTGCGGCTTGCGCTGAGCAATTCCTTCGGATTCGGCGGCAACAACTGCGCGCTGATCTTCGGCAAGGGAGTCGCCGCATGACGACGCCGACCCTCTACATCGAAGGCCCTGCCCTGTGGGCGCCCACCCTGCCCGGCTGGGACGTCGCACGTGCGGCTTTCCGCGGCGAGGGCGCGCCGGTCGATCCGCCTGCCAAGCGACCGGCGCCACAGGTGCTGGCACCGGCCGAGCGCCGACGCGCGCCGGACTCCGTCGCCATTGCGCTCGAAGTGGCCCTGGCTGCGGTCACCGCGTCGGGTCGCCAGGCGGTCGACCTGCCTTGCGTGTTCGCGTCGTCGCACGGCGACCTGGCCATCAACGACTACATGAGCAGCACGCTGGTCACGCACCCCACGCAACTCTCGCCCACCAAGTTCCACAACTCGGTGCACAACGCGGCCGTCGGCTACTGGACCATCGGTACCGGCTGCATGGCGGCCAGCAATTCGGTGTGCGCCTTCGAGCAGAGCTTTGCGGTCGCGCTGCTGGAGGCTGCCACGCAATGCGCGGCCGACGCGAGCGCCGTGCTGTTGGCCGCGTTCGATGTGGCGGCGGTGGGCGCGCTGGCCAGCATCACCCGAAGCGAAGGCATGCTGGCTGCTGCGATGGTGATTGCGCCGGAGCGCACCGCGAACACGGTGGCTGCACTGGAGTGGTCGCTGGTGAGTGACGCCGCGCCAACGCCCGCCCTGCATTCCGCCGCAGCGCGCGCGCTGGCCGGCAACGCGATGGCTGATGCGCTGCCCGTCTTCGAGGCATTGGCGCGTGAAGACTCCCAAACCTTGCAGCTGCCACTGCAACGATCGGGCCGGCTGGCCCTGCAGATCCGACTACTCCCCACCGGTTGACGCCATTGAACGCCACCACCACCTCGCCGCGAAACGTCGTGATCATGGGTGGGGGGCTGGCAGGGCTGACGCTGGCGCTGCAACTGCGCCAGCGCTTTCCGGAACTGGACGTGCTGGTGCTGGAACGCAAGTCGCACCCGGTGCCGCTCGCGGCGCACAAGGTGGGCGAATCGTCGGTGGAGATCGGCGCGCACTATTTCGACACCGTGCTGGGGCTGGGCGAACACATGCGCAACGCCCAGCTGCGCAAGTTCGGCTTCCGGTTTTTCTTCAGCGAAGGGCGGCGCGACATTGAGCAGGTGCTGGAGATCGGCGCGAGCCGCTTCCTGTCGGTGCCGAGCTACCAGATCGACCGCGGCATCTTCGAGAACTTCCTTGGAGAGGAAGCCGCCCGGCAGGGCGTGCGCTTTGTCGATGGCGCCACGGTGCAGCGCATCGAACTGGCGGACGGCGCGGCGCGGCCGCATCGCGTCACGTGGCGCGCAGCGGGCGAAGAGCACGCGGCGACGGCGCGATGGCTCATCGACGCCAGCGGCCGCGCCGGCCTCTTCAAGCGCAAGCTGGGCCTGGCCGAGGCGAATACGCACGAGGTCAATGCCGTTTGGTTTCGCATCAGCGAACCGATCCGCATGGACGACTGGTCCACGGACCCCGCGTGGCAAGCCCGCTGCAATCCGCAGGCGCGCTGGCTTTCCACGAACCATCTGGTGGGCGAGGGCTACTGGGTGTGGCTGATTCCACTGGCCTCCGGTTCGCATTCGGTGGGCATCGTGGCCGACCCGGCGACGCATTCGCTCGCGTCCATGAACACCTTCGACAAGGCGATGGACTGGCTGCAGCGCTTTCAGCCGCGCCTGTACGACGAACTGGACAGCCGGCGTCACCTGCTGCAGGACTTTGCCTTCTTTCGCAAGTTTTCCTACGGCTGCAAGCAGGTGTTCTCCTCTTCGAATGCGCGGTGGGCGTTGACTGGCGAAGCGGGCCTGTTCCTGGACCCTTTCTATTCGCCGGGCAGCGACTTCATTGCGATTGGCAACACCTTCATCACCGACCTCATTGCGCGCGACTTGGCCGGCGAGCGCTTCCAGGGCCGGGCGCAGGTGTACGACCAGCTCTACCACTCGTTCTACGAGAGCACGCTCGCGCTGTACCGCGACCAGTACCCGATCTTTGGCGACCCGCAGGTGCTGCCGGTGAAGGTGATCTGGGACTACACCTACTACTGGGGCGTGCTCGCGCAGATCTTTTTCCAGGAACGGCTGACCGATGTGGCGCTGCTCGGCAGCCTGCGCGAGGAGTTGCAGCACGCGCAGCAGTTGAACGTTGCGATGCAGGACTTCCTGCGCGCGTGGTCCGCCGTGAGCGTGCGGCGCAACCGTGCGGCGATGCTGGACCATGCGTCCTTGCCATGGTTCGCGGAGCTCAATCGCAGCCTGAACGACCGAATGGATGACGCGGCTTTTTGCGAACGCATCCGGCTTTCGGTGGCGCAGTTGCGGCAGTTGGCGCAGGAGTCGATCACGCGCGCGCATCGCGAACACCCCGATCTTGGCGCCAGCACGCTGCAGGGCCTGTTGGCTGAAGAGCTTTCTGGCGTGCCTTCGCGCGGTGTGGCGGGCGACATGCTTTTTGCCGAACCGCCGTAGCAGGGAGCAGGGGCACCATGAAGCAGGGGCGCGGGCCGAGGCCATCGGGTACTCCCCTCCGCGAATGTCCCCCGCCTTCGGCTCCTCCTTGATTTCGCTGCGCGGAGCACCCGATGCCCTCAGCCCGGGACACGCCGCGTCGTGCGGGTGGATCAACCGCTGCGCAACAGGATCACGCCCCTGCCAGGAACCGAACGCCGAACGCCGCGAGCGTCGGGCAATTTCATCTCACTGGATCTCGGCGACCGGCGACCCGGCCGACACGTACGCACCTTGCTCCGCCTTGAGCGAAATGCGCCCTGCGCGATGGGCGGTCACCTGCATCTCCATCTTCATGGCTTCCATCGTGGCGATGAGGTCGCCTTGGGCGACGGTGTCGCCGTCGGCCACTTTCCACGACTGCAAAGTGCCGGCGATTGGCGCGGCGACCGATGCGGGGTCTGCGGCCACCGTTGCCGACGCATCCGCGGCCGACGATGACGCGCCGCCCGCGACGGCCAGGCCGCGCAGCAGTTCAGCCGGCAGCCCCAGCGCCATGCGGCGCCCGTCGATCTCGACGGCGGTGCGCACCAGGGCCGCATCCGACACGGGCGGCTCGCTGCGCACGGCGGCGGCCAGGGTGTTGGCGAAGTCGGTCTCGATCCAGCGCGTGTGCACCTTGAAGGGGTCGGCCGACGTGAAGTCTTCGTGCGCCATCACTGCGCGATGAAAAGGCAGCACCGAGGCCACGCCCTCGATGCGGAATTCCTTGAGCGCGCGCCGCGCACGCGCGATGGCCTGGGCGCGCGTGGCGCCGGTGACGATGAGCTTGGCCATCAGCGAGTCGAAGGTGCCGGGCACCGTGGAGCCCGACAGCACGCCGGTGTCCACGCGCACGCCGGGGCCGGAAGGCGCCTCGAACACGCGCACCGGTCCGGGCGTGGGCAGGAATCCGCGGCCCACGTCCTCGGCGTTGATGCGGAACTCGAAGGCGTGGCCGCGCGGCACGGGCGTGTCGGTGATCGACAGCGGCAGGCCGTCGGCCACGCGCAGTTGTTCCACCACCAGGTCGACGCCGGAGGTTTCCTCGGTCACCGGGTGTTCGACCTGCAGGCGCGTGTTGACTTCGAGGAAGGAGATGGTCCCGGAAGGGCTCAGCAGGAACTCCACCGTACCGGCGCCGACATAGCCGGCACGCGCGCAGATGTCGCGCGCCGAGCCGTGGATGCGTGCGCGCTGCTCGTCGGTCAGGAAGGGCGCGGGCGCCTCTTCGACCAGTTTCTGGTTGCGCCGCTGCAGCGAGCAGTCGCGCGTGCCGAGCACGACCACATGGCCGTGCGTGTCGGCGATCACCTGCGCCTCGATGTGACGCGGCCGGTCGAGAAACTGCTCGACGAAGCACTCGCCGCGGCCGAAAGCGGTAACGGCCTCGCGCACCGCCGATTCGTAGAGGTCGGCCACTTCGTCCATGCGCCAGGCCACCTTGAGGCCGCGCCCGCCGCCACCGAAAGCGGCCTTGATGGCAATCGGCAGGCCGTGCTTTTCGGCGAAGGCGACGACTTGCTGCGCGTTGTCCACCGGTCCAGGCGTGCCCGCGACCAGCGGTGCGCCGACTTCCAGCGCGATCTTGCGCGCCTGCACCTTGTCGCCCAGCGCGTCGATGGCCTCGGGCGGCGGGCCGATCCAGCGCAGGCCGGCGGCGATGACGGCGCGCGCAAAGCCCGCGTTTTCCGACAGGAAGCCGTAGCCCGGATGCACCGCGTCCGCGCCGCTGCGCGCGGCCACGGTCAGCAGCTTGTCGATGTTCAGGTAGGTGTCGGCCGGTCGCTGGCCGTCCAGGCCATAGGCCTCGTCGGCCATGCGGGCGTGCAAGGCGTCGAGGTCGGCATCGGCATACACGGCGACCGACTTCACGCCGTAGTCGGCGCAGGCGCGCACGATGCGCACGGCAATCTCGCCGCGGTTGGCAATCAGGACTTTTTTCATGGGGTACCGAAAGGGTGGATGGGGTTGAAGCGCACGCTGGCGCCAATGGGGATCTGCCCCGCGCGGTCGAGGTGGTAGGGGGCGACGGCGCCGATCACCGGGTAGCCGCCGGTGAGCGGGTGGTCGGCCATGAACAGCACGGGTTGGCCGCTGGGCGGCACCTGCAAGGCGCCGAGGACCGTGCCTTCGCTCGGCAGTTCGGCCGGGTTGGCGCGCGCCAGGGGCTGGTCGCCGGCCAGTCGCAGGCCGACGCGGTTGGACTGCGGCGTGACCTTCCACGCCTGACTGGCCAGCAGTGCTACGGACTCGGGCGTGAACCAGTCGGTGCGCGGGCCCATCACCACGTCGAGCGTGATGGTCTGCCCGGACGTGGGCAGGCCGGCGGGTGGTTGCTCGTGCAGGGCCACAATGGCGCTGCGCGCCACCGGACGAATGGGGAGCACGTCACCGGCTGCGATGGGCGCGGGGCCGACGCGGGCCAGCGTGTCGGTCGAACGGCTGCCGAGCACCGACGCGATGGCGAAGCCGCCGCGCACCGCGAGGTAGGAGCGCATGCCGGCGCGTGGCTGGCCGAGCACGAGGCTGTCGCCGTCGGACAGCGCGATGGCTTCGTAGCCGGGCGCAGACCAGCACCCACCGCTGGCCGAACTGATGTCGATGGGCGCGTCGGCACCCGTGAAAGCCACGACGGCCTCACCGCGGCACACGAGTTGGAAGCCGCCGTAGACGATCTCCACGCAGGCCGCATCGCTCGCGTTGCCCACCAGGCGGTTGGCCGCGCGCAATGCGCCCTGGTCCATTGCGCCTGACGCGGACACGCCCTGCCCGGCTTGGCCGTGGCGGCCCGTGTCCTGAAACAGCGCCTGCAAGCCGGTGCTGCGGATCTCCAGCGCGGCGCCTTGGGGTTCCACGATGGCGATGGGTGCTTCAGCGGGCTTGCTCGCGGACGCGGGCGACGGCATCGAAGCCCGACCGGTCATGTCGACAAAGCGCACCCTGAAGCCCGGCTGCAACAAGGCCGGCACCTCGCGCCCCAGATCCCACATCGGAAGTTCGGTCACGCCGATGATCTGCCACCCGCCCGGGCTGGCCTGCGGATAGACCCCGCTGAAAGGCCCCGCCAGCCCCACGGCGCCGGCCGGGATGCGCGTGCGCGGCGTGGTGCGGCGCGGCACGTTCAGAATCGGGTCGCCCCCGCTCAGGTAGGCAAAGCCCGGTGCGAAGCCGGTGAAGGCGACGGTGTACTCGCCGCCGGTGTGGCGACGGATGACCTCCTCGCGCGAAATGCCCAGCATCTGAGCGACCTCGTCGAGGTCTTCGCCGCTGTAATCGACGGGGATCTCGATCAACGTGGCCGCACGCTCGACCCGTGTCGTGAGGCTGCGCGTGCTGATGCGCTCGACCAGCGCCGCATGCGACACCGCCGAAGGCCGATAGCGAACCAGCAGCGTGCGCGCCGCGGGCACCAGTTCCTCGATGCCGCGGATGGGCTCGGCCTGCAGCGAAGCCAGCAGCGCCAAGGTCTGCGGCAGGTCGTCGAGCTCGACCAGCAAGGCGTCGAGATTGACCGGCAGGAAGCGCATCACTGACGCGCCTCCATGGGTGCCGAATCGACAAAGGACTTCACGGTGACGCCCGAGCGTTCGAGCAACGCACGCACTTCACGCGCCATCTCGACCGCGCCGGGGCTGTCGCCATGCACGCAGATCGAATCAGCGGCGATGCGCACCGTGCTGCCATCGATCGCCGTGACCACGCCGTCAGTCGCCAGGCGCAGCATGCGCGCCGCCACTTCTTGCGGGTCGTGCAGCACGGCACCCTTCTCGCGCCGAGACACCAGCGTGCCTTGCGGCGTGTAGGCGCGGTCGGCAAAGGCTTCGGCCACGGTGCGCAAGCCACTGGCCTGCGCCCAGCCCAGCAGCGGCGAGCCGGCCAGCCCGACAAGGCACAGGCTGGCATCGATCGCAAGGATCGCCGCGATCACGTCGCGCGCTTGGCGCTCGTCGTGGGCGATGGTGTTGTAGAGCGCACCGTGCGGCTTGACGTAGCGCACCGTGGTGCCCGCGGCCGCGGCCAGCCCCTTGAGCGCACCGATCTGGTAGATCACGTCGGCCACCAGGTCGGCGCTGGCCACGTCCATGTTGCGGCGACCGAAACCTGCCAGGTCGGGGTACGACACGTGCGCGCCGACCACCACACCACGTTCGGCCGCACGGCGCAAGGTTTGCAGGATGCCGGCGGCGTCGCCCGCATGAAAACCGCAGGCCACGTTGGCACTGCTCACAATGCCCAGCATGGCGTCGTCGTCGCCCATGCGCCAGGCACCCAGACTTTCGCCGAGGTCGCTGTTGAGGTCCATGTTGATTGGCTTGTGGTGAGTGGACTCAGTCGACCTTGATGCCGGCTTCGTCGATCACCTTCTTCCACTTGGCCGAGTCGCTCTTGATCAGCTCGGTGACCTTGGTTGGCGCGCCGCCCACCACGTCCAGGCTCATTTCGTCGAGCCGGGCGCGGACGTCCTTCTCGGCCAGGATGCCGTTGATGGCCTCGTTCAACTTGGCGATGATTTCCGGGGGCGTGCCGGCCGGCGCCATGAAGGCGTACCAGAAGGTCATGTCGAAGTCCTTGCCGCCGGACTCCGCCACGGTCGGCAGGTCGGGGTAAGCGGGCAGGCGTTTGGTGGTCGTCACCGCCAGTGCGCGCATGCGACCGCTCTTGACCATGGGCATGGCCTCGGGCACGAGCGCCATCATCATCTGCACCTGGCCGCCCATCAGCTCGTTGAGCGCCGGGGCGCCGCCCTTGTAGGGAACATGCACCGGATCGAAGCCGTTTTCCTTCTTGTAGTACTCCATGCCCAAGTGGCTGGGGGTGCCGGCGCCGGCCGAGCCGTAGCTGACTTCGCCCGGCTTGCTCTTGAGGTAGGCGCCCAGTTCCTTCATGTTCTTGACCGGCACCGACGGATGCACGACCACCACGCTGGGCACGGTGGCCGCCAGCACGATGGGCGCGAGGTCCTTTTGCGGGTTGTATTGAATGCGTGCGCCATACAGCCCCGGGTTGACCGCCAAGCCACTCAGCGTGGAAATCAGGAGCGTGTAGCCGTCCGGCGCGGCCTTGGTGACGCTGGTGATGGCGATCTGCTCGCTGGCACCGGGCTTGTTGTCGACCACCACCGCCTGCCCGAAGCGCTTGCCAAGGCGCTCCGCGACGACGCGCGCCAGCGTGTCGGTGGAGCCGCCCGCCGCGTAGGGCACGACGATCTTGACCGGCTTGTTCGGATAGTCGGCCGACCAGGCCGGCTGGGCAGCGACGACGGACAGTACCGCTGCGGCGGCGAGAACACGCAAGGAAGAAATTGGCATCGGAGGACTCCAGTGGGCTTGGGTGGTGTGACAGTCAACAGGGCGAATGGCTCAACCATCGGAACAGTTGGTTGATTCAAACTAACTGTATTGTTCAACAATCCAGAGAAAATGAAATACTTTTTGGCGGCTTATTTCCAGGTGAATACCCGAGAACTGTTGAACAATCCAGTGGCTGATGTGCTCAGGATCTGTTACAAACCTCAACCAATGACCTCGACAGACACCCCCTCCCCCGCCGCCCGGACGCTGAGCGAACGCATGGCCGAGCAGGTGCGCCAGAAGATCACGCAGGGAGAGTTCCTGCCCGGCCAGCGCCTGTCGGAGCAGGCCCTGAGCGAGAGCCTTGGCATTTCCCGCAACACGCTGCGTGAGGTGTTCCGCATGCTCACCAAGGACGGCCTGGTGAAGCACGCGCCGAATCGCGGCGTGTTCGTGGCCATTCCGAGCATCGCGTCGATCATCGACATCTACCGGGTGCGCCGGCTGATCGAGTGCCAAGCCTTGTCGCAGGCCTACCCGCGCCACCCGGCCAAGAAGAAGATGCGCGAGGCGGTGGAAACGCAGCTGCGCTGCCGCGAGAGCGCCGACTGGGTCGGCGTGGGCACGGCCAACATGGCTTTTCACATGGCCATCGTCGAGCTGGCCGACAGCGAACGGCTCAACCAGCTGTTCGCCCCGGTGCTGGCCGAACTGCGCCTGGCCTTCGGCTTTTTGCGGGACGCCGAGTTCCTGCACGCGCCTTATGTCGAGATGAACGTCAAGATCCTCGAACTGGCCGAGGCCGGCAACTTCGCCGATGCCGCGGCGGCGCTCAACGAGTACCTGGTGCATTCCGAGCGCATCGTGCTGGCGGTCTATGCGCGGCACATTTCGGAGGCTGGCTGGGAGGGCTAAGGAGACTCTGATCAAGTCCCCCGCGGACCGCGCATCCTCGGCTCGGGCGGTCTGCGGCGTTGCAAATCCTCGCCATAGCTTTGGCTATGGCTGTGGTTTGCGCCTTGCATCCCATCCCGCGCCGAGGCGCGCGGTCTCGCGGGAACTTGATCAGAGTCTCCCTACCGCCGCAGCCGGCCCGCCGTACCATCACCGACGCGGATTTACCCAACTTTACGAACCGTTCAAGCCCCCTTGGCGGGCTCGGCGCAGGATTTGCGGCATGAGTACACCTCAACTATTGATGATCGAAGACGACACGCGCCTGGCGCAGATGGTCGGCGAATACCTCACGCAGTCCGGCATGGCATTCACCCACGCATCGGACGGTGGCACGGGCCTGACGAAGCTGCAGGAAAGCACGCCTGACCTCGTCATTCTCGATTTGATGCTGCCCGACATGGACGGCCTGGAGGTCTGCCGCCGCATCCGCGCGCTGCCCGGCCCGCTTGCCAAGGTGTCGGTGCTGATGCTGACGGCCAAGGGCGACCCCATGGACCGCATCATCGGCCTGGAGATCGGGGCTGACGACTACCTGCCCAAGCCCTTCGAGCCGCGCGAGCTGCTGGCGCGCATCCGCGCGGTGCTGCGCCGCCGGGGCGATGGGGGCAGCGAGACGCCGGCCGCCTCCGTCATGCGCTTCGGTTCGCTGGAAATCGACCGCAACGCGCGCACGGTCAACGTCGGCACCACGCCGGCGGACCTCACGTCCTACCAGTTCGACCTGCTGGTGGCGATGGCCGAACGCGCGGGCCGCGTGCTCACGCGCGATCAAATCATGGAAGCCGTGCGCGGACGCGAGCTGGAAGCCTTCGACCGTTCCATCGACGTGCACATGGGCCGCATCCGCGCCGCCATCGAGGCGGATGCCAAGAACCCCAAGCGGATCCTGACGGTGCGCGGCGTCGGGTACGTTTTCGCGAAACAACAAGACTGAAATGACGGCCCCCCGGCTTTTCACTCGCTTCGCTCCTGCAACTCCACCCCCCGAGGGGGAGACCTCACCTGCGGCCCGGCGAAGCCGGTTCCGTGGTGTGGGGCTTGAAAAAGATAGCCTGCCGGCGGCGCCGCGATAGCGGACTTTTGATGGGCCAAGCAATGATCAACCTTTATTCCAGGCACCTCTATGTACGCATCTGGCTGGCGGTGGTCGGCGGGGTGATCGTGCTGACGATGGCCGCCAGCTGGCTGATGCGCATCGCCGTGGAAAACGAGCGCGACCGCATTGCCAGCGTGCCGCGCGGCGTGGTCGTGCTGGACGACCAGGATCGCGTGATCGGCAAGGGGCAGGCGGTGCGCGTGCCGACGAGCCAGCGGCTGGAGTTCGACGTCTCGCTGTCCGACGGACGCAAGCTCACGCTGCAGATGATGCGCCGCGAAGAGATGACGGGCGACGACGGCAGGCGTCCACCGCCGCCAGCGTGGCGCACGCCCTTTGGCTTCATCTGGATGATTGCGCTGGTGGGCGTGGCCGTGGCGCTGGGCGTCTACCCCATCGTGCGGCGCCTGACCAAGCGCCTGGAATTCCTGCAGCGCGGCGTGCAGCGCTGGGGCGACGGCGACTTGTCGGCGCGCGTGCCCGAAGCCGGGCAGGACGAAGTGGCCGACCTCTCCAAGCGCTTCAACCTGGCGGCCGGGCGCGTCGAGACGCTGGTGCGCTCGCACAAGTCGCTGCTGGCCAACGCGTCGCACGAACTGCGCTCGCCGCTGACGCGCATCCGCATGGCGTTGGAGTTGATGGGCGAGCATCCGAGTTCCATCACGCGCACAGAGATCTCGCGGAACATCGCCGAGCTGGACCAGCTGATCGACGAAATCCTGTTGGCCAGCCGGCTGGACGCGCGCGAGGCCGACATGGGCACCATTGAAAGCGTCGAGCTGATGGGGCTGGCGGCCGAGGAGTGCTCGCGCACCGAGGCCGAACTGGAAGTGGCGGAAGGCACCGACGCCAATGCGCTGACGGTGCGCGGCGTGCCCCGCCTGTTGCGCCGTGCCATTCGCAACCTGCTGGAAAACGCGCGCCGATATGGGGCGGGCGACGTCAGTCTCGAGCTGGTGGCGGACGGGCGACAGGCCAAGGTGTACGTGAACGACCGAGGGCCCGGCGTACCGCCGGCCCTGCGTGAGCGCATCTTCGAGCCTTTCTATCGCCTGCCGGGCGCGAGCGAGCGCGAAGGCGGCGTGGGCTTGGGGTTGGCGCTGGTGAAGTCGATCGCGGAGCGCCACGGCGGCTCGGTGCGCTGTGAAGGCCGATCGGGTGGCGGTGCCAGTTTCGTGATCACGCTCCCCCGTTGAGTCTTTTCTCCTTCCCCTTCGGGGGAAGGTTGGGATGGGGGCAGACGGCGTTGCCATCACTACGGCCGCGTGCCCCCATCCCGGCCTTCCCCCGGAAGGGGAAGGAGCAACAGCCAGTTCATCGGATCGCAAGGGCCCGCCCCTAAAATCGCGCCCCTATGTTCAGAACTCGTTTGGCCCGCCACATGGCGACCTTCTGGGGCTTCGCTGTGTTCATGCCGGTGGGCGTGAACTATGCGGCCGCCGTGTTTCTCCTCCTCGCCATGCTCGCCGGTGGCAACCTGCGCCAGCGGGGCACGCGCATGCGTCATCACTTCCTGTGGTGGCCCATCGTGGCCTACGTGGCGTGGACGATGGTGGTGCTGGTCATCGGCGCGCACTACCCGCAAACGCCGGGCGAGGTCTTCCACGGGCTGCGCATCGCCGTCACCATGCTGCTGGCGCTCGCGCTGTCGCGCGAAGAAACGGTGTGGGCCTTGCGCGGATTTCTGGTGGCGTGCGTCGTCGCGCTCGTGCTGATCCTGCTGCAAAACACCGTCGGGCTGCCGGACCTGCAGATCTGGCGAGCGATGGTCAGGGAGACGGGCAACAAGTCCATCAACAACGCCCTGCTCCTTGCCACGCTGGGTGTCTCGGCCGCGGCGCTGGGGCTGGCGCATCTGGGCGACGCACGGCGCTGGCACTGGGCCGGGCCGGCCTTCATTGTCACCTTGGCGATGGCCGTCGTCGTCACGCTCGCCCTGCCCTCGCGCACCTCACTGCTGGCCATGCTGGTGTGCGTGTTCGCAGCCTGCGTCCACCAGTGGCGGGGAAGTTGGCGCGCCATGGCGGGGGCGCTGTCCATCGTCACGCTGGCGACCGGCCTGCTCATCTGGCAAGCGCCCGCCTCAATGCAAAAGAAAGTGGAGCTGGGCCTGAAGGAAATCGAGGAAGCGCAGGCCGGCGCGCAGTCAGACGCGAGCTGGGTCACGCGCTACTACATGTACCGCGACACGGGGCAAATGATGCTCGACAAGCCCGTCGCGGGCTGGGGCATCGGCGCCTGGACCAGCGAATGGCACCGGCGCGCGCCGCCCGTGCTGCACTACAAGAACATGCCGCACAACGACTTTCTGTGGATGGGATCGCAGGCCGGCATTCCGGGCTTCCTGTCGCTGTTCGTCATCCTGGCCGGGGGCGTCTGGGTGGGATGGCGCCGTGCCGACCTCACGGGCCGGCTCGGCTTTGTCGGCATGCTCACGATGCTGATCGCGGCAACGGTGAATTCCGCCATGCGCGACGCACAGATCGGGCTGAGCCTGCTGTGGATCGCCTTCCTCTACCTGCGCATGGTGCAGGAAAGCGGCAGCCCCTGGCGCGAGGTGCTGCCGCAGCGCGTGTCAGGCGTTTTTCTCAGTGATGATGGCCGGCCGACTCACCCGCTTTGAGGCGGTAGACGGTGCCGCAATAGGGGCACTTGGCCTCGCCTGAACGGGCGACGTCCAGGTACACCTTGGGGTGCGCGCTCCACAGCGGCATGTCCGCCTTGGGGTTGGGGCAGAACACGCCGCCCTGCTGATTCAGATCCTTGGCCAGCAATTCGACCACGGCTTTGACGCTGCTCATGTTGTTCAGACCTTCGTGAGCCAATGGGCGTACTTGGGATTGCGGCCGTTCACGATGTCGAAGAACGCGTTCTGGATCTTCTCGGTGATGGGGCCGCGCGAACCGATGCCGATCTCGACACGGTCGAGTTCGCGAATCGGCGTGACTTCAGCCGCGGTGCCGGTGAAGAAGGCTTCCTCGGCGATGTAGACCTCGTCGCGCGTGATGCGCTTCTGCACGACTTCGATGCCCAAGTCCTTGGCGATGTGCAGGATCGTGTTGCGGGTGATGCCGTTCAGGGCGCCAGCCGACAGGTCCGGCGTGTAGATGACGCCGCCCTTGACCACAAAGATATTTTCCCCAGCGCCTTCGGAGACGAAGCCGCTCGCGTCGAGCAGCAGCGCTTCGTCGTAGCCGTCGTCCAGCGCTTCCATGTTGGCGAGGATCGAATTGCTGTAGTTGCTCACCGCCTTGGCCTGCGTCATGGTGATGTTGACGTGGTGGCGGGTGTAGCTGGAGGTCTTCACGCGAATGCCGCGCTTCATGCCTTCTTCGCCCAGGTACGCGCCCCAGGCCCAAGCGGCAACCATTGCGTGGATGGTGTTGCCCTTGGGGCTGACGCCCAGCTTTTCGGAGCCGATCCACACCAGCGGACGCAGATAGCAGCTTTCCAGCTTGTTCTCGCGCACGACCTGCTTTTGCGCTTCATTGAGCTGTTCCTTGCTGAAGGGAATCTTCATGCGCAGGATCTTGGCGCTGTTGAACAGGCGCTCGGTGTGCTCTTCCAGGCGGAAGATCGCCGTGCCGTTCTGGGTGTTGTAGGCGCGAACGCCTTCGAAAGCGCCGCAGCCGTAGTGCAGCGTGTGGCTCAGCACGTGGATCTTGGCGTCGCGCCAGTCCACGAGCTCACCGTCCATCCAGATCTTGCCGTCACGGTCGGCCATCGAGGGAAGCGCGCTCATGTGTTGTCCTTGTGGGGGGTGTGCGACGGGGTCGCAAAACGGAAGGATTTTACGACTGCCGAGGATTGGGATGGGTTGGCGTAGCTCGGTGACGACGCCTGTCGGCGGCTGGCTTGGGTGCAAGCATCAAAGTCATCCGGCCTTCGAGCCAGCAAGTCAAGGATGCTCCATCTAAGTGGAGCGTCAAAAGGCGACGGAGCATTTCGGCATAGCGAGGGTCCGTCATCGAGGATTCGCTTCAACCCCCCACGTTCTGTAGGCTGTCGCGGAACGTGCGAAAACTCGGCGATTGGTTGCGCGCAATATCCATATGCGGCCCGATGTTCTTCGCCCATTCATGTTTGATTTTTCCTGGCAGCGGCCAACCCGCCTTTTTGATTGCCTGCGCACCACCCGGATAGACCGCATCGGCCAGTAGCTCCCAAGTGCCGCAGACACTATCTTGCTCATAGCGGGCCAGTACGTCTTTTTTGGCGCGAGGATACGCGGCCAGTAAGGCAGCCCGATCACCGAGAAGCCAAGCCTCCATCTCTTCGGTGGCCAAACCGAAAAGAGTGCTGGGCGCCGGTTGGCACCGATCCAAGAGTTTCTTTAGTTCGGCCACGAAACTTTTGCGGTTACGCTTGTCACTGTCCAGCACGACGACCACAGCATCAATACCGTGCGTCTTGCCATAGCCAGTCAAAAGCCTGGGCAACTGGTCCAATAGGGCACGCTTGGCAGGGTCGGACTTTCCGGATAGGCCTGCGGGAAGGCGACCAATGCCTCTGTACGCGTGGATTCGCCACGTATGCGGACACCCAAATTGTCCGATCAGGGCGGGCAACAAAGTTTCGAGCAACGTGGCCCCGGAGTTGTCCTCCACTAGCACTTGAATGTGCATGGATTACCTCTCGTCGAGGTAGTTGCTGTACCAGAGCCCACCCAACGGCAGTCCCTCATCCACCAGGTTGCGCACCAGTTCAAGATCAGACACGCGACGGATCAACGAAAAACCCTGCGGGCCCTTCTCAAGAATCCAAACTTCGCTCGGCGACAGCGCGTCCACAAAATACGGTTGGTGCGTGGTAACAAAGACTTGCGGGGCATTCTTCTTGCCCGTGGCATGTGAGCGCAGTTCGGTGGCCAGGGAATCGAGCAGTTGATGGTAAAGGCCATTCTCCGGTTCCTCGATGCATATAAACGGAGGTGGGTCCGGGTCCTCCATCAGTAGGAGGTACGCGAATATCTTCAATGTGCCGTCAGACATTTGCCCGGCGTAGAACGGGTCCGCAAAGGCGCCGTCGTTGAATTGCAGTAGAAGGCGCTTGTCAGGGGTCGGCGTGGTCTTGATGCTTTGGATTCCAGGTATCTTGCTTGCGATGCGCTCAAGAATCGTCTTGAATCGTTCCTTATGCTCACGCTCCATGTACTGCACGACATTGCCGATGTTGTCTCCATGTACGTTCAAGTGTCGTTGTGCGCCAGCAGAAGGAATCGATCGCGCAGCATCGGGGTGAAAGTACGATAGGTACCACCCTTTCAAGAAATCACGGAAGCGTTTGATTCGCGGGTGGTCCTTGAGCGTGCCGAGTGTGGCGATACCCAATTGACGCAAGTCAGTGAGTTCGACTGACTCTTTGGCAGGATCTTCCTCACCGCCTGCCGATTCCACAGCCTCTTCGCCAGCCCAAACTGTACCCCTGCCGTGGTGCAAGCGCAGGAACGGGAATGGGCGTCCATTTTTCTGGCCCTTGCGCCTCTGCTTAAGGACTTCCGATTCCACAAATGGCCGCCCGCTGTCGTCCAGGTTGATGGCTAGTTCATACGTAATGGGCCGCTCACCCTTGGCTTCGCGATAGTAGATCTCGAACTGAATGGCCTCTTGCACACCCAATGAGCGCATGCGCTCGAAGCCACCACGTTGCTTGGCATCGCAAGCAGTTTCCACGTCGGTTGAGAGGCAGTCAGCGACAAACCCGAAGGCATCAAAAAGGGTACTCTTGCCCGAGCCATTCTTGCCGATGACGACCGTGAATGGCGTCAAAGGGTCCCCTTTTTGGTCGGCCGACAACTTACCCAGCGTAACGTCACGCAGGGCCCGATAGTTGCGAACGCGGAACCCTTCAATCAATGCCATGTCATGTCCTTTCTTCGAGCGATGAGGTGTCGCTAATTCTCAATTGGTTGTTCACCCAGAAGTATCTGGCAGTCGACTCTGCGAGGCTGAAGAACCCTCAAAGAATCGATCAGGTGAACAGCCATAAGAATGCCAGATTGATTTCTGAGGGCGCCACTTTGCCGTTGAAGCGGCTGATGCGCTGTGAGCGAAAAGCGCCTATGAGCTGTGCACATAGACGCCAATGCTCGCATTGTGCGCACGACCAATCGCCCCTCGGGCGATCCGCGACATTCAGTGGACGGCACAGGCTCGGATTCGCGAACGGGAACAGCGAAGCCTTCCGCGGGTGGCTTCATGCAGATGTACCCGATGTCGCGGGATACCGGCCCGCAAATATCCTCGAAGCCGGTGCACATTGCGCAGAGCTGCCGCGACAATCAGGCGCCTCATTGCCACCGTGGCCGCCACCGTCCGCACCTGCAGGTTCGAAGCCCAGTCACAATTGGCGCTTTTTTCGCTCCCGTCCGAGTCCCCGCAGAGTAAAGGTTGTTTTCGTGTCCTTCTTCAAGAACGTCATCGTCTATCGCATCGAACCGTCCTGGTCGCAGGAATTGACCGAGGCGGAGCAGAGCCTCGATTCGCTTCGTTTCGTTCCCTGCGGCCCGAGCCAGGAAAAGTCCATCGGCTGGGTGCCGCCGCGCGACGAGAACGGGCCGCTGATCGAATCCGTCGGCGGCCAGTGGCTGCTCGAATTCATGATCGAGTCCAAGACCCTGCCCGCGTCGGTGATCAAGCGCAAGGTCGCCGAGCGCGTCGCGCAGATCGAGGCCACCACTGGCCGCAAGCCCGGCAAGAAGGAGCAAAAGGAGCTGAAGGAAGACATCACGCACGAGCTGATGCCGATGGCCTTCACCCGTCATGCCCGCGTCACGGTGTGGATCGACCGCACGCATCGCCGGCTGGTCGTCAACGCGTCCAACGTCGCGCGTGCCGATGAAATCGTGAGCAGCCTGGTGCAGGCCTTCAGCGGCTTTGCAGTGGGGCTGATCCACACCCGTATCGAGCCGGCCGCTGCCATGTCCGGCTGGCTGCACAGCCAGGAACCGCCGGCCGAGTTCACCATCGACCGCGAATGCGAGCTGAAAGCCACGGACGAGTCGAAGTCCGTCGTGCGCTACGCCAAGCACGCGCTGGACATCGACGAAGTGCGCCAGCACATCGAACAGGGCAAGCGCCCGACGCGCCTGGCCATGACCTGGGACGACCGCGTGTCCTTCGAGCTCACCGAAGGCATGCAGATCCGCAAGATCGTGTTCCTGGAAAGCACGGACGACGCGGCCAGCGGCAAGAAGGAAGACAACTTCGACGCGGACGTGGCGATCGCCACCGGCGAACTCGGCCACCTCGTGCCGGCGCTGATCGACGCGCTGGGCGGCGAGCAGGAGCTGGTCGCGGCGGCCGATGAATCCCCGATGCCTGCAGCGGGTGCGTCAACGGCGTCGAAGATCTCGACGCCCGACGCCGCCAGCGCAGCGGAAGTCGAGGAAGAAGAAGCGCCGTTCTGAGCGCCTAGGCTGTGCCCGTCGGGTTTGTCGGCTTGTTGTCGACAGGCTCGTCTTCCGCCGGTCGCACCAAGCCCCAGCTGCGCAGCTTGCCGTGCGCAAATTCGGCGTCAACGAAGGAGCCGCCGGAGTCCGTCCACCGATAGAGTTCCGGCTGCTCGTCCTTGGGCGAGCGCAGTTCGCCCAAGGCGCGCGTCATCGCCACGACGTGCATCAGCGGCACGCCCTTCTTGAGCTTGACGTTGAGCATCACGGCGCTGTCGACATAGCCGATGGGGCGATTGGCGGCCCGCTTGAGCACCGTCATGGCGCGGGTGAAGTGCAGCAGCAGGAACATCATCATCCCGCCCGTCACCACGGCCACGCCGGGCCAGCCGTATTCGTAATAGCCGGCTGCCACCAGCGCAACGCCGGCAACCGGCACCAGGACTCTCTGAAAATTCATGGCGCGATTGTGCCCGGCCCCCGGCTCATCGCTGCGCCAGCGCAGCGCCCATCTTCTGGTGGATCAGGTTGACCGCCTTCAGCGGACGAAGCATCACCTTGAATTCAGTGATCTTGCCTTCGTCGTTCCACCGGATCATGTCAACGCCATTGATGCGGATGCCGTCCAGCTCCAGTTCGAATTCAAGGATGGCGTCGCGATCGCCCGTCAACTCCCGCACGTAGTGGAAGGAGTCATTGGCGAAGACCTGGAGCGCGGCCGCCAGGTAAGCCTTGGTGATGGCCTTTCCGACCTGGGGCGTGTGCACCACCGGGGAATGGAAGACGGCGTCTTCGGCAAGCAGCGCGTCCAATGCGCGCACGTTGCGCTCCTTGAGAAGCTGATGCCAGGCGGGAATGGGGCTGGATGACATGGGTTGACTCCTGAACATGAAAAAAAGTTGGCCTCGCCTATCGCGGGGAGCAAACGGAGACCAGCACCTTGCAAGGCTCGGTCGGCAGATGGCTGTTGCATTGCGCCGCGGCTTCCTTGGCCGCAGCGCCGGCCGTCGGCGCGATGGCGGATCCCCACTCGCTGAAATTGCCGATTGCCAGCGCACCGCAATAACGATCGAAATACGCGCGGACCACGCAGGCACCGGGGCTCCCAGCCGCGCGGTCGCATTGGGCGCTCGCCGCAAGCTCGGCTGCGCGGCGGGACGGGTGATTGAACGAGTAACCGTAGGCGTTGCCCACGGAGGCAATGGCGCCCCAGCTTGGCTTTTGCCCGGTGTCGGCACGCGCTGCGTTGGCGGTGAGGCCCGCGACATCGAAGCACAGCCACAGCACGAGCGCGGCAATCATCCGCCAAGCGCGCGGTGGAAGATCGAAGCCGTGATCCACGGCCCGGCCGATGAGCGTGGAAGGAGCGATGCAGGCAGGGCTTGGCAGGATCACGGCGTGTGGATCGATTCAGTTCGACGATCGGGCCATTCTGCCGGCATGATCCCAAGTCCGGGCTGTTGACCGCACAAGCCATTGGCAGACGGGCGCGTTACAAAACCTCGACGCCGATACGGCATACTCCCACCCCCCCAAATACTCGCCGGAAACCCCACCCAATGGACCAGGAAGTCGACCCCAAAGTACTCGCTGCAATCGATGAGATGCGGTTGTCAGGGCCACGGCTCACCCCGGTCGAAATCGTCGCCAAGATGGGCGTGTTCGACGCTCGGGAAAAGGCGTTCGACTCGGCTTGGCTGGCGACTGGCGACAACGTCATCGCGCCGATCTGGGGCGAGCATGTGAGCGTCGGTGCGGGCGGGCGCTGGTTCTGCCTTGAAAAACTGGACCCGCTGCATCGCGCCGGCGGCAGCCCGCGTACGCCCCACCAGGTTCAGCGCGCCAAGGACCGCCTCAAGTTGCTCAAGCGGACTTTCGACGCGGGCCGGGGCTTTCGCGCCGTGCTGCAGACCAACCGGGTCGCCATCGCCGAACTGGAGAGCAACAAGAACGCGAAGGTGTCGACGCGCGTGCGCGACGACGCCGAATGGCACGTCGCGGCCTGGGAGCCCGAGCAGCCCTTCGCCGTCCTCGTCCGCGGCCCGCGCGGCTGGACGCCAGACGAGGCGGAAGTGCAGGCGGCCAAGGCGCGCGTCGGCATCGTGGATGCCGTCCAGGCGGACGCCGAAGAGGGCGCCCAAGGTTCGCCCGAAGAGGTCCAGGCCGCCGCGATCGGCTACGTGATGCGTCATTTCACCGGCTACGGCTACAAGGCCGAAGACGTGACCAGCAAGAAGGTGGGCTTCGACATCGAGGTGTCGAACGCCAAGGGCGCGACGCTTCTCAGGGTGACAGTGAAGGGCACCTCGACGAGCAGCCCCGGCTTCAAGCTGACGGACGAGGAACGCGCATGCTCAACGCGCGAACCGCTCTGGCGCCTGCTGGTGGTGACCGACCCGCTCAGCGCCGCGGCGGAGCACAAGATCTACAAGCCCAATGAGGTGGAGCAGGCGCCGGGGTTCTTGCCGGCAGCGTAGCGGGCGCGTGACCGGCGCCACAGGCCGCGCGCTCGAATGCGGACATTCTCTATTGAAGCTGCCGCACCACATCCATCGCCTCCTCGATGCGATCGACGGGGTGAATGGTGATGCCCTCTATTTCCTTCGCCCCCTTCTTCGGCGCGTTGGCCCGGGGCACCACAGCCACGCTGAAGCCCAGCTTGGCGGCTTCGCGCAGCCGCTCCTGGCCGCGCGGCGCGGGACGCACCTCGCCCGCCAGGCCGACTTCACCAAAGGCGATGAAGCCCTTGGGCAGCGGCTTGCCGCGCAGGCTTGAAGTAATCGCCAGCATCACCGCCAGGTCGGCCGCCGGCTCGGTGATTCGCACGCCGCCCACGGCGTTGACGAACACGTCCTGGTCCATGCAGGCGACCCCGGCGTGACGATGCAGCACCGCCAGCAGCATGGCGAGGCGGTCGCGGTCGAGGCCAACCGACAGGCGCCGCGGGCTCGGCCCGCCGTTGTCCACCAGCGCCTGGATTTCGACGAGCATGGGCCGCGTGCCTTCGAGCGTGACCAGCACCACGCTGCCGGGCACCGGCTCGCTGTGCTGGCTCAGGAAGATCGCGCTCGGATTGGTCACGCCTTTCAGCCCGCGCTCCGTCATGGCGAACACACCGATTTCGTTGACGGCGCCAAAACGGTTCTTGATGGCGCGCACCAGCCGGAAGCTCGAATGCGTGTCGCCTTCGAAATAAAGCACCGTGTCGACCATGTGCTCCAGCACGCGCGGGCCGGCCAGAGCGCCTTCCTTGGTGACGTGGCCGACCAGCACCACGGCCGTGCCGCTGGTCTTGGCAAAGCGCGTGAGGTGCGCCGCGCATTCGCGCACCTGCGCCACCGAGCCGGGCGCGGAGGTGAGCTGGTCTGAATACACCGTCTGGATCGAGTCGATGACCGCGATGGTCGGGCGCGACTGGTCCAGCGTGGCGATGATTTTTTCAAGCTGGATCTCGGCCATGACCTGAACCTGCGAATGGTCGAGGCCGAGCCGGCGCGAACGCATGGCCACTTGCGCGCCGCTTTCTTCGCCGGTGACGTAAAGGGCGTTCTGGCCGACGCGCTGCAGCGCATCGACCGCCTGCAACAGCAGCGTCGATTTGCCGATGCCCGGATCTCCGCCGATGAGCGTGACGCCGCCCGGCACGATGCCGCCGCCCAGCACGCGGTCGAGTTCGTCCATCCCGGTGGGCGTGCGGGCGACGTCGACCGCCTCGATTTCCGACAGCAGCATCAATTCCGACGACGAGCCGGCCAGCGACGCGTATTGCGGCGCTCCCGTGTTGAACCGGTTGTTGCCCGCGCCGGATGGCGACGCCACCTGTTCGATGAGCGTGTTCCACGCGCCGCAGCTGGGGCACTTGCCCAGCCATTTGGCGCTCGTGCCGCCGCACTCGGAGCAGACGTAAATGCTTTTTTCCTTGGCCATGCAGCGAGTGTAGGGAAGTCCTCTTGCGCGATCGGGCGTCAAACATTTAATATATTAAATAAACGGACAAAGACATGGGCACCACTTTCGCGCACCGCAACTTGCCACGCCTGCTGCTGCAGGCCCGCGAAGCCGTCATGGCGCACACGCGGCCCAGCCTGCGCGAGCATGCGCTGAGCGACCAGCAATGGCGCGTGCTGCGCGTGCTCGGCGAACACGGCGCCGTCGAAACGGGCCGCGTGGCGCGCGAGGCTTTCATCCTCGGCCCCAGCCTCACCGGCGTGCTCGCGCGCATGGAACGCGACGGGCTCATCCAGCGCAGCCGCGACCCCGAAGACGCGCGACGCACCGTGATCGAGGCCACGCCGCAAGGCCGCAAGCTGGTGAAGAAGCTCTCCACCAGCATCGAGGCGCACTACGAATGGATGGAGGAGTCGCTCGGCAAGGCCAAGCTGGCGCAGATCTACGAGCTGCTCGATGAGCTCATTGCATTGGAGCAACCGACATCATGAGTTTCTTGCCGGCGGGCACCGTTTACGGCGTGCTCCTCAATTTTCGCGCGGAGCTCGACGCACTCGGCGCTCAGATGAACGAGCCGCCCTACAAGGCGCCGCCGAAAGCGCCCGTGCTGTATGTGAAGACGGCGAACACGTGGACTCCCCATGGCGAATCGATCGTCGTTCCTGCCCGCGTGCCCGAAGTCGAAGTCGGCGCCACCATCGCGATGGTGATGGGCGACGGCGGACGCATCGCCGGCCACGTGCTCATGAACGACCTCTCGATTCCGCATGCCAGCTTCTTCCGCCCGCCCGTGCGCTTCAAGTGCCTCGACGGCTTCCTCGGCATTGGCCCGGCCTTGCGCGAGGACGATGGCGATGCGTCCGGCTTCACGCTCGAAGTGCGCATCAACGGCGAGGTGCGCCAGCGCGCCGACTTCTCGCAACTCGTACGCAGCCCATCGCAACTGCTCGCCGACGTGAGCGGGTTCATGACGCTGGCTCCCGGCGACGTGCTCATGCTCGGCTGCAACGCGGATCGCCCACGCGCACGAGCGGGCGATCGCATCGACATCGTCGCGCCCGGCTTCGAGACCCTGACCAACACACTGTCGGGGGAAGCCGCATGAAACACGCGCGCATCATCTTCGAAGGCCAGGTGCACGAAGCAACCGAGCGCGACGGGCAACTGTTGCTCGCCAATGGACGGCTCGCGTCCTTCGACAGCGTGCAATGGCTGCCGCCCCTCGCCCCGACGCCTCGCCCCCGCACCATCCTCGCGCTCGGCCTCAACTACGCCGACCACGCGAAGGAACTCGAATTCAAGGCGCCGGAAGAGCCGCTGGTGTTCGTCAAGGGCCAAGGCACGCTCATCGGCCATCGCCAGTTCACGCGCCGTCCGGCGGACGTGAAATTCATGCACTATGAATGCGAACTCGCCGTCGTCATCGGCAAGACGGCAAAGCAGGTTCGCCGCGACGATGCCTACGATTTCGTCGGCGGCTACACCGTCGCCAACGACTACGCGATCCGCGACTACCTCGAGAACTGGTATCGCCCCAACCTTCGCGTGAAAAATCGCGACACCTGCACGCCCATCGGGCCGTGGCTCGTGGACGCGAAGGACGTGCCGGACCCGATGGCGCTCGCCTTGCAGACCACCGTCAACGGCAAGGTCACGCAGTCGGGCAACACGCGCGACATGATCTTCGACGTGCCCTTTCTCATCGAGTACTTCAGCAGCTTCATGACGCTGTCGCCGGGCGACCTGATCCTCACTGGCACGCCCGACGGCGTCGTCGATTGCCAGCCCGGCGACGTGATCGTCACGGAGATCGAGCGCGTGGGTGCGCTCCTCAACACCATCCAGGGAGAAGCATGAGAATCGACCACCTCATCGGCGGTGAGCGCGTTGCCGGCAAAGACTACTTCGAGACGCTGAACCCTGCCACGCAGGAGGTGCTGGCCGAAGTGGCCGCTGGCGGCGAGGCGGAAGTGCATGCCGCCGTCGCCGCGGCCAAGGAAGCGTTTCCGAAATGGGCCGGCATGCCTGCGCCGCAACGCGCCGCGCTGATCCGCAAGCTCGGTGACTTGATTGCCGCCAACGTGCCGGACATCGCGCGCACCGAAACCAACGACTGCGGCCAGGTCATCGCGCAAACCGGCAAGCAACTGGTGCCCCGCGCGGCCGACAACTTCTACTATTTCGCGGAGATGTGCACGCGCGTCGACGGCCACACCTACCCGACGCCGACGCACCTGAACTACACGCTTTTTCATCCCGTGGGCGTGTGCGCCCTGATCTCGCCGTGGAACGTGCCCTTCATGACCGCGACGTGGAAGGTCGCGCCCTGCCTGGCCTTCGGCAACACGGCCGTGCTGAAGATGAGCGAACTCTCGCCGCTGACGGCTGCTCGCCTGGGCGAACTGGCGCTCGAAGCCGGTATTCCCCCCGGCGTGTTGAACCTCGTGCACGGCTACGGCAAGGAGGCCGGCGAGCCGCTGGTGGCGCACCCGGATGTGCGCGCGATTTCCTTCACCGGCTCGACGGCGACGGGCAACCGCATCGTCAAGGCCGCGGGGCTGAAGAAGTTCAGCATGGAACTCGGCGGCAAGAGCCCTTTCGTGATCTTCGACGACGCCGACCTGGACCGCGCGCTCGACGCCGCCGTGTTCATGATCTTCAGCAACAACGGCGAGCGCTGCACGGCGGGTTCGCGCATCCTCGTGCAGCGGTCGATCTACGCCGACTTTGCGGCGAAGTTCGCCGAACGTGCAAAGCGCATCACGGTCGGCGATCCGCTGGATGAAAGCACCATCGTCGGCCCGATGATTTCGCAGGCGCATCTGGCGAAGGTGCGCAGCTACATCGAGTTGGGGCCGAAGGAAGGCGCGACGCTGCTGTGCGGCGGGCTCGACGCGCCGTCGGGCCTGCCCGATCGCGTCAAGCGCGGCAACTACGTCATGCCCACCGTGTTCGCCGACGTCGACAACCGAATGAAGATCGCGCAGGACGAGATCTTCGGGCCTGTGGCTTGCCTCATTCCCTTCAAGGATGAGGCGGATGCGATTCGATTGGCCAACGACATCCAGTACGGCTTGTCGAGCTATGTGTGGACGGAGAACATCGGGCGCGCGCATCGCGTGGCCGCCGCCATCGAGGCAGGGATGTGTTTTGTCAACAGCCAGAACGTGCGGGACTTGCGCCAGCCTTTCGGCGGGACCAAGGCATCGGGGACAGGGCGTGAAGGTGGCACCTGGAGCTATGAGGTGTTTTGTGAGCCGAAGAATGTGGCGGTGTCGTTGGGGGCGCATCACATTCCGCATTGGGGGGCGGCGAAATGAAGGATCGGATGGATCGAAGGCGCGGTGCCCTCACCCTGCCCTCTCCCGGAGGGAGAGGGGAAAGACAATCGGGAGGTTGGTGATATGGGAACACTTGCACTCGCGGCCAAGATCACGCATGTGCCGTCGATGTACCTGTCGGAGTTTCCGGGGCCGAACTTTGGTTGCCGTGACGCGGCCATCAACGGGCACAAGCAAATCGATCGCCGTTGCCGCACGTTGGGTGTGGACACCATCGTGGTGTTCGACGTGCACTGGCAGGTCAACAGCGAATACCACATCAACTGCGGTCCGTCGTTCAGCGGCACCTACACCAGCAACGAGTTGCCGCACTTCATCAAGAACATGCCCTACGCGTATCCGGGCAATCCGGCGCTCGGGCACCTCATTGGCGACATGGCCAACGAGATGGGCGTGAAGTCGCGCGCGCACAGCGACACCACGCTGGAGCTCGAATACGGCACGCTCGTTCCCATGCGCTACATGAACGCCGACCAGCACTACAAGGTGATCAGCATCAGCGGCTGGTGCGACTGGCATGACCTGCACGAATCCGCACGCTTCGGACTCGCGGTGCGCCGCGCCATCGAGGAGCGCTATGACGGCACGGTGGCGGTGTTCGCCAGCGGATCGCTCTCGCACCATTTCGCCGACAACGGCCGCGCGCCGGAGTTCATGCACAAGGTGTACGACCCCTTCCTGGAACAGGTGGACCACCGCGTGGTCGAGCTGTGGAAGGCCGGCGACTGGAAGACCTTCACCGGCATGCTGCCGATGTACGCCGAAAAATGCTGGGGCGAAGGCGACATGCACGACACCGCCATGCTGCTGGGCATGCTGGGCTGGGACCGCTATGAAGCGCCGGTCGAAATCGTCACGCCCTACTTCGGCAGTTCGGGCACGGGGCAGATCAACGCGATCTTTCCGGTGACGCCCCTGCCTGCCGCCTGAGGAACACACACATGCCCCATCTCGTCATCCTCTACACACCCAACATCGAATCGCAGACCGACATGAACGCGCTGTGCCGCGCGATGGCGGACACCATGCTCTTGCAGCGCGACGACGCCGACAAGCAGGTGTTTCCCACCGGCGGCGCGCGCGTGCTCGCATTTCCGGCGGCGCACTACGCGGTGGCCGATGGCAGCGGCGACTACGCCTTTGTGTACCTCAACGTGCGCATGGCGGCGGGCCGGCCCGAGGCCGTGAAGAAGCGAATCGGCGATGCACTGTTGGCCTGCGCGAAGAAGCACTTCGACCCGCTCATTGCGCAGCGCCACGTCGGCATCACGTTGCAGATCGACGAAAGCCCCGGACAGGTCTACGACGGCAAGCTCGGCAACCTGCATCCCCTGTTCAACAAGTGATGGCGATGCTCTCCAACGCCCTCATCCGCCAACTCGCCGCCGAACTGCACGAAAGCGAGAAGTCGCGCGTGCAGGTCGAGCATTTTTCCAAACGCCATCCGGAGATGACGATCGAGGACGGCTACGCCATCTCGCGCGAATGGGTCAAGACCAAGATCGCCGAAGGGCGCGTGGTCAAGGGCCACAAGATCGGCCTCACCTCGCGCGCCATGCAGCAGTCCAGCCAGATCAACGAGCCCGATTACGGCACGCTGCTGGACGACATGTTCTTTGCCGAAGGCGGCGACATTCCCTTCACGCGCTTCATCGCACCGCGCGTGGAAGTGGAGTTGGCCTTCGTCCTCGGCAAGCGGCTGCAGGGCCCGGATGTCAGCATCTTCGACGTGCTCGCCGCCACCGACTACGTGGTGCCCGCCATCGAGATCATCGACGCGCGCATCGAGCAGTTCGACCGCCACACCCGGTCCATGCGCAAGGTGTTCGACACCATCGCCGACAACGCGGCCAACGCCGGCATCGTGCTGGGCGGCCGGCCGGTCAAGCCCGACGCCGTCGACTTGCGCTGGGTGAGCGCCCTGCTCTACAAGAACGGCGTGATCGAGGAAACCGGCGTGGCCGCGGCCGTGCTCAACCATCCCGCCACGGGCGTGGCGTGGCTGGCGAACAAGCTCGCGCCGTGGGACGAATGCCTCGAAGCCGGCGAAGTGGTGCTGGGCGGCTCGTTCACGCGGCCGACCACGGCGCTCGCGGGCGACACCTTTCACGCCGACTACGGCCCCTTGGGCAACATCGCCTTCCGATTCACCTGACTTGAAAGATACACGATGCAAACACCCGTCAACAGCTTCAAGAAGGCGATGCGCGATGGCGTGCCGCAGATCGGCCTGTGGGTCGGCATGGCCGACGGCTACGTCGCCGAGATCCTCGCCGGCACCGGCTACGACTGGCTGCTGATCGACGGCGAGCACGCACCCAACGACGTGCGCTCGGTGCTCGCGCAGTTGCAGGGTATCTCCAGCGCGTGGTCGGCGATGGAAGATGCCGCGAAGCGCACGCAGCCCATCGTGCGCGTGCCGGTGGGCGAGACCGCGCTCATCAAGCAGTTCCTGGACATCGGCGCGCAAACCATCCTGGTGCCGATGGTCGACACCTCCGAAGAAGCGGCGCGGCTCGCCAAGGCGATGCGCTATCCGCCCGACGGCATTCGCGGCATGGGCAGCGCGCTGGCGCGTTCGTCGCGCTGGCAGGCGTACCCAAAATACATCCACGAAGCCAACGACCAGGTCTGCCTGCTGGTGCAGGCCGAAACGGCAGAGGCGATGAGGAACATCGACGCGATCGCGGCCACGCCGGGTGTGGACGGCGTGTTCATCGGCCCGGCGGACCTCTCGGCGTCGATGGGCTTTCCCGGCCAGCCCAACCATCCGGAAGTGCAGGCTGTCATTGCCGATGGCATCGCGCGCATCCAGCGGGCGGGCAAGGCGCCGGGCATCCTGTCGACCACCGAGGAGCAGGCGCGCAAATGGCTGGCGGCCGGCGCGCTCTTTGTCGCCGTGGGCGTCGACACCATCCTGCTGGCCGCGGCCGCGAGCCAGCTCGCCGCGAAATACAAGAGCACCGGGCAAACGACGACGCCCGCGGGCTACTGATTCGCAGCGCGCATGCCGCTCAAGGAGACACGATGAACGCTCCCCACTTCGCGCCGGACGCCACGCTGGCGCCGCCTGACCTTCACCCCGACGAACTCGCCGCGCGCATCGAACTCGCGGCCTGCTACCGCATCTTCGCCATGCTCGGCTGGACCGAGATGATCTACAACCACATCACGGTGCGCCTGCCCGATTCGGTCACGGGCGGCGAGAAGCAGTTCCTCATCAACCCCTTCGGCCTGCACTACAGCGAGGTCACGGCCAGCAACCTGGTGAAGATCGACCTGCAGGGCAAGGTGCTGGGCGCGTCGAAGTGGCCGGTGAATCCCGCCGGCTTCACGGTGCATGCGGCGATTCACGATGGTTTGCCCGAGGCGCATTGCGTGATGCACGTTCACACCACGGCCGGCGTGGCGGTGGCCTGCCTGCAGGGCGGACTGCAGCAGACCAACTTCTACACCGCGCAGCTGCACGACATGGTGGCGTACCACGACTTCGAAGGCATCACCATCCATGCCGACGAAGGCCCGCGCCTGCTCCAGAGCATCGGCTCGAAGCAGGCCGTCATCCTGCGCAACCACGGCCTGCTCGCGTGGGGCCAGACGCTGCCACTCACGTTTGCGGTGCTGTGGACGCTGCAGCGCGCTTGCGAAATCCAGCTGGCCACGCTTTCCATGGGCGCGCCGATTGCGGTGAGCGAAGCCGTCGCGCGGCGATGCACCGCCGATGCGCTGCAGTTCAACCCCAAGCACGGCGGCGGGCGCGACGTGTTCGACGCGCTGGTGCGTCAAGTCGACCGCATCGACGATTCCTACCGGTATTGAAGTCATGAAGATCTGTATCTACGGCGCGGGCGCCATCGGCGGCTGGATGGGCGTCAAGCTGGCGCAAGCCGGCTGCGAAGTGAACGTGGTGGCGCGCGGCGCAACGCTCGAAGCGCTGCGGCGCGATGGGCTCGTGCTCACGCACAACAACGAGCGCGTCAGCGTGCCGGTGAAAGCGAGCGAAGACCCCTTTGATCTGGGCGTGCAGGACGTCGTCGTCGTCGCCGTGAAGGCGCCGGCGCTGGCCTCCGTGGCCGCACGCATCGCGCCGCTGCTCGGCCCCGACACCATCGTGCTCACCGCCATGAACGGCGTGCCGTGGTGGTTCCTGGCGGGTGGATTTGGCGGGGCGGTGGCCGGCCGGCAACTGGCCGCCATCGATCCGACTGGCGACATCGGCACCGCGATTCCGCCGCGTCACGTCATCGGCGGCGTCGTGCATGCGAGTTGCTCGCTCGACGGGCCGGGCGCGGTGCGGCTGCACTTCGGCAACGGGCTCATCATCGGCGAGCCTTCGGGCGAATCGACGCCGCGCGTGCAGGCGCTGCATGCGCTGCTGCTCAAGGCCGGCTTCGACGCCAAGCTCTCGGCGCAGATCCAGAAAGACGTCTGGTACAAACTCTGGGGCAACATGACGGTCAACCCCATCAGCGCGCTGACGGGCGTGACCACGGACGTGATCCTTGGCGACGACCTGGTGCGCGGCTTCATCTCCGCCGTGATGCTCGAGGCCAAGGAAATCGGCGCGCGCATCGGCATTCCCATCGCGGAAAGCCCTGAAGACCGGCATGCCGTGACGCGCAAGCTCGGCGCCTTCAAGACCTCGATGCTGCAAGACGTGGAAGCCGGCCGCGCCATCGAACTCGACGCGCTGGTGTCGGCCGTGCGTGAACTGGGCCAGCTCACGGGCGTGGCGACGCCGTTCACCGATGCGCTGCTCGGCCTGGCGCGGGTGCAGGCGCGCAAGCTGGGGCTGTACTAGGCTCGCCCGCAAGGCTTGCTCACTTCGTGTCGCCTCCAAACACCTATCGGGGGCAACACCAGCGTGCGCCTCAGTGCGCGCGCAGCATCACCCGAACCGCCTCGGGCAGCGAGTTCACCTCCGGCATGAAGTGGTCGATGACCGCGCCGAGCAGCACAGCGCACATCACGGCGCCGAGCAGGGGCCTCCAGGTGAGCCGGACGGCAGCGCTCAGCCAGCCTTCGCGCGCCAGCCGGAACACCGAGCGCGCCGAAACGTAGGAAAACGCGATTTCGATCGCGACGGTCAGCAAGGCTTCCGAACCAAAATACAGCAGCACCAGCGCGCCGGCGCCGAAGGCGATCGCTGCGCAGATCGCAAAGATCGCAAGCACCGGCACGACGATGATCGCGCCTTCGTCCACACTGCCCACCACTTCGAAGGCGCCGCTGGCCACGTCGGACACGCCGACGCCTTCGGCAGTTGAGGCGCCCGCCGACGGCACGCCGTCGCCAAAGTCGACGAGGCCAGGATCGATCACATCCGCGTTGAACGCTTCACGGCCTTCCACCAGGCGCTGCGCCCACCAGCGCAGCACGCCGAGGTACGCGAGATAGCCGACGCCCAGCGTCACGAGATAGCGCACCGCCAGTGACTGCCCGCCCCAATGCATCTGCACGGCGGACACCGCCCACATCAGCAGCAGCGTGAAGCTGCCGATGAAGATGCCATGCGCGCGCAGGCTGTAGCGCCGGTGCAGTTCGCGCTCCACCCCCGACTCCCACAGCCGGATCGAACGCCAATCGGAAAGAACCTTCAATTCGCGCCTTGCCTTGGTCGCTCAGTCGCTCGCCATCGGCACGCGCCGAGCGACGGCGCACATCAACTCGTAGCCCACGGTGCCTGCCGCGCTCGCCACGTCGTCGATGCTCAGCCATGTGTCGTCGGCGGCCTTGCCCCACAGCGTGACTTCGCTGCCGAAGCCGGCGTCAGGAACGGGCGTCAGGTCGACGGTGATCATGTCCATGCTCACCCGCCCGACCATGCGCGTGCGCACGCCGTTGACCAGCACCGGCGTGCCGGTCGTCGCGTGGCGCGGATAGCCGTCGGCGTAGCCCACGGCGGCCACGCCGATCCGCATCGGCGTGTCGGCAACAAAGCTGGAGCCGTAGCCGACCGTGTCACCGGGCTTGAGGGTTTGCGTGCCGATCAGGCGGGTGGCCAGCGTCATGCCGGGCTGCAGCTGCCAGTGCGCCGCATCGTGTTCCGGGAAATCAGGCGCGCTGCCATACAGCACGATGCCGGGGCGAATCCAGTCGACGCGCGTTTGCGGTGCATGTCGCAGCACCGCGGCGCTGTTTGCAAGCGAGCGCTCACCCGGCAAATCTTGCGTGACGCGTTCGAAGGTGGCGACGGCTTCGTCCACGCCGCGCGGACCGTCCGCATCGCTGAAATGCGTCATGAGCGAAATCTCGTCGACTTGCGGCAGCGCGTTCAGCCGCGTCCAGGCCGAGCGGTAGCGCTCCGGCGCAAAGCCCAACCGGTTCATGCCCGAATTGAGCTTGAGAAAAATGCGGTGCGGCACCTGCGTCTTGTGGGCGGCAAGCATGTCGATCTGCTCGTCGCAATGCACGGCGTGCCACAGATCCAGGCGCGAACACAGCTCGAGGTCGCGCGCCTCGAACACGCCTTCGAGCAGCAGGATCGGGCCGCGCCAGCCCAGTGCCCGCACCCGCTCGGCCTCGCCCAAGTCGAGCAGCGCAAACCCGTCGGCGCCGCGAAAGCTGTCGAACACACGCTCGATGCCGTGGCCGTAGGCGTTGGCCTTGACGACCGCCCACACGCGCGACTCGACAGCCGCGCGGCGCGCGCGATCCAGGTTGTGGCGCAGCGCCGCGGTGTGGACTGTGGCAAGGATCGGACGGGGCACGGTTCAACGCCTGCTTGAATGTGGAAATACCCACGCTGACGCGGGAAGACACGGTCATTTTGACACCGCACCCCCATGCTATAACCGCGCATCCGCACAAGCGGAAACAGATTCCACTACCGCCAGCAGACTTCCTCTGGCCAGCCAGACTATCGATGAAGCGCGGTTTTTACACCATCATGTCGGCCCAGTTTTTTTCGTCACTGGCCGACCAAGCGCTTTTCGTTGCTGCCGTCGAACTCTTGCGAAGCGCTGGCGCACCCGAGTGGGAGCGCGCTGCGCTCGTCCCGATTTTTGCGGTGTTCTACGTCGTGCTGGCGCCGCTCGTTGGCGCCTTTGCCGACGCGCTGCCCAAAGGCCAAGTCATGTTCATCAGCAACGCGATCAAGGTCGTGGGCTGCCTGATGATGCTGTTCGGCTCGCACCCGCTGCTGGCCTATGCCGTGGTGGGCCTGGGCGCCGCCGCGTACTCGCCGGCCAAGTACGGCATCCTCACCGAACTGCTGCCGGCGTCGCAACTGGTCAAGGCCAACGGCTGGATCGAGGGGCTGACGATTGCCTCCATCATCCTGGGCATCGTGCTGGGCGGGCAGTTGGTCGGGCATTCGATTTCGAGCCGCCTGTTGATGCTCGACTTTCCCTTGATCGACACCGGCGTCAGCACCCCGCCGGAAGCGGCCATCACGGTGCTGATTGGTGTGTACCTCCTGGCGGCCTGGTTCAACACGCGCATTCCGCACACCGGCGTGGAAATGCGGCCGCTGCGCTCCAACCCGGACGAGGGCGTGTTTCGCAACATGGTCGCCCTGCTGCCCGATTTCTGGCATTGCAACTCGCGCCTGTGGCGCGACAAGCTCGGCCAGATTTCGCTGGCGACCACCACGCTGTTCTGGGGCGCGGGCGGCAACCTCAAATACATCGTGCTGGCATGGGCTGCGCTGGCGCTGGACTACAACACCGCGCAGGCTTCGTCGCTGACGGGGGTCGTGGCCATCGGCACCGCCATCGGCGCCGTGGTGGCGTCGATGCGCATGCGGCTGGACATGGCGACCGGCGTGATCCCCATGGGCATCGGCATGGGCTTGCTGGTCATCGGCATGAACTTCATCGGGAACGTGTGGGTGGCGGTGCCATTCCTCATCCTCCTGGGGGCGCTGGGCGGTTTCCTGGTGGTGCCGATGAACGCCTTGCTGCAGCACCGCGGCCACAACCTGATGGGCGCGGGCCGCTCCATTGCCGTGCAGAACTTCAACGAGCAGGCCTGCATCCTGCTGCTGGGCGCGTTCTACAGCGCGTGCACCGGGCTGGGCTTGTCAGCCTATTCGGCCATCAGCGCTTTCGGGGTCGTGGTGGCGGGCTTCATGTGGCTCATCAAACGCTGGCATACGAACAACCTGCGCAAGTATCCCGAAGAGGTCCAGCATCTGCTGGCCATCGCGCGCAGCGACAAGCATCATTAGCGTCCGCTTTTCCGGGAAGCCGGGCGGCGTGCCTCTTGAAGCGGCTACGATGGCCGACTCTTTTTCACAATCCAAGGTACGGACATGGCAAGCGTTTATGACTTTGACGCCACCAGCATCGATGGCAAGCCGGTAGCGCTCAAGAAGTTCCGCGGCAAGGTCTTGCTGATCGTCAACACGGCCAGCAAGTGCGGGTTCACGCCGCAGTTCGAAGGGCTGGAATCGCTCTACCAAAGCTACGCCGACAAGGGCCTGACCATCCTGGGCTTTCCGAGCAACCAGTTTGGCGGCCAGGATCCTGGAACCAACGAGGAGATTGGTGCGTTTTGCACCAAGAACTACGGCGTGAGCTTCCCGATGATGGAGAAGATCGAAGTCAACGGCAGCGGCGCGGCGCCGCTCTACCAATGGCTGACCAAGGAAAAGCCCGGACTCCTGGGCAGCACCGCCATCAAGTGGAACTTCACCAAATTCCTGGTGAGCCGCGAAGGAAAGGTGCTCAAGCGCTACGCACCGCTCGACACACCGGAGTCGCTCAAGCGCGATATTGAACGGGCGCTCGAGGCAGCCTGATCGCGGGCTTTTGAACACGCTTCGCGGATGCGACGACGGCGCCTCGCGGGCGCCGTCTTCAGTTCTTTCCGCGCAGCCTTATTGCACGCCGGTCACGTCCACTTCAACGCGGCGATTGGGCGCCAGGCACTCCACCAGCGCCGGCGTTTGCTGATTGCCCACGCAATCGGTCTTCACCGGTTGACGCTCGCCCATGCCGGCGGTGCGAATCAGCTTGGCGTCGATGCCCTTGCGCACCAGCAGTTCGCGCACGGTGTTGGCGCGCGCCAGCGACAAGGCATTGTTGTAGTTGTCCGAACCCAGGCGGTCGGTGTGCCCGGTCACAAGAACGCCTGCGACCGTCTTGGAGCGAATGTCGCTCGCCAGGCGTTCGATCTGCGCGTGCCCCTCGGCTTTCAGATCGCTGCTACTGGACCCATCGAAACGGAACAGGCCGTCGGTGTTGAGCGTGAAGCGCTTCGGAGCGGGCGCCGCCACTGCAACGGGTGCAGCGGGGACATCGAGCCACTTGGCGCAAGCGGGGTCTTTCCACCAGCCGCCGGTGCTCAACTCGTCCTTGCTGAAGCGCACCATGTACTGGCAAGTGACGTACTCGGCGCCCTTGCCGCTGCGGAAGTGGAAGATGTAGTTCCACTCGCGCACGCCCCACAGGCCTTCGCTGAAATGCGGCCAGCCGAGCAGTTCGCGGACCTGGTCCTTGCCCATGCCGGTGTTCATCTTGCGCAGGTTCTCGATGTTGGGAAAAGCGCCCTGCTTCCATTTGGCGTTGTCGAGCGCCGGGAAGTCGCTGGCCTTGGGCGCCTGCACGTTGGCGGCAGCGCGCGATTGCGCTTCCTTGTCGATGGCGGCGCCGGGCGTCGTCGATGCGCAACCCTGGAGGACCAGCAGAGTACCCACGGCCACTGCGAGCATTGTTCGTTTCATGATTTCCCTGTTCCCTGCTATCAATTGAAGACCCACTCGCCGCCCACGGTGGCCGCCACACCGCCGCGGCTGGCAGCCAGGCCGCCGGTGACGCTCCAGCCGTTGTTCTCCGCGGTGCGGCGGAAGCTGATGCCCACCGCGCTCTCGCCCTTGTAGTTGCCGTAGCCCAGGCGCATCACCGTCTTGCCGGGCACGAAGGTGGCCGGGGCCTGCACGGCCATGGCGGCTGCGGTGCCGCCATAGGCGTTGCGTGCGACGTCTTGAACCTCTGCGCTGAGCGCGTTGACGCGCGCGTCGGTGTAAGCGTTGGCGGCGGCCCTGGCGCCGTTGAGCTGGTTGACGTTGACCACGTCCGTTCCGGCGACACCCGCAGCCACGTTGTGGATGGCGACTTCGCTGGCACCGCCCGGCTTGCCGTTGCCGGCGCCATCGCCGTTGGGGTTGCCCATGGTCACGCTGTTGTAGTTCACCGTGCCGTCGGGGCGGGTGTCGTAGTTCACGGCGCCGTCCTTCACGGACTGCAGCTGGCGAACGTTGACGGCGTCGGTGGCTTTCGTGCCGCCGGCGACGTTGGTGATCTGGCGCTCACCGCCCACCGAGCCCACCGAAATGGCGCCCTGCGTCGATGCGACGGACTTGCCCGAGAACGCTTCCTTGCCCCCGCCCATGCCGACGCGATCTGCCACTGCGCCGTCGCCCAAGGCCACGCTGCCCTTCGTATTGGCACTCGCGTTGGGGCCCATGGCCACGCTGTTGGCGCCATTCGCCGCCGAGTTCATGCCGCTGGCAACACCGTTCTCGCCGTTGGCGACCGCCTTGGGGCCGATGGCAACGCTGTTGGTGCCCTTGGCCTGCGAATCTGCCTCCGTCGAATTGGCGTGGAAGTACTTGATGCCGCCACCGTTCACCACTTGGTTGGTCAGCGAATTGATGGCCTGGTTGGTCTGGTAGAGCTGGCTGCCGTTGACGGCGTCCGTGCTGTTCGCGTTGAGCTGGCCGGCAGCCACGTTGGTGATCTGGCGCTCCTGGCCCGGTGCACCGACGCTGACCACGCCCACCGGATTGCCGCCAGCGAATTGGTAGGTCGTGCCATTGATGACCGTGCTGCCGGTCGGCACCGCGGGCTTGTCGGCCACGGAGCCGTTGCCCAAGGCCACGCTGTTGTTGGTCGTCACCTTGGCGCCGGTGCCCACGGCCACGCTGTTGTCGGCGTTCACGCTGGAGCCCGAGCCCACGGCCGTGCTGTCCTTGCCCTTGGACGACGGCGGCACGTAGGTGGTCGGCGAGCCGATGGCCCACTTGTCGCCGGCGTTGTTCGCCACGTTCGACACCTGTTGGATCGTGCCCTGCAATGCCTTGAGTTGCGAGACGTTGACGCCGTCCGTGTCCTGGGAGCCGGCGGCCACGTTCGTGATGCGGCGTTCCTTGCCGGCCGCGCCCACCGACACTTCGCCCACCGGGCGCGTGCCGGCCACGCTGGTGGCGCCTGGCGGGATGTAGGCCGTACTGCCCAGCGTGCTGCCGTTGGCGACGGACCCCGCGCCGATCGCGACCGAATCCCGGGCCGTGACGCTGGCCTTGTCGCCGATGGCAACCGAACTGCTGGCGCCCACGGTCACACCCGTACCGGCGCCGACGCTGTCCTTGACACCATCCGCCACCGTGGCACCGCTGCCCAGCAGCTGGTTGCCTTCGAGGTTGGCGCCCAGCTTGTTGTCGAAGCCGGCAATGAAGTTCTTCTTCGCGCCGACGAGGTTGTTGTTCTCGCCCATGACGCTGTTCTGCGTCGAGTTCGTCACCGAATTGTTCAGGCCGATGACGTTGGCCTTGGACCAGGTGCTGGGGTCGTTCTTGTTGAACGGCGCCGTCATCGTGACGGTGTTCTGGATGCCGATGATGCTGCTCGCCGCAGCATTGCTCATCTTGTTGCCGACGCCGAACATGCTCGAGCCGAAGCTGGCAGTGGCGCTGTTGTCGCCGCCGATGATGCCCACGACCGACGAGTTGGTCGTCGTGTTCTGGGAACCGATCGTGAGGGACTGGCTGCTGTTGGTGAGCGTGTTGCCGCTGCCGACGGTGGTGGTGTTGCGGCTCGCGGCGCCGATCACCTTGGTCGAGTAGCCGACCGCCACGGAGTCCGGCCCGTCCGCCTGGGCCTTGTAGCCCACCGCCACGGACCGGTCGCCCGCGGCTTTGGCGTCGGACCCGGCCGCCACCGCCAGCGAGTTTGCGCCCGAAGCGATGGAGCCTTGCCCCAACGCTGTTGCGCCAGCACCACTGGCCACCTGGGCACCGGCGTGTGCGGCAACGATTGACGCGGCGGCAAAGACGGCCGTGCGGATCGTGCGGGAAACACCTGCGCGCTTGCCGCAAGCCCTGGAAAGTTCAGAGCCTGCAACCCACGCGCCCAGCGATTCGTTCCATACGGAACGGTATGACTTGTTCACAAATTCCCCCCTGTTTTGCTATTGCCAAAACACCACTTGTTACAGCGATGCGATGGGGGCGAATGATGTCGAACAGGTCAGCGCTTTTGTCTGCGCTGCGACATTTCCTCAGATTTTTCGGCCGATTTCAGTTGAAGATGTGAACTTGTTTACTACATTTTGACGCAACTCAGCGCGTATTCTGTGGCCCAGGTAGAGGAGCACGTCAGATTCGCTGGCGTGTTGAAAGAACAACACTTTTCGGGGCTTTCCTGTGCCCCGCGGACAGGCCCATGCGGATCGCCATTCTTGAAGACGACGAGGCCCAGGCGGCCTTCCTGGCCCACACCCTGGAGCAGCGACTCACCCCCGGCGACAGCGCCCTCAGCCTGGTGAGCTTCACCAACGGAACCGACCTCCAACGCGTGCTGCGCAACGAAACCTTCGACCTGCTCGTGCTCGACTGGACCGTGCCGGGCCTGCACGGCATCGAACTGCTGGGCTGGCTACGCGTCTGGCAAAAGAACTTCGTGCCGGTGCTGATGCTCAGCGCGCGCGGCGCCGAACACGAAATCGCGCAGGCGCTCGACCTTGGCGCTGACGACTACATCGTCAAGCCATTCCGGCCCAACGAGTTGAGGGCGCGCATCCAGCGCCTGCTCGCACGCCAGCAACCTGCGAGCACCACCGACTGCGAGCGCTTTGGCCGCTGGGAATTCCACCGCCTGACCCTGCAGGTGTTGATCCATCCGGAACAAGCAGGCGATGCCCCGCCCGAGCGGCACACGTTGACCGACCGGGAATTTCGCCTTGCGCTTTCCCTGTTCCGCAACAAGGGGCGGATCCTGTCGCGCGCACATCTGCTGGAAAGTGGCGACTGCCGCGGCAAGAACCTCAGTTCGCGGGCGCTCGACAGCCAGATCTACCGGTTGCGCAGCAAGCTTGGCCTTCACGCCGAGCGGGGTCTGCAGCTGCAAACCATCTACGGGCACGGCTATCGGCTGGAGACAGCGCAAACCGAAGCCGATTGAACCCGCCCCCATGGCCCTCACCCCTTCCCTGGCGCGCTTCGGGCCCCTGCTCGAATGGCTGAACCTGCGCAAGGTGCGCGAAACGGTCGATGCGCAAGTCGTGGCCCTGGCCGAGCAAGCGCTGCAGGGCGTGCCGATGGCGCTTTTGCTGTGCAACGGGGACGGCTGCATCATGGCGGGGAATGCTGCCGCGCACAGCCTGCTCATCGGTGGCGCCAGCCACGCGGTGAAAGACGCCGCGCATGCATGGGAGGGCAGCCGCTTGGCCGCCTTGCTTTCGCAACCCCTCCGGGGAATGGGCACATCGGGCGAGGACTCGCCGCCTCACTGGCAGTTGCGCACGCCCGATGAATACGCAGGCGCCACCGGACGCGTATTCCGGGTCGAAGCCACGCGCCTGGACGGCACGGGTGCCGCGCCCCTGTGGCTGGTCGCCTTGCCGGAGACCACAACGCTGCGCGAAAACCAGCGTCAACGCGAGAGCCTGCGCGCCGTGCTCTCGCATGATTTGCGCAGCCCGCAGGTCAGCATCCTGAGCCTTCTCAAGATGCATGACGGGAGCGGCAGCGTGGAAACGACGGTCATGCTCGGCGCGATTCGCCGCGAGGCACAGCGCTCGCTGGCCCTGACCCAGCTCTTGCTGGACCTGGTCGAAGTGCCCATGGACAACATCCGTCTCTTGCCTGCGATGGCCACCAGCCTGGTGCTCGATGCCGTGGACCAAGTCTGGCCGCGGGCCAAGGCCGCCCACGTGCAGATCGAATCGCGCCTGGACGGCGACGCGGACTCGAGCATCTCGGCCGATGCGCCTTCGCTGACGCGCGCCATCGCGGGCCTGTTGACCCACGCCGTGACACAGAGCCCGAGCGGCGGGCGCGTGCATGTGTGCGTTTCCAGCGAGGCCACGGATGACCAGGTCCACATTGCCATCCGCCACGAAGGCGCGGGCATCTCCGTGGAACACATGGCGCGCCTGTGCTCGCCAAGACAGACCCCGCGCAGTGCCAACAGCGCGGACCTTTCCCTGACAGTGACGCGCGCGGTGATGCGCCGCCACGGCGGCAGCATCGATGCGGCCTCATCGCCGGGTGCGGGATGCACCTACTGGCTGGCGCTGCCCCGTCGCCCGGCAAACGCCGGGGATCGCCAGTGACCTGTCAGAGCCAAATTCGCAAGTGGCTGCCACGCCAGTCTTCACTCACGAATCGACTGTTGCAGGCCATTGGTTCGCTATATTGCCTGCACCCACAACAAGAGACGCGCCCCGCGTCGGCCAGGAGACCTGCAGATGACTTCGCCCCTTCGCGACGACGCGCGCCGCACGCCCGAGAACCGCTTTGCCGGCCTTCCTGGCTATCCCTGGTCGCCCCACTACCTCTCGGACCTGCCCGCGCTGGCGGGTCTGCGGATGCACCACCTGGACGAAGGCCCGCGCGACGCCGCGCAGACTTGGCTGTGCCTGCACGGCAACCCGGCCTGGAGCTACCTTTATCGCAAGATGATCCCGGTGTTTCTCGAAGCCGGGCACCGCGTCGTGGCACCCGACATGATCGGCTTCGGCAAGAGCGACAAGCTCGCCGACGACAGCGCCCACACCTTCACGTGGCACCGGCAGGTGCTCCTCGAATTCGTCGAACGCATGGACCTGCGCAACGTGTCGCTGGTGGTGCAGGATTGGGGCGGCATCCTGGGCCTGACCTTGCCGATGGCCGCACCAGCGCGCTATCGCAACCTGCTGGTCATGAACACGACGCTGGGCACGGGCGACGCACCGTTGAGCGCAGGCTTCCTCGGGTGGCGCGAGATGTGCGCAAAGAATCCGGGATTCGACGTCGGCCGACTCTTTGCCCGTGGCAATCCGCACATGAGCCCCGAGGAATGCGCGGCGTACAACGCGCCCTTTCCTGACGGCGAATACCGCGCCGCCTTGCGCGCATTTCCACCCATGGTGCCGGAGTTCGAGGACTCCGACGGCGCGGCGATCTCACGTGCGGCGCGCGACTTCTGGCGCGATCAGTGGAATGGCGGCACGTTCATGGCCGTCGGCGCCCAAGACCCGGTGTTGGGCCTGCCGGTGATGCGCAGCCTGCAAGCGCTGATTCGCAACTGCGCCGAGCCGATGGTGATCGACCAGGGCGGTCACTTCGTGCAGGAGCACGGCGAGGCAATCGCCCGTGCCGCCGTGACGGCCTTTCGCAACTGAACCCGCTGTTCAATCAGAAGCGGAAATCCACCGTCTTGGAGCCAGCGCCGATGATCACGGACTGGCTCTTGGACACGCCATCGCTGGTGGCGCGCACGTTGTAGGTGCCGGCGGGCAAATCGATCAGGCACACCGGGCCGCCGGCCCGGAAGTTGAGCGATTGCGCGTTTTGCGCGCCCTGGATGGCCACGTCCACATTGGCCAGGTATTCACCACCGGGCCGCGCGAACAGCAAGGCCAGCGAATGGTCCTTCATTTGCGCGCGCATTGCGGTCGATTCGTCGGAGCCGATGCCGCCGCACTTGTGGCGCGCTGTCGCAGTGGCGGCGGATGTCACGGCGGGCGCCTCGGCCGGCATGATCTGCGGAGAAACCTTTTCGGCCGGCATTGTCACCGCCGGTTCGGGTTGGGCCCACACGGCCGATGCTGCCAACGCGCTCAGGCACGCTGCAACACCGCCGCGAAAGGCCGGGTTGTAGAACAAACTTCGCATGACGCACTCCTTCCTGAAGATCAGGATGCGCGCATCGTGCGCTGCGGTGCGCCAGTCGCGAGTCGGCGCAGGCCTTCAAGTCCTGTGCGATCAGGCCGGCGATCAAGCCGCGGTGAGCGCCTCGTCCAGCAGTTCGACCCAGTGACGCACCCGCGTCTGCGTGCCGCTTTGCAGATGTGTGATGCAGCCGATGTTGGCCGACACGATGGTGGTGGGCCGCAGCTGGTTCAAGTGGCCCAGCTTGCGGTCGCGCAGTGGATAGGCCAATTCGGGTTGCAGCACCGAATAGGTCCCGGCGGAACCGCAGCACAGGTGCGATTCGTTGCGCGCCACCTGCAGGTCGAAGCCCAGCGCGCGCAGGTTGACCTCGACGCCGCCGCGCAGCTTTTGCCCGTGCTGCAAGGTGCACGGCGGGTGATACGCCACGACGCCCGCGGGCGCCTTCACGCGCGCCTTGAGCGTGGGCACGAGGTCCGGCAGGAGTTCGCTCAAGTCCTTCGTGAGTTCGCTGATGCGGGCGGCCTTGCGGGCATAGGCCTTGTCGTCCTTGAGCATGTGGCCGTACTCGCGCACGGTCACGCCGCAGCCGGAGGCGTTCATCACGATGGCCTCGACCGCGCCATGCTCGACATAGGGCCACCACGCGTCGATGTTGGCGCGCATCTGGACCTTGCCGCCTTCGTGGTCGTTCAGGTGGAACTTGACGGCGCCGCAGCAGCCGGCCGTGCCAGCCACCAGCGTTTCAATGCCGGCGGCATCCAGCACACGCGCCGTAGCGCTGTTGATGTTGGGCGCCATTGAAGGCTGCACGCAACCGGCAAGCATCAACACTTTACGTGTGTGCTTGCGCTCTGGCCATGCGCCGGCGTCCTGCCGCGACGGCACCTTGGCCTTGAGCTTTTCCGGCAGGAAGCCACGCATGGCCTGACCGAGCTTCATGGCCGGGCCGAACAGCGGCGATGGCAGCCCCTCCTTCAGCATCCAGCGCGTGGCCGACTCCGCAGCCGGGCGCGGCACTTTTTCATCGACGATCTTGCGGCCGATGTCGACGAGGTGGCCGTACTGCACGCCGCTCGGACAAGTGCTCTCGCAGTTGCGGCAAGTCAGGCATCGGTCCAGGTGCATCTGTGTGCTGCGCGTGGGCGTCTTGCCTTCGAGCACTTGCTTGATCAGGTAGATGCGACCGCGCGGGCCGTCGAGTTCATCGCCGAGCAACTGGTAGGTCGGGCAGGTCGCGGTGCAGAAGCCGCAGTGCACGCACTTGCGCAGGATGGCTTCGGCTTCGAGGCCATCGGGCGTGTTCTTGAATTCGGGGGCGAGTTCTGTTTGCATGAAGGGTCAGGCTTCGGCGGCGAGGCGGCCACGGTTGAAGATGCGATGCGGGTCGAACTCGTCCATCAGGTTGCGCTGCACGCGCGCGAGTGCGGGCGACAGCGCGTCGAATCGGGTGGCTGTTTGCTGCGCAGCGTTACCCGGCTTGAACAGCGTTGCATGTCCCCCCACGGCCTGCGACGCCGTGCGGATCGCGGCGCCCTGCCCCGATGTGGCGCGGTACCAGCGCTGGGCGCCATGCCATTCGATCAGTGGCGCCTCGCCATCGATGTCCAGCACCGGTGCGGTCTGCGGCACCGAGACACGCCACAGGTCATGCGTGGCAGGTGCGTCGGTGAACCACGGCAGGGTCTGGTCGCGGCAAGCGTCCCAGTCGGCTGCGGTCTGCGCGTTGTCGAGCCGCTCGCCGCCGAGGTGCTTGCAGGCGGCTTCGACCGCTGCCACCGCGCCCCGCAGGCGCAAGTAGAGGACGGCGCGACCTGCATCTTCCACCCAGCAGCTGGCGTTGAGCGGCAAGGGCTGGCCGCCCCATCCGTTCAGCAGCCGCAGTGCATCGGCCTGGCTGCAGTCGAAAAGCAATGTGGCTTCCGCCGGCGGCACCGGCAGCACCTTGAGGCTGACTTCGGTGATGAGGCCAAGCGTGCCGAGCGAACCCGCCAGCACGCGCGAGACGTCATAGCCGGCGACGTTCTTCATCACCGTGCCGCCGAAGCGCAAGAGCTGGGCCTTGCCGTTGAGCAGTTCGGCGCCGAGGACATGGTCGCGTACCGAGCCGACGCTTGCACGCGAAGGCCCGCTCAGGCCGGCGGCCACCATGCCGCCGACGGTGCCGTTCGGTGCAAAACGCGGTGGTTCGAAGGCGAGGCATTGGCCTTCGGCACGCAGCAGCGCTTCCAGATCGGCCAGCCGCGTGCCGGTGCGCACGGTGACGACCAACTCACTTGGCTCGTAGCTCACGACGCCCACGAGCGTGGTGGTGTCGAGCAGCTCGCCGGTGGTGGCGTCGCCGTAGAAGTCCTTGGTGCCGCCACCGCGAATGCGCAGTGGCGTCGCACTCGCACTCGCGGCGCGGACGGGCTCGACCATCGCTTGCAAAGAGGAGTCCATCGCGGTCATCAGAAACGGGGCAGGTCTGCGAAGGGCTGCGTCTTGCCGGCGCGGAAGACCTGCTTGCCGTACTCGGCGCAACGCTGCAAGGTCGGGATCACCTTGCCGGGATTCAGCGTGCCGGCCGGATCGAAGGCGCGCTTGACGCCGAACATCTGCTCGTTTTCTTCGGCCGTGAACTGCACGCACATGCTGTTGAGCTTTTCCACGCCCACGCCATGCTCGCCCGACACGGTGCCGCCCATCGCGACGCTGGTCTCGAGGATGTCGGCGCCGAAGAGTTCGCAGCGATGCAGTTCGTCCGGGTCATTCGCGTCGAACAGCACCAGCGGGTGCAGGTTGCCATCGCCCGCGTGGAAGACGTTGCAGCAGCGCAGGTTGTACTTTTTCTCCATCTCCTGGATCGCGAGCAGGATGTCGGCCAGGCGCTTGCGCGGAATGGTCGAGTCCAGGCACATGTAGTCGGGGCTGATGCGGCCCGAGGCGGGAAAGGCGTTCTTGCGGCCGCTCCAGAATTTCAGGCGCTCTTCTTCGTTCTCGCTCACCGCGATGGCGGTGGCGCCACAACTGCGCAGCACCTCGCTCATGCGGCCGATTTCTTCCTCGACTTCTTCCGGCGTACCGTCGGATTCGCACAGCAGGATGGCCGCGGCCGTGAGGTCGTAGCCCGCGCGCACGAAGTCCTCGACGGCGGCGGTCATGGGCTTGTCCATCATCTCCAGGCCGGCCGGGATGATGCCGGCAGCGATCACCGCCGCCACCGCATCGCCCGCTTTGCGCACATCGTCGAAGCTGGCCATGATGCAGCGCGCGAGTTGAGGCTTGGGCACCAGCTTGACCAGCACCTCGGTGGTGACGGCCAGCATGCCTTCGCTGCCGACGACCAGCGCGAGCAGGTCCAGGCCCGCCGCATCGAGCGCGGCGCTTCCGAACTCCACCGGCTCGCCATCGGACATGAAACCGCGCACGCGCAGCACGTTGTGCAAGGTCAGGCCGTACTTCAGGCAATGCACGCCGCCCGAGTTCTCGGCCACATTGCCGCCGATGGTGCAGGCGATCTGGCTCGACGGGTCGGGCGCGTAGTAGAGGCCGTAGGGGGCGGCGGCCTCGCTGATCGCCAGGTTGCGCACGCCGCACTGCACGCTGGCCGTGCGCGCGACCGGATCGATTTCCAGGATGTTGTTGAACTTGGCCAGCGAGAGCGTCACCCCCATCGTGTCGGGCATCGCACCGCCCGAAAGCCCCGTGCCGGCGCCGCGCGCCACCACCGGCACGCCGAGTTGATGGCATGCCTTGAGCACCGCCTGCACCTGATCCGCCGTTTCCGGCAAGGCCACGACCAGCGGCCGCGCCCGATAGGCCGTGAGGCCGTCGCATTCGTAGGGCGTGGTGTCTTCGGCGTGCCAGATCAGCGCATGCGCGGGCAGGTGCATCTGCAGCGCACGCACCACCTGCGCCTGGCGTTCTGTTTTCGACAGCAATTGCTGCTGCGTGGGCGTGACGGGAGCGTTCATGGGCGTATTCTCAGTGCACGACCATCAGGGTGAACGGCCACACATAGGCCTGCAGGGTCACATACAGGCCCACCAGCGCCGCCAGCGCGATCGAGTGGAAGAACACGTAGCGCAGGATGTCGCCCTCGTGATTGAACCACCGCGTCGCAGTGGAAGCCACCACGATCGACTGCGCGTCGATCATCTTGCCCATCACCCCGCCCGAGCTGTTGGCCGCGCCCATCAGGTTCGCGCTCAGGCCCAGTTGCTCGGCCGCCACCTTCTGCATGCCCCCGAACAGCACGTTCGATGCGGTGTCGGAGCCCGTCATCGCCACGCCGATCCACCCCATCAGCGTGCCGAAGAAGGGATAGAGCGCGCCGGTGTTGGCGAAGGCCAGGCCCAGCGTGGTGTCGGTGCCCGAGAAGCGCGTGAGCGTGCCAAGCGCAAGCATCAGCACGATGGTCATGAGCGAATAGCGCACCAGCCACAAGGTGCGAAAGAAGATGCGCACGATCTCGACCGGATTGAACTTCAGGAACAGCGCACTCACGATGGCCGAGAACAGGATGCCGGTGCCGGTGGCCGACAGGAGGCCCAGCACATAAACGGCGCCTTCCTTGGTGGGCGCGGGCACGACAGGCGGCATCTTCTCTACCATGTTGTGCAGGCCGGCCATCGGGAACGAGGGCGCGAAGATGCCGTTGAGCGCGGCCTTGACCGGCGGCAAGCCCCACACGAAGACGAACACCGACAGGATCAGCCACGGCGTCCAAGCGCGGATGAGCTCCGCACGTGGATGCACCACGATGGGCGCTGGCGGCTTGGCTTCGTGCGCGCTCACGTCCTTGCCGGGCAGCGAGGGGGACTCCCAGATCTTCTTGGGGTGCCAGACGCGCAGGAACAGCACCAGGCTCACCATCGAGATGATGGCGGCGATGATGTCCACGAGTTCCGGGCCGATGAAGTTGGAGACCAGGTATTGCGGAATGGCGAATGACAGGCCCGTCACCAGGATGGCCGGCCAGATCTCCATCATTCCCTTGCGCCCGGCAAAGGCCCAGATGAGCCAGAACGGCACCAGCAGCGAGAAAACCGGCAATTGCCGGCCAATCATCGCGGTGACTTCCATCAGGTCGTAGCCGTGCACCTTGGCCAGCGTGATGACCGGCGTGCCGAGCGCGCCGAAGGCCACCGGCGCGGTGTTGGCGATCAGGCTCAGGCCCGAGGCGGCCAGCGGCGAGAAGCCCAGCCCGATCAAGATGCCCGCGGTCACCGCCACCGGCGTGCCGAAGCCGGCCGCGCCTTCGAAGAATGCGCCGAAGCAGAACGCGATCAGCAGCAACTGGATTCGCCGGTCCTCCGTGATGCCCGAGAGCGAATCCTGCAGCACCTTGAAGCTGCCGCTCTGCTCGGCCAGCTGCTGCAGGAAGATGATGTTGAGCACGATCCAGCCGATGGGCAGCAGGCCGGTGAGGCCGCCAAAGAGCGCCGAGCGCCCTGCCATGTCCACCGGCATGCCGTAGGCGAACACGGCCACGGCGATGGCGGCGAGAAGCCCGAGTCCGGCCGCGATGTGGGCCTTGATGTGAAAGAAGCCAAGGCACGCGAGCATCACCACCACCGGGATCGCGGCGAGCGTGGTGGAAATGATCATGTTGCCGAACGGGTCGTAGATCTGCTGCCAGGTCATTTGTTGTCTCCGTTGTTTTGTGCCTGCACTGTAGGCAATGACTCCCTATTGCGGGTTGATCGTTTTTTGCACGAAGCTTGAACAAAATTTGCGGAACACGGTCAGGGCAACGTCTGCACCAGCCAGTCGACAAAGGCCGCGCATTGCCACCGCTCCAGCGCGCCCGGCTGCCAGCAGACGTAGTGCCTGTGCGGCGACGTCACCGGCCGGTCCGACAGCGGAACGAGTCGTCCGGCCTCGAGCCAGGCCGCGCCCAGCTTCAGCCGCACCAGCGCCACGCCGAAGCCGCTGGCCGCCGCGTCGTAGACAAGGCCCAGGTCGTTGAACTGGGCGCCGACATGCGGTTCGGGATGGTCCAGGCTGCAACTCGCGAACCAGGTGCTCCAGGGCTCCAGTGGGCTGCGGATCAGTCGCGCGCTGGCGATCTCGGATGCGGTGCGAAAGCCGTTGAAGGGACCGAACTCGTTGAGGTAGCTGGGGCTGCAGGCCGGCACGATCTGCTCCTCCATCAGCAGGCGGTGCTCGCAGTCGGCGTAGGCGCCGGGGCCGTAGCGCACCTCGAGGTCAGCCTGCTCGGCGGTCACGTCGAGCAGCGGAATCGACACCTGCAGCACGAGGTCGATCTCCGGATAGAGGTTGCGAAACAACTCCAGCCGCGGCATCAGGAACTGGCGGCTGAACGTGGGCGTGACCGCCACGCGCAGGCGCGTCGCACGCTGCGCCGCTTCGCCGGCCGGCACGGACTGCAAGGCCGCCAGCCCGATGCGCACATTGGCCAGATAGGCGGCGCCGTCGGCCGTGAGGCTGAAGTCGCTGCGCCCGAACAGCTTGAAGCCCACGTGGGACTCGAGCTGGCGGATGCGGTGGCTGACCGCACTGGTCGTCACGCAAAGTTCGTCGGCCGCGCGCCCTGCATGCCGCAGCCGCGCCACGGCCTCGAAGGTCAGCAGGCACTGGATCGGCGGGATGTGCTGCAGCGACATGCGGTTTCAGTCAGTCATCGAAGAAGTTGACCGGCAGGCCCGGCGCGTCAACGCGCTGGTGGATGACATGGCCCGATGCCGGCAGGCGCGCGACTTCTGCCGCCGGCCGGCCCTTGCGGGCGCTGGTGACGAAGAGCGTGCGCAGGTCATCGCCGCCGAAGCAGGGCATGGTCGGGCATTGCACGGGCAAGGGCAATGCGGCGACCTGCTTGCCGTCGGGCGCGAAGCGCAGCAGCTGCGCGCCTTCGAACATGGCCACCCAGTAGTGGCCTTCGGCATCGACCGTGGCGCCGTCGGGGCGACCGCCGTAGCCTGAGGGTGCGTCGGCACTCCAGCCTTCGGGCTTGCTGGCGAAGCGGTGAAAGACGCGGCCGTAGGACAGCACATTGGCGTCTGCCGCCCAGCTCCATACGCGCACCAAGTGCGCGGGCGTGTCGGCCCAGTAGAGCGTTTCGCAGTTGGGCGAGAACGCCAGGCCGTTGGCGGTGGTCGCGTCGTTGGCCATCGGCGTGAGCGTCGGCGCCATGCCGCCGCGTGCGTCCAGGCAATACAGGCGCGCGTTGGCGCGGTCCTTCGCCTCGTTGATGGAGCCCGCCCAGAAGCGGCCGAACGCATCGCATTTGCCGTCGTTGAAGCGCATGGTGCGCGCGTCGTGGTCGACGCGGGCCATCGCCACCAGTTCACCGCCCCACTCCTTCGCGCGATAGATACCGTCACGCAGCGCGACGACCAGTCCGCCGCGGCGCGCCGGCGCCATGCAACCGGGTTCGGTGGGCAGGTCCCAGCGCTCGATGGCCGGGCGGTCGATGTCGCCCCGTGTACGCAACACGGCACGGCCCGGGATGTCGAGCCAGTAAAGCGCGCGTTCCTGGGGGTGCCAGAAGGGCGACTCACCCAATTCGCTCGCCGATGAAGGAAGTGTTTGCCACATGCGGCCCATTGTGGCGCGCACGGGTCACCGCCGCACAAGAAAAAAGGCCCGCCTGAGCCGAAGCTCTGGCGGGCCGAACATCCAAAGGAGACTTGCGTTGGAGACTTCTTCTGGTTTCCGTTGATTGCGGGTGGTCGCAGGTTCAGCGGTTGTATGCGGTTTCGCCGTGCGAGGAGATGTCGAGGCCTTCGCGCTCTTCTTCTTCCGTCACGCGCAGGCCGATGGTGAGATCGGCGATCTTGTAGGCAATGAACGAAACCACGCCCGACCACACGATGGTGAGCATCACAGCCTTGAGCTGGATCCACACTTGTGCGCCGATGCCGTTGGAGACGATGCCTGCCGTGACCCAGTCGCCGACCAGGCCAGGGCCGCCGAGCGATTGGGTGTTGAACACGCCGGTGAGCAGCGCGCCGACGATACCGCCGACACCGTGCACGCCGAACACGTCCAGCGAGTCGTCCGCGCCGAGCATCTTCTTCAGGCCGTGCACACCCCACAGGCAGGCAAAGCCAGCCACGAAGCCGACGATGATGGCGCCCATGAGGCCCACGTTGCCGGCAGCCGGCGTGATCGCCACGAGGCCGGCGACGGCACCCGAAGCAGCACCCAGCATCGAGGCCTTGCCCTTCATCAGCGCTTCACCGATGCACCATGCGAGCACGGCAGCGGAGGTGGCCGAGAAGGTGTTCATGAAGGCGAGCACGGCGCTCGTGCCGGCTTCCAGGGCGGAACCCGCGTTGAAGCCGAACCAGCCAACCCACAGCAGCGAGGCGCCGACCATGGTGAGCGTGAGCGAGTGCGGTGTGAACGCTTCCTTGCCGTAGCCGATGCGCTTGCCGATCAGGATGGCACCCACGAGGCCGGCGACGGCCGCGTTGATGTGCACCACGGTGCCGCCTGCGAAGTCCAGGGCGCCCCATTGCCAGATCAGGCCGGCCTTGTCGTTCATGGCGTCGACCACTTCCTTGCTGGCGTACGCATCCGGGCCCATCCAGAACCAGACCATGTGCGCGATCGGCGCATAGCTGAAGGTGAACCACAGGGCCATGAACAGCAGCACCGCCGAGAACTTGATGCGTTCCGCGAAGGCGCCCACGATCAGGCAGCAGGTGATGCCGGCAAAGGTAGCCTGGAAGGCAGCGAACAGCAGCTCGGGGATGTAGACGCCCTTGCTGAAGGTCGCGCCGGGTGCGAACACGCCAGTGGCAGGATCGAAGATCCCCTTCATGAAGAGCCGGTCGAAGCCCCCGATGAAGGCATTGCCCTCGGTGAACGCCAGGCTGTAGCCGTAGATGAGCCACAGCACCACGATCATCGAGAACGTGACCATCACCTGCATCAGCACCGACAGCATGTTCTTGCTGCGGACCAGGCCGCCGTAGAACAGGGCCAGGCCGGGGATGGTCATCATGATGACCAGCAGTGTGGACACCAGCATCCAGGCGGTATCGCCCTTGTTGAACGACGGCGCGGGGGCGGCAGCGGGTGCTGCGGCGTCGGCTGCCGCCGGCGCGGCTGCTGCAGGTGCAGCGGCTGCGGGGGCGGACGCCGGTGCGGCGGGCGCGGCGGCCGGAGCCTCCGCAGCGGCGGGCGCCGCCGGTGTCGTTTGCGCAAAGCCGGACGTGCCGGCTGCCAGGACGCTCAAGCCGAGCGCCAGGGATATGAGCAGCTTCTTCATTGGTTTGTCTTTCGTGCCTGCTTTGAAATCAAAGAGCTTCGCGGCCGGTCTCGCCCGTGCGAATGCGCACGACTTGTTCCAGGTCGTACACAAAAATCTTTCCGTCGCCGATCTTTCCGGTGCGGGCGGCGCCTTCGACGGCTTCGATGACGCGCTCGACCAGGTCGTCGGCCACGGCCGCCTCGATCTTGACCTTCGGAAGGAAGTCAACGACGTACTCGGCGCCGCGATAGAGCTCGGTGTGGCCCTTCTGGCGGCCGAAGCCCTTGACCTCGGTGACGGTGATCCCCTGCACACCGATGTTCGACAGTGCCTCGCGCACTTCGTCGAGCTTGAAGGGTTTGATGATGGCTGTGACCAGCTTCATGGAAGTTCTCCTGGAGATAAGCGTTCGCGGGCGAGTTACAGCGTCTTGGTGAGCGCGACGATGAAACGCGCCTTGTTCGGCGAGAGGACCTTGCCGTCGGTGCCGGTGGCTTCGAAGGCGCTTTCATGGTTGGCGCCCTGGACCATGCCCGCCAGCGTCAAGCCGCTGCCCAGGTCATAGCCCACACCCACGCTGTAGTCCATGTAGCTCTTGTACGTGGTGTTGTTGCGGATGTCCGACGAGAAGTACGTGTAGCCCAGGCCCGCATTGAAGGTGAGCTTGGAAACAATTTCCTTGGAGTACGTCAGGTTGATGTAGCTGGTACCGGTGCCCTTCAGACCCGACCCGGCCTTGTTGCCTGCGTAGTTGAAGTAGTCGTCCGACACGGTGCCCGAGTACTTCGCCTTGAAGGTACCTGCCACTTCGCTGGTGTAGCCCACCGAGCCGTAGAGCTCGACCGTGGTGCCGGCGGAGTTGCCCGGATAGATGTAGCTCCACACGCCGAAGTCGAGGTCGACCACGCCGGCCTTGAACTTGTAGCCGCCGTAGACGTCGCTCTCGATGCTGTTGCCCGGCAGCCAGTTGACGCTGGAGTTCCAGTTGCCGACGTAGAAGCCGGAGTCACCGAAGGCATAGTCGAAGCCGCCCTGGATGGCCGGCTTGAAACCGGAAGTCTTGAACTCGCCATTGGAGCCAAGGACGTCCTGGTCCTGGCCGCGGAACTTGTAGTTGGAGGTCAACGTGACGTTGCCGGTCAGGTTGGGAGCGGGCGCCGGTTCCGCGGCTGGCGCGGCTGCTGGGGTCGCGGTTTGCGCGAGCGCAGGGGCCGAGACGGTCAGCGCGGTCGCCAATGCGGCCAGGGCCAGAGCGGTTTTACGGTGCATCATTCGGGGGACTCCTCGTTGGGGTGGTGGTGTTGAAACCACATCAAAGCAGGGAGCGTGCCAAAGTGTTTCCATCGGTTGCCAAGCCGAGCGAAGCGCCATCTTGGTCATCATAAAAAACAAGTGCCGGCGAAAGGCCGCACCCAAGGATGGATGCACCATCTTGGGGAAAGGGAGTGTCATGAGTTTGTCATTGGTGCAGAGCCGCGCCTTGCTGGGCCTCGAAGCGGCCCAGGTCACCGTGGAGGTGCACCTGGCCAACGGCCTGCCCAGCTTCACGCTGGTGGGCTTGGCGGATGTGGAAGTGAAGGAGGCGCGCGAAAGGGTGCGCTGCGCCATCCAGAACGCGGGGCTGGAGTTTCCGAACAACAAAAGGATCACGGTCAATCTGGCGCCGGCCGACCTGCCCAAGGACTCAGGACGCTTCGATTTGCCGATTGCGATGGGCATCCTGGCGGCAAGCGGGCAGGTGGATGCCACCAAGCTGGCCGGCCATGAGTTCGCGGGTGAGTTGTCACTTTCCGGTGACTTGCGGCCAGTTCGGGGAGCGCTGGCGATGGCATTGGCGCCAGAGGTCGGGCGGGCGGGCACGCGCCTGGTGCTGCCGGCGGCGAGCGCGCAAGAGGCCGCGCTGGTGCCGGGCGTGCACGTTTATGGCGCGAGGCATCTGCTGGATGTGGTTGCGCAGTTTCTGCCAGAGGGGGCCGCGCCTGTCGAGCCCTCGCGCGAAGGCTGGGTGCGCGCGACTGCCGCGGCACCGGTCAAGCAAGCATTCACTGCGGACCTGGCCGACGTGAAGGGACATCTGGCTGCCAAGCGCGTGCTCGAAATTGCGGCGGCTGGCGCACACAGCCTGCTGATGGTCGGGCCGCCGGGGTCGGGAAAGTCGATGCTCGCGCACCGCTTTGCCGGCTTGCTGCCCCCGATGAACACACACGAGGCGCTGGAAAGCGCGGCGGTTGCCAGCCTGGACGGGCGCTTCACTGCCCAGCGCTTCGGGCAACGGCCGACGGCGTCGCCGCATCACACTTCCAGTGCGGTGGCACTGGTGGGGGGCGGATCGCCGCCGCGGCCCGGCGAAATCTCCCTGGCCCACCATGGCGTGCTCTTCCTGGATGAGTTTCCCGAATTCGCACGTCCGGCACTTGAAGCGCTGCGCGAGCCGCTGGAGACCGGGACCATCACCATTTCCCGCGCGGCACGACGCGCGGAGTTTCCGGCCCGCTTCCAGCTCATCGCAGCGATGAACCCCTGCCCTTGCGGCCATCTGGGCTCGCCGCTGAAGAACTGTCGCTGTTCGCCGGACCAGGTCGCGCGCTACCAGGGAAAACTGAGCGGGCCCCTGCTCGACCGGATTGACCTGCACATCGAAGTGCCCGCCGTTGCGGCGCAGGAACTGCTCGACGCACCGCCGGGCGAAGCGACGCAGTCCGTGCGAGAACGCGTGGCGCGCGCCCGCGAGCGCGCGGTGACGCGTCAGGGCAAGCCAAACCAGGCGCTGCAAGGTGCAGAGATCGATGCGCATGCGGCGCTCGATGCAGCGGCGCGCACGCTGCTGCAGAACGCGTCAGCAAAATTGGGCTGGTCCGCGCGCAGCACGCACCGGGCACTCAAGGTGGCCCGCACGATTGCGGACATGGCGCAAAGCGATGTGGTCCAGGCGGCGCATGTGGCTGAGGCCGTGCAATACCGGCGGGCGTTGCACGCGGCGGATTGAGCCCCAACCGCTCTGCGCCACTCGCCAATATTCAAGTGGCGGGTGCGCGAAAAAACCTCGTCATGGCCTTGTTACAGGTATGACTTCTACTTACTATGCAGTGGGCATTTCGCTGAATTCCACGATGGATCAGCGACAGGGGGAATGCATTCGACAGAACTGTCGGCGTACGACAACGCATGCAATCGATTCATCACATCGGCTTCGTGAAGCCCCGATGTGCTCCGGCGACGGGCACGCGGGGTGACTCGTCGCGGTGATCGACAGCAATCCTGCACCTCCCTGAACGCGCAGCGGCCCGATGTCTCTTGCCATCCGGGGCCTTGCCTCGATGGTCTTCTGTCGTTCTTCGTTCAAGGAATTGCCATGGCCACCTCCATGTTCACCACCCCCGCCACCTTCACTGTCCCTGTCGGCGTGCAGGACAGCTACTTCGACGTCCTGTTCGCCAACGCATCTCCCTTCGGGCCCGCCGGAACGACGCTTGACGGATGGTGCATCCAGGCGAACACGACGCTGAACGTGGGCACCGGCTACGGCTACTCGGCTCATGCCTATTCGAGTTATGAAGCGGCGACCCTCAACGCCACCCTGCCCGCCGCGAACTACGCCAATCTGGACAACATCAACTGGCTGCTGAACTACTACACGGGCAGCAACCCGGGCATCACCTCCAATGACGTGCAGACCGCCATCTGGCAATTGATGGGCCAGGTGGGCGGTGCCAACACGGTGCTGACCGACTTCGCCCTGGCGCACGACGGCTATGTGCCTGACGTGGGCCAGTCGCTGGCGGTGGTCATCGATCCCGTCGATGCCTATGGCGTTCACGGCCAGACCGTGATCGTGGAAACCAAGGCCGCCAAGATCGGCGACCGCGTCTGGGCAGACGTCGATGCGGACGGCATCCAGGACGCGGGCGAAGCCGGCATTGCGGGCGCCATGGTGCAACTGGTGCGCGACGCCAACGGCGACGGCCAGTTCACCGGCACAGAGATACTGGCAACCGCCACCACGAACGCCAGCGGCAACTACAACTTCAAGGGCCTGACGCCCGGCCTGAGCTATCAGGTTCGCTTTGTCATGCCCACGGGCTACAACTCCGCCAGCCCACGCCACGCCGACGGCAACACGGGGTCGGGCGTCAACAGTGACGGCCTGGTTTCCAACATCATCGTGCTGCAACCCGGCCAGTACAACGCGTCCATCGATGCGGGCTTCTACAAGTCCGCCTCCATCGGCGACAAGGTCTGGAACGACACCAACGCCAACGGTGTGCAGGACGCGGGCGAGACGGGCAAGGCCGGGGTCATCGTCAATCTCTATCGTTGCGTCGACGGCACGCCCACTTCCTTCGTGACCTCCACAGTCACCGATGCCAGTGGCAACTACCGCTTCAGCAACCTGCCGGCCGGCCAGTACATCGTCCAGTTCACCAGCACGGATGGCTCAGTGCTGAGCACTGCCAACATGGGCGGCGATGCCATCGACTGCGATGCGCTGAACGGCGGCTTCACCGGCTGCTACACGCTGGCCGGGGGTGAGACCAACAACACGGTGGATGCGGGCTTCTACAAGCCGATCACGCTGGGCGATCGCGTGTGGAACGACACCAACGCCAACGGCATCCAGGACGCCGGGGAGACGGGCAAGGCCGGCGTGACGGTGCAGCTCTACACCTGCGTGAACAACGCCCCCGGCACGCTCGTGGCCACCAGCACGACGGACGCCAACGGCAACTACAGCTTCGCGGGCCTGAAGCCGGGCGACTACATGCTCAGGTTCATCGCCTCCGACGGCTCGGTGCTGAGCACGGCCAATGTGGGCAGCAACGACCTCGTCGATTCCGACGCCGGCACCAACGGCTTCACCGGTTGCTACACCTGCGCCCAGAACAACGTCTCGGTCGATGCGGGCTTCTACAAGGCAGCCAGCATCGGCGACAGGGTGTGGAACGACACCAACAGCAACGGCGTGCAGGACGCAGGGGAAACGGGCAAGGCCGGCGTCACCGTTCAGCTGTACACCTGCGTGAACAACGCGGCCGGGACGCTGGTAGCGACCACGACAACTGACGCGAACGGCAACTACAGCTTCACCGGCCTGAAGCCCGGCAACTACATGCTGAAGTTCGCTGCGGCCGATGGCTCGCTGTTGAGCACGGCCAACGTGGGCAGCGACGCGCTCGACTCGGATGCGGGCGTCAACGGGTTCACCGGTTGCTACACGCTCGCCTCCGGCGCGTCCAACACCACGGTGGACGCGGGCTTCTACAAGAAAGCGAGTATCGGCGATCGCGCCTGGAACGACACGAACGCCAATGGCGTGCAGGATGCCGGCGAGACGGGCAAGGCCGGAGTGCTGGTCAATCTCTTCGCATGCAGCGACGGCACGCCCACGGCTTCCGTTGGCTCCACGGTGACGGACGCCAACGGCAACTACCGCTTCAACAATCTGGAAGCCGGACAGTACATCGTCCAGTTCACTGCGGTCGATGGCACGGTGCTGAGCACGGCCAATGTGGGCGACGACGCGTTTGATTCCGACGTGCTGGCAGGCGGCTTCACGGGCTGCTACATGCTGGCTGCTGGCGAGACCAACAACACGGTGGATGCGGGCTTCTACAAGGCGGCCAGCGTTGGCGACCGGGTATGGAACGACACCAACGCCAATGGCGTGCAGGATGCGGGCGAGACGGGCAAGGCCGGCGTCACGGTGCAGCTGTACACCTGCGTGAACAACTCGCCCGGGACCTTGGTGTCAACGACCAACACCGACGCAAGCGGCAACTACAGCTTTGCCGGACTCAAGCCCGGCAACTACATGCTCAAGTTCATCGCGGCCGACGGCTCCGTATTGACCACGGCCAACGTCGGCAACGACATGCTCGACTCCGATGCGCTCGCCAACGGCTTCACGGGTTGCTACACGCTGGGCTCGGGCACGACGAACACCACCGTGGATGCAGGCTTCTACAACGGTGCCACGCTCGGGGACCGCGTGTGGAACGACACCAACGCCAACGGCATCCAGGACGCGGGCGAGGCAGGCAAGGCCGGCGTCACCGTGCAGCTGTACACCTGCGTGAACAACGCGACCGGCACGCTTGTGGCCACGAGGACGACCGATGCCAACGGCAACTACAGCTTCACCGGCCTCAAGCCAGGTGACTACATGGTGAAGTTCGTCGCTTCCGATGGCTCGGTACTGAGCACCGCCAACGTGGGCAGCGATGCACTGGACTCCGATGCGGGCACCAACGGCTTCACCGGCTGCTACACGCTGGCGTCGGGCGCCGCCAACACCACGGTTGATGCCGGCTTCCATTTCCTGTCACCTGTACTGAATCCGGACCAGTTCACCGTTTGCGAAGATCGTTCAACAACCTTCAACGTACTCGCCAACGACTTTGGCCAGAACCTGAAGCTTGTCGGCGTGTCCCACGAATCGGCAGCACTTCAATCGAATTTCACGTCGCGCGGCGGCTCGCTGAGCTTCACGGCCGATGGCCAGGTCACCTACAAGGGCATGACCGACTACTACGGCTTCGACAAGCTGGTGTACACCGTTCAAGATCAGACGACCGGCGCGCTGTATCAACAAACGGCGAACGTCACGGTACACGCAGTGTCGGATGCGCCGACAGCCGGTGCGGGCGCGTCATATCACCCAGGCGGCTGGGCGTACGCCTTTGCCAATGGCTGGGCGCACGTCTACAAGATGAGTGACTTCGGATCGTTCTCCGATGCGAAGGATCAGCTGCAACAGTTCGGCACCTACAACAATGGCGTTGCCAATGACGTCGACGTTGCCCAATCCATCGTCGTCTCCGGACTTGACCGCGCCGGTGGCGTGATCAAGTACAACGGAGTCGCGCTGAACTTCACTGGAGGGATGGAATACGAGATCCCCGTCGCCGACGTTCAGGCAGGCAAGCTCGTGCTCGAATTCACGACTGCCTATGTCGCATACAACCTGAGCTGGCACTACAAGGACTCGGGCACCGTTCAGAACGCAGCGTGTCATGACGGCTCGGTCATGTCGAACAACGTTTGCACGACGATCGCCACGCCCATTGCGCTGGACCTCAATGGCGACCAGCATCGGCGACAAGGTGTGGAACGACACCAACCGCAACGGCGTGCAGGACGCGGGCGAGGCCGGCAAGGCCGGCGTGACGGTGCAGCTGTACACCTGCGTGAACAACGCGCCGGGCACGCTGGTGGCCACCAGGACCACGGATGCCAACGGCAACTACAGCTTCGCGGGCCTCAAACCCGGCGACTACATGCTCAAGTTCATCGCCAACGACGGCTCGCTGCTGAGCACGGCCAACGTGGGCAGCAGCGACCTGGTCGACTCCGACGCCGGCACCAATGGCTTCACGGGCTGCTACACCCTTGCATCGGGCACCGCCAACACCTCGGCGGACGCTGGCTTCTACCAGCTGGCGGCCATTGGCGATCGCGTGTGGAACGACACCAATGCCAACGGCATCCAGGATGCGGGCGAGACGGGCAAGGCGGGCGTGCTGGTCAACTTGTTCGTTTGCAGTGGCGGCGTGCCCACGGCCGCCGTTGGCTCCACGGTCACCGATGCCAACGGCAACTACCGCTTCGTGAACCTGCCTGCCGGTCAATACATCGTGCAGTTCACGAGCACGGACGGCACGGTGCTCAGCACGGCCAACATCGGCGATGACGCATTCGACTCCGACGTGCTGGCGGGCGGCTTCAGCCTGGGTGACAAGGTCTGGCTCGACACCAACCGAAACGGCATCCAGGACGCAGGGGAAGCCGGCAAGGCCAACGTGGTGCTTCAGCTGTACAAGGTCGGTGCCGACGGTGTGGCCGGCACGGCGGATGACGTCTACGTCGCCCAGCAAACCACGGACGCCAACGGCAACTACAAGTTCACCGGCCTCGTGCCCGACACCTATACCGTGAAGGTCGTGGGCACAGGCCTGAACGCAGCCAGCGAGGAAATCACCATCGCCAATGCCGGGAGCAACGATGCAAGCGACTCCGACGCGTCGACACTGGCCGCCAATCGCATCAGCGGCTTTACCGACGCCGTCACGCTGCGCAGCGGCCAGGACAACACCACCGTGGACATCGGCGTCACTGGCCGACTGGGCAGCATCGGCGACACGGTCTGGATGGATACCAATCGCGATGGCGTGCAGAACGATGGCAACACCGGCGTGGGCGGCGTGACTGTCCAGCTCAAGTCCGCTGGTGCGGACGGCATCTTCGGCACGGCGGATGACGTGGTCTTGCAAACGAAGACGACCGATATCAGCGGCAAGTACCTGTTCACGGGCCTCACCGCGGGCAACTACCAAGTGCAATTCGGCCAGGCTGCCGGCACTGAGTTCACCTTGGCGAACGTGGGAGCCGACACGACCGACAACGACGCCAACCGGTTCAACGGCACCACGGACACGATCACGCTCGCCGCGGGACAAGATCGCACCGATGTCGACGCCGGGCTGCGTGCGGCAAAAGCTTTCCTTGGAGATCGGGTCTGGTACGACACCAATGGCAATGGCGTCCAGGACGCGGGCGAAGCGGGCGTGGCCGGGATGACCGTGCAACTCATTGATCCGACCAAGGCACCGAATGTCGGCCCGGGGGGCGGGAAACAAGTCCAAGTCATCGCGACGACGACCACCGACGCCAACGGAAACTACGGCTTCTTCGACCTCGATGCAGGCCTGTACCAGGTGCGTTTCGTGAACAAGGAAGGCTATGAATGGACCTCTCGCGACAGCGGTGGAAATGACGCGGCTGACTCGGACGCCAACATCTACACCGGCATGACCGATGTCATCAGCTTGGCCACTGGCCAGCAGAACAAGACCATCGATGCCGGGATCGTCGTGGCAACCCATGGCAAGGTCGGCGACTTCGTCTGGTGGGACGCCAATCACAATGGCATCCAGGACGGCGGCTACTACGAGCCGGGCTTCACGAACATCAAGGTTTCGCTGCAGGACAGCCAGGGCAACACCATTGCGACGACGCGCACCGATACCTCGGGCAAGTACCTGTTCACCAACCTGGATGAAGGCGACTATCGGGTGGTGTTCGAGAACGAGGGCGCAGGCCAATGGGCGCGTGCGGACGTCGGCAACAACGACCTGATCGATGCCGACGCCTACAGCACGACAAAGATCGCGTACACGCCGTACTTCCACCTGAACCAGGGCCAGACGGACCTGACCTGGGACGCCGGCATCACGCCGATCGTGCTGGACCTGGATGCCAACGGCATCCAGACGGTGAGCCGCTTCGACTCAACCGGCAGCTTCGACCTGTTTGGCGACGGCACGGCTGTGGAATCGGGCTGGATCTCCTCGGGCGACGCCTTCCTGGCGGTGGACAGCAACCACAACGGCAGCATCGACAGCGTGTCCGAACTGTTCGGCGGCACTTCCAAGGGGGCAGGCTTTGCCAAGCTGGCCAGCTTCGACAGCAATGGCGATGGCCTGGTGGACGCCAAGGATGCAGCGTTCAAGGACCTGACGGTCTGGCGCGATGCCAACGGCAACCATGCGACCGATGCGGGCGAGTTGATGACGCTGGCCCAGGCCGGTGTCGACAGCCTGAAGGTCGCGCACACGGACGTGCCTGAAGTCGATGCGCAGGGCAACCTGCACCTCGAGCGCAGCAGCGCCACGCTGGCCGGCGGCCAGGAAGTCGCCATGACGGACGTGTACTTCGCGGTCTCGGGCGAGGACGCCAAGGCAGCGGGCGTATCGGGCCCCAGCATGGCCGAGTTGCTCGGACATGAGTCGCTGGACGGCGTGCTCGGCAGCGTTGCACCTGCCACAACGGTGGCAGCCAACGACGTGGAGCCAGCTGTTGACGTCAGCGAGGCAGCCGAACTGCTGCGCAAGCTGAGCGCCGCGATGCATCAAGGCAACGAGTCGCACGCAATGGCGGCCTGATGTGACAAAGGTCACTGGGCCGGCTTGGCCCAGTCACCTTCGCACTCAACTGTAGGCCGATGCCGGCGCAATCCCGGCCCTTTCGCAATGCTTCCTGACAGTCCAGAACGGATCATCGCATTCGTCAGTAAGGGTCAGGTTTTGGTCGCGATGAATCGTTCGCGCAAGAAGCCTCCCTGATTAACCACACGCCTGCTGGCACCCCGGGCGCTGCATGAAAGCTCGTGCAGCGCCATCCCATTGGGCAACCTCATGATCGACAAAATTTCTTCCTCAGGGTCGGCCGAGCCGACGACGGCAACGCTGTTGCCTCAGTCTCCGCTGCAGGAAAGCATCGTCTTTCTTGCACGCTTCTTCGGCACACCCATCCAGGTCGAGCGCCTGCGCGACAGCCTGGCCGCGCACGAGCAAGACCACCGTCACATTCCCGAAGACGAGGCCATGTCCCAGTTGCTGGGTCATGCCGGACTGGCAGGCACGCCATTGCGAAGCGGTCAGCGCCGCCGTCACACCGAATTGCCAGCGTTGGTGCTCGGCGAAAACGGACGATGCCTTGTCGTGCTCTCGCTCAAAGACGGGCAGATGGAATGTCATTCACCGGGCATCGAAGGCACGAGCTGGCTCGACCTCGAAGCCATCGAGCGTGAAGCACCCAACGCGCGCTGGCTCGCCGCACGGCCCCAGCTGCATTTCGACCAGCGCAGCCTGCTCTACACCTTGCCGCAAGTCGGCCGCTGGTTCTGGGACACCTTCCAGCGCAATCGCTGGATGTTCGCCTGGGCCCTGCTGGGCACCGTGGTGCTGAATGTCTTTGGCGCACTGATCCCGTTCTACAGCATGGCGGTGTACGACCGCGTGATTCCGCACAACGCGCTCAACAGCCTGGGCGTGTTGACCACTGCAGTTGTGCTGCTCACCGGGTTCGAATTCACGATGCGCTTGCTGCGCAGCAATCTGCTCGAAACGGCAGCGCGGCGCATGGACGTGGCCCTTTCGTCCAAGGTGTTTGCGCAATGCCTGCGCATGCGTGCTGCGGACCGTCCGGCTTCCGGCGGCGTGTTGGCCAACACCGTGCGCGACTTCGAATCGGTGCGCGAATTTTTCGCCACCAGCACGCTGACCGTGCTGGGCGATTTGCCTTTCATGTTCCTGTACCTGGCCGTCATTGCGCTGGTGGGCGGGCCTCTCGTGTTCGTTCCGCTGATCTGCATTCCCATCCTGCTGGGCATCTCGTTCGCCGCTCGCAAGCCCTTGGCGCGCAAGGTCAACGATTCGATGCAGGAAAGCTCGCAGCGCACCGCGCACCTGTTCGAGACCATGAACGGCCTGGACACGGTGAAGGCCCTCGGCGCCGAAGCCTGGAGCCGCCGCAAGTGGGAATCGCTGACACAAGCGATTGCGCAAAACAGCCTCGAGACGCGCGAGATCACTGCTCGCATGAACTACGCCAATACGGCGGTGCTGGGCCTGGCGGCCGTTGCAGTGGTCGCCGTCGGCGCCGTCATGATGAGCGCGCATTCGTTGAGCCTGGGCCAGATCATCGCGGTGAGCATGCTGACCGCTCGCGCGCTGTCGCCGGTCAGCCAGATCGCGGGCCTGGTGCTGCGCTGGGAACAGACCAAGCTGAGCTACGCGGCGCTCAACAAGATCATGTCGGCACCGACCGATGAAGCGGCCTCGAGCCTGCAGGCACCACCGCTGAGCGGCACGCTCGAATTCCGCGACATGAGCTTTGCCTATCCGAAGCAGCCGCCCACCGTCGAACGCCTGAACATACGCATTCGCGCGGGCGAGCGCGTCGGCATCATCGGCAAGCTGGGTTCGGGCAAGAGCACGCTGCTCAAGCTGATCCTGAACCAGTACGCACCGGAAACCGGCGCTGTGCTGGTCGACGACATCGTGACCACGCAGATCGAGCCCTTGTCGCTGCGTCGCCAGATCGGGTACGTGCCGCAAGACGTCACGCTGTTCCACGGCACCATGCGCGAGAACATCGAGATCGGCCGCGTGCAGGGCGACGACAACGCGTTGCTCGAGGCCATGCGCAACTCCTGCCTCGACGAAATCGTCACACAGTTGCCGCAGGGCGTCGCGACGCCCGTCGGCGAGCGCGGCGAGCGGCTTTCCGGCGGCCAGCGCCAACTGGTCGCGATTGCGCGCGCCTTGCTGACCTCGCCTCCGCTGCTCTTGCTCGACGAGCCCAGCAGCATGGTCGACCCGACCACCGAGCAAAAGCTCATCGCCCGTATGCGCGCGCTGCCCCGCACGACCGTCGTGCTGGTCACGCACCGCATGGCCATGCTCGCATTGATCGATCGCCTGATCGTGATGGACCGTGGCCGCATCGTGGCCGACGGCCCGCGCGACGAAGTTCTCAAGGCGCTGGCCCAGCGCCCCACCACCAGCGACGCCAAGCCCGCGGCGTCGCCCGCGCCTCAAGACGCCTCCAACGAAATGCAGGTTGCAAAGTGACTGACGAACTCAAAGCCCGGCCGCTTCCGACGGCCCATCCGGACCCCGATCGAGGCCCCCAACGCACCGTGCTCGCCATGGTGGGTCTGGTTGGTGTCTTCCTGCTGGTCGCGATTGTCTGGGCCAGCGTGGCCAACCTGGACGTCGCCGTACAGGTCAAGGGCGTGGTGACACCGCCCAGCAAGCTGCAGGAAGTGCAGAGCCTGGAAGGCGGCATCGTCGAGGAGATGCTGGTGGCGCCTGGCGAAAAGGTCAAGAAAGGCCAGTTGCTGGTGCGCCTGGACACGGCGCAATACACCTCCGGGCGTGGTGAAAGTCGACAACGCTATCTGGCCGCGCTGGCAGGCCGCGCGCGAACCGACGCGTTGCTCAATGGCGGCGAGCCCCTGTTCGCTTCTTCGTGGCGCGCGGAAGCGCCGGACCTGATCGAAAAGGAAACGCAGTTGTGGCGCGACGGCTTGCGCGAGTTCCGCGCCACCGTCGATGCGGCGCGTGAAGGGTCGGTGCGTCGCAGCGCCGAGTTGCGCGAGGCGCAGGCGCGCATCCAGTCGCTCGCGCCGGCCATCAAGGTGGGCGAAGAGAGCTTCGCCATCGAAGAAAACCTGTTCAAAGAAGGCGCGGGTGCGCGCGCCGACTACCTGGGTGCACAGCAGAAGTTGCTGGGCCAGAAGGCCGAGCTCGACGCGCTGCGCCAATCGATCCCGCGTCTGCGGGCCGGCTTGGCGGAAGCCGACGCGCAGGCCGCACAAGCCACGTCGAGACTGCGTGCCCAGTGGGGCGCCGAGCGCTCGGAATTCGAAACCAAGGTGACGAGCATTGCCGCCACGCTCGAAGGCCACGAAGACAAGGTCGCGCGACGCGAGTTGACGTCGCCGGTGGATGGCGTGGTCAACCGCGTGCTGATTCCGACCCGAAACGGCGTCGCGCAGCCGGGCAAGCCGATCCTCGAGATCGTGCCGGAAGAGTCGATGCTGCAGATGTCGGCGCGCGTGTTGCCCGTCGACGTCGGTTTCTTGCGCCCCGGCCAAGCCGCGCACGTGCGCGTGCTGGCCTATGACTCCGCAACCTACGGCCAGATGGACGCAACGCTCGATCGCATCGGCGCGGACGCCATCACCGACGAAAAGGGAGAGTCCTATTTCGAGGTTCAGCTCTCAGCCGCGCGCGACCAACTCAAGCTTCACGGCAAGCCACTGGCCATCAGCGCCGGCATGCCGCTGGACGTGAGCATCCTGACGGGTGAGCGCAGTGTCATGCAGTACTTGCTCAAGCCCGTGTTGCGCGGCGTGCAAGGCGCCTTGCAAGAACGCTGAAGAGCGCCGTTTCATCCATCACTCCACGCCATGATCTCCCAACACTTTCCGCCTGGACGCCTGTCGGGCTCCCTCTTCCTGGCTTGTCTCCTGGGCGCGTCCTTGCCTGCCTTCGCCGAGCGTGCCGCGCCGCCCGTGGTCTCCCTGCCGGCTGCCGTATCCAGCACGCATCCGTCGGAAGTGCTGGTGCCGCGCGGCGCGCCCGAGTCCTTGCAAGACCTGCTGACACGCACGCTCGAGCAAGACCCGCAGCTGCAGGTGTCCAACGCCTTGCTCGGCGTTTCCGAAGAACGCCGCGTGCAGGCACGATCTCGCCTGGCCCCGGTGCTCAATGTGCAAGGCTCGTATGGCAAATCGAGGGAAAGCGTGCTGGGTCGCACAGTGGACGGAAAGACCGATCAATCATCCGCATCGCTGCGCTGGAACCTCTTCAACGCAGGCAACGATGTGGCCGAGTTCAATGGCTCCACGCAAGACGTGGCCGCCGCGCAGCAAGACGTTCGCCGCGCGCGCGAGGAAATCGGCGAACGTATTGCCAGCGCCTACGCCGAGCTGTTGCGCCACGAAGAACTGATTCCGCATTCGCTCGAGCGCATGCGCGAGGCCAAGCGTCTCGTCGATCAGGTCAAGCGCGCCAACGAACTGGGCAAGCTGGCGGACGTCGATGCCAGCCAGGCACAGGCCGCTTTGCTGGACGCCCAGGTCGCCCACGGGCAACTGATGGCGGACATGCGTGCCGCCCAAAGCCGCATGGTCATCCTGACCGGCGACGACTTGCGCCCCACCAAGCCGGTGAAGTTGCCGGTCAGCTACCTGATCAGTCCCGCATCGGGCGCCTCAGGCCTCGTTGCAGCCGCACAGCTGCGCGCCGACGCGGCCGACGAGCGCGTGCTGCCCTGGCTTTCCAGCATCGCACCGCGCATCGACTTCCAGTACGACAAGCAACTGAGCAATCGAACCTCGCCCGGCAGCGACCCCACGCAACTGAGCGGCTGGCAGGTGGTTGCACGCTGGGATCTTCCGCTGGGCGGCGAAAACCAGGCGCGTCGCGCTGAAGGCGTGAAGCGCGCCGAGGCGGCCCAAGCCGAGGCGGACCGCGTGCTGCGCACCGTGCAGGCCGAACTCGCGACCCTGCCACCGCGGATGGCGCAAAGCGAAAGAGCCATCGAGCAACTCGACAGCCAGGTGATCCAGTACAACGACCTGGTTCGCGCGGGTGACCTGCAGTTCCAGGCCGGGCGCCGGAGCCTGACGCAACTCGTGCAGGTGCTTGAAAGCCGCTATGTCGCGCAGCAACGGCGCGCCGATGAAGGGCAGCGGCTGTTGATGTCACGGCTGCGTTATCTCATCCTGCGCGGCGACTTCCTTGCGGCGATGGGCTTGACTCCCAAGTAGTAAAGCCTGAGGGTGACCGCTGCACCCTCTTGATGGATATTCGGGTGCGCTCAGGCCGGTGGAACGGCCGGTGCACCGTGAATCGTGCTGGCCTCGAGAGGTCGCATCGCCTTGAGCAGATCACGCGTGCCTGCGCCCCACTTGCCCATGGCCTGCAAGGCCTGGACGAGGCTCGCGTCGAGCACCCGCACACGCTGCGGTGCGACGACATAGACCGCACCGGAAAGCGGGGTCGGCGAGCCGGGCACGAAGATGGTGTAGCGGCCATCGTCATGCTGCTCGACGACAAAGGCGATCAAGGCCTGGTCGTCGAACTCGACGAGCGCCACTTCGAATTCAGCGGTCTCATCGCCAAAGCTGCGGCGCATGACACTGCGGATGAATGAATACCCGGGAATGCGCTCGAGCAAGGTGACATTGACCCAGTGCCCCAAGCGCTTGCCCGCCCAGGTGCGCATTGCCAGCCCGACGAGAAAGCTCGCCAGCAGCACCAACGCGATCGCCACGATGTTGTGGTGCCCTGCCTCGACCGGCACGAGCGACACGATCGGCTTCACCAGTGCCACCATGCCTTGCATGGCCTTGGCCAGCAGCAGCACGGCCAGGTAGATGGGCAGCAGCACCAGCACTCCGCCGATGAAGGTGGTCTTCACGAATCCCCAGATCGCGTGCATGGCGTTTCCCCTTCTTCAGCGTGACCGAAGCCCTTTTCAGAGCAGCCCGCGTTTCGCCAGGTTGCGCATCAGCGCGCCGATGCCGAACTCCCAGCGCGCGGCCTGGTCGGAATGCACCACGCGATTGACCAGCGCACCCAGTTCAGGTGCCGCGATCACCACGCGGTCGCCCACCACGTGCGTGAAGCCCTGCCCCGGTCCATGCCGGTCTTGCGTGGGCGCGAACATGGTGCCCAGGAAGAGCATGAAGCCGTCCGGATACGCATGATGCGGTCCGATGGCGTGCGTGACGATGTCCAGCGGATCGCGGCTGATCTTCGACAGCGAACTCGATCCTTCGAGCACGAAGCCCTCGGGCCCCGTCACGTTCAGCGCGACCGTGACGCGCCGCACATCGTCGATGCCGAAGTGCTCGTCGAACAGTCGGATGAACGGCCCGATGGAACACGACGCGTTGTTGTCCTTCGCCTTGCCGAGCAGGAGCGCGCTGCGGCCTTCGAAGTCGCGCAGGTTCACGTCGTTGCCCAGCGCCGCGCCGAGGGTTTCGCCGCGGCTGTTGACGGCCAGCACGACCTCGGGCTCGGGGTTGTTCCACACCGACTTGGCGTGGATGCCCACGTCCGCTCCCCAGCCCACGGACGAGAGCACCGGCGCCTTGGTGAAAATCTCTGCGTCCGGGCCGATGCCCACTTCGAGGTACTGCGACCAGGCGCCTTGCGCGATGAGCACGTCCTTGACCTTGGCGGCCTGCGGCGAGCCGGGCACGATGCCGGCCAGGTTGTCGCCCAGCACGCCGCTCAGGGCGGTGCGGATCGCCTCGGCCTTCGAGGCCTCGCCGCGCGATTGCTCTTCGATCACGCGCTCGAGCAGGCTTTCGACGAAGGTCACGCCGCTGGCCTTGATGACCTGCAAGTCGCAGGGCGCGAGCAGCCAGGCCTTCGAGGTGTCGCGCGTGGTCTCGTCGCTGTTGGCCAGCACTTCGTCGAGCGAAGCGATGCACGGTGCCTTGCCGTCTTTCAGCGCAGACCGCACGCGCGTCGCCGCGTCGCTGGATTCCAGGAGTTGGCTGGCGGTGGGCGCGATGGCTGACAAGTCGTGCAGCCCACCCTGATGCACCGCCACCGGGGTCGGCCCGACATCGGGTTGCCAGATGCGGCCGATGAGCGTGGCGCGATCGGCGTCGCGCGGGAGGGTCTGGGCGGGAGAGAGGGTCGCGTTCATGAGGTCTCCGTAAGGTGCGTGCAGGCCATGCGGCACCGCCTGCAAGGGCGGATTCGCCGCGTGGCGCCGATCGTACGGGATGCGCGCAAAATGCGCGCCCTCTTCCGCTCTCTTCCGGCCGCGGTACGACTTACTTGCGCACCTTCGCGATCTCGGCCATCAGTTCCTTGACCGTGGCTTCACCGACGTTCGCGCTGTACTTGTCGATCACCGGCTTGACCTTTTCACGCAGCTTGGCCATCTCCGCCGGCGGCAGTTCGGTCACCGTCATGCCGGCCGTCTTGAGCGCTTCCAGCGCACTGTCCGCCGCGCCGCGCGACACCTGGCGCTGGAACTTCGTCGCCTCGTTGGCCGAGTCGGTGATGATCTTCTTCTCCTGGTCGCTCATGCCGTCCCAGGTCTTCTTGCTGATGATCAGCGCCTGCGGGTTGTAGATGTGGCGCGTCTGCGTGATGTACTTCTGCACTTCCGCGAACTTGGACGACAAGATCACCGTGTTGGGGTTCTCCTGGCCGTCGACCGCCTTCTGGTCCAGCGCCGAATACAGCTCGGGGAAAGGCAGCGGCGTCGCGTTGGCGCCCAGCGTGTTGAACAGGTCGACGTAGATTGGCGACTGGATCACGCGGATCTTCAGGCCCGCGATGTCTTCTGCCTTGGCGATCGGGCGCTTGCTGTTGGTGAGGTTTCGAAAACCCAGGTCCCAGTAGCCCAGGCCATGCAGGCCTTTTTCTTCCAGCGTGCCCATGAGCTTCTGGCCGAAGGGGCCGTCGGTCACTGCGTCGGCTTCCTGCCCGTTGTTGAACAGGAAGGGGAAGTCGTAGGCCGCGAACTCCTTGACCTGCGCGCTCAGGATGCCAGCGTTCAGCACCGTGATCTCGATCGTGCCGCCCTGCAAGGCCGACACCGTCTGCAAGTCTCCGCCGAGCGATCCGCCAGGGAACAGCTTGACGGAGATCTTGTTCTCCGACTTGGCGGCCACCAGTTCGGCGAACTTCTGCGCACCTTGAGCCTGCGGGTGGCCCGTCTGGTTCTGGAACGCGAACTTGAGTGTGCGCTCTTTCACCTGCGCGCCCGCTGCGGTCATGGCGACCAGGGCTGCTGCTGCCACGAGGGTCTTCCAGATTCGAATTTTCATGGTCCAAGTCTCCTGTACTTATGAGAAATCAATGGCGAAACCGATGTCAGCCGCTGAACAAACGGGCTGGCCAGATGACGAGCTGCGGGAACAGGACCATCACGAACATGATCAGGAACTCCGCAATCATGAATGGCACCACGCCCTTGGTCACGTCGTCCATCGATATCTTCCCCACCCCCGCCACCACGTTGAGCACCGTGCCCACCGGCGGCGTGACCAGGCCGATCGAGTTGTTGATGATGAAAAGCACGCCGAAGTAAACCGGGTCGATGCCCGCCGCCTTCACGATCGGCATCAGCACCGGCGTGAGGATCAGGATGGTTGGCGTCATGTCCATGGCAGTGCCGACGATCATCACCAGCACCATGATCGCGAACATCAGCAGGATCTTGTTGCCCATGAAAGGCTGCAGCAGGCCGACCACTTTCGAGGGCAAGTCGGCGACGGTGATCAGCCAGGCGCTCACCATCGCCGCGGCGATGAGGAACATCACGATGGCGCTGGTCTTGGCGGCGCTAACGAAGATGCCGTACAGGTCCTTGAACGTGATCTCGCGGTAGATCACCATCGACACGAAGAGCGCGTACACGGCCGCGACAACCGCCGCTTCCGTCGGCGTGAACACGCCCATGCGCAAGCCCACCAGGATGATGACCGGCAGGAACAGCGCCCACAGCGCATTGCGGAAGGCGCGTGCGATTTCCGCGCCCGACTTGCGCGGCGGCGGGATGATCTTTTCCTTGCGCACCAGCCACGCCCACGTCAGCCAGAGCGCGGCGCCAATCAGCAGGCCCGGCACGATGGCGGCCAGGAAGAGCTTCGAAATCGAGACGTTCGCCGCCACTCCGAAAATCACCAGCCCGATGCTGGGCGGAATGACCGGCCCGATCACACCGGTCGCCGCGATGAGACCACCGGAGCGTGCCTTGTCATGGCCCGCCTTTACCATCATCGGCAGCAGCAGCGCGGTGAGCGCTGCAGCATCGGCCACCGCCGAGCCCGAGAGCGCCGACAACAGGCATCCAGCGAGGATGGTCACGTAACCCAGGCCCCCCTTCACGTGGCCCACCAGCGCCATCGCGAAATCGACGATGCGCCTGGAGAGCCCGCCGACGTTCATGATCTCGCCGGCCAGCATGAAGAAGGGAACCGCGAGCAGCGGAAAGCTGTCCGCGCCGCCAATGACGTTCTGCGCCAGGATCTGCGCATCGAACAGGTCCAGGTGCCACATGAGCGCCACGCCGCTGGCCAGCAGCGAGAAGGCGATGGGAATGCCCATCGCCATGGCGAGCAACAGCGATCCGACGAAAACGAGAATGGTCATGGCTTGCCCCCGTGGGCTGGGCCCTGTCCGAGAATTTGTTGAAGTTGCACCGACTCTTCGGATTCCTGGATCATCACCAGGTCCTCATCGGCAATTTGCCCGCTCAGCAGCCGATAAAGATCGAGCGCCAGGATCAACCCGGCCAGCACGGCAAACACGATGCCCACGCCGTAGACGATGGCCATCGAGGCCCCCGTCACCGGCGCCGTCACGTCCCAGTTGATCTTCGTTTGCGCCAGGCTCCCCTGGAAAAGCAGCCAGGTGATGTAGAGCATGACCACGTGCCCGGCGACGGCGCAGAACTTCTTGCCGATGGCTGGCAACTTTTGCACCACCATGTCCATGCCGAGGTGGCCATGCTCCTTCAGTGCCACCACGGCGCCCAGGAAAGTCACCCAGATGAAGAGCCAGCGCGAGACTTCTTCCGACACCGTGATGCCGGAGTTGAAGCCGTAGCGCAGCACTACGTTGCCGAACACCAGCACCACCATCACCGCCAGGAAGAAGGCAATGATGGCTTCAATGCCCTTGCAGCATCGGTCGATCCATTGGTTCATGTTGTTGTGTCTCTTGCCATGTGAACGAGCGGATGTTGCCTTCAGGCCTGCGTTTCGCGCAAGGTGTCGACCAGGCCCCGCAGGGCCGCGAGGTACGAGATCGGACCCAGGCCCTGCACCGTGGCCTTCACCGCCGGCGAGATGATCGAGTGCGCACGCCATGTCTCGCGTGCCGCGATGTTCGACATGTGCACTTCCAGCACCGGGAAGGGCATGGCCTTGATCGCGTCATGCAGGGGAACGCCATGCTGCGTGAGGCCGGCCGGATTGACCAGCGCGCCCTGCGCCTCGTCGATGTTCTTGTGCAGGAAGTCGATCAGGGCGCCTTCGTGGTTCGACTGGATGATGTCGAGCGTCACGCCGAGTTCGGCCGCGAGCTTCTCCAGGCGCTCGTTGATCTGCGCCAGCGTCGTGTGGCCGTAGATGTGCGGCTCGCGACGCCCGAAGAGGTTGAGGTTGGGTCCGTGCAGGACGAGGATCTTCATGGCTTGCCTTGTGTGAGGGGTCACTTGCGGATGCGCGCGAGTTCGTCGTTGTAGAGCTTGACGATGGCCGGGTCATAGCTGGCGGCGAACTTGTCGATCACCGGCTTGGCGATCTGGCGCATGCGAGCCTGTTCGGCAGGCGCCACTTCGTTGAAGGTCATGCCCCTGGACTGCAGGTCGCCCACGGACTTCTGCGCGGCGGCACGGCTCACCTGGCGCTGGTAGCCGCGTGCTTCGTTGGCGGCTTCCGTCATCCACTTCTGTTCGGTGGGCGAGAGGCCATCCCAGAACTTCTTGCTGACCAGCACGATGTTGGCGGCATAGACGTGGTTCGTCGCGCTCAGGTACTTCTGCACTTCGAACATCTTGTTCGACAGGATCACCGAGTACGGGTTCTCCTGGCCATCGACGGCCTTGGCTTCCAGCGCGCCATACAGCTCCGCGAAGGGCATCGGCACCGGGTTCGCCTTGAAGGCCTTGAAGGTCTCGAGGAACACCGGGTTGGGAATCACACGGATCTTCAGGCCATCGAGGTCTTCGGCCTTCGCGATGGGTCGCTTGCTGTTCGTGACGTTGCGAAAGCCCAGGTCCCAGTAGCCCAGCGCAATGAGGCCCTTCTCCGGCAGCTTGGCGATGAGTGCCTGTCCCAGCGGGCCGTCGAGCAGTGCATCAGCCTGCGCGAAGTTGGCGACCGCAAACGGAAAGTCGACCAGGCCGAATTCCTTGACGATGCCGGCCAGCGAGGTCGTGGCCGGGGCCGACATCTGCTGCACCCCGCCTTGCAGTGCGGACTGCTGCTGCAGTTCGTTGCCCAGTTGCGATGCCGGGAATTCCTGCACCTTCATCTTCCCGCCGCTCTTGGTGGCCAGCAGTTCCGCGAAGCGCTTGACGCCGAAGCTCACCGGGTGGTCGGCGTTGTTCAAGTGACCAAAGCGGATCACGCGTTCCTGCGCGTCTTGCGCAATAGCGGTGCCGATCAGGGCGAGGGAAATGCCGGCGGCAACCAGCGTGCGACGCATGAGGGTTCTCAAAGCAGACTCCAAAGAAAAAGGGGATTTGAAGCAATCAGCGGGCAGCACTTCGGGCAGCCCGAAACCTGAAGTGGCGCGATGCTAAGGTTTTTTGGAAAACGTTTCCATAAGTAGAAACACTTTCCGCTTTCGCAGTACATTGAAGGCTTGAAGTTCAGGCGCGCGAATCGCGTGCACGCCGCCGCCACGCGTGGCTCACGGCATTTAGACTGGCCCTCACCGCGAAAAAATGACCGCAATACTCGAACGCAGCTTCAAATTGATGGAGCACCTCGTCGCCCATCCGGAGGGGCGCCAACTCTCTGCGCTGGCCACGGACCTCGGCCTGCCGCTGAGCGCCACGCACCGCCTGCTGGCGGAGCTGGTGCGTTGCGGCTATGTGCGCCAGGACCAGAGCCATGGCGACTACACGCTGACCATCAAGCTCGTGTCGCTGGGTCTGAGCTTCCTGAGCAACAGCGGCATCGTCGATGTGGCGCAGCCCTTGCTCGACCGCCTGGCGGCGGAATCGGGCGAACTGGTGCGGCTTGCCGTGGTCGATGGCGACGAACTCACGTTCGTCGCCAAGGCGCAGGGCGCGACGCGCGGCTTGCGCTACGACCCGGACATGGGCCTGTCGGTCAACCTTTCATGCAGTTCGGCAGGCCACGCCTGGCTGTCGACAATGAGCGAAGATCGCGCCCTCGAAATCATTGCAAGGCAAGGCCTTGGCAAGCCGGGCGAGTTCGGCCCGAAGGCGCCGACCACCATCAAGGCCGTCCTCGCCTACGTGCGTGCAGCGCGCAAGCGTGGCTTCAGCATGATCAACGAGGTGTTTGCGCCTGCCATGACGGCCATGGCGGCGCCGGTGCGAACGGGCAACGGCGCCGCCATCGGTGTGGTCACCATTGCAGGTCCGCTGGTTCGGCTCACCGAAGAGCGGATGTTGGCGCTGGGGCCGGTGCTGATGGCCACGGCAGAAGATGTCGCGCACGCCAGCGGGGCGTCGGCGCTTTTCAAGAAGCGGGCATGATTCGCAGGGCTGCTGCCAAGGCCAGCACCGCAGCAGCCCGACGGCAGAACACGGCCCTGACACAATATTTGCGTGTGTACGGACTCACATCGGAGTACATTGAGCTCACGATGAAAGTGCCCTCGCTCGCAGTCCAACACATGGAGGGTCCCATGACCCTGTGCCCCGTTGCCGTTGCGGTCGGTTGCAAAAGATGCCCGGCCTTTTCAATTTGCCCCTTGAAAAGCGTCATTGGCGACTTCAAGAAGCCGCCGGTCGTCGTCGCCACGCCGACCTCCAAGTCACCCTTCAAAGCACCCTGAATCGTGGCGACCAGCGCCTCATACGATGCCATCGCGTCCAACGCGATGGACCGCCTTGCCTCGATGGAAATTTTCGTCGCCGCCGTCGAGGCGGGCTCCTTTTCAGCCGCTGCGCGGCACCTGAAAGTCGGTCAGGCCATCGTCTCCAAGTCCATCGCGCACATGGAAGAAAAGCTGGGCGCGCGCCTGCTGTTGCGCTCTTCGCATGGCTTGGCGCTGACCGAGGCAGGACGCAAATATTTCGAGCACGCACGCCGTGCGGTCGACGAGGTCGACAAGGCCGAGGAACTGGCGCGCGGCGCCGGAATGGGCCTGTCGGGCCGGCTGCGCTTTTGCGCCGGCGTGACCTTTGCGCGGCTGCACGTGATGCCGCGCCTGCCGGAATTCATGAGCGCGCATCCTGACCTGTCGGTCGATGCCATCCTGGACGACCGCAACACCGACCTGCTCGAATCGGGCGCCGACGTGGCCCTGCGCATGGGCACCCTGGCCGATGCCTCGACCACCACGCGGCACATTGCCCAAGGTCGGCGCATTCTCGTCGCGACACCGGCCTACCTGGCGCGCGCCGGGTTGGGCGACCCGCGTTCGCCGCAGGATCTGCTGGCCCATGAAGTCGTGACCTACAGCCCGCCGCGTCTGGCGACGTGGCCATTCCGGAAGGGCGACATCGACATGCCCGTGGCCTTGTACGGACGACTGCAATCGAGCGCTTCGGAAGGCGTGCGAGCGGCGGTGCTGGCCGACTTTGGCATCGCGCTCGCGCTCGAGTGGATGTTCGCGCCCGAACTGGCCGACGGCACGGTGCGGCAACTGTTGCCAGACTGGGAACTGCCGCCCATCGACCTGTGGGCGGTGTTTCCGAGCGGGCGCATCGTCAGTGCGAAAGCGCAGGCCTTCGTGAGCTTCGTGGCGTCTGTGCTGGCGACGACTGAGACGGCGGCACCGGCCAGCCTCATCCGGGCCGTGCGCTGACAGTCAGAGCGACCGGTCGCGCCTGCGGGCGAGCACCCGGTGCACCAACCAGACAATCAGCGCAAGCCCGATCACCAGCAACATCGCCAGCCCCTCATAGCGGTCAAGGTCGCTGAAGAGCCATCGCAGGGCGTGGCCGAAGAGGTAGCCCAGCGTGACGATCAGCGGTGCCCAGATGGCGGCGCCCAGCATGTTGAGCAGCGCGAAGCGCACGCTCGACACCTTGCTCATGCCGATGGCAAACGGGCCGATGAGGCGAAGGCCATACATGAAGCGCACGCCGACGATGAACGGCGCCTCGTAGCGCTGGATCACGCCCAGTACGGTGCGCGAGCGCGCGGCCAGTGAAGGTGAGCGCTTCAGCAGTCGGGTGCCGAAGTGGCGTCCCATCTGGAACAGGATCTGGTCGCCCAGCGTTCCGCCGCAGAAGGCCAGCAGCACGACGACGGCAAAGGAAAGGTATCCGTGATGCGCCGCCACGCCGCCGAGCAGCAGCACCGTTTCCCCTTCGAGCAGGCTGCCGACGAACACGGCTGCATAGCCGTACTGATCGACGAGGTGCGCCACCATCATGGCAGCCACCGGCGCTGTGCTTGATTGCGTGCGTACAAGGTGCGGGATCAATCCATGGCGTGCGTCACAGGGTCGGCGAGGTGTCGCTGCCGGGCTGATGTGCCATCACGGCTGCTCCGACGCGTCGAAGTCCAGTTCCACCTTGGCGCCGTTGGGGTCGTGGCAAAACAGTTGCCAGGTGCCGGCGCCGGCCTGCTGGCGCAGGTCGTACTTGACGCCGCTTTCGTCAAAGCGGGCCTTCACCGCACGCAGGCCTTGCGCCGTGAACGCCATGTGGTCGATGACGCCGGTGCGCTGCGCGGGCACGGGACGGCCAAAGTACAGGTGCAACACGGCCTGCGGCCCGCTGCCATAGAGCCACGCACCGGGAAAACCGAGGTCCGGCCGATGGCCCACCTTGAGGCCGAGCAGGCCGGTGTAGAAGTCCAGCGTCTTTTTCTCGTCCTCGGCGGTGACGGTGAAGTGGTTCATGCCGACGATCATGGTGCGTCTCCGGTGGGTGTTGCGTTCAATTCAGGGCACAAGGACGAGGGGGCCGATGGTGCCACGCGATTCGAGGCGCGCATGCGCCCGCGCCGCAGCGTCCAGCGAAAAGCGCTCGATGGGAGGAAGGCGGATCGCGCCGTCGGCCAGGCCGTTCCATACGCGCTGCGCCCGTTCGGCGAGTTGCGCCTGCGTCGACACATAGTCGAACACGACGGGTCGCGAAAAGCTCAGCGACTTGGCGACGAGCGCATCGGGCGCCAAGGGGGTCAACGAACCGCTGGCCTGGCCGAGGCTGATCCAGTGGCCGCGCCGTGCGAGGGCTGCGAGGTTTTCATCGCGCGCCGCGTCACCCAAGCCGTCGATGACGACATCGGCACCGCCGCAGGCGCGTTGCACTGCATCGGCGAAGCGGTAATCGCGCGTGACGATGACGTGCTCGCAGCCGTATTCGCGTGCCACGCGCGCCTTCTCTTCGCTTGATACCGTGCCAATCACGACAGCGCCCAGCCGGCGCGCCCATGCGCAGACAAGAAGGCCGACCCCGCCCGCCGCTGCATGCACCAGCAGCCGCGTGCCGCGCTGCACGCGGCCGAGGTCGTGCAGCAGATAGTCGGCGGTGATGCCCTTGAGCAGCAGCGCCGCGGCCACGTCGTCTTCGACCGCGGCCGGCAAGCGCACGACCCAATCGGCCGGCACGCTTCGCACGCTGCAATACGCACCCGGCACGGGGCCGAGGTACGCGACGCGGTCGCCGGGCAGGAAGCCCGACACCTGCGGCCCCACATCCAGTACGCCGCCTGCCGCTTCCATGCCGGGCACGCCCGGTGATGTAGCGGAGACCGGCAGCATCTGCGGCACCCAACCACGCCGCAGGTACACGTCGATGAAATTGACGCCGATCGCCCGCTGGCGGATGCGCACTTCGCCGGCCCGCGGGGCCGGGGCCTCGAAGTCTTGCGGGCGCAGTTCGTCCGCGTCGCCGTAGCGCGCGATCGCGATGCAGCGCGCGGGCATCGACAGGGCTCGCGGCATCGGCGCGCCGCCTTGCGCTCGCTGGTCGCCACCGGCACGCAAATGTCGGCGCAGATCCTCGAAGCCCGTTTCATAGACGCCCTTGGCCACCACCTCGCGCAACTCGCGCTCCATGCCCGGCGGCGTCGCAAAGCTCGACGCCCAGTGCCAGAACGTACGCTTGCCGTCCGTCACCGGCTTGAGTGTCACCGTGGCCACGTAGCGTTGCAGCGGCAAGGTCGCCTCGACGATGCAGTAGGTGCTCTGGTGATCGGTTTCCGACAGCGTCAGAAGTTGCTCGCGAACGCGGTTGCCGTCCTTGAGCGTGAAGCTGCGCACGCAACCCACCTGGTCGCTGCGCTCGTCGCCCTCGATGCGGCTCGCCTCGATGGCGCTGTGCCACTGCGCGTGGCTGTTGAAGTCGCGCAGCACGGCCCACACGCGCTCGATGGGCGCGTCGATGATGGTGGAGCGAACGACTTTCTGGAGCATCGCGCACCCGGCTTCAGCGCACGGATCGCTTCAACGCGTCAAAGCCCGCCTGGAAGACACCGTTGCCGATGGATTCCGTGAGTTCACGCTCGCGCGCCTCATCGCATTCGAACTCAGCGCTCCATTCAGCAAAGCAACGCGCGCCATCGGTGACCGGCGTGAGCTTGAGCGTGGCAACGTAGTTGGCCACGCCCATCGGGCTTTCGAGGATCGAATAGGTGCAGCTGTATTCGTAATCCGACAGGGCGAGCAGCTTCTCCCGGATCATGCCGCCGTCTTTCAGGTGAAAGTGGCGGATGCATCCGACGCGGTCAGCCGGCTGACCGTTCTCGATGCGACTGTCGGCAATCAGCGGATGCCACTGCGGCAGGCCGTTGAAGTCGCGGATGCGCGACCACACGTTGTCGGCGCTGGCATCGATGACGCTGGAGGTGTAGACGTTGACCATGCCCTATTCCTTCTTGGCGGCGGGCAAGGCTGCATGCGATCCGCTCGCGTCACCGACCAGGCGCTGGATGTCGCCGCCCTCGATGCCGATCTCTCGCAACAGTTGATCGACCAGCGGCGCCTGCGCGCGGAAGCGCAGCGCCGAATTCACCAGGCCATCGGCAAAGCCGCCACCCTCGCCATTGCGCAGCTCGCCCGAGCCGCCGCCGAGCCCGTCGACGTGCATGATCTTGATGCTGTCAATGCGCTCCATCGGGCGCACCGATTCGCGGATGATGGCCTCGGCCTTTTCCACCAGCTTCATGCGAAGCGCCGACATGCGCGCTTCGGGCGAGAGCATGTTGTGCGACTCGTTCATCAAGCGCGCCGCCTCGGCCTCGATTTCGGCGCGCACCTTGATCGCCATCGAACGGATCTTGTCGGCATCCGCATCGGCCTCGGCCTGCGCGCGGATCGCAGCGCCGCGTGCCGCGCTCGCATCGTGCTCGGCTTTCGCGGACGAAGTCAGGCGCAAGGCATCGCGCTCGGCCGACTGCGCGGCCACGATGAGTTCGATGGCCTTCTTGCGCTCGGCCATCTCGACCTCGCGGGCCGTGAAAACTTTCTCTTCGGCCGACACGGCCAGCGCGCGTGCGGTTTCAGCCTCGGCCACGGCTTCGCTCTGCGCCTTGCTCTCGCGCGCCACGGCAATGGCGCGCTGCTGCTCGGCCAGTTCGAGCGAGGTGCGCCGCTCGATCTCCGCGCTCTGGATGGCGCGCTCCTTGGCGATGCGCTCCTCCTCGATGGTCTGCTCGGAGCGGATGCGCGCAGCGTCGATGCTCTGTTTGGCGACGATCTGCGCGCCCTCGGCGTCCTGCTCGCGCTGGGCGCGCTCTGCGGCCACTTCGGCGCGCTGCCGGGCGCGCGCGATTTCCAGTTCGCGCTGCTGCGCGAGCCGCGCATGCTCGCCTTCACGGTCGATGTTCAGCGACAGTTTTTCCGCTTCGAGGTTCTTGTTGCGGATGGCGATGAGCGTGTCCTGCTCCACGTCGTTGCGCTGCTTCTTGCGGTGCTCGATCTGCTCCGTCAGGCGCGTGAGGCCTTCGGCGTCGAAGGCGTTGCTGGGGTTGAAGAACTCCATGCCCGTCTGGTCCAGTTGCGTGAGCGATGCGGCTTCGAGCTCCAGGCCGTTCTTCGTCAGGTCGCCGGCCACCGCGTCGCGCACGCGCTTGACATAGGCACCGCGCTTTTCATGCAGCTCTTCCATCGTCATTTCGGCGGCCGCCGTGCGCAGGGCGTCGACGAACTTGCCTTCCACCAGTTCCTTCAGCTGCTCGGGCTCCATGGTGCGCAGGCCCAGTGTCTGCGCTGCGGCGGCCACGGCTTCCTCGCTGGTGGCGACACGCACATAGAACTCCGCGATCACATCGACGCGCATGCGGTCGCGCGTGATGAGCGCCTTGTCGCGGCCACGGCTCACTTCGAGACGCAGCGTGTTCATGTTGACGGGAATGACGTCGTGCACGATCGGCAGCACGAAGGCGCCGCCGCCGAGCACCACCTTCTGCCCGCCCAGCCCTGTGCGCACGAAAGCGCGCTCCTTGGAGCTGCGCAGGTAGAGCCAGTTCAGCAGCCACACCGCGATGGCGACGACGATCGCGACCACGATCAGGGCGAGGATGAAGCTTCCGAATTGAGCGCCTGACATAAGAATCGTCTCCTATCGCGTGATCTGAACGAAGCGTCGCGTGGTCTCGGTGAGCGCCACCTCGGTGGGCAGCCGCTCCATGGAACTGGCGCCGTAGAAGCCGTCGCACTGCGGGCAGCGTGCGAGCACATATTGCGCGTCTTCTGGCGTGGCGATCGGCCCGCCGTGGAAGAGCACGATGACCTCGGGGTTGACCTCGCGCGCCGCACGCGCCCAAGCATTGATGCGCGGCACGCAGTCCTCCAGTTTCAGCGCCGTGCCGGCACCGATGACGCCGCCCGTCGTCAGGCCCAGATGGCACACGACGATGTCCGCGCCCGCCCCCGCCATGGCGCGCGCCTCGTCTTCGCAAAACACGTAAGGCGTGGTCAGCAGGTCGAGCTTTCGGGCGCGCGCGATGAGGTCGACCTCGAGCTGGTAGCTCATGCCCGTCTCTTCAAGATTGGCCCGCATGATGCCGTCGATGAGCCCCACCGTCGGGAAGTTCTGGATGCCCGAGAAGCCCAGCGAGATGATGCGTTGCAGGAACTCGTCGACGATCATGAAGGGGTCGGTGCCGTTCACGCCCGCCAGCACCGGCGTGTGCTTGACCACCGGCAGCACCTCGTGCGCCATCTCGCAGACGATCTCGTTGGCGTTGCCATAGGCCATCAGGCCCGCGAGCGAGCCGCGGCCCGCCATGCGGTAGCGGCCCGAGTTGTAGATGACGATCAGGTCGATGCCGCCCGCCTCTTCGCACTTGGCCGACAGACCCGTGCCGGCACCACCGCCGATGATGGGCTGGCCGGCCGCGATCTTGGCGCGGAAGCGTTCGAGCAGTGTGCTTCTTGCAATGCGGGGCATGGGTGGGTTCTCCTCGCTTGGGTGTCTTCTTTCTAATGGGGCCGCGAAACGTCCTGCCATGCGCGCACCAGCGCATCGGCAAAGGCCTCGTCGTTGATGTGCAACGGCAGGCGTTGCAGCTTGCGATCGGGGCCAGCGCGAAAGCCGCTTTCGATGGCGGTGAACAGCGCGCGGTCGGCATCCGGGTCGTGAAAAGGCTGGCCGGGCTTGTCGATGGCGGAGACGCCGCCCTCGGGGATCAGGAAGCGCACCGGACCGCGCATGGCGTTCAGCTTGGTCGCGATGAACTCGCCGATTTGCCGGCACTCGTCGGCCGTCGTGCGCATCAGGGTCACGGTCGGGTTGTGGCGATAGAGCCGGCGATTCTTGAAGCGCTCGGGCACCGTTTCCATCGCGCCGAAGTTCACCATATCCAATGCCCCGCAAGAGCCGACGTAGGGCAGCGTGTGGCGCGCAAATACATCGAGCCGCGTGGGTCCAGCGGAGAGCGTGCCGCCGACGATTTCGTCCGCGATCTCGGTGGTCGACACATCGATGGCGCCGACGATCAGCCCCGAGTCGGCGAGCTTTTCCATCGACTGGCCGCCGACGCCGGTCGCGTGGAACACGAGGCAGTCGTACTGCTCCTCCAGCTGCTTCGTCACGGCCTGCACGCAAGGCGTCGTCACGCCGAACATGGTGAGGCCGATGGCCGTCTTCGTGACGTCGGACGTGACGGGCGGATGCGCCATCATCCCTGCCAGCGCATTCGCCGCATTCGACAGCACCAGTTCGCTGATGCGGTGGATGCCCTGCACGTCCGTGACCGAATACATCATGCAGATGTCGCTCGGCCCGACGTAGGGGCGCGTGTCGCCGCTGGCCATGGTCGAGACCATCATCTTGGGCAGGCCGATGGGCAAGGCGCGCATGCCGCGCGTTGCCATCGAGGTGCCGCCGGAACCGCCCGCGGAAATGATGCCGCCCAAGTCGCGTCGCGTGAGCAGAAAGGCCTCGAAGGCGATGGCCATGCCGGCCATTGCGTTGCCGCGGTCATCGCTGAACACCGCCGATTCGCCCTGCGGGTGATGCCGGGCCACCTCGCGCGGATGCACGCTGGCGGGCGAAGGCTTGCCGGATGTCGAGAGGTCCACGGTGACGACGCGCATGCCGAGTTTTTCGAGGCACTGGCGAATGAAGGACAGCTCGCGGCCCTTGGTGTCGAAGGTGCCGGCGACGTAGGCCGATCGCGCGCTGCTGGCGGCCACGGGAAATTCGAAGACGCGCGGCGCACTGGCGGAGGGCGGTGGCGTGGTGGGTGCTGAAGGTGGCGGTGCTGCAGCGGCGCCGCGCGGAATGTCCGTCACCGCTGCAGCTGTGCCTCCCGCATTCCATCGCGTGAAGCCGCGCACGGTACCCGGTGCCACATCGTCCAGCGATGGCGCGCCGTCGCCATGCGCGCGCCGCACGGTGAAGACATGCGTGGGAACAGGCGCCTGCACGGCGGTGGCCGATGCGAGCGCCTCGACGTCCTCGTCTCCGCCTGATCGCACACCCAGCAAGCGCTCCTGCAATGCGCGATCCGCAGCCAACTCGGCGGCAGGCATCATGCGCGCGATCTGGCCATTGACCATCAATCCGATCCGGTCCGCCACCGAGATCGCCACGCCAAGGTTCTGCTCGATCAGCAGCACGGCAATCTTGCCTTCCGACGCCAGATCGCGAAGCGCCTGCGCCACCTGTTCGACGATCACCGGGGCAAGGCCTTCAGTGGGCTCGTCCATCACCAGCAAGCGCGGATTGAGCAGCAGCGCGCGGCCGATGGCGAGCATCTGTTGCTCGCCGCCGGAGAGCTGCGCGCCACCGTGACCACGTCGCTCCGCCAGCCGCGGGAACATGGCATAGACGCGATCGACTTCGCGACGCTTGCTCGCCACCAGGCGCAGCGTCTCGTCGACCGAGAGCGACGGCCACACGCGCCGCCCTTGCGGGACATAGGCGATGCCGCGGTTGGTGATCTCATTGGGCATGTGGCCGAGGATCTCTTCACCGGCCAGACGCACGCTGCCGCGTGCCGGCACCAGCCCGGTGATGGCGTTGCACAGCGTCGTCTTGCCCATGCCGTTGCGCCCCACGATGCCGAGCACGCCGCGCTCCAGCACCAAGCTCACGCCTTGCAGCGCGTGGGCGCGGCCGTAGAACACGTCGAGCCCGTCCACGGCGAGGACAGGCACGCCGCTGGCGACCACGCGACTTTCTTCCTGACGATGAAACCACGCCATCAGTGCCTGCTCCCCATGTAGATCGCCTGCACCTGCGCGTCGTTCTCGATCTCGTCGGGCGAGCCGGTGCGCAGTTCGCGGCCGTTGTGCATCACGGTGACGCGGTCGACCACGCGCAGTGCGATGTCGAGGTCGTGCTCGATCAGCACGAAGCTCATGTGTGCGGGCAGCGAGCCCAGCAGCGCGACCAGTTCACGTCGCTCCGCAGGCGACAGGCCCGCGGCCGGCTCGTCGAACAGGATGAGCCGCGGTGCACCGGCCAGCGCCATGCCGATCTCCAGTTGCCGCTGCTGCCCATGCGCGAGGTTCGCCACGCGCTCGTCGGCAATGTGCGTGAGCCGCGTGCGTTCGAGCAGATCGTTCGTGGCCCGGGTCGACGCGTGGCCGGCACGCGCACGCAGAAAGCTGAAGCGGCCGCTGGCCACGCCGCGCACCGCCAGAAAAAGGTTGTCGCGCACCGTCAGGTCGCGAAACAGCAGCGAAGACTGGTACGTGCGCCGCAGCCCCTTGCGGATGCGCTCGTGCGGCGGCAGGTCCGTGATGTCCTCGCCAAAGAAATGAATGCGCCCGGCCGTGGGCGGAAAGTCGCCCGTGATGGCGTTGAACAGCGTCGTCTTGCCGGCGCCGTTCGAGCCCAGGATGGCGTACTTCTGCCCGGCCGTGACGGTGAGCGAGATGTCATCCACCGCACGCAGCGCGCCGAAGGCACGCGTCACCCCCTCCAACCGCAGCGCGTCGCCGGACAGCAACTGCGCGCCGGCGCTGCTCACATGCGATGCTGCCGCGCGCAAAGCGGCCGGGCGCAAGGGGGTGATCGTGGCCATCGCTTGGTCAGCTATTCGCGCGTCATTTGCGGCAGTCCGGAATGTCGCGCGTGCCCAGCCCCATCTTCTTGAACTCAGCCTCCGGCAGGCCCAGCGTCTGCGAGATGTCGGGCACCGTCTTGATGACCTTGTTGTAGAACGAACCGTCGGGCGCCTTGGTCACTTCCGTGATGTAGGTCGGACCAACGCCGTTGCGGTTGGCATCGATCTTCACCTGCCCGGCCGGGCCCTTGAAGTCCGTCTTCTGCAGCGCTTCGCGGTACGCCTTCTGCCCGTTCGACAAGTCGCCCTTCACCGCGTCGAGCGCGTCCAGCGTCGCCTTGGTGTTGATGTAGTACAGGTACGCGAACAGCGACGGGCTCGGGAAGCCGTCCTTGAACGTGGCCTTGTAGTCGGCCACGAATTTCTTCCATTCCGCCGTGTCGATCGAATCGGCCATCGGCCCCGCGGACATGGTGCCCAGCAGCGATTCGCGGCGCTTGCCCTTGAAGTTGAGCACCGTCTGGTCGACCGTGATGGAGCCACCGATCATCGGCTTGTCGCCACCGGCCTGTTCGTACTGCGTGAGGAAGTTGACCGCGTCCGATCCACCGAGCACCACGACCAGCGCGTCGACGTCCTTCGGGATTTTCGCGATCACCGAGGCATAGTCCTTGGTGCCCAGCGGCACCCAGGCCTTGTCGACCACCTTGCCGCCCTTGGCGCAATAGCTGGCCATGAAGCCCTGCACCTGCGAGTACGGAAAGCCGTAGTCCTCCGCCACCAGGAAGGTCTTCTTGTAGCCCTTGGACAAGGCATGCTCGCCCAGTCCGACCATCCACTGCGCGCCTTCGGTGTTGAAGCGGTAGAAGTTGGGCGCGGGGTCTTGCAGCGTGGTCGCCTGCGCGCCTGAAGAACCGTTGATGAAGGTGATGTTCGGCTGCGTCTTCGCGTAGTTCTTGACGGCGATGCCCTCGTCGCCCGACAGCGGGCCGATCATGATCTGCACCTTGTCCTGCTCCACCGCCTTGCGCGTGGCGTTCACGGCCTTGTCGGGCGTCGCGTCGGACGACACCTTGACGAATTCGATCTTCTTGCCGCCGGCCATGCCGCCATGGTCTTTCAGCGCCAGGTCCGCGCCACGCATGCTGTCCTGGCCGGGCGCGGCGAACGGTCCCTCCAGGGTGGCCAGCAGGCCGATCTTCAAGGTCTCCTGCGCATACGCGGCGCCGCCGATCGACATCAACGCCGCCGCAGCCACGATGCTGCGCCCGACCATCAAACGCTTGCCTTCGCTCATGTCTCGCTCCTTCTTGTCATCGATGAATGCGGCCAAGGCCGCGGTGGGTGAAAGCGTTGCCACGCCCGAAGCGGTTGCGCAGGTGCTGCCACAGGCCCAGCAGTCCGTCGGGGGAAAAGAGAACGATCGCGAGGAACACGCCGCCGATCACGAGGTTGAAGCGTTCGCGGTCCACCAGGTCAATGGCGAAGTTCTGCAAGAGCACGAAGACGATCGCGCCGATGAACGCGCCGATGGGATGCTTCATGCCGCCGAGCACGGCGATGATGAGGATGTTGATCATCGCGCCGGTGCCCACGGTGCCGGGCGAGATGCGGCCGTTGTACCAGACCATCAGGATGCCGCCGACCGCCGCGAGCAAGCCCGTGACCGCATAGGCCGCCACGCGGTGCGCCGTCACGTTGAAGCCCAGCGCCTGCATGCGCCGCGGGTTGTCGCGGATGCCTTGCATCGCGATGCCGAAGGGCGCGCGGATCAGGTGCTTGACGAAGAAGTAGCCGGCCAGCGCACAGGCCAGTGTGAGGAAATAAAAGGGCACGGGGTCGTGCAGGTTCACATCGCCGATGGTCGGCGGCGCAATGCGGCTGAAACCCTGGAAGCCGTTGAACAGCGTGTAGTTCTGCTGCGCCAGATAGAAGAAGGCCACGCCCACCGCGAGCGTGATCATGATGGTGTAGATGCCTTCGGTGCGCACCGACAGCCAACCGATGGCCGCCGCCACGAGCGTGGCCAGCGCGATCGCGACGATGAGCGCGAGCCACCACGGCCAGCCGAGGCTGATCGCCAGGTTGCTGCTGGTGCCGAAGATGGCGAGCATGTAGGCGGCAAAGCCCGCGACCGTCATCTGGGCCAGCGACACCATGCCGCCATAGCCGCCGAGAAATGTGAGGGAGAGCGCGATGAGGCCCAGTGCGAGCGACTGCGCACCGATCTGGAAGGTGAAGAAGTTCGTGGCGAAGAAGGGGTAGGCAATGACGAAGGCGAGCACGATGGCGTGGCGCCAGCGGATGGCATGCAAAGCGGAACGCCAGCGGGACCATGCTTCATGCGGGGCTGCATCGCTCGTGGTGCCGGATGATCTTGCGAGTGGATGCACGACCGCCGCGCGCCGACCGCCCCGTGCCATGTCCGCGGCCGCCGCCGACGAATTCATGGCACGCCGCCATTTCGCCGCGCTCATGACAACGCCCTCACGTGTTCTTCCCCATCAGCCCACGCGGCTTGAATGCCAGCGCGATGACCATGATCACGAAAGTGAAGACGACGCTGTAGGTCGGCGCATAGGCCAGCCCGAATTGCTCGGCGAGGCCAATCAGCAGCGCGCCAATGGCCGCGCCGACGACGCTGCCCATGCCGCCGACGATCACCACGACCAGCGAGGCCAGCAGGTAGCGCGTGTCTTCTCCCGGCGAGATCGACAAGGCCGTGCCGCCCACCACGCCCGCCAGTCCGGCCAGCCCCGCCCCGATCGCAAAGGTCAGCGCGAAGACGAGTTGCACGTTCACGCCCGACGCCGCGAGCATGCCGCGGTCGTCCACACCGGCTCGGATCATCATGCCGATGCGCGTTCGGGTGAGCATCAGCCACAGGCCCACGCCGATCACCACTGACGCGACGAAGACAAAGATGCGGAAGGTCGGAAACTTGTTGACCAGCGGCAGCGTGGTCGAGCCGTAGATCCACGCCGGCGGATCGAAGGTGTAGATCTCCGCGCCCCAGATCCACAGCGCGAGATCGGCCAGCACGATCGACAGTCCGATGGTCACCAGCGTCTGGCGCAGGTCCTGCCCCTGCATGTGGCGAAACACGAGCACCTGCATCAAGAGGCCGAGCACCGCAGCGGAGAGAAATCCTGCGATGACCGCGAGCACCCACGACCCCGTGTGCTCGCCCACGTACCAGCCGATGTACGCACCGATCAGATAGAGCGAGCCGTGCGCGAGGTTGACGTTGCGCATCAGACCGAACACGAGCGTGAAGCCGCTCGCCACCAGGAAATAGAGCGACGCGAGCGTCAGCCCGTTGAGAAAAGTCTTGAAGAACAGCGTGTAGTTGTCGACGATGGCCCAGACCACGAACACCGCGATCGGGATGCCGAACAACAGCCAGAGGGCCCAGCTTTTCCGGGTCAATTTGCTCCCCTGCGGCTTGCCACTTCGCGTGCGGCGATCACGCAACCCGCTCCCACGTACGTTGCGTCGCGATCTCCGGCGCCTTGGCGAATTCGCCATCCTTCATCACGGCGAGGAGGCGTTTGGGGTCGCGCAGGATCGACAGGTTGGCGAGCGGGTCGCCGTCGACCAGCAGCATGTCGGCGAGGTAACCTTCCTTGATGACGCCGAGTTCGTCGGGCTTCATCATGATCTGGCCGCCATAGAGCGTGGTGCAGCGGATCGCTTCCATCGGCGTGAAGCCGAGGTACTTGACGAAGAACTCCAGGTCGCGCGCGTTCTGGCAATGCGGCGTGAAGGCAAAGCCGTAGTCACCGCCCGGCAGCACGCGGATGCCGCGCCTGTGCATCTTCGAGAGCGAAACGCAAGCGGCGTCCCATTCGATCTGGTATCCCATGTCGCAGGCCATCGCATGCGTGATGCCCCAAGGCTCGGCCTCGTAGAGCATCGCGTAGAGGATGGCAATGCCGGGCGCGACGAACACGCGGTCTTTCGCGGCTTCGAGCATGTCGAGCGCCTCGTCATCGATGAAGCTCGCGTGGTAGATCAGGTCGATGCCGTGGCGCAGCGCCTGCTTCACGCTTTCCGATGAGCGCGCATGCGCCACGCCGCGCTTGCCGCGGATCTTGACCTCGCGCATGGCGGCGGCGACTTCCTCGTCGAGCATCCATGCGGTCTCGGCGGGCGACTGCGGCGTGAAGTTGTCGCCCGAGAGGTTGAGCTTGATGGAGTCCACGCCGTACTTGAGGAACAGGCGCACGGCCTTGCGCATTTCGTCCGCGCCGCTGATGTTCACGCCGAAGCTGAATTCGGGGAAAGGCAGGTGGGGCAATGTCTCGTCGCCGAGTGCGCCGAGCACGGTGATCTCTTGGCTGGCGGCGAGGTAGCGCGGGCCGGGGATCTGGCCGGCGTTGATGGCATTGCGGATCACCACGTCGAGGCGCGGCTTGGCGCACGCGGCGCCGACGCAGGAGGTGAAGCCGGCTTGCAGGTAGCGCTTGGCGACCTTGGCGCACCACAGCACATGCTCTTCGAGCGGCATGGTCTGGATGGCGGCGAGCGTTGCGGCGTCGTTCCACGAGAAGTGTGTGTGGGCTTCGCACATCCCGGGCATCAGGGTGGCGCCGGCGCCGTCGATGACTTGCGCGCCGCCGGGGGAGATGGGGGCGGTGCTGCGGCCCACTTGGCGGATGCGGTTGCCGCGCACGAGCACGCTGCCGGAATAGGGGTTCTGGCCTGTGCCGTCGAGGATGCGGACGTTGGTGAAGACGACATCAGCCATGTGCTTCTCCTTGCAGAACCGCGCTCGCTGCGCGAGTGTCTTGCTCCCTCTCCCTCCGGGAGAGGGGACTCAGTCCAAGCGCGAGGTATTGCTCCCTCTCCCTCCGGGAGAGGGTTGGGGTGAGGGCGCCGGGCCTTTGATGAGGTGAGGCAGTGGATACGCCCGGTGCCCTCACCCTAGCCCTCTCCCGGAGGGAGAGGGGACAAAGACCAAATGCCAGGTCTTGCTCCTCCCGGAGCGAAAGGGGGCAAAGACCAGATGCCGGGTATTGCTCCCTCTCCCTCCGGGAGAGGGTTGGGGTGAGGGCTCCGGGTCTTTGATGAGGCGGGGCGGTGGATACGCCCGGTGCCCTCACCCTGGCCCTCTCCCGGAGGGAGAGGGGACAAGACACCGAGAGGGGATAAGACAAAAACCAGAAGCTCATGTCACGCCGCCCACCGCGTCATCTGCGCAGAGCGCCGCACCGGCGGCGCGCGATGAAACTCGCCATCCTTCATCACCGCCAGGATCCGCGCCTTGTCCTGCAGCACCGTGATGTCCGCCAGCGGATCCCCATCCACCAGCAGGATGTCCGCCAGATACCCCTCGCGGATATACCCCAGCACCTTTCCCATCCGCATCATCGGCCCGCCCCACGCGGTCGCCGACAGCAGCGCTTCCATCGTGCTCATGCCCACGTACTTCACGAAGTACTCCAGGTCCTTCGCATTCGTACCATGAGGTGTCCACGCAAAGCCATAGTCACCGCCCGGCAGGATGCGGATGCCGCGCTTGCGCATCGCGCGCATGCTCTCGACCGCGGCTTCCAGCTCCCGGTGATAGCCCATCTTGCGCGTCACCTCCGGCGTCAATCCCCACTGGCTTGCGTGATACGAAGTGTTGATGAGCCACGCCAGCCCCGGCGCGATGAAGTGCTCGGTCTTGTGCGCCTCCAGCATGTCCAGCGCCTCTTCGTCGGTGAAGCTCGCGTGGTAGATCACCTCGATGCCCTGCTTGACGCACTGCTTGATCGACCAGGTCGAACGCGCATGCGCCGCCACGCGCTTGCCCCAGTTCTTCGCCTCCTCGACGCAGACGCGCACTTCCTCTTCGGTGAACTGGCTCGATTCGCTCGGCATGCCGGTGATCGACTCGCCCGACAGGTTGATCTTGAGCGAATCCACACCGTACTTGCAGAACATGCGCACGCAGCGACGCATCTCCTCCGCACCGCTCACGATGGCGCCAAAGGCGAACTCCGGTTGCGGCAGGTGTGGTTGCGTGGTGTCGCCCAAGCCTCCGGGCACCGTGATCTCCTGGCTGGCCGCCAGGTAGCGCGGCCCGATGATGGTGCCGTCGTTGATCGCGTTGCGGATCACCACGTCGAGCCGCGGCTTGGCGGTGGCGGCGCCGACGCAACTGGTCCAGCCCATGTCCAGATAGCGCTCCGCCACTTCGGCGCACCACAGGATGTGCTCCTCCGGCGGCATGCGCTGGATGGCATCCAGGCTGGGCTGGTCGTTCCACGAGAAATGCGTGTGCGCCTCGACCATGCCGGGCATCAGGAAGGCGCCCGCGCCATCGATGACCTGTGCGCCCGACACGGGCACCGAGCGCGCCCCATACGAAGTCTTCACCACCCGCGAGATGCGGTTGCCCTGCACCAGCACGTCGCCCATGAACGGCGCTTCGCCACCGCCATCGAAGATCTTCACGTTGGTGAACATCACATCGGCCATGCTAGCTCCTTGCGTTGGCAGCCAGAAATTCACGCAACTCGCGCTGGCATTCCTCGGGCCGCTCCACCGGCGTCCAGTGCCCGCATTTCGGCAACACGACAACGCGCTTGCTGGCGGCGCGATGCAGCCGGTCGGCCATCGCGCGCACGGCTTGCGGCGGCGCAACGCCGTCCTCATCGCCGGTGACCAGCAGCACCGGCGCTTCGATGTTCTCGACGGCTGCGGGCTGTGCCGCGGCCAGCGCCTCGCAGCTGCGCGCATAGGCTTCGCCGTCCTGACGCATCAGGCTTTCGCGCACGTAAGCCACGGCAATCGGCAAGCGCTCGCGCGTGTCGGCGGAGATGGACGCTTGCAGCAAGGCCTGCGCGATCTCCTGCATGCCGGCCGCGCCTTCACGCGCTTTCGCGGCTCGCGCCTTGATGGCCGTGCGCGCCGCATCGGGCGGCGTGATCAGCGGCCCGAACAAGGCAAGGCTCGCCACGCGCTTCGGATGCGCCGCCGCGATGTGCTGCAGGATGATGTTGCCCATCGAATGTCCGACCCAATGGGCGCGCATCACCTTGAGCCGGTCGCAGGTGTCGAGCACCGTCGCAACATAGCGCTCGATGGTGAGCGGCCCTTCGGCGCGTTGCGAACGTCCGCTGCCCGGCAGGTCCAGGCGCACCACGCGATGCCGTGCCATCGCCGGCATCAGCGGCGTGAAGGTGTTCGAGCTGCCGCCCAGCCCATGCACGCAGACGATGGCCGGGCCTTCGCCCTCTTCTTCCACCGCGATGCGGTCGATCAATTGAAAGCCCATGACAAGCCTTTCACTCGAAGCGGTTCTCGATGACGCCCACGCCATCGATCTCGATGCGCACCACGTCGCCGGACTTGAGCCATTGCGGCGGGTCCATGCCCATGCCGACACCCGCCGGCGTGCCCGTCGCGATCACGTCGCCGGGGTGCAGCGTGATGCCGCGCGAGCAGGTTTCGATCAGCGTCGGGATGTCGAAGATCATGTCGCGCGTCTGCCCGTCCTGGCGCAGCGCGCCATTGACCCAGCCGCGCACGCGCGTCGCGCGGCCGTCGACTTCGTTGGCGCTCACGATCCACGGGCCCATCGGGCAGAAGTGGTCGAAGCTCTTGCCCAGGTCCCACTGCTGGTGGCGCATCTGCACGTCGCGCGCGGTGACGTCGTTCACCACCGTGTAGCCGAACACATGGTTCATCGCACGCGATCGCGGAATGTCGCGCCCGCCACGGCCGATGACCACCGCCAACTCCGATTCGTAGTCGATCTGCACCGACACGGAAGGCGATGGCAGGTACACCGTGTCGTGCGGCCCCACCACGCATTCGCCCAGCTTGCCGAACACGATGGGCCACGGGTCGCTCTCCGGCATGGTCTGGCGAAACACCGTGCCCGCCAGTTCTGTGGCGTGCGCGCGGTAGTTGCGGCCCACGCAGAACAGGCTGCGCAAGGGGCGCGGCAATGGCGCACGCAGGCTGATCAGTTCGACGGGAAGTCGCGTGCCCGAAGGCGCAGGCAAGGGTTCGTCGCGCGCCAGCGCCTGGATCAGCGGCAGCACGCCCAGCGAGGGGTCGCGCACGGCCAGCGGCGTGGCTTCACGCCCGTCCGGCGAGATCGTGCCCACGACATCACGTCCACCCCAATTCCAACTGGCCAGGCGCATTGACTTTGTCTCCATGTCGCCCCGCGATCTGGCCAGACTTGAACCGGCTGTCGCAGGATCTCGGAAGTCATGTTTGAGACTTGCGTCTCAAATCGGGATGGCTGCATCATACGAGTCGGCCACAGTTATTCACAATAGATGCCAGGGGCTCCCAAGCCCCGTACAAACCCGATGGCGCGACTGAAACACAAGCTGAGCGAGGCTCCCACTCCTCCCGAGCGCGGCGTGCGCGCGGCCACCTACCGGCTGCTGCTCGACACGGCGATGAAGATCATCCAGGACAGCGGCCACATCCCCTCGGTGGCCGAGGCGGCGGCGCAGTCGAAGGTGTCGCGCGCCACGGCGTACCGCTATTTTCCGAGCCGCAGCGCGCTGGTGACGGCGGTGATCGACAGCTCGCTGGGGCCGATTCGCAAACTGGCGTCGGACAACCCGAACGGGCGCGAGCGGGTCCATGAATTGTTCCTGCGCACCTTTCCGCGCTTCAAGGAATTCGAGGCGCAGATGCGTGCCGCGGCGCAGCTGTCGCTGGAGCAATGGGGGCTGGAGCGCGCGGGGCTGCTGGAAGAGGAGCCTTATCGGCGCGGCCATCGCGTGCGCATCCTCGAGCACGCCATCGAGCCGCTGGCGCCGCTGATGCAGCCGGCCGTGCGGGACAGGCTGCACCACGCCCTGTCGATCGTCTACGGCATCGAGCCCTACGTGATCCTCAAGGACATCTGGGGCCTGAAGGATCGCGAGGTCGAGCGCACGGCGCTGTGGATGGCCGATGCGCTGATCGACGCGGCGCTGCGCGATGCGCAGGCGGCGCCAGCCGATCGTCCAGCCCGGCTGAACGGCGCGAAAACCGTTGCACCTATCGACACCAAGCGGCGTTGAGGGCGCGCGAATTTGCTCGCGTCACGCTTGGTGTGCAAAGGCGACGCCCATTCAAGAGCCATCCTGCGCCCGCAACGCGGCGCCCCATTGATCTCTTGGTTGACGACTCCCGCCTGCGTGGCGTCAAGTCTCAGGGCGTCACGGCTTCGGCGTCGGATTGGTGACGGCCGCCGGTTGCGTGCCGCTCGGCGGCGACGTCGCCGTGGGCGCCGGCGAATGCGCGCCGGCGGCTTCGATCGGCTTGGCCGCCTCGGCCGCTGGGGCCGCTGGGGCTGCTGGCGCCGGTGGAGGCGCGGCGAACGCGAACGGCCCCGGATCGGTGCAGGGCGGCGTGGTCACTGCCGCGGGCACCGACTTGCCGGCCGCCGTCGCGCCCTCGCGGTATTTGGCCGCCACCTTGTCCTGCACGACGCACAGCTGGTAGGCATCGACCTTGCCCGTCCACGCCGTGCGCGCAGCCGTCTCGGCGGCCTTGGCCTTGGCTTCGGGGGTGGGGTCAGGCGTGGGCAATTTGGCGAACGCTGTGGACGCCAGAGTGGCCACGGAAACCGATGCAAGCAGGCGCAGCAGCATGTTCTTCATCATGAGGTCGATCCTTCGGCAGGCACCGGTTGCGACGCGCGCGGCGCGCCGGGCTGTGGGCTGGAGCGTTGCGCCGGGATCTTGCCGGCGGCGATGTCGTCGTACCAGAGCTCGTGGTGCTCGCGTGCCCAGGTCTCGTCGACGTAGCCGGTGCGCATGGCCTTGTAGGCGCCCTTCATGCCGAGCGTGCCGATGTAGATGTGGCCCATGATCAGCGCCATCATGAGCAGCGTGGCGGCGGCGTGGATCATGTGGGCGATCTGCATGTTGCCGCGCACGTAGGCAACGCCCGGAATCAGCTTGTCCAGGAACAGGCCCGAGCCAATCACGATGCTGCCCAGGAACAGCACCCCGCCCCAGAACACCGCCTTTTCCCCCGCATTGAAGCGGTGCGACGCCGGCTCGTGGCCGCCACCGAACAGGCCGCCGCCCTTCTTGAGCCAAAGCCAGTCGTCCTTGCGCAGCCAGTTGCTGCGGATGAAGGTGACGATCATGAAGACCGTGGTCACCACGAACAACGGCCCCACGAAGTTGTGGATGTTCTTGAGCGCGTAGGTGAGCCAGCCGAACAATGCGCCGCCCATGACCGGCAGCAGGAAGAACTTGCCGAAGGCCATCACGATGCCGCTGACGGCCAGCGTGACGAAGGCGATGGCGTTGGACCAGTGCGTGGCCCGCTCGAAGGGCGTGAAGCGCTCGATCTTTCTGCCCGTCTCATGGCCGTGCAACCCGATGGGGCCGCGCGTGAAATAGAAGATCGCGAGCGCCAGCAGCACGACGAACAGCAGCGCGGCGCCGTAGGGAATCAACCAGTCGTTGCGCACCTGGCGCCAGGCTTCGCCGGCGTTGGTGTAGCGCGAGCCGGGGTACTGCACAAAGCCCTGGATCAGGTTGCCGGCCTCGGGCGCCTCGCTTGTCGGCAGGCTGCTGTAGCCGGTGACGCCGCCCGCCACCTGCCGCCACATGGGTGCGTTGTTGCCGGGCTGGACCTTGTTGCGCTCGCCGTTGCTTTGCTGGAGGTAGTGCGGGTCGGCGCTGGCTTCGGGCTTGACCTCGAAGATGTTCTGGCTCTGGATCGCGCCCGCCGCAACGGGCCCGGAAGGCGGCGCCGCCGGGGCCTGCGCGGACGCGGACCCAAAGCCCAGCAGGGCCATCGTCAGGAGAACTGCGGAGAAGGCTCTGGACATGCGAAGGCCTCCCGCTCAGTTCTCTTTGTTGTATTCGTTCTGCCCGTTCTGCGCGCGGGCCTTGAGCTGCTGCTCCCAAGCCAGCTTGTCGCCGCCCTTCCATCCGGGCGCACTGAACGGCGTGCCAGGCGCCGGGTTGACGCCTGAAGTGGCGGTGCCGCCGGTGCCGGTCCACGGCGGGGCATCCTGCTTCACGCCTCCGGCATTGGTCTGCGGCTTTTCAGAGCACGCGACCAGGGCAACCGCCGCGAGCACGACAAAAAGCAAGCCCCCGCGGCGCATGCGTGCCCCCACGCTCGCAACGGCGCTCATTTCTTGACTCCGTTCGTCGGCGCCTCGCCGGCCACCTTCGAGCCGTAGGCCGTGCCCCAGCCCCACACTTCAGCGCCCTTGCCGCGCTGCACGACGCGGGTGCGGAAGATATCGGCCACCACGTCGCCGTCACCGGCGATCAGGGCCTTGGTCGAGCACATTTCAGCGCAGGCGGGAAGCTTGCCTTCGGCCAAGCGGTTGCGCCCGTACTTTTCAAACTCGGCTTCGGAGCCGTTGGCTTCCGGGCCACCGGCGCAGAAGGTGCACTTGTCCATCTTGCCGCGCATGCCGAAGGTGCCTTGCGACGGGAACTGCGGCGCGCCGAAGGGGCAGGCATAGGAGCAGTAGCCGCAGCCGATGCACACGTCCTTGTCGTGCAGCACCACACCTTCGTCGGTGCGATAGAAGCATTGCACCGGGCACACCGCCATGCAGGGGGCGTCGGAGCAGTGCATGCAGGCCACCGAGATCGACTTCTCGCCCGGCACGCCGTCGTTGAGCGTGACCACGCGGCGGCGGTTCACGCCCCACGGCACCTCGTTCTCGTTCTTGCAGGCCGTGACGCAACCGTTGCACTCGATGCAGCGCTCGGAATCGCAGACAAACTTCATTCGTGCCATGTCGGTTTCCTCAGGCTTTTTCGATGTTGCAGACGGTGGTCTTGGTCTCTTGCATCATGGTGACGCTGTCATAGCCGTAGGTCGTGGCCGTGTTGATGGCCTCGCCGCGCACCACCGGCGCCGCGCCCGTGGGGTAGTAAGCCAGCATGTCCGCGCCCTGCCAGCGCCCCGAGAAGTGGAAGGGCAGGAACACCGTGTCGGGCCCCACGCGCTCGGTGACCAGCGCCTGCACGTTGAGCTTGGCGCCGGTCGGCGTGTGCACCCAGGCGCGCTCGCCGTTGCGGATGCCCTTCTCCGCCGCCACCTTGGGGTTGATCTCGACGAACATCTCCTGCTGCAACTCGGCCAGCCACGGGTTGGAGCGGGTTTCCTCGCCGCCGCCCTCGTACTCGACCAGGCGCCCCGAGGTCATGATGAGCGGGAACTTCTCGTGCAGCTTGTCCGCGATGTTCTTTTGCTGCACCGACTTGTACAGCGTGGGCAGGCGCCAGAACGCGGCCTTGTCGTCGTGCGCCGGGTACTTGGCCACGAGGTCGGGCCGGATGCCATAGAGCGGCTCGCGATGCTGGGGAATCGCATCCGGGAAGTTCCAGACCACCGCACGCGCCTTGGCATTGCCGAAGGGATGGCAGCCGTGGTTCTTCATGAACACGCGGATCATGCCGCCCGAAGGGTCGGTCTTCCAGTTCTTGCCTTCAGCCGCCTTCTTCTCGGGCTCGCTGAGTTCGTCCCACCAGCCGAGCTTCTTGAGCAGCAGGTGGTCGAGTTCGGGGTAGCCGGTGGTGATGTCGGCGCCCAGCGAATGCGAGCCGTCTTCGGAGAGCAAGTTGACGCCGCCGCGCTCCACGCCGAAGTTCGCGCGGAAGTTGCCGCCGCCGTCCATGACGTGCTTGCTCGTGTCGTAGAGGTTGGCCGATCCCGGGTGCTTGAGTTCCGGTGTTCCGTAGCATGGCCAGGGCAGACCGAAATAGTCGCCGCCGATGTCGTAGCCGTTGACCTTGTCTTTCAGTGGACCCTTGGCCTTGAGCGTGCGAACGTCGAAGGCGCCCATGTTGCGCATGTGCGCCTGCAGGCGCTCGGGGCTCTGACCGGTGTACCCGATGGTCCAGCAGCACTTGTTGATCTCGCGCAGGATGTCATCGGGCACGGGTTCATCCATGCCCTTGACCTTCTGCATCTTGTAGTTCTTGACCAGTTCCGCGCCGAAGCCGAGCTTTTGCGCCAACTGGTACATCAGCATGTGGTCGCTGCGGCTTTCCCACAGCGGCTCGATGACCTTCTCGCGCCATTGCAGCGAGCGGTTCGACGCGGTGACGGAGCCGCTGGTTTCGAACTGCGTACAGGCCGGCAGCAGGTACACGGCGCGCTTGGGGTTGACGTCCGTGCCGGGCATCGCCGCCATGGCCGCCGTCGCTGAAGGGTAAGGATCGATCACGACCAGCAGGTCGAGCTTGTCCATCGCCTTCTTCATCTCCAGGCCGCGCGTCTGCGAGTTGGGCGCGTGGCCCCAGTAGACGACGCCGCGCAGGTTCGAGTCCTGGTCGATCAGCTCGTTCTTTTCGAGCACGCCGTCGATCCAGCGCGACACCGTGATGCCGGGCTTGCTCATCATGGCGGGCGACGCAAACTGCTTCTTGATCCACTCGAAGTCCACGCCCCACGCATTGGCGAAGTGCTTCCACGAGCCTTCGACGATGCCGTAGTAGCCGGGCAAGGAATCGGGGTTGGGGCCGACGTCGGTGGCGCCCTGCACGTTGTCGTGGCCGCGGAAGATGTTGGTGCCGCCGCCGCTCTTGCCCACGTTTCCCAGCGCCAGTTGCAGGATGCACGACGCGCGCACCATGGCATTGCCGATAGTGTGCTGCGTCTGGCCCATGCACCAGACGATGGTGCCGGGGCGGTTTTCATTGAGCCAGGTGGCGCACTTGAGCACCTGCGCTTCCTTGACGCCACAGGCCTCCTCGACCTTGTCGGGCGTCCATTTGGCGAGCACGTCTTCGCGGACCTTGTCCATGCCGAAGACGCGGTCGTTGATGTACTTCTTGTCTTCCCAGCCGTTCTTGAAGATGTGATACAGGATGCCGAACAGGAAGGGAATGTCGGAGCCCGAGCGGATGCGCACGTATTCGTCGGCCTTGGCCGCCGTGCGGGTGAAGCGCGGATCGACCACGATCATCTTGCAGCCGTTTTCCTTGGCATGCAGCATGTGCAGCATGCTCACCGGATGCGCCTCGGCGGCGTTGGATCCGATGTACAGCGCCACCTTGGCGTTGCGCATGTCGTTGTACGAATTGGTCATGGCGCCGTAGCCCCATGTGTTCGCAACGCCGGCCACCGTGGTCGAGTGGCAGATGCGGGCCTGGTGGTCGCAGTTGTTGGAGCCGAAGAAGCTCACGAACTTGCGCATCAGATAGGACTGCTCGTTGCTGTGCTTGGACGAGCCGATCCAGTAGACCGAGTCGGGGCCGCTGGCCTGGCGCAACTCCTTGAGCTTGGCCGTGACTTCATCGAGCGCCTGGTCCCAGCTGATGCGCTCGTACTTGCCGTTGACCAGCTTCATGGGATAGCGCAGGCGGTACTCGCCATGGCCGTGCTCGCGCAGTGCAGCACCCTTTGCGCAATGCGCGCCGAGGTTGATGGGCGAATCGAACACCGGCTCCTGACGAACCCACACGCCGTTCTCGACGACGGCATCGGATGCGCAGCCGACCGAGCAATGCGAGCACACGGTGCGGCGCACCTCGACCTTGCCGGCACCGACCGCGGTCGGCCGTGCGCCGTCGGCGGCATTGGCCTTGCGCATCAGCGTGAGCTGGCCAGCCGCAAGGCCGACACCGACGCCCAAGCCCGAGCGGCGCAGGAAGGCGCGACGGTCCATGGTGGGCAGCGCGTTGGACAGGCCGCGATGCAGGCTGTGGATGAAAGGCGAATTGGTGGCAACGGCACGCGCGGTGGAGCCGTTCTTTCGGGGGGTGAGCAGCATGGTGTGTCCTCGTCAGGCCGCGGTGGACTTGTAGTAGCGCTTGACGTGCTCGCTGAGCGAGTACCCACCGCCATTGGCTGGCGCCGGCGGCAGCGCGGGAGCGGCCTGTGTGTCGGCAGGCGCTTCGGTCATGCCGGGCAAGACCGTGACGGCGACAGTGGCAGCACCGACGGCTGCAGCACCTGCAAAAAACTTCCTGCGCGAGGCCGGTGCAACGGCACCGGCGAGTTGGCTGTTCGGCATGACGAAGACCCCCGAATGGCTTGGTTCACATTCGATATGAACCGATTTGCATAGGTCTGAATACTAGTTCAGACCCTTATCCGATATCACGATTGCGGCTTTGCATGACTGCTCATTCGAGCATGTCGAAGCCCTGTGCTTCCACACCGACAAAGGCCTGCGTGAAGCGCGCCAGCGATGCGTAGAAAACAGCCGATGGATGCTGCACCACAGCATCACACATGGCCGGCACCCACGGCTGCATATGCCGCGCGAAGAAGGCCTGCTGCTCCTTGAGATTGGCCACCGCCACGTCCTCTCCGGCGATGAGGTAGCGCATCACTTCGCAGAGGCAGGCGACGTGGTCTTCGGTCTCGCCGAGGGATTCGTCGCGCGCCAGTCCGAGCCTTGCCAGGTCCGTGCGCAACTGCGCGAGCGGCTTGTCGTTGAGGAAGCCACTCAGGTAGTGCGAGCCGTAGAGCATGACGGCGGGCTTGCCGACACCGCCGAAGAGCGCGTCGTATTCCTTGCGTGCGCTGTCCACCGTGAGGTCGCGCGCGGCGCCGACGAGTTCGCGCCACGGCTCTTCGAGGTACGCGCCGGCGGCGGGCGCCTCGGTCACTGCCACGCGCAGCGCATCGAGCAACTCGGCATCGGGCGGTGCGAACCACAAACGCGCCAGAACGCCGTACAACTCGGCGCGCGCCAGTTCTTCGTCGAGCGCGGAGGAGGCAACGGGAATCGCGTTCATAGGTCGGTGATCTTCAATTCGTTCTGCGCGCTGTACAGGTCGATCACGCGGCAGTCACTGCACATCTTCAGGCGCTCCAGTGCTTCGCCCTGAAACATCGAGTGGCCGGCGAGGCGGCCGAGCATGGCCTCGATGGCCTTCTGCGTGCCAAAGGGTTTGCTGCAGCGCACACAGCTCCACGGTTTGGCTTCGTTGAGCACCACGCGCTGCTGCCGCTCGGGCGACGCCAAGAGGCGAGGCACGAGCGAGATCGCGTTCTCAGGGCATGTGCTTTCGCAAAGCCCACACTGCACGCAGTTCTTTTCGATGAAGCGCAGTTGCGGCGCGTCGGGGTTGTCCAGCAGCGCACCGGCGGGGCAGGCGCCGACGCAGGCCAGGCACAAGGTGCAGGCGTCCTTGTCGACAGCGACGGCGCCGTAGGGTGCGCCAGCAGGCAGCGGCACGGCGAACGAGGGCGGTGCGGACTTCAACGCCGGCGCATGCTCGATGAAGTGGTCGATCACGAATTCAAGCGTGCCGCGTTTGTCGGAAGAGACGGCGAAACGCGCGGCCTGCGCGGGGCGGCGAGTGACCGCCGTGGGAAGGCTGGCAAGCGCAGCGTCGAGCCTGTCGGGCGCGTTGGCCTCGATCAGGCAGAAGTGCGTGCCCTCATAGCCAAGGCCTTGCAACAGGGCTTGCGCCACGTCCATCTGACGCCGCAGGGCAGCAAGGTACTGCGGCGCTTCCTCGCCCGTGGCGAGCACGACGACGCGCGACGCGCCCCAGGCGATGGCGCTCAGCCACAGGTCGATGCCCGTGCTCGCGACGTGCATCAGCGCCAGCGGAATGACGTGGGCGGGCACGCCGTGTGCGCGACCCAATTGCGCGGCGCGGCCCAGTTCGCCGATCAGCGCCTGCCCCTGCTCCTCGCTGTGCAGCAGCAGCGTGGCGTCGCGGCCGCCGGCCTTCTCGTAGGTCGACAGCAGCGTGCGCAGCTTGCGCCCCTGGTGGGTTGCCGGCGGCCAGGTGTAGCCCAGCGCGCCGCTCGGGCACACGGTGGTGCAGGCGCCGCAACCCACGCAGAGGTTGGGGTTGACGACGATGCGCTGGCGTTCCTTGTCGCTGCTGATGGCGTGGGCCGAGCAAACCTCCACGCAGGCATTGCAGCCGACCACTTCGTTGCGGCTGTGGGCGCAGAGCTTTTGCTTGTAGTCGAAGAACTTCGGCTTGTCGAACTCGCCCACCAGTTCGCGTAGGCGCAGCAAGGTTTGCGCGCCCTGGGCGTTCGCCAAGCCGCCCGGCAAATGGAAGTAGCCCTGTGGCGGCGCATGCCAGTCGATGAGCGGCGCGGCGCCAAGGTCGAGCACGAGGTCAAAGTCCGCGTCCAGCGATTCGACGGGCCGGTCGAATCGGATCGCGCCGGCCACGCCGCAGGCGCGTTCGCAGTCGCGGTGCGAGGTGCACTTGTTTTCATCGATCTGGTAGTCGAGGCCGATGGCCTGCTCCGGGCATGCGACAAGGCAGGCGTTGCAGCGCGTGCACAGGTCGAGGTCGATCGCATTGCTGCGCGACCAGCCGAGCTTGAAGGCACCCAGCCAGCCGGTGAGCGATGCAATCCGCCCGGCCATGACCGGATAGCGCCGCTCCTGCATGCCGCCGGTGGCGCCGGGGCCTTGCGAGAAGATGGTCACGGCGAGCGCATCGCCCACCAGCGCCGCGGCGTGCTCGGCGGCATCGAGCGGGCCGACGATCAGCAGCCGGCCCTGGCTCGCGTAGCTGACGGTGGGCGCCGGCTCCGGCTCGGGCAGGTGCGCGGCGGCGAGCAGCGCCGCGATCTTGGGCATCGCGCTTTTGGCGTCGCGGCTCCAGCCGCCGGTCTCGCGGATGTTGACGAAGCGCACCACCGCGCCGGCTTCGGCAGCGCCGGGCGTTTGCTCTGCGATTTCGGTGAAGAGGCGTTTTTCCTGCGTGCAGGCAACAACGAGGCCGCCGCCGCCCGCCAGCGCCCGCTGAAAGGCGGGCGCCTCGCGACGGCACAGGCCGGAATGGAGCGTGAGAGGTTCAGCCAGCGCGGCGCCGAGCGTCTTCGGCTCGAGCGGCATCGTCTGGTTGCAGTCGCAGATCAGCGTTTTCTGGGTCATCGTGAGGTTGGCTGGCGAGTTGCTGCGCTTCTTCTGCTGCGCTGGCAACCGGCTGGCTGGCATGGGCCTCTTCGGCCTTCGCGTCGGGGGACGCCGGGGGAGTCTGATCTTTCTTCTTGTCGTCTTCTTCGTCGTCGTCGAAGAGCTTCAGGAAGCGGGCGCTCGCCATCTGGCGCAGGGTGGCCTCGGACAAGGGAGAGGGCTTCGAGTAGTCGTCGATGTAGATGTCCAGCCGGTCCATGACGTTGAAGTGCGGATCGGCGAAGAGCTTCCTGAACGCTGCGTTCTTGACTTCGGGCGCGACGTTGCTGGCGAGGAAGGGCTTGAAGTCGGAGTCGAGGGTGAGCGACTCGGTGTCGGCAAGGGTGAGGGGCGAGGGCTCCTGCTTTTCTCCTTCCCCCTCCGGGGGAAGGCCGGGACGGGGGCTGGTGGGATCAACCAGCGCCGTCGTGCCCCCACCCCGACCCTCCTCCGGAGGGGTAGGGAGAGGTTCAGATTCCGCAGCCACCTCCTGCTTGCGGCGGGACCAGCGCTTGAAGAAGCTCTCGTCTTCAGACATCGCCGGCTCCCTTGCCCTTGGGCTTTTCGGTCGTCACGCTCGCCGCATTGCCGAAGCGGTCGACCAGCGGCCTGAAGCTTTCCGGACGGCGCCGGCGCTTGGGCTCGACGATGTAGTTCGCATCGACGAACTCACCCATCCAGCCAATGATTTCCGGCGGCGCGGGCACCTGGTCGACAAACTCCTGTGCGTCGAGCCAGCGGCCGGCGTCGTGGTAGCTCAGGCTCACCGCCACCGGGCGCGCAAGGGGCTCCTCGGCCAGCGTGGGCGTTTCGTCCATGCGCCACAGCACGAACCAGCAGGGCGCGGGCGTTGTCGCGTTGAGGTAATAGCCTTCGAGGTCATCGCGAAACAGTTGCACCTGATGGCCGGGATGCAGCCAGCGCTGCGCTTCGTCGTCCTGCGTGAGCAGGCGGATGTCGCGGCCGAAGGCTGCTTCGTCGCGCACCACGCTGTCGAGCACCCAGCGCCACGGCTGCCAGCGGCTGGCGGGGCCGTGGATGCGCTCGCGCCGCATGACCACGGCCACGTCGAGCGTGGGTCGTGCGGCGGCACCCAGGACATCTGCGGGTTCACGAACGGACATGCAGTACACGATAGCCTATGCAAGAGGGTACATAGGCTAAGGGGTTTCGAGGATGCTGTTCAGTTCATTGCGGAAACTGGATCACGGGACCGGCCGCCTTGGTGCCCGGCGGCACGTAGGCCGGTGCCGGCGCGCCCGCCGTGCCCAGCGAACGCGTGAACGCGTAGATGGCCTTCAGGTCGGCATCGCTCATCGCACGGACGTTGAACCACGGCATGGGCGGGCGCGGTTCCATATTGCGCGCGTGATGGAGCCATTGCTGCTCGCTCATGCCGGCCAGCAGGATGCGCAGATTGGTGGGATAGGTCGTGCCCCACGGGCCGGCCCAGCCCACGGCGTCGCCCGTGAGCCAGAGCTTTTCGTCGACCTTGCCGTTCTGCGGCGCGTAGTTGGGGGTGTGGCAGTCGTTGCAGCCGGCGATCTGGACCAGGTATCGGCCGCGCTCCAACTGCTTGGCGGGCGGCTTGCTGACCGCAGCGGATTGGGCGAAGGCCGCTGTCGCTGCGCCCATGAGCAGCAGCAGTGCGGCGATGGCTTTCGGGGGCTTGTTCATCATGGCGACTTCTCCTCTTTGGTGGTTGGCAAAGCAGCGTTGACCAGGGCGCGAATGGCCCAGCGGCGGACCTTGCGTGCCTGGCCGTCGTCCAGGCGCAGCACGTCCTTGAAGACGATCATGGCTTCGGGGCCCATGACCAGCGCCAGCGAATGCTTGAGGTTCTTGAGCGCCGCGGGCGTGAAGCGATCGATCGAGGGGCCGAGCGCCGCGTCGATGAGCGGCGAGCGGCGGTTCTGGCGCGCGGGCAACTGGTCGTCGACCTCGCCGCGCGCGCTGCGTTCCAGCGACTGCGCCAGCATCATGCGCAGCGGCACTTCGTTGGCCAGCGTCATGGCGTGCAAGGCGTCGTCGACACGCTCCAGCCGCGCGACAGGGTTGTTGGCGGGCACGCCGGACAGGATCTGGTCCGCATGCGGCGTATCGACGTCGATCGACGCCTCCAGGTACAGCGTCTCGACCTTGGGGAAATAGCGATAGGCGGTGGCGCGCGACACCATCGCCTGCGCGGCCACCTCTTCGAGCGTGGGCTTGCCGCCCTGCCGCATGAGTTCTGCCGCCGCATGCAGCATGGCCTGGCGCGTGCGCTGCTTCTGCTGGTGACGCAGATCCGGCTGCGTCATGGCGCGGCGGCGGTCGCCGGCTGTGGCGGCGGAAGCTGCTGCATGACAGCGGCCATGTCGACCCACACGTTCTCGCGGCGGATCTGGCCTGCGTCGGTGAACTCGATGACGTGAAGGAGGCGAAAACTCAAGGGCCGGCCTTGCCCCTGGAGACCGAAGGGCTGTCCGGGCGCCGTGCCGCTCCAGAGCGAGTCGTCGACCATGAAGTTGTGGCCATAGAGCCGGCGCAGGGACTTGACCTCGCCGTGGGCGAGATCGGCGAACAAGGCTTCGTAGAAGGGCTGCGCACCCTCGCGCCCCTGGCTGGGGCCGGTGGGCCAGCCGACAACGTCGTGCTCGACGTCGGGCGTCAGCGTGGCCAGCACGCCGGTGACGTCGTCGCGCGCCTCGAAGGCGAAATGCTCGTCGAGCTTGCGGTCCATTTCATGAGGGGTGAGTGGCATGGCGGGTCCTTTCTTGGCGGAAGGGAGGGCTCACGTTCATGAGACAAAAATCTCATGAAGAGAATTATGGTGTGTGGAAGTGAAATGTCAACCGGCGTGACTTTTCTGGCGCCGCTGCGCAGGCGGCGCGGGAAAACAGGCTGGGCGGATGGCTACTCGCCGTGGCGCTGGTGGCCCGCCAAGGGCCCTTGTGCGCGCATGGCGCGAACGCTTTGTTCAAGGTCGCGCCATGCAGGTTCCTGCGGCGCGAAGCGGGCACGCATGTAGCGCGCGAGGTCCGCAATCTGCCGATCATCCAGCGCGTCGCGGAACGCAGGCATGAACCCGACCTCACGCGACGCAGGTTCGCGCACGCCGTCCAGGATGGTCCGCAGCAGGTTGTCCGGCCGCCCACTCGTCAGATTGCTGTTGAGCGCCAGCGGCGTGTTGACCCCCAGCAGCGTGGGCCCCTTGCCGTCGTGATGGCAGGCGGAGCACGCGCCGTCGAACAGGCGTTGCGCGGGGCCTGGCGCGGGCTGCAGCTTCTGCGCGTTCTCAATGGCCCGACGCGCCTGCTCCTCCACATCGGCCTGCGTCACAGGCGCGTTGAAAGACGCGAGATAGGTCGCGATGGCACGGATATCTGCATCCGGCACCGCCGCCAGTTCGCGCACCACCTCCGCCATCGGACCGCCGGCGATGCCGTGGCGGGGGCTGTGGCCGTTGCGCAGATAGCGGTAGAAGTCTTCGCCCGTCCACGACACCGCCGCCGTCGAGCGCGCGGTGAGCGCAGGCGCTTCCCAGCCTTCGACCATGGCGCCCGTCAGGAAGGCCTTGCCCCCCTGCTCCGCGCCCATGGCATTGCGCGGCGTGTGGCAGGCGCCGCAGTGGCCCAGTCCATTGACAAGGTAAGCGCCGCGGTTCCATTCAGCGCTTTGCGTTGGCACGTTCTCGTACACGCTGGCGTCGTGGAACATCGCGTTCCAGAAACCCATCAGCGGGCGAACGCTGAACGGAAAGCGCAGTTGCGAGGGCGGCGTTTCGAAGCGCACGGCCGCCTGGGACATGAAGTAGGCGTACAGCGCCGTCAGGTCGTCGTCGCTGGTTTTGGCAAAAGCCGTGTACGGAAAGGCGGGATACAGGCGATGGCCGTCGCGCGAGACGCCTTCGCGCATCGCGCGCTGGAAGGCGCTGAAGGACCATTGGCCGATGCCGGTCTGGGCGTCGGGCGTGAGGTTGGTGCTGTAGAGGGTCCCGAAGGGCGTTTCCATCGCACGGCCGCCGGCGTTGGCTGCGCCGCCGGGCGCGGTGTGGCAGACGGCGCAATCGCCCATGGCGGCGAGCACGCGGCCGCGATCGATGGTGGCTTCGCTGTAGACGGGGGCGGTGAGGGACACGGGGGCGATGGAGGGGCGCCAGCCGAGCAGGCCGGCGATGGCGCCGAGCGAGCCCAGGAGCAGGGCCGTGGCGCCTGCCCAAAGGCCGCGGCGCTTTGGCCAGGCTGGCGAATTGCTCCTTCCCCCTCCGGGGGAAGGTTGGGATGGGGGCACGACGGCGTCACCATCTGAGCGCTGCGTGCCCCCACCCCCGCCCTCCCCCGGAGGGGGAGGGAGTGAATTCAGGGCGGCGCGAACGACTTCGGGCGTGAACGGCGGACTGCGGAACCGCACGCCCGTCGCATCGAAAATCGCGTTGGCAATCGCCGCCGTCCCGGGCACCGAAGCCGACTCCCCCGCCCCCAGCGGCGGCTCGCCGGGCCGCGGCATCTGCAGCACCTCGATGACCGGCACTTCCCGGAAATCGATGATCGGATAACTGCCCCATTCACGGCTCGCCACCACGCCCGTCGGCAGCACGCCAGGCAACTGCGCGCCTCCGCCGGATGGCGATGCCGGCGCAAACTGCACCTGCTCCTTCAACGCGCGGCTGGTCGTCTGCACCACGTTGCCGTGGACCTGATGCTCGACACCCAACGGGTTGATGGTGAGCCCCGCGTCATGCCCGACGACCACGCGCCTCACATGCACTTCGCCGGTCTTCTTGTTGACTTCGACGTCTGCCGCCCACGCCGCCCACGAGGCCCCGAAACCCGGCCATTTGCTGTGCACGTAGCGCGCATAGGCAAAGCCCTGGCCGAACAGGATGTCGCCGCCCGGACCCAATCCGCCATCGGCGTTTTCCTGCGGGCCGGTGCGCATGCGCCAGCCGGCCTTTTGCGCCGTGGCCTGCACCAGTTCGGCGGCGCGCGGATCATGCAAATGCCGCAAGCGAAACGCGACGGGATCGACACCCGCGGCCGTCGCCAGTTCATCCACATAGGACTCGTGCGCGAACGAATTCGGCAGCGCCGACACGCCGCGCAGCCACGACGCCCGCACGATGGGCGCCATGTCGTTGACCTTGACGCGCAGGTTCTCGTACGCGTACGGCGGGCGGGCCGTGCGGTCGCCCATCTCGAAAGCCTGCGCCACCGGCTCGATGGTGCGCGTGAGCAGCAAGGCCAGCGTCGGCGCGCCGTTCGACGGGTACGAGGTCTCGAAGTCGTAGGCGGCCACGCTGCCGTCTGCGCGCAGTCCCCCGTTGACTTGCATCAGTTGCGCCGTGCCCTTGGGCTCCCACGCGTGCTCCTGCTCGCGCGTGAGTTGCACGCGCACCGGCGCGCGGACGGCGCGTGCCAGCAGCGCCGCGTCGGCAGCGACATCGTCGGCGCCGTTGCGTCCGTAGCAGCCGGCGGCTTCCATGCGGATGACGTCGACCTCGACGTCTTCCAGCGCCAGCAGGCGCGCGAGATCGTTGCGAAGCACGTGGGGACTTTGCGATCCGGCCCAGACGCGCACGTGCACGCCCTCTGCGCCGTCATCGCCAAGCCAGTCGGCCAGCGCGCACGACGGGCCGATGGATGCATGCATTTGGTAAGGCCACACGTAGGTGCGTGGCATCGATTGATCGGCACCGCGCAACGCGCCGTCCACGTCACCTTCGTCCACCAGGAGCCGCTGCGTCGATGGGTTGGCGCGCAGCGCGGCTTCGACATCGCCGAGCGCGGTCATGCCGGGCCATGGCCTCCACACCACGCGCAATTCACGCATGGCCTGCTCTGCGTGCTCCTCGCGCTCGGCCACCACGCCCACGAAGTCGCGGATCACGACAACGGCGCGAATCCCGGGGATGTGCGCAATGGACGATTCGTCCACCGATTCCAGCGTGTTGCCGATGAACTCGCCGTGGTCCGCGCCCGCATAGGGCGGACGCACCACGCGGCCGTGCAGCATGCCGGGCACGCGCATGTCGTGCACGAACACCAGTTCGCCGGCGAGCTTGGCAGGAATGTCCACGCGCGGCGCTGAGGTGCCGACGACCTGGTATTGATCGGGCGGCTTGACGGGCGTCTCCGTCGCCAGTTGCAGCACGGTGCGTTGGCCCGCGACCAGTGCGCCGAAGTCGATGCCGTGGGCGCCGTCGCCATCGGCGTGAACGCGGCCATCGCTCGCCTTCAGCAGCGAAGGCTGGATGCCGAGTTGCTCGGCCGCACGCTCGATGAGCCAGGCGCGCGCCTGCGCGGCCGCCAAACGCAACGGGCCGGCGTGGATCTGGATCGACGCACTCGCAATCGTGGCGCCCTGGTTGGGCACGCGTGCCGTGTCGCCCAGCACCATGTCGACTTGCGCGAGCGGCACGTCGAGTTCTTCCGCGACGATCTGCGACACCGCCGTGCGCAGCCCCGTGCCAAGGTCGACATGGCCGTTGAGGGCCGTGACGCGGCCGTCGCTCCAGACGGCCAGCAGGATCTCCGGGCCCTCCGCTGGATCGGCCGCAATGAACTGCGGTTGCCCTTTGGCGGGAGGCGGGGCGACGGGCGTTTCACGCACCACCAGCAACACGCCATCGGCCCCGAGGAATTCGGCGCGGGTGCGTGGCAGGTGGGCGCGTTGCGTCGTCAAGTGGGACGGTCTCCGCCGACCGAGGCAGCGGCAGCCTCGACCGCCTTCAGGATCTCGATGTGCGTGCCGCAACGGCACAGGTTGCCAGACAGTTCGTCCCGGATCTTCTGCAGGCCCGGATGCGGATCGCGCGCCAGCAGCGCGGCGGCCTGCATCACCATGCCATTGAGGCAATAGCCGCACTGCGCTGCCTGCGCGTCTTCGAAGGCCTGCTGCACGGGATGCCAGCGCTCGCGCGTGCCAAGGCCTTCGAGCGTGGTGATCTCGCGGCCCGCGACGCCGTGCGCGGGAATCACACAGGCGCGCGCCGCCACGCCATCGACCCACACCGTGCACGCACCGCACTGGCCCAGGCCGCAGCCGAACTTCGGGCCGTTGAGTTGCAGGTCGTTGCGCAGGATGTGGAGCAGGCTGGCTTCGCGCGGAACGTCCAGATCGACCGCTCGTGCGTTGACAACCATTGCAAGCGCCGCCATGTCCTAGACGCTCAGGTAGTTGCGGCGCACTTCGTCATTGGCCGCCAGTTCGGTCATCGATGCCTGATAACGGATCTGCCCTTTTTCAAGCACATAGGCGCGGTCGGACACCAGCTCGGCAAAGTGCATGTTCTGCTCCGACAAGAGGATGCTCACGCCCTGCGCCTTCAGCTCGATGATCATGTTGGCCATCTGCTCGACGATGACAGGCGCCACGCCTTCGGAAGGCTCGTCGAGCAGCACGAGGTAGGGGTTGCCCATGAGCGTGCGCGCCACGGTGAGCATCTGTTGCTCGCCGCCGCTCATGCGGCCCCCCGGGCGGTTGGGCATTTCGCCGAGGTTGGGAAAGAGCTTGTACAGGCGCTCCGGCGTCCACAGCGGCGCGGCGCTGCCATCGGCCCAGTGGCGCGCGGCCTGCCGGCCGACTTCGAGGTTCTCGGTGACGGTGAGGTCCGTGAACACGCGGCGGTCTTCCGGCACGAATCCGAGGCCCAGTCGCGCGGCCACATGCGGTTCGCTCTTCGAAATGTCGTGGCCCAGGAAGCGGATCGCGCCGCGCCGCTTGGCGAGCATGCCGATGATGGCCTTGAGCGTGGTCGACTTGCCCGCACCGTTGCGGCCCATGAGCGCAACCACTTCGCCGCGTCGCACTTCCAGATCGACGTCGTACAGGATCTGCGCGGCGCCGTACCACGCGCACAGCGACTTGGCTTCGAGGAGGGTGCCTTGATTCATGCCAACGCTCCCACAGGCTTGGGCTCGAAGGTCTTGCCCGTTCCGAAATAGACCTCCTGCACCTTGGGATGGTCGCGAATCTCCAGCGGCTTGCCTTGCGCGATGAGCCTGCCTCGCGCCAGCACGATCATGCGGTCGGCGTAGGCAAAGACGACGTCCATGCTGTGCTCGGTGAACAGCACCGCCATGCCGCGCTCGATCACCAGTTGCTTGGTGAGCGCCATGAGCGAATTGCGCTCCTTCGGCGCCATGCCGGCGGTGGGTTCGTCCATCAGCAACAGCTTGGGTGAATTGGCCATCGCGATGGCCAGCTCCACGCGCTTGACGTCGCCGTACGCGAGCACGCTGCAGGGCCGGTCGGCCTGCGCTTTCATGCCGACCTGGTCGAGCAGCGCGATCGCTTCGTCGCGCTTGTGGTCGGCTGCGCGCCGCCAGGTCGAGAAGAGCTTGTGGTCATGCGACAGCAAGGCCATCTGCACGTTCTCCACGACCGTGAGCGATGCAAAGGTCTCCGCGATCTGGAAGGTGCGCCCAACACCCTTGCGCCAGATCTCGCGTGGCTTGCGGCCCACGAGTTCATCGCCGCCGAGGCGGATCGAACCCTGATCCGCCTTGAGCTGGCCGTTGACCATGTTGAAGGTGGTCGACTTGCCCGCGCCGTTGGGCCCGATGAGCGCCAGCAGTTCGCCCGCGGCGAGGTCGAAGGTGATGCCGTCCACGGCCTTGACGCCGCCGAAGGACTTGCCGAGGTTGTCGACCTGGAGGAGCGGCTGGTTCATGGCGCCACCTCCTTGGCCGCCGGCACCGCAGGATCGGCGCGGCGCCTGTCGAACAGCTGCTTGGCGAAGCCCGCAATGCCCTGCGGGAACAGCAGCACCAGAATCAGGATGATCGCGCCCAGCATCGCGCGCCAGTAGTCGGTGTTGCGCGCCACGGTGTCGTGCAGCCAGGTGAAGGTGACGGCACCCACCACCGGCCCCGCGAGCGTCTGGATGCCGCCGAGCAGCACCATCACCAACCCGTCGACCGACTTGCCCACGCTCAGTGACTCCGGCGAGATGCTTCCCTTGGAGAAGGCATAAAGCGCACCCGCCAAGCCCGCCGCGGCACCCGCGATGACGAAGGCCGACCACTGCATGCGCTTCACGTCGATGCCGATGGCGTCAGCGCGCAAGAACGAATCGCGCCCCGCACGCAGCGTGTAGCCAAAGGGCGAGAACAGCACGCGCCGCAGCCACAAGATGCCGATGCACACGAGCACCAGCGTGAGGTAGTAATAGGCGCTCTTGTCCGACAACCAGGTCGACGGCCACACACCGGTCAGCCCGTTGCTGCCGCCAGTGAAGCTGTCCCATTGATAGGTGATGGCCCAGGTGATCTGCGCAAAGGCCAGCGTGAGCATCGCGAGATACACGCCCGACAGCCGCACCGCGAACCAGCCGAAGATCAACGCGCCCACCGCGGCCACGAAGGGCGCGACGATGAGCGCGAGTTCCATCGGCATTCCGCTCGCGCGCACCAGCAGCGCCGAGCCGTAGGCGCCCAGCCCGAAGTAGGCCGCATGCCCGAAGGAGTGCATGCCGGCCGGCCCCATGATGAAGTGCAGGCTCGCGGCAAAGAGCGCCGCGATCAGCAGGTCGATGGCCAGCACCACGGTGTACGGCGAATCGACCGTGAGCGACGGCAACGCGGCCAACGCAATGACCAGCGCCGTGGCCGCCGCGAGGTAGGCCCGGCCCGGTTTGCGCAGCGGCTCTTCCTGCATGCCCACGTAGCGACTGGGCGCCTGCGGCCGGCCAAACAGGCCCCAGGGCCGCACGACCAGAACGACCGCCATCACCAGGAACTCGACCACCAGCGTGAGCTTGGAAAAGGAGATGGTGAAGCCGAACACCTCCACCACGCCCAGCCAGATGCACACCGCCTTGATCTCCGCGATGAGCAGCGCCGCCGCATAGGCACCCGGAATGGAACCCATGCCACCGACGACCACGACGACGAAAGCGGCGCCGATGGTGTTGAGGTCCATCTCCAGCGTGGCGGGCTCGCGCGGCAGTTGCAGCGCACCGCCCAGCCCCGCCAGCAGAGCGCCCAAGGCAAACACCGCCGTGAAAAGCCAGGCCTGGTTGACGCCGAGCGCACTGACCATTTCGCGGTCTTGCGTCGCCGCCCGCACCAGCGTGCCCCAGCGCGTGCGCGTGAGCAGCAGCCACAAGAGGCCGAGCACCACGGGGCCGACGACGATCAGGAACAGGTCATAGGCCGGGAATTGCCGTCCGAGAATTTCGACCGAGCCCGACAGCCCCGGCGCCCGCGGCCCCAGCAGTTCATCCGGCCCCCACAGGTAGAGCACCGCGTCCTTGATGACCAGCACCAGCGCAAAGGTGGCGAGCAGCTGGAACAGCTCCGGCGCCTTGTAGATGCGCCGCAGCAGCGTCATCTCGATCAACGCGCCAAGGATGCCCACCGCCACCGCCGACAGCAGCAGCGCGGGCCAGAACCCCAGCCCCGTGCCCAGCCGTTCCACCATCGTGTAGGCCACATAAATGCCCACCATGAAGAACGACCCATGGGCAAAGTTGACGATGCGCGTGACACCGAAAATCAATGAAAGGCCCGCCGCCACCAGGAACATCGACGACGCGCCAGCAAGCCCATTGAGCAACTGAACGATAAACCCGGAAAAGCTCATTCAGGAATCCCTCGCAGCGTCGTTCGTGGTTGTGATTCAGTCAAGGGCCGCCGCGAACGCGGCGCCTGTTCGGGAAACACCGCGGAACCGGCTTTGCCGGGCCGCTGGTGTTGCCCCCTGCAGGGGGTTGGCGGAGCGACACGAAGTGTCGCGCAGCCCGGGGGCGAGCCTCAATCCGCGCGGACCTTCTTGATCTCCGCGTCGGTCGGCTGGAACTTCGCGCCATCGAGGTACACGTAGTCCACCATCACGCCCTTGCCGCCGTCATTCTTCGTCTTGCCGACGAAGGCGCCCATGGTCGATTGATGGTCCTGCGCGCGGTAGCTGATCTTGCCGAAGGGCGTGTCCACCTGCAGGCCCTTGAAGGCTTCCACCAGCTTCGGCGTCTCGGTGCTCTTGGCCTTGGTGATGCCGGCCGCGACAGACTTGATCATCGAATAGCCCACCACCGAACCCAGGCGCGGATAGTCCTTGAACTTCTCGTGGTACGCCAGGAAGAAGGCCTTGTGCTCGGGCGTCTGGATGCCGTACCACGGGTAGCCGGTCACGATCCAGCCGTTGGGCGTCTCATCCTTCAGCGGGTCGAGGTACTCCGGTTCACCCGTCAGCACGCTGACGACGGCGCGGTCCTTGAACAAGCCGCGCGTGTTGCCTTCGCGCACGAACTTCGAGAGGTCGGCGCCGAAGAGCACGTTGAAGATGGCATCGGGCTTGGCGTCGGCCAGCGCCTGCGCGACCGCACCCGCATCGACCTTGCCCAGCGGCGGGGCCTGCTCGGCCACGAACTCGACGTCCGGCTGCGCCGCCTTCAGCAGCGCCTTGAACGCGGCCACGGCCGACTGGCCATATTCGTAGTTGGGGTACACGATGGCCCAGCGCTTCTTCTTGAGCTTGACCGCTTCAGGAACCAGCATTGCGGCCTGCATGTAGGTGCCCGGGCGCAGGCGGAAGGTGTAGGCGTTGCCGCCCTGCCAGGTCATCTTGTCGGTGAGCGGCTCGCCGGCCAGGAAGAAGAACTTCTTCTGCTTGGCAAAGTCCGCCACTGCAAGGCCGGTGTTGGACAGGAAGGTGCCGGTGAGCACGTCGATCTTCTCGCGTGCCACCAGTTCTTCGGCCACGCGCACGGCGTCGCCGGGGTTGGCGTTGTCATCGCGCGTGATCAGCTCGATCTTCTTGCCGTTGACGCCGCCCTTGGCATTGATTTCCTCGACGGCCAGCTCCATCCCCTTCTTGTAGGGCTCGAGAAAGGCGGGTTGCGCCTTGTAGCTGTTTACCTCGCCGATCTTGATCACGCCCTGCGCATGCGCGGGAACGAGGGCGGTGGCAAGCGAGACAACAGCCGTCGCGGTGAAGACTTGACGCAATGGATTCATTGAAAGACTCCTGGGGGACTACTGAAAAAATTGTGAGTTGGAGCGATGGCTATCGCAAGCCATCTTCGCCCTTGATCTCGCTGACTTGCAGGCCGCCGATGCGCGGCAACGGCCGTCCGCTGTCGGTGACTGCGACGGCGACGACGATCTCATTGGCGCGCGGTGCATCGGACACACGCGCTTCGATCGCATCGAAATGGCTGCGCACGAAGGCCGCATCCTTGTGGCCGAGCGGCACGTCGATGGCGGTGCCGAGCGTGCCGCGCTTCTTGGCCGAGGGCACGAGCGCCGCGCCCTTCTCCACTGCAACGCGCAAGGGCGCGCCGAGCTTCGGATGCAGGATCGCCGCGGCGTGTTCCAGCTCGCCCGACTCACCCACGATCGCCGCCTTGCCGTAGCTTTGCGCGGCGCCGCGCTCGATGCCCAGCGCCTTGATGCACTTGTCGCCCAGCAGGCCGCCGAGTTCTTCGCCGATGGCGATCAACTCGTCGAGGTTCTCGCTGTAGCGACCCGCATAAGGGTTCTCGATGACGGCAATGGCCACGGCACGGCGCGTGGGCGGATCGATGGCTTGTCCCATCTCCATGCGCGTCTCGTCCACCTGCACCACCAGTTTGCGAATGTTCGATTTCATCAGTTCTCCTTTGCCGTGGCGCGCCTCAGCGCAGGCCGTCCCACTTTGAAATGTCTTCCGCGCGCAGGCCACCCACGCGCGCATGAATCCGGTAGCCCGTGCTCATCGCCAGGATGAACACGATCTCGTCCGCGGCCGGCGCACCCGGCACGCGCACTTCGATGGCGTCGAACTGGCCGCGCACGTAGCTGGCGTTGATGTTGGTCAGTGGCACGTCGAGCGTCGTGCCGGGCGCACCCACCTTCTTGGTGGAGGGCACGATGGACAGGGCGTTGCCGGGCTGCCCTGCTTTCTTCTCTTCGGCCTTGCCCTGCCGGTAGGCGTTGCGATCGCCCTTCCATCCAAGCAGTTCGCGCATGGCATAGCCGCCGGGCACGTGCCACAGCGCGCCATGCTCCAGTTCGCCGGCCGCGCCCACGATGGCGCCTTTGCCGTAGGTGGCGATGTCTTCGACGGGCACGTCCATCGCGGCATGCAGGCGATGCGCCATGTCGACGCCCACCGGGTCGAGCAGGGTCATCATCGGCAGGATGTCGGCCTCGTAGCGGCCCGCGTAAGGGTTGGTCAGCACCGCGCCGATGGCACCGCGCACCAGCGGCTTCCCGGCGCGCGGTCCGAATTCGTGATGGATGTGTTCGACCTGGGTGAACACGCGACGGATTTCGATCATGGATTGAAGCCTTGCTTTTCGTTAAGCAAATACCGAACCAATTGCGGTGCGCTGCGTCGTCCGGACCAACGCAGCACCATCGGCAGTCGTCGAGCATAAGGGTTCGATGACGCGCCATTGGCCTTGGCACACCAGCGCCACCGACCACACCAGTCCGGCACGCTGCAAGCACCGTGCGCTCGCTGCGCCGGCGTCGAGTGCGCGATGCACCTGTGCTGCCTCCAATGCGCCGACGTCCACGGTGACCGGGATGTCGCCGAGGTCGCTGTCGTCCTTGCATTCGTTGGCGGGCAAGCGGTGGATGGCGGGATCGTCGACGTTGACGGCGTTCGCGACAACGGTTGCTGCCGCGTCGGCCAGCGCGGCCGTCGCGGCGAGGACGGTGACGCTGTCGGCAATGCCCAGCGAAAAACTGCGTCCACGCCAGCCGCTGGTGGCCACGCCACGCACCGGCACGTGTGCGGCGATGTCGAACTGGCCGTCGGTGACGACGGGGCCGGCGTCGCGCCAGTCGAAGCGCGCCAGGTCGGAGAACACGCCCACGCGCGCCGACGTTCCTGCCGCCAAATGCATTGCAATGTCGCCGCCGTTGTTGATCCACGCGCGTTCGATGCCGGGTCGCGCGTAGCATGCAATCAATTCCTGCGCGACCGAGCCGGCCACGGCTGCCATGGGCGTCATGAAGGGCGAGCCGGCCGCCGCACGGACTTCTGCGCAGGCCTCCCACATGCGTCGAGCGATGGGGCCAGCGAGTGCGTGCTGCGCGCCCACGGGCTGGCGCAACAGGGGCAACTCGGCCACCAGTTCATCGAGGATGCCGCGAAAGCGAAGCCACGCATCTTCGTGCGCCCGCTGCACGGTCGCCGCGTCGCCGTCGGCCTGCGCGACGATGTCGATCGGGCCGTGGTTCCAATGCCAGCGGCCGCCATCGAGGAGGGTGCGTTGCGCGCTCACGGTGCTGAATCCATGGCGATGCGGCCGCCGCCGGGCCGCGCCAAGGCGAGCCTCTCCTCCTCCTCGGGAGGTGGCGAAGCGCACGAAGTGGCAAGCCGGCAGGCAAACATATCTAACCAAGCATCGGCGGTTGGCCCAGCGGCCAGGGATTTGCTGGATCGAGCGCCATCCATCGACGCGACTGCGGCGCCCCGTCGTTGTGCCACGCGCCGCGCGCCAGCGCCTCTTCGAGCGAGAACACATGCTCCATGTGGCCGCCCAGGGCAGCGTAGTCCGCCTGTCGCATGCTGAATTCGATGGGCGCGACGATGGCCGGCGTGGGCACGGTGCCAAAGCTGTTGTCCGGCATGCGCATCACATCGGCCATCACCGTGATGCCGCCGCCGGGCCACACATAGGCCGGCGCGCCGCCGCAGGTCACGTTGACCAGCGCGCGCTTGATGGCACGTGTGAGCAGCACCGGGTTTTCCGTGACGCCCGCGCGCAGGCTGCCCCCCGCCCCGCCGAGGAAGAGCACCGTGCACAGCGACGGCTCGCAGTTCTCGCCGATGCGATCGACCACGCGACGCACGTCCTCGGGCATGGGTTGCTCGACCGGCTGCAGCGCATCGTCGAGCACATACCATTGCGCGTGCTCGCCGGTGGTGGAGGTCATGAGCAGGCGCAGGCCCGGCTTGGCCACACCCTCTTCCCAGCCTTCGATGATCGACAGCGGATCGGCGATGTCGGTGCCGCCCCAACCGTTGCCCGGATTGGCCACCTGGAAGTAGCGGCCCGGCGTCGACTTGCGCCCGCGCATCTGGATGCCCGAAGGCTTCATGTCCAGGCAGCGGCCGGCCTGATGCTCCGTGAGCACGCCGGTGATGTGATCGTCGACCACCACGACTTCATCCGCATGGCCGAAGAGCTGGCGCGCAAAGATGCCGACCGCCGCCGAGCCGCAACCCACGCGCATCCGTTGTTCTTCTACACCGTTGACGATGGGCGCCTTGCCCGCCTGCACGACGATGCTCGCACCACCATCGATGGTGCATTCCACCGGCTGCTTGTTGCCCAGCAGTTGCATGAGTTCGACCGTCATGCGGCCTTCCTTCTTGCTGCCGCCGGTGAGGTGATGCACGCCGCCCAGTGAGAGCATCTGCGAGCCGTATTCCGCTGTGGTGACGTGGCCGACCACCTCGCCGCGATAGCGCACGTTGGCCTGTTCCGCGCCCAGGAAGCGGTCGGTGTCGATCTTCACCTTGAAGCTGCAGTAGCTGAAGATGCCCTCGGTGACCACGGTGACCATGTCCACGCCCTGCGCCTTCGAACCGACGATGAAAGGCGCGGGCTTGTAGTCGGGGTAGGTGGTGGAGGAGCCGACGCCGGTGACGAAGACTTCATCCGAATGCAGCAAGTCGCCGTTCCAGTCGGGATCGACGGATGCCGTGGCGGCGTCGCTATCGCCGCCGCTGGCAATAGTTGCGCCGTCTGCCGTGCGAGAAAACGCTACGAGCGCCGGCGAAGGACTGGCCAGCTCCCGTCGCAGCAGCACCACCGGATCGACCCGCACGAGCGCCCCGCCCCGGTTCGCATACCGGTCGCACGCACCGGTGCGCCCGTCGGAGATCTGGCACAGCACCGGGCACGCATTGCACTCGATCTTGCTCGTGCTCATGCGCTCGTTGCGCGGGGCCGAGCGCAGGTCGGCGTCGGCGCGCATCGGCATGTCCATGCCGGGAAGGCCGTCAGTTTTGGTGTGTTCTGTCATCGGGGGCGATCTCGAATGAAAGTCGGGCTTGCGCGGCGCTGTCAGGCTGTGTAGCATTCACTACAATTTCATGTTGTGTTCACTACATCAAACTGCAATGTAGCAAACAGATCGGGGGCATGCAATGGTGATTTCATCCAGTTCGCGCGAAGGCGCGACAATCGAGGGTTCGGTGCCGGCAGGTGCGTCCGGCGCCCCCATTCATCCACCAACTGACCTGATTTCCGTATGAGTGCCTTCAGCGAAGAAAAAGTCCTGAGCGTCCATCACTGGACGGACCGCCTTTTCACTTTCACCACCACACGCGACCCGGCCCTGCGCTTTTCCAACGGCCACTTCACGATGATTGGCCTGAAGGTCAACAACAAGCCGTTGCTGCGCGCGTACAGCATCGTGAGCCCCAACTACGAAGAGCACCTCGAGTTCCTGAGCATCAAGGTCGAGGAAGGCCCGCTCACGTCGAAGTTGCAGCACATCCAGGTGGGCGACACCATCATCGTTGGCCGCAAACCCACGGGCACGCTGCTGATCGACTACACGCTGCCGGGCAAGCGCCTGTATCTGTTCGGCACGGGCACGGGCCTGGCGCCCTTCATGAGCATCATCCGCGACCCGGAGACCTTCGAGAAGTTCGAGCAGGTCATCCTGGTGCACGGCGTGCGCCAGATCGACGAGCTGGCCTATCACGACCTGGTGACCGACCACCTGCCCAAGCACGAAGTGCTGGGCGAGATGATCGAGAAACAGTTGCTCTACTACCCGACCGTGACGCGCGAAGAGTTCCGCAACATGGGCCGCATCACCGACCTGATCTCGACCAACAAGCTGACGGACGACCTGGGCCTACCCCCGCTCGATGCGGCGCACGACCGCGTGATGCTTTGCGGCAGCCCCGGCTTGCTGGTGGACTTGAAGCACATCCTCGAAGGGCGTGGGTTCAAGGAAGGCAACACGTCGACGCCGGGCGACTTCGTGGTCGAACGCGCCTTCGCGGAAAAGTAAATGTTGGCCTCCCGGCTTGCCACTTCGTGTGCTTCGCCACCTCCCGGGGAGGGGGCGCGGCTCGCCTTGGGGCGGCCCGGCGGCGGCCGCATCACCCGCTTTTGAAGATGACGGACGCCAAGCCAGCGCGCAAGAGTCCCACGCGTGGAACCGGCGTGCGCGAAGCGGCGGCGCAGGCCACGCGCGAGAGCATCCTGCGCGCAGCGACCAAGGTGTTCGCGAAGTACGGCTACGACGGCGGCAGCGTCGAGAAGATCTCGAAGGCCGCCAACTCGTACGACCGGATGATCTACTACTACTTCGGCAGCAAGGAAGGCCTCTTCATTGCGGTGCTGGAGGGAATCTACCGGCGCATGGACGAGGCCGAGGCGGCCATCGAACTCGACACCTCGCGCCCCGTCGAGGCGCTCACCGCCATCATCCGTTTCGTGCTCGGCTACTACCGCCGCAACCCCGAGTTCGTCACGCTGCTCAACACCGAGAACCTGCACAAGGGCAAGCACATTGCCAAGTCGCTGCGGGCACGCGAGTATTCGTCGCACGCCATCACCATCATCCGCAACATCATCGACAGCGGCGTGGCGCAGGGGCTGTTTCGCAACAACATCGCGGCGCGCGACCTGTATCTGCTGATCGCTTCCACCGGCTACTTCTACACCTCGAACCGGCACACGCTCACGGCCTTCCTCGGCGAGCCGCTGGAGACGCCCGAGGCGGTCGCGCATTGGGAAGACTTCGTGATCGAGACGGTGCTGCGCACGGTCGACGCGGGCCCTCCTCCAGAAGAAGACACACCCACACCCCACGGAGTCAAGATATGGCAGAAGTCGCAGCCGGCGCCAAGTCGGGCAAGGTCGTCATCCGGAACATAGGGCTGCTGCTCTCGGGCGACATCGACCGCCCCATCCTCGACGCGGACACCATCGTGGTGAACGACGGGCTGATCGTGGCGGTCGGCAAGGAAAAGGACTGCGACGTCGAAGGCGCGAAGACGGTCATCGACGTGAAGAAGACCTGCGTCGCGCCCGGCCTCATCGACAGCCACGTGCACCCGGTGTTCGGCGACTGGACGCCGCGGCAGGGACAGATCGGCTGGATCGATTCGACGATGAACGGCGGCGTGACGACGATGATCTCGGCGGGCGAAGTACATCTGCCCGGGCGCCCGAAGGACATCGTCGGCCTGAAGGCGCTGGCCATCACGGCGCAACGTGCATTCGACAACTTCCGGCCCAGTGGCGTGAAGGTGCTGGCCGGTGCGCCCGTCATTGAAAAGGGCATGGTCGAGAGCGACTTCAAGGATCTGGCCGAGGCCGGAGTGGGACTGCTGGGCGAAGTCGGACTCGGCTCGGTGAAGGCGGGTTACGAGGCCAGGGAGATGGTGGCGTGGGCGCGCAAGTACGGCATCCAGAGCACCATCCACACGGGCGGGCCGTCCATTCCCGGCTCGGGCCTGATCGACAAGGACGTGGTGCTCGAAGCCGACGCGGACATCATCGGCCACATCAACGGCGGCCACACCTCGCTGCCCGAGGCGCATGTGTGCGAACTGTGCGAGAAGTCGTCGCGCGCCATCGAGATCGTGCACAACGGCAACGAGAAGGTCGCCATTGCCGCGGCCAGGGCGGCGCTGGATCTGAAGTGCCCGCATCGGGTGATTCTGGGCACGGACGGCCCCGCGGGTTCAGGCGTCCAGCCGCTGGGCATCCTGCGCATGGTGTCGATGCTGTCGTCCATCGCGAACATCCCGGCCGAGCTGGTGTTCTGCTTTGCGACCGGCAACACGGCGCGCATTCGCAAGCTCAACTGCGGGTTGATCGAAGTAGGCCGTGATGCGGATTTCGTGTTCATGGACAAGGCTCAGCATTCGCCTGCGCCGGGGCTGCTCGAAAGCGTTCAGCTGGGCGACATCCCGGGCGTCGGCATGGTCATGATCGACGGGATCGTCCGCTGTGGGCGCAGTCGCAACACGCCGCCTGCTACGGAGATTCCTGTTGTGGTGAGTGGCGGTTAGCGCTTTCTTCAGGGAACGGCCTGCATGCGATGGCCGAACGCATTCATGTTCGCTGCGGGGGCCGCCCGGCATGCGATGGCCCCTGGGCGCCTTCACTGTGGCGGTCGCTTCGCGACTGCCTTGCGCTGCTCGCGTTTCGCGGGGTCTCGCAGAACTCCCTGCGCTTCGCTCCGGTCAAACAGCTGCGAGCCTGATCCCGCGAAACGCTGCGCTGCTCAGCGCCACAGAGGCGGCGCCCAGCGGCCATCGCATACCGGCCTCCGGGGAGGCGCCAACGGTGTGGGCGCTTCCATCGAACCTGCGCGTTGATCCGTCCGCGCGCAAGAGTTAGCGGCGCGCGCATTCTTTGCTGGAGCACGACCGTCGAAACGTCCTGTTCACCCCCACCCTGTGCGGCGGACAGTTCACCCCCACCGTGTCCAGCGTCGGCGGGCGGTATGCCTGTGGGCGGCTGTTGAGCCTCGGGCGAGCACCGCAAGGAAAGGCGGAAAGAGGGCCGCAGCGGTTTGAGCGGAACGAAGTGCAGCGAGTTCTGCGGACCCCGCCTTTCCTGAGGAGCAGCAGCGAAGTCCGAAGGACCCGAGGCGTCAGCCGACCACAGGCACACCGCCCGCCGACGCCACCCCCCACACACGCCGCGCCAACACACACACAGCCCCCATCAAAGATTAGGCGCCAGCAACCGCTCCAACTCCGCTTCACTCTGATTACGCCGCAAAGCCTGATCCACCAACTGGTCATGCCCGATCTTGCCGACATTGAAGTACGTCGAATCCGGGTGACTCAGATAGAACCCGCTGACGCTCGCAGCCGGCGTCATCGCCAAACTCTCCGTCACACCCATGCCGATGTCCGCGCATTGCAGCACGTCGAACATCGCGCGCTTCACGCTGTGGTCCGGGCATGCCGGATACCCCGGCGCGGGGCGGATGCCCTTGTACTTCTCGTGGATCATGTCCTCGTTGGTCAAGGACTCTGAAGCCGCGTAGCCCCACAGGTCGGTGCGCACGCGGTGGTGCATCGCTTCGGCAAACGCTTCGGCCAGCCGGTCGGCCAGCGCCTTGAGCATGATGGCCGAGTAGTCGTCCAGGTCGTCGACGAAGTACTTCTCCTTCTTCTCGACACCCAGGCCGGCCGTGACGGCGAACATGCCGACGTAGTCTTTCAGGCCACTCCCGCGCGGCGCCACGAAGTCGGACAGGCAGCGGCTCGGACGCGTCACGCCGTCAATCACGTGCTTCTCGGTTTGCTGGCGCATGCCGTACCACGTGAGGATCTTGCGTTCTCGCGACTCGTCCGCGTAGAGCGCGATGTCGTCATCGTTTTCCGTGTTCGCCGGCCAGAAGCCGATCACGCCGCTTGCAGTCAACCAACGCCCTTCGATCAGGCGCTTGAGCATGCGCTGGCCATCGGCATACACGCGCACCGCCTCGGTGCCGACGACTTCGTCTTTCAGGATCGCCGGGAACGGGCCCGCAAGGTCCCAGGTCTGGAAGAACGGTCCCCAGTCGATGTACTTCGCCAACTCGGTCAGGTCGTAGTTGCGAAACTCGCGCCGGCCGATGAACTTGGGCTGCGGCGGCGTGTAGTTCGACCAGTCGACGGGCGTCTTGTTGGCGCGCGCTTTGGCCAGCGGCCACAGCGGAACCTGCTTCTTGTTGGCGTGCTGCAGGCGCACCTTGTCGTAGTCTGCGTTGACTTCGTCGATGAACTTCGTGGCCTGCTCGCTCAGCAGGCTTTGCGCCACGCTCACGCTGCGCGAGGCGTCGGGCACGTAGATCACCGGGCCTTCGTAGTGCGGCGCAATCTTCACGGCCGTGTGCACGCGGCTCGTGGTGGCGCCGCCGATCATCAGCGGGATCTTCTTGACGCGGAAATGCTCGTCCTTCTGCATCTCGCCGGCGACGTATTGCATCTCTTCCAGGCTTGGCGTGATGAGGCCGGAGAGCCCCACGATGTCCGCGCCCTCGACCTTGGCACGCGCCAGGATCTCGTGGCAGGGCACCATCACGCCCATGTTCACCACTTCGAAGTTGTTGCACTGGAGCACGACGGTGACGATGTTCTTGCCAATGTCGTGCACGTCGCCCTTCACCGTGGCGATGATGATCTTGCCCTTGGTGCGCACGTCGCGGCCGGCCGCTTCGTCGCGCTTCTTTTCTTCCTCGATGTAGGGAATGAGGTGGGCCACGGCCTGCTTCATCACGCGCGCGGACTTCACCACCTGCGGCAGGAACATCTTCCCTTGGCCGAACAGGTCGCCGACGATGTTCATGCCGTCCATCAACGGGCCTTCGATCACGTGCAGTGGGCGGCCGCCCTTCGCGAGGATCTCCTGATACGCCTCTTCGGTGTCCTCGACGATGAAGTCGGTGATGCCGTGCACCAGCGCGTGGCTCAGGCGCTGCCCGACGGTCTGCGGCGCCTCGGGCGTGCCGCGCCATTCGAGCTTCTTGCTCTCGTCCTTGGCACCGCTCTTGGCGGTCTCCGCCACTTCGACCAGTCGCTCGCCGGCATCGGGACGGCGATTAAGGATCACGTCTTCCACGCGCTCGCGCAGCGTCGCCTCCAGGTCGTCGTACACGCCGACCATGCCGGCGTTGACGATGCCCATGTCCATGCCCGCCTTGATCGCGTGGTACAGGAACACGGTGTGGATGGCTTCCCGCACCGGGTCGTTGCCGCGGAAGGAAAAGCTCACGTTGCTCACGCCGCCCGACACCTTCGCGCCCGGCAGGTTCTGCTTGATCCAGCGCGTGGCGTTGATGAAGTCGACCGCGTAGTTGTTGTGCTCCTCGATGCCCGTGGCCACCGCGAAGATGTTCGGGTCGAAGATGATGTCTTCCGCCGGAAAGTCGATCTCGTCGACCAGGATGCGGTAAGCCCGTTCGCAGATCTCGATCTTGCGTTCATAGGTGTCGGCCTGGCCCTTTTCATCAAAGGCCATGACCACCGCCGCAGCGCCATAGCGGCGCAGCAACTTGGCGTGGTGCTTGAACTGCTCCACGCCCTCCTTCATCGAGATCGAGTTGACGATGCCCTTGCCCTGTATGCAGCGCAGGCCCGCCTCGATGACTTCCCACTTGGAGCTGTCGATCATGATCGGCACGCGCGCGATGTCGGGCTCGCTGGCGATCAGGTTCAGGAAGCGCACCATCGCGGCCTTGCTGTCGAGCATGGCCTCGTCCATGTTCACGTCGATGACTTGCGCGCCGTTCTCCACTTGCTGGCGCGCCACGGCCAGGGCCTCTTCGAACTGACCGTTCAGGATCATCCGCGCGAAGGCCTTGGAGCCGGTGACGTTGGTGCGTTCGCCGATGTTGACGAAGAGCGTGCCTTCGCCGATCTGCACCGGCTCCAGGCCGGACAGCTTCATGGGGGGGACGACGGTTTGAGGGGCTTGGGCCATGGGCTCACCTGTGCAATGGTTCTTAACAGGCGAGCGTCGTTGTTGAGATCCCAAGCCTGACGAATCCATTGGGGGTGACTCGCTGCAACGCTCCTTGGGAGGGGTGCATTTTAGGTCGTTTCAGGCGGGCGCTCGGGAAAGCCCCAGGTTCGTGAGTCGGGCGAGCCCCAGAGAATCGCCCGCAGTTCGTCATAGAACGAACGTTCGTTTTAAATATTCAGGGAGTCAGAATGACCAAAGAGTCAAATTTCCGGTCGCGTCCAGCGACCAAGCCGCTGCGCGCCATGGCGCTTTGCTGCATGTTGGCCGTCGCGCCCATCACGCAGGCGGCCGCGGGTGGGGCGCAACAAGTCACCGCATGGGTGACATCGACCACCGCACAGACCAAACACCCCATCGTGCTCGTGCACGGCTTGATGGGCTTCGACAACGTCCTGGGCGTGGACTACTTCTACAAGGTCCCGCAGAGCTTGGCCGGCGCCGGGGCCAAGGTGTACGTGGCGCAGGTATCGGCGCTCAACACGTCTGAAGTGCGCGGCGAGCAGCTCATCCGGGAGCTCAAGAACATCCGGGCCCTGACCGGCAACCCGACGCTCAAGTTCAACCTGATCGGCCACTCGCAAGGATCGCCCACCTCGCGCTACGTTGCGGCGGTTGCGCCTGACCTGGTCGCTTCGGTCACCTCTGTGGGCGGTGCCAATGGCGGATCGAAGGTGGCCGACATGCTGGCCCGACTGCCCAACGGCGGATTCGCGCAAACGGCCATCGCAAGCGCAACGAAGTTCTTGGCACAGGTGATCGGCGCTTTGTCGGGCAAGGATCCCGACCAGCTGCCGGAAGCGCCTCTCAGCTCGCTGTACACCCTGAGCACGCCTGGCTCGAACGCCTTCAACGCCAAATTCCCGCAGGGCCTGCGCCCGGCCGGATCTTCCTGCGCAGTCACCAGCGGCCCGGCTGTGGTCAATGGAATCCGCTACTACTCGTGGACTGGCATCGCCCCCACCACCAACCTGCTGGACATCAGCGACGCGCCGATGGGTGCCCTGGGCGCCCTCGCCTATCCGGGCGTCGCCAATGACGGTCTGGTAGGCGCGTGCGACAGCCGGCTGGGCCAACACCTGGGCGACTATCGCCAGAACCACCTCGACGAGATCAACCAGGTGTTCGGCCTCACGGATGCAAGCCTGTGGAGCCTGTTCGAGAAGAAGCCCATCCAGCTCTATCTGGACCAGGCCGCCCGCCTGAAGGGCGTGGGACTCTGACGGAGCGCAACATGCAGGCACGACGGATCAGCATGGTGGTCGGCGCGGCCGTGGTCGCGCTGGGAGGATGGTGGCTGGTGGCCGAGCCTGCGCAGCCGGATGACTCGGCGGCTGCAGCCGCATCGCCCGGCGGCGAGCGCGTTGCAGTGGCGGTGGCGGCGTCGCAGCCACTGCGGCCGGCCAGCATCGTCACCACCGGACCCGACCACATGCTGAATCCGGCCTTGCTTCGCATTTTCGACAGCGTGCTGTCAGAGGCGCAAGCCACCAGCAAGGCGGCGTTCATGGCCATGGCGCCCGCGCTGCTGGAAAAGCACTTGCCGGCCGAGTTGCGCGTGCGGGCGCTCGGCTTGCTCGAGCGCTACATCGACATGCAGGAGGCGATGCGATCGGTCGCGCAACCCGATCCCAACGATGCCGCGTCCATGCGTCGCGCCCTCGAGGCGCGCGCGGAAGTGCGCCGGCGGTACTTCTCGCCAGAAGAAGTCGAGGGGATGTTCGGCGATGAGATTCGCCAGGACAACTACATGGCCGAGAAGCTGGAGATCATTCACAACGCTTCACTCACGCCGGCGCAGCGTCAGGCGGCGCTCGAAAGCACCGAAACCGCCTGGCTGACGGAAGAACAGCGCAAGGAGCGGCGCGAAACCATGGCCCACGTCGACGTTCAACGGCAAACCGACGAACTGGAAGCGCGCGGCGCCAGCGCGCAAGAGCGTTTTGCGGCGCGCAGCGCGCTCTACGGCAGCCAAGCCGCCACGAACCTCGCCAACCTCGATCGCGAAAACCAGGAATGGAACCAGCGCCTGGACCAGTACGCCAACGCCCCGGCCGCTGAGCAGGAACAGCTGCGCCAGTCGCTGTTCGACGAGAACGAGCGCATGCGCATCGACGCTGCGCTGGCCCTGCGGTCGAGCCGCCTTACGCAGGCTGGGTCGACGCCATCGCCGAGCGAGGCAAGCCGAACACCCGGTCAAAACCCCAGTTGAAGGCAAAGGTGTAGACGAGGAAGAAAAGCAGCAGGCCCAGGTCCATGACCAGCGCCTCGAACAGCGACACCTTCAGCACCCACGCGAACAGCGGCACCAGGATCGCGGCCAGTCCACCTTCGAAGCCGATCGCGTGGACGATGCGGCGCATCAAGCTGCGGCCCTTGGTGGCTTGTGTGGACTCCCAGCGCTCGAACAAGGTGTTGAATCCAAGGTTCCACAGGATGGCCACCACCGACGAGGCGATGGCCAGCGGGCCCGATTTGTCCAGCCCCTCGCCCGACATCAGCGACAAGCCCGCACTGGCGGCGACGATCGCCAACCCCTCGTAGAGGCTGATGTAGATCACTTTGCGCTTGATGCCCTGCATGACGTTGGGTCCGGGATGGGTTGGTTGATGACTTAAGGCTGGACTTTATGTTTGTTTTGCTGATATAAAAAGTCATGTTCTTTCAGGTTTATTGATAGGTGGGGGCGTGGGAAGCGGGCGTGCCCCCATCCCGGCCTTCCCCCGGAGGGGGAAGGAGGAAGGCAAAGACATGAGCTTTTCGAGCGACAACTTGCAGGTGTTTTTGGCGGTGCTGGACCACGGATCGTTTTCTGCGGCGGCGCGGTCGCTGGGGCGCGTGCCGTCGGCGGTGAGCATGACCATCGCCAATCTGGAGGCCGAACTCGACCTGCCGCTGTTCGACCGGACGGGTCGCGAGCCGCGTCCGACGGAAGCGGCGCGCTCGCTGGAGCCGCAGGCGCGACTGCTGGACGCGCAGTTCAAGGCGCTGCAGGTCCAAGCGCTCGGCCTGACGCAGGGGCTTGAATCGCGGCTCACGCTGGCGATCGCGCCCGAGTTGCTCTCGGCACCCTGGAGCGGCGCGCTGGCTACGCTGGCGGCGGAGCATCCATTGCTCGAAGTCGAAGTGCTGGCGGCGCCCCAGGCCGATGCGCTGTCGATGCTGCACACGGGCCGCGCGCAGCTTGCGCTGGTCTTCGAGCGTCCAAGCCTGGACGGGCGCGAAGGATTCCAGGAGGTCGCCACCGAAATGATGGTGAGCGTTATCGCGCCGACGCATCCGGTCTTGCTGGCCGCGGGCGGGCGTCTTCGCGAGCAGCACCTGACCAACACGCGCCAGATCGTCGTTGCCGGCCGCGACTTGGCCACCAGCGATCCGCGCTTCGTCTTCGCGCGCCATGCCTGGCGCACCGACAACGCGCTGGCCGCCCTGAGCATGATCACCGCCGGGCTCGGCTGGGGCTGGCTGCCGCGCAACTTTGCGCTGCCGCATGTGCAGGCGGGCGCGCTGGTCGAGATCGAGTTCGAGAACCTGTCCAACGGGCTGGACCTGTGGGTGGACGTCGTCTGGTCCAAGGAGCGACCGCTGGGCTTGGGTGCGCAGCGCTTCGTGGCGCTGATGGCGCGCGCCTGAAGCAGATCAGATCCCGCCGTGGGCGTAGCTCGCGGCCACCGGCACCACGAGGCTGAGGCCCGCGAGCACCAGCAACCCACACACCACGCCGCGTACCGTGCGCGGCGACCAATCGGGGGGATGGCGTTTCATCAACCATGTGAGCCCCAGCACCATCGGCAAGGCGAGCAGGCTGAGCCCCACTGCGTGCAGGCTGAACTGGCCCGTGGGGACCGTGAGCATGAGCCGCAACAAGGCATTGAAGGCAAACACCATCACGAGCGTTTGCCGCACGGCCAGCGCGTTCATCGGCTGGCGGTAGAACTGGTAGACCAGCGGCGGTCCGGCACTGGAAAAAAGCCCGCTCATCAGGCCTGACGCCAAGCCGAAGGCGCGAAAGCTGCCACGCGAGGAGCGTTGGGGCAAGGGCGCCGAACGCGCGACCAGCACCGTCGCGCAGGCCAGGATCGTGAGCCCCAGCAACACGCGCAGCAGCAGCACGACATTGCCGCTCAGCCAGCCGAGCAGGACCACGCCGCCCACCACCCCGATGCCGCTGCCCAGCGCCGTGTCGCGCAGCGTCGGCAAGTCGATGGCCTTGCGCGATCCCTTGAGCACTACCGCCGCCTGCACCAGCGTCAGCACGCTGGCGACGTTGGCCGCATCGGCCAGCGGCGCCAGGTGCAGCACCCCGACCAGCCCCAGCAGGATCAAGCCGAAGGCAAAGCCGGTGAGCGACTGCGCGCAGGTGGCGACACCCACGCAAGCCAGGAACGAGACCACCTGCCACGCGTTCATGATGCTTTTCGTTCCTGCGCTTCTTCTTGCGTTGCCGACGTTGCCTAGACCTTGCCCTTCCAGGGCACCAGCACCTTCTCCAGATGCCGCATCAGCGCGTCGAAGCTGAAGGCGAACAGGCCGATCACGATGATCCCCATGATGACCACGTCGCTTGCCAGGAACTCCGCCGCGTTCAGCACCATGAAGCCCAGCCCGCGGTTCGACGCCACCATCTCGCCGGCCACCAGCGTGGTCCAGCCCACGCCGATGCCGATGCGCATGCCGGTGAAAATCTCGGGCAGCGCCGATTTCAGGATCACATGCCAGATCACCTGCGAGCGTGTCGCGCCCATCGAGTAGGCCGCGTGGATCTGCTCGGTGGACACCGAACGTACGCCCGAGCGGGCGGCAATCGCCATCGGCGCGAAGATCGCCAGGAAGATCAGGTAGAGCTTGGAGAACTCGCCGATGCCGAACCAGATGATGACCATCGGCAGATAGGCCAGCGGCGGCAGTGGCCGGTAGAACTCGATCAGCGGATCGAAGATGCCGCGCGCCACCCGGCTCACGCCCATCATCACGCCGATCGGAATCGCCGTGGCGCAGGCGAGCGAGAAGGCGCCGAACACGCGGTACAGGCTGGTCCACGTGTGCTCGAACAGTGTCGCGCCGGCAAAGCCTTCGGTGGCCACCTGGATGAATTTCGCGAACACCGCCTGCGGCGACGGCAGGAAGAGCGGCTTGACCCAGCCCATGTTGGTGACGAGCACCCACAGCGCCAGCGTGAAGATCACCGTGCCCGTGGCGATGGCGCCGGCCCGGCCCTGCCCCGGCGCGCCGAACTGCTCGCCCGGCCGCACCGAACGCTTGGCGAAGGTGCGCGTGATGAAGCTGCCGCCCTGCGGCGCCTTGATGGCGATGTCAGACATGGCTCAACTCCTTGTGTGCTTCACCGGCACGTTCGTCGCCGTAGATGATGTTGAGGACCTTCTCGCGCATCTGGATGAAGTCCGGGCTGGACTTCACCGCCCGCGCGTCGCGCGTTTGCAGGAAGCGCTTGTTGAAGTCGAGTTCGTAGCGGTGCGTGATGCGACCGGGTCGCGGCGACATCACGATCAGGTGGCTGGCGAGGAACAGGGCTTCTTCCACGCTGTGGGTGATGAAGAAGAACATCTTCTGCGTCTTCTGCCAAACGTCCAGCAGCAGTTCCTGGATGGTCTCGCGCGTCAGCGCATCGAGTGCGGCCATGGGTTCGTCCATCAGCAGCATGGCCGGGTTGCAGGTCAGGGCGCGCGCAATGCCCACGCGTTGCTGCATGCCGCCCGAGAGCTGGTAGATCATGTGCTTGTGGAAGTCCTGCAGTCCGACGAGCGCCAAGTTCTTCGCCGCCCGGTCGCGCCGCTCGGCCTTCGGAACACCTTGCAGCTTGAGGCCGAACTCGGTGTTCTCCATCACGCTGAGCCAGGGCAGCAGCGCGTGCTTCTGGAAGACGACGCCGCGGTCCGAGCCCGGTCCCTGGATGGCCTTGCCGCCGAGCAGCAAGTCGCCGCTCGATGCAGAGATGAAGCCCGCCATCAGGCTCAGCAGCGTGGTCTTGCCGCAGCCCGATGCGCCGAGCGCGACGACGAAATCGCCGCGGTTGATGGTCAGGTCGATGTGGTCGAGTGCGTGCACCTGCTCCGTGGGCGTGCGCCCCGGGTAGGTGACGCTCACGTTCTTGACCTGGAGTTGTTCCAATGCCATGAGGTTCTCCTTGGCTTACTTCAGGCGCAGCGCCGCTTCGGCGTATTTCGCGGTGACGAACTTGCTGTAGTCGGCAGACACCGCATCGATGCGCTTTTGCTCGAGCAGGAAGTCAGCCGTGGCTTTCAAGGCCTTGGCGGCGCCGCTGGCCTGGCCACCGCCGAGCCATGCGGGCGAGGCCTGCTGCTCGGCGCTGGGGTAGGCATAGAGCTTGAGGGCATCGGAGCTGGCCTTGGGGTCGCCGCCGATCTTGCCGGCGATGGCCTTGGCGGGCGCAGAGTCAGGCCCCCAAGCCGCCGGGTTGGCGCGGTAGGCGGCATCCGCATCGGCCACGGCCTTGACGAACTTCGCCATGAAGTCCGCGTTCGCTTCCGCAAAGGGGCGACTCACGGCCATGCCGTCGAAGGTCGCCTTGCCCTTCTTGCTCAGCTCGCCCGAGGTGATGAGCACCTTGCCGGTCTGCTTGATGCGCGCGAGCGCCGGGTCCCACACGAAGGCCGCGTCAATGTCGCCGCGCTCCCAGGCCGCTGCGACCTGGTTGGGCTGCATGTTCAGCAACTGCACTTCCGTCGGCTTGAGTCCCCATTGCTCGAGCGCGAACATGGTGTGAAAGTGCGTGGTCGACACGAAGGGCACGCCGAGCTTCTTGCCCTTCAGGTCGGCCGGCTTGTCGATGCCCGCGCCATTGCGCACGACCAGCGCTTCAGCCTCGTTGATGTCGTCGAGGATCCAGAAGAGCTGCAGGTCCAGCCCGCGGCTCACTGCGGCGGCCAGCGGGCTGGAGCCGATCACGCCGATGTGCACGTCGCCAGAGGCCATGGCGGTGGCCACCTTGGCGCCCGATTCGAACTGGCGCCAGTTGATCTTGTAGCCGGTCGATTTCTCGATCGTGCCGCTGGTCATGGCGACGATCATCGGCCCGGCGATCTGCTGGTAGGCAACAGTCACTTCGCGGGTCTGCGCAAGCGCATTTCCTGCGCCGCTCACTGCCGATACCATGCCGAATGCGAGGGCGCACCGGCTGAAAAGTTGCTTGAAGGTTCGCATCGATGTCTCCGTTGTGGTGGGTGGTTCAACGGCAGTGTCTTCACGGGGGCTTGCGGCCAGTGGTGCCAGATGCGCTTAATCGCTGAGACCAAGGCACCCTCCGCCGCGCAGACATCAGGGAAAGTCAGGAGTTCAGAGATTCACGAACCTGGGACGCATGAATGGCACAACACCTGAAAGACGTGATGTGGAAGCAGCTGCTGCAACGCTCGGCACGCGAGAACATGAGCCTGCAGGGGCAGATCCGCGAGATGCTGGTGGCGGCGATCCTCGACGGGCAACTGCCGGCCGGAGTGCCGATTCCGTCGAGCCGCGAGATGGCGGAGCAGCTCGGCGTCGCGCGCAACACGGTCGTGCTGGCCTACCAGCAACTGGCCGACGAAGGCTACCTGGTGTCGCGCCAGCGCAGCGGCCATTTCGTCAACACCGACATGGTGGCGCAACGACTGGGCTTGCGATCGCGGCCGACGCAGGACGACACCAAGGCAACGGACTGGGCGGGTCGCTTCCGGCTGCGTCCGTCGCAGCAACGCAGCATCGTCAAGCCCTCTGACTGGCAGAAGTACCCGCATCCCTTCCTGTACGGGCAGTTCGACGCCGCCCTCTTCCCGACCGCCGACTGGCGCGAGTGCTGCATCAAGAGCCTGAGCGTGCTCGACATCCGCGACTGGGCACCCGACCAGATTTCGCGCGACGACGAATCGCTGGTGCAGCAGATCCGCACCCGCGTGCTGCCACGCCGCGGCGTGTGGGCGTCGGCCGACGAAATCGTCATCACGGTCGGCGCGCAGCATGCGCTCTACATGATTGCCGACCTGCTCGTGCGCGAAGGCACACGCGTGGGCATGGAGGAGCCCGGTTATCCCGATGCGCGCAATATTTTCGCGAGCCGTACCTCGCAACTGATGCCTCTGGCGGTCGATGCGGAAGGCCTGCCGGTGACGGAGGCGTTGCGCGACCTGGATTTCGTCTACACGACGCCCAACCACCAATGCCCCAGCACGGTGACGATGCCGCTCGAACGTCGCGAGGCGCTGCTGAAGATGGCCGACGATGCCGACTTCATCATCATCGAGGACGACTACGAGAGCGAGAACCGCTTCGACGGCGAGCCGATTCCTGCGCTCAAGAGCCTGGACCGCAGCAACCGCGTCATTTATGTGGGCAGCTTGTCGAAGACGCTGGCACCGGGACTGCGCATGGGCTATGTGGTGGGGCCGGCCGAGCTGATCGCCGAACTGCGGGCGCTGCGGCGGCTGATGCTGCGGCATCCGCCAGCGTTGATCCAGAGGGCGTTTGCGCTGTTTCTTTCGCTGGGCCATTACGACGCGTTGCAGCGGCGGCTCACCACGGCGCAAAGGGAGCGCTCCGACCTGCTGCGTGCGGCGCTGGCGCAGTACATGCCGCAATGCACGGTCATGCCGGCCTCGGGCGGTGGATCGTGCTGGGTGTCGTTGCCGCAGCGCTTCGACGCCTCCGAACTGGCGGCGCAGGCGCGTGAGCGGGGCGTGCTGATCGAGCCGGGGGAAGTGTTCTTCATGGCGGATCCACGGCCGCAGCAGCACTTCCGGATGGGCTATTCGTCGATCGTGCCTGCGGCGATCGAGCCGGGGGTGAAGCTGCTGGCTGAACTGGTACGCGGCTTCGAGCACAAGCGCTGATTCTTGCTCTGGGTATTTCTCCCTCGCCCCTCCGGGGAGAGGGTTGGGGTGAGGGGCATGGGCGATGGATGCGATGCGGCTCTTCCACCGCCCGGTGCCCTCACCCTGGCCCTCTCCCGGAGGGAGAGGGGACAAAGCGGGACCGAGGTCAGCGGGGGATCATTGCGACGATTTCGTGGAACACTTCATTGCGAAGGCCGGCCGACAAATCGATCACACGGCTGCGACGGTAGTAGGGACTCAAGTCCAGACCGACACCCACGCCGCAGATCTCCACCGCGCCCTGCTGCTCATGCCGCGCGACGACCTCGCGCAGATGGTGGTCGAGGTAGTGCGCGTCGTTGGCCAGTTGGGTCGCGCTGTCCATCGGGCTGCCATCGGAGATCACGATCAGCAGGCGCCGGCCCTCGCTGCGGCCCTGCAATCGCGCGCAGGCCCAATCGACGGCCTCACCGTCGATGCCTTCGCGAAAGAGGTCGGACTTCAAGAGCGCCGCAATGTCCGGCCGCGCGCGGCGCCACGGCGTATCGGCTTCCTTGAAGACCATGTGGCACGCCTCGTTGAGCCGCCCGGGATGCGCCGGCCGACGCGCGCGCTGCCAATCGCGCAATGCACGTCCACCGTTCCACGCGCCGGTGGTGAAGCCCAGCACTTCACTGCAAACACCCGCCTGTTCGAGCGCACGCGCGAACACGTCGACCAGCATGGCGACCGATTCGATGTGCTGCTTCATCGAGCCCGAACAGTCGATGAGAAAACCCACGACGCAATCGGCGGCCAGTTCCTGCCGCTCGATGCGAAAGAGCCGCCGCTCTGTCGGCGAGGCGATCAGTTGCGACAGCCGCCGCCCGTCGATGCTGCCCTCTTCCTGCGAGCCTTCCCATTCGTTGCGCGCGGGCACGGCAAGCGCGGCCTTGAGTTGGCGTGCCAGGCGCGCGATGTTGATGCCCTGCCCCACGATGCGCCGATCGAGCCGCTCACGGTATTCCTTCAACAACGCGACACGCACCAGCGTCGCAGCCTTCACTTCGACGTCGTAGGCGGTGGTGAAGACGCGATAGCCATCGTCCGCTTCGTCGAGCACGCGGCTGTGACCACTGCTCGCGGCGGCCACGCCATCGTCCGGCTCGGCGTCAACGTCCATCCACAGGCTGAAGAGCTTGCGATCTGCTTCTCCGTCGTCGTCACCGGAAGTGTCGCTTTCGTCGTCACCGGCCTGCGCTTCATGGATGGCCTGCGCGACGGCGCCTGCAATCGCCAGCGCATGCTGTGCGTACGCCGACTGGTCGTTGCGCTGACGTCGAAGGCCCGCGAGGTCATGGCCCAGCAACGGCGCCAGGGCCATGCGCGTGGCCTCGATCACGCCCTCCGTGGCGTCGACCACCGGCTGCGCCGTCACGCGCGCCCGGCAGACCTGTGCGACGGTGTACAGCAGGATGCCCTTCGCAGTCTCGGTCAGCCCGCTCTCGTGAAAGGCCAGCGACCACTGCTCATGGCGATGCCGCAGGTTGCGCACCAGGCCAATCATCTCCGCAGGTGCCAACGACTCCACGCGTATCTGCTCCAGCAGCTCAAACACCATGCGCGCGATCGGATCGACCGGACACAGGCGCTTGTGCAACGCAGCGTCGGACAAGCGGATGCGCAACGCCATGCCATCTGCCGCGCCACGAAAGGAGCTGAAGTCGTCGCGCTCCGGCGAGGGATGCAGATGCGCCGCATGCACCGGCAAGACACGCCGATCACGAAACAACCGTCGCCCGCGAAAGTGCAACGCTGCATCACCGCTCACCGCACGGATCGAGGCCGCGCAGAGCTCATCGACCTTCTGCTGGTGCCGTGCGGCGGCGGCCTGCGTGCTGCCCATCACTGCGCCTGTGCTGCCAACTGATGCGACTCATCAAGCTCGCAATCAAAGCAGCGCTGGAAGTACTCGGCCACGATGGCCCGCTCCGCGTCATCGCACTTGTTGACGAAGGAGAGCCGGAACGCCAGCGCCGGGTCGCGGAAGATCTCGATGTTCTCCGCCCAGGTGATGACGGTGCGCGGCGACATCAGCGTCGAGAGATCGCCCGCGGCAAAGCCCTTGCGCGTCAGGTCGGCCACCGCCACCATCGAATCGATGAGCTTGCGGCCCGCAGCGTCGGCGAACTTCGGCACGCGGGCCTGCACGATGGCGATCTCTTCGGCACGCGGCAAATAGTTCAGCACCGCGACGATGTTCCAGCGGTCGATCTGCGCATGGTTGAGCCGCTGCGCACCGTGGTACATGCCGCTCAGGTTGCCCAGGCCCACCGTGTTGGCCGTCGCAAAGAGCCTGAATCCCGGATGCGGGCTGATGACGCGGTTCTGGTCCATCAGCGTCAGCTTGCCGTCGCGCTCAAGGATGCGCTGGATGACGAACATCACGTCGGGCCGGCCGGCGTCGTATTCGTCGAAGATCAACGCCACCGGCCGCTGCAAGGCCCACGGCACGATGCCTTCCTGGAACTCCGTGACCTGCTGTCCGTCGCGCAGCACGACCGCGTCCTTGCCCACCAGATCGAGCCGGCTCACGTGGCCGTCGAGGTTGACGCGCACGCACGGCCAGTTCAACCGCGCCGCCACCTGTTCGATGTGGCTGGACTTGCCCGTGCCGTGCAGCCCCTGCACCATCACGCGCCGGTCCCGCGAGAAGCCGGCGAGCAGCGCCAGCGTGACGTCGGGGTTGAAGCGGTACGCGCGGTCCACTTCGGGCACGTGCTCCTCGCCCTCGGCGAAGGCCGGCACGCGCAGGTCGGTGTCGATGCCGAACACCTCGCGCACGGAGATCATTCGGTCGGGTCGGGCGGCGCTCAATTCGGTCATGGTGGGTTTCCCAAAAATGGGTTCAGGCGGATGTGCAGTCAGACTGGCGCGCGGCCTGCAGTTCGATCCTGCCGAGCGCCTCGGCGGCACGGTGAAGCGATGGCAGGAATGCCATCGCCTTGTCGGGCGGCAGTCGCATCACAGGCGCTTGCGCCGCGACGCACAGGTTGGAGCGCCCGCCGCCCGGCGAGGGCACGAGCACGGCGATGGAAAGCATGCCGGGCAGGAACTCCTCGTTGTCCAGCGCGAAGCCTTCCCGGCCGGCGCGCGTGACCTCCGCATCGATCGACGCGACGTCGGTCAACGTTCGCCCGGTGTGCGCCCGCAACGGCGCGTGTTCGATCAAACGTCTGCGTTGCGCGGCCGTCATCTGCGCCAGCAGAAGTTTGCCGCTGGCCGAGCAATGCCACGGCACGCGCGAGCCCGCACGCAGATGAAAGCGCAGCGGCGTCGCGCCTTCGACGCGGTCCAGGTAGAGCACCTCGCTGCCCGACAGCGCCGTGAGCTTGCAGCTCTCGCCCACTTGCGCGGCCAAGGCGCACAACACCGCACGCTGCGCGCCCTGACGGGCATCGTTGAGCAGCAGGCTTTCCGCAAACTGCCGCAGGCGCACGCCCTTGTCGTAGCGGCGCCCGTCGGCGCTACGTTGCAGCAGACCTGCGCCCTCGAGTTGCGCAAGCATGCGGTGCAACGTGGCCGCGGGAAGGCCGGTGGCCTTCACCAACTCCTGCCGCGAGAAGAGCCGCTCCCGCGAAGCGATGACTTCCAGCAGCGAGATGAGGCGCATCGCCGGCGAGTCGCCGTCCATGCCGTGCCGCATGGTTTCCGCGTTCATGCCGGGCGCAGCATGACGGCCGCCAGCACGAAGGCCGCCATCCACACCGTCTCCACTAGCAGCAGCACGAAGGGCTTCCACCCCGCACGCGCCAGTTGCGCGAAAGAAGTCTTGATGCCCAGCGCCGCGATGGCCAGCACCAGGCAAGCACGCGAAGCATCGTTGATGCCGTTCAGAACGATCGGTGGCATCAGGTTGAGCGAATTGAGCGCCACCATCGCGACGAAGAGCCACAGGAACCACGGCACCAGCGCCTGCCTGGCGGGTGCGCGGCCGGCGGCTTGCTGCGCTTGCGCGACTTCGCGTTGCTTCTTGAAGACGCTGGAAACCACAACCACCACCACGGTCAGCATCGCGACGCGGAACAGCTTGACGATGGTTGCGTAGTCACCCGCTTCATGGCCGAGCGTGTAGCCCGCGCCCACCACCTGCGCCACGTCATGGATGGTGCCGCCGATGAACAGGCCCGCGAGCGCCGGCGACAGGTGCAGCAGCTTGGCGATGAGCGGGTAGATCACCATCGCCAACGTGGAAAGCACCGTGACGGTGACCACGACCATCAGCGTGAAGCGGTCGCCTTCTTTTTCTCGCGGCAGCACGGCCGAGATGGCCAAGGCGGCGGAGGCACCGCAGATGGCGACTGCGCCACCGGAGAGCACGCTCTGCGCGCGCGTCAGCCCCAGCTTCTTGCCCAGCAGCACGCCGCACATCAGCGTGGTGACGACCGCCGCAATGACGATGAGCGCGGTACTCCATCCAAGCCCTGCAATCTGCGCCGCGGTGATGCGCGCGCCCAGCAGGCCGACGCCCAGGCGCAGCACGCCGCGCGAGCAGAAGTCGATGCCCGGCTTGGCCTTCACATCCTGGCTCAGGTAGTGAAAGGCGACGCCGAAGAAAAGCGCATAGAGAAACTGCGGCCCGCCATGCATCGTGGAGACGAAGGTCGCCGCCATCGCCACCACGCCTGCGAGCGCAATGCCCGGCGTGAGGTTGGTCGCGCGGCGAAGAACGCCTTGGCGCTCCAGGGCAATGGATGCGGTGGTCATTGGGCTGTCTCCATCAACGCCAGGCGGTTGGGTGCCGACTCGCTGCTCATCAACACCGCCAGCGCGCACGAGGCGACGCGGCTGGCCACGGAATCGGAGCGGCTTGTCAGCACGATGGGCACGCGCATGCCCAGCACCAGGCCCGCGCATTCGGCGCCGGCCAGGTAAACGAGTTCCTTGTAGATCATGTTGCCCGCCTCCAGGTTGGGCACAAGCAGCACGTCAGGCCGGCCCGCGACCTGCGAGGCGATGCCCTTGTTGCGCGCCGACTCCAGCGAGATGGCGTTGTCGAAAGCGAGTGGCCCGTCGACGAGGCCACCGCGGATCTGGCCGCGATCGGCCATCTTGCACAGCGCCGCTGCGTCGATGGTTCCAGGGATGGCGGGGTTCACCGTTTCCACCGCCGACAGGATCGCCACGCGCGGCAGCTCGATGCCCAGCGCGATGGCGAGGTCGATGGCGTTCTGCGCGATGTCGCGCTTGTCCATCAGCGTGGGGGCGATGTTGACCACGCAGTCCGTCATCAACAACGGCCTCGCAAGGCCGGGCACGTCCATGACGAACACATGGCTCGCGCGGCGGCCGGAGCGCAGTCCCGCGTCGCGGCTGACGGCCGCGCCCAGCAGTTCATCGCTGTGCAGCGCGCCTTTCATGAGCGCCGCGGCGCGGCCGTCGCGGCACAGGTGCGCCGCACGGGTGGCGGCCACGTTGGGATCGTCGATGGTGTCGTGCAGCACGTAGCCGGCAATCGAGACGCCGGCCGTGGCGGCTGCCGCCTCGATGCGGGCGCGCGGGCCGACCAGCAGCGGCTCGATCAGCCCCGCCTGCGCGGCAGCATGCGCCGCTTCGATCGATGCGACGTCGCACGGATAGGCCACCGCCACCGCGATGGGGCCGCGTGCACGCGCCTGTGCAACGAGCGCCGCGAGATGCGGATGGGCGGGTGACGCCGCCGTAGCCGGTGAAGACTCGGCTGCGCTGTCCAGAAGGTAGGAATTGAACATCTTGGGCTTCGTTGAGTGCCGACAAAGGAAGGGCGAGGGAGCCTGGAAGGAAGCGGCGGGCAAAGCCCCTCCCTGCCCTCTCCGCGCAGAAGGCTTTCAGACCAGGCGGTCAAGGCGTCGGGCGATGGAAGCAGCATCTGCTTTCACCGCCCGGGCCCGGGGCAGCTACGCGCTCAGACGTAGTCCTTGTACTTCTCCAGCAAACGCACGGGCTTGGCCAGCGCGTCGCGACGGAACGGGTCGCCCAGTTCGCGCGTGCACATGATCTCGACGATGCAGGTCTTGCCTTCGTTCATCTGCATGTCGATGGCCTTCTTGAGGGCCGGGCCCACGTCTTCCAGCTTGTCGACGGTAATGCCCTCGGCGCCCATGGCGCGAGCGATCTCCGCAAAGCTCTGGTTGTCGAGTTCGCCCGCCACGAAGCGGCGGTTGTAGAAGTCGACCTGGTTCTTCTTTTCCGCGCCCCACTGGCGGTTGTGGAACACCACCGCCGTCACCGGGATGTTGTGGCGCACGCAGGTCATCGTCTCCATCAGGCTCATGCCCCAGGCGCCGTCGCCGGCATAGGACACCGCGGGCCGATGTGGCGCCGCCACCTTCGCGCCGATGATGGTCGGGAAGGCGTAGCCGCAGTTGCCGAAGCTCATCGCGGCGAAGAAGCTGCGGGGCTTCTCGAAGCGCAGGTAGCTGTTGGCCACCGAGTTGATGTTGCCGATGTCGGTGGACACCATCACGTCCTCGGGCATCGCCTTTTCCAGCTCGCGCAGCACCTGGCGCGGGTGCAGGTAGTGGCCGCCGAAGGGCGTCTTTTCCTTCGACTGCTCTTCGATCATGTCGAGGCTGAAGGCATCCTTTTCGTGGGTCCATTCGTCGAGCTCCTTCTCCCACGCGGCCTTCTCGCTGGCGATCTTGTCGGCGCGCTCGGCCTTGGTGGCGTCGCAGGCCAGCGTCTTGCCTTGCAGGCGCTCCGTCAGCGCGATGGCTGCCGCTTTTGCGTCACCGCAGATGCCCACGGAGATCTTCTTGACCAGGCCGAGCATCTTGTTGTCGGCGTCGATCTGGATGATCTTCGCGGTCTTGGGCCAGTAGTCCATGCCGTGCTGCGGCAGCGTGCCGAAGGGGCCTAGGCGCGAGCCGAGCGCCACCACCACGTCGGCCTGCGCGATGAGCTTCATGGCAGCCTTGGAGCCCTGGTAGCCCAGCGGGCCGCACCACAGCGGATGGCTCGCGGGGAAGGAGTCGTTGTGCAGGTAGCTGTTGACCACCGGTGCGCCCAGGCGCTCTGCCAAGGCCTTGCACGCTTCGACCGCATCGGCCATCACCACGCCGCCGCCGGAAATGATGACGGGGAATTTGGCCGTGGCCAGCAGCTCGGCGGCCTCGTTCAGCGTCTTCTCGCCGCCGGGACCGCGGTCCAGGCGCTGGGGCTTCGGGATCTCGGCGGTGATCTCACCGTAGAAGTAGTCGCGCGGAATGTTGAGTTGCGTCGGGCCCATCTCGGACATGGCGCGGTCGAAGCAGCGGCCGGTGTACTCGGCCATGCGGGCCGGGTGCGTCACGTGGCCCTGGTACTTGGTGAACTCCTGGAACATCGGCAGCTGGTTGCACTCCTGGAAGCCGCCCAGGCCCATGCCCATGGTGCCGGTCTCGGGCGTGACGATGACCACCGGGCTGTGTGCCCAGTAGGCTGCGGCGATGGCCGTCACGCAGTTGCTGATGCCGGGGCCGTTCTGGCCGATGACCATGCCGTGGCGGCCGCTGACGCGTGCATAGCCATCGGCCATGTGGCCGGCGCCCTGCTCGTGCACCACGGGGATCAGGCGGATGCCGGCCGGCGCGAAGATGTCCATCGCGTCCATGAAGGCCGAACCCATGATGCCGAACATGTCGGTCACGCCGTTGGCCACCATCGTCTCGACGAAGGCCTCGGACGGGGTCATTTTCTGGGGGCCGACAGCAACGCTGCGGATGTCGACACGGGGTGCTTGCTTGGTCATGTTGAAGTCTCCAAATGGTCTGGTGGTCGAAAGGGAAAAAAGCGGCGCCTGACGCGCCAGGAATGGGAAGCGCGGGTGGGTTCCTGAATGCTATGAAGGCCTCCCCTGGCGCTGTGGATCCAGGGCGCAACCTTCGATGGAGCCAAGGCCGGTGGCGGCCCTGGGCGTTTCAGCGCTCGAGCGCTGTGGCGATCGGCACGGCCGCGGTGGACCGGCGTCCGAAGAGGGCTCGCACGCCGTAGGCAACGAGCAGCACGCCGAGGCTCGCGACACCCAGCAACAGGGGCTGGCGCTGCTCGGGAATGAAGGCCATGGCCACCACGATGCCGACCATGCCGACGATCGCGACCCAGGTCAGGTAGGGGTAGCACCACATGCGAACGCGCAGGCGTTCCGGGCTCTCGCGTTCGAGCTTGGCGCGAAGGCGCAACTGCGACACGGCGATCAGCACGTAGACGAAGATGGCCACGGTGCCGTAGGAGTCGACCAGGAACTGGAAGACCCGATCCGGCGACACGTACGACATGACGACGGAGGCATAGCCGAACAAGGTGCCGACCAGGATGGCGCGCACCGGCACGCCATTGCGGCTGAGCTTGGTCAGGCTCTTGGGCGCATCGCCGCGCTTGGTCAGCGCGAACAGCATCCGCGACGAAGCGTAGAGGCCGGAGTTCAATGCCGAGAGCACGGCCGTGAGCACGATGGCGTTCATCACCGTGGCCGCGCCGGGAATGCCCATGGCAGCCAAGGCGCTGACGTAGGGCGTCGTGATGGCGCTGGAGTTCCACGGCACGATGGCCACCACCAGCAGGATCGAACCGACGTAGAACACCAGCACGCGGGTGATGACCGAATTGGTGGCCTTGGCGACCGCCTTCTCGGGCTCCGCCGCTTCGGCGGCTGCGATGGTCACGATCTCCGCGCCGAAGTAGAAACCCGTGGCCGCCACCGCGCCGGTGAGGATCGGCACGATGCCATTCGGCGCAAAGCCGCCATGCGCCGTGAAGTTGACGAAGCCGGGCGACACGGTGCCGGTGACGGTCGTCGGCCACAGGCCCAGCACGAAGAGCGTGGCCAAAAAGAGGAACACGATGATCGCCGCGACCTTGATCGAGGCGAACCAGAACTCGAACTCGCCGTAGGACTTCACGGAGACCAGGTTGGTCATGGTGAGCAGCACGATCAGGCCCAGCCCCAGCATCCACTGCGGCACGTCCGGCAGCCAGAAGGACACCAGCTTGGCGCCGGCCACCGTCTCGACCGCCACCACGATGACCCAGAAATACCAGTACATCCACCCGGTGAGAAAGCCGGCCAGCGCACCGCCGCCGCGCCGGTCGGCAAAGGCGAGCCGCGCGTACTCGTAGAAGGAGCCGACGGCCGGCATGGCCACCGCCATTTCACCCAGCATGCGCATGACCAGCACGACGAGCCCGCCGGTGATCAGGAACGAGAGGATGGCGGCCGGTCCAGCCGACTGGATGACGACCGAGCTGCCGACGAACAGGCCGGCGCCGATGACGCCGCCCAGGGCGATCATCGTCATGTGTCTTTGCTTGAGGCTGCACTGCAGCCCCGAGGAAGACGTCGAATCTTTGTGCGGTTGCATGGATGTCTCCTGCTTGCGTTTCATGTCGGGTGCAGGACGGCGCCGCACAATGATGCGCTCCGCCTGCCGAATATGCCAGGGACCCTCTTGCGGCTGTGAGGCCTTGGTGCGGCCGGCCGTGGAGGCTGTGGGGGGCCGGCGTCGGCCCCGGTGCCCATCTATCGCCGCTCGTCGCGGGCGTGGTACCAGTGATAGAGCGCGCGCTGGCCGAGCCGGCGAAACGGTGCAAAGGCACGCGACTCGACCAGGTTGAGCACGTTCGGATAAGGCAGCGGCGAGTTGTAGATCGGCAGGTCGAAAACCTTGCTCTTCTTGCCGGCGATGCGCTCGGCCATCCGGCGTCCGGCGTGCGCGGAAAAGCTCACGCCGTTGCCGCCGTAGCCCAGGGCGTAGAACACGCTTTCCTTCGGGTCCGGCTGCATGACGCGCGGCATCATGTCGTGGCTCACGTCCACCCAGCCCCACCAGGAGTAGTCGATGTCGATGCCCTTGAGCGCCGGAAACTTGCGGTGCAGGCCAGCGACCAACATTTGCATGTGGCGCGGATCGGGCGCGTCGGCGCCGGTGATGGCGCTGCGGCTGCCGATCTGCACGCGGTTGTCCGGCAGCTTGCGGTAGTAGAAGCGCAGCGTGCGCGTGTCGGTGATGAAGGTGGTGGTGCGGAAGTTGGTCGCTTCCAGCTCTTCGGCCGTGAGCGGGCGCGTCACCAGCGAATTCGACAGGATCGGCATGATCTTGGAATCCAGGCTCTTGTGCAGGCCGTTGCTGGTGTAGCCGCCGGTCGCCAGGCCCACGGCGCGGGCACGCACCGTGCCGCCGGGGGTCTTCAGGTAGTGCACGCCGTTGCGCGTTTCCATGCCGAGCACCGGGCTGGCCGGATGCACCTTGACGCCGAGGGCGCGCGCCATGCGCAGGTAGCCGTGCGCGAGCTTGAGCGGGTGCACGCCGATGCCGTCGGGCTCGAGCATCGCGCCGCACGCCTCGGCTTCATTGAAGTGGTTGCTGCGCAGTTCCTCGGCGCTGAGCATGCGTGTGTCGTAGCCGAAAACCCAGCGCATCACCTTGGCCTCCTGGCGCAGGAACTCCATCTTCTTCTCGCGGTGCGCGACGTAGAAGTGGCCGCCGGGCTGAGCGTCGCACGGCACTTCGGCCACCAGGCTCTTGAAGGTCTCGTAGCCAGCGCGGATCTCCGCGTCGAGTGCGAGCGCGGTCTTCTTGCCCCAGCGCTCGATCCATTGCGAACGGTACAGCCGCCCGCTCGCGTTCTGGCCCTGGCCGCCGTTGCGGCTGGTGCAGCCCCAGATGCTCTGGTTGGCTTCCAGCACCGTGGCGCGAATGCCATGCTCGCGCGCCAGGAAGAGCGCGGTGGCCAGGCCCGTGAAGCCCGAGCCCACGATGACCACGTCGGCATCGGTGTCGGCGAGGATGGGGCCGTCGTCCGGCGGGGGCGTTCCGGCCGTGCCGACCCAGTAGGTCGGCGCGTAGTCGCGGCCGCGGCCGGGGTTGGGCGCGACCAGCGGGTCGTACTGCGGGTCGTAGGGGTTCAGGGGCGAGAGGTGCCGCGCGCTCATTTCCATGATGGGCTCCTGGCGGTCACGCGGCCGGTACGGCCTGGACGACCGCGACGGCCGCGACGGCCGGGCGATCCTTGCGGTAGGCGTTCTTCACGGCGATGCGGCCATCGCGGAAGGTGAAGACGTCGACCATGCGCGCCTCGATGCGCGAGCCGTCGGCCCTGGTGCCACGGAAGGTCGATTCCGACACGCCGCGGTCGCCGCTGACGAAGTGGTCGCCGTCCAGCCAGGCGGCGTCGGGGAAGTTCTTCCACGCGAGCTCGAAGCCTTCGCGAACGGCCTGGCGGCCGATGAAGCTGCGGCCGAGTACGTCGGGGCCACCCACCGCGTGGAACTCGCAGGTGTCGGCCATGAAGGACATCAGTGCGTCGATGTCGTGGGCGTTCCAGGCATCTGCAAATGCGCGCAGGAATGCGGCGTCGGGTCGGGTGTTGTCGGGCGGGGTCATGCGGTGTCTCCGTGCGTGTTTCGATGCGATGCACGCAGGTTATTGGCCGGAGGCGCATGGCCGTGGCACCAGATCGCCGCAATTGTTGGAGCCAGCGCTTTTGCTCCCTGAGGGGACGGGCGCTGGATACCCTGCGACTTGCCTACCGCCCCGTTCCCTATCCCCGACCCTCCCGGAGCGAGAGGGCGTTCGAGCCAACGCTAATGACCGTCGCCGCCGCGATGGCCACCACCCCCGCCGTGTCCGCCACCGCCGTGTCCACCACCTCCACCCCCGCCATGCCGATCACCATCCCCGTGGTTCCCGCCGCCCCCTCCAGCACCCGGCGGACGCCCGCCCTGCCCGGGTGGCCGGCCACCATCCCCCGGCGGTCGCATGCCCGGATCGCGAGGCGGCCTGAAGCCCGGATTGGGCGCGAATCCCGGGGGATGGTTGCCATGCCATCCGCCGGGCGGCGGGGGACGGAAATTCGGCGGCGGCGGACGCGGCTGCCACCCCGGCATCGGCGGGGGCGGTGGACGCCAGCCGGCATGCGGTGGTGGCGGCGGGGGCCGCCCACCCCACCAGCGCGGCTCGTTGTACCAAGGCCGGTCGCGGTAATAGTTGCCCCAGTAGTTGCCGATGGTGAAGCCGATGATCGGCACGCCGATGATGGCGCCGTAGCTCAAGAGCGGCACGGTCGTGCCCTGGTACGGAAAATCGAGGTTGGACGCGTAGAGCCATCCCCGCAGGCCGTCGGGCAGGATGACGTCGCACCATCCATAGCCGCGCGTGCAGCCCACCACATTGAGGGGCTGACCCGCGCCCAGCACCGCCACCACCGGATAGCCGCCGCCCGGACCGGCGCGCAGGTTGCCGCCCCGCGTGATGGCCTGCTGCGCCGACGCCAGGATCGGCACGGCAAGCGCCAGGGTCACCACGCCGGCGCGAAGCCAGCCGGGCCGGTGCTGTTGTTCTTGTTGCTGCTGCTGCATTGAATCTCCAGTACGAGTGAGCCCGGACCAACGGGCGACTGGCGCCAGAACTGTCAGCGATCTGGCGTCGTTATCCATGCAACGCCAATGTTGACCGCGAGGTGCACGCGGGCAACATTCCGTGTCGGGGATTTACAGCGCCTTCACGGAGATTTAAGCCCTGCTTCAGGCCGCTTCGCGGTAGAAGGGTTGGCGGCTCAAGCTGCGGCCGGGCAGTGGCGACACGGCCGCGCCGATGGCGGCGATGTGCTCCGGCGTGGTGCCGCAGCAGCCACCAACGATGTTCACGAGGCCGTCGGATGCGAACTCGTGCAGCAGGCGCGAGGTCACGTCGGGCGTTTCGTCAAAACCCGTTTCGCTCATCGGATTGGGCAAGCCGGCGTTGGGGTAGCAACTGATGAAGGTGTCGCCCGCCACGCGCGCCAGTTCCTGGATGTAGGGGCGCATCAGCGCAGCGCCCAGGGCGCAGTTCAGGCCGACGGCCAGCGGTTGCGCGTGGCGCACGCTGTGCCAGAACGCGGTCACGGTCTGTCCGCTCAGGATGCGGCCCGACGCATCGGTGACGGTGCCGCTGATGATGATCGGCAATCGCTCGCCGCTGGCCTCGAAGTATTCGTCGACGGCGAAGAGTGCGGCCTTGGAATTGAGCGTGTCGAAGATGGTCTCGACCAGGATCACGTCGGCGCCGCCTTCCACGAGTGCCTCGACCTGCTCGTAGTAGGACGCGCGCAGTTCTTCGAAGCTGACGTTGCGCGCACCGGGGTCGTTCACGTCGGGGCTGATGCTGGCGGTCTTGGGCGTCGGGCCCAAGGCGCCGGCGACGAAGCGGGGCTTGTCAGGCGTGCTGAACTTGTCGCAGGCCGCGCGTGCGAGCCTGGCGGATTCGAGGTTCATCTCGCGCGCCAGATCGGCCATCTTGTAGTCTTCCTGCGCGATGCGGGTCGCGCCGAAGGTGTTGGTTTCGATGAGGTCCGCACCGGCCGCGAGGTAGCCTTCATGGATGTCGCGGATGACGTCGGGGCGGGTGAGCGAGAGCAACTCGTTGTTGCCCTTGACGTCGCGTTCGAAGTCCTTGAAGCGCTCGCCACGGTACTGCTCTTCCGTGAGCTTGAAGCGCTGGATCATCGTGCCCATGGCGCCGTCGAGGATGGCGATGCGGGAGGCGAGGATGGCAGGCAGGGCCTGGCCGCGGGTGTAGGCGATGGGCTTCATGCCTCGATTGTAGAAAGCGGGCTTTGGCCGGTGGGCGCAAGGTTTATTTTCGGCAAAGGATGCACTCACCTTACGGCTGGCGCCGGTAGGTGCACGTCGGTTGCGCAACAATAGGTACAGCAGGCGGTCAGCACGGGCGCCTTGCTCACAACAAACTATCAGGGAGAAGATCGTGCGCAATATTGGATTGATTTCTGCGCTTGCAGGCGCGGCGCTTTTGAGCGGCTGTGCGCAGCAGTTGGAACAGGTAAAGCAGGTCAATCAGGCACTTGCAGCCATAAGCAACCCGCAAACTTCCAGCGGTCAATTGGGGATCGGTGGACGACAGCCAAGTCCGGCACAAGCGGCGGCGGTTGATTCCAACTTGAATACAGCAATAGGAGACCGGGCCATTGCAGAAGCGCGAAGAGAAGCTTCATCCAACATTTCAAAGCTGCTCAGAATCATGTCGTGCACGCCACAAGGCGAATATCCCCAGCGTTACTTGAATTCAATGGCGGCGCCGGGCGCCAATGTGACCCTGTACCCGCCCCCTGCCGGGACAATGCGTTACCACCCGAAGAGTCAGTGCCTGACGGTGACAAGACTTGATGGATGGCGCATGCAGGCGAAAAATGCACTTCAGTTCCGTGCGGTCTACACCTCGGATGCGAGCGGCGAAAGTTCGAACGATACCTACACGTTTATCAAACAACCTGATGGTTTTTGGCTGCTTGGCTCACCTACCTAGTACTCCGTTCCTGTAAAAGCTTTACGTTTCTGTCATCTGGAAGTCGAAGCTCTTCCACTGGAAGCGAACGGGCTGGGCGTTCATCTCGTCGATGCCTTTGAGGATGCGTTGCTTGAGTTCGTCGACTGAGGCAACCCGGATGTGACGCAGGAACGACCGAGCCATCTTCGAGAAGGCCGACTCGACGAGATTGAGCCAAGAGCCGTGCTTTGGGGTGTGCACGTACTCGAAGCGTCCCGGGCGGCTGGCCAAGTAGGCCATCGTCTCCTTGGAGATGTGGGCACTATGGTTGTCCAGCACGATGCGGATGACTGCCTCGCTCGGGTAGTGCGCATGCAAGCGTTCGAGCAGTGCGATGAACTCGCGGCTGCGATGGCGCGCCTCGACGTTGGCGATGATCTCGCCGCTATGCAGGTCCAGTGCCGCAATGATCGACAAGGTGCCATGGCGTACGTATTCGTGATCACGCCCCACCCCGGGGTGCGCACTGGGCACCGGCGGTAGATCCGGCGCTGTCACGCCCAGTGCCTGCACGCCCGGCTTCTCATCGACGCTGACGGTATAGATCGCCGTGGGACGCGCGTCGTGGGCCGCATCGACGCGATATAGGTTCACGTCGCGATAGACCATCAGCACTTCGGCCATCTTGCGCTCGAACTGCGCGTCGCGCCGCTCGAGGTAGTAGCGCACCCGGTGCGGCTTGAGCTCATGGGCGTCAAGGATGCGCCATACCGTGGTCTTGCCCGCCCGAGCCAGTCGCTCGAAGCCCGCGCTGTGCGCGTACGCGCTGACGTGCGCGGCCAACGCCGACAGCGTCCAAAGCTCCGCGGCGTAGCCCAAGTCCTTGGGCTTGCTACAGGCCAGGTCCACCACCCAGGCGCGAGCGTCATCGGTGATTTGCGGCGGGTGCGGTCGGTGGTAGCGATCCCGCAACCCCGTCGCCACACCCGTTGCCAGGGCCTTGTCGATGCACTTGTAGATCGTCGGCCGGGACGTGCCCAGCGCGCGCTGTATCTGGGTGGGCGATTGCCCATCGGCATACGCCAGCAGCACCCGGGCTCGTTCGACTTCGCGCGCCGGCGCCGTGCGCGAGCCCGCAAGCTCCTCGAGCATCGCTTTGTGCTCCTCGCTCAGCGTCAACGCTGCTCGCCCAGTCCGTCGTGCCATGCCAGCCTCCAAAAGGAATCGCTGGGCACGCATGATCGCACATGATCACAGTTACGTAAATGTTTTAACGGAACGATGTACTAGTTGAGCTGACTTCCTGGCATCGGTCAGAAAGTTGGCGTTTGTTTGCTTACGGCGCGCCGCAATGCCGCACGCGCCAGCAGCCGCGTGGAATCGAGCGTGGGCAGCGGCGAGTTGGTGTCGTTCATGATGAGCGGGATCTCGGTGCAGCCCAACACCACGGCATCGCACCCAGCGTCCTTCATGCGCCCGAACACGCGGCGGAAGGTCACGATGGCGTCGGGCTTGAAGATGCCGCAGACCAGTTCGTCCATGATGATGCGGTTGATTTCATCACGCTCCGCGTCGCTGGGGCGAACGAAGTCGAGGCCGAGTTCTTCCAGTTTGTCGGGGTAGACCTCGCTGTCGACCAGCCATCGTGTGCCCGTCACGCCGATGCGCCTGAGACCACGCCGCGCCGCATCGGCCGCCACTTCCTGCGCGATGTGCAGCCACGGCAGCGGCGAGCGCGGCATCACGAAGTCGAAGGCCTGGTGGATGGTGTTGTCGGGGCAGATCAGGAAGTCGGCGCCACTGCGCGCCAGCTTGTCGGCCGAACGCAGCATGAGTTCGCCCACGCCCTGCCAGTCGTTGCGGTAGATGCGGCCCATGTAGTCTGCGAGCGAGGGCGTGTGCATCGACACTTCTGGATGGGCGTGCGGTCCGAGCAGCGCCGCACCCTCGACGCAGATGGTCTGGTAGCAAAGCGCCGCGCCTTCGGCGGAACAGGCGACGATTCCGATGTGCTGGGGCATGGCGCGCATTGTGCGGCGACTGGCCCCGTTTTGCTGCGGCCGCGATTGCCGCACTCGCTTCAGCGCCTCTCGACGAAGCCCAGCACCGCCTCCAGCATTCGCCGCACATGCGGCCGCACACCGGCCGCCACCTCAGGCAGGTAGTCGAAGGGCAACTGCTCCTGCATGTAGCTGCACTGCGTCATCTCCAGTTGCACCGCATGCACGCCCTGCCCCGGCTGGCCGTAGTGGCGCGTGATGTGGCCGCCCTTGAAGCGGCCGTTGAGAACGCCGGTGTAGCCCGTCGCTTCTTTCGCGATCGCCAAGAGTTGCGCGGCCAGCGCCGGGTCGCAGCTTGCGCCATCGGCGGTGCCGAGGTTGAGGTCGGGCAACTTGCCCTCGAAAAAACGCGGCAGCACGGAGCGGATCGAATGTGCGTCCCACAGCGCCGCAACGCCATGCTGCGCCTTGATGCGTACGAGTTCTTCTGCCAGCTTCGCGTGATACGGCCGCCAGATGGCTTCGCGGCGTGCGGCGATTTCTTCTTCGCCCGGCACGTCGCCGTTGGCATACAGCGGTGTGTCGTCGAAGGTGTCGACCGGGCACAGGCCCGTCACGCTTTGGCCGGGATACAGGCTCGCGCCATCGGGCGGACGGTTGAGATCGATCACATAGCGCGAGTGCGTGGCCATGAGCACCGAGGCACCGAGCTCCTTCACTGCAAAGTCGTAGAGCTTGTCGAGGTGCCAATCGGTGTCGGGCACATGGCGCGCTTCATCGGTCAGCCGTGCCGCCAGCGCCGCAGGAACGTGCGTGCCGACATGCGGCATCGAGATCAGCAAGGGGCGCGTGCCCTGATGAAAGCGGAAAGGCGGCTCGGTGGTGTCGAAGAGGCTCATGGAAGTCATGCCTTGTTCTCAAGCAATTGGCGGCGTGCGGCGACGAAGCCGGCGGCCGCGCTGTCGTGAAGCGGATGGCGTCCTGCGACAACGCGGTGGCGTCCGGCAGTCCACACACCGTCGATCGCGCTGGTGCGGTGGCTCGCAAAGACGTGCGAGGACAGCATGTTGCTCGCATCGAGTCCCGCGAGCGCGGGGTGATTCGCGTCGAGCGCGACGAAGTCCGCCTGCTGTCCCACGGCGAGGCCGGCGACAGGGCGGCCCGCGGCCTGCGCACCGCCCTGCACGGCCGCCAGCGTCATCGATGTGGCGACCTGCGGATGCGCCGCACTGGCCGCGACGTTGCGCTGGCGCGTGCCCAGGCGCTGGCTGTATTCGAGCATCAGCAACTCCTCGGCCGCGTTGACGCAGATGTGGCTGTCCGAGCCCACGCCCCATGCGCCTTCCCAGCGCGGCAGGTCGAAGATGCCATCGCCGAGGTTGGCTTCGGTGGTCGGGCACAAGCCGGCGACGGCGCCACTCGCTGCGCCGCGGCGGTATTCGTCGGCGTCCATGTGGGTCGCGTGCACGAGGCACCAGCGTGCATCGACGTCCGCATGATCGAGCAGCCATGCGACCGGGCGCTGACCGCTCCAGCCGACGCAGTCGTCGACCTCCTTGGTCTGCTCGGCGATGTGGATGTGGATGGGCGCGCTGACGTCGATGGCGTTCAAGCCTGCGAGTGCCTCGCGCAGGCCTTCGGGCGGCACGGCGCGCAACGAATGCGGCGCCAAGCCGAGGCGTGCGCCTTGCTCATCGCAGGCGGGCTTGAGGCGTTCGAGCAGGCGCAGCATCGAATCGGTGGAGCGGATGAAGCGCTTCTGGCCGTCGTTCGGCGGCAGGCCGCCGAAGCCGCTGGTCTGGTAGAGCACGGGCAGCAAAGTCATGCCGATGCCGGCACGTTGCGCGGCGCGCAATAGGGCGTGCGCGAGCGTGGCGTCATCGGCATAGGGGCGCCCGTCGACGTCGTGGTGCACGTAGTGGAATTCGCAGACCGACGTGTAGCCCGCTTCGATCATCTCGACATACAAGGCCAGCGCAATGGCTTCGAGTTGGGTCGGGTCAAGGCGCGAGGCGAAGCGGTACATCAGCGTGCGCCAGCTCCAGAAGCTGTCCTGCGCCTCGCCGCGGAACTCCGTGAGGCCTGCGATCGCACGCTGAAAGGCGTGGGAGTGCAGGTTGGGCATGCCGGGGATCACGGGGCCGTTGACGACGGTTGTGCCTGCGGGTGCATCGGCGTCGGGTTGCACGTGGGTGAGTTGGCCCGATTCGTTCCACTGCAGCAGGACGTTCCGCCGCCAGCCTTGCGGCAGCAACGCATCCTTGGCGAAGAGGCTGCCGCGCGTCATACGCTGCCCTCGGCGATGCGGCCCTGGCGCACGACGGCGCGCACGGGCCGCTGCCCGAACCAGTACGCCAGCTCGGCCGCTTCGCGCACCTTCCACAGCACGAAGTTGGCGGGCTGTCCGACAGCGATCGTGCCGTGCGTCTGCTGAAGTCCCAAGGCGCGCGCGGCGTGAACGGTGACGCCATCCAGCACCTCGGGCACCGTCAGGCGGAACAGCGTGCAGGCCATGTTCATCATCAGCAAGAGACTCAGCGTTGGCGAGGTGCCGGGGTTGTGGTCGGTGGACACGGCCATCGGCACGCCGGCTGCGCGCAGCGCTTCGATGGGCGGCAGATGGGTGTCGCGCAGCGTGTAGTAGGCGCCGGGCAAAAGGGTCGCAACGGTGCCGGCTTCGCGCATGGCGTCGATGCCCTTTTGCGACAGGTATTCGATGTGGTCGCAGGACAGCGCCCCATAGCGCGCGGCCAATGCAGCGCCTCCCATGTCGGACAGTTGCTCTGCGTGCAGCTTGACGGGCAAGCCGAGTTGTTGCGCAGCCTTGAAGACGCGCTCTGTTTCATCGAGTGTGAAGGCGATGCGTTCGCAGAACACGTCGACGGCATCGACGAGGCCTTCCGCGGCGAGCGCGGGCAGCATCCCGGTGCAGACAAGGTCAATGTACTCGCTGCTGCGGCCCGCATATTCCGGCGGCAATGCGTGCGCACCGAGGAAGGTGGTGCGCACCGTCACGCCGAAATGCTCACCCAGGCGACGCGCGACGCGCAACTGCTTGCGTTCGTGCTCCAGGGCAAGGCCGTAGCCGGACTTGATCTCGATGGCGCAGACGCCTTCGGCCAGCAGGTTGACGAGGCGCGCTGCGGCGCTTTCGAAGAGGTCGTCTTCGCTGGCCTCGCGGGTCGCGCGCACGGTGGAGACGATGCCGCCGCCGGCTTTCGCGACTTCTTCGTAGCTTGCGCCGGCCAGGCGCATCGCAAATTCGTTGGCGCGTTGGCCGCCGTAGACGAGGTGGGTGTGGCAATCGACGAGTCCCGGCGTGACGAGTGCGCCGCCGCCGTGATGCGCCTGCAGGTGGGCGTCTGACGCTGGCGTGGCTGCGCGCTCGCCGACCCATCGGACGACGCCCTGCTCCACCACGATGGCGGTGTCGGTGCCGGCCGTGTCGCGCAGGCCAGTCCACAGGCCATCGGCAGAGGGAAGCGAGTTGAACGGTTTCATGTTCATCGGATCAGCTCTTCTTCGGATAGTGCGACCAGCGCACTGCTACGAGGGTGGCGCCAGCCGTCAGGGGCTCCAGCGTCCACGCAAGAGGGCTTTGCGCCCACCACAGGCCTTCGTCTTTGTGCAGCGTTTCGTCACCTGCACGCCATTGGCCATCGAGGCACATCAGCAGGCCATCGCGTGCGGCATCCAGCGTTTGCGGACTCCGGATCACTCGCACATCAGCAGCACACGTCGCACGCCGGCTCATGACGTTGAAGTCGCTCGATGCGCCGCCGAGCAAGGTGCAATCGAGCGCCACGTCGCCGCTGAATGCGAAGGGTTCATGGGGCTTGTCGAGGCGATGGTCGATGTGGTCGTTGGAATGCAGTCGCACCCCATCGCCGTCGAGCAACATGATCGTCCGGTCCACCCCCGCGAAGATCGAGAACGGTCCGCTCGCGGCGATGGTCGCGATGCTCACGCGCCAGTCGAAGTGCTCGATGCCTGCGCCTGGTGGCCAGCACGCGATCTCGCGCGTGGTGCCGCCGCCGTTCTTCCAAGGGGTGGAGGGCAGGCTCGCGACGGAGAAGCGATGGTGTGCAGTCATAGGTCTTCACTCCCTCTCCCTCCGGGAGAGGGTTGGGGTGAGGGCACCGGGCCTTGGCTGAGACCATCGCCCGATCCATCGCCGAGTGCCCTCACCCTGCCCTCTCCCGGAGGGAGAGGGGAAAGAGAAGTCGGAGTCACTTGATCATCGGCAGCTTCAGGCCGTGCTTCTTCGCCGTGGCGACGGCAACGTCATAACCCGCATCCGCATGCCGCATCACACCCGAGCCGCAGTCGTTCACCAGCACGCGCGCCAAACGCTCAGCCGCCGCATCAGTGCCATCGGCCACGATCACCATGCCCGAGTGCTGCGAGTAGCCCATGCCCACGCCACCGCCGTGGTGCAGGCTCACCCAGGTCGCGCCGCCCGAAGTGTTGAGCAACGCATTCAGCAACGGCCAGTCACTCACCGCATCGGTGCCGTCCTTCATCGATTCGGTCTCGCGGTTCGGGCTCGCAACGGAACCCGTGTCCAGGTGGTCACGACCAATCACGATCGGGCCCTTCAACTCGCCGTTCTTCACCATCTCGTTGAACGCCAGACCGGCCTTGTCGCGCTCGCCCAGACCCAGCCAGCAGATGCGCGCCGGCAGGCCCTGGAAGCTGATGCGCTCGCGCGCCATGTCGAGCCAGCGGTGCGTGTGCTTGTTCTCGGGGAACAGCTCCTTGATCTTCTGGTCGGTCTTGTAGATGTCTTCCGGGTCGCCCGAGAGCGCCACCCAGCGGAACGGTCCCTTGCCTTCGCAGAACAGCGGCCGGATGTACGCGGGCACGAAGCCGGGGAAGTCGAAGGCGTTCTTCACGCCTTCGTCGAACGCGACCTGGCGGATGTTGTTGCCGTAGTCCACGGTCGGGATGCCCATCGACTGGAAGTCGAGCATGGCCTGCACGTGCACGGCGCAGGACTTCGCGGCAGCAGCCGTCAGCGCGGCGTGCTGCGACGGGTCCTTCATCGCGGCTTGCCATTGCGGCACGGTCCAGCCGCTGGGCAGGTAGCCGTTGATGAGGTCGTGCGCCGAGGTCTGGTCGGTCACGAGATCGGGCTTGATGCCGCCGGCCTTCGCGCGCTTCACGAGTTCCGGAAGGATGTCGGCCGCGTTGCCCAGCAGCGCGATCGACACGGCCTCTTTCGCGGCGGTGTGCTGCGCGATTAGTTCCAGCGCGTGGTCGATGTCGCGCGCCTGCTTGTCGACGTAGCGCGTGCGCAGGCGGAAGTCGATGCTCGACTGCTGGCATTCGATGTTGAGCGACACCGCGCCCGCCAGCGTGGCAGCCAATGGTTGCGCGCCGCCCATGCCGCCGAGACCGGCCGTGAGGATCCACTTGCCCGACAGATCGTCGTTGTAGTGCTGGCGACCCGCTTCGACGAAAGTCTCGAAGGTGCCCTGCACGATGCCCTGGCTGCCGATGTAGATCCAGCTGCCGGCCGTCATCTGGCCGTACATGAAGAGGCCCTTCTGGTCGAGCTCGTTGAAGTGCTCCCAGTTGGCCCACTTGGGCACGAGGTTGGAGTTGGCCAGCAGCACGCGCGGTGCGTTCGCGTGCGTCTTGAACACACCGACCGGCTTGCCCGACTGGATCAGCAGCGTCTCGTCATCGTTGAGTTCCTTGAGCGACGCGAGGATCTGGTCGAAGCATTCCCAGTTGCGCGCCGCGCGGCCGATGCCGCCGTACACCACCAGGTCTTGCGGGCGCTCGGCCACTTCGGGGTCGAGGTTGTTCTGGAGCATGCGGTAGGCAGCTTCGGTGAGCCAGCTCTTGCAGCTCAGTTCGCTGCCGCGCGGGGCGCGGATCACGCGGCTGGCGTCATGGCGCGGGTCGCTCAGCGCTGCGGTCTTGGCGAGGAACTTGTCGGGTGCGTTCATGGTGATGTCCTTGGAAGAAGTCTTGATGTGGGGTGGCAAATATTGCGTGTGGCGATGTCAGGCCGGTTGACGCGCATCGCCTGCGATGGCGGTTGCCGCCGGGCGGATCGCAGCGCTGCCAGGCATTGCCGCGTCGGTGGGATAGATCATGCTGGCCGGAACCTTCATCGTTCGCTTGGCCAGCGGGTAGTACACGAGGCAGGTGACGACCAGGCTCACGATCCAGGACACGTCGGCGCCGCCGAGCATCGTGGCGATCGGGCCTTTGTACATCGCCTGGTTCAGGAACGGAATCTGCACCACCACCCCCAGCACGTAGCAGCCCAGCGCCACCGGGTTGTAGGCGCCGTAGCGGCCATTGCAGTCGTACAGGGCGGGAATGTCCACCTTTTCCTTCGAGACCAGGTAGTAGTCGACCAGGTTCACCGCGCTCCAGGGCACGAAGACCGCCAGCAGCAGCAGCACGAAGTTCTTGAAGTTGTTGAGGAAGTCGGCACTGGCCAGCAGCGCGACGCCCATCGACACCAGCACGAAGCCGACGATGTAGAGCATGCGGGCACGCGACGAAATCTGCGACTTGTTGTTGAAGGCGCTCACCGTGGTGAGGATGGTCATGAAGCCGCCGTAGGCATTCAGGCAGTTGACCGTGAGCTTGCCGGTGACGATGACCACGTAGATCAGCACCGCGACCGTGGGACCGGCCAGGTCGCCCATGAATCCGACCTGGTTCTTCAGGAAGTTGCCGCCCAGGGCTGCGACCAGCACGCCGAAGGTCATGGCCAGCTGCGCGCCGATGACGCTGCCCGAGAAGGTGGTCCAGAAGGTCGAGGCGATGGTGGTGCGCGTCGGCAGGTAGCGCGAGTAGTCGGCCACGTAGGGCGCGAAGGTCATCTGCCAGCCGGCCGACAGCGCGATGGTCAGCAGCAGGGTCGACACCGTGAACGGCTTCTGGCCGAAGGCGCTGGCAACGTCGTGCTGCGCGAACAGCTGGAACGCCAGGTAGCCGAAGCCCAGGATGCCGACCACGGTGGCGATGCGGCCGACCACGTGGATCAGCCGGTAGCCCACCACCGCTACCAGCGCGGTGAGCGAGCCGAACACCAGGATGCCGAACTCCGGCGCGCTGACGCCGAAGATGCGGTTGATCGCCTGCCCCGACAGCACGGTGCCGGTGGCGGCAAAGCCCAGGTACATCAGGATGACCAGCACCAGCGGCAAGGCCGCGCCGCGCACGCCGAACTGCACGCGGCTGGAGATCATTTGCGGCAGGCCCAGGCGCGGGCCTTGCGCCGAATGCAGCGCCATCACGATGCCGCCGAGCACGTTGCCGATCAGCAATCCGATGATGGCCGTGAGCGCCTCCGCGCCGAACACGATGGCCAGCGCGCCGTCGACCACGGCCGTGATCTGCATGTTGGCGCCGAACCAGAGGGTGAACTGGCTGCGCGGCGCGCCGTGGCGCTCGTGCTCGGGAACCATGTCGATGGTTCGGGTTTCAACGCCGCCGAGGGGCGATTCCGCTTCGATGTGCATGTGGTGCTTTCCTTGTCCCCCCGGTTGCTGGACTGTACAACTTGGCGATTTACTTGTCTAAGTTGTATATACCAATTGTGTGGTTTACTCTCGCAGACGTCAATACGTTTGCCGACGCCAAACCCTCAGGTAAACCCTATGAACACCATCGTTTCGACGCCTTCCGCAGCGGACGCCGATGCCGGCGTGCCCGCGTTCCAGCGCATCAAGGACCACGTGCTTCACCAGATCCATACGGGGCAGTGGGTCGAGGGGCAGGCCATTCCGAGCGAGGCGATGCTGGCCAGGCAGTTCGGCGTGTCGCGCATGACGGTGAACCGCGCGCTGCGCGAGTTGAGCGACGACCAGACGCTGGTGCGCGTGCAGGGGTCGGGCACCTTCGTGGCGCAGCAGAAGTACCAGGCCACGCTGATCCAGTTGCGCAACATCGCCGAGGAGATCGCGGCGCGCGGCCACGTGCACCGGGGCGAACTTCAACGGCTGGAGCGCTGCAAGGCCGATCCCGCGCTGGCGCGCCAGTTCAACCTGCCGGGGCATCCGGCGCTCTTCCATTCGGTGGTGATTCACTTCGAGAACAACGTGCCGATCCAGCTGGAAGACCGGTATGTCAACCCGGCCGTGGCGGCGGACTACATGGCGCAGGACTTCTCCAGCCAGACGCCCAATGCCTACCTGATGCGCGTGGCGCCCTTGCAGGGCGTGGAGTTCTCGATCGAGGCTTGCCTGCCGCCCGCCGAAGTGGCCGAGCAACTGCACATGGCGGCCATGGAGCCCTGCCTGGTGCTGCGGCGCAAGACGCTGTCTCAGGGTCAGGTCGCCACGGTGTCGGCGCTCTGGCATCCGGCTTCGCGCTACCAGTTCACCGGGAGTTTTTGAGCCGGCGCGGCCGGGACTTGGCCGGCTCGCTTCTTGCGAAGTCTCAAGTCGGAGATGGCCGAGCCACGTCGACTTGAGAGCGATGCGCTCCGCTCAGCCGGCGTGGCTGGGCAGGATGTCCAGCAGTGCGGCGGGCATCGCGGCTTCCAGGGCCCACAGGCGCATGGCTTCGATGTCGGGTGCGAGGTAGCGGTCGCGTTCGAGGTAGGCGACCTTCGTGCGGATGGTTGCGAATTCGGCTTCGACGAGCGCTGAGCTTTTCAGCCCGCGCTTGAGCTCGATGCCTTGCGCTGCAGCCATGGCTTCGATGCCAACGACCACCGCCGTGTTGTTCACCATGTCGCCCAGCCGGCGCGCCGCGTAGGTCGCCATCGACACGTGGTCTTCCTGATTGGCGGAAGTAGGCAAGCTGTCGACGCTGCCCGGATGCGCCATCGACTTGTTCTCCGAGGCGAGCGCCGCGGCCGTGACCTGCGCAATCATGAAGCCGGAGTTGAGGCCGCCCTCGTGCACGAGGAAAGGCGGCAGGCCCGACAAGCCCGTGTCGAGCATCAGCGCCAGGCGGCGCTCCGAAATGGCGCCGATCTCCGAGATGGCCAGCGCAATGATGTCGGCCGCGAAAGCCACCGGCTCCGCGTGGAAGTTGCCGCCCGAGATGACTTCGCCCGTGTCGGTGAAGACCAGCGGGTTGTCCGACGCGGCATTCGCCTCGATCACCAGCACGCGTGCCGCGTGCGTGAGGTTGTCCAGGCACGCGCCCATGACCTGCGGGATGCAGCGGATCGAATACGGGTCTTGCACGCGGCCGCAGTCGGGGTGCGAAGGCACGATCTCGCTGCCGTCGAGCAGGGTGCGCACGGCGCCGGCCACGGCGATTTGCCCGGGCTGGCCGCGCGCGGCGTGGATGCGTGCGTCGAAGGGCTTGATGGAACCCTGGATTGCTTCGAGCGACAGTGCGCCCGACATCAAGGCCGATGCAAAAACATTCTCCGCGCCGAAGAGGCCGGTGAGTGCGAGTGCGGTCGACACCTGCGTGCCGTTGAGCAGCGCCAGCCCTTCCTTCGGTCGCAGCACGAAGGGTTCGAGGCCGACGAGGCGCATCGCCTCGGCACCGCTCACCGTCTTGCCTTCGGCGGTGACGGCTTCGCCCTCACCAATCAGCACGCAGGCCATGTGCGCCAGCGGCGCGAGGTCGCCCGATGCGCCGACCGAACCCTTGCACGGAATGCTCGGCGTGATGCCGGCGTTGAACAGCGCCAGCAGCGCCTCGACCAAGGCAGGCCGCACGCCCGAATGCCCGCGCGCCAGGCTCACCGCCTTGGTCGCGAGCACGAGACGCACCACGGCTGAATCCAGCGGCGTGCCCGTGCCGACGCTGTGCGAGAGCACGAGGTTGCGTTGCAGTTCGGCCAGATGGTCGTTGCCGATGCGCGTGCTCGCGAGCTTGCCGAAGCCGGTGTTGATGCCGTAGACGACTTCGTCGTTGTCGACGATGTGCTGGACGGCGGCTTGGGCTGCGGTCATGCCAGGGAGGGTGGAAGGATCGAGCGCCAGCGTGACGCCGCCGGCGTGGATGCGGCGAAGGAGGGCGAGGTCGACTTTTCCGGGGGTGAGGGTGATGGTGGTCATAGGCTGTCTATACAGGTAGGGCGGCACGAAAGAACGCGGCGCGTGGTTTAGCTCCCTCCCCTTCCGGGGGAGGGTTGGGGTGGGGGCACGGGGCGGTTGTGAAGGTGCACGGTGTTCAACGGCCGCATGCCCCCATCCCAACCTTCCCCCGGAGGGGGAAGGAGAAAGAAAAAAGATCTGCGGGCTTTCGTCACTGCGTCACCCCGAAGTCGGATTGCCATCCGCACGAAACCGGCTGCCCAGCCGGTAGCGCGATGCAGGATGCAGGCAACGCACCAGCGTCACCGGCACCGTGCGCGTCCAGGTGCGGCGCGTGAGCAGAAGGCAGGGTTCGGCAGCCGGCATCGCGAGGCGCAGGGCCTGCTCGACCGTCGGCAACACAGCATCGACCAGATGCTCGATCTGGTCAAACGGCACGTGCCGCACGAGGTATTCGCTTGGCGGCGTCGTCGCGAGGTTCTGCTCCATGAAGTCGGGCACGACGCGCGGATTCACGTACCGGTCTTCCAGTTGCACCGGCACGCCGTCTTCCAGATGCAGGCACACGGTGTGGAACACCGACTCGCCGGCGCGCACGTCCAGCCACGCCGCCACGTCCGTTGACGCAGCGATGCGCTCCGACGTCACGAGTTGGTAGCCGTAGTCATGCCCCCGCGCGCGGATCTCGCTGGCGATGTTGGCGATCTGCAGCAGCGTCGATTGCGGCTTGTCTTCCGCGACGAAACTGCCCACGCCGGCCACGCGCACGATGCGGCCCTGCTCCACCAGTTCGCGCAATGCACGGTTGGCCGTCATGCGCGAAATGCCGAACTGCGTCACCAACTCGTTCTCCGAGGGCAGGCGATGGCCCGCGGGCCACGAGCCGTCCTGGATCTTGCGGGTGATGTGCTGCTTGACCTGTTCGTACAGGGCGAGCGCCGGCAAATCGCGTTTCATGGTCAATGCTCCGCCGCGGCCATCGATTCGGCGCGGATTTCCTCGGTCAGCCGCGCCTTGATTTCCATGAACTCCGGCGAGGTCTTGATGGTGTAGTGGCGCGGATGCGGAAAGTCCACCGCGATCTCGGTCTTGATGCGGCCCGGGCGCGCGCTGAAAACGGCCACGCGGTTGGCCATGAAGATGGCTTCGTCAATGTCGTGCGTGACGAAAAGCACTGTCTTCTGCGCTGACTCCCAGATGCCGAGCAGCAGTTCCTGCATCAGCACGCGGGTCTGGTTGTCGAGCGCGCCGAAGGGCTCGTCGAGCAGCAGCATCTTGGGGTCGTTGGCCAAGGCCCGTGCGATGGCGGTGCGTTGCTGCATGCCGCCCGACAACTGCTTGGGAAAGTGGTTCTCGAAACCACGCAAGCCCACCTTGGCAATGAAGAATTCGCTGCGCTCCTTCTGCTCAGCCTCGCTCATGCCGCGCTCGCGCAGGCCGAAGCGGATGTTCTGCGCGATGGTGAGCCAGGGGAACAGCGTGTAGCTCTGGAACACCACGCCGCGGTCCGCACCGGGGCCGTCGATGGGTTGGCCGTCGAGCAGCACCTGGCCGGTGGTCGGGAAGTCGAGGCCGGCGACGATGCGCAACAGCGTGGACTTGCCGCAGCCCGAGGGGCCGAGGATGGTGACGAAGTCGTTTTCCTTGACTTCGAAGTCGATGGGAAGAAGCGCCTGCGTGCGCTGGCCCTTGGTGCCTTCGAAGACGCGGGAGACGCCCTGGATGGAGAGTTGGTTGATGCTCATACGACGCTTTCGTCTTGCTCCTTCCCCCTCCGGGGCTGAGAGCCGCGGCTCCAAGCCCGCCCGCGCGGGCTTGGACGGCTGGAAGGGCCTGCGCCTCTGGCGCTGGCACGTGGGGTTGGGATGGGGGCATGGGCGGTTAGTGCGGGCAGTGCGATTGCAAAGGCTGCGTGCCCCCACCCCAACCCTCCCCCGAGAGGGGAGGGAGTAAATTCAAACGCGCTCATATCGTGCTCCATGCAAACAGGCGGCGGTTGAGCGCCTTGAACGCAAAGTCGGAGACGAGACCAATGACCCCGATCACGATGATCCCGAAGATGATCTGCCCCGTGTTCAGCAGCGCCTGGCTGTCCGTGATCATGTGCCCGATGCCCGAGGACGAGCCGATCAGCTCCGCCACGATCACATAGGTCCACGCCCAGCCCAGCACCAGCCGCAGCGTCTCCGCGATGCCCGGCGCGGCGCCCGGAATCAGCACGCGCTTGACGATGCCGCTGCTGTTGGCGCCCAGCGTGTACGCCGCCTCCACCAGGTCCTTGCGCGCACCGCCGACGATGACGGCCACCATCAGGATGATCTGGAACACCGAGCCGATGAAGATGACGAGCAGCTTCTGCGTCTCGCCGATGCCCGCCCACAAGATCAGCAGCGGAATGAAAGCCGACGCCGGCAGGTAGCGGCAGAACGAAACGAAGGGCTCGAAAAAAGCCTCCACCGGCTTCCACGCCCCCATCGCGATGCCCAGCGGCACCGCGATGATCGCGGCCAGCACGAAGCCGCCGAACACCCGCCACACCGTCATGCCGATGTCGTGGATGAAGTTGAACTCGGTGAAGAGCAGATAGCCCTCTTTCACCATCGTCACCGGGCTCGCGAGGAAGGTCGGCTTGACGAAGCCGCCCAGCGTGGCAACGGCCCACACGGCGACGAACAGCACGAAGAAGCCGATGCCGAGCACCCAGCGTGCGCGGCTGCTGACGGGCTCCAGAGGTGCCACCGGCCGGCGGCGGCGTACGGCGATGGCGGGGGCGGACGCCTGAACGGGCGGCTTCATGGCAGTAGTGGTATTCATGGGCGTGGAGGAAGTCGTGAGGATTTCGTAGCGAGGGCGCCGAGGTCGGGTCGAGGAGCGGAGCCGTACTCCAGTACGGTGAGCACCGCAGGCCCGAGATCGGCGGCCGCAGTAGAAAGACTCGCGGCTTTCCTTACTTGATGAATGAGGCGTCGTATGTCGCCGCGAGGTTGTCCGGTGCCTTGCGGATCACCCCTGCCTCCAGCAGGATCTTCTCGGCATCCTTCATGAAGGCCGTGAGTTCGCCCGCGAAGAACTTCTGGTTGGCCGCCTTGTCCTGCCAGCGCAGGTAGGCCGACGACTTGGCGAACTGCTCGCCGCTCTGCTTCACGGCCGAGCCCATGATTTCATTCGCCTTGGCCGGGTCGGCCTTGATCATGTCCAGCGCCTCGAAGTACGAATTGGTCAGCGCCTGCGCCGCCTTCGGGTTGGCCTTGAGCCAGGTCGGCGCGCAGCCCACCGTGTCCATCACCATCGGGTAGTCGAGCGTGGTCGCAAGGATCTTGCCCGCGTCCGGGTTGGCGCGCACGGTGGAAAGATAGGGCTCGTAGGTCATCGCCGCGTCGTTCTGGCCGGCGACGAAGGCGGTGGCGGCGGGTTGCGGTTCCAGCGAAACCAGCTTCACGTCCTTGAGCGACATGCCGTTCTTGCTCAGCATCCAGGCCAGGCCGAAATACGGCGCGGTGCCGGGGGCGCTGACGCCGATCGCCTTGCCCTTCAGGTCGGCGAAGGTCTTGACGTCATTGCGCACGGCCAGACCGTCGGCGCCGTAGGACTTGTCCATCTGGAAGATCTGCACGATGGGCACGCCGTTGGCGTTCCAGGCGACGTGCGTTTCAACCGTGGTCGCGGCGCACTGGATGGCTTCCGACGCCAGGGCCAGGTGGCGGTCTTTTTGCGGAATCATCTTGAGTTCCACGTCCAGGCCGTTCTTCTTGAAGATGCCTGCCTTGTCGGCCAGCGTGAGGGGCGCAAAGCCCGTCCAGCCGGACATGCCGAGCGCAATCTTTGTCTCTTGCGCGTGCACGGCGCCCGCGGCGCACAGGCCCGCGGCAAGAAGGGTGGCAACTTTGAAAAAAACCGTTTTGACCATGGAATCTCCTGGGTTCTGACTAGAAAGTGAGCGGATTGTGTCCGCTTGCCTCAACTTGTCTATACAGGGTAAGCCCTGTGTGCGCTTTCGGTGCGCCGCCATTAGGAAAGTGCACCATTATGCTGTCTATACAAGTTGCTGCCAAGCGGCCGTCGCTTCGTTGCAAACGGCATGCCAGGAGTCGAGATCTTTCCTTTCGATATGAAACTGTCTCGACGATCAAGGGTTTGGCTTCTCGCCGTCAAAAAGACATGGGCTGGGCGCCTTGGGCGAGATCACGCCGACGGTGTACTCCCCTCCGCGAATGTCCCCCGCCGTCAGCCCGCGGCTGCCGGCTCCTCCTTGATTTCGCTGCGTGGAGCACACCGCCGGCCTGATCCGGACGCGCAGTGGTTGATCTACCCGCACAACGCGGCGTGTCCGGGGACGAGGGCATCGGGTGTTCCCCGCAGCGAAATCAAGGAGGAGCCGAAGGCGGGGGACATTCGCGGAGGGGAATACCCGGGGGCCTCGGCACGCGCCCCAACCTCCATCTCGCGTTTGGGTCGAGGGTCTCCCCGGCGTTCAGGACCGTACAAGCGCCAGCGCCGCACGCCCCGCAAACGCGGCCGCCTCCCCCAACTCCGCCTCGATCAGCAGCAGCCGGTTGTACTTGGCCATGCGGTCCGAGCGGCACAGCGACCCCGTCTTGATCTGCGTCGCCGCGGTGCACACGCTGAGGTCGGCAATCGTCGTGTCCTCGGTCTCACCCGAGCGATGCGACACCACCGAGGAATAGCCCGCCTCCTGCGCCATCGCGATGGCCGCCAGCGTCTCCGTCAGCGTGCCGATCTGGTTCGGCTTGATCAGGATCGAGTTGGCCGCGCCGCGCGCAATGCCTTGCTGCAGGATCCCGGTGTTGGTGACGAACAGGTCGTCGCCAACCAGTTGCACGCGGCGACCCAGCCTGGCGGTCAGCAGTTCCCATCCGTCCCAGTCGGCCTCGGCCATGCCGTCCTCGATGGTGACGATCGGGTACGCGTCGACCCATTTGCCGAGGTAGTCCGCGAACGCGGCGGAATCGAAGCGCTTGCCCTCGGACGCGAGTTCGTAGAAGCCGTTCTTGTGGAACTCCGAACTGGCAACGTCCAGGCCCAGCGCGATGTCCTGCCCGGCCTTGAACCCGGCAAGCTCGATGGCGCCCAGGATCACTTCGATGGCCGCCTCGTTCGAGGGAAGGTCGGGCGCAAAGCCGCCTTCGTCGCCCACCGCGGTGGACAGGCCGCGGCTCTTGAGCAGCGCCTTGAGCGAATGAAAGACCTCGACGCCCCAGCGCATGGCTTCGGAAAAGCGCGGCGCGCCGACCGGCACGATCATGAACTCCTGCATGTCGACGTTGTTGTCGGCATGCGCACCGCCGTTGATGATGTTCATCATCGGCATCGGCAGGACCGGTGCGCGCGCGCCACCCAGCTGGCGATACAGCGCTTGCCCGCTCGACGCGGCCGAGGCCTTGGCCAGCGCCAGCGACACGGCGAGGATGGCGTTGGCACCCAGGCGCGCCTTCGTCGGCGTGCCGTCGAGCGCGATCATCGCGCCGTCGATGGCGGCCTGGTCGTGCGCGACGCGGCCCACCAGCGCCTGGTGCAGTTCGTGGTTGACGTGGCCCACCGCCTTCGTCACGCCCTTGCCGAAGTAGCGCTTCGGATCACCGTCGCGCAGCTCGATCGCTTCGCGTGCGCCGGTGGATGCGCCGGAGGGTGAGGCCGCGAACCCACGCGAGCCATCGGACAGCAGCACTTCCGCGGCGACCGTGGGATTGCCGCGCGAGTCGAGCAGCTCGAAGCCTCGAACCTGTTGAATCGTTGTCGTCATGTGTGAAGCGTCCGTTCAGATCTGCGCGATGCGCAGGAGGTTGGTGGTGCCGGAAGTGCCGAAGGGCATGCCGGCCGAAATGACGATGGTCTGTCCGGCCTCGCCGAAGCCTTCTTTCAGCGCGGTGCGGCTGGCCAGCTCGCTCATCTCCGGCACGTCGACGACTTCGTGGCACAGCACCGCATGCACGCCCCAGGCAAGGGCCAGGCGCCGGGCCGTGGCCAGGCGCGGCGTCATGCCGATGATGGGCGCGCGTGGCCGTTCGCGCGCCATGCGCAGCGCCGAGTAGCCCGAGCTGGTGTAGGCCACGGTGGCGGCCGCATTGAGCAGGCCCGTGATGTCGCGCATCGCGCAGCCGATGGCATCGGCCGCGTGCGACAAGGGCGCGGCACGCGAGGAGTCGATCGCGGTGCGGTAGTTCGCATCGCTCTCGGTGTGCGTAATGATGCTGCTCATCATCTTGACCGCCTCGACCGGGTAGCGGCCGCTGGCCGATTCGGCGGACAGCATCACCGCATCGGCGCCTTCGTAGATCGCGGTGGCGACGTCCGAGGCCTCGGCGCGCGTGGGCACCGGCGCGGCGACCATCGACTCCAGCATCTGCGTGGCGACGATGACCGGCTTGCCTGCACGTCGGCAGGCGCGAATGATCCGCTTCTGGATCGATGGCACCTGCTCTGCCGGCATCTCGACGCCGAGGTCGCCGCGGGCCACCATGACGGCATCCGTCTCGGCCACGATCGCATCGAGCGACGCAATGGCGGCCGGCTTCTCCAGCTTGGCCACGATGCCGGCACGGCCACCGACAAGATCGCGCACCTCGATGATGTCTTCGGCGCGCTGCACGAACGAGAGCGCCACCCAATCGATGCCGAGCGTCAGTCCGTAGGCCAGGTCTGTGCGGTCCTTCTCGGTCAGGGCCGACAATGGCAGCACCACGCCCGGCACGTTCACGCCCTTGCGCTCGGACAGGTTGCCGCCGTTCACCACGCGGGTGTCGGCAAAGTCCTTGCCGAATTTCTCGACGCGCAGGCGCAGCCGGCCATCGTCGAGCAGCAGGTCGGTGCCGGTTTCCAGTGCGGCAAAGATTTCCGGGTGAGGCAAGGCGACGCGCTCCACATTGCCGGGCGTCTTCGCGTCGAGATCGAGCCGGAAGGCCGCGCCTTCGACCAGCGTCACCGGCCCTTGCGCAAAGGTGCCGATGCGCAGCTTGGGCCCTTGCAGGTCCAGCAGCACGCCGATGGGCCTGCCCCTCTCACGCTCGACCTCGCGGATCAGCTCGAGCCGGCGCTTGTGGTCTTCGTGCTTGCCGTGGCTGAAGTTCAGCCGGAACACGTCGGCGCCGGCGTCGAAGAGCGCCTGGATGGTCTGGTAGTCGTCGCTCGCCGGCCCGAGGGTCGCGACGATCTTGGCTTGCTTGCTTCTGCGCATGTCGGTTCTTTCAATGGGCGCCGTCGGTGATCACGATGGCGCGGAAGTCGTTTACGTTGGTCAAGGTCGGGCCGGTGATCACCGAGTCGCCGAGCGCCTCGAAGAAGCCGTGCCCGTCGTTGTCGTCGAGGCGCTCACGCGGCCTCAGGCCCTGCGCCCAGGCGCGGGCCAGCGTGTCGGGTGCCAGCCATGCGCCGGCAATCTCTTCCTGGCCGTCGACGCCGTCGGTGTCGCCGGCCAGTGCGTGGATGCCCGGCTCGCCGTTCAGCGCGATGCCGAGCGCGAGCAGGAACTCGACGTTGCGTCCGCCCCGGCCCTTGCCGCGCAGCGTCACCGTCGTTTCGCCGCCCGAGAGCAGCACGCAGGGCGGCGCGACGGGTTGCCCGCGGCGTGCCACCTGCAGGGCGATGCCGGCCAGCGTCCTGGCCACCTCCCGTGCCTCGCCTTCGATGGCATCGCCCAGGATGAAAGGCTGCACCCCGGCATCGCGTGCCACCCGCGCTGCCGCCTCCAGCGCCATTTGCGGCGTGGCGATGAAATGCGTTTCGATGGGCGGCAGGCGCGGGTCGCCGGCCTTCAGCGTTTCGCCCTCCCCGCTTTCGAGCAGCGCCAATGCGCGCGGCGGCACGTCGATGCCGTAGCGCTTCAGGATCTGCAGCGCGTCGGCGCAAGTGGTCGGGTCCGGCACCGTCGGGCCGGAGGCGATGTCGATGGGATCGTCGCCCGGCACATCCGACAGCAGCAGGTTGACCACGCGCGCCGGATGGCAGGCCGCCGCAAGCCGTCCGCCCTTGATGGCCGACAGGTGCCGGCGCACGCAGTTCATCTCGGTGATGCTGGCGCCGCTGGCCAGCAGCGCGCGGTTGAGCGCCTGCTTGTCGGCGAGCGTGAGGCCCGGCAGCGCGAGCGGCAGCAGTGAAGAGCCGCCGCCGGAAATCAGGCACAGCACCAGGTCATCGGCCGTCAGCCCCTGGACCCGGTCCAGCACCCGCCGTGCGGCCGTCTCGCCGGCTGCGTCGGGCACCGGGTGCGCGGCTTCGACGATCTCGATGCGTTCGCAGGGCACGGCGTAGCCGTATCGCGTGACCACCAGGCCGCTGAGCGGGCCTTGCCAGTGATCCTCGACGGCGCGGGCCATTGCGGCCGAAGCCTTGCCGGCGCCGATCACCACCAGCCGGCCCTTGGGGGCGGCCGGCAGGTGGCGCGGCACGCACAGCGCGGGCTGCGCGGCGGCCACCGCGGCGTCGAACATGGCGCGCAGCAGGCTTCGTGTCTCGGCGGCGTTCATGGCGCGGATCCTTGGGCCGGCTTCAGGCTGCGATGCGGACAGCGGACGGGTTCGCCGCTTCGGCCGGCGCGAGCAGCGGGCGCACCTTGTCGTCGTCATCGCCTTCGTAGAGCTCGTGCAGGTCTTCGGGGTCGCTCTTGCCGTCCAGCACTTGCGTGAGCTTTTCGCGGTCGACGGCGCCCACCCAGCGGGCGATGGCGACGGTGCCCACGGCATTGCCGATCGTGTTGGTGATGGCGCGGGCCTCGGACATGAAGCGGTCGACACCCAGCAGCAGCACCATGCCGGCGACCGGGATCTTGCCCATCGAGGCCAGCGTCGCGGCCAGCGTGATGAAGCCGGAGCCGGTGACGCCCGCCGAGCCCTTGGAGGTCAGCAGCAGCACACCCAGCACGACGAACTGGTCGGTCATCGTCAGCGGCGTGTTGGTGGCTTGGGCGATGAAGATCGCGGCCATCGTGTAGTAGATGCACTGGCCGTCGGGGTTGAAGGTCAGGCCGGCCGGCACGACCAGGCCCACGACCGGCTTCGACACGCCCGCATGCTCGAGCTTGCGCATCAGTTGCGGCACCACAGATTCCGATGAGCTCGTGCCGAGCACGGTGAAGAGTTCGTCCTTGATGTACTTGAGGAACTTCCACAGGCTGAAGCCGGAGATCTTGGAGATGGCACCGAGCACCAGCGTCACGAACAGGAAGCAGGTGAGGTACATCGTGCCCATGAGCTTGCCCAGCGACAGCACCGAGCCGAGGCCGTACTTGCCCACGGTGAAGGCCATCGCGCCGAAAGCGGCGAGCGGTGCGAGCCGCATGATCATGCCGACCACCGAGAACACGCCGTGCGTGAAGGAGTCCAGGAAGTCCACCACCGGCTTGGCACGCGGCCCGATGTGCGAGAGCGCCACGCCGAACATCGTGGCGAACACGAGGATCTGCAGGATGTCGTTCTTGGCCAGCGCATCGACGATGCTGGTCGGCACCAGGTGCAGCACGAACTCGATGAAGCCTTCGGGCTTGGCGGCGGCAGCCGTGTAGCTCGCGATGGCCTTGGTGTCGAGCTGCGTGGCATCGATGTTCATGCCGTGACCGGGCTGGAACACGTTGACGACGACCAGGCCGAGCAACAGCGCAAAGGTCGACAGCACCTCGAAATAGATGAGCGCCCGAACGCCGACGCGGCCGAGCTCTTTCATGTTCTCCATGCGGGCGATGCCGAGCACCACCGTCGCGAAGATGATCGGTGCGAAGACCATCTTGATGAGCTTGATGAACACATCGCCGAGCGGTTTGAAGTCGCTCGCGATGTTGGGCATGAAGACGCCAAGCAGCACGCCGGCGAACACGCCGATGAGCACTTGCACGTAAAGTTTTCCAAGGAAGCGGCGCATGATTTGTCTCCGGATGAGGGGGTGTTGGCGCGAGCAGGCCCCTGCGGCGCTTGGCGGCCGCTTCGGGTCGAGGCGCGGCGCGCGGCACCGGCCTCTTCAGGAAAGGTTGAAAGCCCCGGCGTCAGGCCTTGGGGCAGGTCGGGTCAGGCAGCTTTGCGCTGGCCGCTGGCGGCGACCTGGCCGCACACCGCCTTGGTGACGTCGGCCGTGGTGGCCGTGCCGCCCAGGTCACGCGTGTGCAGCGTCTTGTCGGCGGTGACCTTCTCGATGGCGGCCATCACGCGTTGCGCGGCTTCCGTTTCACCGAGGTGCTCCAGCAGCATCACGACCGACCAGAAGGTGCCCACCGGATTGGCCAGGCCCTTGCCCATGATGTCGAAGGCCGAGCCGTGGATGGGCTCGAACATCGAGGGATAGCGATGCTCGGGGTCGATGTTGCCGGTGGGTGCGATGCCCAGGCTGCCCGCCAGTGCTGCGGCCAGGTCGCTCAGGATGTCGGCATGCAGGTTGGTCGCGACGATGGTGTCGAGCGAGGCCGGGTTGTTGATCATGCGGGCCGTCGATGCATCGACCAGTTCCTTGTCCCACTTGACGTCCGGGAACTCCTTGCTGATCTGCAGCGCGATCTCGTCCCACATCACCATCGCATGGCGCTGGGCGTTGCTCTTGGTGATGACGGTCAGCAGCTTGCGGGGACGCGACTGGGCCAGCTTGAAGGCAAAACGCATGATGCGTTCGACACCGGCGCGGGTCATCATCGACACGTCGGTGGCGGCCTCGATTGGATGGCCCTGATGCACGCGGCCGCCGACGCCGGAGTATTCGCCTTCCGAGTTCTCGCGCACGATGACCCAGTTGAGGTCATCCGGGCCGCAGCGCTTCAGCGGGCCATCGATGCCGGGCAGGATGCGCGTCGGGCGCACGTTGGCGTACTGGTCGAAGCCTTGGCAGATTTTCAGGCGCAGGCCCCAGAGGGTGATGTGGTCGGGGATGTGCGGGTCGCCGGCCGAGCCGAACAGGATCGCGTCCTTGTCGCGCAGTGCGTTCAGGCCGTCGTCGGGCATCATCACGCCGTGCTCGCGGAAGTAGTCGCCGCCCCAGTCGAAGTTTTCGAATTCGAACTTGAAGTTGCCGCTGCCTGCGGCCAGGGCTTCGAGCACCTGCTGGCCGGCAGGAACGACTTCCTTGCCGATGCCGTCGCCAGGGATGGTTGCGATCTTGTACGTCTTCATGGTGTGTGTCTCCGGGTGGTTGGGGGTGGAGTAAATGTAAGAACTCGACATCCTTTCCAACCGGGCCTAAAGTGAATCCACCGTTAACCTGGATTCAACAATGACGACGACGAAGTCCGCTGAAGTGCAGCCGGTCGACCTCGGCTTCTTCTCGACGCTGGCCAGTGCCGGCAGCCTGAGCGCGGCGGCGCGCGAGCTGGGCGTGACCACGCCGGCGGTGAGCAAGCACCTGGCGCTGATGGAGTCGCGCATCGGCGTGTCGCTGATCAACCGGACCACACGGCGCATGAGCCTCACGCCCGAGGGCGAGCTGTACCTCGAACACGCGCGCCGCATCCTCAGCGACATCGACAGCATGGGCGAGTTGCTGGGCGCGTCGAGGGCGACGCCGAAGGGCTTGCTGCGCGTCAACGCAACACTCGGCTTTGGTCGCAGCCATGTGGCGCCGCTGATTTCGAAGTTCGTTCGCAAGTACCCGCAGGTCGAGGTGCAGTTGCAGTTGTCGGTCAACCCTCCGCCCTTGACGGAGGATTCGTTCGACGTGTGCATCCGATTTGGCGCGCCGCCGGATTCGCGCGTGATCGCGCGGTACATCGCGGCCAATCGACGGCTGCTCAGCGCGGCGCCGGCCTACCTGGCCAGGCACGGCATCCCCAAGGTGCCCAACGACCTCACGAAGCACAACTGCATCGGCATCCGCCAAGGCGAAGAAGCCTACGGCGTGTGGCGCCTGTCCAGCGGGCGCGGCCGCACCGCCAGCGTCGAAGCCGTCAAGACGCGCGGCAACCTCGCCACGAACGACGGCGAGATCGCGGTGAACTGGGCGCTCGATGGCCACGGCATCCTGATGCGTGCGGAGTGGGACATCGAACGCTACCTGCGCAACGGCCGGCTCGTGCAGGTGTTGCCTCAATACTTCACGCCGGATGCGGACATCCATGCGGTGTATCCGCAACGGCATCAGTTGGCGGCGCGGGTGCGGGCGTTTGTTGATTTCGTGGCGCTGACGTTCAAGCAGCAGGAGGCTGCTTCGTAAGTTGCCGGTGCGGCACGTTGAATGTCTTCATGCCGCATCACGCAGCTCATTTGCGAAACTGCTTCGCAGCGAACGCCCACACCATCCGTGACGCATCCGGCCCCTTGCCGTCGCTGAAGGCCTGCGCCGCGCCGCCGCTCCACGCGTGCCCCAGCCGGTCAACCTCCACCAGGGTCGCGACGGTTTTGCCCCTGCGCTTGAAATCGGTCACGCTCGTCGGATACCGATTCCCGCGCTGCACACTGCGCACGGTGTTGGATGTCGCCCCCGCCGCGTCGGCCCACGCCTGGGCTGCAGCATTGCCGTTGGACGCCACGACCACCCTGTCGAGGGCGCCGTGAATCACCATCAAGGGCGGCCACGCGGCGGTGATGGTCGCGAGCGTGACCGGCACGGGCTTGGTGGAGCGATGGCCGTGCATGGCACCCAGCGCCGAGAGGGCTGAGCGCGCAGACCACGGCGGAATTCCCGAGTGCATCACGACCGCGCCGAAGCGCTCCGGGTGCCTGGTCACCAGCAAGGCCGCCATGCTGGCGCCGGCCGAGAGTCCCGCCACTGCGATGCGTGTTCGATCCACGCCGTACATGAGGCAGACTTGATCGATCGCCTTCATGATCAATCCGGCTTCGCCGTAGGCGCGGCCCGATGAGGTGTCGAACCAGTTCCAGCAGCCTTGCGGATTGGACACGCGGTCCTGCTCCGGATAGAGCACCATGAATCGTTCGCGTGCCGCGATCCGGTTCATGCGGGTGCTGGTCGCGAAAGTCTTTGCGTCCTGACCGCAACCGTGCAGCATTACCATGAGCGGCAAGCGCTCGCCGAATTTCACCCCCGGCGGGCGATAGAGCTTGAATCGCCGCATGCCTGCAGCGCCCATCGCCACGCCGGAGATCCATTGCCCCGCGCCTGCCGGCGGGCGTCGCTTCTCGATCACCGGCTTGACGGCCAGATCCACCGCTCGCGTGCTCGCGCGCATGCTCATGCGCGTGAACGCCTCCATGCTGCGAGCGAAGATGCCGGTCCATGCGCCGGCCTTCTTGCGCCGCGCCATCAGCGTCGGGTCTTGCGCTTTGCCTTCGCAGCCGCAAGGGCCGTCTTGCCACTCCAGAAATCGACGATCTGCCTTGCCGCTTCGGCTTGCGCCGCGCCGACCTGACGCTTGGCAGCACCCGTCGCCTGGCCGCGCGCCGATGACATCGACTTGTTCGCCGCGCTGAGCCACATGCTCATCAGCGGGTTTCTCTTCGTCCAGGGATTTCTCATGGCGCTGCTTTCATCTTCTTGACCAATGGCCGACGAGCGCACTGTGAACGGTGTAGTGGATGCGGCAGCGCAGCATTGCGCGCGACAAGCTGTGGCCGGTGTCCTACGTCGCGCGCTGATCGGACAAGCGTGAAGACCATGGGCCTGTGCTTGGCGGCATCTGCGGGGTTTTCGGCTCAATTTGGTGCGCGTAAGGCATGGCGCCACGAGTGATCACCCCGCGCGCCGCACCTCCATCACGCCCTGCCCGGTGGCCTGCTCATAGACCGAAGGCACCTGCGTGGCCAAGTGCAGCAGGATGCGAGGCGCTTGGGCCTTGATGACCCGCCGCAACAAGATCCCTCCCGCGACCAGCAAGGCTCCCGTCCACAGGTGGCCGAGCAACGCCATGACGATGCCCGGGCCGATCATGGCAATGGCCAGCGGGGTCGCGAAGGTGCGGTGGGCCACGAAGGGCCCCGCCAGGGCAGGATTGACGATGACCCGAAAGCGTCCATGCGGCAGGCCATGGCGGAACTCTTCGAAGGCGATGTACTCGGCAGTGTCTTGCGAGTCGGTAGGTGGGGTCATGGGTGCTTCGGCGCCGCGCGAACGAGGCGCAGGAACTCCATCATCAGCGCCGAGGCGTTTCGCTGCTCGCGTACGCGTTCTTCTTCCACAGAGGGGTCTGTGCCGTGCAGAAACCGGGCGCACGAAACGGGCCCATCGCGCAGGTATCCCTCCACGGCTTCCCCGTCGCAAAAGCGTCGCTCCAGCACCGCCAAGGCCTCCTCGATCGCATCGGCGTGCCTGCCAACTGCCAGGCGCGCTCCGAAGGTGGCAGCGACCGCTTGCAGACTGCCGGCATATCGCATGACGTGAAGGAGATCGGCCGCGTCCTTGTTCTCATGGCGATCGTTGAAGGCCAGTGCCTTGAGCACGATGAAGCTCACCTCATCGGCGAAACGCACGGTCTCTGTCGCAACGCCGCCGCCATCCAGAAGCTCAGCGGTGATCTCCTTTTCGGCGAACCATTCGTGCACGATCCCGGCATGCCGGATCGCCAGCGCCGAGATCTTCTCGTTGTCCACGGTGGAGACATCGCCGGCGGGCAACGCCTCGTTGGCATCGCGGAGAAACTCCACCACGACGAACTCATGCGCGGTCACCTGTCGCTGCCATCGCCAGCTGCTGGCTTGTCCCTTCTCGTTCACGGCGCGCTTGAAGCCACGATCCTTGAGTTGCTGTGCAAGCGTCTTGTAGGCCTCGCCTTCGGCCAGCAACTGGATGTTCAGCACGATGTCGACGTCTGAAGTTCCCGCGTGCGGCGGCACGTCCGGCGCACGCGCCGGCGTGAGGTAGCGCGGCACGAGGCCGCCGACCAGGCGCAGCGTGTGCTTCAACGTTCCGAAGCCCCGCAGGAGCGTGACAAGGGTGCGCTCGCAGGCGAGCGTGTGGCCTTCGTTGTAGCCGTCGGCAGTGAGGGGCTTGGCAGGGGGCACGATCAAATCTTCAGGAGGGTGGAGCGCAGCTGCGCTGCGAGTTCCTTGTTGCGGCCGCGGTCATCTTTCAGGAGGTCGAGATAGATGACGTAGGGACTGGCCAGCGGGGTGTCGGGGTGGTCTGGATCGGGCCGGCGGAACAGGCCGCTCGCGCCGCTGCGCTCGATGAACGTCAGGTTGGCGCCTTGGTCGGCACGCTTGGCGCCGGCTGCCTCGGCCAAGCGTGCGGCGCTGCCCGCTGGCACGATCAAGTCCACGGTGTCGACAGCGGTCAGCAGGGGCGCCAAGGCATTGCCGGCCGCGGCGCCAGTGATCGCCCAATCTTCAAAGCCGGCGCTTTGAAGCGCTTGGGCCACCGTGTCGGGCAGCAGGCGCGGATTGGAGGCGAAGAAGAACCAGCGTGAGCGCGCCTCCTTGCGTGCCTTCCAGGCCTCGGCCCATGCATCGAGCAATTGCGCCGGCTGCAGGAGGCGGCGCCGGGCGGTGCGCCCTCCGCCTTCGGCCTGTACCCACTCCATGCGCTCCAGTTCGCTCAGAGTCCGGGACACCGTGAAGGCGGAAGTCTGCGCCTGTAGTGCGAGGTCCTTGCCCGTGATCCAGGCGCCTTCGGAATGCAGCAACGCATGGACAACTTGTTCTCGCGCGCCGGAGAAGAGCGACAAGGGGCGTGAACGCGGCGGCGGCGCGGCCCGGCGCTCGATATCGACCACGACAGTTCCGTGGCGCAGGAAGAGGCTGTCGCCGGCGTCGTAGAAAGCGACGTTCCGCCCGCGCAGCAGGTGCCGTGCGCCCGGACTCAAATGCTGGGCGAGCACCACCGGCAGCACATTCTTCTCGGGGGAAAGGGTGCGGGCGTATTCATCCAGACGCCACAGCGCGTTCTTGATGTCGCGTGGATAGCCCTGGCGCAAGATTTCGATGGCGAGCCAGACGGGAGGTGCGACATCTTCCAGGGCCAGCAGCGCGTCCAGCCGCTGAGTGCCCTCGAGCGCCTGGAACGAGACCGCGAAGTGGCGCTCGGGCGCTACCTTGAAGGAGGTCGCTTCTTGCAACGCCCGGACGAAAGCCTCGACCAGTTCCTTGTCCGAATCGCCGTTTTGAGGTTTTTGCTGCACAGCCAAGTGGATTCTATTTACTAAAGTTTAGCTGAATTCGCAATATTTGCTGCGCAGCTAATCGTTCTCTTGCACATCTCTGCGACCGATTCAGGTCTCGCCAAAAGTCCGGGTAATCCTGATATCCCCAGTCCGCTTGTCGGACAAAGATCGCGACCAGCAAAACCCGGCAACCCCGCGGAGGTAGCGTTGGCGATTGAGGCTCCAGCAAGCACCGATGTGTTTCGTCGTCTGAACGCCGAGCCGGCTTACAAGGCGGTGTCCGGCACGATCGAGCGCGCGATTCTCGACGGCAGCCTGCCGCCGGGCACCGCCTTGCCGACGGAGCAGGAGTTGGCCGAGCGCTTCGGCGTGCACCGCTCGACGGTTCGCGAGGCCATTCGCCGCGTCGAGCAGGAGGGGCTGCTTCAGCGGCGCGAAGGGCGGCGGCTCTTTGTCTACCTGCCGGGCGTGCAGGACCTTGCGCCGCGCGCCACGCGCCTGCTGCTGCTGCAACAGACCACCTTCCTGGAACTGTGGGAGCTGGCTGTTTCGCTGGAACCGCTGGCCGCTCGCCTGGCGGCCCGGCGTGCCGACGCTCTCGACCTGCAAACGCTCGAAGACAACTTCGCGGCCATGGACGCAGCGGTGGACGACGAAACGCTGGTGCGCCTGGACGTCGAATTCCACGCCCTCCTCGGCCACGCCAGCCACAACCGCGCGCTCATGCTGGCACGCGAACCGGTGGGCCTGCTCTACAGCCCCACCTTGCTGCAACTCTTCGCGCGGCTGCCGCAGGCCAAGACGCGCAACCGCGCCGCGCACCGGCACATCCTCGACGCGCTGGCAAAGCGCGATGCAGACCGTTCTGCCGAATGGATGCACAAGCACATTGTCGATTTCCAGCGCGGCTTCGCAATGGCAGGGCTGGACATGGCCTCTCCCATCGCAGCGCCACAAGCCGCGCCAGCAGTTCCGGCAACAGCAAGAGCAACTTCAACGACAGGAGACAAGAGATGACGACGAGACTTTCGCCAGCAGGCCAACGCACTCCCCTTCGCAGCGCCACGCTGTCCGCACTCGGACTGGCCGCGGCGCTGTGCACATCCGGTGCGCAGGCGCAGGAGACCTTCAAGATCGGCATCGTCAGTTTCCTGTCGGGCCAGGCGGCGGAGAGCTTCGGCATTCCGGCCGTGAACGGCGCCAAGGTGCTGGTCGACGCCTTCAACAAGGGCGCTGCGCCCGCGCCCTACAACAAGGTCGGCTTCGGCGGCATGAAGATCGAGGCGGTGTACGTCGACGAGAACGGCGGCGCCACCAAGCAGGTGCAGGAACTGCGCAACCTCTATGACCGCGAGAAGGTCGACGCGGTGGTGGGCTACGTCGGCTCGGGCGACTGCCTCGCGGTGGCGCCGGCGGCCGAAGAGATGAAGAAGTTCCTCGTGTTGTATGACTGCGGCACGCCGCGCATCTTCGAGGACAACAAATACAGCTACGTGTTCCGCACCGCCTCGCACGCGACCATGGACAACGTGGCGCTCGCCCGCTACATGAAAGCGCGCAACGTGAAGGCCGACACCTTCAACATGATCAACCAGGACTACGCGTGGGGCCAGGACTCGAAGAAGGACTTCACCTGGTCGATGGAAAAGCTCTACCCCAACGCCAAGCTCGGCGAAGACCAGTTGCCCAAGTTCGGCGCCGGCCAGTACGGCACCGAGATCTCGGCGTTGATGGCCAAGCAGGCTGACGTCACGCATTCGAGCTTGTGGGGCGGCGACTTGCAAGCCTTCATCCTGCAGGCCGGCCCACGCGGCTTGTTCAAGCGCACGCAGGTGGTGTTCTCCGCAGCCGATCACGTGCTGCCGGGGCTGGGCGACAAGATGCCCGATGGCGTGATCCTCGGCGCACGCGGTGCCTACGGCTTGATGTCGCCCAAGTCGGCGCTCAACGACTGGTGGTGGGACCTGTATTCGAAGGCCTACAACGTCTACCCGGTGCAGGCGCCGTACCGCATGGCGCAGTCGCTGCTGGGGCTGAAGCTCGCTGCTGAAAAGGCGATGGCGGCCAACGGCGGCAAGAAGCCGACACACGAGCAACTGGCCGAGGCGCTGAAAGGCCTGGAGTGGGATTCGCCCGCCGGCCGCATCCGCATGGCGAACGGGGACGGCCACCAGGCGGTGCAGGAAACGGCCATCGGCAAGACGCGTTACGACGCGGGCAAGAAGATGGTGATGCTGGACGACATCCAGCGCTTTCCGGCCGACTGCGTGAACCCGCCGCCGAACATGAAGTCCGAGGAGTGGATCAAGGCCGGCTTCCCCGGCGCCAAGGGCTGCCCTTGAGGCGCTGACAAGTGCACACGGCAGTCACCATCCTGATCGACGGCCTGACGTACGCGTCATGGCTGTTCATCGTCGCGCTCGGGCTCACGCTGGTGTTCGGCGTGCTCAAGATCCTCAACATCGCGCACGGCAGCTTCTATGCGCTGGGCGCGTATGCGGCGGCGAGCTTCGTCGGCTGGGGCGCGAGCCTGAAATGGGCGCCGGCGCTCTCGCTGGTGTGCATGCTGCTCGCGGCCATCGCGGTGGCCGTCGTGCTGGCACCGCTCACCGAGCGCGGGCTGCTGCGCTTTTTCTACGGGCGCGACGAGGTGCTGCTGGTGCTGGTGACCTATGCGATGTTCCTCATCCTCGAAGACGTGACCAAGCTGGTGTGGGGCGCCAATCCGTACTACGTGTCGAAGCCCTATGCCCTGTTCGGCAACCTCGACATCGGCGTGCAGAGCTGGGTGGGCTACGACTTCGCGCTGGTCGCGCTGGCGGTGATCGTGGGCGTGGCCGTCTGGTGGGGACTCAACCGCACGCGGCAGGGCAAGGTCATGCTGGCCGTGATCCACAACGCGGAGATCGCGTCGAGCATGGGTGTGAACGTGTCGCGCGTGTACATGCTGGCTTTCACGGTCGGCATTTTCCTGGCGGCGCTGGGCGGGGCATTCACGGCGCCGATGATCTCGGTGCAACCGGGCGTGTCGGTGGGCGTGATCATCGTGTCGTTCGCGGTGGTGATCATCGGCGGGCTGGGCAGCATCGAGGGTGCGGCCATCGGCGCACTCATCGTGGGGCTGGCGCGGTCCTTTGCGGTGCACGTGGCGCCGGTGGCGGAGCTGTTCTCCATCTACATCGTGATGGCGGTGGTGCTGATGTTCCGGCCCGAAGGGTTGTTCCAGCGCACGCAGACGCGAAAGATCTGACGCAATGGCCGCCGTACTCGAACCCACTTCCACTTCTTCCGCACGCCGACGTGCGCCGGTGAGCCGCGGGCGCGTTGCTGCGCTGGGCCTGCTGGCCTTTGCGGCGCTGGCCATCGCCGGCTGGTTCAGCCCGCGCTGGCTGACCTTTCTCGTCACCATGGCCGCCGCCAACGGGCTCGTGTCGCTGGGCATCGTGTGCCTGATGCGCGGCGGCGTGGTGCCATTCGGGCAGGGCATGCTGTTTGCCGCAGGCGGCTACACGGCGGCGCTCATCTACAACAAGCTGGGCTTCACCGACGCGTTGGGCCTGGCGCTGTGCGGCGGCATCGTCGCAGTGCTGATCGCCGCGCCCTTTGCGCCGCTGCTGTCGCGTTACCGCGGCATCTTCTTCGCGATGCTGACGCTGGCGCTGTCGATGGTCACCTACGGCCTGCTCATGAAGCTGGAAACACTGGGCGGATCGGACGGTTTCAACGTCGGGCGGCCCACGCTCTTCGGCAGGAAGCTGCCCGACGCGCACACGGGCTACATCATGTACATCGTCACCACGGGCATCGCGACGGCGATGGCGCTGCTGGCGCGCATCTACTTCGACAGCACGCGCGGGTTGGTGACACTGGCGGCGCGTGAGAACGAGTTGCGCGTGGAATACCTCGGCGGCTCGGTGCGACAGGCGATGACGATCAACTTCATCCTCGCGGCGTTTTGCGGCGGGCTCGGCGGCGCGCTGGCGGTGATGGCGCTCGGGCACATCGAGCCGAACTTCAGCTTCTGGACCACGTCCGGCGAATTCGTCTTCGTCGCCATTCTTGCGGGATGGCAAAGCGTCGCGGCGGTGTTCCTCGCGAGCACGGTGCTGGAGGTGGTGCGTTCGTTTTCCAGCGCGTACTTTCCCAACACCTGGCAGCTGGCGCTGGGGCTGTTCCTGTTGTTCGTGATCCGCTTTTTGCCGCGCGGACTCGGCTCGTTGTGGATGAAGAAATGAACGCGTTGCTTGAAGCCCGCGGGGTCAACAAACGCTTCGGCGCCGTGGTCGCTGCCGCCGACATCGACATCGCCATTGCCGCCGGCGAACGCGTGAGCCTGATCGGCAGCAACGGCGCCGGCAAGACCACCTTCGTCAACATGATCACCGGCTACCTGAAGCCCGACGAAGGCCGCATCCACTTCGACGGCCGCGACATCACGCCGTTGGCGCCGCGCGCCATCACGCGGCTGGGCGTGGCGCGTTCCTTTCAGATCCCGCAGCTGTACGGCGACCTCACGGTGCTCGACAACATGCTGGTGGCCAACGCGTGCCATGACCAGCGCCTGAGCTTCTGGCAACCGGCGCACCGCGGCGAGGCCATCGACCGCGCCGATGTGCTGCTGGAACGCTTTCGTCTTGCCGACCACCGCGAGCGCCGCGTGGCCGAGTTGCCCGGCGGCGTGCGCAAGCTGCTCGACATCGCGATGGCGCTGACGGCCGCGCCCAAGCTGCTGCTGCTCGACGAGCCCACCAGCGGCGTGTCGGCCGAAGAGAAGTTCCCGATGATGGAAACCATCATGGCCGCGCTCGGCCACGAAGCCATGACGGTGCTCTTCGTCGAGCACGACATGGACATCGTGGAGCGCTACGCGAGCCGCGTGGTCGCGTTCTACAGCGGCCGCATCATTGCCGACGGGCCACCGCAAGAAGCGCTGGCCACCGACGACGTGCGCCGCTACGTCACCGGCGAATTGCTGCAGGAGTAAAGACGATGCTGCACATCGAGAACCTGCATGTGGCAATCCAGTCGGTGCAAGCCTTGCGCGGGCTGTCGCTCGATGTTGGCAGCGGCCAGATGGTCGGACTGGTCGGCCGCAACGGCGCGGGCAAGACGACGCTGATGCGCGCGGTGATGGGTGCCTTGAAACCATCGAAAGGCCGCATCGTGTTCGACGGCCACGACCTGGCCGCGATGCCGGCCCATGCGCGCGCGGCGCTGGGCATCGGCTACATGCCGGAAGACCGCGGGCTGGTGCCCGAACTCACCGTGGAAGAGAACATCCTCGTTCCGGTGTGGGTCAACAAATCGCTGGTGGAGTCCGAGCGGTTGGCGCTGGTCTATGGCGTGCTGCCGGAATTGCACGAGATGCGCTCGCGCCGCGCGCTGCTGCTGTCGGGCGGGCAGCAGAAGCTGGTGGCGCTGGCACGGGCATTGGCGGTGGGCACGCGGCTCTTGCTGCTCGACGAGCCCTTCGAAGGCGTGGCGCCGGTGTTGTCCAAGCGGCTGGGTGAAGTCATCGCCGGACTCAAGGGCAGCGAGGTGTCGGTGCTCATCGCGCAGAGCGACCTCAACCACTCGCGCCGCATCGTGGATGTGGAAGTCGTCATCGAGCGCGGCGCCAACGCGATGAGGGCGGCGGCATGAGACGCCGGGCCGTTCTCGAGGCGAATGCCGTCGCGCGCAGTGCGGAGGTGACGCCATGAGCCATTGGCGGGACTTTCCCGTTCCGCAAATGCGGCGCGAGGCGCTGTATGGCGATCGCATCGTGCGCTGCTTTGCGGAGCGTCCACAGAGCCTGTATGCGATGTTCGAGCACGCGCGTGCCACCCGCGCGGAGCACGATGCCATCGTTTGCGAAGGCCGGCGATGGAGCTATGCGCAAACGGGTGAGGCGAGCGATCGTTTGGCAGGCGCCTTTGCCGCCAAGGGCATCGCGAAAGGCGACCGCGTGCTGATGCTCGTCGGCAATCGCCCCGAGTTCCTCTTCGTGCTGCTCGCCCTGCAACGCATTGGCGCCATCGCCGTGCCGGTCGGCATTCGCGAGCAGCGACCCGGCCTCACCTACATCGCCAACCAGTGCGGCGCGAAGGCCATCGTGTACGACGACCCGCTCGCGGATCGCGTTCCCGCAAATGGCGATGCGCCGGAACTGCGCCAGCGCATCGCTGTGTCGCTGCTCGCCGCGCTGGCCGCCGAACCAAACGCGATCCCTGCCCCGGCCAGCACGGCAGAGACCGACGTGGCGGTGATCCTCTACACCTCCGGCACCACCGGCTTTCCCAAGGGCGCGCTGCTCACGCACCTGTCCATCGTGCATTCGGCGCTGCACTTCCAGTCCTGCATGCGCCTGCAACCGGAGGACCGGTCCGCACTCGCCGTGCCGGCCAGCCATGTCACCGGCCTCGTCGCCATCATCGCGGCGATGTGGCGCGTGGGCGGCGCCGTGATCGTCGTGCCCGAGTTCAAGGCCGAGCCCTTCGTGCAACTGATGGCGCAGGAGCGCGTGACCCACACGCTGATGGTGCCGGCCATGTACCAGCTGTGCCTGCTCTCGGACGGCTTCGGCCGCGAAGACCTGTCGCGTTGGCGCATCGGCGGCTATGGCGGCGCGCCGATGCCGGTGGCGACCATCGATGCACTCACCGCGCGCTTGCCCGGCCTGACGCTCATCAACTCCTACGGCGCCACCGAGACCACCTCGCCCACCACCATGATCCCGGCCGGACTCACGCGCGAGCACGCCGATTCGGTCGGCGTGCCGCTGCCCGCTGCCGAGGTCCGCGTGATGGACGACGAAGGCCGCGAAGTCGCACCCGGCGAAACCGGCGAGATCTGGATCGGCGGCCCGATGGTCGTGCCCGGCTACTGGAACAACCCCGAGGCCAATGCTGCATCGTTCACGGCCGGCTTCTGGCATTCGGGCGACCTGGGTTCCATCGACGCGCAAGGTTTTGTTCGCGTGTTCGACCGCAAGAAAGACATGCTCAACCGCGGCGGCTACAAGGTCTACTCGGTCGAGGTCGAGAACGTGTTGATGGGCTTTGCCGGCATGGTCGAAGCGGCCGTGGTGGGCAAGCCCTGCCCCGTGCTCGGCGAGCGCGTGCATGCCTTCGTCTATCCCACCGCACTGCCCGTCGATGTGAACGCCGCCGAGGCCGCGCTGCGCCGCCATTGCGAAGAACGCCTGGCCGACTACAAGGTGCCCGAGAGCTTCACGTGGAGCACCGAGCCCCTGCCGCGCAACGCCAACGGCAAGCTGATGAAACGGCTGATGCGCACCCGGATTTGAGTTTCCTGTTTTCCAGTCTTTGCTGAACGGTTCAGTGAAGGTGTCTTTCAACCAACAGGAGAAGAAGCATGAAGGGGATTCGAAGCAGTCTGATCGGCGCGGCAGCGCTGTCACTCAGTCTTGGCGTGGCGGCCCAGGCCAACTGGTATCCGAGCAAGTTCGGCGCGAATGACGAGATCGGCGCGGCCAACTACCTCACGCCGGCGGTGGCCCTGAACGCGGCCAAGCTCGTCAAAACCGGCAAGGTCTATTCGCTCGGCATCACGGTGAGCACGACGACACCGGCCTTTCCGCCACGCACCTGCGCCATCTACATCGTGCAGCCGGGCCAGACAGGATCTGCCGAAGGTCTCGGTCCGACGCACACCACCTACAACGACGACATCCTCAATTGCTGGAACGGCATCGGCACGCAGCTCGACGGCCTGGGCCACATCGGCGTCGGTGACCGCTACTACAACGGCAACAAGTGGGCCGAGTTTGCGACGATGGGCGGCCTGAAGAAGATGGGCACCGAGAAGATCCCGCCAATGGTTGCGCGCGGCGTGTTGCTGGACATGGCCGCACACTATGGCGTCGACGTGGTCAAGGAAGGCACGGCCTTCAACACCGCCGAGATCGACGCCGTCGCGAAGAAGCAGGGCGTGGACATCAAGCAGGGCGACGTGGTCATCTTCCACACCGGCTGGCTCAGCCTGATCGACAAGGATCCGAAGCGATTCGGCTCTGTCGAGCCCGGGCTGGGCCGTGAAGGTGCACGATACCTGGTGTCCAAGGGCGTCGTGGCGGTGGGCGCGGACACCTGGGCGGTCGAGGCCATTCCCTTCGAGAAGGATGGCGACAAGGACGGCGGCATCTTCGGCGTGCACCAGATCCTGCTGCCCATGGGCGGCACCTACATCCTAGAGAACATCAACACCGCAGAACTGGCCAAGGACAAGGCCTACGAATTCATGTTCGTGCTCGGCCAGAACAAGTACCAGGGCGCGGTGCAGTCGATGATCAATCCGGTGGCGATTCGCTGAGGGCGTTGCGGCGCGCGTTGGAGGTCCGGGAATCCGGGCGGCAGCGCGCGCCGGTGAGATCGACGTTCACGCGCTATTGCCGCAAGATTTTTTCCATCGCCTTTCCCTTTGCGAGTTCATCGATCAGCTTGTCGAGGTGGCGTATCTTTTGCATGAGCGGATCGTCGATGTCTTCCACGCGAACACCGCAGACCACGCCCTTGATGAGCGAACTGTTCGGGTGAATGGCGGGAGCTTGGGCAAAGAAGGCTTGAAAATCGGTTCCCTGTTCGATTTGCCGATTCAGTCCAGCCTTGTCATACCCGGTCAGCCAGCAAATGATGTGGTCGACTTCTCCTTGGGTACGACCCTTGCGTTCCGCCTTCAGAACGTAGAGCGGATAAACCTTTGCAAATGATGTCGCGAAAATTCGGTGCTCGGGCATCGTGATTTCTCCTGTGTGTCGGGTCCCGAAGCGCATGCTGCCCCGGCATGCCGAAGCGCCGCGAGTTCTTCAACGGCTCAGTCCAATCCGTGGTCTCGCCGCAAGTGCGCCACCAACTGGCCCATGGATTTTGGTCCGCGCCCGACCAGGTCAACGGCCTCGGGCCTGCGAGTCGTGGGGTCATGCTTCTGGGCCCACGCGCTCATGGCGACGATCACGGGCAGGAGATCGAGCCCTTTTGCGGTCAGGCTGTAGATTGCCTTTTGCGCGTGTGTCGGATCGTCTTGCCGCGTGATGAGTCCGTTGTCGACGAGCGCGTTGAGTCGGGCTGCCAGGACATTGCTGGCAATCGATTCCTCGGACTGCAGGAATTCGCGGAAGTGGCGCTTGCCCGCAAACATCAGGTCGCGGATCACGAGCAGCGTCCATCGATCGCCAATGATTTCGAGTGCCGTGCTGATCGGGCAGGTGGAGCGCTGGTCCTGTCGCATGATTTCGATTCTAGACCGGTTGCATATCAGAAGCAGTAGCGCGAGAATAGTGATCCTGAATTGCAACCAGAAAGGCCTCCGATGACTTACCGCCGTTATCAGGGCAGCTGCCACTGCCAGGCTGTGCGCTACGAAGCCGGGTTCGACCTGTCCGCAGGCACGAACCGCTGCAACTGTTCGATTTGCAGCAAGGCGCGGGCATGGTTCCTCTTCGTGCGAGGTGACGCCTTCAAATTGCTTGCCGGAGAGGACGCGCTGAGCAGCTACGAGTGGGTTCCTCCCGGACGGACAGAAGCGGGGCTCACCTATCGCTTCTGTTCGCGATGCGGGGTTCGCTTGTACGCCACGGGTGAGTTGCAGCAGCTCGGCGGCCGCTTCTACGCGCTGCACGTGCCCACGCTGGACGATGTCGACCGGGAAGAACTCGCGAACGCGCCTGTGAACTTCATCGACAACGCGCACGACAGGTTCGACAGGGCGCCCGCCGATACGCGCCTGATGTGAGTCGGCGGCCGCGAAGGCGCCACGTCCCATTTTTCCCGTGCCGGGAAAGGTGCCCGCCGGCCCTGCCCGAAGAGGCTGCGACAATCAGGCGGTGCCGGCACGGCCTGTCCGGCATGCGCCGCCTTTCACCTTCCTTGCCGTGTCCGCCCTCCTCACCGCCACCCCCACCACCGACCCGCTGGAGATCCTTCTCGAGGTCTTCGGCTACACCGCCTTTCGCGGCCCGCAGGAAGCCATCGTCGACCATGTGGTCGGCGGCGGCGATGCGCTGGTGCTCATGCCCACGGGCGGTGGCAAGTCGCTGTGCTACCAGGTTCCGGCCATTGCGCGCCAGCGCGCCGGCCATGGCGTGACCATCGTCGTCTCGCCGCTCATCGCGCTGATGCACGACCAGGTCGGCGCGCTGCACGAGGCGGGCGTCAACGCGGCCTTCCTGAACTCGACGCTGGACTGGGCGCAGACGCAGGACGTCGAGCGGCGCGTGGCGCGCGCCGAAATCACCCTGCTCTACGCGGCCCCCGAGCGCGTCACCACGCCGCGCTTCCTGGAGTTGATGGACGGCCTCGCGTCGCGCGGCAAGCTGAGCCTCTTTGCCATTGACGAAGCGCATTGCGTGAGCCAGTGGGGGCACGACTTCCGCCCCGAGTACCGGGCGCTCACAGTCTTGCACGAACGCTATGCCGGCGTGCCCCGCATCGCGCTCACCGCCACGGCCGATGCGCTCACGCGGGCGGACATCGTGGAGCGATTGCAGCTGGAGGAAGCGCGCCAGTTCGTCTCCAGCTTCGACCGCCCGAACATCCGCTACTCCATCGTCGAGAAGAAGGACGCGACGACGCAACTGTTGCGCTTCATCGAGCGCGAGCATGAGGGCGACGCCGGCGTCGTCTATTGCCAGTCGCGCAAGCGCGTGGAAGACGTGGCGCAGGCGCTGGTGGATGCGGGCATCAACGCCCTGCCCTACCACGCAGGGCTGGATGCGGCGGTGCGCCAGCGGAACCAGGACCGCTTCCTGCGTGAAGACGGCATCGTGGTCGTCGCGACCATCGCCTTCGGCATGGGCATCGACAAGCCCGACGTGCGCTTCGTCGCGCACCTGGACATGCCCAAGAACATCGAAGGCTACTACCAGGAAACCGGTCGCGGCGGGCGCGACGGCCTGCCTGCCGAGGCGTGGATGGCCTACGGCCTGCAGGACGTGGTGAACCAGCGCCGCATGATCGACGAAAGCCCTGCGGGTGAAGAGTTCAAGCAGGTGATGCGCGGCAAGCTCGACGCCCTGCTCGCGCTGGCCGAAGCGACCGATTGCCGGCGCGTGCGGCTGCTGGCTTACTTCGGCGAAACCTACGGAAGCACGCCGAGCGACGCCGGGCCGCCCCAAGGCGCGAGCGGCCCCCTCGGGGGGCAGCGCGGACACGCAGTGCCGAGCGTTGGGGCCACATGCGGGAACTGTGACAACTGCTTGACCCCGCCCCAGGTGTGGGATGGCACGGACGCCGCGCGAAAGCTCCTGTCGACCATTTACCGCGTGCAGCAGCAAAGCGGCATCAGTTTCGGCGCGGGCCACATCATGGACATCCTGCGCGGCAAGACGACCGAAAAGACCAAGCAGTTCGGCCACGAACGCATCAGCACCTTCGGCATCGGCGCGGAGTTCAGCGAACCGCAACTGCGCGGCGTGCTGCGCCAGTTGATCGCCACGGGTGCGCTCGCGGTGAACTCCGAAGCGTTCAACACGCTGCAACTCACGGACGGCTCGCGCGCCGTGCTCAAGGGCGAGGCCACGGTGATGCTGCGCGAATCGATTTCGCAACCTGCCGCCGGCAAGACCCGCCGCGAAAAGCGCTCGTCGACAAGCAAGTCATCGCCCGCCACCGCAACACTCGACGCCACCGGCCAGTCGCGCTACGACGCGCTCAAGGCCTGGCGCGGCGAAGTGGCCCGCGAGCACAACCTGCCGGCCTATGTCATCTTCCATGACGCCACGCTGGTGGCCATTGCGCAGCGCGCGCCCGCCACGCTGGAAGACCTGCAGGGCATCAGCGGCATTGGCGCGAAGAAACTCGAGGCCTACGGTGCAGACGTGCTGCGCGTTAGCAGCAGCGTCTAGCGGCAGCCTTTTGTCAGGCCCCTTCGCGCATCAGCGTTTGAAATCGATCACGCGGTTCTCGCGCACAGCCGGCCGGCGAAGGTAGGGCACCCGGCTGCCCACGTCGGGCTTCTGGCTGCCGGATGCGCCCTGGTTGATGCACTGCCCCGTCAGCGCCGTTTTGAGCAAAGCCTCCTGTGGGTCGCCCAGCGCATGGCTGAAATCGTCCGACACGGCACACGACGGCGCGAAGCCGTCGCCATAGTCGCCAAAGCCCACGTTGTTCACGCCCTGCATCTGGATCGCAAAGTAGGTGGTGCCGCAGTTGTCCTGCGGAAAGAAGGCATAGGGCTTGCCGCAGGTGCGATCGCCGATGAGGTTGACGTCGATGCCGACGCCGCGCAACGCGTTGATGACCGATTCGCTGGCCGAGCAGGTGTCGGGCCCGGTCAGCACCGTCACGCGCGACAGGCCCAGTTGCGGCAGCGGTTGACCGGCCGGCGCCGAGTACCCCACCGCAGTGGAATGAAAGGGAACCGTGCTTTGCCTTGTGGTGTAGCCGAAGGGGTTCTTGCTGTTGAACTGAAGGCGCTCGAAGGTGGTGCCTTGCGTGGCCTCAGGTGTCGCCACCATGTACGCCAGTTCGCTCGCAACGAGCAGCAGCCCACCGCCGTTGTAGCGCATGTCGAGCACCAGGTCGACGATGCCTGTGCGCGCGAAATCGGTGAAGGCCGCGATGAGTTGCGACTCGGACGACCCGGTGTGGTCGTTGAACTGCAAGTAGCCCACGCGGCCCCTGTCGGTGGGGATGACCTTGGCGTTTTGCACCGGCGTTTCGGTGATGTTGGCGGAGGTGAGCGTCACGCTGCGCGTGCTCCCGTCCAGCAGCTGGAAACTGAAGCTGTGAAACTCGCCCGCACTTGCCGGCGACAAGCCCGCGTTGATCGTATTGATGGTCGCGCTGCCGGCACCGTTGACGAGGTCCACGCCATCGACACCGATCAGCTTCATGCCGCGGCTGATGCCCGCGGCCGCCGCCGGGGATCCGGGCTCCATGTAGGCCACGCGCACGTCGCGCGGCGGCGAGGGGCTCACAAAGGCCAACTCCATGCCGTAGCCAACGGACTCGCCGTTGTCTGAAAGCGCCCGATACGCGGCCGTGTCGAAGGTGAAGTGAAAGCGGTCCTTGGGCCGGCCCGATGCGGTGCGTGCCGGCGTTTTCAGGTCATCGAAGTAGGCGACGGGCTTGGGGTAGGCGCTTGCCACCAGGTCGGTGGGCACTTCGTTGAACCACAGGTAGGTCTCGTCGATCCAGCTGCGCACCCAGCGCTTTTCGTCGTCGAGCGTGCCGGCGCGGTCGACATAGGGCTTTTGCGTGTCGGGGTCGATGCCCTGTCGCGGCACGGCGCAGATGCCCGCGAGCGCCGACGACAGGAGGCTGGACGACGTGGTGCCTCGCCCGTTCGAAGAAGATGAATTCTCCCCACCACCGCCTCCGCACGCCACCAGCAGCAGCGCCACGCCCAGGGTGGTGGCGCACAGTTTCATTCCACGCTTCATCGACGATGCTTTCCGATCATCGGGGGAGCGTAGCAGCGGGTTTCAGGCTTTCCGGGGTCCAAGCATCAATTATTGAAAGAAACCGATACCGCGGGATTCGCGCACTTCGGGCTTGATGCGGTGTTCGGCTTCGAGCTGATCCATGAACTCCGCAGCGGAGAACTCTGCAGCGAGGATGTCGGTTTGCCGCTTGACGGCAGCGAAGTCGCCCGGCGAGAGCTGGTCGAGCTTGGCCAGCCGCGCCTTGCATTCGCCCGTGAGCAGGGACGCATCGCCCGCCAACGCCTCCGTGACGAACATGCGCTCGCGCTGCACCGTGGTGAGCGGCATGAAGCGGATCTTGAAGGTGAAGCGCCGCAGCGCCGCCTGGTCGAGGCTGTCGAGCAGGTTCGTGGTGCACACGAAGATGCCGTTGAAATGCTCCATGCCCTGCAGCATCTCGTTGACCTCGGTGACCTCGTAGGTGCGCTGCGCGCCGCGGCGGTCTTGCAGGAAGCTGTCGGCTTCGTCGAGCAGCAACACCGCCTTTTCGGATTCGGCTTCGCGGAACATGCCCGCCATGTTCTGCTCCGTCTCGCCGACGTACTTGCTCATCAGGTCGCTCGCCTGCTTGACCAGCAAGGGCTGGCCGATGGCCTTGGCAATGTGTTCCGCCAGCGCGGTCTTGCCCGTTCCGGGCGGGCCATAGAAACACAGCGTGCCGTGCCCGCGCGCTTTCAGCGCAGCCACGATGCGCGAGATCTCGAAGCGCGACTCGACGTTGAGCATGTCCAGGTCATAGGTCGTCACCGCACGGCGCATGCCGCTGGTGGCGTCGAGCGTTCCCAGCGCGCGATCGGCATTGCGCAGCTGCCGCTCGATCAGGCTTTCGACGGAGGCCCCTTCGGTGCTGGCCAAGCCTGCAAAGCGCACCGCCGTGCGAATCTGCGCGGGCGTCAGGCCCTTGCGTTCGGCGAGCTTGCTGGCAAAGGCATCGGACACGGCCGCGCCCTCCAGCGTCTTGCGCACCAGTTGCTCTCGCGCGCCCGGTGGCGGCGACTTCAGTTCGAGGTGATAGGCAAAGCGACGCCGGAAGGCCGGGTCGATCTGCTCGATGCGGTTGGTGACCCACAGCGTGGGCACCGCGTTCGATTCCAGGATCTGGTTGACCCACGCCTTGCCGCTCACGCTGCCGCTGGTGGCCGATGGAATCTGCTCCGCGCGCGCCATGAACTGCGCCGCTTCGGTGCTGATGGGCGGAAACACGTCTTCCACTTCGTCGAAGAGCAGCGCCGCCTGCGCGCTGCCCTTGAGGAACACCTGCGCGATCTGCAGCGAGCGATAACGGTCGCGCCCGCTCAGCGAGTTGCCGTCGCGGTCGGCATATTCGACCTCGAAGAGCTCAAGGCCTGCGGCCTGCGCGACCACCTTGGCCAACTCGGTCTTGCCCGTGCCCGGCGGGCCGTACAGCAGCACGTTGACGCCGGGCTCCTTGCGTTGCACCGCCGCACGCAGCAGCGTGATGAGCATGCCCGCGTCGTCGCCCACAAAGGAAAAGTCCTCCACGCCGAGCGCCGTCTTGGACGACGGCCGGGTAAAGACCGCCATCAACTCGTTGTGGTCGCGGTATTCGCGCATGAGCACCGGCGGCAGCTTCTCGCTGACCTTCATGAGGTCCGCCAGGTCGGTGATGTTGTGTTCGGAAATCAGGTTCTCCACCAGCCCGATGCGCTCCAGCCGCGAGCCCGCCCGCAAGGCCTCGCCCACGTCGCTCGCGTTGACGCCCGCCACTTCGGCGATGGCCGCATAGGCTTCGGGCGCGTTGTTGACCTTGAACTCCACCAGCAGCGAACGCAGGTCGCGCTGGTAGCGCGCCAAGGTGCCATAGAGCAACAGCGCGCGCTCGGCCTTGTTGAGTTGCAGCAGGCCCGCCAGTGCGTCGATGTTCTTTTCGACCAGCGTCGATTGCTTGCGCAGCGCATTGGTGAGCCAGTCGCGCGTGACCGAGAGCACCGACAGCAGGTCCTTGGGCTGGTCCTTGGCGTACTCGTCCAGATAGAAAAAGAGCGTGCCCTCTTCATAGGGGCCGCGCCACATGCCGTGGCGCTCCAGCAGCGTGCGCGCGTCGTAGCCATCGACACCATTCCACGCCTCGTTTCCAAGGCAGCGTCGCGCCAGGAAGTCGCGCAGGCGGTGCAGCACAGGCGCGGGCCACACCAGATGGCGACCCGTGAGCGAAAGCAATCCGTTAAGGTCGCGACGGACGTTGAAACGCGGGCCCTGCTTGGCGGCCAACGTGAGAACGAAGTGGGAGCACATCAGTTCGAGTACCGGCGCTTCCCGGAGTCCGGGGGACGGTAGCGACTGGCCGCGTGAAGCGGATGTCAGCGTATCGACCCCGGCACGTTTGACCATTTGGACAACCTCCTTGCTTTGCCTTGTGGCGCGACCATAGCGCAGACTTTTGACTTCGGGAAGAGTTGGGTAGGGTATTAACCCTTAGTTTGCATTGCATCCACAATCCACCCATGGTTTCCATCGAAGACATTCGCCACGCGGCCGACCGACTGTCGGGCCAACTGCTTGAGACACCCTTTCTTGAATCACGCACGCTGTCGGAAATCGTCGGCGCGCAGGTCTTCCTCAAATTCGAGAACCTGCAGTTCACTGCGTCCTTCAAGGAACGCGGTGCATGCAACAAGCTGACCGACCTGGCCGCCCAAGGCGTTCACGGCGTGATCGCCATGTCGGCGGGCAATCATGCGCAGGGTGTGGCCTATCACGCAAGCCGTTTGGGACTGAAAGCCACCATCGTGATGCCGCGCTTCACCCCCGGCGTGAAGATCGAGCGCACGCGCGGCTTCGGTGCGGAGGTGGTGCTGCATGGCGACACCCTGGACGCCGCACGCGCGCACGCCTTCGAACTGGCGCAAAGCCGCGACCTGAGCTTTGTGCATCCCTACGACGACGACGCGATCATCGCGGGACAAGGCACGCTGGCGATCGAAATGCTCGACGCGGTGCCGGACCTCGACACGATGGTGGTCGCCATTGGCGGCGGCGGCCTGCTGGCCGGCATGGCGGTCGCTGCGCGTGCGATGCGGCCGGACATCGAGATCGTCGGCGTGCAGACCTCGCGCTTTCCGGCGATGTTCAACGCCATCAAGAACGCCCACCACGTGATGGGCAGCAGCACAATCGCCGAAGGCATCGCGGTCGCCTCGCCCGGCGAGTTGACGCGCGAAATCATCGCAAAGCTGGTCGATGACATCGTGCTGGTGGACGAAGGCGACATCGAGCAGGCGGTGCTAATGCTGCTGGAGATTGAAAAGACCCTGGTCGAAGGGGCAGGTGCCGCGGGGCTGGCGGCCCTGTTGCGCCATCCCGAGCGCTTTCGGGGCAAGCGCGTCGGGTTGGTGCTTTCAGGCGGCAACATCGATCCGCTGCTGCTCGGCGCGATCATCGAACGCGGCATGGTGCGGGCCGGCCGGCTGGCCCGCCTGCGCGTCAGCGCGCGGGACGTGCCGGGCATCCTGGCTCATATCACGGCGGTTGTAGCCGAAGCTGGCGCTAACATCGATGAAGTTCACCACCAGCGTGCGTTCACCGTTCTGGCGGCGCAAAACGTGGAAATCGAGCTTGTTTTGCAAACACGCGGGCGCCAACACCTCGCCGCGGTGATCAAGGCGCTGCGCGACGCAGGCTTTGAAACCGACGCGCAACCGTAAGATTGCCAACTATCTGCTCGTAGGCGTATTCCGTTCGCAAGACATGGTTGCCCCTGACAAGGAGGGGCAAGCCCACCCCCTAAAATGGTCTCAATTTCGCGAACCGAGGAAATCAAGAACATGTCCCAACCCACTCCCGTCCAGCCTGCCCACGCTGCCGCCGTCGAACAAGACGTCGTCGAGTCCATCGTTCCCTTGATGCCGCTGGTGCTGCCACTGGCGGGTGGCGTGCTGATGTTGCTGCTCGCGTCCATCGCCATTTACATGGCTTGAGTTTTCGCGCAAAAGCCGGCGTCCCGCGTGGGGGCGCCGGCTTTTGCGCCTCTCCACAGTCGAGAAAGACGCTTTCTCAAACGGACTTCGCCGATCCACGGCGCTTGAGGTTCGTTCGAAAAGACGATTTTCAACTTAGGAGTTTTTTCGATGAACGCACCCGTGAACATGGGTCTCGCCATCCAGGCGCCCTCGTATGTCAAGAACGCAAAGCTGATCGCCTGGGTGGCCGACATGGCCGCACTGTGCAAGCCGGAGCGCATCGAGTGGTGCGACGGCAGCCAGGAAGAATACGAGCGCCTGTGCCAGCTGCTGGTGGACGCGGGCACCTTCAAGAAGCTCAACCCGGTCAAGCGCCCCAACTCCTTCCTCGCCAATTCCGACCCGAGCGACGTGGCGCGCGTCGAAGACCGCACCTTCATCTGCTCCGAAAAGAAAGAAGACGCCGGCCCCACCAACAACTGGATGGCGCCCGACGAAATGCGCGCCACCCTGCACCCGTTGTTCGACGGCTGCATGGTCGGCCGTACGATGTACGTGGTGCCCTTCAGCATGGGCCCGCTGGGTTCGCCCATCGCGCACATCGGCATCGAGCTCTCCGACAGCCCCTATGTCGCCGTCAACATGAAGATCATGACGCGCATGGGCAAGGCCGTTTACGACGTGCTGGGTGCCGAGGGCGAATTCGTGCCCTGCATCCACACCGTGGGCGCGCCACTCGCCGCCGGCCAGAAGGACGTCGCTTGGCCGTGCAACAAGACCAAGTACATCGTCCACTACCCCGAAACGCGTGAAATCTGGAGCTACGGCTCGGGCTACGGCGGCAACGCGCTGCTGGGCAAGAAGTGCTTTGCGCTGCGCATCGCCTCGACCATGGGCCGCGACGAAGGCTGGCTGGCAGAACACATGCTCATCCTCGGCGTGACCTCGCCCGAGGGCAAGAAATACCACGTGGCGGCGGCCTTCCCCTCGGCTTGCGGCAAGACCAACTTCTCCATGCTGGTGCCGCCGGCTGGCTTCGAAGGCTGGAAGGTCACGACCATCGGCGACGACATCGCGTGGATCAAGCCGGGCAAGGACGGGCGCATGTACGCCATCAATCCGGAAGCCGGCTACTTCGGCGTGGCACCGGGCACCAACCTGCTGACCAATCCCAACTGCCTCAACAGCTTGGACCGTGACGTGATCTTCACCAACGTCGGCCTGACCGACGACGGCGACGTGTGGTGGGAAGGCATGGAGCAGGACGCACCCGGCAAGCAACTGCCCGCGCACCTGATCGACTGGCAAGGCAAGGACTGGACGCCCGCCATCGCCAAGGAAACCGGCGCCAAGGCCGCGCACCCGAACTCGCGTTTCACGGTAGCTGCCACGAACAACCCAGCGCTCGACCCGGCCTGGGACGACCCGGCTGGCGTGCCGATCGACGCCTTCATCTTCGGCGGCCGCCGCTCGACCACCGTGCCGCTCGTCACCGAAGGCCGCAACTGGGTCGAAGGCGTCTACATGGCCGCGACCATGGGCTCGGAAACCACCGCGGCCATCGTCGGCCAGGTGGGCGTGGTGCGCCGCGATCCCTTCGCCATGCTGGCCTTCATGGGCTACAACATGAGCGACTACTTCCAGCACTGGCTCGACTTGGGCAAGAAGCTCGAAGCGTCCGGCGCCAAGCCGCCGCGCATCTTCACCACCAACTGGTTCCGCAAGGGCGAAGACGGCAAGTTCGTCTGGCCCGGCTACGGCGAGAACATGCGCGTGCTCAAGTGGATGATCGACCGCCTCGAAGGCAAGGCCGAAGGCGTGGACCACATCTTCGGCGTGAGCCCGCGCTATGAAGAACTCAACTGGACCGGCCTGGACTTCAGCGCCGAGCAATTCAGCACCGTGACCAGCATCGACAAGGCAGCGTGGCAAGCTGAGCTGAAGCTGCACGAAGACCTGTTCACGCAGCTGGCGCACCACCTGCCGCAGGAACTGCCCAAGACCAAGGAAGCGATCGAGCGCCGCCTGGCAGCTTGAAGCGCCTTTCACCTGGACACAAAAAAAACCGCCCTCGGGCGGTTTTTTGTTGGGGCTGGTGACAGCGTCAGCCCGGGGCGCGACCTCAGAAGTAGTAGGCCATACGGGTGCGGCGGCTCGCTTCGTACAGGCTGGGCACTTCGTTGATCTTCGGGCGCTTCGGCAGGGGCGTGCCCTCCGGATGCGTCGCGGCAAATTCCTCTTCGTAGCGCGTCACAGCGGCTTGCAGTTCGTGCATGACGCGCGGGTCGAAGGCGGCGTAGGACATGAACTGGGCGTCGGCACGCTTTGCGGCGCGGCGGGCGGCGCCAGCCTTCCAGGCGGTGGCAGCACGGGCAGCCAAGCCGCGGGCGGTGTTGGCGAACAGGGCGATGGCGACCAGGCCGATGGCCCACAGTGCAGCCCAAGCCAGCAGCATGTCGCCTTCGTCCAGGTTGGACATCATGCGATCCGCCACCACCAGCACTGAGGCGAACATCGCCGCCAGCAGAACCGCCGCGAGGCCGCGCGAGCCATCGATATTGCCGCGCGCCTCGCGCAGTTGCCGGGCCACGGCCTGGAAGCGATCAACGCCCGGGTGACTGGTCGGTTGGTCGACGTGAACGAAGTTGGTCATGATTTTTTCCCCTCAGTTGGACAGATGGCCGAAGCCGATGGGGTAAATGTAGGGTAATCCCTAGCGTTATGGAAGTTTATCTTTGTGATGCTTATCATTCACCACGATGATGAACGTCAACTTTCGCACACTCGATCTGAACCTGCTGCGGGTTTTTGACGAGATCATGGCCGAGCGCAACCTCACGCGCGCCGCCCGCAACCTCTCGATCACCCAGCCGGCCGTAAGCAATGCCTTGCGCCGCTTGCGCGAGGTCTTGAACGACGAACTGGTGCGCCGGGCGGGCGCGGGCGTGGAGCCGACGCCACGGGCGCTCGCCTTGTGGCCCACCGTGCGCGAGGCGCTGCGCCAGTTGCAGCATTCGCTGGCGCCCAGCGAATTCGACGCGGTCTTCGCGCGGACGACCTTCGTGCTGGCCATGGCCGACGCGACGGCGGCCGAGCTGGTGCCGGGGTTGGTGGAAATCATCGAGAAGGAGGCGCCCGGCGTTTCGATCCGCGTCATTCCGCTCACCACGCGCGATCCGCGCCCCTTGCTCGAGGAAGAAGGGGCTGACATGGCGGTCGGCTATTTTCCGGCGTTGGTGGCCAACCTCGCGGCGCACGCCCAGACGGGCGAGGCGCTGCCTTTTGAATCGCAACGGCTCTATGTGAGCCAGTACATGTGCGTCATGCGGCACGGCCACCCGATGGCGGCCCAGCCCTTGACGCTCGACAACTACTGCGCCGCCCGCCACCTGCTGGTGAGCTTTTCGGGCCGTCCCTTCGGTTTCGTGGACCAGACGCTCAGCGCGCTGGGCCGCGAACGGCGCATCGTGACCACCGTCAACCAGTTCTTCACCGCCGGACGCGTGGTCGCCACCTCGGACCTGCTCACCGTGCTGCCGCGCCACTTCATCGGCGTCACGGGCATCAGCGATCGGTTGGTGCTGCGCGAATTGCCCTTCGAGCAGCCGCTCATGCACGTGGATGCCATCTGGCATCGGCGCGCGCAGTTCGGCCATGCGCACGAGTGGCTGCGCGACGCCCTGGTGCGCGCGGCCGACATGGCGTTTGCGCGCCAGGCCAGCACCCCGGCTGCCGCCGATTAGACTGGTCCGGATGAAGCTGCAACTGCTGTCCGACTTGCACCTCGAAGTGCACCCCAGGTTCGAGATCGCCCCCGTGCCGGGCGCCGACCTGCTGGTGCTCGCGGGCGACATCGGCTCCTACCAGGCCGGCTCGCGGCTGCAGGACACGCTCTTCGGCATGGAGCGCTTTTCACCGCGGCACGGCTGGCCGACACCCGTGATCTACGTGCCCGGCAACCACGAGTACGACAACGACGATTTCGACGCCGTCGATGCGCGGCTGCGTGAGGCCTGCGCGGCGCTCGACATCCTCTGGCTCGAACGTGAAACGCTGGTGATGGGCGGCGTGCGCTTCGTCGGCACCACGCTGTGGAGCGACTTCGACGCACTGGTCGAAGCGAGCGACAGCATGACAGAGGCGCTCAAGAAGCGCGGCAAGGCGATGCGCGCGGCCAACTTCTATCTTGAGAAGGCAGCGACCACGCGCAACGGCCTGCCCTTCATGGCGGAGGAACTGCGTGCGCAGGCCTTGCTGTGTCAGGACTGGCTGCGCGCCGCCTTGGCGCAGCCCTTCGACGGCCCGACGGTGGCCATCACGCATTTCGCACCCTCGCTGGCCAGCGCGGATCCGCGCTATGGACTCACGCCGGGCACTGCCGGGTTCTGCAATTCAGTGGACGAACTCCTGCCCCGAGCCGACCTCTGGCTGCACGGCCACCTGCACTGCGCCTTCGACTATGTGAAGGACGGCTGCCGCGTCATCGCCAACCCGCTGGGTTATCGAAGCAAGGGCGAGCAGGAAGGCTTTCGGCCGGCGTTGCTCATCGAAGTGCCGCCGCGGGCAGCGAAGGCAGCGGCCTCAGGCTGACGCCACCCCGGCGCGGCCGTTCTCGATGACGAAGGATGCCTGCCGCGACATCGCCGCGTCGCGTGTGGCGGGTGTGGCTGTCGCCCGGAACTCGCAGCTCAGGTGCTGGCGGCCAACATCCAGCAGGGCATAGCCCCGCTCATCACCGCGCGCATGCACGATGTCCGGGTTGTCGCGAAGCATGCGCTCCATCGTCTTCAGGCTGGCACCGTTCGAAGAGACCGAGCCGCCCACGATTTCACTCGCCACCACCGGTGAGGCGGCATCATTGGGCACCACGCGCAAGTCGCTCGCGACGAAGCGATGCACGTCGCCGCCCAGCGTCACGACGTTGCGAACGCCCGCATCGGCAATGCCCTGGAGCAGGCGCTCGCGAGCGACGGGATAGCCGTCCCATCCGTCGGTCCACGTCTGCCGTCCCTGCGGCGTATCAAGGGTGGTGGAGCTGACCTGCGTCGATTGGCCCAGCAGCTTCCACCGCCCATTGGACGCGGCGAGCCCTTGCGTCAGCCAGCGCTCCTGCGCGCTGCCGAGCATGGTGCGCGAAGCATCGCGCAGATCGGCGCAGCCGATCACGATGCGGCCATGGTCCATCTGCGGATCGGGGCAGGCGTGGTGGCTTCGGTACTGCCGGCAGTCGAGCGTCCAGAGGTCGGCCAGCCGGCCCCACGAGAGCTGGTCGTGGATGCGCATCGCGGCGTCCTGCGGCGGCACCCGCAGCGGCATGTGCTCGAAGTAGGCCTGGTACGCGGCAGCGCGGCGGCGAAGGAACTTCTCGGTTCCCAGCGGCGCCGGCTCGCGATCGGCGGTGTAGTCGTTGACGACTTCATGGTCGTCCCAGGTCAGCACCCAGGGATGCGCCGCATGCGCCGCCTGCAGGTCTGCATCGCGCTTGTAGAGGGCGTGCCGCGCACGGTATTCGTCCAGCGTTTGCGGCACGCCGCCGGTGTGGCGACGGTCGGCAAAGGCCGGGTTGCTGCCTTCGTAGACGTAGTCGCCGACGAAGAGCACGAGATCGAGGTCGCGTTGCGCGATCTCGCGGTGCGCTGCATAAAAGCCTTGCTCGTAGTGCTGGCACGAGGCCAGCGCGAGGCGAAGGCGCGGCACGTCCGCATCGGGCGCCGGCGCGGTGCGCGTGCGGCCCACGGGACTGGTCGCGTTGCCGCAGGTGAAGCGGTACCAGTACTCGCGCTGCGGCGCCAATCCAGTCGCGTGCACATGAACGCTGAAGGCACGACTCGCGTCCGTGACGGCCTCGCCTTGCGCGACGCGCCGACGCAAGGCTTCGTCCGCGAAGATCTCGTAGCGCACGGTGCATGCAGCGCGTGCGGAGCGCTCGGCTTCATCTTCCTGCAATGGCGCGAGCCGCGTCCACAGTACGACGCTGTCGGGCCGCGGTTGCCCGCTGGCCACGCCCAGCGTGAAAGGATCAGACGCCCATTTCAGATCAGCTTGCGCGCCAGCGGCACGCGGAAGCGCCCAGGCGCCCAGGGCGAGCCAGAGCGCGGCACGGTTCAATTCACGACGACCCGGATTCATGGTGGCGATTGTCGGTCCGTTGACGCCATTTCTTCGGCCACACTCATGCTCCATGAAAGTCATTGTTTTGGGCGCCGGCATCATCGGCGTCAGCACCGCGTGGCACTTGCTGGAACGCGGGCACGAAGTCACCGTCGTCGACCGGCAACCCGATGCCGCCATGGAAACCAGCTTCGCCAATGCGGGGCAAATTTCGGTGAGCTTTTGCGAACCGTGGGCCTACAAGGGCGCGCCGCTGCAGATCCTCAAGTGGATGTTCAGCAGCGATTCGCCGCTGCTGTTCAAGCCGAAGCTCGACTGGCAGCAGTGGGGCTGGGGGCTGCAGTTCCTGGGGCAATGCAATGACGCGGCCTTTGCGCGCAACGTGGCCCAGATCATCGCGCTGGGCGCCTACAGCCATGCGGCCTTGCGCGACGTGGTGACCGCCACGGGCATCGAATACCACCGGCTCGAGCGCGGCATCGCGCACTTCTTCACCCACCAGAAGTCCTTTGACGAAGCCGCGCATGCCGCTGCGCTGATGCACCGCCACGGCATCGAGCGGCGCGTGGTCAGCCGCGAAGAGTTGCTGGCCATCGAGCCGGCATTTCGCCCCTTTGGCGATCGCATCGTCGGCGGCACCTACACCGCGACCGACGAATCCGGCGACGCGCGCGTGTTCACGCAAGCGCTGGCACGCCGGTGCGCGCAACGTGGCGCGCGCCTGATGTTCGGGCGCAGCGTCCAGCGCATCCACGTCGCGGGCGGGCAGGTCGAATCGGTGTCGGTCGGCCCCGGCTCCAGCGCCAATTCCGCCAGCAACGACGTGCTCCTGAAAGCGGACGCGGTGATCGTGGCCTGCGGCTCCTACAGCGCGCCGCTGCTGCGCACGGTGGGCGTGGACTTGCCCATCTATCCCGGCAAGGGCTACAGCGCAACGCTTCCGCTGCTGCGCCCGGAGGCGGCGCCGATGATCAGCACCATCGACGACGAGGCGGCCTGCGCCGTGACGCGGCTGGGCAACTTCCTGCGCGTGGCGGGCACCATCGAACTCAACGGCTACGACCATTCCCTCACCACGCCACTGGCGCGCGCCCGATGCCGCATGCTGGTCGATCGCGTGGAAAAGGTGCTGCCCGGCGTCTGTGACACACGCACCGAAGACCAAGGCGGCAATCCGCAGTTCTGGACCGGACTTCGGCCCGCGACGCCCACCAACATCCCCTTCATCGGCCGCACGAAGATCGGCAAGCTGTGGGTGAATGCGGGACACGGCACGCTGGGCTGGACGCATGGCGCTGGCTCGGGAAAGGCGATGGCCGAACTGGTGAGCGGCGAGCGCGCGCCCATCGCGGGCTTTCGCTTCCACGGCATGGACTGAGAACGCCGCATGCTCAACGGTCTGTGGCTGGGATTCTTTGTGACGGCGGCCGTCGCAGCGCTGGCCCGATGGCTGGTCGGCGGCGATGCGGGCGTTTTTGCGGCGATGGTCGAAAGCCTCTTTGCCATGGCCAAGCTCGCCGTGGAAGTCATGGTGCTGCTCTTCGGCACGCTGACGCTGTGGCTGGGCTTCTTGCGCATTGCCGAGTCCGCCGGCCTGGTGGGTGCGCTGGCGCGCTGGCTGGGGCCGCTTTTCAGGCGGCTGATGCCGGAGGTTCCGCCGGGCCATCCGGCGCTGGGGCTCATCACGCTCAACTTTGCGGCCAACGCGCTGGGGCTGGACAACGCGGCCACGCCGATCGGCCTGAAGGCGATGCGCGAGTTGCAGACGCTCAACCCCAGCACCGTCAGTGCGAGCAATGCGCAGATCCTTTTCCTGGTGCTCAATGCGTCATCGCTGACCTTGCTGCCGGTCACGATCTTCATGTACCGGGCGCAGCAAGGCGCACCTGATCCGACGCTGGTGTTCCTGCCCATCCTCATCGCGACGACGGCGTCGACGCTGGTCGGCCTGGTCACGGTGGCCATTGCACAGCGGCTGCGTCTGTGGGATCCGGTCGTGCTGGCCTACCTGCTGCCGGGGGCGCTGGTGCTTGGCGGCTTCATGGCCTTTCTCACCACGCTCAGCGCGGGTGCGATCGCCGCCTTGTCCTCGCTCATGGGCAACCTCACGCTGTTCGGATTGATCGTGCTCTTTCTGCTGCTGGGCGCGTGGAAGCGCGTGGGCGTGTACGAGCGCTTCATCGAAGGCGCGAAGGAAGGCTTTGACGTCGCCAAGAACCTGCTGCCCTACCTGGTGGCGATGCTCTGCGCGATCGGCGTGCTGCGTGCGTCGGGTGCGCTGGACCTAGCGCTCGACGGCATCCGTTGGATGGTGGCGCTCACCGGATGGGACACGCGCTTTGTCGACGGCCTGCCTACCGCGCTGGTCAAGCCCTTCTCGGGCAGTGCGGCGCGGGCCATGCTGATCGAGACCATGAAGAGCCAGGGCGTGGACAGCTTTCCCGCGCTGGTGGCCGCGACCATCCAGGGCAGCACCGAGACGACCTTCTATGTGCTGGCGGTGTACTTCGGGGCCGTGGGCATCCAGCGCACGCGCCATGCGGTGACGTGTGCGCTGCTGGCCGAACTGGCGGGCGTGATTGCGGCCATCCTGGTCTGCTACTGGTTCTTCGGATGACCGGGCCCACCCCCGTTTCTTCGTGCAACTGAAAAAGGCCATCGTCGGCGATAGCGGCACAAGCGCGGCCGTTCGGCCAGAATAGGCGCCCCGCTTCGTTGCATTCGATGCCAGCCGGCCTTTTCCAGTGACTCCCCCCAAGCGGGCGCAAGCGCCCTCCTTCACCGCCGAAGAATTCCGCGATGCCCTCGGCATGTTTGCCACGGGCGTCACGATCGTGACGGCGCGCTCGGCGAATGGCGTGCTGGTGGGGCTCACCGCGAATTCATTCAACTCGGTGTCGATCGATCCGCCGCTGGTGCTGTGGAGCCTGTCGCGCGGTGCAGGCTCGATGCCGGCGATGCGCACCGGCTCGCACTACGCCATCAACATCCTCGCAGCCAACCAGAAGGATCTGGCCGAGCGCTTTGCGAAAAAGGATGTGGACCGCTGGGCCGACGTTCAGTTCAGCACCGGCATTGGCGGCGCGCCCGTGCTGGTTGGTGCGGCGGCGAGCTTCGAATGCTTCAACCGCAGCCGCTATGACGAAGGCGACCACGTGATCTTCGTGGGCGAGGTGGAGCGCTGCACACACCGCGCAGGCGCCGCGCCGCTGCTGTTTCACGGCGGCCGTTTCTACACAGAGCACCCGTTGTGAACGTGCGCTCTCGCCAATTTCCCCCTACATGATCGAACGCAAGAACCACCTCGACACCCTCGCCGTCTCGCTTCTCATTGCCTGCTGCGCGTTCTGGGGGCTGCAGCAGATCCTCATCAAGACCACCGTCGCCGAAGTGCCACCGATGTGGCAGGCGACGATCCGCATGATCGGTGCGGTCGTGCTGCTGTGGCTATGGTGCATGTGGCGAGGCGTCAAGCTGTTCGAACGCGACGGGACGCTGCCGGGTGGCCTGCTGGCGGGCGCGCTCTTTGCTGGCGAGTTCGTTTGCATCTACGTCGGCTTGCAGCACACCACGGCATCGCGGCTGACGGTGTTCCTGTACACATCGCCGTTCGTGGTGGCGCTGCTGCTTCCACGCTTCGTGCACTCGGAGCGCCTGCGGGGCGTGCAATGGGTCGGCCTGGCCATCGCGTTCATCGGCGTGGTGGTGGCGTTCAGCGAGAGCTTCGGCCACAGCTCGAAGGAGCGGCTCTACGGCGACGCGCTGGCCCTCGCCGCAGGCGTGTTGTGGGGCCTGACGACGCTGGCCATTCGAACGACCCGGCTGGGCACCGCGAGCGCCGAGAAGACGCTGTTCTATCAAATCGCCGTCACGGCAGCGCTGATGCCATTCGTGTCCGTGCTGCGGGGCGAACAGTGGCAGTTTTCCTATTCGGCCTATGCGTGGATGTCGATTGCGCTGCAGACGGTGATCGGTGCGTTTGCAAGCTACCTGGCGTGGATGTGGATGCTGCGGCACTATCCTGCGACGCGGATTTCATCCTTCACCTTCCTGACGCCGCTGTTCGCGCTGGTGTTTGGCGTGGCGCTGCTCAACGAGCCGCTGACCGCGCAACTGGTGCTGGCGCTGGCGGGCGTGGGCTTCGGGATCCTGCTGGTGAATCGTCGCGCCTGATGCGCCGGAGCACAGGCAGCGTCAGACGATGCCGCCCGTCCGCAGCGTCGCGATCTCCGTCGGGCTCAAGCCAAGATCTGCCAGCACTTCATCGGTGTGTTGACCCAAGGCCGGTGGCGCGCGGCGCAACACCGGCGGCGTCGCGCCCAGGCGCAGTGGACTAGCGACACCGGTGATGGCGGCAATGCCGTCGCCTGCATCGCGCGGGAGCGTGACGGCAAGGCCACGCGCCTTGACCTGTTCGTCATCGAAGGCCTGCGCAATGTCGTTGATGGGCCCGCATGGCACGGCCTTGTCTTCGAGCAATGCGATCCACTCCGCCGTCGTGCGCGTGCGCGTGACCGCTTCCATGTCGGGAACGAGCACTTCGCGATGCTTGACGCGCAAGGTGTTGGTCGCAAATCGCGGATCGCTGGCCCACTCCGGCCGGCCCGCCGCTTCGCAGAAGCGCGCGAACTGGCCGTTGTTGCCGATGGCCAGCAGCATGGCGCCGTCGCTCGTGTGGAAGTCCTGGTACGGCGCAAGGCTGGGGTGGCTGTTGCCCTGGCGTTGCGGCGCCTTGCCGGTGTTCAGGAAAGCGCTCGCCTGATTGGCGAGGATGGCCATGCCGACGTCGAGCAGCGCCATGTCGATGTGCTGCCCTTCGCCCGTGGCGTGCCGCACATTGAGCGCTGCCAGGATCGCGGTGCTGGCGTAGACGCCGGTGAAGAGATCGGTGAGCGCGACACCCACGCGCAAGGGTCCGCCGCCCGGCTCTTCGTCAGGCCGGCCGGTGATGCTCATCATGCCGCTGGTGGCCTGGATCATCAGGTCGTAGCCGGCGCGCGAGGCGTGCGGCCCGTCATGGCCGAAGCCCGTCACGCTGCAGTAGATGAGGCGCGGGTTGAGCGCACGCAGGCTCTCGTAGTCGAGGCCATATTGCGTGAGCCCGCCCGTCTTGAAGTTCTCCACCACGATGTCGCTCGCCGCGGCCATCTGCTTGAGCAAGGCCTGCCCCTTGGGCGTCGCCATGTCGATGGTGACGGAGCGCTTGTTGCGGTTGCAGGAGGTGAAGTAGGTCGACTGGTTGGTGTCGTGCCCGCCCGCGTCCTTCAGGAAGGGCGGCCCCCAGGTGCGCGTGTCGTCGCCAACACCCGGGCGTTCGATCTTGATGACGTCGGCGCCCAAGTCCGCCAGGATCTGCGTGCACCACGGCCCCGCAAGGACGCGGGACAGATCGAGCACCTTGATGCCGTCGAGCGCGGCCGGGGCGGCGGCGGCCATCAGTTGGCGAACGCTGCGATGCCGGTGATGGCGCGGCCGAGGATCAGCGCGTGGATGTCGTGCGTGCCTTCGTAGGTGTTGACGACTTCCAGGTTGACCAGGTGGCGCGCCACGCCGAACTCATCGCTGATGCCGTTGCCACCCATCATGTCGCGCGCCAGGCGCGCGATGTCCAGCGCCTTGCCGCAGTTGTTGCGCTTCACGATCGAGGTGATGTCGACCGAGGCAATGCCTTCGTCCTTCATGCGGCCCAGGCGCAGGCTGCCTTGCAGGCCCAGCGCAATGTCGGTCAGCATGTCGGCCAGCTTCTTCTGGATGAGCTGGTTCGCAGCGAGCGGGCGGCCGAACTGCTTGCGGTCGAGCACATATTGGCGGGCACGATGGAAGCAGTCTTCGGCCGCGCCGAGTGCGCCCCACGAGATGCCGTAGCGTGCGCTGTTCAGGCAAGTGAACGGGCCCTTCAGGCCTTGCACTTCAGGGAACGCGTTTTCTTCGGGGCAGAACACGCCATCCATGACGATCTCGCCGGTGATGCTGGCGCGCAGGCCGACCTTGCCGTGGATCGCGGGGGCCGACAGGCCCTTCATGCCCTTTTCGAGCACGAAGCCGCGGATCGGGCCGACGGTGCCGCTTTCGCTGACTTCCTTGGCCCACACGACGAACACGTCGGCGATCGGCGAGTTGCTGATCCACATCTTGTTGCCGCTGAGCGAGTAGCCGCCCGGCACCTTCTTGGCACGCGTGGCCATGCTGCCGGGGTCGGAACCGTGGTCGGGCTCGGTCAGGCCGAAGCAGCCGATCCATTCGCCGGTGGCGAGCTTCGGCAGGAACTTCTGCTTTTGCGCCTTGGTGCCGAATTCGTTGATCGGCACCATGACGAGCGAGCTCTGCACGCTGGCCATCGAGCGGTAGCCGGAGTCGACACGCTCGACTTCGCGGGCGATGAGGCCGTAGCTCACGTAGTTGAGGCCGGGGCCGCCGTACTCCTCGGGGATCGTCGGGCCGAGCAGGCCGAGAGCGCCCATCTCGCGAAAGATCGCCGGATCGGTTTCGCCGGAACGGAAAGCCTCGGTCACGCGCGGCAGCAGGCGCTCTTGGCAGTAGGCGTTGGCGGCGTCACGCACCATGCGCTCTTCGTCGGTGAGTTGCTGGTCGAGCATGAACGGGTCGTCCCAGTGGAAGTGCGCTTTGGTGGCCATGTGTTTGTCTCCGAAGGAAGGGGAAGGAATGGGGTGGATCGTACCGGCGCGGGGAGTGGGGTGCAAACGAGTAATCTGCACCCAGATGTGCGTTGAGCGCATATCATGCGGGCCTAGGTGATGCCTGCCGGGAGCTCGTCGTGGCGGGGTCTGTCGTATGGACGACATGGGCGAATGGTCAGGTTCGCAGGCCGTCCGAACAGGCTCAAACCCATGGGCGAGTCATACAGCTTTTTCATACATGCGCCGCAAGATTCCACCGCTTCAAACCCTGATCTGCTTCGATGCCGCCGCGCGCCACGAAAGCTACACGCGCGCGGCGCAGGAACTCGCGCTCACGCAGAGCGCGGTGTCGCGCCAGATCGGCGCGCTCGAATCCTTCTTGGGCGTCGCGCTCTTTCGACGGACGCGTCATGGCGTGGCGCTCACCGCGAGCGGAAGCGCCTACGCAAGGCAGATCGCGCTGCGCCTGCAGGCCGTGGAGCGCGACACGCTCGACGCGATGGCGCATCAAGGCACCGGCGGATCAATTGCACTGGCGGCGGTGCCCACCTTCGCCACGCGATGGCTGATTCCCCGCTTGCCGGACTTTGCGCGCCAGCATCCGGATGTGGTCGTGCACATCGAGACGCGCACGCGCCCCTTCCTGTTTGCCGACACCGATTTCGACGCGGCGCTGTACGCCGGCACGCGCGTGCAGGTCGACAACTGGGCTGGCACGCGAGCGGTCGAGCTGATGCGCGAAGACGTGGTTCCCGTTTGCAGCCCCAGCTTGCTGCCGGGCAAGCGACGGGCCGCGGGCATCACACCGCAGCAGGTTTCGCAACTCCCCTTGCTCCAGCAAAGCACGCGGCCCGAGGGATGGCGCCAATGGTTCGACGCGCAGGGTGTCGACGCGCCGCTGGCACGCTCGGGCCCACGGCACGAACTGTTCTCGATGCTCGCGAGCGCCGCCGCGCACGGGTTGGGCGTCGCGTTGATCCCGACGATGCTGGTGGCCGACGAACTGGCCCGCGGTGAACTCGTGGTGGCCTGCAACCGGCCGTTGCGCGGCGAGCGGGCGTATTTCTTCGTCACGCCGGAGCGCGCCGATGAGCGCGGCGTGGTGTCGATTTTCCGCGACTGGATGGTGGGGCAGTTGGCACCCCAAAGCGAAGACTGAGCTGTTCGCCAGCGCGCAGTTGCCGGGTTCGCGATTGCATTGCGACGCCCTGCTTGCGTTCAGTTCGCAAACCAGGAATTTACGGTTCATCACGTGCCGAACTGAGTCTTCTTGATCTGAAAGAAGTATTCCTGTCATTGCGGCGATCGGGAGAGGTAGAGGCGCAAGCACTGGATACGATGGTCGCCGCAGCAATCGGCGTCCTGTCACGCGCCAGTTGCATTTCGTGGGCACGAGCAATAAACGTTCAGAACCATTCATTCAAATGGTCAGCAAATCAAGGGAGGAAATAAAAAATGCAACGCCGCAAGTTAATCAAGCTCGCCGGAGCGGCTGTACCGTCAGCGCTTTTCGCGTCGTCCGCCGATGCGACCATCAACCTGCTCAAGTACCGCGCGCTGGTTCCCGAGATCTTTCGGCCCATTCCGCGGCCGCCGACCTATACCCCGGCATTGATCATCGGATCGGGCTTTGGCGGCTCCATCACTGCGATGCGGCTGGCCCAGGCAGGCATCAAGACGACGATTCTGGAGCGCGGTTCGCGCTGGCCCACCGACCCCTGGCGCGAGATTTTCACCAACGAAGCATTTCCGGACGGCCGCGGCTACTGGCATCGAACCCACACCAAACAATTGACCGGCGTCATTTCGCTTTTCGACTATTTTGGTGGCGTCCTGGACGTGACCACATACGATCACATCGACGTCTGGCGCGCTGCGTGCGTGGGTGGTGGATCGAAAGTCTTTACGGGCGTGATGATCCAGCCCGAAAAGAAATACTTCGATGCCGTTTTCAAGAATTCCGTGAGCTTCGAGGAAATGAACCGCGTGTATTACCCGCGCGTTCGACAAATGCTGCGGCTGAGCCCCATGCCGGCTGACGTCTACAACGCCGGGCCCTTCGGTCACTGCCGGGTCTGGGACGATCACGTGAGGAAGGCCGGCTATGCGCCCACAGCGGTGGACTCGCTGTTCAATTGGGACGTCGTACGCGCCGAACTCAGGGGTGCCGCCCGCAAATCCGCCATCGTCGGCGAAACCGATCTCGGCAACGCCAACGGCGCGAAGTTCGACCTGACGCAAAACTACCTGAAATTTGCGGAAGCCACCGGACGGGCCCAGACGTATCCCGGCCACGAAGTTCGCAACGTCTGGTATGACGGCATCCGCTACAACGTCGACGTCGTCAAGCTCAGCCCCGAAGGCAGCCAGATTGACCGCTACGTGTTGACCTGCGACTACCTGTTCCTTGCAGCGGGCTCGATCGGCACGTCCGAACTGCTGGTGCGTGCGCGCGCCTTCAACCACATCCCCAACCTCAATGAGCACGTCGGCCAGGGATGGGGCACCAATGGCGATGCGTCGGTCTTGCGGAGCTTCGGGGCGCTCAAGGGCATCACGCAAGCATCCCCCTGCCCCTCCAGGATCTCCGACAGCTCCGGCATGGCATTGACGCTGGAAAACTGGGGCACGCCCGGCTTGCCGGTGAACCTGGGCTTGAGCGCGTCGCTGGGCATGGTGTATGACGAGCGCAATCGCGCGAGCTTCGTCTACGACGCCTCGAGGGACCGCGTCAATCTTCTCTGGCCGAAAGGCGGCAACGACGATGCGGTCGCTGCACTGCGCCGGGTCAACAACCGCATTGCCCTGTCGAGCTTCACCATTCCGGGTGCATTTCCTGTGGTGGAGGATGTCAACGCGTCGTTCACAGCGCATCCGCTTGGCGGCGCTGTGATTGGCAAGGCCACGGACGGATATGGGCGCGTCAAGGGCTCGCGCCGCCTGTACGTCGTGGACGGCGCATTGATCCCGGGCAGCACGGGTACCGTCAATCCTTCGTTGACGATCTCGGCACTCGTGGAACGCAACGTGGAGGCCATCCTGCGCGACGATTTCTGAAGCAGCAAAGTGGGCGGGTCAGAAAGGCCCCGCCCATGGACCACCCCAAGTCAGCGTGCGCGGGTGGCCGCATGCTGACTTGCAAATTGCACGTACCACTCCAGGCACGCCGGATTCGCCATCGCCTCCCGGTTGACCACGCGCTCGATCGGCTGGCCAAGCAACAGTTTCTTGATCGGCAACTCCTGCTTCTTGCCCGACAGCGTCCGCGGAATCTCCGCCACCTGAAAGATGTCGTTCGGCAAGAAGCGCGGTGACAGGCTGGTCTTGATCGCGTTGTTGATCCTGGCGCGCACCGCATCGTCGAGCGTTGCACCGTCGCGCAGCACGACGAACAGCGGCATGTAGCTTTCGCGTCCGAGGTATTCCAGATCGACCACCATCGAATCGAGCACCTCGGGCAGGGCTTCGACGGCGCTGTAGATCTCGCTCGTTCCCATGCGCAGGCCCTGGCGGTTGATGGTCGCATCGCTGCGGCCATAGATGATGCAGCCGCCGTCTTCACCGATGCGCAGCCAGTCGCCGTGACGCCACACGCCCGGGTAGGTGTCGAAATAGCTCGACAGATAGCGCGCGTTGCCTTCATCGCCCCAGAAGTAGAGCGGCATCGCCGGAATGGGCTTGGTGCACACCAGTTCGCCCACCTCGCCGATCACCGGCTGGCCTTGTTCATTCCAGGCCTCGACCGATGCGCCGAGTTGCCTGCACTGCATTTGCCCCGGCACTTCCGGCAGTTCGCGGTTGCCGCCGATGAACGCGCCGCAGAAGTCCGTGCCGCCTGAAATATTGCACCACCACACCTCGGGCGAGCCGGCCGCTTTCACGAGCGCGGTTCCCCAGCGCTGCACATCCTCGGCCAGCGGCGAGCCGGTGCTGCCGAGCACGCGCACACGCGACAAATCGCCGCAGGCCGCCGCATCGACGCCCGCCTTCATGCAATTCGAAAAGTACGCCGCGCCGGCGCCAAAAAAGCTCACGCGATGCCGCGACACGAAGCGCCACAACACCGACCAATCCGGCCGCTCCTTGCTGCCGGCCGGGTTGCCGTCGTACAGCACGATGGTCGCGCCGACGGCCAGACCCGACAGCTGCGCGTTCCACATGACCCAGCCCGTGGAGCTGTACCAATGAAAGCGCTCGCCGAAATTGTTGGGCAGATAGCTCGTGCCGATGTCGTAGTGCAAGCCGCAGGCATGCATCGTGACGAGGATGCCGCCTTGCCCATGCACGATGGGCTTGGGCAAGCCCGTGGTGCCGCTGGAATACACGATCCAGATCGGGTGATCGAAAGGCAGCCACTCGGGCTCGAAGGACTTCACGGCCGCGTCGTCGCGCTTCACCGCCTCGGCAAAATCGACGTCATGGGCCAGCGCGCTTGCTGCGAAGGGCGTTCGAAGCAGCACCAGCTTGCGCGCGCTGGGCAGCCCGGAGCGCAGCTCCTGCACGACGACGCAGCGATCGAGCGGCCGGCCGCCGTAGTGAACGCCGTCGACTGAAATCAACACCGTCGGCTCGATCTGGCGAAAGCGGTCAATGACCGCAGCGGTGCCCATGTCGGGCGCGCACACACTCCACACGGCGCCGATGCTGGAGCAGGCCAGGAAGGCGACCATCGTTTCAGGCACGTTCGGAAGATAGGCCGCCACGCGATCGCCGCGCTGCACGCCCAGGTCGCGCAGGGTCAACGCAAAGGCGCCCACCTGCCGGCGCAGTTCGGGCCAGGACATCTCGCGCACGTCACCCAGCTCGTTGTCGCTCACGATGGCCGGAAGGCCTGCGGCATGGGCGGCATCCACGTGACGCAGGACTTCATGCGCGTAGTTGACCTGGGCGCCAGGAAACCATTGGGCGCCGGGCATGCGTGCATCCGCCAGCACCGCGGTGTGTGGCGTGGGCGATCGCATGGCGTTGAAGTCCCACACGCTTTGCCAGAAAGCCTCGAGGTCCGTCACCGACCAGCGCCACAACGCGTCGTAGGTATCAAACGAAAGGCCACGCCTGTCGCGCAGCCAGTCCTGATAAAGGCGGATCTTGGGAATGTTGGGAGGCGTCATAGCCCGCACACTAACGCCGCGGGGTTGCCGCCGGCGAGGGGGCTTTTCCGGGTTTCTTCTTGTCGTCACTGCCGAACAGCCGCTCGACCTGCTGGCCGATGCGCGCGCCGAGCGCGGTGCCCACGCCGGGCAAGACGGCCGTTCCGATGGCCGCGCCGGTGAGTGCGCCGCCCGTCAGCGACAACTCCGGCTGCTCGACGGTGCCGCCGATCTTCAGCGGCACGCCGACCACGCCGTCCACGATGTCCACCGCCGCTTCGCCATCGAGCTTGCGGTTGAAGAGCCTGACGTTGCCCGTGGCGGTGAGCACGCCCGAGCGTGCGCGCAGATCCGTGTAGCGGTAGATGACGCCGTTGTCCGTCATCTGCGTATCGACGGTACCCGTGAGTTCGTCCAGCGGGGTCTGGCCACCGCGGCTGGTGCCCGCGGAGCTCACAGCCTTCGCGAGGTCGAATCGCGTGAGGCGCGCGGGCTTGACGGCGAAGCGCGTGCGCGTACGCAGGCTGGCCACCAGATCGGTGAGCTTGTCGGCTTCGGCGTTCACATCGCTTTTACCGCTGAGGCGGCCCGCCACCACGCTGCGCCGCTTGAACGCCGTGGCCAGTGCTTCGACATCCACGCCCTTGGGCTCCAGTTGCGCGTGAACGGCCATGCGCCCATCGGGCTTCGTCTCCCATGTGGCGTCGCCGTTCCACGTGCCGCCCGGCACGTCGATCAATACGCGCCACCGGTCCGTCTCGCCCTCGCGTTCGGCACGCATCTGCACCGGCGGCGTGGTTTCGGCGCGGGCAATGCGCGCGTGCCGCGGCCGCCAATCGGCGTCGAAGTCGACCTCGCCGTCGTAGGCCAGTTCGATGTCGCGCCGGTCGACCCAGGTCACATCGCGAAAACGCAGGTGCTCCACGGGAATGGCCGCAGCGGCCCAAGCGCCGGTTTCAGGCGCCGAATCCTGCGCATGCTCATGCAGGTCACTCAGCGACTGGCGCGGAACGACGGCGCCGTCGATCTCCACTTCCTCGACATGAAACTCCCTGTGCAACACCGACCGCCAGGGCGCCTGCAGGCTGAGGCGGCGAACCACGATGGGCTTGGCCTGACGCGTGCTCGCGTCTTCGATGACCAGCATCGGCTGGGGCCACAAGCTCCAATGCACGTTCTTGATGTCGAGTTCGACGCCGGTGCGCTGCATGAATTCGGCGCGGATGCGGGCACCCACCTCCGCGTCCGAAGGCAGCCACACCCAGGCTGCAATGACGATCGCCACCGCGCCGGCCACCACGAGGCCAGCAGCGGCGAGGATCCAGCGTCTTGCGCGCGACATGCACCAGCATAGGGCCGGGTTAGCGTCGCAGGCTGTCGGCCACGGCCCCGTCACTTCGACGGATCGCTATAGTTTCGGCCGTTTCCGTCCCCAGGAGTTAGTAGACATGTCCATCTGGCAAAAGCCCATCTCGCTCGAAGCGCTCAACGCAAGCGGCGTCAACACCGCCGTCTCGCATCTCGGCATCGAGTTCACGGAGTTCGGCGACGATTTCCTGCGCGCACGCGTTCCCGTCGATGCACGCACCATCCAGCCTTACGGGCTGCTGCACGGTGGCGTGTCGGTGGTGCTGGCCGAGACGCTGGGCTCCAGCGGTGCGTACTTCTCATCGCCCGAAGGCCACCGTTGCGTGGGGCTGGACATCAACGCCAACCACCTGCGCTCGGCCACCAGCGGGTGGGTCACGGGCACGGCGCGGCCCGTTCACCGCGGCCGCACGACGCAAGTGTGGCAAATCGATCTCAGCAACGAGGCCGGCGAGCTCACCTGCGTCTCGCGCATCACGATGGCCATGCTCTTGCCCCGACAATAGCGCGCACCCGCCGAGGCGGGTTGGGTTCAGCGCGCACTGGCACCTCAACGAACAACGAAAAAGGAGAATGGCATGAGCGACTCGTTCCTCCCTCGCTGGGACCTGGTCAAGCCGACGACCGGCGTGGTGGTGACGCCCACCGAGCGGCTACCCTGGCCGCAGACCTTTGCAATGGGCGTGCAGCACGTGATCGCGATGTTCGGCGCGACCGTGCTGGCCCCGCTGCTCATGGGCTTCAATCCCAATGTCGCGATCCTGATGAGCGGCATCGGCACGCTGATCTTCTTCGTGGTCACGGCCGGCCGCGTGCCCAGCTACCTCGGGTCCAGCTTTGCGTTCATCGGCGTGGTGATCGCGGCCACGGGCTATGCGGGCCAGGGGCCGAACCCCAATCTGGGCGCGGCGCTCGGCGGCATCATTGCCTGCGGCGCGTTGTACGTGGTCATCGGCTTCATCGTGGCGGCCACCAACCGCCGGCATCGCCGCATGGCATCGCCCATCAAGGGCCTGGAGATCGAGGAGATCGAAGACAGCGCCGCCACGCACTGGATCGAACGGCTGATGCCGCCGGTGGTCACCGGCGCCGTCGTCGCCGTGATCGGCCTCAATCTCGCCCAGGTGCCCATCAAGAACATGGCGCCGACGGCCTTCGACACGTGGATGCAGATGGTGACCTTCCTGTCGGTCGGGCTGGTGGCTGTGTACACGCGCGGCATGGTGCAGCGCCTGCTGATCCTGGTGGGGCTCATCGTCGCCAGCATCGTGTACGCCGTCCTCACCAACGGCATGGGGCTGGGCAAGCCCATCGACCTCTCCGCCATCGCAGCGGCGCCTTGGTTCGGCATGCCGGCCTTCGTGGCGCCGGTGTTCAGGAGCGAGGCGATGCTGTTGATCGCGCCCGTCGCGATCATCCTCGTGGCCGAGAACCTGGGCCACCTGAAGGCCGTGGGCGCCATGACGGGCACCGACATGAACCCGTACATCGGGCGCGCGTTCATCGGCGACGGGCTGGCCACGATGGTCAGCGGCGCGGCCGGCGGCACGGGGGTGACCACTTACGCCGAGAACATCGGCGTGATGGCTGCCACCAAGATCTACTCGACGGCCATGTTCGTCGTGGCGGCGCTGATTGCCATCGTGCTGGGCTTCAGTCCCAAGTTTGGTGCGCTGATCCAGGCGATTCCGCTGGCGGTGATGGGCGGGGTGAGCATCGTGGTGTTCGGCCTCATCGCCATGTCGGGCGCCAAGATCTGGGTCGACAACCGCGTGGACTTCACCGACAACGGCAACCTGATCGTCGCGGCGGTCACGCTCATCCTGGGCACGGGCGACTTCACGCTGAAGTTTGGCGGCATGTCGCTGGGCGGCATCGGCACCGCCACCTTCGGCGCCATCATTCTTTACGCCCTGCTGGGACGCAAGAATCCGTAGCTGGCACGCGCCTCGAGACTCCATTCGTTGCAACAGCTTGCAAAAAATCCGGATGGGCGCTCGTGGCCGTTAGACTTGAACGCTTTCGAACGAACGTTTTAAATGGCTGATGCTTCCGCCGCACGCACCAAGGCGGTATTCGAATTCAAGAGCGCGACATTGCCGCTGATCGCGGTGATCCTCAAAACGACCGACCTCGGCCTGCTGGCCGAGGCGCTGGATGCCCAACTCGCCGACTCGCCCGATTTCTTCGAGCAGGAGCCGGTGGTGATCGACCTCTCGCAATTGGGCGATGAGCACGCGTCGGCGGACATCAACTTCCTTGCCCTGCGCGACATGCTGGCGCGCCACCAGACGCAGCCGATCGCGGTGCGCGGTGGCAGCGACGCCCACAACGCCGCGGCGCGCGAGGCGGGCCTGTCGATTGCGGCCATGCCGGTCAACCCTGCCCCGCGCTCGGCAGCCCCGGCCGAGGCGCCGAGCCCGGCACCCCAGATCATTCGCGAAGTGCCCGTGCCAGCCACCGGCACGCTGGTCATCGACCGGCCCTTGCGCTCGGGCCAGCAGATCTACGCGCGCGGCGGGGACGTCATCGTGCTCGACATCGTGAACTTCGGTGCCGAAGTCATCGCCGACGGCCACATCCACGTTTACGCACCATTGCGCGGCAAAGCCATCGCCGGTGCGCGCGGCAACACCGAGGCCCGGATTTTCAGCACCTGCATGGAAGCGCAACTGGTGGCCATCGCCGGCATCTACCGCACATCGGAAGTCGACTTGCCCGCGGCCGTCAAGGGCAAGGCCGCGCAGGTGCAGCTCGACGACAAGAAATTAGTGTTCCATGCAATCAGCTAGACGCCAGGTTGCCCGGAGCAAGACAAAGATTGACAGAAACGACAGAGGAATCAGACGAATGGCCAAGATTGTGGTGGTGACCTCGGGCAAGGGCGGCGTCGGCAAGACGACCACCAGCGCGAGCTTTGCGTCGGGCCTGGCCCTGGCGGGCAAGAAAACGGCAGTGATCGACTTCGACGTCGGCCTGCGCAACCTGGACCTCATCATGGGGTGCGAACGCCGCGTGGTGTACGACCTCATCAACGTGATCCAGGGTGAAGCCAACCTGCACCAGGCGCTCATCAAGGACAAGCAGTGCGACAACCTGTACGTGCTGGCCGCCTCGCAGACACGCGACAAGGAAGCGCTCACACAGGAAGGCGTCGAGAAAATCCTGAAGGAGCTCAGCGAGCAGGGCTTCGACTACATCGTGTGCGACTCGCCCGCCGGCATCGAGACCGGCGCGATGATGGCGATGCACTTCGCCGACGAAGCGCTCATCGTCACCAACCCCGAAGTGTCTTCGGTGCGCGACTCGGACCGCATCCTGGGCATGCTCAGCAGCAAGACCAAGCGCGCCAAGGAAGGCGGCGACCCCATCAAGGAGCACCTGCTCATCACCCGCTACAACCCCAACCGGGTCGCGGGCGGGCAGATGCTCTCGCTGGAAGACATCCAGGACATCCTGCGCATCAAGCTGATTGGCGTGATTCCCGAATCGGAGACGGTGCTGCAAGCGTCCAACCAGGGCATCCCGGCGATCCACGACAAGGAGACCGACGTGGCGCAGGCGTACCTCGACGTGGTGGCCCGCTTCCTCGGCGAGGAAAAGCCGATGCGTTTTGTCGACGCGGAGAAGCCGAGCTTCTTCAAGCGCTTCTTCGGCGGGAGGTAAGCCATGTCCTTCCTCTCGTTCCTGCTCGGCGAAAAGAAGAAGACGGCCAGCGTGGCCAAGGAGCGCCTGCAGATCATCCTGGCGCATGAGCGCTCGGGCCTGGGCCATCGCCGGCCCGACTACCTGGTCGACCTGCAGCGCGAGTTGGTGGCGGTCATCACCAAGTACGTCTCGATCAAGGCGGACGATATCAAGGTCCACCTCGAGAAGCATGACGACCTCGAAGTGCTCGAAGTGAAGATCGAACTGCCTGACGGCATGCCTGCAAGGACCTGAGGCGCAGGGCCACGCGCGGAAATTTGTGAACAACCGCGCGCGGTTGTTCACTTCAGCGCTGCAGAAGCGTATCGTGTGGGGTCTCAATTTTTGAGACCACAACTTATAAGGGGCACACACGAAATGGCAACTGCAAAAAAGGCAACTGCAAAGAAGGCACCGGCCAAGAAGGCTGCAGCAAACGGGGCAGCACCCAAGAAGCTCGCGGCGCCGCTCGTCGATCCGATGAAGGCCATGGAGGGCATGAAGGAAGCCTTCAACAAGCCGATGAAGGGCCTCACCGAGCGCCTGCAAAACCTGAAGATCTCCGGCGCCGCCAGCACGATCGCAGAGAGCGGCCGCAAGGACCTCGAGGCGCTCATCAAGGCCAACCAGAAATCCTTCCAGGGCTTGCAGTCGGTGGTGAAGCGGCAGACCGAAATGCTGCGCGAGTCGATCACCGACTGGCAAGGCGCGGTCAAGTCGATGCCCGGCAGCGACCCCAAGGAAAGCATCGCCAAGCTCGACGAGATGGGCCGTGCGGCTTTCAAGCGCGCCCTGGACGACATCCGTGAACTCGCCGACATGGCCGCCAAGTCGCAGACCGAGGCCTTCGAGATCGTGCGCGCCCGCATCACGAGCAACGTCGACGAAGTCAAGAAGCTGCTGAAGCTGCCCGGCCAATAAGAACGCGACGAGCGGGCTGAGGGCTACCGGTTTTCCAGCCGGTTGTAGTCCAGTATTCCAGCCGTGAGGGGCTGCTCGCGCGCATACGCCGCGAGCAGCGCATCGCTGAACGCCCAGAACGACGGATCGGTCCGCCGCACGGCGTAGTGCGCCGAGAAGGCCGCGTAGTCGGCCTCCGACCCCAAGCGGCCAAGGGCATCGATCATGGCGGGCAGCCCGGCCACATCGACCCTGTAGAGCGCGTTGGGGTAGCTGCCGAGCACGCCCGGAACGACCGTCAATGCGTCCTCCTGCGGCAGCAGTTCGGCTTTCTCGCGCAGCAGGTAGGACACCGAACTGTGCCCGGTGTCGCGCAAGAGGCTGAACCAGCGCGTCGGGCGGCCCGGTGCCTCCACGGCCAGCACACTGCTTTCCGTGATCCATTGAAGCGCCGAACCCCGCACGGACGCGAGGCGCAACAGTTGCGAGCGCAACGCGGTGTCGGGCTCCTTCGCCAGGTCAAAAGGCGTCTCGCGCACGGGCGCCAAGCGGGTGCGCAGCATGTCGAGCAGTTCGCGCTTCGGATCGGCCGTGCGGTAGCGCACGTCGGTTTCAGCGGGCAGGTTGGCCGCACCGCCATAGACCTGCTGGCGGGTGGAAAGGCTGTCGCCGCGATACCAATAGTCGCGCACCGCCTCGCGCTGCGCCTGTGGCAGCAGGATGAGAAAGTTGAACTCGCCCTCCATGCGCAGGAAGTCCATGTACAGGCGCGAGTTGAGCTGATGGCCGATGTTGCCGTACACGTCGTAGTCGGCCACCAGCAGGTAATGGATGCGCTCCAGCAAGGGGTAGCCGATGACCCAGGCCGTCTTGGGGATGTCGCCCACGAAGCCCTTCACGACGGTGGCGCTGTCGAAATGCCGGAACACGGTCAGTGCGGCATTGGGGTTGCGCCGGCCGCCATCCCAGATGAGATTCAGGTCCAGCCGCGCGCCTGATTTCATGGCTTTCAGCAGTCCTGCGGACTTGGCCTTGAGGTAGTCGCTTTCAAGGTCTGAGTAATGCAGCCAGGGTTCGATGAGCGCAGTGTTGCTGCTGCCGGTCGGAAGGCGCAACAGGTCGACTTCGCGGGCCAGGCTGCGCGCCAGCGCTTCGTCGCGCTCCTTCGACAGCTCGAGAAAGACGACCCAGAAACGGTCGTCGATCACATTCAACGCCGTCTGCCCGCGGCACACCGGGCCCTTGATGAAGCCCATGATGGTGAACTCCGCCTCGTCGAGCATGAAGTCGTAGCGCGCCGACAGGGGAAGCGCCTCGAAGGTCTTGAAGGGATTGGCCGCGTTCTCGTCGCTGTAGCCGGGGAGTTCTCGGACGGCATAGTCCGGCTCGAGGAAAAGCGACTGCCAGCGCGCCATGCGGTTCGCGCTCAGTTCATAGGGCATGTGCGTCTTGGCGACGATGGTTTCGCGCTCGGGCACGAGGCGGTAGTACACGCGCGCCACGCCGGGGTCGTCGACGGGCCGACTCGTCTTGATCAGCTGGGCGGGCCGCCCGGGTGGCGTGCTCGCGCGCACCAGCTTGAAGTACTGGCGCGCCGGATCGTCGTCGAAGTAGAGGTGCGCGAGGAAAAGATGCTCGAACGCGTAGCGGCTGAACAGTTGCTCCTTGAGCGACTCGCCGTTGAAGAAACGCTCCCACTGCGCCACGCGTTGGCGCGCCAGCGCCGAAGGCGCCGTCGCTTCTTCGGCGGGCGCGCCCTGCTCCAGCCATCGCGTCAGCTTCCGGTTTTCATCGGCGGAAAGGCCGGGCAGGCCGAAGGGCATGCCGCCCTGGGGGTTTCGCTTTTCGTAGGCGTCGAATTCGGACTCCGCGGCACAGGTCTGCTTGCGATCGATGGAAAAGTCGAGGTCGCCCGGCACCACGCCGCTCGTGGGCAGCGGGTGCTGCTGCTTGAGCGCGAGCATGCGGTGCATCAGGCCGGCGGTGCGGTTGGCCTCGGGCGTCTGCACGGCATGCTCGTTGAGCACCGCAAAGAAGCCTTTGTCGCGCCACTGCGAAGCCTTGTCGGCATCCACGAAAAGGCGTGAGGGCTCGGCTGCGCGCAAGCGCGTGGCGTCATACACCAGCGTCTTGCTCGCGCCCCGGGCGATGCCTTCCCAGCTGGTGGCCTTCAACTGGCAGGGCGCGTCGTAGCAGGCATGGCACACCACGCAGCGCCGGTCGAGGATGGGCTGGATGGTTTGCGCATAAGACACGTCGCCCGCCGCCATGTGCGGCTGGTCGAAGCGCGTGGGGTCGGCCGGACCGAAGAGCTGGTCATGGCGACTCGTGCCGATGACGGCACACGCGGTGACGACCAGGACGCCAAGGAGGGCAGCAAATCGACGCATGCATCGCAGTTTGGCACTCTTGTCGCGAAATCCGAAGCACCGACCGGGCTCAGCGCAGCGGCGCCATCATCACGTAGCCCTGCCCGGGGATGTCCACATCGACCCAGCCGCCATCGTCCGTGCGGCGATTCGCCACATGGCCCGTGTAGTCGTGCAGTTCGGTGTTGCGCCAGCCGGTCTGCACCCGGGGCCGCACGGCCGCGCCGTTCTGGTTGATCCCCGCGAGCAGATTTGCGCCGCGGGTGAAGACGATCGTGTTTTGGTCCTTGTACCGGTTCACATGGGGCCCGGCCGCCAGGTTGTTCTGCACCCACACCAGGTTGTTCAGTACCGGGTCGCGCAGGTCGACGTCGAAGAATGCGGGATAGCCGGGGTATGCCGCGATGAAGGCGTACGCCAGCAACTTGTTCACCGGCGGACCGACATCGTGATTCTGGACAAAGGTGAGCGCGTTGGGTCCGTCGATGCCCGCCAGGCCCGCGCCATCAAGTTGGCGCAGGTCCCCGTCGAGCCGGAACGCGTCGCGCATCCTGAAGTACAGCGCGTAGTCGGTGACGGCCATGCCGGTGGCGGTGTACGACTGCAATGTGCCGATGTCGCTGATATAGACCTCGCCGAAGCTGTACTTGCCCCAGCGCTTCACGTTGTTCAGCACGTGCTCGCGCCAGTACCACCGCGGCACATGCTTGGCGGCGTCCCAGCGGTAGCCGTCGAAGCCCATGTTGTTGGTCTTGACCAGGAAGTTCCAGAGTTCGCCACGCACATGGGGCGATTCCTGCGCCAGGTCGTCCAGGCCGATCAGCGAGCCGTTTTCGAGCTGCCCCGTGTCGTTCCAGTCGTTGATGCGGCCGGCGTGGTGGAAATCCGCAGGGCCGAAACGCGGGTAGCGAAAATTGTTGGTGCACATGTGGTTCATGACCATGTCCGCGTACACCTGGATGCGGCGTGCATGCGCCTTGCGGATGAGGGAAGCCAGTTGTGCTTCGCTGCCATGCGCGCTGTCGAAGGAGCGAAAGTCGTAGGGGTCGTAGCCCAGGCTGAACGAACCACCGCACGCGCTTTCATGCGGCGACAGCAGGATGGCCGTGTAGCCGGCGGCGCTGACGGCCGGCAACTGCTCGATGATCTTCGCCCAGGTCCAGGGGCGGGTGGCGTCGCCGGGCTGGTGCTGCAAGACGACGAGCGTGCCGCCCTGCACCGCACCCGCACACACTGCGACAAGGCACGCCAGGACGAGCGCGCCGATGCGTTTCACTGAAGAACCTCGGCGCTGCGATCGATCCGCGTCACGGCGCCTCCCAGGACGTGGTTGCCGGGCGTCGGGTCCCAGTTGTGGAAGATCTTCAGCGGCGTGGCACCCAGGAATTCGATGTAGGGCTTGAAGCGCAGCTCCGACCGGTTGCTGGCGTCGAGCGTGCAGTTCACCACGCCCGCGAACTCGTGCAGCGTGGCGGCCTGCCCTCCCTTGAGCGTCGCCTGCCCGCTGACCTTGAGATCGGCAGCGGGGCTCCGTCGTCCATGGTCGGCGCTGAACTGGCCAGCGGTCACGTCGGCGGCGTAGAACCCGATCGCGAGCGCCGTCTGCATCGCGGCCGAATTGGTGGCGACCGTCATGCGCGCCAGCTGGCAGCCTGCGAAGGTGTTGCCGGCCGGCACCAGCAGGCGCTCCATCGCGGGGGCACCGGCCACGCGTGCCAGTTCATCCGTGCAGTCCAGGCTGCCGCCGTCTGCCGGCGCGCAACGGGCCAGGTCCATCGGGGGCAAGGCCGCGGTCTCGGCGCGCAGCAATTGCACATCCTGGCGGACCTGGTCGACGGTTTCCGAGGGCCGCGGCGGCAGGAGTCCATAGACGACCACCTGGTAGCGCGCAGGAAACTGCTGCGGCCGCTCGGCGCCGCCATAGAGTCGCAGGGGTTCCGTTTCGCCATAGGTGGCAACGAACACCTTGCCATCGGCGATGGTCGGCGGCACGTACTTGGCAAACAGGCCGAGCCGGTCGCGCGCGGACACCTGCTCGCTGCTCCACAAGGTGCGCGTGACGTCCTGCGCGTCGATGGCCCGCACCACGCCGCGCACACCGCGCCACTGGTTGGCGTCGCCGTCGAAGGGCGCCACGGCCCACAGGATGCCGTTGCGACGCCCGAGGCTGGACAAGGACAGCATGCCGCCCGGCATGCCCTTGGGCAAGGCATCGACGCCCAGCCGCGGCGTGGCGACGACACGCCGCCTCACGAAGGAATAAGCATGCAGCAGCTCGTTTTCGCGCCACAGGTAGATCTTCGGATCGCCAGCCCCTTGCCAGTAAACCGGCGAGCCGTGAAGGTGGTGGTGCTCGGCCTGCCCCAAGTCCTGCAAGACATTCGGGTTGGGGCAATCGGCGCTGCCCGGTTGGGGCGGCGGTGTGTACTTGCCCATGCGCTTGGTCGACAGCAGGAACAGGTGCGGGTGCTTGCCGGCGCCGAATACGAGGTCGGCCCCGGGGATCAACACCGGCCCTGAGGAACCAAGGTCCCAGTCGCCCGCGGCCAGGAAGGCCTGGTTGCAGGGCGTGAAGTAGTCCTTCACGACGATGCTGCCGCCTTCCAGGCGCAGCTTGACGAAGCTGTCGCCGTAGTTGGCGCCGCCGCTGGCCGCATCGAAGGTGCCGTTCCCGGTCATGAGGTAGAGGTTGCCCTCGGCATCCGCCGCGGGCGCCGCGCCGGCCTGCCACAGGCCGCCGTCGCGGCCCGTGGGCGTCACGCTCCACACGGCCCTGCGCTGCAATGTGGCGGCATCGTGGGCCAGCAACAGGCCGCGGCTGCCGTCACCACCAAAACCGATGTAGAGGACGCCCTGCACCAGTGCCAGTCCGGTGCGCTGCTTCTGGTGGCGCGTGTCGAGCCCGGGGGCCTGCAACTCCACCGGCGGCATCACGTGGCTTCCGTCTTTCAGGCGAAGCGCATGCAGCCGGTACTTGAAGCCCCCGGCGCCCTCGTCGTGCCAGGCGACGACATAGAGCACCGATTTCGCATCGTCGATGACGGGCGTGCCGAGAATGCCCCACTCCGGATCGCTCGTGCTCCACATGTCGATGTCCTTGCCGCCCGGCCGTGGCTGGCCCAGCCAGACCGCCCACAACGGCGCGTTGCGACCCTGCGGGCCGGGCCGCTCGTTGTCGGCGTCGTAGAGGTACACCGTGTTGTGCATGGTGGCGACGACGACTGCGTTGAAGGTGCCTTGGACGAGGGGCACGGCCGCGTTGGTGCTGGTGTCGACGCGCAGGGCCGACACATACAGGGGCTGTGCCACCACCTGGCCATCGGCGTAGAGCGTCCACAGCTTGCCGAAAGAACGTGCGTCGACGTTGGTCGGCGTCAGGCGCGACTCCAGGTCGTTCACGCCGGTGCGCGCGAGGTTGTTGCGCGTCGTCAGCACGTCGACGGCGCGCGCTGGACTCCAGCACACCGACATGAGGGCGAGAAGGCATGGAACGACGACGTGACGCATGCGGCCTCCGACGGAAAAGTCTACGCTCCCCACAGCCTCGCGCGAGCGATGAACGGCAGGCAGTCGAAGTGCAAGAAGCAGGCCCGCGCTGAGCCCTTGGCATGCGCCGGCACGCCTGCAGCGATGCAGTGTTGCAACAGGCCGTTACGGGCTCTCCTGGGAGGGCTTCGCGACATCCATCACGCCGCATGCGAAGGGGGCTACGCGTCGCTGCGGATCGTCAGCGCATTCGCGCTTGAGGCGTCAGTCGTCGGCCTGCTGCCGTGCCATGCGCTCGCTCTTCCAGTAGACGTCGTCGCCTCCGTCCACGCGGTTGAGCACACGGGCCAGCACGAACATCAGGTCGCTCAGGCGGTTGAGGTATTGGCGCAGCGTGTCGTTGAGGGTTTCGTTCCCTCCGAGCGACACGACCGCGCGCTCCGCACGCCGCGCGATGGTGCGGCAGACGTGTGCCAGCGAAGCGGCGCGTGTGCCGGCCGGCAGGATGAATTCCGCCAGCCGGGGCAGCGTGGCGTTGTGCTCGGCCAGCGCGTTGTCGAGCTGAAGCAGCGCCTCGGCCTTCAGCAGCGTGTAGCCGGGCATCGACAGCTCGCCGCCCAGGTTGAAGAGCTGGTGCTGGATGTCCACCAGCAACTCCCGCACCTGTTCCGGCATCTGCTCGCACAGCAGCACGCCGATGTTCGAGTTGAGCTCGTCCACGTCACCCATTGCGTGCACGCGCAAATGGTCCTTGGGCACGCGCGTGTTGTCGCCCAGTCCCGTGGTGCCGTCGTCGCCGGTGCGGGTTGCGATTTGCGTGAGTCGGTTGCCCATGGCTTTCTCTGCCTGTGTTTGTCGGGCGGCCAGTGTGCCAGCAATCCAATGTCGGAGACTATTGCGCCTTGCGCGGCCCGCTCCGCAGGAAGATGACGATGACCTTTCCAGGAACATCGCGGAACCGGCTTTGCCGGGCCGCAGATGTTGCCCCCGGCAGGGGGTTGGAGGCTACACGAAGTGAGCAAGCCTGGGGGCGAGCTTGGCCCTCAATCGGGAATGACGGCGGTGGCTTCGATCTCGACCTTGGCGCGGTCTTCGATGAGGGCGCGCACTTCCACGGCGGTCATGGCGGCGTTGTAGCTGCCGATGATCTCGCGGAAGGCCTTGCCGATTTCGCGCCCTGCCGCCAAGTATTCGCGCTTGTCGGTCACGTACCACGTCATGCGCACGATGTGCTCGGGCTTGCCGCCCGCCACGCGCAGCACGTCCACGATGTTCTGCAACGCAAGCCGCGTCTGCTCGGCGAAGTCGTCGCTGTGGAACACGCCTTGCGCGTCCCAGCCGATCATGCCGGCGATGAACACCTGCTGGCCGCGCGCGGAAACGCCGTTGGAATAGCCCTTGGGTCTCGGCCAGCCTTCAGGAAGTAGCACTTGCATGGATGTCTCTCTTTCGTTGATCGTTCAATGGGCGGCGCCGGCAGCGGCGCGCCCGTGTTCCTTGATGAGGTCGCGGCCGATGATGAGCTGCTGCACCTCGGTGGCACCTTCGTAGATGCGCAGCGAGCGGATCTCGCGGTAAAGCCGCTCCACCGGCTGTTCGCTCACCACGCCCAGGCCGCCCCAGATCTGCACCGCGGCGTCGATGACTTGCTGTGCGCCTTCGGTGGCGGCCAGCTTGGCCATCGCGGCTTCGCGCGTCACGTTGCGGCCCTGGTCGCGCTGCCACGCGGCGCGGTAGACCAGCAAGGCCGATGAATCGATGGTGAGCGCCATCTGCGCCAGCTTGGCTTGCGTCAACTGGAAGTCGCCCAGCGTCTGGTTGAACATGCGGCGCGAGGTGGCGCGGTCCATGGCTTCGTCCATCGCCTTGCGCGCAAAGCCCAGCGAGGCGGCGGCCACCGAGGTGCGGAACACGTCCAGCGTGCGCATCGCCACCTTGAAGCCCTCGCCGGCCGCGCCCACGCGTTGCGTGAGTGGAATGCGGCAGTTGGTGAAGCGCAGGCGCGCCAGCGGATGCGGCGCGATCACGTTGATGCGCTCGGCGATCTCGAAGCCCGGCGTGTTCGCTTCCACGATGAACGCGGAAATACCGCGCGCGCCGGGTGCTTCACCCGTGCGTGCAAAGACGACGTAGAAGTCGGCGATGCCGCCGTTGGAAATCCACGTCTTCTCGCCGTTGAGGACGACGTGATCGCCGTCGACCTGCGCGCTGCACGCCATGGCGGCCACGTCAGAACCGGCTTCCGGCTCGGACAGCGCAAAGGCGCTGATCGCCTCGCCGCGTGCGACGCGGGTGAGGTAGCGCTCCTGCTGCTCCGGCGTGCCCGCGAGGCTGATGGCGCCCGAGCCCAGCCCCTGCATGGCAAAGGCGAAGTCGGCGAGGCCCGAATGGCGCGCCAGGGTTTCACGGATCAGGCAGATGGCGCGCGTGTCGATCGTGGCGCCGACGGCGTGGCGCAGCCAGCCGGCGTTGCCCAGCGAACGCACGAGCGCCTTGCATTCGGCGTCCACATCGGGGCCGTGTGCATGCGGGATGTTCTGCGTGGCCCACGCGTCGAGATCACGCGCCAGCGTGCGATGGCGGTCTTCGAAGAAGGGCCAGTCGAGGTATTGCGTGTCGCTCATGTCAGTTGCCCTCGAACTTCGGTTTTTGCTTGGCGACGAAGGCGTTGTACGCCCGCGAGAAGTCTTCCGTCAGCATGCACAGCGCCTGCGCCTGCGCTTCGGCTTCGATGGCCTGCTCGATGGTCATCGCCCATTCCTGATGCAGCATCGTCTTGGTGATGCCGTTCGCGAAGGTCGGGCCTTGTGCGAGATCTTGCGCCCACGCTTGCGCGTCGGCGAGCAATGCTTCGGGCGCGACGATGCGGTTGTAGAAGCCCCAGCGTTCGCCCTCTTCGCCGCCAAAGGCGCGGCCCGTGTAGAGCAGCTCGCTCGCACGGCCTTGGCCGATGATGCGCGGCAGCATCGCGCACGCGCCCATGTCGCAGCCGGCCAGCCCGACGCGATTGAACAGAAAGGCCGTCTTGCTGCGCGCCGTGCCGACGCGCAGGTCGGAAGCCATGCTCACGATGGCACCCGCACCGGCACACACGCCATCGACCGCCGCGATGATCGGCTGCGGACACGCGCGCATCGCCTTGACGAGATCACCCGTCATGCGCGTGAACGCGAGCAGCTCGGGCGCCTTCAGGCGCACCAGCGGCCCGATGATTTCGTGCACGTCGCCACCCGAGCAGAAGTTGCCGCCCGCGCCGGTGACGACGATCGCCTTCACGTCGGTCGCGTACTTCAGGTGACCGAAGAAGTCGCGCAGCTCCGCGTACGAATCGAAGGTCAGCGGGTTCTTGCGCTCGGGGCGATTCAGCGTGATGGTCGCCACGCCGGCCTCCACCTCAAAGGCGAAGTGCGTCGCGCGGTAGTCGGCGGCCTTCTTGAAGTTGCCCGCAGCCAGCGCCGGGTCGACGCGTTCGATGTTGTCTGTGTTGCTCATCCGTTTTCCTGGGGGTTTTGATCCTGGCGAACCAGTTGCACGCGCAACTCGCCAAGGTGGGCATGGACCTGGTGCATGGCTTTTTCGTCCATGCTGGAGAAGAGTTCGAGAATCCAGCGCTCGTGTTCCTCGGCCATGGTTTCGAAGGCTTTGCGGCCCTTGGGCGTGAGCCGCACGATCCACGCGCGGCGGTCCGTCGGACTGCTTTCGCGCGAAACGAGTCCGTCGCGCGAGAGTTCGTCCGTCAGGCCCGTGACGTTGCCGCCCGTGACCATCAGGTACTTCGACAGCGCGCGCATCTTCATGCCGTCGCGGTGGCGATAGAGCTGCGCCATGTAGTCGAAGCGCGCGAGCGAGATGTCGAACTGTTCGCGCAGGCGGCGCCGGATTTCGGCTTCGATCTGCGTGGTGGTGGCGAGCATGCGCAGCCACAGCTTGAGGGCAGCGTGGTCGCCGCTGTTCGCGCGGCCTTCATGGCCGAGTTCCTGCGCTTCGCTCAGCAGTTCATGCGATGGATCGTTTCGCTTCATTCTTGCCTTTCCCTTGTGAGGCGTTCACACGCCGAGCGCGCGATTGGCTTGCTCGATGGCCGACACGCCGGCGCCTTGGGCAGCCGCCGCCTTCTCGCGCTCGAGGTTGCGTTCCAGCTGCATCTTCGCCGCGCGGTATTGCCTGGGCCAGCCGATATCCGGATAGCCGATCTTGGCCGATTCCATCAAGGTCCACGCCGGGTTCGCCAGATGCGGGCGCGCCACCGCGCACAGGTCCGCGCGACCCGCCGCGATGATGCTGTTGACGTGGTCCGCTTCGGAGATGGCGCCCACCGCGATGGTCGCGATGCCCGCCTCGTTGCGCACGCGGTCGGCAAAGGGCGTCTGGAACATGCGGCCGAACACCGGCTGTTCCTTCTTGCTCACCTGCCCCGACGAGCAGTCGATGAGGTCGGCGCCGGCTTCCTTGAAGATGCGCGCGATGGCCACGGCGTCGTCCGGCGTGATGCCGCCTTCGACCCAGTCATGCGCCGAGATGCGCACCGACATGGGCAGGTGCTGCGGCCACGCTTCACGCACCGCGTGGAACACCTCCAGCGGGTAGCGCAGGCGGTTCTCCAGCGAGCCGCCGTATTCGTCGGTGCGGTGGTTGGTCAGCGGCGAGATGAAGGACGACAGCAAGTAGCCGTGCGCGCAATGCAATTCCAGCCAGTCGAAGCCAGCTTCGACCGCGTACTTCGTGGAGCGCACGAAGTCGTCGCGCACGCGGACCATGTCGTCGCGCGTCATGGCGTGCGACCAGTCGCTTACGCCGTCCAGGTACTGCTGCGGCGAGGCGGAGATGAGCGGCCAGTTGTCCAGTTCCAGCGGCTGGTCGATGCCCTCCCACGCCACGCGCGTGGAACCCTTGGCGCCGGCGTGGCCGAGCTGGATGCCGATCTTTGCGTCGGTCTGCTCGTGCACGAAGCCGACGATGCGCTTCCAGCCGTCGCGCTGTTCCACGTTCCACAAGCCGGGGCAGCCGGGGGTAATGCGCGCGTCGGGCGAGGTGCAGGTCATCTCGACCATGACGAGGCCGGCGCCGCCCATGGCGCGTGCGCCGAGGTGCACCAGGTGGTAGTCGGCGGGCATGCCGTCCTCGCAGGAGTACTGCGCCATCGGCGAGACCACCACGCGATTCTTGAGTGTGACGTCGCGCACCTTGAAGGGCGTGAACATGGGCGGCACGGCTTGCCGCGCGACGCGGCGTTCGATGCCGGCGCGCTCCGCCATCCAGTCTTCGAAGTTCTCGACATAGCCCTTGTCGCGGAGCCGCAGGTTCTCGTGGCTGATGCGCTGGCTGCGCGTGAGCAGCGAGTAGGCGAATTGCTCGGGCGGCAGGTTCACGTAGCGGTCGACGTGCTCGAACCATTCGGTCGAATTGCGCGCCGCGTTCTGGATGCGCAGCACTTCGACACTGCGCACTTCTTCGTAGTGGCGCAGCGCTTCGGCGATGTCGTCGGGCGTGCGCTCGATGCAGCGCGCGAGTTCGATGGCGTCTTCCAGCGCGAGCTTGGTGCCCGAGCCGATCGAGAAGTGCGCCGTGTGCGCCGCGTCACCCATGAGCACGACCGGCGCGCGGCCGTTGTGGTGCACCCAGTGCTTGCACACGACGCGCGGGAAGCGGATCCACTGCGCAGACCCACGCAGGTGCGAGGCATTGGAGATGAGCTTGTGGCCGTCCAGGTAGCGCGCGAAGAGCTTCTCGCAGAAGGCGATGGCCTCTTCCTTTTCCATCTTGTCCAGGCCCGCCTTTTCCCACACGGCTTGCGGCGTCTCGACGATGAAGGTCGAGGTGTTGTCGTCGAAGCGGTAGGCATGCGCCTGGAACCAGCCGTGCTCCGTCTCTTCGAAGGCGAAAGTGAAGGCTTCGAAAAGCTTGTTGGTGCCGAGCCAGACGAAACGGCAGTCGCGCAGGTCGATGTCGGGCTGGTAGGTGGCGGCGTACTTGGTGCGGATGCGGCTGTTCAGGCCGTCGCTCGCGATGATCAGGTCCGCGTCGGCGTAGGTGGTGTCGTCCTGCACGTCGGTTTCGAACACCAGCTTGACGCCCACGTCCTCGCAACGCTGTTGCAGGATGTTGAGCAGCCGCTTGCGGCCGATGCCGCAAAAGCCGTGGCCGCCCGAAGTCATCTTGTTGCCGCGGATGTTCACCTCGATGTCGTCCCAGTGGCTGAAGGCGTCCAGGATCTGCGACGCGCTGACGGGGTCGGCCTTCTGCAGGTTGCCGAGCGTCTGGTCGGAAAACACCACGCCCCAGCCGAAGGTGTCGTAGGGCTTGTTGCGCTCCACCACCGTGATCTGGTGCGACGGATTCTGCTGCTTCATGAGCAGTGCAAAGTAGAGGCCGGCAGGGCCGCCGCCGATGCAAACGATGTTCATCAAGTCTCCAGAGGTGCATCCGCGGGGGTGCGACATTCGCTGGTCGCCACGGAAGGTTAGCAATAAATGATTGAGTTCTAAACTATTCTAACGCCGATCTATTTTTGGAGGCAAGCCCGAAGATGGCAAAAGGGTTTCACGGGGCAACACGCGCAGTCATGCGTTCGTAGAATGAACGATTGCGCCGGGCTGACCGGCGCCTCAGGAGACCGCCTCATGAACGCCCCCACTGCTGCCGCCCACCTGGTGCCGGAGTTTCATCAACGCGAGGTGCCGCAGGCGCTGATCGACGCGCTCAAGGCCCGCTTCGGCGACCGCTGCAGCACCGCCATGGCCGTGCGCACGCAGCACGGGCGTGACGAGTCTTCCTTCGACGTGCCGCCGCCCGCGGCGGTGGTCTTTGCGGAAAGCACGCAAGACGTCGCCGATGCGGTCAAGCTGGCCAGTGACCACAGCGTGCCGGTCATCCCCTTTGCCGTCGGCTCCTCGCTCGAAGGCCATCTGCTCGCGGTGCAGGGCGGCATCAGCATCGACCTGATGCGCATGAACAAGGTGCTGTCGGTCAACGCGGACGACCTCACCGTGACGGTGCAGCCGGGCGTGACGCGCAAGCAGCTCAACGAGGAGATCAAGAGCACCGGCCTGTTCTTTCCCATCGACCCCGGTGCGGACGCGTCGCTTGGCGGCATGGTGGCGACGCGCGCCAGCGGCACGAACGCGGTGCGCTACGGCACGATGCGCGAAAACACACTGGCGCTGGAAGTGGTCACGGCCGCCGGCGAAGTCATCCGCACGGGCACGCGCGCCAAGAAGTCATCGGCCGGCTATGACCTGACGCGCCTGTTCGTGGGCAGCGAAGGCACGCTGGGCGTCGTCACCGAGGTCACGCTGCGCATCTATCCGCTGCCGGAAGCGGTGTCCGCGGCCATCTGCTCGTTTCCGAGCATCGAGGCGGCCGTGCGCACGACCATCGAGATCATCCAGTTGGGCGTGCCGATTGCGCGCGTCGAACTCATCGACGAGAACACCGTGCGCATGGTGAACGCCTACGCCAAGCTGGGCCTGCGCGAAGAACCCATGCTGCTGATGGAGTTCCACGGCTCGCCCGCCGGCGTGAAGGAGCAGGCCGAGACAGTGCAAGAACTGGCCAGCGGGCATGGCGGCAATGCCTTCGAATGGGCAAGCACGCCGGAAGAACGCACGCGGCTCTGGACGGCGCGGCACAACTCCTATTTCGCCGCAGTGCAATCGCGCCCCGGCTGCCGCGTGATCTCGACGGACACTTGCGTGCCGATTTCACGGCTGGCCGATTGCCTCCTGGAATCGGTCGCGGAAGCGGATGCGAGCGGCATCCCCTACTTCCTCGTGGGCCACGTGGGCGACGGCAATTTCCACTTCGGCTATCTGCTGGATCCGAACGCGCCGGAAGAACGCGTGACGGCCGAAAAGCTGAACCATGCGCTGGTCTCCAGGGCGTTGGCGCTGGAAGGCACCTGCACCGGCGAGCATGGCGTGGGGCTGCACAAGATGGACTTCCTCTTGACCGAGGCGGGCGTGGGTGCAGTGGAGATGATGCGGACGATCAAGCGGGCGCTGGATCCGAAGAACATCATGAATCCCGGCAAGATCTTCAGCTTGTAAGCGTCAGGCAATCCCCAACGACAAGAAGCCCGGTGCTCTGAATAGAGCCCCGGGCTTCTTGCTTTCCTGAGCGCGGTGCGAGTTATTTGGTGGTGTTGCTGCGCTTGGCTGCGCCGGGTGCCGAGGTTTGCGTGGGCGCCGAGCCGCCGTCCACGCCGAGCTTGCCGCCGCCGCCCAAGCCTTGGCCTTGCACCGTCTGCGCCTTGTAGTTGCGCAGCGAGCGGACCATCTGGTTGTACGAGTCCATGAAGGCGGCGGCGATCACCTTGCCTTGGGCCGTGTTCGTGTAGCCGCCGGCCCCGCCAGCCGCACTGCCGCCAAACACCGACCCGAAGGCGCCAAAGTCCACCTTGGAGGCGCTGCCCTCCGATGCCGCGACCTGGACGCCAGAACGGTTGTCGATGAGCGTCAGCATCGTGCTGGCCTCTTTTGTCTGCATGCTGCCGCCAACGGACGCCAGAACGCCGCTGTAGCGTCCGCCGACCAAACCGCCCAGCGCGCCACCCACGCCACCGGCATTGCTGTTGTTGAAGATGACCTCGGGCGACATGCCGTAGTCGGAGGCCACCATCTGGCCTGGCTGGAAATTGCTCCCGGCGCGCATTTCACCCGACTGGCTCAACGCTCGCTCGCGCGCCATGGCGTTCATGCCCGCGGCGCCACGCTCGACCACGACGAAGCAGTTGGACTGCTGGATCAACAGGCGCAACAGGGTCGAAGTGGGCGGCAAGCGGTATTCGTTGCGAAGGATGGTGTACCAGCCGGCATTCTGGTTCTCGACGAGCGACACGGTGCCCAGGGTCTGCGCACAATGTTCGAGCTGGGTGCTCGCGTTGTCCGTCGCGCTGCCTGCGGCGCTGCCGGTGGCCATGGTCTTGGCGCCGGCGCTGCCCATCTGCATGTCCGTGGTCTCGCAGCCGGCGAGAAGGAAGGATGCAGCCGTCGCGATGGCAGCGACGATCGGCAGCTTGGCCGCAACAGGGAAAGACATGATGGGTACCCCTCGCTCGTATGTGAACTTTTGCGTTATTCAACCAACGGTTCACATTAGACGCTGACTGTCCGCAGAAGCAATCTGCGGAAAGCAAGGGGTGAGCGCGCGCTCCGAGCTATGCCGTTCGACGGATGCGATCAATCACTCCGTTGAGTGCCTCGATCGAGCCGAAGTGAATGGCCAGTTCTCCGCTTTCTTCGATGCGGCCGTTTCGCTTGGTTTTCTTCTTCACGCGCACTTCGACTTCCGCCGTGAGGAGGTCGGCAAGTTCCTCCTCCACGCGCAGCAGGTCGCGCGACTTCTCACCCGCATTGCGCGCAGCGCGCGGCGACGCCTTGAGGCTGAACTCGGCGGAAAGCTTCTTGACCAGCGCTTCGGCTTCGCGCACCGATAGCTTCCTGGCGGCGATCTGGTTGGCGGCCGTGATCTGCGTGGCCTTGTCCAGCGACAGCAGCGCACGCGCATGCCCCATGTCGATGTCGCCCGCCATGAGCATGGCTTGCGCCGGCTCCGCCAGGTTGAGCAGGCGCAGCAGGTTGCTGGCCGCGCTGCGCGAGCGGCCCACGGCCTGCGCTGCCAACTCGTGCGTCAGTCCAAACTCGCTCACCAGTCGCTGCAAGCCTTGCGCTTCTTCCAGCGGGTTGAGGTCTTCGCGCTGGATGTTCTCGATGAGCGACATCGCTGCGGCCGACTCGTTCGGCACGTCGCGCACGAGCACGGGAACGCTGGCGAGGCCCGCCAGTCTGGCTGCCCGAAAGCGACGCTCGCCCGCGATGATTTCGAACTCCGCGTTCTTCGCCCGCGCCGATTCGGCATCGAGCCGGCGCACGAGGATCGGCTGCATGATGCCCTGGGCCTTGATGCTCTCGGCCAGTTCATACAGGGCGCCTTCGTCCATTCGCGTGCGCGGCTGGTAGACGCCGGCGACCATGCGGTCCAGCTCAAGGGTCGTCGGCTCCGGGGTGGGTGCGCCCTCCTCCGGCGCTTCAGCACCTGCGATGGCTGCCGGGCCCAACAACGCTTCGAGTCCGCGGCCAAGGCCCTTGGGTTTCTTCGTGACCATCTTGTTTTCAGTCTTTCTTCTGGAGTTCGTTCAGCAATGCGCGCCCTTGCGGCCAATCGCCCAAGCCGGATTCGCTGTTGAGGTGGCCGCGTGCGCCGGCGTCCATGAAGGCGGCGCCCCAGTCGGCCGCCATCTGGCGCGAGCGGGCGGCCTCGCAATAGGGATCGTTGTCCGCGGCGATGAGCAAGGACGGGAATGGCAGTGGCTTGCGCACGATGGGCGCCCAGCCGGGAATGAGTTCGCGAAGGTCTTCGCGCTCCACATCGCCCGGTGCGACCAGCAGTGCCGCGCGGACTTTGTGCGTGTTGCGTGAATGGGCGGCCCAGTTGGCCACGAGGATGCAACCCAGGCTGTGCGCCGCGAGAACGACCGGCTGCGTGGCGGCGAGCACCGCTTCTTCCAGCTGGGTGGACCAGTCGCCGCGAAGTGGGCGCATCCAGTCGTTCTGCTCGACGCGATGGTCGCCGTAGATCGCCTCCCAGCGGCTTTGCCAATGCGCGGGATCGCTGTTTTGCCAGCCTGGAAGCAGCAGGACTTGGGTGTCGCTCATGTGCTATGAAAACAATAGCGCGGCATGCAATGACGGCGCGCCTGCCGGCTCATTTTTGGGGTTCTTCGACAAAGGCCTGGGTGTCGCTGTGCGTGGGCACAGGGTCTGCAGGGTTGGCGACCGGCGGCGCCGACGGGGGCTCGGGCGCTACCGCGCCGGTGGCGCTGGCCGGCGGCATCTTCTGGACCATTTCCTGCGCGAAGGTCACGTAGGCCTGGCTGCCCTTGGCGGCCTGGTCGAACACCACGCCGGGCAAACCGTAGCTCGGCGCCTCCGCCAGGCGCACGTTGCGCGGGATGACCGTGTCGAACACCTTGTCGCCGAAATGCGCCTTGAGCTGGTCGCTCACCTGCTGTTGCAGCGTGATGCGCGGGTCGAACATGACGCGCAGCAGGCCGATGATCTGCAGGTTCTTGTTGAGGTTGGCGTGCACCTGCTTGATGGTGTTCACCAGGTCCGTCAGGCCTTCGAGCGCGAAGTACTCGCACTGCATCGGCACGATGACGCCGTGCGCGGCGCACAGTCCATTGAGGGTGAGCAGGCTCAGGCTCGGCGGGCAGTCGATGAGGACGAAGTCGTACTCGGCGCCGACAGTGGCGAGCGCGGTGCGCAGGCGCTTCTCGCGGCGGTCGAGCGCGACCATTTCCACCTCGGCGCCGGCCAGTTCGCGGTTGGCACCCAGCACGTCGTAGCCGCAACCGCCGTCCTCGAGCTTGTCAGCGCGGATGCGCGCTTCGGCCACCGAAGCGGATTCGAGCAGCACGTCGTACACCGTCAGCTCGAGTTGGCGCTTGTCGACACCGGAACCCATGGTCGCGTTGCCCTGCGGATCGAGGTCGATCATCAGGACGCGCTGGCCCAGCTTGGCCAAGCCGGCAGCCAGGTTGACGGTGGTCGTCGTCTTGCCGACACCGCCCTTTTGATTGGCAATACAGAAGATTCGGGCCATGCGCTGCTCAGTTCGAAATGGCCAGCTTGACGCCGAAGCCGATCAGGAAGACGCCGGCCAGCTTTTCCAGCGTGGCGGAAATCCTCGGATTGGCGCGGATGCGCTCGGCCAGAAAGTGCGTGAGCAGGACCATCGTGAGGGCATAGGCGAAGGTCAAAGCCGCGACAGTCAAGGCCATGACCGCGAATGTTTTCAGGCCTTGATGCTGGGCGGGGTCGATGAAGAGCGGGAAAAAGGCCATGTAAAACACAATCGCCTTGGGGTTGAGCAAGGTGATCAGGAAGGACTGGCGCACATATTGGCCCGGTCGAATGTTCAGGATGGGCGCGGCGCCCGGCTTGGCGCGCAGCATCTTGAAGCCCAGCCACGCGAGGTAAACGGCGCCTAGCCACTGCACCGCGTGAAAGGCCGCGGGATAGGTCGCCAAGACCGCGGCTACGCCAGCCACGGCAGCCCACATCAGGAACTGGTCGCCAAGGATCAGTCCAAGGGTTGCGGCCAATCCGCCCCAGATTCCACCTTTGCTGGTCGAGGTGATCAACGCCAGGTTGCCGGGACCCGGAATCGCGAGAAACAGGACGATGGCGGCGACGAATGCGCCGTAGTCAGCAATGCCGAACATGTGAAATCCGATGAATTGGGGAGAGATTCGAGTCTAAGCGAGGCACCTCTGCGCAGGAGGTGCTGCTTGCCCTCAATGGCGAATCAAGCGCCGGTTTTTCGCGCCCAAACGACGCATCGCTCGGCGTCGAGGCCTGGAACGGTCAGTTGTTCCACGTGAAACACTTCCACGCCAGTGGGCAATTGCGCCAACTCGTCCGCGGGTTGCTTGCCCTTCATGGCCATCCAGACGCCGTCGGCCAGCATGAGATGCGACGACAGATTGAAGAAATCCTGAAGCGACGCGAAGGCGCGCGAACTGATCACGTCATAGGTTCCGCCGATCGCTTCGACCCGCGAGTGCATGCCATTGAGGTTGGTGAGGCCCAGTTCGGCGGCCACTTGACGAATGAAGGCGGCCTTCTTTGCCACGGCATCCACGCAACTCACCGCGATGTCCGGCCGCATGATCGCGATGACAGCCCCCGGGAGTCCTGCCCCGGACCCCACATCCAGCAGCCTGATGGCAGCGGGCCGCTCGCGCTGCAACGGCGCGATGATCGACAGGCTGTCCAGCAGATGGTGGGAAAGAACGAGTTCTGGATCGCGCAACGCGGTCAGGTTGTAGACCTTGTTCCACTTCAGAATGAGCTCGCCATAGGCCAGCAGCTTGGCGCATTGGTCATCGGTCAGCGCCAGCCCGAGCGCCTCTGCCCCCTGTAGGAGTGCGGCTTCGCGCGCGGCGCTCATTCGGCCGTGGCTTCGGTTGTCGTGGCAGCCGGCGCAAATGCCCGATATCCGCCTTTGCGCAGATGAATCAGCAGGAGCGAAATGGCAGCGGGCGTCACACCGGAAATGCGCGAAGCCTGACCCAAGGTTTCCGGGCGATGCTTCGTCAGCTTTTGGCGAACCTCGAAGCTGAGCGCCGCAACTTGGGAATAGTCCAGTTCGGCAGGCAACTTGAGATTCTCGAAATGCGCGGAACGTTCGACTTCGTCTTGCTGGCGATGGATGTAGCCCGAGTACTTGGCGGCTATTTCGAGCTGCTCAATCTCGACCTCGCCGAGCGCCGCGCCTTCCCCGGCAACGTACTTTCCGCCGTCCAGCGACATCAGGGCGGCATAGCTCACGTCCGGACGGCGCAGCAAATCAGCGAGGTTGTATTCGCGTTCAATCGCTTTGCCCAATACTCGCTCCGACTCGCTTGCCGGCAGGTTGCGTGGATTTACCCAGATGGATTTGAGGCGCTGTGTTTCACGTGAAACAGCGTCGCGCTTGCGCGAGAAGGCGTCCCAGCGCGCATCGTCGACCAAGCCCATCTTGCGACCGGCTTCCGTCAGCCGCATGTCGGCGTTGTCTTCTCGCAGCTGCAGTCGAAACTCCGCGCGGCTGGTGAACATGCGGTAAGGCTCGGTCACACCCTTGGTGATCAGGTCGTCCACCAACACACCCAGATAGGCTTCGTCCCGACGCGGCAGCCACGGCGATTCGCCACGACATTGCAGCGCAGCATTGATGCCGGCGAACAGGCCTTGTGCCGCCGCCTCTTCATAACCCGTCGTTCCGTTGATCTGCCCGGCAAAGAACAAACCGTTGATAGCGCGCGTTTCGAAGCTGCTGTGCAGCGCCCGGGGATCAAAGTAGTCGTATTCGATGGCATACCCCGGCCGCAGGATGTGCGCGTTCTCCAAGCCGGCCATCGATCGCACCAGCTTGTACTGGATGTCAAAGGGCAAGCTGGTCGAGATCCCGTTCGGGTAGTACTCGTTGGTCGTCAGGCCCTCGGGCTCCAGGAAGATCTGGTGACTGTCCTTGTCCGCAAAGCGGTTGATCTTGTCTTCGACGCTCGGGCAGTAGCGAGGGCCCACGCCGTCGATCTTGCCGGTGAACATCGGGCTGCGGTCGAAGCCGGAGCGGATGATGTCGTGCGTCTGCGCGTTGGTGTGCGTAATCCAGCAGGGCATCTGCTGCGGGTGCATGTCCGCGCGGCCCATGAAGCTGAACACCGGCATCGACGCCGTCGCCCCACCCGGCATGCCGTCCCCCGGCTGCTCCGTGCACTTCGAGAAATCGATGGTGCGGCCGTCCAGGCGCGGCGGCGTGCCGGTCTTCAGGCGGCCCTGCGGCAGCTTCAGCTCCTTCAGGCGCGCCGACAGGCTGACCGCGGGCGGATCCCCGGCGCGGCCGGCCTGGTAGTTGTCCAGCCCGACGTGAATGCGGCCATCCAGGAAAGTGCCGGCCGTCAGCACCACCGTACGCGCGCGGAAGGCGATGCCCACCTGCGTCACCGCGCCGACCACCCGGTCGCCCTCCACCATCAGGTCGTCCACCGCTTGCTGGAACAGCCAGAGATTGGGTTGGTTCTCAAGACGCCGGCGAATCGCGGCCTTGTACAAGATGCGGTCGGCCTGCGCACGCGTCGCTCGCACGGCCGGGCCCTTGCTGGAATTGAGCACCCGAAACTGAATGCCCGCCTCGTCCGTCGCAATGGCCATCGCACCGCCGAGTGCATCGACCTCCTTCACCAAGTGCCCCTTGCCGATCCCGCCGATCGACGGGTTGCAACTCATCTGACCGAGGGTCTCGATGTTGTGGGAAAGCAGGAGCGTGCGAACGCCCATGCGGGCAGCGGCCAACGCGGCTTCAGTGCCGGCATGGCCACCGCCAACGACGATGACATCGAATTCTTCGGGATACAGCATTTGGGAGGGCGCAAATTCGCTTGCGCTGCGGGACGGGGGGAACCCACGATTTTAATCGTCCGCGGGTTTTGACGCACCTGTCCGCCCAAATGGGCCTATCGCCTGGCTAGGCGGCAGCCTCGGCCAAAGCTTAATCGCGCGCTATCTTTTTTATAGCATCAACGACTCAAGCCGTCGCGACCGGCACCGGCTTCTCGATGCCCACCAGTTCTCCCGTCGCCGCAGGCATCGGTGGCGGCGTAACCAGCGCGTTCTGCTCTTCCCGCACGGCAATGGTCTTTTCGCGCATGAGCACTGCGCCGAACATGGTGCTGAAGGCCACGTCCTTGGCGTCACGCCCCGTGCCGACGCGAACGAGCCGATCCACCGGCGCGAGCTGTGTCGGGTCGAACAGCACCCACTGCCCGCCCAGCCACGCCTCGAACACGGCATGGAAATCCTGCGGCGGTTCGCTGAACCAGACATAGCCCACGACCAGCCGCGCCGGAATGTTCAGCGCGCGGCACAAGGTGACGCCCAGGTGGGCGAAGTCGCGACACACGCCCGCACGCTGCACGAACACTTCGCGCGCTGTGGTCGTCGAGTCACTGCTGCCCGGCTCATAGGCGATGGTTTCGTGGATCCAGTCGCAGATCGCCTGCACGCGGCCGATGCCTTGCGGCAGGTCGCCGAACAACTGTTGCGCCGCGCGTGCCATGACGTCCGACTCGCAATAGCGCGTGGGCATCATGTAGTGCAGCACGTCGTTGGGCAACTGGTTCACCGGCACCTCGTCGAGCAAGGCCGGGCGATGCACGGCAGCGCGCCGCACCGTCGCCTTGTAGTGAACCATCAACGGCCCCGGCGCCGCGTCGAAGCGCACGAAGCGGTTGCCGTTGTTCTCGTCGCAAAAAGTGCGCACCTCCACAGGCGGCTCGATGCGCAGTTGCTCCTGCAGGGGCGTCTGCCCGTCCCAGCGCGCGGTCTCGACGTTCAACAGGAAATGCGCCGGCGACTTGACTTCATAAGACAGAACCGCTTCGATGTGAGATGTGTGCATGGGGACTCAGGTTGCGTGCTCGAGCACGTTCTGCATGGACGAAGATGAGGAAGACGAGCGCGTGTCGCGGCGACGCTTGCGGTCTTGCATCACCTTCCAGTTCATCTGCGTCACCTGCAGCACGCGTACGACGCGCTGCGCAGGCGACAGGTCAGAAACCGAACGCCTGCGCGGCCCTTGAACAAGCGATAGCGGAGGCATGTCAGTCCAGCGCTTTCTTGACAGCGCCGACCCCCAAGGCCGCGAGCACGAGAAACACGACGGCCAGGACCAGGAACAGACCGAACAAAACCTTTGCAATGCCGGCCGCGCCCGCAGCCAAACCACCAAAACCGAGCGCACCTGCCACCAGCGAAATGATCGCGAAGATGATTGCGTACTTCAACATGAGAGACCTCCTGAATGCGGCGTCAAAACCGCGAGTGGAGCCAGCGTATGGAGCATGGGCACCCCATCCCATCGGCTCGCCGCGCAATGGCCCGTAGGACAAGCTCGCGCGGCGCAGGCGCTAGGATGTGTGCCCGTTCGCCCATCCATGCCAACCCTGGAGAAATTGCATGAAGCTCTACTACTCACCCGGTGCCTGTTCGCTTTCGCCGCACATCGCCTTGCACGAAGCCGGCCTTGCCTTCGAACCCGTGCTGGCCAGCACCAAGAGCCACAAGCTGCAAGACGGCACCGACTACTACGGCATCAATCCGCTGGGCTATGTTCCGATGCTCGAACTCGACGACGGCACGCGACTGCGCGAAGGCCCTGCCATCGTGCAGTACATCGCCGACCAGGTGCCGAGCAAGAACCTCGCGCCAGCCGCGGGCACGATGGGCCGCTACCGCCTGCAGGAATGGCTGACGTTCATCGGCACCGAAATCCACAAGACCTTCAGCCCGCTGTTCAACCCGGCCACGCCCGAGGAATACAAGGTCATCTCGAAGGACAAGCTCAAGAGCCGCTACACGTGGCTCGACGGCCAGCTCGCCGGCAAGCAGTACCTCATGGGTGACCACTTCAGCGTGGCCGACGGCTACCTGTTCACCGTCACCAACTGGACCAAGCCGACCGGCATCGACATCAGCGGCTTCCCGAACCTCTCGGCATGGCACGCCCGCGTGGGCGCACGCCCAGCAGTGCAGGAAGCGATGAAGGCGGAAGGCCTGCTGAAATAGGCGTCCGGGCCGCGCGGTGCCTTATCAATGGTGAAGCGCGCGCTGGCGTGAGGCCAGCGCGGCGGCGAGCCACAGGGTGCCGGCCGAGACGATCAGGCCACGTGCCAGCCCGCCGGCGCCGTCGGAGATCCATCCGGTGACCGTCGGCCCCACGATCTGCCCCAGCGCGAAGGCGATCGTGAAGGCACTGATGCCGTGCGCCCAATGCGCTTGCGGCAGGTTGTGACGCACGAGCGCCGTGGTCGACGCCACCACCGACAGGAACACCGCACCGAACATCACGCCGGACGCCAGCGCCACCGGCAAGGACGGGTTGAGCACCGGCAGCAAGGTCGCGACGCCCAGCATCATGTTCAATATCGCTTGCGGCTGGCCGCCCCGGAAGCTGTCGAGCAAGCCGGCCCACAGGCGCGACGACGCCACGCAGGCCACGCCGAGCAGCGAATAAAACAGCGTGATGAAGCCCGCGCTCGCGCCCTGCTCGCGCAGCAGCGCAATGATGAACGTCATGTACCCGATGTAGCCCGCGCCGAAGAGCGTGTAGCCAGCCAGCGCCCAACCGAAGCGATGCAAGGGCACGGGCGGCGGCTGCGGCGTGTCTTTGTCCGTTGCCGCGGCGGTGACCGCGCCCTGCCCCGCCATCACGCGCGCCGCCCACGCCAGCAAGGCGGTGCCCACGGCACTGGCCAAGGCCAACGCCCACCAGGCCCAAGCCCATCCATGGATCACGCCAGCGGCGGCCTGCAACACGGCCGGCACCATCAACGCCGACAGCAGGATGCCAAAGCCCGTGCCGCCGTAGTAGAGCCCCAGCAGGAAGCTGCTGCGCGAAGGCTGCGTCGCGCCCAGCCGCGCCGCGAGCAGGCCGCCGGCCACGAACACCCAGGCGCTTGCAAGCCCCGCCAGCAAGCGCTGCAGCAACAACGCGGGGGCGGCCGTCACGAATCCGCTGCCGGCCATGAACACACTCGTGAGCACGGCGCCGACGACCAGCAACCGGGTCGCGCCATGGCGCCGCATCAGCGCCGGCGTCATCAGTGCGCCGAGCAGATAGCCGACCGCATTGGCGGTGTTCATGCCGCCCGCCAGCGCGTAGCTCCAGTCGAGGTCCGCCCGCATTGGCGGCAACAGCAAGCCGTAGGAAAAGCGCGCCAGCCCGAGCGACACGGCCGCGCCCATCGACAGCGCAAGTGCCACCCACAACGCGCGCTCAGTCGTCATCGCGGGCTGCATGGAAATGGTGGAGTGGATGGAGTCATCGGGCGTGCGAAAGCATTCTGCGGCATCGCATGGCGGGCTTGCACATTCGCATCCGTTTCTTCCTAGCACCAAAGCCACAACCCCACCGCAGCACGGTTGCCGCCGGCGCCGTACGCTGGGCGCGTTTTCTTCGCAACCCGGGAACCCAAAACAATGACCACGCTTTTCGACCCCGTCCAGGCCGGCGACCTGCATCTCGCCAACCGCATCGTCATGGCACCGCTCACGCGCAACCGCTCGCCCAACGCGGTGCCGCGCGACATCACGGCCACCTATTACGAGCAGCGCGCCAGCGCCGGCTTGCTCATCACCGAAGCCACCGCCATCAGCCACCAGGCGCAGGGCTATGCCGACGTTCCCGGCCTCTATGGCAGCGAGCAACTCGATGCCTGGAAACGTGTCACCGACGCCGTGCATGCCAAGGGCGGCAAGATCGTCGTGCAGCTGTGGCACGTGGGCCGCGTCTCGCACACCGAACTGCAGCCCGATGGCGGCAAGCCCGTCGCGCCCTCCGCAATCACGGCCAAGACCAAGACCGTGCTCATCAAGGACAACGTGCCCACCTTCGTCGCCACCTCCGAGCCGCGCGCGCTCAAGGCCGAGGAACTGCCCGGCATCGTCCACACCTACGCGGCAGCCGCGCGCAACGCGGTCGAGACGGCCGGCTTCGACGGCGTCGAGATCCACGGCGCCAACGGCTACCTGCTCGACCAGTTTCTCAAGACCGGCAGCAACCAGCGCACCGACGACTACGGCGGCAGCATCGAGAACCGCGCCCGTCTGCTGCTCGAAGTGTCCCGCGCCATCGTCGACGCGGTGGGCGGCGGCAAGGTCGGCATTCGCCTGTCGCCCGTCACGCCCGCCAACGACGTGCGCGACGACAACCCGCAACCGCTGTTCGACTACGTGGTGAAGCAACTCGCCCCGCTCGGCCTGGCCTACATCCACATCATCGAAGGCGCGACCGGTGGTCCGCGGGAAATCGAAGACCGCCCGTTCGACTACGAAGCGCTGAAGGCCGCCTACCGCGCCGCCGGCGGCAAGGGCGCCTGGATGGTGAACAACGGCTACGACAAGCCGCTGGCCGAAACGGCCGTAAAGGAAGGCGACGACCTCGTGGCCTTCGGCAAGCCCTTCATCTCCAACCCCGACCTGGTTCGCCGCCTGCGCGAAAACGCGCCGCTGAACGAACTGGACAAGGCGACGATGTACGGCGGCGGCGCCGAGGGCTACATCGACTATCCGGCGCTCGCCTGAGCACGGAAATCAAGGCGGCTTGACGGCCCTCGCGCCGTCAGCTCCGAAGGAGCGCACTCATCGCGAGTGCGCCCTTTTTTGTTGGCACTTGCAACGAATGTTGCGCGTGTGCGTCATCGCGCAACGCCACCGCACGCTTGTCGTTCTGGCGACCCATCGCATCACGTTTCGCTGGCAAGAATCACTGCCAGTGCCCAAACCTCCGGGCACTGATTCTGACAACCACAAACGGAGACTTGAGCGATGAAAAGAACGACCGGCAGCAAAACCCTGGCCGCTGCGGCGATGAGCGTTGTGTTGACCAGCGGCCTCGTGGCCTGCGGCGGCGGTAGCGGCAGCAACAACACGCAAGACACCACCCCGCCCGACACACGCACGGCCATCCAATCCGTCACCGTATTCGGCGACAGCCTGAGCGACGTGGGCACCTACAAGGCCGCCACCGGCGATCCGGCGAACCCCGGCAAGTTCACCGTCAACCCCGGCAAAGTCTGGGTCGAGAACATCGCTGATTTCTACGGACTCACGGTGAGCCCCAACCGCTCGCTCACGCTCGACGCCACAGCCAGCGGCAACGCGTCGGCAGGCGTGGGCACGGCCACAGTCATCGGCGGCAACGGCTATGCCGAAGGCGGCGCGCGCGTCGATGCGCTGCCCAGCGAAAGCGGCATCGGCAACAACCAGCTCGTGGCACCGGTCTCGCAACAGGTCAACCGCTACCTGGCCGCGCACAGCAAGTTCCCGTCGAACGAACTCGTCATCGTGGACGGCGGCGGCAACGACACCTACGCGCAGTTCAGCGCGGTGTGCTGGGGCACGGAAGACAACGGCCCGGGCACCGGCTACGGCGGCACGAATGCGACGACCCTTGCCATCGCGACGTCGCAGATCGAAGCAGCTGCCAACGCGCAGGTCGCCAACATCAGGAAGATTCACGACAACGGCGCACCCGTGGTGCTGGTGGCGGCGGCGTCGGACTGGAGTGGCAATCCCTTTGGCGCCTACTACCTGAGCAGCGCGTACCAGGCGACCGGTTGCTACACGCCCGTGCCCGCCTCGCAGATCACCGCGTGGACGACGACCTTCAACCGGATCCTCAAGGCGGGCATCGCCGGCCTGTCAGGCGTCACCTACCTGGACATCGCACCGGAGATGGCGGACGCGGTGGCGAACCCCGGCAAGTTCGGCCTGGTCAACGTCACGGCCCCGGCCTGCGTGCCCAGCAGCGCCGCCTTCTGCACCAGCGCCACGCTCGTCGCGCCGGACGCCGCACAGACGTACCTGTGGTCTGACGCGTTCCATCCGACGCCACGCGGCCACAAGATCTTCTCGGACGCAGCGCTGAACCTGCTGAAGTCGACGACGAAGAAGCCGGGCTGAGTTCCGCGCGATCGCACGGCGGCGCGGCTACGACTTGCTGCGTGCCGCCGGCCGCCAGCGCCTGAGCAGCAAGGCGTTGGTCATCACGCTCAAGCTGGACATGGCCATCGCCGCACCGGCCACCACCGGGCTGAGCAAGCCCAACGCGGCCAGTGGAATGCCGGCCACGTTGTAGGCGAAGGCCCAGAAGAGGTTCTGGCGGATCTTCGCCACGGTGCGCCCGGACACGTCCAGCGCATCGGCCACCAGCGCCAAGTCGCCTCGCATCAGCGTGATGCCGGCGGCTTCCATGGCGACGTCGGTGCCGTTGGCCATCGCGATGCCGACATCGGCCGCCGCCAGCGCCGGTGCGTCGTTGGCGCCGTCGCCCACCATCGCCACCACATGGCCGCGATCGCGCAGCGACTGCACGGCAGAGGCCTTGTCGCCGGGCAAGACCTCGGCTCGGACATCCTCCGCGGCAATTCCGACCCGCGCCGCAAGCGCCTGCGCCGCGCGCCTGTTGTCGCCGGAGATCATCACGACGCGAAGCCCGCGCTCGCGCAGGCGCATCACCGCTTGCCGGGCGCCCGGCTTGGCTTCGTCCGCAAAGGCCAGCAATGCGCGTGCGTGCGCTGCGCCCGCCTCGTCAAATTGCAGCAGGACCGACACGGTCTCGCCGCGCTCATGGAAAGACGCCAAGTGGACTGCATCGACGGTGGCATCGAGCGCGTCGGCCCAGCGCAGGCTGGCAATGGCCCAGTCCTGCCAGGACGGGTGAGCATCGCCGGGCACCTGCACTCGGCCGCGCACGCCGCGTCCGGGCAATGCATGCAGATCACGCGGCGCAATCGGTGCGATGCCACGCTGCGCCGCCGCCGCGACCACTGCGCGCGCCAGCGGATGCTCGCTGCCGCTTTGCAGGCTGGCCGCGATGGCCATCAAGCTGTCGGCGCTGGCGGCCTCCCCTGCGTCCGACGCCAAAGGCACCAGGGCGGTGAGCGTCGGCTTGCCCAGCGTCAACGTACCTGTCTTGTCGAATGCGACGGTATCGACGCGATGCGCCAGTTCGAGCGCACGCGCGTCCTTGACAAGGATGCCGCGCCGCGCCGCCACGCCGGTGCCAGCCATCACCGCCACCGGCGTCGCCAGGCCCAAGGCGCAGGGGCAAGCAATCACCATCACCGCGACGGCGTGGATCAACGACGCCTCGGTGCCCGCGCCGTAAAGCAGCCAGCCCGCCAGCGTCACCGCGGCAATCAACAGCACAACCGGCACGAACACTGCAGCCACCTGATCGACCAGGCGCTGGATGGGCGCCTTGGCCGCCTGCGCATCCTCCACCAGCCGGATGATGCGGGCCAGCACACTCTCCGCACCGACAGCGCGCACCTCGACCACCAAGCGGCCTTCGCCATTCACCGAGCCACCCGTAACGCCTGATCCCGGCGCCTTGGCAACGGGCAGCGGCTCGCCGGTGAGCATCGACTCGTCGACGCTCGATTGGCCTTCGATGACGCGGGCGTCGGCCGGCACGCGCTCACCCGGCCGCACGGACAACCGGTCGCCGCGCAGCAGCTCCGCCACCGGCACGTCCGACTCGCCCGTCGCGCCAATCAGGTGTGCAAGCTCAGGCCGCAACGACTGCAGCGCGCGAATCGCCGACGTCGCCTGCCGCTTGGCGCGCACCTCCAGCCATTTGCCCAGCATCACCAGCGTGATGACGACGGCGGATGCCTCGAAGTACAAATGTGGCGTCACACCCGCGGGAGCCCGCCACCACAGCCACAGCGACAGCCCGAACGCGGCGCTCGTTCCCAAGGCCACCAGCAGGTCCATGTTGCCGGTGCCGGCCTTCGCGGCATGCCAGCCTGCGCGATAGAAGCGCGCCCCCAGCCAGAACTGAACCGGTGCGGCCAGCAACAGTTGCACCCATGGTGCAAGCATCCAATGCAAGCCGAGGAGTTCACCCAGCATCGGCGCCAGCAAAGGCACGCACAACACCAGGCCCGCGGCCACGGGGGCGAAGCCCGCCCAGGGCGATGCGTCATGCATGGACGCTTGCGAAGCAGCATCGCGCGGCTCATAGCCGGCCGAGCGCACCGCCCTGCGCAAACGCGCGTCCATGTCAGGCGCCGGGGTCGCGACGACACGCGCCGATTCCGTCGCCAGATTGACGGTCGCGTCCTGCACGCCGGGCACTTGCCTGAGCGCGCGCTCTACGCGCTTCACGCATGACGCGCATGTCATTCCCGCCACAGAAAGATCCAGCAATTGCGGCGAAGCGTCCGAAGTAATCATCTTGAGAGCCTAAGTGCACACACGATGCTAAGGTCAAGTGTTCTCTTGACCTTTACACCATGTCAGGGTCAAGACTCGAACCAGCCAATAGAAGGAGCATGCAAGGTGAGCCAGGAATTACAGGTTGAAGGGATGAGTTGCGCACACTGTGTCAGCGCAGTGCAGAAAGCCATCCTTGCCATTGACCCGCAAGCCGAAGTCCGCGTCGATCTTGAAACCGGTCGCCTCGAAACCTCGAGTGAACAACCGCGCGAAGCCCTGATCGCCGCCGTCGCGAACGCGGGGTATGAGGCACGATGAGCGCTGATACGCCCGAACTGCTACCCGTTCCGATCAGCGAGGCAGCCCGACAGTCCGGGGTTTCCGCCCGAATGGTGCGCCACTACGAGGGCTTGGGCCTGTTGCCCGCCGTGGCACGCACCGACGGCGGCTACCGCCAGTACACGGCGGCGGACGTCCACACGCTGCGCTTCATCAAACGCGCCCGTGACCTGGGTTTTTCGATGGACCAGATTGGCGAGCTGGTCGATCTTTGGCACAACAAGCGCCGCGCCAGCGCCGGCGTCAAGCGCATCGCGGAAGGCCATCTGGCCGAACTGACGCAGCGGATCTCGGCATTGCAAGGCATGCAGAGAACGCTCCAGGTGCTGCTGGACAGCTGCGTGGGGGATGAGCGTCCCGAATGCCCCATCCTGGACGACCTCGCCGGAATCAACGTCGCTCGCGCATCTCCCTACTGATCCCTTGCCTATCCGAATGGCCACTTGCGCACTAATTCACGCCAGCCGATGATTCGTAACGTCATGTGAGTACTCTTTACGGACGAAACAAATGTCATTGCAAAGCGCAGCCATGAGGACGGTGGGGCCCTTGATCCCCCGCCCGGTCCGCAGTGCCCTGCAAAAGCGGCGATTCTTCAGCGCGCGCGACTGGCGCAACCTCCATTGGGGCGTTTTCGACTCCTTTGAAAGCGCCAACGAGTTCGTTCGGTTGCACGGCGAGGCGCCACGTTTCGAAATGGATCAACACAAGTGGCTAACAGATAAACAGGTTTTGTTACCGCATGACTACCCCCCGCTGTTCTGGTTAACCCGCATTTTTCAGTCGCCAGTTGGTCAGAATTTCACCCGGGTACTGGATTTGGGCGGCAGCGTCGGCGTCACCTTCCTGGCGTTCAAGCCCTATCTTCAGTTGCCGCCCAACCTGCGTTGGGAAGTGTGCGAACTGCCAGACACCGCTGAGTTCGGCCGCCAGGTGGCCCGTGACCGCGGCGAGACGCAACTGAGCTTCACGACCGATTCAAAGGCAGTCGACGGCGCCGACATCCTCTTCACCGCCGGCACCATCCAGTACATCGACACGCCGCTGCACCAGACGCTCGGCGGCTTGGCCAACGCGCCGAAGCACGTCCTCATCAACCGCCTGCCGTTGACGCCGAACGCCAGCTTCGTGACCTTGCAAAACAGCGGCATTGCCGTGTGGCCGTACCACATCCTCAATGACACGCAGTTCGTGCAGGCGATGAAAGGGATTGGCTACCGCGTGGTCGACCGCTGGAAGTGCCTGCAGAACTCCACGAGCATTCCGTTCCACCCCGAGCACACGCTCGACCATTTCCACGGCTTCTATTTCGCGCACGAGAGCGTGGCCTGAATCGGGCGGCGAGCGTGGGCGGTGGCCCGCTACCATCGGCCCCATGTCTTTCCAGCTCCGAGTCCTGATCGCCGAAGACGAATCCGGCATCGCGGACACCCTGCAATACGTGCTCAAGAGCGACGGCTTCGCGCCGGTGTGGTGCGCCACCGCGCAAGAGGCGATGGCGCAGTTTGCCGCCGAACCGCCCGCCATCGCCATCCTGGACGTGGGGCTGCCCGACATGAACGGCTTCGAGCTGTTCAAGCGACTGCAGGCCATCAACCGCGAGAGCGGTGGGCCGGAAGTGCCGATGCTTTTCCTGACGGCGCGCAACGACGAGATCGACCGCGTCGTCGGCCTCGAACTGGGCGCGGACGACTACATCGCCAAGCCCTTCTCGCCCCGCGAACTCGTCGCCCGCGTGCGCACGATCTTGCGGCGAAGCGGACGGACCCACGGAGCGCCGGAACGCACGGCTACGACTGCAAGTGTCGTCGCTCCCGAAAGCGCTGCACCGCCCGCCAAGCCCTTCGTGCTCGACGTGGAACGCATGCAGATCCGCTACTACGGCCGCCTGCTCGAACTCTCGCGCTATGAATACGGCCTGCTGCGCCTGTTGATCCAGCGACCGGGCCGCGTGTTCACGCGCGACGAATTGCTCCAACAGGTCTGGGACGATGCCAGCGACAGCTTTGACCGCACCGTGGATGCGCACGTCAAGACGCTGCGCGCCAAGCTGCGCGAGATTGCGCCGCAAGTGGAGCCGATCCGCACCCTGCGCGGCACCGGCTACGCGCTGAACGAAGACCTTCCGACACGGCTCACGTGACGATGAAGAAAACGCGCGACAGGCCGACGGCAGGCGCGGTGTCGCGACGAACGCGCATCTTCATCGGCATCCTGCTGATCTACACCGCCGGCATTGCGCTGCTGCTTTATCGCGTGGTGGCGGACATCGATCCGCGCTATCGCGAATCGGCGGAGGAGTCGCTGGTCGAAATGTCCCAACTGATGGCGAGCATGGTCGAGCAGGACGTGATCGCCGGCGCCATCAACGTCTCGCGCCTGGAGCCGATGTTTCGTTCGGCATATGCGCGACAGTTTTCGGCGCAGATCTACAACCTGCACAAGACGCATGTCGAGATGCGCGTGTACGTCACCGACCGAAAGGGCCGCGTGATCTTCGATTCGACGGGCCGCGAAACAGGCGCCGACTATTCGCAGTGGAACGACGTCACCAAGGCGCTGGCGGGCCTTTATGGCGCACGCACCACGCGCGACATCCAAGGCGATCCGCTGACATCGGTGATGTACGCCGCCGCTCCGATTCGCTGGGGTGACGAAATCGTCGGCGTGGTGAGCGTGGGCAAGCCGGTGCAGAGTTTCGGCCAGTTCGTCGATGACGCACGCGCGCGCACGCTGTGGGTTGGCGTGGGCTCGGCGCTGGCCCTGTTGCTGCTTGCGATCATCATGTCGGTGTGGCTCGTGCGGCCCTTTGGATTGATCTCGGACTATCTGCGCTGGATGCGCATGCAGCGCACCTTGAGCCCATCGCGCATGGTGCGCCGTGCCATCGACACCTTGCGCAGTGGCATGGGCGAGATGCGCGATGCACTGACCGGCCGCAGCTATGTCGCCGACTACGTGCAGACCTTCACGCACGAGATCAAGAGCCCGCTCTCGGCGATTCGGGGTGCGGCAGAGCTTCTGCAGGAGAGCGAGATGCCCCCGGCGGAACGCGAGCACTTCCTGGGCAACATCACGCGCGAGACGCAGCGCATCCAGGAGATCGTCGATCGCATGATGGAGCTCACCGCGCTGGAAACCCAACGCGCACTGGAACGAAGCGAAACGGTGTCGCTCGCGCCCTTGCTGCAAGAGGTGGCGGCGAGCGCACAAGGCGCTGCAGCGGCGCGCCAGATCCGCTTGCACGTGGCCATTGACAGTGGCGCACGCGTGGAAGGCGATCCCTTTCTCCTGCGTCGTGCCGTGAGCAACCTGCTGGACAACGCCATCGATTTTTCACCGCCGGACGCGGAGGTGGCGTTGGCCTTGCACGTGGGCTCACGCGAGGCGCGCATCACGGTGCGCGACCATGGGGCTGGCATTCCGGAGTATGCGAAGGACCAGGTGTTCGAGAAGTTCTATTCGTTGGCCAGGCCGCACAGTCAGAAGAAGAGCACGGGCTTGGGTCTTGCGTTCGTGAAGGAGATTGCGGCCTTGCATCGTGGGCGGGTGGAGCTTGCGAATGCGCCGCGTGGTGGGGCGCTGGCTACTTTGACGTTGCCGTTGTTGTCGCACTAGTCTTGTTGCGGTGCGTGGGGGCGCGTCGGCGGACGGTATGCCTGTGGGCGGCTGACGCCTCGGGTCCTTCGGACTTCGCTGCTGCTCCTCAGGAAAGGCGGGGTCCGCAGAACTCGCTGCACTTCGTTCCGCTCAAACAGCTGCGGCCCTCTTTCCGCCTTTCCTTGCGGTGCTCGCCCGAGGCTCAACAGCCGCCCACAGGCATACCGCCCACCGACGCTGGGCACGGTGGGGGTGAACTGTCCGCATCAACAGCCGTCACCAAGGGAAAGAGTGCGCGCACCGCTGGCGCTACCCACTGCGCTTGAGTGACGCGCAGTTCCGACAGAACGATCCACACTGTTCGCGCCTCCCCGGAGCCCGGCATGCGATGGCCGCTGGGCGCCGCCTCTGTGGCGCTGAGCAGCGCAGCGTTTCGCGGGATCAGGATCGCAGCTGTTTGAGCCGCAGGCGAGTTCTGCGAGACCCCGCGAAACGCGAGCAGCGCAAGGCAGTCCCGCAGGGACCGCCACAGTGAAGGCGCCCAGCGGCCATCGCATGCCGGGCGTCCCCTGAAGCGAGCGCCACAACCCAAGCAAACAGCCAAAACAACCTACCGAAACAAATCCAGAATCCGGCTGCGCTCCAGCAACGACGGCACAGGCCCCACCGGCCCCGCAGCCAGTGACTCCGCCGACGCAACGTCTTCGCTCTCAACACCCAGGCTCGCAATCCCGCGCCCCGGCGTGTAGTCGTCGTAGTACCACTCGCCATCGACCATCGCCACGCCATCGGGCACGGACATCTTCGACACTGAAACGCCCTTCAACGCCGCCTGCATGTACCCCGTCCACACTGGCAGGCTCAAGCTGCCGCCCGTCTCGCCGCGAACGCCGAGTTGACGCGGCGTGTCGTAGCCAATCCACGCGACACCCACCATCGTCGGCTGAAAGCCCGTGAACCACGTGTCGACCGAATCGTTGGTCGTGCCTGTCTTGCCGTACAGGTCTTCACGCTTGAGCGCTTGATACGCCCTGGCGCCCGTGCCACTGCGCACCACGCTCTGCAACAGCGAACTCATGATGAACGCATTGCGCTGCGGAATCGCGCGCGTGCTGTCGTCGCGCGCCGGCGCCTGCGCCTCGAACAACAGCTTGTCGCGGTAGTCGGTGATGCGCGTGACCAGCGTCGGACTCACGCGATAGCCACCGTTGGCAAACACGCCATAGCCCGCGGCCATCTGCATCGGCGTCACCGAGCCTGCGCCAAGAGCCATTGGCAGATACGCAGGATGCTTGTCGGCTTCGAAACCGAACTTGCCAATCCAGTCTTGCGCGTAGTTGGTGCCGATCGATTGCAGCACGCGAATCGTCACCATGTTCTTCGATTGCTCCAGCGCATGGCGAAGCGTCATCGGCCCTGCGAATGTCCCGTCGAAATTCTTCGGCTCCCACGGCTTTCCGCCCGTCGTTCCGCGGTCGAAGAAGAGCGGTGCATCGTTGACCAGCGTGCCCGGCGTGAAGCCCTTCTCCAACGCCGCCGAATAGATGAATGGCTTGAAGCTCGACCCCGGCTGCCGCCACGCCTGCGTCACATGGTTGAACTGGCTCTTGCCGAAATCGAAGCCGCCCACCAGTGCCTTGACCGCACCATCGCGCGGATCGAGCGCCACGAATGCGCCTTCGACCTCGGGCAACTGCGTGATCTCCCACGCACCCGCAGCCGACTTCACGACACGCACCACCGCGCCGCGACGAATGCGAACGTTCGCCGCCGCGCGTTCCGACAACGCCGGCTGCACAAGACGCAGGCCCTCGCCCACGATCTTCAGCACCTCGCCATCGCGGCGCACCGCCTTCACTTCCTTCGTGCTCGCCACCAGCACCACGGCCGCGAACACATCGTCGTGGTCCGCATGGTCGGCCAAGGCAAGGTCCACCGCGTCATCCAGATCAGCGGGAGAAGCGTCGGCAGCGGGCAGTTCAACCCGCGCCTGCGGACCGCGCCAGGGCTGACGCCGCTCGTAGTCCAAAATGCCACGGCGCAGCGCCTTGTAGGCAGCGGCTTGATCGGCCGCGACAAGCGAGGTGTAGACCTTGAAGCCGCTCGTGTAGGTGCTGTTGCCGTACTGCTCCTGCATCATCTGACGCACCGACTCGGCCACGTACTCTGCATGCAGCCGGCCCGGATCGGCGGGGTCGCGCAAATGCAGTTCTTCCTGCTTTGCCACCGCCGCCTGATCCGCCGTGATGGCACCCACCGCCTGCATGCGATCGAGCACATACAACTGACGCGCACGCGCCCGGCGTGGGTTGTTCACCGGGTTGTTCGTACCGGGTGCCTTCGGCAACCCGGCCAGCATCGCGGCCTCTGCCAGCGTGATGTCTTTCAAGGGCTTGCCGAAGTAGGTCTCCGATGCAGCGGCGAAACCATAGGCGCGATTGCCCAGGTAGATCTGGTTCAGGTAGATCTCCAGGATCTGGTCCTTGCTCAGCCCTTGCTCCAACCGCAAGGCGATCAGCGCCTCGCGAAACTTGCGGCTCATGGTTCGCTCGGAGCTCAGGTACACGTTGCGCGCCACCTGTTGCGTGATGGTGGATGCGCCCTGGTGCACGCCATGCCGGAGGTTGGCGAGCACTGCGCGCGCAAGCCCGATGGTGTCCACGCCGCCGTGTTCATAGAAACGTGCGTCCTCCACCGCCACCACGGCATCCTTCATGGCCTTCGGGATCTCGGCCATCGGCACGAGGTTGCGGCGCTCTTCGCCAAACTCACCAATCAGCACACCCTCGGACGAATACACGCGCAAGGGCAACTTGGGCCGGTAGTTGGCCAGCTCGGACACGTCGGGCAAGCTCGGCGAGATCACCGCCGCCGTCACGCCGAGCCCCAGCACGAGCGCAGCGACGCCACCGGTCACCGCGGCGGCGCCCCACAACAAGACTTTCGAGGGCGTGAGTTTTCGGTTCAGGGCAGGCACGGGTTCATTCTTCTCGGGTCATATCGATGCTGACATCTTCAACGCAGTTGCAGAAGCACATGTGAAGGACTTGGCCGCATTCACTTCACACAGACTTCACACAACGCTGCCCATTTCTCCAACAGTCTTCCCACTGCCTTCGAGTCCGCGTCCGACAGTGACCGCCGTGCACCGTTGCACGACCACATCGAGGGAACGAGGACATGAAAGCGAATGCAACAACAACAAGATCAACAGGCAGGCGCGGCCGATGGCTCTGGCTTGCGACCGTGTGGCTGGCGGGCATGGCCTTCGTGCTGCTGCTCGCACGACCGCTGCACGCACAGGAAGCACCTTCATCGCGCGAGAAGACCGAGAGCCCCTACTTCTTCGTCAAGAGCGACGACCCTTCGCTGGATCGCCTGCCGCTCAAGCACACCGACGTCGACGTCAAGATCTCCGGCGTGATTGCCGACGTGCGCGTCACGCAGACCTATCGCAACGAAGGCACGCGCGCCATTGAAGCGAAGTACGTTTTTCCGGGTTCGACACGCGCTGCGGTCAACGGCCTGAGCGTGCGTCTGGCGGACCGGCTCATTACCGCGCAAATCCGCGAGAAGCAACAGGCGCGCACCGAGTACGACAACGCGAAGCGCGAAGGCAAAACGGCCGCGCTGCTGGAACAGCACATGCCCAACGTGTTCCAGATGAACGTCGCCAACATCCTGCCGGGCGATGAAGTGAAGGTGGAGCTTCGCTACAACGAACTGCTGGTTCCGCACGCCGGCAACTACCAGTTCGTGTTTCCCACGGTCGTGGGGCCGCGCTACAACAGCCCGCAATCGGGCAACGCGCAGGCCCAATGGGTTGCACAGCCGACCTTGCGTGCCGGCGAGGCGCCGAACACGGCATTCGCGCTGAAGGTCGCGATCGACACGCCGATCGGCATCAAGGAAATCCGTTCGGGCACGCACGCGATCGACGTTCAAAAGAAGAACGACGACTCCACGCACGCCGATGTGCAACTCGCGGCGGACGCGCACAACGCCAACAGGGACTTCGTGCTCGACTACCGCCTTGCCGGCGCCACCATCGAGTCGGGCCTCATGCTCTACAAGGGGCAAGGCGACAAGGCCGAGAACTTCTTCCTCGCGATGGTCGAGCCGCCCAAATCCATCGCGGCCAGCGTCATCTCGCCGCGCGACTACATCTTCGTGGTCGACATCTCCGGCTCGATGCACGGCTTTCCGCTGGACACCGCAAAGAAGGTGCTCGAGCGCCTCATCGGCGGACTGCGGCCCAGCGACACCTTCAACGTGCTGCTGTTCTCGGGCAGCAACAAGATGCTGTCGCCGCACTCGGTGCCCGCCACGCGCGCCAACATCGACCAGGCGCTGGCCACCATCGAGCGCTTTCAGGGCAGCGGCAGCACGGAGCTGATTCCCGCACTCCATCGCGCGTACGCAGAGCCCAAGAGCGACAAGGTGTCGCGCACCATCGTCGTCGTGACCGACGGCTACGTGACGGTGGAGCGCGAAGCCTTCGAACTGGTGCGCAAGAACCTCTCCAAAGCCAACCTCTTCGCCTTCGGCATCGGCAGCGCCGTGAACCGCGAGCTGATCGAAGGTCTGGCGCGTGCCGGCATGGGCGAGCCTTTCGTCGTCACCGACCCGATCCAGGCGCCGGCCCAAGCGGCGCGCTTTCGCCGCATGATCGAGTCGCCGGTGCTCACGCAGGTCAAGGCACGCTTCAACGGCCTCGACGTGTACGACGTCGAACCAGCCGCCCTGCCCGACGTGCTGGGTGAACGCCCGGTCATCGTCTTCGGCAAGTGGCGCGGCGAGCCCAACGGCAGTGTCGTCATCGAAGGCCAAGGCGCGGAAGGGCCCTATCGCCGGGAGTTGCGCATCGAGGCAGGCACGCGCCAGGACGCCGTTGCGCTGCGCAGCCTGTGGGCCCGCCACCGCATCGCGAGCCTGAGCGATCAGGAAGCGCTGGATGGCTCGAAGGCGCTGAAGCAGGACATCACCGACCTCGGCCTGCGCTACAGCCTGCTGACGCAGTACACCAGCTTCATTGCCGTCGACCAGGTGGTGCGAAATGCCGCGCCGCAAGCCAGCGCCAGCGTCGACCAGCCGCAACCCCTGCCCAAGGGCGTGAGCGAACTTGCGCTGGCGCAAAGCCCCGGTGCGGAAGTGCCGAGCACGCCGGAGCCTGAAAGCCTTGGCGCCATCGCCGTGGTGCTCTCGATGCTGGCGATGCTGCGCCGGCGCGCGCGACGCCTCGATGCACGTCGCCTCACGCACTGAAGGAGGTGCGCCATGTCTCTCACAACATTTGCTCAAACGCACCCGCGCCTCTTCGATGCCGGCATTCATCTCGACCGCGCGCCGGCCGCCGCATGGCTTGGCTTGCAGGCGGCAGCGCTGGCGCCGACCTGGTGGTGGATGGCTTGCCGCATGCACGATGGCTCGGACGATCCGCTTGGCCTGCTCGCCATCGGGGCCCTCGCGCTGCTGGCGTGGTCGCATCGCCGCGAGTTGCGCGCAGCGCCACGGCTCGGATGGTTTGCCATCGCCGCGCTCGGCACGTTGGCCGCCACGCTGCTGCGCACCGGCGCGGGCCCCTTGCCTGCACTGCCGCCACTGGCCGCGGGCCTGATCGCGGTGCTGGCCATCGCAGCCGCCTTGCTCGCGACGTTGCCCCGGCGTGTCGCCGCATGGCCGGTCGTTGGTCTGGCGGTGCTGGCCTTGCCCTTGCTGTCCTCGCTGCAGTTTTACGCCGGCTATCCCTTGCGCGTGATCACGGCGGAGGCCAGTCGCTGGCTGTTGGCGCCGGGCTTCGACGTTGCGCGCGAAGGATCGAGCCTCTTGGTCGACGGCCAACTCGTGATCGTCGATGCGCCTTGCTCGGGCGTGCAGATGGCATGGCTCGGATACTTCACGGCGTGTGCCGTCGCGCTGTGGGCGCGTCGCAGTGACCGCGCCTTCCTCCTGCGCCTGCCGGCGGTGGGCGTGCTGGTCATGGCGGGAAACATCGTGCGCAACAGCGTGCTGGTGGCCCTCGAAGGTGCTGGCCACACGCCGGCGCCATGGCTGCACGAGGCGCTCGGCCTGCTCACGCTCGCCTTCGTATGCGGCGGCATCGCATGGGTGATGACGACGTCGCGCAAGAAGCCGATGGCAGGCACGCGGCCGCGCCCCTTCGACCTCGCCCGCGCCCGCGCCGCATGAGGGAAACCGTCATGTCGGTCTTCACGAACACCTTCACCCACCGCATTGCACACAAGGCGGCGTTCGCGCTCGTCATGCTGCTGTGCATGGCCTGGTCGCTCGCCAGCGCGTGGCGCGCGCCGGCAGCACTGGCAACTGTTGCCACCCGCGACGAATGGCCGAACCAGTGGGACGGCGCCATGCTTCGGCCGCTGGCCTTGAGCCCCGTGGAGCAACGCTTTGCCGAGCGCTTTCCGGGCGCCATGGCGCGCAAGACGGACGGGCGGCAAACGCTGGTGTTCCGCCAGGTGACTGCGCCCACGCGCATGCTGCATCCGGCCACCGATTGCTACCGCGCACTGGGATTCCGGATTCGCGATGCACGGCTGGAGCGCGATGCGCAAGAGCGCTTGTGGCGTTGCTTCGTGGCCGAGCGTACAGGCACCGGCAAGCTGCGCGTGTGCGAGCGCATCGTCGACGCCAGTGGCGTGGCCTTCACCGACACCTCGTCATGGTTCTGGGCGGCCACTGTCGGCACATCGGCGGGGCCGTGGCAGGCCGTGACCGTGGCCCATGCGATCGATTGAGCTGCGAGCACGGCGGTCGGCCGCTTCGCCGCGCTGGTGGGTGTCGGGCCTTGGGATGTGCTGTCGTGGGTGGCGCTGGGTGCGCCGGCGGTGGTGGCGTTGCGGTACTTTGCGAAAGCGTTGATGACCTGGTCTGCGTGAAAGCTGTCCGGCATGGACCGGAAGGGGTGCAAGGTTTTCCGCGGCCGCAAAGCAGAAGGGCCTCCGAGATGCCTCAGAAGCCCAGCGCCGGCCGCGACGTCGCGACCCATTTGGCTCCATTTTGAGTCAGACGTGAACCTCAAGCATTGGCTGGGCGCGAATCAGGCGGGCCGAAGCGACCCACCCCGGAAGTCCACACGTCTGCTGTCGGAACACACATCGCGCCGCGAGACTGGCACACTGGACTTTTCCACTCATGCGTCTGCCCGACCTTGAAACGCTGCCTCGCCGTCATCGCATTTGTCTTTGCAATCGACGTCTCCGCCCAACCGGAGCCGCCGTCGAATGCCGCCGACTGCAAGGCGCAAGAGGCCACGTTGACGCGCGACATCGACGATGCCCGCTCCAGGGGCCAGATGTTGCGCCGGCGGCAGCTCGCGGAATCCCTGGCCGCACTTCAAACGCATTGCGCGTCGCTCAGTTCCGGCGCCACGCGTGCCGAGCAGATCGAGCGGCAGGAGAAGGAAGTACGCGACCTGCGGCAAGAACTGCAGCGCGCCGAAGAACACTTGCGCAAGTTGAAGGAAGGCGCACCGTGATACTGCGCCCCGCCGGCGCGCTCACAAGGTCCGCCGCAGCCCCACCTGCCGCCGGAACTCGCTCGGACTCCCTCCCGTCTGCTGCCGGAACACCCGGCTGAAGTGCGACAGGTTTCCAAAGCCCGATGACATCGCAATGTCGGTGATCGCCCGGTGCGCGTTCGCCGGGTCCTGCATCGCGCGCATGCAGGCGGCCAGCCGCTGGCGCAGGATGTATTCGGTGAGCGTGTCGTCCTCGTCGGAGAAGGCGTTGTGCAGGTGCCGCTTGCTGCAGTTGAGCGCATGGGCGATGCCGTCGATCGACAGCGCCGGGTCGCGCAGGTGCGTCGCGACATGGCTGCGGATGCGGTCCTTCAGCGCCTCCCTTTGCGTCACCGCGGTTTGCTGCCCCGCCAGTTCCATCAGGGACAGGCGCACCAGCTGCATGATCAGTTCACCCGCACCACGCGCTGCCGCTTCGCTCATGTTCGGCAGCTCCTGGTAAGTGCTGCGCATCGTCTCCAGCGCCACGCGCGAGATGCCGCTGGCGCCGCCGACGCGGCGCGCCATCAGGTCCTGCAGCGGCAGGCCGGGGGCGGCGACCTGCGCCTTGGGCACCATCACGATCAGGTGATCCGTGCGCTCGGGGTTGGCGACCATGTATTCGCCGGTCGTGTCGTAGATGGTCCAGCCACCGTTGCGCACGCAGGCTTCCCGCCCGCGCTGCTCGACCGCCGCGCTGCCCTGCCAGGGCGCCACGATCTTCAAGTAGCCCCCTTCGCTCGCCCGCGCCATCTGCGCCGAGCGCAGCACGCGGTGCCGGTTGGCTTCCAGCCGCGTCAGGATCACGTCGCCGGCGCGCGAGGCCGCGATGTGCCCGTCGAATTCCGTGTCCCCATACAGGTCGGACTCCAGCCCGCCGAAATGGCGCCAGACCCACTCGCGCCACACCGGCGCACGCTCGCGCGGCGGCACCGCGTCAGTCGACAAAACCGTGGATGCCGACATGGGCCCCACCTCCTCGAATCAAGCTTTTCGGACAACGAAAACAACTGTTGAATTGTGTTGCCGCCGCAATGCCCCCAATGGCGAGGGTTAACCCCGACCGTCGTGCGCGCTCGGTCAAGCACTTTGTGCGCAGGCGGCAAAGCAGGACGCGCGCTTGATTCCTACGATGGCCGTAGCGAGCCCCATAGCGCCCGCGAAGGAGACACGACATGCAAAACCCCACAAGACGCCGCTGGATCCAGGGCACCGCCACCACGCTGGGCGCCGCCGCCGTTGCACCGACGCTGTTCGCCCAGAGCGGGCCGGTGCGCATCGGCTACGCCATCGCCCGCACCGGCCCCTGGGCCGCGGGCGCACAGGTGAGCCAGGAGCCCAACTACTTGCTGTGGGCCGAACAGGTCAACGCGGCCGGCGGCCTCGACGTGAAAGGCACCAAGCGGCCCATCGAACTCATCAGCTACGACGACCGCAGCGAAACCGAGACCTGCGTGCGCACCTTCGAGAAGCTCATGGGCAGCGACAAGGTCGACCTCATCCTGCCGCCCTGGGGCTCGGGTGCCAACTTCGCCATCGCGCCGCTGGCGAACCGCTTCGGCTATCCGCTGCTCGCGCCCACCGCCCTGTCGCGCAAGTTGATCGACATGAACCTGCCCTACTTCTTCTCGCTGCTGCAACAGCCTGACAAGATGATGGGCGCGCTGGTCGACATGCTGGTGGCCAACAATGTGAAGAGCGTTGCCATCGTCTATATGGACGACCTCTTCGGCCTGGAGAACTTTGCCGCGCTCAACAACGCGCTGAAGAAGACGCAGATCCAGGTGCTGGAGCGCAAGAGCTACCCGCTCGGCGTGAAAGATCTCGCGCCGGTACTGCGGACCATCAAGGACCTGAACCCCGACGCGTTCATCGGCATCACCTACCCGCCGGACACGTTGCTGGTGAGCCGCCAATCGCGCGAGATCGGCTTCAACCCGAAGTTCTTCTACGCGTCGGTCGGCACCGCCTTCCAGCTCTACAAGAACGTGATGCAAGCCAACACCGAGGGCGTGATCGGCATGGGGTCGTGGAGCGTGAAGACCTCGCCCGCCGCCAAGGCCTATTTCGAAGCGCACGTGAAGAAGTTCAACAAGGAGCCGGACCGCTGGGCCAGCGGCCATTGCTGGGCCGGCCTGCAGATCATGCAGCAGGCAGTTCAGAAGGCGGGCCTTGACCGCAAGGCGCTGCGCGACGTGATCGCGAAGAACGAGTTCCCCACCATCCTCGGGCCGATCCGCTTCGAGCATGGCGAGAACGCGTCGATTCCCGGCACCGTGAGCCAGTGGCAAGGCAATGACTTCGAAGTGGTATGGCCGCTCAACCGCGCGACCGCCAAGCTCGAAGCGCCCAAACCCGCGTGGAAGTCCTGAAAGCTACAACGTGTCCCTGACCTCCTGGGCCGAACTGCTTGCAGGCGGCCTCATCACCGGCGGCGTCTATGCGCTGGTGGCCATCGGCCTGAACCTGCAATACGGGCTCATGCGCATCATGAACATCTCGCACGGCGAGTTCCTGATGCTCGGGGCTTTCATCACCTGGTGGGCGCACACCGCCTTCGGGTGGTCGCCGCTGCTGGTGATGCCGATGGCCTTCGTCATCCTGTGTGCGCTGGGCATGTTGATCCACACGCTGTGCTTCCGTCGTCTCGCCGCACGCGCGCCTTCGGTCGATGTGTTCGAGGCGCGCAGCTTGATGGTGGGCTTCGGACTCATGTTCGCGGTGCAGAACGCGGCGCTGTTGATCTGGGGCGGCGACCTGCGCGGCTATGAATACCTGGCGCAGCCGGTCGAAGTGGCGGGCATGCGCTTCACGGCCAACAAGCTCGTGCTGTTCGGCATCGCGCTGGCGCTGAGCCTTGGTGCGATTGCACTGCTCAAGTTCACGCTGCTCGGAAAAGGCGTGCGCGCGTTGATGCAATCGCCGACCGGTGCGCAGCTCGTTGGCATCAACACGAAGCGCCTGCATCCGCTGATGTTCGGCGTGGGCCTCGGCCTGTCGGGTGTCGCAGGCTCCTTGCTCTCCATGACCTATGAAATCAATCCTTCGATGGGTGAGCCGTACACGGTGACCGCGCTCATCGTCATCACACTGGGTGGCTTCGGCAGCATCGCTGGCAGTCTGGCGGGCGGACTGCTGCTGGGCGTCGTCGAGGCGCTGGGCATGCACTTCAGCAGCCCGTCGCTGAAGATGCTGCTGTCGTACGCGGTGTTCATCGGCGTGCTCGTGTGGCGGCCCAACGGCCTGTTCTCGAAATGATGGCGAGAGTTCTCATCGGCGTGGCCTTGCTCGCCACCGCTGCTCTGCCCTGGCTCGGTTCAGAGTTCGCGGTGTCGCTGGCGTTGAGCTGCCTCATGTACATCGCACTGGCCACGAGCTGGTCGATGTTCTGTGGTGCCACGCGCTATCTCTCGCTCGCAACCTCGGCCTTTTTCGGCATCGGCGCGTACACCACCGCCGTGCTGCTCGATGTGCTGCCGTGGCCGCTCGTGATCGTGTGCGGCGCAGCGGTCGCCGCGGTCATTGCAGTGCTGATGGGCGCGGCGGTGCTGCACCTTCGCGGCACCTACTTTGCCGTGCTGACCTTCGGCATGACGGAGTTGATTCGCCATGCAGTCACCTATGTGGAGAAGCAGGTGTCCGGTACGGTGGGCCGTGTCTTGATGACGGTGCCGGAAGCGACGACGGTCTACCTCACGATGTTCGTGATCGCGGTGCTGTCCATCGCCGTCGCCGTGCTGGTGCGTCGCAGCCGCTTCGGCCTCGCGCTGTCAGGCATTGGCGCGGACGAACAGCGTGCGCAGACGCTGGGTGTGGACACGCGCATGGCAAAGATCGCCGGTTTCGCATTGACGGCCCTCTTCGCCGGCGCGGTCGGCGCAGCGATGGCTGTTCGCTGGACCTATATCGATCCGCCCGCCGTGTTCAGCCCCTTCATCGGCTTCCAGACCGTGCTCATCGCCTTGATCGGTGGCGCGGCCAGCATCGGCGGGCCGATCCTCGCGGCCATCGTGTTCAGCTTGCTCGCAGAAACGCTGCGGCTGCAACTGCCCTACGGCTACATGCTCGTGCTCGGCCTGCTGCTGGTGCTGTGCGTGCTCTACCTGCCCAACGGACTCGCGTCGTTGTGGCAACGCAAGGCGGCCAAGCCATGACGCAACATTTGCTTGAAGCCAAAAACCTCACCGTGCGCTTCGGCGGTCTCACCGCCGTCGATGCGGTCAACGCCACGCTCGATGCAGGCGAGCTCGTGGGCATCATCGGCCCCAACGGCGCCGGCAAGACCACCTTCTTCAATGCGGTGTCGGGAGTGATCCCGCCGACCTCCGGTCAACTGATCGTGGCCGGCGACGACCTCACCGGCCGCAGCCCGCATCACTTTGCAGCGCACGGCATCGCGCGCACCTTCCAGACGCCGCGCGTGTTCGCCGACATGAGCGTGATGGACAACGTGCGCTTCGGCATGCAGTTCGCCGGCCGGCATCGCGCCGCGCCCAAAGGGCTCTCCAGCGAACACCACATCCTTGCCATGTTGGGCCTTGATGCGCTCGCCGCGCAACGTGCTGGCGACATCACGCCGTCGCAGCAACGCTTGCTCGAAATCGGCATGGCGCTGGGCACGCGACCACGCGTGCTGCTGCTCGACGAAGTGGCCGCCGGCCTGACGGAAACGGAAGTCGACGCCATGGCCAAACGCATCCGGCGGCTGCGCGACGAATGGCAGTTGAGCGTCATCTGGATCGAGCACGCGGTGGGAACGCTGCTGCGCTATGTCGAGCGCGTGATGGTGCTGCACCAAGGCCGCAAGATCGCCGACGGCACGCCACGCGACGTGGTGCGCAATGCCGAGGTCATCGAGGCGTACCTGGGTGACGAAATCGCAGCGGGGACGGTCGTATGAGTCTGTCAACGCCCACTCTCCCACGCGCAACGCTCAGCCGGACGCGAGCCACAAGGCGCAACACGGAGACGCACGCATGACCGGCGCAAAACTCCAGGTGCGCAACCTCGGCGCTGGCTACAGCGGCTTCGCGGTCCTGCGCTCCATCGAGATCGATGCACTGCCCGGCATCACCGTCATCGTCGGCCCCAACGGCGCCGGCAAGACGACGCTGCTGCGCGCCCTCGCCGGCCTCATGCCGCGCGAAGGCGAGGCACGGCTCGATGAGCAACTGTTGCCACCCAACGACGCAACAGGCTGCGTGCGCCGCGGCCTTGCATTGGTCGCAGAAGGCCGCCAGCTCTTCCCGCAGATGACGGTGCGCGAGAACCTCGAACTCGGCGGTTGGCTCGTGCCCGCCAGCGAGCGGACGAAACGCCTGCAACAAGCCTTCGAAGATTTCCCGCGCCTCAAGGAACGCACCTCGCAACTCGCAGGAACCATGAGCGGCGGCGAGCAGCAGATGGTCGCCGTGGCGCGCGCCATGATGAGCGCGCCGCGCCTCCTGATGCTCGACGAACCGTCCCTCGGCCTGGCACCGCGCATGGTCGACGAACTGCTCGCCATCGTGCAACGCATCGCCTCGCAGGGCGTCACCATCCTCATGGTCGAGCAGAACGTGCGCAAGGCCCTCGCCATCGCCGATCGCGGCTATGTGCTGGAGCGCGGCCGCATCGTCGCCGCCGACACCGCCAGCGCCCTGCTCGCTTCGGACGCCATCCGCCATGCCTACCTCGGCACGGCCTGATTCATTCCCTCTTCTATCAAGGAGTTCATCCGCATGACTGCCATCTCCATGCTCATCGACGGCCGCGCCGTGAACGCCGCCAGCGGCGCGACCTTTGAACGCCGCAACCCGCTCGACGGCAGCGTGGCCACCACCGCGCCGGCGGCCACGGCGGCTGACGCGAAAGCCGCCGTCGAAGCCGCCGCCCGCGCTTTCCCCGCGTGGTCCGCGATGGGCCCCGGTCCCCGCCGCGCCTTGCTGCTCAAGGCCGCGCATGCGCTGGAAGCCAAGGGCGAGGCCTTTGCCGCGGCAATGGCGGCGGAGACGGGCGCCTCGGGCATGTGGGCTGGCTTCAACGTCCATCTCGCAGCGGGCATGCTCATCGAAGCAGCCTCGCTCACCACCCGGATCAACGGCGAAGTGATTCCCTCCGACGTGCCGGGCAGCCTCGCGATGGGCCTGCGCCAGCCCGCCGGCGTCGTGCTCGGCATCGCGCCGTGGAACGCGCCCGTCATCCTCGGCGTGCGGGCCGTCGCCACGCCCCTGGCCTGCGGCAACACCGTCGTGCTCAAGGGCTCGGAGATCTGCCCCGCCACGCACGGCCTCATCATCGAAGCGCTGCAGGAGGCCGGCCTGCCACCCGGCGTCGTCAACTTCGTGACCAACGCACCGGACGACGCGCCTGCCATCGTCGAAGCGATGGTGGCGCACCCGGCGGTGCGGCGCGTCAACTTCACCGGCTCCACCCGCGTCGGCAAGCTCATCGCGCAGACCTGTGCCACGCACCTCAAGCCCGTCATCCTGGAGCTGGGCGGCAAGGCGCCGCTCATCGTGCTCGATGACGCCGACCTCGACGCGGCGGTCAACGGCGCGGCCTTTGGCGCCTTTGCGAACTCGGGGCAGATCTGCATGTCGACCGAGCGCATCGTGGTGGATGCCAAGGTCGCCGATGCCTTCGTTGCGCAACTGGCTGACAAGGCATCGAAGCTGCCGCTGGGCGATCCGCGCCAGGGCCCAGTGGTGCTCGGCTCGGTGGTCGACATGACGACCGTCTCGCGCTGCAACGCGCTCATCGATGACGCGATCGCGAAGGGCGCTAAGCTGGTCATCGGCGGCAAGGCCGACAGCACCCTGATGCCGGCCACGCTGCTCGATCACGTCACCGCCGACATGCGCATCTACCACGAGGAATCCTTCGCCCCGGTCAAGGCCATCGTGCGCGTGAGCGGCGTGGAAGAGGCGGTGCGCGTGGCCAACGACAACGAGTTCGGCCTGTCGGCCGCCGTGTTCGGACGCGACGTGGCACGCGCACTCAACGTGGCGCGGCGCATCGAATCGGGCATCTGCCACGTCAACGGCCCCACGGTGCATGACGAAGCGCAGATGCCCTTTGGCGGCACCAAGGGCTCGGGCTACGGACGCTTCGGCGGACAGGCGGGCATCGACGCTTTCACCGAACTGCGCTGGGTCACGGTGCAAACCACTGAGCGCCACTACCCGTTCTGAACCGCCGGCTTACAGCCAAAGCCATAGCCCACCAAAAAAGCGCGAATCTGGTGCGCGCGAACAACGCACCAGACCGGGCAATCATCGACACTCTGCCTTAGAGGGCGCCGCTGTGGCGCCGCGGGTGGGACGTGAAAAAAGCTCTGCGCCTTGTGCTGTACATGCTGGCGGCGCTGTTCGTCACGGCGGGCATCGCGGTGTTCCTCATCGTGAAGCTGGTGCTCGCCCCGTCGGCGGGCGAGTGGGCCGAGCGCGTCAAGGTCGGCCCCATCGGTTTCGACGTGGGCGTTCCCACGGTGCTTCGCCTGGTCACGGCCTCGTGGTTCGCCCCTCAACTGGCCGGCCATTCCGTCGACACGCGCTTCGGAACGGTGCGCTTCGGCTGGGTCAACGCCACCAATGTGATGGAGCTCCAATGCGCGCCGTGCAGCATGGACGCGCCCGAATTCGGTGAAAAGCCCCTGAGCGTGGATACGCTGATGGTGACGGTGCGCCGCGACGTCGACGCCATGTTCGGCACGATCACCGCCACGCCCACCGGCTCCAGGGCAGGCGCTGCGGCGGTGAAGGGCCGATGGAACGGTCGGCTCTCGCAAAAAGGCCTGCAACTCAACGCCGACATCGAGGACGCACCCATCGCCCAGTGGTACCAGATCCTGGTGCCGGCGCTGCCCGAACTGCAGCGTGCGCGGATCGGCGGCACGGCGTCGGTGCAGGCGCAACTCACGATGCCGGAGAAGGCCTTCACACTCAAGCCGCGCCTGTCGGGCTTCACGGTGGAAGGCCTGGGCGCACAGGCGGTGATCGACAACCGCCCCGGCTGCGGCGTCACCACCCAACTCAGCACCGAGAGCTGGCTGGCACGTGCCGTCGTGGCGGCGCAGGACGCTGACTTCTACCAGCACGAGGGCTACCAGCCCGATCAGTTCAGCGTCGCCTCGCTGCCTTCCTCCGGCAAGAAGTCGGACAAGGCGGCCGCCAAAGCCCCGCCACCAGACCGCTTCCAGTCTGGCACGTTGAACGAGCAACTCGCCCGCCTGCTGCTGCCCGCGCACTCGCGCGTCTACGCGCGGAAGATGCGCGACCTGCTCTACGCGGTCGAAATGGATCGCACGCCCGGCAAGGCGCGCGTGGTGCAGGCGTTCATGGACAACGTGCCCTGGGGCGAGCAGACCTGCGGCGCCGAGGCGGCAGCGCGCCGCTACTTCAGGCGCAGCGCACGCTCGCTGGAGCCGGCTCAGGCGGTGTGGCTGGCCACCATGCTGCGCGACCCGCAAGAGTCGCTGGACAACTGGCGCCGCGACGGCCGCATCGACCATGCCCGCGCCAAGGCGGTGGCCGAAGCCATCCGCAGCATCACGCCCGGACAGCACGCCGCCGTCGTGCGCAGTGCGGCGTCGGCGAAATTCGCACCACCCTGAGGCTGTGGCGGCACGCAGCGGGCGCACATCCGGATACAAGAGCGCTCGTATTTGGTGCGCGCGCCGAAGGCCCCGAGTGGGGAGGCGCTGGCACATGTCTTGCGACACCGTTGGCAATGGACGCTTCTACTGCCACCCCGCCCACAGCGGTTGAAATCGTCGCCCTGACCAAGCGCTACGCCGTCGACATTGCGCCGGCGGTCGATCAGATCGACCTGCGCATTGCCAGCGGAAGCTACTGCTGCCTGCTCGGACCGTCCGGATGCGGCAAGAGCACCACGCTGCGCATGATCGCGGGACACGAGTCGGTGACGCACGGCGACATCCTCCTGGAGAACCGCAACATCACCAACCTGCCGGCCGCGGCGCGCGGCACGGCGATGATGTTCCAGAGCTTTGCCTTGTTTCCGCATCTCAGTGCGCTCGACAACGTGGCCTTCAGCCTGAAGATGAAGGGCGTTTCGAAGGCCGAGCGTCACCGCCGCGCCAACGAACTGCTCGAGCGGGTGGCCATGGGCCATCTGGCGCAACGCAAGCCAGCCGAACTGTCTGGTGGCCAGCAGCAACGCGTGGCGCTGGCCCGCGCATTGATCACCGAGCCGCGCGTGCTGCTGCTCGACGAACCGCTCTCCGCACTCGACCCTTTCCTGCGCGTGCAGATGCGCGCCGAACTGCGCCGCTGGCAGAAGGAGCTGGGCCTGACCTTCATCCACGTGACGCACTCGCAGGAAGAGGCGATGGCGCTGGCCGACACGATGGTCGTCATGAACCATGGCCTCATCGAGCAGGTGGGCTCTCCGCACGCGGTCTACAACCATCCGGCCAGCGAGTTCGTGGCGCGCTTCATGGGCGGGCACAACGTGCTGCAGACGCCCGCTGGACAGGTGGCGGTGCGCAACGACCACATGAAGATCGTTCCGGCGTCGGACCCCGGCGCGCAAGGCCTGGCCGCACAGATCACCGACGTCGAGTACCAGGGCACCTATGTGCTGCTCGGCCTCGCGCTGGCCGATGCGCCGCCCGACGTCAAGTCGGTGTCGGTGCTGCTGCACGAAAGCGCCTTTCTCTCGCGGCCCTTCGAACGGGGCCAGCAGGTGCTGCTGTCCTGGGATGAAGCCGATGCCCGTGTGCTCGGCCCCGGCGTGCAGCGACCCGCGGCCAAACCCGTGCAACGCGCCAAGCCCAAACGCGACGAACTCTCGGCCATGGCGGCCTGAACGCTGACGGCGCCGGCACGCTCGTCAGCGCTGCCGTACGCCACCACCACGTCCACCACTCCTCTTCCATAAGCAAACCACCACCAAAACCCGGAGGCCTTCCATGTCCGAACCCATCGACAACAACTCAAACACTGGCCTCAAGCGCCGCTCGCTGTTGCAGGGGACGGCCGGCATCCTGGCGACGGGCATCGCGCCTTTCGTCCACGCACAGGAAAAGGTGGTGCTGCGCTACCTCGGCACGGCGGTGAACCAGGACAAGGCCATTGCCGAGAAGTTCAAGGCCGACACCGGCATCGAGATCCAGTACGTTGCCGTGACGACCGACGACGTGACCAAGCGAGCGGTCACGGCACCCAACAGTTTCGACCTGATCGACACCGAATATTTCTCGCTCAAGAAGATCGTGCCCACCGGCAACCTGAAGGGCATCGACACGAAGAAGATCAAGAACGCCGACAAGATCACCACGCTGTTCACCAAGGGTGAAGTCGGCGGCAAGAAGGTCGGTGACCAGGGCACGGCGCCCAAGAAGGTCATCTTCCTGGAAGGCGAGAAGTCGAAGAAGTTCTCGGCCACGCCGACGCAGTTCATGTCGCTGATTCCGACGGTCTACAACGCCGACACGCTGGGCATTCGCCCCGACCTCATCAAGCGTCCGATCTCCTCGTGGGCCGAACTGCTGAACCCGGAATTCAAGGGCAAGGCCGCCCTGTTGAACATTCCCTCGATCGGCATCATGGACGCAGCGATGGTGGTGGAAGCCAAGGGCATCCACAAGTACGCCGACAAGGGCAACATGACCAAGGCCGAGATCGACCTGACGATCAAGACCCTGATCGAAGCCAAGAAGGCCGGCCAGTTCCGCGCGCTGTGGAAGGACTTCAACGAGTCGGTCAACCTGATGGCGTCGGGCGAAGTGGTGATCCAGTCGATGTGGTCGCCCGCCGTGACGGCCGTGCGCACCAAGGGCATCGACTGCACCTTCCAGCCGCTCAAGGAAGGCTATCGCGCCTGGGCCGCGGGCTTCGGCCTGCCGGCCACGCTGAGCGGCAAGAAGCTCGACGGCGCCTATGAGTTCATCAACTGGTTCCTTGACGGCTGGGCCGGCGCGTACCTCAACCGCCAAGGCTACTACAGCGCCGTGCTCGAGACGGCCAAGGCCAAGATGGAGGCCTACGAGTGGGCCTACTGGATGGAAGGCAAGCCCGCCACGCAGGACATCAAGAGCCCGAATGGCGACCTGCTGGCCAAGACGGGTTCGGTGCGCGATGGCGGCAGCTACGAGCAGCGCATGGGCGGCATCGCCTGCTGGAACGCGGTGATGGACGAGAACGAATACATGGTGCGCAAGTGGAATGAATTCGTAGCGGCCTGATTTCACTCTTCCTCCTTCCCCCTCCGGGGGAAGGTCGGGATGGGGGCAGGCGGCGGTGGAAGAGTCAGTGTTTGTTCGACCGCCCAATGCCCCACCCCAGCCCTCCCCCGGAGGGGGAGGGAGTGAAGAAAGAACTCCATGAGCGCACCCGCAACCTCCGCCCACACTGCTTCCCTCCCCACCCACACCGTCAAGGCGTGGTGGCAGGCGGCGCCGTTTGCGTTGGTGTTCCTGCTCTTCTTCCTCATTCCCCTCGCGCTGATCGCCATGGTCAGCCTGTGGAACTTCAACGAGTACGAGCTGATTCCGGCCATCTCGCTGCGCAACTACTTCAGCATCTTCGAGGGCTGCTCGCACCTCACCGACAACGGGGATTTCTGCGTCACGCTGTCGACCTACATCAGCACGCTCAAGTTCTGCCTGCTGGTGTGGGCGATCACGCTGCTGGTCGGCTTTTCGGTCGCGTACTTCCTGGCCTTCTACGTGCGCTCGACGACGGTGCAAACGGTGCTCTTCGTGCTGTGCACCGTGCCCTTCTGGACCTCGAACGTCATCCGCATGATTTCGTGGGTGCCACTGCTCGGTCGCAACGGACTGGTCAACGAAGCGCTCATGCAAACGGGCCTCGTCGCCCAACCCGTCGAATGGCTGCTCTTCTCCGATTTCTCGGTCGTGCTCGCCTTCGTGCATCTCTACACGATGTTCATGATCGTGCCGATCTTCAACAGCATGATGCGCATCGACCGCTCGTTGCTCGAAGCAGCCAGCGATGCCGGCGCGTCGGGCTGGCAGACGCTGTGGAACGTGATCGTTCCGCTGTCGCGCACCGGCATTCTCATCGGCTCGATCTTCGTGATCACCATCGTGATGGGCGACTTCGTGACCATCGGCGTGATGGGCGGCCAGCAGATCGCGTCGGTGGGCAAGATCATCCAGGTGCAGACCTCGTATCTGCAGTTTCCGCTGGCTGCGGCGAACGCAGTGATCTTGCTGGCGGTCGTGCTGATGATCATCTGGGGGCTGACGCGGCTCGTTGATATTCGCAAGGAGCTCTGAATGGAACTTCGCGATTCCATTCGGCAAGCACGAGGCAAGGCCGCCGCATGAGCAAGCTGTTCGCCCACCAGCTCCGCGACCCACGCCCAGCCGGCTTCTGGCCCCTGGCGATCGTCTTTGCACTCTTCGTGGTCTTCCTCTACGGCCCGATGATCACCATCTTCGTGCTCAGCTTCCAGGGACCTGAAGGCGGACTCACCTTTCCGTTGCGCGGCGTTTCACTGCACTGGTTCCACAAGCTCGCAGAAGGCCTCGGCACGGTCGACATCGGCGCCGCCTTTCGAAGGTCGCTGATGCTGGGCGCCGTGGTGATGCTGTTCACCGTCGTGCTCTCGGTGCTCGCGGGGCTGGCGTTTCGCAAAAAGCTGCGCGGCAGCAACCTCCTGTTCTTCGTGACGGTGGCCAGCCTCATCATGCCGTCGATCATCGTGTCGCTGGGCATCGGCCTGCAGTTCCGCCTGATCGACACCGGCATCAAGGACGTGCTGACCGCCATGGACGCCAGCGGCGCGCTGGAAGGCTACGGCACCGCGCTGGGCCTGCTCACGTCTGCGCTGGGCGCGCACCTCACGTGGACACTCCCCTTTGGCCTGCTCATCATGTTCGCGGTGTTCAACCGCTTCAACCCGGCCTTCGAGGAAGCCGCGCGCGACCTCGGCGCCACGCCCTGGCAGGGCTTTCGCCACGTGGTGCTGCCGCTGATCGGGCCGTCCATCGTCGGCATCGGCATGTTCGGCTTCACGCTGAGCTGGGACGAAATCGCGCGCACCTCGCAAGCCATCGGCGACGTGAACACGCTGCCGCTCGAACTGCAGGGCCTCACGTCCACGGTGACGACGCCGGCCATCTACGCGCTGGGCACCGTCACGACCATCGTGTCGCTGCTTGTCATGGGCCTGGCGCTCGGATCGGCCGCATGGTTGCGGCGCCGCGCGGCTCGACCGCGCTGACCAACAACGACGGGCCATTCCATGCCACGGCTTCTCGTCATCAACCCGAACACCTCGGCGTTGGTGAGCGCGATGCTGCAGCACCACGTGAAGGCCGCCGTCGGCCACGGGCTCGACGTGACGACGATCACCGCGCGCTTTGGCGCGCCCTACATCTCCAACGAATCAAGTTATGCAGTGGCCGGCCATGCGGTGCTCGACGCCTGGGCGGTGGCTTGCGCCAAGGAACTCGCGCCGGATGCCGTGCTGCTGGGCTGCTTTGGCGACCCGGGCCTGTTCGCGCTGCAAGAGGGCGCCGGCGTGCCCGTTGGCGGGCTCGCGCAAGCCGCCTTCCTGGAAGCCGCCACGCACGGCCGCTTTGCCATCGTCACCGGCGGCGAGCGCTGGAAACCGATGCTCGAAAGGCTTGCGTCGTCGCTGGGCTACGCGGACCAGCTGGCCGGCATCCACACCGTGAGGCAGACCGGCGCGGAACTGGCAGCCGATCCGGCGCGCGCGCATGTGCTGCTGGCCGATGCCTGCACCAAGGCGGCGGAGCGCTTCGGGGTGCAGGCCGTCATCCTGGGGGGCGCGGGGCTCGCGGGCATGGCAGTGGACATTGCGCCGCAACTGCCGTTTGCGCTCATCGACAGCGTGGAAGCCGGTGCGCGCTGGGCGCGCGAAGCCATTGCGGCGCCGACTCGGCACACAGCCGCCGCCGTCACGCCGGGACGCTTCGGCGTCGATTGGCAGAACGTGTCCTGGGAGCTCAGCGCACTTCGCTGAGCACGTCGAACTTCGCGGCGTGGGCGGTGCCTATTCCGCGTCGATGCGCACCTTGCGCAGCACCGCATCCACCAGGTCGATGGCGCTGTCGTACTCGGGCATCACGCGCAGCAATCCGTTGACGCGGCGATCGATCAGCAAGGTGGCCAAGCCGTGCACATAGGCCCAGTCGGCGGCAGCGACCAGCGCGGTCGCGCCGGTGAGCCGCGGCGGACCCACTTCGCCGGTCGCCTGGCCGACCTGCATGTCCGACAGCACCCGCATCGCGCCCATGTTGGCCTCGGCCAGCACGGGATTGCGCATGTCGATGCGGTCGTTGCTGAACATCAGCCGGAACAAGGCCGGATGCTCGTACGCGAAATGCACGTAGGCATGCGCGATCGCCTGGCTGCGCTGGCGCCGGTCGCCCACGCCTTCCAGGGCTGCAGCCATCGCACCGCCCAGCCGCCGCATGCCGACGGCGGCCAGCTGGCTCATGAGCCCGACCTTGTCGCCGAAATGGTGCTTCGGCGCCGTGTGTGAAACGCCCGCCTCGCGCGCAATCGCCCGAAGGCCCAGCCCGGCGAGGCCGTCACGCACCAGCACCCGCTCGGCCGCCTGCAGCAGCGCCTCGGGCAGCGCGCCATGGTGGTAGGGGCGCGGCGCCACTTCGGCGTCAGCCACCGCGGGCTGCGGCGGCCCGGCCAGCTTGCGGATGCGCGCGGCACCAGCCGGCTTGATGGGCTTCTTCTTCGCAGCGGGACGTCTGGGCGTCTTCAATACATCGGACATGCCAAAAATCTTACCACTGGAAAAATCGCTTGACACCACGTCTTGAAAAATGGATATTTCCACTGGAAAGATTCACCCTCCGCAAAGGAAACACCGCATGACCGCCGTCCTGGACAGCCTCGCGAGCGCCCAACGCAACTCGCCGCGCGACCCGATCGATTTCGAAACCGAACTCGGCCCCCTGCCCCTGCACGGCAGCCTGCCGGCCGGCCTGGAAGGCGCGCTGGTGCGCAATGGCCCCAATCCGGTGTTTCCTGATCCCAAGGCCCATTGGTTCCTGGGCGACGGCATGCTCCACGCCTTCTACCTGGCCAATGGCCAAGTCCACTACCGCAACCGCTGGGTTCGCACCATGCGCTACGCGGAGCAGCGCAGCACCGGCGCCCCGCCCGCGGCCGGCTTTGGCCAGAACAAGGCGTCCGACGGCGCCGCCAACACCCACGTGATGCCGCACGCGGGCCGCATGTTCGCGCTGGAAGAAGCCCACCTGCCCATGGAGATCGACCTTGCAACACTGGGCACGCGCGGCGCAACGGATCTCGGCGGGCGACTGCAAGGTTCTTTCACGGCGCACCCCAAGACCGACCCGCGCACGGGCGAGATGCTCTTCTTCGGCTACGGCAATCCCGCTCCGTTGTCCAACGGCATGAGCTTCGGCGTGATCTCCGCCGAGGGGGAGGTCAAACGCTTCGAGCGCTTCGAGACGCCCTACGCCAGCATGGTCCACGACTTCGCCATCACCGACCGGCACGTGCTCTTTCCCATCATGCCCCTCACCGGCAGCATGGACCGCGCCATGCAGGGCCGACCACCCTACGCGTGGGAGCCTCAACTGGGCACGCGCGTCGGACTCATGCCGCGCGGCGGCAGCACCGCGGACATCGTGTGGTGGCACGGGCCGAGTTGCTATGTGTTCCACGTCATGAACGCGTGGGAACAAGACGGCGTCGTGCATGCCGACGTGATGCAATTCGACGCGCCGCCGCTCTTTCCCACGCCCGACGGCAAGCCCGCGGCGAGCGAGAAAGAGCCGGCGCGCCTGGTGCGCTGGACCTTCGACCTCGCGCAAGCGACCGGCAATCCTTCGCCCACCTTCACGCAGACCTTGCTGGAGAAAACGCCCGGCGAGTTCCCCCGCATCGACGATCGCTACACCGGCCTTCCCTATCGCCACGGATGGTTCGCGTCGCATGTCGGCGAAGGCGCGGACCTGCGCATGTACGCGGCGCTCATGCACATCGACCACCAGAGCGCCGAACGCGATGTCTACGAATTCCCGACACTCGACCGCGTGTCAGAGCCGGTGTTCGTTCCCCGCTCCGACGACGCACCCGAAGGCGACGGATGGGTGCTGGCCGTGGCTTGGCGCGGTGCCGAAGACCGCAGCGACCTCGTCATCTTCGACGCGCAGCATTTGCACGCAGGGCCCATCTGCACGGCAGAACTGTCGCATCGCGTTCCGGTGGGCTTCCATGGCAGCTGGTTTCCTTCCACCTTCCCGGGCGCCGCAGGCTGAGTGCCAGCCGTTGAACTGCCGACAAGGAACGCATCATGGGCATCCTGCTTGCCTTCGCTCCCTTCATCGCCTTCGCGCTGCTGCAACGCACGCTGGGCGTCTTGCCAGCGCTCGCAGTCGCCGCGCTGATCTCATTGGTCTTCACCGCCCGCGACGCTTTCACGCCCGGCCGCCACGCCAAGATCCTGGAGATCGGATCGACGATCCTCTTCGGCGGCCTGGCCGTCGGCGCATGGGCCACGCATGCCGAGTGGCCGATCCTGCAGGTGAGGCTGTGGGTCGATGCCGGGCTGCTCTTCATCGTGCTCATCAGCCTGGTGGTGCGCCGACCCTTCACGCTCGGCTACGCACGCGAGCAGGTTCCACAGGAATACTGGAGCAGCCCCCGCTTCGTGCGCACCAACGACATCATCACCTCGGCTTGGGCGCTGGCCTTTGCCGTGATGGTCGCGGCAGACGTGCTGATGCTCTATTTGCCTTCCGTACCGTTGTGGATTGGCGTGACAGCGACGGTGGCAGCCCTCGCCGGCGCCATCCGTTTCACGCAGTGGTATTCGCAGAAGGCCGGCGCTGCCGCGGCGCAAGGCGCCTGAACGACGCTTGCCCCCAAGGCTGGTGCGGTCGCGCGGTCCGTGCCAACATCGTGGAATGACGAGCGCACACCACACCCAACACGTCCAGCTCTCTCAAGTCACACGCCCGCGCGGCCTCGACCGCATCGTGGCGGGTGTGTCCACCTCCGATGGGGACGGCGTGAAGCTCACGCGGGTGTTGCAGCAAACCCTGCAGCAGCGGCTCGACCCCTTCCTGATGCTCGACGCCTTCGGCAGCGACAACCCGGGCGATTACATCGGCGGCTTTCCCAATCATCCGCACCGGGGCTTCGAAACGGTGACCTACATGATCGCCGGCCGCATGCGCCACCGCGACAGCGCAGGCCATGAAGGCCTGCTGCAAAACGGCGGCGTGCAGTGGATGACGGCCGGCCGCGGCCTCATCCACAGCGAATTGCCCGAACAGGAAGAAGGCCTCATGGAAGGCTTTCAGCTCTGGCTGAACCTGCCCGCGAGGGACAAGATGCGCGATCCTTGGTACCGCGACATCCAGAGCGAGGAAATCCCGGAATACACGACCGACAGCGGCGTGCACGTGCGCGTGATTGCGGGATCGAGCAATGGCATCAAGGGCGCCATGCACCGCGAGCGAACGGAACCGGTGTATGTAGACATTACGCTGCCACCCGGCGCCGAGTTCCGGCAAAGCCTGCCGGTTCAGCACAACGCGCTGGTCTATGTTTTTCGCGAGTCCGTCTACATCGGCAACAGCGAGATCCCGACCAAGCGCATGGCCATCCTTGCCAACGATGCGGGCAGCGATGGCGTGGCGTTTCGCGCACCCAAGTCCAACCACAGTCCGGCGCGTGCGCTGCTGATTGCGGGCCATCCATTGCACGAACCCATCGCGCAATACGGGCCGTTTGTGATGAACACCCGCGAGCAGGTGGTTCAGGCGGTGCACGACTTCCAGCACGGCAAGATGGGTTGAGCGCCTTGCCGCTGCAAATGCGGCACTGACCTACTTCGTTTCGGCTTGCCGCGGCGTGGCGCTTCTAGGTATGCAGCCCTAGATTGGCCCGCATGACCGATGTCCGCAAAGGCCAGGCGCCGCCCCAGCTCGATCGCGCCGGATTCCATGAACGCTTCATGGAGTCCTATCGCGACCCGACCTTCGTCCTGGAAAAGGACGCGCTCGGACGCATCGAAGTCATCGCGTGGGAAGCGTATCAGGAAGGCCGAAAGGCGCCCGTCACGCGCAAGGCCGGGCTCGGGTTTGCCGACCCCGACTACGACCTGTCCATCGACTGGCTCGATGCCAGGGAGCTCATCGACAAGGCGCAGGCGGCATGGGGGCGCAAGGACACACCATCACGCGTGCTGCTCGTCAACGGTTCGCCACGCAACGACGGCACCTGTCCCGGCGAGATCTCCAAATCGCATCGCCTGGTGCAACTCGCACGACAGGTTCTGGAGCCGCAAGGCATTCATGCCGACGTGCTCGACCTGAGCCTGCTCACGTCCGAATACGGACGCCAGATCCATCCTTGCAAGGGCTGCGTTTCCACGGCCATGCCGCTGTGCCACTGGCCTTGCAGCTGCTATCCCAACCATTCGCTGCGCCAGACCGGCGACTGGATGAACGAGATCTACGAACGCTGGGTCTCTGCCCACGGCGTCATCCTCTTCACGCCAACACACTGGTACCAGGCGCCGAGCGTGCTCAAGCTCATGATCGACCGTCTGGTGTGCGCTGACGGCGGCAATCCCGACCCCACCACGACGCACGGCAAGAAGCCCGATGAAGCCAAGGCGCTGGAACTCAAGGGCTGGGACTATCCCAAGCATCTGCAAGGCCGCACCTATGGCGTCGTGGTGCATGGCGACGTGGCCGGCATCGAAAGCCTGCGCCGCAACCTGTGCGACTGGCACGACTGGATGGGCCTCATCGACGCGGGCGCCATGGCTCGGCTGGATCGCTATGTCGGCTACTACCAGCCCTATGCCACCAGTCACGAAGACCTGGACCGCGACGAAGCGGTGCAGGAAGAGGTGCGCAACGTGGCACGTGCCGTGGCCCGCTCGGTAGAGCTCCTGCGCTCCGGCAAGCTCCAACAGCCTTCCGAAGCATTGGAAAAACCGCGACCCAAGTGAACGCCACGGCCTTCATTTTTCTTTACCGAAGCCTGACCCACGGCTCACAGACAGTTCACGACGCGTCGCGACACTTGCCTTCACCTGCTGCCCTTCGGCAACCAGGCTTCTTCGAAAGGAAGCATCTCATGATTTCGTCACGTCAACGTCTCCTGTGGGCCGGCCTGCTGGCGTCTGCGGCGTTCGCCGCCACGGCCCAGACCACCCCTCCTCCCGCACCGGCCGCTGGTGCACCGACCGCGCAACATCAGCCGGGTCCACGCGCCGAACGCGGTGACCCCGCCAAGCGCTTCGAGCAAATGCAGGAACGGCGCGCCAAGCGACTTGCCGCGCTGAAGGAAAAGCTCAAGCTCAATGCCTCGCAGGAAAACGCGTGGAGCAGTTTCGCGGCTGCACAGCAACCACCGGCGCCTCCGGCACAACGCATGCAGCGCGGCGACTTCGCCAAGATGACCACGCCGCAGCGCCTGGACTTCATGCAGCAGCGTCAGGCCGAGCGTGCGGCGAGGTTTGCGAAGCGAGCGGATGCGACGCGCAGCTTCTACGCGGCGCTGGCGCCGGAGCAGCAGCAGACCTTCGACGCGGAGACTGCGCGCTTTGGTCGCGGCGGGCCGCATGAGCATTGGCATCGCGACGGCCAACATCCGCAGCCGCCGGCAAAGGGTTGAGTTGCTCCTCCCCCCTCCGGGGAGAGGCTGGGTGAGGGGCTCCGGGCGTATGCCAAGGGATACGCCACGATCGACCGCCCGGTGCCCTCACCCCAACCCTCTCCCGGAGGGAGAGGGAGTGAAGATGAGAGAGCGAAGGACCTTACTTGGGCGTGCCGGTCTTGTCGGTCGGATTGGTTGGCACGTCAGGTCGCTCGCCCTTCTGTCCGAACTGCGGCTTCACGTGCTTGGCGTCTTCACGAACCTCTGCGCGTGAGCGCTCGCCCGTCGGAATCGGTTGCAGGTTCGGCTGGTGATTCGTCATCGTGCTGGGCTCGCCAGCAGGCGCCAGGGTGTTCGCGCTCTTCTTGTGTTCCGCAGCCCCTTCGGCTCGAACGTTGGCTCGCACGTTCGGTGTCTGGCCCGTATCCACCGGAGCCGCAGGCTTTTGCGCCATCGCAGCGCCACCCAGGGCCAATGCGCCAGAAAGAAGAAGTGTCTTGATGAAAGGCTGTCTCATGATGGTTCCTTCGTTGAATTTCAGATCCAATGAGCTTCGTGTTTCGAAGACTCTGGATTCACGGTAGGACCCTCATTTGCAGCTAATTGTCGGGATCGGGCAGGCTCCTCTGTAGGAGCACACCACCGTCGCCCGAAGGCCATGCAAGAAGGTGGGAGCGTCCTACAGGAAACGCGTTCGTCGCGTCATACAACGACGCTTGTGAAAACCTCACCCACCTCCCTCAAGGTCATGACGGTGAACACCCACAAGGGCTTCACCGCGCTGAACCGGAAGTTCATCCTGCCCGAGCTGCGCGATGCGGTTCGCACCGTTGGCGCCGATGTCGTCTTCCTGCAGGAAGTGCTTGGAACGCATTCGCGCCATTCACGCAAGGTCGACAACTGGCCCGAGGCGCCGCACTACGAATTCCTGGCCGACACGATGTGGCCGCAGTTCGCCTATGGACGCAACGCCGTGTACCCCAAGGGGCATCACGGCAATGCCGTGTTGTCGAAGTTTCCGATCGTGCATTTCCGCAATCACGACATCTCGGTGCAGGGCCCCGAGAAGCGAGGCCTGTTGCACTGCGTGTTGCGCTTGCCGTCGCGGCCGGTGGACGTGCATGTGGTCTGCGCCCATCTGGGACTGGCCGAGTCGCATCGGTCACAGCAACTCGAGTTGCTCTGCCACATCGTGCGCGACGAAGTTCCGCACGATGCGCCACTCATCGTGGCCGGCGACTTCAACGACTGGCGCGGCCGCGCGCACGACATTTTGAAAGACGGCGCTGCACTGCTCGAAGTGTTCGTGCAGGCCAACGGCAGCGCGGCGCGCACCTTTCCTTCGCGCTTTCCGTTGCTGCCGCTGGACCGCATCTATGTGCGCAATGCCGGCGTGCATGCGCCGGTGGTGTTGCCGCGCAAGCCTTGGTCCCACCTGTCGGACCATGCACCGCTGGTCGCGGAGATCGAGCTATGAACCGCGCATCGAGTCACGGCTGGACGCAAGGCAACCGCGTTGAGTTGCTGGAGAACGGCGAGGAGTTCTATCCGCGCGTTTTCGAGTGCATCGCCAACGCCGAGCGCGAAGTCATCATCGAAACCTTCATCCTGTTTGAAGACAAGGTGGGCACCGGCCTGCGCGACGCGCTGGTCGCCGCGGCGCAGCGGGGTGTTCGCATCGACCTGATGGTCGACGGCTTCGGCTCGCCCGATCTTTCTCCAGCGTACATCTCTTCGCTGACCTCGGTGGGCGTGAAGGTGCGTGTGTTCGATCCGGGCACCAACCTCTTTGGCCAGCGCCTCAATGTGTTTCGACGCATGCACCGGAAGATCGTGGTCGTCGATGGCGTGACGGCCTTTGTCGGCGGCATCAACTATTCGGAAGACCACCTGCGCGACTTCGGTCCCAAGGCCAAGCAGGACTACGCGGTGCAGCTCACCGGCCCCATCGTGGCGCAGATCCATCGCTTCGTGCTGCATGCGGTGGCGGTGGGCGGCAAGGGCGCGCAGTGGTTTCGCAAGCGCGTGCGCGCCATCGAAGATGTCGTGCCCAACGATGCGGCCGGCAATGCGCAGGTGCTGCTGGTCTCGCGCGACAACCGGCGCCACACCAACGACATCGAGCGGCACTACCGCGCAGCCATTCGCACGGCGCGCCACCGCATCGTCATCGCCAACGCGTATTTCTTTCCGGGCTACCGGCTCATCAAGGAACTGCGGCGCGCGGCACGGCGCGGCGTGGATGTGCGGCTCATCCTGCAGGGCGAGCCGGACATGCCCATCGTCAAGACCGCTGCCAGCATGCTGTACCACCACCTGGTGCATGCCGGCGTGAAGATCTACGAGTATTGCGACCGCCCGCTGCACGGCAAGGTCGCGCTCGTGGACGACAACTGGAGCACGGTGGGTTCGAGCAACCTCGACCCGCTGAGCCTGTCGCTCAACCTGGAGGCCAACGTCATCGTGCGCGACGAGGCCTTCAACACATTGCTTTCCGAACGGCTGGATCGCCTGATGTGCCACAGCTGCTCGCAGATCAAGGTGGAGGAACTCACCGAATGGAGTGGGTGGCGGTTGGTGCGCAGCTTCTTCATCTTTCACCTCTTGCGTTGGTACCCGTCGTGGGCCGGTTGGCTGCCCAGGCACGCGCCGCGGCTGACGGCCGCCGAACTGTTGCTGGACAAGGCGCAAACGCGCTCCGCCGGCGCCACGACGCAAACTGACGCCGCCTGAGGCGGCACGAAAAGCCATGAATGCCGCTGCGCACGCCCTGCCGCTCACGCACCGGCCATGGTGGCCATGGGCACGGCGCGCAGTCGTGCTGGGCTTTCTGGTGGGTGTGGCAGCCCTGCTGGTGCGCCAGGCGCGCACCATCGACTGGAGCGAGGTGCTGCAGGCGATGGGCCAACTGCCCCCAGGAACGCTTCTGGCCGCCGCAGCGCTGGCGGCCTGCAGCTTCGCGATCTACAGCAGCTACGACCTGCTGGGCCGGCACCTGACGGGCCACAAGCTCGGCACCGGCACGGTGATGGGTGTGACCTTCATCAGCTATGCCTTCAACCTGAACCTGGGCTCTACCGTGGGCGGCATCGGATTTCGCTTCCGCCTCTACTCGCGGCTGGGGCTCAAGAACGAAACCATCACGCGCATCCTTGGCTTCAGCATGCTCACCAACTGGGCGGGCTACCTGGTGGCCGCAGGCATCGCCTTCGCCTTCTGGCCGCCGGCCTTGCCGCCGGACTGGAAGATCGGCACGGACGGACTGCGCATCGCCGGTGGCGCAGCGCTGCTGGTGGCATTGGCCTACGTGCTCTTCTGCGCTTGGGCGCACGAGCGCACGTGGCGCATCCGCGGACACCTCATCGAGCCGCCTTCGGTGCGCATGGCATTGCTGCAACTGGGCATGTCGTGCCTCAACTGGTCCTTGATCGGAGCCGTCGTGTGGACCTTGCTCCAGGGAAAGGTGGACTATCCGCACGTCCTGGCCGTGCTGCTGACCTCGGCAATGGCCGGCCTCATCGTGCGGGTGCCGGCAGGCTTGGGCGTGCTGGAGGCGGTCTTCGTGGCCTTGCTCGCGTACCAGGTGCCTCAGGGGCAGTTGCTGGCGGCGCTGCTGGCCTACCGCGGGATCTACTACCTGGCGCCGCTGCTGCTGGCCACGGTCGCCTATGGCATCACGGAAATGAGGGCGCGCAAGCTTCGCGCGCCCGGCAAGAGCGCACAGAAGCGGTGCGCGTAGCGCATCCGCACGAAGGTCCGGCCAGCCAGGAATGGGGTCCTTGATGGCGTGTTGGAGAAGTGCTGCACCCGCAATTGCAACGCGAAACGCGCGTGTGCGAATAGGTCGGTCCCCCTAAACGCGCCGTTTTCTTGTTGCAGTGCAGCATTTTTGGAGCCTGTCGGCCTATAGTGGCAAAACCCTCTTCTGCCCACCTTCGAGCCTGCCCATGTCGTCCACTGTTGCTTCGCGCTTTTTCAACCCGGTCGTCCTTTGGGCGGATGTCGCTTCAAAGACCGGTGACATGCTGGTGGCCTCGGGCACAGTCATTCGAATCCGCACCGACCGCTTGCTGCGCACGGCGCTGCAGCAGCCCAGCCCATCCGATGTCGAAGAGTTCAGCCTGATGGGGCATGAAAAGCTGGCTGCAGTCAGTGAATCGGGCACGGCGATGGTGAGCCAGCTGCATGCGACGCAGTTCGCGTTGACGCATCGCACGGTGCGTCACTGCCTTCAGGCGGGGGAAGCGATGTCGTCAATGATGATCAGCACAACGCCGCTGCAAGCGGCAAAGCATGCTCACCGGTTCTTGCGCGCCAACACGCAATCCACAGCGGCCTTGACGCAACTTGCCAGCGCCGCAGCGCGGGTCGTGCAGCGCGGGCTCAAGCCATTTCACACCCGGGCGGCATCGAACGCCTTGCGCCTGACCGGCCCGGCTGCCTGAACGGATTTCAAGGCGCCCGCACAAGGCGCAGCAAGGTGATTTCCGAGGGCGCGCCAAAGTGCTTGGGCGGGCCCCAGTAACCGGTGCCCCGGCTCACGTAGATCCACATGTCGTGCAGGCGATGCAGGCCTGCCGTGAACGGCTGCTGCAGCGGCACGAAGAGATTCCAGGGAAAGAATTGCCCGCCATGCGTGTGGCCTGAAAGCTGGAGCTGGTAACCAGCCTGCGCGGCCGCGATCGCGCTGCGCGGTTGGTGTGCGAGCAGCAGGCGCGTGTGCACTTGCGGCGGCGCGTCGCGAACGGCGCCTTCCGGATCGCTGGCTTGCGTCTTGTCGAAGTGCCCGGCGGTGAAGTCCGTCACGCCTGCGACCACCAAAGCACTTTCGTGCACTTCTTCTTCCGTTTGCGCGCCACGCACATTGCGCGTCTGCAAGACGACGTGCTCGTTGAGCAGCACGTGCAATCCGAGACGCCGCAGCTCATCGATCCACGCCGTGGCACCTGCGTAGTACTCGTGGTTGCCCGTGACCACGAAAGTACCGTGCCGTGCCTTCAGTTGCGACAACGGCGCGATGTGCGCCTGAAGTTCGGGCACCGTGCCATCGACCAGGTCACCGGTGATTGCCACCATGTCGGCGCCGAGCTTGTTGACCGACTTGACGATGCGTTCGATGTAGCCCACCCGAATCGTCGGCCCCACGTGGATGTCGCTGAGCTGGGCAATGGTGAAGCCGGCCAGCGAGGTCGGCAGTTTCGGGATCGGAACGTCCACCCGCTTCACGCTCGCGGTTCGACGCGCATTCCAGAAACCCACCAGCGACACGACGGCGGCCGCCAATGGCACTGCCACGGCGCTCTGGTCGCGCCACATCTCCCAATCGAGTGCGACCCAGCCCAGCGATGAAAGAGTCCACGCACCAAGCAGCGTCAGGTCGCGCACCACCGTGAGGATGAAGAGCGACGAGAACCAGCCCATGCTGATGAGCCCGGTCCACTTGATCCACCCCGGCACTTTCCAGCGCGAACCGGAACGTCCCAGGAAAGGCAAGGGCATGGTGACCGCCGACACCAGCAGCGCCAGCGCAAGGAACGGCCACAGCGGCGTGACATCGGCGAGCGCAGGCAGCACGCGCACGCCGATCAGGACATGCAGCAAGATGATGAAAAACGAGACAGGGAAAAGCGCCATTGAAGATCAGTATGCTGCAGCGCAACAGGACGTGCGCTGCGGATACAGGCGCGTGGGTATTGCGAATCAGGAAGGTGAGTCGCTATTGGTTGAATGCAAGGGCCGTGAAGTTCATGAACGCGCGCTTTGCATGTCGGTGCCGGCAGGCCACTCGAAAACGGTCCTGGTCGACGTGCCTGCTTGCACGGTGATCTCCTGCTTCATCACCTGGCCAGCCAGCGTCGCTTCGACGGCGTAGCGCCCTGGCTCCAGTCGGGCAACGAAATAAGGACCGCCCGAGTTCACGTGGTCCAGGAGCACGTTGCCCTTGTCGTCACGCACCGTGACCTTCACGTCCGCCGCAAAGTCCGCACCCTTCCCATCCTTGATGGCGAATTCGAAAGCGGCTGGCCAGCGAGGCGCCACCGTCTGCATCAACTGCGCTTCGTCGGCCCCGATGCCACCGCTCATGTACTCGACGCCGTGCGCCATGCGAATCGGCGGGTTGAACACCGCTGCCAACGCGCCACCGCAAAGCGATCCCCAAAGCACGGCGCTGCACAGCACCACGGCCGTCTTGGGCCGCATCTGAAAAAGCCTGTTCATGGTCTGGTTCCTTTCACAAAGTGGTCGGTGTGGCCCACACGGCCACGGAACCACTTTGAGTGGCCCAACTTAGGCGGGCCTTAATGGAGGCGCTACAGGGCGCCTGAGCGCCCCTGAGGCCGTTCTATAGCGCCGCCTGGGTCTGGGTAGGCGCGCTGAGGTTCGAGGGCCAGACAAACACTGCCCTGGAAGCCTGGCCGGCGAACACGTGCAGCGGCTGGATCAGCGTCAGCCCATCGAGCGTGGCTTCGACCACATAGCTGCCGGGGTCCAGCCGCGCCAGCATGTAGGGCGCATCGGCCATCACTTCCATCACGGCATCGCCGTTGTAGCTGTTGCGCACCCGTACCTTCACACCGGCGGCGGCTGCGCTGCCCTTGTCCTGGTTGACGGCGAACTCCAGCGTGGCGGCCCAGCGTGGCGACACCATCTCCATGAAGGCCGCTTCGTCCTTGCCGGTGCCGCCGCACATGTATTCGATGCCTTGGGGCGCCATGCGGATCGGCGGGTTGACCACGGCATGCGCGCAAGCCATTGCGCCACTGAGCGCCACGGCCAACAACAGGGGCCGCAACAGCGGGGCGTACGTATTCATCACTTGGAAACCTCTGGCGGCAGGAATTGGGGGTTCAACTGCCAAGCAAGACTCGGGCTCGGTTCGCCTCAGTCCGCGCAAACCCTTGTGTCTTTGATGACAGTTGATTCGGGCAGGACACGATTTGTAGCCTGGCGGTCGCGATTTGCTTGAGAGGAGAAACCCGTGACGCGAAGGCGCACTCTCTGAATGTCAGCGCCTGCTTGCGCAGCTCATGTCGTCCCGACCGGACCGCCATGCGTGGCACTCCACCTACATCGCTGGCGAGGGGCTGTGTCTATGAAAGAGGTTTCGACTTTGAATGGAGCAACTCGACATGGACGCACTGGCAACAACGATTCAAAAACTCAAGGACGCCGATGCGCGCCGCCCTGACTTTCCGGGGGAGCACCTGGCGGTGCTGGGCGCGGGGTTGGCGCTGCTCCTGGCCTCTGGCCGCAGCCGTTCTTTTCTCAAGCGCACCTTGGCCGGCGCGGCCGGCGGCGCACTGATCGGCCGCGCGGCAACGGGAACGGGTGGTTTGACGCGACTGATGCGTGTGCTCAACGCATCGCCACGCGTGCAAATGATCGCGCGCCGCCTGGCGCCGAAGTAATCCCGAAAACTGGAACGCATCCAGTAGTGCTCACCGCGGGTCGCGCTGCGACCCAGGTGTTGTGGCTTTTCCAGGAACACAAATCTCTGCGGCGGGCGCGTGTGTTCTTGCTATCTCTTCTTATTCTTCTTATTTAAATTAGTAGTAGTAGTAAGGGCCGCGCTTTTCTGTGGATAGCGGCGTTTTCTTGTTTGAGATCAAGCACTTGCGGCACCTTGACCACTGTGGGTGCCCCCGCTTCGGTGGTGTCACGCCAAAGCGAACAACATCGAGCTCGCGCTCGGCCCTGTGGACAACAGGGTGCTTGTGCAAAAACTGTCCCCAGAGTTGTGCTTTGACAGGGGGAGAAACAGCCGTTAAAGGGGCGGGAAGGTTCGTGAACGATGCTGCCCAGAGATTAAGCAGACTGTTGAAATACCTTATGAATCAATGACTTGCGGTGGCCTTACACAGTAGTCCTAGAGTTGTTCACAGGGTTGCTCAAGGTTTGTGGGGAGAAGGTTGTGACGGCGTCATGACACGGTGCGGGCTGGGAAAAACTTGTCCCAGTGGTGTTGATGTGCGAACGCGCGTGCTCCTGCCCGTCACACGGCCCCATCCGAAGCTCGAAAAATTCACGACTGATGACGTTCCAGGCACTCATTCATCCTGAGAACAAGCTTGGCGCACGCAATACGTTCCGCCACCGCCCGAGGCGCTGCCCGGTCTCATGGACGGCTTCATGCAGATGGCCAACGCCAGGGACAACCGCCGCTCATGAAGGCGGCGCTGGCGAGCTTCGGGTTTGTGTTCCTGCAGCCCTTTGTTGACGGCAATGGGCGGCTCTCCAGGCTGCTGGCGCATCAAAGCCTGAACTACACCGGGGCGCTGCCCGGCGATCCTGCCCTTGTCAGTCGTTATGAAGAAGGACGAAAAGGGCTACCTGCAGGCCCTGGAAGCCTTCAGCAAGCCTGCGCGCTCACTCTCGGACGTCACACGTACATCGATGGATCTCAATTCGACTTCCAGTTCAGGTCGTCGTCCTCTACGCGAATTGGGCGGGCCAGACCGCGGCCCAGTTCATCACGTCATGCGCGGAGTCCGCCCTGGAGCAGACGCTGCTCCAGGAGACCGCGTCTTTGCAGGCCTGTGACCAAGCCTTCGAGAAGATCGATTCCGCTCCCGAACAAGGTCGAGGCAGTCACGAAGTGGACCGGGAAGCTCCATGGCTGGGCGGCCTGACGCCCAGCTTTGAAGCATCATCCTTCAAACGTCGATGTTCGACGCGCGCAGGGCGTTCTGCTCAATGAACTCCCGCCGCGGCTCGACTTCATCACCCATCAGCATGGTGAACACCCGGTCCGCTTCAATCGCGTCATCGATCTGAACGCGCAGCAAGCGCCGAACATTCGGATCCATCGTCGTCTCCCACAACTGCTCGGGGTTCATCTCGCCCAGACCCTTGTAGCGTTGACGTGATGTCGCGTTCTCCGCTTGGCCGATCAGCCACTTCATCGCAGTGCGGAAGTCATCGACCTTCTCTTCCTTCGCCTTCTCACCTTCGCCGCGCTTCACCACGGCCCCTTCGCCGAGCAGGTTGCGGAAAGTGTTGGCAGCCTCGGCCAGCGCAGCGTAGTCGGCGCCGTGGACAAAGTCCTGCGTCAGCACGCTGCTCTTGATGTTCCCATGATGCCGGCGGCTGATGCGCAGGATCGGCTTGTCCGTGCGCGCGTCGAATTCGCTCGCCACTTCAGCCGGCACGCCCGTCGTGTTCAGTTCGCGCAGCTTGGCCTGCAGCGCCACAGCCGACGCTTCCGCAGAAGGCGTCGTGTCCAGGTCGAGCACAACACCATCGGCGATCGCGCGCAGCGCTTCCGCATCCATGAAGTTGCCCAGACGCGCAATCACCGCTTCAGCCAACTGATGCTTGCGCGCCAGTTCATTGAGCGTATCGCCGCTGATCACGGTCGGATTGGCGCCGCCAGTTGAAAGGCTCGCATCCTTCATCGCCACCTTCAGCAGGAAAGCATCCAGCGCAGGACCATCCTTCAAGTACTGCTCTTCCTTCCCAACCTTCACCTTGTAAAGCGGCGGCTGCGCAATGTAGATGTGTCCGCGCTCCACCAGCTCCGGCATCTGCCGATAGAAGAAGGTCAGCAGCAGCGTGCGGATGTGCGCGCCGTCCACGTCGGCGTCGGTCATGATGATGATGCGGTGATAGCGCAGCTTGCTCACATCAAAATCGTCCGCGCCACCGCCTGATGTCGTCGCGCCCGCGCGGCCAATGCCGGTGCCCAGCGCGGTGATCATCGTCAGGATTTCGTTGCTGGTCAGCAGCTTTTCATACCGCGCCTTTTCCACGTTCAGGATCTTGCCGCGCAGCGGCAGGATGGCCTGGAACTTCCGGTCGCGGCCCTGCTTGGCGGAGCCGCCGGCGGAGTCACCCTCCACCAGGTAGACCTCGCACATCGCAGGATCTTTTTCCTGGCAGTCGGCCAGCTTGCCCGGCAAGCCCATGCCGTCGAGCACGCCCTTGCGGCGCGTCATCTCACGCGCCTTGCGAGCCGCTTCACGCGCACGTGCGGCCTCGACGATCTTTCCGCAGATGATCTTGGCGTCGTTCGGGCGCTCCTGCAGGTAGTCCGACAGCAGGCGCCCAACGATGTCTTCCACCGGCGCGCGCACTTCGCTCGACACCAGCTTGTCCTTCGTCTGGCTCGAGAACTTCGGCTCAGGAACCTTCACGCTCAGCACGCAGCACAAGCCTTCGCGCATGTCGTCGCCGGTCACTTCGACCTTGGCCTTCTTCGCGAACTCGTTCTCTTCGATGTACTTGTTGATGATCCGCGTCATCGCTGCGCGCAGACCCGTCAAATGGGTGCCGCCGTCGCGCTGCGGAATGTTGTTGGTGAAGCAGAGCACCTGCTCGTTGTAGCCCGAGTTCCACTGCATCGCGACTTCGACGCCGATGTGCGTACCGGGAATGCCGCCATAGGTTTCGGCCGGCTTCTCGCCGGCCGCGTAGAAGGCGTTCGGGTGCAGCACCGTCTTGCCCTTATTGATGAACTCGACAAAGCCCTTCACACCGCCGGCGCCCGAGAAGTCGTCTTCCTTGCCGGTGCGCTCGTCGATCAGGCGGATGCGCACGCCGTTGTTCAGGAAGCTCAGTTCGCGCAAACGCTTGCTCAGTATCTCGTAGTGGAAATCGTTGTTTTCCTTGAAGATTTCCGTGTCGGGCAAGAAGTGCACTTCGGTGCCGCGCTTCTCGGTTTCGCCGGTGATCTTCATCGGCGAGACTTCGAAACCATTGCTCGTTTCCAGAATGCGGTTCTGCACGAAGCCACGGCTGAACTCCAGCGTGTGGACCTTGCCTTCGCGGCGCACCGTCAGGCGCAGCATCTTGCTCAGCGCGTTGACGCAACTCACGCCCACGCCGTGCAAGCCGCCCGAGACCTTGTAGCTGTTCTGGTTGAACTTGCCGCCGGCGTGCAGTTCGGTCAGCGCGATTTCAGCGGCCGAGCGCTTGGGCTCGTGCTTGTCGTCCATCTTCACGCCGGTGGGAATGCCGCGGCCGTTGTCGGTCACCGACACGGAGTTGTCGGAGTGGATCGTCACGACGATGTCGTCGCAATAGCCCGCCAGCGCTTCGTCGATGGAGTTGTCCACCACTTCGAACACGAGGTGATGCAGACCGGTGCCGTCGGAGGTATCGCCGATGTACATGCCGGGGCGCTTGCGCACCGCTTCCAGGCCTTCGAGGATGGTGATCGACCCTTCGCCGTACGTGTCTGCCGACGGCGCTGTGATTTCCACCGGAATCGCGTTCTCGATGTCTGCCTCGTAGACCGGTTCGGTGTGCGGTGCTGCGAGCTTGTTTTCTTCAGTCATTGGGGATCAACCTCTCTCGGAAACCTGTGAGGGCACCGTCGTTTCGTCTTCATCTCAAGAACACCGCATTCGGGCATCGCCTGCGTGCGGTGGTTTGCCCCTCAAGGCAAGGGGCTGGGGCTGCCATTCGTTGGCCCTGCCCCGGTGGTGCGCTCAGTCCTGTCGCCCTGGCCCTAGATGCGCATCGGCATCACGACGTACTTGAACGACGTGTTCTCGGGAATCGTCAGCAGCGCCGAGCTGTTGGAATCAGCCAGGTCGATGCGGACCATGTCCTGGCTCATGTTCGCCAGCGCGTCGATGAGGTAGGTCACGTTGAAGCCGATCTCGATCGAATCGCCACCGTAGTCGATGTCGAGTTCGTCCTGCGCTTCTTCCTGCTCGGCGTTGTTCGACGCGATGCGCAGCGTGCCCGGATCGATGTTGAGCCGCACGCCCTTGAACTTCTCGCTCGTCAGGATGGCGGTGCGTTGCAGGCTGGCCAGCAAGGGCGCGCGCCCGAGCGTGATGCTGTTCTTGTGGCCCTTGGGAATCACGCGGTTGTAGTCGGGGAACTTGCCTTCGACCAGCTTGGTGACGAACTCCATGCCGCCAAAGCTGAACTTGGCCTGGTTGTTCGCAAACTGCATTTCGATGACGGGCTGGTCTTCGCCGCCGGCATCGCTCAGCAGGCGCTGCATTTCCAGCACCGTCTTTCGCGGCAGGATGACTTCCTGGCGCGGCACTTCCACGTCGAGAATGGCGGAGGCAAAGGCCAGGCGGTGGCCGTCAGTGGCCACCAGGCTCAACTGCTTGCCTTCGGCCACGAACAGGATGCCGTTGAGGTAGTAGCGAATGTCGTGCACCGCCATCGCAAAGGACACCTGGCTCAGCAGGTCCTTGAGCGTCTTTTGCGGAACGCTGAACACCGGGCCAAAGTTGGCCGATTCCTGCACCAGCGGAAAGTCTTCGGCCGGCAGGCTTTGCAGGGTGAAGCGGCTCTTGCCGCCCTTGAGCACCAGCTTGTTCTGGCTGGATTCGAGGCTGACCGTCTGATCGGCAGGCATCGTGCGCAGGATGTCGATGAGCTTGCGCGCGCCGACCGTGGTCGTGAACGCACCTTCGTCGCCACCCAGTTCCGCCGTCGTGCGGATCTGGATTTCCAGGTCGCTCGTCGTGAGCTGGATCTGACCACCCGCCTTGCGGATCAGGACGTTCGCAAGGATCGGGAGCGTGTGCCGACGCTCGACGATTCCGGACACCGATTGCAGCGCTGCGAGGACTTTGTCTTGTGTTGCCTTCAAAACGATCATTGGTCTTACCTCTTATTTATTTCTTTGATTCAATTTAATAGCAGTAGATAAGGGTGGCACCCATCTGTGGAAAGGGACACTTTTCCCGGATGTGACAAGCACTTGGCGCATTCGCATGGCTGTGGGTACCCGTGCTTTCGAGCTGTCGCGAAAAATTGGACAAGTCGATGCGCGGCACGATCCATGTGGACAAGCCAGGGCTTTCGGCAAAACGATCCCCAGAGTTGTCCTTTGACAATTTGGAGTACGTGTGCGCGGTCATGGTGCCTGTTTTTAACCCTTGAGCGTCTGCTCGAGCACGTGCAGTTGCTGGTTGAGTTCGGTGAGCTGCTGGCGCTCGCCGGAGATCTTGCGGACGGCGTGCAGCACGGTGGTGTGGTCGCGTCCGCCGAAGAGCTCGCCAATTTCCGGCAGGCTCTTTTGCGTGAGTTCCTTGGCCAGGTACATCGCGATCTGCCGCGGCCGCGCAATCGACGCCGGCCGCTTCTTCGAATACATGTCGGCGACCTTGATCTTGTAGTAGTCGGCGACGGTCTTCTGGATGTTCTCCACCGAGATCTGGCGGTTTTGAATGGACAGCAGGTCGCGCAGCGCCTCGCGGGCCAGCACGATCGAGATCTCTTTCTGGTTGAAGCGCGAATACGCCAGGATCTTGCGCAGCGCACCTTCGAGCTCACGCACGTTGGAGCGCACGTTCTTGGCCACGAAGAAAGCGACTTCTTCGGGCATTTCGGTGCCTTCGGCACGCGCCTTGTTGATCAGGATCGCCACCCGCATTTCGAGCTCGGGCGGCTCGATGGCCACTGTCAGGCCCGAATCGAAGCGCGACACGAGCCGCTCGTGGATGTCCGCCAGACCCTTGGGATAGGTGTCGCTGGTCATCACGATGTGCGACTTCTTGGCGAGCAGGGCTTCGAAGGCGTTGAAGAATTCTTCTTGCGTCCGATCCTTGTTGGCGAAGAACTGCACGTCGTCGATCAGCAGCAGATCGAGCGAGTGGTAGCGTTCCTTGAACTCATCGAAAGTCTTGCGCTGATAGGCCTTGACCACATCCGAAACGAATTGCTCCGCGTGGATGTAGAGAACTTTGGAGTCGGGCCGGTCAGCTAACAATCGGTTACCAACTGCATGCATCAAGTGGGTCTTGCCCAAACCGACGCCGCCGTAGATGAACAGCGGGTTGTAGAGGTGCCCCGGCATGCCCGCCACGTGCATGGCTGCGGCACGTGCCATGCGGTTGGCGGTACCTTCCACGAGGTTGTCGAAGGTGAGTCCGGAATTGAGGCGATTCTTGAAGCCGGCGGCTGCGGGTTCCTCGCCCATGCCCACGACGTCACGCGGCACATCAGTTTCAGCCAGCGCTGCAACGGGTGCAGGCCGCACGGGCGCTTCACGCGGAGCGAGCGCTAACTCAATGGCCACGGGCTGGCCATAAAGCTTCTCCGCCATGGAGGCAATCTTGCCGGCGTATTGGGCGCGAATCCAGTCGAGCTTGAAGCGGTTTGCGACGAAAACCGTGACGCGTGAGAGGTCGTCCGCGACCTGTGCGGTCAGCGGTTTGATCCAGGTGTTGAACTGCTGTTCGGACAGCTCCTGGGCGAGCTGGTCGACGCAGGCCTGCCAGAGGCTGTCGCCGATGCCGTCAGAGGGCATGAGCACGTCGAAGCTGGGTTTGTCCCTCGGTCATTGTCGTTCTTTGTTTGTGGATAGTTGCTCGCGCAATGCGGCCTGCATTCTAACTTGTCAAAACCTTATCCACACCGTCTGGAGGTGGGGGCAAAGGCCGCCTGAATCAGTGCGGAATTGTCTGCCATCCAAATGTTTGCGATAATCGCGGGTTTCCCTGAAAACCTCATTGTGTTGTTTCGGGGGCATGCATCAGTTGGCATCGGGAGGACATCGGGTTCGCCCCTCGCCAACCTCAAGAACTCCCCCAGGGAATCAGAGGAACTTCAATCATGAAACGCACCTACCAAGCATCCAAAGTCCGCCGCGCCCGTACCCACGGTTTTCTGGTTCGCATGAAGACCCGTGGCGGCCGCGCCGTCATCAACGCTCGCCGCGCCAAGGGCCGCAAGCGTCTGGCTGTCTGACGGTTTTCCGTCAGGAGCATTCCCCGGATCGACGAGCCAACGACATCGACACTGGCCCTTCGCCAGCCTCGTTGGCCCCCGTCTTGCGCCAGGAATCCATGCAGCGGCTCAAAACCCGCGCGCAATTCCAGGCAGCACTCGCAGGTTCCACCGTGGCCCGCACCACCCACTTCGCATTGCACCGTTGTGCAATCGACGGGGCGGTCAATGCCAACCAGGTTCCGCTGTTCGACACGCCGGTTGTCTGGCTGGGCGCCATGGTGCCCAAACGCTGGGCCCGTCGTGCAGTTACGCGCAACGCCATCAAGCGTCAGATCCATAACGTGAGTTCCGCTTTCGAAGCCGCACTGCCGCAGGCCGCCCACGTGGTCCGGCTGCGCGCTGCCTTTGATCGCAAGGAATTCGTGAGCGCAAGCTCCGACAAGCTCAAGTCAGCCGTTCGCGCTGAACTGCAGCAACTGTTCGAACGTTCGCTTCAAAGCGCCAAACAGGTGCGCGCATGATCGCGCGCGCCCTCATCGCACTGGTCAAAGGCTATCGGCTCCTGCTGAGCCCATGGCTCGGCTCGGCCTGCCGTTTCGAGCCCACGTGTTCGGTCTATTCGATCCAGGCGCTCCAGGAACACGGCGCCGCCACGGGCAGCTATCTCACGCTCAAGCGGCTGGCGCGTTGCCAGCCCTGGTGCGAGGGCGGCCACGACCCCGTTCCCCCGAAGGCACAGCGCGCAGGCGGCAAGCCGGGCGCGCTGTTCTCCTTTCTCTCTTCCGACAAGAAGTCTTCTCCATGAACGATATCCGCCGAACCATCCTGTGGGTGATCTTTGGTTTCTCGCTGGTGTTGCTGTGGGACCAATGGCAGGTTTACAACGGTCATAAGCCGACCTTCCTGCCATCGGCTCACCAGGCCACTGCCGACAGCAAACAACCCGTGGCGCCGGCCGCAGGCGCCAATGGGGTTCCGGCTCCGGCAGCTGCAAGCAGCGCGGCGAGCGGCACCTCGGTGCCGGCACAGGCCACGGCGGCGCCGGTCGGACAACGGGTCGAAGTCACCACCGACCTGTTCAAGGCGGTCATCGACAGTGAAGGCGGCACGCTGTCGCAACTGCAACTGCTCAAGTACGTCGAGCAGACGAACAACCACGGCCTGGTGGAATGGTTCAAGAAGCTCATCGGCCAGCCGGTGCCGATGAACGAAAGCCATCCCGTCACCCTGATGGAAGACGGCTCGCCCGCCACGCGCTATGTCGCGCAGACGGGCCTGCTCAACACGATCGACACCGGCGCGCGCTTTCCGAACCACCTGAGCCCGATGACGGCGCAGGGCGGCCCGCGCGTTCTGGCCGACGGTCAGGACAAGCTCGAAGTTGCCTTCGAGTCGCAACCGCAGGGCGGCCTTAAGTACGTCAAGACCTATCAGTTCTCGCGCGGCGACTACTCGATCCGCGTCAAGCACCAGGTCGTGAACGTGAGCGACAAGCCGCTCGACGCGCAGCTTTACCTGCAACTCGTTCGCCATGGCACCGTCGCCGCCGGCACGATGTTCGGCACCAACACCTTCACTGGCCCCGCCTTCTACACGGAGCAGAAGAAGTTCCACAAGGTCGACTTCGCGGACATTGCCAAGAAGAAGGCCGAAGTGCCGCCGTCCGCCGACAACGGCTGGGTCGCGATGGTTCAGCATTACTTTGTCTCGGCCTGGCTGCTGGGCAACGACAAGGCCCAACGCGAGTTCCGCGTGGCCGACCTGGGCAACAACCTCTACTCCGCCGCCATGGTGGTGCGCCTGCCGCAAATCGCCCCCGGTGCCACGCAAACCCTGGACAGCGACCTGTTCGCTGGCCCGGAAGAAGAAAAGAAGCTCGAAGCGCTCGCCCCCGGCCTGGAACTGGTCAAGGACTACGGCATCTTCGCGATCATCTCCAAGCCGCTTTACTGGCTGCTGAACCAGTTGCACAACATCCTGGGCAACTGGGGCTGGGCGATCGTGGCGCTGGTGGTGCTGCTCAAGGCGGCCTTCTACTGGCTCAATGCGAAGGCCTACGCCAGCATGGCCAAGATGAAGGCCATCAATCCGAAGATCACGGAAATGCGCGAGCGCCTGAAGGACAAGCCGCAGGAGATGCAGCAGGAGATGATGCGCATCTACCGCGAAGAGAAGGTCAATCCGATGGGCGGCTGCTTCCCCATCGTGATCCAGATCCCGGTGTTCATCGCGCTGTACTGGGTGCTGCTCTCCTCGGTCGAAATGCGCCATGCGCCGTGGATCATGTGGATCCATGACCTGTCGGCACCGGACCCCTGGTTCATCCTGCCGGTCATCATGACGGCGACCTCGCTGTTCCAGACCTGGCTGAACCCGACGCCGCCGGACCCGATGCAGGCCCGCCTGATGTGGATCATGCCGCTCGCTTTCAGCGTGATGTTCATCTTCTTCCCGGCCGGCCTGGTGCTGTACTGGATCACGAACAACACGCTGTCGATTGCGCAGCAGTGGTTCATCAACAAGCGCCTCGGTGTGCTGCACACCAAGTAAGCACTGCAAGACAAAACCAGGGGGCCGCGAAAGCGGCCCTTTTTGCTGGAAGATCCGCTCCATGCTGACTCGCGCCAACGATCCAATCGTCGCCATCGCCACCGCGCCGGGGCGGGGCGCCGTGGGTATCGTCCGTGTCTCGGGTGCCAACGTGGCTGCCGTGATCACCGCAATCTGTGGACGCGCACTCCGGGCGCGCGAGGCAACTTACCTGCCCTTCCGCGATGCGGCGGGCGAGCCCATCGACCAGGGCCTGGCCATTCACTTTCCGGGGCCGAACTCCTTCACGGGCGAAGACGTGCTGGAGCTGCAGGCGCACGGCGGCCCGGTGGTGCTCCAGCTTCTGCTGGCGCGATGCCTCGAGGCGGCAGCCGACATCGACCCGGCGACCGAGCGCCCTCGCCTGCCGGGCCTGCGCGTGGCGCAGCCGGGCGAATTCAGCCAGCGCGCCTTCCTCAACGGCAAGATGGACCTCGCTCAAGCCGAAGCCATCGCCGACCTGATCGACGCCAGCACCGAAGCGGCGGCGCGTGGCGCAGGTCGCTCGCTTTCCGGCGAGTTCTCGCGCGAAATCCACACGCTGCGCGACGCGCTCATTCACCTGCGCATGCTGGTCGAGGCCACGCTCGACTTTCCGGAAGAGGAAATCGACTTCCTTCAAAAAGCCGACGCGACGGGCCAATTGGCCAACTTGCGCCGCCAGTTCGAGGCGGTGCAGCTGCGTGCTCGACAGGGCGCGCTGTTGCGCGAAGGCATCAAGGTCGTGATTGCGGGTCAGCCCAATGCGGGCAAGAGCTCGCTGCTCAACGCCCTGGCCGGGGCGGAGCTGGCCATCGTCAGTGCCGTTGCCGGCACGACGCGGGACGTTGTGGCCCAGACCATCCAGATCCACGGCGTGCCAGTGCACGTGGCCGACACCGCCGGCCTGCGCGAAAGCACCGATGAGGTGGAGCAGATCGGCATTGCACGCGCCTGGGGCCAGATCGAGAGCGCCGACGCCATCCTGTTCCTCCACGATCTCACCCGCTCCGATACACCCGAATACGCCACCGGCGACGCCGCCATCCTGCAACTCATCGGCGAAAAGCTGCCGGCGAGCGTGCCGGTGTTGCATATCTGGAACAAATGCGATGCGGCCTCCGCCAGCGGGTTGCCCCACGAAGGCATCTCGCTCTCGGCCAAGACCGGCGCCGGCCTTGAAATGCTGCGCGATCGCCTCTTGGCCATCGCCGGCTGGCAGGCCGTGCCCGAGGGCGTCTACTTGGCGCGCGCGCGCCACGTGCAGGCGTTGCTTCGGGTGGGCGAGCACCTCACAATCGCGGCGGACCACCTCGCCGCAAGGGATCAACTGCTCGATCTGCTGGCCGAGGAACTGCGCCTGGCGCAAAACGCGCTCAACGAAATCACCGGCGAATTCGGTGCGGACGACTTGCTGGGTGTGATCTTTTCCCGCTTCTGCATTGGCAAGTAAGTCCTACTGTTTACAAATGTTGCAAAGTTGATCGTTTATCGATCAGATGACTCATACTGACGGCTCTTGCAAGGATTGAGACAATATGTCCTCCACGATCCAGGATCTCTGCCGTTCGATTTCCCAGAACACAAGCTACGACGCTTTTGCGCCCGTACTCACCGCCCAGCAGTGGGAAATGCTGGCCAGCTATCTGCAGCCCATGGACCTTGCTGCGGGCCAGATATTGATCGACCAGGGTTCTCAGGACCGCACGGTCTACTTCATTGAAAGCGGCGCGCTGAGCGTGCACGTCATCGGCTCCACGGGCCAGATGCAACTGGCGATCCTCAATGCGGGCTCGGTGGTTGGCGAAGGATCGTTTTTCTCGCGCCTGCCGCGCTCTGCCAACGTCATCGCGACGGGTGCGAGCAAGCTCTGGCGCATGACGCCCATCCGGTTCTCCGAAATGGCCAATCGCCAACCTGCCCTCGCGCTCGAAATGACGCTGGCGCTGGGTGCGGTGATTGCCAGGCGGATGGTCAACAAACCAAAGCGTGTCGCGGTCACCTGAAAGGGCCCCTGATGTCAGTGCTATGCGGAACATGTAACACTGAAAATCGAGACGCAGCCAAGTTCTGCAAAGGATGCGGCCGCAAAATTGCGCAAGCCTGGGCCAAGCACGGGTCTGGCGCCGTGGTCGCGGTTGCCGCGGCGGCGGGTGACGCCACCGTCCTGCTGAAGCCTTCGCCACGCGCTGCCGCCGCGCCGGTTCCGGCCGCACCGGCACCGGCACCGGCACTTGCCCCTGCAACGCCGCTCGTCGCCGATCAGCCGGCTGTCTCGCCGCCGAGCGAGGAAGCGCCGCCGCAACCGGAACTCGCTCTCCCCATCCGCATGCCGCGAAGGGCACGCATTGGCAACGGCCGTTGGGTCGGGTTGGTTGCGCTCGGCGTGGCATTGATCGTTGGCGCGGCGGGATGGTACGGCCACAGGAACAGAAGCATTCCGATTGCCGAGAATGTCGCCGAGTCCGCTGCGGCGACCTCCAATGCGTCGCCCGAAGCGCCAGCGCAGGAGCCACCGGTCTCGAGAACCAAAGCCCCGGTGACCACTGCACCCGCAGCGCCGTCTCCAGTGGTTGTGGCGGCAGCGACGTCCCAGCAGCAGCCGTCACCGCCCGATCAAGCAACGCAGCAGGCAGCAGGCCATTCGCCGCCGACAGTGGCGCCGACGCCTTCCGGCCCGGCTCGGGCCGAAGCCGCACCTGCTGCGTCAACGTCCAAGGCACGCAAGCAGGCAGCGAAGAAGCCGCCCCCGACGGTCACCGTTCAGGAGACTCCCGCCGCAACGCCGGCGCCGGCTCCGGCACCAGTGCCGGTCGAAGTCCAGGCGCCGCAGACCACTTGTGCGGGCCTCAACTTCATCGCGAAGGCGCGCTGCATGGCGACGCAATGCGACAAGTCCGAATTCAGGGCGCATGCGCAATGCGAAGCCGTGCGTCGCCAGCAGGCGCTCGAAGAAGAAAAGCGCAACCCGACCGCGAACTGAGGTCGCAGGGCCGCACACAAGCGCTGCCCTTCACCCCTTCTGCAATATGTCGACGGCAAGCGCCAGCGCATCCGGCTTGCCGGACAACACGAGCGTGTCCCCATCGGCCAGCACGGCGTCGTCCAGCAGCTCCGCACGCTGCCCATTGCGCCGGCGCAGGCTGGCCACCCGCACGCCGATCGCCTCCAGACCCAGTCGCGCGATGGAAGATCCAATCGCATGCGCGCCGGCAGAGAGGGTGAAGCTGTTGAAGCGCTCGTGGTCGATCTCGTCGGCGTTGTCGTCATCGGCGCCGTGAAAGTAGCCGCGCAGGAGGTCGTAGCGCGCATCGCGCTGGTCCTGCACCACGCGGATCACGCGCCGCATCGGCACGCCGACCAGCGCCAGCGCGTGGCTTGCGAGCATGAGCGAACCTTCGATGGCCTCGGGCACCACCTCGGCCGCGCCGGCCGCCTGCAGGCGCTCCAGGTCGCGGTCGTCCTGCGTGCGCACGATCACCGGCACTTGCGGCGCATGGGCCCGCGTGTTGGCCAGCACCTTGAGCGCGCCCGGCACGTCCAGATAGGTCACCACGACCGCGCTGGCCCGTGCAAGGCCCGCCGCCATCAGTGCCTGCAGGCGCGCCGCATCGCCGAACACCACCGAATCGCCGGCCGTCGCGGCCTGCCGAACCCGATCAGGGTCGAGGTCGAGCGCCATGTACGGAATGCCCTCGCGCTCCAGGATGCGGGCAAGGTTCTGCCCGCAGCGACCGTAGCCGCAAATGATCACGTGCTCCGCCGTGTTGATCGTCTTGCGCGCAATGCTGGTCATCTGCAGCGACTGTTGCAGCCAGTCGCTGGCCACCAGCTTGCGCACGATCTTGTTGCTGTACAGGATGATGAAGGGCGTCGCGAGCATCGACAGCACCATCGACGCGAGCACCGGATCGACGAGCCACCTGGGCATCAGCTTGCCGTTCTGCGCCAGCGTGAGCAGCACGAAGCCGAACTCGCCGGCCTGCGCGAGGTAGAGCCCGGTTCGCAATGAAACGCCCATCGTCGCGCCCAGCACGCGCGCCAGCAGCGTGACCAGCAACAGCTTGAAGCCGAGCGGCAGCACCAGCAGCACGGCCACCACACGCCAATGCTCCACCACGACATGCCAGTCCAGCGACATGCCGATGGTGATGAAGAACAAGCCCAGCAACACGTCGTGAAAAGGCCGGATGTCGGTCTCGACCTGGTGCTTGAACTCGGTCTCCGACACCAGCATGCCGGCGATGAAGGCGCCCAGCGCCAGGCTCAGGCCCGCCAGTTCGGTCAGCCACGCCAGGCCGAGCGTGATGAGCAACAGGTTGAGCATGAAAAGCTCTTCGCTGCGCCGACGCGCCACGAGCGTGAGCCACCATCGCATCACGCGCGGCCCGCCATACAGAAGAATGCTGACGAGAAAGATGGCTTTCCCCATGGCGACCGTCAGCGCCTTGATCAGCTCTTCGGGCGGCGCGCCCAGGGCCGGAATCAGCACCAGCAAGGGAACGACGGCCAGATCCTGGAAGAGCAGGACGCCCATCACGCGCTTGCCGTGCTCGCTCTCCAGTTCCAGTCGTTCGGACATCAGCTTTACGACGATGGCTGTGCTGCTCATGGCCAGGGCGCCCGACAGCGCCAGCGCCGTCTGCCAGGTGAATCGCCAGTCAGGCGGCAGCAAACGGTTCAGCAGCAGCGGGCCCGCCGTGGCCATGAGAATCGTCAGCATCACCTGCAGCAAACCGAGCCCGAACACATGCTTGCGCATGGCGCGCAGCTTGGGCAGGCTGAACTCCAGCCCGATCACGAACATCAGGAACACCACGCCGAATTCGCCCAGGTGGCGAATGCCCTCCGAGTCCTGCGCCAGCGCAAACGCATGGGGCCCGATGAGAACGCCCGCCGAAAGGTAGCCCAGCATCGGCGGCAGCCTGAGCGAGCGGCACGCGACCACGCCGATGACCGCGGCAAGCAGGTACAACAGCGTGAGATCAAAAGATGACATGGCCCGGATCCTAGATGAAACATCCCCGCGTCCAACGAGGTGCATCCCGTGGAGGCGCCTAAAATCCGCGCGATGAGCTCCCGCCCCGACACTGCCCCGGCCGCCGATCACGACAAGATGCTGGCTCGCGCACGCGAGACCTTCGACATCGAAGGGGAGGCCGTGCTCGGCCTCAAGAAGCGCGTGGGCCGCAGCTTCGTGGAGGCGGTGCACAAGATCCTTGCCGTGCGTGGTCGCGTGGTCGTCATGGGCATGGGCAAGAGCGGGCACGTCGGCCGCAAGATCGCCGCCACGCTGGCCTCCACCGGGACGCCGGCCATGTTCGTGCACCCCGCCGAGGCCAGCCATGGCGACCTGGGCATGATCAAGTCCGTCGACCTCGTGCTGGCAATCTCCAACAGCGGCGAGGTCGAGGAACTCACGACCATCCTGCCGGTGGTCAAGCGCCAGAACGTCCCGCTCATCGCCATGACCGGCCGCCTTGATTCGACGCTGGCGCGCCACGCCGACATCGTGCTCGACAGCGGCGTCGAAAAAGAAGCCTGCCCCCTCAACCTGGCGCCCACTGCCAGCACCACGGCGCAGATGGCACTGGGCGATGCGCTCGCCGTTGCGTTGCTCGATGCGCGCGGCTTCGGCACGGAAGACTTCGCCCGCTCGCATCCCGGCGGCGCGCTGGGGCGCAAACTCCTGACGCACGTCAGCGACGTCATGCGCTCCGGCGACGACGTGCCGCGCGTCAGCCCCGATGCCAACGTGAGCGACCTGATGCGCGCCATGAGCACGGGAGGATTCGGCGCCGCCGCCGTGATGGCGCCGGATGGCCGCGCCAGCGGCGTTTTCACCGACGGCGACTTGCGCCGCCTGGTCGAGGGCGGCATCGACCTGCGCACCGCCAGGGCTTCCGAAGTGATGCATCGGGGGTTGCGCACCATCCGCGCCGATGCGCTGGCCGTTGAAGCGGCAGAGCTCATGGAACAACACGGCATCACGCGCCTGTTCGTGGTGGATGCCGAAGGCAAGGTGATCGGCGCCATCAACACCAACGACCTGATGCGCGCAAAGGTCATCTGATGACGGCAGTCTTCAACACGGAGACGCTGCTGATCGCCCAGCCGGTGCGCGTGGCGTTCTTCGACGTCGATGGCGTGCTCACCGATGGCGGCGTGTACTTCAGCGAACATGGCGAGACGCTCAAGCGCTTCAGCATCCTCGATGGCTACGGGCTCAAGCTGCTGAGGCTGGCGGGCATCACGCCGGTGGTCATCACCGGCCGAGACTCGAAGCCCTTGCGGGTTCGCCTCGAAGCGTTGGGCATCGAGCACGTGCGCTACGGCACCGAGGACAAGCTGCCCGCCGCGCAAGCGCTTCTCGCGCAACTGGGTTTCGACTGGACGCAGGCCGCGGCCATCGGCGATGACTGGCCCGACCTTCCGGTGCTCACGCGGGCGGCGCTGGCGGTGGCGCCTGCCAACGCGCATGGCGAGGTTCGGGCGGTGGCGCACCACGTCACCACGGCACGCGGTGGCGAAGGCGCCGCGCGGGAGTTCTGCGACCTGCTGTTGACCGCCGGCGGGCACTACCGCCGAATGCTCGATGCGGCGCGGGGGCCCGTCGCTTGAGCCGCATCCTCACGTGGCTGCGTGTTGGTATAGATCGCATCACGATCTACCTGCCGGTCATCCTGACGGCCTGCCTGGCGCTCGGAACCTATTGGCTCGTGCGCAACGCGCCGAAGTTCAGCGAGCCCGGTGCGCCACCCGTCGTCACGCACGATCCGGATTACTTCATGCGCGGCTTCGTGGTCAAGCGCTTCATGCCCAACGGCGAATTGCGCAGCGAGTTGTGGGGCAAGGAAGGTCGGCACTATCCCGACAACGACACACTCGAAGTCGATGACGTGAAGGTGCGCAGCGTGTCGCCCAACGGGCTCACGACGCGTTCCACGGCCAATCGGGGCCTGTCCAATGCCGATGGCTCGGAAGTGCAACTTTTCGGCAACGCCATCGTCGTTCGCGACGCGGCCACGGACCGGAGCGGCAAAGCGGTACCGCGCCTGGAGTTCCGCGGCGAGTTCCTGCATGCGTTCACCGATACGGAGCGCGTCAGTTCGAACAAGCCCGTGACGCTGACGCGTGACAAGGATCAGTTCACGGCCGATTCGCTGGAGTACGACAACCTCACCGGCGTCGCGGTCCTCACCGGGCGTGTGCGCGGCGTGATTGCGCCGCCCAGCGCTGCCGCCGCAGCGCCCGCGCGGCCGGCGCCGGCAAAGAAGAAGCGATAGCTGCCATGGCCCATCCTCTCGTTTTCATCACCGGTGCATCCAGTGGCATCGGCCAGGCCCTGGCGGCGCGCTACTACGACGCAGGCTACGCGCTCGCACTCGTCGCGCGGCGCACGGCGGAGATCCAGGCGTGGGCGAGTGCCCGTGGTCTGGATGACACCCGCTTCCAGATCTACGGTGCTGACGTGGCAACAGTTGACAGCATCGTCGCTGCCGCGCAGGAATGCATCGCCAGGCAAGGCGTGCCCGATGTCGTGATTGCGAATGCCGGCATCAGCATCGGCATGGACACCGCCGAGCGCTCCGACCTCGAGGTGATGGCGCAAACCTTTACGACGAACAACATTGGTCTGGCCGCCACCTTTCACGCCTTCGTGGCGCCCATGCGTGCGCGCGGCAGCGGGCGGCTCGTGGGCATTGGCAGTGTTGCCGGCATTCGCGGCCTGCCCGGCCACGGCGCCTATTGCGCGAGCAAGGCCGGCGTCATCAGCTATTGCGAAAGCCTGCGCGGGGAAATGGCTGCGAGCGGCGTCAAGGTGGTCACGATCTGCCCGGGCTACATCGACACGCCGCTCACGCAGGGCAATCGGTACGGCATGCCATTTCTGCTACAACCGGCGCAGTTCGCGGATCGCGCGTTTCAGTGCATCGAAGCCGGTAGCAGCTACCGCGTCATTCCCTGGCAGATGGGCGTGCTCGCGAAACTGATGCGTGCGGTACCCAACGCCCTGTTCGACAGGGCCGTGAAGGGCCGCGGCCGGAAGAAACGTCGCGGCGAATGAACAAAAAAGGCTCCCGAGGGAGCCTTTTCAGTTCCGGGCCGAAGCCCAGTGGAAATCAATAGCCGCTGTTGCCGCCGCCGTAGCCGCCACCGCCGCTGCGACCACCGCCGCCGCCGCCACGCGGGCCAGCGCCGTACGGGCTGCGGAAACCGCCGTCGCCGCCGCCGCCACCACTGCGGCCACCGCCGCCGTAGCCGCCGCCGCCACCACCGTAGCCGCCACCACCGCCGCCGCTGCGGCCACCGCCGCCACCACCGTAGCCGCCGCCGCCACCGCCGTAACCGCCACCGCCGCCGAAGCCACCGCTACGGGGCGGGCGGGCTTCCATCGGGCGTGCTTCGTTCACAACGACGCTGCGGCCACCCAGGGGTTGTCCATTCATGCCGCTGATGGCGGCTTGCGCTTCCGCGTCGCTGCCCATTTCGACAAAGCCGAAGCCCTTCGAACGACCAGTGTCACGCTCCATCATGACCTTGGCGCTGGTCACGGCACCGAATTGGCCGAATGCTTGTTCCAGATCACCGTCACGCACCGAGTAAGGCAGGTTGCCGACGTACAGTTTGTTGCCCATCAAGGGACTCCTATAAACACATCAAAAAAAGCGATGGAGTCCCGAGAGCGTGACGCGCATGAAATAAAAGCGAGCCTCGCGAAACTGTCCGATCACCGATTGCCACCCCTTACAAAAATCTAGGGGAAGGCTTGCGCATTATGGGTGATTTATCCGAAATGCAAGTAAAAGATTGACGTTTCCTGTGCAAGATGTCTCAATAAAGAGAAAGTCGGCACTCACTCACATGCATTCCGGCGCGTCACGTACGTCACCTATAATCACAGCCTGTCATTGGGGAGTAGCCGCCTTCCGTTTCAACACGAGAAGGGCTCGCGTCAACAGACTTGCTCCTGCGCCCCGCAGGACATGGCGCGTGCAGTGTTCCACCTGGCGAGACCTTTGACTATGCAGCTTCGGAAATAGGCCGAAGGCGCTGCATGGTCAATTGCGTCCTTCGGCCGAGGATCCTTCATGCAAGCACTTTTCGTATCCACGGGCATCGTTGCCCTCGCCGAGATGGGCGACAAAACCCAGCTCCTGGCGCTCGTCCTTGCCGCACGCTTTCGCAAGCCCTGGCCCATCGTGTGGGGCATCCTCGCGGCGACCATCGTCAATCACGCGCTCGCCGGCGCGGTCGGCAACTGGCTGACCCATCTGCTTGGCCCGGACGTGTTGCGCTGGATCCTGGCCGCATCCTTCATCGGCATGGCCATCTGGATGATGATCCCCGACAAGCTTGACGAGGACGAAGCCATGGGCCGCTCGCACTTCGGCGTCTTCGGCACCACGGTGGTGGCGTTCTTCCTCGCGGAGATGGGCGACAAGACCCAGATCGCCACGGTCATGCTGGCCGCGCGCTATCTCAACGACTACTGGTGGGTCATCGCCGGCACGACGCTGGGGATGATGCTGGCCAACGCACCGGTCGTCTTCCTGGGCGAGCGCATCGTGCGCAACGTGCCGATCAAGCTGGTCCACGGCATCTCCGCGGGCATCTTCCTGGTGTTGGGCGTCGCGGCGCTGATGGGCTGGGGTGCATAGACGCTATACTTTGAACGCGCCGATTTGCTTCAGCTTGCGGGCGCTTTACAAGTTCAGCTAAAGACGAATGCCCGACCCGGCTCGTTTTTTGGCGAGGCCGGGTTTTCTTTTTCCATGTCCTTCGAAGTCACGCCACAGTCGATGTCCTTTGCGCAGCCGCTGGCCTTGCGCAGCGGCACGTCGATCAAGGACTACACGCTGGCGTACGAGACCTACGGCACGCTGAACGCCGAGCGCAGCAATGCGGTGCTCGTCTGCCACGCGCTCAATGCGTCGCATCACGTGGCCGGCTTCTACGCGGGGCAACCCCGCTCCGAAGGCTGGTGGGACAACATGATCGGCCCCGGCAAGCCGCTGGACACCAACCGCTTCTTCGTCATCGGCGTCAACAACCTTGGCTCGTGCTTCGGATCGACGGGCCCCATGCACGTCAATCCCGCGTCGGGCCGCGTGTGGGGCGCGGACTTTCCGGTGGTGACGGTGGAGGACTGGGTCGATGCGCAGGCCCGCCTGCTCGACGCGTTGGGCATTGACACGCTCGCTGCCGTGATGGGCGGAAGCCTCGGCGGCATGCAGGCGCTGTCGTGGACGCTGCAATACCCCTCGCGCGTGCGCCATGCGCTCGTCGTGGCCAGTGCGCCCAATCTGACTGCGGAGAACATTGCCTTCAACGAAGTAGCCCGCCGCGCCATCGTGACCGACCCGGACTTCAACGGCGGCCACTTCTACGAGCATGGCGTGGTGCCCAAGCGCGGCCTTCGCATCGCCCGCATGATCGGGCACATCACATACCTGAGCGACGACGTGATGAACGAGAAGTTCGGTCGTGGCCTGCGCAGCGCGGTCGAAGGCGAAGTGCAACGGCTCGGCGCCGCGGCCCACCACTATCGCTACTCGACGCAAGAGGTCGAGTTCCAGATCGAGAGCTACCTGCGCTACCAGGGCGACAAGTTCAGCGAGTACTTCGACGCGAACACCTATCTGCTGATCACGCGCGCGCTCGACTATTTCGACCCCGCGCGTGAACACGCCGGCGACCTCACAGCGGCGCTGGCCCGAGCAACAGCCAAGTTCCTCGTCGTGAGCTTCACCACCGACTGGCGCTTTTCGCCAAAGCGCAGCCGTGAAATCGTCAACGCCCTGCTCGACAACCGCCGCAACGTAAGCTACGCCGAGATCGACGCGCCACACGGCCACGATGCATTCCTGCTTGACGACGTGCGCTACACCGGCGTCGTGCGCTCGTATTTCGAGCGCATCGCCAAAGAGCTCTCAGTATGAGCGACGAGACCACTCAACGCCTCATTGCGCGCCTCGTGCCCGAAGGCTCGCGCGTGCTGGACCTCGGCTGCGGCGACGGCGCCCTGCTCGACCTGCTGCAGCGCGAACGCGGCTGCACCGGCTACGGCGTCGAGATCGCCGATGGCAATGTGCTGCAATGCATCCGCCGCGGCGTCGACGTCATCCAGCTCAACCTCGACGAAGGGCTGGCGATGTTCGAGGACTCTTCCTTCGACGTCGTGCTGCAGATCGACACGCTGCAACACCTGCGCAATGCAGAAGTCATGTTGCGCGAGACCGCGCGCGTGGGACGTATCGGCATCGTCGCGTTTCCCAACTTCGCGCACTGGCCCAACCGCATCAGCGTCGCGCGTGGGCGCATGCCGGTCACACGGCGCCTGCCTTATCAGTGGTACGACACGCCGAACATCCGCGTGGGCACCTTCAAGGACTTCGAGGTGCTGGCGCAAAAGAATCGCCTGCGGGTGCTGGACGCCTTCGGCCTGCAGGGCGAACGCGAAGTGCGCTGGCTGCCGAACGCACGTGCTGGCACCGCCGTGTTCAAGTTCGAACGAAGCTGAGTCCTTGCATCAACGTGTGAGAGTGGTGACATGGCCTTCACCCTGTCCGCGCCCGTTCACAGCGACCTGACCATCAAGAAGAGCCGCTTCATCGGTTGCGTGCAATCGGTGGCGGATCGCGCAGCCGCGCAAGATGTCGTCGCCGGCCTGCGTGCAGCACATCCGGGCGCAGCGCATGTCTGCTGGGCGCTGATGGCGGGCGGCCAGTCCGCTGCCAATGACGACGGCGAGCCGGGCGGCACCGCGGGCAGGCCCATGCTCGAAGTGCTGCGCCACCAGCAACTCGAAGGCGTCCTTGCAACGGTGGTGCGCTACTTCGGTGGCGTGAAGCTGGGTGCGGGCGGCCTGGTGCGCGCCTATACGGATGCCGTGGCGCAAGCCCTCATCGACGCACCGCTGGTCTTGCTGGTCGCGCGGTGCACGCTCAACTGCGACGTGTCGTATCAGTTGGAAGGGGTTGTGCGCCGGGAAATTGCGGCCTGCGACGCCGCACTGGAGAGCGTGCAGCACGCGGACCTCGTTCGCATGTCCTTCAGCGTGCCGCAAACGCAGGTCACAAACATCAAGCAGCGCATTCAAAATGCAACGCAAGGTCGCGTCAATTGGCAAGAATAATGCGAAAGTTCGACGTCGAAATATGACGAATCTGAACTCAAAAGTATTACACTCTTGGGCTCAGCGTCATTTGGTTACGTCTCTTGCGCATTGAAGTCGCATGCGGCAAAGATGCGCTCATACCATCCGCGTTTTGCAGGAGTACACATTGGCATCACAGTCCCCTTTTTTCGGTAAGCGCGATCGCGATCCGGAACCGCTTACCTCCCGTCCCGCACCCCTCATGGGTTCCGGCACCAATCTCTCGGGTTCGCCTGTCGGCACTTCCAGCAATCCCATCCCCCCCTCCATGACCAACGCCGCCGCCGCTGCCAACAATGCGCCTCCCAAGGAAAGCAGCAGCAAGCTGACCGTTGGGCCCAATATAAAGCTCAAGGGCGTCGAGATCACCGATTGCGACACGCTGGTGGTCGAGGGTCTGGTCGAAGCCACCATGGATTCGCGCGTCATGCAGATCGCCGAGTCGGGCGCCTTCAAGGGTTCGGCCGGCATCGACATCGCCGAGATCCGCGGGGTGTTCGACGGCACGCTCACCGTGCGCGAAAAGCTGGTCATCCATGCCACCGGCAAGGTGACGGGCAAGATCCGCTACGGCAAGATCGTGATCGAAGAAGGCGGACAGCTTTCGGGTGAGATCAGCGTTGGAACCGCGGGCGAAAAGCCGGCGGCCAAGCCGGCACCTGCGCTGCAGGCTGCGGCCTGATCGCGGCCACGCCGGGCCTCATCAGGCCTCCGGCGCGGCCCATCCCAATCGATCGAGCAAGGCACCTGCCGCGGCGGGTGCCTTTTCTTTTGCGCCGTTGATGAAGTAGACAAAGGTGTCGCGCTTCTTCGCCCACCCCTTGGCACGCTCGGCCCATTCGTCCAGCGCCTTCGGCGCGTAGCCGGCAACGAACTCCGCGTCGGCCATCATCAGCCGTGCATAGGCCACGCTGCCTTCGGGTTCCTCGAAGGACGGGAACTTGTCGGAGTCGGTGAAGACCGTCGACACGCCATATTTCTTCGCCAGCGCGGCGTAGTCGGGCGACACGAAGCTCTCGTGCCGAACGTCCATCACATGCCGAAGCGCGTGGCTGCCCTCCTTGGCAGGCAGTAAGGCCAGGAAGGCTTCGAAGTCTTCCGCGTCGAATTTCTTGGTCGGCATGAACTGCCAGACGATGGGGCCGAGCCGGTCCCCCAGTTCCGTCACGCCGCTGTCGATGAAGCGCTTGATCGAATCGCCCGCGGTCGCGAGCAGCTTGCGGTTGGTCGCAAAGCGCGAGGCCTTGAGCGAGAACACGAAGCCATCGGGCGTCTCGCTCGCCCACTTGCGAAAGTTGTCGGGCTTGAAGGTGCTGTAGTAGGTCCCGTTGATCTCGATGGCGCTCAGCTGCCGGCTGGCGTAGCCCAATTCGCGGGCGTGCGCGAGACCCTTGGGATAGAAATTGTCCCGCCAGGGTTCGAAGGTCCAGCCACCGACGCCCACGTGAATTCCAGTCTTGCTCACAAGCACCTCCGGGTTGTTGGCACGAACTCTACGCGGGCGGCGCGGCGGGCGCAAAATGCGCTTTTTTGTCCCACGCGGAGAAAACACGATGAACGCACCCCTGCACCGCGAGATGCCCGCGGGCTTCCTGGACGCCGAACGCGCGCTGACGGACGTCAGCGCCCAATGGGACAACGACATTGTTCGCCAACTGACGAGCTACATCGAGATTCCCGCCAAGTCGCCCGGCTTCGACAAGGACTGGAGTGCCAACGGCTATCTCGAAACGGTCCTGCGCAACGCGGCCGCGTGGGTCGAAGCGCAAAAGGTCGAAGGGCTCAAGCTGGAAATCGTCCGGCTCGAAGGCCGCACGCCGGTGCTGTTCTTCGAAGTGCCGGCCACCGGCACCGACATGCAGGAAACCGTGCTCATGTACGGCCACCTCGACAAGCAACCCGAATTCACCGGCTGGCGCAACGACCTCGGCCCGTGGACACCCAAGTATGAAAACGGGCTGCTCTACGGACGCGGCGGCGCGGACGACGGCTACGCGGTGTACGCCAGCACGGCAGCCCTCCAGGCCCTCAAGGCGCAAGGCGCGGCGCATCCGCGCATCGTCGGCCTGATCGAAACCTGCGAGGAATCGGGCTCGTACGACCTGTTGCCCTATGTGGACGCCTTGCGTGGCCGGTTGGGCGATGTGGGCCTCGTGATCTGCCTCGACTCGGGCGCCGGCAACTACGACCAGCTCTGGCTCACCACCTCGTTGCGCGGCATGGCCAGCGGCACCTTGAAGGTCGAGATCCTGACCGAAGGCATTCATTCCGGCGACGCATCGGGCCTGGTGCCCTCGAGCTTCCGGATCATGCGGCAGGTGCTCGACCGCCTGGAGGACAGCAAGACGGGACGCCTGCTGCCGCAAAGTTTCCATTGCGAAGTGCCCGCTGACCGCCTGGCGCAAGCCAGGGCGACGGCCGCCATCCTGGGCGAAGAGGTCTACAAGCGCTTTCCGTGGGCGCACTACGACTGCGGCGGATCGACCACCTTTGCGCTGCCCACGACGACCGATCCGGTGGAAGCGCTGCTCAACCGCACCTGGAAGCCCACGCTGAGCGTGACCGGCGCCGAAGGTTTCCCGGCATTGAAGGACGCCGGCAACGTGCTGCGTCCGTACACCGCCTTCAAGCTGTCGCTGCGACTGCCACCGTTGATCGACGCCGACCAGGCCGTCGGCGAACTCAAGGCCCTGCTCGAAGACAACGCGCCCTATCAGGCACGCGTGACGTTCGAGGCGGGCGGTGGTGCCACGGGCTGGAACGCGCCCAGCACCGATCCCTGGTTCGAACGCGCGCTGAACGCCGCGTCGCAAGCGCACTTCGGCTCGCCCTGCGGCTATATCGGCCAGGGCGGCACCATTCCGCTGATGAACATGCTCAGCCAGGGCTTCCCGAGGGCGCAGATGATGGTCTGCGGCGTGCTGGGTCCCAAGAGCAACGCGCACGGGCCGAATGAATTCCTGCATGTGCCCTACGCCAAGAAGCTGACGGCGGCCGTTGCGGAAGTCATCGCCGCGCTGCCGCTGGAACGCGCTGCGGAGGCCTCGGCCGCTTGAGCGCGCAGATCAAGATCGCGACGCCCGACGGTGAAACGCTGGCGGTGCGCGAGTGGAGGGCTGCGGCAAACCCGCGCGCAGTGGTCGTCATCGCGCATGGACTGGGCGAGCATGCGGGGCGCTACGAGCACGTCGCAAGACGGCTCAATGCGTGGGGCTTTGCGGTGCGCGCCTATGACCATTTTGGCCATGGAGAGTCCACCGGCGCGCGTGGCGGCCTGCCGAACGGCACGCGGCTGGTCGACGACCTGGCACGGGTGCTCGACGACACGCGACGTGCCTTTCCGGGCGTGCCGCTTGTCCTGATGGGCCATAGCATGGGCGGCTTGGTGGTGGCGAGTCTTGTCGCGCGCGCGGTCCGGCCGGTCGATGCGCTGGTGCTGTCCTCCCCTGCGTTGGCGCCCACCTTGACCGCCATCCAGAAGGGATTGATTGCCGTGTTGTCGCGCTTGGCACCGACCCTGCGCGTGAGCAACGGCCTCGATGCCAACTTCCTCTCGCACGATCCGGCGGTGGTTAAGGCATACACGAGCGATCCCCTCAACCACGACCGCATCGGCGCCCGGCTGGCGCGTTTCCTGGCAGACGAGGGTGAGGTGGTGCAAGGCGTCGCGCCGCGCTGGACAGTGCCGACGCTGCTGATCTACGCCGGCCAGGACCGCCTCGTGAGGCCCGAAGGCAGTCGTGCCTTTTCAGCCGCCGCGCCGGCCTCAGTCGTCAGGGCCGTGGAGTTCGGGCCGCTCTTCCACGAGATCTTCAACGAACTCGATGCGGAACCGGTGTTTGCCGAGCTCGGCCATTGGCTGCGGGCGCGTTTCGCGGATGCATCCGCAGAACAAGCCGTCGTGACGAGCGTTTAAGCCGGCTTCGGCGCCAGCCGCCGAACCCGCGCAAGCCACAGCAAGGCGATGCCCGTCAGCATCACCGGCGCCAGCGAACCCAGGTTCAACCATTGCCAGCCTTGCGTCGTCACCAGCACGCCCGATGCGAAGGACGTGACGCCCAGCGTCGCAAAGATGCAGAAGTTGAGCGCGCCCTGTGCGCGGTCCCGTTCTTCAGCCGTATAGGCCGACAACGAAAGCGTGGTGCTCCCCGTGAAGAGGAAATTCCAGCCCACGCCCAGCAGGAAAAGTGCCGCGATGAAGTGATGCAGGTCGATGCCCGACAGCGCCACCGCGATGCAGCCGAAGTTCAACACCAGCCCCACGGCCATGATCGGCAGCACACCAAAGCGGCGGATGAGGTGGCCCGTGAAGAAGCCCGGCGCGAACATGCCGATCACATGCCATTCGAGCACCAGCGCCACATCTTCGAAAGGCAGGCTGCACACCTGCATGGCCAGGGGCGTCGCAGCCATCAACAGGTTCATGACGCCATAACCAAGCGCACCCGACGCGGCCGCCACGATGAAGACGGGCTGGCGAGCGAGCTGCGACAGGGTCCGGCCGCCCATCGACGCATGCTTGGGCAGCGGCGGCGGAAAGTCGATGAAGTGCATGAGCCCCGCCGCCAACACCGCGACCGCGGCCAATGCAACGTACGCACCCGCAAAGGGAACGCCCAGCCACTGCCGCGTCATGGAGGCCAGGTTCGGCCCGATCACGGCACCGATGAGGCCGCCGGCCATAACGAGCGAGACCGCTTTTTCGCGCCACTCGGGCCTGGTCAGTTCAGCCGCGGCGAAGCGATAGAGCGTGGCGTTGGCGCTGTAGAAACCCGCCACCAGCGTCGCGCCGCACAGGAGCCAGAACGCGTGCGTGTAGACAGCAGCGGCGCACAGCAACGACGAGGCCAGCGCGACGGCCAGCCCGATCTGGAAAGACACCCGCCGACCGAAGCGCCGCTGGGTCCGCGCCACGAGCCCGGTGGAGAGCGCGCCGCCGACCACGTAGGCCATCACGGGCAAGGTCGCCATCCAGGTGCGCGGCGCGAGCGCCAGACCGACCAGACCGTTGATGGCAATGAAGGCGACGTTGTTCGTCAGGAACAGGCCCTGGCAAACCGTGAGCAGCCACAGATTGCGATTCATGCAGTCCGGTCGGCGGCGCGTGGCTTCAGCCGCGCGTCAGCATGCTGGTGAGCGAACCGATCAGGTCCTGCTGGTTGCCCACGCCCTGTTCCGGCACCTTGCCCTGCGGCGTCAACTGGTTGATCACGACGGGCAGCATGGTGGCGAGCAAAGGCAGCAGCGTCGACGCGTTGATGCCCAGCTTGGAGGCGATGCCCGCGATGGCGTCGCTGCCAAGGGCGCCCTGCAATTGCTGACCGGAGATGGGCTGGTTCTCGCCCGTGCCGACCCATGAATTCACCGCGTCACCCATGCCCGCTTGCTGGAACTTCGAGATCAGGCCTCCCAGCCCGGCGTTCTCTCCGTCATTCGCCAGAAGGCCGCCCAGCGCACCGGCCAGGCCGCCGGCGAGACCACCCGTGTCACCGCCAGCCCCGCCGCCGAGCGCGCCCAGGCTTCCCAGGCCCGCCAAGGCGCCAAGCCCTTCCAGGCCGCTGCCGCCCGTTGCCCCAGCTTGGCCGGGCTGTTGTTGCCCGCCGCCAAGTACCTGACCTAGAACTGAATCAAGCAATCCCATGATTTACCCCTCGATGTTGTGACAGAGCCGCCGATTGTCCATGGACGGGCGGTGCGTCGAGCGAGAAACGGAGGCCGCGGCAATTTGCTCGCGGCATGAGGCAAGGCCTCGCCCGCGCCTTGCGGTGGGACGGGCCCGGGAGATTCCTGGCGTCGTCACGAGGCGATTCTGCGCGCCTCGGGCGCTTTCTGTCACGCCGTGCGCGCGCGCTCACTGGCGAGTTGAACGAGCGCGGCCAATGCGGCCGTTTCCGCTCGCAGCACACGTGGCCCGAGGGTGATGGCGGCAAATCCTGCGGCGCGCGCCTGGGCGTCTTCGTCGTTGCTGAGGCCGCCTTCGGGGCCGCTGAGCACGAGCACAGCGGGACCGGTGTTGTCCACGCCGGTGAGGCCGCGCGTGCCCTCACTCAAACTCAGCACCAGGCGCTGGACGCCGGACGATTGATCGCTTTCGCACAGGGATTCGAGCCATTTCGCGTACGTCTGGACCGCATGCACCACGGGAACACGGTTGCGCCCACACTGCTCGCACGCCGCAATGGCGATCGCCTCCCAATGCGTGCGCTTCTTGTCCGCACGCTCGCCTGACAGGCGCAGCACGCCATGGGCCGTCATCAAGGGCTGGATGCTCGCGACGCCCAGTTCGGTCGCCTTTTCGACCAGCCAGTCCATGCGCTCGTTCGCGGGCATGCCGACGGCAAGGTGCACGGCCCTTTCGGGTTCGCGCTCGACGGGGTTGTGCTCGCCAACGGTCACCACCACTTCGCTGCGGCCCATGCGCTCCACCGTGGCCTGGTGTTCACCGGCACGGCCATCGAACAGGGTGATCGCGTCGCCCGGTTGCAGGCGAAGCACCTGCACATGGCGGGCCGCGCCTGCTGGCAGGGCCAGCGTCGCGCCAGGCACCAGCGCGACGGGACAATGAAATCGCGGCATGAGGCGCCCGGCCGCGCTAGACGCGTCCGAAGGCGTAGCCGATGCCCGCCTCGATGCCTTCGATCTCGTCGATGGCCTTGAGCAGCGGGCCCAACTGGCGGTATCGGTTGGCGGTGGCGCGGATGTAAGCCAGGAAACGCGGTGTGTCGGCCAGGTAGCGAGGCTTGCCATCGCGCAAGGTCAGCCGCGCGAAGATGCCTGCCACCTTCAGGTGGCGTTGCAGTCCCATCCACTCGACGGCGCGGTAGAAGTCGCCGAAGTCATCGTCCACCGGCAGACCCGCCTTGCGCGCAGCCTCCCAGTAGCGCACGGTGACGTCGATGACGAACTCTTCATCCCAGCTGAGGAACGCATCGCGCATGAGGCTGGCGATGTCATAGGTGATGGGGCCGTACACGGCGTCCTGGAAATCGAGCACGCCCAGTACGCCGGAGCCGGGCCGGACCATGAGGTTGCGCGGCATGAAGTCGCGATGCACGAACACGCTGGGCGCGGCAAGGTTGCTGCGCACGATCAGGTCAAACGCGTGCGACAGCGTTTCGGCCAGCTTGCCTTCGATGGGTGTGCTGCGGTGTTTCGCAACGTACCAGTCGGGGAAAAGCGCGAGCTCCCGCCGCAGCAGGGCCTCGTCATAAGGTGGCAACACGCCCGGCTTCGACGACAGTTGCCAGCGCACCAGCGCTTCGATGGCCTCGTCGTACATCGGCCGCGCCGCTTGCGGATTGGCTGGGTCGATCACGTCCAGCATGGTTTGCGTGCCGAGGTCGTCCAGCAGCAGGAAGCCGTGGTCCTGGTCCCAGTCCAGCACCTGTGGTGCCGACACGCCGGCCTGCGACATCAATTGCGCCACCTTCACGAAGGGCGCGCTGTTTTCCTTGTCGGGCGGCGCGTCCATCACGATGCGGGTGGCGGCATCGCCGCTGGCATCGATGCGGAAATAGCGCCGGAAACTGGCGTCGGCGGATGCCAGGCGCACGGTCGTGGGCTGCAGCTTTTGGCTTGGGGCGATGCGCGCCAGCCAAGCCTCGAAGGCCTGCGCGCGAAGCGGATCGCTCCATGCAATGGAGCGCGCCGGATCGGCGTTGGCGTCGAGAGCGGGTGTCGAAGTGGCTGTCATGGATAATTGATTCTACAAATCCGTCCCTGACAGCGGCCGCGCGATGGGGAGACAGCAGTTGGCCCGCAGCCATCTCGCAACCTGCCCGCGCCACTGTGCCCCAATCGCACCACGAAATACCTGTCTCTTGCCGATGCTTGATTTGACCCGTGCCATCCGGCGTCGGTATCCCCCGCCCCTGCCGCTGGCCCTGTTGTCGGTCGCGTTGTTGCACGCGCAGTTTGCAATGGCGCAGGATGCGCCGGCAGTGAGCGCCGACCCCCTGGAGGCACCGCTCACGCTCAAGCCCACGCCCCGATTGCCCGAGTTGCTCAACAAGGACAAGCGCGGCGAACTGCCTGACTTCGTCAACGGCGACAAGATCTCCGGCCGTCCCGACCTCGACACCGTGATCGAGGGCAACGCGTCCCTGCGCAAGGGCGACACCGCGATCACGGCCGATCGGCTCGAGTACTACGCACCCGACGACACCGCCAAGGCCACCGGCCACGTGCGCGTCAACCAGGCCGGCAACGTGTACGAAGGGCCGGAGCTGCAGTTGAAGATCGAAACCTTCGAAGGCTTCTTCAACAGCGTGCGCTACCGTTTCCTGGCGACAGGCGGCCATGGCGATGCGGCGCGCATCGACTTCCTGGACGAATACACCTCGATTGCCCGCAACGCCACCTACACGACCTGCCGCCGCGAGGACTACCCGGGCTGGATGCCCGCGTGGATCATCAGTGCGGCCACGATCGAGGCGGACACCGAAGAGAACGTCGGCGTGGCCAAGGACGCACGGATCAGCTTCAAGGGCATTACCACGCCGGCGCTGCCGTCGATCAGCTTTCCGCTCACGAACGATCGCAAGAGCGGGCTGCTGCCGCCGATTTTCGGGCTGGACAACACGAACGGCATCGAGCTCACCACGCCGTACTACTGGAACATCGCCCCCAATCGCGACGCGACGTTCACGCCCACGGTGATGAGCAAGCGCGGTGTGAACTTCGGGAACGACTTCCGCTACCTCGAGAACACCTACAGCGGCGAGGCGCGCGTGGACTACATGCCCACCGACAGCCTGCGCAACCGCGAGCGCTGGGGCATCTGGACGCGCCACCAGCAAACCTTCGACAGCAAGTCGCTGGGGCTGGATTCGCTGACCGGTTCGCTCAACATCAACCGCGTGAGCGACGACAACTACTGGAGCGACTTCCAGCGCACGCCGTCGTTCACCCAGCGCCTGCTGTCCAACGACGGCTCGGTGAACTGGACCAAGGGCGACTTCAACGGGCAGTTTCGGGCGCTGTCGTACCAGACCTTGCAGCAGCCCGATTCGACCATCGTGCCGCCGTACGACCGCATGCCGCAGGTCACGGCGAACTACAACAAGTACGACTTCCGCGGCTTTGATTTTTCGTTCAACGCGGACTACACCTATTTTCGGGGTGACGCGGCGCTGCAGCAGTTGCTCTACCCCACCCAGCCGCCGCAGCCGGACGGCCAGCGCCTGTTCGGCGTGGCGTCGTTGAGCCGCCCGTTTCTCACGCCGGGCTCGTTCGTGATTCCGAAGGTCATGCTGAACGCAACCGCCTACCAGTTCGATACGCCCTTCTTCGGGCAGAACAGTGCGACCCGGGTCGTGCCGACGTTCAGCCTGGACAGCGGCCTCGTATTCGAGCGCGACGCCAACTACTTCGGCCGCGCGTTCACCCAGACGCTGGAGCCGCGGGCCTACTACGTCTACACGCCCTTTCGCGACCAGACCAAGCTGCCGGTCTATGACTCGGCGCAAAACGACGTCAGCTTCGCGACCCTGTTTACGGAGAACGCGTTTTCCGGCAACGACCGCATTTCGGACAGCCAGCTGGCGACCCTGGGTCTCACCTCACGCCTGATCGATCCTGACACGGGCGCCGAGGCTGCGCGCTTCGGCATTGCGCAGAGCGTCCGGTTCAAGGATCAGGACGTCTTCATTCCAACGGCTGGCGCCGGACCCATCACCGACAAGTACAGCGACATCCTGATGGGCGCGCAGATCAACTGGTCGCCCAGGTGGAGCACGGAGGCCACGGTCCAGGTAGACCCCGACACCATGGACTCGACGCGAACCACCGTGGGCGGGCGCTACAGCCCGGGGCCCTATCGCACGGTGAGCGCTGCCTACCGTTACCAGGCCCCCAGCCAGACCATTCCCGCGGGAAGCAAATCCATCGACATCGGCTGGCAATGGCCGCTGAACGACCTGTGGGGCGACAAGGGACAGGACTTGGGCCCCGGAAGGGGCCAGGGCGGCGGGCGCTGGTACGCGGTCGGCCGCCTCAACTACAGCCTGTCCGACAACAAGATGACGGACGGAATCGTCGGTCTGGAATACGATGGCTGCTGCTGGATCGGCCGGATCGTCCTGGAACGCCTGACGACCGGCCTCGCGACCGCGAACACCCGCCTGATGTTCCAGCTGGAGTTCGTGGGCTTTGCGGCCGTGGGCACCAGCCCGATGCGATCGCTGCAACAGAACATCCAGCGCTACCAGCCCCTGCGTCAACCGGCACCCGGGCCGAGCCGCTTTACCAATTACGACTGACACATCCGAGTTCCGCCATGAGCCATTCCCGTATTCCCCACTCTTTGGTCTGCCTGGCAGTCTTGGCCGCGGCAGCGGGCGCACAGGCGCAAGGCACACGCGCGGCGCCAGCCAAGACGGCGCCGGCGCCCGCACCGGCGCCGCGCGGCATCACGGACATCATGCGCGCGGGCCCGGGGATCGCTGCACCACAGGCAGCACCGCCAGCCGCGGCGCCGGCGCCTGCACCGGCACCGGCCGCGGCTTCGACGGCGCCAGCCGGGCCGCCGGTGCAACGCTCGGCCGAATACATCGTTGCGCTGGTCAACTCCGAGCCCATCACCAACACCGATGTGCAGACGCGGGTCAACCGGGCGCTGAAGCAGGGTGGCGCCGACGTGCAACGCATTCCGCGCACCGAACTGAACCGCATGGCGCTGGAGCGCATCATTTCCGAGAAGGCCCAGCTGCAACTGGCCAAGGAGACGGGAATCAAGATCGACGACCTGGCCATCGACCAGGCGGAAGAAGGCGTTGCGCGGCAAAACCAGATGACGCTGATTGAACTGCGTCGGCGCATTGGCGCTGAAGGGATGACCGTGCAAGCCTTTCGCGAGGACTTGCGCACGCAGCTGACGCTGTCGCGCCTGCGCGAACGCGAAGTCGAGCCGCGTGTGAAGATCAGCGATCTCGAGGTTGACCAATACATTCGCGACCAGCGGGCCAATGCCACCACCTCCGGCAAGGCGTCGCCCCTGCAGGAGATCAACATCGCGCACGTTCTCGTCGCGGTGCCGGAGAATGCAACGGCCGCGCAGGTCGCGACACTGGAGCAAAAGGCCCAGGCCATTGCAGTGCGCGCACGTTCCGGCGAAGACTTTGCAGCGCTGGCTGGCCAGTCGTCTGATGCTCCCGACAAGGCCAACGGCGGCGCGCTCGGCCTGCGCAGCGCGGACCGCTATCCCGGCCTGTTCACCGAAGCGACGCAATCAACGCCGGTGGGTGGCATTGCCGGCCCCGTCCGCTCGGGTGCGGGCTTCCACGTGCTCAAGGTCTTGTCCAAGTCGCAGATTGGCGAGGGCACCGCCACCGTCACGCAAACGCAGGTTCGCCACATCCTGCTGCGCACCGACGACAAGCGCACCACCGCACAAGCGGTGGCGCAGCTGGCCGAATTCAAGAAACGCATCGATGGCGGCACAGCGACTTTTGCGGGGCTGGCTCGCGACAACTCGCAAGACGGCAGCGCCAAGGACGGCGGCGAACTCGGCTGGTCCCGGCCGGGTCAGTTCGTGCCGGAATTCGAGGATGCCATGAACCGGCTGGCACCGGGCCAGGTCAGCGATCCGGTGGTGTCGCGCTTTGGCGTTCACCTGATTCAGGTCGAGGGCCGGCGCGAGGCCAAGCTCTCGCAGACCGAGCAGCGCGATGCAGCACGCGAGGTGCTGCGCAACAAGCGCATGGACGAGGCTTACGACACCTGGACCCAGGAGGTTCGCGGTCGCGCCTACGTGGAGTACCGCGAAGCGCCGCAGTCCTGAGCGTGAACGCCCAGCTCACGTGAAACACATTCCGCGCAAGCGATTCGGCCAACACTTCCTGTCTGACGCCGGGATCATCGACGCCATCGTGCGCGAGATCGCGCCGTTGCCGGGCGACCCAATGGTGGAGATCGGCCCCGGTCTCGCAGCCTTGACCCAGCCGTTGGTCGAGCGCCTTGGCCGCCTGACCGTCATTGAACTCGACCGCGACCTGGCAGCGCGGCTGCGCAACCATGGCCAGCTCGACGTCATCGAATCCGATGTGCTGCGGGTGGATTTCGGCGCGCTGGCAGCCCGGCTGGCGCCCGGCAAGGCGGCTGCCATGCGAGTGGTGGGCAACCTGCCCTACAACATTTCCACGCCCATCCTGTTCCATTTGCTGGACTCTGCGCACGTCATCGCCGACCAGCACTTCATGCTGCAAAAGGAAGTGATTGACCGCATGGTGGCGGCGCCGGCCACCTCCGACTACGGCCGCCTGAGCGTGATGCTGCAGTGGCGCTATGAAATGGAGAACGTGCTCTTCGTTCCGCCCGAGAGCTTCGACCCGCCGCCGCGCGTGGACAGTGCCATCGTGCGCATGGTGCCCCGTGCGGCACCCGCCGTGCTGGACGTGAAGCGCTTCGGGGAGATCGTCCAGGTGGCCTTCAGCCAGCGCCGCAAGCTGCTGCGCCATTCCCTAGGCAAGTGGCTCGAAGCGCACGACTTCGACGGCCAGTTCGACACCCAGCGCCGCGCCGAAGAGGTGCCAGTGCACGAATACGTGACCCTCGCGCAAACCGTCGCGCCATAAAAAAGCGCCCGTCGAAACGGGCGCCTTGTTTTCACCGCAGGGAGCGAGCCTACGCTGCGGCCAACCAGTAGCCGGCGTTGAAGGGGCTGCTCATGCGCAGCGCCAGCGGCGACACGTCCAGCAGCTTGTCCGTCGGCATCTTTTCCGCCGTGGGATCGGCCGATGCGTCGGCCGATGCTTCAGCGGTGCCGGTGGCAGCAACGCCTTCCTGAGCCTCGTTAGCCCGTTCTGCTTGGCTAGCTTGTGCAGAACGGGCTACAGAAAAGAATAGAAGCACCTGAACGGTATCTTCCGGTCCCCCCAGTAGTCGGAGGCGTCGCGGAAGATGTCCAGCAGCTGCTCGCGCGCTTCCTTGTCGAACTTGGCGTTCGCAGGAATCTGCTCGAGCACGATGACGAAACCAGGCTGCGGGCCCGATTTGTGCAGCGGATCCGTCATGCAGTCATACAGCGCGTCGAAGTTCTTGCCAAAGTGCATGGGGAACATGAACTGCTGTGCAATCAGGTCGAGCACGTCCTGCTTGCTCTGGGCGTTGCCCAGGTTTGCATACAGGAAATGCTGGCCCGCCGCATGCGCCGCTTCCTGCAGGTCGCTCACGCGGAACGCGCGAATCGACTGCACGATATTCGGGCGCACGCCACGAAGGGATACGTTCATCTCCGCTGGTCTTTCCATAGTCGTCGTCAACATCTCATCAGGTCGCGCGGTAGCACGCCTCTCCAATCCAGTAACTTGCCAAATCACAACTCATGGCACGATGCGCCGAAAGCTCGCATAGTGGTCTGCCGTATACCAGCAGGCCACGGGTGCAGCACGCTCACCTCCACACACGATGCGACGTGCTCCCCGATCGCGGGAACCCGGCGTCTCCACCGTGTATTCGCGATAGTGGCCGCGCGGTTCGCGCGGCAGGATGCGTTCGCGATTGCCGAACACACTGCCATCTTTCTCATGCCGAAACGGGCCGCCATTCAAAATGGCTTCATAGGTTTGTCGTCCCTGCGCCGGCAAATCTGACAGCGCAATCGACCCTTGCTGTGGCGCTTTGTCCGTGCTGCCGAACCAATCCCGTGCTTGTGCTCCAGTAGCCAACGCAACCAGCACGAAGCTAGTGAGCGCAAACTTTTTTAAAGAGGACGTACGGGAGGCGAGAAACGCCATGGGGGTAACGCGGAAAAGTGCGGGGGTCGAATCGGAGTAAAACCTTGGGGTTAACCCGCGAATTCAAGCCCGCCAGTGTGCACTAGCCGCGCATAAATAGCAAGCGCCTGCCCAAGGATTGGGCAGGCGTGGAGTGGCCAGAAAGCTAACAGAAGTTAGCAGTCGCTTCCGTTTGTGGCCTTTAACGGTCGGCGTTCGCGTCCGCCACGGTGAGCGCCGTCATGTTCACAATTCGTCGAACTGTCGCGCTCGCCGTAAGAATGTGAACAGGTTTTGCCGCGCCGAGCAAAACCGGGCCGATCGCAATGTTTCCGCCGGCCGCAGTCTTGAGTAAGTTGTAAGCAATGTTTGCCGAATCGATGTTCGGGAACACCAGCAGATTGGCGTCCCCGGCCAGCGCGCTGTGCGGCATGACCACGGAGCGCTGCTTGCCGTCGAGCGCCACGTCGCCGTGCATCTCGCCATCGACCTCCAGCCAGGGCGCCTGCTCTCGCAGCAGGTCCAGCGTCTGGCGCATCTTGACGGCGCTGGGATGGTTGCTGGTGCCGAAATTCGAGTGCGACAACAGCGCGGCCTTGGGCTTGATGCCAAAGCGCATCATTTCCTCCGCGGCCATGGTCGTGATTTCGGCCAGTTCGATGGCCGTCGGGTCGTAGTTGACGTGCGTGTCGACCAGGAATACCTGGCGATCGGGCAGCAGCAGGCCGTTCATGCAGGCGTAGACCGGCACGTCTTGCGGTGTGCTGGCGCAACCACCGGGCCGCTTGCCGATGACCTGGTCGATGTAATGCAGATGGGTCTGCGTCGTGCCCCAAGTGCCGCAGATCATGCCGTCGACCTCGCCCTTGTGCAGCAGCATCGAGCCGATGAGGGTCAGGCGCCGGCGCATCTCGATCTTGGCGGTTTGCACCGTCTGGCCCTTGCGCTCGGTCATCCGGTGGTAGGTCTGCCAGAAGTCGCGATAGCGGTGGTCTTGCTCAACGTTGACGATGTCGTAATCGAGCTCCTCCTTCAGCCGCAGGCCGAACTTCTCGATGCGCTGGGCAATGATGGCCGGACGGCCGATGAGCGTCGGACGGGCGACGCCTTCGTCCACCACCACCTGCACGGCGCGCAGGACGCGTTCTTCCTCGCCTTCGCAAAAGGCCACCCGCTTCCTGGGCGCACTGCGGGCCGCATCGAAGATGGGCTTCATCGTGGTGCCGGAGGCATAGACGAAGCTTTGCAGCTTGTCGCGGTAGGCGTCCATGTCCTTGATCGGCCGCAGCGCCACGCCGCTGTCGGCGGCAGCTTTCGCCACGGCCGGCGCGATCTTCATCATCAGGCGCGGATCGAAAGGCTTGGGGATCAGGTACTCGGGACCGAAGCTCAGCTTTTCGCCGACGTAGGCGGCAGCGACGCGTTCGCTCTGTTCGGCCTGCGCCAGTTCGGCGATGGCGTGAACGGCGGCAATCTCCATTTCGTCCGTGATCGTCGTCGCGCCGGAGTCCAGCGCGCCGCGGAAGATGTATGGAAAGCAAAGGACGTTGTTGACCTGGTTCGGATAGTCCGTGCGGCCGGTGGCCATGACGACGTCGTCACGCACGGCGTGCGCGTCTTCCGGGGCAATCTCCGGATTGGGATTGGCCAGCGCAAAGATCACCGGCTTGGGCGCCATGCTGGCCACCATGGCCGGCTTGAGTACGCCGCCAGCTGACAGGCCCAGGAACACGTCCGCGCCTTCGATCACCTCGGCCAGCGTGCGCGCCGACGTCTTTTGCGAATATTGGCGCTTGTCGTCGTCCATCAGTTCGGTGCGGCCTTCATAGACCACGCCGGCCAGATCGGTCACGTAAACGTTCTCGCGTTTGAGGCCCACCTTGAGCAGCAGGTTCAGACACGCCAAGGCCGCCGCACCCGCGCCCGAAGCCACGAGCTTGACCTGGCCGATGTCCTTGCCGACCACCTTCAGGCCATTGAGCATCGCCGCCGCCACCGTGATGGCCGTGCCGTGCTGGTCGTCGTGGAAGACGGGGATCTTCATGCGCTTGCGCAGCTCGCGCTCCACGTAGAAGCAATCCGGCGCCTTGATGTCCTCGAGGTTGATGGCGCCAAAGGTGGGCTCCAGCGCGGCGATCACCTCGACCAGCCTGGCCGGGTCTTTCTCGTCGATCTCGATGTCGAACACGTCGACACCGGCGAACTTCTTGAACAAGACGCCCTTGCCTTCCATCACCGGCTTGGACGCCAGCGGACCGATGTCACCCAGGCCCAGCACGGCCGTGCCGTTGGTGATGACGGCGACCAGATTGCCGCGCGCGGTGTACTTGAACGCGTTGGTCGGGTCCTTGACGATCTCCTCGCAAGGCGCGGCAACGCCCGGGGAATAGGCCAGGGCCAGGTCGCGCTGGTTGACCACCTGCTTGGTAGCAGCAATCGCAATCTTTCCGGGGACCGGGAACTCGTGGTACTCCAATGCCGCTCGGCGTAGTTCTGCGCGCTTGTCTTCAGCGCTCAGCGGCTTGCTGGCAGAGGTTTGCATGCTACCGGGAGAGGTGGGATCGGACATGAACGTTTTGACTCCTGCTGCCGCTGTTGCACGCAAGGGGCGCGGGCCCGCGGCACTGTGTAAGGGGCGCCGATTGTAGACCTCGAATTAACAGTGCGTGGGGCGCCAAAACCCGCCACAGCGCGCCGTGTGGCAATATCCTGCGCTGGGGAAAACATGAACGAGGAGCGACCATGGCGCTGATGGATTTCATCAAGAAGCAGTTCATAGACATCATCCAGTGGACGGAAACGGGCGACGGCACGCTGGCCTGGCGCTTTCCGATGCAGGACATGGAAATCCAGAACGGCGGCTCTCTCACCGTTCGCGAATCGCAGGTGGCGGTGTTCGTCAACGAGGGCAAGGTGGCCGACGTGTTCGGCCCCGGCATGTACAAGCTGACGACGCAGACCTTGCCCGTCCTCACCTACCTCAAGAACTGGGACAAGCTCTTCGAGTCCCCCTTCAAGAGCGACGTCTACTTCTTCAGCACGCGTCAGCAGGTCGACCAGAAATGGGGAACGCCGCAGCCGATCACCGTGCGCGACAAGGACTTCGGCGCCGTGCGGCTGCGCGCCTTCGGCAACTACAGCTTCCGCATCGGCGACGCGAAGCTCTTCCATACCGAGATCTCCGGCACGCGCGACATCTACACGGTGGAAGACCTTGACGGGCAATTGCGCGGGCTGGTGCTGCAGAACATCAGCAACGCCATTGCGTCCAGCGGCGTGCCCTTTCTCGACCTTGCGGCCAACCAGATCGCCTTTGCGCAGGCACTGGCAGCACAGCTGGTGCCCGAGTTCGCAAAGATCGGCATCAAGCTCGACACCATCACGGTGCAGAACGTCTCGCTCCCCGAGGAACTGCAGAAGATCCTCGACCAGAAAATCGGCATGGGCATGGTCGGCAACGACATGGGCAAGTTCATGCAGTACCAGACGGCGCAGGCCATTCCGAAGTTCGCCGAGGGCTCGGCGCAAGGCGGTGGCATCGCCGGCGATGCGATGGGCCTGGGCGCGGGTGTCGCGCTCGGCCAGGTGCTCGCGCAGAACCTGGCGCAAGGCCTGAATCCCAACGCCAGCCCGCCAACCACGCAACAACAACCCACCGTGGCCGTCATCAATCCCAATGACGTCATGACCACGCTCGAGAGGCTGGGCGAGCTCAAGACCAAGGGCATCCTCACGCAGGAAGAGTTCGACGCGAAGAAGGCCGAACTGCTGAAGAAGCTGGTGTGAACCAGCCTGCGCGCATTGCGTGCCGCTTTGCCGGTGTTTCCGGCATGCCCCTGAAAGCCGCGAGAGATCGTGGCTGAGACATCGGAGCGGGCTTATCGGGCGCCCTGCCCGGGTTGCGGCGCGCCGGTCGAGTTTCGCTCGGCCCAGTCGACGCACGCCGTCTGCCCCTATTGCAAGAGCACCGTCGTTCGCCAGGGCGAAACGCTCGCCCGCATCGGGAAGATGGCGGAGCTGTTCGACGACTTCAGTCCGCTGCAGCTCTTTGTGAGTGGCCGCATCCAGGACAAGCCGTTCACGATCATCGGGCGCTTGCAGTACAGCTATGCCGGCGGGCGCTGGACCGAGTGGATCGCGGCACTGGATGGCGACCGCACCGGCGTCCTGAGCGAAGACAACGGCGCCTACGTCTTCTCGCTGCCGCTGGATCTGCAGCAGGGTGCGCCGCCCGCAAGCGCACTGCGCACGGGCATGACGACGGCCATCAATGGCCAGAGCTATACCGTCGCCTCGAACGAACTGGTGGCCTTGGCGTCTGCCCAGGGGGAACTGCCCAAGCTGCCGGAACTGGGTCGCGCCTTTGCCGTCGTCGAACTGCGGAACGACCGGGGGCTGGTGCTCAGCCTCGACTACTCGGGCAGCGAGCCGACGGCCTCGCTCGGTCGCTCCGTCCTGCTCGATGAACTCCAGCTCAAGGGCCTGCGCGACGAATCCGCCAAGGAAGAGACGGGCCGAAGCTTCAACTGCCCCAACTGCGGCGCGCCCGTGACCGTCAAGCTGGCGGACAGCAAGACCATCACCTGCCGTTCATGCAGCAGCATCATCGACCTGTCGCAGGGCATTGGCGGCGAATTGCGTCATGCGGAGCAGGACGAGCCGATCCGGCCCCTCATCGCGCTGGGTTCCACGGGTCAGCTGCAAGGCGTGCCGTGGCAGGTGGTCGGTTTCCAGCACCGCATGGGCTCCGAGCCCGGCGATGACGAGCACTTCGGGTGGAGCGAGTACCTGCTCTACAACCGAAAGCGCGGGTTCAGCTTCCTGGTGGATTCGGAAGACGGCTGGAGCATGGTCAGTCCGACGACCGGTGCGCCCACGATGGCGCAAGGCGCCCAGAGCGCGACCTACCTCGGCAAACGCTACCAGCTGCAATACAGCTACAACGCCGAGACCAGTTACGTTGCCGGTGAGTTCTACTGGAAGGTCGAGCGCGGACAGAAGACCTTCAACCGCGATTTTTCCGCCGGCGCCTCGCTCTTGTCGCTGGAGCAAAGCGCCAACGAACTGACGTGGTCTTCGGGCAGCAAGATCGACAGCGCCGCCGTTGCCGCGGCCTTCAAGCTCGACGACAACAAGGAACTGTTCAAGCGCAGCGACGCGGCGCCGCTCAGCAGTGGATCGCGCATGGGCTGCGGCACGATCATCCTGATCATCGTCATCATCATCGTGCTGCTCATCATCCTGAGCACATGCAGCGGCGGCGGCGGATCATCGGGCGGCTCGCGCACGTCCGGTGGGTCCTGGGGTGGGTATTCCAGCGGCGGGGGGCACAAGTGACGCCCTCATTTCGTCGCGTCAGGTTTGGCAAGACTGGAGGTCTCTATGGGAATTGAATGGCTGAAGCCGAGTGTCGTGCTCGGCTCCCTTGTCTACGCGTTGATCGGCGTGGCGGTGTTCTGGATCTGCTTCGTCGTCCTCGACAAGCTCACGCCCTACAACCTGTGGAACGAGATCGTCGAGAAGCAGAACGTCGCGCTGGGGCTGGTCGTTGCTGCGATGTGCCTGGGCATCTCGATCATCGTGGCCGCGGCGATCCACTGATGGCTCGCCGCCTCGCGCCGGGGCGCGCCGTCAGTTGAGACCGTGCAGCGAAATGCCTTCGAGTTCCGGCGACCCGGCCCGGTCCGACTGATAGTTCACCACGCCCGAGACGCGCACCACGCCCTTGGGCGGCAGCACCGTGTAATCGTCCGTGAGGAACTTGACGTGTTCATTGGAGAAAATGTCGCCGATCAACACCGCGTTGCGGGGGCGCACGCCCGACGCCATGAGGCCCGGACTGGCGGCGCTTTCGCGCAGCAGGCGGACCTTGGCTGCCGCGATCGTGCGGCTGCGGCAATCGCGCGTGGCGTGGATCTCGATGTCGACCACATTGCCGCTGCGGTACATGCCGTTGAGGCTGCAAAACAGCGCATAGCCGTCAATCGACACGCGCTGGCCGTTGAGCGACTTTCCGTCCGTGACCAGCCTGATCTCGTCTCCCACCAGCAATCGGCCGGGATTCGTCGGCGGCTCCGTCGTCATCTGGTTGCAGCCGCACAAGCTTGCAGCGAGCAACGTCGCAGGGCCCATGAACTTGAAAATGCTCACCTCATCCTCCTGAATATTCTTGGGGAGAGTTTGTCTTGAAAAGCACCTTCTTTTCCGTCGAGAGATCGCAGCCCGTGCAAATTGAACGTGACCTTTTTTGCGCGGTGCCCATGTCAATGGTCAACAGATTGTTTTTGACTTGATACGCGACCTGACGCACGCCCAACGCCGGCCTGGCCCGGTGGACATTGCATTGCTCGCCAGCGTTTTTGTGGTGGCCGCATGCGGGCTGGTGTATGAACTGAGTGCGGCGGCGCTGAGCTCTTACTTGCTCGGCGATTCGGTGCTGCAGTTCAGCACCGTCATCGGCACCTATCTCTTTGCCATGGGCGTGGGTTCGTGGCTTTCGCGCTTCTTCGAACGCCAGTTGCCGGCGCACTTCCTTCGCATCGAGCTGATGGTGGCCTGCGTCGGTGGGTTGCTTCCGGCATTGCTGTTCCTGGCCAATGCCTATGTGCCCGGCGCGTTCAGGTGGCTGCTCTATGGACTCGTGGGTGTGGTCGGCACGCTTGTCGGGTTGGAGATTCCACTGGTCATGCGCATCCTGCGGCGCCATGTCGTGCTCAAGGATCTCGTGTCGCAGGTGCTGACCTTCGACTACCTCGGCGCGTTGGCGGTGTCGATTGCGTTTCCCATCCTGCTCGTGCCGCATTTGGGCATGATTCGCACGGGGCTCTTGTTCGGCTGGATGAACGCCGCCGTGGCGCTATGGGCCCTCTGGTTGTTTCGCCACGAGTTGCGCAGGCGCGGCGCACATGCGGTGGCATGCGCCATCACGCTGGGCGTGTTGACGACAGCCTTCGTGTTTGCGGACCACATCACATCGCTTGCCGAGGACCGGTTCTATCAGGACCGCATCGTGTTCAGCGAGAGCTCGCCTTACCAGCGCATCGTCGTCACGCGCGGCAGTGCAGGGCATCGCCTGTACCTCAATGGCAACCTGCAATTCGCCGAGCGCGACGAATACCGCTATCACGAAGCGCTGGTGCATCCGGTGATGGCGGCGCAGGGGGCGCCGAAGAGGGTCGCGGTGCTGGGCGGCGGCGACGGCATGGCGATGCGCGAGATCCTCAAGTACCCGTCGGTGGAGAGCGTCACGCTGGTGGAGCTGGATCCGAACATGACGCGACTGTTCAGCGAGCACGAAACGCTGAGTGCGCTCAATGGCGGCTCCCTCAAGTCACCCAAGGTGCATGTCGTCAACATGGATGCCTTCCAGTGGCTGCAGCAAGGCGACACGAACGCCCCGTCGGGCAGCGTGGGGGCAAACGACTTCTTCGACGTGATCGTGGTCGACTTTCCCGACCCGACCAACTTCGCGATCGGCAAGCTCTACACGAATTCGTTCTATGCCCTGCTCGACAAGCGTCTTTCGGCCAGCGGCTATGCGGTGGTGCAGACGACGTCGCCACTCATCGCGCGCAAGAGTTTCTGGACCGTGGTCACCACCATTGAATCCGTCGGGCTCACGGCGACGCCGTACCACGCGCACGTGCCGAGTTTCGGCGAGTGGGGATTCATCGTTGCGAGCCGGCGCCCTTACCGTCTGCCGGACGTGTTGCCTGAAGGTTTGCGATTTCTTTCCGCCACCACGGCACCACTGATGTTCGACTTTCCGGTCGACATGGCGCGCGTGCCGACGCAGGTCCATCGCTTGTCGAACCAGATCCTCGTGACGACGTACGAACACGAGTGGGGCACGCGATGAGGCGCCGCGGCTTCCTCGGTGCTGGCGTCGGTGCGATGGCGCTCAGTGCCTGCGATGTGCGGCCTCCCATCGAAGGTGGATTCACCGGCATCGACATGGCGCGCGGCCATGCGATGCGCGATGCGGAGTACGCCAGTGCCTCCTCCGCCAGCGTCAAGCGCACGCAGGTGGTCATTTCAGGCGGCGGCATCGCAGGGTTGGCTGCCGCGCGGGCATTGCGCCTGCAGGGCATCGATGATTTCGTGCTGCTCGAACTCGAAGACAGCGCGGGCGGCAACAGCCGTGGCGGAATCGTCCAAAACATCGCTTGCCCACTGGGCGCGCACTATTTGCCTGTGCCCGGCGACGATGCGAGCGAAGTGCAGGACCTGCTGGAAGAACTGGGCCTGCGACGGCGCGTGGCGGGGCGATGGGAATACGACGAGCGCCATCTTTGCCACAGCCCGCAGGAGCGCCTCTACTTTCAGGGCCAATGGCAGGAAGGCCTGCTGCCGGTGCAAGGCGTCACGCAGGCCACGCTCGACCAATACCATCGCTTTGCGCAACGCGTCGATGCGCTGCGCAAGCGCACGCGCTTCTCGATTCCAGTGGCGAAGGTGCCCTTGGCGCCCGAATGGCTTGAGCTGGACGCCATCAGCTTTGCCGCGTGGCTCGATCGTGAGAACCTGGGCGATACGCATCTGCGCTGGTACCTCGACTACTGCTGCCGCGACGACTACGGCGCGGGCATCGCGCATGTGTCGGCGTGGGCCGGCATTCACTACTTCGCAAGCCGCCACGGCTTTCATGCGCCCGGCAGCGATGACAACGAGGAGCGCGACCCGGTCCTGACCTGGCCCGAAGGCAACGCATGGCTCGCCCGGCGCATGGCGGCGCCGCTTGGCGAGCGCCTGCGCACAGGCCATGTCGTCATGCGAATCGAAGAGACACGTTCAGGCGTGGAGGTTGATGCGTTCGACGTGTCTTCGCAAGCGCCCGTCCGCTGGCAGGCCGAGCGTTGCATCGTCGCCTTGCCCGTGTTCATCGCGGCACGTGTCGTCATCGGTGCGCCCCGCGTGCTGCGTGAAGCGGCCGAGCGGCTCCGCTACGCGCCCTGGCTCGTGGCCAATGTGCATGTGCGTGCACCGCTCGCCGATCGGCCCGGGGCGGCGCCAAGCTGGGACAACGTGCTCTATGGGTCGCGTGGCCTCGGCTATGTGGACGCGCGTCATCAAAGCCTCAGTCCTGCGCCGGGCGCGACGGTGCTCACGTGGTATCGCCCGCTCGGTCCGAGCGGGCACGACGGCAGCGATGGCCGTCGCGCGCTGCAGGATCGATCCTGGGCCACGTGGCGCAATGAACTGTTGGCGGAGATGGGCGTGCCACACCCCGACCTGGCGCATCTGGCGACGCGCATCGACATCACGCGCTACGGCCATGCGATGGCCATTCCCTCACCGGGATTGCTGCGTCACATCGGCATCGGGCAGCGGCGCATCGAATCGGGTCGGCTCGCGTTCGCGCATGCCGACTGGTCGGGCTATTCGATTTTCGAAGAGGCGTTCACGCGCGGACACTTCGCGGCGTGATGCCTTCACCTTTGCGCTGAATCAGCCGCGCATCAGCGCTTCGATGTCATCAGGCTTCACCGGCACGCCGCGGCTGATGAGTTCGCAGCCGCCTTCGTTGACGATGGCGTCGTCCTCGATGCGGATGCCGATGTTCCAGAACTCTTGCGGCACGCCTTCGGTGGGCCGAACGTAAAGGCCGGGTTCAATCGTGGTCACCATGCCGGGCCGCAGGATGCGGCTGGGTCGGTTGGTGATGACCTCGCCGCTCAACGGATCCTTGCGTTCGCTCGATTCGCCCAGCTGCGACGGTTCAACATAGCTTCCACAGTCGTGAACATCCATGCCGAGCCAGTGGCCCGTGCGATGCATGTAGAAGGGGAAGTAAGCGCGCTGCTCGATCACGTCTTGCACCGAGCCCACCTTCTGCGCGTCGAGCAGTTTCAGGTCCAGCAGGCCTTGCGCCAGCACCTTGACCGTGGCTTCATGCGGATCGGTAAAGCGCGCGCCAGGCTTTGTCACGGCAACAGCCGCATCCTGGCTGGCGAGCACCAGTTCATACAGTGCGCGCTGCGGACCGGTGAAGCGACCATTCGCAGGGAAGGTGCGCGTAATGTCACTCGCGTAGCCATCGAGTTCGCAACCTGCATCGATGAGCACGAGCTCGCCGTCGCGCACCGGCGCCGTATCGGCGCGGTAGTGCAGCACGCAAGCATTCGCGCCGGCGGCGACGATGGAACCGTAGGCTGGATATTGCGAGCCGCCCTTTCTGAATTCGTGCAGCAACTCCGCATCGAGGTGGTATTCACGCACCTCGAGACCATCACGCAACATTTGCGCGGAAAGCTGCATGGCACGAATGTGAGCGCGCGCGCTGATGGCGGCGGCTTTTCGCATTACGTCTTGTTCGTGTACATCTTTGAACAGCCGCATTTCGTCAAGTGGTCCGCACAAATCCCGCTGCTCTTGCGGACAAATTGCGCCATAGCGCACACGTGCGCGCACGTCGGAAAGCCACTCGTCCACCCGTGTCTCGAGGCCCTTGTGAGTGGCAAAGGGGTACCAGACGACAGACCTGTTTTCCAACAGGCGCGGCAATTGCTTATCAAGCTCCTCGACTGACAGGGCCACATCGACCTTGAGCGCCTCCGGCGCTGCCTCTGGGCCCAAGCGGTAACCATCCCAAATTTCTCGCTCGAGATCCTTCGGTGCGCAGAACAGTGTGCTGCGGCCATCACCGGCCAATACCAGCCAGGCATTGGGTTCGGTGAAACCTGTCAGGTAGAAAAAGTAACTGTCATGGCGATATAGAAAGTCGCTGTCACGGTTACGTTGGCGTTCGGGAGCCGTGGGAATAACTGCAATGCCGTTAGGCCCCAACTGAGCGGCAAGTCGCGCGCGGCGATCAGCAAATTGCGTGGCGTTCATAGGCGACACCATGCCACACGTTTGTAACAGGCAGGTGTTGTAGGCCCACCGATTCTGAAAGGGATTGCAAGAACATTTGCCCCTGTCGCGAGCGCAAATTACAAATTCGTTATTACAACAGGGGGTATCAGGTCGTGAAAGTAATTAAGACAACGGCGTTCTTGACGCTGGTTTCGGTGTTGGGCGCGTGCGGCGGCGGTGGTTCCGGTGGCGCAGCCGCCGACACCCATCCCGCAGGAGCGCTCAGCGCCTCCGATGATTCAACGGAAATCGCGGGGACCGAATCCGCCGCGGACAAGCTCAGGCGTAGAGGCTCGACAACGCCAGCCCCGGCAGTGGAGGCGCCGCCACCGCCACCAACACCATCACGGCCGCCACCACCGCCACCACCGCCACCACCGCCACCGCCACCGCCACCGCCCGCGCCACCGCCGGCAGCTCACGGCGTCCCAACGGACAGCCCCACGCTCAGCGCGCCGCTCGCGGCCGCCGGCAGTGCAACGGCCGGGGACATCGTCAATGCGGCGCGCAACGTCGATCCTTCGGCCTACGCCAAGATGGCGGGCCTGATGAGCACCGAGGCGGGCATCACGTACCGCTACGGCTCGCCTTCATCCGGAGGCGCCACGACCACGACGTGGTACGAAAGGCCAAGCACCGCTTTCAGCTTCGCCCAGCGCCCCAACGCCGACATCGGCAATCTCGGCCACTGGCAGGTGGGCGGGCCCGTGGCGTCGCACGGCGGCGAGGGGGACTACTTCTCGAACATCGGCAATGTGCTGTACGTGGCCAATTCGCCGGGCCGCACGGGTGTCGCCGACGTCGCAACGATCTCGCAGCAAAGCAACACCTTCACCCAGAAGCCCGAGCTGCCGTGGGTCATGCGCAACTACAAGGGCGGCGGCGTGGACGACATGCACGCGCAGCAGTTCGGCCTCAAGAATCCGGTGGCCGCAGCGCGTTGCTACGGCCGGCCGGGCTGGTGTTCCGAAGCCGTCGTCGCCTACCAGGACGGCACCGTGTCGACGGCGTTTGGCAGCAACACGGCGCAGAACTCCTACATGACCAAGCTGGCGGCAGGCAAGGTGCCGACCGGAATCACCATCACCAACAGCGGCGAGTTCGCGCTCATCACCGTGTGGGACGTCGCCAGGACGCGCGGGCAGATCGCCGTCGTCGCATTGGCGGGCCTGTGCGGTGGTTGCACCGTGGCCAGGCCCGACTTGGGCGATGTGGGCTGGGGTGACTGGGGTGCCACGCATCCCGGTTTGGCCAACCAGGGCAACATCGCCTACATGAAGGTGCTGGGCTACGTCGACCTGCCCGAGAACCTGCGCGCACCGACCGAGATCTCTTCCACGACCGGCTGGAATCCCTGGACGGGACGGGTGAACTCGCCGACAGGGCAGATGTCGGCGTACAAGACGCCGCTGGCCGTGGAAGCCAATCGCCAGACTTTCATCTCGGGCAACAACTCCGATGCCTACGCCACGGCCGGAGTGGCGATCGTGCTCTCCAAGTCCGAGCAGCGCGTGGCCTTCGTCGACCTGAAGCCGCTGTTCAACTACTACAAGTCGATGTACTTCGGTTCGCTCGCGAACTTCAACGCCACCAAGGTGATCGGTGAGGCGGCCAATCAGTGGCCCTACACCTTTGCGGCAGTGCCTTCACAGATGCCGACCCTGATCAAGACGATGGACATGCCCAGCGGCGCCAGGCCGACGGCCGTGAAGGCATCGCTGTGGGGAGCCAACGCCCGCGCGTGGGTTGCAACGCAGGAAGGCAGCTTGCGGCTGTTCGATTTGGGCAACTACGCCCAGCCAGGCGGCGGCGGTACGCGATCCGTCATCCGGCAGGTGGGGACGGTGACCGTGGGCAGCAATCCCACGAGCATCTCGCATTTCCGCGGCGACCTGGGCAACATGCAGAGCCTTGCGTGGCAGGCGATCGTGCTGTCGCGTGGCGAGCGGCGTGTGGACTGGGTGAACTTCAACGATGCCCGCACGGGCGGCACCATCGTGAAGACCCTCAAGGACTCGCGCCTGGTCGATCCGATCGCGATCGAGGACAACGAGAACCACGGCACCGAAGCCTTCACGCTGACCCTGGCCGACTACACCGGCGGCACGGTGCGCAACTACCGCTACAGCAACGTCATCTTCCACACGAACGGGGGCGCCTGCCGCAGGCCCGGGTGCGGAATGGGCGCGAGCGGAACCGACCTGTTCGAATATGGCGGCGACTTGGACCTGCCGCCGACCCTGCTCTACAAGGATGGAACCAAGGCACCCGCGACCTTGCCGGGCAAGCCTTTCTTCCTCACTGCGCAGAACGTGCCCTGACGGGCATGACCGTGCCGGGATCTGAAACCCCGGCGCGTTGCAAAAGTCATTGCGGCGCTGTGCGACCTTCGGGCTCGTTCAGCGCCGCAAGTCGTTGAGGCGTGCCGACGTCGGTCCATGAGCCCCGATACACCTCGGCGCTCACCTTGCCGTCTTGCATGGCGGCGCGAAGCATCGGTCCCAACGCGGCCTTGACCCCCAGTGGATTGCCCGGCGCGATGTTGCAGTATGGCAAGGAGAAGCACTCGGCCCGGTACAAGCCGATGGTCGAAAACGTGTAGCTCGGCTCGCCAGCGGGCGCGGTGCCCAGGGCCGTGCCGTCGCTGGCGATCCCGAAATCGCCGCGCAGGTTGTGCGGCGGGTTGGGCACCAGCCACAGATGCGCGAGCCGGCCGCTGGCCTTGAAGCGATCCACCGCGGCCTGTGGGAACTCGAACTCGGGCGCGTAGACATCGCCCGCGGCGACCCAGAACACGTCCGCCAGCTGCGGCAGCGCGCGCACGATGCCGCCGGTCGTCTCCAGCGCATCTCCGAAATCGCGGCCTTCGTGCGAATAGGAAACCGACATGGCCACCTCGGCGTGCCCTGCCGGGCGGGCGACAAAGCGCTCGCCGAAATGGGCCGGAATCTGCTCGCCCAGCCACGCGGTGTTGATGAGCACCTGGTCAAAGCCACCGCGGGCGAGTGCCTCCATCGCCCATTGCATCAGCGGCTTGCCTTGCACGAGGAGCAAGGGCTTGGGCGTGGTGTCGGTCAGCGGACGCATGCGCTCGCCGCGTCCGGCAGCAAGCACCATCGCCTGGGCCAGCGGCTTCAATGCGTGGATTCCACGGAGGCCGGCGCTGCAGGGGCAATCTCGCCCCGCTGCAAGGCATTGAGATCGGATCGCGAGGGCTCGAACAGGGCAATCAGGCAATCCATCAGCGAATGCGCGGCGGGCGCGTGGTTGGCGCCAACGTTGCATACGTAGACGTCAAGCGTTGCTGCGCGCAATTCAGGCCAGGTGTGAACGCACAAATGAGATTCCGCGAGCAGAACCGTTGCCGTGACACCCCCCGGCCCGAGCGGCGTGGCCGGAAAAGCCTTGAACAGCTCGCCCACCGGCTGCAGCCCCGCGGCCACCGCCGCCTTGCGACAAACGGCACCCAGGGCCTGCGCGTCTTCGAGCCATTGGCGCGCACAGCGGCAGTCGTGGAGATCGGCGGTCAGATGGAGGCCATGCATGGCCACAACTCTAGCAGCCGGTCGGGGCCGCTAAAATTACGGGTTCCCCCCAACCTCATCCCCCGAAAGCCACATAAATGGCCAACCAAGCCTTGATGGCCAACGCGATCCGCGCGCTGGCGATGGACGCAGTTCAACTCGCCAACTCGGGCCATCCCGGTGCTCCCATGGGCATGGCCGACATGGCCGTCGCGCTCTGGGGCGACCACCTGCGCCACAACCCCGTCAATCCGCATTGGTTCGACCGCGACCGCTTCGTGCTGTCGAACGGCCACGCCTCGATGCTCATCTACTCGGTGCTGCACCTCTCGGGCTACGACCTGCCGATCGACGAGCTCAAGCACTTCCGCCAGCTGCACAGCAAGACGGCTGGCCACCCCGAAACCGGCATCACCCCGGGCGTGGAAACGACCACCGGCCCGCTCGGCCAGGGCATCACCAACGCCGTCGGCTTTGCGCTGGCTGAAAAGCTGCTCGCCGCCGAGTTCAACCGCGACACGCACAACATCGTCGACCACCACACCTACGTGTTCCTGGGCGACGGCTGCCTGATGGAAGGCATCAGCCACGAAGCGGCCGCACTGGCTGGCGCGTGGAAGCTGGGCAAGCTGATCGCGCTTTACGACGACAACGGCATCTCCATCGACGGCCAGGTCAAGCCCTGGTTCATCGACAACACGGCGGAGCGCTTCAAGGCCTACGGCTGGAACGTGATCGGCGCCATCGACGGCCACGACGCGCCCGAAGTGTCGAAGGCGATCGAGGAAGCCAAGGCGCAGAACGACAAGCCCACGCTCATCATCTGCAAGACGCAGATCGGCAAGGGCAGCCCGAACCGCGCCAACACCGCCAAGGCCCACGGCGAGCCGCTCGGCGCTGACGAAATCGGCCTGACCCGCAGCGCGCTGCAGTGGACGCACGCGCCCTTCGAACTGCCTGGCGCGGTGTACGAAGAGTGGGACGCCAAGGCCGCAGGCGCCAAGCGCGAAGCCGAATGGAATGACAAGTTCGCGTCGTACACCGCCGCCTTCCCCGACCTGGCCGCCGAATTCACGCGCCGCATGAAGGGCGAACTGCCGAAGAACTTCCACCAGACCGCGTTCGACACGGTCGTCGCCGCCCACACCAAGGGCGAAACTGTTGCCAGCCGCAAGGCCTCGCAACTCGCGCTCGAAGCCTTCACCGCGGCCCTGCCCGAAATGCTCGGCGGCAGCGCCGACCTGACCGGCTCGAACCTGACCAACACCAAGAGCACCCCCGCCCTGCGCTTCGACAGCAAGGGCGACGTGGTCCGCGCCGACGGCAACGAGCAGTTCCCCGACGGGCTGCTGGGCCGTCACATCAACTATGGCGTGCGCGAGTTCGGCATGGCGGCCATCATGAACGGCGTGGCGCTGCATGGCGGCTTCATTCCCTACGGTGGCACCTTCCTCACCTTCAGCGACTACAGCCGCAACGCCATCCGCATGGCGGCGCTGATGAAGAAGCGCGTGATTCACGTGTTCACGCACGACTCCATCGGCTTGGGCGAAGACGGCCCGACGCACCAGTCGATCGAGCATGCCGCCTCGCTGCGCCTGATCCCCAACCTGGACGTCTGGCGTCCGGGCGACACGGCTGAAACGGCCGTGGCATGGGCCGTCGCGCTGCAGAACGCCACGCGTCCGACGGCCATGCTGCTGTCGCGCCAGAACCTGCCGTACGCGCAAAAGGGCGACCTGAGCGACATCAGCAAGGGCGCCTATGTGCTGGCCGAACCCGAGCGCGTGGGCCTGAAGAACAAGAAGACCGTGGCCGTCATCATCGCCACCGGCTCGGAAGTGCAGCTGGCCATGAAGGCACAGGAACTGCTTGCCGCGAAGAAGATCGCGGTGCGCGTGGTCTCCATGCCCTCGACCACCACCTTCGACCGCCAGGACGTGGCGTACAAGAAGAGCGTGCTGCCCAAGGGCCTGCTGCGCGTTGCGGTCGAAATGGGTGCGACGGATGGCTGGTGGAAGTACGGCGTCGCGGCCGTGGTCGGCATCGATACGTATGGCGAATCGGCGCCGGCGGGCGTGCTTTTCAAGCATTTCGGGTTCACGGCGGAGAACGTGGCCGCTACGGTGGAAGCAGCCCTCAAGCGCTGACCAGGCGCGCAGAGGCTCTTCGCCACATTTCAGTTTTATCAACCTTAGGAGCAAGTCAACATGGCTATCAAGATCGGTATCAACGGCTTCGGCCGCATCGGCCGGATGGTGTTTCGCGCGGCAGTGCAAAACTTCAAGAGCGACATCGAAGTGGTCGCCATCAACGACTTGCTCGAGCCAGACTACCTGGCGTACATGCTGCAGTACGACTCGGTGCATGGCCGCTTCAAGGGTGAAGTGAGCGTCGAGGGCAACAACCTCATCGTCAACGGCAAGTCGATCCGCCTCACGCAAGAGCGCGACCCGGCCAACCTCAAGTGGAACGAAGTCGGCGCCGACATCGTGATCGAAGCCACGGGCCTCTTCCTCACCAAGGAAACCGGCCAGAAGCACATCGACGCGGGCGCGAAGAAGGTCATCATGTCGGCGCCGTCGAAGGACGACACGCCCATGTTCGTCTACGGTGTCAACGACAAGAGCTACAAGGGCGAAGCCATCATCAGCAACGCCAGCTGCACGACCAACTGCCTGGCGCCGCTCGCCAAGGTGCTCAATGACAAGTGGGGCATCAAGCGCGGCCTGATGACGACCGTGCACGCCGCCACCGCCACGCAAAAGACCGTGGACGGCCCGAGCAACAAGGACTGGCGCGGCGGCCGCGGCATCCTGGAAAACATCATTCCCTCGAGCACCGGCGCTGCCAAGGCCGTGGGCGTGGTCATCCCCGAGCTGAACAAGAAGCTCACGGGCATGAGCTTCCGCGTGCCGACTTCCGACGTGTCGGTGGTCGACCTGACGGTGGAACTGGTCAAGGAAGCCAGCTACAAGGAAATCTGCGCCGAGTTCAAGGCACAGAGCGAAGGCGCCATGAAGGGCGTGCTGGGGTACACCGAAGACAAGGTCGTCGCGACCGACTTCCGTGGCGACCCGCGCACCTCCATCTTCGACGCGGAAGCCGGCATCGCGCTGGACAGCACCTTCGTCAAGCTGGTGAGCTGGTACGACAACGAATGGGGCTACTCGAACAAGTGCCTGGAAATGGTGCGCGTGGTCGCGAAGTAATCCGGGGCTCGCTCTTCCATGCAAAACGCGCCCGAGGGCGCGTTTTTTGTTGGTGGTGACCGAGGGCCTTGACGTTCAGCGGAGCCGGACGTTGTTGCGAATTTCCTCGCTCAGCTTGACGGACATATCGGCCGAAGAGCGCTTGGCAGACAGTGCAAAGTCGCTCTTGAACTCGTCGAACTCCGCCTTGCCGTTTCCGGTGGCCTTCACGCGTGTCACTTCCACGCCGCCGGCATCGGTCACGGTGCACGAAATGTCGGTCGTGAATTCCGTTGGCGGCCAGGTGAAGGCCGATGGCGAACTCGACGAGGTCTTGATTTCCGGTGTGAACACCAGCGTGGCGCCCGAAGCCTTGACGGCATTCACATCGGCCGCGGTCTTCACGACCACGACGTCCTGGTAGACCGAACGAAGCGCATCGCGAATCGACTTTTCCAGATCCCGGTACGGGTAGTAGCTGATCTTGTCCCCGCCACCACCGGCGGTGATGACTTGCTTGGCGCGCTCCGTGTCGCTCAACGCATAGGCGACTTTCTTCTGGATGAGCTTCGAGTCGACGCGCTCGGGACCGGCATCACTGTTGATGGCGATAGGGTGCGCGCAACCGGCGAGCACGATGACGGTTCCCAGCGCGGCTGCGGTGCGAACGATCTTCTGAATGATGGACATGTGAGATCTCCTCGTTTTTGTGGATTCAGGGGCCGATGGCCGCGATGAACTGCGGGTCGGAATACACCTCGCGCAGCAGCGCGCGTGCAAGGTTCGAGTAGGCGGCTTGCCCTGCCGGAATGGCAACGATGCCGGCGAGGCTCGATTCGAAGCTGGTGTTGGCCTTGTACGTTTTCTTCAAACGTTGCTGGCCATCGCGCGTAGCGACCATCTCGACTTCCATGAAGCCGGTGCCCGTGACGATGCCCGCGACGTTGATATCGTTTTTCAGGATTCTTGCGTCGAGCCGCGTCTTCGATTGCGCGTCGTAAGCAGAGACTTCCTTCAGGTCGCGTATCAACGCGTCCTCAAGATATCTGGAGAAGGTGCCGCTCGGCGACACCAGGCGCGCGCCGCGCAATGAGAGGTTGTTGACCCGGTCGTTCGGATCGGTCGGCTGGACCGTTGCTACAGCAATGGCCGCGGGCTTGGTTGCCCTGAGGCGATCCAGCGCCTCGTAGTCCGCCGCATAGGGCGGTGCTTTCAGTTGTGCGCAACCGGTCGCAAAAACCGCCAGCGCACACATTCCCAAACCATGCAGTCGCGTGGTTCGCATGTCGTCCTCCTCCGAAATTGACTTGATGTTGGAGGACGAAATGTATCAGGATGTAACGGGGCTAATTCCTTATGTTGATCGCGTGCAACGCTGATGGCAAATGCGGATTGCAGCGCTCAAAAAGGCTCGAGCACGTGGATCACCCGGTTTGCGACCAGGTCCTTGGTCTTCGCGCCATAGGCCACCATGTGCGGCGCGACGGCGTGCGCCTTGAGCGCGTCCAGCGTTTCCCACTTCTCGACCACCACGAAGGTGTCCTCGCCAAACGTGCCCTTGGACGGCGGCATGCCTTGCGCATCGACCGTGGCGTTGTATTCGACGCAGCCGGCTTCGGCGAGCACCGCCGGACGGTTGGCCTTGAAGGCTTCGAGCACCGTGGCGCGCTGGCCCGGCTTGGCGGTGATGACGGCGACGACGTGGATCATTGGAATGCTGGCTCCGGAGTGATGGTGGATGGGATGGCCTTGCGAATCTAAGGCAATCCGTCCGATCACGCTGTCGCGAGCATTCTGGCCAAGGCGATCGTCGTTCGATCCTCGAGGAAGGGGCCGACGATCTGCACGCCCAACGGCAAGCCGTCGGCGTCGCGCGTGACCGGCGCGACGGTGGCGGGCAGCCCGGCCAGCGAGGCCATCGTGGCCCATGCACCTTGGGCGCCGTACGGCGTCGGCTTGCCATCGATCGTGAGCGTGCGCGCTTCCCAATCGGGGTTGGTTTCGTGCACGAAGGCGGCGGTGCCGAAGGCGGGGCACAGCAGCACGTCGAACTGCTCGAAGAAGGCGCGCCACTTCGCGCGGATGGCGCCGCGCTTGGCCATCAGGTGAATCCATTCGTGGGCCGACATCGTGGACTTGCCGCTTGGTTCGAAAGCGCTGAGCAGCGTCATGATGAGCGTCACGTAGCTCGACTGCACGTCGGCCAGATCGGGCAGAAGTTCGCTGCTGCGCGCGACGGATGCACCGGCGCTTGCCATGCGCTGCGCCACGCTCTCCACCGCGTTGCGCACGTCGCCGGATGCCGCCGCTGAGGGGTGATCGGTCAGCAAGAACACGCGAAAGGCAGCGAGCCGGCTGTGACGGGCCGCGGGCAAGGCAAGCCGATAGGCCTTCGAGTCGGGGATGTCCGGGCCGGCGATGGCGTCAAGCACCAGGTCCAGGTCTTCGGCACGGCGCGCCATCGGGCCGATCACGGTCGGCATGTCGCCGGGCACGGCGTGCGTTCGCGGAAAGTCGTGGCCGCGCATCGGCAACACGTTGGTGCTCGGCTTGTGGCCGTACACGCCGCAGAAGTGCGCGGGGATGCGGATCGAACCCATCATGTCCGAGCCCATCTCCAGCGCCACCATCCCCGCTGCGAGCGCTGCTGCGCCGCCGCCCGAGGAGCCGCCCGGCGTGCGCGCCGCGTCCAGCGGATGGACGGTGCGGCCGTACACCGGGTTGTCGCTCTGGAAGTCGGCCAGCCCGGGCGCCACGTTCGACTTGCCGAGGATCACGGCGCCTGCCGCTTTCAGTCGCTGCACCGCGACGGCGTCCTGATCGGGCACGTAGTCCCGAAACGGCGGAATGCCCCAGGACGTGGGAAGGCCGGCCACATTGAACGACTCCTTCACCGTCATCGGCACGCCCAACAGCGGCTGGCGCTCGCCGCGCGCGCGTGCGGCGTCGGCAGCGCGTGCCTGCTCGCGTGCGCGTTCGAAGTCGCGCACGACCACGGCGTTGAGATGGCCGTCGAGTTCCTCGATGCGCGCGATGGCCGCGTCGCACAACTCGAGGGCGCTGGTGTCGCCGGCGGCCACGGCGCTGGCGCATTGCGTCGCGCCTTTGGCTAGCAGGTCCTGAAGTGTGTTGGCGGTGGTCATCGAAGTCCTATTGAAGCGGCAGGTAGAGGTCGGTGCGCAGGCGCTCGGGCGGCGTGGCGCGCGGATGGTCGACATACAGGTCGAAGCCTGGAACGTCCCGCAACGCATAGCCGGTCGCCGGCAGCCAGTGGCGGTAGATGGCTTTCCACGTTGCGTGCAGGCCATCGTAGGGGCCGATGTGGGTGAAGACGGCGTACCGGCCGGCGGGCCAATGCGTCCACACGAGGCTGCCCTGCAGCGCGATTTCGGGCTGCTCGGGTGCGCCGCGCCGCTGCGGGAGTGACATGCCGAACAGCGCGCCGGTCAGCATCCGGCAGTTCTGGTCGTCAGGGCCTTGGGGCTCTTCGGGCAGCGCGGCGATGCAATGCGTGACGCACGATGCCAGCCCCGCGGCCTCGAGCGCTGGCCACAGCTCGCCAAAGCCTTGCTGCGCCGCCTCGCTCATGCTGCCGTTGCGCATGCCGTGGCCGGTAGCGGTGAGTGCCGCGAAGGCGGGAACGAGCGCCCATTGGGGGTGCAGCGGCGGTGGCGATTCGCGCTCGGGCGAGCCGGGGCGATCGCCGGGCCGGATCTCGCGCCGAACGAAGAAGGCGTCCCATTGCGGCGCGTGGCCGGAGCGAACCTGTGAGGGCGTGGCGTCCAGTTCGCGCCGCATCGCCTTGGCCAGGGCCTGCGGCGTCGCGAAGCCGACGGCCAATGCAACGTCCATCACGGCGTCGCCGCCCGGCAGGGCCAGCAACTCACACGCGCGCCGCAATCGTCGCCAGGTGACGTAGCCGCCGACCGTCAGCCCGAAGTGGGCGTGGAAGATGCGGTGGAAATGGTGCCGCGACATGGCCGCCCGTTGGGCCAGCACATCGACATCCAGCGGCGCATCGAGGTTTGCATCGACATGCGCCGCAGCGCGGGCCAGCAGGTCGAGGTAGCGCACCGAGGCTGCCGGTCGCGCGACGTCGAGGGAGGGAGCGTCTTGCGCCATGACGCGATTCTGGCGAATCAGCCGGTGCCCTGCGTGTCCCAAGGTGCTGGATGCGCCGGCCAGCTTGAAAGGAAGGCCTTCGGCGGCCTCCCGCGACGCGCCACTCAGTAATGCGGCGGCAATTCGTCGCGCAGGTTGCGCGCCCCGCCGGCACCCGCATCGGTGCTTTGCTGCCGCAGCTGCGTCACCTGCGCGATCAGGCTGTCGATCTGCTGTTGCTGCCGATAGATGACCATGTTGAGCTGGTCCAGCAGGTCCTCGGTGTAGCTGGCCTTGATTTCCAGCGCTTCCAGGCGGCGAGCGACGTCTTGCGGGTTTTCCATCCCGCTATTGGACAGCAAAGCCTGGGGGATTCTGAGCAAGTCCCGGCGAGGACAACGCGACCCGCCAAGGACTTGCCTGGACGCTTCAGGCTTGTTCTGCCGTGGCAGGCGCGTCCGTCGGCCGCTCTTCCCGCCCGTCCGGATGGCGCGCAAAGCGCGGCGTGTCGCGCCCGTGCACCGGGGCTTGGTCAGGCCAGGGCCAACCACCGAACTGCGTGCGCCGGTAGTCCGTCATCGCCTGCACGATCTCCGCCTGCGTGTTCATCACGAAGGGGCCGTATTGCGCGACCGGTTCGCCGATCGGACGGCCCTGCAGCACGAGGAATTCGCCGACGTCGTCGCCGTTGACGAGTTCGACTGCCACATCGGCCTGCAACTCGATTGCGGCGCGCTCGGTGATCTGCTGGCCGGCAAGGCGCACGCCGGACCCCTTGAAGAAGTACAGGCTGCGCCGTGTCCCCTGCCCAGTGGCGGCCGGCAGCGTCCAGCGGGCGCCCGGCGCCATGCGGATCGTCCAGATCGCCAGGTCCGAATCCGGCTGCGAAGCCCACGAATCCGGCGGCGGCGCGAGCGGCGCAATGGCTCCGCCTTCGGTGCCGGCGCCGGCATCGAGCGCCAGCCGGCCGGCAATGCAGGCCACGTCGGTCACGCGGCCGTCTGCATCGCAGGCCGTGAGGTGCGGAATGTCCTGCGACCACAGCATCGTGAAGTGCGGCGCGGCCATCTTGTTCTTCGCCGGCAGGTTCAGCCAGATCTGGAACAGCTCCAGCGGGTTCGGCGCCGAGCTGTCCAGCAGCGGGAACATCTCCGAATGCACCACGCCCTTGCCGGCGGTGAGCCACTGGACGTCGCCGCCCCCAAAGCGCGCCGCGGCGCCCAGCGAGTCGGAATGGTCGATGAGGCCCTTGCGCACGATCGTCACCGTCTCGAAGCCGCGGTGCGGATGGCCGGGAAAGCCGGGAACGGTGTCGCCGTGGTACATGCTCCAGCCGTCCTTGCGGCTGAAGTCCTGGCCCATGTCGCGGCCGGCCAGCGAAGCGTCCGGGCCCATCTGCGCGTTGCCGCGCGGATAGGCGTCATCGTGGTAGACGCAGAACAGGAAGGGGTCGATCGTCTGCCACGGAAAACCGAGCGGGCTGATCTGGAGAACGGGAGAAGCGGACACGGGCGTTTCCTTTCGAACGGGTGCAGCGCAAGGCCGCGATCCACAGGATATGGGGGCGACCCCCGTCAGCAAAAGGACGCCCTGCGCGACAGTGCGGCCCACCGGTGGAACGATGGCCGCCGCGCCGCCGCAGGCGGCTCAGTGGTGGTGGCCGTGCTCGCCGTGCACGTGGCGATGCTCGATTTCTTCCTGCGACGCCGCGCGCACGCCCGTCACCTTGACGGTAAAGCGCAGCGGAATGCCGGCCCAGGGATGGTTGCCGTCCAGCAGCACCTTGTCGCCCTTGATCTTGGTGACGTAGAAGATGGCGCCGCTGCCATCGTCCAGCGTGCCCTGCAACTGGCCACCGACCTTCACGCCCGGCGGGAATTCTGACTTGGGGATGGTGCGCACCAGCGCTTCGTCGCGCACGCCGAAGGCGTCTTCGGGTGCCAGGGCGAGCGTGGTCTGGAAGCCGGCTTCCTTGCCTTCGAGCGCGGCTTCGATCTTGGGCAGCGTGTTGTCGTAGCCGCCATGCAGGTAGACCATCGGGTCCTTGCTTTGCTCCATGAGCTTGCCGTTGGCGTCGGCAACCTTGTACGTCAGCGTGACGACGGTGTCTTTGAGGATTTGCATAGTCCGGGATTCTCGCCGAGCGCCAACGCCCGCGCGTGGCGCGGGCATTGACGGACTATCCCTTCGCCAGCGGCGCGAGGCTCTTGAGGTACAGGTAGAGCGCGCGCACGTCCGTGTCGTTCATCTGGCTCAGGGAGCCAAAAGGCATCACCTGCACCGCGCTGCCGTCCGGCCGCTTGCCGGTCTTGAACAGGGTGGCGAAGGCTTGCGCGTCGGGGTAGCGCGGCATGGCTGAGCCGTCGCCGGGCGTGAGATTGGCCGCCGCGGGCCATTCGGGCGGCCCGCCGGGAATCTTGCCGCCCGTCAGCTTGGCGCCATGGCAGCCCAGGCACATGTTCGCGACGTACGCGCCGTGCTCGACGGTGGCACCGGCCACGACAGGCTGCTGCGGCGGCAGCGCGTGGTCGATCTTGTCGGCTGCATCCTTGATCACGCCGAAGCCGTAGAAGGCGCGCACCGGCAGCGGAAAGTCGAGCACCGGTCCTCCGCCGGAAGCGGGTGGCATCTGGCGGATGTAGGCGACCAGCGAGGCGAAGTCATCGTTCGTGAGGCGGTTGTAGTCCTCGCTGGGCATGATCATCAGCGCCCGCCCCTTGGGGTTCACGCCGTGGCGGATCGCGCGGTCCCAGTCCTGCGGCGTGTAGCCGGCCACCACGCTGCCGGCGCCGGGGCTGATGTTGGGGCCGGCGATGCGCATGCCCTTGCCGTCGTCCAGGAACATCTTGCCGTTGCCCTGTGCGCCGTGGCAATCGACGCAGCCACGCGAAGCAAAGAGATAGCGCCCGCGCTCGATGGCGGCCGCATCGTTGCGAAAAGGCACGCCCGCCACGGCGATGTCGAGCCTGCGCTGCATCTTGCGCGTGGCGAGCTGGTCGCCCGCGAACAGCGCGCCGGCCGCGATCACCACCAAGCCGACAACGACGATGGCGACGCGTTTCAGCCAGACTTTGGTGCGCGTCACAGCCGCGGCTCCTGGTCCAGCGCCGCAAGGTCCGGATTCGTGGGAGAGCAGCAATGGGACGAACGCGGGGTGCGTTCGCGGCGAAGACAAGAATAGGCACGAGAAGGCATGTCAGACCTGCGAAGTGGATGAAGTGGAGCGCCGGCCGGTCCACCGCGCACGGCGATGGCGCCTGAAGCGAAGCGCGCCGCCATTGGACTTGAAGCACCCGCCACTTGGCATCCCCAACGAAGAGGGGCAATGGCCTGCCATGTCATCGAAGTACCGCAGAATGGATCCACCCATGCTTGTGCTCGCCGACATCGACTTCGACGCCGACTCCCACGAGGTGGCGCGGCGCCTGATCGGCGTCACGCTGCTGCTCGATGGCGTGGGCGGGCGCATCGTCGAGACCGAGGCCTATGACCGCGACGACCCCGCCTCGCACACCTTTGGCGGCCCGACGGTGCGCAATGCCGCCATGTTCGGACCGGCGGGCCGCGCCTACGTGTATCGCTCCTACGGCATCCACTGGTGCCTGAATTTCGTGTGCCGCGAGGAAGGCCACGGGGCCGGGGTGCTGGTCCGCGCGATCGAGCCGACCGAGGGCATCGAGCGCATGCGGGATCGCCGCGGCGTGGACGATCTTCGTCTGCTGTGCTCGGGCCCAGGCAAAGTCGGCCAGGCGCTGGGAATCGACGCCAGCTTCAACGGCAAGCGGCTGGATGCGCCGCCCTTTCGGCTGCTGGCGCCCAGGCAGGCTCAGCCGCTCGAACTGTTTGAAGGCCCCCGCATCGGCATCTCGAAGGCAATGGACGTTCCCTGGCGCTTCGGCGAAAAAGGGTCGCGCTTCCTGAGCAAGCCTTTTCCCATCGCTGCAAAACGCTGATCCGGCGGCAACCTCGGTTCAGGTCCGCGCCCGCGAGAGCCAGGCGGCGTACAGGCCGCTGAGCACGATCAGCACCATGCCCAGCAGGCTGATCGCGTCTGGCCAATGGCCCGCAAAGGCCAAGCCGAACAGGGCGGCCCACAGCAGCTGCGAATACGCAAAGGGCGCGATCACCGGGGGCGAGGCCACGCGGTACGCCGCGACCACCAGCCATTGCGCGGCGCACCACGCGGCGGTCATGCCCAGCATCAGCGGCCAGGTCGAAAAAAGCCTGGCCCAGTCGATGCCCGGCACGGTGACGGCCAGCCCCACGGCGCCGAGCGCGGCCGAATACAGCATGGTCGTGGAAACGCTGTCGGTTGCGCTGAGCTTGCGCGTCAGCACCACGGCACCCGCCCACGCCATGGACGAAAGCAGCGGGAAGATCTCGGCGCCGCCAAAGTGAAAGCTCCCCGGCCGCACCACGATCAGCACGCCCGCAAAGCCGAGCAACACCGGCGCAAAGCCGCGCGGGCCCACCGTCTCGCGCATCAGCCAGCGCGACAGGATCAGCACGAAGAGCGGTGACGCAAACACCATCGCGGTCGCTTCGGCTTGCGGAATGGTGGCCAGCCCCAACAGGAAGAACACCGCCGCGCCGATCAGCCCCGCCGCCCGCAGCACCTGCGCCATCGGCTGGCCGGTGCGCACGATCGAAGGCTGCCGCACGGCCAGCGGCAGTACCGTCAGGAGCAGCCCGAGATATCGAAACCAGGTGAGCGCGCCGGCTGAAAAATCATCGGCCAGCAGCTTGGCCAGCCCGTCGGACACGGAAAAGGCGCCCATGCCCAGCACGAGCCATGTCGCGCCGAGCACCGGTCGTTGCTGCATCGCGACTTCAGCGTTGCGGGACCGGGGCCTGCGCAGGCTTGGGCAGCCAGGCAAATCCGGCGGCGCCGGCGGCCAGCAGTGCGGCGATGGTGCCCAGCACGGCTGCAAAGGCATCGACGCCATGCGCGTGCGCCAGCGACGCCACGGCACCGGTGAACCACTGCATGACCGCCACGCCCAGGAACATGGCCATGGTGAAGAGCGCCATCGCGCGGCCGGTCATGTCTGCCGGATACGCGGCCTTGGTGTCGGCGTACTGCAGCACGATGAAGCCGGACAACAGGCCCACCACGAGCATGCCCGCCACGTCGAACCAGCTCCCGGGATTGAAGGCCATCACGAAGAAGACCGCCACGCACGCCAGCGTGCCGCCGACGATCCAGCGCCGGCGCGTCGCCGCGCCCGGATCGAGCCGGCCGAACAGGGGCGAGCCGAACATGCCCATGACCGACATGATGAGCGCGATGTTGCCGCTTTCCACCAGCGAGAAGCCGTGCCGCTCGATCAGCAGCGGGCCGAGCCACAGGCCCCGCAGGGAAATGAAGGACGCGTAGGTCACCGACGCGAGCGCCAGGATGCCCAGCGTGTGCGGCAGGCGAAACAGCGCGCCATAGCTGCGCAGCGCGCCGAGCATCGAGGGCCGGGCCACGTGGATCGCCCGCGCCGGCTCATGCACCTTCCACGCGATGAGCAGCCAGGCGAACACCGAGCAGACAGCGAGCGCGATGAAGCCTGCGCGCCAAGACCATTCGTGCACCAGCCATGCGAGCGGCGTGCCCGTGATCAGCATGCCGACCCCGCCCAGACCCAGCACCAGTCCGGAAACCGGCGCAAAGCGTTCGGCAGGAAAGTGCCGCGCAATGAACACCGTGCACACCAGGAAGGCGGGCGCGCAGCCCATGCCGATCAGCACCTGGCCCAGCACCAGCACCGGGAAGCTCGTGGACAGCACCGACACCGCCGCGCCGGCAACGGCCATGGGGAATGCGCACAGCACGGTACGGCGCACGCCATACACGTCGATGCCCATGCCCATGAAGAACTGCAGCGCACCAAAGGAAAAGTGGAAGGCGCCCGCAAACACGCCAAGCTGTTGCGCGGAAAGGGCAAATTCGGATTGGAGGGATGGCGCAAGGATCGCGGCCACCGTTCTGAAGGCCTGGCTCAGCGCAAAGGCGCCGCACAAGGCGGCCAGCATGACCCAGGCGGGGGCGCTTCTGCGGGACGCGAGGCTCGCGGACGTCGCCGTCACGTCGATTCGAGGAGGCGCACTTTCACGCTCTTGCCCTTGACGCGGCCGGTCGAGAGCTTGTGCACGGCTTCGCGTGCAATGCGCCGATCGACCGCGACATAGGTCGAAAACTCGTTGACGTTGATCTTGCCGACCTGATCCTTGGTGAAGCCGGCGTCACCAGTCAGCGCGCCCAGCACGTCGCCGGCGCGGATCTTTTCCTTGCGGCCACCGACGATCTGCAGCGTGGCCATGGGCGGCTGCAGCTTTCCGCCGCCCGAAGGCGTGAGTTCGGCCAGCGGGTGCCATTCGGACTCGCGGCCTTGCAGCTGTTCGATTTTGCCGACGCTGCCCATCTCGTTCATGGACGCGAGGTTGAGCGCCAAGCCGTCGGCATCGCCCCGGCCGGTGCGGCCGATGCGGTGGATGTGGATTTCGGCGTCGGGCGTGACGTCGACGTTGATGACGGCGCCCAACTGGGCGATGTCGAGTCCGCGCGCGGCCACGTCGGTGGCGACCAGCACGGAGCAACTGCGGTTGGCGAACTGCACCAGCACCTGGTCACGCTCGCGTTGCTCCAGCTCGCCAAAGAGGGCCATCGCGCTGAAGCCCTGCGCCGTCAGCACTTCGACCAGGTCGCGGCATTGCTGCTTGGTGTTGCAAAAGGCGAGTGTGCTTTCAGGGCGGAAGTGATCCAGCAACAGCGACACCGCGTGCAGGCGCTCACTTTCCTTCACTTCGTACCAGCGCTGGACTATCTTGCCTTCTTCATGCTGCGCCTGCACCGTGATCTGCTGCGGGTTCTTCATGAACTGCTGGCTCAGCTTGGCGATGCCTTCCGGGTACGTGGCCGAGAAGAGCAGCGTCTGCCGGTTGGACGGGCATTGGCGCGCCACCTTGGCGATGTCATCGAAGAAGCCCATGTCCAGCATGCGGTCGGCTTCGTCGAGCACCAGCGTGTTGAGCGCTTCGAGATCGAGGTTGCCGCGGTCGAGGTGGTCCATGATGCGGCCGGGCGTGCCGACGACGATGTGGGCACCGTGCTCCAGGCTGGCGGTTTGCCCGCGCAGCGCGACGCCACCACAGAGCGTCACGACCTTGATGTTTTCCTCGGCGCGCGCAAGGCGCCGGATTTCGGTGGTGACTTGGTCGGCCAGTTCGCGCGTGGGGCACAGCACCAGTGCCTGCACCGCGAAACGCCGGGCGTTCAGGTTGGACAGGAGGGCCAGCGCAAAGGCGGCCGTTTTGCCGCTCCCCGTCTTGGCCTGCGCGATCAGATCCTTGCCGAGCAAGGCCGCGGGCAGGCTCGCTGACTGGATGGGCGTCATTCGCACGTAGCCGAGCTGGGCCAAGTTGGCCAGCATCTGCGGCGCGAGCGGCAGCACGTCGAACCCGTCGGCGGGAGCAGCTGTCACGAGAAGCAGCGCGTTCAGCGGCGTTGCGAATTCGGCGGCGACGTCGGCGCGGGGCCGCGGCGCTCCAGGTGACGGAAGGTGATCCGTCCCTTGGTCAGGTCGTACGGCGACAGCTCGAGCGACACCTTGTCGCCCGCCAGAATGCGGATGTGGTGCTTGCGCATCTTTCCGCCGCTGTAGGCGATGAGCTGGTGGCCGTTGTCGAGCGTGACGCGATAACGTGAGTCGGGCAGGACTTCCGTCACCGCACCGTTCATCTCAATGAGTTCTTCCTTCGGCATTCAGTACCTCTGTAATATTCGCGACGTGTCGCGTTGGATCCAATTAAAAACGGGCCGTTCATGTCGCGCGATGCAAGTGTCGAGCCTGAAGCGGACAGAAGCATGACAAGCGGCAAACCGGGAAAGCCTTCTCACCCGGGGCGCAAGATTCGCTTCTTCAACATAAACGAGGCAGTGCCTGCAATCGCGCACGCCTTTAGTTTGGCGCGCCAACGCACTGTTGGAGCCGGCTGAAGTGCATAGGGCCCTTGGACTACGTCGCAATGGACCGGCCGGCGAAATGACGAAGTGCTTCGTCGTGTAACGGAAACGAACCCTCAATCATAACCGATCTGGCACGACTGTTGCTGGGAGCGTTGAATTGCATCTTCCCGATTCTAGTGATCAGCCCGCGTGGAATCTAGTGCAACCGCTACAGAAAACGTAGCGTTCACAAGACAGTTGCGGGCGTGCGGGCGAAAGCGCACGATGGCGAAAATCACCATCGATGCAAGGAGCGCGGCCATGCGTGTTCTGGACTCTGCAACAGCAACGCCTTCGCGGCGCATGGCGGCACTGGTGATTTGCAGCATCTGCCTTGGGGGTTGCGCCACCGCGGCGATTCCACTCGCGCCGCCGGTCGCGCAAGTGCAACCGGCCATGACGCCCGTCGCCGTACGGGAGGGCAAGGCGAGCGAACCGAAGGCCAGCGACTCGCAGGTGGCCGCCCTGCGCCGCGCGCTCAACGCGGTCGTGGGCGTGCAAGTCAGCGCAACGGACGGGGCGCCGTCGGCGCGCAGTCTCGGGCAGGACCGCACCGGCAGCGGCGTCTTCATCGATGCGGACGGGCTGATCCTGACCATCGGTTATTTGCTGCTGGAAGCCGACACCATTGAAGTCACCACCCACGAGGGCCGCACCTTTCCGGCGCGGCAAGTGGGCTACGACTTGGCCACCGGCTTCGGGCTCGTGCGGCCGCTCGTGCCGGTACGCGACGTGAAGCCCGCGCCGCTGGGCCGGGTGGCCGATCTCAAGAACGGCGAGGCGCTGATGGTGTCCGTGGCCAGCGATGGCCAACTGGGCGTTGGTGTGACGCGGGTGGTCGACCGCCGCGCCTTCTCGGGCTATTGGGAATATCACATCGAAACGGCGCTCTTCACGGCGCCGCCCGTGGCCAACCACAGCGGCGCGCCGGTGTTCAACCAGAAAGGTGAACTGCTGGGCATTGGCAGCCTGTTCGTGTCGAACACCCAGGCCAAGGGGCGCGCGACGCCGGGCAACATGTTCGTGCCGGTCGACCTGCTCAATCCGGTGCTGGAGGAGATGCGCAGCACCGGCACCACCCGCGCCAGCCACCGTCCGTGGCTGGGCGTGTCATCGCAGGAAGAAGGCGGCCACGTGCAGATCGTGCGCGTGGACAGCGAAGGCCCGGCCAAGGCGGCCGGGCTGCACGTGGGCGACGTGGTGCTGGAAGTAGATGGCGTGCAGGTGCGCTCGCTGGAGTCCTTCTACAAGAAGGTCTGGGCACGCACCGTGGGCGACGGCGAAGTGGAACTCACCGTGCGGCAGGGCAGCGAAGTGCGCAAGATCCGCGTGAAGGCGGTGGACCGCATGCTGACCTTGCGCAAGCCGCAGGGGATCTAGCAGGCTGTTGAAATACGCTTCGGGGTCGCGCCCGCAAAGACACCGCCCCGAAGGGTTTGCGAGATAAAGGGCCTGCTGGGGCGTTGCGAGGCTCGGTCGTACGAGCAGTACGACGCTTCGCCTCGCGCCTACCATCAGGCCCTTTCTCTCGCAAACGCGACCCCGAAGCGTATTTCAACAGCCTGCCAGGGTTTTCCCTCGATCGTTTCACTCCGCGCGTTTTTGCGCGCGGGTGGTTAATTGATCGAAATCGGCCCCCCGAATACCTTTCATCCCCAGGGATCCACGCTTCTTGCCATCCAGGCAAGGCGCCCAACCAAGGAGATGAACCCATGATCATTTACGGCACCGCGCTGCTGGCCATCTGCCATCTGCTCGGCATTTTCATTGGCGATCTGCTCGGGCAGGCGCTGGGGGTCAAGACCAACGTGGGCGGCGTCGGCATCGCGATGCTGCTCTTGATCTTCGGGCGCATCTACCTGCAGAAAAAGAACATGCTGCCCAAGCTCACCGAACTCGGCGTGGAGTACTGGGGCGCGATGTACATCCCGGTCGTGGTCGCCATGGCGGCCCAGCAGGACATGGTGTCCGCGCTGCGCGGCGGCCCGGTGGCGCTCCTCTCGGCCTTTGCGGCGGTGGGCGTTTGCGCCCTCGTCATCTCGGCGATCAATCGCACGGAGCGCCCGGCACATGAGCCGACACCCGCGCCGATGCTGCACGACAACCCCCTCTTGGCTGACGCGGAGTGAACGCCATGCTCGAAATCCTTGAAAAAGCTGCGGCCCTGAACGGCCTCGTGACTGCCTTTGCCATCGTCGGCTTCATCGTCCTGATCTCGGGGCAGATCTCCAAACGCCTGACCTTTGGCCGCGTGCATGGCTCGGCCATTGCCATCGTCATCGGACTGGCGCTGGCCTACTGGGGCGGCACGCAGACCGGCGGCCACAAGGGCCTTGCCGACATGTCGCTCTTTGGCGGCATCGGGCTGATGGGCGGCGCCATGCTGCGTGACTTCGCCATCGTGGCCACCGCCTTCGAAGTGCAGGCCACCGAGGCGCGCAAGGCAGGAATGATCGGCGTGGTCGCGCTGGTGCTGGGCACGGTGCTGCCCTTCATCGTCGGCGCGGCGATTGCCTGGAGCTTCGGCTATTCGGACGCGGTGAGCATGACGACCATCGGCGCCGGTGCGGTGACCTACATCGTCGGCCCGGTGACGGGCGCGGCCATCGGTGCCACGCCGGATGTGATGGCGCTCAGCATCGCCACCGGCCTCGTCAAGGCCATCATCGTGATGGTCGGCACGCCCATCGCGGCGAAGTTCCTGGTGCTGAAGACGCCGCGCTCGGCAATGGTGTTCGGCGGCTTGGCCGGCACGGTGAGCGGCGTGTCTGCAGGCTTGGCCGCCACCGACCGAAAGCTGGTGCCCTACGGCGCGCTGGTCGCGACCTTCCACACCGGCCTCGGTTGCCTGTTGGGCCCGTCGCTGCTGTTCTTCGCCGTCAAGGCCATCGTTCACTGAAGGCCGCCGCCATGGACCGCATGAACTGGAACACCAAGGCCGACAACCGTGCCTCACGCTTGGCGCGGGTTGCGCAGGCTCTTGGCCCTCAACTCGTGGGCAAGTGCGTGGCCACGCAGGCCATCGACAAGCTGCTGGAAGCCGCGCTCGAACCCGGCGACCGCGTCTGCCTGGAAGGCAACAACCAGAAGCAGGCCGACTTCCTGGCCAAGGCGCTGGTGCAGGTCGATCCGAAGCGCGTGCACAGCCTGCACATGGTGCAGTCGGTGCTGGCGCTGCCGGAGCACCTGGACGTCTTCGAAAACGGCGTCGCCTCGCGGCTGGACTTCAGCTTCTCGGGGCCGCAGGGTGCGCGGCTGGCCAAGCTGGTCTCGGCCGGGCGCATCGAGATTGGCGCGATCCACACCTACCTGGAATTATTTGCTCGCTACTTCGTCGACCTCACGCCGAAGGTCGCGCTGGTGGCGGCGCAGGCAGCCGATGCCGAGGGCAACCTCTACACTGGCCCCAACACCGAAGACACGCCGGCCATCGTCGAGGCGACGGCCTTCTCGGGCGGCATCGTGATCGCGCAGGTCAATGAACTGGTCGACGGCAAGACCACCACGCTGCCGCGCATCGACATTCCGGCTGATTGGGTGAGCTTCGTCGTCAAGGCGCCGCGCCCCAACTTCATCGAGCCGCTGTTCACGCGCGACCCGGCGCAAATCAGCGAGATCCAGGTGCTGATGGCGATGATGGCCATCAAGGGCATCTACGGTGAATACGGCGTGCAGCGGCTGAACCACGGCATCGGCTTCGACACGGCGGCCATCGAACTGCTGCTGCCGACGTATGGCGAATTGCTCGGGCTCAAGGGCAAGATCGCGAAGCACTGGGCGCTGAACCCCCACCCGGCGCTGATCCCGGCCATCGAGGCGGGGTGGGTCGAGTCGGTGCATTCCTTTGGCTCCGAGCTGGGCATGGAGGACTACATCCGCGCACGATCCGACGTGTTCTTCACCGGACCCGACGGCAACCTGCGCAGCAACCGCGCTTTCTGCCAGGCCGCAGGGCATTACGCCTGCGACCTGTTCATCGGCTCGACGCTGCAGATGGACCTCGACGGCAACAGCTCGACCGCAACGCTGGGCCGCATCGCCGGCTTCGGTGGTGCGCCCAACATGGGCGCCGATGCGCGCGGCCGGCGTCACTCCAGCCCCGCGTGGCTCAAGGCCGGTCGCGAGGCGCGCGCGGGCCGCAGCGGCGCCGCCGGCACGCCGCGCGGCCAGAAGCTGGTGGTGCAGATGGTCGAGACTTTCCGCGAACACATGCAGCCGGCGTTCGTCGACCGGCTCGACGCGTGGACGCTGCAGGAACAGGCCGGCATGGAGCTGCCGCCCATCATGATCTACGGCGACGATGTGACGCATGTGCTCACCGAGGAAGGCATCGCCAACCTGCTGCTGTGCCGCAGCGACGCGGAGCGCGAACAGGCGATCCGGGGCGTGGCCGGCTACACCGCAGTGGGCCTGGCACGCGACAAGCAAGCGGTGGAAAACCTGCGCGACCGCGGCGTGATCCGCCGCCCGCAAGACCTGGGCATCGACCCGCGCGACGCCACGCGCAACCTGCTGGCCGCGCGCAGCATGCGCGACCTCGTGCGCGCATCGGGCGGGCTCTACCAGCCGCCCAAGCGCTTCCGCAACTGGTAAGGAGCATTCGACATGAGCGACATCCCCGTGGGCATCGAGACCCTCGACTTTTCCTTTACAGGCGGCCGGCCCGTGAAGCCCTTTGCACCGGTGCTCGTCGGCGTCGTCGGATCGGGCAACCTCGAAGTGATGCTCGAAGCCGCGCAAGGCGATGGCTGCGCCGTGCGCGTGGAGACCTCCGCACGCGGCTTCGGCCCCATCTGGCAAGCCGTTGCCGGCGACTTCTTCGCACGCCATCCGCTGGGCGGCGTGCGCGTTTCGATCAACGACATGGGCGCCACGCCCGCCGTGGTGAGCCTGCGGCTCGACCAGGCCGTGGCCGAACTGCCGCAAGGAGCCTCTTCATGATCAGCTTTGCCGAATGTTCTGCGCGCGAGCGCGTGGCCTTGCTCTTCGACGAAGGCAGCTTTCGTGAATGGTTGCCGCCGGCCGAACGGCTGACAAGTCCGCATCTTGCGCAACTCGGCGTGCCCTCCGCGTTCGACGATGGCGTGGCGATCGGCCGTGCCACGCTCGACGGGCACCGCGTGTTCGTCGCCGCGCAGGAAGGCGCCTTCATGGGCGGCGGCGTGGGCGAAGTGCATGGCGCCAAGCTGGTTGGGCTGCTGCAACGCGCCTTGCGCGACAAGCCCGAGGCCGTGGTGCTGCTGGCCGAGTCGGGGGGCGTGCGCCTGCACGAAGCCAATGCCGGGCTCATCGCCGTGTCGGAAGTGATGCGCGCCGTTCTCGACGTGCGCGCGGCCGGCATTCCTGTGGTTGTGCTCATCGGCGGTGCCAACGGTTGCTTCGGCGGCATGGGCATCGTGGCGCGCTGCGCCGACTTCATCGTGATGAGCGATGTGGGAAGGCTGGCGATGTCGGGGCCTGAAGTCATCGAGGCGTCCCACGGCGTCGAGGAATACGACTCACGCGACCGAGCCCTCGTGTGGCGCACCAGTGGCGGCAAGCATCGCTGGCTGATCGGCGACTGCGACGCGCTGGTCGAAGACGACGTGCAAGCCTTTCGTGCAGCGGCCATTGCAGCCCTGAAGGCATCGAGCCCGGTGACGCTCGAATCGCTGGAAGCCGAGCACGCGCTGCTCGATGCGCGCCAGCAGATGCTGCCGCTGGACACCGAAGGCGCCGACGCAGCCACCTGGCTGTGGCGCGAGCTGGGCATCGAGCACCCCGAGCGCGTGCCCGAACTGGATGTGGACGCGGTGCGCGCATTGCGCGTCGCTGCATAACGCAAGGCGGACGAACATGAACTGGAACCAACTCGCGACCCAACTCTTCGGGTCCTTTCACGGCATGCGCGCTTCGGGCGATTTCGTGCAGGGCGATGTGATGTTCGAAGGGCAGCCCATCACCGTCGTCGGCACCACCAACCATGCGCCGATCGGCGTTGCAGTGGCCCTGGCGCAAGCGCGCGTGGTGCTGGACACCGTCGCGCAGCATCCGGGCCGGCCGATCCTGCTGTTCATCGACACCCAGGGCCAGCAACTGCGCCGGCGCGACGAAACGCTGGGCATCAACCGCGCGATGGCGCACCTGGGCATGTGCATCGACTTGGCGCGGCGGCGCGGCCATCCGGTCATCGGCGTGGTGTACGACCAGGCGCTGTCGGGCGGCTTCATCACTTCGGGGCTGATTGCCGATGGCTGCTACGCGCTGCCCGAGGCCGAGATCCGCGTGATGCGCATTCCGGCGATGGCGCGGGTGACCAAGCTGTCTGAAGAAAAGCTCACGGCCTTGTCGGAATCGAACCCGGTGTTTGCGCCGGGCGTGGGCAACTACGTGGCGATGGGCGGCGTGCGGTCGCTGTGGAAGGGCGACCTGCCCGCTGCACTGCGCGAGGCATTGGCAAACACGCCGATCAAGGACACGCGTGCGAAAGACGGGGCTGCGCGTGGCGGTCGCAAGCTGGCGGCCGCGGTGGTGGAGCGTGTGCTGGCGGCCGACTGAAGGGGAAGGGCCATGGAATCGCTGCGCAGACATCGGCTCGTTCGCGTCACCAGCGAAGGTTGGGCAGCCGTGCTGGACCGGCCGTGGGACGCGCAGGCGCGCGAATGCCTCACGCATTGGGCGACGCATCGACTGCCGCTGGTGATCACGCGGCAGCCCGTGGGGGCGAACGACCGGATCGCGGTGGGCCTGCCTGCGCCCGGGCGGTGGGATCGGCGGCGGCTTGCGTTGCAGGTTCCGCGCACGGCCGTGGAGTGCTTCGAGGAATTTCCTGCGCTGGATCAGGTGATGGCCTTGCTTCCTCCGTCGGCGCGTTCATCGGCCCGTGAATTGCAGGACGCGCTGGCGGCTCGTCAATCGACGGCGCGTGTCTTTGGCAGCTATGGCTGGCAGGCGATCAGCGGGCTCGACCACCTTCGGGCGAGTTCCGACCTCGACGTTTGCGTGGCGGTGAGCGATGCAAAGCACGCCGATGCTGTTGCGCTGTCACTGAGTCGCTTCATTGCGCCGCCGCGGCTGGACGGCGAACTCATGTTCGCCGATGGCACGGCCGTGGCATGGCGCGAATGGCTGGACTGGCGCGCGGAGCGCTCGCGCTTCGTGATGCTCAAAGGGCTGACCGGCGCATCGCTGCGCCAGGACGCTCAATGGTGCGAGGCGGTTGCCGCATGAAAGCCGTGACCAAATTTGCGCTGCTTCGTTCCGTACCGCTGACCCCGGCGGCCATCGGCCGTGCGGCCGCGCTCTCCCTCTACGACGAACTGGCGCTGACGCCCAAGCCTGGGCTAGTCACGCTGATCGACAACGGCAGCCACGACGACATGGACGCGAACACGTTCATGCGCAGCGTGTTCGCCTTGCGCAGCTACTTCGAGCGCATTGCAGAAGCGGGCTATGAAGGTGCGGAGTTTGCTGAACTCGAGCGGTGCGGCATCGACGCGGAAGCGCGCATGCTGGACGCGACCGGCGGGGTCAACACGCACCGTGGCGCGATCTTCATGCTGGGCCTGCTGTGCGCTTCGGCCGGTGCTGTCTTGCGAGAGGGCCGGGGTCCTATGCAGCCGGCGCAACTGCGCGACGCCTTGCGTCGGCACTGGGGCGCCGCGCTGTCTGCACGCAGCCTTCGGACTTCGACACTGCCGGGCGGCATCGCCACGAAGCGCCTTGGCCTGCGTGGCGCATCGGAAGAGGCGGCCATGGCCTTTCCGGTGTTGTTCGAAACGGCAGTGCCGGCCTTGGCGCGCGGGCTTGCGCGAGGCTTGCCGGCTCGGCTGGCGCGGCTCGACACGTTGTTCCATGTGATCGCCGTTCTGGACGACAGCAACCTCGCGCACCGCGGCGGACTGGAAGGACTGCGCCACGCCCAAGCCGCTGCGCAGGCGTTCATCGACCAAGGCGGTGCTGCAAGTGCCGGTGGCCTGGCGCGGGCCGAGGCCATTGCCAGGGACTTCGTCATGCGTCGCCTCTCGCCCGGCGGTGCAGCCGACACGCTCGCGGCTGCGTGCTGGGTCCTGCGGATGGCTGGTCGTCCATGAGCTTCGCCTTGCTCTTCTGCGGCCAGGGCACGCAGCACCCCGACATGCTGCCCTGGCTGGTCGACGATGAACGCGTGGCCGCAGTGCGTGCACAGCTCGGCGTGGACGATTGGCGCCGGGCCCTTGCAGACGCGCCCTGGGCGGCCAACAACGCGAATGCGCAGACGCTGCTCACCGGACTCGCGTTGGCGGCATGGGGCCAGTTGGCGCCTTTGGTGCCAACGCCGGCGGTGGTCGCTGGCTACAGCGTCGGCGAGCTTGCGGCGTTCAGCGTGGCCGGTGTGTTCGATGGCGACATTGCCTTGTCGCTGGCGCCATTGCGCGCCGCCGCGATGGACAGCAGCGCCTCGAAGACGACCGGCGGCTTGCTGGCCATCAACGGCCTCGCCGAAACCGCATTGCAACGGCTGCTCGCCGAAACAGGCACGGCGATCGCGATTCGCAACGGCATCGAGAGTGTCGTGCTCGGTGGCCCTGTGGCTGCGCTTGAAAGGGCGGAGCGCATGGCCGCAGCGGAGGGCGGGCAGTGCACGCGATTGCGCATCAACGTCGCGTCCCACACGTCGTGGATGCGCGAGGCGGCCGAGGGCTTTGCGCAGTCGCTCGCGCCGATTCCTTTTCAGTCGCCACGCATTGCCTTGTTCAGCAACGCCACCGGCGACCGGCTTCGCGACGCAGGCAGTGCCAAGGCCGCACTTTCCGCCCAGATTGCGCAGACCGTGCGCTGGGACGAGTGCATGGAAAACATCGCCGCACGCCAGGTGCGCTGCGTGCTGGAAGTCGGCCCGGGCCAAGCGCTCACGCGCATGTGGAATCAGCGCTACCCGGCCATTCCCGCCCGCGCCTGCGATGACTTTCGCAGTGCTGCCGCCATCGCAGCTTGGCTGCGATCGCACGCGGACCACTGATTGAGCTTTCTTTTTTTGAACCACGAGGACACACCATGAGCAACACCATCGAAGCCCATCGCCACCCGGTACCCGAAGCCGTCATGCAGACCGCCCACATCCGCGGCATGGAGGCCTATGACGCGTTGGTCGCTGAGGCCGAGGCCGACTACGGCGGCTACTGGGCGCGGCTGGCACGCGAGTTCGTCACGTGGAAGACGCCCTTCACGCGCTCGCTCGACGAGAGCAATGCGCCTTTCTTCAAGTGGTTCGAAGACGGCACGCTCAACGTTTCGTACAACTGCCTTGACCGGCAGGTGGAGAACGGTCTTGGCAACAAGGTCGCGATCATCTTCGAGGCCGACGGCGGGCAGGTCACGCGCGTCACTTACAGCGAGCTGCTGGCGCGCACCTGTCGCCTCGCCAACGCGCTGAGAGCGCGCGGCGTCAAGAAAGGCGACCGCGTTGTCATCTACATGGCGATGAGCGTGGAAGGCGTGGTGGCGATGCAGGCGTGCGCGCGCATCGGCGCCACGCACTCGGTGGTGTTCGGCGGCTTCTCGGCGCAGAGCTTGCGCGACCGCATCGAAGGCGCCGGCGCCGTGATGGTCATCACGGCCGACGAGCAGGTGCGCGGCGGAAAGCATCTGCCACTCAAGGCCATCGTCGACGACGCGATCGCGCTCGGTGGCTGTGAATCGGTCAAGGATGTCATCGTCTACCAGCGCACCGGCGGCAAGGTCGCATGGGACCCGGCGCGCGACCACTGGATGCACGAGGAAACGCAAACGCAACCCGACACCTGCGAGCCCGAATGGGTAGGCGCCGAGCATCCCCTGTTCCTGCTCTACACCTCCGGCTCCACCGGCAAGCCCAAGGGCGTGCAGCATTCGACCGGCGGCTACCTGCTGCACGCCGCGCTCACGACCAAGTGGACCTTCGACCTGAAGGACGACGACGTGTTCTGGTGCACCGCCGACATCGGTTGGGTGACCGGCCACACGTACATCGCCTATGGACCTCTGGCGCTCGGCGCGACCGAAGTCGTGTTCGAGGGCGTGCCGACCTACCCGGACGCAGGGCGCTTCTGGAAAATGATCCAGCAGCACAAGGTCAGCGTGTTCTACACCGCCCCGACGGCCATCCGCTCGCTCATCAAGCTGGCCGACGGCAACGATGCGGTGCATCCCAAGAGCTACGACTTGTCGAGCCTGCGCATCCTTGGCTCGGTGGGCGAGCCGATCAACCCGGCCGCGTGGGATTGGTATCACCAGCACGTGGGCGGCGGCCGCTGCCCGATCGTCGACACATTCTGGCAAACCGAAACCGGCGGCCACATGATCACGCCGCTGCCCGGCGCGACGCCGCTGGTGCCGGGCTCCTGCACCCTGCCTTTCCCTGGCATCGCGGCTGCCATCGTCGATGAGACGGGCAATGACGTGCCGAACGGGCAGGGCGGTATCCTGGTCGTGAAGAAGCCGTGGCCCAGCATGATCCGCACCATCTGGGGCGAGCCCGAGCGTTTCAAGAGCAGCTACTTTCCGCCGGAGCTCAAGGGCTACTACCTCGCGGGCGACGGTGCGATCCGCGACGCGCAGAACGGCTACTTCACCATCACGGGCCGCATCGACGATGTGTTGAATGTGTCGGGTCACCGCATGGGCACGATGGAGATCGAGTCGGCGCTGGTGTCGTGCACTGATCTGGTCGCGGAGGCGGCTGTTGTCGGTCGTCCCGACGACACCACGGGCGAGGCCATCTGCGCTTTTGTCGTACTCAAGCGTGCGAGGCCGACGGGCGAAGAAGCGAAGAAGATCGCGGCCGAGCTTCGCAACTGGGTCGGCACCGAGATCGGTCCCATCGCCAAGCCCAAGGAGATCCGCTTTGGCGACAACCTGCCGAAGACGCGCAGCGGCAAGATCATGCGGCGCCTGCTGCGCTCGCTGGCCAAGGGTGAGGAGATTACGCAGGACACGTCGACTCTGGAGAATCCGGCGGTGTTGGCGCAGTTGGCTGAGAGGAACTGATCTCTGGATCGTGGTTCGCTGTGTTTGCGCGCGACGCAAAGGCACCTGCGGGCCCGGCGTGACGCGCCACTGCAGCGGTCGGCGCTGCGCACCGACTTCCCTGCGATGCTCACGCGCCCGGCCTGCCGCGGAACTCGCGACGTTCACTTCGTTCACTGAGCTCGAACAGCCGCGGCAAGTCAGATCACGAAGCACGCGTGTCCTTCGGCACGCGTGCAGGCCGGTCGCGCTGCGCTTCTCGGCGCCGCAGAGGCGCGTCACGCCGGGCCCGCAGGCGCCTTTGCTCTGGAAACGGTAGGGGTGCACTACCCGGCAGGGATCGCCCCGACGCGCAATAGCGGCACAGGGTTCCGCGCCCCTCTCTGAACACGCACGCCGTGCCCAGCCGCGGCAGGTGGTCTGTGGCGCGGGCGATTTCCGGGGCGGCGAGGAGCGCAGGGCGCGGGGCGGCGCGTGCCGAAGGACACGCGCTTCGTCAACTGACTCGGTGCAGCTGTTTGAGCGTAGCGCGCCGAAGGCGCGCGCAGTGAGTTCTGCACCGCGCCCCGCGACCGAGCACCGCAGTGCAGTCGATGCGCAGCATCGACCGCCCCGGTATGAGCCCGCGCCGCAGACCACCTGCCGCGGCGCCCCCCCGACGACAGAACACCATGCAATTCAACCCTCCACCTGCCCAAATCCGTCTCTTGTCGAATGCGAATCGCAGCCACAGGGAAGTAGCCCACTCAGCCTACACTCCGCTGTTCTCAAACTGAATAGCGCATTGCGCACACCAGGAGAATCCGGTGCACATGGAAGCCCGCGAACACGACCTCGTGACCTGTCGCCCCATCGGCTACGTCCGCAGCCGCTTCGACGACCCTGTCGGCACGCCAATCCAGACCGTCGCAGCCCAACAGGAGGTGGCGCAGGTGGAAGTGCTCGCTCCTTTCGTCGCAGGCTTGCGCGACATCGAAGGCTTCGGCTTCCTCATTCTGCTCACGCACTTCCACAAGTGCCTCCACGAACGGCTGGAGGTCACACCCTTCCTGGACGACCAGACGCACGGCGTGTTCGCGACACGCGCGCCGACGCGCCCCAATCGGCTGGGCATCTCCATCGTGCAACTGTTGCGCGTGGAGGGTGCCGTTCTTCATGTTGCCGGAAACGACATGGTCGACGGCACGCCGGTGCTGGACATCAAACCCTACCTTCCGGAGTTCGACGTTCGCGCGACGCAGCGCATCGGCTGGTTCGCCGATCGGCTCAGCCGCCTGCCCGATGCACGTGCCGACGACCGGATGGCCTGACAGACGAATGAAGCGAATCAACCGGAGTGCCAACATGCTGCTTGCCCGCGCTGCATCCATCTTTGTTCTCAGCCTGTTCACCTGGATCGCCGCCCACGCACAGCCGAGCACTCGGGTCGAGGTCCAAGGCGCAGTGAAGCAGTCCCTGAGCCTGGACGTCGCGGCGCTCGCCGCCTTCCCCGCGCAGGCCATCGGCGAGGTGACATCGACGTCGAGCGGGGCCGGCACCGCGGCATCGACCACCGTGCGTGGCGTCAAGCTTTCCGCACTCATCGAGCGCGCCGGCCTCGTCACCGCCGACAAGAACGACTGGAAGACGCTGGTCGTCGTCGCCACCGCCACGGACGGCTATCGTGCGGTGTTCTCGTGGCCGGAGCTTTCCAACACCGCCGTCGGCGAAGGGGCGCTCGTGCTGTTCGAGCGCGACGGCAAGCCCCTGGATGAACGCGAAGGCCGTATCGCGATGATCTCGGCCGCGGACCTGCGCAAGGGACCGCGGCATGTGCGAAACCTCGTGCGCATCGAGGTGCGCGCGTTGAATTGAACTTCCCGCTTCAATCAGCCAACCCCAGGAGAACCGCCATGAAAATCAGCGCCCGCAACGTACTGCCCGGAAAAATCACCGCCATCAACCACGGCCCGGTGACCACCGAAGTGACCCTGGAAATCGCGCCCGGCGTGGAGATCGTTGCCACCATCACCACGACCTCGGCCAACTCGCTCAAGCTGGCCGTCGGTGGCCAAGCCTACGGGTTGATCAAGGCATCGAGCGTGATGGTCGGGGTGGATTGATTCCCCGATAGCAGCCCTGCTGCGCACGGGCAGCGCGCGGTGCAGAATCCGCCCATGCCCGCACCCACGTCAGCGCCGTGAACCTCCACCGGCTGGACCTGTTCTCGCTGTCCCTGTTCAGCTTGGTGGTGCGCAGTGGCAGCATCAGCAAGGGCGCCGAACTGGCGAACCTTGCCGTCGGTGCCGCCAGCAAGCGCATCACCGACCTCGAAGCGGCCGTGGGCTCGCCGCTGCTGGAGCGCCATTCGCGCGGGATCACCCTGACGGTTGCCGGCCAGGCGCTTCAGGTGCATGCGCAACGCATCCTCAGCGACGTCGATCAACTGGCGGCGGATCTGTCGGATTACGCGACCGGCTTGGTCGGCGTCGTGCGCTTGTGGGCCAACACGTCGGCGGTGACGCAGTTCCTGCCGGCGGACATCTCGTCCTTCGTGCGCGCGAACCCCGGCATCCGCATCGAACTCGAGGAAGAAGACAGCGGCGAAGTGGTGCTGGCGGTGCTCGATGGCCGTGCCGATTTCGGCATCTTCGCCGACCGCACGCCCGCCTTCGGCTTGCACCAGATGAGCTACCGCGATGACCTCCTGGTGCTCGTGGTGCCCCAAGGCCATCCCCTGGCGCGCCGGCGCTCGGTGCGCTTCGAGGAAGCCATCGAATACGACTTCGTCAGCCTGCCCAAGGGCACCTCGCTCGCCAAGCGGCTGCAGGCCGAGACCAACGCCTTGGGCCGCAGCCTGAAGATGCGCCTGCAGGTGCGCAGCTTCGATGCGATGTGTCAGATGGTGGCGGCCGGCTTGGGCGTTGCCGTGCTGCCGCGCGAGGCGATCCAGCCCCACGTGCGATCGATGAACCTGCGGCAAATTGCGCTGCAGGATGCGTGGGCTTCGCGGCGCCTGCTGATCGGCCTGCGCGACGCCAGCGCGGTGCCGCGGCACGTGCGCCTGCTGATCGATCACCTCTGCGAAGCGCCCCGACGCTCCTGAGGGGAAACCCCGGCCGGCTTTCGCGATCCACGAAAGCTGGCGACGCACCTTTGTCGTTCCCTCGGCGGGGGCGAAATTCCAGAATTCATGCACCCCCAAGGAGTCACGCATGAGTTCAACCATTCCGTCCCACGCCAGCGTCGCGAGCAGCAGTCACGACGCGCCATCACCGAGCGAATCCAGCATCGTGCGCAAGGTCGCATGGCGAATCATGCCGCTGATCATGGTGTGCTACCTGTTCGCATTCTTCGACCGCATCAACATCAGCTTTGCCAAGTTTGCGCTGCAAAGCGACCTGCACCTCAGCGACACCGCCTACGGCTTCGGCGCCGGCCTCTTCGTCGTCGGCTACGTGCTGTTCGAGGTACCGAGCAACCTGATGCTCTACAAGGTCGGTGCGCGGCGCTGGATCGCCCGCATCATGGTGTCGTGGGGCATCGCCACGGCCTTGATGGTGTTCGTGCAGACCGAGTGGCAGTTCTATGTGCTGCGCTTCCTGATCGGCGCGATGGAAGCCGGCTTCGCACCGGGTGTGCTGTTCTACTTGACGCTGTGGTTTCCGGTGGCGTACCGCGGCCGCATCACCTCGACGCTGTTCCTCGCATCGGCTTTCGCCGGCCTCGTCGGCGCGCCCGCCGCAGGGCTGGTGTTGTCGCATCTGGATGGCGCCCTCGGCATGGCGGGCTGGCATTGGCTGTTCCTCGTGGGCGGCTTGCCGTGCGTCGTGCTCGGCTTTCTCGTGTTCAACGTGCTGAAGGATCGCATCCAGGATGCCAGCTGGCTGACGCCGGCCGAGCAAACGCTTCTGTCGAGCCGCATCGCCGACCAGAACAAGAGCATCGGCAGCCACTCGCTGCTGGGTGCGCTGAAGACGCCAGGCTTCCTGACGCTGGGCCTCGTCTACTTCCTGATCCAGGTCGCGTCCTATGGCCTGAATTTCTGGGCTCCGCACCTCATCCGCACCTCGGGCACGACGAACCCCACGGTCATCGGCCTGCTGACCTCGGTGCCTTACCTGTGCGGCGCGATTGCGATGCTCGTCGTCGGCAAACTGTCGGATGCCACCGGCGAGCGGCGCAAGTTCGTCGCAGGGCTGATCACGCTGTCGGCCCTGGGCTTCTTCGCTGCGGGCTTCTTCGACAAGAGCACCGCCTTGCTGGTGGTGGCGCTGGGGGTGATGGGTGCAGGCGTCATCGCTTCCATCCCCGCCTTCTGGGCCTTGCCGCCGCGGCTCGTGACGGGAGCGGGCGCCGCTGGCGGCATCGCGCTCATCAACACGCTGGGACAACTGGGCGGCATCGTCAGCCCGGTGATGGTGGGGCGCATCAAGGACATCACCGGCAGCACCACGCCGGCCCTGTATGTCATCGGCGTCCTGAGCCTGGCCTGCGCGGCGATCCTGATGTATGGGCTGCCCGCCACGCTGCGACGCAAGGAAGAGCGCAAGCCGAACCTGACAGGCTTCGCGACCGGAGCCGCCGCGCGCTGAATGCCATTCCATATCCCTCGAAGGAAACAAGCCATGAACGATTCCAGAGGCGCTCTCTCCGGACTGCGCATCCTCGACCTCACCCGGGTTCTTGCCGGCCCCTTCTGCACCATGATGCTCGCCGACATGGGGGCCGAGGTCATCAAGATCGAGCAGCCCGGCAAGGGCGACGACACGCGCCATTTCGCGCCCTTCCAGAACGGCGAAAGCGCCTACTACATGAACCTCAACCGGGGCAAGAAGGGCGTCACGCTCGACCTCAAGGGCGAGGGACGCGAGATCTTCCTGGAGCTTGTGAAGAAGGCCGACGTCGTGGTCGAGAACTATCGCCCCGGCACCATGGACAAGCTCGGCCTGGGCTACGAGACGCTCAAGGACATCAACCCCGGCCTGGTGTACGCCGCGGTCTCCGGTTTTGGCGACACCGGCCCCTACCGGTTGCGTCCGGGCTACGACATCATTGCCCAGGCCATGGGCGGCCTGATGAGCACCACGGGCTGGCCGGGCGGCGAGCCCACACGCTCGGGCACGGCGATGGGCGATGTGCTGGCGGGCCTGTCGGTCACCATCGGCCTGCTCGCGGCCCTGCGCCATCGCGACCAGACGGGCGTGGGACAGAAGGTCGATGTCGCACTGGTCGACTCGGTGGTGGCGAGCCTGGAGATCATCACGCAGATCTACCTGGCCGATGGCCGCGTGCCCGAGCGCATTGGCAACCGCTACGAGTCGTGCTACCCCTATGACTCCTTCGCGGCCAGCGACGGCAGCGTGGTCATCGCGGCGGCGAATGACAAGCTGTGGCGCCTCGTGTGCGGCGCCATCGGGCAGGCTTCGCTGGCTGATGACGAACGCTTCGACACCAACGCGAAGCGGGTGCAGCGCCATGCGCAGATCAAGACGCTGATCGAAGAGTGGACGCGCACGCGCCGGGTCGACGACATCGTCGACGCCATGCTCGCCGTGGGTGTGCCGGCCTCGCCGATCAACACCGTCGACCGGCTGGTGACGGACCCGCACATCGCCGTGGCGCGCGAGATGTTCGTCGACGTCGAGCATCCGACCGCCGGCAAGACAAAACTGACGGGCGCGCACATCAAGCTGAGCGCGACGCCTGCGCGCCTGCGCACGCCGGCACCGCGGCTGGGCGAGCACAACGACAGCGTGCTTGGCGGCCTGCTGGGCCTGCCATCCGAACGCCTTCAGGCCTTGCGCAGCGAAGGCGTCATCTGATGAATCGGCAGCAAGGGTTTTCCTGCACGCGCTTTCGCGAATGGAGAAAGCTCGGCTCGCCACTGTGTCATTCCGCGCAAGGCGCCCTGATTGAACAATCAACATCATGAACACAACGACTGAGACAACCCCGCCGCGCGGCGCCCTTCACGGCGTGCGCGTCATCGAAATGGGCCAGCTCATCGCCGGCCCCTTCGCCGGCAAGACGCTCGGCGAATTCGGCGCCGACGTCATCAAGATCGAGGCGCCCGGCGCCGGCGATCCGCTGCGCAACTGGCGCCTCATCAAGGAGGGAACGTCGGTGTGGTGGCAGGTGCAGTCACGCAACAAGCGCTCCATTGCACTGGACCTGCGCAGCCCCGAAGGCCAGGAAATTGCGCGCAAGCTCATCGCCGAGGCCGACGTGTTGATCGAGAACTTCCGCCCCGGCACGCTGGAAGGCTGGGGCATGGGCTACGACGTGCTGTCCCAACTCAATCCCGGCCTGGTGATGCTGCGCATCTCGGGCTACGGCCAGACGGGGCCCTATCGCGATCTTCCCGGCTTCGGCGCCATCGGTGAAGCCATGGGCGGACTGCGCCACCTGACCGGCGAACCCGGCCGCGTGCCGGTGCGCTGCGGCATCTCCATTGGCGATACGCTGGCGGCACTGCACGGCACCATCGGCATCCTCACGGCGCTGTACCACCGCAAGGTGAACGGCGGGCAGGGCCAGGTGATCGACGTGGCGCTGCACGAGGCGGTGTTCAACGTCATGGAAAGCCTGATTCCCGAATACAGCGCCTTCGGTGCCGTGCGCGAGGCGGCAGGAAGTGCATTGCCGGGCATTGCGCCATCCAACGCATACCGGTGCGTGGATGGCTACGTGCTCATCGCCGGCAACGGCGACAGCATTTTCAAGCGCCTCATGCAGACCATCGGGCGCAACGACCTGGGTGAGGACGAAGGCCTGGCCAGCAACGCCGGCCGCGTGGCGCGCGTCGCGCAACTCGACGAAGCCATCGAAGCCTGGACGCAGACCCGATCGATGGCCGATGTGCTCGCCATCCTTGGCGAGGCGAAGGTGCCGGCCGGCAAGGTCTACACCGCCAAGGACATCGACGAAGACCCGCACTACCGGGCGCGCGACATGATCCTGCAGCAGACCACGCGCGACGGCCATGTGGTCGACGTGCCCGGCGTCGTGCCCAAGCTGCTTGGCACGCCGGGCACGGTGAGGACGTCGGCGCCGCATCTGGGCGACGACACCGATGCGGTGCTCGGTGAACTCGGTTTTTCAACGCAAGACATCGTCGCGCTGCGCGACAGGAAGGTGGTCGCATGAACGCGAACGACAAGCTCTGGAACGGCGCCGGCCGGCGCATCTACATGCAGGAAGTCGGCACGCGCGACGGCCTGCAGGCCGAGGCGGCCTTTGTACCGACCGACGACAAGATCGCGCTGGTCAACGCGCTGTCCCAAGCCGGCATGGCGAAGATCGAAGTGACGGCCTTCGTGTCGCCCACGGCGATCCCGGCCTTGCGCGATGCCGAAGCGGTGCTGCGCCGGATCGACCGCGTGCCCGGCGTGATCTACAGCGCACTGGTGCCCAATGTGCGCGGCGCAGAGCGCGCCATCGATGCGCTGGCGGACGAAATGAACCTCGTCATGTCGGCCAGCGAAACCCACAACCTGGCCAACCTGCGCATGACGCGCGAGCAGTCCTTTGCGGGCTTGTCGGAAGTCAACAAGCTGGCGCGCCTTGCCAAGGTCAGCGTCAATGTGTCGCTCTCGTGTTCATTCGGTTGCCCGATGGAAGGCGACGTGCCTGTGGACGCGGTGCTCGACTGGTGCGCGCGCTTTGTCGAAGGCATGGGCGCGCGCGGTGTGACGCTGTGCGACACCACGGGCATGGCCTATCCGGGGCAGGTTGCCGAGCTCACGGCCGCTTTCCGGGCGCGCTGGCCGGACACCGAACTCACGCTGCACTTCCACAACACGCGCGGCATGGGCCTGGCCAATGTGCTGGCGGGCATCGGCGCCGGCGCCGACCGCTTCGATGCCTCGCTCGGCGGCATTGGCGGCTGCCCCTACGCGCCGGGCGCCACGGGCAATGTGTGCACCGAGGAAATCGTGCATGCGCTCACGCTGATGGACTACGACACCGGCGTCGATCTGGCGCGGTTGATCGACGCGTCGAAGTGCCTGCCCGCGCTCATCGGCCACGACATCCCGAGCCAGATCGTCAAGGCCGGCCGCCGCCTCGACCTGCATCCCGTGCCGGGCGATTTCGCCGCCATTCGCGAGCGTGCCGTCGCGCGGACCCACTGATCCCCCACACACATTCGAAAGAAAGAGAGACAAGCCATGACATCGCAACACAAGGCACCCGCGCGCCGCGCATTCACCCTGCTCATCGCCGCATGCGGCATGGCCGCCGTGGGCATGGCGCTCGCCGAGGACGCCTACCCGAGCCGCCCCATCACCATGGTGGTGCCGACGGCGCCCGGCGGCACGACCGACATCTCGGCGCGCATGCTCGCCGAACCGCTGGGCAAGGCGCTTGGCCAATCCGTCATTGTCGACAACAAGGGCGGTGGCAACGGGGCGATTGCCGCCATGGCGGTCAAGCGTGCCGACCCGAGTGGCTACACGCTGTTGATGCAGTACTCGGGCTACCACGTCATCACGCCGCACGTGAGCCAGCAAAAGCCGCAGTGGACCGCGGAGGACTTTCGCCCGGTCGCCAACGTGGTGAGCGCGCCGCAGGTCATCGTGGTGCGCGAGGGCGTGCCGGCCAAAAGCCTGGCGGAATTGATTGCCTACGCCAAGGCCAATCCGGGCAAGCTGACTTACGCGTCGTCCGGCAACGGCTCGCTGCAGCACGTGACGGGTGCGATGCTGGAGCAGCAGGCGGGCATCCAGCTGACGCACGTGCCATACAAGGGAACCGGCCCCGCGCTGCAAGACCTGCTGGGCGGCCAGGTCGACATGACCTTCGGCACGCCGCCGCCCTTCATGCAGCACATCCAGGCGGGCAAGCTGCGCGCACTGGCCGTGACCGGCAAGGCGCGGCTGACTTCGCTGCCCAATGTGCCGACGGCTGCCGAGGCCGGCATGCCCAAGCTCGATGCCACCTCGTGGTTCGCGGTGTTCGCCCCGGTCAAGACGCCGCAGCCGGTCATCGACCGCCTGAGCAGCGAAATCGCGAAGATCACCGCCACGCCGGCCTTCCAGCAGAAGGCGGCGGAGCAGGGGGCGTCGGCCGACTACATGGACCCGAAGAAGCTGGCTGAATTCAGCAAGGCCGAACTGGCACGCTGGGGCCAGGTCGTCAAGGCTTCGAAGATCGAAGGGGATTGAGCCGGGAGGCGATCAGCGGCTGGGCGTTGCCGGAATGGGTGTGACGGTTTCACGGACCAAGCCGCCGCCCATCACGCTGCCGCTCGTGGTCGAAGTACTTGCCGCGCCGCTGCCCTGGATGCGTGCTTCGCAGTCGGTGCGCTCCGCGGCCGGCAGTGCCTGGCATCTTGCGGTGGCGTTCACGTCGGCACTGGCGCCGGGTTGGGTCAAGCCGCCGCGTGCAGCCTCCTGGCGCGCTGCGCCGGATTCGCGCGCACAGGCGGCCGGGTCTTGCCGGGGATCGCAGGTGGAGGGCTTGGCGGACTGGGCGGATGCAGTGCCGCAGGCGAGAAGGGCGGCGAGCGACAGCAACAGGCCACCGGTCTGGAAGCGTAGGTTTTTCAAGTGAGTCTCCATGGATTGATCAGGGGCGAGCATGCGCGTTTGCCCCGCGAGCGCTGTAGGCACGCGTCGCGTCTTGCGCGAGTCCTGCAGCCCCATCCGGCGCAAGCACGCGACGAAGCGCTCCCACGGGCCTGTTCCCATGGGGTCCAGCCTGGCCGCCGACAGACGCTAAGCTCATCCCCATGCCATCCCGACACCTCGCACTCTTCGACCTCGACCTCACCCTGATTCCCTTCGACAGCGGCATGGCATGGACGCAGTTCCTCATCGCCAAGGGCATCCTGCCTGCGCAGGCTGAAGCGCGCTACCTGGCCTATTGCCACGAATACGTCGCCGGCACGCTCGACATTCACGCCATGCACCGCAACAACATGAAGCCCCTGCTGGAATACCCCCGCGCGACGTTGGCGCAATGGCAGCAGGAATTCGCCAAAGAGATCGCACCCAGGCTGCCGGTGGCCAGTCTCGCGCTGGTGAAGAAGCATCGCGAAAACGGCGACCTGTGCGCCATCGTCACCGCCACGACACGGCTGATTGCCCAGCCCATCGCGCAACTGTTCGGCGTGGCCCATCTGGTCGCGACGCGGCCGGCCACGGTGGGCGGTCTGGAAGACGGCGCTTTCACCGGCGAGATCGACGGCGAGCCTTGCTACCGACACCACAAAGTGTCGCGGGTGGGCGAATGGCTGGCCGCGCAGCCCGAGGGCGCGCAGCGCAGCGTCGGTGAATTCGAAAAGTCGTGGTTCTATTCCGACTCGATGGGTGACCTGCCTTTGCTGTGCGCCGTGACGCATCCGGTGGTCGTCAGCCCTGACGAACGTCTGCGGGCGCATGCGGCGCAAGCGGGCTGGCCGGTGATCGACTTGGCCTGACGCGCCACGCGGCCAGGCTGTCAGGGCTGCACGGCGCCGATCTGCCAGTGCGGTGCCAAGCTGCGCAGGGCTGCCAGCCGTTTGCGCGTGCCGGGGTGCGTTGCGGTGTCGTTGTGCCAGCCAAGGTGCATGAATGCGGCCATCACGTGCTGGTCGGGCAGCCCGAGCGCGCGCAGGGCGCTCAGGCCAAAAGCGTCGGCTTCGAATTCCTGGCGGTAGGCCAGCGCCGAGGCATCGCGGCCCAGCTGGCCCGCGATGGCGTCGGTGTGCTGCTGCACGACGGCGCCGGGCACCCACTTCACATAGAGCGTGCACATCTGTGACCAGTGGTCCAGCAGCACGTGCCCCAGTTCATGCGCGAGGATGAAGACGCGCTCGCCTTCCGGCAGATCGGCCAGCGCTACGTTGGCCACCACCACGTGACCCTGCAGCGTCTCTCCGACCATGTCGCCGCGCATCACGCGCAACTCCACGGTGGACAGTGCTGGGCTTTTCAAGCCACGCAACAGCAGGTCGAAGGATTCACGCACCTTCAGGGCGCGCGGACTGGCGGCGTCCGCCGGCGTCATGGCGTCCAGCTGGACCTGCTGCGAGCGGTGCAGCACGCCGACGATGTCGGGCTGCGGGCCGGGCGCGACTTCCCCGCTGGCCGCGCCGCAGGCCAGAACGATCCACATCAACAACAGCCATCGCATGGGCAATCTCCGGGGCAAGCCTGTCAGGACATTCTTATTGCTGCAGTGCAACAAACATGCCAACCCTTGGCGTTTACCCTCGGTCTCAAGAACGCGATTGGACGGCGAAGTTGCATCTGGATCAATCCCCGGCATGAATCCGCAGAGCGCCCGCGATAATCGGGCCTCCAGAAAAATCGATCGAGGGAGACTCCATGCCACAGCAAAAAGGCGCCATGACGCCACCGCCAGGCTGCGCCGGCGGACACCCCGTCCCGATGTGCACGCACTGAAGGACCGCGCATGACAAGAAGCACCTTGTTCCTGGGGGCCGCTGCTGGCCTGTGCGCCCCCGCGTGGTTCATCAACGTGAGTGCCTTGCCGTTTTGGGCGCAGTTCATGTGGATCGGCGGCATGCTGCTGTGCGCGCTGTTCGGCCTGGCGTTCCGCAAGTACGACCGCCGATAGGTTCGAGAACGCGCGTGCCCGCCACCTCAGGCCTGGATCAACCCCCAGCGCAGCGCGACCAGCGTCAGTTCCGACTGATTGCTCGCATTGAGCTTTTGCTTGACGTGGTACAGGTGGGTGCCGACGGTGCTGGGCGACAGGTTCAGCGTTTCCGCGATCTGCGCGACGGTCTGTCCGCGCGCGAGCTGGATGAACACCGAAAACTCACGCTCGCTCAGCGCTTCCGCCGGGCTGGTGTCGCCTTCGAGTTGCGCCAGCGCCAGGGCCTGCGCGGTGTTGGCGTCCATGTAGCGCTGCCCGCGCGAAACAGCGGTGACGGCGGCAATCAGGGCGTCGGGTGCGCTTCGTTTCGTCAGGTAGCCCAGCGCACCGGCGCGCAGCACGCGCCGCGGATGCGCGGTGTCTTCATGGGCCGACAGCGCCAGCACACGCGCCTTCGGGTCTTGCGCAATCAGGCGGCGCACCGCCTCCAGGCCGCCGATGCCGGGCATCGACAGGTCCATCACCACCACGTCGGGCTTGACGCGCGCGTACTCGACGCAGGCCTGCTCGCCGCTGTCGACCTCGGCCACGACCTCGAACTGCGCGTCGGCCAGCAGCATCCGGAAGCCCATGCGAACCAGGGCGTGGTCGTCGGCCAGGAGAACGCGGATCATGCAGTTCCTTGTGTTGTCGTCGTCGATGTTGCCGTCGATGTTTCAGCGCCCGCCACAGGCAGGCGGACCGTCAGCCTGGCGCCGCGGGAAGGCGCGTTGGCGATGTCGAACTGCCCACCCAGTCCCTGCACGCGCTCCGCGAGCCAGCGCAAGCCGTAGTGTTCGCCACGCGGAAGGCCATCGGGCGGCAAGCCTTCGCCGTCGTCGATGAGTTCCAGCCTCACTTCGCCCGCCTGCACGAGCACCGTGAGCTGCAGATGATGGGCCTTGCCGTGGCGCATGGCGTTGGTGATGCCTTCCTGCGCCGCGCGGTACAGGGCCAGCGAGGCGTCGGCGCCCAGTGCCGCATCCGCCAGTTCCACCTTGAGCGCGATGTTCACGTCCGCATGCGCGCGCTGCGTGCGCTCGACCAGGTCGCCCAGCGCATCGGCCAGGCCGAAGCTGTCCAGCACCAGCGGCGTGAGGCGGGGAATGATGCCGTGCATCGCGTCATACAGGCGCGACGACTCCTCGGCAATCACCTGCGCCGCCCGCGCCGCCTCCGGGTCGAGCGATTGCACGCGCTTGGCAACGGACAAGGCCATGCTGCGCATCGCCGTCACCGACTGGCCCAGTTCGTCGTGCAGCTCGCGGGCGATCATGTGGCGTTCGGCCTCGATGTGCTGGTCGATCCAGCGCGTGAGTTCGCGGCTGTCGGACAACTGCATCTCCGCGCGCACCGCACGGCGCTCGGTCTCGATGTGGCCCTGCAACTCGCCCACCATGCGGTTGAAGGCCGAGCCGATGGCCCCGGCCTCCTTGCCCGGCAGGGGCGGCAGTGCGGCGTCGAAGCGGCCCGCCTGCAATTCGTTGAGGGCATGCACGATCTTGCCGAAGGGCCGCACCGCGCGGCCGACCAGCCAGAACACCGTGCCGTTGACCAGCAGCAGCATGGCCAGCGCGCCGAGCGCCAGCGTCACCACGTAGTCCCAGGCGTCGATTTCGGCGCGCGACGCGTTGGCGCGCACCACCACCTTGCCGTCGGGAAACTCCATCGACTGCACCGAAGGCGGCGGCGCGATCAGGTCGATGAACCAGGCCGGCGCGTCGCGGCCCGCCTTGTAGGTGGAGGGCGGCGAGTGGTAGAGCTCCTTGCCATCGCTGTCGTAGAGGGTGATCTCGTTGGAGCGAACGCGGCCGATGCTTTGAAGAAAGGCAAGCATCGCGGGCGTGCCTTGCGCGGCGTAGCGCCAGATGGTGCGCTGGAGCAGCTGCGCGGCCACGCGGTTGGCCGCCACGACTTCCTCGTTGACGGACTCGCGCATGCTGCGCACTTCGAGCGCCAGCACGGCCGCCGCAAAGACGAAGGTCAGTGCGACGACGATGAGGTTGATCTTCAGCCGAAGGCTCATCGGCGGGGCAGGATGGGTGCGGACACGCCGACCATCGTAGCGGCTGGCAACAGTTTGCACCGCCGGTAGAAACCGCAGCGCGCCTTCCGGTTTTGCAGCGCGCCGATTCATGAAAATCATGAGCCCCGAATCATGATGCGCGGGCTGTGCGGGGCCATGCCGAAGAGGGACGATGCGTTACGGGACCACACATCCCTGCAGGCACCAGCCGGTGTTTGTGCATCGTTTACAGGAGACTGCTTATGCAATGGACTACACCTACTGCAACTGACTTCCGCTTCGGTTTCGAAATCACGATGTACGTTGCCGCCCGCTGACGCGGGTTGTGGCACGTCCGGCGCTCCACCCGTGGCGGGGGCGCGCCGGATTTGCTGCGTTCCTGAAGGGTTTCCTTCCTTATGCGCATCACCGTCCTGGGCTCTGCCGCCGGTGGTGGCTTTCCACAGTGGAACTGCAATTGCCCCAACTGCGCGGGACTTCGCGCAGGCACCCTGAACGCCAGGGCGCGCACGCAGTCATCGATTTTCGTCCAGGCCGACGATGGCGTGGACGGGGTTCTGTTCAACGCCTCCCCCGACATCCTCGAGCAGATTCGCAGCAACGCGACGCTGCAGCCGGCGCGTTCCATTCGCGACTCGGCCATTGCGGGCGTGGTGTTGATGGATGGTCAGATCGACCATGCCACCGGGCTTTTCATGTTGCGAGAACGCACGCAGGCCTTGCCGCTGTGGTGCACCGATCCGGTGGAAGAAGACCTGAGCCGGGGCAACCCGGTGTTGCGGGTTCTGTCGCATTACTGCGGCGTGCAGCGCCATCCCATCGCGCTGGACGGCACGGCCTTCAGCGTTCCTGGCGTGGGCGACCTGAGCTTCCGGGCCTTGCCGCTGTCGAGCAAGGCGGCGCCCTATTCGCCGCACCGCGACCGGCCGGTGGAAGGCGACAACATCGGCATGCTGATCACGGACACCGCCAGCGGTGCCAAAGCCTTCTACGCGCCGGGCCTGGGCCAGATCACGCCGCCCGTGTTCGACGCCATGTCGGGCGCCGATTGCGTGATGGTCGACGGCACTTTCTGGACCGATGACGAAATGCCCCGCATGGGCCTGAGCAAGAAGACGGCGCGCGACATCGGCCACCTGCCGCAGTCGGGCGAAGGCGGAATGATGGAGTGGATGGGGAAGTTGCCTGAACGCACGCGGCGCATGCTCATCCACATCAACAACACGAACCCGATCCTCAATGAGGACTCCGATGAACGGGCCGCGCTGGTGCGCGAGCGCATCGAAGTCTGCGAGGACGGCATGCAGTTTCGCGTGTGAGCGAACGAACCGGAAAGAGCCAGCATGAGTGAAGCCCCCGCATGGTCGCGCGATGAGTTCGAAGCACAGCTGCGCGAGCGTGGCAAGTCCTATCACATCCATCACCCCTTCAACGTGATGCTCAACACCGGGCGCGCGTCGAAGGAGCAGGTGCGTGGCTGGGTGGCCAACCGCTTTTATTACCAGATCGCGATTCCCATCAAGGACGCGGCCGTGCTCTCCAACTGCACCGATCGCGAGGTGCGCCGGGGCTGGGTGCAACGCATTCTCGACCATGATGGCTTCGAACTGAACGGCGTGCGCGACGAAGGCGGCATCGAGGCGTGGCTGCGCCTTGCGCTGGCGGTGGGACTGCAGCGCGAAGAGGTGCTGGACCTGCGCCATGTGGCGCCCGCCGTGCGCTTTGCGGTCGATGCCTATGTCAACTTTGCGCGCCGTGCGCCGTGGCAGGAGGCCGTGTGTTCGTCGCTGACCGAACTGTTCGCGCCCGAGATCCACAAGCAGCGGCTGGCGAACTGGCCGGAACACTACCCGTGGATCGAGCCGGAGGGCATGGCCTACTTTCGCAACCGCATGAGCCAGGCGCGCCGCGACGTGGAGCAGGGCTTGGCCATCACGCTCGACCATTTCACGACGCGGCCGCTGCAGGAGCGCGCGCTGGAAGTGCTGCAGCTCAAGCTCGACATCCTGTGGGCCATGAACGACGCGATGGCGCTCAAGTACGGAGTGACCGCATGATGGCCGCGCCGACCCCCGCCACGCAGCCGCGCGTGGGTCCGGGCTTTCGCCTGCAATGGGAGCCGGCGCAGAGCGCGCACGTTCTTCTGTATCCCGAAGGCATGGTCAAGCTCAACCAGAGTGGCGGCGAGATCATGAAGCGCTGCGACGGCGAACGCAGCGTGGCGGTGATCGTGGGCGAACTGGAAGAGGCGTTCTCGATGAAGGGTTTGGGCGACGACGTGCTCGCTTTTGTCGAGATGGCCGGCAAGCAGCGCTGGCTGGCCTGGGATTGACGACCATGGAACACGCAGCAGCATCATCACAACAGCCGCGTCCCGCGCCCGGCCCGCCGCTGTGGCTGCTGGCGGAACTGACCTATCGCTGCCCGCTGCATTGCGTGTTTTGCTACAACCCGGTCGACTTCGCGCGGCAGGAAGAAGAGCTCACGACGGATGACTGGATTCGCGTGCTGCGCCAGGGCCGCGAGATGGGCGCCGTGCAGCTGGGATTGTCCGGCGGTGAGCCGCTGGTGCGCGACGACCTGGAAGACATCGTCGCCGAAGCCAGCCGGCTGGGCTACTACACCAACCTGCTCACCTCCGGCGTCGGCCTGACGGCGCAGCGCGCCGCGGCCCTGAAAGCGGCAGGGCTGGAGCACGTGCAGCTCTCCTTCCAGGATTCGACGAAGGAGATGAACGACTTTCTCTCGCACACCAAGACCTTCGAGCTGAAGAACCGGGTGGCGAAGATCATCAAGGACCAGGGCTGGCCGATGGTGATGAACGTGGTCATCCACCGGATGAACATCGACCACATCGACCGGATCATCGGCATGGCGGCCGAGATGGGCGCCGAGTACCTGGAGCTGGCGAACACGCAGTACTACTCGTGGGCTTTTCTCAACCGCGACCATCTGCTGCCCACGCACGAGCAGCTGAAGCAGGCCGAGCGCACGACGGATGTGTGGCGCGCCCGCATGGGCGACCGGATGCGCATCTTCTTCGTGGCGCCCGACTATCACGAGGGCAAGGCCAAGAAGTGCGTCAACGGGTGGGGCAACATGTTCCTCACCGTGGCGCCCGATGGCACGGCCTTGCCATGCCACACCGCGAAGATGTTGCCGGGCCTGAGCTTTCCGAATGTGCGCGACCATGATTTGCGGCACATCTGGGTGGAGTCGGAAGGCTTCAACCGGTACCGCGGAACGGGGTGGATGAAGGAGCCTTGTTCGTCCTGCGAGTTCAGGGAGCAGGATCTGGGCGGATGCCGGTGCCAGGCGTACATGCTGGCGAACGATCCGGATGTGGCGGACCCGGCCTGCTTCAAGAGTCCGCACCATCATCTGGTGGAAGAAGCGGTGGAGAGGGCGGGGAGTCTTTCGCCTGCCAAGGCTGTGGAGCATCCGCTGGTGTTTCGGGAGCCGGCGAATTCGCGTCGGTTGAGTGTTTGATGTTTTGACCGTGACGTCTCCGTCTTCCTCCCTCCCCGCCGGAAGAGGGCCGGGGCGGGGGCACTGCATTGAGTCCCAAGCTGCCCCGGACGGTCACTCGATGATCTGATCCGCTTGTTTGCGCACCTGCGTCGGGATGTCGATTCCGATCGCCTTCGCAGTCCTCATGTTGATCACCAACTCGAACTTCATGGGTTGTTCGACGGGAAGGTCCGCTGGCTTGGCCCCTTTCAGGATCTTGGCCACGTACACGGCCGATCGCGTGAAGATCTCGCGCGTGTTGGGGCCGTAGCTGAGCAGGGCGCCGAGCTCTGCCCATTCGCGCGCCCCGCTCACCGAGGGCAGCTTCTGCTGAACGGCAAAATCCTGGATGCGCGCGCGATGCGCCCACAGCGAGGCATGGGGAAACAGGACGTCAGCTTGTTCCCGCACCACGCCGTCGAAGGCAAGCTCCAGGTCCGCGGCGCTTCGGACGCCAAACGCAATGGGCACCATGCCGAGCGATTTGGCGGCGGGCACGTTCCCTTCTTTCAAGCCGATTTCCGAGACAGGGTTGGTGGCGTCCCACAGGATGGCGAGGCGAATGTGTTGCGGAAAGACATGCTGGACGAACTGCAAGAGCTTGATGGAATGCTCATGCGTCAAATTGGTGACCCCCGTGACGTTGCCTCCTGGGCGCGCAAGGCTTGCCACGAGGCCCATGCGATCGGGCATTCCGACATTCGCAAACACGACAGGAATCGTGGGGGTTGCCGCCTTGGCAGCAAAGGCGTCCGGGCCCACCGCCACCATCACATCGACCTGCATCTGGACGAACTCGGCCGCCGCTGCCGCGGCCTGTTCCTTGCGCCCTTCGGACCACCGGCGCTCGATCACGATGTTCCGGCCTTCCACAAAGCCCTGGGCCCGCAAGGCTTCGACGAAGGCATCTTCCAATACCTTCACTTCGGGGTTCGCCGGAAGGGCATAGCCGAGCCACCCGATCCGGAAGGTCTTCGCTGTCTGCGCGCGGGCTGGGAACGGAGCGCAGGGGATGCCGAGTACCAGGCCGGCCGCAAGGCGCATCACGCGTCGTCGACTTTCCACTGCGGGTTCGGAAACGTCGAGCAATTGCCTGCCCGTGGTGCGGGTTATGGCACGAGTTCCTGAAAGCGACGGGGCCAAGGCCTTCATCGTCATGGACGGCATCCAGCGCGAGGGGCGCGCTGGGGCGCAATTTACTCTTCCCTGCGCGGGAGGCAAGACCCCTTGGCGCTTGCTGTTGCCGTCGAGGACACCAGGGTTACTTCAACTCACTCCCCTGCAACCGGACAAACAAGGTCGAAGCGTTCTTTCGGTTCAACGCTTCGTACTGGTCCCATCCCGAAAACTCCGGCAACTCCGCGACGTTGGGGACATCGCTGAGCGCAGTTCCCGCCCGCAGCAACTTCTCCACCTTGGCGCGCAGTTGTGTGAGATAGCGCTCCTGCAAATCGACTCCTTGCAATGTCGTTCGTGCGCCGTGTCCCGGCACCACGACCTTTGCCGGCACTTGGCGCAACGTCGCCAGTGCGCTCATCCACCCGTCAAGATCACCGTCCATGATGTCGGGAACGCGGGCTTCATCGATCAACCCGCCCGCGAACAGGACACCCGAGCGTGGGTCGAGCACCGCCACGTCGCCGGGTCCGCTCGAATGCCCGAAGTAGATGAGTTGCACCGGTCGGCCGATGACGTCGAGCGTGTGCGTGTCGTCGAACTGCTGGTCCGGCGTGAACATCGTCGTGCCCTTCATTTCCTCCTCGCCGAGCGTTTCCTTGAGCACGCGCAGGCAGCGGTCGCAGCGAGATGCCATCAGCGTCGCGGCCTTGCGATGCATCAGCACCGGAATGCCGCGCTCGCGAAAGGCGTTGGCGCCGAAGAGGAAGTCCTTTTGCGCGTGCGTGATCAACACCAGCCGCACGGGCTTGTCCGTCACGCTGCGGATCGCGCGCCACAGCGCCTCGCCGTTGCGCCACGAGGTGCCGGTGTCGATGGCCAGCACGCCGGTGTCGCCCACGATGAAGCCGGCGTTGCCCACGCGGCCCAGCGTCTGCGCATCGACGCCGCCGCGCTTGCCTTGCACCATGTAGACGCCGGGCGCGAGTTCGATGGGCTTGGGGTCCGATTCAGGTTGACGATCGCCTCGTGCCGCGCAGCCGGGCAGCAGGCCGATGCCCGCAACGGCCATCAGCGCGAACAGCATGGCGCGAATCCACTTCAATGCCAAGCCTCGTCACGAATCATTCGGGGCGCCGGTACTTGAGTGCGCTTTCGAATCGCAGGTCGTGCGAGTCGACGATCTCGGCCTTCAGCTCGCCATCGCCACGCGGCTGGAAATAGAAGCGGAAATTCGGGTTTTCGCTGATCGAGAAATCCACGTCGGCCGACATGACCGGCTGGCCCGCATAGGTGACGTTGACCTGCCGCACGAAGTGGGGCGGCGTGTACAGGCGCGACACCTGATCCAGCGCGAGGCCGGAACTGTTGGGGTGGCTGATCATCAGCTGCGCCAGTTGCGGCTGGTTGGCGTCGGCGTGGCCTTCGAGGCTCAGCTTCATGCGGCCGAGCGTCTTCGCCGCAGCCTCCGCGTCCTTGCCCGGCGGTGCGGAACAGCCGCCGGAAGCCTTCACGAAAGCCGTCGCCATGTGCAGCTTGCCGTCGTTGGTTTCGGCAATCGCTCGCACATGCGTGTATTCGTCAACGCGCACGCGCGTCTCGATATCGGCGCGTCCGCTCTGCGGCGTGAAATTGAACACCGCCGAGATCGGCGAGGGGTTGTTGTCGATGATGAGGTAGACCTTGTCGATGTAGCGCGTCGGCGTCTGCGGCATGCGCGTCTTGATCGCGATGGGAACGATGGCGGCGTCTTCGGCGCGTACCGGCGCGACGATGGAAATCACGTCATCGCTCGCGTTGGCAATGGGCCGCGACTGGAACAGGCTCGCACGCACCTTTTGCCACACGGGATTGGCATCAGGGTTGTCGGCGGTCTTGATCTGCGCCAGGGCAGGGTGGGCGAACAGCGCTGCAACAAGCAAGGCGCCGAGCGCGAAGGCGCGCCGGGACGCGGGGCTTTCCGGTGACGGGATGACAGGACGAGTACTCATGGCTTCGACGCTTTCGGGCTCGCGGAAGTTGGCGCGGAAGAAGGCGTCGCCGTGGCGTCGACGTCTTCCCACTCCAGTTCCGCATACGCTGCCGTGACGTTGCGCCGATGGAAGCGATCCGTCAACAGCCAATTGGGGCCGGGCGGGACGGCGACGGTGTCGATGGCCTGCTGCATGCCCATGTGCTGGCGGATGGCGGCGCGGGTGTCGCGCAGCAGCGCTTCGAGATAGCCGGCTTGCGCGTCCATGACGCTGGGCCAGTCGGTGCCGACGGGGCCGTGTCCGGGAACGACGGTGGCCACCGGCAGGCGCCTGAGTTGCGCCATCACCGAAAGCCAGCCGCGCAGGCTGCCGTCGAGCGCCGGCAGGTGGCGCACGAAAAGCAGGTCGGAGGCGAACAGCGTTCGGGAGCGCTGGTCGTATACCGTGAGGTCGTTGTCGGTATGCGCGGTCGGCCAGGCTTGCAACGTGATGACGCGCCCGCCCAGGTCCAGATCCATCGAGGTGTCCACGACGACGGTGGGGTAGACGACGGACGCGTGCGTCAGTTCGATGCCGAAGTCGCGCTTGAGCGCATTCAGGTAGTAGGGCTCGCGCGCCGACAGGGCGCGGCCATAGCGGGCGCTGGCCACGAAGCGCGGCGGCTCCCGGGAACCAGCGTCCGAAAAGGCCACGTTGCCGAGCACGTGGTCAGGGTGCGCGTGGGTGTTGATGACGTAGCAGACCGGCAACGGCGTGACCCGCGCAATGGCGGCCTTGAGCGCCAGCCCCACGGCCGGCGTGCCGCCCGTGTCGATGACCGCCACGCAACGGCTGCCGACAATGAAGCCGAGGTTGGCCACGTCGCCGCCATTGGCGGGCGCCCAGTCTTCCAGCGCGCCGGTGTGCACGTAGACGCCGGGCTGGATTTCGCTCACGGCGAGCGGCGCCGCTTGTGCAGCCTGTGGGATGAGGGAGACAAAGCCGCACAACAGCAGGGCCCGCACGACCACGGCGCGCATCGGCCAACGAAGGCGTCGCGCCGCGAGCACCAAAGACGACACGGGCTTCAGAAACATCGCGCCCGCCGCTCACAACTCAGGCGCCTATTTCGCCGAGTCTGCGCCGATGAAGCATCCCTTTTCAGCCTTGCTCACCTGTTCCTTGTAGCGCTTGACCTGGGGTTCGTACGAAGGCACGTCGCGAATCGCGCCGCCGCGCTCTCCGCCGATGGTCATGGCCTTGACGATGGTGCTCATCGTGACGTACTCGTTGTACTTGACGGTGGTGGCCAGCGCGTCGAGCGTGCATGAGCACTTGTTGATCATTTCGAACTGCGGGCCCGGATGCGCGCGCATGCACTCCTGCACGTAGAGCACGCGGTCCACCGTCGGAAAGTCATTCACAGGGGCGCGGGCTGCCGGAGCGGCCGCCAGGGCGGACATCGACAAGGCCGACAAGGCCAGCAGCGTGGGCAATCGAAGGAACATGGGCATGGGTTGAACCAAAGGTTTGCGTCAGGGTCAGCGCGCCAGTGCGGCAGGGTCTGCGCCCTGGATCAGCATTTCTTCCCGCATCAGGGGCTCCATGCCGCCGGGTTCGGCATTGATGCGCGTGCGAATGCCGTAGAGGCCGCCGGGCACGGCGTCTGAGAGCAGGAAGGTGTAGGTCTTGTTGGCCAGCTTTTCGTAGCGCGTGCGCATTGGGTCGTCCACATAGGGCGCGATGGTGAACTCGCGTACCGCCACCGGCTTCCCTCGATAAGGCAAGGAGACATTGCGCAGCGTGGCGCCCTCGTACACCGCCATGCGGATGCGCTTGCGAAAGTAGTTGGGTTGCCCCTTGGTCAGGCGCTGCATCTCGCGGATGTCGCGCTCCAGGAAGTAGAGGATGGCCGGGTTGCCTTGTGCGCTTTCGACTTCGGGTTGGGTCATGGCTCGCGCGCCGGTAAAGAACTGCGATCGCACCGCGCAGCAGCTCCCATCGTTTTGCGCCGTGAGGAACAGGTCCACCTTGTCTTCGAAAGGCTCCTCCAGCGTGCCGGTCTTGCGGTACTCATAGCGCAAGGTCAGCGGCGGCTTCAGCCCGCCCAGCTGGTTGTTCATGAAAAGCGCCTGCTCGGCGACCGAGAAGTCGTTGGCGGCTTGCGCCATCCACGGGGCCGCGAGCACGCATCCCAGCACCAGCTTTGCGACGAGGTTTGCTGCAGGTGGGCGTTTCATCATCGCTGGGTGCAGGCCTACTGCTTGCCCGCGGGCGCCGCAGGCTTTGCCGAGTACGAGGCGTCGACCACAGGCACGCCGTACTCCTTGAGGATGGCCTGGATCTGGGGCTTGTTCGATTCGATGAGGCCCTCGACCTGCTGCTTCCACTCGCGCTCGCCGTAGCGCACGCCCATCGCGATCTCGTAGTCGAACTGGATGCCGGGCTCGGACTTCAATGGAATCACCGCCATTTCCGGCGACTTGATCCTTTTCGCGAAGTAGCCGCCGATCGGCCCCCACACGATGGCGACGTCGATCTTGCCGGACGCAAGGTCGTCCACGATGATCTGGCCGGGATACTGGTCCGGGTCGGGGTTCATCGAGTGATAGGGCACGCCCTGGTCCACCAGCTTGTGCTTGTTGAGCCACGCCGAGGCAGGCGACACGTCGAACACGCCGATGCGAAGCTTCGACAGCCTGGCGGGGTCGATCTTCAGGAAATCCTCGGCGGACGTCACCTGGTCCAGCCCCTTGCCCTTGGGGAAAACCATGGCGTAGGTCGAGCGGTAGTAGGGCTTGGTCACCGAGACCTGGTCATACCCGGCCGGCACACCGATGACGATGTCGCAGGGGTAGTCCTGTCCCGGCAGCTTGAAGCGCAGCGTGTTGCGGATGAAGGCCAGCCGCTGCGGGAAGGAGTAGTAGATGACCGGCAGGCCCATCGACTTGCCGAACACTTCGGCAATCTTGTTTTCGATGCCTTCGCCCTTGGTGTTGGAGAAGGGCAGGTTGTTGGGATCCTGGCAGACGCGCAACTCGGTGCGCTTGGCGGGCGCCTCCTGCGCCGCCACGCAGCACGCAGCCACGGATAGCGAAAGCGCCGTTGTGGCCAGTGCCATGCTGCGCAACGCCTTGCGGGCGCTGCTGCGTTCAACTCGTCGTGGGGATCCTGCGGCGGCCATTATTGGGCGGGCAGTTCTTCGACCTTCGCGCGCGTGATGGCGCCGTCGGACCTGCCTTTGAGATAGGCGTAGAGCTGGTTGATGTTGTCCATCACGGTCTGGCTGGTGCCGAAGCTTTGCATGCCCTTGTCCAGGCGTCCGTCCCGCACCGTCTTGATGAAGTCGGGCTTTGAGAGCGTCTTGAGACTGTTGATGAGGGAGGGGCCGACCAGCCCTTCCTGGTTGGCGCCGTGGCAGCGGTCGCATGCTGCGGCGCGCCAGGCCCTGAAGCCCTTCATGGTTTCGCTGTCGACCTTGTAGCCGTCGACGACTTTGTAAAGTGGTTTGTCTTGAGCATGAACCGCTGTGGCCAGACACAGCAATGTGGAAACGGTGACCAACGCCTTCTTCAACTTCATGATTCCAGGATCCTTGTTGTCGTGGGAATGAAAAGATGGCAGCCGGGTGGCTGCCATCTCCGGATCTCCTCGTTCAGGGCCCCCCGCACCGCCCGGTGCAGGCCCTGTTCTCGTTATTGCCCGCTTTTCAGTTGGGCAGCGCAAAGACAGTCAATGAACCTCCGAGTTCGGTGTACTGACTAAGTTCCTTGTATCCACCGACTGCGCCCAAACCATCCTGGTCTTTTTCGAGACCAGCGGCCATGCCGATGCCGGCCCAGCCACCGATGCCCGAGAAGACGCCGAGGTATTGCTTGCCCTTGTGTTCGTAGGTGAACACGTTGCCGATGATCCCGGACGGGGTCTTGAACTTGAACAGTTCCTTGTTGATGTTCTTCTTGTCGACGCACTTGAGGTAACCCTCCAGCGTGCCGTAGCAGGAGAGGCCGCCCGCCGTGTTGAGCGCGCCGCTCCACACCGAGAACTTCTCGGGATGGCTCTGCACGATCTTGCCGGTGCCGGCGTTCCAGGTGATGTAGTTGCCCATGCCGCCATGGCTGTTGGGCGCCGGGAACATCGAGAGCGTCGCGCCCACGTACGGCTGGCCGGCGGTGTATTCGACCTTGAACGGCTCATAGTCCATGCAGACATGGTTGGTCGGCACGTAGAAGAGCTTGGTTTCCGGGTCGTAAGCGGCCGGTTGCTGGTCCTTGGAGCCCAGGGCGGCCGGGCAGATGCCCTTGGTGTTGACGTCAGGCCCGCCTTGCGCGGTCGAGTACTTCTGAACCACTTGCGGACGGCCGGTCTTCATGTCGACCTTGGTAGCCCAGTTCACCACCGGGTCGTACTTTTCAGCGACCAGCAGCTCGCCGGTTTCGCGGTTCAGGGTGTAGCCGAAGCCGTTGCGGTCGAAGTGCACGAGCGCCTTGGTGGCCTTGCCCTTGACGTCGATGTCGGCCAGGATCATTTCGTTGATGCCGTCGAAGTCCCACTCGTCGTAAGGCGTCATCTGGTAGGCCCACTTGGCCATGCCGGTGTCCACGTCACGCGCGAAGATGGTCATGGACCACTTGTTGTCGCCGGGGCGCTGCGCGGGGTTCCACGTCGACGGGTTGCCCGTGCCGTAGAACATCAGGTTCAGCGCCTTGTCGTAGCTGTACCAGCCCCAGGTGGTGCCGCCGCCGTTCTTCCACTGGTCGCCCTTCCAGGTCTTGATCGACGAGTCGGCGCCCACCGGCGCCATCTTGCCGTCGGTCCAGGTCATGGTCTTGGCGGGGTCCATCAGCATTTCGGCGTCGGGGCCGGTGCTGAAGGCCTTCCAGACCTGCTTGCCGCTGTTGATGTCGTAGGCCACGATGAAGCCGCGAACGCCCCATTCGCCGCCGCTGATGCCGGTGATGACCTTGTCCTTGAAGACGTGCGGCGCGTTGGTGTTGACGGCGCCGAGCTTCGGATCGCCGTTCTTCACGGTCCACACGACCTTGCCGGTCTTGGCATCGAGCGCGACCAGGTTGCTGTCGGCCTGCTGCAGGAAGACCTTGCCTTCGGCATAGGCAACGCCGCGGTTGACCGTGTCGCAGCACATCTGCGGAATCACGGCCGGGTCCTGCTTGGGCTCGTACTTCCAGACGATCTTCTGCGTGTTCAGGTCAATCGCGAAGACCTTGTTCGGGAAGGGCGAGTGCAGGTACATCATGTTGCCGATGACCAGCGGCGAGCCTTCGTGGCCGCGCAGCACGCCAGTGGAAAAGGTCCAGGCGACCTGCATCTTGCCGACATTGCCGGTGTTGATCTGCTTGAGCTTGCTGTAGCGCTGGTTGTACATGTCACCAGCCTGCATTGCCCAGTTCTTGGAGTCGGCGATGTTCTTCTCGACGTCGGCATTGGCCCATGCCAAAGCCGGCACCGCGAGTAGGCCCGCCGCCAACAGACGCCATGAGCGCCAAAGTATGTGCCCGGAAAATCGCATCGAAGTCTCCTTGTTTGTTTCATCAGAGCCTGTCTGCACCGTCCCGCCGACGAGGCGCCCGCCGTGCTACGCAAAGAAGACGGCGCGGGCAGCAAATGCAAGTTGCGCGCCTGCTCAAAACTTCACGAAATCGCAACAGGAAATCACGTCGGCGAGCCCGTGTTTAGTCCTCGATGGGGGGCTTTGCATTCAGGGAAACCCTATTGATTGGCGCAATTGACGGGTCAAATCCGCTGCGCCGCGGCAAGTGCGCGCAGCAAGGCGCCTGCGCAGCGCCGGCGCGGCGTGGCGGCCGGCTTTCAGGGGAGGCGGTGCGCCGAAGTTGTGGCAATCATTTTCGACACAGAGTGTTTCACCGGCTGCGCCGCCGGCCAATTGATTTGGATTAGCCAATTGTTAATTGGCGCAGCCGCCTGCCGGCCAATGATTGCCAAAACCTGAAGCCTGCGCGGCGGCGTGCCTCTTGCTAATCTGCATGTAATTGCGCCCCTCGCGGCACGCGTGGTGTTCCACTGCAGGTGCAATTTGTGCCGTATCCGGCACGACAGCGGTGGATGTCTTGGCGCCGCGCCCGCTGTGGCGCGAAATCGAGGGGATTCGAATGGATCGAAACGATGCGGTGATGAGCGACTGGCGCCAGCGCGCCCTGCAGCTCGAAGCCGAAGTCGCCCGCGCGGTCGTCGGGCAGGCGAGGGCGACGCGCCTCATCAACACGGCGATCTTTGCGCGCGGCCACGTGCTGCTGCAAGGCGACGTGGGCGTGGGCAAGACGACCCTCTTGCGCGCCTTTGCGCAGGTGCTCGGTGGCGACTTTGCGCGCACCGAGGGCACCATCGACCTGATGCCCAACGACCTGATCTACTACACCTACATCAGCGCCGAGGGCCGGCCTGCGGTCGAGGCCGGGCCGCTCATCCGGCATGGGGAAAACCTGGCGATCTTCTTCTTCAACGAGATCAACCGGGCGCGCCCGCAGGTGCATTCACTGCTGCTGCGCGTGATGGCCGAGCGCAGCGTGTCGGCCTTCAACCGCGAGTTTCGCTTTCCCCACCTGCTGGTGTTTGCCGACCGCAACCGGGTGGAGCGCGAGGAGACCTTCGAGATTTCCGCCGCGGCGCGCGACCGCTTCATGATGGAAGTGACCATCGACACCCCCGTCGACGAGGCCGACCGGCGCCAGCTGATGTTCGACCCGCGCTTTCACGACACCGACCGGCTCGTGGGCGATCTGGCCAGCGGCATCGTGGCGTACCAGGAGCTGAACCATGTGTCGGACCTCATCCAGCGCGGCGTGCAGGCTTCCGACGCGCTGCAGGCCTATGCGCTCGACCTGTGGCGCGCAACCGCGGTGCCGGCCGAGTACGGCGTGCGCCTGTCGGACCTGGACACCGCCCAGTTGATGCTGGCCGGCGCCAGCCCGCGCGGCATGAGTCTTTTGATGCGCGCCGCCCGCGTCGCGGCCTGGCTGGAGGGCCGCGCCTACGTCACGCCGGAGGACGTGCAGGCGGTGTTCGTCGACACCATCGCCCACCGGCTGTGCTACCAGCCGGTGTACGAGATGCGGCGTCACGAGATCTCCGGCCGGCTGATGAGCGGCATTCTCTCCAGCGTGGCGGCGCCCTGAGCCGCCGCACGGGCCAGACACCCAGGCTTGCCGTGCACGAACTGCATTACCGCATCAGGGAGCCGGCGCTCGGCCACTTTCCGGGCCACCACCGCAGCGCGCGGGGCGACAGCGGCTTCGAGTTCCGGGGCCACGCCAACCTGCTGGACGCGCCCGATCCGCGCCGGCTCGACCTGCACGCCAGCCTGCGCGACCCCTTCGGCAACTGGATCGTGCGGGTCTACAGCCAGCGCAAGGCGGTGCCGGTCGTGATGGTGGCGGACCTGTCGGCGTCCATGGGTTTCGTGGGCACGCGCCGCAAGATCGACGTGCTGGCGGACTTTGTCGACAGCCTCGCATGGTCGGCTTGGCGCACCGGCGACAGCTTCGGCTTCGTGGGTTGCGACAGCAGCATCCGCGAAGACGTCCTGCTGCCGCAGACGCGCATGCGCGGCGTGGGGACGGTGCTGGCGCAGAAGCTCCGGGCGCTGGACTTGCAAGGCGCGTCGGCGCAGGCGCTGCTGTCGGCCCATCGCCATCTGCGCCGGCAGCGATCGCTGGTGTTCCTGGTGTCGGATTTTCATCTTCCGCTGGCGGACATCGAGGCCACGCTGGCGTCGATGGCGCACCACGACCTGGTGCCGGTGGTGCTGTGGGATCCGGTGGAATTCAGCCTGACGGCGCAGCGCGGCCTGGCGCACGTCGTCGACCCTGAAACCGGCGCGAGAAAGCTGGTGTGGTGGCGCCCCGCCTTGCGCGACAAGTGGCTGGCTGCACTGCAGCAACGCCGTGACGCCATCCTGCAGATCTTCAGGGCGAACCGGCTCAAGCCGCTGTTCATCGAAGGCGCGTTCGACGCCGACGCCGTGACCCGGCACTTTCACGCATGAAGCGCGAAGTGACGCTGCGGCGCAAGATGAGGGGCGTGGGCACCAACCGGGTCATGCGCGTGTTTCGGGCTGCGGCGCTGGGCGTGGCGCTAGCGTCGCCGCTCGCCGCCGGCGCGGCGGACGATCCGACGCAGCTGAGCGCCACGGCAACGCAGCCGCGCGCTTTCGGCTATCAAGTGGGCGATCTCGTGTCGCGCGAGGTGACCGTGCACGCGCCCACCGGGCTGGAACTGGACGAGACCAGCCTGCCGAAGGCGGGCGTACGCGGCAAGGCGCTGGAGTTGCGTAGCGTCGGGCATCGCAGCAGTGCCGAAGCGGGCGGTCGGCGGCACGAACTGACGCTGGCCTATCAGGTGTTCCTTTCGCCGGCCGAGCCGCGAACGCTGGAAATGCCCGGCTTCAGCCTGCGTTTCAAGGGCCAGCCGCGTGACCAGGAGGTGGAGGTCGAAGCCTGGCCCGTGACCGTGTCGCCGCTGGTGCCGGTGGACGTCTCGCCGCGGCGCGGCCTCGGGGAGTTGCAGCCGGATGCGCCGCCGCCACTGATCGACACGCGCTTCGCGCGCTACCGGTTGATGGCCTACGGTGTGGTCGCGCTGGCCATGCTGGCGTACCTGGCCCACGTCTACATCGGCCTGCCGTGGTGGGGGCGCGCGCATCGGCCCTTCACGCAGGCTTGGCGCAGCGTGCGCGGCCTGACGGCGGAAAGCCCTGAATCGGCGTGGCGCGCCGCGTACCAGGCGCTGCACCAGGCACTGAACCGCACGATGGGGGAGGTGGTTTTCGAGCAGGGCGTTGAACGCTTCGTGAAGGCGCGGCCGCGCTTCGGACACCTGCGCGGTGACCTCGTGGCCTTCTTCGAGCGCTCGCGCGCCGAGTTCTTCGGGGATGCTGCGAAGGCGACGGGCGATCGCGCGTGGCTGGTCGAGTTCTGCCGGCGTTGCCGCGACGCGGAACGAGGTGCTGCATGAGCTTCGATGCGCCCTGGCTGTTGTGGCTCTTGCCGCTGGCGCTGCTGCCGCTGTGGGGGCAATCGGGTCGCACGCTCATCAACAGCTGGACGGCGATGCTCTCGCGCGACCGGGCTTCGCAGGCCATCGGATGGACTTTGCGCGTGCTCGGCGTGGTGACGCTGGCGGCCCTCATCCTCGGCATGGCCGGCGCGCACCTGCCCGAATACGACGTGGAGCGCGTCGGCAAGGGCGCGGAGATCGTGCTGCTGCTCGATCGCAGCCGCAGCATGGACCAAGGCTTTGCCGGCTCGAACGCCGGCGCCCCCAAGGGAACAGGGCCCGAAGCCATCGACTACTACATGAAGCAGCGTGCCCGCCTGACCGAGTCCAAGGGCCTGGTCGCGCGGCGGATGTTGTCCGAATTCACCGCCAACCGGCCGGACGACCGCTTCGGCATGATCGTCTTCAGCACCCTGCCGATCCGCGTCCTGGAGTTCACGCAGAAGAACGAAACCATCCAGGCGGCCATTGCAGCGGGCGACATCGGGCGGGGCCTGTCGGAGACCAACATCGGCCTGGCGATCGAGGCGGCGCTGGGCTACTTTGCCGACCGGGCGTACACCGGCTCGCGCATCATCATGCTCGTGTCCGACGGCGGCGACCGGCTCGACGCCGAAACCCGCGAGCGCATTGCGCACCAGGCGCGCAAGTTCCGCGTGGGCATCTACTGGATCTATTTGCGCTCGGTCAACAGCCCGGGGCTCACGCTGGAAAAGGGTGAGGCGGCGGCGAACGTGGACTCGGTGCCGGAATATGCATTGCATCACTTCTTCCAGTCCACGGGCAGCGCGTACCACGCCTACGAAGCCAGCAACCCCGAGGCGCTGAAGGAGGCCATCGACGCAGTCAACCGGCTGGAGAACCTGCCCATCACCTACCTCGACACCATGCCCCGGCGCGACTTGGCGATGCCGTTCTTCGCGCTGGCGCTGGGCTGCGTTTCGATGCTCCTGGCGGCAAGCCTCGTGGAGATCCGCAGATGGGCATGAGCCGTGCACAACGACGCACACGCGCCGCGCTGCTGGTGCTGGCGGCTGCCGTGGTGGCTGCGGCAGTCGATGGCGCCTGGATGTGGCGCCAGCAGCGGTGGAACCAAGCCATCGTCTCCGGCCCGTTGCCCGCGCAGGTCAAGGACGCGCCGCCGCAGGTCCAGTTTGCACGGGCGTATGCGCAGGCAGCGGAGGGTAACGAAGAATCGGCGCTGAACCTGTATCGCAGCCTCGAAGGCGATTCGCCGCTGGGCCAAGCCGCCCGCTACAACAGCGGCAACCTGCTGATGCGCCAGGCCATCCTTGTGCAGGCGGGACCGGAGCCCGGCAAGGCGATCGCGCTCATCGAACTGGCCAAGGAAATCTACCGCGACGTGCTGCGCGACGACCCGCAGCACTGGGACGCGCGCTACAACCTCGAACGTGCGCAACGCCTGCTGGCCGACCCCGAGGAAATGGAGACGGAACCGCCCGACGCCAAGCGCAATGCCGAGCGCGCGCCGACCACGATGCGCGGCTACTCGCCGGGGTTGCCATGATCTTCTGGCAACGGCTGCGTGGCTCGCTGCAACATGACTGGGACCGCTGGCTGCTGGCGCTCGCGGGCCTGCTGCTGGCGGCAAGCGCGCTCAACCCCGGCGTGATGCGCGAGCGCCCACTGGTCGATGCCGTGGTGGTGCTCGACATCACGCAAAGCATGAACGTGACCGACGAGCGCATCGCCGGCGAACCGGTCTCCCGGCTGGCCTTCGCCAAGCAGGCGCTGCGCGATTCGCTGCTGCACATGCCTTGTGGCTCGAAGGTCGGCTGGGCGATCTTCACGGAGTACCGTGCCTTGCTGCTGCTCGCACCGGTGGAGGTGTGCGGCAACCTGACTGAACTGCGCTCGACGCTGGCGCAGATCGATTCGCGCATGTCGTGGTCGGGCGGCAGCGAAGTCGCCAAGGGCCTGCACAGCGCCATCGGCATCGCCAAGTTGTTGCCGGACAAGCCGTCGCTGGTGTTTGTGACCGACGGGCAGGAGGCGCCACCGCTCGCGCCCAACTATCGTCCCCAGTTCGACGACAAGCCGGGCGAGGTGCAGGGACTGGTCGTCGGCGTCGGAGACCTGCGGCCGTCGCCCATTCCCAAGAGCGATCCCCAAGGCCAGCCGCTCGGCTTCTGGCGCCCCGAGGAAGTCGCGCAGACCGACTTGCGCAGTCTGGGACGCGGCGCGAGCCTGGGCGGCGAGGCGATGACGGATGACCGCGCCGGCACCGCCGCACCCATGCTGGGTGCCACGCCGGGCAGCGAGCACCTCTCGGCATTGCGCGAGAGCTACTTGCGTCTGCTGGCAGGCGAGCAGGGCATGGCCTTCCACCGCCTGCAGACGCAGCAGGGCTTCGAAAAAGCCTTGATGGCGCCGACGCTCGCCAAGCCGATCCTGGTGAGGGCGGACGGGCGCGGCCCGCTTGCGGCGCTGGCGTTCGGCGTGCTGTTGCTGCGCTACGTGGGGCCGCTGGTGGCCAGGGGCTGGTCTTCCCGCGGGCGACGCAAGAAGCCTTGATCCAGGCGTGACCCCGTGCCGACCCCGATGCGCACCCCCTGACGATGTGCATAGAGTGCCGCCCGGGGAGCCGTATTCCACTGGAGACATCCATCATGAAACTGTTGCGTCAGTTCTGCGCCGCATGCCTCATGGTCCTGGCCACGCTGACCGCGCTGGCCGCGGACCTGCCACCCGCCAGGGAAGGCGACTGGATCGCCAAAGACTTCCGCTTTCATTCCGGCGAAGTGATGCCTGAACTGCGCCTGCACTACACCACGCTGGGCTCGCCCTCGAATGAAGCGGTGCTGGTGCTGCATGGCACCTCGGGCACGGGAGGCGGCATGTTGCAGCCGGCCTTTGGCGGCGAGTTGTTCGGCGCCAGCCAGCCGCTGGACGCGAGCAAATACTTCATCATCCTGCCCGACGCACTGGGCCACGGAAAATCGTCCAAGCCATCGGATGGCATGCGCGCGAAGTTCCCGAAATACAACTACGACGACATGGTGGCTGCGCAGTTCCGGCTGGTGAGCGAAGGCCTTGGCGTCAAGCACCTGCGCCTGGTCATCGGCAACTCGATGGGCGGCATGCACACGTGGATGTGGGGCGCCGCGCATCCCGACTGGATGGACGCGCTGGTGCCCATGGCCTCGCAACCCACCGAGATGTCGAGCCGCAACTGGATGATGCGGCGCATGATCATCGACGCCGTTCGCAACGACCCGGGCTGGAACGAAGGAAACTACACCGCGCAGCCCGCCGGCCTTCGCGTGGCCAACGCCTTCTACGGCATGGTGTCCAACGGCGGCACGCTGGCCTATCAAAAGATGGCGCCCACACGCGAGGCCGCCGACAAGCTGCTGGACGCGCGCATTGCCGCACCTTTCACGGCCGACGCCAACGACTTCCTGTACCAATGGGATTCATCGCGCGACTACAACCCGGCGCCGCAACTCGATCGCATTCGCGCGCCCCTGCTGGCCATCAACTCCGCCGACGACGAACGCAACCCTCCCGAGACAGGAATCATGGAACGCGAGATCAAGCGCCTGAAGAATGGCAAGCTCTACCTGATCCCGGCGAGCGAAGACACGCGCGGCCATGGCACGACCGGCATGGCCAAATTCTGGAAGACCCAGTTCGCGCAGTGGCTGGCGGACGTGCCGCGCCCGGGCAACTGATCGGACCTTTTGATGACCACTGACACCCACCCTTCGCAGCCCGGCGCAGGCCTTCGCATCGCCGTGCTGGACGACTACCAGGACGTCGCACTCCGGATGGCCGACTGGTCGCGTGTGATGGAGCGCGCGGAGGTCACGGTCTTCAATGACCACGTTGCCGATCTTGAGCAACTGGCCATGCGACTCGCGCCCTTCGATGCCCTGTGCGTCATGCGCGAACGCACGCCGATGTCGCGCGCATTGATCGAGCGGCTGCCCCGTCTGAAGCTGATCGCCTCCACGGCGCCGCGCAACGCATCCATCGACCTGGAGGCCGCGCGGGAACACGGCGTGAGCGTCGTGCACACCGGCTACACCTCGACCCCCACGGTGGAGTTGACGTGGGCGCTGATTCTTGCGGGTGCGCGCCATCTGGTGCAGGAGGCGCAGTCGGTGCGCCAGGGTGGCTGGCAAACCGGCGTGGGCGAGGACATGGCCGGTCGCACGCTGGGCCTTCTCGGCCTGGGCAACGTGGGTGCGCGCGTCGCGGCTGTCGGGCTGGCTTTTGGCATGAACGTGATCGCGTGGAGCCAGAACCTGACGGACGAGAAAGCCGCCGCTGTGGGCGTGAAGCGCGTCTCCAGGGAGGAGCTCTTTCGCGAATCGGATGTGCTGTCGATTCACCTGGTGCTGAGTGGTCGCACGCGAGGCCTCGTGGGTGCCGGCGAACTGGGGCTCATGAAGCCGACGGCGCGGCTCGTCAACACATCGCGCGGACCGATCGTGGAGGAGGCGGCGTTGATCGACGCCTTGCGTGAAAGACGGCTTGCCGGTGCGGCCATCGACGTGTACGACCAGGAGCCCTTGGCTGCGACGCATGCCTATCGCTCGCTCGACAATTTGCTCGCGACGCCGCACATCGGCTACGTCTCGCAAAACCTTTATCGAACCTTCTACGCCGACACCGTGCAGAACCTGCTGGCCTGGCTGGATGGCATGAGTGCAGCGGCAGTGCCGCAGTAAGCAGCAAGCCGCATCGGCGCAATTGCATGCGGGCGAAAAGCTTGCAACAAGGCGCCATGCGCGCGCCTTTCGCTTTTTGCGTGACTATCATCCAGCTTTTTGCCCGCCGTGCTCAAACCCTTGCCTCCCGCTCCACGGCCCCGTTCGGCTGCCATTGAGCCGACGGTCCCGCCGCCCGCTGTCGAGACACCCATGACGCGCGAGTGGGTGCGTTGGGTTGCCGAGCAAGCGATGCGCGGATGCTCGCCTGACTCGATGCTCGAAGTGATGGCTGCAGCGGGGCTGGATGAGTTCGTGAGCTCGGCCGTCATCGAAGGCGTGTTCAGCAACCCGATCTGCATCGCGGGCGAACAGCAGACGCAGTTGCTGCGCAAGCTCGAATCGGTGGCAGCGAACGTGCAACGGCTCTGGGAACTGGACCCCCAATACGAGAAGGTCGACAAGCGCGCCAACATCACCGAAGCAGAGTTCCTGTCGCGCTACGTCCAGGCTTGCCGGCCTGTCGTGCTCACCGGGCACACGGACGATTGGCCCGCGATGCAGCGCTGGTCGCCGGCCGACCTCAAGAAGCGCTTTGGCCACCTCGAAGTCGAGATACAGGCAGACCGCCACGCCAACCCCAGCTACGAGCAGGACAAGCTGTCCCATCGGCGCCAAGTGCGCGTGGCCGATTTCGTGGACCAGGTGGTGAGTGGTGGCGCGAGCAACGACTACTACCTGACGGCCAACAACGAGGCATTGCGAAAGCCCGGCTTCTCGCCCTTGCTGGACGACATCGGCACGCTCCCGCCGTGCTGCGACCGCTCGCAGCTGTCGCGCTGCTCATCTTTCTGGTTCGGTCCGGCCGGCACAATCACCAGCCTGCACCACGACAAGGTCATGCTGTTTCACACGCAGGTGGTCGGGCGCAAGCGCTGGCGCATGATCTCGCCGCTGCAGACCCCGCGCCTGTACAACACCAACGCGGTGTTCAGCCCGATCAGCCTGGATGCGCCGGACCATGCACGCTTCCCCTTGTTCAAGGGCGTGAAGGTGCTCGACGTGATCGTCGAGCCGGGGGAAACGATCTTCCTGCCGCCCGGCTGGTGGCATCAGGTGAATGCGCTGGAGATGAGCCTGTCGTTTTCGTATACGAACTTCGCGTTGCCGATCGACAATCTGTTCGAGTACTTTGATCCGGCGTTTCGGAAGGTCTGAAACGACCGCCTACATGGATTGCTCGCGGCGTTGACGTTGCAACGCACGTTCCAGAAAGCTGCTCCGCAGGCGTCTGGCCCATGAAGTCAACGAGCGCCAACACGCCGGCCAGTCAACCTCAACCCACGCGCCTGTCCCGCTCAGACCAGAACGCCTCGCGCAACTTGTTCTTCAATATCTTGCCGGCGCCCGACATCGGCAGGCTCTCGACGAGTTCCAGGCTGCGCGGGACCTTGTAGCTGGCAATCATCGACTTGCAGTGGCCCTGCAGTTCCGCCAGCGTCAACGTCGTGCCCGGCTTGCACACGACGTGCGCATGCACCCGCTCGCCCCACTTCTCGTCGGGAATGGCGATGACTGCACATTGCTGCACCGACGGATGGCGTGCCACGGCGTTTTCCACTTCGACCGAGTAGACGTTCTCGCCGCCCGTGACGATCATGTCCTTGATGCGGTCCGCAACGAAGATGAAGCCGTCCTCGTCCATGTAGCCCGCGTCTCCGGTGTGCATCCAGCCGCCCTTGAGCGCCTGGGCCGTCTCCTGCGGCTTGTTCCAGTAGCCGAGCATCACCCCGGGGCCGCGGACGATGATCTCGCCCACGGCCTTGGCGGGTACGTCGCGGTCGGCTTCGTCGACGATGCGTACATCGCAGATGGCGCACGGCTGGCCGCCGGACCGGATCTTGCCGAGCGATCGATCCGGGCCTGCGTGGTAAGCGGGCTTGAGCAATGTGGCCACCGGTCCGAGTTCTGTCATGCCATAGGCCTGCATCAAGCTGGCCTTGGGCATGACGGCGAGCGCGCGGTCGATGACCGCTTCAGCGATGGGTGAGCCGCCGTACAAAACGAATTCGAGGCTCGACAAGTCGTGCTCGCGCGTGCCGGGCGCATCGGCCAGCATCTGGATCATCGTGGGCACGAGCAGTGCGCCCGTGACACGCTCGCGCTCGATGGCCTGCGCGACGGAGCCGGGATGGAACATCGGCACCATCACATGCGTGCCGCCGGCCATCGCCAGCGCGTTGGTGAAGGCGCCGTCGGCCAGGTGGAACATGGGTGCGGCGTGCAGACCCACCATGTTGCCCATCTCACCCCATGCCCCCTGCAGCGCCAGGGCGTTCACGTACAGCGCGCGGTGCGGCAGCATCACGCCTTTCGGAGACCCCGTCGTGCCGCCGGTGTAGAACACGCCCGCGAGGTCCTCGCCGCCGCGCACGGATTCCTCGGCGGGCGCGTTGGCGGCGATCAACTTCTCGTAGCCCAGCAGGCCGTCCGGAGTCTCTGCGTCGCCACAATGGATCACCGTCGAAATGCACGGTGCCAGTCCCCGAATCTGCGCCAGCACCGGCAGGAACTGGTCGTCCACGAGCAGCACGCGCGTGTCGCAGTCCGCCAGCGCGTAGGCGATCTCGCTGGCGCTCCAGCGGATGTTGCAGGGGTTGACCACGCCGCCTGCCCAGTAGGTCCCGAAGTAGTACTCCAGGTAGCGATCGGAGTTCAACGACAGGATGCCGACGCGGTCTCCCGTGTTGACGCCGGCGGTGCGGAACGCGCCGGCCAGCCGGGCGACGCGCTCCTGCATCGTTGCGTAGTCCGTGCGACGGCTGCCGAAGATGGTGGCTGTCTTTTTGGGGTGCACGCGCGCGGCGCGATGCAGGGTTTGCGTCAGGTACATGTCTCTTCGTTTCTTTGATGAGGCCTCGCTTGCCAGTGAAGCGCAGCGGGTCGATCCTAGGTTCCGGCTCTTCTTCCTACAATTGCTTTTCCAGTCGCCGACATGACGAAATGCGTCGACTTTCGATGCTCTCGATGTCCCATCCTCCCGTCAGTGTTCCCATCATGTTCGTTCGCGGCCTGCTCACCGGCGTGTACGGCCGCGGCCTGGATCCCACACCCTTCCTCGAAGAAGCGGGCATCCTTTCCGAACTCGTGGGCCACGACGGTGCCCGCGTGACGGGAGAGCAGTACATCGCGCTGTTTCGCGTGGTGGCGCAACGCCTGCAGGACGATGGCCTGGGGTTCTTCTCGCGTCCGCTGCATACCGGCAGCGCCATGCTGGTGATGCGCAGCGCCATCGGGGCACCGACGCTGGAAGTCGCCATGCGACGCGTGGCGCGCACCTTCCAACTGTTGCAAGACGACGTGGTGCTCGACAGCATCCGGGAAGGCAGCCTGGCGGGCTGGGCGCTGGATTTCAGGAGCGGCCCGCATCCGAACTTCCTGCACGAGATGCTGCTGCGCGTGTTGTGGCGGCTGCTCGCATGGCTGGTCGCCGTGCGGCTGCCGGCAGAGCGCTTCGACCTGGCGTTCGAGACGCCCACATATGCAGGTGACTACGGCGCCGTCCTGCCCGCCGAACTGCGCTTCGGCCAGTTGCGGTCGGCCTTCTGGATCGACGCGCATGCGCTGCACAGGCCCGTGCGGCGCGACGAGCCCGCGCTGCGCGCCTATCTCGCCGACTTTGCGAACAACGTGATCCTGCCGCGCCGCGACGACAACGTCGGCACGCGGGTGCGGCTCTCGCTGCGCAGTGCCAACCCGGCGTGGCCGGACCTCGCCACCATTGCCGACGCCTTGCACATGTCGCCTTCCACCCTGCAGCGTCACCTGGCTGCGGAGGGCACCACCTTCCAGCTCCTGAAGGACGAACTCCGGCGGGACATTGCCATCTCCCGGCTGAACACCAGCACGGTGTCGCTGGCCGCGCTGGCCGGGGAACTCGGCTTCTCTGACAGCGCTGCATTCCAGCGCGCCTTCAAGTCGTGGACCGGCAGCCCTCCGGGCGCGTATCGCCGCGGGGCAGTCTGATCTGCGCGTCAGTTGTAGATGTTCGCGGGCCCGAAGGCGCCGGCGCTGAAGTCGATCCAGGGGCCGTCGTGTGGAACCTGGCCTTCGCCGGGCACCTGCCAGTCGCAAACACCGCGAGGGAATGCAGCACTGAGGCGTGCCTTCTGCGCATCCGTGAATGCGACGGACCAGGATGAGAAGTCGATCGGCTTGAGCTTGCACATGACGACGTCGTCCGTGCGCGGGGCCCCCGCTTGCAGGCGCGTATTCGAATGAACCGGCATCGCCTGGTTGCACACCGCGCCCGGATCCCATGAAGGCACTTCCTCCGTCTTCACGCCGCCGATCCAGCACGCGTCCTTCAACCCGGGCGGCTTGCTGTTGATCACCCTGGCGGGATAGGACAAGTCCGATGTGTCGGCGGCGAGCCGCTCCAGCCAGTCGTTCATGCCCAGCAGTGCCATCCGGTCGAAGTCCGGCGCGCCGGTCAGCCCCGCCAGCCAGGTGACCTGGTTGGCGGCGGTGCCGTTGGCCTTCTTCAGGCGCTCGAGAAAGGTCAAGGTGCGCTCTCGCGTGTGGATGTCTCCCAGGTTGTCCGAGTAATTGCGGAACTCGATGATCGGCAGCGTCATGTTGACGAAGCTGGTCACCACACGGCCGCTGGCATACCCACGCTTCACGGCGAGCGGGTCACCGGTCGACCGGTTCGGCGTCAGCTTGCCGTCGATGTCGATGCCGCCGACTTTCTCGTTCAGGTCGACGAATTCTTCCGGCGTGATCGCGCCTGCGTTCACTGCGAGCAGACCGTATTGCACGCCGACGTTGTCATAGGCTGAACGGGCAAACCCGGTCCGACTGTCGCGTCCGAAGCTGTTGACGTTGCCGTCCCAGAATGTCCCGCGCGCCCCTGTCGGGTTGTTGACGGGGTCATATCGGAGCGAGACCGGAACGACCGGGGAGAAGGTCACCGGGTTCACTGCGTAGATGGCCGGCACGAAGCCCAGCCAGTTGTTCTGGCAGACCGTCATGCCTTGCGCCGGGCCGACGTCTGCGACGGCACCGCCGTCAACCGCCGATCGACGGATGCCGGTCCACGAGGAAGGATCCGCGGCGAGCTTGTTGAAGTAGTTATTGAGTGGACCGCAGTCGCTCACACTGCTGATGAGCGGACCCGCCAATTCTGCGAACGAGGCACTCGGAATGATGCCGTCGAGCAGGCCCGGATAGTTCTGCGCGATCAAGTGCTGCTGCAGCGATCCGCCGGATCCGCCTGATCCGATGGTGAACCTGGGCAGGCCGTAGTGCTCGATGAAGCGCTCCTTGATCATCATCAAGGTCTCGGCAGAAAGCACGTCGTCGAAACCGTTGCCGTAGGTGTTCCGGGTGCCGAAAGCCACCGCGAATCCAAGGCTCAGGGGGAGGTCCAGCAACGCAGACGTCACCTCGTTGCTGCCGGACCTGAAGCCGGGGGCTGCCCCGCCACCGAAGGGGTAGTACAGCTTTCCGTTCCATCCGGTCCCCGGCTTCTTTCCGGTCTTGCTCCACGGATCGTGGATGGCATTGGCCGGGTTGTCGAGCACCGCGACGCGGTAGATGGATTCGTTGATGGTGCCGGATTCCACCCGAACGATGTAGTCGACCGCGTTGCCTTCCGTCGTCACCGTTTTTGCAAGGTCGGGCGGGTAGGGGCCCGTGAGCGATGGCAGTGGCGCAAACGTTCCGCCGGTGGTGCGGTAGAACCAGTCGTAGCGGGTGGCGGCGACGCAGGGCCCGGATGCGGGCGCAGCGCCGAGGCCGGAAGCTGCTGTCTCGCAGATCCAGGGGCTTTGCCGCGCCCCGGAGAAGATGGGGCCGAAAGCCGGAAAGTTCTTCAGTTCAAGCCTGGCCACCGCTTGCCCTGCGGCGACGGCCGTGAGCGTGTTGGCGCCGGGCTTCAGGCCCGTCAGCAGGCCGCGCCGTTTTCCCGTCGTCGAATCGGTGATAAAGCTGTCCGTGACGTCGAGGTCGTTGAGCTTGAACGCGACAGTGGAGTCCGCTGTTCCAGGTGGCAGGCTGGCCTCCACCACGACGTCGTCGCCACTCACCATCATGGCCTTCGCGGATACGGTGGACAGGCGGATCGTGGATGGCTGCGCTGCACCTTGGGACGGTCCATCACCCGAACCGCAGGCTGTCAATGCAATGAGCGCCACCGCCCCGAAAAACAGCCGTGCAAAGGCCCGGCTGGCCTTGATCGAAAGATTCATGGAGTCTCCTTTTTTTAGCCCTCTGGTAGCCATGACGGCCTGCTTCGAGGAGACTCGATGCTCACGTCAAGTGGGCCCGCTCTCAATTGCACAATGTGCTGATCTGATGCCCAAAGACATCAACAGGCCGATGTCATCTTTCGCGGCAACTGAACGGCGACTTCATCATCCGACTTCCAGCTCTCGTGGCATCCTCCGAACTCAAGGGCTTCATCCTCACTCGTCATTGGCGCGATGCCTCGGCTGGCACGGAGATCGAGTACTGGTTGGCAACAGACGCAGGTCCCATGAAAGTGGTCCTGACTTCTCAGGTATCTGTTGCGTTCCTTGAAGCCCGCCACCGCGCCCAGGTAGAGCCGCACCTCGCAGCCGAGGCGGGACTGCAACTGCGTGAACTGGCGCTGAAATCGTTTCAGCAGATGCCCGTCATCGGTGTCTATGCCAGGCACTTTCGCCAGCTCGGTCGAATCGCGCGCGCCCTCCACGCGCATGGCATCCCTCTTCTCGAAGCGGACGTGCGCCCGCACGATCGCTACCTGATGGAACGCTTCATCACTGCTGGCGTCCTGGTAGAAGGGGGCAGGGCAGACAACGCCCGCATCGTCGACTGCAGGCTCAAGCCTGCGCCCGAATTCCGGCCGGTACTGAAAGTGGTCTCACTCGACATCGAGACGAGCCAGGACGAAGCGCTTTATTCCATTGCGCTGGACGGCATGCAAGAGCGAGTCGTCTTCATGCTGGGCGAGCCCCCATCCGAACCGTCATCGCAGGCCGATGACACCTCGGGCTTCTCGCTCATCTATTGCCCGACCCGCAGGAGCATGCTCGAACTGCTCAACGATTGGTTCGAGCGGAACGACCCCGACGTCATCATCGGCTGGAACATCATTCAGTTCGACCTGCGCGTGCTGCAAAAGACTGCCGACGATTGCGGGGCGCAGTTTCTTCCCGGGCGAGAGCGCCGGCCCATTGATTGGCGGACCCATCCCGGCAAACAGGGCTACCTGTTCGCGCCCACGCCCGGGCGGCTGGTCATCGACGGCATCGACGCACTCAAGGCTGCCGTGTGGAGTTTTCCTTCCTTCAGCCTCGAGACCGTGTCGCAAGCGTTGCTGGGCGAGGGCAAGGCCATCGGTGACGAGTACGACAAGATGGCGGAGATCGAACGCCGGTATCAGCAAGACAAGCCAGCGCTCGCGCTCTACAACATCCGGGACTGCGAACTCGTCCTGCGCATCTTCGAAAAGGCGAAGCTGCTGCAATTCGTGATGGAGCGGGCGCAGGTCACAGGCCTGCAGGCCGATCACTTTGGGGGCTCGATTGCCGCGTTCAGCCACCACTATCTGCCGCGGATGCACCGCATGGGTTACGTGGCCCCGAGCGTGGGCGAGATTCCGGGCGAAGCCTTCCCCGGTGGTTACGTCATGGATTCGAAGCCCGGGTTCTATGACTCGGTCGTGGTCCTGGACTACAAGAGCCTCTACCCCTCGATCATCCGGACCTTTCTCGTCGATCCGGTGGGTTTCGTGGAGGGTTCGAACGTCGGCGACGACCCTGCGATGGTCGTCAAGGGGCCGCAGGGGACCACGTTCTCGCGCGCGAAGCATTGCCTGCCGCAGATCGTGACCACGCTCTGGCATGCTCGCGACGAGGCCAAGCGCGTCAAGAACGAACCCTTGTCTCAGGCATTGAAGCTGCTCATGAACTCGTTTGCAGGCGTGCTGGGTGCGGCCGAATGCCGTTTCTTCAATCCCAGGCTGGTGTCCGCCGTGACCCTGCGAGGGCACGAGATGATGAAACTCACGCGCGAGTTCGTGGAGAGCCGGGGCTACGAGGCCATCTATGGCGATACCGACTCCATTTTCATTTGGCTCGGGCGCATCCATACCAACGAGGAAGCGTACGCCGTAGCGGCAAGTCTGGTGAAGGACATCAACGACTGGTGGACCCGCACCCTTCGCGAGGCGCAAGGCCTGGAGAGCTTCCTGGAGATCGAGTTGGACACCCACTACAGCAAGTTTTTCATGCCCACCATTCGCGGCTCGGATGTGGGCAGCAAGAAGCGCTACGCCGGCCTGAGCACGGATGCCACAGGCAAGGAAGAAATGGTCTACCGCGGCCTGGAGATGGCCCGCAGCGACTGGACCCCTTTGGCGCGCCAGTTCCAGGAGGGCCTGCTGTCGCGCATCTTCCGCGGCGAGCCTTACAGGGACTTCGTGAGCGACTATGTGCAGTCCACGCTGGCAGGCAGCAAGGACGACCTGCTCGTCTACAGGAAGCGCCTGCGCCATCGTCTCGATGCCTACCTGGTCAACGTGCCGCCGCAAGTACGCGCCGCACGCATCGCTGACGATTACAACGGTCGAATCAACCGGCCCAGGCAGTATCAGAACGGCGGCTGGATACGATATGTCATGACCCGCAACGGCCCCGAGCCGATGGAGTTTCGCCGTTCCCGCATCGACTACGAACACTACCTGATGAGGCAGTTGCAGCCCATTGCGGACGCCATCCTCCAGCCCATGGGGGAGAGCTTCATGGCGCTGACGACATCGCAGCAAGGCCTCTTTTAGTGTCCTGCCCCGTTAATTCGCAGGCAAAAAAACTGCATGAGGCAAGGAATCCCTGGAGATACCGCATTGGCGGCTTACCCGATGACCTGTTCGGGCGGCTTGCCTGCGTTGTCCATGCTCAGGTCCCGCTGCCGCGACTCCCGGACTGCAGCATCGCCAGCGCCTTCTCCACGCTCAGCGAACCCGACACCTGACTCGGTGGATAGTCCTTGAAGGTGGCAAGAAAGCGCCCGACGATGCCCACCGCGGGGATCATGGTCCAGAGCTTCTCGCCCCACCAGCGGCCGTACAGCAGGCTCTCGCTCTGGTAACGCTCCCACGGGTCTTGCCGAAGGTTGGTCACCAGCGGCACGTTGGTCGTGTCGGGCTTGCCGTTGAAGAGGTTGCCCTCGATGGTCTTGAAGCTGACCTTCCACGCGTTGTAGCGGATGGCCATCAGGTCTGCGTTGTCGCTGAAGTAGTAGAACTCGTGGCGCGGCGCTGGCGCTTCACCCTTGAAGTAGGGCATGAAGTTGTAGCCGTCCAGGTGGTTCTTGAAGGTCTTCTCGCCGGCCTTGTAGCCGGTCAGGAGTTTTTCCTTCACCGCGGGTTCACCGGCGGCGGCCACCAGTGTCGGCATCCAGTCCTCCGCCGCCATGATGTCGTTGACGATGGTGCCGGGCTTGATCACGCCGGGCCACTTGGCCACCATCGGCACGCGAAAACCGCCTTCGTACACGGTGCCCTTTTCGCCGCGAAACGGATGGTTGCCACCATCGGGCCAGCTGAAGATCTCGGCGCCGTTGTCGCTGGTGAACATCACGATGGTGTTGTCCGCAATGCCCGCGTCGTCGAGCTTTTGCAGGAGCTCGCCGACGATCCAGTCCAGTTCCATCATGGCGTCGGCGTACAGGCCGAAGCCGCTCTTGTCCTTCCACCGCTCCGACAGGTGGGTCCACACATGGCAGCGGGTGGTGTTGTGCCACAGGAAGAAAGACTTGTCCGCCTTCACCGAGCGGTCGATGAAGTCGATGGATCGCCGCAGCAGTTCGGCATCCACGTCTTCCATGTTGAACTTTGCGTCCGGGTCCATGCCGGGACCGGGAGGCAAGGGCCCGCCGTCGATGATCTTCTGCTTGCCGACGCGACCCCAGCGCGGCTCTTCCGTCGCGTCATCGACATCGGTGGCGAAAGTCTCGATGACGTTGCGCGGGCCAAACTGCTCGTGGAAGCCGGCCATCTTCGGGTATTCACCGTCGTACGGTTCTTCCATCGCGTTGAGGTGATAAAGGATGCCGTAGAACTCGTCGAAGCCGTGCACCGTGGGCAGGTATTCGTTGCGGTCGCCCAGATGGTTCTTGCCGATCTGCGCCGTGGCATAACCCTGCGGTTTGAGCAGTTCGGCGATGGTGGGGTCCTTGTCCTGCAGGCCCTGTTTGGCAGCCGGCATGCCCACCTTCAGCAGGCCGGTGCGAAACGGCGTCTGGCCCAGGATGAATGCGGCGCGCCCCGCGGTGCACGACTGCTGCCCGTAATAGTCGGTGAACAGCGCGCCCTCCCTGGCGATGCGATCGATGTTGGGCGTGCTGCCCCCCATCATCCCGCGGTGGTAGCAACTGAGGTTCCAGATGCCGACGTCGTCGGCCATGATCATGATGATGTTCGGGGGCTTGGTGGCCATGCAGCTCTCCACGGTGTTCATGCCTTCGCCCGCGCATGGTGCCATCAGCGGCACCCCATGAACATGGGGGCAAGGGGCAAGCGATTTGCCCTGAAGGGCAAACGACGGCCAAGGGGTAGACGGGCTGTATCTCGACATGCATAGTCGCGTTCAAGCGTGCCATGAACACCCCCGCTGCACCCATCCTCGCGCCCAGTTCCCCTGCGCTCACTCGAGTTGCACTGGATCTATCCCGGCCATGCGCTGAGCGTCCATGTCCAGGGCTCCGGTGAGGGCACGCGCGTAACTGCGCAGTGACTGGCATGCTTCGCCCGGCCTGGCACGCTGACTTGCACCGGCTCGGCCAGAGACCGTTCTAGCGTTGGCGCCATGCGAGCCTGGCTTTTTACGTCGCTGCGCAGCTACAGGATCGAAGGGTTGCCGCGCGATCTCGTGGCCGGACTGATGCTGGCAGCGATCGCCATTCCCGGCCAACTCGCCACGGCCCGGCTCGCGGGGATGCCGCCGGAGACGGGGCTCTACGCGTTTGCCGCCGGCTCCATTGCGTTCGCCGCATTCGGCGCCAACCGCTTCATGTCGGTCGCAGCCGACTCGACGATTGCGCCCATCTTTGCGGGCGGCTTGGCCCCTATCGCTGCTGTCAGCGCCGTCGCCTATCCGCAGCTGGCCGCGCTGCTCGCCCTGATGGTTGGCGTCGTGCTTGTCGTCGTCGGCCTGCTCAGGGCGGGCTGGCTTGCGACGCTGCTGTCGATTCCGGTGACAACGGGCTTCCTTGCTGGTATCTCGGTCCACATCGTCGTCGGCGAGTTGCCCACGCTGTTGGGAGTCCCCGGCGAGCAGGGGCATCTGCTCGCGCGGCTCGTCGGAGTCCTCGGGCGGATCGGGGAGGCCAATCCCTATGCGCTTGGATTGGGCGCCGGCGTCCTGGTCGCAACGCTGGTCGCCGCGCGCATCAGCCCCCGTATACCGGGAGCGCTCATCGGCCTGGTCGCGGCGGGCGTCGCCGTGGCCCAATTCCAGCTGGGTGCCCACGGCGTGAGCCTGCTCGGCGCCTTGTCTGTGCCGCTGCCGCACGTCGCGTTGCCGGCGCTGCCCGACGTGGAGGCGTTCAGCCGCATGGTGCAACTGGCGCTGGTGGTGGCGGTGGTCTGCATCATGCAGACGGCGGCGGTGGCCAGCACATTCCCGTCCGATGAGGGGAAGCCGGACAACGTCAGCCGCGACTTCGGCGCGGTTGGCGCGGGCAGTATCCTGGCCGGGCTGATCGGCGCATTCGCCGTCAATGCGAGCCCACCCAGCACCGCGATCGTGCGTGAGTCCGGCGGGCGATCGCAGATCGCATCGATCACGGCCGTCAGCCTGATGGTCGCGCTTGCGGCGCTGGCGTCTGGACTGATGGCCTATGTGCCTCACGCTGCGCTCTCAGGCATCCTGGTCTACATCGCCGTGCGCATTTTCCGCGTCGACCAGATGATCCGGATCTATCGCCGCGGCGGACTCGAGATCCTGCTGGTGGCAACCAGCGCCGCACTCGTCATTGCCCTGCCGATCGAGACCGGCATGTTGCTCGCGATCGTGATGTCCTTCGTGCACAGCCTGTACATCGTCGCTCGGCCCTACTGCGTCGAATTGGCCCGGGTGCCGGGAAGCACCGTGTGGTGGCCTCCGTCCCCGGGTGCGCCATTCGAGCATGAGGCCGGAGTTCTTGTATTCGCCCCCGGCGCGCCGCTCAACTTCAGCAACGCCGAGCGCATCTGCGCCGAACTCAGGGCGGCCATCGCCAGGCAGCGCCTGCCCGTGAAGTTGCTGATCATCGAGGCCAACGGAATCATCGACATCGACTACACCGGGTCGCAGGTCCTGCTTCGCGCCATCACCGAACTCGCGGCCGGCGACGTTGTCGTCGCCATCGCCAGGTTGTCGGGCGGGCGAGCGCGGGCACAGGCTCAACGTACCGGCTTGATAGAAGCGATCGGTCAGGACCGTGTTTTCATGACGGTCCAGGAGGCAGTGCTCAAGCTGGGTAGCCGCGTGCAAAGCCAGCACAGGAGGTAAGGCACCGTCTCAGCCTTTTCTCACCGTCGACGGACGGATTCATGCGGCGCGAAGACCTCCACCGTCCAATCGATGAAGGCGCGGAGCTTGGCGCTCATGTGCCGGCTGGACGGGTAGGCGACAGACACGGGCATGGGTGGCGGTTCCCAGTCGGCCAGCAGTTCGACCAACGCCCCGCTGTCGACGTACGGCTGCGCCATGAAGGCATAGGTCTGCGCCACGCCGAGTCCGGTCAGCAGCGCCGTCAGGTGGGCCGTGCTTTCGTTGACCGCGATGACGGCATGCCCGTTGATCTCGATGCGCTCGTCGCCGCGCTCGTAGCGCGGCGGAACGTAGCGCCCCGTGCGGGAAGAGAAATAGCTCACCACCCGGTGCCCGTCGAGCAGGTCGGCTGGCGTCGCGGGCGTACCGTGGCGCTTCAGGTAGTCGGGTGTCGCGCAGGTCATGTAGTGCATCTGCGCGACGCGCCGTGCCACCAGTGACGGGTCGCTCAGCACGCCGCCGCGCAGCACGCAATCCACCCCTTCGCCGATCAGGTGGACCGACCGGTCGCTCACGCCAAGCTCGAGCAGGATGTCCGGGTAGCGCGCGTGGAACGCCGGAAGCTTGGGGATCAGGATCCGGTTGGCCAGCGATGAGCCGATGTCCACGCGCAGGCGGCCTCTGGGGCTGGCCTGCGCGTTCGTCACGTCGGCCTCGATGTCGTCGATCTCGGCCAGCACCCGCGAGATGCGCTCGTAGTAGGCGGCGCCCTCCGGCGTCACGGTGACGCGCCGCGTCGTGCGTTGCAGCAGCTTCACGCGCAATTGATTCTCCAGTTGCTGCACTTGCTTGGTCACGCTGGGCTTTGGCATCTGCAGCAGGTCTGCCGCGCGCGTGAAGGTGCCGGCCTCGACGACACGGGCGAACACGCGCATGGCGGTGATCTGGTCCATCGCCGGATTATTGGCGAACTGGAAATAAACAAGTCCCGCCCACCATCTTTGTTGGCGCAGGGTCCGCTCCGACACTTCATGCCATCGCCACTGACCCCCTGACTTTCCAGCTTCTTTCATCCTTTCCCGGCAAGCGATCCACGCCCTATCGCGATGCCAATGGCGCAAGGCGCAAACATGCGTCTGCGCTCCGTTCACAGGGCTAACCCAACTGAAAAGGAATCCGAAATGACCACCAAAATCCAGACCGTGCTGATGACTGGCAAGACCCATACGACGGCCAGCCGCCGTGAGGGCGCCCCGCGCGGCGATGAGCGCGTCGACATCCAGATGTCGATCCCCGGCAAGACCGGCAATGAAATCGCGCTCAAGGCGATCCCGTTGCATCCGACCGCGGAGCAACTGTTCGCCGGGGCCTGGTCGGCCTGCTACACCGGCGCACTCGGCTTCGCAGCCAAGGCGAAAAAAGTGGCGCTGCCGGCCGACATGTCAGTCGACATCGAAGTGGACCTCGGCCAGACCGGCGCCGCGTACTTCATCCAGGCCCGGATCGATGTGCACATGCCGGGCGTCGCGCTCGACGTGGCACAAGACATCGCGCATGCGGCGCATGCCATGTGCCCTTACTCGAAGGCGGTTCACGGCAACATCGACGTCGCCACGAACATCGTTGCCGCGGACGCCCTGGCAGCGTAGTCCCGCAGCCTCATCAAGAACAAGCCTCGCTGTCACTTGACAGCGAGTGCAAGCCGATACCCCTCTCTTGTTTTCGTCACCCATCACCTTTCCCGGAGATCAGCATGTCCAAGCCCCTCGCCAACAAAGTCGCCCTCGTCACGGGCGGGTCACGCGGCATCGGTGCCGCCATCGCACGCCGCCTGGCGCGCGACGGCGCCGATGTCGCCATCAGCTATTCGGCCTCAGCCGACCGCGCCGAAGCACTGGCGAAGGAACTGCAGGAAACAGGCGTGCGCGCCGTGGCTTTCCAGGCCGACCAGGCAGACCCGCTGCAGGTCGAAGCGCTGGTGAACCATGCCGCGCGGCACTTCGGCAGGCTCGACATTCTTGTGAACAACGCTGGCGTGTTCGTGGTCGGTCAGGTCGGTGCGCCCGACAGCGACGTCGCGGCCTTCGACCGGCAGTTCGCCATCAACGTTGGCGGCGTGGCCGCTGCCGTGCGCGCGGCAGTGCCGCTCATCAGCGACCAGGGTCGCATCATCTCGATCGGCTCCGGTGCCGCCGATCGCACGCCGTGGCCGGGTGTGGCCGACTATTCGGCGACGAAGGCGGCGGTGTCCGCCTACACACGCGGCTGGGCGCGCGACCTTGCCCCGCGCGGCATCACCGTCAACACCGTGCAGCCGGGCTCGGTCGATACCGAGATGAACCCGCAGGACGGCGACTTCGCCGCCGTGCAGAAGGCCGCCATTCCGCTGGGCCGCTACGGCCGGCCCGAAGATGTCGCGGCGGCGGTGGCATTCCTCGCGAGCCCCGACGCCAGCTTCATCACGGGCGTATCGCTCGACGTCGATGGAGGCGCGGGGGCGTGATCGCCGAACTTGGGAACAGCAGGGGCGATGCCCAAGGCGTGGGGCACACAACTCATTCAAGCATGAGCGGCACGCCGGGATCGACTTTTTCCCGCGCGCGCCGATAGACCGATCTCATGACTGCTCTTCTGGTCCTTTCGGGCGCCGTGGGGCTGCCTCCGCGATCGACCCAGCCACGGTGGCAACAAGATCCATCGGTGCATCATCGCGCCAATGCATGACGTTGCGACAACGGCGACATGGTGTCGACACGACCCCAAAATGAAAAAGCCCGCTATCTTTTCGATAGCGGGCTTTCCCGTTTTTATTGGTGCCGGAGAGATGAATCGAACACCCGACCTTCTCATTACGAATGAGCTGCTCTACCGACTGAGCTACACCGGCATTGCCTATGATTAGGCTAGCTTTCTATTATAGCGCGTCGTGATACCGAGTCACGCGCTCAACTTCATTTTTTGATCCCAACAACACAGAAACGCGTTCGTGGAGCTTGGTGGGCTCCAGGTCGAGGATGCGCTGGCGTCCGTTGGTGGCCATGCCGCCGGCCTGTTCAACGATCCAGCTCATGGGGTTGGCTTCATACATCAGGCGCAGCTTGCCGGCCTTTTCGGGTTCGCGCTTGTCCCATGGATACATGAAGATGCCGCCGCGCATCAGGATGCGATGCACGTCGGTCACCATGCTGGCGATCCAGCGCATGTTGAAGTCCTTGCCGCGCGGACCTTCCTTGCCGGCAAGGCATTCGTCGATGTAGCGCTTCACCGGTTCGTCCCAGTGGCGCATGTTGCTCATGTTGATCGCGAATTCCTTGGTGTCGGCCGGAATCTGGATGTTCTCCTGCGTGAGCATGAAGGAACCCTGTTCGCGGTCGAGCGTGAACATCGCGACGCCGTCGCCGACGGTGAGCACCAGTGTCGTTTGCGGGCCGTAGATGCAGTAGCCCGCGGCCACCTGTTTGGCACCCGCCTGCAGGAAGTCCGATTCCTGCACGCCCTGCTGGCCTTCGGGCTTTTTCAGCACGCTGAAGATGGTGCCGATGCTCACGTTCACGTCGATGTTCGACGAGCCGTCGAGCGGATCGAACAGCAGCAGGTATTCACCTTGCGGATAGCGGTTGGGCACCAGGTGGATGGTGTCCATTTCCTCGCTGGCCATGGCTGCCAGATGACCGCCCCATTCGTTGGCCTCGATCAGCACTTCGTTGGCGATGATGTCCAGCTTCTTCTGGATTTCGCCTTGCACGTTCTCGGACTCGGCCGAGCCGAGCACGCCGCCGAGCGCGCCCTTGTTGACGGCCTGGCTGATGCTCTTGCAGGCACGTGCCACGACTTCAAGCAGAAGCCGCAGCTGCGAAGGAATCGATCCATCGACGCGCTGCTGCTCGACGAGGTATCGGGTGAGGGAGATCTTGTGGGCCATGTAGTGGATATCAAAAGTTATTCGGGGCCTGAGGGTCAGCCACCCAGGGCGCGCGTCACGACTTCCTGCGTGTCCTTGCTCAGGTCCGGCTTGGCCGCAACGCGCGCAATGGCTTCGCGCGCCGCGCTGCGATACGGTTCGGCCAGCTTGCTCCAGCGGTCGAGTGCACGCGCGAGGCGGGCGGCCACTTGCGGGTTGATCGCGTCCAGCTCGATCACGCGGTCGCTCCAGAACACGTAGCCCGCGGCGTCGGGGCGGTGGAACGCGCCGGGGTTGGCGCTGCAGTAGCTGAAGATCACGCTGCGCGCGCGGTTCGGGTTCTTGATCGAGAAGTCCGGGTGCTTCATCAACTGGCGCACCAACGGCAGGATGTCTCCGCCGCGGTCCGGCGCGCCGGCTTGCAGCGAGAACCACTTGTCGATCACCAGCGCTTCGTCCTTGAAGATGGTGTGGAAGCGGGCCAGCGCCGAGGCGGCCAGGGCATGGCCGGAAGCCACAAGCGCGTTGAGCGCGTTGAAGCGGTCGGTCATGTTGCCCGCGTCCTTGAAGCGCTGCAACGTCTTGCCCGGCCAGACGGTGTCGCCCGACTCGCGTGCGGCCAGGCAGAGGTTGGTCAAGGCCATGCCGGCCAACGCACGGCGGCCGGACGACCGCGGATCGGGGCTGTAGGCGCCGGTGTCCTGGTTCTGTTCGTAGACCAGTTCCCATTCGGCGGAGAGGGCAGTCGCGAGTCGCGCCCGCATGGCTTCGCGCACGACGTGCACGCGCTGCGGATCGACCACTTCGAGCTGTTCGGCGATGTAGGTTTCCGAGGGCAGCGTGAGCACAAGTTCCTTGAAGGCGGAATCGAGCTTCGGGTCACGCAGGACCTTGCGCATCGCGTCGAGGAACGCATCGCCCAAAGTGGCCGCCTCGGCGTTGACGCCGACGGGGCTGGTGATCGAGGCGATCGCCGCGCGCAGCGCCAGGCGCTGGCTGGCTTCCCAACGGTTGAACGGGTCGGTGTCGTGTTCGAGCAGCATCAGCAGCTGCGCGTCCGAATAGTCGAAGTCCAGGATTACCGGCGCGCTGAAGCCGCGCAGGATGGAGGGCACCGGCTTGCTGTCGACGTCGGTGAAGGTGAAGGTCTCGCCCACCTGCGTGACAACCAGCGTCTGCGTCGGGGCGAGCTCGCGCCCGTCCTGGCCGATGAGGCCGACGTTGACGGGGATGACGAAGGGCTCCTTGTCGGCCTGGCCCGGCGTCGGCGCGCAGCTTTGGTCGATGTGCAGCGTGTAGGTGCGTTCGTCAGGGTCGTAGCTGCCGCGTGCAGACAGGCGTGGCGTGCCGGCCTGGCTGTACCAGCGCTTGAATTGCGGCAACAGTCGCGCAAGATCCGAGTGCGGGTTCGCATCGGCAATGGCCTGCGCAAATTCATCGCAGGTCACGGCTTGGCCGTCATGACGCTCGAAGTAGAGCTTCATGCCAAGCGCGAAACCTTCGCGGCCCACCAGCGTCTGCATCATGCGAACGACCTCGGCACCCTTTTCGTAGATGGTGACGGTGTAGAAGTTGCTGATCTCGATGTAGCTGTCCGGACGCACCGGGTGCGCCATCGGGCCGGCGTCTTCGGGGAACTGCGCGGTGCGCAAGACACGAACGTCTTCGATGCGCTTGACGGCGCGTGCCGACGCATCCGCGCACAGGTCCTGCGAGAACTCCTGGTCGCGGAACACCGTGAGGCCTTCCTTGAGCGAGAGCTGGAACCAGTCGCGGCAGGTCACGCGGTCGCCGGTCCAGTTGTGGAAGTACTCGTGGCCGACGACGCTTTCGATGTTGCTGTAGTCCGCATCGGTCGCGGTCGCCTGGTTGGCCAGGACGTACTTCGTGTTGAAGATGTTCAGGCCCTTGTTCTCCATGGCGCCCATGTTGAAGTCGCTGGTCGCGACGATCATGAAGCGGTCCAGGTCCAATGGCAGGCCGAAGCGCGCCTCGTCCCAGGCGATGGAGTGCATCAGCGAGTTCATCGCGTGCTCGGTCTTGTCGAGATCGCCCGCGCGAACGAACACCTGCAGCAAGTGCTCCTTGCCGTTGCGTGCCGTGATGCGTTGTTCGCGCGCCACCAGCTTGCCGGCGACCAGCGCGAAGAGATAGCTCGGCTTGCGGAACGGGTCGACCCACTTCGCAAAGTGGCGGCCTTCAGGCAAGTCGCCTTGCTCGACCAGGTTGCCGTTGGACAACAGCACCGGGTACGCCGCCTTGTTGGCACGCAGCAGCACCGAATAGCTCGCCATCACGTCCGGGCGGTCCAGGAAGTAGGTGATGCGTCGGAAGCCCTCGGCCTCGCATTGCGTGAAGAAGGTGTCCTCGCTGACGAACAGGCCCATCAACTTGGTGTTCTTGATCGGCGCGCAGGTGGTGAAGACCTCCAGCTCGAAAGCATCGGGCAGGTTGTCGAGCACCAGTTGCTCGGCTTCAACGCGGAAGGACGCGCCCTGGCCGTTGACCAGCACGCGCGCCAGATTCAGCTCGTCGCCATCCAGGCGCAGCGGCTGCACCGGCACCTCGGGGTTGCGGCGCATCTGCATGCGGTTGAGCACGCGCGTCTTGGCGGGGTCGAGGTCAAAGGTCAGCTCGACCGTGTCGATCCAGTAGGCCGGGGCGGCGTAGTCCTCGCGGCGGATGGCCACGGGGTGCCCTTGGGCGTCACGAAATTGCATCGGGTGTCTCCAGCGAATTTTTTTTCTGGTTGTCCAAAAAGCGCGACCTTACACGCCCTGCTTGAGCGAGGCCTCGATGAAAACGTCAAGGTCGCCGTCCAGCACCTTCTGCGTCGCCGAGACTTCGACGTTGGTGCGCAGGTCCTTGATGCGGCTGTTGTCCAGCACGTAGCTGCGAATCTGGTGGCCCCAGCCCACGTCGGTCTTGGAGTCTTCCAGCTTCTGCTGCTCTTCCTGGCGCTTGCGCATCTCGTGGTCGTACAGGCGCGAACGCAGGCGCTTCCACGCCACGTCGCGGTTGCTGTGCTGGCTGCGGCCGTCCTGGCACTGCACGACGATGCCGGTCGGAATGTGCGTCAGGCGCACGGCCGAGTCGGTCTTGTTGATGTGCTGGCCGCCCGCGCCGCTGGCACGGAAGGTGTCGGTGCGCACGTCCGAAGGATTGATCTCGATTTCGATCGAATCATCGATTTCCGGGTACACGAAGATGCTGGCAAAGCTCGTGTGACGCCCGCCCGACGAATCGAAGGGCGACTTGCGCACCAGGCGGTGCACGCCGGTTTCGGTGCGCAGCAGGCCGAAGGCGTAGTCGCCGTCGACCTTGATGGTCGCGCCCTTGATGCCGGCGGTGTCGCCCGGGGTTTCGTCTTCGATCTGCGTCTTGAAGCCCTTGCGCTCGGCGTACTTCAGGTACTGGCGCAGCAGCATGCTGGCCCAGTCGCAGGCCTCCGTGCCGCCGGCGCCGGCCTGGATGTCGATGAAGGCGTTGAGCGGGTCGGCCGGGTTGTTGAACATCCGGCGGAATTCAAGCTGCTCGATTTCCTTTTGCAGGCCGGCCGCGTCGTCGGCGATGGCCTGCAGGCCGTCCATGTCGCCGTCAGCCTTCGACATCTCGAAAAGCTCGGTGTTGTCGGACAGGCCGCTGGTCAGCTTGTCGAGCGTGAGCACGACGCCGTCGAGCGCCTTCTTTTCCTTGCCCAGCTCCTGGGCCTTCTTGGGGTCGTTCCAGACCGTGGGGTCTTCGAGCGACGCGTTTACCGTGCGCAGACGTTCAGCTTTGGCATCGGCGTCAAAGATACCTCCGGAGATCCACCGTGCGCTGGCTCAGGTCCGCAAGGGTGGCGCCGATTTGGTTGATTTGTTCTGCATCCATGAGAGTGTCCTTGGCGGTGTTTGGGAGAAACCCGGCATTTTCTCACGGTGCGCAAAGGCCATGCGGCTGGTGCCGGATGGCCTGTTGTAGGCGATCAGAACCGGCGGTTGTAGGAGAAGAGCAGGCCGGCCGTGCCGAGCAGGGCGACTTGCAGGGCATCCTTGGAGGTCAGGCGGTAACCCACCGCCGGCACGACGGTCGGCGACCAGCCGTTGTGGTTGAACGGAACCTTGTCCTCGTAGGGCTCGACGTAGCCGTACATGATGCCGGCGGTCAGCTTGACGTAGAGGGCAGGCACGTCGAACAAGTTGTTCCAGATGTAGCCGAAGTACGCAGTTCCGGATTTCTGACCGAAGGAATTGCTGAAGTAGGCGCCACCCCAGAGCCAGCCGTCGTCGTATTGCCTTTCAAGGCCGATGAGCCACACCGCTTTGTGGGTGTCGTCCTTGCTGAAGTGATACGCATAGGGCGAAATCGTGACTTCCCACGCCGTTTCCTTGGGAATGACGCTGGTTTCCTGGGCATGCAGGGCCGGTGCATGTGCGGCGCCCAGCATGGCAATGGCCAAGCTGGCGACGCGAGCGGTCGCTGTAAATTTCATCTGTTTGGTCCTCGCGGAACTGCGATTTGGTTGGGACGATTCTCGCAGATGCGTTTTCAGGGCCCGTTGAGGTGCGCCTCGATGACGGCGGCGACCTGCCCGGGCTGGTCGTGATGCAGCATGTGGCCGGCATCCTGCAGCGTCAGGCGCGTGAGGCCCGGCACGGCGTGCAGCCGCGCCAGCATGTCTTCGTCGATGCCTCGCGATTTCCACGTCTTGACGATGCCGTCCACCGCATCGACGGCCAGCACGGGGGCCGTGATGTTCTTGTAGATCTCGATGGCCTCGTCCACGCGGTACAGGTTGGCATTGACGATCTTGTGCGCGGCATCGCCCAGGATGCCCCAGCCCGTCGAGCCGTCGGCGCGCGTGGTGGGGCCGGCCCAGTGCGAGGCCAGCCAGTCGGCCTTGTCCTTCGACAGGCGTGGATTGGTGCGCATCAGGCGTCGCGCGACGCCGCCGGGTTCGGGGTAGGTTTGCAGGTCCAGTTCGCCGCGCTTCCACTGCTTGAGTTCGTCCATCCACCTGGCGTAGCGCGCGGGTGCCTGTTCGGGCCGCGTCTGCGGCATGCCGAAGCCTTCGAGGTTGACCATGCGCCGGACGCGCTGTGGGCGGGCACCGGCGTAGAACATCGAGACGTTGCCGCCCATGCTGTGCCCGACGATGTCGACCGCCTGGTCGGGCAGGTAGTGGTCGAGCAGGCCGTCCAGGTCGGCCAGGTAGTCGGGAAACCAGAAGTTGTCGGTGCCGCGCGCGTCCGTCAGGCCGAAGCCGCGCCAGTCCGGCGCGATCACCGGGCGCTCGCTGGCGAGGGCATCCACTACGAACTGGAACGAAGCGCCCACGTCCATCCAGCCATGCAGCATGACGATGGGCGGACGCCCAGGCGACAACTCGCCCCAGATGCGAACGTGGTGGTCGAGCCCGCGCAGGGGAATGAATTCGCTTCGGGAAACGCGGCGTGGGGTGTACATGCAAACGATGATAAGCAGACCGCCGACTTGTCCAAGTCCTGTGCAAGACACAAAGCGTTGCGTCTTTCTAGAATCGGGCGCATGACATCCCTCACATCCAACGTCCGGCTCGGCCAGAGCGATCTTCAAGTCACCCCCATCTGCCTTGGCACGATGACTTTCGGGGAGCAGGTGAGCGAGCAGGTCGCTCACGCCGTGCTCGACCGTTCGCTGGAACGCGGTGTGAATTTCATCGACACGGCCGAGATGTACGCCGTGCCGGCGCGCAAGGAGACCTTTGGCGCCACCGAGACGATCATTGGCAACTGGTTCGCCAGCAACCCCGGCGCGCGCCAGAAGCTCGTGCTGGCCACCAAGGTGGCAGGCCCCTCGCGCGGCATGCCGTGGGTACGCGAAGGAGGCGGCATGACGGCTGCCGACATCGTCGCCTCGTGCAACGCGAGCCTCAAGCGCCTGAAAACGGACGTGATCGACCTCTACCAGATCCACTGGCCCGAGCGCCACACGCCCGCCTTCGGCTCAATGGTGTACGACCCCAAGCTGGAGCGCTCCGTCACGTCGATCCACGAGCAACTCGACGCCTTTGCCGGCCTGGTGAAGGAAGGCAAGGTGCGCACCATCGGCCTGTCGAACGAGACGCCTTATGGCGTGCACGAGTTCGTTCGCCTGGCCGAGCAGCATGGCCTGCCGCGCGTCGCCACCGTGCAGAACGCCTATTGCCTTGTGAACCGCATCCCCGAAAACGGCCTCGACGAAACGATGCATCGACTGGGCGTCTCGCTGCTGGCCTATTCGCCGCTGGCCTTCGGCCTGCTGACGGGCAAGTACGACCAGAGCGGCACGGATGGCCCGGAAGCCCCCAAGGATGCACGCATTGCGAAATTCGAATCGGTGCGCAAGCAGCGCTGGGGCCGCGCCGACGCGCTGAAAGCCGCTCGCCGCTACAACGCGCTGGCACGCGACAACGGCCTCACGCCCACGCAGATGGCACTGGCGTTCTGCTACCAGAATGCCAAGGTGGCCAGCACCATCATTGGCGTGACCACCGTGGCGCAACTCGACGAAGACCTCGACGCCTGGGGCACCACGCTCTCGACCGAAATCCTGGGCGAAATTGACAAGATCCGCTGGGAAATCCGGGATCCTGCAGTGTGAGCAAGAAGGCGCACGTCTCGGAAACGCCGGCCACGCAGATGCTGCGCGCCAACAAGGTCGCGTTCACCGAGCATCCCTACGAGTACCTGGAGCACGGCGGGGCGCAGCACAGTGCGCAGGTGCTCGGGCTCGACCCCTTCACGGTGGTGAAGACGCTCGTCATGCAGGATCAGGACGCCAAGCCCTTGCTGGTGCTGATGCACGGCAACCGCACGGTGTCGACCAAGAACCTTGCGCGCCAGATCGGCGCCAAGTCGGTCGAGCCGTGCAAGCCGGAGGTGGCCAACCGGCACAGCGGCTACCTCGTGGGCGGCACCTCGCCCTTCGGCACGCGGCGCGACATGCCGGTCTATATCGAGTCGACGATTCTCGATTTGCCGCGCATCGCCATCAATGGCGGACGGCGCGGTTACCTGGTGGGCATCGAGCCGCAGGTTTGCGTGGCGCTGCTCGGCGCGAAGCCGGTGCAGTGCGCGCTGGCAGAATAGCGCGCTTCATTTGTCGGCTGGAGCGCGCGTCTTGAGTTTTGATCTTCCTTCCCTGCTCGCGATCGTCGCGTCCTATCTGCTGGGTTCGCTTTCCTTTGCGGTGATCGTCAGCAAGGTGATGGGCATGGACGACCCGCGCAGCTACGGCAGCAAGAACCCCGGCGCGACCAACGTGCTGCGTTCGGGACGAAAGAGCGCCGCACTCGCCACCCTCGTGCTCGACGCGTTGAAAGGGTGGTTGCCGGTTTTCCTGATCCAGCATTTCGGCGCGCCCTATGGCCTGGGCATGGGGACGGCTGCATTGGCGGGCCTGGCCGCGTTCCTGGGGCACCTGTACCCGGTGTTCTTCGGGTTTCAGGGTGGCAAGGGCGTTGCCACGGCGGCGGGCGTGCTGTTCGGCCTGGACTGGCTGCTGGGCCTGTCGACCGGCGCCACCTGGCTGATCGTGGCCTTCTTTTTTCGCTATTCCTCGCTCGCCTCGCTGGCGGCGGCATTCTTTGCGCCGGCCTACTACCTGCTGGGTGGGCGTATCGTCTGGCCGCTGGACGGTACGACGCTGGTCGCGCTGGTGGTCATGAGCCTGCTGCTGTTCTGGCGGCATCGCGAAAACATCCGTCGCCTGGCCGCCGGCACGGAATCGAAACTGGGTTCGAAAAAGAAAACCGAAGGGAACTGACGACATGGCCAACATCCAACGCTTTCACGTCGGCGCGCGACTGAGCGAAACCGCGGTGCACAACGGCACCGTGTACCTCGCCGGACAGGTGCCGGACGACCTCAGCAAGGACATCAAGGGCCAGACGGCCGAGGTGCTCGGCATGGTGGAGCGCCTGCTGCTGGAGGCCGGCAGCGACAAGTCGCGCATCCTGATGGCGCAGATCTTCCTGAAGGACATCAGCGAGATCGGCGACATGAACACCGTTTGGGACGCGTGGATTCCCGCCGGCAACACGCCGCCGCGTGCGACGGTTCAGGCGCTGATGGCCAAGGCCGAGTACAGGATCGAGATCGTGGTGACCGCGGCGCAAACCGCGTAGCGCGGATTCAATAGCGCTTTTCGAGCACCATCTGGTCGGCGTCGCGCTGCATCGAGAAGCGGCCGATGAAGCTGTTGCCCAGCAGGACATAGGGCATGGGTTGTTCGGACACGATGGCATCGACGTCATACACCTCGACGTCGCCGACGCGTATCGAGCCGAGCTTGAGCCGGTAGCCGGAGGAGTCGCCGTTGGCGGTGTTGATGCGCACCGGCTGGCCCTTCTTGTAGTCCAGTCCGATGCGCACCGCGTCGGCGGCGGAAATGGCCACCACCGTTGCGCCCGTGTCCAGCATGAAGTTGACCGAGCGGCCATTGATGGTGCCCTGCGTCAGGAAATGCCCGCCGCTGTTGGCCGGCAGGACGATGCGGGTGCCGCTGGCACGCGGTGCGCTTGCGCCCACGCTCACCGGCGAATCCATGCGCAAGGGAATGCGCTGCCCATCCACCTCGACCACCGCCTGGTCGCCTTGCACCGAAACGAGCCGGACATTGCCGAGCTTTTCACCCGGCGCCACGGTACGAGGCGCGGCCCCATCGACGATGAGGATGGCGCGGCCGCCAATGGTGCCGGTAAGGGTGACGGAAGCAGCCTGGGCCGCAGTCGCCCAGATTCCCACCGTCGCCAGCGCGACGACCGCTGCCCGGATCGGATTCATGTTGAAAGATCAGTCGCGAAAGTTGTTGAAAGACAGCGGCATGTCCGGCACGTCCTTCTTGATGAGCGCCATGGCGGCTTGCAGATCGTCGCGCTTGGCGCCGGTGATGCGCACGGCGTCGCCCTGGATGGCGGCCTGCACCTTCATCTTGCTGTCCTTGATGATGCGGGTGATCTTCTTGGCCTGCTCCGACTCGATGCCGCTCTTGACCTTGATGACCTGCTTGACCTTGTCGCCGCCGATTTTCTGCACGGCGCCCTTGTCAAGAAAACGCACGTCGACGTTGCGCTTGGTGAGTTTGCTGCGCAAGATGTCTTCCACCTGCACCAGCTGGAATTCCGCGTCCCCGGTGAGGGTGATCTCCTTGTCCTTCAGTTCGACGGCCGCCGCAGTTCCCTTGAAGTCAAAGCGCGTTGCGATTTCCTTGGCCGTGTTCTCCACGGCGTTTTTCACTTCAGGCAGGTTGGGTTCGCAGACGGTATCAAAGGAAGGCATGAGATCTCCTGACGCGGAGCATTTGTGAGTGAATGCGACAATTCTCCCATGATCGTGGAACAAAACGTCCCGCTGCAACCGTACAACAGCTTCGGCATCGTGGCCCGTGCGCAAAATCTGGTGCGCGTGTGCAATACGGCCGACGTGTTGCAGGTGCTGGCCGATGCACAGTGGCGCGGCGCGCCTAAATTCGTGCTGGGCGGCGGCAGCAACATCGTGCTCACCGGGGATGTGAAGTCTTTGGTTCTCAAAGTGGAAATCAAGGGGCGCGAACTGGTGGAGAACGGCCCCCGCGCGTGGATCGTCGAAGTCGGTGCCGGCGAGGTCTGGCACGACACGGTGCAGTGGATGCTGGAGCAGGGCTACCCGGGCCTTGAAAATCTTGCGCTGATTCCCGGCACCGTCGGCGGATCGCCCGTGCAAAACATCGGCGCCTACGGTGTCGAACTGCAAGACCGTTTCGAGTCGCTGGACGGCATCGACCTGCACACCGGCAAGACGTTCACGCTGAACGCCGCGCAGTGCGCGTTCGGCTACCGCGATTCGGTGTTCAAGCACGTCGGCGACGGCGCCAATGATTTCGGGCTCGCGGGCCGGTCGATCATCACCAAGGTGCGCTTTCGGCTGCCCAAGCCCTGGAAGCCGGTGCTGGGCTACCTCGACCTCGAACGCAAGATGGCCGAGACCGGCAACGCTGCGCCCAGCGCCATGGAAATCTTCGACTGGATCTGCGCGATCCGCCGCGCCAAACTGCCCGACTGGCGCGTGCTGGGCAACGCAGGCAGCTTCTTCAAGAACCCGACCGTCACGGCCGAGCAATGCGCCGACATCATTGCGCGCGAACCCAGGATCGTTCACTACCCGATGCACGACGGCAGCATCAAGCTGGCGGCCGGTTGGCTCATCGACGCCTGCGGCTGGAAAGGCAAGTCCGTCGGCAATGCGGGCGTCTATGAAAAGCAGGCGCTCGTGCTGGTCAACCGGGGCGGCTCGAAGAACCCCGTGACCGGTGGCGAGGTCATGACGCTTGCCAAGGCGATCCAGACCAGCGTCTATGAGCGGTTCGGCATCCGGCTGGAGCCCGAGCCGGTGGTGGTGTAGCGCACCGGATGTTGCTGCCCGAACTCAACTTTCGCCGCCGCATCAACCTGCTCGTGTGGGCGCGCCGAGGGCTGTGGCTGCCGGGCATTGCGGCATTTGCCTTGTGGCGAACGAGTTTTGCGTTCTGGCTTGTCGTTGTGTTCTCGGTGCTGCTTTCGGGCGCGCTCAAGGCACTGGAAGGCAGCCTGCGCCGGCGCTTCATCCGCGAGGCCAGGTTTCCGCCCTTTCTGGCCGGCAAGCTCGTCGCCGCGTATCCGCAATTGCGTCCCCGCGACACCGACCTGGTGCTGCATGGCCTGCGCCAATTCTTCCTGGCGCACCTGCGTTCGGGTCGCAAGTTCGTAGCCATGCCGTCGAAACTGGTCGACGAGGCCTGGCACGCCTACATCCTGCACACGCAGGGCTACCAGAGCTGGTGCGCGGCCGCCTTCGGTGGAATGCTGCACCACACGCCGGCGGAGGTGCTGGGCCGCGATGCCCGGCGCAACGATGGTCTGCGCCGCACGTGGTATTGGGCCTGCAAGGAAGAAAGCATTGATCCGCGCAAGCCGGCGCGCCTGCCATTGCTGTTTGCGCTCGACGCCAAGTTCGACGTCGAGGGCGGCTTCAAGTACACGCCGGACTGCCGCGCCATCGACCGCGCCAGCGGTTCCGATGCCTACTGCGGCACCAGCTTCAGCGACTCGGATTCCGGGTCTGGCGATGCGGGCGGCTTTGGCGGGAGCGAGTCCTCATCTGGCGGCGGCGACGGCGGTGGTGACGGCGGCAGTGGATGCGGTGGTGGCTGCGGAGGCGGTGGCGACTGAACGGGCAAGAAAAAGCCACCCGGGGGTGGCGATTTTTTTGGAATGTGTTGCCGGTTCAGCCGAAGTGGCAGATGTAGCTGTAGGGCTCGCCCGTCACGCGGATCTGGAAGCTGGAGTCGCCCGGCACGCTGAACTTTTCGCCCGCGCCGGAACGCACCCATTCCTTGCTGCCCGCCAGCAGGTATTCGCAGCTGCCGCCCGTGCCTTCCATGACTTCCGGCGCGCCGGTGTTGAAGGTCAGGGTCGAGGGCAGCACGACGCCGACGGACTTCTTGGTGCCGTCCGGCAGTGTCAGGCTGTGGCTCACGCACTTGCCGTCGAAGTAGACGTTGGCCTTGGTGGCAACGCTCACGTTGCTCATGGATGCGGAGGTGTTGGTGGTCATGTCGTCATATCGCCTTTCAAAGGCGATTTTAGGCGCGCGGACTGGCCGGGATCAGCGCCAGCCGCGGCGGTAGTAGCCACCGCCCCAGCCGCGCGAGTAGCCCAGGTTCAGCGAAACACCGATCGGGGGATAGGCATAGGGGTAGCCGTACCCGTAGCCATAGCCGTAGACCGGCGCGGGTGCGTACACCGGCGCCGGGTAGCCATACGCCGGGGCGGGGTAGGGGTATGCGGCGCCCGGATAGACCGCAGGCGCACCGGTGCCGGACACCACGACGCCGGGCTCCGGAACCGCGGTGCGCCATGGCGCGTCACCGTTGTCGGCCATCGGGGCTTGCTGCTGGTCGCCAGCGTCGTCAGCGTACTGCTGCGCGTCTTGCCCCGGCGACGAGGTGGCCACGCCCATGGGCGTCACCTGCAGCGGAATGCTCTTGCCGGGCGGCGAATCGGTGCGGGTCGTGTACTGGCGGCCGGCGTATTCGTAAGTCACCGAGTAACCCGCGACGCCGTCGGGGGTGCGGATGGGGGTGCTGGAGATCACCCGTCCCTGTTCCAGCTGGGCAAACGCCGGATTGGCAGCGGCCAGCGCCGCCAGGAGTGATGTGCCCAGAAGGGCGCGCAATGCTGTTTTCATATGAATTTCCTCACGTCAGGTCCGCAGGACTGGCCCGCCTCATGGCCGATTTGACGCAGTTTCGTGGCCGAGGTTCAGCCCTTTACGCGGCCTTGCCATTCGTCAGCGTCAAATCCGACCGTGGCGTCGGCGCCAGCGGACCATTCGACGACCGGCCGCTTGATCAGGCTCGGGTTGGCCAGCAGCGCCTGGCGCGCCGAGGCCGAATCGACGACGGCCGCGCGCGTTTCGTCGTCCAGCCGTCGCCATGTGGTGCCGCGGCGGTTGACCAGCGACTCCCATCCGGGTGAACGCAGCCAGCGGTCGAGTTGCGCCTCGGGGACGCCTTGCTTCTTGAAGTCGTGAAAGGTGTAGGCGACGCCATGTTCGTCGAGCCATGCGCGGGCGCGCTTGACGGTGTCGCAATTGGGGATGCCGAAAACTTTGGTCATGGGGCCAATCATGCCGCCGCGTCGGGTCGGCGACAATTCTGGCCTCCATGAATACCCTTGCCGACTGGCTCGCACACGCCGAGCAACTGCACTCCAAGAACATCGAGCTCGGGCTGGACCGCGTGCGCGTCGTTGCGCAGCGCCTCGGGCTCGCTTTCACTTGCCCCGTCATCACCGTGGCGGGCACCAACGGCAAGGGTTCGACCTGCGCCATGCTGGAATCGATCCTGCTGAATGCCGGCTATCGCACGGGCGTGTACACCTCGCCGCACCTGGTGCACTTCGAGGAGCGCCTGCGCCTGTCGGGGCAGATGGTGGAGGGCGACAAGCTCGTGCCGCACTTCCAGGCGGTGGAGGCGGCGCGCAGTGAGGTGTCGCTCACCTACTTCGAGTTCACCACGCTGGCGATCTTGCGGTGCATGGCTTCGGAGGGCGTGGACGCCGCGATCCTCGAGGTCGGGCTCGGCGGCCGGCTGGATGCCGTCAACATCATCGACCCGGACTGCGCCGTCATCACCAGCATCGACCTGGACCACATGGATTTCCTGGGGCCCGATCGGGAGAGCATCGGCTTCGAGAAGGCGGGCATCCTGCGCGGCGGCAAGCCGGCCATCGTGAGCGACCCCATGCCGCCGGCAAGCGTGTTGGAACGCGCACGCGAGATTGGCGCCGATCTCTGGCGATTCGGCCACGACTTCAACGTCGCGGGCGACAAGCAGCAATGGGGCTGGAGCGGCCGCGGCCGGCGCTACAGCGGCCTGGCCTACCCCTCGTTGCGTGGCGCCAACCAGCTCATCAACGCTGCGGGCGTGCTGGCCGCGCTGGAGTCGCTGCGCCAGCGCCTGCCGGTGACGGCGCAGGCCATTCGCGTGGGCCTGGCGATGGTCGAATTGCCGGGCCGCTTCCAGATCGTGCCGGGCCAACCCACGCTGGTGCTGGATGTGGCGCACAACGCACACGCCGTCGCGGCGCTGGCCGAGAACCTGGACGCGATGGGCTTCTTTCCGACCACGCACGCGGTGTTCGGCGTCATGGCGGACAAGGACCTGGCACCCATCTTTGCGCGCATCTCGCCGCTGATCGACCGCTGGTACTTCACCGATCTGCCCACGCCGCGGGCCGCGCATGCCATCGACCTGGCGGCGCAGTGGAAGGCGCAAAACACGCGGTCGGACGTAGCGGAAAGTACGCACGCCTCGCCGATGGAGGCCCTTCAAGCCGCGATCGATCGCGCAGAGGCCACTGATAGAATCATTGTCTTCGGATCGTTCTTCACGGTGGGTGGCGTGCTCGAGCACGGAACGCCCCGTCTGCAAGCCAGACACCTGCTGCCAGATGCCTGATCGGCCTGATTTCCGGCTCCGCTTTCACATCACGCTGCACCCTCAGGATCGAAGTTCATGGCGTTTTTCAAGTTCCGTACCAATGGCCAACCGGGCAACGAAGGACGCAATGTGCCTGCGTCTGCCCCGCCAGCGGAAAGCGTGGAAGCCATGCGCCGCCGCGCCCGCCACCGCCTCCTCGGCGCGGCTGTGCTGGTGTTGCTGGGCGTGATCGGTTTCCCGCTGCTGTTCGACACCCAGCCACGTCCTGTGGCGTCTGATATTCCCATCGAGATTCCGGACCGCGCCAAGGCCAAGCCGCTGGGCATTCCCGCAACGCCCGCGCCCAGCGCGGCGCCCAAGGTCGACCCCGACAAGCGGATGGCCCAAGCCTCCACGTCGGGCTCCGACGGCATCATCACCGAGAACGCCGATGGCTCTGAAGTGGTGACACCCGCCAAGCCGCAGTCCGCGCCCAAGCCTGAGGCCAGGGTCGAGGCGCCGAAGCCCGAACCCAGGCCGGAGCCCAAGCCTGAGGTCAAGGCCGAGGCCAAGCCAGAACACAAGCCCGAAGCAAAACCCGAGCCGAAGCCGGAGCCCAAGGTGGAAGTCAAGCCCGCTGCGCCCAAGCCGCCGGCCAACGACGACGGCGCCCGTGCGCGCGCCTTGCTGGAAGGCAGTGCGTCACAGGTTGCAGCCAAGCCCGCAGCCGCTGCGACTGCCGACGATGCGGGCCGCTTCATCGTCCAGGTGGGCGCCTTCGCCGATGCGGCCAAGGCCCGCGAAGTGCGCCAGAAGCTGGAAAAAGCCGGCCTGAAGACCTATACCAACGTGGCGAAGACGGCCGACGGCGAGCGCACCCGTGTGCGCGTCGGCCCCTTCGCATCGCGCGCCGATGCAGACAAGGCGGCAGGCAAGATCAAGGATTTGGCGCTGCCGGCGGCCGTGATTTCGCTGTAGCGGACGACTGCATTCGTGGCGCCGCTGGACTGGTTTGTCGTCATCGTGCTCGGGTTGTCGATGCTGGTCGGCCTGTGGCGCGGACTGTTGTTCGAGGTGATTTCGCTGGCGGGCTGGGTGGCGGCCTTTGTTTGCGCCCAGTTGTTTGCGCAGGATTTGGCGGCGTGGTTGCCTTTTGGTGAATCCGACGCCATATGGCGCTATGCCGTGGCTTTTGTGCTGATTTTTGTATTGGTGGCGTTTGGCATCGGGCTCGTCGCGTCGCTGGTGCGCAAGCTGGTCACCGTGGTCGGTTTGCGCCCGGTGGATCGCGTGCTCGGTGCGGTGTTCGGTCTGGCGCGCGGCGCGCTGGCGGTGCTGGTGGTGGCGGTGGTCATCCACCTGTTCTCGCTCAGCGACCGCATCTGGTGGCGCGAGGCTTATAGCGCCACTGTTCTGGACACGGCCTTGAAGAACCTGAAACCTGTATTGCCCGAGAAACTGGCAAGCTTCCTGCCCTGAGAGGATCTCTTCATGTGTGGAATCGTCGGCGTTGTCAGCAACGCCCCTGTGAACCAATTGCTTTATGACGCGATGCTGCTCCTGCAGCACCGCGGTCAGGATGCCGCCGGCATCGTGACCTTGCTCGAGCGCAAGTTCTTCATGCACAAGGCCAAAGGCATGGTGCGAGACGTGTTTCGCACGCGCAACATGCGTGCGCTGCCCGGCAGCATCGGCTTGGGGCAGGTCCGCTACCCCACGGCCGGCAACGCCTACAGCGAGGAAGAGGCACAGCCCTTCTACGTGAACGCGCCCTTCGGCCTCGTGCTGGTGCACAACGGCAACCTGACCAACGCGCATGCGCTGCGGGCGGAGCTGTTTTCGACCGACCACCGCCATACCAACACCGAGAGCGATTCGGAAGTGCTGCTCAACGTGCTGGCGCATGAACTGGAGCGCTCCACGCGCGGTGTGCAACTGAGTTCGCACGAGGTGTTCGAATCGGTGCGCAACATGCACAAGCGGCTGCGCGGTTCGTACGCCGTCGTCTCGCTCATCGCCGGCCACGGATTGCTGGCGTTCCGCGACCCGTACGGCATTCGTCCGCTGTGCCTGGGGCGCAATGCCGATGGCACCATCATGGTGGCGAGCGAGTCTGTGGCGCTGGAAGGCTCGGGTTTCGTGTTCGAGCGAAACATCGCACCGGGTGAAGCGGTCTTCATCGACCTGAAGGGCCAAGTGCACACGCAGCAATGCGCCGACGCGCCGACGCTCAACCCCTGCATCTTCGAGTTCGTGTACCTCGCCCGTCCCGACTCGACGATGGACGGCATCTCGGTGTACCAGGCGCGATTGAACCTTGGCGAAACGCTGGCCAAGCGCGTGGTGTCGACGGTGCCGCCGAGCGAGATCGACGTGATCATCCCGATCCCCGAATCGAGCCGGCCGAGCGCGACGCAACTGGCTCACCTGCTGGGCGTTCCGTACCGGGAAGGCTTCGTCAAGAACCGCTATGTGGGTCGCACCTTCATCATGCCGGGGCAGGGCGTTCGCAAGAAGTCGGTGCGCCAGAAGCTGAACGTGATCGCGAGCGAGTTCAAGGGCCGCAACGTGCTGCTGGTGGACGACTCGATCGTGCGCGGCACGACCAGCCGCGAGATCGTGCAGATGGCGCGCGAGGCCGGTGCCCGCAAGGTGTACCTCGCCAGCGCCGCGCCGCCGGTGCGCTACCCCAACGTGTACGGCATCGACATGCCGACCAAGGACGAACTGGTGGCGCACGACCGCACCATCGACGAGATTCGCGAGCTCATCGGCTGCGATGCGCTGATCTACCAGGACGTCGACGCCATGAAGCGCGCCGTCATGAAGGCATCGTCCGCGACGGCCGAATATGCGCGCCCGAAACTCGATGGCTTCGATGCCTCCTGCTTCGACGGCGTGTACGTCACGGGCGACATCGACACCGAGGCGATCTCGCGCATGAACGGCAACCGTCCGCGCATCGAAGAAACCGAGGAGGATTCGTCCCGCCTCGCCTTGCCCAACCCCGTGGAAAGCTGACGTGACCGATCGATCCTTGCCGCCCGGCCTGCACCGCGACACGCTCGCGGTGCGCACCGCGCTCGACCGTAGCCAGTACGGCGAAAACTCCGAAGCGCTCTTCCTCACCACCGGTTTCGTGCAGACCGACGCCGCGACTTCCGCGCGCCGCTTTGCCGGCACCGAAGATGGCTACACCTACGCGCGCACCTCCAACCCGACGGTCACCAGCTTCGAGCGCCGCCTTGCCGCCCTCGAAGGCACCGAGGCTGCCATCGGCGCCTCCAGCGGCATGGGCGCGATCCTCATGATGTGCATGGGCCTGCTGAAGTCGGGTGACCATGTCATCTGCTCGCGCTCGATGTTCGGCTCGACCATCAACCTGTTCGCCAAGGAGTTCTCGAAGTTCGGCGTCGAGACGAGCTTCGTCTCGCAGACCGACGTGGCCGAATGGCGCGAGGCGATGCGCCCGACGACGAAGCTGCTGTTTGCCGAAACGCCGACCAATCCGCTCACCGACGTCTGCGACATCCGCGCGCTGGCCGATCTTGCGCACGGCGGCGGCGCGTTGCTGGCCGTGGACAACTGCTTCTGTTCGCCTGCGCTGCAGCGCCCAGCCGAGTTGGGTGCCGACCTGATCATTCATTCGGGAACGAAGTTTCTCGACGGCCAGGGACGCGTGATGGCGGGCGCCATTTGCGGCCCGTCCAGACTCATCGTCGATGTGTTCGGCCCCATCGTGCGCACGGCTGGCATGGTGCTCGCGCCGTTCAACGCGTGGGTCGTGCTCAAGGGCATGGAAACGCTGAGCCTGCGCGTGGATGCGCAGTCGGAGAACGCCCTCAAGGTGGCGCGCTGGCTCGAAAAGCAGCCGCAGGTTTCGCGCGTGTACTACCCCGGCCTCGAATCGCATCCGCAGCATGAACTCGCGATGCGCCAGCAGTCGGGGCAGGGCGGTGCGGTGCTGTCCTTCGACGTGCGCGGCGACGACCCTGACAGCGCGCGCGCCAACGCATTCCACGTCATCGACAGCACGCGCGTCGTGAGCATCGCCACCAACCTGGGCGACACCAAGACCATCATTTCGCACCCCGCGACGACCTCGCACGGACGCCTCACCGAAGCGCAGCGGCAGGCTGCCGGCATCGGCCAGGGCCTCGTGCGCCTCGCGGTGGGACTCGACTACTTTGAAGACATCCAGGCCGATCTGTCACGCGGCCTCTCGACACTCGCATGACGCAAAAAACACGCACGCGCTTCGCGCCTTCGCCTACCGGCTTCATTCATCTGGGCAACATCCGCTCGGCGCTCTATCCGTGGGCGTTTGCGCGCTCCACGGGCGGCGACTTCATCCTTCGCATCGAAGACACCGACGTCGAGCGTTCAACGCAGGCAGCCGTCGACGTCATCCTCGAAGGCATGAGCTGGCTCGGCCTCGACCACGACGAAGGTCCGTTCTATCAAATGCAGCGCATGGACCGCTACAAGGAAGTCCTTGCGCAGATGCAGCAGGACGGCCTGGTCTATCCCTGCTACATGAGCGTGGCCGAACTCGACGCACTGCGCGAAAAGCAGATGGCCGCCAAGGAAAAGCCGCGCTACGACGGCACCTGGCGCCCCGAGCCCGGCAAGGTGTTGCCGCCCGTGCCCGAAGGCGTCAAGCCGGTGCTGCGTTTCCGCAATCCGCAAGACGGCATCGTCGCGTGGGACGACAAGGTCAAAGGCCGCATCGAGATCAGCAACGACGAACTCGACGACCTCGTGATCGCGCGTCCCGACGGCACACCGACCTACAACTTCTGCGTCGTGGTCGATGACGTCGACATGGCCATCACGCACGTCATTCGTGGCGATGACCACGTCAACAACACGCCGCGCCAGATCAACATCTTTCGTGCGCTCGGCAAGGAGCCGCCGGTGTACGCGCACCTGCCCACCGTGCTGAACGAGCAGGGCGAAAAGATGAGCAAGCGCAACGGCGCCAAGCCCGTCACGCAGTTCCGCGACGAGGGCTTCCTGCCCGATGCGATGGTCAACTACCTTGCGCGCCTGGGCTGGAGCCACGGCGACGACGAGATCTTCTCGCGAGCCCAGTTTCTCGAGTGGTTCAACCTCGACCACCTCGGTCGCAGCGCGGCGCAATTCGATGAAGCCAAGCTGCGCTGGGTCAATGCGCAACATCTCAAGGCAATGCCCGACGAAGCGCTGGCGCCCCTCGTTGCAGAGCAGCTGAAGAAGCGTGGCATCGAAGCGGATGAGCGCCTGCCGGCGATCTGTGCTTTGTTCAAAGACCGCTGTGACTCAACAGTTGCCCTTTGCAACTGGGCTGCTGCTTTCTATGAAGACGTGACACCCACCGAAGCCGATCGAAATCAGTACATTTTTGATGACGTTCGTCCAGCAATCGCGTCACTTGCGGATACACTAGAGTCTGTCGCGTGGGACAAGCAATCGATTGCAGCAGCAATCAAGCAAGTCCTCGCTGCACACGGTCTGAAAATGCCCGTCCTGGCCATGCCAGTGCGCGTGTTGGTGATGGGGACTCCCCAGACGCCTTCGCTCGACGCAGTGCTCGCAATTTTTTCTCGCGAGAAAGTTTTGCAGAGGTTGAGAAGAGCGTAATTTTCAGGCTATAATTTGAGGCTCGACACCCACAGGGGGTATAGCTCAGCTGGGAGAGCGCTTGCATGGCATGCAAGAGGTCAGCGGTTCGATCCCGCTTACCTCCACCAAATGGGCGTCGAGTAGGTTAGTGCGCTGATCGCAGCGCGTCCAAGGTTTTGACCCTATCGTCTAGAGGCCTAGGACACCACCCTTTCACGGTGGCTACCGGGGTTCGAATCCCCGTAGGGTCGCCAAATTTGACTTCGGTCATTGCGGCACAAGTGGCAACACTTGGCTCTGTTCAACAGAGTAAAACGTTGTCTACCAGGAGTGGTAGTTCAGTTGGTTAGAATACCGGCCTGTCACGCCGGGGGTCGCGGGTTCGAGTCCCGTCCACTCCGCCAGAATTTGGGGTTTCCCCAGTTCAAAAAAAGCCACCTTCGGGTGGCTTTTTTCATTTCCGGGCCAGCTTCGTGGGCGCCTCTGCCTTTTGGAGGGGTTGATATTTAGAGCCTTTGTGTTACTTTCGCCGGTCACAATCTATTGCGATTGGTATCAGAGGGTCACATGAAGTCTGAAACGGAACACCTCTCCCGTCCGCATCAAGTCTTGCCAGCCAATCCGGCCAGCTTCTCGACGCGTCGCATCAGCAAGTTGAAGCATGACTTCAACGAACATCCCCTGTTTCAGTTGCCGGCGCTCGAATCGCTCGCCAAGTCGCTGATGCCGACTGGTCAATGCCGTTTCCTGCGACCGGGCACGACGCAAGGCTCGGCCTTTTCGCACGACCCGACGCATCCGAAGGGCTTGTCCATCGAGGAAACCTTCAGGCGCATGGAAGAGCCGGGCTCGTGGCTGGCGCTCTACAACGTGCAGACCGATCCCACCTACAAGGCGCTGCTTGGCAGCATCGTGGATGGCCTGCGCCCGCTCATCGAGCGCGAGCAGCCTGGCATCTTCCTGGTGACTGGATTCATCTTCATTTCGGCGCCGCCGTCGGTGACGCCTTTCCACATCGATCGCGAGAACAATTTCTGGCTCCAGTTGCACGGGCGCAAGACGATGAACGTGTGGGAGAACACGGATCGCACGGTCGTACCCGCACGGGCGGTTGAAGATTTCATTGCGGGCGGCGGGCAGGAGGGTGTCTCATTCAAGGAAGAGTTCCGCGCGCGCGGCCAGCAGTTCGACGTGCAGCCGGGCGATGGCGTGTACTGGCCGAGCACCTCGCCGCACATGACGGAGACGAATACGGGTTGGGTGAAGCCGGGCGATGGCATCTCGGTGTCGCTCGGCGTGAATTTCTATACCGAAGTGACGCGCCGCACGGCCCGCGTGCATCAATTCAACCGTGTGCTGCGCCGCCTTGGCGTGAGTCCGAGCTACCCGGGCGAATCGACGGCGCGCGACACGATCAAGTCGCCCATCGGCCATCTGCTCGCTGCGTCGCGCTATCGCCGCATTGGTGCGACACCGCCGCCTGGCGCCTACTGATCTGATCGGTGATCTAACGGCGCAATGTGTCGCTGGCACTGACCGGCGCTGCGTTGTTGCCCCAGGATCCGCGAACGTAGGTGAGCACGGCGGCGATGTCCTGGTCGTCCAGCACGTTGCCGAAGGGAGGCATGCCGTAGGGCCGCGGATTGCCGGCGGTCGCCGGAAGAAAGCCGCCGTGGCGCACGACCTGGATCAGGTTGGCGGGCGAATTCATGTTCACCGCGCGGTTGCCTGCGAGCGGCGGATAGGCGCCGGGCGCACCTTCACCCGAGTCGCCGTGGCAATAGGCGCAGCGCTGGGCAAAGATCGACGCACCGCGCGCCATCGTCACGCTGTCGCGCCGCATGGATTGCGCGGGCACTGCGGCCTGCGCCGTGGTTTCCGGAAGATGCTTGAGGTAAGCGGCGATCGCGGCCAGGTCGCTTTCGTTCAGGTGTTGCGTGCTGTCGAACACCACGTCGGCCATCGGCCCCATCACCGAGCCGCGCACCGACCTGCCTGTTTTCAGCAAGGCGACGATGTCCGCCACTTGCCAGTCGGCGACGCCTGCCTCCCGCGGCGAGGTGAGGGAAGGTGCATACCAGTTCTCCATCGGAATCAGGCCGCCGGAGAGCCCGCGCGTTTCCTCGGTGGCGCCCAGTGAATTGCGTGCGCCGTGACAGGCAATGCAATGCCCCAATCCGCCCGCCAGGTAGGCCCCGCGATTCCACTCGGCCGTTTGGCCAGCATCGGGTTCGAACGCACCGGGCGTGAACGACAACGCGCGCCAGACCGCCAGCGCCAGTTGCGTGTTGTACGGAAAGCGCAGCGCATGGGGTGTGTTCTGGCGTGGGTCGCTCGGCAATGTGCGCAGCCAGGCGTAGATGGCGTCGGAGTCCTCGCGCGTCACCTTGGTGAAGTTGGGGTACGGAAAGGCGGGGTAGAGCAGGTGGCCGTCCCGGGACCGGCCGTTGTGCATGGCGCGCCAGAAGTAGTCGACGCTCCAGCCGCCGATGCCGTTCTTTTCGTCGGGCGTGAGGTTGCTGGAGTAGATCGTGCCGAAGGGCGTGCTGATGCCCAGCCCACCCGCATAGGGTTTGCCGCCGCGCGTCGTGTGGCAGCCCGCGCAATTGCCCGCCAGCGCGAGGTAGCGTCCGCGTTCGATTTGCGCCGGGGTCGGGTTGAACTCCGTCGCGGTGGGCGGCAACTTGTCTTCGCCGCGAAGGTTCAGGCCCACAAGAACCACGCCGGCGAGCACGACCAAGATCAGCAGCCCGATCAACAGAAAAACGATGCGGCGCAGCATGTTCGTCCTTGCTACTTCGGCATCGCGCTGCAGGCCAGCGGCAGGGGCGCAGGCAACGATGCGGCAGGCTTCGGATTCGGGGGCATGGGCTGCGTGGCCAGCCAACTGGCCACCGCATTGATGTCGGCCGTGGTGAGCTTGCGGCCCACGTCGGCCATGCAGTCGGGCGCCAGCGCGTGCCGGTCATTCGTCAGCCACGAACCCAGCTGCGACGCAATATAGAGGCGCGGCAATCCCAGCAGGCCCGGAATCGCGGGTTGCACGCCGGTGAGCGCGCTGCCGTGGCACGCCGCGCAGGCGGGAATGTCGCGCGACGCGTCGCCTTCACGTGCCAGCCGCTTGCCGCGCTGCAATGCTTCTTCGCTGGCGTCCGAGCCGGCGGACACGGGTGCGTAGGGCAGGTCGAGGCCGGCAAAGTACTCGGCCATCTCGCGCAGGTAGGCGTCGGAGAGGTGGCGCACCATGTACGACATGTCGGCGTTGAAGCGGCGGCCGTCCCTGAAACTCACCAGCTGATTGAAGAGGTAGCCCGCCGGTTTGCCCGAGAGGCGGGGGTAATAGCCCGCGTTGGTGCTGGAGCCTTCGCGGCCATGGCATGCAATGCATGCGGCCGCGCGCTGCTCGATGGTGTCCGGCACGCTGGCGGCCATCGCCGCCGGTGCGAGCAGGGCCCCGAGCGCCAGTACAAACGGCCCGGCGCCACAGTCCCGCAGCAGTTGATTCAACGTTCGCATGGTGCTCGATGGTGCAGCCCGCACCTGTCGTCGGCGCGGATGCAGCATTCGAACACATCGTGGGGAGCATCACGCTAGAGTCCACCCCATGAGCCGACATCTTTCGACCACCACGGGTCTGCAACGCATTGGCTATGCGGCCGTCATCGGTATCGCGGCGGGCTTCGCCCCCTGGCCGGTGGACCTGCTCGCGCGCGGCCTGATCGGCTGGTGCATCGGCGCCTCGGTCTACTTGGGCCTGGCGTGGTGGCTTGCCGTGACCTTCAAGGCGGACGACACCCGGCGGCGTGCGCAATCGCTGGACCAGCCCAGCCTGCTGATCCTCGTCTCCATGCTGGTGGTCATTGCCGTGAGCGTCACCGTGATCGGCATGCTGCTGCAGCAGGTCAAGTCGATGGGCGGCGCGGCGCGTGCCCTGCACATCGCGCTGGGACTTGTCTCGCTGGCGAGTTCATGGCTCACGATCCACACGATCTACGCCTTTCACTACGCCCATCGCTATTACCAGGAAGAGTTGAACAACGTCGGCGACGAGCAGGAGCTGACTTTTCCGGGCCATCAGGACCCGGACTACTTCGACTTTCTCTATTACTCCTTCGTGGTGGGAATGACGTCGCAGGTGTCCGACGTGTCCGTGTGCTCGCGCGAGATGCGGCGCATCACGCTCGTGCATGGGGTGCTCTCTTTTGCGTTCAACATGCTCGTGCTGGCCCTGTCGATCAACGTGGTCGCCAGCATCATTTGAGGGACGCCGCCGGGCGCTTGCGCCCCAGCTTGACGAGCCCCGTGGCAAGCGCCACGCCGCACACGATGATGAACGCGCACATCAGCATCCACTGCGTGATTTCCTCATCGAGGAAGAGTGCGCCATACATCACGGCAAACACCGGCACGATGAAGGTCACGGTAAGAGCGCGCGCGGGCCCCGCAGTCGCGATCAGGCGGAAGAACAGGATGTACGCCAGCGCCGTGCACATGATGCCGACGAATAGCAGCGCCAGCCATGCACGCAGGCTCGGCGGCTGCGCCGGCCACAGCCAGATGCTGGGCAAGGCCAGCGCGAGTGAAGCGCCGATCTGGCTGCCCGTGGCCGTGGCCAGCGTGGGCACGCCCGTGAGATAGCGGCGCGTGGCACTCGCGGAGAGGCCGTAGCTCAGGCAAGCGCCGAGGCAAGCCAGCACCGCCCATAGGGGCGAGTGCCCGTCGACACCGGTCTTGAAGCCGGCACTGTGACCCGCCAGCAGCGCGACACCCACGAAACCGAGCGCAAGCCCCACCAGGCGCGACCCATCAGGCCGTTCGCGAAACCACGCCCATGCGACCAGTGCGCCGAACATGGGCACCGTGGCGTTCAGCACGGCGGCCAGTCCGCTGTTGATGGTGAGCAGCGCAAAGGCGAACAATGCAAAGGGAAGTCCGGAGTTGAAGAAGCCGACGGTGAGCGTGGCCTTCCAGTGCCTTGCCAGGTCAGGCCCTTGGCCGCGCACGAGCATGATGGGAATCAGCGCCACCATGGCGATGCCCACGCGCACGCCAGCGGTGGGCACCGCACCGAACTCCGCGGCGCCGATGCGCATGAACAGAAACGACGCACCCCACAGCGCGCCCAGCAACAGCAGGTCCGGTAGCCAGCTGCGCGCCTTGGCCGGCGCAGGCGGTGCCACGGCCGCCGCAGGGACCGTTGCGGCTTCGGCCACGCACTCGCCTTCGCTCACGAAGCGCGCTCCAGTTGCAGCAGGCGCGCTTTTCGCTCGATCCCGCCTGCATAGCCGGTGAGCGACCCATCGGCGCCGAGCACGCGGTGGCAGGGCACGACGACGCTGATCGGGTTGCGTCCGACAGCCGCGCCCACGGCGCGCACCGCGGCGGGGTTGCCCACCAGCGCACTCAGTTGGCCATAGCTGGTCGTGTTGCCATGCGGGATGCGCAGCAGGGCGTTCCACACCGCTTGCTGGAACTGCGTGCCGTGCGACAAGTCCAGCGGCATGTCGAAGCCATCGCGCTCGCCGGCGAAGTAGGCCTGCAATTGCGATGCAGCTTCGCGCAGCACAGGATGGTCAGGCGCGCCAATCCAGCCGGTCGTGTCGGGAAAGTGCCGCTGCGCATCGAACCACACGCCTGCCAGGCCCAGGTCCGTTGCCGCGAGGGTCACACCGCCCAGCGAGGTGTCGACTTGCGTCGTGTAGATGGAAGAAGACTTGAATTTCATGATGAGAGTCTCGCGTCAGGACAGGGCAGCCGTCGCAACGGCGCCGGGGCTTGTCGGATGGGCGGGCGGCGTCGGCGAATGCCAGGCCCGCAGCACCGCGTAGCTACGCCACGGCCGCCACGCTTGCGAAGCCTGCGCGGCAGCGCGTGCGCCCGTCACGCCCAGCGCCTTTTGCAGCGCGATGTCGCCCGAGGGGAATGCGTCGGGCCAGCGCAGTGCGCGCATGGCGATGTATTGCGCCGTCCAGTCGCCGATGCCGGGAAGGGCTTGCAGCGCGACCAGCGTCGACGGCACATCGGCCCCGCCATGCAGCACCAGCCTGCCTGTATCCACTTCGCGCGACAGGGCGTGCAGGGCGGCCTGGCGTTGGCGCACGATGCCGAGGCGTCCGAGCGCATCGCCATCGACGGCTGCGAGCGCCGAAGGCGTGGGAAACAGGCGGTCCAGGCCTTCGAAAGGCGTTTCGATCGCCTCTCCAAATGCCTCGACAAGCCTGCAGCCCATCGTGCGCGCGGCCGCAACGGTGATCTGCTGGCCGAGCACGGCACGCACCGCCAATTCGAAGCCGTCCACCGTGCCGGGCACGCGAACGCCGTCGCCAGCCGGAAAGCTTTCATGCAAGGCCGTGTTGATGGCCATCGGCTCGGCATCGAGGTCGAGCATGGCGCGCACGCGGCTGATGACGATGGGCAGCACGCCCGCCAACGATTCGCTCACTTGCAGCAGGGCCTGCTTGCGCGCGTCGTCGATGCGAACCGAAAGCCATCCGGCGTGATGCGTGCCGCCGTGCGCCACGCGCAAGGTGCGGGCGTAGCGCGTGCCGTCTTCCATGACGACTTCCGCGCCACGCAAGGCGCGTCGTGCAAAGAAGGCGAACATCGCTGCGTGATCGTAGGGCGGCCGGTAGCCGATGCGCACTTCGATGGGCTGGCCGCCCCGCGCCGCGCCTTTCACTTCGCCCGCACGGCGCAATTCGCTGGGATTGAGCCCGTAGTGCTCCACGAAAGCCGCGTTGAATCGCCGCACGCTCGCGAATCCACTGGCAAGTGCCACTTGTGTCATGGGCAATCGCGTGTCGGCGATGAGCTGCTTGGCGGCCAGCAGGCGGCGCGTCTGCAGGTATTGCAGGGGCGACACGCCGAACTGGTGCTCGAAAATGCGGCGCAAGTGCCGGTCGCTCACGCCCAGGCGTTCGGCGATGCGCGCAGCACCCGGTGCGGTGCCTTCCTCGTCCTGGGGCCATGCGTCAGGCTCGTCGATGAGACGCGCGGCCTGCAAGGCCAGGATGCGCGAGGCATCTTCGGTGGACCAGCTCGCCGCGCGGGGCGCCAACTCGGGCCGGCACCGCAGGCAGGGCCGAAAGCCTTCCGCCTCCGCCTGCGCTGCATGTCGAAAGAAGCGGCAATTTTCTCGGCGCGGTGTTTTCACGCGGCACACGGGCCGGCAATAGATGCCAGTGGACGTGACCGCCGTGAAAAACGTCCCGTCGAAACGCGCGTCATGTGCTTTCATCGCAAGATAGCAGGCATCGCTTTCGAGCTCGGCGACAGAAGGGGCGGCGTGGGACATGGGGCAATGATAGGCCTCGTGCAAGGCAAAACTAGCCATTTCCGGACATGTGGCATGCGCAAGCCCCGCCTACAATGACTTTCCTTTCTCGACTTGGAAACAAAGGCATCCATGCAGTTCAGCGCTTCCATCTTCAAGGCCTACGACATTCGTGGCGTGGTGCCGAGCACACTCGACACAACGGTGGCCGAAGCGCTCGGCAAGGCATTCGGAAGTGCAGCACGCGCGGCCGGCGAAAAGAGCGTGGCCGTGGGCCGCGACGGGCGCCTCTCGGGCCCCGCGATCAGCGAAGCACTCATCCGCGGACTGGTGGCCACCGGTGTCGAGGTCATTGACATCGGTGCCGCGACGACGCCGATGCTGTACTTCGCGGCCAATACCTTGTGCACGAGCGGCATCCAGGTCACTGGCAGCCACAATCCCAAGGACTACAACGGCTTCAAGATGGTGCTGGGCGGCCGCGCCATTTATGGCGACGAGATCCAGGGCCTGCGCCGCGTGATGGAAGCCGACAGCGCGACCATTGCGCCCGGCGGCAGCGTGCGCAAGGTCGACGTGCTGCCCGAGTACATCCAGCGTATCGTGGGCGACATCAAGCTCGCGCGCCCGATGAAGATCGTGGTCGATTCGGGCAACGGCATTGCGGGTGCGTCGGCGCCTGCCATCTTCCGCGCGCTCGGTTGCGAAGTCACCGAATTGTTCAGCGAAGTCGATGGCGAGTTTCCCAACCACCATCCGGACCCCAGCAAGCCCGAGAACCTCAAGGACCTCATTGCCGCGCTGCAAAGCGGCGATGCTGAACTGGGCCTGGCCTTCGACGGCGACGGCGACCGGCTGGGCATCGTGACCAAGGACGGTCAGAACATCTACCCCGATCGCCAGATGCAGTTGTTCGCGCAGGACGTGCTCTCGCGCGTGCCGGGCGGCAGCATCATCTACGACGTGAAGTGCTCGCAGCGCCTGGCGCCCGCCATCGAAGCGGCAGGCGGCGTCCCCGTGATCTACAAGACGGGCCATTCGCTCATCAAGGCAAAGATGAAGGAAATCTCCTCGCCTCTGGGCGGCGAGATGAGCGGCCACATCTTTTTCAAGGAGCGCTGGTACGGTTTTGACGACGGCACCTACGCGGGGTGCCGTCTGCTCGAGATCCTGAGCAAGAGCCCCAACGCGAGCGCCGTGCTCAACGCCTTGCCCACCAGCTTCTCCACGCCCGAACTGAACGTTGCGTGCGCCGAAGGCGAGCCGCATGCCGTCGTCGAGAAGCTCATGAAGGCGGCCAACTTCGCTGCGCCCGCCAAGGTGTTGTCCATCGACGGCCTGCGCGTCGATTGGCCCGACGGTTTCGGTCTCATCCGCGCGTCGAACACCACGCCGGTGCTGGTGCTGCGCTTCGAAGGGCAATCGCCGTCCGCGCTCGAGCGCATCCAGCACGACATGCTGGCGCTGCTCAAATCGGTCAAACCCGACGCGACGCTCGCGGAAGCTGCGCACTGAATTCCGTGCGCGCCGTGTTGATGCGCCTGTATGGCGCGGCCACCTGGATGCTCCAGCCCCTGCTGCGACGCAAGCTGCGCCGCCGCGCGGTCGCCGAACCCGGCTATGCCGTGGCCGTCGAGGAGCGCTTTGGCCATTACGAAGAATCCAAGGCCGGGCACGGCTGGGTGTGGATCCACGCCGTCTCGCTCGGCGAGGCGCGCGCGGCGGCCATCCTCATCGAAGTGCTGCGGCGCCAGCAACCCGGCATTCGACTGCTGCTCACCAATGGCACGGCCACAGGCCGCGAGGAGGGCGCCAAGCTGCTGGGTCCGAACGACCTGCAGGTGTGGCAGCCTTGGGACACACCCGCCGCCGTGGAGCGCTTTCTCGACCGCTTCAGGCCGCGTGTCGGCGTGCTGATGGAAACGGAGATCTGGCCCGTGCTCACCGCCGCCTGCGCCGAGCGCGGCATCCCGCTGGCGCTGGCCAATGCGCGGCTGAACGAGAAGTCCCTGGCATCCGCCAAACGGCTGGCGTGGATTGCGCGGCCGACCTATGCATCGCTCGCGGCCGTATGGGCGCAGACCGAGGCGGACGCGCATCGTTTGGTGTCAGCCGGCGCCAAGGTCGATGGCGTGTTCGGCAATCTCAAGTTCGACGCCACGCCCGATTCGCTGCAACTCGCACGCGCCGCCACCTTCCGCGAGAAGCTGCCCAAGCCGGTGATCGTGTTTGCCAGCTCGCGCGATGGCGAGGAGCAAATGTTTCTCGACGTGCTCAAGCGCTTTCGCAATGCGCCGCCGGTCGGCTATTCGCCCACGGCCGGCAAGAAGGTGCGCATGCCGGTGCAGGACGTGCAGTGGATGATCGTGCCGCGTCATCCGCAGCGTTTCGACGAAGTCGCCGCGCTGGTCGAAGCCAGCGGATTCATCGTGGCACGCCGCAGCGCCGCCGCCGCCGCCACCGATGACGCTGAAATCTGGCTCGGCGATTCGCTGGGCGAGATGGCGCTGTACTACGGGCTGGCCGATGCAGCCCTGCTCGGTGGCAGCTTCGAGGCGCTGGGCGGGCAAAACCTCATCGAGGCGGCTGCGTGCGGATGCCCGGTGATCATGGGGCCCTCGACCTTCAACTTTGCAGAGGCAGCAGAGCTCTCGGTGGCCGCGGGCGCGGCGCTGCGCACCGAGGACATGGAGCAGGCCGTTGTCGCGGCGCTGTCACTGGCGGCCGACCCGGTGCGCCATGAAGGCATGGTGCAGGCGGCGTTGGCATTCTCGTCGTCGAATCGGGGCGCCGCGGCGCGCACGGCGGCGGCGGTGCTGGCCTTGCTTGCGCGTCGATAGCCGACGCTATCGATACGGCACGTAGTCGATCTCCAGGAATTCCTCGACTTCCGACATCCAGTGTTCGGCCACGAAGGCCTGATGGTCCGGATGGCTGTTGTAAGCGTCGTAGGCGCCCTGGTCGTCGAAGGCCATCAGCAGGCCCCAATCGAACTCGCACTTCTTGCCGACCTGCCGAACGCATTCGAAGTCGTTCACGCCGGGAATGCGCGTGAGCGTGTGCGCCAGCTCGATGAATCTCGCTTCCGCATCGGAGCCGTGCGGATGCTTGAGCCTGAAAAAGACGGTGTGCTTGATCATGGCGCGAAGCTAACGCAATCGCCTGGCGTCCACAAGAGCGCGCGGTGGGCGTATCAAACGTTGAGCGTCGGGCGGTAGGCCTCGTGCGTGACCTTTTCCCAGCGCCCGAATATCGCCATCAAGGCGATGGCGATCGCGCCGGACAGCATCACGATCAGGCAGGCATGGGCCCAGCCATCGTCGAACGCACCGAAGAGCACCGCACGGAAGGCCTGCACGACCCAGCTGAAGGGCAGCCATGCGTGCACCGCACGGAAGAAGCCCGCGGACAGTTCCACCGGCAGCACGCCACCGCCCGCGGACAACTGCAGCGTGAGCAGCAGCACCGTCAGGATGCGGCCGAAATCACCGAACACGTGCAGCATCGCCGCGAGCATCGCCAGGAACACGATCGACGCCAGCGCCATGGTGACGCCGAGCTCCAGGACGTTGGGCGTTCGCACGTGCAGCACGCCCAGCAGCGTCGCGAGCACCAGCGAGACCTGCAGCAGCACCACGATCACCGGCACGGCCATCTTGCCGAGCGTTTTGGACAGGCGCGGAAAGTCACCATGCACGTGCAGCACGATCCGTTGGTTGAACAGGAAGCCGGCCATCACCGCGCCGATCCAGAGCGCCACCGACACCATGTTGGGAATGAAGGCCTCGCCGTTGTTCATCACGGGCGCGACGACCTCGACGTGGGGTTCGACCGAGCCGGCGAGCCCCGACGCGCTGCCTTCCACGCGGGTGATCGACGCGGGCAGGGCGGCTTCGATGACTTGCAGCCCGGACACCAGTTTTTGCGCGCCCTGTGCGAGTTGATCGCCGCCACGCGCGAACTCGTCCAGTTGCCTGTCTTCGGGCAGCCGGGACGCCATCGTGCGGATGCCTTCGCCAAGCGCCGACATGCCATCGGTCAACTTGCCCACGCCTTCGTCGAGCGCCTGCGAGCCGCTGGTCAGTTGCTGGTTGCCGGCGCGAGCCTGCGTGAGGCCGGTGCGTGCCTGTCCGATGCCCGTGCGAAGCCGGTCCGCGCCGGTGGCCAGCTCACCCGCCCCGCTGGCGATGCGCTCGCCCACGATGAGGATGCCGGCCGTTTCCTTCTGCATGCGCCGAGCACCATCGGCGAGCTGCACGGCACCGCCATCGAGCTGTTCGAGTCCCGCGTCCAGTTGCGCCAGGCCGCTGCCGAGCGCTTGCTGGCCCGATACCAGTTGCTGCGATCCGGCACGCAGCGCACGCAGGTCGGCCTCAGCCGGCAAGCGTGCGTGCATGGTACGAATGCCCGCGTCCACCTGCTTGAAGCCGCCCGCCAGCTTTTGTGCCGCATTGCGGTACTGCGCCGTGCCGGTCGCCAGCGCCTCGCTGCCATCGCGCAATTGCGCCAGGCCCTGCTTGAGCCGCGTGAGCTTTTCCTGCGAGCCGGCCGCGATGTCGAGCACGAGCGCCCAGCGCTGTTCGTTGAGCATTTCGTTGACCTGGTGCCCGAGTTCGCCGGCGAAGCGGCGCGCGAAGCCGGCCGAGCTGTAGTTGTTGCCCTCCGACGTGTAGACCACGAGCTGCCCGGCGCCACGCGTGGCGCCGGGCAGGGCCTGTGCGCTGAAGTCTTTCGGAATGAGCAGCGCGAAAGCGAGCTGGCCCCGGCGCACCGCGGCGCGTGCGGCTTCCGTGTCGGGCATCTTGCGAAAACCGAAGGCCTGCTTTTCCAGGAGCGTGCGCGTCAGCTCGTTGCCGACGTTGGCGCTGTGGCCCAGATAGGTCACGCCCTCGTCCTCATTCACGATGGCCGCCGGCAGATCGCCCGTGTGGCCCGCAGGATCCCAGACGCTGGTCAGATAGATCAGCGCATAGATGGCAGGCACCACGCCCACGGCAAGCATGGCCAGCACGATCCGCGGAAATCGCCGCAACAGCGAGAGCTCGGCGCGGCCGATGGCGACGGTGCCGCGCAGGAGCCGGTGGAGGTAGTTCAGCACGTGGCGCATAGGCTGTTCCTTTGATGCCAGGCCCCGGATGAGCGGGGCGCCCTGCATTGTGGCGCTGGTGTAATGACACCCACCCCAGACAAATCAGCCCCATCGGTCCGGCGCGCAAACGGACATGCCGCCGGCGCCGATACGTTTCGCTTACCGCGTTGGCGGGCGTACCGGCGGCGTCGTCGTGGTGCCGGGCCGCGTGACCTGCGCCGGTGGCGGCGCAATCGGGCTCACCGTCGCGGCCGACGGCTGGTCGGGCGACGCATTGGCGCCGCTGCTGCCCGGAGGGGCCAGCGTTGCGTTGATGGGCTGCAGGTCGTTCGCGGTGAGCGAACCGTTGGCTTGGCGCAGCTTGAGGTTGCCCAACAGCACGTTGTAGCGCGCCTGCGAGAGATCGCGTCGGGTCTGGAAGAGCTGGCTCTGCGAATTCAGCACGTCGATGTTGATGCGCACGCCCACCTGGTAGCCCAACCGGTTGGCATCCAGTGCGCTCTGGCTCGAGGCTTCGGCCGCTTCCAGCGCCTTGACTTGGCTGCCACCGGCCACCACGCCGAGATAAGCGGCGCGGGTGGCTTGCGTGACACTGCGGCTGGTCGAGTCGAGCGTGGAGCGCGCCACGTCTTCCAGGGCCAGCGTTTCCTTGATGCGGTTCTCGACCGCGTAACCCGCGAACAGGGGCATGTTGAACACCACGCCGATCGTCGCCGCGTTGACGCGCACGCCCGCCAGCGAGGTGCTGGTGGAGGTGCCTTGCGGATTGTTCGTGACGTTGTAGCCAGCCTGCGCGTCGAGCGTTGGCTTGTGGCCTGCGCGGGCCTTGTCGACTTCAAGTTTTGCGACATCCAGCCCCAGGCGTGCTTGGGCAATGGCCGGATGCGTGTCCTCGGCCTGCTTGACCCACTGGTTGACGTCGGCGGGCACCAGTGGTGGCAGCGTTACCGGCGCGGCCAGCGGCGTGGGATTGGCGTTGACCCGACCCACCAATTGGTCGAGCGCGATCTTCTTGACCTGCAGGTCGTTTTCCGCCGCGATTTCCTGCGCCACGACGAGGTCGTAGCGCGCCTGTGCTTCGCGCGTGTCGGTGATGGTCGTGGTGCCGACTTCGAAGTTGCGCTTGGCGGCGGCCAGCTGCTCGGCCGTCGCGGCCTTTTGTGCACGCACCAGCGCCAGCGAATCCTGGCTGGCGAGCACGTCGAAAAACGCCTGGCTCACGCGCACCACGAGGTCTTGCTCCGCGATGCTCAGTTGCGCCTGCGCAATGTCGACCTGTCGCTTGCTTTGCTCATACGTCGCCCAGTTGGCCGGGCGGTACAAGGGCTGCGTGGCGTTGATGCCGGCACTTTCCTGCGGAATGTTGCGGCTGCCTGACCCGAAATCCGTGCGGACTTCCTGGTTCGTGTAGTTGGCATTGCCCGACAGGCCCACCGAAGGCAGCAGCCCGGCCTTGGCCTGCGCGGCGCGGGCGAGGCTGGCGTCGTACTGCGAGCGCGCCCCCTGGTAGGTCGCGTCGAAGGCTCTTGCAGCGTCGTAAAGTTCTATGAGGCTCTGGCCGTGTGCCGGCAGGGCGATGGCTGCGAGGGTTGCGGTCAACGCGCTGGTGAGGGTGGCTAGCCGGGGCCTGAGCAACATATGTGAGCTTTTCCTGAGTGAAGAAATCAGTAGCGCGGAACCGCGGGGTCGTGTTGGCGCGCCCATCCGTCGATGCCGCCCGCCACGTTCGCCAAACTGCTGAAGCCGCGCTGGCCCAGGAAGTTGGCGACATGCTGGCTGCGCGCACCGTGATGGCACAGGCACGCGATGCGGCTGGCGGTGTCCAGTTCGGCAATGCGCGATGGAATCTCGTTCATGGGAATGGCCAGCAGCGTGAAGCCGCGCGGCGTCACGCTGGCGGCCTGCACCTCCCAGGGCTCGCGCACGTCCAGCAAGACGGCTGTGGCCGTTGCGTCGCGCCCGAACCATGCGGCGAGATCGGCAGGAAGAATTTGCTCGATCATGAATGGCCGCTCAGAAGTTGAAACGCGAGGGTTCGGGGAAATTCAGCAGGCGCGGTGCCACGGTGTCCCAGGGCTGGACCGTCGACCACTGGCCTTCGCTGGTGCGCGTGATGAAGTGGGCGCGCATCATGGGTTCGTCGCCCACGATGGCTGCAAGACGGCCGCCGATCTTGAGCGAGCCGAGCAGGCCCTGCGGCACCTTGGCCACGGAGCCGCTGAGCACGATCACGTCGAAGCTCGGGCCGCTGGGCAGCGGCTTGGCGCCATCTGCCACGCGCACTTCCACATTCGAGACGCCGTTGCGGCGCAGGCTGGCGGTCGCGGTGGCGGCCAGGGCCGGGTCGATTTCAAGGCTGAGCACCTGTGCGGCGCGATGGGCCAGGAGTGCGGCCATGAAGCCGGAGCCTGTCCCGATTTCCAGGACGTTTTCGTGCTTCTGGATCTTCAGGTCTTGCAGCATGCGTGCCTCGACCTTGGGCGAGAGCATGGTCTGGCCGGACACCGAGCCGTCGGTCAATGGGATTTCCATGTCGAAGAAGGCAAGCCCGCGGTGTGCCGGCGGCACGTAGTCCTCGCGGCGGATGGCGGCGAGCAGGTCGAGGATGTCGAAGTCGAGCACGTCCCAGGGACGGATTTGCTGCTCGATCATGTTGAAGCGCAGGCGCTCCAGGTCAGGGGTCGGGTTCATGATGTGGCTTCCTTACAGACGGGCCTCAAGGCAAACCTTCAATTTTATGCACCCCGACTGTTGCATTTGCTTTCTTTCTCGCAAATTGGTGTTTGAACCAGTGTGCGAGATCGTCCATGTAGCAATAGACGACCGGAACGACGACCAAAGTGAGCAGGGATGAGGTAATCACGCCGCCGATCACGGCTTGACCCATGGGCGCCCGCTGTTCCGCGCCTTCGCTCAGGGCAAAGGCCAGCGGCACCATGCCGAAAATCATGGCCAGCGTGGTCATCAGGATGGGGCGAAGACGCACGCGGGCCGCCATCAGCAGGGCTTGCTCGCGCGGAAGCGGGTCCTCGCCTTCACGGGCGCGAATGGCAAAGTCCACCAGCAGGATGGCGTTCTTGGTCACCAGGCCCATCAGCATCACGATGCCGATGATCGAGAACATCGACAGCGTCGAGCCAAAGCCCAGCAGCGCAAGCACCACGCCGATGAGCGTGAGCGGCAGGGCCGTCATGAGCGCCATCGGCTGCAGGAAGCTCTTGAACTGGCTCGCCAGGATCATGTAGATGAAGATGATCGCCAGCGCCAGCGCCGACACGGCATAGCCGAAGGACTCCTGCATGTTCTTGGTCGAGCCGCTGAACTGGTAGCCGTAGCCCGGCGGAAAGGCGATGCCGTCGAGCACCTTGCGGATGTCGCCCGACACCTCGCCGGCCGAGCGCCGGTCCACGTTGGCGTTGATGGCGACTTCACGCGCCAGCGAGCGGCGGTTGATCTGGTTCGGCCCGGTCGACTCGCGCACGTCGGCCACCTGTTGCAAGCGCACGATGCGGCTGCTGCCGTCGGCGTTGGCGCCCATCGCCGTGCTGATGAATGGCAGGCGCGCAAGGTCTGTGGGCGAGTTGCGCACTTCGGGCGCGAGGCGCACGTTGACGTCGTAGGTCTGGTCGTCCGGCGCGCGCCAGTTACCCACGGTGGTGCCTGCCACCAGCGTGCGCAGGGCATTCGCGACCGGCGCCACGCTCAGGCCGAGGTCGGAGGCCGCATCGCGGCGCATCACGACGCTCACCGTCGGCTTGTCGGGCTTGAGGCTGGAATCGAGGTCCACCAGCCCGGGAATCGCCTGGATCTTGTCCTTGACCAGCACCGTGAGCCGTTCCAGCTCCTTCAGGTCCGGGCCCTGCAGCGAGAACTCGACCGGCTTGTTGCCGCCGACCGAGTCGCGCAGGCCGACGTGCGTCACCGTGATGCCGGGCACTGACTTCAGGCGCTCGCGCAGCACGGCCGACATCTGGTCCACGCTGCGGCTGCGGTCCTTGCGGTCGACCAGCCGCACGTACATGCTCGCGTAGATCTTGCCTTGCGCATCGCCACTGTTGATGGTGGTGAGCGTGTAGCGCACCTCCGGCATCTCGCGCAGCAACCCCTCGACCTGACGCGCCTTGGCTTCCGTCACTTCGAGCGACGAGCCGACCGGCGTGTAAAAGTTGAGCGCGGTTTCCGAATAGTCGGCCTTGGGCACGAACTCGGTGCCCAGCAGCGGCACCATGAAGATGCTGCCAATGAAGATGCCCAGCGCCGCCAGAAGGGTGAGCGCCTTGTGCGCCAGCGACCAGCGCAGGATCGCCTGGTAGCCATCGGCGAGCTTCCCGGTCGCATCGTCGAACCAGCCGGTGACGCGGCCGATCGTCCGGTCGTAGAAGGTCACGGGCGGGCCGCGCTTGCCGTGCTTGTCGATGGCCGGGTCATGCCAGATGCTGGAGAGCATCGGATCGAGCGTGAAGCTCACGAACATCGAGATCAGCACGGCCGCCACGATGGTGATGCCGAACTCGTGGAAGAACTTGCCGATGATCCCGCCCATGAAGCCGATGGGCAGGAACACCGCCACGATCGACAGCGTGGTGGCCAGCACCGCGAGCCCGATTTCCTGCGTGCCTTCCATCGCCGCCGCAAAGGGCGACTTGCCCATCTGCACGTGGCGCACGATGTTCTCGCGCACCACGATCGCGTCGTCGATGAGCAGGCCCACGCACAACGACAACGCCATCAGCGTGATCATGTTGATGGTGAAGCCGAACATCGCCATGAACCAGAAGGTGCCGATCAGCGCGATGGGCAGCGTCAGGCCGGTGATGACCGTCGAGCGCCAGGAGTTCAGGAACAGGAAGACGATGAGCACCGTCAGCAGCGCGCCTTCGAGCAGCGTGTGCCGCACGTTCTGCACGGCCACGCGAATGGCACGGGACGCATCGCCAATGGGTTCCAGCTTGACGCCCGGCGGCAGCTGCGCCTTGATGTCCTTCAGCGCGCCGACGAGTCCGTCGACGACCTGGATGGTGTTTTCGTCCTGCGCCTTCTGCACCGACAGCAGCAGGGTGCGCTGGCCGTTGTAGAGCGCGAGGCTGTCGATTTCCTGCGCGCCGTCGCTCACGCGGGCGATCTGGTCGACACGGATGGGCGCACCGGCCTTGCGTGCCACGATGATCTTGCCGAAGTCTTCGGGCCGCTCCATGCGCGCGTCGATCTGGACGACGCGCTCCTGTTCGAGCGAGCGCACCGAGCCCACGGGCAAGGCCTGATTCTCGTTGCGAACCGCCGTCACGACCTGGTCGGCGCTGATGCCGAAGGCCTCCATCGCCTGCGGGTTGAGGTAGATGTTGATCTCGCGCTTGGTGCCGCCCACCAGGGTGACGGAGCCCACGCCGCGCACGTTCTCCAGGCGCTTCTTGAACACCTGGTCGGCCCAGTTCGTCAGCTCCACCGCGTTGGGTGGGGTGACGCCTTTTTGCGTCGCATCGGGCAGGACGGCCACCGACCACACCGGCCGCGACGCCGGATCGAAGCGCAGCACGCGCGGGTCTTTCACCTCGTCGCGGAACAGCGGCCGCACCGCGGCGACCTTTTCGCGCACGTCGTCGGCCGCCTTGCGCCCGTCGACATACAGCTGGAATTCGATGATGACGACCGACTGGCCTTCATAGCTGCGCGACGTGAGCGCATTGATGCCGGCGATTGAGTTGACGCCTTCCTCGACCTTCTTGGTGACTTCGCTCTCGACGATCTCGGGCGACGCGCCGGGGTAATCGGTAATGACCACGACCACCGGAAAGTCGATGTTCGGAAACTGGTCGACCTGCAGTCGCTGGTACGAAAAGATGCCCAGCACCACCAGGGCGAGCATCACCATCGTGGCGAAGACAGGGTTCTTGAGGCTGACGCGGGTAAACCACATGGGGCGCGCCCGGTCAGGGGGTCGAACGCGTTGCGCTGGACGCAACAGCCGAAGCATTCGGTGCCGTCGCCAGCCGCACAGGCGTGCCTTCGCGCAACTGCCCGATGGTGCCCGCCACGACCATGGCGCCGTCGTCGATGCCCGTGACGCTCACGAAAGGTTGGCCATCGACCTTGCCGCGCTGGCCCGTTTGCACCGGACGATGAACGACGCGGCCTTCGACGATGACCTGCACATACGGCGCAGGCTTGTCGACACGCACGGCCGACAAGGGCAGGGCGATGGCCTTGGTGCGACCGATCTCGATCGAGCCTTGCGCAAACAGCCCCTGGCGTAAGCCTTCGTTGCGGTCCAGCCGCAAATAGACCAGCACGCTGCGGCTGCCGGCCTGCGCGCTCGGGTTCACGCGCACGACGGTGGCGCCCACCTGGCGTTGGCTCTTTTGCGGGTCCGCAGTGCCGCTGCCCTCGATTTCGAGCGAGGCACGCTGGCCCACCCGCACCGCGACCGAGTCGGCCGCGGACAAGGTCGCCTCGACCTCGACGTGGCTCAGGTCCACCACCTCGATCACCTTGCCGTCGATGGCCATGCGCTCGCCCGGCTGCGCAAGCCTCGCCGCCACCTGCCCGTCGATGGGGCTGCGCAGCACCGTGTCGTTCAACGCCTTGCGTGCCACTTCGACGCCGGCCAGCGCGGCGCGGTGCGTCGCGCGGGCGGAGTTGAGGTTCGACTGCGAGGTTTCCAGTGCCGTACGCGAGATGAAGCCCTGGTCCACCAGCGCCTTGTTGTTGTCGTAGTTGCGCTGGGCCACGTCGGCCTGCGCGCGGGCCGAGTCGGCCTGTTCCTGCGCCTGGCGAACGCGCGATTCGTATTCGGCGGAGTCGATGCGCGCGATGACCTGTCCCGCACGCACCGGGTCGCCTTCGCGCACCGTGAGGCCGCTCAACTCGCCCGCGACACGCGCCTTGACGACGGCCCAGTCCACGGCGCGCAGCGTGCCCGAGACCGGCAAGGTCTGCGCCATGTCGCGCGATTCAGCGCGGAGCACATCGGCCGGCAAGAGCGTGACCGGCATTTCAGCCGGCGCCGTTGCCACGACCTGTTGTGCCTTGCGCGCCTTGACTGCACGCAGCGCGCCGCCCGCGACGACGGCGACGGCCACCACGGCGACCGTCCATGGGATCCAGCGCTTCATGACTTGCCCCCGCGTGTTGCGCACAATCCGTTGAGCACCGTTTCGGCTTGCAGCGCGATGTACTTGTCAGGGTCGAGTTCGACGTCGTTGTCCACGCAGATGCGCGCTGAATGCTTCCACAGCATGAGAAAAATCATGGGGGCTATCACGGTATAGATGGCGTGGTCGATATCGACCGGCGCGAATTCGCCGCGGTCGATGCCGCGTTGCAGGATGCGTCGCAGAAGCGAATGGCCGGGGCGGACCACCTCCTGCTGGTAGAAAGCGGCCAGTTCGGGAAAGTTGCTGCCCTCGCTCATCATGAGCTTGGTGATGCCGGAAATTCGCGTCATGCCCACGCGCTCCCACCAGACGCGCATGCAGTAGCGCAGCATGTCTGGCGTGCTGCCCGTGAAGGATTCGAACTCCTCGTTCCACGCCCTGAAGTGACCCGAGAGGTTTTCGCGGATGACGGCCTTGAACAGTTCTTCCTTGCTGGGGAAGTACAGGAACAGCGTGCCCTTGGAGACGCCGGCGCGCGCGGCGACTTCCTCCGATTTGGTGGCGGCAAAGCCTTTTTCGACGAACAGGTCGAGCGCGGCTTCCAGCAGTTCGCCCGGGCGCGCTTCCTTTCGCCGCTCGCGCTTGGCGCGCACGGCACAGAGCTTGTCGCTGATGAATTGGGAAGGCATGGTATTTTTACTGACTGACTGGTTATTAATGTAGTGAGAGACGCCAAAAGCGTCAAGCCGCCACAATGATCGCCTCCTGTGAATGAATCCGTCGTTTCCTCGCTGCTCCCGGTGGTGGTGCTCATCGCGGCAGGCTTTCTTGCAGGCAAACGGGGATGGATCAAGCCCGGCTCGGTCAAGGATCTTTCGAACCTGATCTTCCTGCTGCTGGCGCCGGCGCTGCTGTTTCGCGCCATGAGCACCGTGGATGTGTCGCAGCTTCGCTTCAGGCCGGTGGCGGCGTATTTCATCGCTTCGTGGCTGCTCTTTGGCTTGACCATGGCGGTTCGGGGCTTCAACCGCAACGCGGCCGTGCTGGGACTGGCCAACACCTACAGCAACACCGTGATGATCGGCATTCCGCTGATCGGACTGGCCTACGGCGGCGAAGGCATGGTGGTGCTGCTCACGCTCATCTCGCTGCATTCGCTGGTGCTCTTGACCAGTGCCACCGTGGTGCTGGAGTTGGCGGTGGCGCATGAGCACGCCGCCATTGCCGGCGAGGAGCGGCCACCCATGTTCAAGACGGTGCTCGGGGCGCTGCGCAACGCGATCATTCATCCGGTGCCGCTGCCCATCATCGCGGGCCTGCTGTTCGCGCAGACGGGCCTCACGATGCCCGAGTGGATCGACAAGCCGATCGCCTTCCTGGGCAACGCATTCGGCCCGATTGCGCTGGTCATGGTCGGCATCACGCTGGCTTTCACGCCCATCGGCGATCACTGGCGCGCCGCGCTCACTCAGGCCTTGCTCAAGAACCTGTTGCACCCGGTGCTGGTCGCGGCCATCGGCTGGGCGCTGGGGGTACACGGCTTGCCGCTCACCATCATGGTGGTGGCGGCGTCCTTGCCCATCGGGGCCAATGTCTTCCTGTTTTCCCAACGCTATCGCACCGCGGAAGAAGCGGTCACGGCGAGCGTGGCGGTGTCGACGGTGCTGGCGCTCGTGACGGTCACGGTGGCGATGGCTCTCGCAGGCCATCTTTGAGGGCTGCGGATTTAGGGGAAGCTCCCGAATTGGAGCATCTGCCCTAATTTTCGAACGTATCTAGCTTTTTCTGCCTGGGGCCTGCGGGAGATGATTCACCCATCAACTCAACGCAAAGGAAAAAACAAATGACCACCCAAACGATCTCGACCGCCGCAGTCCACGTTGTCGGCCAGTACAACGACGCCGCCAAGACGCTCGTCAGCGCCTACCGCAGCGGCGTGCAACGCGTGCTGAGCACCGCGACGACGCGTTACAGCGCCTTCGTGACCGACGCCAAGCTGCCCCTGGTGAGCGAATCGATCAAGGCTCGCCTGATCGAAGCCGAACAAAAGGCCAACGGCTTCCTGGCCGGCCGCCTGGACATCGACACCGGCCGCGTCGTGCGCGCCATGGACCGCGTTGCCACGGCAGCCACCACCGGCATCGAAACCGTCGCCACCAAGGCAGCTGCCATCGAATCGGCTCGCGTCGCTTCGGTCATCAGCAAGTTCAACGAACTGAACATGCCCATCGCCAACATCTCGGTGAAGATCGCCGACAAGGTTGCCGCTGGTGCCAAGCAAATCGAAACGCGCCTGGCTGCCGCCACGGACGCTGCCGTCGAAGTCGCTGAAGAAGCCGCCAAGCCGGTTCGCCGCATCCGCGCTGCCAAGAAGTCGGCGTAATTCGCCGGGCGGGAAACCGCTATTCTTCGTTCACGGCAAATTGGAGCAATGCATGGCGACTCGTCGCAATGAAACCGACAACGTGAACAAGAAGAAGGCGGCTCCGGCCAAGAAGGCAGCGGCGCGCAAGGCGACGCTGCCGGCCCAGGGGCCTGCTGCCAAAAAGGCACAGGCGCCGCGCAAGGCCCCCGCGCCCGACGCCGTGCCCAGCGCACTGCCGGACGCGGTGCCCGACACCAAACCCGACACCAAACCCGCCAACAAGGGCCTGCTGCATGCAGGCCTGAAGGCGTTGGGCAGCGTGCGCGATGACGTCGTGCTGCGCCAGGGCAACGTGATCGAGAGCCTGCTCGGCATCACGCAGGGCAAAAAGGGTGAGCCGCCGCGCTTTCCGGGCCTGGAGCCTTTTGGAATCCGCAAGTTCGAGGACGTGTTCGACCAACGCGTGGCCAGCGCCCTGCAGCGCCTGGGCATGCCGGGCGCGAAGGAGTTCGAGGAGCTTCGCGAGCAGATGAAGCTTCTGCTCGAACTCCTGCAGCGTGACGAAGCGTCCCGCCGCAAGCGCTGAGGCCTCCACGGTTCGATTCCTCGCAATCCGTGGCCAGTTCCAACACGCGTGAACGCATCCTGCTGACCAGCCTGGCGCTGTTCAATGAGCAGGGATTGGCGGCCGTCTCCACGCACCGCATCGCCGCCGAACTCGAGATCAGCTCGGGCAATCTGCACTACCACTTCAAGACCAAGCAGCTCATTGTCGAGCGGCTGCTGCGGCGCTTTGAAGAGCGTCTCGAATTGCTGAACGCATCGTCCGGCACGGTGCAGGCCATCGACGACCTGTGGCTCGCGCTGCACCTGCGCTTTGAAGCCATCGACGCCTATCGCTTCATCTACCGCGACATGGCCTTTCTTTCCAGCGAATACCTCACCCTGGGGGTGCGCGTGCAGGCCCTCACGGCACAAAATTTGCTGGCCACGCAATCGTTGTGCGAAACGCTGGTGGCAGCGGGGGTGATCACGGCCAATGCACATGACGCGCAAATGCTGGCGCTGCAGATGGTTTTTGCCACCACGTGCTGGCCTTCCTTCGAGCGACTGCTGCCGGGGCGCGAGGCCTTGCAGCAGGCGGATCCGGGCTTCGCGGCCTTTTACACCTTGACGTTGGTTTCGCCCTACGTCTCGCGGGAATCACGGGCTTATCTTGATTACCTTCGAAGCAAATACCTCGGATAAAGGGGAGTCGTCCGACTGACTCTGGAAGGTGCGGGCGGCATATTGAGAACCTGAAACGAATTCGAGATCTTTTGTATGACGACCGCTGCCAAAGCCATTCAACATCCATCGATGGCGAAACCCCTTGCGCCGCCATCGCGCCTACTGCTGCTCGCCGAATGGCGCGCGTTGTGGGAGGCGGGCGCGGCAATCGCCTGCTGGCCGTTGCTGCAACTCGCGCCGCGCGGTGACGGGCATCCGGTGCTCGTGTTGCCCGGCCTCGTGGCAAGCGATGGTTCCACGCGTCTCCTGCGCCGTTATCTCAAGGGCCGCGGCTACGACGCGCACGGTTGGGGTCAGGGGCGCAACCTTGGGCCGCGCGAAGGGGTTGAGGATGGTCTCTTCGCCAAGCTCGAGTCGATGCACGCCGAGAGCGGGCGCAAGGTGACGGTGGTCGGGTGGAGCCTCGGCGGCGTCTACGCGCGACTGATTGCAGCGCGCAGGCCCGATCTGGTGCGCAGCGTGGTCACGCTCGGCAGCCCCTTCACGGGCACCGGTCGGGCCACCAACGCCTGGCGACTCTACGAAGGCGTGAGCGGCCAGAGTGCCGAAGACCCGCGCTACGTGGCCGACGTCACGCCCACGCCGCGCGTGCCGACCACCTCCATCTTCAGCCGCACCGATGGCGTGGTGGCATGGCGCTGCAGCCTCGAGAAGCCGGGTCCGCATTCCGAGAACATCGAAGTGATCGCGAGCCACATGGGCCTGGGTGCACACCCGGCCGTGTTCTACGCGCTGGCCGATCGACTCGCGCAACCCGAAGGCCAGTGGAAGCCCTTCGATCGCAGCGTGCTCGGTCCGCTGGTCTATCCCGATCCTGCGCGCCGCGCCTGAAGCGCCCGTCAGGGCAGCAGCGTTTCAAGAAGCCGTGCCACGTGCACGGCCGTGCGTTGCGCGCCATCGGCGATCTGGTGGCGGCAGCTCGTGCCGTCGGCCAAGATGATCGCGTCGGGGTTCTTGCGCACGGCGGGCAGCAGGGCGGCCTCGGCCATCTGCATCGACACCTCGTAGTGCGCGGCGTCGTAGCCGAAGCTGCCGGCCATGCCGCAGCAGGACGATTCGATCAGCTCCGGCCTGGCGCCGGGGATGAGCTTGAGCACCTCCAGGATCGGACTCACGGCGCCGAAGGCTTTCTGGTGGCAATGGCCGTGCAGAAGGATCGGCTTGCCTGCCGGCTTGAATGCCACTTCGAATCGCCCGGCAGCAGCCTCGCGTGCGATGAACTCCTCGAACATGAGCGCCTGCTTCGCCACCGTCTGCGCCCTGTCGCCGAGGCCCATGACCAGCGCCTCGTCGCGCAGGGTCAACAGGCACGAGGGTTCGAGGCCCACGATGGGAACGCCGGCTTCGGCCAACGGAAGCAGGGCGTCGATCAACGCGCCGGCTCTTGCCTTGGCCTCATCCACCATGCCGCTTGCGAGGAAGGTGCGCCCGCAGCACAAGTGGCTTCCCGATTTTTCTGCGGTGTGCAGCACGTAGCCCGCGGCCGCCAGAACGCGTGCGGCGGCCAGTGCGTTCTCGCTTTCGAAGGTGCCGTTGAAGGTGTCGACAAAGAGCACTGCAGTCTTGTGGCCGGCCCCGGCTGCAGCGACTGTGTCAGCGACGCTCGCGAACATTGACGCGTCACGCACTTTCCAGAAGGTGTCGCTGCGCCAATGCGGTAGCGAGCGCTGCGAGGAAAAGCCCAGCATCTTCTCGCTCACCCACGACGCGCCGGGCACGATGTTGCGCAGGTTCAGCAGCCAGCCGACCTTGCTCGCCAGATGCGCATAGTCAGGCAGGTGGGCGACCAGTCGGTCCTTGAGCGTGTGGCCGTGCCGGGCCTTGTAGTGGGCCAGGAACTCGATCTTCATCCTCGCCATGTCGACGCCGGTGGGGCAGTCGCGCTTGCAGCCCTTGCAGCTGACGCACAGGTCCATGGTCTCGTGCATGGCGTCGCTGGTGAAGGCATCGGGGCCGAGCTGGCCGGAGATGGCCAGGCGCAGCGTGTTCGCGCGCCCGCGCGTCAGGTGCTGCTCGTCGCGCGTCACGCGGTAGCTCGGGCACATGGTGCCGGCGTCGAACTTGCGGCAGTGGCCGTTGTTGTTGCACATCTCGACGGCCTTGGCGAAGCCGCCCGTCACGTCGCCGCCGGTGCCGGGCGCGGTGGTCACCTCGGTCACGGGGTCGGCCTGCACGTTCCACGCGGACCAGTCGAGTACCGGCGTGAGTGCGATGCGCTTGTAGGGCCTGGGCGCCGTCGGCGGCGCGAAGCGGAACAGCGATCCGTCATCCATCTTCGGCGGATCGATGATCTTGCCGGGGTTGAAGAGGTTGATCGGGTCGAGCTTTTGCTTGATGGAGCGGAAGGCTTCATTGATGGCCGGTCCGAACTGCCATTCGATCCATTCGCCGCGGCACAGGCCGTCGCCGTGCTCGCCGCTGAATGCGCCCTTGTACTTGCGCACCAGCGCGCTGGCTTCTTCGGCGATGGCGCGCATCTTGAGGGCGCCGTCGGTGCGCATGTCCAGGATGGGCCGCACGTGCAGCGTGCCGACCGACGCATGCGCGTACCAGGTGCCGCGGCTCCCGTGCCGGGCGAAGACTTCCGTCAGCGCGTCGGTGTATTCGGCGAGGTGTTCCAGCGGCACGGCGCAGTCTTCGATAAAGCTGACGGGCTTGCCGTCGCCCTTGAGGCTCATCATGATGTTGAGCCCCGCCTTGCGCACTTCCCACAGGTTCTTCTGCGGCGCTTCATCGGGCATGTCGACGACGCTGCCCGGCAGGCCGAGGTCGCCCATCAGCTCGACCAACTGCCTGAGCCGCGGGAGCAACGCGCTCTTGTCGTTGCCTGAAAATTCGACCAGCAAAATGGCCGCGGGCTTTCCGATGAGAGCCGTCTCCACCGTCGGCCTGAAGGCCGGGTTGGCCAGGCTCAATTCGATCATCGTGCGGTCGACCAGCTCGACGGCCGTCGGCCCGAGCTTGACGATGTGCTGGGCCGCATCCATCGCCGCATGGAAGGTCGGGAAGTTGACGACGCCCAGCACCTTGGCGCGCGGCAGGTCCGCCAGCTTCAGCGTGAGGTTGCGCGTGAAGGCGAGGGTGCCTTCGGACCCGACGAGCAGGTGCGCCAGGTTGACGCTGCCGTCTTCGGTGTAGGGCTTCTCGCTCTGGTTGTCGAAGATGTCGAGGTTGTAGCCCGCCACGCGCCGCATGACCTTGGGCCAACGCGCCGCGATCTCGCCCTTGTGCTGTTGTGCGAGCTGGCGAATATGGTGGGCGATGTCGGCTGCGCGCCCGCTCATGCGCGAGACCGGTCCGAAATCCACCACCTCGCCGCTGGAGAGCCACACGCTCGCGCCGAGCACGTTGTGCACCATGTTGCCGTAGGCGATCGAGCGCGAGCCACAGGAGTTGTTGCCCGCCATGCCGCCGAGCGTGGCTTGCGCGCTGGTGGACACGTCGACCGGATACCACAGCCCATGCGGCTTGAGTTGCGCGTTGAGCCGGTCGAGCACCATGCCCGGTTCCACGGTGACGGTGCGTCCTTCGAGGTCCAGTTCAAGCAGGCGCCGGAAGTACTTGGTGCTGTCGATGACAAGCGCCGCGCCCGTGGTCTGGCCGCACTGGCTGGTGCCCGCGCCGCGTGGCAGCACCGGCACCTGCAACTCGCGCGCGATGTCGATGGCGGTGGCGATGTCCGACTCGCTGCGGGGCACGAGCACGCCCACCGGCATGATCTGGTAGATCGACGCGTCGGTCGCGTAGCGGCCGCGCGAGGCATCGTCGAAGAGCACCTCGCCTTGGGTCTCGGCCTGCAGGCGCCGCGCCAGCAACTCGCAGGTCTCGTTGGGCGGCAAGACGGTGCCGGCTGGCTGCAGGTGGCTCGCGGGGTCGATGCGCATGGGGGCCTTATTGGCGCGTCTTGCCGCGCCTGGGTTTCGCTTCGGGATAGATCTCGCCGGCGCGCAGCAACTCGAGTACCGTGTCGCGCTTGTGATTCAGGTGCTCGATGAGGACGGCACGCATCGCCGGCGCGTCGCGGGCACTCAAGGCCTCGACCATGCGCTCGTGCTCCGACACGGCGCGCTGCCACTTGGCCGCTTCCTGGTTGGTACGAAAGCGCAGCGACTGCACGCGGGCATTGATGCCTTGATAGGTGGACGTGAGCACCGGGTTTTTCGCGGAAGCGTTGATGGCGGTGTGGATGCGCGCGTTGATGCGGTAGTAGCCCGACAAGTCGTTGCGCGTGAAGCACGCGAGCATCTCGTAGTGCAGGGCGCGAATTTCCGCCAGCTCGGCATCGGTGATGCGCTGCGCCGCCAACTCGCCCGACATGCCTTCGAGCGCGGCCAGCAGTTCGAAGGTGTTGACGACGTCCGCCTCGGTGAGCTTGACGGCCACCGCGCCGCGGTTGGGCAGCAGGTCGACCAATCCTTCCGCGCCCAGCAGCTTGATGGCTTCGCGAAGGGGCGTGCGCGAGACGTGCAACTGCTCGCTCAACTCCCGTTCGTTGAGCTTGGCGCCGGGCGCGATGTGGCCTTCGACCAGCATGGTGCGCAGCCGCGAGGCCACCTGGTCATGCAGCGCGAGGCTGGAGATTTCGATGATTTCTGCCATGTCCTGAATCGTTCAAGCGCATTTTGCATGCAAAAAATGAAAGGCTCAACACACTGCCCATATGGTTAACGATTATGCGAAACAACGTTTTGCATGCAAAACTAGCGCTGAAAGGACATTGCGATGCTTCAACTCGACTTTCATCCGACAGGCCGTCATTTCCTGCAGATTCCCGGGCCGAGCCCCGTGCCCGACCGCATCCTGCGAGCGATGAGCCTGCCGACCATCGACCACCGTGGTCCCGAATTCGGCTTGCTGGGCCGGCGCGTGCTCGACGGCATCCAGAACATCTTCAAGACGCGCCATCCGGTGATGATCTACCCCGCCTCGGGCACAGGCGCCTGGGAAGCCGCACTGGTCAACACGCTGAGCGCCGGCGACCACGTGCTGATGTTCGAGACCGGCCACTTCGCCTCGCTGTGGCAGAAGATGGCGACCCGGCTCGGCATCTCCACCGAGTTCCTGTCATGGAACGGTACTGACGAGCACTTGCCGCAGGCACCCGGATGGCGGCGCGGCGTGCAGGCCGACCTGATCGAGGCGCGCCTGCGCAAGGACACCGAAAAGAAGATCAAGGCCGTCTGCGTTGTGCACAACGAGACGTCGACGGGCGTCACCTCCGACATCGCCAGCGTTCGTGCCGCCATCGACGCGGCTGGCCATCCGGCGCTGTTGATGGTCGACAGCATCTCGGGCCTGGCCAGCGCCGATTTCCGCCACGACGAATGGGGCGTGGACGTGACCATCAGCGGTTCCCAAAAAGGCCTGATGCTGCCGCCCGGCATCAGCTTCAACGCGCTCTCGCCGCGTGCGATCGAGGCCGCGAAGACGGCCACGCTGCCACGTTCCTTTTGGGCGTGGGACGAAATCATCGAGATGAACAAGGACGGCTACTGGCCCTACACGCCGAACACGAACCTGCTGTATGGACTGGCCGAGTCGCTCGACATGCTGCTCGGCGAGGGGCTGAACAACGTCTTTGCCCGCCACCAGCGTTGGGCCGCCGGTGTGCGCGCCGCCGTCAACGCATGGGGCCTGCCGATCCAGTGCGCCGACCCGGCCGTCTATTCGCCGGTGCTGACCGGCGTCATCACGCCGGTCGGTGTCGATGCCGACGCGCTGCGGCGCCTGATCCATCAACGCTTCGACCTGTCGCTCGGCACCGGCCTGGGCAAGTTGAAGGGCCGCATGTTCCGCATGGGCCATCTGGGTGACAGCAACGACCTCACGCTGGTGGCGATGGTCGCCGGCGTCGAGATGGGCATGAAGCTCGCCGGCATCAAGCTCGCGGCGAGCGGCGTGCAGGCCGCCATGGATCACTTCGCGAGCCACGCCGCACCTGCCGCGTTGCAAAAGGCGGCCTGATCGCCTGCGCTTCATCACGATCGATCGTCAACAACAAAAGGAGACTCCACGATGCAACGACGCCAACTGATCCAGGCCGCCGGTGCGGCCGCCGCTTCGCTGGGCGCGCCCAGCCTGTTCGCGCAGGAATGGCCCAACGCGCCGGTGCGCATCATCGTGGGCTTTCCGCCCGGCGGCGGCACCGATGCGCTCGCGCGCGTCGTCGGCCAGAAGCTGTCGGTGATGTGGGGGCAGTCGGTGGTCGTGGAGAACAAGGCAGGTGTCTCGGGCGTGCTCGCGGCCGAGTACGAGGCCACGCAGCCGAGCGACGGCTACACGCTGCTGATGGCGCACATCAACAGCCATGCACTTGCGCCCAGCCTGCAGCCGAAGCTGCGCTATGACGCGCAGCGCGACTTCGTGCCCATCGTGCTGGTGGGCGTCACGCCCAACCTGCTGGTCGCTGCGCCGGGGCAAAAGGAAGTGACGGTGAAGGACATCGTCGCGCTGTGCAAGGCCAACCCCGGCAAGATCAGCTTCGGCTCGGCCGGGCCCGGTTCCGCACAGCATCTGGCGCTGGAGATGTTCAAGGTGCAGGCCGGCGTCGACGCGATGCACGTGCCATACAAAGGCAGTGCGCCGGCATTGGCCGACCTGATGGGCAACCAGATCCAGTACTGCTTCGAGACGATGACGGCGGCGACGCCGCACGTGAAGGCGGGCAAGGTGCATGCGGTGGCACAGACGCGGGCCAAGCGCGCCAAGGGCCACCCGACCGTGCCGACCATGCAGGAAGAGGGCTTTGTCGGCTTTGACGCCACCACGTGGTACGGCCTCGCCGGTCCCGGCAAGCTGCCTGCCGGCATCGCCGACAAGATCAACACCGACGTCAACACCGTGCTGGCCATGCCCGACGTACAGGAGCGGCTCGACACCTATGGCGCCGAAGACGGCGGCGGATCGCGCGACAAGTTCAAACAGTTCATCGCCACCGAAATTGCAAAATGGGCGAAAGTCGTCAAGGACGGCAATGTGAAAGTGGATGGATGAACGCAAGCAAACTGGATGATCTGGCGCAAGCGCTGGCGACCGCATGGCACGAGGGCCGTTCCATTGCCAGCGCAGTGCCGTGGCAGGACGTCTTGCAGGACGCGGACGACGCCTATCTCGCGCAGGACGCATTGGGCCGTGCCATGGCCTGGTTCGGTACCACGGCGGTGCCGGGGCACTGGAAGTCAGGCGGTCCTTCTCGCGACGCCGTGCTGACCCATGCGCCCCTGCCGCCGCATGGCGTTCGGGCCAGCCCGGCGCAGTTTGGTGACATGCATTTCCATGTGCCGGGCATCGAAGCCGAGATCGCGCTGCGCCTCGGCGAAGCCGTGACGCCGGAGCGTGCGGCTGGCCTCAAGCCGGAAGATGCAGGTGCGCTGGTGGACGCAATGGCGGTCTCCATCGAGATCGTCGATTCGCGCTGGGCCGCGGGCAACCAGGCGCCTGCGCTCCTGCGACTGGCTGACATGCAGTCGCACGGCGCGCTGGTGCTCGGCGAATGGGTGCCTTATGCGCCGCGCGACTGGTCGGCGCAACGCTGCGAGGCGCGTATCGGCACGCAGGAAACTGTTGCTCGCACCGGGACGCATTCATTGGGCGATCCTGCGTGGCTGCTGCCGACGTGGCTGCGTCATGTGACGCGTCATGGGAAGAGTGTGCCGGCGGGTACCGTTATCACGACGGGCACGTGGGTGGGCGTGCTGCCGATCCTCGCGGGTCAAAAGGTGGTCGTCGAATTCCCGGGCATCGGGCGGGCGGAAGCGACGCTCTAGTTAACGCTCAGGGTGCTTTGCGTTCCGATGCAGGCGCACTCCGGCGCATCGCCTGCCATCCCAGCAGCACGATCGCGAGCAGAGAAAATCCAGCGCCGGCCACGAAGGTCGATTCCGCACCCAGCGCATCCCACAGCAACCCCGCCAGAACGCTCGCCGCCAGCATCGCCACGCCGCTCACCAGATTGAACACGCCAAAGGCGGTCCCGCGCAAATCCGCGGGCGCGGTGTCGGCCACCATCGTGGCGAGCAGCCCCTGCGTCATGCCCATGTGCACGCCCCACAACGCAACGCCAGCGAACAAGGCCGCCCAATGCGTCCCACTCGCCAGGACCAGATCGGCTGCCAGCAGCACCATCAGGCCCAGCACCAGCAGCTTGTGATGGCTCATCGAATCGGAGAGCTTTCCAAAGGGATAGGCCGACGCCGCATACAAGAGGTTCATCGCCACCATCACCAACGGCACGAGCGCGGGCGGGACGCCGCACTGCAGCGCCCGCAAGACGAGAAATGCCTCGCTGAAACGTGCCAGCGTGAAGATGGCGCCGACTTGCACCGTCCACCAATAAGCACGCGGCAGGCGCCGGATGCTTTCGCGCCGGATGGGGTTCGTGCGCACCGCTGGGCGCCCGGTGGCCGGCTCCTTCAATCCGAACAGCAACAGCGCCACGGCCAGAAAGCCGGGAATCGCCGCGACCCAGAAGATCGACCTGAAGTCGTTGGCCCACAGCAGCATGAGCCCCACGGCGATCAGCGGACCGAGAAATGCGCCCACGGTGTCCAGCGCTTGCCGCAGCCCGAAAGCCGCGCCACGCAAATGCGCCGGTGCAAGGTCCGCCACCAGCGCATCGCGCGGAGCCCCTCGGATGCCCTTGCCGACGCGGTCCAGCAAGCGGGCCGTGACCACAACGCCAAGGCTCGGAGCCAGCGCAAACAATGGCTTGCTGAAGGCGCCCAGCGCATAGCCCGCCACGGCCAGCCCCTTGCGCCGGCCCAGGTAGTCGCTCAACGCGCCCGAGAAGACCTTCACGACCAGCGCCACAGATTCCGCCAGGCCCTCGACCATGCCCACGGCCAGCACGCTGGTGCCCAATGTCGTGACCATGAACATCGGCAGCAGTGCGTGGATCATCTCCGAGGAGATGTCCATCAGCATGCTCACGAAGCCCAGCACCCAGACGCCTGTCGGGATCTGGCGCAGGATCGATGGGGGCGTGCCGGGCATGGATGTGTCTCGGTGGTCGTCGGACGCCGCATTGTCGGCGCTTCATCTCCAGGCGCGCGGCATTGCATGCGTGCCTTGCCGCAGCGCAATTGCCGTTGCTGTGGCACCCTTGCGATCCCGGCGCTGCAGAACCCAAGCAAGGAGACTCATGATCACCCCATCCAGTTCCAGCATCGCGGCCCGCCGCCGCGCATTCAAGGACTTGCACGCAAGCGGTTGCTTCGTCATTCCCAACCCGTGGGACATCGGCAGCGCACGCTACCTGCAAAGCCTTGGCTTCAAGGCGCTGGCCACGACGAGTTCAGGCTACGCGTGGACGCTCGGCCATCCCGATGGAGGCCTGTCGCGAGAGGTGGTGCTGGCGCACTTGCGCGACATGGTCGCGGCCACCGATCTTCCGGTGAATGCCGATTTCGAGAGCGGCTACGCATCCGACGCGCAAGGCGTGGCGGAAAGCGTGCGCATGGCCGTTGAAACGGGCGTGGCAGGCCTGTCCATCGAGGACTCGACGGGCGACGCCGCCAATCCGCTGCGCGACATCGATGTGTCCGTCGCGCGGATTCGCGCCGCGCGCGCCGCCATCGACAAGTCCGGCGGCGACACGCTGCTGGTCGGCCGTGCCGAGAACTTCATCGTGGGCCGACCCGATCTGGAAGACGCCATCGCACGGCTCAAGGCCTATTCGGAGGCGGGCGCCGATTGCCTCTACGCGCCGGGCATCCGCACGCGCGAGCAGATCGCCGCGGTGGTCGCTGCCGTGGCGCCGAAGCCGGTCAACCTGCTCGTCGGCGGGACCAGCGATCTCACGATGCAGGACATCGCCGCGCTGGGCGTGCGGCGGGTGAGCGTGGGTGGCGCACTGGCACGTTCGGCGTGGGGCGGATTCATGCGCGCCGCCCGTGCTATTGCCGAGCAGGGCCGCTTTGATGGTTTTGCCGATGCGGCCCCGGGTGTGGAACTCAACGCGATGTTTCGGGGTGGGGATCGAGCCTGAACCGCAAACCGGGGAAAAGGATTCCAATCAGGCAAGATTCAAACCCCAACAGGAGACTTCACATGCGTCCCAACCGTTTGCGCGAGATCTGGAAATCCGGTGGTGCGGCCGTCAACGGGTGGCTCGCCATTCCGAACGGTTTCTCCGCCGAGACGATGGCCCATCAGGGTTGGGACTCCCTCACCATCGACTTGCAGCACGGCGTGGTGGACTACCAGGCCATGGTCGGGATGCTGCAGGCCATCTCGACCACAGACACGGTGCCCATCGTTCGCGTGCCGTGGCTGGAGCCCGGCGTGCTCATGAAGTCGCTCGATGCCGGCGCCTACGGCGTGATCTGCCCGATGGTCAACACGCGCGAAGACGCGCAAAAGCTCGTCGCCTGGACGCACTACGCGCCGCAGGGCACCCGCAGCTTCGGCCCGATCCGCGCGCTGCTTTATGGCGGTTCCGACTACCCCCAGCATGCCAACAACACCATCGTGACCTTCGCGATGATCGAGACCGCCAAGGCGCTCGACAACCTGGACGGCATCCTCTCGGTGGAAGGGCTCGACGCCATCTACATCGGCCCTTCGGACCTGTCGCTGGCGCTCGGCTGCCGGCCCGTGTTCGACGACGTGGACCCGAAGGCGCAAGAGGCGATCGACCACATCCTCGAACGTGCCAAGGCGCATGGCGTGGTCGCCGGCATCCACAACGGCAACGCCAATGGCGCGCTGGCGCGGATCGCCAACGGATTCCAGTTCACGACGGTCAGCTCGGACGCGCGGCTGATGGCGGCAGGGGCGCAGCAGGTGATCGCGGCGATGCGCGCGCAACAGCCATCACCGGCGGCGGGCTCGTATTGATTTGGCGCTACGCCTTCTGCAAGGAGGGCAGCTTGTCGAACGCGGCGCGAGTCATGAACTCGGTCTTGAACGCCATGCAGTGCAGTTCATTGCGAAACTGCAGAGGCGTTACGTTCGCGCGAAAGTACACCGGGCCGTGGAGTCCCTGAACGCGGCAGACGGCAATTTGCACAAAGTGATAGGTCCACCATGCGGCGATGCGGCGGCGCAAGCTTGACGTTGGGGGGCCGAGAAGATGTCCGTTGGCCGCGCGGGTCGGGGCGGGCGGGTAGCCTCTTGGTTTGGCCGGAAGTGGCGCGCTCATCGGGTGCGCGCCGCGCTGCCAGAACCGCATGGGTGTCGAGTGATTCAACTTGGACTTCATGGCGAGGGCCAGCTTAGGCTCCTTCGCTTCGGCATGCCATCGGTCTCGCGAAGCGATCGCGGACATGCACCGACGAAAACGTGAAGAGTTACGGCTTTCGCGATGCGTTCTTGCGATCTGTTTCCAGCGCGACCCATGCGCCGGCAAGCCGCAACCCCCCGTTCAGTCGCTCACCAGCGCGCGCAGCCAGTCCGGCAGCGGCTCGGCCTTCTGCTTCGGAAAATCCACCCAGATGGTGGTCGCACCACCGGCCGCGTAGATCACGCCGGGCGTGTCCTCGCGTTCCATCGTGGCCCACGTCTCGAACGTGGTGCGCGCCGGGTCGCTGGCATACATCTTCACGCGCACGTTGCCGGGGTACTCCAGCTGCTTGTAGAAGTTGCAGAAGGCGTTGACGATCACCATGCCGTGGCCTTGCGGTTCGGGCTGCACGGCGAGCGAGTGCCACCAGTCGATGCGCACCGTCTCCAGGTACCGGAAGTAGCTTGCGTTGTTGAGGTGGCCCATGGCATCCATGTCGCCCCATCGAATGGGGATCGACATTTCATAGACGAACTTCTTCTTCCCGGGAATTTCAAACTTCATTTGTGCGCCTTGATCGATGCGAGGATGCCCAGGACGAACAGGACGGCCGCCGCGAACTCGCTCGCTTGCGGCCAGCGGCCGTCCCACAGGAAAGCGTAGAGCAGGGCGAACAGCGTTTCGCTCACGATGAGCTGGCCGCACAAGCTCGGAGACAACCTCTGACTGGCGATGTTCCACAGGATGGTGGCGAGCCACGACGAGCCGATGCCCACGGCCAGCGCGATCACCACGAACAGCGCAATGTTCGGCTGGGCCATCAGGGCGCCGATGCCCGATCCGGCCACCAGCCACAACACGCAGGCGCCCAGACCGGTGGCCATGCCGAGCCAGTTGGCCCAGTCAGTAGCCTGTACTTCATGGTGATGCGCCAGCCAACGAGCGTTGAGGAGGGCGAAAGCCGTCCAGCTTGCCATCGCCAGCAGGGCCAGCACCAGCCCCCAGCCCCAGGCGCTGCCGCCGTTGGTGCCTCCGCCTTCGGGCCATGCGCTGGCGACCATGAGGCCGATGCCCGCGGCGGTGAGCGCCAAGCCCGGCATCAGCGTGCGCAAGCGCAGCCCATGAGGCCGGCCCAGCAGCATGACCCAGACGGGGATCGTGCCGATGATGAGGCTCGGCACGGCCGTGCCCGCCGCGGCAATGGAGAACGCCAGCAGCAGGTAGTAGCCGGTAAAACCCAGCACGCTGAGCCAGAGCGCACCGCCGGCTTGCCGCGCCGTCGGCCAGCGCCGCGCCGCCGGCCGCGTGGCCACGGCTGCCAATGCCACCACGCCGAAGACCACGAAGCGCGCGGCCGTGATGTCCACCATGCCGAAGTTGCCCAGCATGCGGGGCGCCACGAACACCAGCCCCCAAAGCGCGCCCGCGGCCAAGCCTGCCGCGATGCCGACGAGGGCATGGGGACTCAACGCGCGATGCGCCGCGCCGCCATCGACGGCGGGCCGTCGAACCGAATCAGTTTCCACTCTGGAAGACCTTGCCGCTCAAGGCGCGAGCCGTTCGCGCAGCCATTGACCGTCTTCGCGCCGGTAGCGCAGGCGGTCGTGAAGCCGGCTCTTGCGCCCTTGCCAGAATTCCCAGGTGTCCGGCACCAGCCGATAGCCGCCCCAGTGCGGCGGACGGGGCGGGGACAGCAGGTGCTTGGCGGCAAAGATGGCCGCGTTCTTCACGAGCACGTCGCGCCCGCTGATGACCTGGCTTTGCGGGCTGGCCCAAGCCCCAATGCGCGAATCGAGTGGCCGGCTGGCGAAGTAGGCGTCGCTCTGCGCGGCATCGACCTTTTCGACACGGCCTTCGATGCGCACCACGCGTTCCAGCTCGACCCAGTGAAACTGCAGCGCCGCAAAGGGATTGCCCGCCAGCTCCTGGCCCTTGCGGCTCTGGTAGTTGGTGTACCAGACCACGCCGCGCTCATCGAAGCCCTTGATGAGCACGATGCGCGTGGAGGGACGCAGGTCGCTGCCGACGGTGGCCAGCGTCATCGCGTTGGGTTCGGGCAGTTGCGCATCGATGGCTTCGGCAAGCCAGCGTTCGAACTGGCGAAGCGGATCGGCATCGCTGCGGGTTTCATCGAGCTCTGCGCGCTCGTAGCTCTTGCGCAGCGCGGCCAGCGTTTCATTGGGAGACGTCATGGCGCCATTGTCGGGGAAGGCGGGAGATACTGCGGCCATGTCCACGACTGCCTCTTCTCCTGATTCGTCGCATGCGCTCCCGGTGGTGATCGTGCTGGCCTCCGGGCGCGGCGAGCGCTTTGTCGCTTCCGGTGGCAGCGGCTCCAAGCTGCGTGCCTTGCTGGCGGGCACGCCGGTGATGGAGCACACCCTGGCTGCCGTGCGTGCCAGCGGCCTGCCGTGGCATCTCGAGGACGTGGGTCACGCCGGCATGGGCGACTCCATCGGGGCGGCTGTTCGTGCCACGTCGGGTGCGGCGGGCTGGTTGATTCTTCCGGCCGACCTGCCGCTGGTGAAGCCGGCGACCTTGCAGCGAGTGGCTCAGGCCATCGCGGAAGGCGCACGCGCGGTGCAGCCGGCCCATGATGGCACCAAGGGCCATCCGGTCGGATTCGGCGCTGCAAGCGGCGCTGCGCTGGCAGCGCTGGAAGGCGCACAGGGTGCGGCCGCCGTGCTGCGTGCGTTGCGTGCAAAGGGCGCGGTGGTCGATATCGACGTGAACGACATCGGCATCCTCACCGACATCGACACCCTGGACGATCTCGCCAGGGCCGAGGCGCTGCTCAGCTCCTCGTGATCACCGCGCAGGCAATGCGCGGGCCGGAATTGCCGGCCGGCTGCGTGGTGAAGTCGTCCCGGTCCCGGTGAACCACGAGCGCGCGGCCCACCACGTTGTTGGCCGCACCGTCCGTCAGGGAAATTGCGTGGTCGTCCACGCTGAAGCGCGCAACGCCGCCTGCGTCTGCCACGAGGCTGGGCAACTCGCCTGCGTGGCTGCCGGCAGCGCCGTACTTGCCGTGCGTGCCGCCAGCGGGGTTGAAGTGGCCGCCTGCCGCATTGCCGTTGTCGCCGCAATCGCCTTTTTCATGGATGTGGAAGCCATGCTCGGTGTTTGGCGCAAATCCGCGCACCTCGCCGGCGATGCGAACGCCGTGGTCCAGGGCGGTGAACGTCACGTTGCCGACGGTCGGATTGGGCGACACCGCCGCCGTGGGCACGAGGCTCGCCGTGGCGCCCGGCCGGGCCGAGCCCGTCGCCATGTTGCCGCAAGCGCCGAGCAGGCTCGTGGCGCCAATGACGGTCAGGGCGGCAAGGTAGCGTTTCATGTTTTCTCCACTAGCTGTTTGTTGTCGATGAATGACGGTGTAGCGCATGCGGGGCAGCCGCGCAATCGGTGGACCCCGACAGCGACGCTTCGGCCAAGCGCACGAGACGTCCCAGCGCGGCATCGTGAATGCCGTGGCGCTGCAGTTCATGAAAGGTCTGGCGGGCGTACTCGATCGACGTGCCGTAGCGGCCCGTGGCTTGCGCAAAGATCTCGCGATAGCGCGCGTCGCTCAATTCGCCGGTGAAGTTGGGACTGCGCCGCGAGAGCGTGAAGGCCAGCGCGCGGACCTTGCCACCGGGTGTCACGCAGTCGAGCCAGCGCGGGTCGTAAACGCCGGTGGGCATCTCGCGCAGCCACAGCCGGCCCAGCGTTTCGAGCCCATCGGCAGCAGGAATCCGGAAGACCATGCCGCGGCAGCTTCCCCCAGACAAGAGGCCGAAGACCAAGCCCGGGCACTGCGGCGTGCCGCGGTTGACGCGGCTCCACATCTTCAACGCGCGGTGCCACCCGTGCAGATGCGCGGCGCGGCGCTCTGCGAATTCGAACTCGGGCCGCCAGATGAGCGAGCCATAGCCGAAGATCCACAAGTCCTGGTGGCCACCCCATTCGTCGATGGCGCGCGCCAGCATGGGCTGGGGGTCGCGCAGCGGCTTGATCATCGGGTCGAGCCCGGGAGGGCCCGGATCATTCACATTTGCGCTTTCGGTCACGCCTACAATCCCGCGGTTATGGTCCAACGCACCATTATTTACCGACCACTTGATTACGGAGATCGACCGATGGCAGCTACCAGCGAAGACGACGGCCAAACCTACTTCATCCTCGGGTTGGCGGGCGGCATCATTGCCCTCGTTCTCTTCCTGGTCGTGGGGATTGCGATTTCCAGGAGCCCTGCGCCTGCCGCGGCCGCCGCCGGCGGGGCCGCGACAGCGACGATGGCAGTCGCCGCGGCGCCCAAGGTGGTTGAAGTCACCGAAACGGTGGTTGTCGTGATTCCCGACGGCGCCAGCGTGCGCGTGGTCGACGGTGTCGTGAAGTTCTACTTCGCCACCGGCAGCACTGATCTGGCACCGGGCGCGGCCGAAGCACTGGCAGCCGTCATCAAGGGCGTGGAAGGCGGCAAGAAGGCCGTCGTGTCTGGTTACCACGACGACACCGGCGATGCCGCCAAGAACGCCGAACTGGCCAAGCAGCGTGCCGAAAGAGTGCAGGAAGTGCTTGTCGGCCTGGGCGTGCCGGCCGGCAAGGTCGAGCTGAAAAAGCCCGAAGGCACCACGGGCACCGGCAGCAATGCCGAGGCGCGTCGGGTCGAAGTCAAGCTCGTCGACTGAAGCCGCACCCCGATGCACGGAAAAGCCCGGCCTGACCGGGCTTTTTCATTTCATGTTGGTACGATGATCACTTGCCCGCCGCGCCGCGGCAGCACCGGCAGAGTGATGGATCCCCATGACAACACACCCCACCGTTCGCGACGTCACCGATCGCATCCGTGAGCGCAGCCGCGGCTCGCGGGAGGCCTACCTGAAACGGCTGCGGGAAACGCGCGAACGGGACCGGGGCTCCGACCGCATGGGCTGCGCCAACGTGGCGCACGCGGTGGCCGGCGTGCCCGCCAACGACAAGCTCAAGATCGTGGCAGAGCGCGCCCCGAATCTGGGCATCGTCACCGCCTACAACGACATGCTGTCCGCGCACGCCCCGTACCAAGGCTATCCGGACATCATCAAGAACGAAGCGCGCCGCTTTGGTGCGACGGCGCAGGTCGCGGGCGGCGTGCCCGCCATGTGCGACGGCGTCACGCAAGGCACGCCCGGCATGGAACTGAGCCTGTTCAGCCGCGACGTGATTGCGATGAGCACGGCCGTGGCGCTCACGCACGACATGTTCGATGCGGCGCTGCTGCTGGGCGTGTGCGACAAGATCGTGCCGGGCCTGCTCATCGGCGCCTTGCATTTCGGCCACTTGCCCACGGTCTTCGTGCCGGCGGGGCCCATGCCTTCGGGCATGTCCAACAGCGCCAAGTCCAAGGTGCGCGAGCAGGCCGCCCAAGGTTTGGTGGGCCGGCAGGGGCTGATGGAAGCGGAAATGGCGGCCTATCACTCGCAAGGCACCTGCACGTTCTACGGCACGGCCAACAGCAACCAGATGCTTTTGGAGGCCATGGGGCTGCATGTGCCGGGAACGGCCTTCATCCAGCCGGGCGATTCGATGCGCGAGGCGCTCACGCGCGAAGCCGTGCGCACGGTGCTTGGGCGTGCGAGTGAAGATTTCTTTGCCTGTCCGCCGATCGGAGAGATGGTGGACGAGCGTGCGATCGTCAACGCCATGGCGGCGTTGCTTGCAACGGGCGGCTCGACCAATCACTTGATCCACTGGGTGGCCGTCGCGCGTTCAGCCGGCATCGTGATCGACTGGAACGACTTCGCGCAGTTGTCCGAAATCGTGCCCTTGCTCACGCGCGTGTATCCCAACGGCACGGCCGACGTGAACGAGTTCCAGAGCGCCGGCGGACCGGGCTTTGTCATTGGCGAACTGGTGGGCGCAGGCTTGATGCACGGTGACGTGGCCACCGTGCGTGCTGGCGGCATTGCCGAGTTCGCCAACATCCCGGTGCTCAAGGGCGACGCGTCGGCTGTCGATGCGCTTGGGTGGCAGCCTGCGGCGCCGTCGAAGAATCTGGAAGTTGCGCGGCCGGCGTCGAATCCTTTCAGCGCCACGGGTGGACTCAAGCTGCTCACCGGCAACATCGGGCGCGCGGTGATCAAGGTGTCGTCCGTGCCGGACGACCGCCACGTCATCGAGGCGCCTGCGCGCGTGTTCGATTCGCAAGCGGCGCTCCAGAAGGCGTTCACCGCGGGAGAACTGGAGCGCGACGTGGTGTGCGTGGTGCGCTGGCAAGGCCCTCAGGCCAACGGCATGCCCGAACTGCACAAGCTCACGCCGCCGCTCTCGGTGTTGCAGGGCAAGGGCTTTCGGGTGGGGCTGGTGACCGATGGCCGCATGAGCGGTGCGTCCGGCAAGGTGCCTGCGGCCATCCACGTTTCGCCCGAGGGCGCGGCGGGTGGGCCGATCGCCAAAGTGCGCGACGGCGACCTCATCCGGCTCGACGCGGTGGCCGGCACGTTGCAGGTCCTGGTGCCGGACGACGAATGGGCGGCGCGCGAAACTGCGAAGATGCCCGAAGAACAGCGCATTGCCGACGGGCATGGCCTGGGCCGCGAACTGTTCGCCGGCATGCGCCGCAACGCATTGACAGCAGAAGAAGGAGCCTGTTCATGGCTGTAAACACAACGAGACTCACCTCGCTCGACGTGATGCGCGACGCGCCGGTCATTCCGGTCATCGTGCTCAACGACGTGGCGCATGCCGTGCCGCTGGCACGTGCGCTGGTCGCCGGCGGCATCCGCATGCTGGAGGTCACCCTGCGCACGCCGCAGGCCTTGCAATGCATCGAAGCCATCGCGAAGGAAGTGCCGGATGCGGTGGCCGGCGCCGGCACGATCCGCAGCGCTGCCGACGCCCAGGCGTCGGCGCTCGCGGGCGCGAAGTTCGGCGTGAGCCCGGGCTACACGCGCGCCGTGGGCAAGGCTTGCCACGACCTCGGCTTGCCGCTGCTGCCGGGCGTGGCCACGGGCAGCGAGATCATGCAGGCGCAGGAAGACGGCTACACCGAACTGAAGTTCTTTCCGGCGATGCAGGCCGGCGGCTTGCCGATGCTCAAGGCGTGGCAAGGGCCCTTCGGTGACGTGACCTTCTGTCCGACGGGCGGCATCAACGCGGTGAACGCGCATGAATTTCTTGCGCTGTCGAACGTGGCCTGCGTGGGCGGATCGTGGATCGTGCCGACCGATGCCATCGAGGCGGGCGACTGGTCCAAGATCGAACATCTGGCACGCGCGGCGAGCCAGCTTCAACGACGATGAGTGGCTTCATCATGGCGCAGCAGCAGTTTGACGCGGGCGACCTGAAGGTTCTCGCTTTCGATATCTTTGGCACGGTGGTCGACTGGCACGGTGGCATCTCTGCGGAGGTGGCGCAACTGTTGCCTGACGTGGACGCCAACGCGTTCGCGCTCGCGTGGAGAGCCGGCTATCAACCGGCGATGCGCGGCGTGATGGAGCGCATTGCGGCAGGCGAGGGCGGCTTCACGCTGATCGACGAGCTGCACTTGCACATCCTTGACGAGGTGCTGCGCGATTTCGGCGTCGAGAATTTCGACCGGGAACGTCGGCGTGTGCTCAACCTCGCGTGGCATCGCTTGCCGGCGTGGCCGGATTCGGTCGAGGGACTGACTCGGCTGAAGAAGAAGTTCACCGTCTGCACGCTGTCCAACGGCAACATCGGCTTGCTGACGGAGATGGCCAAGCGCGCGGGCTTGCCGTGGGATTGCATCCTGTCGGCGGAGGTCTTCAAGGCCTACAAGCCGGATCCGCGGACCTATCTTGGCGTGGCCGCGGTGTTTGACGCCACGCCCCTGCAGGTGATGCTGGTGGCGGCGCATCACGATGACCTGGCGGCCGCGCGGGGGTGCGGCTTGCGTGCGGCGTACATCGAGCGGCCGCTCGAATACGGCGCGGGGCGCGTCAAGGACGTGTCGCCGGTGGCGGACAACACGCTGCATGCGCGGGATCTTTGTGCGTTGGCGGATCAGTTGGGGTGCTGATTTTATTTGCTTGATTCGTGATCGCTTTTGGGGTCGTTTGGCATGTGCTCGCTGCCGGGCTCCGGGATGGCGCCAACGGTGTGGGCGTTTCCATCCGAACCTGCGCGTTGGTCCGTCGGTGCGCAAGAGTTAGCGGCGCGCGCATTCTTTGCTGGGGCACAACCGTCGAAACGTCCTGTTCACCCCGCCCGTGTGCGGCGGACAGTTCACCCCCGCGACGCCGCCCCTACCCCAAGAACACCCTCAGCGAAGCCCAGCCCCCACCGCATGCTCCGCGCGCTGGATCAACTCGATCTTGTAGCCATCCGGATCGGTGACAAACGCAATGACCGTCGTGCCACCCTTGACCGGCCCGGCCTCACGCGTCACGTTGCCTCCCGCCGCCTTGATTTTTTCGCAGGCTTCGTAGGCATCCGGCACGGCCAGCGCGATGTGACCATAGGCCGTTCCGTGGTCGTAGCTTTCAGTGCCCCAGTTGTAGGTCAGCTCGATCTCGGCCTGCGCCGGATTGCCTTCGTAGCCGACGAAGGCGAGGCTGTACTTGTATTCGGGGTTTTCAGAGGTGCGCAGCAGTTGCATGCCGAGCACCTGGGTATAGAAGTCGATGGAGCGCTGGAGATTGCCAACGCGCAGCATGGTGTGAAGGAGTCGCATGGCTGTTTATAACTCGGCACCACGCTCGTCGCACGGCCGTTGCCGCGCACTGCGGCGGTCAACTGCGCGCGTTGTTTTCAGTCCAGCGCAGCAACCGGCCGCTGTGCATCACGCCGATGTGATCGCCCATCGCGTGCGCTTCCGCTTCGTTGTGCGTCACGAGCACGGCCGTCTGGCCGGCTGTCTTGAGGATGTCGCGCACCTCCGCCGTCAGGCGTTCGCGCGTGCCCGCGTCGAGGTTTGAAAAGGGCTCGTCGAGCAAGAGCAGGGCGGGCGCTGGCGCCAGTGCCCGCGCCAGTGCGATGCGCTGCTGCTGGCCACCAGACAGTTCATGCGGATAGCGATCGCCAGCATCGCCAAGTCCCACGAGCGCGAGCATCTGCGCCACACGCGCCTGCCGCTGTGCACGGCCGAGGCGCCGCAATCCGAAGGCCACGTTCTGCCCCGCGCTGAGGTGAGGAAACAATGCGTACTCCTGGAACATCATGCCGACGCGGCGTTGTTCCGGGGGCAGGTGCACAGAAGTGGAAGACAGTTCGGCATCGCCCAGCTGGATGGTTCCCGCGCGCACCGGCTCGAATCCGGCGATGGCGCGCAGCACCGTCGTCTTGCCGCAGCCCGAGGGACCGAGCAGGCATCCAATGTTTCCCGCAGCGAGCGACAGCGAGAAATCCTCGACGGCCGTGTGCAGGCCGCGCGCTCCTTCGTAGTCGACACGCACGCTGTCGAGTTGCAAGTGTTCGCTCATTGCCGTTTCCTCGCTCGGCACTGCGTGTCCTCGTTGCTCATGCGCGCAAATCCTCCGGCCCGGTGCCCAGCCGGTTGCGCGCCAACAAGATGACCGGCAGCAGCCCCGCGACGACGATGGCCAACGCGGCGATGGCGCCTTCTTCGTATGTGCCGCGCGAGGCTTCGGCATACAGCCACGTCGCCAGCGTGTCGAAGTTGGCGGGGCGCAGCAGCAAGGTAGCGGGCAGCTCCTTCATGGCGTCGACGAACACCAGCAGCGCGCCGGCCGCAATGGCCGGTTGAAGCAGCGGCAGATGCACGCGGCGCAAGGTCCCGCTCGCGCTTTCTCCGAGCAACCGCGAGGCCTGTTCCAGCGCAGGCGGGATGCGCGCCAAGCCGGCCTCGATGCCGCCGAGCGGCATTGCCAGGAAGCGGATGGCGCAGGCCACCACGAGCACGATGCCCGCGCCCATCAATGGCAGCCCCGCGTGGCCCACCAGCGCGCCGAATGCCGCATCGAAGGCCAAGGCCGGCGTGAGCAAGCCGATGGCCAGCACCGTGCCCGGCACCGCGTAGCCGAGCGTGGACACACGCGCCTGCCAGCGCGCGCCGTTGCGCGCCGATCCGGTGCTGCGCACGGCCCACGCCACGACCAGCCCGGCCGCGACAGTGACCAGCGTCACGCCGGTGGCCAAGCCAAGCGTGTTGCCCAGGCTGCCGATCAGTTCGCGCGAAACGCCCCCACCCAGGCGCAAGCGCTTGAGGGTCTCCCACACGAGGTAAAGCGCCGGCGCCACGAAGCCGATGAGCACGGGCAAGCTGGCGGCGAAGCTTGCCGCCCACGCCGCGGCGCCGCGCAAGCGATGGGCTTTCGCCGCACGCATGCGCTGCGCCGAGCCGAAGCGCTGGTGGCGCCGCCCGTTGCGCTCCAGCAGCACGAGCGCGAGTACGACGATCAGCATGGCGCAGGCGATCTGCGCAGCGCCGGCCAGGTCGGAGCGCGTGATCCACGTCGTGTAGACCGCGACCGTGAGCGTCTGGATGCCGAGGAATTCCGATGCGCCGATGTCGTTGAGCGTTTCCAGCAGCGCCAGGCTCACGCCGACCGCCAGCGCCGGCCGCGCCAGCGGCAGTGCCACGCGAAAGAATGCGCCGCCTCGGCTTTCGCCCAGCGTGCGCGCCGCTTCCATCAGGTGCGCCGGCTGGGTCATGAACATGGCACGCGTGGTGAGATAAACGTAGGGATAGAGCACGAAGCCCAGCACGAAGATGGCGCCCGGCATCGAGCGCAGGTCGGGCAGGCGGAATTCGCGCGGGCTGTCGAAGCCCAGCGCCCAGCGGATCGCGCCCTGCACCGGGCCAATGGGATGCAGCAGATCGAGGTACGCAAAGGCGACGATGTAGGTTGGCATCGCGAGCGGCAACAGCAGCGCCCAGTTGAGCACCCGCCGTCCTGGAAAATCGCAGGCCGTCACCAGCCATGCGCATCCCGTGCCGATCACCAGGACGAGCACGCCGACGCCCGCCAGCAGCACAGCGGTGTTGAGCGCGGCTTGCGGCAGCACGTGCTGCGCCAGATGCGACCAATGCTGCAGGCCGGTGCCCAGCGCCAGCCAGGCAAGGCTGATCACGGGGATCAGCACCCCGAGCGCAATGACCATCGACGCCGTCCGCCAAAGCGGGCCCACGGAATGCAGGCGCGCGGCGCTCATCCCGCGTCAGCGGCGTTGCGGCGCCTCGTCCTCACTGGTCGAATCCGACCTTGTCCACCAGTGCGCTGGCCAGCTTGCGATGTTTGGCGATCTCCGGAAGGGGCAGGGGGTCGACCTTCAGGTCGCCAATGGTGGAGCCGATGACCGAATCAAGCGCCACGCCCTTGCGCACCGGGTACTCGTAGTTGGTCTCGCCGTAGAGTGCCTGCGCCGGTTCCGACACCAGGAACTCGAGCAGCTTGACAGCATTGGCGCGCTGCGGCGCGTTCCTGGCGACCGCGGCGCCGCTGATGTTGACGTGCGTGCCGCCGCTCTTGGCAAAGGTCGGGCGGACGACCTTGATGGCATCGCCCCACTTGCGCGCGTCACTGCCTTCCTTGGAGCCCTTCATCTGGCCCACGTAGTAGGAGTTCGCCAGGCCCACGTCGCAAATGCCGCCCAGGATGTCGCGCGCCACGTCGCGATCGCCACCCGTGGCCTTGCGCGCGAGGTTGGCCTTGACGCCGCGCAACCATTGCTCGGTCTTGGCTTCGCCGTCGTGCGCAATCATCGCGGCGACCAGCGCAGTGTTGTAGGGATGCTGGCCGGCGCGGATGCAGACCTTGCCCTTGTACTTGGGATTGGCGAGGTCTTCGTAGCGGATGCTGGTGAGCGGCAGGGTCTTGTCGGCGTACAGCACGCGCGCACGCAGCGACAGCGAATACCACTGCCCGTCGGCGCCGCGCAAGTTGGCAGGAATGGCCGAATCCAGCGCAGAAGACTTCACGGGCTGGGTCACGCCGCCGTCCACCAGATCCATCAGGTTGCCGATGTCCACGGTCATCAGCACGTCGGCCGGCGAGCGGGCACCTTCGGCCTTCACGCGCTCGAGCAGGCCGTCCTTGACGAACACCGTGTTGACCTTCACGCCGCTTTGCGCGCTGAAAGCCGACAGCAACGGCTGCACCAGCGCGGCCTCGCGCGTCGTGTAGAGCGTGACTTCCCCGGCGGCATGGGCGGGAAGGGCTGCCGTAGCCAACCAGGCGGCGGCGATGCAGGTCAGCGCGCGGCTGGCGCGAGCGGTCACGCGGGGGCGTGCGGTCATGAGGCGTCTCCAGATCGAATTGATGAAGGCATAGGCGTTCTGTGCGAACGCATATACGAATCATTATCACTGGTGGATTCGCCCTTCCGACGCATTGAGCCTATGGGAAATAGGCCTTAGCGGGCAGCACTGAACCCGGCCCATGTACGCGTCTCACGCGTGCCATCAGAGGGCCTTGTTCAACGTTGCCGGCAGACTCAACCAGGACGAACCATCTCGAACACGAGGCAGGTCGTGGTGGCATGCGCGTACAGCGTGCCATCGGGACCGTAGAGCCGCGCCTCGGCCGTGGCCAGCTGGCGGCCGCAGTGGATCACCTTGCCTTCGGCGCGCACGCGTTGCACCTTGGGCGTGAGGGCCTTGACCAGGTTCACGCCGAGTTCAGCCGTGGTGTAGCCGCGGCCGGGCGGCATCATGGTGTGCACCGCGCAGCCCAGTGCCGAATCGAGCAGGGTGGCGAACCAGCCGCCGTGGATCGTGCCCATCGGGTTGAGATGCTCATGCGACGGAATGCCCTGGAACATCGCGCGGCCGGGGCCGACTTCCAGCAACTGGAAATCCAGCGTCTTGGCGATGGGCGGGTAGGGGAGCTCGCCGCGCAACATGGCTTCCATCATTTCCAGGCCGGTCTTGCCGGCGATCTGGTCGGGCCGCGCCACGCCTGCGCCGGGGCCCGCTTCGAGCCGTGCCACGACCTCGCGTTCCTGGGCGAGCCACGACTCGAGCGGATTGTTCTGCGTCATCAATTTTCTCCAGTGGGTTGCATATACAACAGTTGTAGGTACAATAATACCTCATGAGCACCACTGTCAAGCCACAAGGCTGTACCAATTTCAAACTTCGTCGCTTGATGCGGCAGGTGGCGCGCCACTACGACGCCGAGGTTGCGCACAGCGGCCTCAAGACGACGCAGTACTCGCTGCTGACGCATGTCTTGCACTTGGGCCCCATCCGCCCGGTCGACCTCGCGAAGGCGATGAGCATCGAGGCCTCCACGCTCACGCGCAACCTCAAGCCCATGGTCGATGCAGGCTGGCTCACGCTGGGCGAGGGCGCGGATGCGCGCAGCCGCCTGGTCGCCATCACCGATGCCGGACGGCAAAAGCGCTCGCAGGCGCAACTCGACTGGCGCAGGGCGCAGGAAAAGCTCAACGAAACTCTGGGCCTGGAGCGTGTGGTGGCGCTGCACGCACTGCTGGATGAAAGCCTTGCACTCCTGCAAGGCGGCGAAGACGAATCACTTTCTGGAGAAGACGATGAGTGAATCCAACGCGGCCGTGCTGCCGACCCCGCCGCGTCCCGTCGCGCGCTACGCCTTGTGGCTGGTCCTGCTCGCAGCAGGCGGCACCTTCGCGCTCACCATGGGTGTGCGCCAGACGATGGGCCTGTTTCTTTCGTCGCTCAACACATCGACCGGGTTGGGCATCGGCAGCATCAGCCTGGCGTTTGCCTTCGGGCAGTTGTGGTGGGGCCTGACACAACCTTTTGCCGGTGCGGTGGCCGACCGGGTCGGCACGGGGCGGGTGCTCTTCGTCGGCGTGCTGCTGGTGGCGCTGGGGACCATCCTCACGCCGCTGATGACGACGACTGCCGGGCTGATCTTTGCCATCGGTGTATTGGCGGCCGGCGGCGCGGGCATGGCCGGGCCGTCGGTGCTGATGGCCGCGAGCACGCGGCTGGTGCCTCCGGAACGGCGCGGGCTGGCCACGGGCATCGTGAATGCGGGCGGTTCCTTCGGCCAGTTCGCCATGGCACCCATCGCCGTAGCATTGATGGTCAACGTCGGTTGGGCCAGCGCCATGCAGTGGCTGGGCGTGCTGATCCTGCTGGCCTTGCCGGCAGCCTTCGTGCTCAAGGGCAATTCGAAGTTGCTGGCGGCGCAATCCGCGGCCGCCTCCGGCACCAAGCCGTTGACGGCACGCGAAGCCATCGGGCAGGCCTTGGCCAACCCCAGCTACCGCATGCTCTCTCTCGGTTTCTTCGTGTGCGGCTTTCACGTGGCCTTCCTCGCGACGCACTTGCCGGGCGTGGTGGCGGCCTGTGGCTTGCCTCCGGAGATCGGCGCGTGGGCGCTGGGGATGATCGGTTTGTTCAACATCGTCGGCAGCCTCGCGATGGGCTGGGCGGTGGGGCGCTGGCGCATGAAGTCGCTGCTGGCCCTGCTCTATGCGACGCGCGGCATTGCCGTGCTGGTCTTCCTGCTGGCGCCCAAGACGGCGACCGTGATGCTGGTGTTCGCAGCGGTGATGGGCGTGACCTTCCTGTCGACGGTGCCGCCCACGGCGGGGCTGGTCGCCAAGTTCTTCGGGCCGGCCAACATGGCCATGCTGTTCGGCATCGTGATGCTCGCGCACCAGATCGGCGGCTTCTTGGGCGCCTGGCTGGGCGGGCGCATTTTCGAGGCGACGGGCAGCTATGACTGGGTCTGGTACATCGACATCCTGCTCGCAGCCGGTGCGGCGCTGGTGAACCTTCCCATCCGCGAGGCCATGCCCGTTCGTGCGGCCAAGGCTGCTGCCTGAGCGGCGCATGGAGTCCATCGATCCGCGCACGCGCCTCCTGCTGGAGGCGCCCATTGCGCCCACGCTGCTGCGGCTGGCCTTTCCCAATGTGTTGGTGATGGTCGCGCAGGCGGCGGTGGGGCTCATCGAAACCTACTTCGTCGGCAAGCTGGGCGCTGATGCGCTGACGGCGATGGCGCTGGTCTTTCCCATCGTCATGCTGATGCAGATGACTTCGGCCGGCGCCATGGGCGGGGGCATCGCGTCGGCCATTGCGCGCACGCTTGGCGCCCAGCGCCGCGATGATGCGGACGCGCTTGTGTTGCACGCCATCGTCATCGCGCTGGGCTTCGGCTTGGTGTTCACCATCGCGCTGCTGGTGGGCGGGCGCTGGCTCTATGGCGTGATGGGCGGCACGGGCGCCTCGCTGGAGTACGCGCTCGTCTATTCGAACTGGGTGTTCGCCGGTGCGGTGGTGGTGTGGCTCTTCAACTCGCTGGCCGCGGTGATTCGTGGCACCGGCAACATGGCCGTGCCAGCCAACGTGACGGTGGCGGGCGTAGCGCTGCTCATTCCCCTGTCGCCGCTGCTCATCTTTGGCTGGGGACCGATCCCGGGAATGGGCATTGCGGGCGGGGCGGTGGCGCTGCTCGTGTTTTACCTTGGGGGCACGGTGGCGCTGTGGCTCTACCTGCGCTCGCCGCGCAGCCTGCTCAAGCCGCACATTGCAGGCGTGCGCCTTCGCTGGCCGCTGTTCCTGGACATCCTGCGCGTGGGGCTGGTCGGCGCGATCTCGACGGTGGCGACCAACCTGGCAATCGGCATCGCGACGGCGCTTTCCGGTCACTTCGGGCCGGGCGCGATTGCGGGCTACGGCACGGCGGCGCGGCTTGAATATTTGCTGGTGCCGCTGGTCTTCGGTTTCGGCGCACCGCTTCTGGCGATGGTGGGCACCTGCATGGGCGCCGACAAGCGCGAACGTGCCTTGAAGGCAGCGTGGATCGGCGCGGCGATGGCGTTCACGCTGACGGAGGCGATCGGCCTGGCGGCGGCGATCTTTCCGCGCCCATGGCTGATGCTCTTTGGCGCCGATCCGGCGATGCTCGAGGCGGGCACGCAATATTTGCGCGCCGTCGGGCCGCTCTATGGATTCTTTGGCGTGGGCCTCGTCCTGTACTTCGCGTCGCAAGGCGCGGGGCGGTTGTTGTGGCCGGTGCTCGGCAACATCGCGCGGCTCGCGGTGGCCGGCATTGGTGGCTGGCTCGCGCTGCGCTGGGGTGGCGAACTGACGAATGTCTTCGTCGCGCAAGGCGTCGCGCTGGTGGTCTATGGTGTCGTGATTGCATCGGCCATTGCTGGCGGTGCATGGTTTGGGCGTGTCGGCTGGCCACGCACCACGGCCGGGCTGATGCGGCGCATCCAGCCGACCTGACTTTTTTTCCTCTTCTCACACAAAAGGAGATCTCATGAAGATCGAAGGCTCAGTTGTTTTCGTGACCGGTGCCAATCGCGGGCTCGGTTTGGCGTTTGCACGTGCGGCACTGGCGGCTGGTGCCAAGAAGGTCTACGCGGCGGCGCGTGATCCGGCCTCCATCGCCCTGGATGGCGTCGAAAAGATCGCGCTTGATGTCACCAACGCCGCGCAAGTCGAGGCGGCGGCCAAGGCGTGCGGCGACGTGACGCTGCTCATCAACAACGCGGGCATTTCGCGTGGCTCGGGCCTGCTGGCTCAGGGTGCTTTCGATGCGGCCCGCGCCGAGCTGGAGACGAACTTCTTCGGGCCGTGGGCCTTGAGTCGCGCCTTCGCGCCGGTGCTGGCAGCCAACGGCGGTGGGGGCATCGTCAATGTGCTGTCGGTGTTGAGCTGGCTCAGCCTGCCGGGTGCGGCCACGTATTGCGTGTCGAAGTCAGCCGCATGGTCGCTGAGCAACGGCTTGCGCAATGAACTGCGCGGGCAGGGCACCCAGGTGACCAGCGTGCACATCGCCTTCATGGACACGGACATGGCACGCGGCATTCCGGGCAACAAGACGTCGCCGGACGATGTGGCGAAGCAGACCTTTGCGGCAGTGGAGGCGGGGTTGCCGGAAGTGCTGGCGGACGCGACCACGCAGCAGGTCAAGCAGGGCTTGGTGGCCGATCCGCCGGCGTACGCGGCTGCGCGCTGACTGCGTGTCTTGCTCCCTCTCCCCCGGGGGCAGAGGGCTGGTGTGAGGGCAGCGCACGGTAGACAAGCTGCAAGCCATCCATCGCCGACGCCCCTCACCCCAACCCTCTCCCCGGAGGGGCGAGGGAGCAAGAGAGGCCAAGCCGCGGCGTCAGCGCGGCGCGGGAAGAAGCCGGCGCAGCGCCTCGAAAAAGAGGTCTGACTGTTCGCGCTCCCCCTGGATCTGCGCCGCGACATGCGCCGCCAGTTCGGCATTCACCGGCGCCAGCGGACGTCCGGTGGACTGCGCGATCACCTGATGCAGGCAGGCCCGCTCCAGGTAGTACAGATCGTCGTAGGCATGCGCAACGGTGGCGCCAGCAACGATCACGCCGTGGTTGGCGAGAAACGCCACGTCTTTGCCCGCCATTGACTTTGCGATGCGCTCGCCTTCCGCGTCGTCGAGCGCGAGGCCGTTGTATTGCGTGTCGATGGCAATGCGGTTCATGTAGCGCATCGCGTTCTGGCTCAGCGTCGGGTCGAGCGCGCGGTCCCTGGTCAGCGTGAGTGCCGTCGCATAGGGCATGTGGCAATGAAGGACCACGGCATGCCCCGTGATGCGATGCACCGCGCCGTGGATGAAGAGGGCTGTCGGCTCCACCCGATGGCGCCCCGCGAGCACATTGCCGCGCACGTCGATGAGCACGATGTCATCGGGCCCCACCTCGCTCCAGTGCAGGCCGCGCGGGTTGATGAGGTATCGCTCCCCGCCCGGCAGCAACACGCTGAAATGGTTGCAAACGCCTTCCGACAAGCCGTGGTGCGCGGCAGCGCGCAAAGCAAGTGCGAGGTCGTTGCGCAGGGCCCGCACGGAGGGGCTGGCGTAGTCGGATTCAGCGGACATGACTTGGCTCTTCTCGAAGGGCTTCACGCACGCAGGCTGCCGTTGAACGCGGCGACGAACTTCAACGCGTCTTCGCGCACGGCGGCGGCGCTTTTGCCGGGCTTGTACAGCGCCGAGCCAATCCCAAAACCCGTGGCCCCCGCGTCGCGCCATTCGCGCATGTTGTTCGGCGAGATGCCACCCACCGGCATCAGTGGCGTGCCACTGGGCAGCACCGCGAGCATCGCTTTCACCACGGCGGGCGAGGCCAGTTCAGCGGGAAAGAGCTTGAGCCCCGTCGCGCCGGCCGCCAGCGCTGCAAAGGCTTCCGTCGGTGTCATCACGCCGGGCAGGCTCACCAGCCCCTGGCGGACCGATTCGGCGATGACCTCCGTGTTGCAGTTGGGCGAGACGATGAGTTCGCCGCCCGCTGCGTGCACGTCGCGCACCTGCTGCACGTCGAGCACGGTGCCGGCGCCCACCAGCGCTTGCGGAAAGCGCTTGCGCAGCAGGGCAATGCTCGCCAGCGGATCCGGTGAATTGAGGGGCACTTCGAGCAGGCGAAAGCCCGCTTCGACAATCGCGTCCCCGACATCGGCCGCTTCCCCCGGCGTGAGGCCGCGCAGGATGGCAACGAGGGGAAGTGTTCGGGCAGCGTCGTCGAATTTTTGCTGTGGTGTCGTCATGGTGGTCAATCAGGAAGCAAGGGCGTGCAGGCCGGCCCAGGTGGCTTCGGCGCCCAGCGTTTTCGCCTGGGTGCCGATGGCATTCAACGCCAGCAGGTAGCGCTGCGTGAGGGCCGGCGTGCCGATCAGCACCACTTGCCCGGCCGCACGAACGGACTGCGTGCGCAGTTCTTCGCCGATCAGGATGCCCGACAGATAGCTGGCCAACTCCGACGTCGCCATGCGGTTGAACAAGGCCATTGTCCGCGCGCCGAAGGCGTTGTGCAGCAGGCCTTCGCCGTTGTCCGTTTGCGTGACGCCGCGCAGGAAGGCCACCTCGTCCAGCGGCGCTGAGGCATCGAGCGTGCGCGCCAGGATCGAATGCTGGCTCAGCAGCGCATAGAACTCGCCCGTCATGAAAGTGCGGAAGCCGATCACGCGACCGTCCTTCACGCGAGCCCACTTGTTGTGGGTGCCGGGCAGGACGAAGAGGCCGTCCTGCAAGCCGGTGAGCGCCATCGCGCCGAAGATCTGCACTTCCTCGCCACGCATCACGTCCGGCACGCCGCTGTGCTCGTCACTCAGGCCCGGCACGATGGCGATGCGACCCGGTTCAATGTCGATGACCTTGCCGCGCACCTCGTCCAATCCGGCCGGGCAGGCGCAATAGGGCGCCTCGACCCAGCCCTGCTTGCTGCCGGCCATGCCCGAGATGAGGCATTGGGTACCCGCTGGCTTCATCCATTCGCCGAACAGCGACTCGAAGACCGCGGGAAAGCCGCCGGCTTCCACCGTCAGGATGCCGCGCGCATGGCTTTGCTCTTCGAGCACCTGGCCATTCGCATCGATGAGAGCGCCGCGCAGCGAACTGGTGCCCCAGTCGACGGCGACGAATCGGGCAGGACTCACGACGCGCGCGGCTTGTACGCGGTGACGTCGATCTCGACCTTGGCGTCGATCATCAAACGCGACTCGACGGTGGAGCGCGCAGGGCGATGGTCGCCCAGGATTTCCATGTACACGCGGTTGAAGCTGCCGAAGTCGCGCGCATCGTTGAGCCACACGCTCACCTTGGCAATGTCCGACAGGGTGCAGTCCGCGAGCGCCAATGCCTGCTCGACGCGCTTGAAGACCTGGCGCGTTTGCGCCTCGATGCCACCCACGATGACCTGGCCCTGGTCATCGGTGGGCACCTGGCCCGACACGAAGACGAAATCGCCGGCACGGGTGGCCGGCGAGAGGGGGCGCGCTTGACGATCGGAGGCGATCGGCGATTGGCCGAGCATTTCAACTTTGGACATATGTGGTCTCGGTATGTAATGAATTTACAGAAATAATCAGGGTAAACACCTGTTTGACGCGGAAAACTGCAGCAAATACGATCTGAGATGTAATGTTATTACTCATGGAGCCGCGATGCAATCTTCAGTCGACACTGTACCGACATATGGTTTTTTGAAGCCTCTCGCGGCACTTGCGCCGCGCAGGCAACTGCTGGCGGGGGTGCTCGCCGTCTCCGCCGCCGTCACGTTGGGCCTTTCAGCCGGCACCGCGCAGGCCGAGCCGGCGAAGGGCGGCGCCGCCAACCTCGCCATGGTCGGCGAGCCGCAGGGCCTGGACCCGATGACGAGCACGGCCGACCTGGTCGGCACGATCATGCAGCACGTCTACGAGCCGCTCTACACCTTCGACGCCAACTGGAAGGTCGCGCCCATGCTGGCCGAAGGCATGCCCGCGATCTCGAAGGACGGCCTGACCTACACCATCGCGATCCGCAAGGGTGTGAAGCTGCACAACGGCCGCGACCTGAACGCTGACGACGTGGTCGCCTCGCTTCAGCGCTGGATGGAACTGTCGCCGCGCGGCAAGGCCGTCGGCAAGGAAGTCGCGTCGCTCACGGCCAAGGGGCCGCAGAGCGTCGAACTCAAGCTCAAGAACGCCTATGCCCCTCTGCTCGCGCAACTGGCCCTGCCCAGCGGCATGGCGGCCATCATGGCCAAGGAAAGCATTGCGCCGCAGCTCAAGGAATTCATCGGCACGGGCCCCTACAAGTTCAAGGAACGGCGCCCCGACCAGTTCACGGTGCTGACCCGCTTCGACGGCTATTCATCGCGCAAGGAAGCGCCGAGCGGCTACGCGGGCAAGCGCGAGGCCCTGCTCGATGAGCTGCGCTTCGTGCCGGTGCCCAACGCCAATACGCGCGTCGAAGGCGCGTTGTCGGGTCAGTTCCAGTACGCCGACCTGCTGCCGGTGGAATCCGCGGGCCGCGTCGAGAAGGGCGCGCCGGCCGTGGTGCCGATCGTGACGAAGAACTTCGGCTTCCCCTACATCGTCTTCAACACCAAGGAAGGCGTGCTTGCCCAGCAGCCGATGCGCCGCGCCGTGCAGACGGCCGTGGGGCAGGGCGAACTGCTGGCCGCGGGCTTCGGCGACAACCGCTTCTTCGTGGTCGAACCCAACTTCTTCCCCAAGGGCACGCCGTACTACGCGGCCTCCGGCACCGACCTGTACAACACGCGTGACCCGAAGACCGCCAAGGAAGCCGCCGCCAAGGCGGGCTACGACGGCAAGCCCATCCGCATCATGGCGAGCCGCCAGTACGAGTTCCACTACAACATGGCGCTCGTGATGTCCGAGCAGCTCAAGAAGGCCGGCTTCAAGACCGACCTGCAGGTGGTCGACTGGGCCACGTTGGTGCAGCGGCGCAACGACTCCAAGCTGTGGGACGTGTACTTCACGCACTCGGGCCTGTTCCCCGAGCCGATGCTCTCGCCGCCGCAACTCGGTGACGGCGCGCCCGGCTGGTGGGATTCCGATGCCAAGAAGAAGACGCTCACCGCCTTCAACCAGGAAGTCGATCCCGCCAAGCGCGGCCAGCTCTGGGGCCAGGTGCAGCAGGCGGTGTATGACGAAGTGCCCTTCATCGAAGTGGGCAAGTTCAACAGCCTGTCGGCGCGCTCGGCCAAGCTGGAAGGTTTCACGCCTGCGATCTGGCCGTTCTTCTGGAACACCGGGCTGGCGAAGTAAGCCACCGCAAGTACAACTGCAAGCCATTCCATGTTGCGCTTCTTGATCACCCGCCTCGCTGGGGCAGTTGTGGTGCTCGCCATCGTCGCCGTGCTGGTGTTCGCGCTGACGCGTCTTGCGTCGGGCGACCCGGTGGCGCTGCTGCTCGGTGACCAGGCGACCGTCGAGGACATCGCCAAGGCCCGGATCCAGTACGGCCTGGACAAGCCCCTCGTGACGCAGTTCGTGCTCTGGCTCGGAGAGCTGGCGCACGGCAACCTCGGGCAGTCGCTGTTCCTGCAGCGGCCTGTGGCGCAGGCGCTGCTGGAGCGCGCGGAGCCCACCATGTTCCTCGCGCTCTTCGCGGTGGGCATCGCGGCGCTCATCGGCATTCCCGCCGGCATGTCCGCTGCCATCTGGCGCGGCAGCGCGGCCGACCAGGCCGTGAGCGGCGTAGCCATGCTGGGTGCGAGCATTCCGAGCTTCTGGCTCGGGCTGATCCTCATCCAGTTCTTCGCCGTGAAGCTGGGCTGGTTTCCCTCGTCGGGCTATGGCGATCCGGGTGCGACGCTGGCCGAGCGCCTGCATCACCTGCTGCTGCCGGCGCTGGTGCTGGGGCTGCTCAACTCGGCGCTCATCATCCGCTTCACCCGCGCGTCGATGCTCGACATCCTGGGCGAGGACTATGTGCGCACAGCACGCGCCAAGGGCCTGCCCGAGGGCGTGATCATGGTCAAGCACGTGCTGCGCAACGCGCTGGTGCCCATCGTCACCGTGCTGGGCCTCACGCTCGCGCTGATGATCGGCGGCACCGTGGTCACCGAAACGGTGTTCAACCTGCCGGGCGTCGGCAATCTCGTGGTGCGCGCGGTGCTTCGGCGCGACTATCCGGTGATCCAGGGCACGCTGCTGGTGATCGCTGCCATCTACGTCTTCATCAACCTGGGTGTGGACTTCATCTACACGCTGGTCGATCCGCGCATTCGCCTGGAGTCGAAATGAGTTCGCCCGCTTTCTTTCGCGGCCTTGCGCCGGTGCTGCGCCGCCTGTTCGCGCGCAAGATCGTTCTCGCCGCTGCGCTGCTGTTGCTGCTGGTGGTCGGTGTCGCGGTGTTCTATCCCATGCTCTCCGACGCGGACCCGGGCGCCATCGCGATCAGCGAGCGCCTGCATGGACCTTCGGCGACGCATTGGGCCGGCACCGACGAACTGGGCCGTGACGTGATGCTGCGCATCATCCACGGTGCGCGCTATTCGCTGTCGATTGGCGTCGTGACTGCGGCTGGCGCCGTGCTGTGCGGCACCTTGCTGGGCATGCTCGCCGGGTTCTTTCGCCGTCTCGACGCGCCCTTGATGCGCCTGGTCGACGCGATGATGTCATTTCCCGACATCCTGCTGGGCATCGCGCTCGTGTCCATTCTTGGCGTGTCGCTGTGGAACGTGATGCTGGCGCTGGTGATCGTCTACACGCCGCGGGTGGCACGTGTGGTGCGCGCCACGACGCTGGTGCTGCGCGAACTGCTGTTCGTGGATGCGGCGCGGGCTTTGGGTGTGCGCACGCCGCGCATCCTGCTCAAGCACATCCTGCCGAACCTGATGTCGCCGATCCTGGTGCAGGTGACCTTCATCTTTGCGTACGCCATCCTGGCCGAGGCAGGGCTCTCCTTCCTGGGCGTGGGTGTGCCGCCCGATATTCCGACGTGGGGCACCATGATTGCCGGCAGCCTCGAATACGCGGACAAGGCCTTCTGGACGATCTTCTGCCCAGGCCTGGCCATCGTGCTGACGGCACTGTCACTGCAGATGCTGGGCGACGGCGTGCGTGACCTGCTCGATCCCAAACTGAGGAAGGCCGCATGACCGATCAAGCTCTTTCTCCGCGCCTTGAAGTGCGGGGCCTGTCGACATCCTTCGCCACCGAAGCGGGCCGCATCCAGAGCGTGGCCGACGTGTCCTTCTCGATCCGTCCCGGCGAAACACTGGCGCTGGTGGGCGAGTCGGGCTCGGGCAAGTCGGTGACCAGCCTGACGCTGATGGGCCTGCACGCCAAGACCTCGCATGCGCAGGTGCAAGGCGAGGCCTGGTTCGTTCGCCGCGACGGTCAACGCGTCAACCTGCTGGCTATGCCCGAACCAGAAAAGCGCGCATTGCGCGGCAACGAACTCGGCATGATCTTCCAGGAGCCGATGACCAGCCTGAACCCGGTGCTCACCATCGGCGAGCAGATCGCGGAATCGGTTCGACTGCACCTGGGACAAGACCGCAAGTCGGCCATGGCCCACGCGCAGCGCATGCTCGAGCTGGTAGAGATCCCGGCCGCGGCGCAACGCGTTCGCGAATATCCGCACCAGTTGTCCGGCGGCATGCGCCAGCGCGTGATGATCGCGCTGGCCATGGCCTGTAACCCGACGCTGCTCATTGCCGACGAACCGACCACCGCGCTGGACGTGACCATCCAGGCGCAGATCCTGGCGCTCATGGGCCGGCTGCAGAAGGAAACCGGCATGAGCATGCTCTTCGTCACGCACAACCTCGGCGTGGTGGCGCAATACGCCGACGCCGTGGCCGTGATGTATGGGGGGCGCATCGTCGAAGCGGCGCCCGTGCACGATTTGTTCGCGCGGCCCGAGCATCCCTACACGCGCGGTCTGCTGGCCTGCCTGCCCGGCGTGGCGCGCCAGCGAGGCACGGCGCACGTGCCGGGCAAACGGCCGCAACTGGTGGCGATTGCGGGGCAAGTGTCGAGCCCACTCGCGCCGCCACCCGGCTGCGCTTTTGCACCGCGCTGCGGCTTTCGCAGCGACGTCTGCGACACGTCCATGCCGAAGCTCGAAGCGTCGGGTGGCCAGCGCATGGTGCGCTGCATTGGTTTCACCGAGGAGTTGGCGGCATGACGACGAACACGCTGGCAGGCGAGAACCTGCTCAAGATCCGCAACCTGCGCAAGTACTTCGGCAAGGGCAGCCACCCCGTGCGCGCGGTGGACGACGTGAGCTTCACCATCAGGAAGGGCGAAACCCTCGGCCTGGTGGGCGAATCGGGCTCGGGCAAGAGCACCATCGGTCGCCTGTTGACGCGGCTGGTCGATCCCACCGATGGGCAGATGCTGTACCAGGCGCAGGGCTCGAACGCCGCGCCGCAAGACCTTGCCAATCTGTCGCAGGCGCAGTTCCGGCCCTTGCGCTCCAAGGTGCAGATCATTTTCCAGGACCCGTACGCGAGCCTGAACCCGCGCATGCGCATCCGCGAGGTGCTGGCCGAGGCGCTGGACACGCACGGCCTGTGCAAGGGCCCGGCCCGCATGCCGCGCATCCACGAACTGCTCTCGCAGGTCGGCCTGCGTCCCGAACACGCTGAGCGCTTTCCGCACGAGTTCTCGGGCGGCCAGCGTCAGCGCATCGGCATCGCGCGTGCCCTGGCAGTGGAGCCGAAGTTCATCGTGGCCGACGAGCCGCTTTCGGCGCTGGACGTGTCGATCCAGGCACAGGTCGTCAACCTGCTCGGCGAACTGAAGGAAAAGCTGGGCCTCACGCTGCTCTTCATCTCCCACGACCTCGACGTGGTGGAGTATTTGTGCGACCGGGTGGTGGTGCTGTATCTTGGCCGCGTGATGGAAATTGCGCCGACGCATTCGCTCTATGCCAACCCCAAGCATCCTTACACGCGCGCCTTGCTGGCCGCTGCGCCGATTCCCGACCCAGCGCAACGGCGCACCGTGCCGCTTTTGCAGGGCGATCTGCCGAGCCCGGCCAATCCGCCTTCGGGCTGCGTTTTCCGCACCCGCTGCCCGCGCGCCGAAGCGCGTTGCGCCAGCGCCGACATGCAGCTTCGTGAAGTGCAGCCCGGACACTGGCATGCTTGCTGGCGCGATGATCTCTGATCGATCGCGCTCAACCGGATATCTCCCATGACCACCAACGAACTGATCCTCGACCACCGCAGCAAGAGCTATCCCCTCGATGCCGCGCCCTGCCGCGCGGCCGACATCGGCCAAAAGGGCTGGAACGTGCTGGCCGATGACCTGCCGTTTCCGCTGGCCGTCATCAAGCGATCCGCGCTCGCGCACAACATCGCGTGGATGCAGGACTTTGCGCAGCGCAAGGGCGTGACGCTGGCGCCGCACGGCAAGACGACGATGTCGCCCGAGCTGTTTGCCCAGCAACTGGCCGGCGGCGCGTGGGGGCTGACCTTTGCAACCATCTACCAGCTGTCGGTGGGCGTCGAAGCCGGCGCGCGCCGTGCGGTCATCGCCAACCAGGTGGTGTGCGATGCCGACCTCGATGGCTTGGCAAGACTGCTGGCGGACCACGACGGCCTGCGCGTGTGGTTCCTGGTCGATTCACTCGCCCAACTGGCGCTGATCGAAGACTGGTCGAAGCGCCGCGCGTTCAAGGGCCGCCTCGATACGCTGATCGAGATTGGCGTGCCCGGCCAGCGCACGGGTTGCCGCACGCTCGAAGAAGCGCTGACGCTGGCGCGAGCCATCGCGCGTTCGCCTTCGGCGCAACTGGGCGGCATCGAGTGCTACGAAGGCGGCGTCGCCCGCTGCGAAAGCGAGCATGACGCACGCGAAGTCACGGCGCTCATCGGTCGCGTGACCCAAGCTGCGCGCGCATGCGACGCCGAGAATCTTTTCTGCGACGAGACCATCATGCTCACGGCCGGCGGCTCGGCGGTGTTCGACCTGGTCGTTCCGCTGCTGCGCACGCAAGGCCTCTCGCGGCCGGTACAGGGCGTGTTGCGTTCGGGCTGCTACGTCACGCATGACGATGGCAATTACGCGCGATTCCTGCGCAAGGTGGAAGACCGCGAAGGCCTGGACGCCTCCTTGCGCCCCGCGCTCGAGGTGTGGTCGATGGTGCAGTCGGTGCCCGAGCCCGGTCTCGCGCTGCTGACCTGCGGCCGTCGCGACATTTCGTATGACCTGGAAATGCCGATTCCCGTGCGCCAGGCGCCGCGCGGCGCGCGTGAGGCGGTTGCCGTGCCACCTGACTGGAAGATCAGCGCGCTGAACGACCAGCACGCCTACCTTCGATTCGACCCCGCGGCCGTGACGCCGCAGGTGGGCGATCGTGTGGCGCTGGGCATCTCGCACCCCTGCACGACCTTCGACAAATGGCGCTGGCTGCCGCTGGTGGAAGACGACGGTGCCGTCAGCGGCGCCATCAGCACCCGCTTTTGAGCCGCGCCGCCATGAACAACGCGGCTGCCAGCCTTCTGCAACGCATGCGTGAGCGCATCGAGGCGCTGCCTGCGGCGCAGCGCAGCGTGGTGCAGTGCGTGCTCGACGATCCAGGCGCCGCTGTCGCAGCGACAGTCGAGCAACTGGCGCAGCAGGCGGGCGTGTCGATGCCGACCATCGTTCGCACCTGCCGCAGCTTCGGCTTCGATTCGGTGCGCGAATTCATGCTCGCGCTGGCGCAGGACCTGGCGGTGCGGGGCTCGTACCTGCATCGCAGCGTGCTCGCCGACGACAGCGCGGGCGACGTGGCGAGCAAGATCGTCCACGCGGCCGTGTCCTCGCTGACGGAACTGGGCCGCAGCATCGACGTCGAGGTGGTGGACAAGGTGGCGACACGCTTGGCCGCGGCGCAGCGCATCGATTGCTATTCGGTGGGCGCGGCGTCCACGTTCATGGCCAGCGAGTTGCAAAGCCGCCTTTTCAGGCTGGGCCGAACGTCCAATGCCATCTTCGATGCGCACCAGCAACTGGTTTCGGCGAGCACGCTGGGGCCGGACGGTGTCGCTTTCGTGATCTCGCATGTGGGGCGCATGCCCTACACACTGGAAGCGGCGCGCTTTGCCCGCTCGCAGGGCGCCACGGTGGTGGCGCTGACGCAGCCCGACACGCCACTGGCCGAAGCCGCAGATCTGGTGCTTGCCGTGTCCGTGCCGCAAGATGCCGTGATGCGCGTGGGCACTGAAGCCTATCTCGCGCATCTGGTGGTGATTGAAATCCTCATGGTGCGGCTGGCGCAAAAGCTCGGGCCGGTGGCCACGCGCGGATTGCAGCAGTTCAAGCAACTGTTGCACAAGCATGGCTTCGACAGCGCCGAGTACTCGGGCGCCATGGAAACACCGCATCGCGAGAACGATGAAGAAGAGAGGCCATGATGAAAATCGAAGCCGATAGTGCCGCGCTGCTGCAGGGCGGACTGATCGTCGACGGCACCGGTGCGCCAGGGCGTGTGGGTGACCTGCTGATCATTGGCGGGCAGATCGCCGCCGTCGCGGACATGGGGCAGGTTCCGGCCGCATTGCTGGCGGATGCCGCAAAAGCCAGGGGCGGCTATGAAGTCGTCGATTGCAGCGGCATGGTCGTTGCACCGGGCTTCATCGACGTGCACACGCATGACGACGCGGCGTCCATCGAGCGGCCGGAGATGCTGCCCAAGCTCTCGCAGGGCGTGACGACGGTCATCGTCGGCAACTGCGGTATTTCGCTCGCGCCCGTGGTGACGGACGCGCCTCTCGCACCGCTGTCCTTGCTGGGCCGCGGCCAGTTCCGCCACGCGACGATGCGCGAGTACGCCGCGGCGGTGGATGCCGCACAGCCGGGCGTCAACGTGGCGGCGCTGCTGGGCCACACAGCCCTTCGCATGCGCCACATGCCGGTGCTCGACCGCCCCGCCAACGAGGCGGAACGTGCCGCCATGGCGCAAGACATGCAGGAGGCCATGGACGCAGGTGCGCTCGGCCTGTCTTCCGGCATCTTCTACGAAGAAGCCTACGCGGCCGACGTCCAGGAACTGGTGGCGGTGGCCTCGGTGGCCGCTCGCAATGGCGGCGTGTACGCCACGCACATCCGCGACGAACTGGCCGGGATTCTTCCAGCGCTGCAGGAAGCGGCGCTGACCGCACGCCAGTCGGGCCTGCCGCTCGTGCTTTCGCACCACAAGTGCGCCGGTCCGGCCAACTGGGGACGCACGCTGCAGACGTTGCCGCTGGTCGAGCAATTGGCGCGCGACCAGGAGATCGCGATGGACGTGTATCCCTACACGGCCGGCTCCACGGTGCTGCGCGAAGACCTGGTCGATGGGGTCATCGACATCCTCATCACGGGCAGCCAGTCGCATCCTGAAATGGGCGGCCGCTACCTGGCCGACATCGCGGCGGAGTGGGGTGTTTCGCAGCAGGATGCGGCGGTGCGGCTCAAGCCGGGCAATGCGTGCTATTTCCAGATGCGCGAGGACGATGTGGAGCGCGTCATCAAGCATCCGCTGTCGATGATCGGCTCCGACGGCCTGCCGCACGACGAACGTCCGCATCCGCGACTGTGGGGTGCGTTTCCGCGCGTGCTCGCGTCGTACTGGCGCGAGAAGGGCTTGCTGCGCCTGGAAGAGGCCATCCACAAGATGACGGGCATGTCCGCCATGCGTTTTCGCATTCCCGGACGCGGGCTGCTGCAGGCGGGCTGCGCCGCCGATGTCGTGGTCTTCGATCCGCAACGCGTCAAGGATGGCGCAACCTTCGAGCAGCCGCGACAGTTCAGCGAGGGCATCGAGCAGGTGTGGGTCAACGGCGTTCTGAGCTACACGGCGCAAGGTCGTGCGACCGGCGTGCGCGCGGGGCGATTTGTGCGCCGTGCCAGCGCGCCAATGACGCAAGCGAACTGAGAACGACTATCAGCGCGCCTGCGAACGCCGGCGCGTGCGGCTATCCGAGCTCGAAAGTGGTGATCCCGAAAATGCGTTCCATCTCGACCGCGGGCCGCTTGCCGGCATACATGCGCGCGGTCTCGAACACACGCTGCATGCCGAGCGATTGGGTCAGGGTGACCGCCTTGGCATTCGACAGCGGGATGTCCAGGTAAACAGTCTCGTCCACCGGCACGCTGCGGCACAGCGCCAGATAGAGCCCCTTGGCGATGTCGCGGTTGTCCGCGACCAGCGGGCCGATCTTGTGGCCTTCGCGGCATCGCCGGATCACGCCCCAGCCGGCCAGCCGCCGGCGTTCCATCCACGCGAAGCCGGTGGCGTCGGGCATCTGCAGCCACGCGTGCAGGAACGAATCGCGGGCTGCCGGAAACACGCGGCGGTCGTCGGCGCGCACCATGTCGAACTTGACGCTTTGCAAGGGCACGATCTGCGCCGAGACGCCCAGTCCCGCTGCACGCGTCACGCTGGCAAAGCGCGCGTTCTGCCAAGCCGTTGAAAAGCCGCTGCGGCGGTAGTTGTCCTGCTGCCCCAGCACGCCATCGAGCCCGATCACGCGGCCCGTGAGCCGCGTCATGCCGGCACGCCACAACTCCAGCCCGATGCCCTTGCCGCGCCACGGCGGCGCAACCACGTAGAAGCCGATGAAGCCGAAGTGCTCCTCGTAGCGCACGGCCGCAATGCAGCCGATGGGCTTGCCGTCCATCTCCGCGATCATGAAGCCCTCGGGGTCGGCCGCGTAGAAGCACGCTGCATCGTGAAGGCCGGGGTTCCAGCCTTCAAGCGCGGCGAAGTCGATGGCCAAGGCCATCTCGTTGCGTAGCAGGGGACGAATGTTCAGTGCCATGACTCGATCTGGCTCAACGGCCAAAGACAAGGATACGTGTACAACGCGAAAAAATGACAAGGGGCGCTGAAGCGCCCCCTGTTGTTGCCTTTGCTTTCAGGCGATTCGCGTATTAGCGACCAAACCGGCCACCGCCGCCGCCGGAGCGGCCACCGCCGCCACCGCCGTAGCCGCCGCTACCGCCGCCATAGCCGCCGCCACCACCCGAACGGCTACCGCCGCCCGAGCGATTGCCACCGCCATAGCCGCCACCACCACCACCGCCGGTGCGACGGCCGCGGCCACCGCCCATGCTGTCCACACTGGTGCGCAGCGGATCGGGCTGGCCTGCGGGGCCGCCGGCACCGACTTCGGCACGGCGATGTGCCAGCGCGTCGGCTTGCGTCGGGCTGTGGGTGTTGCCGTGATGACGCGGCTGGCGCTCTTCATGCGGCAGATGATTCTGATGACCGTGATGCGTGCCGTGCGGCTGCGGTGCGCGGGCAGCGCCCTGCACGCCGGCACCTGCGCCACCACCACGACGACGACCGCCTTGGCCACCCGCGTTGCCAGCGTTGCCGCGAGCACCGCCGCCCGCATGGCGCGCTTCGCCGCCTGCAGCGCCGCCACCGCGACGTTGACCGCCGCCGTTGCCGCCGCCACCGCCGCTGCGCTCGCCTTGGCCTGCCTTGTTTTCGCGGATGCGCTGCATCATTTCAGTGCGAGCGGCACGTGCCGCGGCCTGCATGACTTCACGGCTCGGCGGACGGCCCGCGCCGCCCCAGATCGTCTGGCGACCCATGGCGATCGGTTCGGCGCGTTCGCCTTCTTCGGGACCGAAGCCATCAACGACCTTCACAGGAATCTGTTGCTTGGTGAAGCGCTCGATTTCCTGCATGAAGCCTTCTTCGTCCAGGCAGACCAGGCTCACCGCCTCGCCGCTGTTGCCGGCACGGCCGGTGCGGCCGATGCGGTGGACATAGTCTTCGCTGACGTTCGGGATTTCGTAGTTGACGACGTGCGGCAGCTCGTCGATGTCGATGCCGCGGGCCGCGATGTCGGTCGCGACCAGTGCGCGGATGTCGCCGCTCTTGAAACCGGCCAGCGCCTGCGTACGCGCGCTCTGGCTCTTGTTGCCGTGCAACGCCATCGCCTCGATGCCGTTCTTGGTCAGGAACTCGGCCACGCTGTTGGCACCGAACTTGGTGCGCGTGAACACGAGCACCTGGCTCCAGCTGTTCTCGTTGATGATGTGCGCGAGCAGCGCCTTCTTCTTGCCGCGGCCAACGGGGTGCACCACCTGCGTGATGCGCTGCACCGTCGTGTTGCGCGGCGTGACCTGAACGCTTTGCGGGTTCTTGAGCAGCGTGGCTGCCAGGTCGCGGATTTCGTCGCTGAAGGTGGCCGAGAACAGCAGGCTCTGCTTTTCCTTCGGCACCAGGGCCAGCACCTTCTTCACGTCATGGATGAAGCCCATGTCGAGCATGCGGTCGGCTTCGTCGAGCACGAGGATCTGCACGGTCGACAGGTCGAGCATGCCTTGCTGTTGCAGGTCGAGCAGGCGGCCGGGCGTGGCCACGAGGATGTCCACACCCTTCTTGAGCTTGCTGATCTGCGGGTTCATGCCGACACCGCCGAAGATCACGGTGGAGTCGAGCTGGAGGTATTTGCCGTAGGTGCGAACGGATTCTTCGACCTGGGCCGCGAGTTCACGCGTGGGGGTCAGCACGAGGGCACGAATGCCGGTGCCGCCGAACTTGTTCGTGGCGCTGCGGCTCATGGTGAGCTTGTGCAGCATCGGCAGCGTAAAAGCCGCCGTCTTGCCGGTGCCGGTCTGTGCGCCGCCCAGCAGGTCGTGGCCTTCGAGCACCACGGGGATCGCCTGGGCCTGGATCGGCGTGGGCGTGTCGTATCCGTGCTCATGCACGGCCTTCAGGATGGCCGGAGCCAACTTCAGATCATCAAAGTTCATTGAGAGTAATAGCGCCTTCCACGGCGCAGTGGCATCAGCCCGCCGCGGTGCTCTTGTTTGTGGAAGCAACCGGGCCAGTCAAGGCAGATGAAGTCAGGGGTGGGAGCCGAAGGCCTGAAAAGGCCGTCTTGTCCCCGGCAGAAGAGCCGCTGTTGCGGGTAACTGGACCCGGCAACGACCCGTATTGTCGCACGAGACGATAATCGAGGGTTCGCCGCCGTCCATTTGCCACAATTTCGGGCGGGCGCGCGCCCTCTTACTTCAATCGATCGAGCAAAAATACCCAGATGGCCCAGTACGTCTACACCATGAACCGCGTCAGCAAGACCGTGCCGCCCAAGCGGCAGATCTTGAAAGACATCTCGCTCAGCTTCTTCCCGGGCGCCAAGATCGGCGTGCTCGGCCTCAACGGCTCCGGCAAGTCTTCGCTCCTGAAGATCATGGCCGGCGTCGACAAGGAAATCGAAGGCGAAGCCACGCCGATGCCTGGCCTGTCGATCGGCTACCTCGAGCAGGAACCCAAGCTCAACCCCGAGCACACGGTGCGCGAATCGGTCGAAGAGGCGATGGGCGCGGTCTACGCGGCCAAGGCACGCCTTGAACAGGTTTACGAGCTCTATGCAGCCGAAGACGCCGACTTCGATGCGCTGGCCGCCGAGCAGGCCCAGCTCGAAGCCATCATCGCGACGGCCGGCACCGACTCCGAGCACCAGCTGGAAATCGCGGCCGACGCGCTGCGCCTGCCGGCATGGGACGCCAAGATCGGCGTGCTCTCCGGCGGTGAAAAGCGTCGCGTTGCGCTGTGTCGCCTGCTGCTGTCCAAGCCCGACATGCTGCTGCTCGACGAACCGACCAACCACCTGGACGCGGAATCGGTCGAGTGGCTGGAAGTGTTCCTCAAGCGCTTCAGCGGCACCGTGGTGGCCATCACCCACGATCGCTACTTCCTCGACAACGCAGCCGAGTGGATCCTGGAACTGGACCGCGGTCGTGGCATTCCATGGAAGGGCAACTACAGCACGTGGCTCGAGCAAAAGGGCGACCGCTTGGCGCAAGAGCAGAAGAGCGAAGAAGCCCACGCCAAGGCCTTGAAGAAGGAACTGGAATGGTCGCGCCAGAACCCCAAGGCACGCCAGGCCAAGAGCAAGTCGCGCCTGGCCCGCTTCGAGGAATTGAGCGACGTCGAATACCAGCGCCGCAACGAAACGCAGGAAATCTTCATTCCTGTGGCCGAGCGCCTGGGCAACCAGGTCTTCGAATTCAAGAACGTCAGCAAGTCCTTTGGTGATCGCCTGCTCATCGACAACCTGAGCTTCAACGTGCCCGCGGGCGCCATCGTCGGCATCATCGGCCCGAACGGCGCCGGCAAGTCGACGCTGTTCAAGCTGATCGCGGGCAAGGAGAAGCCGGATTCGGGTGAAGTCATCGTCGGCCAGACCGTCAAGATGGCTTTTGTCGACCAGCACCGTGACGAGTTGGCCAACAACAAGACCGTGTGGGAAGACATCTCCAACGGCCTGGACATCATCAACGTCGGCAAATTCCAGATGGCCAGCCGCGCCTATGCGGGCCGCTTCAACTTCAACGGCAGCGACCAGCAGAAGAAGGTGGGCACGCTGTCCGGCGGTGAACGCGGACGCCTGCACCTGGCCAAGACGCTGATCGCCGGCGGCAACGTGCTGATGCTGGACGAACCGTCGAACGACCTGGACGTGGAAACGCTGCGCGCGCTGGAAGACGCGTTGCTGGAGTTCGCGGGTTCCGTGCTGGTCATCAGCCATGACCGCTGGTTCCTTGACCGTATCGCAACGCACATCCTCGCGGCCGAAGGCGACAGCCAGTGGACTTTCTTCGACGGCAACTATCAGGAATACGAAGCCGACAAGAAGAAGCGCCTGGGTGAAGAAGGCGCGCGTCCGCACCGGATGCGTTACAAAGCGCTCAAGTAAGCGATTCCGGATTTCGGCTGAAGGGCGCAAACTTGGGGCTGCCCCAAGCTCGGCCTCATGCAACAGTCGAAACTCCTTTCGCTGGTTCTGCTGGCGTTCTCCATCGCTGCAACAAGTTGCGGCGGGGGAGGCGGCGGCAGTTCTTCGGCACCGGCGGCCGCCAACGTGTCGAACGCAATTGCTGATACGACGGTCGTCGGCGATGCGAGCGGGACAGGTGCAACGGGCGCATCGTCTCCCACGCCTGGCTCGACACCCACGTCTTCGACGCCGACTCCGGCATCCACTCCGGCGCCGCCGGGATCTACGCCGTCGCCACCCTCGGTGCCCGTCGGCCTGCGGCTGGTCGAAGTCGCTACTGACCTGAACAGCCCGTGGGGCATGGCCTTCCTGCCCGATGGGCACATGCTCATCACCGAGCGGGGTGGACAGTTGCGACTGCGCAAGGCGGACGGCACACCCGAAAGCGGCGTCAATGATTTCATCTCGGGCGTGCCCGCGGTCCTGGTGGCCGGGCAGGGTGGCCTGCTTGACGTGGCGGTGGATCCTGCCTTTGCAACCAATCGGCGCATTTACCTCAGCTTTGCCCAGGGAAGCGCGACGCTGAACGGCACTGCGGTCGCGCGAGCGGAGTTGAACCTGGCCACACGCACGCTCGAAAACGTCACGGTCATCTTCCAGCAGCTGCCCAAGGTCGACAGCACCGCGCATTTCGGCTCACGGCTGGTGTTCGATCGCAATGGCTACCTCTATGTCACCCTCGGTGAGCGCCTGACGAACGAGCAGCGCGTGTTTGCCCAGGACCTCACGCGCGGCAACGGCAAGGTGATGCGCATCACCACCGATGGTGCGCCAGCGCCCGGCAATCCCTTTGCCGCCACGCCCGGCGCGCAGGCCGCCATCTGGAGCTATGGCCATCGCAACCCACAGGGCGCTGCCATCCATCCCGCCACGGGCGAGTTGTGGGTGAGCGAGCATGGCCCGCAAGGGGGCGACGAAATCAATCGGGTGCTGCCGGGTCACAACTACGGCTGGCCGGTCATCAGCTACGGGCAGGAGTACGGCACCACCACCCAGGTCGGCGAAGGCACCGCCAAGGCCGGCATGGACCCACCCCTGACCTACTGGGAAAAGATCGACGGATCGGCGTGGACGGGTGGCACCAAGTCGTCGATTGCGCCCAGCGGCATCGCCTTCTACAACGCGGACAACATTCCCCAGTGGAAGGGCAATCTCTTCGTCGCTGCATTGGCAGGCACCGCGCTGTGGCGCTTGACGGTCGACGGCAATTCCGTGACTGCACGGGAGCGCCTGCTGGCCGATCGCGGCGAACGCATTCGTGACGTGGAGCAGGGCCCCGATGGCTGGCTTTACGTCCTCACGGACGGGACGCCGGCAAAGCTCTTGCGCTACCAGAATTGAAGCGCCGCCGCAGCATCGCCTGCAGCCACGAGCGTACCGGCCGGTCAAACCAGCGGTCGGCCAGCCAACTGACGGCGAGCACCGCGCCGATCAGCAGCATGAAGGTCAAGCCGGAAGTTGGTAACGGCAAACCCGCGGCCGCATATCCGCTCATCCACACCTGCAGTACCGTTCCGTGGACCACGTAGATGGCGTACGACAGCACGCCGAGCTGCGCAAGCCCATCGCCGACTTTGCCCCTGGGCAGTTCCGCAAAGCTCAGCACCATTATGAGCACCGGAAAAATCACGAAGATGGCCGCCAGCTTGAACCACAGGTGCGCGGGCGCGTAGAGGCAGCCGAACAGGACAGCCAGCGCGATCAGGCTCCAGAGCCCCTGTTTCGCCGGCCGCGTAGCCGCCCGTCGGCTGTGCCATTCATGGATCTGGATGCCGAGGAAGAACGAGAAGAAAACGCGCGGCACGCCCGCCAGCAGCGTGTTCCAGCTGGCGCCGCCGACTTCGTCCTGCCAGATCAACTGCAGCGCGAACAGCAAACCCGAGACGATGACGACAGCCCAGCGCGTGCGCGAATTCAGGATGCGCGCGCAGAACATGGCGAACACCAGGTTGATGCCCAGCTCGAACAAGATCGACCACGCCGCCACGTTGAACGGGTACAGATAGCCCTGTGGATCCCCTGAAGGCGAGGGCAGCATGAGCAGCGCAAAGGGAAGCTTGCCGGCAAGCGCCTGCGTGGACCAAGGAATGGGCTTGGACAACGCCAACATGCCCGCCAGGAAAACCAGCAGCATCAGCAACGAGAACAGGTAGAGCGGATAGAGACGGATGAGGCGCACCAGTGCGAATTCGCGCAGGCTCATTTGTCCGCTGGACAGCTTGCCAAGGTAGGCATGGGCCAACACGAAGCCGCTGAGCCCGAAGAAGAAATCGACCGCCAGATGGCCGCTGCCAAAGCCGTTCCCGCGCATGGCGTTGGGCAGGTGATACACGACAACGACCAGCGCCGCGATGCCGCGTGCGGCGTCCAGCGCATGGAAAACGCGCTTGTCAGCGTGGTGTGAAGTGGTCATTGGAAGTCCATCGTATCAACGCGGTTGCAGGAACTGCGCCATGCGATGCAACTCGTCATCCAATGCGGTGCGAAATGCCACATCTCCTGGCTTCGCGTGGGCGAAGCCGAAGGAGGCTTGCAACTGCCCGTTAGGCGTGGACACATTGGCCCAGCCGATCACCTGTTCGCGCCACAGCAAGGGCAGGGCGTAGTAGCCGAGCTGGCGTTTGGGCGCTGGCGTGTAGGCCTCGAACTTGTAGGTCCAGCCCCAGAGCAATTCAAATCGCCGGCGATCCCACGCAATGGGGTCGAAAGGCGCGAGCAGGCGCACGGCACCGTCGGGTGCGTGCCGGCGCGAGGCGGGGTTTTCGTCGGACGGCCAATACCAAGTGGTGCCATCGATACGGCAGGTGGTGAAATGCTCGCGCGCGGCGCGCAGGGCCGCTTGCGATTGCGTTGCCAGATGCGGCGCACCGTAGCCGAGCAGGCGCACCAGGTAGGTCAGGCTTGCGGCCGGGAGCGGGGCGTACTTGCGCACCACGAGTTCAATGAGTGCGCGGGCACGGCGCTCGCGGGCGTCGGCGCTGTCGTCGCATGGTGCGTGGTCCACCGCTTCATACACGCGGGTACCGCTGTCGCGCCGTGCGACGCGCAGCATGCCTCGGTAGTGCATGCCATCGAGCAGATGCGTCGTCGCGTTGCTGGAGCCGCCCCAGTAGTTCTTGATGCGGCCGTGCGCGAAGTGCAGCTCGACGTCACGCGGATGCACCGGGCCCTGTTCCCGCACGAAGGCCAGAACGTCGGCGGCCTTGCGTCGCGTATCGGCATCCCAATCGCGTTTGGCTTCGCGCGGGTGCATCAGTGCAAGGTGCTCGCGCGGCAGGAAGCCGTAGTTGACGAGGCAATCCTCTTCGATGGCCAGCCGCGTGTACTTGCGTTCCAGGTCGCCCACCCGGTAGTCCTTGACCCGGTGGCGAAGCGTGAGGTCTTGCGCGCGTGCAGGGGCGCGAATCGGGTCCGCCTGCACGAAGCCCAGGCGCTGGATGGCGCGCCCCAGTGTCGTCGGTTTGAACAGTGTGCGTGCGACGGCGTAGCGCCGCAGGTCATCGAGGGTCGGATCGGCCATGCTGGAGGATAAACATCCTCCAGCGCGGCCGCTTCAGACGTGGCTGCGGTGCCGCTCGATGCAGGTCTTCAGCGTCTCGTCGCCGCTGCGCTGCCACCAGTCGAGCGTCGAGAAGATCTCGACTTCGCTGAAGCCCTCGAAGCCCGCCGCTTCGACCCAGCCGCGAACCTTCTTGAGCTCGACAACGCCGTCGCCCATCATGCCGCGGTCGCTCAGCAGGTCGCGCGTGGGCGTGAGCCAGTCGCATACGTGGTAGGCCAGCAGGCGCTCCTTGCCCGCGCGTGCAATCTGCTGCTGCAGCTTGGGGTCCCACCACACGTGATAGATGTCCAGGGCGACGCCGAGCATGCCGCTCTTGCCTGCATCGAGTTCATCGCAAATGTCGAGCGCGTGTTCAAGCGTGTTGATGCAGGCGCGGTCGGCCGCTTGCATGGGATGCAAAGGTTCGATGGCCAGCGGCATGCCGACTTCGCGGGCGTACTCCAGCGATGCCGCGATGCCGTCGCGCACTTCGCCGCGGGCACGGCCGATGTCCTTGTACGCGACCTTGCCTTCGAGCGCGCCGGGCAGGGCGCCGACCACCAGCACCACGCAGGGTGCGTTCAGCGTCTTGGCTTCGTCGATGGCGCGGCGGTTGTCTTCGAGGGCGGCCTTGAGTCCCGCCGCATCCGGGGCAGGAAAGAATCCGCCGCGGCAGTAGCCCGACAGGCCGATGCCATGCGCCTTCAGCTGCTTCGCAATCTTGTCGAGCCCAACGGCTGCGACCTGGTCGCGCCAAGGGCTGATGGCGCGGATGCCGCGCTCGGCGCACTGGTCGATGATGCGGTCCAGAGGCACCTCGACGCCCGATTGCTTGCGGATCGTGGCGGTGTTGATGGAAAGCCAGTCGTGGTTCTGTGAAAAGTCGCGCATGGTGTTCAGTCGTCCGTGTTCGGGGTGGTGCGGGAGGCCGTGGTTTCGCGGCGGATCTGCTTGACGATGGCTGCGTTGTCCAGTTCGCCATCGCCGGCGGAAATGGCATGGCGCATCAGCGTTGCGTGGGTTTCGGACAGCGGCAGACGTTGGCCTGCGACTCGCGAGCGATCGAGCATCAGGTCCACGTCCTTGAGGTGTTGGCGGATGCGCGACTGCGGTGCGAAGTCGCCTTCGACCATCATGCGGCCCTTGGTTTCAGCCGCGGCCGATCGCGCGGGCGTCGCGAGCACGAGCGCGAGGAAAGTTTCAGGCGCAATGCCCAGCGTCTCGGCGAAGACCATGCCTTCGGCCAGCACCGCGCGGTTCAGGCCGAGCACGAGATTGGTGGCTAGCTTGGCCTTGGCGCCGAAGCCTGCGGCGCCCACGTGGATGCGTTGTGTCGACAGGGCGTCGAGCACCGATGTGCAGCGTGCGATCGCGTCCGGGATGCCGCCGAGCAGCACGGTTGCCTCACCCTTGGCGATCTGCTGGCTGGAGCCCGACAGCGGCGCTTCGATGAAGTCGATGCCGCGCGCAGCGAGCCTGGCCGACAAGGCTTCGAGCACGTCGGGTGTGCCGGTCGAGCAATCGACGATGGTTTGCACTTCTCCGCAGGACGTGAGTCCGCCAGCGCCCTCGACGACTTCCAGCACGTCGCGGCTGTCGAACACTGCCAGCACGACGATGTTGGCAACAGTTGCCACGTCTGCAATCGTCGCAGCGGTACGGCCGCCGCTCGCCTTGAGCGCGGCGCGTGCCTCTTCGCGCACGTCGAAACCCACGCACAGGAAGCCCGCCGCCAACAAGCGCTGTGCAATGGCGCTGCCGACCAGGCCCAAGCCAACGATGCCGATCGTCGGTGGTTGCAATGGCGTGTAGTTGCTCATCATCACGCCCCCAGCGACGCGCCGCCGCAAATACGAATGTCCTGACCCGTGATGGCCTCTGCGGCGGGCGAAAGCAGGTAACTCACCAGCGAAGCGATCTCGCCCGGCTTGATGAGTCGCCCGATGGGCGGCAGCTTCGGCGCGGCCGTGCTGCGCGCTGGATCGTCGAGCATGGGCGTCTCGGTGGCAGCGGGCGACACGACGTTGACCGTGACACTGCGCGCCACCACTTCCGCAGCCCAACTGCGGGCCAGCGAGCGCAAAGCCGCCTTGGTCGCCGCGTACTGGCTGCGCCCCGCGATGCCGTCCGCGACGCGGCTGCCGATCAGCACGACGCGACCGCGACCGGCAGCGGCCATCGCAGGCAACACGTGGTTGGCAATGCGCGTGGCTGCATCGACGTGCAGCTTCCACATCAGCGCGCCGTCGCTTGCCGCGAGTTGGCCAAGCGGCCCGACACGCAAGACGCCGGCGGCATGCACGAAGGCGTCCAGCGGTGGCAGCGCCGTGATGGCCGCGTGGGCGGCCGCGTCGTCGCACAGGTCGACGCGCACCGCTTCGAAGCGCTCGTGCCCGATGTGGCTTGGCGCCACGTCGAATCCGGTGACGTGCCAGCCCTGGCCGAGCAAGTCCAGCGCCACGGCCAGGCCGATGCCTGAACTCGTGCCGGTGACCAGCGCCCGGCGCTCACTCGATGCGGATGTTTCCATCGGTGATGATCTTCTGCGAGCGCGCCATGTCGTCGTGCTGGAATTTGGCGAAGTCTGCGGGACTGCCCGGCGTGAGCAGCAGGCCCTGCTGCGCGAGCTTGTCTTTCATCTCGCCTTCGAGCGCCTTGTTGACTTGTGTGTTGAGGTAGGTCGTGACGGCAGCTGGCAGCTTCGCCGGACCCCACAAGCCGTACCAACTGTAGAACTCGTAGCCCGGCACGGTCTCGGCCACCGTCGGCACATCGGGCAGGTTGGGTGCGCGCGCCTTCGAGGTCACGGCAATCACGCGGAGCATGCCGCCCTTGTGATACTGCAAGGCGCCGAGGATGGGGTCGATAAAGCCGTCGATCTGCCCGCCAATCAGGTCCTGGAATGCCGGTGCCGTGCCCTTGTACGGAACGATGAGGTAGTCGAGCTTGCCTTCGCGCTTGAGCAGTTCCGTCGACAGGTGACCGGCCGAGCCGATCGAGCCGACCGCGAAAGTCATCTTGCCGGGGTTGGCCTTGGCGTAGCTCATCATCGTTTTGATATCGGTGATGGGCAGGTTCTTGTTGATCGACACGGCCAGCGGCGCCTTGGCCACCAGCGCGATGGGCTCGAAGTCCTTCACCACGCCGTAGGGCGTGGACTTCATCGTCATCGGTGCGGTGACGAAGGTGGAGGCGTTGAAGAGCAACGTGTAGCCATCGGCGGGCGCCTTGGCCACGGTGTCGGCGCCAATGGTGCCGTTGCCGCCGGGCTTGTTCTCGATCACGAAAGGCTGCCCAGTCTGTTCCTGGAGCTTTTGCGCGAGTTGGCGTCCTACGGTGTCCAGCGTCCCGCCCGGCGGGAACGGGATGATGACGCGCACCGGCTTGGTGGGATAGCCCTGCGCAGCCGCCGAGAGGGCGGCGGCGCTCAGGCTCAGAATCAACACACGTTTCAGGAAGCGCTTCATCTCGGTGTCTCCTCGATGGATCGGCAAAAAAATGGGGGAGCTCAGTCGATGCCGTGCATCGCCAGCAGCGTCTTCATGCGCTGCACGGCGAGCTCGGGCTTTTCGAGCACGTTGGCCGCATCGGCCAAGCGGAACAACTCGGCCAGGTGTTGCAGCGAGCGCGTGCTCTGCTGGCCGCCGACCATCGTGAAGTGCTTCTGGTGGCCGTTGAGCCAGGCCATGAACACCACGCCGGTCTTGTAGAAGCGCGTGGGCGCCGCGAAGATGTGGCGCGACAGCGGCACCGTGGGTCCGAGCAGGGCGTGGAACTTCTCCTCGTTGCCCTGCACGAGTTCGCCGAGTGCGGCGCTGGCAGCGGGTGCGATCGCGTCGAAGATGCCGAGCAATGCATCGCTCTTGCCATGCAGCGGCTCGTTGCCGAAGCCGTCGCCGGCGATGAGTTCGGCGTAGTTGAAGTCGTCGCCCGTGTACATCCGCACGCCCGAGGGCAGGCGTCGGCGCATGGCGATTTCCTTGTCCTTGTCGAGCAGCGAAATCTTGATGCCATCGACCTTGGCCGGGTTGGCCGCGATGATGCCCAGGGCCGTGTCCATGGCCGCGTCGACATCCTTCGTGCCCCAGTAGCCGGCGAGGGCGGGGTCGAACATGTCGCCCAGCCAATGCAGCACCACAGGTTGCTTCGCCTGACGCAGCACGCGGTCGTATACGCGCTCGTAGTCGGCGGGGCTTTTTGCCACGCGGGCCAGTGCGCGGCTCGCCATGACGATCAGCTTGCCGCCGAGCGCTTCGATGGCTTCCATCTGCTCTTCGTAGCCGCGGATGACGTCATCGACGCTCTTGACGCGGTCGATGTCGAGGTGGTCGGTGCCGCAGCCCGAGGCGACGAAAGCGCCCGGCACATCCTTGGCCGCATCGAGCGAGCGGCGGATGAGTTCGAGCGATGTCGCCCAGTCCAGGCCCATGCCGCGCTGCGCCGTGTCCATGGCTTCCGCCACGCCCAGGCCGAGCGACCACAGGTGGCGGCGGTAGTCGATGGTGGCGTCCCAGTCGACGGCCGCTTGCAGCCACGGATCGACGGCAGCAAGTGGATCGGCCACGACGTGCGCCGCCGAGTACGCAATGCGGTTGAACTTCAGCCCGGCGGCCGGGCGCGTGAGCACGGTGCCTTTGAGCGTGTACGGCGCCAGCGAGCCGCTGGCGGTGGGGAGTGAAAGCGTGAGGGCCATGGTGGTCTTCCGGTTGAAGGGTCAGACCTTGAGCGGCTCGACGTTGACCCAGCGACGCTCTTGCCAGCTTTCCAGCGCCTTCTCGACCAGCTGCACGCCTTTGGCGCCTTCGGGCAGCGTCCACTTGTAGGGCTCGTTTTCCACCACATGGCGGATGAAGTGCTCCCACTGGATCTTGAAGCCGTTGTCGTAGACCTGCGAGTCCGGAATCTCCTGCCACTGGTCGAAGAAATTCATCATCTGCTTTTCGTCCGGGTTCCAGACGGGGCGCGGCGTCGCGACGCGCGATTGCGCACGGCAGCTCGAGAGGCCCGCGACGGCCGAGCCATCGGTGCCGTCGACGTGGAAGGTCACGAGGTCATCGCGGCGAACGCGCGTGGCCCAGCTCATGTTGAGCTGCGCCACGACTGGCTCCCCGTTGTGGCCGGTGAGTTCGCAGGTCGCATAGGCCGCGTCGTCGGCGGTGCATTCGTAGGGCTTGTTGTTTTCGTCCCAGCGCTTCGGAATGTGCGTCACGCCCAGGCACGACACGGACTTCACTTCGCCGAAGAGGTTGTCCAGCACATAGCGCCAGTGGCACATCATGTCCAGGATCATCCCGCCGCCGTCTTCCTTGCGGTAGTTCCAGCTCGGGCGCTGGATCGGTTGCAAGTCGCCTTCGAACACCCAGTAGCCGAACTCCAGGCGCACGCTCAGCATGCGGCCGAAGAAGCCGGCGCGGCGCAGCATGTCGAGCTTGCGCAGGCCGGGGAGGAAGAGCTTGTCCTGCACGGCACCGTGCTTCAGGCCCGAGCCTTCGGCGAGGCGCGCGATCTCAACCGCTTCGTTGAGGTTGGTGGCGATGGGCTTCTCGCAATACACATGCTTGCCGGCGCGAATCGCCTTGGCCAGCAGGGTGGGGCGCATCTGCGTGGTGCCGGCGTCGAAGAAGATCGTGTCGTCCTTGTTCTCCAGCGCCTTGTCCAGGTCGGTGCCCCAGCGCGCGATGCCGTGCGTCTTGGCCAGTGCTTCCATCTTCTCGGCGTTGCGGCCGATGAGGATGGGGTCGGGCATGACCTTGTCGCCGTTGGAAAGCGTCACGCCGCCCTGCGCACGGATGGCGCAGATGGAGCGGATCAAGTGCTGGTTCATGCCCATGCGTCCGGTGACGCCGTGCATGATGAGTCCGAGTCGTTGAGTAGCCATGGTGTTGGGGCTCCGGGTGGGTGTGTTGGGTAAAAGGCGCGGGGTTACTGCGCCGGCGTGAGGCCGGCAGCCTTGACGAGTGCAGCGTTGCTCTTGATCTCGTCCTTGATGTAGGCATCGAACGCTTCGGGCTTCAGCGTCCATGCGTCAGCGCCAAGCTTCAGGAAGCGTTCCTTCACCTCGGGGCTGGCCAGTGCCTTCTCGACTTCGTCGTGCAGGCGGTTCACGATGTCGCGTGGGGTCTTGGCCGGGGCCATCATGCCGATCCAGAAGTTGAATTCCGAACCCGGCACGCCGGCTTCTGCGGTCGTTGGCACGTTGGGCAGCGCAGCGGCGCGCTTGGGCGAGCCGACCGCCAGCGCCAGCAACTGGCCTTCCTTGATCTGGCCGATGACCGGCGCGATGGGCGAGAAGTAGTAGTCGACGCGGCCCGAGAGCACTTCCGTCACGGCCTCGCCCGATCCCTTGAAGGGGATGTTGGTCGCTTCGATCTTCGCGGCCATCTTGAACTTCTCGGCGTTCAGGTGCGTGGCGCTGCCCTGGCCGGCCGATGCGTAGTTGATGCTGCCCGGCTTGGCGCGCGCAGCGGCCAGCAACTCCTGCAGCGTCTTGATGTTCTTGGCGGGCGAGATCACCAGCGCGTTCGGCAGGCTGGAGATCGGCGTGACGCCCGCGAAGTCGGCCACCGTGTCGAAGGGCAGCTTGGCAAAGGTCGACGGGCTCACCGTGTGCGACGACGAGTGGATCATGATCGTGTAGCCGTCCGGCGCCGCCGTCGCCACCGCCTGCTGGCCGATGGTGCCGCTCGCGCCGCCGCGGTTGTCGATGACCAGCGGCTGGCCCATGCTGGCGCCCATCTTGTCGGCGATGGCGCGGGCAATGATGTCCGTGGTGCTGCCGGCCGCGAAAGGCACGATCACGCGAATGGGCTTGTTCGGGTAGCCGCCCTGCGCAAAGGCGGTGGCGGTGGCAAAGGTCGCCATGCAGGCGATGGTGGTGGCCGCTGCGAGGCGGGCGATTTGAATCATGGAGTCTCCTTGGGGCCGTTTGCTTTTGGCTTTAATTCACTGGATGGTGAATATGGAGGAATTCTAGGACGCGCGGCGTCCCAGGGTCAATCGCTGCTTGTCCCTCGTGGATTGGTGAAAACCCTTGAATTCGAGACGCGTTCCAGCGTCTTTACAATTCACCAGTTGGTTCGCATGGCATCCCATTGGATGCCGGCGCCGGCGCCGCCGGTCGCAAAGCCCGCTTGCTGGAGCGAGCTGAGGTCGAGTTCACCCTGAACGATGCGCAGCCGCGTTGCGCCATCGTTGGATTCGTAGAGCAAAGGATGCCCGGCAAGAAACGCCGCCTGTTCTTCCGCAGGCAGCGCGGCCATGCCATCGACGTAGTGATGGCCGTTGCGCTCCACGTGCATCAAGCCCAGCCACGCGACCAGCGCCAGGTCCTGCTGCACGCCGACACCGGCCTGCATGGTGAGGTCTTCGCCGGAGAGGAACAGTTTCTGGCCACCGTCGGCCTGCGCCCGCGCGCAACGCGCCGCATTGATCACCGATTTGTAGAAGCCCTTGCAGCTCTTGCTCGACACGCCCGTGTAGCCCAGCGCCTGGGCCTGCACGAAGCTGCCCAGCGTGCTGTCGGATTCGTCGACCAGCAGGGGCATGCGCGCCGCGACCGCGCGCATGTCGTGCTGCAAGGCCGTGGCGCGCTGGATCGGTTGTTCGATGAAGGCGGTGCGGCTTGCCAGCCTGCGCAGCGCGGGCGTGGAGAGCATGGCATCGAGGAAGTCAGAGAAGGCCGATGCCTTGGCGTACTGCTCGTTGCCGTCGAGCGTCACAAGTTCGGCCACCGGGTCGATCACACTGGCAATCTGCGTCAGGCGCTCGAGGTCGCTCGCGGTGTCGCCGCACAGCTTGAGCTTGAAATGCCGATGGCCGTAGCGCGCGATGGCCGCCTCCAGCGAGGTCGGCAGGCCGTCGTCGGGCATGCCGGTGATGTCGCCGTCGCGGATCGCGTCGGCCAGGCCGACCGTATGGCGGGCGGCGATGCGCTGGCGCGGTGTGTGCGCACGCAGGAAGGCTGGCATGTCGAAGCCGGCGAGTTCGGGCGCGAGCGATGCGGCCTCGATGCCGCAGGCATCCGCCGACATCGCCTGTGCAAAGCTGCAGCCCAGGTGCAGGCACAGCGCATCGAGCACCGCACGGTCGACGAGGGCAGGGCCGTAGCTGGCCACGAGCGCGTTCAGGCCGGCAGCGCAGCCTGCGCCCAGCACATCGGCGTAGTGACTCGCAAAGTGCCCCCACGCGGTCTGCGCCGACTTGTCGACGCAGGCCTCGCGCGCCAGCTTCAATGCCTTGCGCAGTTGCTCGAAGTTCTGTTCGTTGCTGAGCGCCGGGTTCTTGTCGAACCACTTGGGAATCATCATCTCGGCCGCGCAGCCTTCGCTGGTGCGGCCGTCCGCAAAGCGGATGCGCGCCCGCACGTAGACCTGCGGGCAGGAAGTGACCGTCGCCGCGCCGAAGCGGAAGGGCAGCCGCAGCACCACGTCGCGCTCCGAGAAGCGGATCTCCTCGATGGCGAAACGCAGTGCGTGGGAAGTCATCAGTGGTCCAGGATGCCCTGGGAAAAGAAGTGCGCGCGGATGGTCTTCGAGTACTCGCCGAAGGCCGTCGAGCCCATGAGGTCGAGCGTGCGCTCGGCTGGCAGGTCGATGTCGTAGACCGCGGCGATCGAACCCGGCCGCTCGCTCATCACAATCACGCGGTCCGACAGGAAGATCGCCTCGGGGATGCTGTGCGTGATCAGCATCACCGTCTTCTTCGACGCGCTCCAGATGCGGCGCAGTTCCAGGTTCATCTTCTCGCGCGTCATGGCGTCGAGCGCGCCGAAGGGTTCGTCCATCAGCAGCACCGAGGGGTCGTGCAGCAAGGCTCGGCAGATTGACGCGCGTTGCTGCATGCCGCCCGAAAGCTGCCACGGGTACTTGCCCTCGAAGCCCTTGAGGCCGGCCATTGCAATCAGTTCGGCCGCCCGCGCGCGCGCCGCGGCCATCGGCATGCGGCGGATCTCCGCTTGCAGCAGGATGTTGTCGATCACGCTGCGCCAGGCCAGCAGCACTGCGCTCTGGAACACGATGCCCACGTCCTTCTGCGGCCCCTTGATGGGATGGCCCGACAGCGTCAGCGTGCCTTCGGTGATCGGCAGCAGCCCCGCGACCATCTTCAGCAGCGTGCTCTTGCCGCAGCCCGAGGGCCCCACCACCGACACGAACTCACCGCGGCGAATCGAGAAATCGAGCGGCTTGAGCGACTCGACCGGCCCGTCCCTGGTCTGGTAGACCTTGGTGACACCGCGGGCTTCGATCAGGACGTCTGGGGACATGAGGCTGTTGCTGAGAGCGTTTACTTGGCCGGGAGATATTCGAGCGTCACGTAGTCTTCGGGCTTTCCGCGCGTGGAGGCTTCCATGCCGCCGTATTGCACGAGCAGGTCGAGCGAGTCGTTGACGTTCTTCATGGCGACGTGGAAGGGCGGCTGGTTGGCCGTGTCGGGTGTGTGATACAGCGCCACGCTCTGCTTCATGCCGACGATGAGCGTGTCACGCACGCCGGCCTTCGGGTTGGCCTTCAGCATCGCGTCGACGGCCGCTTCGGGGCTCTTCTCGGCGGCTTGCGCAGCACGCGTCGAGGCACGCATGAAGCGCTTCACCAGGTCCGGATTCGAAGTCAGCAGTTCCTTGTTGGCGATGATCCCGGAACTGATCTGGTTCACGCCCGAGTCGGCAAAGCGGATCGGTGTCACCGGCTTGCCGGTCGCGTCCTGCAGCTTGATGGCCTGATCCATCACGTAGCCGAGCAGCAGGTCGGCCTGGCCGTTCATCACCGCGTTGAGCTTGGTCTGCGCGTCGCCCGAGACGATCTTCACCTGGTCCGCCGTGATGTTGTTGGCCTTGAGGAACAGCGGCCACATCTGCGACATCGAGTCGCCAGGCGTCACGGCCACCGTCTTGCCGATGATGTCCTTCGGCGTCTTGATGTTCTTTTCGGTGAAGCCCATCACCGACATCGGGCTCACCTGGAACAGCACGCCCGTGGACTTCAGCGGCGCGCCCTTGGCGGCCGCCTTGATCATGGTCGTGACGTCGATGTAGCCGAAGGTGGCCGACTTGGCCGCCACCGCCTGCGCCGTCACCGCCGAACCGCGGCCTTCCTGGATTTCCAGTTCGATGCCTTCATCCTTGTAGTAGTTCAGCTCCCTGCCGAGGAAGAAGGGTGCGTGCTCGCTGTAGAGGTACCAGTTGAGCATCAGCGTGACCTTGTCGGCCGGCTTGGTCTGGGCCTGCGCGGGGGCGATCGCCATCAGGGCGGCCGCAGCGCTGGCGAGGAGGGAGGGGAGCAGCTTCTTCATGGTTTGTCTCCGTGAGAGTGAAGGGAACACGAACTCAGAACACCTGGCGCTGCGAGGCATGCCAGGGAATCATCAGCCGTTCGACCAGGTCGACGACGACGAACAGGAGCACGCCGATGCTCGACAGCACCACCAGCGCGGCGAACATCAGCGGCAGGTCGAAATTGCCATTGGCCACCTGCAGCACGTAGCCGATGCCGGAGTTGGAACCGACGAACTCGCCGACTACCGCCCCCACCACCGCCAGCGTGATCGACACCTTGAGGCCGCTGAAGATGGCCGGCATCGCTTGCGGCAGGCTGATCTTGAAGAAGGTCTGCAGGCGGCTCGCTCCCATCGAGCGGGCGAGGTCGAGCATGTCGGGCTCGACCGACTTGAAGCCCATCACCGTCGACACCACCACCGGAAAGAAGCCGAGCAGGAAGGCCGAGATGACCTTGGGGAAGATGCCGAAGCCGAACCACACGACGAAAAGCGGGGCAATCGCCACCTTCGGAATGCTCTGCGAAAACACCAGCAGCGGGTACACATACGACTCGACCAGCCGCGAATAGGCGATGCACATCGCAATGGGAATGCCGATCACGATGGTGAGGGCGAAGCCGCCCAGCGTGGCGAGCGTCGTCTTCCAGCTTTCAGCCAGCAGCCGCGGCCATTCCGCGATGAGTTGCTTGACCACCTGAAGCGGCGGCGGAATCAGGTAGGCCGGAATCTTGAAGACGCGAATCGCCAGATCCCACAGCACCAGCAAGACGACGATCAGCAGGAACGGCCGTAGCGCGGGGAATAGCAGCAGTCTGCGAAGCATCGATCAAATTCTCCGGATGGCGTGCAAGGCACCTCCGGCAAAACGTCGAAGTCACCAAACGGTGAATTGTTTGGGGGCTGTCAGCAACTGTCAACGGCTCCTGGGGTAAGCACGGGCACTCGCCGCCGTCTCACTTCATGACGTAGCCCAGCACCAGTTCCTTCATGTGCGACAGGCGCTGCGCCAGTGCCTTGGGCGTTCGCAGGTCGCGCCCGAAGATGGCCGAGAGCGTGAAGTTGTTCGACAGGTAGAAGTAGCAGATCGAGGCGATCGAGATATAGAGCTGGATCGGATCCACGCCGTCGCGAAACAGCCCCTGGTTGCGCCCTCGCTCCAGCACGCTGGCCAGCATCGCGACGAGCGGCGAGTTCATTTCCTGGATGCGGTCGGACTGCTTCAGGTGAGAGGCCTGGTGCAGGTTTTCGCTGTTGAGCAGGGTGATGAACTCCGGATGCTCCAGGTAGTAATGCCAGGTAAAGGACACCAGTTGCCGGATGGCCTCCACCGGGTCCATCTCGTCCAGGTGCAGCGCCTGCTCGGCGGCGCGAATGTCGGCGTAGGTGCGCTCCAGCACAGCCAGGAACAGGTCGTCCTTGTTGCCGAAGTAGTAGTAGATCAGGCGCTTGTTGATCTCCGCGCGCTCGGCGATGCGGTCGACGCGCGCTCCGGCGTAGCCGTATTGCGCAAACTCGTCCATGGCGGCACTGAGGATGACCAGTTGCGATTTGTCGGCGTCGCGAAGGCGAGGGGTCGGCGAGGTGGCTGCCATGTTTTTGTAACCAGCGAGTGAATTATTTTCGTCCTGCCCGCATTGTGCGTCGAGCGCCAGGAAAAGTGCGACACCATAATGGATCGCTTCACTTCACTGGCAACCTCCATGAACGGAACACCTGCAGGCCATTTGATTGTTCAGTGCCTGGTAGAACAAGGCGTCGACACCGTGTTCGGCGTGCCCGGCGAAAGCTTTCTGGCGGTGCTGGACGGCTTTCATGCCCAGCGCGAGCACATCCGCTTCATCGTCAATCGGCAGGAAGGCGGCGCGGCCTTCATGGCCGACGCCCATGCGCGCATCACCGGGCGGCCCGGCATCTGCTTCGTCACCCGCGGGCCGGGGGCCACCAACGCCTCCATCGGCGTGCACAACGCCTTCCAGGATTCGACGCCGCTGGTGCTGTTCATCGGCGACGTCGGCAGCGACTTCCGCGATCGCGAGGCCTTCCAGGAGGTCGACTATGGCAGCTTTCTGGGCCCGAGCACCAAGGGCTTTGCCAAGCGGGTGGAGCGCATCGACGACGCGGAGCGCATCCCGGAGTACATCGCCCGCGCCTTTGCCACGGCCATGAATGGCCGTCCTGGCCCCGTGGTCCTGGTGCTGCCCGAGGACATGCTGCGTGCCACCGCGTCGGCAAAGCCCTTGCCGCGCGTGGAGGCCGTGCAACCCTGGAGCGACCCCGGCGCCTTGCGCACGCTGCGCGAGATGCTGCTCGCGGCCAGGCAACCCTTCGTCATCGCCGGTGGCAGTGGATGGACGCCGCAGGCCGCGCAGGCGCTGCAGCGCTTTGCGGAGAACTGGCAGCTGCCGGTGGGCAACGCCTTCCGCTACCAGGATACGTTCGACAACCACCACCCCCTGTATGCGGGCGACGTGGGCATCGCCATCAACCCGAAGCTGGCGCAGCGCGTGAAGGACAGCGACCTCGTCATCGCCATCGGCCCGCGCCTGGGCGAGATGACGACCAGTGGCTACACGCTGCTCGAGGTGCCCAAGGCCAGGCAGAAGCTGGTTCATATCCACGCCAGCGCCGAGGAACTCAATCGCGTCTACCAGGCCGACCTGGCCATCAACGCCGGCATGAGCGCCGCGGCGCGCAGCCTGGAGGTGCTGACGGCGCCGACCGAGTTGCCGTGGGAGGCGTGGACCCAGGCGGCGCACGCCGACTACCTCGCCAACCTGGAACCCCAGCCCTTGGCCGGCCTTCCCGCAGATGCGCCGCGAGGCGCCGTAGACATGGCGGCCGTGGTGGCGATGCTTCAGAAGCACCTGCCGCACGACGCCGCCATCACCAATGGCGCCGGCAACTTCGCGAGCTGGGTGCACCGGTTCTTCCGCTATCACGGCCTCGCCAAGGGACACAAAACGCAACTGGCGCCCACCAGCGGGGCAATGGGCTACGGCGTGCCGGCGGGCATCGCGGCGAACCTGGTCAGCGGACGCATCGCCTTCACCATCGCCGGCGACGGCGACTTCCTCATGAACGGACAGGAGTTGGCCACGGCCGTGCAGCATGGCGGCAAGAGCATCATCGTGCTGCTCAACAACGGCATGTTCGGCACCATCCGCATGCACCAGGAGCGCGAGTATCCGTTGAACGTGAGCGGCACGGCGCTGCGCAATCCGGACTTCTGTGCGCTGGCGAGGGCCTATGGCTACGCGGCGGAGCAGGTCACCGAGACCTCGCAATTCGAGGCCGCCTTGCTGCGCGCCCTGGCCGCCGATACGGGCACGCTGATCGAGATTCCGCTCGACCCCGAGATCATCACCACGCGCGGCACGCTGGCGTCGATCACGCAGGCTGCTCAAAAGCGGCTGGGTTCCTGACCGGCCCGACACGCCCTCTGCAGACGAAAAAAAGCCGGCTTGCGCCGGCTTTTTGATTCGCACCCCTGAAGGAGAGCGAAGGCTTTCGTCTTACTTGACGTGCTTGCCGATGAGGGCAGCCAGTTCGAACATCGACACTTGCGGCTTGCCGAAGATTTCCTTCAGCTTTGCGTCGGCGTTGATGTTGCGCTTGTTGGCCTTGTCCTGAAGGTTGTTCTTCTTGATGTAGTCCCACAGCTTGCTGACCACAGCGGTGCGCGGCAGCGGCGTGGAGCCGACGACGGCAGCCAGTGCGGGGCTGGGGGTCAAGGCCTTCATGAACGCAGCGTTGGGGGTGCGCTTCTTGGCGGCGGCCTTCTTGGCGGGAGCCTTCTTTGCAGGAGCAGCAGCCTTCTTCGCAGGAGCAGCCTTCTTGGCCGGTGCGGCCTTCTTTGCAGGAGCAGCCTTCTTTGCGGGAGCGGCCTTCTTTGCCGGCGCTTTCTTGGCCGGAGCCTTCTTTGCAGTTGCCATGGTTGATTTCCTTTTTTGGATTAGAGATTCACCAATGAAAAACGCTCTCTTCCACTGGCATTGCGGATGCTAAAGGAGAAGAAACGCGTTTCCAAGGGAAACGGGCACTTTTTCATTGGGAGTTGTTGTTTTTCTAGAGGGAAGCAACAGTGCTTTTTGAGACGCGGCGCGATGGCCATGTCGCCAGCACCACGCCAAGCAGCGCTGCAGCGAACGCGAGCAACTGCGCCATGGCCAGTTTTTCGCCCAGGAAGAGCACGCCCACGAGGGCCGCGCTGACCGGAAGCATCACCGTGAAAACCCCAGCTTGCGATGCCGGCACGCTGCGCAGGCCCGTCATCCAGAGCCACACGGTCCAGATGCTTGCGGCCAATGCATAGACGATGAGGAAGAGCCACAGGCCCGTTCGCACCGAGCCGAAGTCGAAGTGCAGCGCGTACCAGATGCCAAAGGGCGTCGACAGCACGAAGCCCCACAGGTTGATGAGCGAAGAGATGCGCTTGGGCCCCAGGCGCCCCGTGAGCGACTTGCCGATCACTGCATAGGAGGCCTCGCATAGCACCGCGCAGAACACCAGCGTATTGCCCAGCCACGGTATCGGCGCGTGCGAGCCGCCGCCTGAAGACTCCGCCGTGTGCGCCGGTGCAAGGGCGAGCAGTCCGATGCCCAGCGCCGCGCAGGCAATGGCCAGCATCACCCGCACCGTGATGCGCTCGCGCAGGAAGATCCAGCTGATGAGCGCGACCACCGCCGGAATCGCCGCCATGATGACCCCGGCCGACACGGCACTCGTCATGCTCACGCCGAACAGCATGCAGATCGAGAACATGAAGTTGCCGAGGAAGGACTCAAGGAATACGAGCCCGCGCGTGCGGCGCGTCATGGCCGGCTCATCAGGCGGCTTGCGCAGCCAGTGGGGCATGGCCAGCGCCGCGATGCCGAAGCGCAGCCACGCGAGCAGCAGCACAGGCATCGCCGCCACCAGCGGCTTGGACAGGGCCACATAGCTGCCGACCAGCGACATGCTGAGTGCAAGGCAGGCGTAGGCAACGATGCGTGGGGGGTGGTGGTGAGAGGGGTTCAATGCGATGCGGGCATGTGAGCGAAACTCGGCCGATGATGCTCCAAGCCCCTTGCGACCCCGCATCCCATGCGCCTGCACCACGCTACGTGTTCGTCTACGGCACCTTGCGCGCGGGCGGCAGCAACGACATCGCCCGCTTCAGCCCCGCTCCTGAACGGATCGGGGAGGGCGAGATTGCAGGCACGCTGTATGACTTGGGCGCCTATCCGGGTGCGAGGCTGGATGGGGCAGGGCGCGTGCGCGGCGAGATCTACCGCATCGTGCCCGCCCTTGAAGTGCAACTGGATCGGCTCGAAGAAGTCTTGCCCAATGACGAAGGCGAGTACCGCAAGCGCGAGCTTCGCATCGACGTGGGCCATGAGTCCCTGAACTGCCTCGTTTACGAGATCCAGCTCGACCGCTGCGCCGGAAAGCGCGTGATCAAGAGCGGTGACTGGTTCCAACGCGGCTGAACTCCCGCTCGTTTCATGTCTGCAAACGACATTCCATATTGCGAAAACACACTCTGTTGCAGCGCAATAAATTTCTCAATACAAGAAAAATAATTTCGCATTGAGAAAAGCGCTCGTAAGTCGTTGATTTTGCTCAGCGAAAAATATGTCTTCTATAAGACATAAGAGTTGAAGTCGCGGGTACATTTACGTCCAAGGCCACGCGGCCGAACGATCAATCAACACTCGGAGTGAACATGCCCCAAACCATCACGGAACAACTGAGCCGCGAACAGCAGATCGCCGCCCTCGAAAAAGACTGGGCGACCAACCCCCGCTGGAAGGGCGTCAAGCGCGGCTACAGCGCCGCCGACGTCGTGCGCCTGCGCGGCTCGCTGCCCATCGAGTACACGCTTGCCAAGCGCGGCGCTGAAAAGCTCTGGGAAAAGGTCAACGGCGGCGCCAAGAAGGGCTACGTCAACTCGTTCGGCGCCATCAGTGCTGGCCAGGCCATGCAGCAAGCCAAGGCCGGCCTCGAAGCCGTGTACCTGTCGGGCTGGCAAGTCGCCGCTGACGGCAACACCTCCGAAACCATGTACCCCGACCAGTCGCTCTACGCGTACGACTCGGTGCCCACCATGGTTCGCCGTATCAACAACACCTTCAAGCGCGCTGACGAAATTCAGTGGGGCCGCAACATCAACCCGGGCGACAAGGAATTCATCGACTACTTCCTGCCCATCGTTGCTGACGCAGAAGCCGGTTTCGGCGGCGTGCTCAACGCCTTCGAACTCATGAAGAACATGATCGCCGCTGGCGCTGCGGGCGTGCACTTCGAAGACCAGTTGGCTGCCGTCAAGAAGTGCGGCCACATGGGTGGCAAGGTGCTCGTGCCGACGCATGAAGCTTGCGAAAAGCTGATCTCGGCCCGTTTCGCTGCCGACGTCATGGGCGTGCCCACCATCGTTCTGGCCCGCACCGACGCGGAAGCCGCCAACCTGATCACGTCAGACCACGACGCCAACGACAAGCCCTTCCTGACGGGCGAGCGCACGCAAGAAGGCTTCTACCGCGTCAAGAACGGCCTGGAACAAGCCATCAGCCGCGGCGTTGCCTACGCACCGTATTCGGACCTGGTCTGGTGCGAAACCGGCGTGCCGGACATCGGCTTCGCCCGTGAGTTCGCGCAAGCCGTGCACGCCGCCTGCCCGGGCAAGCTGCTGTCGTACAACTGCTCGCCATCGTTCAACTGGAAGAAGAACCTCAACGACAGCCAGATCGCCTCGTTCCAGGAAGACCTGTCGGAACTGGGCTACAAGTACCAGTTCATCACGCTGGCCGGCATCCACATCAACTGGTTCAACACCTTCCAGTTCGCCCACGCATACGCCAACGGCGAAGGCATGAAGCACTACGTCAACATGGTGCAAGAGCCGGAATTCGCTGCACGCGACAAGGGCTACACCTTCGTGTCGCACCAGCAGGAAGTCGGCGCTGGCTACTTCGACGACGTGACCACCGTGATCCAGGGCGGTTCGTCCAGCGTCAAGGCGCTGACCGGCTCGACCGAGGAAGAACAGTTCCACTGATCGCATTCCAGCTGTCACATTCAAGCCCGGCCGCGTGCCGGGCTTTTTTTTGCCCCTGCCGTCGTGCCAAGACCGGTTACCACCGTTTCGGCCGGCTTTCGAGGCGCGCGGCTAGAATGCAGGCCTCTACTCTCAACAAGGGCGAGAAAGGCAATCTGGTTATGACACCGCGAACTACGGCAACCGTTTTCAACGGCTCTTTCTTTCAGGAAAGCGGCCGGTAGCCCGCGCACGCTGGTTTTCGCCAGCACTCAGAACCCGAGAAAGCGCGGCTCCCACCGCGCTTTTTGCTTTTTATCTCCAGAGGTTTTCCATGATCCAGATCACGCTTCCCGACAACTCGCAGCGCGAGTTTCCCGGCCCGGTTTCCGTGGCCCAAGTGGCCCAGTCCATCGGCCCCGGCCTGGCCAAGATGACGTTGGCCGGCAAGGTCGACGGCAAGCTGGTCGATGCCAGCGACATCATCGAGCACAGCGCCAAGCTGCAGATCATCACGCCCAAGGACGACGAGGGCCTGGAAATCATCCGCCACTCGACGGCTCACCTGGTCGGCCACGCCGTCAAGCAGCTCTTTCCGACGGCCAAGATGGTCATCGGCCCGGTGATCGACGAAGGCTTCTATTACGACATCTCGTACGAGCGCCCTTTCCATCCCGAGGACATGGCGGCCATCGAGGCGCGCATGCGCGAGCTGATTGCGCAGGACTACGACGTCGTCAAGAAGATGACGCCGCGCGCCGAAGTCATCGAGGTCTTCAAGTCCCGCGGCGAGGACTACAAGCTGCGCCTGGTCGAAGACATGCCCGACGAAAAGGCCATGGGCCTTTACTACCACCAGGAATACGTCGACATGTGCCGCGGCCCGCACGTGCCGAACACGCGCTTCCTGAAGGTTTTCAAGCTGACGAAGCTGGCCGGCGCGTACTGGCGCGGCGACGCGAAGAACGAGCAGTTGCAGCGCATCTACGGCACGGCCTGGGCTGACAAGAAGCAGCTCGACCAGTACATCCAGCGCATCGAAGAGGCTGAAAAGCGCGACCACCGCAAGCTCGGCCGCGAACTGGACCTGTTCCACATCGACGAAGTCGCGCCCGGCGTGGTGTTCTGGCACCCCAAGGGCTGGGCGCTGTGGCAGCAGGTCGAGCAGTACATGCGCAAGGTCTACCGCGACACGGGCTACCAGGAAGTGAAGGGCCCCCAGATCCTCGACAAGAGCCTGTGGGAGAAAACGGGCCACTGGCAGAACTACCGCGAGAACATGTTCGTGACGGAGTCGGAAAAGCGCGAATACGCGCTCAAGCCGATGAACTGCCCCGGCCACATCATGATTTTCAAGAGCGACCTGCGCAGCTACCGCGACCTGCCGATCCGCTACGGCGAGTTCGGCCAGTGCCATCGCAACGAGCCGAGCGGCGGCCTGCACGGCATCATGCGCGTGCGCGGCTTCACGCAGGACGATGGCCACATCTTCTGCACGGAAGACCAGATCCTGGAAGAGTGCGTCAACTACACGGCGCAGTTGCAGAAGGTCTACGCCGACTTCGGCTTCACGGACATTCTCTACAAGGTCGCGACGCGCCCGGACAATCGTGTCGGCTCCGACGATCTCTGGGACAAGGCGGAATTCGCCGTCATGGAGGCGCTGCGCCGCTCCGGCGTCGATTTCGTCATTGCCCCCGGCGACGGCGCCTTCTACGGTCCCAAGATCGAATACACGCTGAAAGACGCGATCGGCCGCCAGTGGCAGTGCGGCACGATGCAGGTCGACTTCAACATGGCCGAGCGGCTGGACGGCGAATACGTCACGGAAACGAGCGGCCGCGCCTACCCCGTGATGCTTCACCGCGCCATCGTCGGCAGCCTGGAGCGCTTCATCGGGATGCTGATCGAGCACCATGCCGGCGCCATGCCCGCCTGGCTCGCCCCAATTCAGGTCGCGGTGCTCAATATCAGCGAGGGACAGGCCGAATATGCCGCCCAGGTAACAAAAGCGTTGCAGAATCAAGGGCTTAGAGTCCAGCTTGACCTGCACAACGAGAAGATTACGTATAAAATACGGAAGCATTCGTTGCAAAAGCTCCCTTACATCCTCGTCGTCGGAGACAAGGAAAAGGAAGCAGGTGCCGTCGCAGTGCGCGCCCGGGGCAATCTTGACCTCGGTGCGATGTCCCTTGAAGCTTTCTCCCAAAAGATCGCCGGGGACATTGAACACAAGCGTTGATTCCCGTTATGCGCCATAGCGCTGGTGAATCAATCTATTGGCTTGTGGGCGCGGGCTCTACGGCGTTCGCTACAAATTTTGTAGCAAAGTTATTAAAGGATTGAGACCATCGCTACTGCATTTCGCGACCGCCGCCACCGCGAGGAACGGCAACACCGCCTGAACCGGGAAATCATGGCCCCGGAAGTCCGATTGATCGGGCCTGACAACGAGCAATTGGGCGTTGTGAGCTTGGCTGAGGCTCTGCGCCTCGCCGGCGAGGCCGACGTGGACCTGGTGGAAGTTGTTGCGGCAGCTACACCGCCTGTCTGCCGGCTGATCGAGTACGGAAAGTTCAAGTACCACGAGCAGAAAAAGGCGGCCGAAGCGAAGTCCAAGCAGAAGGTCATCGAGGTCAAGGAAATCAAGTTCCGGCCCGGTACCGACGATGGCGACTACAACATCAAGATGCGCAACATCCGGCGTTTTCTTGATGACGGCGACAAGTGCAAGATCACGCTCCGTTTCCGCGGCCGCGAAATCACGCACCAGGAACTCGGTCTGGCGCTCTTGCAGCGCATTCGCGATGAGCTCGGCGACACCATCATGGTAGAGCAATTCCCGAAGCTTGAGGGTCGGCAGATGATCATGATGATCGCGCCGGGCCGCAAGAAGCCCGGGGCTGCCAAGCCGGCAGCCGCCGAGCAGCCGGCAACGGCCTGAGTTCGCCAGCAAGCGATTCGAAGGGATTTCGCCCCGGCCTGCAAAGGCGGGGGCGGGATGAAGAAGTGTCTCGGGGCCAACAAGTCCAAGGAAGAAATCCTCGGCGCCTCACGAGCACAAATTAAAGGAGCATTCAATGCCCAAAATGAAGACCAAGAGCAGCGCGAAAAAACGTTTCCGCGTTCGTCCCGGTGGCACCGTCAAGCGCGGTCAAGCCTTCAAGCGTCACATCCTGACCAAGAAGACCACCAAGAACAAGCGCCACCTGCGTGGCTCCGTGACGGTGCATGAAACCAACATGGTTTCGATGGCCGCCATGTTGCCCGGCATGGGCATTTAATCAAGACGAACAAGGAGTACTCACATGCCTCGCGTCAAACGTGGTGTAACGGCTCGCGCCCGCCACAAGAAGGTTCTCGCACTCGCCAAGGGTTTCCGCGGTCGTCGCGGCAATGTCTTCCGCATCGCCAAGCAGGCGGTGATGAAGGCAGGCCAATACGCCTACCGTGATCGCCGCACCAAGAAGCGTGTGTTCCGTCAATTGTGGATCGCGCGTATCAACGCCGCCTCGCGTGAACTGGGCCTGACCTACAGCCAGTTCGCCAATGGCATCCGCAAGGCTGGTATCGAGATCGACCGCAAGGTCCTGGCCGATATCGCCGTGCACGACAAGGCCGCTTTTGCCGGCATCGTGGAGCAGGTCAAGGCCAAGCTGGCTGCTTGATCCCTGCACGTCGGGCCGCTGCCATTCGTGGCAACGGCCTGCGCCCACGGTAACAGGGCTGGCGCTTGAAAAAGCTCCAGCCCTTTTTTGTTTTTCCTCATATCCCGCTCCTGAAGAATTCCATGAACGAGTTGGACACCCTGGTCGACAACGCACGCGAAGCATTCGCCAACGCGAAGGCTCCCGCGGACCTCGAGAACGCCAAGGCGCTGTTTCTCGGCAAATCCGGCCGCATCACCGAAATGATGAAGGGCATGGCCCAGTTGTCGGTCGATGAGAAGAAGTCGCGCGGTGCAGCCATCAACGTGGCCAAGCAGGCCATCGAGGCCGCACTGACCGAGCGCCGCCAGCAGCTGGCCGACGAAGAACTCAACGTCCAACTGCGCGCTGAAGCGCTGGACGTCACCCTGCCTGGACGCCGCCGCGTGGCGGGCGGCCTGCACCCGGTGAGCCGCACCATGGAGCGCATCGAGGCCATCTTCTCCAGCATGGGTTTCGACGTGGCCGACGGCCCCGAAATCGAGAGCGACTGGCACAGCTTCACCTCGCTCAACAACCCGCCGAACCATCCTGCACGCTCGATGCAGGACACCTTCTACGTCGACATCGACGGTGAAGACGGCATTCCGTACAACCTGCGCCCGCACACGAGCCCGATGCAGGTTCGCTATGCGCACCAGCAGATCAAGAAGCACGCCGCGCAGTTCGAAGCAGCGGCGGGCGACCCAACGGGCACGGCGCAGGCGCCCGAGATCCGCGTGATCGCGCCTGGCCGCACCTACCGCGTGGACAGCGACGCCACGCACTCGCCCATGTTCCACCAGTGCGAAGGCCTGTGGCTCGGCGCGAACGTGAGCTTCAAGGACCTGAAGGTCGTCTTCACCGACTTCTGCCGCACCTTCTTCGAGACGGACGACCTGGTGCTGCGCTTCCGGCCCAGCTTCTTCCCGTTCACGGAGCCGAGCGCCGAGATCGACATCCAGTTCCAGAGCGGCCCGTTGGCCGGGCGCTGGCTCGAAGTCGCGGGTTCGGGGCAGGTGCACCCGCAAGTCGTGCGCAACATGGGGCTGGACCCCGAGCGCTACATCGGCTTTGCCTTCGGCATGGGCCCGGACCGCCTGACGATGCTGCGCTATGGCGTGAACGACCTCCGTCTTTTCTTCGACGGCGACCTGCGGTTCCTCAGCCAGTTTCAATAAAGCGATGAAGCTTGCCCCTTGCCCCGATCTTCACTCCCTCTCCCTCCGGGACAGGGCAGGGGTGAGGGCAACTGCCTTCAAACAAGCGCAGACTTACCCAATCGCCCGCTGGCCTCATTCCAATCCTCTCCCGCAGGGAGAGGGAAGAAGTCAGCCGCATCCCAACGTTCTGGATTTTTGAAATGCAATTCCCCGAGTCCTGGTTGCGCGAGTTCTGCAACCCGCCGCTCACGAGTGAACAACTGGCCGAAACGCTCACCATGGGCGGCTTCGAGGTCGAAGAGCGCCGTCTTGCCGCGCCGCCGTTCACCAGGATCGTTGTTGGTGAAATCAAGGAAGCCGCCCAGCATCCCAATGCCGATCGCCTGCGCGTGTGCCAGGTCGACGTGGGTCAGGGCGCGCTGCTGAACATCGTCTGCGGTGCGCCGAACGCACGCGTGGGCATCAAGGTGCCTTGCGCGCTGGTGGGCGCCGAACTGCCGCCCGGTGAAGACGGCAAGCCTTTCGAGATCAAGCTCGGCAAGCTGCGCGGCGTCGAGAGCCAGGGCATGCTGTGCTCGGCGCGCGAACTCAAGCTGAGTGAAGACCATGGCGGCCTGCTGGAACTCGCGGGCGACACGCCCGTTGGCGCCGACATCCGCGACGTGCTCAAGCTCGACGACATGCTGCTTACCCTCAAGCTCACGCCGAACCTGGCGCATGGCCTGAGCGTCTATGGCATTGCGCGCGAGCTGTCGGCGATCACCGGCGCGCCGTTGAACCTGCCCAGGGTCCGCAACGCGGAGGTGACGCACGCGGCCAAGCTGGCAGTGAAGGTCGAAGCGCCGGATCTGTGCGGCCGCTTCTCCGGCCGCGTGATCCAGGGCGTGAACACGCAGGTGCAAACGCCCGCATGGATGGTCGATCGCCTCGCGCGTTGCGGCCAGCGCAGCGTGTCGCCACTGGTGGACGTGTCGAACTACGTGATGTTTGAATACGGCCAGCCTTCGCACATCTTCGACGCGGACAAGATCCATGGCGGCCTCACGGTGCGCTGGGGGAAGCCGGGCGAGCAGCTCAAGCTGCTGAACGGCAACACGGTCACGGTCGATGAAAAAGTCGGCGTGATCGCCGATGAGCGCGAAGTCGAGTCCCTCGCCGGCATCATGGGCGGCGACGCCACCGCCGTGTCCGATTCGACGCGCAACATCTACGTCGAGGCCGCCTTCTGGTGGCCGGAATCGATCCAGGGCCGTTCGCGCCGCTTCAATTTCAACACCGATGCGGGCCACCGTTTCGAGCGCGGCGTCGATCCGAGCCGCACCGTCGAGATCATCGAGCGCATCACGCAACTGATTCTCGAGATCTGCGGCGGCCAGCCCGGCCCCATCGACGACCAGACGCTGAAGTTGCCCGAAGCCAAGCCGGTGACGCTGCGCGTGGCGCGCGCCGCCCGAGTGATCGGCATGCCGCTGACCCAGTCGCAGTGCGTCGATGCATTGCGCCGCCTTGGCCTCGCGATCCGGGAAGGCGAGGGCACGCTGGTCGTCACGCCGCCGCCGCATCGCTTCGACATCACGATCGAAGAAGACCTGATCGAAGAAGTCGCGCGTCTCATCGGGTACAACAACCTGCCAACAACGGCGCCGCTGGCGCCCATCACCGCGCGCATCCGTCCGGAAGCGCAACGAAGCCGCTTTGCCATTCGCCATCGCGCGGCGGCACTGGGCTATCAGGAAACGATCAACTTCAGCTTTGTCGAAGCGCATTGGGAGGCTGAACTGGCGGGCAATGCCGACCCGGTCAAGCTGCTCAACCCCATCGCCAGCCAGATGAGCGTGATGCGCTCGTCGCTGCTCGGCTCGCTGCTGCAAGTGCTGAAGTTCAACCTCGACCGCAAGGCCGCGCGCGTGCGCGTGTTCGAAGCGGGCCGCGTGTTCATGCGCGATGCGAGCGTCGAGACGACGGACAGCACCGTCAAGGGCATTCGCCAACCGATGCGTCTCGCCGGCCTTTCTTGGGGCGACGCCGAGGAATCGCGCTGGGATGGCAAGCCGCTCCGCACCGACTTCTTCGACGCCAAGGGTGATGTGGAAGCGTTGCTGGCGCCACTGGTGCCCACCTTCGAAGCGGTTGAGCATCCCGCCCTGCACCCCGGCCGCGCTGCACGCGTGTTGCTGGACGGGCGCGACATCGGCGTGGTGGGCGAGTTGCACCCACGCTGGCGCCAGAAGTGGGAGTTGCCACACGCGCCCATGCTGTTCGAACTCGACCTCGATGCGGTCGAAGCGCGTCCTGTGCCCGTCGCGCAGCCCGTGCCCAAGCACCAGGCCGTGGAGCGCGACATTGCCGTGGTGGTCGCCGAATCGGTGACGCACGCTGCGCTGATGCAGGCCATCCATGCCGCATCGACCAATGGCCTGTTGCAACAGGCCACGCTGTTCGACATCTACCGTCCGCAAGCCGGCGCGTCGAGCGCCGCCGTGGCGCAGGGCGAAAAGAGCATGGCCGTGCGCATGACCTTCAACGGCGCAAGCGCTACCCTCACCGACGAGCAGGTCGAGCCGGCGGTGCGCGCCGTGATCGATTCGCTGAGCCAGAAACTCGGTGCGCGCCTGCGCGGATAAAAAAAGAGACGACGAAAGAGGCCATGGAAATCACGATCGAAGCCACCGAAACGCCGGCGCTCACCAAGGCGCACCTGGCCGACTTGCTGTTCGAGCAGATCGGCTTGAACAAGCGCGAGTCCAAGGACATGGTGGAGGCCTTTTTCGAGCTCATTTCCACAAGCCTCATCGACGGCCAGGACGTGAAAATCTCGGGTTTCGGCAACTTCCAGATCCGCACCAAGGCGCCGCGTCCGGGCCGCAACCCGCGCACCGGCGAGGCGATTCCCATCGGCGCGCGACGCGTCGCGACCTTCCATGCGAGCGCCAAGCTCAAGGAACAAATCCAGGGAAGCATCTCCGAAGAAGTCGAATGGAGCCTTGGATCTGAATAAGATTCTTTGCGCGCCTTGTGCGCGTGGAGTAACCTTGAGGTTTCCTCTGCACGGTCTTGATTTCAATGGAGAAAACGCTCCCACCGATCCCGGTCAAACGCTACTTCACGATTGGTGAGGTGGGCGAGCTTTGCGGCGTGAAGCCGCATGTGCTGCGCTACTGGGAGCAAGAGTTCACGCAGCTTCGCCCGATGAAGCGGCGCGGCAACCGCCGTTACTACCAGCACCACGAAGTGCTGATGATCCGCCGCATCCGCGACCTGCTGTATGACCAGGGCTTCACCATCAGCGGCGCGCGCAACAAGTTGCAAGAGCTGGCGCAAAGCGAGCGCGACAAGCGCAAGACCGGTGACATGCCGCTCGAGGGCGTGGAAGCCATCGAGATCGACCAGGAAGAGTTTGACGCCGCGGTGCACGAGGAAGAGTTCGCCGAAGCGGCCGCTCAACCCGTGGCGCTGTCGCAGCTTCAACAGCTTCGCCGCGAACTCTTTGAAATTCGCGAGCTGCTGACCTTCAATCGTTAATTCGTCAGGCTATAATCAAAGGCTTCGGTGTGTGGCGCAGCCTGGTAGCGCACTTGCATGGGGTGCAAGGGGTCGAAGGTTCGAATCCTTTCACACCGACCAAAATCGTTAGATAGATCAACGGGTCAGGGCCAATCGTCCTGACCCGTTTTTCTTTGGGTTTGGCAAATGGTGGGTTCTTTGACTAACCCACCCATTCAGTCCTTCCCACGCCCCCAGTGGCAGCACGTGGGCCGTGGGGCCGCGACGCCGCTCAGGCCAACGACGGCCCGCGCCGCCTCAACTGCGCTTCGGGTTCGGCGTCATCGCCAGGCTGTTGGACAGCAGCTTCGCCAGAAAAGCTTTCGCGTCGTCCCAGGTCATCGGGGCGGTCCAGGACGCGAAGGCCCATCCGTATTCGTTGACGGCCCGCGATGGCCCCACGCCGCCCTTGAGCGCTTGCGTCATCCCGATGTTGAAGAAGCTGCGTTCGGGGTCGACGTCCTTGAACTTGACCCCGGAAATGGTCTCTCGGCGGGCACCCGTGTGCATCTTGACCATCACCCCGCCATAGGCGCAGAACCATTCGGGGTTCGGGTCGCTGCTCAAAGCCTTCTGCTCCTGCGACACGAGCGGTCTCGTTCCCGAGATCACATCGCGCACAAACTGTAGAGCTTCCGCATCGGTCATGGTCTTGCCTCCTGTCCGCAAGCATTTGCGGGACGCCCGGCGCGGGCGGGTTGCAACGGAGATTAGCATCCAGCCAACACCAAGCCAATCGTCAAAAGTCCACAGCCGAGGCTGCGCAAATACCTTGACAACCCGGACATCGCCCCATGAGGTCGATTCGCAAGACAGCGACGTCCCGGACGTTTCAATGACGCCGTTGATGCCGGGCACCCCCAGAGGCAAGTGACAGCCGCCGGCTCGAGGATCCGACCTTCATTGGGTCGGCGCCGAAGCAACCTCTACCATCACCAGCGGGCTGTCCCTTCGTATTCTGGACTGCGCGTCTTACAGGGGCGTGAACACAGGCGACCTTCTGCTGGCTTGCAGGCCTTGTATGAATGACGCGGCGGCGCCGAAGGCCTGCGCCTCGTGCAAGAAACCGCAGCTCACGCAGCGCATGCACAAAAGCGCTGGCCGTGGCGCCTAGGCCATATGACCCAGGTCCCGCAAGTCGGATTGAATCGCAGCCGAATCCGCTTCGTGAAGCGCAAGGTTGACGAGGAGCTCGAGGCGGCGCTGCAACGCAAAAAGGGTCCGAACCGCAACCTGGGTGGCGAGTTGGGCGTCGTCCAGCGCTGCCGCATCTTCAAATGACCACAGCGCGCAGATCGGTTGCCCGGGCCATGCGGGCTGGCTGGCCAGGGTGCGTTCGTCGAGCGTGACCACAAAATCGAGCTTCGGAGAACTCATGCGCGATATGTCGGTCCACGGCCGCGGCGGCGATGCCGGCACCGCAATCCGTGCGCTCTTCAGTGCGGCGATGGCAGCCGGATGCGGGGCTCGGCTGACGTGGCCAGGCTGGCCGCAGGACTCGGCCACGAACAAATGCCCCCCGATGTGCATCAGGCAAGCCTGCGCCAGCACGCTGCGAAGCGAGTTGCGCTGCGATACAAAGAGAATGCGTTTTGACACTTCGAAGCAACTATATCGAAGTGCGCCTCAGATCCGCAACGTGACGCGGGGCATGTCAGTCAAAGCCGGGTTGGTACCTCGTGGCCACCGACGACCGCATGATCCCGACGCCTGCGCAGCGGCTGATGTTTAAGCGCGCAGGTGCCACCGTGGTGGAAACCGGTGGCAGCCACGCGGTCTACGTGTCCAGGCCGCAAGCCGTTGCCGATCTCATCAAGCAGGCCGCATCGAAGAGCCTGGTCGCGGCCCGGTAAGCCCGTCAGCTGAACGCTGCCTGCCGAACGATCGCGGGCAGCGTTTTGTCTTTCAGATCATCGCGTTCCTTGTCTTCGGCCCTTGCGAGTTGCAACGACGAATGCGCGCCCATCTCGCGCATGAAGCGTAGGCGCTGGCTGACAGCCCGTGCGATGGAAGGGGGCTAGGATCAGCCGGCCCGCAAACTGCGGGCTTTGTTTCGCCTTGCCGACCCCCATCCACCCCACAAGGAACACATGCACACCGAGGACGACCTGCTTTTGAACGCACTCAAGGGCGACGAAGGTGCCATCATCGACGCCTGGTTGGCCGAGGCCAAAGTCAAGGATGCACGCCAGCGAATCGAAGCCGTCGAGATCCTTCGGCTGTTGCGCGAGGCACTGGCTTCAAAGGCAGATTCGAACCGGCTGGAAGCGCCCGAATGGGCTGGCCTGCGCTCCGCCCTGTCGGATCTGTCCGCATCGCGTGCGGCGCAGGGGCAGTCGGCGGGCGATACGAGTGACTTCGTGCTGGCGCTCAAGAAGCCGTTGTTCGGGGCCGTGGGCGCGAAGGGCGGCGAGGGGCTCGCGCCGGCGCTGTGGCTCGTTTCCAGAACGGTCGACAAGCTGGCCCAGCACACCGTGACCACCTTCCAGGAGGCGCGCGAGAACATCATCCGTCGCCAGCAGGAAGAACTGCTGGAGCTTTCCACGCCGGTGGTCAAGCTGTGGGAAGGCGTTCTGGCCGTTCCCATGATCGGCGTGCTGGACAGCAGCCGAACCCAGATGGTGATGGAGGCCCTGCTGCAAAAGATCGTCGAGACGGGCTCCGAACTCGCGATCATCGACATCACGGGCGTGCCGACGGTCGACACCCTCGTCGCCCAGCATCTGCTCAAGACGGTGAGCGCCATCCGGTTGATGGGCGCGGATTGCATCATCAGCGGCATCCGTCCCCAGATCGCCCAGACCATCGTGCACCTGGGCATCGACCTGCAAGGCGTGAGCACCAAGGCCACCCTGGCCGATGCGCTGTCCCTGGCCCTGCTACGCACGGGCTGGCGCGTCGCCAAGGCGGCCTGATCCATGGACCGCATTCCCATCCTGCGCATGGGCAAGACGCTGCTGGTCACCATCCAGGTGGACATGCAGGACCAGACTGCCCTCACGCTCCAGGACGACCTCGCCGGACAGATCGCCAGGACCGGCGCCAACGGCGTGATGATCGACATCTCGGCGCTGGAAATCGTTGACTCCTTCGTGGGCCGCATGCTCAGCACCATTTCAGGCATTGCGCGCATCCTCTCGGCCACCACGGTGGTCGTGGGCATGCAGCCAGCCGTGGCCATCACCCTCGTGGAACTGGGACTGTCGCTTGAAGGCGTCCGCACGGCGCTCAACGTCGAACGGGGCATGGCCCTGCTCGACCGGGCCCGCGAGGAGGCCCGAGTTGGAAGCTGACCCTACCGGCAGCATGCCCCTGCTCTCGGAGCAGAACATCGTGGCCAGCCGGCAGATGGTCCGTACCCTTTGCCAATCGCTCAAGTTCAGCCTGGTCGACCAGACCAAGATGATCACGGCCGCCAGCGAGTTGTCGCGCAATGCGCTCATCCATGGCGGCGGGGGCCGCATGCGATGGGAACTCGTGGAGCGCAATGGCCGGCGCGGCCTGCAACTGCATTTCGAAGACGAGGGGCCCGGCATTGACGACCTGAGCCTGGCCATGTCCGACGGCTGGACCAGCGGCAGCGGCATGGGCCTGGGCCTGCCGGGCAGCAAGCGGCTGGTCAACGATTTCGACATCGACTCCGCGCCGGGGCGGGGCACTCGCGTGAGCATCACCAAGTGGAAGTGATCGCCGGCTGGACGCACAGGGCGTTCCCCATCGACGACCCGAGCCGGGTGGGCGAAGCGCGGCGCCATGCCGCCCATTTGGCGCAGGCGCTGGCGCTGCCCGAAATCGAGGCAGGACGGCTGGCGTTGATCGTGACCGAATTGGGCACGAATCTCCTGAGACATGCGCGCAAGGGCCGCCTGCTCATCGCGGCGCGACCGTCCATGAACGACGTCGAAGTGCTCTCCATTGACGAAGGACCGGGCATCGCGGACCTGCCGCTCGCCATGCGGGATGGCCATTCGTCGGGCAGCACGCCTGGCACGGGCCTGGGCGCCGTCCGCCGGCTGGCCACGCAGTTCGACATGCATACCGCGGTGCCCGAGGGCACCGTGTGCGTCGCCCGCGTCGGGAAGCCGCCTGCAGAGGGGACTCCGCGCGAGAAGAACGGGAGTGCCTTCGCGATCGGCGCGGTGTGTCTGCCAGTCACGGGCGAAATCGAATCCGGCGATGGCTGGGCCGCCGCCTTCGAAGGATCAGCCGCACGCGTGATCGTCGCCGACGGCTTGGGCCACGGCCCGGAGGCGGCCAAGGCCTCGCGCGCCGCAACGGCCGCCTTCTCGCGCCAGCCGTTTGCCGCCTTGCGCGAAACCATCCAGACTGCGCACGTGGCTTTGCAGACAACCCGAGGAGCAGCCGTTTGCGCGGCGGCCCTCGACGCCGACGCGTCGTCACTGTCGTATTCAGGCGCCGGCAACGTGGTGGGCCGCGTGGTGTCGGGCGTGTTCGACAAATCGCTGGTCACGCAGCATGGCACGGCTGGCATGCAGATTCGCCGGCCCGAAGAGACAACACTCGAATGGCCCGAGCACGCGCTGGTGGTGCTGCACAGCGACGGCATCGACACGCGCTGGAAGGCGCAAGGCATCGCACCCTTGTTGACGCGCGACCCCGCACTGGTGGCGGCGCTGCTGCTGCGCGACCACACCCGCCAGCGCGACGACGCCACGGTGGTGGTGCTGCGCCGAAGGAGCGATGCATGACCGCGCCCGCAACCCCCGGCAAACACGCCGAAGAACCATCCGCCGAAGCGCTCGCTGCGCAACTGGCCGTCAGCCGCCAAGAGGCGGACGACCTGCGCATTGAACTGGAAGAGACCAACCGCGGCGTGGTCGCGCTCTATGCCGAACTGGACGCGCAGGCCGAGCAGCTGCGCCAGGCCACCGAACTCAAGAGCCGCTTCCTGGCGTACATGAGCCACGAGTTCCGCACGCCCATCAGCGCCATTCGGAGCATCACGCGCCTGCTGAACGACGGTATGGACGGCCCGCTCAACGAGGAGCAGCAAAAGCAGATCCGCTTCATCGAGACATCGGCCACTGAATTCGCGGAGATGGTCGACGACCTGCTCGACCTGGCCAAGATCGAAGCGGGCCGCGTCGAGATCTCGCCGGCCTGGTTCGAGATGGTGGACTTGTTCTCGGCCTTGCGCGGCATGTTCAAGCCGGTGCTGAGCAACCCCGACACGGCGCTGATCTTCGAGGAGCCATCGCAGTTGCCGCGCCTGTACACCGACGACCGCCGGCTCTCGCAGATCCTGCGCAACTTCATCTCCAACGCGCTGAAGTTCACGGCGCGCGGCGAAGTGCGGGTGGCGGCCACGCGCTTCGGCGACGACCAGGTGCAATTTTCCGTGTCAGACACGGGCATCGGCATCGCGCCGGAGCATCATGCGGCTGTGTTCGACGATTATTCCCAAGTGGACTCGCCGGTGCAAAAGCGCCTGCGCGGCACCGGGCTGGGTCTGGCCCTGAGCAAGCACCTGGCGCAACTGTTGGGCGGCAGGGTCACGATCGCCAGTGAACTGGGCAAGGGCTCGGTGTTCTCGGTCATCGTGCCGGTGCAACTGGACAAGGCCGCGGCACCGCCGCAGGAGCCATAGCGATGGTCACGGCCGTCATCAACAGCACCATCGACCGCGCACGGCATCGCGTGCTGGTGGTGGACGACAACCCCACCACGCGATATGCCACGGAGCGCGTCATCCGCGCGGCCGGCTTCCAGACCGCCGAGGCCAGCACGGGACGCGAGGCCATCGATCTCTCGGCCGAGCGCATCTCTGCGGTGGTGCTGGATGTGCACCTGCCCGACATCAACGGCTTCGACGTGTGCCGCTCCATTCGTTCGGTGCATTCCACCGCGACGCTGCCGGTCATCCATCTGTCGGCCACCTTCATCCGCAACGAGGACAAGGTGGCGGGTCTGGATGCCGGGGCGGATGCATACCTGATCCACCCCGTCGAGCCGCCGGTGCTGATCGCGACCTTGCAGGCGCTTATTCGCGCGCGCATGGCGGAAGACCGGCTGCGCGACAGCGAGGCGCGCTTTCGGGCGATCTACAACCAGGCGCCGACGGGCATGGCCTTGATCGACGGCGAAGGGCGCTTTGCAGACGTCAATCCCGCGCTCATGCGGATGCTGGACCGCACGCAGTCCGACCTGATGGGCCAGCCCGTGGCTTCTTTCGCGCCGGACGACTGGGTGACTTTCGTGCAAGGCAAGACGGCCCATTCGCTGACGGATGAAAGCGTGTGGCATGGCGAGTTTCCGTTGCTGCGTCCCGACGGCGGCGAGGTGCGCCTGGAGTGGACGATGTCCAGCGCCATCGAGCCGGGGCTGCGCATCGGCATCGCACTGGACGTGTCGGAGCGCTTCGAGCTGGAACAGCGCCGCCTCGACGTGCTCGAGCGCGAGACGGCGGCCCGGCTGGCAGCGGAACGGCACAGCCGCACCAAGGACGACTTCGTGGCCGTGCTGTCGCACGAGTTGCGAAACCCGCTCAACGCCATCGCGGGCTGGGTGCACCTGCTCAACACGCGGCCGCGAACGCCCGAGTTGCTGGAAAAGGGACTGGTGTCGATCGACCGCAGCGTCAAGGCGCAAGCCCTGCTCATCTCCGACATCCTGGACGTCTCGCGCATCAGCTCGGGCAAGTTGCGCCTGCATCGCGAGTGGATCGAGCCGGGCGGCCTGGTGTCGGCTTCGATCGATGCGCTTTCCAGCTCCGCGGCTGCACGGCAACTGCAGGTGCAGTTCGTGCACGAAGGCATTCAGGAGCCAGCCTGGCTGGACCCGACGCGCTTCCAGCAGATCGTGTGGAACTTGCTGTCGAACGCGATCAAGTTTTCGGGCGAGGCGGGCGTGATCCAGATCAAGCTGCGGCGCCAGGCGGACCGGTTGCACCTGTCCATCCGGGACGAGGGTCGCGGCTTCTCACGGGAGTTCCAGGATCATCTGTTCGACCGCTTTGCCCAGAGTGATGCACCGGACAACCGCCATCATGGCGGCCTTGGCCTGGGACTTTCGATCGTGCGCAACCTCGCTGAACTTCATGGAGGCCAGGCGACTGCCTACAGCGCGGGCGAAGGGCAGGGCGCCACCTTCGAGGTATTCCTGTTGGTGACGCCCCCCGGCGACGAGGAATTCAACCCGGCGGGCGAAGGCGCGGTCGTCGTGAACCCCGGCGACCGCCACCTGCAGGGGCTGGACATCCTGGTCGTCGAGGACAACGTCGATGCCAGCGAGATCCTGCGCGTGGTGCTCTCCGACGCAGGCGCCGCCGTGCGCGTCGCCGCTGACTACGTGACGGCCTTGCAGATGGCCGAGCAGGCCTGGCCCCGGATCCTGGTGAGCGACATTGGCCTGCCCGGGCGCGACGGCTATGACCTGATTCGCCAACTGCGGCACCTGGGGCAGTCGAACGGCTACGACAGGTTCTTCGCGATTGCGCTGACGGCTTTCTCGCGTCCGCAAGACCAGGGCAAGGCATTCGAAGCCGGCTTTGATGCACACCTCACGAAGCCGTTGCAGCCGCATGCACTGATCGCCTTGATTGCGGATCGCGGGGTGCATGCTTCGGCGGCTTGAACGGCGACGGCGGCGCTCCCATCGAAGTGGCGCCGCCGCCCGTCAGCGGCCTATACCCAGCCCTTGATCTGCTGGCTCATCGCCAGCGTCGAGATGCCGTAGCGGTCGTGCAGCGTCGGCAATGCCCCGGCGTCGAGGAAGGCGTCCGGCAAGGCGATCTGGCGAAACGCCGTCGTCACGCCCGAGCGCATCAGGAGACACGCGACCGCTTCGCCCAAGCCGCCGATCACCGAATGGTTCTCCGCCACCACGACGAGCCTGCCCAGTCGCCGGACCTCGGCGAGGATCGTCGCCTCGTCGAGTGGCTTGATCGTCGGCACGTGCAGCACCGCGACGTCGATGCCATCGGCTTGCAACTGTTGCGCGACTTCCAGCGAACGCATCGTCATGAAGCCGCTCGAAATCACCAGCACGCTCTTGCCGTCACGAATGAGCTTGGCCTTGCCGAGCTCGAACTTGTAGTCGTACTCGTCCAGCACCAGCGGCACGTTGCCGCGCGGCAGGCGCATGTAGACCGGGCCTTGGTGGTCCGCCATCTGCGGAACCGCCTGCTCGATGTCCAGCGCATCGCAAGGATCGATGATCGTCAGGCCCGGAATGCCGCGCATCAGCGCCAGGTCTTCAGTCGCCTGATGGCTCGGCCCATAGCCGGTGGTCAGGCCTGGCAGCGCGCAGCACATCTTCACGTTGAGGTTCTCTTCGGCAATGACCTGGTGCACGAAGTCGAAGGCCCGACGGGTGCCGAAGACCGCGTACGTCGTCGCAAAAGGAATGAAGCCTTCCTTGGCCATGCCGCCCGCGGCGGCCATCAACAATTGCTCGGCCATGCCCATCTGGAAGAAGCGCTCCGGGTACTCGTTGGCGAACAGGTGCAGGTCGGTGTACTTGGCCAGGTCGGCCGTCATGCCGACGATCTCCGGGCGATTGCGTCCCAGCTCGACCAGGGCCTTGCCGAAGGGCGCCGCCTTGACGCGCTGGCCCTCGCCGGCGATGGAGGCAATCATGGCCGAGGTCTTGAGACGCGGCTTCTTTTCGGTAACGGCATTCATTATTTGGCTCCTTCGGTTTGCGTGCTGTCGGTGTGGGCGATGGCCTGTTGCCATTCGGGCGGATCCACGCGGATGAAATGGTTCTTGTCGCGGCTCTCGAGGAAGGGGACTCCCTTGCCCATCAAGGTGTCGAACAGGATGACGCGCGGCTTTTCTTCCTTGAGCGCGCGGGCCGCATCGAAGGCGGCGATGACGGCCGGCATGTCGTTGCCATTGACGCGCTGCACGTGCCAGCCGAAGGCCGTCCATTTGTCGGCCAGCGGCTCGAAGCCCATGATCTTTCCGGACGGGCCGTCTGCCTGCTGGTTGTTGATGTCGATCAGGCAGATCAGGTTCGTCAGCCGGTGGTGGGCGGCGCCCATCGCGGCCTCCCAGGTCGATCCTTCGTCCAGTTCGCCGTCGGACATCGAGTTGTAGACGAAGGCGGGGTTGTTCTTCAAACGCAGTCCGAGGGCCATGCCGACGGCAATGGGAAGCCCTTGGCCGAGTGAGCCACCGGACATTTCCATGCCGGGCGTATAGGTGACCATTCCCGACATCGGCAAGCGGCTGTCGTCGCTGCCATAGGTTTCGAGTTCCTCTTCGGAAATGATCCCGGCCTCGATCAGCGCTGCGTACGCGGCGATCGCGTAATGGCCGTGGGACAGCAGGAAGCGGTCGCGGCCTTCCCATTCGGGATCCTCGGGCCGGTAGGTCATGGCGTGCTTGTAGGCCACGGCGAGCACATCGGCCCAGCCCAGCGCCTGGCCGATGTAGCCCTGGCCCTGGACTTCGCCCATCTGCAGTGCGTAGCGGCGAATGCGGTAGGCGCTTTGTTGAAGTGTCGACAAGTCAGTCATTGAAATCTCCTTGCTTGAGTGGAAATGGGAGGTGAAGGGTCAAAGGAAACCAGTGGAGATCCACGGGATCGCAGCCACCAGAACCGTTCCGAGGAACAAGGCAACCATGTAGCCCACGATCGGCTTCATGCCCTCGTTCGGATGGATGCGGCTGATGGCGCACGCCGCGTAGTACCCGACGCCGAAGGGCGGCGCGAAAAGGCCGATGCCCATGGCGAGCGTCACGACCATCGCGTAGTGCACTTCATGGATGCCGACCTGGCGTGCAATGGGAAAGAGCAGGGGGCCGAGCAGCACGATTGCCGGGATGCCTTCAAGCACCGAGCCGAGGATGATGAAAGCCAGCACCGAGACCGCCATGAAGGTGATCGCACCGCCCGGCAACGCTTTCATCGCGTCGGCCAGTGCGGTCGAGAAACCAGACTGGGTCAACGCCCAGGCCATGCCCGTGGCGGCGCCGATGATGAACAGGATCGAGCCCGAAAGCGATGCCGTGCTGACCAGCATCGGATACACCCGCTTCCAGTCGAACTGGCGGTACACCAGCAGCCCGGTGAGCACGGCGTAGACGATGCCGATGGTGGACACCTCGGTGGCCGTGGCAATGCCTTCGACCACCGCAGCGCGAATCACAACAGGCAGCGCAAGCGCGGGGACCGCAACCAGCAGCGACTTGCCGATCTCGCGCCCGGTCGCCTTGCGCACGCCGTCGAGCTTCTCGCCCCGATAGCGCCACCACACGAGCGCGGCCAACGTCGCACCCACCACCACACCGGGCAACAAGCCGCCGGTGAACAGGGCCGCAATGGAGACACCCGTCGCGGAGCCGATGGTGATCAGCACCAGCGAAGGCGGGATCGTCTCAGTCTGCGCACCCGTTGCGGAAAGCAGGGCCACCAGATCACCAGGCTTCGCACCGCGCTTGCGCATCTCCGGAAACAGCGCAGGTGCCACGGCTGCCATGTCGGCCGCCTTGGAACCCGAGATGCCCGAGACCAGGTACATCGCACCGATCAGCACATACGACAGCCCACCGCGCACATGCCCCAGCAGGTTCGCCAGGAAATTGACCATGGCGCGTGCAATGCCGGTCATCTCGATGAGCAGGCCCAGCAGCACGAAGAGCGGCACGGCCAGCAGGATGAGATGGCTCATGCCTTCGTCCATGCGGCCCACGACGACGACCGTCGGCGTGGTGGTCGTCAGCGCGATGTAGCCAAAGGTCGCCAGTCCGAACGCGAATGCGATGGGCAAGCCGAGCAGCACCATGGCGCCCACGCCGAACACGAAGAACAGCAGGAGATTCCAGTTGCCGAGCCCCTTCAGCAGCGGCCCCAGCAGCGCCATGGCGCCAATGACCAGGGCAACGGCGCCCAGCGCCAGCAACGCGTCCTTGAGTCGGGCAACGCGGAAGACCTGGACGATGCCGACGATCAACATCAGCCCCATGCCGATCGGCAGCGCCGCGGCTCGCCAGGAGTTCGGAATGCCCATCGCCGGCGTGGTGACGAACGCTTCGTCTGCTGCAAATTCATAGGCCGGGTGAACGACGAGCGAGAGGAAGGCAATGGCCGAAGCCATCGCGATCAGGTCCAGGAAGGCGCGTTTTCGCGGATCGAGCTTGCCGACGATCGCGGTCATGCGCATGTGCTCGCCACGCTGGAGCGCAACGATCGAGCCCAGCATCGCCAGCCAGAGAAACAGGATCGATGCCAGTTCGTCGGACCACACGAGCGGTTCATGAAAAAGGTAGCGACTTGTCACGCCCGCGAGAAGCACGGCCACTTCCGCCAGCACCAGCAGCGCGGCCGGAATTTCAACCAGCGTGGCCAACGCCTTGTTCACGGTCTCGAGCCAGGCAATCGGCTCACGGCGGCCTGTGTCCTGCACAAGCCCGGGATCATCATGAGGAATGTTCATAGCTTTCTTTCGTGCGAACGGCGGCCGCCGGCCTGCGCGGCGACGCGCGGCTTGCCGATCAAATATGGAGAGGGAATGAGCCACCACGACTCGCGCAAGCGCGCGGCGAGGTGGCGGGCAGTCAACCAAGCTTGCCGGAGACCTTTTCCAGCAGTTCCCAGGGCGCTGCGCCGTACTTCGACTTCCACTCGCCATAGAAGCCCGTGCTTGCCAGCTTCTTGCGGAAGTCGTCCTGCTGCACATCGACGAAGTTGATGCCCTTGGCCTTCAGGTCTGTCTGCAGGCTGGTGTTGAGCTTGGCCACATCCGCGCGCTGGTCGGTGGCGGACTTGTCGATCTCGCGCTTGATGACCTGCTGGACGTCTGCCGGCAGCTTGTCGAATGCGCGCTTGTTGCCCAGCACCCAGTAGCCGTCCCACACGTGGCCGGTCAGGCTGCAACTCTTCTGCACTTCATAGAGCCGCGCGGTCGCGATGATGGCGAGCGGGTTCTCCTGGCCTTCCACCACCTTCGTCTGCAAGGCGGTGTAGACCTCGTTGAAGTTGATGGGCGAGGGCGCCGCATCCAGTGCCTTGAACAGCGAGGTCAGCGGCGGCGCGGCAGGCACGCGCACCTTGAAGCCCTTCAGGTCGGCCGCGGTCTTGATCTCTTTTCCGGAAGAGGTCACGTGGCGGAAGCCGTTGTCCCAGATCTTCGAGACGGTGAAGATCGGCGTCTTCGCGATCTCGGCGCGGATGTGGTTGCCCAGGTCGCCGTCCATGGCCTTCCACACGTCGTCGTAGTTCCTGAAAGCGAAGCCAACGCTGGTGATGCCCGACACAGGCACGAAGGTCGACAGGATCAGCGACGAGAGGTTGAAGAACTCCACCGATCCGTTGCGAACCTGCGCCAGCAGGTCGGTGTCGCTGCCCAGCTGATTGGCCGGGAACAGCTTGATGTTGACCCGTCCCGACGTGGCCTCGCGGATGCGGTCCAGCGCTTCCTTGGCACGCACGTTGACGGGGTGCGTCGGGTCTTGTCCAGTGGCGTACTTGAGTTCGAATTCTGCAGCGTCTGCGCGATGCGAAATGATCGAAAACAGCGGCAGTGCCGCACTGGCGGCCAGCAACTGGCGGCGATTGAACTTGGTGGGGGTGAGCTTGGGCCCGGTCATGTCTGTCTCCTGTTCGTGGAATGAAAGCAAGCACGCGAATGACTCAATGGATCAACATGCCGCCGTTCACGTCGAGCGTGATGCCGGTGCAATACAGCGAGAGGTCGCTGGCAAGAAACACGCACGCGCCGGCGATGTCTTCGGCGCGGCCCAGGCGGGCGAGCGGAATGGTCTCGGCGATCTCGGCCTTCTTTTCTTCGGTGAGCTTGCCTTTGATGATGTCGGTGCCGATCAGGCCCGGCGTGATGCTGTTGATGCGGATGCCCTCGGGCCCGAACTCCCGCGCCATGGCACGCGCAAGACCCAGCACGCCGGCCTTTGCCGCCGAGTAGTGCGGACCGCCGAGAATGCCGCCGCCGCGCTGCGCCGAAACCGACGAGATGCACACGATCGATCCGCTGCCTTGCTCCTGCATGGCGGGCAGAACCGCCTGCGACATGTACAGGGTGCCGCGCAGGCTGACGTCGAGCACGCGGTCGTAGTCCGCGCCGCTGATCGCCAGGGTCTTGACCGGCTGCGTGATGCCCGCGTTGTTCACCAGCGCATCGATGCGGCCGAAGGCTTTCAGCACGGCCGCGGCCGCTGCGTCGCACGAGGCCTTGTCGGTCACGTCGGCAACGATGCCGAGGTGGTCAGGCCCGAGTTCCGCGGCCGCCGCGGCAGGCTCGGCGCGCTCCAGGTCGAGCACGGCGACGCGGGCGCCGTAAGAGGCCATCAGGCGCGCCGTGGCGAACCCGAGACCGTTGAGGCCGGCGCCGCCGGTGATGACGACAATTTTGTCCTTGAGAAGCATCGCTTTGTCTCCAGTGAGTGGGTGGTTTCCGAGTGCGGCCCCGACATGCAACTGTTGCCAGTGACCGCTGCAGCACGAAGAGGTTTGGCTGCATGGAGTGAATGGTCGCGACATGCGTGCATGACGACAAGCGATGTGTTTTCAGCCTAAGATGACGTTTCATCATCCAACGACCGGGTTGACCCTATGTCCGCTTTGCCCGCCGTCACCAACCTGCAAGCCTTCGAAGCCGTCGCGCGCCGACGAAGCTTTGCGCTTGCGGCGTCCGAGCTCCACCTCACCGCCTCGGCAATCAGCCATCAGGTGTCGCGGCTGGAATCGCATCTGGGCGTGAGGCTGTTCGAGCGCAGCGCGCACGGCGTGCGGCTCAGCGCAGCAGGCGACATGTACCTGTCGAAAGTGGGCGGTGCGCTGCTGGCCATTGCGTCGGCGACAGAGGACTTGCGCCAGGGCGTGAGCAACAGCCTGTACGTGCACTCCGCGCCCAGCATTGCCAGCCTCTGGTTGATGTCGCGGCTGCGCGGTTTCGCCCAGGCTTATCCGGACATCTCGCTCAACCTGTCGGCGGCGCACACCCCCAGCGATTTCGCACTCGGCCAGTCCGACGTCGACATCCGCTACGGCATACCGAACTGGCCCGACCTGGTGGTGGAGCCGCTGTTCGAGGAACGCATCGTGCCGCTCGCCAGTCCCGCGTTCATCCGGCAGCATGGCTTGAAGCGCGTCGAGCAGCTTTCCGACGTCAAGTTGATCCAGAGCAACGTCAGCGTCGTGCAGTGGTCGGACTGGTTCTCGCAATTCAGCGACAAGCGGGCGCCGGACTGGTTCGCCGTGCGCTTCGATCGGGCCCAGATGTCGCTCGATGCCGCCACGCAGGGACTCGGCGTTGCGCTGGAAAGCACGACGATTGCGGCAAGGCACATTGCCGAACGCAAGCTCAAGCCGGTGTTCGGCCTCGATCAGGCCGTCAGGATCAAGGCGCACTTCGCCGTGTATCCACCCCGGCACGCCAAACGGCCCTCCGTCGAGGCTTTTCTGGAATGGATCCACGGCGAAGCCGCAAGGACTTGAGCGCGCTCACTGCGTGGACCTTCGGGCAGACGCGCTCCAGAACCGCATTGCACAATGCTCGCTCGTTCCGATCCTGATGCATTGCCATGCGAATCCTCTTGGCCGAAGACGAAACCGGGCTCGCCACCTGGCTGACCCGCGCGCTGGAACAAAGCGACTTCCGCGTCGACTGGGTCGCCGATGGCCGCATGGTGCGCCGCGCGGTCAAGGAAACGCGCTACGACGCCTTGATCCTCGACTTGGGCTTGCCGGGGCTGGGCGGACACGAGGTGCTCGCGGACCTTCGCGCCGCCGACCAGCGCATGCCCATCCTGATCCTCACCGCACGCGATTCGTTGATGGAACGCGTGAGCAGCCTGACCGAAGGGGCCGACGACTTCCTGGCCAAGCCATTCGAACTGGCAGAGCTGGAAGCCCGGCTCATCGCGCTGATCCGGCGCTCGCGCGGCAGCGAGCATCCACGCTTCGCCTGCGGCCCCCTGAGCTACGACGCGGGCGCCAAGCAGTTCGTGCTGGGGCATGAAGCGCTGGTGTTGACGCCGCGCGAGCATGCCGTGCTGCGCACGCTCATCCAGCACAGCGGCCAGCCGATGTCCAAGCAGGAGATCCTGGAGCGCGTGTTCTCCGACGAGCAGGACGTGAGCCCCGAGGCCATCGAGGTGCTGGTGTACCGCCTGCGCAAGCGCCTGGAAGCAAGCACTGTGCGCATCACCACACTACGTGGGCTGGGCTATGTGCTCGAGTCCGGCACATGATGCTCGATGCCCTGCACCGGGCCAGCCTGCGGCGCACGCTGCTGCTGGTGCTGTTGCCCGGCATGCTGCTGCTGGTGGTGGCCGAACTCTGGCTCACGTGGCGCACCTCGCTCGATGCGGCCAATGCGGCCTACGACCGCTCGCTGCTCGGCGCCATCAAGGCCATCGACGCCAACATCTCCACCGAAAGCGGCGGACTGTCGGTCGAGTTGCCTTACCGGATGCTCGAGTTCTTCGAGCTCACGGCGAGCGGGCAGGTTTACTACCGCGTTGCCACCGACGACGCGCTGGTCGAGATCGGCAATGCGGACCTGCCTGCGCCCACGGGCCCCGTGCTGACGGGCCAGCCCCAGTTCGCGGATGCGAGCTACTTCGGCGAACCAGTGCGCGTGGGCACCTATGCGCGCATGCTCAACGACCCCATCGGTGGCAAAAAGGAGGCGCAGCGCGTGGTCATCCAGGTGGCCGAGACGCTGGGCTCGCGCAAGACTTTCACGCGCAGCCTGGTGTGGCAATCGGTGCAGCGCGACCTGTTGCTGATCCTCCTGGCCAGCGTGCTGCTGGCGGCCGCCATCGGCTGGGCCTTGAAGCCGCTGCGGCGGCTGCACGACGAAGTCCGGTCGCGCGCCCCGCAAGACCTCGCGCCGCTGGACACGGAGCGCATTCCGGCGGACGTGCGGCCGCTGGTCGATGCGATCAACCATCACGTCGTGCGCAACCGCGCGCTCACCGAGGCACGCCGCCGATTCATCGACGATGCCTCGCATCAGTTGCGCACTCCGCTGGCCACGCTGGCCACGCAAGTCGGCTACGCGCTGCGCGAGCCCGATCCACAGCGCACGCGCGACGCCCTGTCAGCCGTCAAGGCGCAGCTGGACGAAGCCGTGCGGCAGACCAACCAGATGCTGTCGCTGGCGCGCACGGATGCCGTCGATCTGGCGCTGGAGCCGGTCGACCTGGTGGCGTTGGCGCGGCAGGTCACGCGCGAGTGGTGGCCCGCTGCCCGCGAGGCCGGCATCGACCTCGGCATGGACACCGACTGCGATCAACTCGGCTTGCCGGCGCATGCAGCGCTGCTGCGCGAGGCGCTGTCGAACCTCTTGCACAACGCGATCCGTTACACACCGAGGGGTGGGGAGGTCACCGTTTGCGTACGTCGCGGCGAAGCACTCGCCATCGTCGATGTCATCGACTCCGGCCCCGGCATCCCGGCCGATGAACTGCCGCGCGCCGGCGAGCGCTTCTTCCGGGCCAGCAACATGACGCTGCCAGGCTCCGGCCTCGGGCTGGCAATCGTTCGCTCGATTGCGCAGCGGCACGGGGGAAGGCTGGAACTCGCAGCAGGGAAGGGCGGTCGCGGCCTGGTCGTTTCCATCCAACTGCCCATGGCAGGTTGATTCGGGTTTTCCCTGAGAATTTGGCGCTTTTCCTGAAAGCGGCCTGACAGCCACGTCTCGATACAGTGAGCCCACACCAAGAGACAACGCCAAGATGCGATACGCCCTTCAACACCTGCCGCTGCTGTTCGCGCTGTGCGCCGTCCACCTGACGGGCCACGCACTCGAACTCGACAAGACCCAATGCGTGGCCGGTGCGAAGCCCGGCGGCGGCTTCGACCTGACCTGCAAGCTGGCGCAGGAAGGCTTGCTGGAAGGCAAGTACATTCCCGCGCCGATGCGCATCACCTACATGCCAGGCGGCATCGGTGCGCTGGCCTACAACGCCTTCGCGACGCAGCGGCCCGACGAAGCGGGCACGGTGGTGGCCTTCTCCAGCGGCTCGCTGCTGAACATCGCGCAAGGCAAGTTCGGCCCGCACGACGAAGCCGACGTGCGCTGGGTCGCGGGCGTCGCGGCCGACTACGGCGTGGTGGTCGTGCCCGCCGCTTCGCCCTTCAAGTCGATGCAGGACCTGATGGCCGCCATCAAGGCCGACCCGTCGAAGATCGTGTTCGGCGCCGGCGGCACCGTGGGCAGTCAGGACTGGATCAAGGCGGCGATGACGGCACGCGCGGCCGGCGTGCATCACCGCAACATGCGGCTGGTCGCCTTCGAAGGCGGTGGCGAGGCGCTCACCGCCTTGCAGGGCAGTCATGTGCAGGTCTACACGGGCGATGCCTCCGAAACGGCGGCGCGCATCGCTGCCGGGGCACCGCTGCGCATGCTGGCCGTGATGTCGGAGCAGCGCCTGCCGGGCCGGCTCTCGCAAGTGCCGACGGCGCGCGAAGCGGGCTTCGACCTCGTGTGGCCGATCGTGCGCGGCTTCTACGTCGGGCCCAAGGTGAGCGATGCGGACTACAAGGCGTGGTCCGACCTGTTCGCCCGCATGCTGGCCAGCAAGGACTACGAGCGATTGCGCAACGAACGCGGCCTGTACGCCTTCGCGATGACCGGCGCCGAACTCGATGCCTACGTGAAGCGCAGCGTCAGCGGCTACCGCAAGGTGGCCGAGGAATTCGGCCTCAAGGTCGCCCCCCGATAAGGGCGGCCCCCACCCACACCACCCCTGATTGCCACTGGCAGGTGCAGCGATGCACCTGCCCGGGCGGAGCCTTGTCTTTTTCAACTTCAAAGGAGCTTTTCAATGCAACTCACCGGCATGCTGCACGGCGCCAAACTGCTCGAACACGTGGAGTTCCCCACCTCCGAAGTGCTCGGCCCCGATGCGTCCGAAGGGGAGATCAAGGACCTCATCAAGCGCCACGGACAGGTCTTCATCAAGCCGCTGTTTCGCGGTGGTGTGGGCAAGAAGGGCAAGTCGGGCCTGATCGGCAAGGCCGGCGACCTGAAGACGGCGCTGGCCGAGAAGGAGCGCCTGTACTTCGCGGAACACAAGCACGGCAACGCGGTGGCCAAGGCCAACGGCGTGACCTTCGAAGGCGGCGTGCCGGCCGAGCACGAGATCTATTTCTCCATCACCGACGACACGCGCTTTCGCGCACCGACGATCACGATCACGCACAAGGGCGGCGTCGACATCGAGGAACTCGGCAAGGACGAGATCCGCACCGTGCCATTCGATGCGCTCACGGGTCTGAAGGCCTTTGTCATCGCCAACGCGTTGACAGACATCGGCGCGCCGCGCGAAGTCATCTCGCCGCTGGTGCAGCACCTGCCCAAGCTGTGGGAGCTGATGCACCACTACGGCATGACCACGCTGGAGCTCAACCCGATTCGCATGCGTGCCGACAAGAACGGCCGCCTCACGCCGGTGGCCTGCGACTTCAAGTGCGGCTTCGACCGCGACGACCCGCGCGTGGCACGCCTGAACCTGCCCGACCATCTCTTCGCAGCCGACGTCTCCGCCTTCGAGCAGGAAGTGAACGAGCTGCGCACGCACCAGGGCCAGTCGGATGTGTTCGTCATCAACGAGAAGGGCACCATCCTCGCGCCCACCTTCGGCGGCGGTGCCAACAGCCTGGTGACCGAAGTGCTCGGCGAAGCGGCCAGCATCTCCTCGGACTTCGGTGGCAATCCGCCCTACGAAAAGATGAAGGAGGTGGCGCGCATCTGCTATCGCCACTTCCTCAAGCAGTCGAACGTGCTGTTCATCATCGGCGGCAAGTCGAACAACACCGACATCCACGAGACGCTGCGCGCCATGGGCGACGCGTTGCGCGAGCACTTCTCGCAGCACGGCGCGACACCGCTGTACGTCGTGGTCGGACGCGGCGGGCCCAACCTGGTGCGTGGCTTCGGGGCATTGGCCGAGACCTGCGATGCGCTGGGCTTGCCTTACCGCTTCTTCGGCTTCGACAGCGCGATCTCCGAGGTCGTGAACTACGCGAAGAAGGTCGACGAATGGATGCGCGCCGGCGGGCGCGCGCAGATCGCCAAACACCTCGGCGTCGCCAACGCCACCACCCACTGAGCCAGGGGAACGGACACCATGCAAACCCAAACCAGCACCGCATCGCCGTACTACCTCGGCGTCCAGTCGCTCGCCGACCTCGCCACGCGCGGCGACCGTGTCTGCGTGCTCAACATCCTTGGCGGCGAGTCGCGACAGGTGACGCCCACCAGCCATGCGTTCTCGGGCGGCAACGTCGTCTTCGGCACCTCGCCGGGGCGCAGCGGCCAGTCGTTGAAGACGGCCATCGGCGACATCCCCGTGTTCAACAACGTACGCGAAGGGCTGGACGCAGGCCACAACTTCAACACCGGCGTGGTCTACCTGCCGCCTTCGGGCGTGCGCGACGGCGTGGCCGAACTCATCCGCGTGAACCCGGAGCTGAAGAAGATCGTCATCATCACCGAGAAGATTTCCGTGCACGATGCGCGCGAGATCCGCGCCATGGCGCAGCAGCGCGGCGTGGACATCATCGGCGGCAATTGCCTTGGCGTGGCCGACTCGTGGAGCCGCACGCGCATCGGCGGTGCGCTCGGCGGCGATCATCCGGACGAAACCTTGCTGCAAGGCACCGTGGCCATCTTCTCGAACTCAGGCGGCTTTACCAGCACGATCGCGCAATACCTCTCCACCGAAGGCTGGGGCACGACCACGCTGGTCTCCTCGGGCAAGGATGTCTACATCCACTACGCCGCACGCGATTTCGCGCAGGGCTTTCGCAATGACGGACGCTCGCGTGCCGCGGTGCTCTATGCGGAGCCGGGTGGCTACTACGAGCACGAGCTCGATTTCGGCAAGCCGGTGGTTGCGTGTGTGGTCGGGCGCTGGAAGTCCAAGCTCAGCCGTGCCGTGGGCCACGCCGGTGCCATGGCCGGATCGGGCGACCGCGCGGAAGACAAGGAACGCTGGTTCATGGATGCCTTCGGCGTCGATGGCCTCTACACGCCGGACAACCCGATCGTCTCGCGCAAGGGCGCGGTGGTGACCAACATCGCGCACATCCCCGCCGCGCTGACCGCCGTGATGAAGCTCAACGGCGCACAGCCCGACTTCGCGCCGCGCGGCAGCCTGGTGCTCAAGCCGTGGATGGCCAACGACCAAGGGCTCGACCTGCCGGCATCGCTGGCGCTGGCGCCCGTCGCGGCGCCTGAACCCTACGCCGTGCAGATTGCCGAACTGGGCGCGCAAGTGGGCGCGGTGATCGCGCGCCAGAACATGAAGGACCGCTCGGGCGCGTCGGTGATGGATGCGAAAACGCAAGTGACCTCGGTGCATGGCAAGTCGGTGCTGGAGCTCGCACTGGAACCGCTGCAGGCCAACTTTGCGTTGCCGCTGGTGCACGAGGTTGCGGGTCCGAACGATCGGGCGCTGCTCGACATCGCTGTTGCCGCCGAAGTCAATCTGGTGGGCGATCCGATCCTGGTGGCAGCCGACGCGGCGCGCGATGCCGGCAACTCGCCCAACACCGTGATGGCCGCGGCGGTGGCCATCGTCGGGCCACGGCGCGTGGAACGCGCACTCGCATGCAGCCGCGCGCTGATCGACCTCTTCGCAGGCTCGGGCCTGAAGGACGCGCAAGACGAAGGCTTTGACTTCCGGCGCCTGAAGGTCGAGCCTTCAGTGCGCGAACTCTTCCTGGCCACGGCCGAAGAGATGGACGACCCGCGTCCTGATGCGATGCTGCAAGCCGTACGCCGGCGGGGTGCGAAGTCCGTCTTCCTGCGCTTCGTGGAGGCGCTGGACGGACGGCCCTCGCGCGATGCCCTGCTGGCTGCCATCGCCACGACCATCGCCTGGGGCCCCTTGGTGCGCAAGCGCATCAGTCGCCTCACGGCCGAAAGCCTGCCGTGGTACTTGCGCCTGTACGGCGTGATGGTCGGCGCATCGATTCCGGGCGCGAAGCACCAGTCAGGGTCGCTGTGCGGCATCTCCCGCGAAGAGCGCTTCGGCCACTGGACCATGGCCGACTTGTGCTACCTCGCCATCACCGGCAAGAAGCCCACCGAAGACGAATCGCGGCCACTGCAGATGTTGATCGGCCTGCTGATCTCCAACGGCCCGGGTTCCATTTCAGCGCAAGGCGCCAAGGGAGCCGTGGCGGCCGATGGCCCGCAGACGCCGGGCCGCGTTCAGATCAACAAGGCGATGGCCGGCTTCCTCACGCACACGGGCTACAGCCATGGCGGCAACGGCTTCGAAGGCATGGCCTTCCTGCTCGAGCAGTTCAAGTCGAGCGGTCTGGTCGATCCGACCGACGCCTCGCACGGCATCGACCTGAAGGCGATGGCGGCTGCATTTGCCAAGGCCTACAAGGCCGACAAGCGCTCCGCGAAGGAACTGGGCAACGAGATGCGCGCCTTGCCGGGCGTGCACCACCCGGTGTTCAAGGGCAAGCCGGTCAACCACGATCCGCGCGAGCGCTTCATCGCGAACTACATGGCACAGCGCGGCGACTACAACATCTTCCACGCGTACTACGTCGAACTGGTGCAGGCGCTCTATGCCAGCGGTGCCACGCCCTATGTCTTTTGCGTGAACGTGGATGCGGTCATCGCGGCGCTCTTGCTGTCGCTGCTGTGGAAAGACTACCAGTCCGGCGCGCTGACCGAGCGCGACCTGGAAACCGCGGCCTTCACCGTCTTCCTGTACGGCCGAATGATCGGCGCCGCCGCCGAGATCGACGACCACCTGAACCGTGGCCGGAACATGGACACGCGCACGCCCGAGGCGTCGTGTTCCTTCGTGATGTGACCGATTCCTGATTTTCTGGAGACCTCGATGAACACCCCTTCCATCACCTCGCCGCAGCCGGCCGAAAAGTCGGCGCTCGAAAAAGCCACCATGAAGCAGGTCGCCTGGCGCACCTTGCCCTTCCTGATGCTGTGCTACTTCATCGCCTACGTGGACCGCGTGAACGCCGGCTTCGCCGCCTTGCAGATGAACCATGACCTGGGCCTGTCGCAAGCCATGTTCGGGCTGGGCGGAAGCCTCTTCTTCATCGCGTACATCCTCTTCGAGATCCCCAGCAACCTCGCGCTGCAAAAGCTCGGTGCGCGCCTGTGGATCGCGCGGATCATGGTGACGTGGGGCGTGGTCGGTGCGCTGGCGGCGTTTGCCGTCGGGCCCTACAGCTACTACCTCGGGCGCTTCCTGCTTGGCGCGGCCGAGGCGGGCTTCTTCCCCGGCGTCATCCTGTACCTGACCTACTGGTTTCCCAGGGAATACCGCGGCCGCATCGTCGCGACCTTCATGGTGGCGATCCCCATCTCCAGCCTGCTGGGCTCGCCGATCTCGGCCGCGCTGCTGGGGACCGATGGCTGGCTCGGCCTGCGCGGCTGGCAATGGTTGTTCATCCTCGAAGCGATTCCCGCGGTGGTGCTCGGCGTGATGGTGTTCTTTATCCTGCCCAATCGCCCGGACAACGCGAAGTGGCTCAAGCCCGAGCAACGCGACTGGCTCAACGAAAGACTGGCGTCCGAAGCGCAACAGGCCAAGCCGGTCGCGCACATGTCGGTCATGCAGATCCTGAAGAACAAGTATGTGCTGGCGCTGGCCATCGTCTATGCCGGCAGCTCGGCCACGAGCAATGCGCTCTCGCTGTGGCAGCCGCAGATCCTGAAGTCGCTTGGCCTCACCACGATGGAGACAGGCCTCATGAACGGGATTCCCTTTGCCGTCGCATCCGTCGTCATGGTGCTTTGGGGCCGACGCGCCGACAAGTCGGGCGAGCGCATCTGGAGCACGGCCTTGCCGCTGGCGCTGACCTCCACCTGCCTTCTTGCGACCCAGCTCACCGCAGGATCGCTCGCCGCCACGATGCTGCTGCTGACCTTCATCCTCGTCGGCACGTATTCGATCAAGGGGCCGTTCTGGGCGCTGTCGACCGAGTGGCTCTCGGCCAGTTCAGCAGCAGCGGGTATCGCGGCCATCAACACGCTGGCGCACATCGGCACTTCGGGCGCAACATGGATGCTCGGGGCCATCAAGGACGCGACCGGAAGCTACCCATTGGCACTGTTGCCGCTGGCCGTGCTGACAGCCATGGGCGCGGTGATCGTCGTCTGGATGGGGCGCAGCCAGGCGCGTGATGCAGCGGCCTTGGCCATTGCACTGCCGTCCGTCGTTGTGCCGACCCGTATTGCCTGAGATCAACCAAGGAGAAACACAATGAACACTTTTCGCCTGACCCGCCGCAGCGCCCTGTGCCTGGGCGCCGCACTCCCTGCCGCATCCATGCTGCCGCTCATCGCAAGGGCCCAGGGCACCTGGCCGAGCCGATCCGTCCGCCTCGTCGTGCCTTTTGCACCGGGCGGCAGCTCCGAGATCGTGGCGCGTGCCACGGCAGCCGAGCTGACCAAGCTGCTCGGCCAGAGCGTCTACGTCGACAACAAGCCAGGTGGTGCAGGCAACGTGGCGATGGTCGAAGTGTCTCGCGCCGAAGACCAGCACACGCTCGTGCTCGGGCACATCGGCACGATTGCGGTCAACCCCTTCATCTTTGCCAAGCTGCCTTATGACCCGGACAAGGCGTTCAGGCCGATCTCGCTGCTTTCGAAGGTGCCGAGCCTGTACGTTGTGCGCCCGGACCTGCCGGCCAAAAACCTCAAGGAGTTCATTGCACTGGCCAAGTCCAAGCCGGGCGCGATGAACTACGGCTCCGCGGGCAACGGCAGCGCAGGACACCTCGCATTTGAATACCTCAAGATGGTGAGCGACACCGACATCCTTCACGTGGCCTACCGCGGCACCGGACCGCAACTCACCGACCTGATGGGCGGTCGCGTGGATGCGGCCGCAGTCGGCGCACCGGCGGTGATGGCGTTCATCAAGGCCGGCAAGCTGCGTTGCATTGCCACTGGCACGAGCCAGCGGCTCGCGCAACTGCCTGACGTGCCGACCGTGGCCGAGCAGGGCTACCCCGGCTTCGAGATGACGCAGTGGTATGGGCTGCTGGCGCCGGCTTCGCTGCCGCAGGCGCATGCCGACAAGCTCTCGGCGGCCGCGGCGCGTGCCGTCAAGGAGCCGGCGGCGCTGGCGCTCTTCGAGTCCGAGGCGGCGATTCCGGTGGGCAGCACGGCGGCCGAGTTCCAGAAGTTCATCGACGCTGAAAAGCAGCGCTGGAAGCCGGTGATTGCGCGGGCGAAGATCAAGCCTGACTGAGAGGGGATGCTGGGGTCCCTTTCGGAAGTGCAACTTCCGAAGTCGGCGCTCAACCAAAAGCGCTGACGTCTTACGCCGGGACGCGGCTTGGTGCCACAAACTGGCGGGCCAGCGTTCTCGCTTCAAGAACGCTGGTTTGGCAATCCTTCAATTTTCAAGGAGGCGCTGCGTCCCTAGCATTGACTCCAGCGGGCCCGTGAGCTCGATGAGTCAACGTGCTCGAGCACCCCAAGAGACAAATGCCGAATCTCCCAACTGTCGCCATTGATTCTTCCATGCAGCCATGCGGGAGCATCTGGTCCGACCAGAACATTCTCACCCATACTGCGCCAATTGCGAGACTGTCCCCGTCTCCGGCAGCCTGGTGAAGCACCCCCATTTCGAGACCGAACCAAGGACGTACCATGAAAGCTGCCGAGTTGTTTGTCAAATGCCTGGAGAACGAGAACGTCGAATACATCTTCGGCATACCAGGCGAAGAGAACATCGATGTGATGGACGCGCTGCTGGACAGCCCCATCCAATTCGTGACCACTCACCATGAGCAAGGCGCCGCCTTCATGGCCGATGTGTACGGACGCCTCACCGGGCGCGCCGGCGTTTGCATGTCCACCCTCGGCCCCGGCGCCACCAACCTCATCACCGGGGTGGCGGATGCCAACATGGACCGCGCGCCCATCGTGGCCATTGCAGGGCAGGGCGCGACGACGCGGCTGCACAAGGAAAGCCACCAGATTCTTGACTTGGTGAGCATGTTCCAGCCCATCACCAAGTATTCGACGCAGATCCTGGAGCCGGGCATCGTGCCGGAGATCGTGCGCAAGGCGTTCAAGGTGGCGCAGACCGAAAAGCCCGGCGCGACCTTCATCGACTTTCCCGAAAACGTCGCCGAGATGAAGGTCGACAAGCAGCCGATCAAGGTGCAGACGGCCTACACCTCAGAAGCGCCCGCGCACAAGATCGAGGAAGCCGCCAAGCTCATCAACGCCGCCAAGGCACCGGTGATCCTGGCCGGCAATGGCGTGATACGCCAAGGTGCGGCCGATGCGCTGACGACTTTCGCCGAAGTGCTGCGCATTCCCGTGGCCAACACCTTCATGGCAAAGGGCGTCGTGCCCTTCACCAACGAACTCTCGCTCGGCACCATCGGCATGAAGGCGCGCGACCTGCAATGGTTCGCCTTCGAGAATGCAGACGTCATCATCTGCGTGGGCTACGACATGGTCGAGTACCACCCCGACATGTGGAATCCGAACGGCGACAAGATCATCATCCACATCGATGCCTTGCCGGCGGAAGTGGACGAGCACTACATCGTTTCCGTGGGCGTGCTCGGCGACCTGACGAATTCATTGGGCGCGCTTGCGTCAAAGGCCAAGCCGCAGACCGCCTCGCCGTTCAAGGCGATCCGCAAGGCCGTGGTGGCCGACCGCGCCGAATATTCGGAAGACACTGCCTTTCCGATCAAGCCGCAAAAGATCGTGTGGGACCTGCGCGAGGTGCTGGGCCCGGACGACATCGCCATCTCCGACGTGGGCGCGCACAAGATGTGGATGTCCCGCATGTACCGGGCCGAGCGTCCCAACACCTGCATCATCTCCAACGGCTTTGCAGCCATGGGCATTGCGGTGCCCGGCGCCATTGCCGCCAAGCTTGCCTACCCGGAGCGCAAGGTCGTCGCGGTGACGGGCGACGCCGGCTTCATGATGAATTCGCAGGAAATCGAAACGGCGCTGCGCATGAAGACGCCCTTCGTCATCCTGATCTGGAACGACTCGGAATACGGGCTCATCACCTGGCATCAGTTGCGCCACTTCGGCCGGCCCAGCCACATCGCGTTCAAGAACCCCGACTTCGTGAAGTACGCCGAGAGCTTTGGCGCCAAGGGCTACCGTGTCGAACGCGCGGAAGACCTGGTGCCGACGCTGAAGCAGGCGATTGCGGACGACACCGTCGTGATCATCGATTGTCCTGTGGACTATGCGGAGAACATGAAGCTCACCGCCAAGCTCAAGGAAATGAAGTCTCCCCTTTGATCACCGGAGTGCGTTCACATGAAGAAAATCAGAGCCGCCGTACTTGAAAAGATGGGCGTGGCGCCCCCCTATGCCGATTCGAAGCCGCTCACGATCATGACCGTGGACCTGGCGTCGCCGGGCCCCGGTGAAGTGATGATCAAGGTCGTGGCTGCCGGGCTGTGCCACTCCGACCTGTCGGTGATCAATGGCGACCGTCCGCGTCCGATGCCGATGGCGCTGGGGCATGAAGCCGCCGGCATCGTCGAGGAAGTGGGCGAGGGCGTGACGGACCTTTCCGTCGGCGACCACGTCGTCGTCGTGTTCGTGCCAAGTTGCGGCCACTGCGCGCCTTGCGCGGAAGGGCGGCCTGCGTTGTGCGAACCGGGGGCAGCGGCCAACGGCGCGGGCACTTTGCTGTCAGGGGCGCGGCGACTGAGCCGTGGCAACGAGCCGCTGAACCATCAACTCGGCTGCTCGGTGTTCGCGGAGTACGCCACGGTGTCGCGGCACTCGCTTGTCAAGATCGATCCCAGCGTGCCTCTTCATGAAGCGGCGTTGTTCGGCTGCGCGGTGCTCACCGGCGTGGGCGCAGTGGTCAACACGGCCAAGGTGCAGGTCGGTGCTTCGGTGGCGGTCATTGGTCTGGGAGGCGTGGGCCTGGCCGCACTCATTGGCGCGCATGCGGCCGGTGCGCGGCAGATCATCGCCATCGACCTGGCGGACGACAAGCTGGAGCAGGCGCGCATGCTCGGTGCGACGCACACCGTCAACGCCGGGCAAAGCGATGCGCTGGAGCAGATCCGCGCGCTGAGTTCAGGTGGCGTCGAGTTCGCCTTCGAGTTCGCCGGTTCGGTGCGCGCACTGGAACTGGCCTACAAGATCACGCGTCGTGGCGGCATGACCGTGACGGCGGGCCTTCCACCGGCCGCCGCGCTGTTCCCCTTGCCTGCAGTGAACCTGGTAGCCGAGGAGCGCACCCTCAAGGGCAGCTACATCGGGACCTGCGTGCCGTCGCGCGACATTCCGCGCTACATCTCGCTCTACCAGCAGGGCCGCCTGCCGGTAGACAAGCTGCTCACAGGGCGCCTGAAGCTCGACGACATCAACCACGGCTTCGACCTGCTGCACGAGGGTAAGGCGATCCGGCAAGTGGTGGAGTTCCAATGAGCGAGCCGACCGATGCCACGACGTCGTGGATGAACCCCTGGGCGGCCAGCGTGCCGCCCTTCATGAAGGCGATGTTTCCTGCGACGCAGGATGCGCTCTCAAACGAGGACGGAAAGTCGCCCGTCGAGGAACAGTTCGCGGCGCTGCATGCCACGTGGAAGGAATCCATCCAGAAATGGGCCGCGCTGGCCAAGGAGGGCACGCGCCCCGATGCCTTGACGCCCGAAGCCTTGCTTTCGCTCTTTTCGCCGGCGCGCTGGAGCGGCCCCGGCTCGGACGCCTTCGATTCCGGCCTGCGCGACGTGCTGGAAGGGCCGAAGTACGCCACCTTGTGGAACATGGACCGGGAACTGCTGCAACTACAGCAGCGCGCGACCGAGCGCGACAAGCAGGTGCGGGTCTACCAGGCCATCGTGCAGAAGGCGTGGAACAAGGCATTCGAGCGATTCACCGCATCTTTCGCGGGGAAGGGTGAGGTCCCGTCAACCTGGCGCGGCCTGACCGATCGTTGGCTGGCCATCGCCAACGAAACGCTGATCGAAGCGCACCGCTCGGACGAGTTCGTGCAAGCGCAGAGCCGCATGCTGCGCGCTGCGTCGGACTACCGCCTGCAGGAGCGTCACCTCGCCGAAGCCTGGTGCGCTGCGAGCCACATCCCGACGCGCACCGAAATGGATGAGATGCAGCGCGTGGTCACCCAGCTTCGACGCGAGCAGCGACTGCAACGACGCCAGTTGGCCGCTTCGGCGACGTCGACGCTCGCAGCGAAGCCTCAAGCGCCCGCCACGAAGCGCGCAACGCTTTCTGCGAAGGCGCCAACGCTTGCCGCGAAGTCTCCGACACCGCGCACCGTGGGCAAACCTGCGCCGAAACGCCGCACTGCCGCCGTCAAGAAGACGCGCCGCACAGCCAAAGCCTGAAGGGCCACGTCATGACAGCCCTCAAGAAATCCCCCGCTGCCGCAGCGCTCGCCGAGTTCAGCGACTTCACACTGAAGATGGCGCGCGGCCAGATGCTGCTCGGCAAGATCAAGGACGAACACGTCGAGATCGCCACGGCTGACAAGGAAGTGGTCTTTCGCGAAGACAAGACCACGCTCTACCGCTACAAGCCCACCGCCAAGCACACGCTGGGCGTTCCCGTGCTCGTCGCCTACGGCCAGGTCGGCCGCTACACGATGACGGACCTGCAGGAAGACCGCTCGATGCTGCGCAACCTGCTGTCCTTGGGCGTCGATGTCTACGCCGTCGACTGGGGCAGCCCCACCCGCAGCGACCGATGGCTCACTTTTGAAGACTACGTCGACGTCTACCTGAACGACTGCATCGAGTTCATCTGCCGCGAGCACGAGATCCCGGCGATCAACCTGCTGGGCATCTGCGAAGGCGGCATCTTCTCGCTGTGCTACGCGGCCTTGTACCCCGAGCGCATCAAGAATCTGATCCTCACGATCACGCCTGTCGACTTCCATCAAGACCAGGCTGAGGGCCGACTCAACCACGGACTGATGAACCTGTGGACCCGCGGCATGAGCGCGGAAGACGTTGATCGCCTGATCGAGGCCAACGGCAACCTGCCCGGTGAATTGATGAGCTACGTTTTCGCGCAGATGACGCCCGGCGCGACCCTCTCAAAATACAACGTGGGCCTGCTCGACACCTTCGACGACGAGAAGAAGTTGCTCAACTTCCTGCGCATGGAAAAGTGGCTGGCCGACCGGCCGCACCATCCGGGCGAGGCGGCGAAACAGTTGCTCGTGAACCTCTACAAGAACAACGAGCTCATCCACGGCGAGTTCGAACTGGGCGGGCGCAAGGTTGATCTGGCGGACATCCGCATGCCGGTCCTCAACGTGTTCGCCAAGGACGATCACATCATCCCGCCGAAGACAACGCAGGCGCTACGCGGTGCCGTCGGTAGCAAGGACTATTCGGAGATCGGCCTGGACGGCGGCCATGTGGGCGTGTTCGTCAGCGGCAAGTCGCAAGGGGTGCTGGGCAAGGGCATCTTCGATTGGCTGAAGAAGCGCGATCGGTAGCCCGTGGCACGTCGAGGCAATGGGATGCAACCCCGGCTCAAGGAAGTCCCGGTGGTGGGGCGCGGCGGCTTTCGGAGCCTTGGGTATGCGGAGTGGGGGCCTGAACGCGCGGAGCGCACCATCGTTTGCGTGCACGGCGTGTCGCGCACGGGGCGGGACTTCGATGTGCTGGCGGCTTCGCTGGCAGCCGAAGGAGCCCGCGTCGTGGCGCCCGACCTGCCGGGCCGCGGCCGCAGCGAATGGCTCGCGTCGCCGGCGCACTACACCGACCGCGCGTATATGCGGGCCCTGTCCACGCTGATCGCCCGGCTGGACGTCGAAGAAGTGGATTGGGTCGGCACGTCGCTGGGTGGCCATATCGGGATGCTGATGGCGGCCGAGCGCGGCACGCCCGTCAGGCGCTTGGTGCTCAACGACTTCGGCGCGCGCATCTCCGCGTCGGCGCTGCGGCGCATCGGCGGCTACCTGGGCAAGCAGTGGCGCTTTCAATCCATCGATGAGCTGGAAACCCATCTGCGCGAGATTCACGCGCCTTTTGGCGAACTGACCGACGCGCAGTGGCGACATCTTGCGCAGCACAGCGCCACGCCGGACCCTTCTGGCGGTTTCAGATTTCATTTCGATCCGGCCATCGGCATGCGCTTTGCCATTCCGATCTACCTCGACGTGGTGCTGTGGCAGCTCTGGGACAAGATCGACATGCCCGTGCTCATCCTGCGCGGCGAGAACTCCGACCTGCTGACCGAGGCGACGACCCGCGACATGCTCAGGCGCGGTGCGGCCGCCAAGGCGGGCAAGGTCACGCTGGCCGAGGTTCCCGGATGCGGCCACGCGCCGGCCCTGATGGACGATGCGCAGATCGCGCTCATCAAGAGCTTTCTCTTTCCCCTCGAGGTAGACGCCCGTGTCGCAGGCGCACGCGTCCGGTCCGCCTATCCCACTGCAGCGAGCGCACGATGAAAAAAGACAAGATCGTCTCGGCTGATGCCGCGATTGCGTTGATACGCGACGGCGATGCGGTCAGCTGCTCGGGCTTCGTGGGCATCGGCACACCTGAAGCGCTGATCGAGGCGCTGGAGAAGCGCTTTGTCGAAACGCAGGGCCCCCGCGACCTCACGCTGATCTTTGCAGCGGCACCGGGCGACGCCAAGGAGCGCGGGCTCAACCGGCTGGCGCATGCGGGTCTGGTCAAGCGAGCCATTGGCGGCCACTGGTCGCTCGTGCCCAAGCTCGCAAAGCTGGCCACGGACAACCTCATCGAGGCCTACAACCTGCCGCTGGGCGTCGTCTCGCACTTGTACCGCGACGTGGCGGCGCACCGCGCGGGCAGCCTGAGCAAGGTCGGCATGGGCACCTTCGTCGACCCGCGCAACGGCGGCGGCAAGATCAACGCGCGCACCACTGAGGACCTGGTTCGCGTGATGGACATCGACGGCGAGGAGTGGCTGTTCTACAAGACCTTCCCCGTGAACGTAGCGCTCATCCGCGGCACCACCGCCGATGCGTCCGGCAACGTCACGATGGAACGCGAGGCGCTGGTGCTGGACGCGCAGGCGGCCGCGATGGCTGCGCGCAACGCCAACGGCCTGGTCATCGCGCAGGTGGAACGCATCGCCGCCACGGGCTCGCTGGATGCGCGCAGCGTGGTGGTGCCCGGCGTGCTGGTCGATTGCGTCGTGCTGGCGCCTGCGTCATCGCACCTGCAGACCTACGGCACCGACTACAACGCCGCCTTCTCCGGCGAGATCCGCGTGCCGACGGACAAGATCGAACCGCCGCCACTGGACGAGCGAAAGCTCATTGCGCGGCGTTGCGCCTTCGAATTGCCGCTGGGCGGCGTCATCAATCTGGGCATCGGCGTGCCGGAGGTGGTGGCCGCCGTTGCCGCCGAAGAGCGCGTGCTGGACGACCTGACGCTCACGGCCGAGCCCGGCGTGATCGGCGGCATGCCGCAGGGTGGACTGGACTTCGGCGCGGCGGTCAACGTGCAGGCGCTGCTGCACCAGAACCAGCAGTTCGATTTCTATGACGGCGGCGGGCTCGACCTCGCATGCCTGGGCATGGCGGAGATCGACCGCGTCGGCAACGTCAACGTGAGCCGCTTCGGGCCGCGGCTGGCGGGCGCGGGTGGTTTCATCAACATCAGCCAGAACGCGCGCCGCCTGATCTTCGCGGGCACGTTCACCGCGGGCGGGCTGGAGGTGTCGGTGGAAGATGGCAAGGTGCGCATCCATGCCGAAGGCAAGGTGCGCAAGTTTGTCGATGCGGTCGAGCAGATCACCTTCAGCGGCGCGCAGGGGGCGGCCAAGGGCCAGTCGGTGCTCTACGTGACGGAGCGTTGCGTGTTCAGGCTGCAACCGGAAGGCCTGCAACTGATCGAGGTGGCGCCGGGCATTGACGTGGAGCGCGACATCCTCGCGCACATGGCGTTCCGTCCGGTGATCGGCACCGTGGCCACCATGGACGCACGCATCTACCGCACCCGCTCGATGGGGCTGGCTGCGGTGCTGCAAGACCTCCAGCTTTCCGACCGCCTCACCTACGACGCCGGGCGCAACACGCTCTTCGTCAACTTCGAGGGCATGGTGATCCGCAGCATGGAGGACATCGAGAGCGTGCGCCGGGTGTTCGAGGCGCTGTGCAGCCAGTTCGACCGCAAGGTGAACGTGATCGTCAACTACGACGGCTTCAAGCTCGACGACATGGTGAGCGAGGCCTACGAGGAGATGGTGGCCGCGCTGCGGGCGAAGTACTACAGCACGGGCCGGCGCTACAGCACCAGCGCATTCATGCGCGCGAAGCTCGGCCCGCGCCTGGAAGCGCGCAATGTCTCGGCGCGCATCATCGAGTCGCATGCGGAGGCGCGGGATTTTTTGAGCCAGAGGAAGGACACTGTCAGCCTGGCCAACTGAACCGGGTGGGGACACCATGCGCTATGACCTGACGAGCCTGGAGATCTTCGTCGCCGTTGCGGAGGCGGCCAACCTGACGCGTGCCGCCGAGCAGCAGCACCTGGCGGTCTCGGCCATCAGCAAGCGCATCACCGAACTTGAAGAACTGGCCGGGGCGTCGCTGCTGCAGCGCCATGCGCGCGGCGTCAGCCTCACGCCGGCAGGGCAGTCGATGCTCCACTACGCGCGGCAGGTGCTTCAGTTGATGCACCGCATGCGCGGGGAACTGAGCGAATACGCGGGCGGACTCAAGGGCGTGATCCGCCTGCATGCGAGCACGTCGGCGCTCGTGGAGTTCTTGCCGCGCGAGCTGCAGTCCTTCCTGGTGCGCTATCCGATGATCCGCCTGCAGGTGGAAGAGCGCACCGGCGCCGCCATCGTTCGCGCGGTGGTCGAGGGGGCGGCCGACATCGGCATCCTGGGCGATCACACGCCCTTGAAAGGGCTGGCATCGGTGCCCTATCACAGCGACAAGCTTGCCTTGGGCGTGCCTCGCGGACATGCGCTCGCGCGGCGAAAGACGATGCACTTTGCCGAAGCGCTCGACTTCGATTTCGTCGGGCCGCATGCCGAGAGTTCTCTGTGGTCGATCATGACGCAGGCGGCACAAAGCTCCGGCAAGACCATCGAGCCGCGCATCCAGGTCAGCAGCTTCGAATGCATGTGCATGCTGGTCGAAGCGGGCCTGGGAATCGCCTTGCTGCCTGAGCCCGTCCTCGCGGCGCATGAAGAGCTGGGCCGCTTGAGCGTTGTCCGCCTGAAAGACGGGTGGGCGCACCGCCAGATCGTCATCGTCGTGCGGGACCTGGACAGCATGCCGTTCACGACGCGCGCCATGATCGAGCACCTGCGCGAGCCTGTTCCAGCGAATTGAAACGACTCATGTCCGGAGCGGGATCACGCCGACGGTGTACTCCCCTCCGCGAATGTCCCCCGCCGCCAGCCTGCGGCTGCCCGCCCCTCCTTGATTTCGCTGCGGGGAGCACACCTCCGACCTGATCCGGACGCGCAATGGTTGATCCGCTTGCACAACGCGGCGTGTCCCGTGCCGAGGGCACTGGGTGTCCCCCGCAGCGAAATCAAGGAGGAGCCGAAGGCGGGGGACATTCGCGGAGGGGGATACCCAGTGCCCTCGGCACACCCCCACAGTTGGAGCTTCATGCGCGGAGGAGGACGCCCAGCGTTCTCGATCGGAGAACGCTCGCTTGGCAATCATTCAATTTTCAAAGTGCGTTGGGTTCCATAGCATTGGATCCACGGGAAAGACAAGTCCTCCAGGCGTCAAACAAGACGGCGCGAGGACCCCATCGTCAACACTTTCAAGGTCACAAGCCATGCATGCCTATGTCGGAAGTCGCACCACACGTGAACGCAATGCGCGTGGCGATGGCATCAGTGTTTTCAAGATCGACGAATCTTCCGGCGCACTGGAGCTGGTGCAACTCGTCAAGGACCTGGTCAACCCTTCCTTCCTGGCCTTGAGCCGCAACGGTGAGTTTCTCTACACCGTGCATGGCGACGAAGCGGAAGTGAGCGCGTTCAAGGTCGACAAGGCGAGCGGCCAACTCCGCTTCCTGAACACGCAGGGCACGCAGGGCAAGAACCCCGTCCATCTGGCGCTCGACCCGACGGGCCGCTTCCTGGTGGTGACGAACCACATCGGTTCAAGCCTTGCCGTGCTTCCGGTCGCCGACGACGGAAGCCTTGCACCGCTGACACAACTGGTGCCCCTGAGCGGAACCATCGGGCCGCACCGCATCGAGCAGAAGCAGGCGAAGCCGCACTTCAACCCCTTCGATCCCTCGGGCCGCTTCGTGGTCGTGCCGGACAAGGGCCTGGACCGGGTGTTCAGCTTCCGCTTCGAAGGCGGCGTGCTGTTGCCAGCGCCTGCGGCAGACGTGGCAACGCGCGAGGGATCGGGTCCGCGCCACCTTGCATTCCACCCGCAAAAGCCCTTTGCCTACGTCATCAACGAACTGGATTCGACGGTCACGACCTATCGCTTCGATGCGGGCACGGGAAAGCTGGAGCCCCTGCAGATTCTCTCGGCGCTGCCCGCAACGTTCACAGGCAACAGCCGTGCCGCAGGCATCGCGATCGACCCGACAGGCCGCACGCTCTACGCGTCGAACCGGGGCCATGACAGCATCGCGGTGTTCCACATCGATCCCGCGAGCGGGCTGCCCGAATTTGCCGGGGCCGACCTCACCGGTGGCCGCACGCCGCGCTTCTTCACGCTGTCACCCGACGGCCGCGTGATGTATGCGCTGAACGAGGAAAGCCATTCGATCGTGATCCTTTCCGTCGATGCCTCCACCGGCCGCCTGAATGCCACAGGCCAGTCGGTGCAATGCGGCAGCCCGGTGTGCATGGTGTTCTCTACCTGACGCCTGCAAGAAGCCAACGCGCGCCGAGCCTCGGGCGCAACCCATTACCAAAACCTGCCGGCACTGACCGGCTCACGGAGACAAGCATGCAACCCATCGACGCGAAGGGCGAGAAGGCCATCGTCCGCAAGATCACGTGGCGGATCATTCCTTTCGTTTTCCTGCTCTACATCATCTCGTACCTGGACCGCGCCAACATCGGCTATGCGGCCCTGCAGATGAACGCCGAACTCTCGTTGACCAGCGAGGCTTTCGGCTTCATCTCGGGCATCTTCTTCATCGGCTACTTTCTCTTCGAGGTGCCGAGCAACGTGATGCTGAACAAGTACGGGGCGCGTGTGTGGATTGCACGCATCCTCGTCTCCTGGGGCGTGTTGGCGACGCTGTCGGCCTTCGTGCAGAACGCCACGCAGCTCTACATCCTGCGCTTCCTGTTGGGCGTGGCGGAAGCGGGCTTCTTTCCCGGCATCATCGTCTACCTCACCTACTGGTTTCGCTCGAAGGAACTGGCCACGACGGTGGCGCTGTTCACCGCGGCCATTCCGGTGTCCTACATCATCGGCGCGCCGATGAGCACCTGGATCATGGACAACATCCACTGGCTCGACTGGAGCGGCTGGCGCTGGATGTTGTTCCTCGAAGGCATCCCGGCCGTCATCTTCGGCGTGGTGTGCTTCTTCAGACTCACCGACAAGCCACAGGACGCGCGCTTCCTGACGCAGGGCGAGAAGGACTGGCTCATCGCCGAGCTCGAACGCGATCGCAAGGCACGCAAGAACGTCAAGCACCTGGGCGTGTTCGAGGCCATCAAGAACAAGAAGGTGCTCTACCTGTCGTTCATCTACTTCGTGTACCAGTGCGGCAGCCTGGGGGTCGGCTACTGGATGCCGCAGATCATCAAGGGATTGTCGGGCTCGCTCACGCACACGCAGATCGGCCTCATCGCCATGTTGCCCTACATCCTTGCAACGGCCGTGATGGTGTTGTGGTCCCGCAGTTCGGACCGGCGCGATGAACGCAAGCTGCATTCGGCGATTCCGCTGGGCGTCGCGGCGGTGGCCCTGATGGCGGCCGGCTTCACGCACAACATGGTGGTCGCGGTGGGGCTGATCAGCATCGCGCTGTCGGGGCTCTACGCCTTCAAGTCACCGTTCTGGGCATTGCCGACACTGTTCCTGTCGCGCTCGACGGCCGCGGTGTCCATTGCGGTGATCAACTCGATCGGCAATCTGGGCGGCTTCGTGGGCCCCTACATGATCGGCGTCGTCAAGGGCACGTCGAGCAGCGCCACCGGCGCGCTCGCCTTCCTCAGCGCCTTGCTGGTGATCGCCTTTTTCATGACCCTGTTCATGCGCGTCCAGTATGAGCAGCCGGACCTCGCCCGGCCGGTCGCGGCTTGAGCCCAACACTTTTGATCATGAACAACACACAAGACTTTCCGGTCGGGCTCATCGACATCGGCGGGACCACTGCCGCGCTGGTCGACATGCCGGCGCTGTTCGGCAGCGAACTCCAGCGCCTTCCGGTCGTGCTGCGCCTGCTGCTGGAGAACGTGGTCCGCAACATGCGAGGCGCCGAGCGCAGCGCAGCGGTCGCGGCCATCTTCCAGTGGCTTCAAACAGGGTCGAGCGATGCCGAGATCGCCTTCCAGCCCGGCCGCGTGCTGATGCACGACACCACCAGCACGCCCGCGCTCGTGGACATCGCCGCGATGCGCAATGCGCTCGAAGAAGCCGGTGTCGATCCGTCCGTGCTCAACCCCGGTCTGCCGGTGGAGGTGTCGGTGGACCATTCGCTGGCGGTCGAGGTTTTTGCGCGTCCCGACGCGCCTGCGCTGAACCTTGAACACGAAATCCGCCGCAACCAGGAACGCTATCGCTTCCTGCGCTGGGCATCGAAGTCGCTGCGCGGCGTGAACGTGAATCCGCCCGGGACCGGCATCATGCACACCATCAACCTGGAGCAGCTGGCGACCATCGTCACCACGCAGGAGCGCGATGGCATGTTGTGGGCGGTGCCCGACATGATGATCGGCACCGACAGCCACACGCCGATGATCAACGGCATCGGCGTGCTCGGTTGGGGCGTGGGCGGACTGGAGGCGCAGACCGTGATGTTCGGCATGCCGACCATGCTGCGCGTGCCGGACGTCATCGGCGTGCGGCTCAAGGGGACATTGAAGCCCGGCTCGCTGGCAACCGACCTGGCCTTGACGGTGACGCAGCGCCTGCGTGCCATCGGCGTGTCGGGCGAGTTCGTCGAATTTTTCGGCCCGGGCGTTTCCACGCTGAGCGCGGGTGAGCGCGCGGTCGTTGCAAACATGGCGCCCGAGTACGGCGCGACGACCGGCTACTTTCCGATCGATCAGCACACGCTCGACTACATGGCGTCGACTGGCCGCAGCGTCAAGGCGCGCGAACTGGTGAAGGCGTATGCGCGCCGCGTCGGCATCTGGTTCGACCCCGATGCGCAGCCGCGCTACACGCGCACCATCGACATCGACCTGTCGGCTGTCGGAATGCACATCGCCGGGCCCAAGCGTCCGCAAGACTTGCTGGATTACTCGCAGGCGCGCAGCACGCTCGAAGCGCTCGACTTCACGCCCACGCTGGCTGACCGGGAGATGCCGCGCCATCCGGTGGCCATCGCCGCGATCACCAGTTGCACCAACACATCCGATCCTTCCTTGCTCATCGCGGCGGGTCTTGTTGCACGCAAGGCCCGGCGACTCGGCCTCAAGGTGCCGCACTGGGTCAAGACCTCGCTGGGTCCGGGCTCGCCGGCCGCCGCGGGCTATCTCGACCGCGCGGGCCTGACCGATGACCTGTCAGCGGTCGGCTTCGACATCGTGGGCTACGGATGCACCACCTGCATCGGCAACCCCGGCCCCTTGCCGGAGGTCATTCGCCAAGCCCTGGCTGCCGGCAGCATCCACCCGGTGGCTGCGCTCTCCGGCAACCGCAACTTTCCGGGACGGGTGCATCCGGATCTGGACCTGGGCTTCCTGATGTCGCCACCGCTGGTGATCGCCTTCGCGCTGGCCGGCGACGCCGAACGCGACTTGAGCCGCGAGCCGGTCCAGACCACGCAGGACGGACGTGAGGTGTTCCTGCGCGACCTGTGGCCAACGCGCGAAGAAGTCGCGGCACATCTTGCCTTGGGTGCGGACCCGGCGGATTTCGCACGCGCATTCAAGATCGCCACCCGCAACCCGGCCTGGCATGCGCTCGAAGCGCCCGACACGCCGCTCTTTCCGTGGGACCCGAAATCGACGGCCTTGCGTCGTCCCCCGTTCGCGTCGGTCACCGAAGGCAGCCTGCTGGGCCGCTACAGCGCGTATCCCCTGCTGGTCGTTGGCGACGACATCACGACGGACCACATCTCACCGGCCAGCGCCATTCCGCCCGACAGCCTGGTCGCGGACTTCCTGGTGGCGCGCGGCGACGACCGCCTCGACCTGAACGTCTTCGCTTCGCGGCGCGGCAACTGGGAAGTGATGATGCGGGCGGCCTTTCACAGCAAGACGCTGGTCAACCTGCTCCAGCCCGGCATGCCGGTGGCGCACACGCTGCATGTGCCCAGCGGCGACGTGCAGCCGATCTGGGACGTCGCGCAGCGCTACCGCGATGCCGGCGAATCGGTGGTGCTGGTGGCCGGCGAGCGCTACGGCACCGGATCGTCACGCGACTGGGCGGCGAAAGGGCAGCGCCTGCTGGGCATTCGCGCCGTTCTGGCGGTGAGCTTCGAGCGCATCCACCGCTCGAACCTGATCGGCATGGGAATTCTTCCGTTGCGCTTGCCCGAAGGCGTGAATCCGCAAACGCTGGCACTGAAGCCGGGAGACCGGATCGAGATCGACGCCGATCCGAAGCGCATCGCGCCGCTCTGCGAGATCGGTGTCTGCGTCATTCGGGCCAATGGCGAGGTCGAATCCATGCGCGCCATCGCCGCCATCGAAACCCAACTGGAGACGGATCTGCTTCGCGACGGCGGCGTGATCCCTTCCATCCTTAAAAAGACCATCGAAGCGCAGACGGGCAGCACGCCGCGCGTGCCGGTGACCGCTTGACGACGCATCAACCTGGACTTCATGCCATGACCCTCGACCCCCACATCGTTTCCGCCTTCACGCCGACCGGCAAGCTGCGCGCGTCCATCAACCTCGGCAATCCGATCCTGGCCAGCAAGGACCCCGCGACCGGCGTCGCGAAGGGCGTCTCGGTCGATCTGGCCAAGGGCTTTGCCGAGCGCCTGGGCGTGGAGCTCGAACTCGTGGTGTTCGATGCGGCAGGCAAGTCGGTCGAAGCGGTCGCCGACGAACGCGCGGACATCGGCTTCTTCGCCATCGACCTGCAGCGCGGCGTGCACATCGCTTTCACCGACGCCTATGTGCTCATCGAAGGCTGCTACCTGGTGCGCGACGACTCGCCCATCCACAGCAACGACCAGGTGGACCGCGAAGGCAACCTGGTGGTGGTTGGCAAGGGCAGTGCCTACGACTTGTTCCTGTCGCGCGAACTTCGCCATGCGCACATCGTTCGCTCGCCGACATCGCCCACGGTGGTCGACACCTTCCTGGCGCAACAGGCGGACGTGGCCGCCGGCGTCAGGCAACAGTTGCAAGCCGACGCAGCCAGGCTCGGCGGCCTGCGGTTGCTGGATGAACGCTTCATGGTCATCCGCCAAGCCATGGGAACCCCCCGCAGCCGCGGCGAGCAGGCCGCCAACTTCCTCGCGGCGTACGTCGAAGAGATGAAGGCCAGCGGCTTCGTGGCTGCCGCGCTCGCGCGCCACGGCATCGAAGGCGCATCGGTGGCACCTGCTTCCAAACCCATTTCCCTCGCTTCGTAATCAAACCCCAGGAGACTTTCATGACCATCACCCAACGACGCAACGCGCTTCTCGCCCTGCTGTCCGCCGCGACCGGCTTGTTCGCCGGCCCGGCGCTTGCGCAGGACTACCCGACCAAGCCCATCACCATCATCGTGCCCTTCGCAGCCGGCGGAAACACGGACGTGAAGACGCGCCTGGTCGCGCTGCAGCTTTCCACCATCCTGGGCAAGCCTGTGATCATCGACAACAAGCCGGGTGCCAGCGGAAACATCGGCATCGAACTGCTCGCCCGCGCGGCGCCCGATGGCTACACGATCGGCATGGGCAGCTTCGGGCCGCTGGCGGTGAACCCGTCGATCTATCCCAAGGTCAACTTCGACCCCAAGAGCTTCGTGCCCATCGTGCTGCTTGAAAAGAGCCCGCTGGTGCTCGCGACGCCCGCGGACAAGCCGTACAAGACCGTCAAGGACATCGTCACGGCGGCCAAGGCCAAGCCGGGTTCCCTGAACATCGCCAATGCCGGGCCGGGCGGCGCACATCACCTGTCCGCCGAGTTGTTCGAAAGCGCTGCGGGCATCGACATGGTGGGCGTGCCTTTCAAGGGCGGCGGCCCCGCATCGAACGCGCTGCTGGCGGGGCAGGTCGACCTGATGTTCGAGCAGACGAGCGCCGCGGTGCCTTCCATCCAGGCGGGCAAGATCAGACCGATCGCTGTGACTTCGGCCAAGCGCCTGGCGAGCATGCCCGATGTGCCGACCTTCGCCGAAGCGGGCTACCCGCAGGTGCTGGTGTCGAACTGGATGGGCTACATCGCGCCGAAGGGAACGCCGCCCGCGATCGTCGCCAAGCTGCATGCCGCATTCGTCAAGGCCATCAACCATGCGGAGGTCAAGGACCGCATCCTGGCGCAGGGCAACGAGGTCGGTGGTGGAGCGCCCGCGGAGTTTGCGTCCTTCATCGACAGTGAAAGCGCGAAGTGGTCCAAACTCGTGAAAGAGCGCGACATCCGGATCGACTGAAGCAGGCGTGCCGGCTCGCTGCCGACCATGCATGGTGAAGGGCCAATGCGGGCGCCGCTGGCGCAATCGGCGTAGAAACGGCGCTCGCCGCTGCGAGGCAGGCAGCAAAGGTCCATCGCCATGAGGAGCGCAGCCATGAGATCCATTGTCCAGGCCCTTGGCGCACATGGCCGCGGCGCCGCCATGCACTTGTGGGCCGCTGCGGCCGGCCGTTCGGACCTGCCGCGGCGCGTGGCGCTGGCAGCCGCGACATCGATCTGCCTGTGGGGCGTGATCGGCGCCTCGAGTGCCTGGGCACTTTGGAGCGACGAGAGTTGGGTCGCGACCTGGAGCGCCGGGCCGCACTATGGCAACGATTTCGCAGCCTATACCCAGTTCAATGCACAGACCACGCTGCGGCAGATCGTGCGCGTCAGCAGCGGCGGGACCAGCGTGCGCGTGCGGCTGTCCAACGAATTCGGTAGCCAGCCGCTGGTGATCGGCGCCGCGCATGTCGGCCTGCGCAGTTCGGGTGCCGGCGTCGCCGTGGGGTCGGATCGGACGCTCACCTTCGGCGGCGCGAACTCGATCACCATCCCGGCCGGCGCGCCGGCATTGAGCGACCCGGTGGCACTCAACGTGCCGGCGCAGTCGGATCTCGCGGTGAGCCTGTACCTGCCCAATGCGAGCACTGGCAGCACCAGGCACTACTTTTCGCTGCAGACCAACTACGTTTCGCAGTTCGGCGACTACACCGGCATGGCCGTGCCGCCGGTGGCATCCACCGTGCAGTCGTATTTCTTCCTGACTGCGGTGGACGTTCTTTCGGTGAGCGGGGCATCGACGGTCGCCGTGCTCGGCGATTCGATCACCGACGGCTATCCCTCCGCGGCCGGCACCAACCGGCGCTGGACCAATGTGCTGACGGAGCGGCTGCAGGCCGCGAGCAGCCCGGTGGCGGTGGCCAACGAGGGCATTTCGGCCAACCGGGTGCTGCGCAATGTCACTGCGCCCAGTGCGCTTGCGCGCTTCGATCGCGACGTGCTGGCCCAGGCCGGCATCAAGTATGTGATCGTGCTCGAAGGCATCAACGACATTGGCCAGGGCGCCCTGTCGTCATCCGAGCCGGTGACGGCCAGCCAACTCATCGCCGGCTATCGACTGCTCATCTCCCGCGCGCACCAAAAAGGGCTGCGCATCTTCGGCGCCACGCTGCCGCCGTTCGAGGGCGCGGGCTACTACTCGGCCGAAGGCGAAGGCAAGCGCCAGGCGGTCAACAACTGGATCCGCACCGGCGGCGAGTACGACGGCGTGATCGACTTCGACTTGGCCATTCGCGATCCGGGCCGCCCGTCCCGCCTGCTGCCGCTCTACGACAGCGGTGACCACCTGCATCCCAGCGACGCCGGGTATCGCGCGATGGGCGAGTCGGTTTCGCTGCAGCTGTTCAAGTAGGGGAGTCGGCCTGCGTGCGCTCCGGCGACTGTCAAGATGCTCGTGGAGCGCTTGTTCCGGGTGTCGGGCTCAGGCAATCGAGTGGTGGCATGACGGGGCATCTGCCGATGAATGACGCCTTCAATGCCGCGGGCGCCTACGTCGTCTTGAGCCCCAGCCAGGCCACCGCGATCACCGCATTCACCGACACGCTCACGGCGCTTGGCACGTAGAGCAGCGCCGACGCCACCGTTGCGTCGAGCTGGATTTCGACGATGCCGCCCAGGCTGTAAAACAGCACGGCGCACCAGAGCCAGCGGTGCATGTACGTCAGCAGCCAGTGCGCCTGGGAACGGTTGTACCGCGCCGCCGCAGAGCGCTCGAGGAAGCTCCCCTTGTTGACGTCCAGGAAGAGCCACTCGAAGAAGAAGTAGCGGTACAGGAGAGCGCGGAAAGTCAGCTCTTGCACGATCCAATCCTTTTGACGGCGGTGGTTGGTACCCGTAGCGTATCGGGAAGACGGTCAAAACCCGAGGCTGACGGCGGTATAGGGACTTTGGCAGGATGGACATCGTCTAGCTGGCGTTGTGCAGTCAGCCGCATCAGGAGGCCGTCTGCAACTGGTCGAGATCCAGCAGGAGGTAGCTGGCGGCTCGTTGGGTTTTCCGGTCGCCGTCGTCGCTGACGATGATGACTCGCGCCCGTCCGTGAAGGACCGCCGAGCACACGCCTTCCGCGCGCTTCAGGCTTTTCAAGCCCGCAACGACGACTCGGCGGGCCGGGCTGCCTTCTCGACCGTCCCAGAGCCAAAGGCCGAAGGGGTCCTTTTCGCGCGACACCGGTCCGCTGACGATCAGGTACTCGGCAAGGGTGCGCACGTAGGCCAGCCCACGGATCCCCTGGCCGCCGAGATCCAGTTCATCGAGATCCGCAGCGACCCGGGGCGCCTCGTCTGCCTCGAACATGCCACGGGGATTCTCGATGCGGGCAATGATTGCGCGCCCCTCGTGCAGCGGACCACGAAAGCCGATCAGCAATTGCTGCTGGTCCTGGGTGATCTCCAGCCCTTCGATGTTGAGACCCGCGCCGGTCTTGACGTCCAGCACCTGCGCCGCCGCTGCCAGCACAGGGTGCGCGTTCGTCAGGGCGCCCTTCAGTCCTTCGACGACTTTCGTGTCCTCGACCCGATGGCCCTCGACGCGAAACCTCACCAGTCGTTCACGGGAGGTCTTCTCGTCGCCATCGTCGTCCCGCGAGTGCGAGGTGATGGCATAGACGAAGCCGTCGCGGTCCATGGAAAGGCCTTCGAGGTCCTCCAGCTTCCAGAAGTCGCTGAATATCTGGAGCAGGCCCGGACCGAGTTCGCTGCTGTCCACCTGCCCATCGACACCGATGGTGATCAAGCTGAAGGGATGCTCCTTCTCGTCCTCCACGACAAGAAAGCGGCCGTCTGGCAATTGTTGAATGCCTGACGGCTCATAGATGCCGGTCAGGGATTGGAAAGCGGGAGATGCCTTGTTCGCCACGAAGGCATTGTCTACCCGCCCGACACGCGACCGCAACCGAGGCTGCTGCGCTTGGCCTACTTCAATGCCGCCATCAAGCCCGCAATGCCAATCCCCACCGCCGCGAGCGCATCGCCGGCGATCAGCCCGCCGCCAAACAGCGAAACGCCGCTCATGTCTTGCGGAAGGTCGCGTTGTCTCGCGGACGCACGCGCTGTCAGCAGGCTGCCGACGACCCCGCCCGCCCCGAGCCAGAGCGCCGTCGGCAAGTTGACGAAGCCGCCGAATGACAAGGCGTAGGGAGAGGGAAGCACAATGGCGTCCAGCACGAAACTGCGCGGGCGCAGCCACTTGCGCAACACCTCGATCACGAGGCCGGCCGCGATGCCCACCCCAATGGCGACGCGCTGGAACGGCAGGTCCTCCGTCAGGCTGCGCAGCACGCCCACGAACTTGTACGTCATCGCGGAACTCCAGCCGGCGGGCTGCTGATCGGCCTTGAGCATCGTCTGGTCCTGCAGCAGGGCAGGATAGGCACTCATGAACAGCCGCGCGAACACCACGGCCAGCACCGCGCCCACGACGATCCCCAGCACCTGGTAGCGAAACTGCGGCACGCGCGGCGTGCCGAGCCGCCAGCCGGTGGAACGGTCTTGCTGCATGTCGCAGGCCACGCTGGTCGCCACCAGCAGCACCGCGCCCGCCATCAGGCCCACGCCCGGATCCCTCAAGCCCAAGGCGGCAAGGATGACGACCGTCACCACGAATGCTGAGGAGATCGGATTGGAGTCGCTGACCCCGACCGAGATACCGTTGACCAGGGCGAAGACAAACACCAGCGCCACCGCCAGCAGCAGGAAGAAGACCGGCTGCCCCAGCAACCAGTGGCCGCAGGCCACGGTGGCCGCTGCCCAGAAGGCCACCCACAGCACCAGGCGGACGTTGTTCACGCGGCGCCAGTCGTCAACGGGGCGCGGTGCTTCAACCCGTGCAGCCTTCCGTCGCGCGCGGGGCAGGGCGCGCGCAAAGATCAGCGTCAGGTCGACCAGCGCCGCGCCCATGATCGCGCCCAGCGCGATGAGGAACATGATCTTGCGCGGCGGGTCGCCCGCCTGCAGCCACCCGATCCGGATGAAGTACGGCTGCAGCGCCACGCCGATCAACCCGCCCACCACCGCGGGGATGCCGATGCGCGCGCCGACGACGAGCCCTGCGCCGAAGGTGGAGGCCGACAGTTCGACGGCGCCCATCCACTGCAAGCGGCCTGCAGACAGTCCCGTGGCCAGTCCCAGCGCAACCCCACTGCCGAGTTGCCGCACCGAGCGACGCAGCAGTGCGGTGTCGGTCAATGCCCGCAAGATGTTCGCGACGGCCAGCCCCGAAGGAAAAACCAGCTGCATGCGATCGACCAGAACCGGCGTGTAGAGCATGCCCACGCCCACGCCGAACATGCCGATGCACGCAAGGTACAAGGCCATCTGCCAGCCCGGCGGCTGTGGTAGGCCCATCCACACCATGGCCTGCAGCAGCACGCCCATCCCGCTCATGCTGGCGACCGAAGCGGCCGCCGTCTGGACGTAGTTGGCACCATGCCGCCCTGAGGCGCCGTAGCCCGCGGTGACGGCGGAGCCGAGCAGCCCCGCCAGCACCTGGCCGCCAACGAAAAAGCCCAGCGAGAAATTCATGTAGGCCGCCGTCACGCCGGCCAGCGGGCCCAGCACCAGCATGCCCGTGGCCGCCAGCATCAGGTGATAGGTCCAGCTGCCCTCGTCGGGCAGCCATCGCCAGCGTGCGCGCGGATGTTGCTTCATGAATTTCGCGGAACCGCCGGTGTCTGGAACAGGGACGAACACGATAACCGCCCGGCGATTTCATGGCGAGTTGATCTACCCGACGAAAGGCATCTCCGGGCCATGCGTCGGCGCAGGCGCTAGAACGTCCACTTCGCCGTGATGCGAGCGCTTCGTGGTTCCATCGGGTGAATGTGGCGATCCTCGATGCCCGAGCCGCAAGCGCCGCTGGCTACTTCGCCGGCAGTGCACGAGGCGTAGAAATACTCGATGTCGTTGCCCTTGTTGCCTGCGATGTTGAACACGTCCAGGCCCAGTGTCAGGTTCTTGTTGACGGCGTAGCGCGCACCGAAGTTGAGCACGGTGTTGCCTTGCGAGCGGACCGTGTTCAAGGTGTCCAGCGCGCGGGGACCGAGGTAGCGCAGCCACAGCGAGCCGCTCCATGGGCCCTGGATGTAGGTCAGGCCTGTGGCCAGCACGCTCTCGGCAGCGTTGTCCACGTAGTTGCCTTCGCCCTCCGGCGCCACGCCGCGGAACCTGGCGCGTGACAGCGCCGCATCGACCTCGAAACGCCAGGCGTCGTTCAGCCTCCATCGGGCCGTCAACTCGACGCCGCTGCGTTGGCTCGCGCGGCCGGGCTCGGTCGTGCCGGCGTCGCCCACGTAGACGAGTTCTGAATCAAGACGGAGTTGCCACAGGGCAATGGTCGTGCTCAAGGCATCGTTGGGCTGGAAGCGCCAGCCGAGTTCGGAGCCCGTTCCCTTGACGAGCGCGGGCACGCGGTCGGCCGGCAGGCCCGATTGCGGGTCGGTCGTGATGGTTGCGCCGCGCACGTCATTGCTGTGAAAGCCGACGCCTGCATTCAGGTAGAACTCGTTCTGCGGATTCAGCGTGAAGATGAGGCCCGCCTTGGGGCTGGCGAGCGAGTCGTGCCCCTTGCCGCTGTTGCCCGGTCCGTACACGGGCTCGCGACCCTGCACGTCGTAGCGCAGCAGGTCGCCGCGAAGGCCCACATAGCCGCGCCAGCGCTCGCTGAAGTTCACAAGCTGTTGCCCGTAGATGGAAAAGAGGTCTTGCGACACTTCGTCGTTGCGCACCGTCGAGAGTCGCTCGCGCGCCTGCGTGTTGTACAGGCCCACTTCGCCGATGCGGTCGCCGCGCCACTGCGCCCCGAAGCTCAACACGCCGTCGAGCCCGCCGATCTTGTTGGGCATGGTGTGCGACGCCAGGGCACCGAAGACATTGCGCCGGTCGGTCTGCTCGAACTGGTCGCCGTTCACCGGGTTGTTCAGGAAGTAGGTGAAGTCGGAGAAAAGGTCGAAGCGATAGTTGATGGCGTAGGCGCTGATGTTCGTCTCGCCGGCCGCGCTCTTGTTGAACCATTTGCCTGAAAGGCTCACCCGCTGCGTCTCGCCGCCGTCGGTGGGGTTGAGCGAGCCGAAGCGCGGCAACTGGCCGCTGTCGATGAGGCGTTGCGGCACCTGGTCCGTCGAGGTCCAGGTGCTCTTGTAGGCCATGCCCGTGATGCTGAAGCCTTGCACGGGCGAGCCCTGCGAATAGCGAAGCACGGCGTTGGCCTTTTTGAGGTTTTCCGGCACGTCCCATGGTCCGTCGTTGCCGACCAGTTCGACGGCGCCCAGCCAAGTCTGGTCTTGCACGGTGCGCGAACCGGCGGCCAGCAGGCGCTGGTAGTGGTTGGAGCCCAGCGTGAGCTGTGCAAACGGCGCATCGAGCACGCTGAAATAGTCAAGCGATGCACTGCCGGCCAGCGAGAAGTCGCCGTTGTCGGCAAAGTACGGCCCCTTGCGGTAGCTCACGCCAGAAACCAGCTCCGGGATGAGGAAGTTGAGGTCGGCAAAGCCTTGGCCGTGCCCATGCGTGGGCATGTTCACTTGCATGCCATCGACCTTCATCGAGAAGTCGGTGCCGTGGTCCAGGTTGAAGCCGCGCAGGAAGTACTGGTTGGCCTTGCCGTCGCCCGAGTGCTGGGTGGCGACCACGCCCGGCACCGATTCGATGATGTCGCCGGGCCGCAGCTTGGGGCGGGCCTGGAACACCTCGCGTTCGGCCGCGCCTTCGCTGGCGCTGTCGGCCAGGCCAATCGAGGCGTCACGCGGCCCGCTGACGACGATTTCGGGCAGGTGCGCTTCCTGCGCGCAGGCCGCAGCGCTGCCGAACGCGACGCCCAGCAAGAGCTGGCGTGGACGTGGGCGTGGCCGGGCGAGGGGGTTCATGGCAGAAGACGACATCCAGAAGCAAAAAGCCCGCATTGTTCACTCCCCAAACGACCCCACGGCTGTCCGCGATCTTTTCAACTGAAAAGTTCAAGAGAAAGGCAACACCTGGACATCCAGCACGCGCTCGAAGAACCAGATCGAGGCAAGCAGCATCGCAGCGACCGACCCGCCCTGGAGCAGCAGCGGCTGGTAGCAGCGCCAGCGGCGCACGGCCAGCAGCGTGCCCAGTGCGGCAAACACGACGACGAGTTGTCCGGCCTCCACGCCCAGGTTGAACTGGAGCAGCGCGACGACGAAGCCGCGCACCGGAAGTTCCAGTTCGGCCAGCGCACCGGCAAAGCCGAAGCCGTGGATGAGGCCAAACAGAAAACTGAACAGCTTGCGCCGCCCGCGCAGCAAGGGATAGATGTTGTCGACCGCGGCCAGCATGATCGTGACGGCGATGGCCGGTTCCACCACGCGGGGCGAAATGGTCACGAGCTTGAGGCCCGCCAGCGCCAGCGTCAGCGAGTGGGCCACGGTGAACATGGTGACGATGCCCAGCATCGGCCACACCGCCTCACGCCAGGTCACCACCGGTTTCCATCCGCCTTGCCGGCGCCGCAGCACGGCGGGCAGCAGGAGACAGAGCAGGAACAGGATGTGGTCGTAGCCAATCAGGATGTGATGGATGCCGTCCTGAAACAGGCTGGTGTTGGCTGGCAAGGAATTGGAGGCGACTGCGCCGCGTGCGTCGCCGGGCGAAGTGCGGGGCCAGTCGACGGTGATTGGCCCGGCTGCGGGGTCGAGGGAGCGCAGGATCGGATCGTGGCTTTCGCGCTGTTCAATGCGCAGCAAGCCGCGGTGCGTGGGATCGACTTCGCGCAGCAGCCGGTAGTCGATGTCCAGCCCTGCCGCGATGTCGCATCGTGCCTTGAACTCGAACACGAGGTAGGCGCCATCGATGCGATCTTCCACTGCGGGTGCACTGGCTTCGGCCATCGCGCAACGACCTTGCTGCAGGCGAAGGCGTGGCAGCGCATAGGCGCGGATGTCGTCCATGCGGGACTGCACCTCACCCCATGTCAGTTTGCGGTCGCCGTTGCGGTCCAGGTCGAGGACGGCATCGAGATCGCGCAGCGCAATGTCCCAGCGCAGCTCGACAGTGTCCGCGGTGGCGCGTAGCTGAAGGTAGGCGTCGCTGGCCTTGTGCGCGTGGGCTGGGCGAGTGCCGCATGCGAGCGCAATGAAGAGCAGGGCGAGGGCGCATCTGCAAGCCCACCGCGCAATCGAAGCGCGCGTGCGATCAGGGGATGGCATCGATGCGTGCATCGCGCAGTCCTGTCTGTTGCATCAAGGTGCGCACTTCCCTGCGAGCCCCGTCGTCGTGGGTTGCTGCGGCGGCGCGTGCAAGCAGCAGCATGTCGATCGGCTCGCGCTGCACGCGGACATTCGCGCGGGCCAGTTCCAGGGCGCGCCTTGAATCGCCCAGGACGTCGAGCGCAAAGAGCGCTCCTTCACGCGCGTGCACGCTCGCGTTGCCTGGTCGCAGCGCGGCGGCGTCGAACCGGGCCTGCAGTTCCCGGACGTCGTCGGTGAAGTTGTCGTTGGCCTGCGTGGTGCTGGCTTTCTGCGTTGGCGTGCGTTGCCTGGCAATGGCCAGGCGCAGCAGGACGGCATCGCTGCGCGGCTCGTTGCGCAGCAGCGGCGCCACTTCACCCGGGCGCCCCGCCTGCAGCAGGAAGTCGCTGTAGGCGAGCAGCAGATAGCCCGAGCGTTCGGCTTGCAGCGCCTGCCGGTACGCGGCTTCGGCGGCGGCCGGACGGCCTGCGAGTTCCTCGACTTCAGCCAAGGTGGTGAGGAGCCACTGGCGCGTGCCCGCCTGCTGCGCGCCTTGCAGCATGGGTGTCGCAAGCAGGTCGCGCAGGGCCTCGCGCGCCGGGGCATGGGCGCCTCGCAGGGCGGCGTTTTCGGCCTGGCACGCCACGCCGTAGAGGGCAGGCCCGGCACGTCCGAGCGCACGGCATGCGGCGTCGGATTCGTTGTAGCGCCCGCGCACGCGAAGTATGGTGGCCAGGGTGATCCACGCCTGCGCGTTGGCGGGCTGGCGCGCCAGTGCTGTCTTGAGCGTGGCTTCGGCGCTGTCGAAATCATGCAGGAACTGCGCAACGGTGGCGCGCATCACGAGGATGGCGGCGGGCGTGCCGGCAGCAGGTCCGTCCCACGCTTGCAATGCGCCCATGGCGTAGCCTGCGTAGCGGGCGTCACCCTGGCTTCGCGCCAGTTCAAGGTAAGCCTGCGCCGCGGCAATGGCCGTCGCCTCGTCCCTGGGGCGCTGGGCGAGTGCGTTGCGCAGTTGGCGCTGCTCGCGCGACCAGCCAGAGATGGTGGGCAGGGTCTCGACCACGGCGTCCTCGCTCGAGGGAACGCGCGGTGTCGCGCCGCCTGGCGCAGACACCGCCAGCAGCACCGACGCGATCACGCTCCATCGCACCAGGGCGCACGCCAGCGGACGGCCCTTGCACATCATGGCGTCGCCACGGGTTCCTTGGTGTCCGAGGTCGGCGGGGGATCGAAGGCGGACACATCGACAGGCTCGGCCGTGTCCAGCGCAGTCGCGACCAGATCCTTCACATAGGCCATGAACTTGTCGAGCGGGTCGTTCTGCCCGGGCGGGTTGGTCACCACCGGGGGCGGCCCGTGGTCGTGCCCACCGCCACCGCAGGCGGCAGCCAGAATTGCCGCGGCCAGCGGCAGGGCGAAGCGAAAGGTCTTGCGGTTCATGCCGTGCTCCTTATTGCGCGCCGGGCAAGGGCGTCGTCAGGTACGGGAAGGCGTCGGGGAACTGCGTCGGGCTTTGCGCGGCCCCATCGGTGAGCATTGCAGCGCCGGCAGGTGCATCGGAAGGCTTGCAGCCGACCTTGAGCGCATCGCCCGCCCCGGTCGCCACGCACAGCGCGCCCATCGCAACGCGCAACTCGGCATCGACGATGTCGTCGCCCGGTCGCCGGCCGTTCGGGAAGCCCGCGTTGTCACCGGCCAGCACGCCGAGGTTGTTCTGGCTCGCCTTGGGGGTCGGCGCGACGGACGTGTTCAGGCGAAGCATTTCGGAGGCCTTCACGTTCGCCGGCTTGTTGACGCCCTCGACGCCCGTCAGGAATGCGGCCACGAGATCGGTGCGCGGAAAGTTGGTCGGTGCAACTGCGCCGGGGAACAGCGTCTGGATCAGCGCCGGCAAGGTCGGGTTGGTGACGTAGTCGGCAAACTGCCCGTCGTCCTTCGGCTTGGAGCTGTTGAACTTGTCCTTGTCCTTCAACCCGATGACCACTTCGTTGACCAGCGGCATGCCCAGGCGCGACACCTGCGCCCACGGGCCGCCGTTGAGGGCCGTGGTGCCGTGCCCGCTCCTGGGCGGGCTGGCGATGAGCCGTCCCTGCCGGACGCTGGCCGTGGTCCAGCCACCGATGATGGGGCCGCCCGCGGTCACGCACGAAATGGGAACTTCGAGCGCCATGGTGGTGACGTTCTTGTTGGCCAAGGCATCCGGGTTGGCGCTGGACGAGCCGAGCGGGTTGAGGTTGATCAGGTCGAACACCTGGCCGAGCGCCACGCTGAACGGGTCTTTTCGCTGTCCCACGAACACGCGCCCCGGCGCGTCGCAGCCGGGGATGTTGACGGTGTAGAGGTGCTGGTTCGCATAGCTGGCGTAGCCCGCGGGTCCGCCAAAGGTCTTGTCGCCGATGTTGTCGGTCGGCTTGTCGAACACCGTGCCACCACCGCTCATGGAGACCGGCTCGACGACGCCCTTGCGGCGGTCGCCTCGCACGATGTCCAGCGTGTAGGTCTCGCGCAGGTTGCTCGTGGGCTGATTCGGCCCGGAGATGCCGCCGGCCTGCACCAGCGGAATGGACACCTGCTTGCCGGAGATGGGCAACTGGATGTCGCGCAGCTTGTTGGTGAAGCGGAAGCGGAAGGTGATGTCTTCCACCGCATCGCCGTTGATGTCGAGGTGGATCTCATAGAGCGCATCCGGATCCATCGAGAAATAGTTGGGACCGCCATAGGGACTCTGGTCGGGCTGGTAGTCCGCGATCAGCGTCACGTAGGCCTGGCGTCCCGGTTCATAGCTGCGGAACATGTAGAAGTCGGTGGCATCCACCTTGGGCATGCCTGCAATGGAAGGCGCCTCGCGGTGGCTGGACGCAAGGGCGCCGGCGGTTGCAATCGCGCATGTGGCGAGCACGCCGAGTTGCACGGATGGCTTCGGGAGTCTCATTGGCATCACCTCATTGGTCAGGTCGTGGATGGGCAGGGCCGGTGGATTCGCGTGCGAAAGCTCGGCCCTGTCACCAATACGCAGCGGGTGCTGCGGTGGATTCAGAAATCTTGCGTTCCTGAATCCGCGCCGGCGGTTCGGGCGTATTCGTTGTGGGCGCCTTGGCCCACAATCCACCCATGAGTGCCCCCAGCCTGGACGCCGAACTGATGGCATTGATCGACCGCGTCGGCCAACGCGACGAGACGGCGTTGCGCCTGCTCTACGACCGTACCGCTCCGCGGCTGCTGGGCTTGGCGATGCGCGTCGTGCGGCAGCGTGAATGGGCCGAGGACGTGCTGCAGGAGTCTTTCCTCACCATCTGGCGCGTGGCCGGCGACTACCGCAGTTCGCTCAGCCCGCCGCTCGCGTGGATGGGCCTCATCGTGCGCAGCCGCTCGCTGGACCTGCTGCGCCGGCGCTCGGCCGAGCGCGCGCAACTCACGCAGGATCTCGATGAAACGATGGCCGACGCCCTGGTGTCAGACGCCGCCAGCCCGATGGATGCCGCGGACGCAAGCGAGCAGGCACAGGCACTGCATCGATGCCTGCAGGAACTGGACGGCCGTCAACGCGAAGTGGTCAGCCTCGCCTGGCTGCATGACATGAGCCACGTTGAGCTTGCGGGGCAACTCGCGCTGCCGCTGGGCACCGTCAAGACATGGATAAGGCGCGCACTGGAGAAGCTGCGCAACTGCATGAAGCAATTTGCCTGACGAAGACCGGCGCATGAAGATCTCAGCCAATCCCCGACTGCTCGAATTGCTTGCTGCAAGCTACGCGCTTGGCACCTTGCGCGCGGGCGCACGCCGACGCTTCGAGGCGCTCGCACGCGAGCAGGCGCCCGTGCGTGCCGCGGCGCTGGTCTGGCAGGGTCGGCTCGCGAGCATGGCGGAACTGCAGCCCGCCGTCACACCCGATCCGGCGGTCTGGGTGCGCATCCAGAACGAGATCGATGGCCAGCGACAGCAACTCGCGATACAGCGTCAGCGCGAAACGCCTGTTCCCCCAGCCAGCACGCCGACCGGTTGGTGGCGCAACCTGCCGCTTTGGCGCAGCGCGGCAACAGCGGGTGCGCTGGCCACCGTGATCGCCGTGGCCGTCGGCGTTCGACTCGATCATCAACTGCGCGAGGCGCCGGTGGTTCAGTACGTGGCCGTCTTGTCCGACGACAAGTCCGCGCCATCGATGCTGGTGACCTTCGACCCCAAGAACCGCCAGCTGGTGCTGCAACGCGTGGGCGACTATCGCGAAGGCGAGGACAAGTCGCTGCAGCTGTGGGCGTTGCCGCCCGGCGGCGCCGCGCCGCGATCGCTGGGCGTGATCGACAAGGCGCCTGTGCTGAAGCTCACCGCGAGCGAATCCCAGGTGCGCGAGGTGCCTGCGCTTGCGATCAGCCTCGAACCCAGGGGTGGCGTGCCGAGCGAGCGCGGACCGACGGGGCCGGTGCTGTTCAAGGGCGCATTGATCGAGAAGGCGCTGTGATCTGCGGCTGCAGCAGGCCGATCTGCAGGAAGTCCGGATTCACTGGGCGGCTTTGGTGCGTGCGGACGTGTCGGCGGTGCCGATCCACCGGGTCACCTTGTTGTCCTTGACCACGAACACGTGCACCCAGTCGGTCTCGAATACCTTGCCGTTCGGCAACGGCCTGATCTGCTCCCAGCCGATCACGGTCACATGATTCGGTCCTTCCAGGAATTCGCGCGGCTCGAGCTTTTGAATCTCGTCGGACGAAGCCAGCGCCACGAACCATTCCTGCACTCTCTCCTTGCCCACGAAGTGCCCGGCATAGGGGACATCGGAGCCAATGAAGTGCCAGTCCACGTTGTCGGCCAGCAATTCGAGAATGCCGGGGACGTCGCCGCGCCCGAACGCGGCATAGCCCTGTTGTGCGATTTCGGTTGGCGTGCTCATGGCGTGTCTCCTTCCAGCGTGGGCCAAAAGTCTAGGCGCGCAAGGGGGCGTTTTCAAGGCGGACCGGTGGCATTGCGCATCAGCCTTCACCGCATCTGTTGTTGACGTGCCCGGCGCAGGCTATTGGGTGATGAAGGAGCGCCTGCGCCAACGATGGACGCACTGACGCGATGGACCCAAGCGTCCTTGCCTCAAAGCGGTGAACTGTCGAGGCCCTGCTGCCGATCCCTCAGGCCAACGCCCGCAGTTCCCGCAGCGCGACGGACAACATTGCGGCATCGGGCGCCGGCACGGCCCTGAGTTCCGCCATCAACTGCGCGGCGCGTTCGAGCGCGCGGCCGTTTCCAGCCTCCCACGCCTGCACCAGCGTTGCCGGCGATTCCGCGTCTTCGTTCCCCGCCAGCACCGCGGCGGTGATCGCGCGCTCCAGCCCCGAGAGGTCGTCGAGCATCGCGCCCTTGGCCAGCGTCTGCCAATGCCGGTCGCCTGGCAGCGCGGCGATCCGGTCGCGCAACCACGGCATGCCCAGGCGGTTGGCCAGATCGAAGTAGATCGCGGCCACCAGCGCCACCGGCCAGCGCGCACTGCCGGCGATCTCGGCGATGTCGAGCGTGGCGTTCAATGAGTCGAAGGTGACGACGCGCTCCGCGATTTCGCGCGGCACGCCCGCCGAGACGTACTTCGCCACGGCGGCATCGACACGCGCGCGTTCGTCGGCGTCCAGCAGTTCGGCCAGTCGTGCCGACAGGGCATCCACGTTGGGCTTGAAGTGATCGATGGTGGCCTGCATGTCTTCGTTCAGGCGCCGCGAACGCAGGAACCATTTCGTCGCGCGCTCCAGTTGCCGGCTGGTGTCGATCAGCAGACTCGACTGCACCGCGTCGTCGACCTTGTTGTCGAAGGCGTCGATGGCCAGCCACAGCGGCACCATGCCGAAGATCTCGCGGCTCATCAGGTAGGCACGCACGACCTCGAAGGCGCGCGCGCCGGTGGTCTCGACCAGGCGATGCACGAGGGTGCTGCCAACGCGGTTGATGGTGCTGTTGGTCACGTGCGTCGCGATGATCTCGCGCCGCAGCGGATGCCGGGGCATGTACGCCGAAAACTTCTCGCGCAGCAGCGTCGGGAAGTAGCGCTCGAGTGCCGTTGCCACCCACGGGTCGTCGGGCAGCGGCGAGGCCAGCAGTTCGTCGTAGAGCCAGATCTTGCTGTAGGCCAGCACCACGGCACGCTCGGGCGTGGTCAGACCCTGGCCCCTTGCGCGGCGCTCGCCGAGTTCTTCGTCCGTCGGCAGGTATTCGATGGCGCGGTTCAGTCGCCCGGCCTTCTCCAGGAACTGCATGAAGCGCGTCTGCGCGTCCAGCAGCTGCGGCGCCACGCGGCCGGTCACCGACAGCACTTGCGTCTGGAAGATGTTGTCGCGCAGCACGAGCGCAGCCACCTCGTCGGTCATCTGCGGGAGCACGGCGTTGCGCTGCTTCTCGGTGAGCTCGCCTTCGGTGATCGGCAGGCCGAGCAGGATCTTGATGTTGACCTCGTGGTCGGAGGTGTCGACGCCCGCCGAGTTGTCGATCGCATCGGTGTTGATGCGACCACCGGCGAGTGCGAACTCGATGCGGCCCAGTTGCGTGCAACCCAGGTTGCCGCCTTCGGCAAACACCTTGCAGCGCAGCTCGCGCCCGTTCACGCGCAGCGCGTCGTTGGCGCGGTCGCCCACTTGCGCGTGGCTCTCGCTCGACGCTTTCACATAAGTGCCGATGCCGCCGTTGTAGATCAGGTCCACCGGGGCCTTGAGGATGGCGTTGACCAGTTCCGTCGGCGTGAGCGCATCGGCCGTGATGCCCAGCACCTGCTGCACCTGCGGCGTGAGTGCAATCGACTTGGCACTGCGCGCATGGATGCCGCCACCTTCGGAGATCAAGGCCGCTTCGTAGTCGGCCCACGACGAACGCGGCAGCTTGAACATGCGCTCGCGCTCGACAAAGCTTTTTTCGACGTCGGGATCCGGATCAAGAAACACATGCCGGTGGTCGAAGGCCGCCACGAGCCGGATGTGCCGCGACAGCAGCATGCCGTTGCCGAACACGTCGCCCGACATGTCGCCGATGCCGGCGACGGTGAAGTCGGTGGTCTGCGTGTCCACGCCCATTTCGCGGAAGTGCCGCTTCACCGATTCCCACGCGCCGCGCGCCGTGATGCCCATGACCTTGTGGTCGTAGCCCACGGAGCCGCCGGATGCAAAGGCATCGCCGAGCCAGAAGCCGTATTCCTTGCTGACGCCGTTGGCGTAGTCGCTGAAGGTGGCCGTTCCCTTGTCGGCCGCGACCACCAGGTAGGGATCGTCGTTGTCATGGCGCCGCACTTGCGGCGGCGGCACGACCTTTTCGCCGATGAGGTTGTCGGTGATGTCGAGCAGGCCGCGAAGGTAGTCCTGGTAGCAGGACACGCCTTCGCGCATGTACGCCTCGCGGTCGCTGGCCGCGGGCGCGCGCTTGAGCACGAAGCCGCCCTTGGAGCCCACCGGCACGATGACGGTGTTCTTGACCATCTGCGCCTTGACGAGCCCCAGCACTTCGGTGCGGAAGTCTTCGGGCCGGTCGGACCAGCGCAAGCCGCCACGCGCAACGCGCCCGCCGCGCAGGTGCACGCCCTCGAAGCGCGTCGAGTACACGAAGATCTCGAACATCGGCTTGGGGGCCGGCAGGTCGGGCACCTTGGCCGAGTCGAACTTGAAGGACAGGAAGCCGCGCCGCTTGCCACTCGCATCGCGGCGCCACGCGTTGGTGCGCGTGGTCGCCTGGATCAGCGCAAGGTACTCGCGCAGCACGCGGTCTTCCGAAAGGTTCGCCACGTTTTCGAGGGCGGCCTCGATCTCGCGCACCTTCTGGCCGGCCATGTCCTGTGCATCGTCGGCCTTCGAAGGATCGAAGCGCAGGCTGAACAACTCGACGAGGTCCCGCGCAATCTGCCCGTTGGCAACCAGCGTGCTCTCGATGAAGGACTGCGACAGCGCAAAGCCGATTTGCCGCATGTACTTTGCGTAGGCGCGCAGCACGACGATTTCATGCACCGGCAGGCGCACTGCGAGCACCAAGCGGTTCAAGTCGTCGTTCTCGACCTCGCCGCTCAGCACCGCGGCAAATGCCTCCTCGAACACCGGGCGCAAGGCATCGACGTCGATGTCGGCGTCGCCCAGTGCGTTGCGCAAACCGAAATCGTGAATCCAGATCGGCGCCTCGCCCTGCGGCGCGAGCCGGTGCGGATGTTCGTCGAGCACCTTCATGCCCAGGTGTTCGAGCATCGGCAGGCTGGTCGACAGCACGAGCGGCTCGCTGCGGCGCAGCACCTTGAAGCGCAGCATTCCGGGCGGCGCTTCGAGGGGGCGATAGAGGTTCATGCCCAGCGGCTGGGTATCGTTCAAACCTTCCATCAACTCGATGTCGTGCACGGCGGCGCGTGCGGCAAACTCATCGCGGTAACCGGCAGGGAAGGCGCCGCCAAAGCGGCGCAGCAGATCATTGCCGCGCGCCTCGCCGATGGTGCCGATCAGTGCTGACTTCAGGTCGTCGTCCCAGCGCCGCGCCGCTTCGACCAGGCGTTGTTCAAGCTCACGCACGTCAACGTTGGGGATCTCGCCGGACTTGGTGCGCACGGTGATCTGGATGCGCGCCAGCACGGACTCCGACAGGTGCACGTTGAATTCCGAACTGGTGCCGTTGAAGGCCTCCATCAGGATCGACTGCCATTTCTGGCGCAGCTCGGTCGTGTAGTTCTCGCGCGGCGCATAGAGCATGCAGGCGACGAAGCGCTCGTAGGGGTCGCGCCGCACGAACAGGCGAAAGCGCTGGCGCTCGCCCAGGTGCAGGATGCCCATGGCCGTTTGCAGCAACTCGTCGGCGCTGGTCTGGAACAGCTCGTCGCGTGGATAGGTGTCCAGGATGTTGACCAGCGCCTTGCCCGAGTGGCTGCCTGCGGAAAGACCCGCGCGCTGCACCACGTCGGCGACCTTGCGCCGAAGCAAGGGAATGTCCGCCGGGTTGGCGCTGTAGGCCGTGGAGGTGAACAGGCCAAGGTAGCGGTCTTCGCCGCACACGTCGCCCGCCGCGTTGAAGCGCTTGACGCCGATGTAGTCCAGGTAGCCGGGACGGTGCACGGTGGAGCGCGAGTTCGACTTGGTGATGATCAACAGGTCAGGACGACGCGCATAGGCCCGCGCCACCGGCGAGAGCGCGGCGAACGCATCCTTGCCATCCTTGGTGGCCGCGCGCAGGATGCCGAGGCCCGAATCCGGCACGACCTGCAGTGCGTCTTCGCCGTCGACCTTGACCAGTTCGTGGCTGCGATGACCCAGGAAGGTGAAATGGTCGTCCGCCAGCCAGCGCAGGAAGGCCTGCCCCTCGGCGAGTTCCTGCGCCGGCAGGGGCGGCGCGTGCTCTTCGAGGTTGCGCACGATGGCAAGAACGCTCTGGCGCATCTTGTCGAAGTCGGCCACCGCCAGGCGCACATCGCCCAGCACGCGCAGCAGATCAGTGGCCAGTGCCTCGAGCCGGCTCGCATCGGCTACGCGGTCCACCTCGACATGGATGAAGGATTCGCGACGCGCGCCACTCGAGGAAGCGTCCGTCGCCAGGCCCTGGAGCGTTCCTTCGTCATCGCGAATGACCGCCACCAGCGGATGGATGATGAGGTGCAGCGTCAGCCCATGGCGGTTGACTTCCATCGTTACCGAATCGACGAGAAAGGGCATGTCGTCGTTGACGATCTCGATGATGGTGTGCGTGGACTGCCAGCCGTGTTCCGCAATCGTCGGGTTGAAGACGCGCAGGCGAGCGTGGCCAATTTCGCGGGTGCGCGCGAAGCCCCAATGCGACAGCGCGGCGCCGTAGAGGTCTTCCACCGGCCGATCGTCAAGGTCCTCGGGATCGACCTGTCCGAAATACTGCCGGACGAAGTCGGCAAGAAGGTCCGCAGGCTCTGCGACGACCTTGGTGCGGATCAGCTGCACCACCTCGTCCAGTCGTTCGTTCCTGCGTGCTGTCTCGGTTGCGTTGGTTTGCATGTTGTCTCCCGGCGAGCGCTTGTCGGAGGCCATGCTATGACGATGGCGTGGGATTGGAAAGCCCGCTCAGCGGCCGGTCGTTGGAGTGCGTTGACTCGTTCCCGCTCAAGGATTGACGGCGCACAATGGCGAGATCTCCTGGACGGGCGCCATTGGCGAACTGGCCATGCAAGAAATCGACATCAGGCATCGACTCCTGGCAATCCTGGCCGCAGACGCGGCAGGGTATTCGCGCCTGATGGCCGCGGACGACGTGCAGGCGCTGACGGCGCTGGACGCCGCACGTCGCGTTTTTGTAACGCATGTCGCCGCGGCATCGGGGCGCACCATCGACATGGCGGGCGATTCCGTGCTGGCAGTCTTTGACACGGCGAGCGGCGCGTTGAGCGCCGCGATCGCGATTCAGGAGGAGTTGGCAGCCGCGACTTCGCCTGAGCAAGTTCACATGCCATTTCGAATCGGCATCCACCTCGGAGATCTGCTCGAGAAGGCGGACGGTACGGTGTACGGCGACGGGGTCAACATCGCCGCTCGACTCCAGTCTGTGGCCGAGCCCGGCGGCATCATGATTTCACACGCAGTGCATGGCGCGGCTTCGCGGCGTGGCGATGCCCGGTTCGAAGACGTCGGCGAGTTGTCGATCAAGAACGTCCCGCAACCGGTGCGTGCTTTTCGTCACGTGCGTGCCGCACTGGCGGCAACGTCGTACGTCGATCCAGCGGCGGATGGCACGACCCGACCGCTCTCGGTCATCGTGCTGCCGTTTCTCGAGCCTGGCGCGGCGCCCGAGCAGGAGTACTTTGCAGACGCCATCACCGATGACATCACCACGCAGTTGTCCAGGATCCGCGGCAGCTATGTGATCGGCAGCCCCACGGCACTCTCGTACAAGCACCAAGCCATTGACCTTGCGAGCCTGGCGCGCGAACTCGGCGTGCGATACGTCCTGCACGGACGCGTCGACCGCTCGGAGTCGAGCATCGAAATCAATGCGCGACTCGCGGAGGCCGCCACCGGATTGGTCGTCTGGTCGGACGCGATCGAAGTCGGCATGGCCGGCGTGAGCAACATCCGCCGCGAGTTGGTTGCGCGGCTCGCCAATTCGCTGGGCGTTCACCTGTTTGTCGCAGAAGGCGAGCGCAGCGGACGCAAGAACCCGGCGCAAGTGAAGGCAACCGATCTCGTGATGCAAGCGAGAAGCATCGGTGGCTTGACCTGGTCGACGGGGGCTTACACCAAGGCGCTTGAACTCCTTGAAAGAGCGCTGCAGATCGATCCGGACAACGCCGAGGCGCTGACCTGGCGCGGTGCCTTTCTGGTCACCCAGGCCGACAGTTGGCCCGGACCTGACATTGCCACGCAAATCCAGCGCGCAGAAGCGGACCTGGTGAGATCCCTGACGCTGGATTCCTTCGACCACCTGACGCACGAGATGATCTCGCGCGTGCGAAACCTCCAGGATCGACACGATGCGGCACTCGTCAGCGCGGAGACCGCGCTCGAACTCAACCCGAGCGCGCCCCGTGCACATCTGTGGCGAGGCGTGCTGCACATGTACGAGGGCCATTGCGCGGCAGCGTTTGCGCCGATGCGAAGGGCCCTTGAACTCTCGCCGCGTGATCCGCACCGCTGGGCCTGGCTGCTGTTCCTGGGAATGGCCTGCCTTCTTTCGGGGGACCATGCGGCGGCAGTGAGGTGGCTCGAGAAGTCGCTCACCGTGCTGCCCACGTACTGGGCGTCGAAGCTGCTCTTGTCCGCCGCCTATGCGCAACTGGGGAAAATCGAAGAAGCCCGAAGCGTTTTCGCCGGGCTTGACGATGCTGCAAAGGTCCACCGCATCTGGGCGCGCGTCCCCACCAACGCGCAATGGTTGGCACTGCTGCGTGAGCACTATCTCGAAGGATTGGTCAAGTGTGGCGCCACGACCAGCCTGGAGGCGGACACATGGATCGAACGAAAGAAGTCGATGGCCCATAAGATCAGGATCTGAGCGTTGCAAGGCCTGTTCGGCGCGTTTCCAACGACCTCTTCCGTTATTAGCACCACCGTGGGGCTGAAAGGGTGAATGGCGCACGCGGCCCATACCCCTTTTGGGCGATTCACTTCTTCACCCGCCGCGCGCAGACTCACCGTCCTTCGCGTCGGTAAGTGCCCACCTCGGACTTCCGGCCGCGAACCCCAAAAAGACCAAGTCGCATCGACAGCGTATGAGCCTCGAATCATCGGCACCGGTTTTGTCAGTCATCGGCATGGGCCCGAGGCTTGACGTGATCCGCGTGTGACGAGACGCTACGACGGGAGGAGGGGAGATGGCGTTGTCGACGTGGATCGAATTCGCCGCTTCGATCGAACACAGCGTGCGCATGCAGATCGTTGCATTGCTCGAAGACGCCGACGTTTGCGCCTGCGCCCTGAATGAAATGCCGGGAAGCCATGCCGACGGTGTCGGCGTGGTCGTGTTCGACGCCGTGGACGAGCGATTGCTTTCACTGCTGCATGGTGCGAGCCAGGGCATGGGCGTGCTTGCGCTTTCTGTTGGCAGGGAGCCGTTGACGAGCGCCACGCTATGGTCGCTGATCCGCGCCGGCGCGCTCGATGTGCTGCAGTGGCCATGTTTGCCGCAGGCTGCGCAAGACGTGGCCTGCCGCCTTCGACGATGGTCCACCGTGGGCGCAGTGCTCGACTCGCCCCGCGTGCGCGAATCCCTGGTGGGCGCGAGCCCGGCCTGGCGCCGCGTCGTTCGCGGCATCGTCGAGGCCGCCACCTTCACGGCGTCGTCCGTGCTCATCACGGGGGAGAGCGGCACGGGCAAGGAGTTGATCGCGCAACTCATCCATGACCTCGACCCACGACCCGACAAGGGCGCCTTCGTCGTCGTCGATTGCACGACGGTGTCACCCGAGTTGTCGGGCAGCGAATTCTTCGGCCACGACCGCGGTGCTTTCACCGGCGCCATGACGGCGCGCGATGGTGCATTTGCGCTGGCCAACAACGGCACGCTTTTTCTCGACGAGGTGGGCGAGCTGACGCCGACGCTGCAGGCGCAACTCTTGCGGGCGGTGCAGGAGCACAAGTACAAGCGGGTTGGCAGCAACATCTGGCAGACGACGCACCTGCGCCTCGTCTCCGCGACCAACCGCGACCTCGAACGCGGCGTGGCCGATGGCAGTTTTCGTTCGGATTTTTTCTATCGCATTGCGGGATGGCAATGTCGCACCGTGCCCCTGCGTGAACGCAAGGACGACATCCTTCCGCTGGCACGGCATTTCATCGAGCAACAGTTGCCAGAATGCGCGGAGGTCGAGATCGACAGCACCGTGCAGGAGTTCCTTGTCACGCGCGACTACCCCGGCAACGTGCGCGACCTGCGCCAACTCGTCACGCGCATCTGCCACCGCCATGCCGGCAGCGGTCCGATCACCATCGGCGACATCCCCGACGAAGACCGTGCCGGATGCGACAGCGGCGCCGCGCCATGGCCCGAGAGCAGTTTCCGATCCGCCGTGCGCGTTGCGGTGGAGCTGGGCATTCGCATGAAAGACATCGGCCAGACGGCCACGGACCTGGCCGTCGAACTGGCGCTGGAACGCGAGGGCGGCAACCTGCAACGCGCGGCGGCGCGCCTTGGCGTGACCGACCGCGCGCTGCAAATACGCAAGGCCAGCCAGCGTGATGCGAACGTGTCAGCCTCCGTCAACTGAAGTCATCGCAGCAAGGGCCGGGCGACGGTTGCCGCGCACCCGCGCCGTCAGGCGCAGGAAGTTGCGACCGAGGATCAAGGCCTCGTCGTGCGAGGACAGGCGAAGCGCCCTGATCTTGGCGAGCTCCACGCCAGGATGCAGCCAGGGGCCGTCCGAGCCGAACAGCAGCTTGTGCGCGCCCGCGCGCCGCACGGCCTGCGCGAGCAGGTCGAAGCGGCGCACGCCCGAGGTGTCGGCGTAGATGTTCGGGTGGCGCACCAGGTGGTCGGCCAGTGCGAGCTGTGCGCGCCAGTCGTCGGCAAAGCTGCCGAGGTGCGGCACGATGAAGTTGACGTCCGGATATTGCGCTGCCAGCAGTTCGGCTTGCCACACTTCACCGACGACGTCGTAGAGCACCGGCAAGGCATGGGCCCTTGCAGCATCGCAGACCTCGCGCGTGATGTTGGCGTCATGCCGGTGCAGCTTGATGCCGATGAAGCCCAGGCGCTCCACGCCCTCGCGCACCATGGCGGCAATGCGTCCGCGGTCGCGTGATGCATGCACGAACACAAAGCCGCAATAGCGCTCCGGGTTGCGCGCCACGATCCGCGCGACCGCGCGGTTGGCAGCGGCGTAGTCCAGATGGAAGGCCGCAAAGATGGCCGTTCGATCGATGCCTGCCTGCGCCGCCCGGCGGGCATAGTCTTCGAGCGGGGCGCCGCTGTCCCACGGGCCGGTAAAGCCGTCGCCGGGACCCGCGTGGCAGTGGCAGTCGATGATCATGGCCATAGCCCTTCATCAGCCGAATGCCTGCTCGGCTTCCCAGTTGAAATCGACCGGCAGCGTGAGTTGTCCGGGTGTGATGGTTCCGGTGTAAGCCGTGCCGCCTTCCGCGGGAACGGGCTTGCGCAATCCTGGATCGAGCAGATGCACGAGCGCGTCGGGCAGGATGTTCGTGATCTTGACCGCACCCTTGGTGACCGAGGGATTCTTGGGGAGCTCCTTTCCCGTCAGCTCGCCGGCGCGCCGCAGCAGCCTTGCAAGGGCGAACTCGACCATGCGCACGACACCCCCAATGCCACGGTTGTGGCGATTGCCCCGCACTTCCGCGAGATAAAAGCGAAGGCCGGGTTGCTTGTCCCAATCGACGTATTTCTTGTCGGCCATGCGCCGCGCGAAGGTGCCGGTCATGCCCACCTTGAGGATCTTGATCTTGCCCCCCTTTTGCGCAGGTTCCTGGAAGGCGATGTACACGCCGCCGAAGCCGCGCGCATTCTTCACCACGTCGGTGCGGGTGTAGGTCTTCTTCATCCACTTGAGCGTGGCGGTGACGGGGCCGAAGAAGGTCTCCTGCTCCAGTTCTCCCAGTTCGCCAAACTCATACTCCCTGGTCGGCGGCGTGGGAGCGGGAGCGGGCTTGGTACGACCCCACGTGCGCCACACGTCGGGGATCGGATTGCCGTCACCCACCTTGAAGCCCGGCCCGCCATCCTTGAGGCCCAGGGTGTCGACAGCCCATTGCCCGACACCCGACCAGATGTCCGGCCCGGGGTCGTTCTCGCGCGTGGCGCTCGACTGGCGGTGGGCGAGCACGGTGCGCAGCCCCATCGTGCGAATGAGGTGGCGAATGAGGCGCCGGCCTGCTTCGATCTGCGCGGGTGTGACCCGGTTGCGACCGAACTTGTCGCCCTCCCACCACTTGCCCTTGACGTTCGGAAAGTTGCCCGCGAATTCAACCGCGACGCTGCCCGCGTTGAATCCGTTGGAGGACCAGATGAGTTGCTCCACCGGATGGATCTTCAGGATCCTGCCGTCGGGCAGGATCGCGAAGTGGGCCTTCAGGCCCAGGTAGCCGCGCATGGGATCCTTGCGCTGGAAGCAGCACGCCATCTGGTGCAGCACGAGCGCGTGGACCTTCTTCATGTCACGCGCGCCCTTGCGGATGCTTTTGTCCGACTGGGCCGTGAGGTCGACGATGCCGTCGCTGCCGATCACGTCGGCCACACGGCTGGCAACGGCGCCGATGCCGCTGCCGATACGGCCGATCAGGTCACCGAAGCCCGACTCGCCTTGCAAGGGCAGGATCTCGAATCTGTCCATGACGATTCTCCCGTCGATTGGGTGCAATGACGCGGACAGCCATCAGGCTCCGACGACGACCAGCGTGTTGCCGCGCCGCACCCAGGTGCCGCCCATCCGCGAAGACTGCGTCGTGCCCTGTGGCGCGAAGTGCGGAAGGTGCTGCCGTGCGGCATTGGCGATGGCCGACTGCACGGCTGCCTGCACGTTGCCGCCGGGCGCGGGTGGCTGGAAGTTCTGCGCCGCAGTGCCTGCAATGCGCACGAAGCTGCGTGCCATCTCGAATTCGCGGTCTTCGAGTTCCAGCTCGCCGTATTCCAGTTCGAGCGCCTTGGCCAATGCGCCGCCCAGTGCGCTGCCGACAGCGGTGCCGACGCCGGGTATGGGGATCATCGTGCCGAGTGCGCCACCGACCATGGGCAGTGCCGCCTTGGCCACCGACTTGAGTGCGCCCGCGAAGGGCTTGGCGGCCTTGGCGATGGTGCCGCCGACCTTCTTGATGCCTTTCCAGAGCTTGCCCAGGAACTGCTCGAGTTCTGCTTCGTTCGTGACGGAGAGCAGTTCGGCGGCGAGCGCGATTTCCTCGCTTTCGCTGAAGAGGCTCTCGCCTTCGCCGCTCCACTCGTATTCGCCTTCGTACTCGCCTTCGCCTTCGTATTCACCTTCGCCCTCGTATTCGCCTTCACCTTCACCTTCGTACTCTCCGGGGCCTTCGTACTGGCTTTCTCCTTCGCCTTCTCCTTCTCCTTCGTACTCGCCTTCGTACTCACCTTCGTATTCGCCTTCGCCTTCGTACTCGCCTTCACCTTCGAAGGCCTCGGCCTGTCGGGGCTTGAAGTCCATGATCGGGAACGGCGTTGCGGCGGGATTGCACTTGGGACATTGGCAGCTCAGCTTGTGCATGGTCATCTCCTGGTCGGGTGAACTGGAACTGGAATCGGCGCTCGCGTCCGCATCAGGGCCGTCTGCCGGCGGGGCGCTGGGGGGCTCTGGCTCCGGGCCGCCGGGGGGCGGTACGGCGTCGGGTGGCGGCGGCATCCCCGCGGCAAGGCAGCTTTGCATGCAGCGGCGGTATTGCCACCCCTGGCCAAAGGGCAGCGGGTCCACGCCCCATGGCGCCCAGGGTGCATAGCCATAGGGCCGCGGCGGGTACCTGCGACGCGATGGCGATGGGAATCCCGGGGGATATGGCGAGGGATATTGCGATGGATATTGCGAGGGAAATGTTGGCGCGGAGCGTTGCGCCTGCTGTCCCTGTCCTTGAGGTGAACCGCGTTGCGCTGCGGCTTGACTCGACGGGCTCCTGCGCGAGGCTGCCTGGCGTGAGGCGGCTTGGCCCGAGGCGCCTTGGCGCGATCCGGCCGGACGCGGTCCGCCTTGGCGTGAGGCGGCCTGACTTGAAGCGGCCTGGCGCGATCCGCCTTGACGTGGTGCGCCTTGGCGTGATGCGGCCTGGCGCGATCCTCCCTGACGCGGACCGCCTTGGCGCGAGGCGGCCTGGCGTGATCCACCCTGACGTGGTCCACCTTGACGCGAGGCGCCCTGACGCGATCCACCTTGACGCGATCCGCCCTGGCGCGATCCGCCCCCGCGGGGCATGCGGCTTTCGAATTCTTCCGAAGCAGTCTCGAACTCGCTGCCCGTGGCGACCAGTTCGAATTGGTTGGGTGTGTTCATGATGTCTCCAGTGAGGTTGTGCCCGCGATGGCAGGAGGTTGTTTCAAGGCTCGAAGGGTCTGCGCGAGCGCGTCCATGGCCCGGTCGATGCAATCGGCGGTGTGCGCCGCGGTCAGCACGAAGCTCAGCCGCGACGCGCCCGTGCCGCCGCGCTGCAGCACCGTGCGCACGCGCCGCTGCAACAGGCCCGCGTGCAAGGCCACCGCATCGATGCCTTGTTTGGGCACCAGCGCCTGCACCGGGAATTCGCTCCCCGTGGCGGACAAGGAGAGCCTCGCGATGCGATCGCGGAACTGACGCACGCGCTGCGCGAGGCGCAGCCTCAGCGCATCGCCGCAGCGCCGGTTCAGCGCCAGGGCATGTCGCGCCGCATGGATCACCGCCACCGAAGGCGGACTGGTGTGCACGCGCGTCTGGCTGCGCGATTCGAAGAGGCGCACCACGGCACGGCTGCCCGACAGCGCGGCCATCGGCACGCCGAAGCCCTTGGCGAGGGACGCGCCCACGATGATCTGCTCACCCATCAGCGCATGGCGCCGCAGCGAGCCGCCTCCGCCCACGCCCAGCACACGTCCGGGGCGGACGCCGTGGCCGAGCACACCCAACGCCTGCGTGTCGTCAAGCACCAGGAAGCCGCCGTGGCGCGCGGCCAGCGCGGCATAGCGTGCCAGCGGAGGCTGCCGGTCGTTGCCGGGACGCAGCGCATCGCAAACGATGACTGGCCGGCGGCGCAGCTTCGTGGCGTTTGCCATCAGCCGCTCCAGTGCGACCGCATCGCCGAAGGGGAAGGAGTGCACCGGCGTGCCCAATGCCGCGCCGCGCTGCACGCCCCAGCCCGCGATCGGATAGGTGCTGGCTTCGATGTAGATCGTCGTGTCCTGCTGGCTCAACACGCCGAACAGGTCGAAGAACAAGTGCAGCGTCGACGGCAGCAAGGTGCTCGCCTCGCAGCCCTGCAACGCCGCGAGCTCGGCGCCCACTTCGGCCGCGCCGGGTGGCGCCTGCAGGGCGGCGGGACGCCCCAGCGTCAGGGCCTCCCAGGGCGCAACGCTGGTGCTCGGGTGCTGGAACCCGAGGTACAGCGACGACGTGAAGTCGAGCATGGCGCCACCCGCTTCATGCGGTGCGCTGTTGCACGGCCAGCCGCTTTTGAAGCAGCAGCGAAGGCAGCGTGGCGTCCGCCGTCTTGTCGGCGTTCTCGCCACTGAGCTCGACACCGGTGGCCGCCCAGAAGGCGTGGTTGTAGCCCTGGATCTGCGGCCGCCAGAAGCGCGCCCAGTTGAAGGCTTGCGTGGGCTCGAACACCTCGCTCCATGCGCCGTAGCGAATGCTGAGCAATAGTTGCTCGCCGAAGATCGCCAGGTTGCGGAAGTGCACGACACTCGTGTCCGTCCATCCCTGGATCTTCTTCATCGCGTCGACGCGGTCCATCCACGGCTCGGGGTAGGCCACCATGATGCGGGTCGGCAGGAACTCGCGGAACTCGGGGCGTGCCAGCAGCCATTGCTGCATCAGCATCTCGATGCGCGCGGTCGAGGGCAGGTCGCCGAACTGGTTGTGCGCGCCTTGCGACATCACCAGGTGCACTTCCTTGAGCGCGTTGAGCACCGGGAAGGCATCGGCCTTGACCGTCGTGTCGTCGTCCTGCTTGAAGAACACGGTGCACAGGCGCAGCAGGTGGTGGAAAGCCTCCAGGAACGGCGAACGCGTGTCGGCCGCGCGCATGGACCGGATGGCGCGGCCATGCAGCCGCAGGCCGTACTGGTGGTCGTACTCGTAGTTGCGCCGGTTCACCGTGAGGCGGTGCTGCTCGTCTTGCGTGTAGCCCCAGATCAGGTTGTTCAGCGGGCGCAGCGGATCGATCTCCAGGTTGGCCAGCGGGTCGGGCGTGCCCGGCGAGCGGATGTTCTGGAAGCGCCGCGTGACGGCGTTCATCGTTTGCACCAGCATCGCCTCTTCGAGCCAGTAAGACCAGATCAGCTCCACCAGGCAGGGGTTGGCCAGCTTGTCCTGCACGAAGCCGACGCACAGGCTATCGTCCACGCGATCGGGGTTGGTGATCGGGATGTCGGGCAGCTTGCGGCGAATGAGCGCAAGGTAGGGCAGCACGCGATCGTTGCCCTGGCCAACGCCCAGCGGCTCCAGATAGCGCTCGAAGGCCCGGTCGAAGTTGCCGATTGGCGGCAGGTCGCGGCGGTCGAGGTAGGCGTTGTCGTCGCGCCGGTCGAAGTCGGGTTCGCGCAGCACCGCGCAGTTCACCATCACGAAGGCCTCGGTCGCCGCCTTCAGCACGCGATAGGCATCCGTGTCGGTAAACGGCAGGAAGCGCTTGCCCTTGAGCTGGTGGAAGAGCCGTTTCTCCGCGGGGAAGGCGTTGGCCACGGCCTGCCGGTCTTCGGCGCAGAAGAGCAGGTCCATGTAGTGCAGGTAGTTGTTGAAGGACAGCGCCTCGGTGCCGCTGCGAATGGCCACCCACAGGGGCAGGTCCGGCGTGTTCTCGGTCTCGGTGCGCGTCAGCGAGACACCGACGTTGCCCGTGACGGGAACGGGGAGTTGCGCGATGACGTTGACGTTCTCCGGCACGTCGAGTTCGGCCGGCGGCGGCGCACTCGCAAAGCCTCCGGCGCCCAAGGCTTGCGAAGACAGGGGAATGCGCATCGTGAAGACGCGTTGGAGGCGTCCCTGGTGCGCCGTCCAGGCGAACTCGTCGAGCACGTCGGAGTCGCTGCGCAGCCGCATGGTGCCGGGCGGCGCGATGATGGTCGCGTTGAGCCCAGCGGCATGCGTGAGCGTCGTCACCATGTTGTCGCCGGCGCGCGGCTGGCGGCAGTTGAGCGGCTGGCAGTCGTCCGACTGCACGACGGTTGCGATCGCGGCGTTGATGGGCGGCTCCAGGTGCACATGCGTTGCGCAACCGGGCTCCGCATTGACCCATTCCGACACGACACCAGCGGGATAGTTCAGGTAGGCCACCGCGTAGTAGTCGGGCTCCAGGCCATCGAAGACCGTCACGCCATGCTGGTTGGTCAACTGCACGCGCTCGGGCACGGCGTGGCCGTGCAGTTCCTGCGGCTTCGGGTGCGGTCCCTGCTTTCCCCTGGCTTTGCGGAAGAGCGCGATCGATGCACTGGACACTACGGCGCAGGCTCCCGCTGCGTCGGTGACCTTGACAACGATCGACGCCTTGCGTTCTTCGTTCAAAGCGGTTTGCTGCGTGTTCATTTCATACTCCTTGGGTGATGGTCAATCGGCGATCGGACTGAAAGAGGGCGAGGCCGGGCCTCGTGCGGTGGGTGGCTGCGCCCGCGCCGTGCTGGACGCGCAGGTCGACGACATTTCGAGCGTGCTGGCCAGCGCCCAGTGCGTCAGCAACTTGCCCAGCAGCACGGCCTCGTCTTCGGGACTCAACCGGTTGTCCGAGCGCGCCTGCCCGATCACGGCGAAGGCCAGCGATGGCGGCGCGCGGTACATCAGCTCGGGCACCAGCCTCCACAGCCGGAAGAGCGTTGCGAGCCGCACCGGCTGGCGCTGCGAAACCTGCAGCGCCTGGGTCAGCGTCTTGCCGCGCAAGGCGGCGGGCCGGTGCTCCACCAGCACCGTCACGAAGGCGGGCAGCAGGGCCTGCAGGCGCTGCAGGAGGCCGATCGATGGTGCATCGAGGCCGCGCAGTGGATAGAACGCTTCCCACAGGTCGGCGAGCCGTTGCCATTGCGGATGCGGATAGAGCGCCTGGCCCATTGCGCAACTGAGCTTGACGCGCAGCCACGGCACCGGATGCGGATCGTCGAGATTGAGCCGGAACACAAAGGCGCGCGGCAGGCTCACGACCGCGATCAGGCCCATGGGCGCTGCAATGCCGATGCGCGCCACCGACCAGAAGTCCGCCACGATCTCGGAGATCCAGCGCTCGAACAATTGCCAGGCCATCGCGTTGGGGCCAGCCCCGTGCTGCAGGCCACGAAGCACCGGGCGCAACGAGGCCACGAGGTCGAGCAGCGCAGCCGCCTGGTGGCCGACCTCGTGCACGAGCGATGACGCGATGCCGCTGCCGACCATTCGTTCGCGCGGCACGCGGATCACGGCCACGGGGTTCTCGCCGCCGCCGGGCAAGCGCGTGCGTGCGCGGCGGATGGCGGCGCCTGGCCCGCGATCCAGATAGCAGACGATGGGCGGCGCCTCGAAGTACGCGCCGGGCAGCGACAGCGCATCGGCGGACACCACGTCCAGGCCCGACAGCCAGACACCGCTCTCGTTCTCGCTGCGTTGCGTGATCACGTCGTTGAACAGGTCGAACTGCGTGAGCACGGCGTTGAACTTGAGGCGCAGGTAGGAAAACCTGCGCTGCGCCTCGGCCGCCGTGGACCGCGCCGCACCCGGGCCTTGCAGCCAGGAGATGAAGGCGCGCACCATGCGGCGCAACTCGCGGCGACCCTCGATGAGGTGGCGCTCGATGGCCGTCTGCGCGGCCGGAAGGAGGTTGGCCGCCGGCACCATCGGCTCGACCAGCGCGAAGGGCTTGACCCGGCCGAGCCTTGTCAGGAGCGCACGCGCCTCCTGCGACAGCATCGATGTGGGGTAGGTGCCGACGGCCATGACGGTTCAGACGCCGTAAAGGACGATCTTGGTGCCGCGCCGCAGCCAGCGGCCCGAGCGCGCGCCTGTGGCACCGCCTGGGGCTGCGCCTGCAGCGGGTGCTGGCGCGCCGCCCGCAAGCAGTCCGGGCGCATGCTGCATGGCGGCTGTCATCGCGGCCTGCTGGGCCACTGCGCGCGGGTTGGAGCCGGGTGGTGCGGCGGCCGCGGTGGCCGCTGTTTGCCCGGCGATCTTGACGAACTGCTTGGCGCCTTCGAACTCGCGGTCCTCGCCCGCCATCTCGCCTTCGAGGCCGAGTGCGCTGCTGGCTGCGTTGGCGATGCCGGAGCCGATCTTGGCGCCCAGCGGCCCGCCGAAGTAGGTGCCGATGGCGGTGCCGGCCAAGGGCAAGGCCTTCTTGGCAACGCCCTTGAGCACGCCGCCTACCGCCTGGCCCGCGGAGGACCGCGCGAAGCTGCCGACCGCCTTGGTGGCGCGGCTCACGAGGTCGCCCAGGAAGCGGTCGAATTCGCCTTCGTTGCTGACCGAAAGAAGTTCGCTGGCGAGTTCCATTTGCTCGCTCTCGCTGAAGGTGCCCTCGGGCGACCATTCGCTTTCCCCGAACTCGAACTGTTCATTCGAATACTCAAGCTGTGTCCGATCGATGTCGTGCATGGTTGGCTCCTTGCGGTGGGTGACTGCGTTGAAATTGCGAACGCCTGCGCGCTCGCCGTTGGGAACTTGAAAAGGACTGCGATGGGCGGCGCCGTTGCGAAGCAGCGCGGGCGCCCAGTGGCGTGCGGCCTCGGTGGCGGCACGCAAGGCGGTGGTCTGTGGCGGGAGCGAATCGGGCAGTGAAGCGGCATGGCGCACCGCATCGACTGCCAGGCGCACGAAGCTCCTGGTCAGTTCGAACTCCTTGTCCTCGGGGCTGAGTCCTTCGAGTTCGAGGCCGAAGACCTGTGCGGCACGTGCGATCGGGTTCGCTGCTGCTGGCGCCGTCGCGGCAGGCGACGTGGAAGAGGGCGCCTGGCGAGGCACGCCGAGCGCGCGTGCTGCAAAGGGCAATGCGTTCTTTGCAAGGCCCAGCAGCTTGCACTGCAACGCCTGCGCGGTCGCCGGGCCCAGCTTGCGCAAGGCAGCCTGCCCTGCACGGGATATCAGGCGTTCCAGCGTCTCCGCGAAAGCGCGATCGCTGGTGGCCTCCAGCAACTCGGCCGCGAACTCCATGACGAGGCCTTCATTGAAGGTCTCCGCGTTCGCCGAATACTGGTGTGCGACCGTGCTTGGCAACGCTCCCGCCAAGGCGTCGATGCTTTCCATCTCCGGGCTGTACTGCACGAGTCGTTGATTGTTGGTGGCCGCGTTCATGCACCACTCTTTGCAATCGGTGTGCCAAGCGCAAACACCCGGGTTTGGGGGGCAAACAGTGCGTTTGCGGCGAAGCTCGTTTCGTTGCAGGGCCTTGGACGGGCCTCATCGGCGAAGCGTGTTTCGGTGCCTTCGAACACACTCCGCCCCACGGCGTTTCATAGGCAACACGAGAAGTCTTTGGCGCAGGCCGAAGGGTTCATTGAGGCGGCTGGCCGGTCGCGCCTTGGCACGATGGTTGCACCGTGAGTAGCGAGCAAACCGGGCTGCACGCCGATTGCAAATCCAGACAGATGCTTCGCGCGTATTACGTCCATCCACATGAGCTTCAAGGGGAGCAAAGATGAACTCATCTCAAACAGCTTCAGGCTCGGGCAGTCACTACGAACTGCGCTTTCGCTCGCTCTTCAACGAGGGGCGCGGGTATGCGTTTCCATGCGATGCCGGCGGGCAGGTGAACATGGACACGCTCAGCGACAGGGCCCGCAGCAACTACCTGTATGCGCGAATTGGCATCGGACGCGAGTTCTCGGTTCCTGCGGTGCAACCTGCTGCCGAGGCGTGACGCCCGGCAGCGCTTGCTGAATCACCCTGCAGGAAGCGTGGACGGGTCTCGACGGTGTTGGCGCAAAATGCCCCATCCCGATTTCGATGCTGCGCGAGGGCTGAAGGCCGCTTCGCAGCTGGAGTGGTTGTCGCCCTGGAATGCTCCATGATCCCGCCGTCAGTCTCACATCGCGAACGCGGATTGCTGACTCTGTTCGCGGTGCTGCTGGTCATCGCCGTCGTCGCGCCGGCGCTGCCGATGCCCGAGCACTTCGGCGCGGCATTTGCGGATCGTCGTGCGTGGATGGGCTTGCCGAACGCGATGGACGTGCTGAGCAACCTGCCTTTTGCCATGTTCGGCTTCAGCGGCTTGTTGTGGCTGCACCGGCTGGGTCGGCTTCGCCACGGCGCCCGGGTGCGGCCGTTGCAGCATCGCGCAGATCATCCGCCTGACAACGCGCTCCATTGCGCCTGGATGTTCTTTGCGGGGCTGATCCTCACCGCCGCGGGCTCGACCTTCTATCACCTGGAGCCGGACGAATGGCGTCTGGTCGCGGACCGTCTGGGCATGTCGGTTGCGTTCGCCGGCATCGTGGGCGTTGCGGTCTGCGACCGGGTCAGTGCGCGCGCGGGTTGGCCTGCGGCCTGGTTCATGCTCGTTGCGGGTGTATTGGCGGCGAGCACCCATCACGGGACCGGCAACGTGTTGCCATGGGCGCTGGTGCAATTCGGCGGCATGGCCGTGATCCTGGCGCTGGCGCTCGCCAAGCCGCTGCGCAACGCTGTCGGCGTCAGGCTGGGCTGGGTCATCGCCTGCTACGGGCTGGCCAAGCTGTTCGAGTTGGGGGACCATGCGATCTTTGACGCGACGCACGAGCTGATCTCGGGCCACACCCTCAAGCACCTGGCGGCTGCGCTCGCGGCTCTTCCGGTGCTGTACGCGTTGGCGCGGCAGACGTTGCGATATCCGGGCGCAGCGGCCGTCACGGTGTGAGGAAGCGTGACGGGGATGTGCGCATGAATGAGGCCAAGGCAGGCAACAGCTGAAGGTTTCACTCAGCCAGCGGTGCCGGGTGCGCCGTGTCTGTCAGCGCACCCCGTCCGCCTTCAGGCCAGATTCGCCTTCAGGAAGGCCACCGACCGCTCCCAGGCCAGTTGCGCGGCCGCGGGGTCGTAGCGCGGCGTCGTGTCGTTGTTGAACCCGTGCTGCGTGCCTGCGTACTGGTACATCGTGTACTTCACGCCCGCGGTTTTCAGGGCGGTTTCATAGGCGGGCCATGCCGCGTTGATGCGCTCATCGACACCGGCCAGTTGCACCAGCAGTGGTGCTTTCACTTTGGCGGCCTCTTCCGGCGCGGGCGTGTTGCCGTAGAAGGGCACTGCGGCGTTCAGGTCGGGCATTTGCGTGGCGAGCCAGTGGGAGATGCCGCCGCCCCAGCAAAAGCCGATCACGCCCAGCTTGCCATTGCCATCGGCGCGGCCGCGCAGCCAGGTTGCAGCGGCCAGGAAGTCCGCGCGCGTCTTGGCCTGGTCGAGCTTGCCGAACGCGTCCCGCGCCTTGTCCTCGTCACCGGGATAGCCGCCCATGGACGTCAATGCGTCCGGCCCGAAAGCCATGAAACCGTCGAGCGCCAGTCGGCGCGCGATGTCCTCGATGTGCGGATTGAGTCCGCGGTTCTCGTGGACGACCAGCACCGCCGGCAGTCGCTTCGATCCGGCGGAGGCAGGCCGGGCCAGGTACCCGTTGATGGTGCCGTAGCCGGCCGGCGAGGGCACGGTGACCCGCTCCGTCTTGATCCGTGCATCGTCCGGCTTGATCTGCTGGCCTGCCGCAAAGTTGGGACTGAGTGCTGCCAGCAAGCCGGCCGCCGTCATGCCGGCTTTTGCAAATCGCTCGGCGCCGCGCAGGAACCCGCGCCGATCGACGCCGCCGTGCACGTACGCATCGAAAAGAACCAGCAGTTCCTGATCGAAATCTTTGGCGGAAAGTTGTGGTGGGGGCATGTGGACTCCGGTGAAGGTGGATCAATGATCGACATCGTGGAAGCCTCGCAGCAACGAGGTGACGACGCCCTCGGGAACGGTCCTGGCGCAGACCGACGTACTCTGATCGACCCCTTCGCGTCGAGTTCCGCGCGGATTGGAGTTCAGACTCCGGAAAAACCCGCCCGCAAGCGCTCGGGAAATCGCGCGGTGGATCGCGCGTTCCCCTGGAGCCCTGCGTGCTTCAGGAGAGACCGGCCAGCGCCCGGCGCTTGGCCCGCGCCCGGATGTTGAGCGCCTCCACAGCCAGCGAGAACGCCATGGCCGCGTAGATGTAGCCCTTGGGCACGTGCTGGTCGAAGGCTTCGGCGGTCAGGGCCATGCCCACCATCACCAGGAAGGCCAAAGCCAGCACCTTGACCGAGGGGTGCTTGTCGACGAAGTCGCCGATCGGCTTGGCGGCCACCAGCATCACGGCCACCGACGCAATCACCGCGGCCATCATCACCGCGATCTGGTCGACCATGCCCACGGCAGTGATGACGGAGTCGAGCGAGAAGACGATGTCGATGATGGCGATCTGGCCGATGATGCTCCAGAACATGGTCCTGCCTGCAGCAGCGGACACCTCCGGCGGCGTTTCGCCGGGTCCGTGCTCTTCGCGCGCCTCCACCTCCACGAAGATTTCGTGCGACGCCTTGTAGAGCAGGAAGAGCCCGCCCAGCAGCAGCACGAGGTCACGTCCGCTGATGCCCTGGCCGGCCACGGTGAAGAGGTCCGCCGTCAGGCCCATCACCCAACTCAGCGAGAGCAGCAGCAGCAGGCGCGTGACCATCGCAAAGCCCAGGCCGAGCCGCCGCGCCTTGTCGCGCGTCTCGGGCGGCAGGCGTCCGACGAGGATCGAGATGAAGATGATGTTGTCGATGCCCAGAACGATTTCCAGGCTGGTCAGCATCGCGAACGCGATCCAGACGTTGGGGTCCGAGAGGAGTTGCATGGCTTCGGTCGCTGCTGATGTTGAAGGGCCCGAAGGTAGCAAAAATGTTGCCCTTCAGGTGGCCTGATTTTTTTTGTGGATTGGGTGCCCGTCGAACGGGGCTCATGGGGATGCCGGGATGTGCGCGGCCGGGAGGCCAGCGCACTTGACGCGCCAAGATCAGCGTGGCAGGAACATCCCCAGCTGGAACACCGAGTTGGGCGCCTGCGGCAACAAGGACTTGACGCGGCGGCCCTTGGTGGTCGCCTGCTGCGCGGGCTGCACTTCGGGCTGGACGTTGGCGGCCCGCTGTTCATCGACGAGTGATTGAAGGGTCACGGAGGCCAGGAACTCCAGCACGCGCTGTCCCAGCGAGGTCCAGAGCTCCGGCGTGAGGCAGCGTTGCCCCGTGGGGCGGATATCGGCGCCCAACTCGCGGCACACGTCGAGTTCCGCGCTGTCAACAGCCGAAACGATGTCCGCCACCGAAATGGCTTCCAGCGGCCGCGCGACCTTGTAGCCGCCGCCGGGGCCCCGGGTGGATTGAACCAGCCCGTGGCGACGAAGGTCGGTGAACATCTGCTCGAGGTAGGACATCGACATGTGGCGCCGGCGCGAAATGCCGGCCAGCGCCACGGGGCCCGAGCGCTGCTGCAGGGCCACGTCGATCATGGCGACCACCGCTTGGCGGCCCTTGGTGGTGAGACGCATGGATCTTCTCCGGCCAGGTTGACGTTATTCGCGGCTGCTCGTGAGGCCCAGCAGCGCCAGCAGCGACTGGAACACGTTGAACAGGCTCAGGTACACGCCCAGCGTCGCGCTGATGTAGTTGGTCTCTTCGCCGTCACGCACGCGCTTGAGGTCATGCAGGATGAAGGCGGAGAAGATGCCGATGGCCAGCACCGACAAGGCCATCATCAACGCACTCGACTGGATGAACAGGTTGGCAATGCCCGCCACCAGCAGCACGATGGCGCCGATGAAGAGCCACTTGCCCATTGCGCTGAGGTCGCGCTTGATGACTGACGACAGCATTGCCATGCCAAGGAACACGCCGCCCGTGCCGGCAAATGCGGTCATCACCAGGCCCGCGCCATTCGCAAGGCCCAGGACGCTGCCGACCATGCGCGACAGCATCAGCCCCATGAAGAAGGTGAAGGCCAGCAGCACCGGCACGCCGGCCGCCGAGTTCTTGGTCTTCTCGATGGCGAACATGAAGCCGAAGGCGCCGCCCAGGAACACGATCATGCTGATGCCTGGCGACATGGCTGCTGCGATGCCCGTTGCCACGCCGATCCACGCGCCCAGCACCGTTGGCACCATGGAAAGCGACAGCAGCCAGTAGGTGTTGCGCAGCACGCGGTTGCGCTCGACGGCCGAATCGACGCGGGCCGATCGCGGGAAGTGCAGTTCTTGGTTCATCTGGATTTTCCTGAAGGAGTTGTACCCGTCAAATCTAAGGCCATTGAGTCTTCGAGAAAAGTCGTATATTTGGCATCGTTTCATCGCTTTATGCGAAGTATCGAGGGATTACCCGCCAATGAACTTCAAGCATCTGCACTACTTCTGGGCTGCGGCCAAGGCGGGCGGCATCGTGCGCGCGGGCCAGCAGCTGCACATCACGCCGCAGACCTTGTCGGCGCAGATCAAGCTGCTCGAGGACTCGCTCGGCTGCCACCTGTTCCAGAAAAGCGGCCGCGGTGTGGAGCTCACGCCGGATGGGCGCACCGCGCTGAGCTACGCCGAACAGATCTTTTCGTTGGGCGCCGAACTGGAGGCTGCCGTCAGCAGCAAGGGCCTCTCGGGCCGAAGCCTGAGCTTTCGGGTGGGCATTGCGGATTCGGTGCCCAAGTCCATCGCCTACCGCCTGCTGGAGCCCGCGCTGGCCATTCCCGAACAGGTCCGCCTGATCTGCCACGAAGGCAATTTCCGCGACCTCTTGGCGCAGCTGTCGGTGCATCGGCTGGACATCGTGATTGCCGACGAAGCCATGGGCAAGCAGACCAGCGTCAAGGCCTTCAACCACACGCTGGGCACCACCGACATGACCTTCTTCATGGCGGACAGCCTCAAGAAAACGGTGAAAGGGGCGTTTCCGGCCTGCCTCGATGGCGCGCCCATGCTGATCCAGGGATCGTCATCGGCGATGCGGCAGCGGCTGGACCTGTGGCTCGCGGAGCATGGCTTGCGACCGCGCCTGATCGGCGAGTTCGACGACGCGGCGCTGCTCAAGGCCTTCGGCAGCGAAGGCCGTGGTGTGTTCATGTCGCCGAGCGTGCTGGAGGATGAAACCTGCGCGCAATACGGCGTCAGGGTGCTCGGGCGCGCACCCGAACTGGTGGAAGAGTTCTTTGCCGTGTCGCTGGAGCGGCGCATCACGCATCCCTGCGTGGCGGCCATCACGCATTCGGCGCGGGTGAAGTTCCTGCGCAAGTAGGGCGACTCCGTAAACCTACGGACCAGCCCCGTAGCCGTACGACTGGCGTGCGGGCGGGGCAGTTTCTACAGTCCGCAGACGCGGCGACGATGCCGCGCCATCCCTTTTCCTTTCGGAGACTCCTTCATGCATTCCACCTTCCAACGGCGCCTGCTCGCATGCATCGGTGCGGCCTTGCTGATGTGCGCCACGCCAGCCATGGCGCAGGTGGCGCCTTCGACCGCTGAAGCACAGGCCTACCAGGGCCTGCACCTGGCCGCATGGAAGGGCGACTTGCCGCGCATCGAGCAACTGCTGAAGTCGGGCGCCAACACCGAAGCGCGCGACGGCATGGGACGCACGCCGCTTCACGTCGCCACCTTTGCCCGCCAGCGCGAGGCGATCCGGCTGCTGGCGCGCGGCGGCGCAAAGCTCGACGTACTGGAGAACGATCGCTACGACGCAGTGACCATCGCCTCCGTGGCCGACGACCCCGCCACGCTGGCCGTGCTGCTGTCGCTCGGCGCCAGCGCAAAGCAGACCACCAGCCGCTACGACGGCACCGCACTGATCGCCGCCGCCCACCTGGGCCACGACGAAGTGGTGCGCCAGTTGATTGCCGCCGGCGCACCGCTGGACCACGTGAACAACCTGCACTGGACTGCCGTGATCGAATCCATCGTGCTGGGCGACGGCGGTTCGCGCCACCAGCGCACGCTCGCCTTGCTGGTGGACGCCGGTGCCAGCCTGAAGCTCACGGACCGGCAAGGCAACACGCCCCTGCAACTGGCCCGCGCGCGCGGCTACGCGGCCATGGTTGAAAAGCTTAAGTCAGCTGGCGCGCCGTAGTGATCCGTTGGAGGTGAGCGCGCTACACTCACGGGCTCACCTGTTGAGCCTGTGACTGACTGGAACCCGTGGATCGAACCGAACGCTTCTACAAGATCGAAATGCTGATTCGCAACCGCCCCGAGGGGGCGGGCTACGTGAGCTTCAACGAGCTCATGTCCGAACTGGGCGTTTCAAGGGCCACGCTGAAGAGAGACCTGGAATACCTGCGCGATCGCCTCGATGCGCCGATCGTCTACGACCGCTTCCACAACGGCTACAAATTCGAGACGCAAGCCAAGGGCGCCGCGGCCTCCGCGCACCATCTGCCGGGCGTCTGGTTCAGCGAACGCGAATTGCATGCGCTGCTCACCATGCATCAGCTGATGTCCGGCCTGGACGAAGGCGGCGTGCTGTCGCGGCATGTGCAGCCCATTCTCGACAAGGTCCACCAGATGCTGGGCAGCGTCGACGGGCAGGCCGAAGGACTCTTGAACCGCGTCAAGATCGCGAGCATGAACCGCAGGCCGGTCGAAAGCAAATACTTCGAACTCGCCTGCATGGCGCTGACGCAGCGGAAGCGCGTGGAGATTCTTTACTTCACCCGCAGCCGCTCCAGCGAATCCTTGCGCGTGGTCTCGCCGCAGCGCTTGGTGCACATCCGCAACACCTGGTACCTCGATGCGTGGTGCCACAGCAGCGCGGGCCTGCGCCGCTTTGCGCTCGATGCCATCCGAAGCGCGAAGGTGGTGGACGAAGCGGCACGCGAGGTGTCGCTCAAGACGCTGGAAAAGCAGCTGGACGCCGGCTACGGCGCCTACGGAGGCGCCGAGGTGCGGCAGGCCACCCTTGTTTTCTCCGCCGAGGCGGCGCGCTGGGTCGCGGGCGAACAATGGCATCCGGACCAGCAGGCGGACTGGCTGCCCGACGGCCGGCTGCAACTGCGCATTCCCTACACCGACGTCCGCGAATTGGCCATGGAAGCCATGCGTCACGGCGCCGATGTCGAGGTGGTGGGCGACGCGCCCCTGCGGCGCCACGTTGCCGACAAAACGCGGTTGGCCGCGGCCGTCTACGAGCGCGCCAAGCCGTCCAGCCGCGCGCGGTAGCCCGAAATCCGCCCTGGCTCACGCTGTGAGCCTCCCGTCGCCGAATATCGATCTGTTGGGTTCCTCCGGCAGGCAAAAATCATCCTGAACACACCATGACTCGTTTTCTTCACACGGCCGACTGGCAGATTGGCCGCCAGTTCGCAACCTTCGACCCCGAGCACGCGCCCATATTGGCCGAGGCGCGCATCGCGGCGGTCGAACAACTGGCGGCGCTAGCCAACTTGCACAAAGTGGACGCGGTGCTGGTCGCGGGCGATGTGTTCGACGCGCAGACGGTGTCGGAGCGCACCATGCGGCGCCTGTTCAACGCGCTGTCGGGCTACGCCGGACCCTGGCTGATGATTCCCGGCAACCACGATGCCGCGCTGGCGGAGAGCGTGTGGACGCGTGCGCAGCGCCTGGGCGTGGTGCCGCCGCATGCGCACCTGCTCCTGACGCCCGGCGTGCGCCTGTTTGCGGCCCAAGGCTTTGCGGCGCTGCCGGCGCCCCTGGTGCAACGCCACACCTACGAAGACCTCAGCGCGTGGTTCGATGCCGCTGACACGCCCGACGGATTGCTGCGCATCGGCCTGGCGCACGGCAGCGTGCAGGGGATCCTGGCCGAAGGCATCGACTCGACGAATCCCATCGCGCCCGACCGTGCATCCACCGCGCGGCTGGACTACCTGGCGCTGGGCGACTGGCATGGCTGCAAACGCATCAACGAACGCACCTGGTATGCGGGCACGCCGGAGCCCGATCGCTTCAAGGCCAACGATGCGGGGCAGGCGCTGCTCATCGACATCGCCGGGCCCGGTGCGCAGCCGCAGGTCACGCCGCTGGCCGTCGGGCGCTATCGCTGGCGCGCGATGGAGGTCGTGCTGCAAGTTGCAAGCGATGTCGAATCGCTCTGCGACCAGCTCGACGAACTGGACGCGCAGTCCGTTGCCGACCTGCGTGTGCAGGGACAGGTGGACCTCGCCGGATTGCAGCGCCTGCAGGCAGGTGTGGGCCGCGCCGAGGCGAGGGCGCGCCACTTGCAGGCAGATCTTTCGGCGCTGCGCCTGGTGCCGACCGACGAGGACATCGCCGCACTGCAGGTGGACGGCTATCTGAGCGAGCTCGTTGCGGAACTTCGCGGCCTGCAAGGCGGAGCCGATGCCGTGCAGGCGCGCACTGCGCGCGGGGCGCTGTCCATCCTGACGGCCGCGCTGGCGCAGCGCGCGCCGGCGCCGCTGGACGCTGCGGAGGCTGCATAACATGGGCATCCACATCACCCGCTTGCGCGTGGAGCAACTGCGGCGCTTTCGCCAGCCGCGCGAGCTCAGCGGATTCGAGCGCGGCCTGAACATCCTCGCGGCTCCGAACGAAGCGGGCAAGAGCACGCTGGTGCGCGCGATTCGCGCCGCCTTTTTCGAGCGGCACCGGTCCACGCAGGTGGACGACCTGCGCCCCTGGGGCGAAGGCAGTGGCGCAGCGCCGCAGGTGGAGCTCGACTTCACGCTGGGTGGCGACGAGCACCGGCTGCTCAAGACCTTTTTGGGAAAGAGGCGCTGCACGCTGCAGATCGGCGCGCGCACGCTGGACGGCACGGACGCCGAAGACCACCTCGCCCGCATCTTCGGCTTTGCCTTTGCCGGCAAGGGCGCGAGCAAGCCGGAGCATTGGGGCATTCCGGGCCTGCTGTGGGTGGAGCAGGGCACAGGGCAGGACCTCGATGTGAGCCATGCCCGCAATCATCTGCACGCTGCTCTCAAGGGGCAGGCGGGCGAACAGGCCGGGGCGCTGGCCGCCACGGGCGGCGACGAACTGCTGCAGCAGCTTCTTGGCCAGCGCGGCGAGCTGCTGACCGGCTTGGGCAAGCCGCGTGCGGCCTATCTGGAGGCAGCGGAGTCCATCACTGCGCTGCAATCGCAGATCGACGAACTCGACGCGCAGATCGCCACCTATCGCCAGCAGGTGGACCAACTCGCCATGCTTCGCCACCAGCATCAGGCCGACGAGGCGAACGAGCCGTGGGAAGCGATGCGCCAGAGCCTTGCCGCAGCCCGCCAGCGCCACGTGGCATTGCAGGCGACGCAAGACCAGTTGCACGGTGACCAGGGCCGTCTTGTCCAGCTGGAGCGCACGCGCGATCTGCTGGCCAAGGAACTGGAAGGGCTGGCACGCCAGCAATCCAACGCCGGTTCGCGCGAACAGGCCTTGCTGCAAGCCGCCCGCGATCTGGAAGCGAAAGACGCAGCCGTGGCCCTGGCGCTGCAGCGCACCGAGGATGCGCGTGCACGCGCGCACGGCGCATCCGAAGCCTTGCGCGCTGCAAGGCAGGAAGCCACGCGCCGCAGCTTGGCGCAACAGTTGCAACAGGCGCAGGCGGATGCGGCTCGCAGCTTCGAGGCCCTCGAGCGCGCCGAGCAAGCGCAGCAGCGCCTGCACGCGCTTCGCGCCAGCGCGGCCGCGGCGCCCGCCATCGCCAAGGCGCAGGTCGACAAGCTCCTCACGCTCGAGCGGGCCGAGCGCGACGCGCGGCTGCAACGCCAGGCCGTCGCCACGCGATTGCTATTCCGGCTGCCTGATGGCCAATCGCTGGCTTTGCTGACGCACGGCCAGCCGCAAAGCATGCACGCCGAAGGCGAACTGCTGATCGATTCGCCGGCCACGCTGCAACTGCCGGGCGGCGGACAGCTTGTCATCACCCCCGGCGGCGATGACCTCGATCGGCTGGCCCGCAGCCACGATGCGGCGCAGGAAGCCCTGCGCAGCCTGCTTCAATCCCTGGGCGTGCAGGACGTCGCCGAGGCGCAGTCACGCCTGGCCGGCGTGACCGAACGCGACGCGCAGATCCGCATGGCCGACCAGGCCTTGACCATCGTCGCGCCCAAGGGGCTGGATGCCTTGCGCAACGCACTGTCGGACGTGCAGGTTCGCATCAGCACCACGCAAGAAGCCCTTGCACGCCTGCCCGCCGCCGTCGGCGAACTGCCCGTGCAGCCGCTCGACGAGGCCGAGACCGCGCATGACGCCGCCATCGCCGCGCAGCAGCAGGCCAATGCGGCGCTGGCCCATGCGCAGAGCCAGCGCGCCGGCGCGCAAAGCCTGCACGAGGCGGCACAGCGCGAGCACGCGGCCGCGCAGGCGGCGCTTGCCGATCCGTCGCGGCAGCAACGCGCGTCACAGGCGCAGCAACAATTGCTGGCCTCTGGCGCCGAACACGATGCGCTGGCGGCACGGGTCGCGCTCGCCATCGCCCAAGTGCGCGAAGCCCGGCCCGACATCCTCGCGCAGGACATCGACCGCCTGCAACGCAGCATCGAGCAGATGACGCGCAGCCACCAGCTGCGGCGCGAGCAGATCCTGGTGCTGGAGAACACCCTGCAGCAGGCCGGCGCGCAGGGCCTGGAAGAACAACGCGAAACCCTGGCAGGCCAACTCGCGCAGGCGACCCGCCGCCACGCCGAACTGCAGCACCGCGCCGAAGCGCTGGACCTGCTGTGCACCCGGCTCAACGCGCGGCGCGAAGCCACGCTCGCGCGCCTGCAGGCGCCGCTGCAGGAACGCATGCAGCATTACCTGCCGCTGCTCATGCCCGGCGCCAAGGTGCAGATGGATGCCGACCTGGCGCCCGGCCTGCTCACACGCGCCGCGCAGACGGGTGGCGCGATCGAAGCGGGGCTCTTCAGCGACCTGAGCTTTGGCGCACGCGAGCAGTTGGGCCTGATCAGCCGCTTCGCCTATGCCGACCTGCTGCAACAGGCCGGCCGCCCCACGCTGCTCATCCTGGACGACGCACTGGTCCACAGCGACACCACCCGGCTCGCGCAGATGAAACGCGTACTCTTCGATGCCGCGCAGCGCCACCAGATCCTGCTCTTCACCTGTCATCCGGAAGACTGGCGGGACATGGGCGTGGGCGTGCGCTCGCTCGACTGAATCGCACCGAGGACAATCGAAGACCTGATGACCCATTCCGTCCTTTCGCCCGGCTTCATGGCGGTGCACAGCAACCATCCCGAAGCCTTGCGCGACCTCATGATCGCGTGGATGGCGCGCCATCCGCTGGCGCCGCTGGAAGACGAATGCGTGCTGGTGCAGAGCAATGGCGTCGCGCAGTGGCTCAAGCTCTCGCTGGCCAGCGATGCGTCGCAGGGCGGCGTCGGCATCGCGGCCGCCATCAAGACCGAGCTGCCTTCCAGCTTCATCTGGCAGGCCTACCGTGCGGTACTGGGCGCGCAAGCCGTGCCGGCGGCATCGCCTTTCGACAAGGCGTTGCTGGTCTGGCGGCTGATGCGCTTGCTGCCCGCTTTGCTGCGCGAAGACGTGTTTGCGCCGCTCGCGCGCTTCCTGCTGGACGACTCGGACATGCGCAAGCGCCACCAACTGGCGGGGCGGCTGGCCGATCTCTTCGACCAGTACCAGGTCTATCGCGCCGACTGGCTCGCCGATTGGGCGGCTGGCCACGACGAGATCGTGACCAGCCGCGGCGGGCGCCAGCCAGTGCCCGACGAATTGCGCTGGCAACCCAGGCTCTGGCGCGCGCTGCTCGACGACGTGGGTGAGGCAGGCGCGCATGGCAGTCGCGCGGCAGTGCATCAGCGCTTCCTGGCCAAGGCCCAGTCGTGGCAAGGTGATCGGCCGCCCGAGTTGCCGCGGCGCCTGGTGGTGTTCGGCATTTCCTCACTGCCGCAGCAGTCGCTGGAAGTGCTGGCCGCGCTGGCACGCTGGGTACAGGTGCTCATGTGCGTGCACAACCCCTGCGAGCACGACTGGTCGCACATCGTGGCCGACAAGGACTTGCTGCGTGCCGAACGATTGCGCCAGCGCCGCCGCCCCGGCAGCGAAGGCCCCATCGCCGATGAGGCGATGCACCTTCACGCGCAACCATTGCTCGCCGCCTGGGGCAAGCAGGGCCGCGACTTCATCCGTCTGCTCGATGAGCACGACGAGCAGGAAGCCTATGCGCAGCGCTTCGACGCCATCGGCCAGCGCATCGCCCACTTCGATGCCAACCCGCGTGACACCTTGCTGCGCCAACTGCAGGACGACATTCGCGACCTGCGACCCTTGACCGAGACGCGCGGCACCTGGCCCGCACTTGATGCGCGCGCCGACCCATCGATCGCGTTCCACATCACCCACGGCCCGCAGCGCGAGGTCGAGGTGTTGCACGACCAGTTGCTGGCCGCGTTCGCCGCCGATAGCACCCTGCGCCCACGCGACGTGATCGTGATGGTGCCGGACGTCGCCGCCTACGCGCCGCACATCCAGGCCGTGTTCGGCCTTCTCTCGCCGGACGACGCGCGGCACATTCCCTATACGCTGGCCGATCAGGGCCAGCGCCATCACGACCCAATGCTCGGCGCGCTCGAAAGACTGCTGGCCTTGCCGCAATCGCGCGTGGCCGTGAGCGACGTGCTGGACCTGCTGGAAGTGCCTGCGGTGCGGGCGCGCTTCGACATCGAGGAAAGCGATCTGCCGCTGCTGCACCGCTGGATCTCGGCGGCCCGGATTCGCTGGGGCCTGCACGCCGAACAACGCCAGACGCTCGACCTGCCCGAAGCGCTGGCGCAGAACAGCTGGGACTTCGGCCTGCAGCGCATGCTGCTGGGCTATGCCGTCGGCGCGAGCGAGGCTTGGGCGGGCGTGGAGCCGCTGGACGAAGTGGGCGGGCTGGACGCCGCGCTGCTCGGCCCGTTGGCGCAACTGCTTTCCACCCTCGAAACCCACTGGCGCACCCTGGCGACCCCGGCCGCACCGCAAGTGTGGGGCGAACGCCTGCGCGCGCTACTGGCTGATTTTTTCGCAAGCGACGAAAGCGCCGACGGCTTCACCGTGCAAAAGCTCGCAGCCCACTTGCAGAACTGGGTGGACGCCTGCGCCAACGCGGGGCTCGACGAAGCCTTGCCCCTGTCGGTGGTGCGCGAACACTGGCTCGCGCAGCTCGACCAGCCCACGCTCAACCAGCCCTTCTTCGCCGGCGCCGTGACCTTCGCCACGCTGATGCCGATGCGCGCGATTCCTTTCCGCGTCGTGGCGCTGCTCGGCATGAACGACGGCGACTATCCGCGCAGCCGCGTGCCCATGGACTTCGACCTCATGGGCCACGACTACCGCCCCGGCGACCGCTCGCGACGCGAGGACGACCGCTACCTCTTTCTCGAAGCGCTGCTGTCGGCGCGGGGGAAGCTGCACATCAGCTGGGTCGGTCGCAGCATCCTCGACCATTCGGAGCGTCCGCCCTCGGTGCTGGTGGCGCAACTGCGCGACCACCTTGCTGCGGGCTGGCGCCTTCAGGGCGACGAGGACTTGCCACAGGACAAGGCTGGCCAGCGCCTGCTCCATGCCTTGACGGTGGAGCATCGCCTGCAACCCTTCCATCCGGCGTACTTCACACGGGGCGATGACGAGCGCCTGTTCAGCTACGCCAGTGCCTGGCGCGCCAAGGCGCCGTCGATGCCGGCAGGCGAATCGCTTGCCCGCGAGGTGCTGCCGCCGCGACCCTTCGAAGGCCCGTTGACCTTGCGCGTGCTCTCGGATTTCCTCAAGGAGCCTGCGCGCAGCTTCTTCCGCCTTCGCCTGGGCGTTTACCTCGAGACGGAAGACCGTGTGAGCGAAGACCAGGAGCCCTTCGACCTCAACGCGCTGGAAAACTGGCGCCTGCAGGACGAATTGATCCAGGTGCAGCGAACGGCGCTGGAAGCGGGCGCGTCGCGCCAGCAAGTGATGGAGAGCCAGCTCGAACGCATCGCGGGTCGCGGCGAGTTGTCGCCCGGCCCTTTCGGTGCCTTGCAGCAGGAGGTGCTCGCCGAGCCCATGGAAAAGATGTTCGTCGAATACGCGGCGGCGCAGGCCGATTGGCCGGACGAACTGCCCGACGAAGCGCTGGACTACCTGCCCGATGGCGTGGAAGACGAATCGCTGCGACTGGTCGACTGGCTCGGCAACCTGCGCACGAACGCGAATGGTGACCGATGCCGGCTCGTGCTCCACAGCGGCAGCCTGGTCAAGGACGACCGCTATCGCCGTGACAAGCTCGTGCCCTTCTGGATCGCGCACGTCGCGGCGCACCTGGCTGGCGAATCGATGACCACCCGCATCATCAGCAAGGTCGGCAGCGTGACGCTGTTGCCGCTGGACGCGCAAGCGGCACGCGTGTACTGGTTGGTGCTGCTCGACGCGTGGCAGCAAGGCCAGTGCGAGCCTCTTGCGCTGGCCCTGCGAACAGGCCTGTCCTGGCTCGACCGCGGCGGCACGCATGACAACCTGCTGCAATCTGACGCCTATGAGGCGGCGCGCAAGTGCTATGACGACGACTCGAAGTTTTCATTTGCGGAATCGCGTGGCAGCGACTATCTGCGGCGTGCCTTCCCGGACTTTTCCGCGCTGTGGTCTGACGGCGCGTTGGCCCACTGGACCCTGGCCTTGCTCAAGCCCCTGAGCGATGCGGTTGGCACGTCCACCAAAGGTGCGCGCGCCGGAAAGGAAAATGCGTGAGCAGCGCAAAGACACCACCCGTGCTGCAGCCGCTCAGCTTCCCGCTGCGCGGCAGCCGCCTGATCGAGGCCAGTGCCGGCACCGGCAAGACTTTCACCATTGCTGCGCTGTATCTGCGGCTTGTGCTGGGGCACGGCGGACCCGCAGCGTTTTCGCGCGCACTCACGCCGCCCGAGATCCTGGTCGTCACCTTCACCGAGGCGGCCACCAAGGAACTGCGGGATCGAATCCGTGCGCGCCTGGCCGAAGCGGCGGAAGCCTTTGCCGTCGATGCGGACAACGTGCAGCCGAAGGCGCCAGGACAGGACCTGCTCCACGACCTGCGCGACAGCTATCCCGCAACCGAATGGCTCGCCTGCGCGCGTGCACTGCGACTGGCCGCGGAGTGGATGGACGAAGCCGCCGTTTCAACGATCCACGGCTGGTGCAACCGCATGCTGCGCGAGCACGCCTTCGACAGCGGCGCCCTGTTCACGCAGACGCTCGAAGCCGACCAGGCGGAGCTGCGCGCGGAAGTGCTGCGCGACTATTGGCGCAGCTTCTTCACGCCCTTGTCGCTCGACGAGGCCAGACAGGTGCACGAGTGGTGGGCGACGCCTGCCGCCTTGCTGGAATCGGCGAACAAGTTGCTGGGCCTGACTCATTCGATGGCGCCGGGAACGCCCCCCGCCATTGCGCTGCGCGCCGCCCGCGAGCAGGCCGAGCGGGAGCTGGCGCAGATCAAGGCACCCTGGGCCGCCTGGATTGAAGAACTGCAGGCGCTCCTCGACAAGGCCGTTGCGGGCAAGCAAGTGGATGGCCGAAAGCTGCAGACCCGCCACTACCAGCCTTGGCTCGACGCCTTGCGGCTGTGGGCCTCGAGCGATGCGCAACAGCCGCCGCTGGACAAGGGCAGCAAGGCCTGGACACGCCTGACGCCAGAAGGCATGGCGGAGGCCTTCAACAAAGGCGTGCCCGCACCCGACCATCCGGCATTCGACGACATGCAGACCCTGCGCGCACGCCTGGCCGCCTTGCCCGACGCGCACGACGACGTGCTGCGCCACGCCGTGCACTGGGCCGCGGCACGCCTGGCCACGGAGCAGGCGCGGCGGGCGCAGATGGGCTTCGACGAACTGCTCACGCGCCTGGACGCCGCGCTGCAGGGCCCGAACGGCCGGCGCCTGGCCGAACTCATCCGCACGCAGTTTCCCGTGGCGCTGATCGATGAGTTCCAGGACACCGACCCTTTGCAGTACCGCATCTTCAATGCCGTCTACAACGTGGCGGCGAACGCGCAAGACACGGCGCTGGTGCTGATCGGCGATCCGAAACAGGCGATCTACGCATTCCGTGGCGCGGACATCTACACCTACCTGGGGGCGCGCCGCGATACGGCGGACCGTCACGCGACGCTGGGCATGAACTTTCGCTCGACCGGCGCGATGGTGGGCGCGGTGAACCGCGTCTTCATGCAGGCGGAAGAGCGCGATGCCGGGCAGGGCGCCTTCCTGTTTCGCAGCCCGAGCGACAATCCTTTGCCGTTCATCGCCGTGGATGCGAAGGGCCGCGATGAGCGCTGGGTGGATGGCGATGCGCCTGCGCCCGCGCTGACCTGCTGGACCGTGGCGACCGACCAACCCATCGGCTCGGGCGAGGCGCAGGTCTTGATGTCCGCCGCCTGCGCCACCGAAATCGTGCGACTCCTGGCCGAAGCACAGGCGGGCAGGGCGGGATTCGCGGGCGACGGCCACGCCTTGCGCCCGGTCAAGCCAGGCGACATTGCCGTGCTGGTCAACAGCGGCCGCGAGGCCGCCATCGTGCGCCAGGCCTTGACCGAACGGAACGTGCGCAGCGTGTACCTTTCCGACAGGGAGTTCGTGTTCCAGAGTCCGGTGGCGGCCGACCTGCAACGCCTGCTGCTGGCCTGCGCCGAGCCCGATGACGATCGTCCCTTGCGCGCGGCCTTGTCCACGGCCGTGCTTGCACTCGACTGGCCCGAACTCGACCGACTCAATCACGACGAACTCGCGTGGGAAGCGCGTGTGCTGCAGTTCCGGCGCTACCGGCAAACGTGGCGGCGCCAGGGCGTGCTGCCGATGCTGCGCCACCTGTTGCAGGACTTCGACGTGCCGCAACGCCTGCTGGCCGAAACGGGCGGCGAGCGCAAGCTGACCGACCTGCTGCATCTGGCGGAACTGTTGCAGCAGGCCAGCGTGCAGGTGGAAGGCGAGCATGGGCTCATCCGCTGGCTGGCCGAACAACGCAGCGACAGCGAAAGCGAAAACGACGCGCGCAAGCTTCGGCTGGAAAGCGACGCCGACCTGGTCAAGGTGGTCACGGTGCACAAGTCCAAAGGCCTGGAGTACCCGCTGGTCTTCCTGCCCTTCGCAAGCGCATTCCGCCCCGCCAGGGGCGACGACCCGCCATTCAAGTGGCATGATGACAGCGGCCGTCTCATCGTCGCCCTGAGCGCCGACGACGAGGCCGTGGAACGCGTGGACCGCGAAAGGCTCGGCGAAGATTTGCGCAAGCTCTATGTGGCGCTGACGCGCGCCCGCTATGCCACCTGGATGGGCGTGGCGCCATTGGCCGCCGTCCAGGACAGCGCGATTGGCTATCTGCTGAGCGGTGGCGAGGCATTGTCGCCGTCGGCGTTGAACGATGCCCTCGAAGCAATGGCGCGGAGCCACGATGCCATCGCCGTACAGCCGGCGCCCGAGGCCCGGGACGCGCGCTACCAGCCGCGCGATCCGGAACTTGAGCCTGCGCCCGAACCACCCCTGCCCACCGGCCCGCGCGAAAACTGGTGGATTGCCAGCTACTCGGCCTTGAGGCGTGACGACATCGCCCTGGCCGGTGACGAAGCCCCGGTCCCGGTGGCGATGCAGCCCAGCCCCGCCACCGCCGCCGAGGACATCTATGCGGAAAGCCGTGCCGCTGCTGGCGCAGTGGAGCAAGACGCATCGCCGGTCGCCGTCGACGAGGGCGGTGGATTGCATGGATTCCCTCGCGGCGCGGCGCCCGGCAGCTTCCTGCATGGACTGCTGGAGTGGGCCGGCCGCAAGGGATTTGCGCGCCTGCACAGCGACGCGGAAGCGCAGGCCGATCTCGCCGACCTCATTGCGCGGCGCTGCAACCTCAACGGCTGGAGCAACTGGATCGAGCCGCTGCGCACGTGGATGCAGTCGTGGCTATCGACGCCCCTCCAACTTGATGCGCTCCACGGGAAAGAGCCGGTCGCGGTCTCGCCGTCGTCCCTGCGCCACGTCCAGATCGAAATGGAGTTCTGGCTCGCTGCACAGAACGTCGACACGCTGGCGCTGGACGCGCTCGTTACCCGCCACACGCTGGGCGGCGTGCCGCGACCGGCGCTGCAGCCGCAGCAGGTCAACGGCATGCTCAAGGGTTTCATCGATCTGGTGTTCGAGCACGAAGGCCGCTACTACGTGGCCGACTACAAGTCCAACTGGCTGGGCCCGCGCGACGCCGACTACACCGTTGCGGCGATGCGCGACGCGGTGCTCCACCATCGCTACGAGTTGCAGTACGTCCTTTATGTCTTTGCGTTGCATCGACTGTTGCGCTCGCGCCTGCCGGACTACGACTACGAGCGCCACATCGGGGGCGCGGTCTACCTCTTTCTTCGCGGCCACGCGGCGCCCGGCCAGGGCTTGCATTGCGAGCGGCCGCCCAAGGCCTTGATCGAGTCGCTGGACGCGCTGTTCAGCGCCACTGTGGCAACAGCAACCAATCGCGGGGTGGCGGCATGACAAGCGCCGTCTTTCTTGGCGCTCTGCCGGCCCGCCACGCCGCGTTGTTCGCGGACCTGGATCGCTGGGTCGAGCAAGGCTGGCTGCGCGGATTGGACCGCAGCTTCGCCACCTTCCTGGCGCAGCGCGCACCCGACGCCGATCCCTTGCTGATCCTGGGTGCCGCGCTCGCCAGTCATCAGCTCGGCCGCGGCCATGCCTGCCTCGACCTGCAGGCCGCGCTGACCGATGCAGGGGGAGCCCTGTCCATGCCGCCCGAAGGCGCGAACCCATCGACACAGGGCACGGCCCCGCCAACCTTGCCCTCGGCCTTGCTCGCGGGCGTGAGCCTGGCGCGGTGGAACAAGGCGCTCAAGCATCCCGCGCTGGTGGGCAGCGGTCCGGGCGCGACGCCGCTCGTGCACGCGGGCGATCGCCTGTACCTGCGTCGCTACTGGCAGTACGAACAGTCGGTGAGCCAGGCCATTGCCCGCCGCGTGGCGATGCCCACGCCCGCCGCAGCGCCCGAAATGCAGGCCCCACTTGCGGCCGCCCTGGACATCCTGTTTCCGCCCCGCGACGGCGCGCTGACCGACTGGCAGAAGGTGGCCTGCGCAGTCGCCGTGCGGCAGCGCTTTGGCATCATCACCGGCGGCCCGGGCACCGGCAAGACGACGACGGTGGTGCGCCTGCTCGCAGTGCTGCAGCACCTTGCGCTGTCGCAGGGCGGCGCCCGGCTGCGCATTCGCCTGGCGGCGCCCACTGGCAAGGCCGCAGCGCGCCTGAACGAATCCATTGCCGGAGCAGTGGCGCGCTTGCCCCTGGAAGGGTTGGCCGACCCCGAGGCCGTGCGCGCCGCGATCCCGACCGGGGTGACGACCGTGCATCGCCTGCTGGGCAGCCGCCCCGACACGCGCCACTTCCGGCACAACGCGCACAACCCGCTGCCGCTGGACCTGCTGGTGCTGGACGAGGCGTCGATGCTTGACCTCGAAATGATGGCGTCCGTCTTTGCCGCGTTGCCGCCGCAGGCCAGCCTCATCCTGCTGGGCGACAAGGACCAGCTCGCCTCGGTCGAGGCGGGCGCCGTGCTCGGCGACCTGTGTGCGCGTGCCGATGCGGGCCACTACAACGTCGAAACGGCCGCGTGGCTGCAGGCCACCACCGGCGAGATGTTCGAAGCGGCACTGTGCGATGCGAAGGGCCGTCCGCTGGACCAGGCCGTGGTCAAGCTGCGCGTGAGCCACCGTTTCAGCGCATCGAGCGGCATCGGCAAGCTGGCGGAGGCCGTCAATGCGGGCGATGGGGTGGCGGTGCAACGCGCCTTTGAGCACCGGCATGCAGACATCGCCCATCAATGGCCGGCCGACGATGCGACCTTGCGGCGCCTCGCGGTCGATGGTGCGCCCGATGGTTTTGCCGGCCGCGGCCAGGGGCGCAGCGAACGCGGCGAGCGTCTGGCACCGCCGGTGGGCTATCGCCACTACCTCACGCTGATGCGCGAGAACAAGCCCGCCATCGACGCGCCGCAGCACGCGTTCGACGCATGGGCGCTGGATGTGCTCAACGCCTACGGCCAGTTCCAGTTGCTGTGCGCCTTGCGCAGCGGGCCGCAGGGCGTGGAGGGACTGAACGAGCGCATTGCGGACCTGCTGCGCGCGCAAGGCTTGCTGGAGGCCGAGCAGGGCGGCTGGTACGCCGGCCGGCCGGTGCTGGTCACGCGCAACGACTACGGCTTGGGCCTGATGAACGGCGACGTGGGCATCACGCTGGCCATTCCCATGGTCGTGCCCGGCGAGGCCCGACCGCGCTGGACGCTGCGGGTGGCCTTTGCCAGCGGCGACGGCCAGGGTGGCATCCATTGGGTGCTGCCGAGCCGGTTGCGCGCGGTGGAAACGGTCTTCGCCATGACGGTGCACAAGTCGCAAGGTTCGGAGTTCACGCACGCTGCGCTGCTCTTGCCCGAACGGGCGAGCCCCGTCGTCACGCGTGAACTGGTCTACACCGGCATCACGCGGGCCCGCCACTGGTTCACGCTGGTGGCTGCGCCCGAGGTGATGCAGGCAGCTATTGCCAGGCGTGTCGACCGGGTGGGCGGACTCGCGTCGCGGCTGTCGGCGGCTGCGGGCAACTGAGAGAGCCGCGAATCGTTGCTGGCCCCATCGCGCTGAAAAGCGCGGGTCTTCACGCTCGACACGCTCCGGTGCGAGTCCTATAGTCCGCCTTCTCTTGGGTCGCAGGCAGCGCGCAGGAGAACCGCGGCTCACCGTGGCGGTGCAAGAGAACTTGTCAGTGCCCATCCAGAAAATGAAGGAGACGCAATGAAGAAGTCAGTTCTTGTGTTCGTGGGCGCGGCCTTGGCCGCGCTGCTCGCCGCCACACCGGCGATGGCCCAGAAGAAAACGCTGGCGGTGGTCGTGAAGGGGCTGGACAACCCCTTCTTCACGGTGCTCGGCGACGGCTGCGCGCTGTGGAACAAGGAAAATCCGACGTCCGAATACACCTGCCTCTACACCGGCCCGGCGTCCAGCGCCGATGAAGCCGGCGAAGTGCAGATCGTCGAAGACCTCATCAACAAGGGCGTGGCGGGCATCGCCATCTCGCCGTCGAACGCGCCGGCCATGGCCACCATGCTCAAGGCCAAGGCGCCCAAGATGCCGATCATGACGATCGACGCCGACCTGGCGGCTGCCGACCACGGCTTGCGCAAGACTTACCTGGGCACCAACAACTACGACATGGGCGTGCTCATGGCCAAGCACCTGAAGCAGCTCAATCCCAAGGGCGGCACGGTGTGCATGCAGCTGGGCAACGTGGCGGCCGACAACATCAACCAGCGCGCAGCGGGCTTTCGCGACACCGTCAGCGGCAAGAAGGGCATCGACCGCCTGAAGGGCGAGGGCGGATGGACCGAGATCGCCGGCTGCCCGCTGTTCACCAACGACCAGATCGACCTGGCGAACCAGCAGATGTCCGACGTGTTCACCAAGAACCCGAAGCTCAACGCCTTCATCCTGGTGGGCGGCTGGGCGCAGTTTGGCCCCTCGGCCTACGCGCAGGTGACGGACCAGGTGAAGCCGAAGCTGGCGTCCAAGGAACTGCTCATCATCGCCGGCGACACGCTGCCGCCACAACTCGACGCGCTGAAGAATGGTCGCAGCCACGTGCAGGTCGGACAGCGACCCTTTGAAATGGGCCATCGCGCCCCGGCCGTGCTCATCGACCTGATCGGTGGCAAGAAGGTGGCAGACCCGCTTTACACGGGGCTGGACGAATGCGTGCCGACTAACCTGGACAAGTGCCCGGCGAAGTAAGCGGCATGGCTGTCCTGGAGCTCGCCGGAGTCTCCAAGCACTTTGGCGCCATCCAGGCGCTCATCGACGTCTCGCTGGCCATCGAGCCCGGCGAGGTCGTCGGCTTGATGGGCGACAACGGCGCGGGCAAGTCCACGCTGGTGAAGATCGTCGCGGGCAACTACCCGCCAAGCGACGGCGCGGTGTTGATGGAGGGGCGCAAGGTGGCCTTTCACAAGCCCGCCGACGCACGCGGCGAGGGCATCGAGATCGTCTATCAAGACCTCGCGCTGTGCGACAACCTGACGGCGGCCGAGAACGTCTATCTCGGGCGCGAACTCACGCGCGGCGTCGGCCCCTTCAAGGTGCTGAACTACCGCGCGATGTTCAGGCGCGCGGGCGAACTGTTTGCTGAGTTGAAGTCGGAGACGCGGCCGCGCGACCTGGTACGCCGCATGTCCGGCGGCCAGCGTCAGGCCGTCGCCATCGCGCGGACTCGGCTGGCGGATCCGAAGATCGTGCTGATGGACGAGCCCACCGCCGCCATCAGCGTGCGCCAGATCGCCGAGGTGCTCAACCTCATTCGTCGCCTGCGCGAGCACGGCATCGCGGTGGTGCTCATCAGCCATCGCATGCCGGACGTGTTCGCGGTGGCGGACCGCATCGTCGTGCTTCGGCGCGGCGTGAAGGTGGCTGACAAGCCGATCGCGCAAAGCTCGCCGGAAGAGGTCACGGGCCTCATCACCGGCGCCATCGAGACCGCATGAAGCGAGGCAAGACGACATGGCCGTGACGACGCTTGAGGAATCGATCGACAGCAGTGCGCATGGCAGCTGGCTCTCGTGGGTCGTCAGCCAGCAGACCTTCTGGGTCTCGGTGGCTGCGATCGTCGCATTTGTGGTGCTCACCTTTGCGAGCGACGTGTTCGCGACGCAGCAGAACCTCTTCAACGTGACGCGCAACTTTGCCTTCGTCGCGATCATCGCGATTGGCATGACGGCGGTGATCGTCACGGGTGGCATCGATCTGTCGGTGGGGGCGGTGCTCGTGCTGTCCGGCATGGTGGTGGGCATGACGATGCATGCGGGCACGTCGATCTGGGTGGCGATTCCGCTGGCGCTGGGTGCGTCGCTGCTGGTCGGCGCACTCAACGGATTCATGATCGCGTACATCGGCGTGCCGCCCTTCGTGGTCACGCTGGGGATGCTGTCCATCGTGCGAAGCTTGGCGATGGTGCTGTCCAACAACCGCATGGTCTATGAGTTCGGGCCGGACCAGCCGCAGCTGCTGGCGCTGGGTGGGGGATTCGTCAATGTGGCGCTGCCTTTTGTCGATCCCATTCGCGTTCCCAGTCCGGTGCTCTTCTTGATCGTGCTGCTGGTGGTGGCGAGCTTTCTGTTTCGCTGGACGCGGTGGGGGCGGCACCTGTACGCCATCGGTGGCAACGAGCGTGCGGCGACGATGACGGGCGTGCCGGTAAAGCTCGTGAAGGTCAGCGTCTACATGTTCTGCGCGTTCTGCGCGGGCATCGCGGGCGTGCTCGAAGTCGGCTGGCTCGGCACGGTGACGACGAGCCTGGGGCAGGGCATGGAGCTGTCGGTGATTGCGGCATCCGTGATCGGCGGCACCAACCTCGCGGGCGGCATCGGCACGGCCTTTGGCGCGGTGGTGGGCGCGGCGTTGATCGAGGTGATCCGCAACAGCCTGATCCTGCTGGGCATCAGCACCTTCTGGCAGGGCACCTTCGTCGGCAGCTTCATCATCGTGGCGGTGCTGTTCGACAGGCTGCGCGCGCGCAGTGCGAATGAGTGATCCTTTCAGTGGTTCGCTGAAGGGTTCGCCCAAGTCTTTCGGACGGACCTCGCCCCGGCTGGCTCCGTCCCGAACCAAAGGTTGCGATTTTCTTCTTGAGGACGCTCCAGGCAGAAGAAATCCGGTCTTTTCAAGTGCTACGCTTTCCCGGGTCGGGCCTTGTCATCCCGATCAAGTCGGCATAACGAGAACAGTCAGGGAGAACAAGCATGAGGTTTTGGAGCGCTTTCGCCTGCGCGGCGATCATGGCAGGCAGTCTTGCGGGGTGTGGCGGTGGAGGAGGTAGCGGTGGTGGCGGTGGTGGCGGCCACAGCGATGCGCGCAATGGCACCTACCGCGTCTATGCAGCCAATGGGAGCAAGCAGACGCTGGACCTCAATTTCGACACCATGCGCTACACGATGACGGATGCGGCCGGTGTTTCGGCAGGCGGCACCTTCGCGGCGGACGGCACCGGGTACATCTTCAACAGCTCGCGCGTCACCGCCCCGACCAATACAGCGCGCTTTCGCATGACGGACAACGCGGTGGTCGGGGCGTTTCCTTTCAACCAGGCAGGCAGCACCACGGCGTTTGCGGTTCAGCCTTTTGTTGCGTCGAATTCATTCGTGACGTCGCAAGCCGGATTGGCCGGCACATACGACCGCGTCGGCGGCAATCTCGTGCCAGGGGGAACCAACGGTCAGAACATTCGCCAGGTTTTGGTGACGACGGGCGGCACCCAAATGCAGTACTGCAACGATGTGGCGGTGACGGCCATCACGAGTTGTACGTCCTCGTTGACGACGTACAACATCACGCCGGGCACGACAGCGAACGAATGGCGCATCACCAACTCGGCCAATGCTGCAGACACCGGCCAGTTCGCCATCGCCATGGTGGGTGGTGAAAAGGTGTACCTGTTGGCCGGTGGCATGCCTGCAGGCGGATCGCCCGGTGAGACGGTGTTCCGGATCGGGGTCGTGCATTCGGCAGCGTGGCCGGCATCGACGGCGCAGGGCGCCGACAGCAATGGCGCCTGGGGAAGCTTGAACATCGACGCATCAAGCTATGTGACGAACTTCGTGCGCCCCGACGGCAGCAATGGCTCACAAAGCCTCCCGCTGAAATTTCCGGGCATTGGCGATATCAAGCTGGGCCTGGCAATTCCCGACGCAGGCACCGGCGGCTATTGGGTCGTGCGAAACAAGAAACTGGTCGCTGTGGCGGGCGCGGGTGCTTTTGCCGGCTACATGCAGATCGGCCTGGTGAACTGAAGCGCGCGAATCGCTTTCAGGCGGCCGCAGTCCCGGTGCCGGGGCTGCGGTCTTTTTCTTGCGCGAACCGCCTTGGCGCGAAAGAATGATCCGCTCTGGAGGCCTCATGCCGAGCAAGCAACCCCTCAATGCGTCGCGCGTCGCGCAACTGCACGATGCGATGCGCCAGCATGTCGAACGCGGCGACATCCCCGGCATCGTGACGCTTGTCGCGCGCGGCGATGACGTGCATGTCAATGCCGTCGGCACCCTGACGATCGATGGCAAGGCGCCGATACGCCGCGACACCATCTTCCGCGTCGCATCGATCACCAAGCCCATCGCCGCGGCTGCCGCAATGATGCTGGTCGACGACGGTAAGCTCCGCCTCGAAGATGCCATCGAACCGTGGTTGCCGGAGCTGGCGAATCGCAAGGTGCTGCGCAGCATCGAATCGCCGCTCGACGACACCGTGGCTGCAAAGCGCGCGATCTCCGTTCGTGACGTGCTGACCTACTGCTTCGGCTTCGGCAGCGTCATGGCCATGCCGGGCACTCACCCCATTCAGCAACCGATTGCAGAAGGGCATCTGGGTGGTGATGGCCCACCGCAGCCGGCGCTGACGCCCGCAACGGATGAATGGATGCGCAGGCTGGGCGATTTGCCGCTGATGTACCAGCCCGGCGAGCGCTGGGCCTACAACACAGGTGGCGACGTGCTCGGCGTGCTGATCGCGCGCGTGGCCGGGCAATCCTTCGGGGACTTCCTGCGCGAGAGGATGTTCGGTCCGCTCGGCATGAAAGACACGGCGTTCAGCGTGCCCGCGTCCAGTCTCGATCGGCTGCCCGGCTGCTATGCCTTCAACCACGCGAGCCAGAAGCTGGAAGTGTTCGACAACGCATCGGCCGCCAGCGACTACAGCCGACCACCTGCCTTCGAATCGGGTGCAGGCGGGCTGGTGTCGACCGTTGACGACTACTTCGCCTTCAGCAGGATGATGCTGGACAAAGGCATGCACAAGGGCGTGCGACTCTTGTCAGAAGCGTCGGTCGAAGCGATGACGCGCGACCAGCTCACACCCGTGCAGCGGCAAGGCACAGAGATCTTCTTCGGCGATCACAGCAGTTGGGGCCTCGGAATGGGCGTCAACATCCGTCAGTCGCTGCCGTGGACGGTGCCCGGCCGCTTCGGCTGGGACGGCGGGTTCGACACCTCGGCCTGGTCCGATCCGGCGAATGATTTCATCGGCATCCTGCTCACGCAACGGCTCATGGATTCGCCCGCGCCGCCGGCCGTGTTCACCGACTTCTGGACGCACGCTTACCGCGCCCTTTGACCTGTTCGCGGCGGAAGCATTCGAGGCTGTGGTCGTTGACGATGCCCACCGCCTGCATCCACGCATAGACGATCACCGGCCCGACGAACTTGAAGCCGCGGCGCTTCAGTTCCTTCGAGATTTGCTCGGACAAAGGCGATGAGGCGACGAAGCCGTCGCCGTCTCCGGTGATGACCTTTCCGTCGGTGAACGACCAGCAGAAGTCGCTGAAGTCTTCACCGCGATCGGCCATCTCGCAATAGATGCGTGCGCCCTGAATGGTGGACTGGATCTTGGCGCGCGAGCGGACGATGCCGGGGTTGTCGAGCAGGCGAAGAACGTCCTTCTCGCCGAAGCGCGCCACCTTGACGGGGTCGAAACCCTCAAAGGCTTCCCGGAAGGCGTCGCGCTTGCGCAGGATGGTGCTCCACGACAGCCCGGCCTGGAAGCCGTCGAGCATCAGCTTTTCCCACAGCGCGCGCGAGTCGTACTCGGGCACACCCCATTCTTCGTCGTGGTAGGCAATCATCATCAGGTCGCTGCCGGCCCAAAAGCAGCGCTGGTGTTCGGTATGGCTCATGATGGCTTCCTTCTCATTTTCTTTTCTTGTGCGGCACCAGTGTCGCGCAATACCATGCCGCCCATGCCCGCGAACCCAAGCCCGCAAGCCAGGGACCAGGAACGCCTGGGTCGTCCCGACGCGGGCTGGCGGCTGCGCCTGTACACCATCATCTTCGAAGCGGACACGCGGGCGGGCCGACTTTTCGACGTCGCGCTGCTCGTGTTCATCCTGGCCAGCGTGGCCGTCGTGGTCATGGACAGCCTGCCTTCCGTCGATGCGAAATACGACTCCGTCTTCAGGGTGCTGGAATGGATCTTCACGCTCGCTTTCACGGCCGAGTACATCGCAAGGCTCTCGTGTGTGCGCAAGCCCCTTCGCTATGCGCTGAGCGGCTACGGCATCATCGACCTGCTGGCCGTGCTGCCGAGCTACCTGGCCATTCTGGTTCCGGGGATGTCGGCGCTCATCGATGTGCGGGTGCTGCGCCTCTTGCGGGTGTTCCGGATCTTCAAGCTCAGCGAGTACGTGACCGAGTTCGGCGCATTGGGGCAGGCGCTCTACGCGTCGCGGCGCAAGATTCTGGTGTTCGTGACCTTCGTGGCACTGGTCGTGGTGGTCATGGGCACGCTGATGTACGTGGTCGAAGGGCCGGAGAACGGCTACACGAGCATTCCGGTTGGCATCTATTGGGCCATCACGACCATGACCACGGTGGGCTTCGGCGACATCACGCCGCATACCGTGCTCGGGCGGGTGATTGCCTCGGCCATGATGCTGCTGGGCTGGGGCACGCTCGCCGTGCCGACCGGCATCGTCAGTGCGGAATTCACCGCGCAGAAGCAGCGGGAGTCCACGACCCGCACCTGCCATGAGTGCCTGAGCGAAGGGCATTCTTCGCGGGCCTTGTTTTGCAGCGACTGCGGCGCCAGGCTGCCGCCGTATCAGCACGAAGCGGCGGACGCCGGCTGAGCTGCGCGGAATTCAGTCGTCTTCCAGGCGAAAGAGACTGGTCGCGACCAAGTCCAGCACCATCGCATCGTTCTGGTTGAAAAGCAGCCAGCGCCATTCAAGGATGCCCAGCGTGCGCTTGCTCGCGGAGCGGCGCACGGCGATGACTTCCGCGCGCAGTCGAAGTGAATCGCCGGGACGCACCGGGTTGGGCCACTTCAGGTATTGCAGGCCCGGCGACGCAAAGGATTCGGAGTCGGCAAGAGCCTTGTCGGCCACGAGCCGCATTGCGATGCCGCAGGTCTGCCAGCCGCTGGCGATGAGGCCGCCGAACAGGCCTTGCGCCGCGGCCTCGGGATCGGTGTGGAACCACTGCGGGTCGTAGTCTTTCGCAAAGGCGAGGATCTCTTGCTGACTGACCTCGCGAGGGCCTGCTTCGATGATCTGCCCGACATGAAACTCCGCGAATTTCATGCGGCGGCGGTCAATAGGTTTCGAGGTGCAGGCGGCCCTCGCGCTTGAGGCCCGCGCCCACCGTGTCCCAGTCCAGTCCGGCTTCCGTGGCGACGTCGCGCAGCGCGAGCACGACGCCTTCTTCCATGCTCTTGAGCCCGCAGACGTAGAAGTGCGTCTGCCCGTCCTTGAGCAGTTCGGCCAGGTCGGCGGCGCGCTCGCGCATCAGGTCCTGCACGTAGCGCTTGGGCTGGCCCACGTTGCGCGAAAAGGCGAAGTTGATGTCGATGAAGTCCTTGGGCAGGTTCTGCAGCGGGCCGAAATAGGGCAGTTCCTGCTGCGTGCGGGCGCCGAAAAACAGCATCAGCTTGCCGCCTTCGAACTTGCCGCTCTTGCGTAGCCGGCGCCGCCATTCAGTCATCGCGCGCATCGGCGCGCTGCCGGTGCCGGTGCAGATCATCACGATGTGCGACTTCGGGTGGTTGGGCATCAGGAAGGACGCGCCAAAGGGGCCGATGACCTGCACCTTGTCACCCACCTGCAGGTCGCAGACGTAGTTGGACGCCACGCCGCGCACCGGCTTGCCGTTGTAGTCGGAGGTCACGCGCTTCACTGTGAGCGCGATGTTGTTGTAACCGGGCCGCTCGCCGTTGCGCGGGCTGGCGATCGAATACTGGCGTGCGAAATGCGGCTTGCCGTTGGCGTCCGTGCCGGGCGGAATCACGCCGATCGACTGGCCTTCCAGCACCGGGAAGGGCATGGTGCCGAAGTCGAGCACGATGTGGTGCGTCTGGTTCTCGAAGCCAGCTTCGGTGCAGTTGAAGTTGCCGACGACGGTCGCGGTGGTCGGCGCCTTGGGCGGATAGAGATTGGTGTACGCGTGCGCGGCCGACCAGGGCGGCGTGGTGGCGCCGTATTGCGCGGAATTGAAAGCGACCGTGCCGGGTTCCGGCTCCACTTGTTCGGCGGCCGCGGCGGCTGCGGCCTGCGGGCCGGCTTCTTCTTCGGGCGAAGGGCCGACGCCTTCGGCCTCGAGTTGTTCGGGCGTGAGTTCGGGCGGCAGTTCATCCCACGTCAGCTGCTCTTCGATGGAATAGGCCTTGATCGACGGCATGGTGCGCCAGTTGTCGATCGAGCCCGTGGGGCAGGGCGAGATGCAGGCCATGCAACCATTGCACACATCGGCGCGTACCACGTAGTTGCGGTCGTCGTGCGTGATCGCGTTGACGGGGCAGGTCGCCTCGCAGGTGTTGCAGCGGATGCAGATTTCGGGGTCGATCAGGTGTTGCTTGATCACCGCGACGTTGACGGCCATGTCCATGTTTTTATCTCCTTGAGCCCTTCTTGAGCCCTCCCCTCCCGGGGGAGGGTTGGGTGGGGGCAAGCGACGTTGATCGTGGGTACGCCGCTGCCCCCATCCCAGCCTTCCCCCGGAGGGGAAGGAGTAACTCCAATCAACCGAAGCGGATGTATTCGAAATCGACCGGCTGCCGGTTGATCCCCATCACCGGCGGCGCGATCCAGCCTGCGAACTTGCCGGGTTCGACCACGCGGCCCATCAGCGACGTCACGAAGGCGAAGTCATCCGAAGTCGGCAGCCACTCGCTCTTCTTCGCAGCCCATTCCTGCTCGTTCACCACGCGGCCATCCGGCGACATCTTGATGCCGGCCAGCGCGCCGATCTGGCGGTTGAAGGCCTTGTGCGGCACGGTGAGCCGCGTCGGGATGCCGGCCTTTTCCAGCACCTTGTTCCAGCGGCCGACACCGGCCACCGAGTCCTTGATGAAGTCGTCGCGCAGCACTTCGTTCAGGGCGTTCAGCATCGGCACTTCCTTTTCAAGGAGTTGGCCGTCCTTCACTTCCAGCACCTTGTAGGTCTGGCCCTTGAGCACGTGGTCGTCGGTGCGCTTGCCTTCTTCGTAGCGGCCCTTGAGGCCCGAGCTGTAGAAGGTGGCGGCGTTGCTCGACTGGTCCGCGCCGAAGAGATCGATGGTCACGCTGTAGTGGAAATTCAGGTAGCGCTGGATCGTGCCGAGGTCAATGGCGCCGGCTGCGCGCACCTTCTGCGGGTCATCGGTCTTGAGTTCGTTCATCACGGCAGCGGTGCGCGAGAGCACGCGCGAGACGCCGCTTTCGCCGACGAACATGTGGTGCGCTTCTTCCGTCAGCATGAACTTGGTCGTGCGGGCCAGCGGGTCGAATGCGCTCTCCGCCAAGGCCGACAACTGGAACTTGCCGTCGCGGTCAGTGAAGTAGGTGAACATGAAGAACGCGAGCCAGTCAGGCGTCTTCTCATTGAAGGCGCCCAGGATGCGCGGGTTGTCCACGTCGCCGGACTGGCGTTGCAGCAGTGCTTCGGCTTCTTCCCGGCCATCGCGGCCGAAGTGCTTGTGCAGCAGGTAGACCATCGCCCACAGGTGGCGGCCTTCCTCCACGTTGATCTGGAACAGGTTGCGCATGTCGTACATCGACGGCGCCGTCAGCCCCAAGTGGCGTTGCTGCTCGACCGAGGCCGGCTCGGTGTCGCCCTGCGTGACGATGATGCGGCGCAGGTTGGCGCGGTGCTCGCCGGGCACGTCTTGCCAGGCCTTCTCGCCCTTGTGGTCGCCGAAGTGGATCTCGCGGTTCGCGTCGCCCGGGTTCAGGAAGATGCCCCAGCGGTAGTCGCGCATCTTGACGTGGCCGAACTGCGCCCAGCCTTGCGGGTCGACGCTGACGGCGGTGCGCAAGTACACGTCGTAATTCGTCGAGCCGTCCGGGCCCACGTCGTCCCACCAGTTGATGAAGTTCGGCTGCCAGCCTTCGAGCGCGCGCTGCAAGGTGCGGTCTTCGCCGAGGTTGACGTTGTTGGGGATCTTCTCGCTGTAGTTGATCGTGCTCATCGTGCTTCCTCTTCTGATTGATTTGTCGACCCAGGGATTTCCGGGATTGTTCGTGGAACACCGCGGAATCGGCTTTGCCGGGCCGCTGGTGTTGCCCCCGGTGAGGGGGTTGGCGAAGCGACACGAAGTGCGCGATGCCTGGGGGAGAGCAACATGACTAGACGCGATTCAGGTCGAAGCCGGCTTTCTCGCCCGTGCCATAGACCTTGAGCGCCCCCTTTTCACCAACAGCGTTCGGGCGGTTGAAGATCCAGTTCTGCCAAGCAGTCAGGCGGCCGAAGATGCGGGTCGCCATGTTTTCCTTGCTGGCGAAGCGCAGGTTGGCTTCAAGGCCGGTGAGGGCGTCGGGCGACATGGCGGCGCGTTCTTCGATGGCGATGCGGATTTCGTCGTCCCAGTCGATGTCGTCGGGCGCGGCGGTGACCAGGCCGAGCTTCAGCGCTTCGTCGGCGTCCAGCGACTTGCCGGCTGCGCCACGTGCGGCTTCGAGCGGCGCCGACTCTTCGTAGAAGCGGCGTTGCAGGCGGCTCTGGTCATTGACCATCGGGAAGAAACCGAAGTTGAACTCGTTGAGCGCGAGCTTCGGCGTGCGCTCGGGTTCGTCGGGCAGCGCGAGCATGTAGGTGCGGTCGGCGGCGAAGGCGATCTCGGCCAGCGTGCCGGCGAAGCATGAGCCGGCTTCAACCAGCGCGAAGAGGCTGCGCGAAGAAACGTCCAGCCGCGCCAGCGTGCGGCGCAGCGCGCCGATGGTTTCGCGCACCAGCCAGTGGTCCTTGTTGGCCAGCATCGTTGCGTCGCTGGCCAGCACGGCCTGCGCGTCGCCTTCAGTCTTGAGCAGCCACGTGCCGATGTCGAGTTCGTTGGTGCGCAGGTTGAGGATGGCGTCGTCGAACTGGCGGCACATGGCGAGCGGCCACCAAGACGCGCCTGCGGCTTCGATGCCGGCGATGTCCGTGGGCTGCGCTCCGGTGGGCGACTTCACGGTGAGAGTGGCAGTGCGGCGGGCGCGGTCGATCTGCACCGTCACGTGTTCGTAGCGGATGCTGTCGGCGCCGTCTTCGCGTTCGAGGCGTGTCAGGCTCACGCTCTTGGCAGACGCGGGACGCAGGCTCTTCGATGCGAGCTGTGCCGCACGCTCCTGCGCGGCCGCCGCAAATTGCGCCGGCTTCGCAATCGCATCCACCAGACGCCACTCGACCGCACGCTGGCCGCGCACGCCTTCGACGCTGGTGCAGAAGATGTCGGCCAGGTCATGCCGCACATGGCGCTTGTCCGTCACCCGGGTCAGGCCGCCGGTGCCGGGCAGCACGCCCAGCAACGGCACTTCGGGCAGAGACACGGAGGAAGAGCGGTCATCCACCAACAGGATTTCGTCGCAGGCCAGCGCCAGCTCATAGCCGCCACCGGCGCAGGCACCGTTCACGGCAGCCAGGAACTTCAGCCCCGAGTGCTTCGACGTGTCTTCGATGCCATTGCGCGTCTCGTTCGTGAACTTGCAGAAGTTGACCTTCCAGGCGTGGCTGGAGACGCCCAGCATGAAGATGTTGGCGCCCGAACAGAAGATGCGGTCCTTGCCGCTGGTCACGATGACCGACTGCACCTGCGGATGCTCGAAGCGCACGCGGTTGAGCGCGTCGTTCAGCTCGATGTCCACGCCCAGGTCGTAGCTGTTGAGCTTGAGCTTGTAGCCGGGCCGAATGCCGCCGTCTTCCGCGATGTCCAGCGAGAGGCGCGCGACGTTGCCTTCGACGCTGAGCTTCCAGTGGCGGTACTGCGTCGGATCGATGCGGTAGTCGACGCGTGCGGGGTAGGCGGCGGTGTCGGTCATGTCGGGGTCTCCTGTTGGAAGAATAATGCAAGTTGCTGGCGGCGTGACATGCATCATTATGCATGTTGACGTGCGCGTCAAGCCCTTGGACGAAAGTTTTCGGGTTTCAGGCGGTCTGGCTGATTCGTTCGTGCACCGCCGTTCGCAAAGCCTGGAAACTCGCCGCCAGGTCGCGGCCCGAGGTGTCGACCGTGAGATCGGCCTTCGAATAGAAAGCAGCGCGCCCGCTCAGGATGCGGCGCAGGTCTTCCATGGCCTCCTTGCTGGCGGCCATCGGGCGGGTGTCGCCTTGCGCGGCGACGCGGCCCATGTGTTCTTCCGGCGCGGCCTGCAGCCAGACGGTCGTGCAGTGCGCGAGCAGCTGGTTGAAAGTTGCCGGGTCCGAGACGATGCCGCCCGGCGTGGCGATGACGGCCTCGCTGTAGATCTGCACGGTTTCTTCCAGCGCGCGGCGTTCGTAGCGGCGGTAGGCGTTGGTGCCGTAGAGGTCGTGGATCTCGCGCACGCTGCAACCCGCGAACTTCTCGATCTCGCGGCTCAACTCGACGAAGGGCACTTCGAGGTCGTCCGCGAGCATCTGGCCCAGAGTGGATTTGCCCGCGCCGCGCAGGCCCACGAGGGCGATGCGGCGGCTGCGTGCCGGGTCGCTGCTGGCGGTGCCCAGCAGTTCGCCCAAGGCGATGCGCGCCCGGCGCAAATCCGCCTCGCCACGCCCTTCGAGCAGTTCGCGGATCAGCAGCCATTCGGGCGAGACGGTGGTTACGTCGCCCACCAGTTCGGCCAGCGAGCACTGCAGGGCACCGGCCACTTGTTGCAGCACCAGGATCGACGCATTGCCGATGCCGTATTCCAGGTTGGCAAGGTGGCGCTCCGACACGGCGGCTGCCTGCGCCACGGCCTTGCGCGTCAGGCCGCGCCGTGCGCGCAGGTTGCGAACGCGTTCGCCCAGCGACACCAGCAGGGGGTTCTTGGCTTCCTCCGCGGGCTCGGCCACTTCGGCGGTGGGGGCGGTGAGCAAGTTGTCGTCGATTCGCTCGTTCATTGGCGCTTTCGTTCTCTGGCCGGTTCCTCAGGGTAAATACCCGCCATGCACTATATTGCTTGACACCTATTGTCTCGATGTTTATGGTTCGAGCACAGGCAAGATACTGCACGCAGGCAATTGTCGCAAGTTCGAACGCAAGCGAAATCCCACGAACCATGTCCAAGCAAGCCTTCCACCAAGTCATCGCCGACCTGAGCACGCAGATCGCCGGTCGTCCGCTGGACGACGATCTCGACCGATGGCTCAACGCCACGCACGGCGCAGGCAGCGAGACCTTTGGCCAGATCAAGCAGTTGTGCGAGCAGGGAGTTGAAGAAGGCTGGCTGTGCGAGCGCGAAGGTGGCGGCATTCGCTACGGCCGCGTCTTCAAGGCGGAGGACGCCTTGCACCGCTTCTCGGTGGACGTGGTGGACATGCGCGACATTGCCGGCCCGCACCACACGCACCCCAACGGCGAGATCGACCTGATCATTCCGCTGGAAGGCGAGGCCACTTTCGATGGCCGGCCCGCGGGCTGGTGCGTCTACGGGCCCGGCACTGCCCACCATCCGACCGTTGCGCAGGGCAGGGCGCTGGTGCTCTATCTCTTGCCCGAGGGGCAGATCAAGTTCACTTGATGGATCGCGAGAGACGCCGCAGCCGATGAACCCGAGGAGACACCCACGATGAGCTTGCCCGACACCTTCAACTTTGCCGAGCACCTGTTCGCGCTCAATCGCGGCCGCGCCGGCAAGACGGCGTATGTCGACGACCACGGCCAGCTGAGCTACGGCGCGCTCGAAGACCAGTCGCGCCGGCTTGCGTCCACGCTGCTGGCGGGCGGCTTGCAGCGCGAAGACCGCGTGTTGCTGCTGATGCTGGACGGCACCGATTGGCCTGTGAGCTTCCTCGGCTGCCTTTATGCCGGCGTGGTGCCGGTGGCGGTCAACACGCTGCTCACGGCCGACGACTACGCCTTCATGCTCGGCAACAGCAGCGCAAAGGGCGCGCTCGTGTCCGGCGCCTTGCTGCCGGTGTTGCGGGATGCCATGTCGAAGGCGCCGAACAGCGTGCGCACCATCATCGTGTCGCACCCGTCGGGTGACTTGCCCGACGGTGTGCAGGTCATGTCCGAGGTCATCGCGGAGCACACGCCGCTGGCCGCGCCTGCCGCCACCGCGCCGCAGGACCACGCCTTCTGGCTGTATTCGTCCGGCTCCACCGGCAAGCCCAAGGGCACGGTGCACACGCACGCCAATCCCTGGTGGACGGCCGAGCTGTATGGCAAGCCGGTGCTGGGCCTCACCGAAGGCGACGTGTGCTTCTCGGCCGCGAAGCTCTACTTCGCGTACGGCTTGGGCAACGCCTTGACCTTTCCGCTTTCCGTCGGCGCGACGGTGCTGTTGATGGCCGAGCGGCCGACGCCTGACGCAACCTTCAAGCGCTGGACCGGCGCCGTCAAGCCGACCGTCTTCTTCGGCGCGCCGACAGGCTTTGCCGGCATGCTGGCGAACCCCGGCTTGCCGGCGCGAGACGCGGTCGCGTTGCGCATGTGTTCCTCGGCCGGCGAGGCCTTGCCGGGCGAGATCGCGCAGCGCTTCAAGAACCATTTCGGCTGCGAGATCGTTGACGGCATCGGTTCGACGGAGATGCTGCACATCTTCATCTCCAATCGGCCGGACGACATTCGCTACGGCACTACGGGCAAACCCGTTGAAGGCTACGAGATCGAACTGCGCGGCGAGGACGGCAAGCCGGTCGGCGTGGGCGAAGTGGGCGACCTGTACATCAAGGGGCCGAGCACGGCGCTCATGTATTGGGGCAATCCAGAGAAGAGCGCCGACACGTTCAAGGACGGCTGGACCAAGAGCGGCGACAAATACTCGCGCGACGCCGATGGCTACTACACCTATGCGGGGCGCAGCGACGACATGCTGAAGGTCAGTGGGATCTACGTATCGCCCTTCGAGGTTGAGTCCACGTTGATGCTGCACCCCGGTGTGCTCGAAGCTGCGGTGATTGGCAAGGAGGATGCGGACGGGCTGACGAAGACCAAGGCCTTTGTCGTGCGCAAGGCGGGGCAGGCTGTGAGTGACGATGAGCTCAAGACCTTTGTGAAGGAGCGGCTTGCGCCGTACAAATACCCGCGCTTCATCGAGTTCGTCGACGAGCTGCCCAAGACCGCCACCGGCAAAATCCAGCGTTTTCGCCTGCGTGAGCGGGAGAAGCAGGCGTGAGGGGTTTGTCTTGTCCCCTCTCCCTCCGGGAGAGGGTTAGGGTGAGGGCACCGGGCGTATCCACCGCCCCGCCTCATCAACCGTCCGGAGCCCTCACCCCAACCCTCTCCCGGAGGGAGAGGGGGCAAGAGGTATGACCGAATTTGCGGATATTCGATGGCGCGAGCGCGACGTGCGCATCGAATACGTCTACATCGCGCCCGAGCGCACCGATGCGCCTCTCGTCATCTTCCTCCACGAAGGCCTCGGCTCCGTCGCCATGTGGAAGGACTTCCCCCAGCAGCTCTGCGACGCAGGGGGCTTTCGCGGCATCGTCTTCTCGCGCCCCGGCTACGGCCGCTCCACGCCGCGCGACGACGACGAAACCTGGGACGTCGATTTCATGCACCGCCAGGCGCATGAAGTGCTCCCCGCCTTCTTCGACGCCATCGGCATTGACGAGCGCCCCTGGCTCTTCGGCCACAGCGACGGCGGCTCCATCTCCCTGCTGTACGCCGCGAAATATCCCGACCGCGTCGCAGGGCTTGTTGTGCTCGCGCCGCACATCTTCGTGGAAGACGTGACCGTCGAGAACATCGAAAAAGCGAGACAGGCTTACCTCGAAACGGACTTCCCGCAGCGACTCGCCCGCTACCACGACAGCGCCGATTCCGCCTTCTGGGGATGGAACCGCATCTGGCTGAACTCCCACTTTCGCCAATGGAACATCGAGCAGGAAATCGGGACGATCCGCTGCCCGCTCCTCGCCATCCAGGGCATCGACGACGAGTACGGCACACTCGCCCAGATTCGCGACATCAAGGCGCGCGTCTTGCATGCGCAGCTGCTCGAATTGCCGGAATGCGGGCATTCCCCGCATCGCGATCAGCCAGAAAAGGCAATAGTTGCTGCCGTTTCGTTTATTCATGAAAACTGGAGTCACGCATGAGCTACCCCGTCACCCGCACAGTGCTGTCGAGCCTCGCACTGGCATGCCTCGCCACCTTTGCCCATGCACAGCAGCCCAAGCTGAAGGTCGGGCTGATGCTGCCTTACAGCGGCACCTACACCGCCCTCGGCGTCGCGATTGAAAACGGCTTCAAGCTGCGCGTCGACGAACTCGGCGGCAAGCTCGGCGGCCGCGAGATCGAATACGTCAAGGTCGACGACGAATCCGATCCGGCCAAGGCGACCGACAACGTCAACAAGCTCATCAAGCGCGACAACGTCGACGTGATCATCGGCACGGTTCATTCCGGCGTCGTGATGGCGATGGCCAAGGCCGCGAAGGAAAGCGGCACCGTGCTGATCGTGCCCAACGGCGGCGCCGACGCGGTGACCGGCCCGATGTGCGCGCAGAACATCTTCCGCAGCTCCTTCTCGAACTGGCAGCCGGCCTACGCCATGGGCGAAGTGGCCGCCAAGGAAGGCAAGAAGCGCGCGATGACCATCACCTGGAAGTACGCCGCCGGCGACGAGTCGGTGGCCGGCTTCAAGGAGGGCTTCGAGAAGGGCGGCGGCAAGGTCGTGAAGGACCTGACGGTGCCGTTCCCCAACGTCGAGTTCCAGGCGCTGCTGACCGAGATCGCGGCGGCCAAGCCCGATGCGGTGTATTCCTTCTTTGCGGGCGGCGGCGCGGTGAAGTTCGTCAAGGACTACGCGGCGGCCGGCCTGAACAAGACCATTCCGCTCTACGGCCCCGGCTTCCTGACCGACGGCACGCTCGATGCGCAAGGCGACGCCGCGCAAGGCATGCTCACCACGCTGCACTACGCCGACGGCCTGAACACGCCGCGCGACAACAGCTTCCGCACCGCCTACGCCACCAAGTTCAAGCTGCAGCCGGACGTGTATGCCGTGCAGGGCTATGACGCCGCGCAAATGCTGGCCATCGGCATGACGGCGGTGAAGGGCGACTTGACGAAGAAGGCCGATTTCGCCGGCGCCATCGAGAAGGCCAAGATCGACAGCCCGCGTGGCCCGTTCACGATCAGCAAGTCGCACAACCCGGTGCAGGACTTCTACCTGCGCAAGGTGGAAGGCAAGGAAAACAAGTACGTCAATGTGGCGGTGAAGGGTCTGTCCGACCCGGCGCGCGGCTGCAAGATGTGATCACCCCCGGAGGGTGACTTGAGCGGGGCCGGCGAAAGCCGGCTCCGCGGTTTTCGGCGATGGAGACAGATAAAAAAACTGAGGTGGGTCCACAGTGGATTTCGGAACCTTTCTTGTCCAGTGCCTGAACTCGGTGCAATACGGATTGCTGCTGTTCCTGGTGGCGTCCGGGCTGACGCTGATCTTCGGGATCATGGGTGTCATCAACCTGGCGCACGGCAGCTTCTACATGATCGGCGCCTACATGGCGTTTGCGCTGTCGCCGCTGTTTGGCGACCAGTTCCTTGTGATGCTGCTGGCGGGCGTGGTGCTCGCCGCGGTGTTCGGCTATGTGCTGGAGTGGGCCTTCTTCAGCTACCTGTACCAGCGCGACCACCTGCAGCAGGTGCTGATGACCTACGGGCTCATCCTCGTGTTCGAGGAACTGCGCTCGATGCTCGTGGGCAATGACGTGCATGGCGTGAAAGTGCCGCCGTGGCTCGACGGCAGCTTTGCGTTGGGTGACCTCATGAGCTATCCGTGGTACCGGCTCTTTGCGTCGGCCGCGTGCATCGTGCTGGCCATCGGTCTTTACTTCGTCGTCAACCGCACGCGGCTGGGCATGATGATCCGCGCCGGTGCGAGCAACCGCGACATGGTTCGCGGGCTGGGCATCGACATCCGGCGCCTGTACCGCATCGTGTTTGCGGCGGGCGTGGCGCTGGCTGCCCTGGCGGGGATGATCGCCGCGCCGATGTCCTCGGTGTATCCGGGCATGGGCGCGAGCGTGCTCATCATCTGCTTCGTGGTGGTGGTGATTGGCGGCATCGGCTCGATCACCGGTGCGCTCGTTGCGTCGCTGCTGGTCGGCTTTGTCGACACCTTCGGCAAGGTGTTCTTTGCAGAGGTGAGTGGCATGGGCGTTTATGTGCTGATGGCGATTGTCTTGATCTGGCGGCCCGAGGGCTTGATGGGGCGCAAGGCGTGATGAACCGGATCTCCACTTTTGTTCCGCTCGCGTGCGCGATCATCCTGGCCATTGCGGGCCCGATGCTGAGCCCCTACGTGTCGGACTTCATCGTCAAGGTGATGATCCTTTCGATCTTTGCGTTGAGCCTTGAACTGCTGGTCGGCATGACGGGGCTGGTGAGCCTCGGCCACGCGGCGTTCTATGGCATCGGGGCATACGCCACGGTGCTGGGGTCGGGCAAGGAGGGCGGTTCCATCGCGACGCTGCTGCCGCTGGCGATGGGTTGCGCTGCCGGCTATGCACTGATCGTCGGCGCGCTGAGCCTGCGCACGCGGGGCGTGTACTTCATCATGGTCACGCTGGCCTTTGCGCAGATGGCCTTCTTCGTGTTCCACGACACCAAGATCGGTGGCGGCAGCGATGGCATCTACATGTACATCCGCCCGGCGCTGGGTGCGCTCGACCTGGAGAACCGCACTGTGCAGTTCTACTTCGTGCTGGCCGCGCTGGTGTTCACCTACGGCCTGCTGGTGTTGATTCGCCGTTCGCGTTTCGGCGCGGCGCTGGCGGGGATTCGCGTCAACGAGCAACGGATGCGTGCGGCCGGATTTCCGGTGTATGGCTACAAGCTGGCGGCCTTCGTCATCGCGGCGGCGCTGGCGGGGCTGGCGGGCTTTCTGGTGGCGTCGCGCGATGGCGTGGTCAATCCGGAATTGCTGGCCTGGCACAACTCGGGCGAGGTGCTGCTGATGATCATCCTCGGCGGGCTCGGGCATCTGCGCGGCGCGGTCATCGGTGCGGTGGCGTTCACTCTGCTCAAGGAAGTGCTGTCGACGCAGGCGTTCGTCGGGCCGTTGGCCGACCACTGGCAGCTGACGCTGGGGCTGGCCATCATTGCCTTTGTGGCACTGTTGCCCAAGGGACTCATCGGCCTGGCAGGGCGTTTCTCATCGAAGGCGGCGGTATGAGTTCACTGCTTTCCGTCGAAACGCTCACGCGCCGCTTTGGCGGGCTGGTGGCCGTCAACGGCGTCACGCTCGACCTGCGGCTGGGCGAAGTGCATGCCGTCATCGGCACCAACGGCGCCGGCAAGTCGACGCTGATCAACATGCTCTCGGGCGAGATTGCCGCCTCATCGGGCCGCATTGCGCTCGACGGGCACGACATCACCAAGCGCTCGCAGCCCGCGCGTGCGCTGTCCGGTGTGGGCCGCAGCTACCAGCGCACGACGATCTTTCCGGAGTTCACCGTGCACGAGAACTGCCGGCTCGCCGCACAGGCGGCGACGCCGCGGCCGTGGGCGATCTGGCAGTCATCCAGCGCCTGTGCGACGAGCAATGCGGCAGCGACATCGGCGCTCGAAGCGGCCGGCCTCGCAGACGTGGCGCATCGCGTCGCAGGCACGCTGAGCCACGGCGCCAAGCGACAGCTCGAAGTGGCAATGTGCCTGGCCACCAACCCGCGCGTGCTTCTGCTCGACGAGCCGCTGGCCGGCATGGGCGCCGAGGAAACCGATCGCATGCTCGCGCTGCTGGCCAACCTGAAATCGACGCACGCGATCCTGCTGGTCGAACACGACATGGACGCGGTCTTTCGCATTGCCGACCGCATCACGGTGATGGTCAACGGCGCGGTGATCGCCACCGGCGACCCGGCCTCGATCCGCGTGAACCCGGAAGTGCGAACCGCCTACCTCGGCGAAGAGGGAGGCCATTGATGAGCACGGACATGCTGCAAATCGAAGGCGTCAACACCTACTACGGCGACAGCCACATCCTGCGCGGCGTCGACGTGCAATTGCCCGCGTCCACCTCGGTGGGCCTGCTCGGGCGCAACGGCATGGGCAAGACCACGCTCATCCGTACGCTGATGGGCTATGTGCGCCCCGCGTCAGGCCACGTGAAGCTCGACGGCCGTGACGTCACCGGCTGGGTGCCCGAGAAGATGGCACGCCAGGGCATCGGCTACGTGCCCGAAGGCCGCGGCATCTTCCCAAACCTGTCGGTGCGCGAGAACCTGCTGATGAGCGAACGCGCCGGCCCCGAAGGCCGTCGCGACTGGACCTTCGACCGCGTGATGAGCACCTTTCCGCGCCTGACGGAGAGGCTCTCGCATGGCGGGCAACAGTTGTCCGGTGGCGAGCAACAGATGCTCTCGATCGGCCGCGCGCTGATGACCAACCCGCGCCTGCTGATCCTCGATGAGGCGACCGAAGGCCTGGCGCCGCTGGTGGTGGCCGAGATCTGGCGCGTGATCGGCGAGATCCGTCACACGGGCATCGCGACGCTGATTGTCGACCGCGACTGGCGCAAGGTGCTGGCGCACACCGATCGTGCGGTGGTGATGGAGAAGGGCCGCATTGTGCTGGCGTCGGAATCGGCGGCGATGATTGCGGCGCCGGAGCCGGTGGCGGCGCTGCTGGGCGTTTGAGCGGTGCTGCGCGAGGGCGCGGCGATGACTGGCGCCGCAGACTGATATCGTTGCCGCCTTCCCGATATCACGTGCGCGCAACATGACCCACCTAACGCCCTACGACAACGCAATCCATCGCCAAGGCGTCATCGAACTCTGGAAGGCGACCTTTTCCTACGGCACACCGCACAACGAACCGCCGCTCGTGATCGACAAGATGCTCGAAGTGGCGGGCAACTTCTTCTTCGTCGCGCTGGACAACACCGAAACCGAAGTGATCGGGACCATCCTGGCCGGCTACGACGGCCACCGTGGCTGGCTCTATTCCGTTGCGGTCAAGGCGACGCACCGGGCAAGCGGCATCGGCACGGCCCTGGTCCGTCGTGCTGAAGAGGCCCTCATCGAACGCGGCTGCATGAAGATCAACCTGCAGATTGTCGGCGGCAACGAGGCGGTCACGCCGTTCTACGAATCGCTGGGCTATGTGGTCGAGCCACGCGTCAGCATGGGCAAGCGCATTCCGGCGAACGTGCCGACTGCATGAGCGCGGTTCATTCGCCCGATCCAAGATAGACCGCCACCGGGGCAGGGCGTGCGGGCGAACGCCGCGCCTCGGCGGGCTTGAGTCCGAACAAGGGCCGCATCCAGCCCACCCGGCGAATGACGCCATCCGTCAGCATCCAGCAGCCGAGCGCGGTGAACGCCACCATCATCAGCGGTTCCATGACGGGCCCCAATTCGTAGCGCGCCAGCAGGACGGCGCCGAGAATGATCAGCGTCTGGTGCAGCATGTACCAGGGGTAGACCGATTCGTTGGCCCAGCGCAGCCAGGGCCACGGACGGTTCAGGTGGCGGTGCGCAAAGCCCAGGATGGCGGCGATGGCCGTCCAGAGATAGAGCGCGCGCAGCAGGCGCATCAGCCACGCGCCGGTCGAAGCGTCCAGCGGAAGTGCCCGCGCGACGAAGTAGAGGCCGACCAGCCCAAGCGCCAGCGCGAGCGAGAGGCGGCGCAGGCGTGCCAGCTCGTTCCACAGGCCGGCGTCCACCCCCATCCAGTAGCCGTAGAGGAACACCGTGAAATACAGCGGGTGCAGGTAGCCGTCATGGATCAGGTCGTGCGTCGCCGGAAAGCGGGCGGCCAGCGTCAGCGTGTACAGCGCCAGCGGCAGGGCGGGCAGCAGCAGGAGCCGCCAGCCGCGAAGGCCGGTGAAGGCGGCACGCAACCGAAGCCCGTGCGGCGAACGCAGCACCGGCAGCAAAAGTGCGAGGAGGGCGGTGTAGCAGAACAGGTAAGGCAGGTACCAGAGGTGGTTCCATGTGATGCCGAAGTCGGAGCCGTCGAAGGCCCCTTTCGGCCATGGGCCCTGTGCCCAGTAGCGCAGCATGAAGGCGCCGAAGCCGGGTGGCACCGAGCCGTTGGCCACGGCTTGCGCGTAAGCCTGGTAAGGGACGACCACCAGCATGCCGAACACCAGCGGCAGCAGCAGCCGCCACGCACGTTGACCGATCAGTCGCAGGGAGGATTCTCCCCGGCTCAAAAAGCCGAAGGCCACGCCCGAGACCAGGAACACCAAGTCCATCCGCCAGATGTTGACGAACTGCATCGGCCAGCGCAGCCACTCGGCCGCGTAGGGGCTCTTGAGGTGCCAGGGCCAGCCGGCCACGTAGTACATGCCCACGTGGTAGAGGATCAGCAGGCCGAAGGCCAGCGCGCGCAGCGCATCGATGTCGTATCGCCTTTCGTCTTTCATGGCGCTCTCCTGGAGGTAGAAGTGGCCGCCATGGTTGGCGCGAGGCCGCGAAAGCGGCTTGCCAATGGGTCGAGACGGGGCCGCTTTGTGACGAGCGGTGCCCGGCAGGGACGAAATCGTGGCGAAAAAAGCCGCTCCGGTCCCTTGCAATGGCGAAAATCCGCCAGATGGACGCGCCCCGCATGAACTCGTTCGAGCGCTACCGCCCCTTCCGGCGCCGGGCCGAGATCGCCTTCTGGGTGGTGCTCCTGGGACTGCAGGCCGTCTTCAGCATCGCGGTGGCCGTCGTCGACGCCCGTTCGGCCGGCCGCAGCGTCGCCTTCTGGGAAGTCGTGACGTGGGAGCTCACCAGCCAGCTCACCATGCTGGCGCTGGTGCCGGCGGTGATCGCTTTCGAGCGGCGCTTTCCGGTCAACCTGCGTTTGGTCGGGCGCAACTGGTCGTGGCATGTGCTGGCCAGCGTCGTCTTCAGCGTGGTGCACGTGGCGTGCATGGTGGCGTTGCGCAAGGGCATCTACGCGCTCGCCGGCGGCCGCTACGACTTCGGCGACTGGCTGCTGCGCTGGCCGTACGAATACTTCAAGGACGTGCGGACCTATGGGCTGATCCTGCTGGCGATCCTGACGTACCGGCTCTTCATGCTGCGGCTGCAAGGCGAGGCGCGCGTGCTGGACGAGCCGGAGGATGCGCCGGTGCCGGCCCTTGCTGCGGAAGCGCCGGATGGGGTGGGCACAGGGGATGCGGCGGGCGCGTCCGGGTTGAAGCTGCCGTTGGCGAGCGCCGCGCCTGCGCGGCCGGAGCGCTTCCTGGTGCGCAAGCTGCGGCGCGAATTCCTCATCGCCGCCGGGGACATCGACTGGCTGCAGGCGCAGGGGAACTACGTCGGCCTGCACGTCAACGGCCACGACTACCTCTTGCGCGCGACGCTGACCGACTTCCTGGCGCAACTCGATCCGGCGCGCCACGTGCGCGTGCATCGCAGCTACGCGGTGCACCTGGACCGCATCGCCGAGATCGAGCCGCTGGACGGCGGCGATGCGCGCCTGCACATGCGCGACGGGACGCATGTGCCGTGCAGCCGGCGCTATCGGGGCGCGTTGCAGGCATCGGCTGGCGTGGTGCCTGCGGCGCAGGCGACGGCAACGGCGCCCGCCTTTGCCGAGGCCGAATCGAACTGATTTCGCCGGGCCAAAACCGCGCCGACCGGCAAATGGCGGGCCGGTGTCGAGGGGATTGGTCCTTGTCCTACAGCGCCTTCGCGCAGGGCTTTCATACTCGCGTGAGCTTCGTACGGCACCCTGTCCGTTGCGCGCGCGAAGATGAACCAGGACAAGACTGAAGGCGACTCTTGAAGCTGCGAGCTTTTCTCGTTGAAGACAACGAAATCATCCGGAACAACCTGACCGAAACCCTGTACGAACTGGCCAACGTCGAAGTGGTCGGCACTGCCGCCCGCGAGACCGACGCCGTCGAGTGGCTGGGGGCCAACGAAGACAACTGGAGCGTTGCCATCGTTGACCTGTTCCTGCTTGAAGGCAGCGGCATCGGCGTCATCGCTGCATGCCGCGATCGCAAGCCTTTCCAGAAGGTGGCGGTCGTCACGAACTACGCTACGGCGGCGATGCGCCGGCGCTGTCTCGACTGCGGCGCGGATGCGGTGTTCGACAAGTCGACCGAGTTGGACGCCTTGCTCGATTACTGCGTCGCGACTTCAGGAGCCGAGCAGGCTGCGTAGTCGGCTCAATCCGTGCTGCACCGGTTCAATGCGGAAAAGAAACCGGAATTCGCATCTCTTGAATTGATGCTGGAACAACGATAAGTTGTTGATATTGTTTAAGTAAGCTGGTAGGGTGGCCGGAATCCAAACCGGAAACCATGTCAGTACCTTCGAAGTCCGTCGCTGTCTACGATCAGCCTCATCAGTTCGAGCCGCTTCTGCCCGCAAACGATTTGGGCGACGTGATCGAAGCCACTAGACGTATTTTCGAGAAGTCGTCAGAACTCAAGGCGTCGGCCAGTCCCGAGACGCGCGCGGTCCTTCGAGAAATTGTCAGGTCGATGAACTCCTACTATTCGAATCGGATAGAGGGGCAGGGAACGCATCCTGCCAACATCGAACGCGCCCTCAGGAAGGATTTTTCCGACAAGGCCGATGTAGCCAAGGGACAGCGGGTGGCGCTCGCGCACATCGAGGCGGAGCAGGAACTCGAGCAACTGGTGACGACCGAAGCGGGCGCACTCCAGAGTGACTTCCTGATTCAGGCCCATACGGGGCTGTACAGCCGGCTGTCGCTCGAGGATCGCGTCACAGACGACGGTCGCCTCGTCGTCCCGGGTCAGTTGCGCACGCATGACGTTGCAGTCGGTCGGCACCAGCCACCGGCGTGGCAGTCGGTCCCAAAGTTCCTTGCAAGAATGGATGAACGATATGGACGGCTGTCGGGTGTCGACGCCGTTCTGTACACCGTCGCGTCCGCACACCATCGCATGGCATGGACGCATCCCTTCGAAGACGGGAATGGGCGGGCCGTGCGATTGCAAACCCATTGCGCTCTCTTGCCGATCAACGGCGGACTGTGGTCGGTCAATCGCGGCTTGGCCCGTCAGCGCGAGCGCTACTACGAGATGCTGGACAACGCCGACAGCGCGCGGCAGGGCGACCTGGATGGTCGCGGCAACCTGAGTCAGCGAATGCTGCTCGAATGGTGCCGATACTTTGTGAGCGTGTGCGAAGACCAGGTGCAATTCATGGCCACCATGCTCGACTTGGGAAAACTCAAGGACCGGATTCGGGCGTACGTACTTGTTCGTGGCGCAACGGAAAGCATCACGGAGTACAGGGAGGAGGCCATTCTTCCCCTTCAGACTGTCGCCGCCACAGGTGCGATGTCTCGCGGAGATTTCATCCGCATGACCGGCTTGGAGGAGCGCACGGCACGAAAGGTGATCTCACGCTTTCTTGCCGACGGCATCCTGAGAAGCGACGGCCATCGCTCGCCGCTGAGCATTGGCTTTCCGTTGTCCTCGCTTGGCATCCTGCTGCCGAACCTCTATCCCGAAGCGTCGACGGTCGTCATCGACTGAGCCCTGCCGGGGCGAGACTCAAGGCTCGACGACATTGAACATCGGATCAAACTCGTCGAGCATCGACATCAACGCCTTCACGCAAGCGACGTCACCCGTGGCGGCGACGTCACCGCTCTCCAGCCCGTGCGCGATGGCCGAGGCCACGCCGCTGTCGTGCGCCAGCAATCCAACGAGTCGCTCGCGCGTCACCGCAATCGTGGCATCCGCGTCGGCCCCGCTCTCCATTCGACGGTAGGTCAAGGCTGCATTGCCCAGTGTCAGCACCCAGTGCTCGTCGGCATCGGTGATGTGCCAGCCGATCTGCATTGATTGGCCTTGTGCGCGCTCCGCAACCAGGCGAATCGCGAGGCAGTCGAGGAACATCTCCATCGGCACGGCCTTGAGCAGGTCGTAGCTCATGCTGCGCCGCTTGGCCTTGGGAACGCCTTCACGTAGCTCCCGCGCAGCCAAAACGTAGGCATTGCGCCAGGTTGACGATTCCGCCTCGAAGCCCAGTTGCTCCAGCGACGCCGCGCAAAGCTGACGCGCCGCGTGGTTCGCCGGATCGGCAAACACGAGATGGCTCAGCACCTCGGCCACCCAGCGGTGTTCGCCGCGTGCGAAGTCCTTTTGCGCGCGGGCCAGCAGCGCATCGGCGCCGCCCATGTAGTCGATATAGCGTGACCCCGCCTCCACCGGCGGCAGCGTGTGCAGGCGCGAAGGATTGCCGTCGTACCAGCCCAGGTAGTGCTGAACGACCGCCTTCACGTTGTGCACCAGCGCGCCGTAGTAGCCTTGCGCATGCGTCACCTGCGCGAGAGAAGGCGGCAGGCGAAGCTCCTCGGCGATCTCGATGGCGGTCTGGCCCTTGTTCATCAGACGCACGGTCTGGTCGTGCACGTACTTGTAGAGATCGCGCTGCTGTGCGATGAATTGCGTCAGCTTCTCCTGCCCCCAGGTGGGCCAGTTGTGCTGCGCGTACACGACGTCCGCGTGGGGCGCGAATTCGTGCAGCGCTTCGTCAAGATAGCGCGACCACAAGCGCGCATCGCGCACCTGTGCGCCGCGCAGGGGGCACAGGTTGTGCATCGTGTGCTGGCCGAGTTCGGCCAGGTTGAGCGCACGAAGCTGCGGAAAGAAAAAGAACATCTCCGACGGCGCTTCGCTTTCCGGCGCCAGCGCGAAGACGATCTCGATGCCGTCGATGACGTGCGTCTCGCGGTCTTTCTCGATGGTGCGGGTGGGTGGAATGAGCGTGATGGTGCCGTGCGGAAGGGTCTTGCCCAAACCGCAGTCCACTTGTGCACAGACGCCGCGCTGCAGCGTGCTGCCGAACTGGAACTGCGAGCGCCGCGACATCGCATTGCCCGCGATCATGTTTTCGGCCACCGTGTGCCAGAGGAAGCCGGCCGGCGCAATGATCGGGATGTTGTTTCGAATCGCGTGTTCCTCGTCGATCACGCCGCGCACGCCGCCAAAGTGGTCGACGTGGCTGTGGCTGTAGATCACGGCCGTCACCGGACGCTCGCCGCGCTGCTCGCGGTACAGCTTCAGCGCGGCCGCGGCCGTCTCGGCGCAGGTCAGCGGGTCGATGATGATGACGCCCTTGTCGCCCTCGATGATCGTCATGTTCGCCAGGTCGAAACCGCGCACCTGGTAGATGCGTTCGGTCACTTCGAACAGGCCGTGGTGCATGTTGCGCCGCGCCTGTTCCCACAGGCCCGGATGCACGGTGGGCGCGGCCACCTCGTCTTGCAGGAATTCGTAGCCGGCCAGCGTCCAGACCACGCGGCCGTTCGCATCGCGCACTTCGGCATTCGGCCATGTGGCGATGAAGCCGCGGGTGGCGTCGTCTTCTTGGTGAGCCGCGCTGGCCTTGGTGTCGGGGAAGAAGGGCGCTTGCGCGAGTCGGGCGTTGTTGTTGGTGGTCATGTCAATGCTCAGTCCAGTTTGGCGCCGGAGACCTTCACCAGGTGCTCCCACACCGGCCAATCGGCTGCGTAGTTCTGGCGGAACTGCTCCGCCGTGGTGCCCATGGGCAGCATGCCCAGCGGCTCGAATCGCTTGATGAGTTCAGGCGCGGCAATGGCCTGCTGCGCCACCTGCTGCAGCCGCGCGACGATGGGCTTGGGCGTGCCCTGCGGCACGGCCAGCGCGAGCCATCCGCTCATGCGGTATTGCGGATCGGCAAAGCCCGCTTCGGCAAAGGTCGGCACGTTGGGCAAGGCGGCCATGCGTTCAGTGCCCGTCACGGCGATGGCGCGCAGCTTGCCGGCGTCGATGAGGGGTTTGGACGTGGCGACGCTGCCAATGGTGAAGCTGAGCGTGCCGCCGGCAAGGTCTTGCAGCATCGGCGCCTCGCCCTTGTACGCGACGTGAGCGATCTCCGCTTTCCAGCTGGCCGCCATGTGCGCGCAAGCCAGGTGCGGATAGGAGCCCGCGCCCCAGGAGCCGCAGTTGCCACCCTTGCTGGCGGCGCGCATCTCGCGTTGCAGATCCGATACGGTGTGCACGCTGGAAGACGCGGGCACCAGCAGCACCAGCGGCGCAGTGGCAATCTGCGTCACCAGCGCCAGTTCCTTGCGCGGGTCGTAGGGCAGCTTGTCGTACAGGAACTGGTTCGTGAGCAGTGATTGCGTCAGCCCGACCAGAACCGTGTAGCCGTCCGGCGTCGCCTTGGCCGCGTAGTTGGTACCCAGGATGCCACTCGCGCCCGGCTTGTTGTCGATGATGACGGGCTGGCCGAGTTGCTTGCTCATCTGCTCGGCCAGCGCACGTGCGACGACGTCGGTTCCGCCGCCTGCCGCGTAGGGTACGACCATCGTGATGGGCTTGCGGGGGTAGTCTTGGGCCGTTGCCGTCGCGTGGATGGCGAATCCCGCCAGAAGAACGCCGGCGGTGCGCCAGGCGAAGTTGAATTTCATTGCGAGTCTCCGTTTTTTCGTGTCGAGTGATGGAATTCTGGTACGCCGGAGAAATAATCTCCAATGCAAAAAACGTCGTTTCTTTTTACATGGATTGCAAAAATGCAGTTGCGACAGCTCAGCCATCTTGTGGCCCTCGCAGAGCAGGGCAGCTTCGGTCGCGCCGCCGAGGCGGTGCACCTGTCGCAACCCGCCTTGTCGCGCAGCATCGAAGCGCTGGAAGAAGACCTCGCCGCGCGCCTGGTCGACCGCGTCTACGGCCAGGTGCGATTCACGGCTGCCGGTGAACTGGTGCTGGCGCGCGCGCGGGAACTGGTGGCAGACGCGGACCAGGTCAAGCGCGATGTGGCGATGCTGCAGGGCCTGTCCATTGGCAGCCTGCGTGTGGGCTTGGGGCCTTATGCGGCCAGCGTGCTCGGGCGGCCGGTGCTCTCGCAGATGATGCGTCGCCACCCGCAGATCGCCGTGCGCGTCGACCTGGCGGACCCCAACGAGTTGTGCGAGCGGCTGCACCGGCGCGAACTTGACCTGTTCGTGGCGGACACGCGCGAGCTGAAGAAGCAGCCAGGCCTGCAGCTCAAGCGCGTGCCCAATGTGCCCGTGTCATTCTTTGCACGTCCCGGCCATCCGCTGCTGGCGCTTTCCCAGGTCACGCTGGACCAGGCGATGGACTACCCCGTCGGAAGCCCCAACCTGCCCGCCGGCACCCATGCCCATTTCAGCAAGCAGGTCAGGCGAAGCGATCGACCCTTGTTCAATGTGGTGTGCGACGACCTGTGGACGCTGGTGCATCTTGCGCTGACCGCCGATGCCATCATCCTCGCGCCTGACTTCGCGCAGATGGGCGAGGGAAGCGCCGCCCTCGTTCGCGTGCCGATGAAGAAGCTGACCCACATGCAGACGCACTACAGCATCGTGATGCTGGCCAATCGAACGCCGTCGCCTGCGGCGCGGGCATTCGCGGGGCTGGTGCACGAGATGATGGGGTCGGCCGCAAAGAAGTGAACGTGCTTGAATTGCTCTCCGAGGAGAACTACCGTGGAACCTCTGAAACCCGCCGCGCCCGACATTCTCATCAGTGAAGTGGGGCCGCGCGACGGCCTGCAATCGATCAAGGCCACCATGCCGACCGCAGACAAACTGCGCTGGATCGACGCGCTGCACGCAGCCGGCATTCGCGAGATCGAAGTGGCGTCCTTTGTGCCGGCGCGCCTGTTGCCGCAAATGGCCGATGCTGCAGACGTCGTGCGGCACGCCATCACCTTGCCCGGGCTGACGGTGATGGCGCTGGTGCCCAACCGCAAGGGCGCGCAGGCGGCCATCGAGGCGGGCGTGCACAAGATCACCATGCCTGTGTCGGCCAGCGTGGCGCACTCGCTGGCCAACGTTCGCAAGACGCGCGAGGAAATGGTCGAGGAGGTGCGTGCCATCAGCGACTTGCGACGTGAGCTTGCGCCGCAGGTCAGGCTCGAAGCCGGCATCTCGACTGCCTTTGGCTGCACGCTGCAGGGCGAGGTGCCGGAAGACGAAGTCATCCGGCTGGCGGCGCAATGCGTGGAGGCCGGTGCCGATGAGGCGGGGCTTTCCGATACCGTGGGCTACGCCAACCCGGCGCAGGTTCGACGCCTCTTCAAGCGCCTGCGCGCGGAGCTGGGGGCCAAGGCCGGCGCGGCGCACATGCACAACACGCGCGGCCTCGGGCTGGCGAACTGCCTGGCCGCCTTCGAGGAGGGCGTGCGTACCTTCGATTCATCGCTCGGCGGACTGGGCGGCTGCCCCTACGCGCCAGGTGCTTCGGGCAACGTGGTCACCGAAGACCTGGTGTTCATGTTCGAGGCCATGGGCGTACGCACCGGCATCGACATCGAGCGCTTGCTGGTTGCGCGTGTTCCGCTCATGGCCGGCCTGCCGGGAGAGCCGGTCTACGGCATGACGCCCGAGGCCGGGCTGCCGAAGGGCTTCCGGCTGGCAAGAAATCAGCGCAGCTTGCCCGACAGGTAAGGCTCGGGGTCGACCGCCGAGCCCTGCTTGCGAATCTCGAAGTGCAGCTTCACGCGTTCGGCGCCGGTGCCAGTCTTGCCCATGGAGGCAATCTGCTGGCCTTGACGCACGACTTCTTTTTCGCGCACGAACGAGACTTGGTTGTGCGCGTAAGCGGTGAGGAAGTTGTCGCCGTGGTCCACGATGATGAGGTTGCCGTAGTTGGCCAACTCGTCGCCCACGTACACCACGCGCCCGTCGGCCGATGCCACCACGGGGTCGCCCAGGTTGCCCGCGATGTCGATGCCCTTGCGGGAGTTGCCATCAAAGCGCGCAATGGTCACGCCGTTGGCGGGCCGGATGAAGCGCGGCTGGATCTGCTTGGGAACCGGTGGAACGGCCTGCGTGCTGGGCGTCGGAGGCGGAAGGGGTGTGGTCTTGCAGGCCACCAGCACACTCGCGGCGAGCGCAATGCTGATGGCTTGAAGAAGGCGTAAGGGGCGTCGTGTCTGATCCATGGCTGGCATTGGAACGCAATCGCCGCCCGATGTTCCCTCCAAAAGGTGACGAGGCGTGAAGTAGTTTCCCTGAACCACGCGAAGCGTGCCAACGCTAACTTTGGGCTTCAAAGGTGTCACACGATAACGGCAGTGTGGACCCGGCCGAAGCTGCCATTTCGCCGGTCTTCGAAGTAGCAGCGCAGGGCTTCGCGCACAGTGCGAAAGGCGATTTCCTCCCACGGAATTTCGTCCTCGGTGAACAGGCGCGCCTCGATGGTCTCGTGTCCCGGCGCAAAAGTGTCGTTGATGAGTTCGGCAAGGTAGAACATGTGCACTTGCCCGACCCGCACCACGCTCATCACGGCAAAGAGCTCGCGCATTTCGAAGTTGGCGCCGGACTCTTCCACCGTTTCGCGTGCCGCGCCCTCCGCCACGCTTTCATTGAGCTCCATGAAGCCGGCCGGCAGCGTCCACTTGCCCCAGCGCGGCTCGATGTTGCGCTTGCACAGCAACACCTTGTCGCCCAGGAACGGAACCGTTCCAACCACGTTGTTGGGATTCTCGTAGTGGATCGTGTTGCACTGCGGGCATACCGCGCGCTCGCGCGTGTCGCCGTCATCCGGAATGCGGTAGACGACGGCGGTGCCGCAGTTCTTGCAGTGTTTGATCAGCGCGCGAGGGAACATGCGCGGATCACTCGACCTTGACCGTGAGCTTCGGCAGGCCCGCGACTTCGCCGACCATCGTGTCGCCCGAGACCACAGCGGCTACACCTTCGGGCGTGCCGGTGAAGATCAGGTCGCCGGGTTGCAGTTCCCACGCAGCCGACAGATGCTCGATGGTTTCGCCGATGTTCCAGATCAGCTTGCTCACGGTGCTGCGCTGGCGGTCGACGCCGTTGACCTGCAGCGAGATTTCGGCGTTGGCCACGTCGCCGGCCTGCGCCACCGGCACGATCGGGCCGATGGGCGCCGACTGCTCGAAGGCCTTGCCGATGTCCCAGGGCCGGCCCTGCTTCTTCATGTCGTTCTGCAGGTCGCGGCGCGTCATGTCCAGGCCAACGGCGTAGCCGTAGATGTACTGCTGGGCGTCGGCCGCCTTGATGTTCTTGCCGGCCTTGCCGATGGCCACCACGAGTTCGATTTCGTGGTGCAGGTTCTTCGTGAGCGTCGGATAGGCCATGGCGCCCGTCTGGCCCGCCTCGACCAGCACCACCGCGTCGGCGGGCTTCATGAAGAAGAAGGGCGGCTCACGGCCGGTGAAGCCCATTTCCTTGGCGTGCTCTTCGTAGTTGCGCCCGACGCAATAGATGCGGTGTACCGGATAGCGCGCCGGCTGCCCCACGACGGGGAGCGACACCATGGGAACGGCGCTGAAAACGTACTCGGAAGCCATCTCGTCTTTTCCTATTAAACAGTGGTCGGGGACTCTGAACGCGGCAGTGTGCCAGACGCGCCGGCCCTTCGCTTGTGTACGGGACTCGCCCGCCGCTATGCTCCCCGGATCATGAAGCTGTACAACTATTTTCGTTCCTCGGCGTCGTTTCGCGTGCGCATTGCGCTCGCGCTGAAGGGGCTTCCCTACGAATACGTGCCGGTGCACATCGCTCGCGGCGACCACAAGCGCGCGCCTTACGTCGAACAGTCGGCCGACACGCTGGTGCCGATGCTCGAACTGGAGGATGGCCAGCGGCTTTCGCAGTCGATGGCGATCATCGAATACCTCGACGAACTCCATCCCGAGCCAGCGCTCATTCCCGCGGATGCACTGGGTCGCGCGCGGGTGCGGGCCCTGTCGGAATCCATCGCCTGCGAGATTCACCCGCTGAACAACCTGCGCGTTCTCAAGCACCTCGTGCGCGAACTCAAGCTCGACGATCAGGCCAAGAACGGCTGGTATCGCCACTGGGTGCGCGAGGGCCTGGAGGCCTTCGAGCGGCAACTCGGGCAGCAACCGCGTTCGGTCTATTGCTACGGCGACACGCCGACCATGGCCGACTGCTGCCTCGTGCCGCAAGTTTTCAATGGCCAGCGCTTCGACTGCGATTTCAGCGGCCTGCCGCGCACCATGGCCGCCTTCGAGGCCTGCATGCAACTCGATGCCTTCCAGAGCGCGCAGCCCTCGCGCTGTCCGGACGCCGAAGCGTGAGCAGCGCCATCGATCCCGACTGGATCGTGCCGGATTGGCCCGCGCCTGCGGGCATCCACGCGTTGTGCACGACGCGCGCCGGCGGCGTCTCCAGCGGCGCGTATGCAAGCCTCAATCTGGGTGACCATGTCGGCGACGACCCTGCCGACGTGGCGCGCAACCGCTCGCGCCTTGCCGATGCCATCGGCGCGCGGCCGGTGTTTCTCCAGCAGGTCCACGGCACGCAAATCGTCCCGCTGGACGCCGGCTCGCCCGATGGATTGCAGGCTGATGCGTGCAGCACATCGCTTGCCGGCGTCGCCTGCACCGTGATGGTGGCTGACTGCATGCCCGTGTTGCTGACGGACCGGGCCGGTTCGCACGTTGCGGCTGCACATGCCGGCTGGCGCGGCCTGGCGGCAGGGGTGCTGGGGCGTGCCGTGGAAAGCTTTGGTGATGCGGACCGCGGCCATCTGATGGTCTGGCTTGGCCCGTGCATCGGGCCCAATGCTTTCGAGGTGGGGCCGGAGGTCAAGGCCGAGTTCGAGGCGCAGGACCCGCAGGCCGAGCGCTTTTTCACGCCCGCCGGGCCCCCGGGGAAGTGGCTTGCCAACCTGTCTGCGCTGGCGCGCCTGCAACTGCGGTCGATGGGCATTCAGGAAGTTCACGGCAACGATGGCACCGATACGTGGTGCACCGTCGCGAACCCTTCAAGGTTCTTTTCTCACAGGCGCGACCGGGTGAGCGGGCGCTTCGCCGCCCTGGTCTGGCGGCGCTGAGGCTTGGGCCGCCGCCCCGGCTCGAATGGCGGCCTCGCGCTCGGCCGCCTCGCGCGCCCTGTGGGCCCTGCGCCGTGCAGGCGTCATCATGATGTAGGCCACCACTGCGATGGGCAACAGGCCATAGAGCACGAAGGTGATGATCGCGCCCAGCACGGTGCCCGTGGTGTTGGTCGCTTCGGCCACCGCCATCATCAGCGCCACATAGAGCCAGGCGATGATCACAAGATGCATAACAGAAAGAACGAAAAGCGTGAAAGGTCCACCGCGTTGTGGGGGGTCGTCGAATGCAGCATACTCAATGCACGAATCCGATCACGTGAGGGACAGGAGACATGATGAAACAGCAGACAGCGGCATCAGATCTTTTCGAGCCGTTTCAGCAGGGGTGGAATCAGGCGCTGGAATCCATCCAGGCCTTTGGCAAGGGTCAGGGCAAGGGTGCCCCGTGGGACCTGCCGCAAATCAGCTTTGATGCGGAAAAGCTGCAAACCATGCAGCAACAATATGTATCCGAGGCCAGCGAGCTCTGGCAGCAGGGCTTCGCGCCCAAGCCCGGCAGTGACCGGCGCTTTTCCGGCGAGGCATGGAGCAGCAACCCGATGGCGTCCTTCACGGCAGCCGTCTACATGCTCAACGCCAAGACCTTGATGGCCATGGCCGAGGCCGCGCAAACGGACGAGAAAACCCGTTCCCGCCTGCGCTTTGCCATCGAGCAATGGATGGCAGCCTCTGCGCCAAGCAACTATCTGGCGTTCAACGCCGACGCAATCAAGAAAGCCATCGACACCCAGGGCGAGAGCATCGCCAAGGGCCTGCACAACCTGGTGAGCGACGTCAAGCGTGGCCACCTGAGCATGACCGATGAAACCGCGTTCGAAGTCGGGCGCAACGTGGCCACCACCGAAGGCGCGGTCGTCTTCGAGAACGAGCTGTTCCAGTTGCTGGAATACAAGCCGCTCACGGCCAAGGTCTACGAGAGGCCATTTCTCTTTGTGCCGCCTTGCATCAACAAGTTCTACATCCTCGACCTGCAGCCTGAAAACTCGCTGATCCGCTATGCGGTGGAGCAGGGCCATCGGGTTTTCGTCATCAGCTGGCGCAATCCGGACGATTCGCTGCGCGAAGCCACGTGGGACGACTACATCGAGAAAGCCGTCATCACGGCCATCCACACCGTGCAGGAGATCTCCGGCAGCGAACAGCTCAACGCTTTGGGCTTTTGCGTCGGTGGCACGATCCTGAGCACCGCACTGGCCGTCCTGGCGGCGCGCGGCGAAGGCGATGCCGTGTCGTCCGTGACGCTGCTGACCACGCTGCTCGACTTCACCGATACCGGCATCCTGAACATCTTCATCGACGAAGCCATGGTGCAGTACCGCGAAATGGAAATGGGCAAGGGCGGCCTCTTGCCTGGCGGCGACCTGGCGTCCACCTTCAGCTTCCTGCGTCCCAACGACCTCGTGTGGAACTACGTGGTGAGCAACTATCTCAAGGGCGAGACCCCGCCGCCCTTCGACCTGCTCTACTGGAACTGCGACTCGACCAACCTGCCGGGTCCCTTCTATGCCTGGTACCTGCGCAACACCTATCTCGAAGACAAGCTCAAGGTGCCCAACGCCCTGACGGTGTCCGGCGAGTCGATCGACCTGGGCAAGATCAAGGCGCCGGCGTACATCTACGGCTCGCGCGAAGACCACATCGTTCCCATCGGCGGCGCGTATGCGTCCACGCAGTTGCTCAAGGGCAAGAAGCGTTTCGCCATGGGCGCGTCGGGCCACATCGCGGGTGTGATCAATCCGCCGGCCAAGAAAAAGCGCAGCCACTGGATACGCGAGGACGGCAAGCTGCCGAAGTCGTACGACGAATGGTTTGAAGGCGCACAGGAGCATGCGGGCAGCTGGTGGACCGATTGGTCGCAGTGGCTCAAGACGCATGCGGGCAAGCAGATTGCCGCACCCAGGACCTATGGCCGCGGCAAGTACAAGGCGACCGAACCCGCGCCGGGCAACTACGTGAAAGCGAAGGCCTGACCCACCCCGGGCCATCAGCTTTTTTTCCGAGCTTCAGCAACCCCCAGGAGATATGCACATGGAAGATATCGTTATCGTTTCTGCCGCTCGCACGGCCGTCGGCAAGTTTGGCGGTTCGCTGGCCAGCATTCCCGCCACGGAGCTGGGCGCCATCGTCATCAAGGAAGTGCTGGCACGCGCCAAGCTGAGCAACGACGCAGTCGGCGAAGTCATCATGGGCCAAGTGCTGGCCGCCGGTGCCGGACAGAACCCCGCGCGCCAGGCGCTTCTGAAAAGCGGCATCGACAAGGGCGTTCCCGCGCTCACCATCAACGCCGTGTGCGGCTCGGGCCTGAAGGCCGTCATGCTGGCGGCACAGGCGGTGGCCACGGGCGACAGCGACATCGTCGTGGCGGGCGGCCAGGAAAACATGAGCCTGGCGCCGCACGTGCTGCCCAACTCGCGCAACGGCCAGCGCATGGGCGACTGGAAGCTGGTCGACACGATGATCATCGACGGCCTGTGGGACGTCTACAACCAGTACCACATGGGCATCACGGCCGAGAACGTGGCCAAGAAATACGGCATCGACCGCGCCGCGCAGGATGAACTGGCGCTGGGCAGCCAGACCAAGGCCGCCGCGGCACAGGACGCCGGCAAGTTCAAGGACGAAATCGCCGCCGTCACCATCCCGCAAAAGAAGGGCGACCCCATCGTCTTCGACAAGGACGAGTTCATCAACCGCAAGACCAACGCCGAAGGCTTGGCCGGACTGCGTCCCGCCTTCGACAAGGCCGGTGGCGTCACGGCAGGCAATGCCTCGGGCCTGAACGACGGGGCAGCTGCCGTGGTCGTGATGACCGCCAAGCGCGCGCAGTCGCTCGGCCTCACGCCGCTCGGCCGCATCGCCAGCTATGCGACTGCAGGTCTGGACCCCGCCATCATGGGCATGGGCCCGGTGCCGGCTTCGACCAAGGCGCTGCAGCGTGCGGGCTGGAAAGCCGCTGACCTCGACGTGCTGGAAATCAACGAAGCCTTTGCCGCGCAGGCCTGCGCCGTGAACCGGGAAATGGGCTGGGACGTCAGCAAGGTCAACGTGAACGGTGGCGCCATCGCCATCGGTCACCCCATCGGTGCGTCGGGCTGTCGCATTCTTGTGACGCTGCTGCACGAGATGCAGCGCCAGAACGCGAAGAAGGGCATCGCTTCGCTGTGCATCGGTGGCGGCATGGGCGTTGCGCTGACCATCGAGCGCTGATCTTCCTCTTTGCCTCAAGTCAAGCCGCGCTGATGCAGCGCGGCTTTTCTTTTTTGCATTTCCATTGGCGCACGATATGCTGGCTGCGCCATGGAAACCACTACGCTTGAAAAGCCTGCGGCGACCGCGCCGGCAGCGTTGCGCCAGATCGCCGACCTGCCCGGGCCGCGCGGCCTCCCGGTGCTGGGGCAACTGCTGGAGATCGATGGGTCCAGGATGCATCTGCAACTGGAGCAATGGGCGCAGGAGTTCGGCGCCGTCTACAAGCTGAAGCTGGGGCGCCGGAACTTTCTGGTCCTGGGCGACCACGAAGTCGTTGCCTCGGTCTTGCGCGACCGGCCCGAAGGCTTCAGGCGCACGCGGCGGTTGCAAGCCGTGTTCGAGGAGTTGGGTCTCAAGCCGGGAGTCTTCAGTGCCAACGGCGAAGACTGGCGGCGTCAGCGGCGCATGGTCATGGCTGGCTTCGATCCTGCGCACGTCAAGAGTTACTTTCCCTCGCTGCAGAACGTTGCTGACCGGCTGGGCCGGCGCTGGTCGGCCGCCGCGCGAAGCGGCAAGTCGATCGACCTGCAGGGCGACCTGATGCGCTACACGGTCGACACCATTGCCGGCCTGGCATTCGGTGCCGAGGTGAACACGCTGGAGTCCGAAGGCGACATCATCCAGCAGCACCTGGACAAGATTTTCCCGGCCGTGCTGAAGCGCGTGCTGGCGCCGATTCCAACGTGGCGCTACTTTCCCTCGGCCGCCGACCGGCGGCTGGCTCGGGGCGTGGCGGCGGTCAACGAAGCCGTCGACGCGTTCATAGCGCAAGCGCGTGCCCGGATGGAGGCCGACCCAACCTTGCGCACGCATCCGCGCAACCTGCTCGAAGCCATGATCGTCGCGGCGGACGAGCCGGGCAGTGGCATCACCGATCGGCAGGTGGCCGGCAACGTCATGACCATGCTGCTGGCCGGCGAGGACACGACGGCGAACACCATCGCGTGGATGATCGACCTGCTGTGGCGCCATCCCCAGGCGCTGGCCCGTGCGACGCAGGAAGTGCGCGCCGTGGTCGGCGACGGCGCCCGCCCGACCTTCGACCAGGTGGCGCAACTGGATTATGTGGAGGCCTGCGCGAACGAAACGATGCGCCTCAAGCCGGTGGCGCCGCTCATCGGTCTGGAGGCGCTGCACGACACAGTGATTTCCGACGTGCAGGTGCCCAAGGGCACGGTGCTGTTCGCCATCATGCGGCGCAACAGCGTGAGCGATGCCTACATGCCCGATGCGCAGGCTTTCGTGCCCGAGCGCTGGCTCGCTGGCGGCGACCCTGCTGCCTTGTCCAGCAGCGCCAGGCGCACGTCGATGCCCTTTGGCGCCGGTCCGCGCATCTGCCCGGGACGCTACCTCGCCTTGCTCGAAATGAAGATGGCCATGGCGACCTTGCTGGGCCGCTTCGACATCGAAGGCGTCGATACGCCGGATGGGCAGGCCGCGCGCGAATTGCTGTCCTTCACGATGACGCCTGTGGGCCTGCGAATGCGACTGCGCGAGCGCGCATAGCCGTATAGTGGGCGGGCGGCCCGGCAGGTCGTCCGAAGGGCGGCCGGTCGGTGCAAGTTCCCGGGGTTCCTTGCGATCCCCTCATCCAAAAAAAGGAAGAGACCATGAGCAGCCATGTCTACAAGCTTCTTGAACTCGCCGGCTCCTCGCCCACGAGCAGCGACGACGCAGTGCACAACGCCATTGCCAAGGCCAGCGAGACGGTGCGCAACATCCAGTGGTTCGAGGTCATCGAGACGCGTGGCCATGTGAAGGATGGCAAGGTCGCGCACTGGCAGGTCACGCTGAAGGTCGGGTTCACGCTCGAATAGCGGATCACCCCGGGCTCAGGCTCATGCCCGCATCCGGCCCTCGGGGATCGACTGCGCCGGGTCGCTTGTCCGTTGCCACGAATACACGGGGAACTCGCTCGCTGGACTGAAGCCCAGCGAATGCGCAAGCCAGCGCGAGGGCACGTTGTGTTCAAAGCAATCCCACGCCGGTTGCAGCCCGCGGCGAAGGCATTCGTCGATGAAGGCCGTGGCGACCATCTTTGCCAATCCAAGGTGCCTGCAGGGCTCAGCCGTCAGGATGTCGATGACGTGGCGCTTCCCGGCCACGAAGACCGAATAGCAAAGGCTCACGACCTGCTCGTCGGCCAGCACGCAGAAGCCGAGGGCGTTCTGCTCGAAGTCGATGGCCGACTTCCATGTTCCCCCCATCCATGGATAGAGGGTCGCTTCCGCCTTTCGCATCAGGGCTGCGTCGATCGGGACCATGGAGAAGCCCGGCGGAAGCGCCCGCTTGGTGCGCCGGACGCGGAAGTTGAAATGGTCGAATTCGAACGCGAACCTTTGGCGCTTCCGCGTGGAGGGGGAAATGGCCGCATCGAGCACTTCCACCCAGGCCCCATGGCCGGGATAGAGCACGAAGAAGTCCTGAGGCGCACGGGCTTGCAGCCATCGCACGCTGGCTCTTGCGAAGGCCGCGTTCGCACACTCGCCCGCGAGCACGCAGAAGCCGTTGTCGTAGAAAAAAGCAGATCGAAAGTCGTTCGGGGCGCTGATGAACACCTTGCCCTGCGTGCGGCCCGAGAGCACGGCATTTGCGACTTCCGCGCCGTTGCACGGGAGTTCCATCAAGGGATTCAAGGAGGCATAGCGTTCCGGTGCGAGTTCAAACATGACGCTTTCAAAGTTGGCCACTACCGCTGGGTCGGCGGGAGTAATGAAAAAATACTCCTTTTTATCATCGCCGTGCTTCTTTGCTTTCGCGTGATCTGCGTCAAAGCAAGCCTCGCGTAAAAATGATCGCCTCGCTGCCCTTGATGACCCGGTGAACCTGACGCCTGTCCGATGATCGTCCGTCCGCGACCGCACTGGCTTCGCATGCTCTTTGTCTGGCGCGGCTCGGTGCTGCGCGACATCGCGCCGCAATTGTTGGGGACCACCGCCTTTGCGATCGTTGTCACGATGCTCCACGGGCACCTCTTTGCCTGGAAGATCCCGCTCAACTTCGTGCCCTTCTCCCTCATCGGGTTGACGCTGGCCATCTTCCTGGGCTTTCGCAACAGCACGAGCTATGCGCGCTTCTGGGAGGCGCGCACGCTCTGGGGCGCCTTGCTCAACGAAACGCGCGCCTTGGTGCGCCAGGCGCTGACGCTGGCCGATTCGCCGTCGGAGGTGCGCACGCTGACCGCACGGCTGATCGCTTTTGTCCACGCAACGCGCCATCAACTGCGCATGACGGATCCGGTGGCCGACTTCCAGCGATTGCTGTCGAAAGAAGAGTGTGCCCGCCTGCAGCCGACCCGCTACAAGGCGGCGATGCTGCTGCTCATGGCCGGCGAATGGCTGCGAGACCGCCGGCAAGCGGGACAGCTGTCACCGGAGCTGATCCAGGCCATGGAAGGGCCGCTCGGCCGGCTGACGGAAGCGCTGGGCGGCTGCGAGCGCATCGCCAGCACGCCGATTCCGTTCACTTACGCCGTCATCATCCATCGCACCATTTACCTTTATTGCGTGCTGCTGCCCTTCGGGCTGGTCGACTCGATCGGGCCCATGACGCCGGTGATCGTCGCCTTCATCGCCTACACCTTCTTCGCGCTCGAGGCGCTGGGCGCGGAGATCGAGGAACCCTTCGGCACCCAGCCCAACGACTTGGCCCTCGATGCCATGTCGGCCATGATCGAGGCGACCCTGCGCGAGATGATGGGTGAAACGCTGCCTGCGCCGCCGCCGCTGGAGGGGGGGCGGGCCGGGTTCATTCAAACCTGAATCAGGCCTGAGGCTAGCTTCCAAACGTGTAGCGCACCCCGACCCAAGCCGTGCGCGGCGCACCGGGCGACCAATAGGTGGCCTGGCTCACCGGAAAGTCCCCGTTGGCGTTCGCCGGCAAGGCGCGTGCGATGTAGCTGCCGTTGGTGGTGAAGCCGTTGCTGCCCAGCACGCCACCCGTCGCGTACTTGCGGTCGAACAGGTTGGTGATCTGCAGGAAGAGCTTCAGGCCCGGCTTCGGCTTGTAGTCGACGCCGAGGTTGAACACCGCGTAGCCCGAGGTGCGGCCGGGGCCGGTGTAGTAGACGCCGTCCGGCACGTCCTGTCCGTTCTCATTGCCGCGCACGGCAGAGCCCGCCGACGCCGTCATGTCCAGCCCGATGCGCCATTGCATGTTCGGCTCCCAGTCCGCGTAGAGCTTCAGGGTCTGGCGCGGCAGCATGGGAATGCGGTCGCCCGGGTTGATCTGGATATTGCCGCCGGTGCCGGGGAAGCCCGCCTGCGCCAGGTCACTGCTGCTGTTGCCGGCGCCGCCGACGGTTTCCGGGCTTTGGTAGGTGGCGTCGAGCAGGCTCAGGTTGCCGCCGATGGTCCAGCCCTTGGCCGGCTTGGCGTGCAAGCCCATCTCGACACCCTGGCGCCGGGTCTTGCCGAAGTTCTTGAAGTAGCCGAAGCCGCTTACGTCGTCGGTGACGAAGAGCAGGTCATCGCGGTTGTCGGAGCGGAACACACCCAGGTTCCACGCCAGCTGGTTGTTCCAGGTGCCGCGGACGCCGGTTTCGAAGGTCGTGGTCACGACCTGCTTGAGCGGCGGGTCGCCGGCGAAGGAGTTGGGCAGCTTGCAGGGCGTCTCCGGATCGGCGCAACCCAGTTCGATGGCCGTGGGCGCACGGCTGCCCTGGTTGGCGCCGGCGTAGAAGGTGAAGCTCTCGACGGGCTTGAAGGTCAGGCCGATGGCCGGGTTGAATCGCGAGAAGTTGTGCTCGCCATCCAGCGAACCCGGTTCGCCGCCGGGCGTGATGCCATCGACATTCTTCACCTTGGTGTAGTTGTAGCGGCCTGAAAGGGTCAGGTGCGTCATGGCGTTCAGCGCCATGGTGTCGGTGAGGTAGATGCTGCCGGTTTGCGAACGGCTCGTCAGGTCGACCCGGCCGTCGAAGGCATCTTCCGAGTCCTGCGTGCCGTCGGCGAAGGCATCGACACCGGTGAGGGTGCGGTCCGGATTCAGATAGGCGAACTGCGTACCCTGCGTGAAGCTCACGCGGCTGGCGTCGTACGCAACGCCGGCGGTGACGAGGTGTTCGATGCTGCCCGTCTTGGTCTGCGCCGAGACCTGGCCCGTGAAACCGTAGTTGCTCTGGTTGGTGGAGGTGGTGTTGATCAGGCCGTTGCACTTCTCGTTCGGCTCACTGTTCAGGAGCGCGGTGGCGATGCAACGCCAGCTCGGAAAAGGCGTGTTCGAGGAGTTCTCGCCACTCGTCGGAAAGCCCGTGTAGCCCGCGTCAGCGAGCGCCGCGCGCTCGGCGGCATTGGGCTGGTAGACGTTCTCGCTGAAGGCGTCGTCATTGACGTCGCCATTGAAAGTCCTGGTGCGGATCTTCCGGTAGTACGCATTGCCCGAGAAGCTCACGGCGTCGTTGATGGCGTGCGTGCCGGCCAGGTTGAGGAACACCGACTTGTTCCTGGTCTGGTCGGGAATCGAAAGCACGCTGGACCAGTCGCGCTGCAGCGCACCCAATTCCTGCGCTCCGTTGCCGGTGAGGTCGTTGTCCGCGAGTGCCAATGTCAGTGAGAGGTCGGTGTCGCGCATCGTGCGGCCCACCTTGGCGAAGAGCTGGCTCAGGTCCGAGGGCGATGCCGTGCGCCAGCCGCGCTCGTGAAAGCGGTTGCCGGTCACGAACCAGTTGAAGCCGCTTTCCTTGTCGCTGCCGCCCGTCTCGAACTCCGCGGCCACGCGCCCGTAGGAGCCCCCCAGAAATTGAACGGAGGTGCCCGGGTTGTTGATGCCGTCCTTGGTCTGGATGGACAGTGCGCCGCCCAGCGTGTTGAGCCCGAAGAGCGGATTACTGCCCGGCATCAGCGCAATGTTGGCGATGGCCGAGCTTGGAAAGAGGTCCCAGCTCACCACGTCGCCAAAGGGCTGGTTCAGCCGCACGCCGTCCATGAACACCGACAGGCCCTGCGGGGTGCCGAGCAAGGGAGATGCCGTGAAGCCCCGGTAGTTGATGTCGACCTGGAACGGGTTGCCCTGCGTCTCGTTGATGGTCACGCCACCGACCGCACGCGCCAGGTAGTTCGAGAGGTCCAGCGAATGCAGGCGTTCCATGTCGGCGCCGGTGGCCGTCTGCACATTGGCGGGGATGTCGTCGATCGGCACATCCAGGCCATGCAGCGGCGTGGCCGAGATGACATTGATTTGAGGCAGTTGCCCGGCGGGCACGTTGGCTTCGTCTGGCGCCGCGGGTTGCGTTGTCTGCGCATGGGCCGCCAATGTGCTGCAAAGCAGCAGGCCGGCTGCCGCAATGGGTGCCAATGAAAAGGCAAAGGCGCGCGCGCAACGCTTCATAGGGTCTCCTGCTGTTGTTTTCTTTTTCGCGCATCGCTGCGCGCCCAACAGTCAAGTTAAGGGCCCCCAATCAAATGCAACAGGGAAGACTTCCCGACCGGTCTCAGTGGTTATCTGGAGGAATCAATCCATGGCGGATGGCAAGGTGCGCCATGGCAGCGGTGGTGCTGATGCCCAGCTTGTCCTTGATGAGGCTTTGCAGGTTCGACACGGTCTTCTGGCTCAGGTGCAGCGTGCGCGCGCAATCGGCGATCGAATCGCCGCGCGACAACAGCCTGAAGATCTCGAACTCGCGCTGCGTCAGCAATTCGACCCCGGGCGCCGGCGGCTCGCCTTCGAGCAGTCGCTGCGGCAAGCCCGGACTCAGGTAGCGCCCGCCCTTGCGCACACAGTGAACCGCGTCGATCAGGCATTCGGGCGGGCTGCTTTTGGACACGAAGCCGAGCGCGCCGAATTCAAGGGCACGACGCACCAGCATCTCGCTGTCGTGCATGCTGAAAACCAGCGTGCGCACCTGCGCAGCGCGCTCACGCAGGCGGCGAATCAATTCGAGGCCGCTGCTGCCCGGCATGGCGATGTCGGTGATGGTGATGTCAGGCGCATTGGCGACGTACATCGCATAGGCTTCGTCGGCGTCGCCGGCTTGCGCGACCACGGTCATGTCGCCGTCCTGTTCGAGCAGGTGCCGGTAGCCGGCGCGCACCACGGGGTGATCGTCGACGAGCAGCAGCCGGATCACAGCGGGGCCTGCGCCATGCGCGGAATCTGCATGCGGATCTGCGTGCCCGAGCCCGGCGCGCTCCTGGTTTCCAAGGTGCCGCCCAACGCGGCGGCTCGCTCGGTCGCGCCCAGCAGGCCAAAGCCGGGCGGGGGCCTCGTGGCGGTGAAGCCGCGGCCATCGTCCTTGACCTGCAGGACGACGCTGGTGGACGTGGACGCGAGGTCGATGTGCACCCTTGTCGCCTGGGCGTGTCGCATGACGTTGGCCAGCGCCTCTTGCGCCACTCGGTAGACGGTGGTGTCCACTGCTTCGCCGCAGGCACGCAGATCGCCCTGCGGCTGGAACTCGCAGTCCACGCCGCTGCGCGCGGCCCAGTCTTCGCACAGCGATTGCATGGCGGCCACCAGCCCGAGTTCGTCGAGTTCGGCAGGCCGCAAGCGGCGCAACAGTCGGCGCACGCCGACCTGCAGCAGTTCGGCGGACGTCGCGGCGCGGCGGGCAGCTGCCCCGATCTGGTCGAGCGCGCGAGAGCGCTGTATGTAGGTGGCCTCGATGCGGATGGCGGTGCAGTGCTGGGCGAGTTCGTCGTGCAGTTCGCGCGCCAGCGCCAGCCGCTCGCGGTCCTGGATGGAGATCAGCTGCTGGGTGAGTTCGCGGTTGTTTTCGAGCAGGTGCGCGGCTTCGTTGCGGCGGCGCCAGGCATACCAGGCCAGCCCAAGGGACAGGACGACCAGCGTCAGCGGAAACTCATCGGCCTGCCATGCCTCCAGTCTTGCCGCGATGGCCACCAGGCGCTCGTGAAGCTCGAGTGCGCTCGACAGTGCAAAGGTCAGCAGCGTGAGCAACAAGACCCACGCGAGGTCGGCCCGCCCGACGGGATGGGCACGTTGGCGCGGTGGACGCGATGCTGGCTTCATGCGATGTGTCTCCAGTCCGGCCGTTGGCGCACGGCCTTTTGGGCAAACTCTAACCGGGCGGGCTGCGCTTTGCAGTGGTGGATTCGTCAGGTGAGTTCGATCAGGACGGGCTGATGGTCGGACACCCGCGTCGCCAGATCGACCTCGATGCGCTTCAGCCGTGAAGCAAGCCCATCGCTCAGGAACATGAAATCGCAGGCGAGAGGATCGGGGCCGTATCGGCGATCGAAGAGGCGGAAGGTCGGGGCGTGGGGGGTGTTGCCGTGCAGCACGCGCCACGCGTCGTGCAGCCGCAGGGTGCTGCGCGCACCGTCGCAGGCGAAAGGTTGCACGATCTCGTCGTAGGCCGGGTCAGCCGGCGGCATGTTGAAGTCGCCGCAGAGAATGACTTCGCAGGTGTGCAACTTGGGCTGAAAGGGCGTGCCAGGCTCGTCCGGCAGGGGCGGCCTCAGCGCCATGCCGCAGGCCTCGGCATGCAGCGTCCGCAGCGCCTGCGCCTGGGCCATGCGCTGCAGGGCCGAGTAATACTCAAGATGGGTCGTCATCACCCGCAGCGCTCCCAGTTCGGGGCTGTCGATGGTGACGCTGGTGCACATGCGCGGCATGCTGGTCGCGCCGGGGTCGGCGGGCCACGGCAGGGGGTGGTGCTGTACGCGTGCCACGGGCAGGCGCGTGGCGATCAGGTTGCCGAAGCGCTGGCGCCGGCCCTGGGTGTCGAATTCGTCCACGGCGGCGCCAAAGAAGAGTCGAAACCCCGGCAGCAGGGCCTGCAACTGCGCCGGCTGGTCGCCGGGAGCGCCGTCCATCTCGTCGAAGCCGCTGGCGATTTCCTGCAGGCACAGCACGTCGAAATCGCCCATGTCGCGTGCTCCCTCGACGATGCGGCTCGGACTGACCACGCCGTCGAGCCCGCAGCACCATTGGGTGTTCCATGTCACGACTTTCATTTGGATTACCCGCCCGCATGAAGTTTTGAGAGAGTGCCGAAGCCCGATGGCGCCGACCGCCAATCCATTGTGAAGGCTTGCGCCCCGACAGGGCGGACGCTTGAGCCAGGCGAGCGTGAGACGCCGTCCCGTAGTCGGCTCGCGACGGATAGGCCAAAGGTGATGTTGTCCGCCACGCTCAAATGTGGAACGGGCGCATCGTCCCCGAGCGACCATATTGATGTCGCGCTCCAATCAGGTGGCTGGATCGGCTTCAGCCGCTGGAAGCGGTTTCGAGCCGGCGATGAGGGCAGGGTGGTCGCCGCGCCGCGACCCGAAGGCCTTGGCAATACCCAAAAAGAACAGGGCGCCGCCTGCAGATTTGCGGCGTGCAATGCGGTACTCTCGGCCCAGGACTTTGCAATCCTTTTTCACACGATGGAAAACATTGAGTCCGTATCAAACGCGGGCGTGACACTTCGTTGCAATCTCACTTGGTGTTTTCCTGAGAGTCCTGACTTCTTAATTGGCTAAAGTGGTTTCGCCCACAATGGGCTTGTACTTATGAAGGAATGAACATGAGCAAGAAAGTCGCATACGTCACCGGGGGCATGGGAGGCATCGGTACGGCTATTTGCCAGCGCCTGCACAAAGACGGCTTTACCGTCATCGCAGGTTGCGGGCCCACTCGCGACCACGCCAAGTGGTTGGGCGAGCAGAAGGCGGAAGGCTATGACTTTCATGCATCCGTCGGCAACGTCGGCGATTGGCAATCCACGGTGGAAGCCTTTGCCAAGTCGAAGGCCGAGCACGGCACCATCGACGTGCTGGTGAACAACGCGGGCATCACGCGCGACCGCATGTTCCTGAAGATGTCGCCCGAAGACTGGAGCGCGGTCATCGAGACCAACCTCAACAGCATGTTCAACGTCACCAAGCAGGTGGTGGGCGACATGGTCGAAAAGGGCTGGGGCCGCATCATCAACATCAGTTCGGTCAATGGCGCCAAGGGCCAGGCCGGGCAGACCAACTATTCGGCGGCCAAGGCCGGCATGCACGGCTTCACGATGGCGCTGGCGCAGGAGTTGGCCGGCAAGGGCGTGACGGTCAACACCGTGAGCCCGGGTTACATCGGCACCGAGATGGTCAAGGCCATTCGCCAGGAAGTGCTCGACAAGATCGTGGCGACCATCCCCGTCAAGCGCTTGGGCGAGCCCAGCGAAATCGCTTCCATCATTGCCTGGCTGGCAACGAATGAAGGTGGCTACTCGACCGGCGCCGATTTCTCGGTGAACGGTGGCTTGCACATGCATTGAGTTGTCGATGACAGCCAACTGAAAGAAACCCGCTTCGGCGGGTTTTCTTTTTTGCGGGACCGGGTGCAAGGCGCAGACACTGGACTACACACAGGTTGGCACCACGGGACTAGAGTGACGCGCCAGGCTCCCATAACGCACACACCAGGAGATGTCGATGTCAGCACCGATTGCAAGCGGCGCGAAGCCGCCTCTCTACAAGTCGCTGTATGTCCAGGTGATCACGGCGGTGGTCATTGGCATCTTGCTCGGGTACTTCTACCCGGCGCTGGGCGAGCAGATGAAGCCGCTCGGGGACGCGTTCATCAAGCTCATCAAGATGCTGATCGCGCCGATCATCTTCTGCACGGTGGTCGTGGGCATCGCCGGCATGGAAGACATGAAGAAGGTCGGCAAGACCGGTGGGTTGGCGCTTCTTTACTTCGAGATCGTGAGCAGCCTGGCGCTGGTGGTGGGGCTGGTGCTGGTCAACCTGTTCAAGCCGGGCGCGGGCATGAACATCGACGCCGCCTCGCTGGACACCAAGGCCATTGCCGCCTACACGGGGCCCGGCAAGATGGAAGGCACGGTCGACTTCCTGCTGCACATCATTCCGAACACGGTCGTCGATGCCTTCGCCAAGGGCGAGATCCTGCAGGTGCTGCTGATTGCCGTGATGACGGGCTTTGCGCTGCACCGCTTCGGCGGGCGCGGCACGCTGGTGTTCGACGTGATCGAGAAGGCGTCGCACGTGCTCTTCGTGATCATCGGCTACGTGATGAAGGTGGCGCCCATCGGTGCGTTTGGCGCGATGGCTTTCACCATCGGCAAGTACGGCGTCGGCTCGCTCTTTTCGCTGGGCAAGCTGATGGGCACCTTCTATCTCACCTGCCTGCTGTTCATCTTCGTGGTGCTGGGGCTCATTGCGCGCTTCCATGGCTTCTCGATCTGGAAGTTCATCAAGTACATCAAGGAAGAACTGCTGATCGTGCTGGGCACGTCATCGTCCGAGTCGGTGCTGCCCCGGATGATGGAAAAGATGGAGAACCTGGGCGCCAACAAGACCTGCGTGGGCCTGGTCATTCCGACGGGCTATTCCTTCAACCTGGATGGCACCTCGATCTACCTCACGATGGCCGCGGTGTTCATTGCGCAGGCGACCAATACGCCAATGACGCTGATGCAGGAAATCACGCTGCTGGGCGTGCTGCTGCTCACCTCCAAGGGCGCGGCGGGCGTGACGGGGAGCGGGTTCATCGTGCTGGCGGCCACGCTGTCGGCCGTTGGGCATGTGCCGGTGGCGGGGCTGGCGCTCATATTGGGCATCGACCGGTTCATGTCCGAGGCGCGGGCGCTCACCAACCTCATTGGCAACGGCGTGGCGACCATCGTGGTCGCCAAATGGACGGATGCGCTGGACGAGGAGCGCCTGCAGGCTGGATTGAACAACCAGACCTGGGTCGAGGCCGACCAGCCGGAGGAACTCATCAACGCCAAGACCGGGACGATGGCCGTCTGAGGCCGCGCGTCTCGCCAGTGTGCAGCGTTTCCTGCGCCCTCAGAGGTCTTCGATGACCAGGCGCCGGTAACGCTGCGCAATCGAATACGGCGCCTGCCGGACGACCTCCATCACTTTTTCGGCGACCGTTTCATCGCGGGTCTTGACGAGCAAGCCCGCATGGCCTTCTCGCGCGAGCTTTGTGTAGGCGCGGACCGTGGCGCCGTCGGTGCCCGCGGAGGGCAGGGGATTGTCGGTGTCTTTCACGGTCGGTGTGATCTGGGCAAGGATCTCCGAGGCCGGTATCAGGTAGACCTCATCGCCGCTCACCACGTCGCGCTCGATCAATTGATGGCCGATGCGGCTCGCGTCCGCCTCCGAGGGGAACATCACCATGGAGTGGCCCGTGGGATAGAAGGCGCCTCCAATGGCCGAGATCATGTGATTGTCCAGAGTGAACTTCTTCATTGTTGCCTCCACGTGCGCATTGAGTTGGGGTTTTCACATTACGGTTTCTGGCCGCCGCCGCCTGTAGGAAAAACACTGCAAGCCGCGCTCTTGCAAGCAAGGCTGCACCTTTTCAGGGTATTCAGGTGTTGCCCAAATTGATACAAAGAGCCACATTTGTTATTAAGCGTGAGAAAATTGCTCAGTGTTTCTACGGAGGGCCCGTAGGATGGTCTTGTCTGGTTTGGCGGTACCTGCAGTCCACTGATGTCGAAACTGCGAAATATTGCATTGACGGTCCATGAACTCGAAGAGGGCGAGTTCTATTGGGTCTTGATGGAGGGCTCTGACCTTCCGTTGGACGACGTCCTGCCCTATGTGACCCTGGAGACAGCGTCCACGCCATACGCCAGCTACGCGAACGCGCTGGTCTCCGGCGTTGCCGCAATTCGCAGGATGTTCGGAAACGACGGACCGCGCGATTGATGCGCGGACGACATATCGGGGTGAAGCATGTTTAGACAAAAGGCGGCCATTGCCGCGTTGATTGCTGCGCTTGCCCTGTGCGCATGGGTTGTGCATCCTGAAGGGTCCATGGAATGGGCCGCGTGGGTGCAGACCTTTGGCGTACTGGTGGCCATCGGCTGGTCCGTTCGCCTGCAGTCGCTGCATGCCTCGCAAGGCACGCGGCAGGCAGGGCAGGCGGCTGCACTTTTCGCGTCGAACATGCACTGGGTGTTTCGCGAACTCAACGATGCATGCATCAAGCAGAGTTGGCCTGAGTACGTGGTCAATCGCCGAATCCTCCACGAGATCCTCAGCCAGGGCCGCGAAGTCACGCTCCCATTGCTGGAAGGGCGTTCACTGGCCATGGTGACCAGCGTACGGGCCATCGGCGTCGAGGCGCTCGAAGTCACGGAGGCGCACAACGAAAGCGGCAACTGGCGCTACCTGCAGGTGTACTTCGACAAACGCCTGCCGAGCATTGCCGCCTGGCTGTCCGCCACCGGCAACCCGCCAGAGAACAGCGGGCCGACAGACTACGTCGGATTGCGGACCTCATTCAGCCAGCTGGGCGGCCTTTGAATGCCCGACGGCAGGGCCTGAATACGACGTGCAACTGTTGCTTGTCACGTTCAACAGTTAATAACTCTGGCGATTGAAAAAAAGCATTTCGCGGCTGGGCTTTTTTGTAGCGTCAGCGGCACTTGGGTGATATTCACCATTCCGCGATACGAGTTTTTACTCAAGAATGCACTCACCTAAAAAAATGACAGGCGAGGGGCATCGAGATGACATGGGAATGCGTGAAGAGGAGTGGGCGGCTGCGTAGCCAGTCGTTCCACCCGGGGGTCATTGACACGGTGTGCAAGCACTGTTGTTGAAGTTTGCAGTGGGCCAGGCCTCAGTCAATCGCTCCGATTGACTCGACGGCTGAGTCGCCCGATTTACTTCTCCGCGAGAAGCAACCCCCACATCAGTTGGCGCTGATCGTCACGCGACTTCCGCTCTTGCGGAGTGGCATGGCGACGGTGCGCGAATCCACACAATGTCCATCTCACGACGCGCCCTGTTCGGCAAGCTGAACCTCACCCTGTTCCGGGCCATCGAATCGGCCACCGCATTCGCAAAGCTTCGCGGCAATCCGCATGTGGAGCTCGTGCATTGGTTGCACCAGCTCTGGCAGGCGAACGACAGCGACCTTCACCGCATTTGTCGCCACTATCAAATCGAGGCCAGCGCCTTCGAGCGCGACATGGCCACCGCGCTCGCCTCGCTTCCCGGCGGCGCAAGTTCCATCAGCGATTTTTCCCATCACATCGCCAGCGCGATCGAGCGTGCGTGGGTGCTGTCCAGCCTGGAGTTTGCGAGCCCGTGCATTCGCAGCGCGTGGCTGTTGGCGGCCATCTTGTCGGAGCCCGACTTGCGCCGGTTGATGCTGGGCATTTCGCCGGCTTTCAAGAAGTTGCCGGTCGACCAACTGGGCGACAACCTGCCGGCCATCCTGGCGGGTTCGCCGGAAGACAAGGAGGGCGCATACGACGGCACGGACCTGTCGAGCGCCGTGCCCGGTGAAGCCAGCGGAGCCATTGCGGAGCAGGGCGACGGCAAGTCGGCTCTCGCCAAATATTGCACCGACCTGACCGAGCGAGCGCGTGCAGGCGGTATCGACCCCGTCATCGGGCGCGAGCACGAGATCCGGACGATGGTCGACATCCTGCTGCGCAGGCGCCAGAACAACCCTTTGCTCACCGGCGAGGCTGGCGTGGGCAAGACCGCAGTGGTCGAAGGCTTGGCGCTTGCCATTGCACGCGGGGACGTACCGCCCATCCTGCGCGAAGTGCGACTGCTCAGCCTTGATGTGGGCGCATTGATTGCGGGCGCCAGCATGCGCGGCGAGTTCGAGTCGCGGTTGAAGGGGCTGCTGGAGGAGGCCGGCAAGTCGAAGCAGCCGATCATCCTGTTCGTGGACGAGGTTCATACGCTGGTTGGCGCGGGCGGCCAAGCGGGCACGGGCGACGCGGCCAACCTGCTCAAGCCCGCGTTGGCGCGCGGCACCTTGCGCACCGTTGGCGCGACGACGTGGAGCGAGTACAAGCGCCACATCGAGAAAGACCCCGCGTTGACGCGACGCTTCCAGGTCTTGCAGGTGATGGAACCCGAGGAAGCCAGCGCCATCAACATGGTGCGCGGCTTGGTTGACACCTTCGCGAAGCACCATGGTGTTGCGGTGCTTGATGAGGCTGTTCGTGCCGCCGTCGTGCTGTCGCACCGCTACATTCCGTCGCGCCAATTGCCGGACAAGGCCATCAGCCTGCTCGACACCGCCTGTGCGCGCGTGGCCATGTCGTTGCACGCGCCGCCAGCGGCGGTCGACAACCTGCGCCAGCGCATCAGCGCCCTTGAAACGGAAATTGACCTCCTCACGAAGGAAGGTGTGATTGCGCACGGCAGCGATGAACGGGTGCGCCAGCTGGCGGCGGCCAAGCTGCAACTCGACTCCACGCGAAAGGAACTGGACGCGCAGGAACAGCGCTGGCAGGCAGAGCTCGCGCTGGTGCAGCAGATTCAGACGCTGCGCGAGCAAGCTGCTGCAACGGTGGGCGACGCTGACGCTGTGCAAGATCCAAACTTGTCGCCGGAGCTGTCAGCCCTCGAACACGCGTTGACAGAACGCCAGCAAGACACGCCACTGATCTTCCCGCAGGTGGACAAATCCGTCGTCGCCGCGATCATCTCGGACTGGACCGGCATCCCCGTGGGGCGGATGGTCCGGGACGAAGTGGCGGCGGTGTTCCAGTTGCATGAAGTGCTGGACCGACGAGTCATCGGCCAGAGCGCCGCGCTTGCCGCGATTGCCGAGCGCGTGCAAACGGCGCGCGCCCGCCTGACGGACCCCGACAAGCCGGTGGGTGTGTTCCTGCTCGTGGGCCCCTCCGGTGTGGGCAAGACCGAGACGGCACTGGCGCTGGCCGAGGCCATGTACGGCGGCGAGCAAAACCTCATCACCATCAACATGAGCGAGTTCCAAGAGGCCCACACGGTTTCCACGCTCAAGGGCTCGCCGCCGGGCTACGTGGGTTACGGTGAAGGCGGCGTGCTGACCGAAGCCGTGCGTCGCCGCCCCTACAGCGTGATCCTTCTGGACGAGGTCGAGAAGGCGCATCCGGATGCCCACGAAATCTTCTACCAGGTCTTCGACAAAGGCTGGATGGAAGATGGCGAAGGCCGTCGCATCGACTTTCGCAACAGCACCATTCTCCTGACCAGCAACACCGGCTCGGAACTGATTGCCGACCTGTGCGAAGACCCGGCGCTGGTCCCCGACACGCCTGCCTTGCGCGAAGCCCTGCAGGCGCCATTGCGCAAGGTCTTTCCCGCTGCGTTCATCGGGCGGCTGTCGGTGGTGCCGTATCTGCCATTGGGCGCGAGCGCGCTGGGCAACATCGTCTCGCTGCATTTGCGCCGCGTGGTCGACCGAATGCACGCACAGCACGGTATTGCACTGGCGTACACGCCCGCGCTGGTCCAGCACGTCATCGACAAGTGCGGCACGCACGAGACCGGCGCGCGCCGGCTCATCGGCTTCATCGAGCAAAACCTCTTGCCCGTCCTGTCGCGGCATTGGTTGAGTGCCCTGCAGGACAAGCGAAAGATCACACGCATTTCAGTGGACGTTCCGTCCAACGGCACGCCAATTCATGAATCCAGGGGAGGACATTCCATCGTTTGCCACATCGACTTTGCATGAACCTCAGTGATGTCAGTTCGCCTCCGCGTCAGTTGCTGAGCTCGCGCGGTTTTCTTCATCAATCCATCAGACCTTCAGTCAATCCGTTCCGATTCCCATGATCAACAACAGTCAGAAATTCATCGCCCGCAACCGGGCTCCACGCGTCCAGATCGAGTACGACGTGGAAATCTACGGCTCCGAGAAAAAGATCGAACTGCCCTTCGTCATGGGCGTGCTGGCTGACCTGTCGGGCAAGCCCGTGCAGCCGCTGCCCGTGGTGGGCGAACGCAAGTTTCTCGACATCGACATCGACAACTTCGACGAGCGCATGAAGGCGATCCAGCCGCGCGTGGCCTTTGCCGTTCCCAACACGCTGAGCGGAGAAGGCCAGCTGATGGTCGACATCACCTTTGAAAGCATCGACGACTTCTCGCCCGCCGCCGTGGCACGCAAGGTCGAGCCGCTGCGGCAACTGCTCGAAGCACGCACGCAGCTCTCCAACCTGCAGACCTACATGGACGGCAAGGCCGGCGCCGAGAGCCTGATCAACAAGCTCATGCAGGACCCGGCGCTCATGAAGTCTCTGACCGCAACGCCCAAGCCCGCCACCGACAAGGACGGTGCCGAAGCAGCCACCGTCGCCTGACCCGCACAGGCAGGCATCAGATATCAAGGGAAGGCAACACAACAATGACGACCAACAACCAGCAAGCCGTAGAAGTCAACACCCGGTTTGCGGACTCCACCGACTTTTCTTCCTTGCTCGACAAGGAATTCAAGCCCAAGACCGACGAGGCGCGCGATGCTGTCGAGGCGGCCGTGCGCACGCTGGCCGAGCAGGCCCTCGTCAATGCGACGACGATGACCGACGACGCCTACAGCAGCATCGAAGCCATCATTGCCGAGATTGACCGCAAGCTGTCCGATCAGATCAACCTCGTGCTGCACAAGGAAGAGTTCCAGAAGCTCGAATCGGCCTGGCGCGGCATGCACCACCTGGTGTCCAACACCGAGACGGACGAGAAGCTCAAGATCCGCTTCATGGACCTGTCCAAGGACGAACTGCGTCGCACGATGCGTCGTCACAAGGGCGTCGCTTGGGACCAAAGCCCGATCTTCAAGCGCATCTACGAAGAAGAATATGGCCAGCTGGGCGGCGAGCCCTACGGCTGCCTCGTGGCCGACTACTACTTCGACCACACCCCGGCGGATGTGGAACTGCTGGGCGCCGTCGCCAAGATCTCGGCCGCATCGCATGCGCCTTTCATCGCAGGCTCTTCGCCTTCGCTGCTGGGCATGGAGTCGTGGCAAGAGCTGGCCAACCCGCGCGACCTCGCGAAGATCACGGGCAACCTCGAGCACGCGCCGTGGAACTCCCTGCGCGACACCGAAGACTCACGTTACGTTGGCTTGGCCATGCCGCGCTTCCTGGCGCGCTTGCCCTACGGCGTCAAGTCCAACCCGGTCGATGAATTCGATTTCGAAGAAGAGACCGAAGGTGCCGACCACAAGAACTACGTCTGGAACAACGCGGCCTATGCGATGGCCGTCAACATCAACCGCAGCTTCAAGCAATACGGCTGGTGCACGATGATTCGCGGCGTGGAGTCGGGCGGCACGGTGGAAAACCTGCCCTGCCATACCTTCCCGACCGACGACGGCGGCTTCGACATGAAGTGCCCCACCGAGATCGCCATCTCCGATCGCCGCGAAGCCGAACTGGCCAAGGCCGGCCTCATTCCGCTGGTGCATCGCAAGAACACCGATCACGCGGCCTTCATCGGTGCGCAGTCGCTGCAAAAGCCGCAGGAATACATGGACCCCGACGCGACGGCCAACGCGAACCTGTCAGCGCGTCTGCCGTACCTGTTTGCCAGCACGCGTTTTGCGCACTACCTGAAGTGCATCGTGCGCGACAAGATCGGCTCGTTCAAGGAGCGCGATGACATGCAACGCTGGCTCAACGAATGGATCATGCATTACGTCGATGCCGATCCCTCCAATTCGTCGCAGGAGACCAAGGCGCGCCGTCCGCTCGCGGCTGCGGAAGTCGTGGTGGAAGACATCGAAGGCAATCCTGGCTTCTACAGCGCCAAGTTCTTCCTTCGTCCGCACTTCCAGCTCGAAGGCCTGACCGTCTCGCTGCGCCTGGTCGCCAAGCTGCCTTCACTCAAGGAAGCAGCCTGATCAGCCCAAGCAATTGAAGAAGCGGCACCGAGATGCCGCAGTCATGTTTGTCCGGCGTCGACACCCGGACGTTTCCGTTAGTCAATAAAAGAGCTCAACGCTCAGGGAGGTTCTCATGTCTCAAGACATTTTTCTGAAAATCAATGGCATCGAAGGCGAGTCGCTGGATTCGTCGCACAAGAATGAAATCGAAGTGCTGTCTTTCTCCTGGAAGGCCATGCAGGAATCGATGATGCACGCCGGCTCCGGCGGCGGCGCCGGCAAGGCCACCGTTGAAGACCTGGAGTTCGACCACTACGTCGATCGCTCGAGCCCCAACCTGATGAAGTACTGCCTGACCGGCAAGCACATCCAGGAAGCCAAGCTCACTGTGCGCAAGGCTGGCGGCAGCCCGCTGGAGTACCTGAAGTTCACGTTCACCGACGTCATCGTCACGAGCGTGCAGCCCTTCGGTTCCAACTCCGACGAGCTGCGTGTGCGCGAGCGCGTCCGCCTGTCCTTCTCGAAGATCAAGCAGGAATACGCGGTGCAGAACGCGCAGGGCGGCAGCGGCGGCGCCGTGACCGCCGGCTACGACATCAAGGGCAACAAGGAATCCTGATGCCGCGGGCCCGGTGCGCCGGGCCTGGTCGAAGTTTTCCGGTCCGGTGGAGGCATGGGTGCACTGCGCGCCAATGAACTCATGCCGGAGCGGATTTTTTCCCACACCCATTCCATACTCATCATGGCCTTCAAATTGTCCGACCTGTGGCGACTCGCCGCGTTGCGGCGTTCGTCGGCGTCATTGGCCAGAACCTGGCTCGCCGCCGCGCTCCCCCTGATCGCCGCCGCATTCGCTCTTCTGTGCATGCCCCAGGCTGCACACGCGCAGTTCTCATTTCCCCGCGAGCAAACGAAGCTCGACCTCACGATCGCTGCCGCCGAGGACGTCAATCCCGACGACAAGGGCAGGGCCGCGCCCATCATGGTGCGGGTGTATGAACTCAAGTCGCCCGGCACTTTCGAGTCGGCCGACTTCTTCACGCTCAATGCCAACGACAAGTCGGTCATCGGGGCCGACATGCTCGTGCGAGACGAGTTCATTCTGCGGCCCGGAGACACAAAGACAATTCGGAGAAAGTCCCATCCAGATCTTGCAGCGGTCGGCATCCTCGCCGGATATCGTGACCTTGCCCATGCCGAATGGCGTGTCGTTCAAAAGCTGGATCCCGCGCCCGAGGCGGCGTGGTACCGGATGGTGATGCCGGCCAACAAGGCGAAGCTGCGGATCGACCTGCAGGCCAAGGGCATTCAGGTCACACCCATTGAGTAATCCGTCGACTTGCAACTGAAACAACAAGACCATGAGTTGGTACAACAAAGTCGCTTGGAGCGAGGGGCTCTTTCTTCGTCCGCAGCTGTTCCAGCAGCAGGAGCGATACCTGGAGCATCTCGCGCACAAGCGGGCGGCATCGCTGAGTCCGTTCTATTGGGGCTTCAGCCACTACAGCATCGATGCGGAGTCGCTGTCGCTGGGCAAGCTGGTGCTGGCGAGCGCGGCCGGCATTTTTTCCGACGGCACGCCCTTCGATACACCGGGCCAGACACCGCCACCGGCGCCGCTGACGATTCTCCCGGAGCATCTGGAGCAGACGATCTTTCTGGCGGTGCCCATCCGAACGCCCAATGGCGAGGAGACCACCTTCGACGACGCGGCCACCTCGGTGGCGTCGCTGGCGCGCTTCTCGGTGTTCGAGACCGAACTGCGCGATGCCAACTCCGTCGGTCAGGGCCCCAAGCCGGTCCAGCTCTCGCGCTTGCGACTGCGCCTCTTGCCGCAAAGGGAAATGACCGACGCCTGGATTGGCTTGCCGATCTCAAAAGTCACGACACTGCGCTCGGACGGCAGCATCGAGGTCGATACCAGGCTCATTCCTCCAGTCGCGGGCTATGGCGCGAGTTCCTTGCTGCTGGATTGGGTGACGAACCTGCATGGCCTTTGCCGCCTGCGCGCCCAGTCGCTCGCAACGCGGCTCACGGGCAACGATGGCAAGTCGACCGAAGCGGCAGAGGTGTCGGACTTCTTGCTGCTGCAAATCTTCAATCGGTACGAGCCGATGTTTGAGCATTGGCTCCGTGTCCGCGAGACCTCGCCTGAGGATATCTACCTGGCGCTTCGAACCTTCACTGGTGAGTTGTCCACGTACGTGCGTCCCGGCACCCGCCGGCCGAAGGCGCATCCGCCGTACCAGCACGTCGATCCGTACCTGTCCTTCAAGGAATTGGTGATGGACGTACAGGCCTTGCTCAACGACGTGCTCGTGCGCAGCGCACAGAACATTGCGCTGGCCAATCGCGCCAATGGCGTGCGGGTTGCCAGTGTGGATCCGTCGGAGTTGCAGAGCTTCTCCAGCCTCGTTTTTGCCGTTGCCGCACACACGCCGCCCGACCAGCTTGCCACGCAGTTCCCGGCGCGCTGCAAGGTGGGACCGAGCGATCGGCTTGCTGAACTGATCCGCTCGCACCTGCCCGGGATTCCACTTCAGACGCTGCCGGTGCCACCACGCCAGATTCCTTTCAACGCGGGCTTCGTCTACTTCCAGATCGATTCTCGCGGCCCGCTGTGGGAACACCTGGTGAAGCACGGCGGACTGGCCTTGCATGTGGCGGGCGATTTTCCGGGTTTGCGCATGGAGTTGTGGGGAGTGCGGGACAAATAGAGAACGCGGTGCGGTCCGCGCATTGCAGCTGACTGCGCGAGATTTCAACTGCCCGAGAGCCTGCTGCAGAAAAGCAAAAGCGATCTGCGGGTGCGCAGCTTTTTCTTCATGAGCCAGTAAGCGCCCCACGCGATTTTTTCCCAGTTCCATCTATTCGTCTATTCATCGTTCCAAGGCATTCATGTTCGACAACAACTCTACGCAAGAGATCGCCGGCGGAACCAGCGGACTCCAGCCTCGCGCCGATCAGGACGATCGAGTCGGGGAAGCGGCCGCATCAGGGGACATCCCTCTGGGCGTCCAGTTGGCGCCGGAGCCTTCGGCCCAGGTGCGACTGACGGCAGTCAAGGCCGCACAGAACCCATTGCTCGAAGCAGCACAGCCATTGCTTCGTGCTCTTGCCGACATGCCCGCCAAGCTCGAGCCGACAAGCGTTCGCGTCCTGCATCGCCTGCTGGAGCGCGAGGTCGTCAGCTTTCAGTCGCTGTGCAGCCACGCGCAGATCAAGCACGAGCACATGGTTGCTGCGAGCTATTCGCTGTGCACCGCATTGGACGAAGCGGCCAACAGCACGCAGTGGGGCGGGGGGCAGGGCGGCGAGGCCGGCGTCTGGGCCTCCCAGCAACTCGCTGCGCAGTTTCACGGGGACACGAAGGGCGGGGACAAGTTCTTCCTGCTGGTGGGGCGTTTGGCCGCAAGCCCGAAGGAACACACCGATCTTCTGGAGCTGATGTACCAGATTCTGGGCGTGGGTTTCGAAGGGCGTTTCAGCACGGCCACCAACGGACGGCGTCAACTGGAGACGATTCGGCACCGGCTGCTTACGCTGCTGGCCGCCGCGCGGGGTGATGTACCGAACGATCTGTCGCCGCACTGGAAGGGCGTGGGCACGGGCAAGTTCCGTTTGCTGCGAAGCATTCCGGTGTGGGTCACCTTTTCACTGCTGGCGCTGGCACTGCTCGGCATATTTGGCTGGTACAAGTATCAGCTCACGCGGGAGAGTGGCGAGGTCGTGCACGGCATCGAAGCCATTGGCCAACTGCGCCCGCCGCAAGCGGCACCGGCGCCACCGCACAAGCCGCTTCGCCTCAAAGAACTGCTGTCCGCGGAGATTGCGCGCGGTACCGTCAGCGTGGACGAAGACGACAAGCACAGCACGGTGACCTTCAAGGGCGACGACATGTTTGTCCCCGGACAGGCGCGCCTGAACGCAAAGATCCTGCCGGTGCTGGCGAAGGTTGCCGAAGAGATCAACAACGTTTCAGGCACCGTCTTCGTGACGGGGCATTCGGACGATCGGCCCATCAAGACGCGTGAGTTCCCGAACAACCAGGTGCTGAGCGAAAAGCGGGCTGCCGCCGTTGCCGACGTGTTCAAGGAAAAGGGCGTCGATGCCTCGCGCATTCAGACCGAAGGGCGGGGCGATACGACGCCGGTGGCTGACAACAAGAGCGCAGCAGGTCGTGCGAAAAACCGGCGCGTGGATGTCGTGGTCACGCAAGGCGGCGACGCATCGCCATCGCGCAGCGATGCGACGCCAGCGCCAGCAGCTTCGGCTCCCGCGCGCGCAGCGTCGCCCGCAGGCGCATCGGGCGCCGCACCCAGGGCACCGTCGCGTGTCGTGAGCGGAGCCGTCCCCGCGCGGGAAGCGGCGCGCTGAGCGCCGTGTCAGGGAGAGCAGTCATGCAGTACTTAAAACAATTCTTGTCTTTCATCTTTTCGCGCCAGATGTTCGCCTTCCTGGCGATGGTGGTCCTGGCGCTCGTGGTCTGGTTCGTCGGCCCCATGCTGGCGGTCGATGGCCTGCGGCCGCTGGGTTCGGTGGGTGTGCGCGTCGCACTGATCGTGCTGCTGCTGGTCATGGGCATTCTCTGGCTGGTGAAAGGGCCCTTCAGCCTGGTGGGTGTCGCGGCCTTGTGCCTGCTGGTGTGGCACGGTGGGCCGATGCTGGCCATCGGCCAGGCAACGCCGCTGGAACCCGTCGGGGTGCGGGTGGCGATCATTGCCGCCATCCTGGTGGTGTATGCGATCTACTGGCTCTACCGTCTTTGGCAGGCCCTGCGCAACAACGACGACCTGCTGGCAAAGTTCCTGAACTTCGGCAAGGGTGATGCCGAACAGGACGTTGCCAAGGAGGAGATCAAGACAGTCACCGCGACGGTCAACCGCGCGATCGTCCAGCTCAAGGGTTTGCGTGGCCGGGGTGGATTGCGCCGCCTGTTCGAGGGCAAGCGCTACATGTACGAGCTGCCCTGGTACATGATCGTCGGCAGCGCGGGAGCCGGAAAGACGACGGCGCTCTTGAACTCCGGCCTGCAGTTTCCCCTTGCACGCCAGGCGAACAACGCGCCGCGCAGCATGGTGCTGAACTCGGAGGGCGGTACGCTGCATTGCGACTGGTGGTTCACCAACGAAGCCGTGCTGATCGACACCGCCGGCCGCTACACCACGCAGGAAAGCAATCCGCAGACAGACCCCGCCGAATGGCACGGCTTCCTGGGCCTTTTGCGCAAGCACCGCACGCGTGCGCCGCTCAATGGCGTCATCGTCGCACTGAACGCCGCCGAGTTGCTGTTGATGAAGCCGCTGGATCGCTCAGAGCATGCGAGCATGATTCGCGACCGGCTGGCGGAATTGCGCCAGGAGCTGGGCATCCGCTTTCCCGTCTACGTCATCGTGACGAAGATGGACCTGCTGCGCGGCTTCGTCGAGTATTTCCAGTCGCTGACCAGCGAAGGGCGCACGCAGGCCTGGGGCTTCACCTTGCCCTACCAGGGCATGAAGGGGGGGCGACCGAGCGACATCGCGGCCAACCGCGAGGCCATGCGCGCGCAGGTGGGCACGGAACTCACGCTCCTGAAAGACCGCGTCGCGGCGGGCCTGCGTACGCGCCTGAACGAAGAGTTCGACGTCGATCGCCGCCGCAAGCTGTTCGCCTTGCCGCAGGAGTTTGCGGGCATCACGGTGCCACTCGTGGAGATGCTCGACGAGGTGTTCCTCGATTCGCGCTTCGACGCCACGCAGCAGTACAACACCCTGCGCGGCGTTTATTTCACGAGCGGTGCGCAGTCGGAGGTGGACGTGCCGGCCAACCCGGATACGTTGCTCGAGCGCCTGCGCAAGAGCATGGGATTGCCGCAGCGCAGCTTGCGCGCAGTGGGCGCCGCAGCTGCGATCCGCGAACCTGCCAACGCGGAAACCGGCAAGGCGCCCGAGGAAAGCAGCGAAACGGACGCAGCTTCAACCCCAGCCACCGCAACGACCGCGACCAGGAAGCCGGATGCAGCACCTGTTCCGCTCGACACTTCGCCCTCACGTGGACAGCAGGGCTTCTTCATCCACCAGTTGCTGACAAGGATCATCATTCCGGAAGCGCATCTGGTTCGCCCGAACCTCCGATGGGAATTCCGCTTCCGCATGCTGCGCCTGCTGGGTCACACCCTGGCGGTGGTCCTGTTCGGATGGCTCGCGGGTGCATTGGTCCTGAGCCACGGCAACAATCGCCAGTACCTCGACACCGTCGGCCAGCGCACGCAGGAACTCGCCGACCGTGTAAAGGCCCTGTATGCCGACTTCAAGCTGACGGGCGTGCCCGATGTGCTCAACGGCGCGCGAGAACTCCCCGGCTATTCGGGGCTGGACCTGAACGATCCGCCGGGCAGCTTCACCTACGGCCTGTATTCGGCGCCGCCGGTCCTGGACGCCACCAAGGCGACCTACGCCGCACTGCAAGACCACATGCTGCTGCCATCCATCGTGCAGCGCATGGAGGACGTCCTGACCCGGAGCGTGGCGGAACGCGATTCCAAGTCGGCCTACGAAACGCTTCGCGTCTACAAGCTCCTGCACGACAAGGAGCGCTACATGAAGGGCGGCGCGCAGGACATCCGCGAGTGGGTGCTCAAGGACTGGGCGACGGCCGACAGCGCGTCTGCGTTCGGAGGCCGTGCGTCGATGGTCGGCCACGTGCAGGCCTTGTTCTCGGGCGCGCGGCCCGTGCAGTCGAACTCGCTGCCCAACGAAGCGCTGATTCGCCAGGTGCAGGACTTCCTGAACAGCAACACATCGACGCAGCGTGTCTTCGAGCGCGCCAAGGCAGCGATGCAATCGGAGGCGCCGCAGGAGTTCACGCTGGTGCGCGCCGTGGGGCCGCAGGCCGGCACGGTGTTCTCGCGCGCCGGCGGCCAGCCGCTCGAGAAGGGCGTGCCCGGCCTGTTCACCTATGACGGCTATCACGATCTCTTCAACAAGCGCCTGCCCGAGTTCGTGGGCAAGGCGCTGGAGGACGACGCATGGGTCATGGGTCGCGGCACCGTCGCCAAGGGCAAGGACAAAGGGATCCTGGGTGATCAAAGCCCCCTGGACGAAGTCGCGCGCAAGGCCGAACGCGACCCGCTGCTCGAAGACATCCGTCGCCAATACCTGATGGAGTACGCGCAGAACTGGGAAGCGTTCCTGAATTCGATCCGCACCGTCAGCGGCAGTGACACCACGGGCACGAGCCTCGGCTTCGACCTGAGCGTGCTGCGCCAGTTCGCGGCGCCCGATTCGCCGCTGTCGCGACTGGCGCGTGCAGCGGCGCGCGAAACCACCTTGTCGCGCCCGCTCGTCACGCGGGCGCAGCAGGACAAGAGCTTCCTGGACAAGGCCACCGACGAACTCAACAAGCAGTCCCACGAGATCGGCAAGAACTTCGGCATTCGCCCCGAAGAGCGCCTGGAAAAGCAGATCGTCGACAACCGCTTTGCGGCGCTGCGCGAAGTGGTGACGGGTCAGCCCGACATCAACGTCGCGGGCAGTGCCGGCGGCGCAACCAAGTCGGGGCTCGAAACCATCTCCGGTCTTCTCAACGAGTTCTACACCCTGCTGGTGGTGGCCGACACGGCCCTCAACGCCGGCAGCCTGCCGCCCGGCGGCGCTGAAGTGGGTGCACGTTTGAAGCTGGAGGCCGGCAAATTGCCGGCCCCCTTTCGTGAGGTGCTGACCGCCCTGTCGTCCAGCGGCAGCGAAAAGGTCGTGCAAGGCGCGACTCTCATCCTGCGCAAGCAGGCGCAGGCGCAACTCGACCGCATCATGGGCATGATGGCCCTGCAGGTCAGCGAGCCCTGCAAGCGCGGCGTGGAAGGCCGCTATCCGCTGGCAGCCGTGGCGCAGGACGCTTCCATCGAAGACTTCACGCTGGTGTTTGCCGCCGGCGGCGCCGCCGATGAGTTCTTCACCAAATACCTCGCGCCTTTTGTCGACACCAGCGTACGGCCGTGGCGCTACAAGAGTCCCGATTTCGCGAACACCATGGTGGGCGCCGAGACCATCGCCAACGGCACGCCGCCCGCGCCCGCCGCCACGGGGCCGACGATGCTGGGCGAATTGCTCAAGCTGCTCGCGCAAAGCGGGCCGAACCTCGACGCGTTCTACCGGGCAAAGCAGATTCGCGACCTGTTCTTCCGCGATGCGGGCGGCAAGAAGTTTTCGTGGAAGATGGACCTGAAGGTCCAGGAACTCGAGCCGAGCATCACGGACCTCGTGATCGACATCGACGGCCAGGGCGATCGCTACGCGCATGGCCCGGTGCAGGCGTTCTCGGTCACCTGGCCGGGACCGCGTGGCGGCGCCATGGCGGAACTCACGGCGAATCCACGCATCACGCCGACGACCTCCAGCCTGCTGGCGCAAGGCCCGTGGGCGTTGTTTCGCCTGCTCGAAAAAGGGCGGATCGCCGACACGGCAACGCCGGGTCGTACCAGCGTCGAGTTTGCCTTCGATGGTCGCAAGGCGCTCATCGACATCGGCTCCGGCAGCCAGCCCAATCCGCTCAACAGCGACGTGCTCAAGGGCTACCGCTGCCCCGGCCGGGCCTCCTGATTGCATTGTCATGTTGCGTAAAATCATCGAGTCCAACCTGGTCACGCCGCCTGCCATCTGGGGCAAGCTCCCGGCGCATTCGGACTTCGTGCGCCACGGCATGCGCCACGGTGAAAGCGAAGGCTGGCAGCCTTGGCTCGCCCAATTGGGGCGCGCCGCTGCAAACGACGAAGAAGGCGATTCGCCGGCCGTGCTGCCTTCTGCCTTCGTGTTGCCGCCGGGAACGCTGTCGTTTGCGTCGAAGCGTTTCGTGGTCGGCGTCATCACACCATCCAGCGATGGTGTCGGGCGACGTCACCCGCTGCTGGTCTACCACCTCGCGCATCCGCGCTGGGTGCAACGGCATTTTGAATCTCACGTGCGTCAACCGCGCGACTGGTTGTTCTGGCTCGCGCGTGCGATTGCGCGCCATACCAACGAAGTGAACATCTCGGACATGCCGTCGCTGCGGCGCACGGTGAACGAGCTGTGGAGTCTGCATGCGCCGGCCTGGACGGAGCTTTGGGCCGGCCACAAGGTGGAAGGGCGTCCGGCATCGCCGCCGATCGCTGACAACTCGGGCGCGCTGGTCGATCGGTGGGCCGGTCCCGCGTCTGCCGCCGATCTCGCAGGCCGCTTGCATGGCGTGCGTCATCTGCCGTGGGCGGATTGGCCCGAGTGCTTGCACAGGCCACACCGACATGGCGTGTTCTGGCAACAGGATGCGCAAGGCCGCTTCGTCAACGCCGCCAACCGGCTGCAAAGACTGTGGGGCGAATCGTGATGCACGCTGCGAATGATCCATTTCCGGAAGGGGCATCCCTGACCGACCTCGCGCTGCGATTGACGCACAGCCGCGGCGCGGAGCGTGATGCGCAGATGCTGGTCCCGGCCGGGGGCGTGGGCATGGGAGCGGTGCTCGAGTTCGGGGGAGCCCCCATTCCGCAGGGGCGTGCCAGCTTGTGTCGCATCCTCTGGAATGCGCCGGACTATTGCTGGCAACTGCTCAATGGCGACGCATCGCTGGTTTGTTCGGTCAACGACGTGCGCGTGATGGTCGATCGGCCTGTGCAGATCTGGCCCGGCGACGTGATCGAAGTCGAACTGCTGCGCTTTGCAGTCGAGATAGCCCACCCTTCGATGGGCAAGGCCGCTCAGCGCTCGTCCCTGGCGGCATTGGAAGGCCTTGCGGCAGTTGATCCCGCGACGACAGCGTCGCCCAAGGCGGCGTCGGCAGAAGACGACTTCGACCTTTGCGACCTTGCTTCGTTGGTCATGCCCACCCGGCAGGAAGAGGAATCCGAAGATCCCTTCGGCGTGCTCGACATCGAAGGTGTCGATGCCCGACCGCGAATCGATGCGCTCCAAGGGCTCCTCGGCGACGCACCTGCACCGGCGGCTGCGCCCGTTGCACGGCCTGCGTTGCAGGTTGTGCAAAGCCCGCCGCGCCCCAAGCCGTCCAGCTCCCTGTTTGACGAACTGCACGATGAATTCGTGCGCGTGGTTCGCGATCCCACGCAGCTGGCCGGACGCACGGATTGGGAAGGCTTTCTTTCATCCGACGGCGAGCAGGCCCCGACGCTGGATGAGCTCAGCGAGCAGGCCGAATCCTTCCCCTTGTTGCGCGACATTCTCCTGCCGCGCGAAGGCATCGATCGCGTCATCGAAGACTTCGATCCACTGGGTACGCCAGACCTGATGGAGCCCGAGAAATCAGAAGACGTGTTGCATCTCTTCGCACCGGACATCGCCGGCACGGCCCGCACACACGTGCCAAGCCTGACGCGCCAGGAGCATCACGCACTCTCGCCGGACAGCCATGTGCGCATCGGCACGCGTGTGCGCAATACGGACGAAGACGAATGAACATTCCAGTTGGCCTACAAACCATCCGATCCCATCCATGACGACAACGCCCAGTTCCGCCCTTCGACACGAAAGCGCGCAATCCTTTCGCCAGTGGTCGCAGGCCCGTTCGCTCGCCGACAACCTGAGTCGCGTGGAAGCCGACGTCCGCATGCGCCCGCAAGACGCCCAGATGCGTTGGCTGCTGTTCGAACTGCTGTGCGTGCTGGGGCAGTGGGAACGGGCACTCAAGCAGTTGCAAACCTGGGCTGAGCTCTCCAAAGAGGGAGTGGACAGCACGGCCCATGTCATGCGCGGCCTGATCCGCGCTGAGCATGCGCGTGTGGAGGTTCTTGCCGGCCGCGCCGAGGTCTTGACCGTTTCTGCATCAGAGACACCGGTGCCGGCATGGATGGCGGGCCTGTCCCAAGCCCTGCGTGTGGCCGCGGGGGAGCTTCACGCCGGCAACGAAGACTTGCAGGCCAGCGAGGCCAGCGACGCCGCACGCGAGGCCGCGCTGGCGCAGGCGCCCGACACGCCCGGCTCCTGCGACCACCTGGGCGCCTTTTCATGGATCACGGATTCGGACACACGCATCGGGCCGGTCTGCGAGGTGATCCTCATTGGCGCCTACCGATGGCTGCCGTTTTGCGACATGCGCTCCATCACCAAGGCGCCGCCTCAGCGCCTGCTCGACCTCGTCTGGAGCCAGGTCGATATCGAACTGCGCGACGGAACGCCGCTGAAGGGCTACATGCCGATGCGATACCCCGTGCATGCGGGCGAGCGCGACGCGCTGCTGATGGCGCGCGAAACCGTTTGGACCGAATGCGGTCGCACCGGCGTTCATGCCCGCGGCCAGAAGATGTGGATGACCGACGCGGGCGACGTTTCGCTGCTCGATCTGCGTCACTGCGAGTTCCTCCATGACGCAGGATGACCCGCAAGAATCGCATCTGAGGCGCGGGGCACATCCCGGCGTTCGCGCGCACCGGGTCGGTCACGCCGCGCCGGCTCGCGCCAATGCGCAGTTGATGCCAACGCTGTTTGATCGCCTTCGCGACGACGCACCCAGCCGCACCACCGAGGCGCCTTCGGAATACGCCGTCACGCAAAGCCAGATGCGCGACATCGTGCAGCGCGACCTGGCGTTCCTGCTCAACACCACGAATGCCGAAGACCTGATCGACCGTGTGCGCTACGCCGAGGCCGCGTCGTCCACCATCAACTTCGGCGTGCCGCCACTGGCGGGAAGCTATTTGTCGGAGCGCAAGTGGGCGGACATCGAACGCATCATCCGCCGCGCCGTCACAGACTTCGAACCGCGCCTCATTCCCGAAACAGTGACGGTGTTGCCGCTCATGAAAGAAGGCGCGAGCGAGGAATACAACGTCCTGCTCTTCGAGATCCGCGCCATGATCAATCTCAAGCCTTATCCGCTGGAGCTCACGGTGCAAAGCTCGGTCGACCTGGAGACCAATCGCATGCACGTCTCTCGCGCATCGCAGGGCTCGACACGGGCCATCCGCTAAGAGAATTAAATGGATCCGCAACTCCTCGACTACTACAACAGGGAACTGGTCTACATGCGCGAGGCGGCCGGCGAATTCGCCGCGTCCCATCCCAAGATCGCGCGCCGATTGGGCATGCATGGGGTCGAGGTGGCCGACCCCTACGTGGAGCGGCTCATCGAATCCTTCAGCTTCATGTCGGCGCGCATGCAGATCAAGCTGGACGCGGAGTTTCCGCGCTTCACGCAGCGCCTGCTGGAAGTTCTTTATCCCAACTACCTGAGCCCGACGCCCTCGATGGCGGTGGCGCAGTTGCATCCCAGCGTGAAAGAGGGCGACTTCACACGTGGCTTTGTCGTGCCGCGCAACACGGCTTTTCATGCGCGCGTGCCGGCGGGCGAAGAAACGCCCTGCGAATTTCGTTCGAGCCAGGACGTGACGCTGTGGCCGATCGAGATCGTTGACGCCAAGCTCACTGGCGCGCCGCCGGACATCCCCGGCCTCGAGCGCTACGTGCCCGCGCACGTGCAGGTGACGGGCGCGCTGCGCCTGCGGCTGCGCATGGTCGGCGAGCTCAACTTCAGCGCGCTCGTGGGGCTGGACCGGTTGCCGGTCTACCTGCGCGGCAATGAGCAGGTTGCGTCGCACCTCTTCGAACTGCTGCACACCTCGGCCGTGGCGACCTTCACCGGCGAGCCGGGCCATCTGATGAACCGGCCGCACGTCGTCACTGAGGGCGCGCTGGTCCATGAAGGCCTTGAGCCGGGGCAGGGCCTGCTGCCGCTGGAATGGAACACCTTCCACGGCCACAACCTGCTGCACGAATACTTTGCTTGCCCCGAGCGCTTCTATTTCTTCTCGCTCACCCAGCTGGCGCCCGGGCTTTCGCGCATCCAGGGCAAGGAAGCCGAAGTGCTGGTGCTGCTGACCAAGCCGCCCGGGCACCTGGGCGGCCTGGTCGACGTGAACCAGTTCGCGTTGTTCTGCACGCCGGTGGTCAATCTCTTCGAGCGCCGCACCGACCGCATCGAGCTCAACGCGGCGCAACCTGAATTCCATCTGGTGCCAGACCGTTCCCGGCCACTGGATTTCGAGGTGTATTCGGTCAAGGGCATCGTCGGCCAGCAGGCGCAGACGACAGCGGCGATGGAGTTCCGCCCGCTCTACCAGACGCTCAATGAAGACGAGGGCAACTACGGGCGCTATTTCTCGGTGCGACGCGAGCCGCGGCTGGCCTCCGACACGTCCCGCAAGTACGGCACGCGTACGCCCTATGTCGGCACCGAGGTCTTCCTGTCGCTGGTCGATCAGCTCGACGCGCCGTACTCGCAGGACATCCGCTACCTGTCCGTCAAGGCGCTGCTGACCAACCGGGACCTGCCTTGCCTCGTGCCGCGCAACGGTCGCTCCGACCTCGCCGTGGCCGATTCGATTCCGGTGGCTTCGGTGGGCCTGATCCGGCCGCCGAGCACGCCCAAGTCGCCTTTTGCGCAGCGCGAGATCGCATGGCGGCTCATTCGCCAGCTGGGCTTCAATCATCTTCCGCTGGCCGACATGCCGCACCGTGAAGGCGCCCAGGCACTGCGCGACATGCTGCGCCTCTTCGTCTCCGTGGACAACGAAGTGCAGAACCGGCAGATCGAAAGCCTGGTGGGCTCGCGCATCGAGCCGGTGACGCGGCGCTTGCCGGGTGCGGGCCCCTTGATCTACGGCCGCGGGGTGCAATGCACCCTGAGCGTGGACGAAGAAGGCTTCTCCGGCACGAGCCCCTATCTGTTCGGCCTGGTGCTGGAGCACTACCTTGCGAAGCATGTGAGCATCAACGTGTTCACGCAGACCACGCTCGAATCGATGCAGCGCGGAACGGTGGCGCGATGGCCGGTGCGCATGGGCGGTCGGGGCATCGTTTGATGCGGCGCGACACTGATTCAGGGTTGCTTGGTCTTCAGGAGCTGTTTGCGCGTCTGCGTGCGGCGCCGTGGAAGTTCGGCTTCACCGCTCTCATGCGGCGCATCGGTGCCGTGCATTCGCAACTGCCCGCCATTGGCCTCGCGAGCCGGCCGCAGCAGGAGCCATTCAGGCTGGGACAGAGCGCCGCGCTGACCTTTGCGCCGCGCGAAATTGCCGAAGTGGTGTTGCCGGGCGAGTCGCAACAGGTGCGTGCGCCCGGCGAAGCACCGCCGCGCGGGGGCAACAACCCCGCGCATCCGATGGTTCGCGTCTACGGATTGGGGCTGCTCGGGCCCAATGGCGCCTTGCCGCTGCATTACAGCGAGCTGGTGCGCGAGCGCACCGAGAACCACAACGACAGCACGCTCGCGGATTTTCTGGACGTGTTCCATCACCGCTACCTCACGCACATGCACCGGGCGTGGGCGCAAAGCCAGGCGGCTGCAGGGCTTGACCGCGCCGACGAGGAAACCTTCAGCCGCTACGTTGCGCGACTCACGGGACACGATCCGCTGGAGATCCGGCAATCGGCGCTGCCTGCGCATGCGCGCCTTGCGGCGTCGACACACCTGAGCCGCGAATCACGCAATCCCGATGGCCTAGCCAACACGCTCGCCCGATTCTTCGCCGTGCCGGTGCAGCTCCAGGAATTCGTCATGCACTGGATCCGCATCGACGAGGAAGACCAAAGCCACCTCGGCAAGGCGCGCACGTCCAGCATCATGGGCGTGGGCGCGATTGCCGGCGAGGTCGTGGCGGACCGGCAGAACAAGTTCCGCCTCGTCCTCGGCCCCTTGACCCTGCAGCAATACCTGCGCTTCACGCCGCAGGGGCAGGACCTGCCGCTGCTTGTCGAATGGGTCCGAGGCTTCGTCGGCTACGAGTTCGTGTGGGAAGTGGAACTGCGCGTGCGCAACGACAGCGCGCCGCCCGCCCGGCTGGAAGACAAGGAAAAGCTTGGATGGTCGACTTGGCTCGGCGAGGCCGCTGGCGGCGCCCAGGCGACGCGGCGGCCGTCGGGCGCGCCCGCTGTGGACTACGCAGTCGGCATGGTCTTCGAGCCTGAACAGTACATCGGCACACGCGCAATCCCCATTCACTGAGTTAGTTCGAACCCTGGCAATTCATGACCCAATTGACCCATGCCCCCATCGCGGCAAGCGCTGGCGTTCCGGAATGCCCAACGCCGGACTGGCTGATGCCCATCAACGCGCAGGCGCCCTGCGGCATCAGCCTGGAATACGACGCTGAATTTGCCGTGCTCCTGTCGCGCATGACGCCACGCGGCGAAGCACAGTACGGCGGCTTTGTCGACGCACCCGAAGGGCCCAACTGGGCAGAGATCGAGCGCGACTGCCGCCGCTTGATGCTGCGAACCAAGGACATCAACCTGCTCGTGTGGCTTTGCCGTGCGCGCACGCGGCTGGCCCATGCGGCGGGTCTGGCGCAGGTCCTCCAGATGATCGCGACGACGTTGCACACGTGGCCTGAAGCGGTCCATCCACAGCTGATGGTCGATGGCGAGCTTGATCCGGCGGTGCGTGCCAATGCGCTGGCCGCGCTGGTGGATCCCGACGGCCTGTTGGCCGATGTGCGCGAGATCGTGATTGCCACGCACACGGGTGTGCGGCTGAGCGTTCGCGACGTGGAGCGCGCCTTTGCGATTCCCAGAAGCGCGGACGCTTTGGGGGCCGACGCAGTAACGCAGCAACTCCAGGCACTTCGGGAAGCGGCTGCTGGCGATGCCAAGGCGACGATCAACCTGCTGGCGCTCAGCGCACGCAAGGCGCACGACATCGCGGCGTGGTGCAAGCGGTACCTGGCGGACGATGCGCCTTCGCTTCAAGCGCTTCTCAGAATCCTGGATCACTTCGCCGAGCCTGCGCCGGAGCCTGACCTGCTGCAAGAACGCGCCGAGGGATTGGCCGGGCAGGGCGCTCATGCCGAAGAGCCTTGGCACGGGGCAACGCCCCGCGCCGGCAGCAAGCCTGCCACGCGCGCCCAGGTTCTCGTCAGCATTCGCCAGGCGCGCGAATGGTTCGAAGCCCATGAGCCCAGCAGCCCGGTGGCCGTGCTGCTCCTGCAGGCCGAGCGGATGGTGGGCAAACGCTTTTCCCAGATCGCCGATTCCATTCCCCTGGACCTGCTCAGGAAGTGGGATTCCGAAGAGTCGGACGGTGCCTCGGGAGAGCCATCGTGAATACGGAGTGGATGATCTTGTTGGCCTCCAGCCTCGCGCTGGGTGTCATCGGCGCTGCCGCAGGTGCATGGCTGGTCTTGCGCAAGGCACAGGGCCAATGGACCCTGCAGCTGGATGCCCAACTCACGGCCCAATCGCGCGCGCAGGATGCCGCGTTCCGCACCGCCATCGGCAGGTTGGGCGATGGCGAGGGCGCGCCTGGACACAAGGCGCACCCGGATGAGTTCGCCCGCCAACTGCTCGCCCTTCGCGCATCGCAGCAGCAGATCGCTGAGACGGTTCAGGAAAGCTTGCGCGCGCATCTGGAGCATCAAACGCGGTTGCTCGCCGCGCAAGCCGAGCGCTTGATGGGGCAGGCGGAGCAGCGCAGTAAAGGCGTTGGCAAGGACATTGAACAGCAGGTGAGCCGACAACTCGGCCAGCAGCGCGAGGCAATCAGGCAGTCGCAGCAAGATGGGCAGGCGCAAACCTTGGCGCACGTTGATCAGTCCTTGCAGGAGACGCTTCAGCGTGTCACGCAATGGGTCCAGCAGGCCATTCAGGTCGAGATCGACTTTCTTGGCCAGCAGCAGGGCGATCGACTGGACGCGTTCCTTCGCGAACAGGCTCGCCTGCACGCCGAGCAACTGGAGCAGGCCGGTCGCCATGCGGGTGAACTGCGCAGGATGATCCAGCTGCTGACCCCGCCGCAGGTCAGGCGTGTGGGATCGTTTTCGCAACTGCCGGAAATTGGCGCGCCCGTTTCCCGGCCGTTCGAGCCAACGCCCACAGATGCGGTATCGGCACGCCCACCCGAGCTTCTGCACACGCCCTTGCCACGGCGAGAGCCCTTCGATGCGCCGGAGCACGTCGAGCGCGAACTCAGCGATGAGGAACTCGACGCCTTGCCGCCTGAACTGCCCACGCCGGACAAGCCGCGCAAGCGCATCCTGCCGGCGCCCCGCAAGCCGCCGTTGAGCAGCCTTTAGGGCGCTGCCGCGACAAGTCGGGGAAAATGCGGGGTGGCACGTCCGCCGCTCCCAATTTCCCCGTGACCGCTTCCAACGACATTTCACCGCCTTTCGACGCCAGTCGCATTTCCGTCGCGCCCATGATGGATTGGACGGACCGCCACTGCCGTTACTTCCATCGCCTCCTGAGCCGCCGCACCCTGCTGTATACCGAAATGGTGACCACGGGCGCGCTCATCCACGGCGACGTGCCTCGGCATCTGCGCTTCGATGCGCAGGAGCATCCCGTCGCCCTTCAACTCGGCGGCAGCGAGCCGGTCGACCTGGCGCATTGCGCAAAGCTCGGCGAAGAGTGGGGCTACGACGAGATCAACCTCAACTGCGGATGCCCCAGCGAGCGCGTACAGCGCGGTGCCTTTGGCGCCTGCCTGATGAACGAGGCGCCCCTCGTGGCCGATTGCGTCAAGGCGATGGTCGACGCGACGAGCGTGCCCGTCACGGTGAAGCATCGCATTGGCATCGACAAGATCGAGCGCTATGAGTTCGTGCGGGACTTTGTCGGCGCCGTGAGCGAAGCCGGTTGCACCACGTTCATCGTGCACGCGCGCAACGCGTGGCTCAAGGGCTTGTCGCCCAAGCAGAACCGCGAGGTGCCGCCCTTGCGCTACGAGGTAGTGCATCGGCTCAAGCATGAGTTCCCGCATCTGCGCTTCTCGATCAATGGCGGCTTCGCGGCGAACGACGCCGTGCATCGGCAGTTGCGCCTTCTCGATGGCGTGATGATCGGGCGCGAGGCCTATCACAACCCCTGGTGGCTGGCGGAGTGGGACAGCAGCTTCTTCGGCGAAGCGCCGCGCGAACTCACGCGTGAAGACGTCGAGGCGCAAATGTGCGACTACATGGCACGCGAGGCCGCCGAGCACGGCACCCCGTGGTCCAACATCGCGCGCCACATGCTGGGGCTTCGCAACGGGCTGCCCGGTGCCCGGCGCTGGCGGCAGGTGTGGAGCGACCACCGTCTGAAGGGGCTCCCGCCCCATGAAGTCATGGTGCAAGCCCACGCAACGCCGCAAGGCCGCGAGGGCGCGGACGCGCCCGATCAGGCGCTCGCCAGCCTGGCTTCGTAAGGAATTCGAGCAAGAAACAGTTGCCGCGCGGCGCCGTGCGGCAACCAGCCGATTTCAGTTGGCCGCTTCCAGCCCGTTGAGAAAGTGCTTCTGCATGCGTGCCATGGCATCGCCCGCATCGCGCGCCTTGATCGCGGCCATGAGCTCCCGGTGCTCGTGAAGCGACTCATCGATGCGGCCCGACTTCAGCAGCGAGTTGTGGCGGTTGAGCTTCATCACCTTTCGCAGGTCGGCGACCATCTGGTCGCGCCAGCGGTTGTCCGCCATGGCCAGCAGCCGCATGTGAAAGCGCTCGTTGATTGCAAAGAAGCGTCCGCGATCGACGTGGCCCGGCACCGCGGCTGCCTCCAGTTCGTCGTGCAGGGCTTCGAGTTCCGCCACTTGCGCATCGGTGGCGCGCTGGGCCACCACGCCGGCCGCATCGCTTTCCAGCAGGCTGAGCAGGTGGTAGACGTCGGCCAGGTCTTTTTCTGACACCTCGGTCACATAGGCGCCGCGCCGCACCTTCATGGTCACCAGTCCTTCGGCGGCGAGAACCTTCAGCGCCTCGCGCAACGGCGTGCGGCTGATGCCGTATTCCTCGGCCAGCTTGAGTTCGTCGATCCAGCTCCCCGGCTCGAGTTCGCGACTGAAGATGCGCTGGCGCAGCAGTTCGGCGACCTCTTCATAGAGGGCGCGCGGGGTCAAAGTGAGAGCAGCGGACATAGACCCCGAATGTACCGCAATTTATTCTTTTAAATTAATAATTACAGATAGGGTAAACTTGGCACCTTGAACTCTCCGCACCCTGCGCGGACACTCCCTTGACATTCGCAAGACACTTGCAAAGCGGCGCTTATGAGCAAAACCGAACCCAACTTCAAAACTGCGACCCTCGACGCCTGGAACAAGGCCGCCGCCAAATCCGCCCCCGGTGGCGACGTGAACGCCCTGAACTGGATGACGCCGGACGGCATCGCCGTCAAGCCGCTGTACACCGCGGCCGACCTCGAAGGCCTGAAATACACCGACACGCTGCCGGGCTTCGAGCCCTTCCTGCGCGGCCCGCAGGCGACCATGTACGCCGTGCGCCCCTGGACCATCCGCCAGTACGCCGGCTTCTCGACCGCCGAGGAATCCAACGCCTTCTATCGCAAGGCGCTGGCCGCCGGCGGACAGGGCGTGAGCGTCGCCTTCGACCTGGCCACCCACCGCGGCTACGACAGCGACCATCCGCGCGTGACGGGCGACGTCGGCAAGGCCGGGGTGGCCATCGACTCGGTCGAGGACATGAAGATCCTGTTCGACCAGATCCCGCTGGACAAGGTCTCTGTGTCGATGACCATGAACGGCGCCGTGCTGCCGGTGCTGGCGGGCTACGTGGTCGCAGCCGAAGAGCAAGGCGTTGCGCAGGACCAGTTGAGCGGAACCATCCAGAACGACATCCTCAAGGAGTTCATGGTCCGCAACACCTACATCTTCCCGCCGGCGCCGAGCATGCGGATCATCGGCGACATCATCGAGTACACGGCGCAGAACATGCCGAAGTTCAACTCGATCTCGATCAGCGGCTACCACATGCAGGAAGCCGGCGCGAACCAGGCGCTGGAACTCGCCTTCACGCTGGCCGACGGCAAGGAATACGTGAAGACGGCGCTGGCCAAGGGCCTGGACGTGGACGGGTTCGCCGGGCGCCTGAGCTTCTTCTGGGCCATCGGCATGAACTTCTATCTGGAAGTCGCCAAGATGCGCGCCGCGCGCCTCCTGTGGTGCCGGATCATGAAGGAGTTCGAGCCGAAGAACGCCAAGAGCCTGATGCTGCGCACGCACTGCCAGACCTCCGGCTGGTCGCTCACGGAACAAGACCCGTACAACAACGTCGTGCGCACCACCATCGAGGCGATGGCCGCGGTGTTCGGCGGGACGCAAAGCCTGCACACCAACGCGCTCGACGAAGCCATCGCGCTGCCCACCGAATTCAGCGCCCGCATCGCACGCAACACGCAGCTCATCATCCAGGAAGAGACCCACATCACGAGCGTGATCGACCCCTGGGCCGGCAGCTACATGATGGAGAAGCTCACGCAGGACATGGCGGACAAGGCGTGGGAAATCATCGAGGAAGTCGAGGCGATGGGCGGCATGACCAAGGCCGTGGACAGCGGCTGGGCCAAGCTCAAGATCGAAGCCGCCGCGGCCGACAAGCAGGCCCGCATCGACTCGGGCAAGGACGTGATCGTCGGCGTCAACAAGTACAAGCTCAAGAACGAAGACACGCACGACATCCTGCAAATCGACAACGTCAAGGTGCGCGACGGGCAGATTGCCAAGCTCAAGGCGATTCGCGAAAAGCGTGACACGGCTGCCGTGCAGGCCGCCCTGGACGCGCTGACGGCCGCGGCCGACAGCGGCAAGGGCAACCTGCTCGAACTGAGCATCCAGGCGGTGCGCCTGCGCGCCACGGTCGGCGAGATCAGCGATGCACTGGAAAAGGTCTACGGCCGCCACCGCGCCGACACGCAGAAGGTCACTGGCGTCTACGCCGCGGCCTACGACTCGGCCGAAGGCTGGGAGACGCTGCAGCACGAAATCGCCGCCTTCGCCGAAGAGCAGGGCCGCCGTCCGCGCGTGATGATTTCCAAGCTCGGGCAGGACGGCCATGACCGCGGCGCGAAGGTGGTCGCAACCGCATTCGCGGACCTCGGATTCGATGTGGACATGGGCCCGCTGTTCCAGACGCCGGAAGAGTGCGCGCGCCAAGCCATCGAGAACGACGTGCACGCCGTGGGCGTCTCCACACTGGCCGCCGGCCACAAGACGTTGGTGCCCGCAATCATCGAAGAGCTCAAAAAGCAGGGCGCCGACGACATCATCGTCTTCGTCGGCGGCGTGATTCCGCGGCAGGACTACGACTTCCTGTACGAAGCGGGCGTCAAGGGCATTTATGGCCCCGGCACGCCGATTCCGGCCAGCGCGAAAGACGTGCTGGAGCAGATTCGCGCAGCGGTAGCCTGACGTGGTGCGAACCCCGGTCACGGTCGAATCGGTCGTCTCCGAATCGGGCTTGCCCCAGCGCCGTGCCATCGCCAAGGCGATCACCTTGCTGGAGTCGACGCGGGCCGATCACCGCGTGCTGGCCGACGAGTTGCTCACCGCCCTGCTGCCTTCGACGGGGCGGTCGTTTCGCCTCGGCATCTCGGGTGTTCCCGGCGTCGGCAAGTCGACGTTCATCGAGGCATTGGGCTTGTTCCTCATCGACAAGGGCCATCGCGTCGCAGTCCTCACCATCGACCCGTCGTCGACGGTGTCCGGCGGCTCGATCCTCGGCGACAAGACGCGCATGGAGCGGCTCTCGATGCACGAGCGCGCCTACATCCGCCCCAGCCCTTCGTCCGGTACGTTGGGCGGCGTGGCCGAGAAAACGCGCGAAGCCATGCTGGTGTGCGAGGCCGCGGGCTACGACATCGTCATCGTCGAAACGGTGGGCGTTGGCCAGTCGGAAACGGCGGTTTCAGGCATGACGGACATGTTCGTGCTGCTGCAGTTGCCCAATGCCGGCGACGACTTGCAGGCCATAAAGAAAGGCGTGATGGAACTGGCCGATCTGGTGGTCATCAACAAGGCCGACATCGACAAGGATGCCGCGACACGCGCGCAGGCGCAGATCACGTCGGCGCTGCGCCTTTTCGGGCACCACGGCAATCCCGAGCACGCGGCCGCCATGCACGATGCCAGCGGCGCCGAACTCGAACTCTGGATGCCAAAGGTGCTGCAGATGAGCGCCCTGGCCGGAACGGGCCTGGACGCGTTCTGGGCAGCCGTCACGCAATTCCGGACATTGCAGACCCGCAATGGCCGCCTGGCCAGACGCCGTGAAAAACAGGCCCTGTCGTGGATGTGGGAGCGCATCGACGCAGGACTCAAACAGGCCTTCAGGCAACACCCGCAAGTGCGTATGCTCTTGCCGCAATTGTCCCGGCAGGTGGCGGACGGCGAACTGCCGGCCTCGACCGCCGCGCGCAACCTGCTGGCAGCCTCGGCAAGCGCGGCCTGACGTGCCCCCCCAACAACACTCATAACCATTCCTCTTCCGGACTCAACACCATGCAAGAACTGATTGAAGAACTTGAAAAGCGGCGCGCACAGGCACGCCTTGGCGGCGGACAACAACGCATCGACTCACAACACAAGAAGGGCAAGCTCACGGCCCGCGAGCGCATCGAGCTGCTGCTGGACGACAACACTTTCGAAGAGTGGGACATGTTCGTCGAGCATCGCTGCGTCGACTTCGGCATGGACGAGCAGAAGATCCCCGGCGACGGCGTGGTCACGGGCTACGGCATGATCAACGGCCGCCTCGTTTTCATCTACAGCCAGGACTTCACCGTGTTCGGCGGCGCACTCAGCGAAGCGCACGCCGAGAAGATCTGCAAGGTCATGGACCAGGCCATGAAGGTGGGCGCACCGGTCATCGGCCTGAACGATTCGGGCGGCGCGCGCATCCAGGAAGGCGTGGCATCGCTCGGTGGCTATGCCGATGTGTTCCAGCGCAACGTGATGGCTTCCGGCGTGGTACCGCAGATCAGCATGATCATGGGCCCGTGCGCCGGTGGCGCGGTGTATTCGCCGGCCATGACCGACTTCATCTTCATGGTCAAGGACAGCTCCTACATGTTCGTGACCGGCCCCGAGGTGGTGAAGACCGTCACGCACGAAGAGGTGACGGCCGAAGAGCTCGGCGGCGCCTCCACGCACACGACCAAGAGCGGCGTGGCCGACATGGCCTTCGAGAACGACGTCGAAGCCTTGATGATGCTGCGGCGCCTGTACAACTACCTGCCGCTCAACAACCGCGAGAAGCCGCCCGTGCGCCCCAGTGGCGATGCGGCCGATCGCGCCGATCATTCGCTGGACACGCTCGTTCCCGAAAACCCGAACAAGCCCTACGACATGAAGGAGCTGATCGTGAAGGTGGTCGACGACGGCGACTTCTTCGAACTGCAGCCCGATTACGCCAAGAACATCGTGATCGGCTTCGGCCGCATGGAAGGCCAGACGGTCGGCATCGTGGCCAACCAGCCGCTGGTGCTGGCCGGGTGCCTGGACATCAAGAGCAGCATCAAGGCGGCGCGCTTCGTGCGCTTTTGCGATGCCTTCAACATTCCGGTCGTGACCTTCGTCGACGTGCCCGGTTTCATGCCCGGCACCAGCCAGGAATACGGCGGCATCATCAAGCACGGTGCCAAGCTGCTCTATGCGTACGCCGAGTGCACGGTGCCCAAGATCACCGTCATCACGCGCAAGGCCTACGGCGGCGCCTACGACGTGATGGCGTCCAAGCATCTGCGCGGCGACGTCAACCTCGCCTGGCCGCGCGCCGAGATCGCGGTGATGGGTGCCAAGGGCGCGGTGGAAATCATCTTCCGCGAAGACAAGAACGACGCTGAAAAGCTCGCCGCACGTGAAGCCGAATACAAGACCCGCTTTGCCAACCCCTTCGTGGCCGGCGCGCGTGGCTACATCGACGACGTGATCCTGCCGCACGAAACGCGCAAGCGCATCTGCCGCTCGCTCGTGATGCTGCGCGACAAGAAGCTCGAGAACCCGTGGCGCAAGCACGGAAACATTCCCCTTTGATTCAGGTAGAAAAGCATGTTCAAGAAGATCCTGATTGCGAACCGCGGTGACCAGCCGCGCAGCGGCGCAGCGACGAAGTCAAATTGCATGGCACGCGAAGCGTGCGCAGGCGGTTTCTCCGCGGAGACCCAAAATGTTTAAGAAGATCCTTATCGCGAACCGCGGGGAAATCGCCTGCCGCGTCATTCAAACGGCCAAGAAGATGGGCATCCTCACGGTGGCCGTCTACTCCGATGCCGACAAGGAATCGCGCCATGTCGAACTGGCGGATGAAGCCGTTCACATCGGCGCCGCGCCGAGCCGGGAAAGCTACCTGCAAGCCGACCGCATCATTGCCGCTTGCAAGCAGACCGGTGCCGAAGCCGTGCACCCCGGCTACGGCTTCCTGTCCGAGAACGAAGCCTTCGCCAGGAAGGTCGAGGAAGAGGGCATCATCTTCATCGGCCCGAAGCACTACTCTATCGCGGCCATGGGCGACAAGATCGCCTCCAAGAAGCTGGCCAACGAGGCCAAGGTCAACACCATCCCCGGCTGGAATGACGCCATCGAGACTGCCGAGCGTGCCGTCGACATCGCGAAGGACATCGGCTACCCGGTCATGATCAAGGCGTCGGCCGGCGGCGGCGGCAAGGGCCTTCGCGTGGCGTTCAACGACAAGGAAGCCTTCGAAGGGTTCACCTCTTGCCGCAACGAGGCACGCAACAGCTTCGGCGATGACCGCGTGTTCATCGAGAAGTTCGTCGAGGAGCCGCGTCACATCGAGATCCAGGTGCTCGGCGACTCGCACGGCAACGTCATCTACCTGAACGAGCGCGAATGCTCGATCCAGCGACGCCACCAGAAGGTCATCGAAGAAGCTCCGTCGCCCTTCATCAGCGAGGAGACGCGCCGCGCCATGGGCGAGCAGGCCGTGGCGCTCGCCAAGGCGGTGAAGTACCAGAGCGCAGGCACCGTGGAGTTCGTGGTCGGCAAGGACCAGAGCTTCTACTTCCTGGAAATGAACACGCGCCTGCAGGTGGAGCACCCCGTCACCGAATGCATCACCGGCCTCGACCTGGTCGAACTGATGATCCGCGTGGCCGCGGGCGAAAAGCTCCCGCTCGCGCAGCAAGACGTCAAGCGCAATGGCTGGGCCATCGAGTGCCGCATCAACGCGGAAGACCCGTTCCGCAACTTCCTGCCTTCCACCGGCCGACTGGTGAAGTTCCAGCCGCCCAAGGCGACGATGTTCGCCTCCGACACCGAGCACCTCAACGGCGTTCGCGTGGACACCGGCGTGTACGACGGCGGCGAGATCCCGATGTACTACGACTCGATGATCGCCAAGCTCATCGTGCATGGCCGCGATCGCGCGCACGCCATCTCGCTGATGCGCGAGGCGCTCAATGGCTTCGTGATCCGTGGCATCAGCAGCAACATCCCGTTCCAGGCGGCGCTGCTGGCACATCCGAAGTTCGTGACGGGTGACTTCAACACCGGCTTCATCGCCGAGCACTACGGCAAGGGATTCCACGCCGAAGACGTGCCGCATCGCGACCCGGATTTCCTCGTTGCGCTGGCGGCGTTCATGCATCGTCGATACCGCGCGCGCGCTTCCGGCATCAGCGGGCAACTGGATGGCCATGGCGTGAAGATCGGCGAGCAGTTCGTGGTCGTCACCATCGGCGAGGGCGGCAAGCAGCATCACTCGCCTGTGTCGGTGAGCGACTTCGAGGGCCGGACCGGCTCCAGTGCCGTCGCCGTCAATGGCAAGACCTATCGGATCAGCAGCCACGCGACCTTGGGTGCCATCAGCGTGCAGGGACTGGTCAACGGGCAGCCTTTCACGGCGCAGGTGGAGCGTGGAGCGGGCAAGAATCCGCTGGCGCTTCGCGTGTCGCACGACGGCACGCAGATCGAAGCCACCGTGCTGTCGCCGCTGGGCGCCAAGCTGCTCAAGCTGATGCCCTACAAGGCGCCGCCGGACTTGAGCAAGTTCCTGATGTCGCCCATGCCGGGCCTGCTGGTCGAGGTGTCGGTGAAGCCGGGGCAGCAGGTGCAGGCCGGGGAGAAGCTCGCCGTCATCGAGGCGATGAAGATGGAGAACGTGCTGTTCGCAACGCAGGACGGCGTGGTCGGCAAGATCTCCGCCGAAAAGGGCGAGTCGCTGGCCGTGGACCAGATCATCCTGGAGTTCGCATGAACGACACGGAACGTCCATTCAAGGTGCTGGGCATCCAGCAGATTGCCATCGGCGGCCCCGACAAGCTGCGCCTGCAAAAGCTCTGGGTCGACATGCTCGGCCTGGAGGTCACGGGCACGTTTCGAAGCGAGCGCGAGAACGTGGACGAGGACATTTGCGCGATCGGCAGCGGGCCCTTCAAGGTCGAGGTGGATTTGATGCAACCGCTCGACCCCGACAAGAAGCCTGCCGTGCACACGACGCCGCTCAACCACATCGGACTTTGGATCGACAACCTGCCGGTGGCCGTCGAGTGGCTCACGTCTAGGGGCGTGCGCTTCGCGCCCGGTGGCATTCGCAAAGGCGCGGCGGGCTTCGACATCTGCTTCCTGCATCCCAAGGCGAACGACGAATTTCCGATCGCTGGCGAGGGCGTGCTGATCGAGATGGTGCAGGCGCCGCCCGAGGTCGTTACCGCGTTTGCGGCGCTGGCTGCGCACTAGCACCGCGGGGTCGTCAGTTCACGCGTTGGTCACCTTGCGGATCGGCGGCTTCACGTCCGAGCGCTGGGGTGGCAGCATCGGCTGATGCTCGCGCGCCGGGTTCAGGATGATCGATGTCGCAGTTTCCGTCAGCAGGCAGAACTTGGTCACCACCGCGTCAAGGTGCGCCACGTCGATGACGGCGATTTCCAGCACCCAGCTGTCGTCGCCGGTCACGTTGTAGGCATTGATGCATTCCGGCGTCTGCTGCACCAGCTTGACGACGCGTGCGTATTCGGCGCGCCCCACGCGGATGATGGCGCGAATGCCATAGCCGAGCTTCGAAAGATCGACCGTCGCGCGGTAGCCGCTGATTACGCCCGAAGCTTCGAGTTTGCGCACGCGCTCCGTCACGGCCGGCTGGCTCAAGTGCACACGACGGCCGAGTTCGGCCATGGTCAGGCGCGCATCCGCCTGAAGCTCGGCCAGGATGCGGGTGTCGTGTGCGTCCAATAGGGGCGTTAAGGCGGTGTCCATGAATCTCCTTTGAATCAACGGCATTCTGGTTCCACAACCGTCAAAGCCGCATGGATCTTGGCGTATCGCCTTCATATCATCGAGGTGATCCCGTCGAGACACCTCCATGACTTCGCTCACCACCGCCAACGACCTCCCGCTCCGCGGCGCCCGCCCCGGATTGCCGCCGTTCCTGCTGCTGTGCCTGGGCGCCACGTGGGTGATCTGGGGTTCGACCTACCTCGCCATCAAGTACGCCTTGCTGAGTTTTGCGCCCTTCCTGCAGATGGGCACGCGCTTCCTGTTCGCCGGCGTGGTGCTGGCGGCGTGGATGCGCTGGCGCGGCGCGCCCTGGCCGACGCTGGTGCAATGGCGCAACGCGTTCATCGTGGGCGCGCTCATGCTGGGCGGGGGCATGGGCGGCACCGCCTACGCCGAAGTGTCGGTGGGTTCCGGCCTGGTCGTGGCCTTCATTGCCGTCGTGCCGCTGATGATCGCCTTGCTCAACCTGTTCTGGGGCGAAGTGCCGAGCCGGCTCGAGGCCACGGGCATCGCGCTGGGCTTGGTGGGCGTGCTGATCCTCACGCGCGGCAGCGGCTTCCAGGCTTCGCCAGTGGGCTTGTTCGCCATCGCCGCGGCGTGCATCACGTGGTCCATCGGCAGCGTGCTGAGTCAGCGCAACCTGCCGCTGGCCCAGGGGGCGATGGGCTTTGCCAGCGAGATGATCTGCGGCGGCATCGTCCTGCTGGGGATGGCGGCGCTCGATGGCGAGACCTTCGCCTGGCCGCCGCAGCCGGTGGCCGTGCTCGCGTGGGTGTACCTCGTGGTCTTCGGCTCGCTGATCGCCTTCAACGCCTACATGGTCCTGCTCGCCCGCGCGTCGTCTGCTGTCGCTTCGAGCTACACCTTCGTCAATCCGGTCATCGCAATGCTGCTGGGCGTGTGGATTGCGGGGGAGATTGTCACGCCCTTCGAATGGGGCGCGGTATCGGTCGTGTTGTCAGGCGTGCTGCTGATGCTCTGGAAACGGCCGCGCTGAAAAGCGCCGGGCTCAGGCGCCGGGGCGACGCCAGAAGGCCAGCATCGCCGCCAGCGCCCACATCCCCGCCGCACAACCGTGGTTGAGCCGCTGCAGGCTGCGCCGGGACATCCACCGCACCGCCTGCGTGCCCGCGCTGGCATACGCCAGCATCACGCAGGTGTCGAGCGCCACGAAGATGCCGCCGAGCACGATGTACTGGTGCACCTGCGGCAGCGTCGTATCGATGAACTGTGGCAGGAAGGCCGCAAAGAAGAGCACCGACTTCGGGTTGGACAAGGCTACCGCCAGGCTGCGCATCAATGCCTTGCCACCTTGGGGAGACTCATCCTGCTGTGCAATGGCAGCCGCCACGTCCGGCGGCGGGCTGCGCCACATCTTGACGCCGAGCCACACGAGGTACAACACGCCGGCCACGCGCAGGGCATTGAACAGAACCTCCGACGCCGCCATGAGCGATCCCAGTCCCAGCGCGACCGCGGTGATGACCGTGACGCTGCCCAGGGACGCACCTGCGATGCCCCAGCCCGCGCGCCGCATCCCGCCCGAGATGCCATTGGACAGCGCCAGCAGCATGGTGGGCCCGGGCGTGATGGCCAGCAAGATCGAGCTGACGACAAACAGGAACAGGGTGTCGAAGGTCATGTTTTTTCTCTTTGGGCGCGTGCACGCGCCAGTGCGGCTTCGATGATGGCGCGCTTGCGATCTTGCGCAAGTGCCGGCGGAGATTCCTGCGTTGCTGGCGCAGGCGCTTCGCCGGGAACACGCTGCGACGAATGGATCTTGTAGCGCGCCAGGGCTTCCTGCGCCTGTTGTTCCGACCACGCTTGCCAGCCCGTGCGGCCGGGCGTCACGTCTTCGAGCGAGATGCAATCGACCGGGCACACCGGAATGCACAGCTCGCAGCCGGTGCAATGCGCCTCGACAACAGTGTGCATCCGCTTGTTGATGCCCAGGATGGCGTCCGTGGGGCATGCGTCCAGGCACAGCGTGCAGCCGATGCACCACGCTTCGTCGATCACGGCCATGCGGCGTGGGCCTTCGACGCCGAATTCCTCGCCCAACGCGCGCGGCGCCTGACCGGTGATCGCGGCCAATCGCGCGATGCCTTCGGCGCCGCCCGGCGGGCATTGCTGGATGCCCGCCTCACCGTCGGCAATGGCCTGCGCATAACCCGCGCAATCGGGGTAACCGCAGCGCGTGCACTGCGTCTGCGGCAGCGCTGCGTGGATGCGCACTGCCAGCGGGGTCATGGGAACAAAACGCGGTGGTGAAACTCAGCGCGCGATGCGACGCGTCGACTTGGCCGGGCTGGCGGTCGTCTTGCGCGCAGCCTTCGCTGCTGGTCGAGCCACGCGCTTGGGCGCGCGGATCGTGTCTTCGGATGTCACCCGCGCGGACGACACTGCCGCTTTTTGCGGCTGGTCGTGCGCGGCGATGAACGCCTGCACTTCGGGGTAAACGTGCTCGCGCCAGCGACGACCACTGAAGATCCCGTAGTGGCCCGCGCCTTCGACCTCGAGATGGCGGCGTTGCGTCTTCGGGATCCCGGTGCACAGCTCATGCGCCGACTCGGTCTGGCCGGAGCCGGAGATGTCGTCCAGTTCGCCTTCGATCGTCAGCAGCGCGCTGGTCTTGATATCTTGCGGGCGAACGCGCTCGACCTCGCCTTGCGGGTTCTTCACGTCCCACGTGCCGTTGACCAATTCAAAGTCCTGGAACACCGTGCGAATCGTCTCGAGGTAGTAGTCGGCGTCCATGTCGAGCACCGCGTTGTACTCGTCATAGAAATTGCGGTGAGCCTCGGCGCTGGCATCGTCGCCCTTGATGAGGTCCTTGAAGTAGTCGTAGTGGCTCGACGCGTGGCGGTCCGGGTTCATCGCGACGAAGCCCGTGTGCTGCAGGAAGCCGGGATACACGCGGCGGCCCTTGCCCGGAAAGCCCTGTGGCACGCGATAGATCACGTTGTTCTCGAACCACTCGAAGCTCTTGTTCATCGCGAGGTTGTTCACCGCGGTGGGCGACTTGCGCGCGTCGATGGGGCCACCCATCATCGTCATGGACAGTGGCAGGGTTTCGCCGCGGCTGGCCATGAGCGACACGGCCGCCAGCACCGGCACCGTCGGCTGGCAAACGCTGACCACGTGGCAGTTGCCGTATTCGGCCTGCAGGTGGCGGATGAATTCCTGCACGTAGTTGACGTAATCGTCCAGGTGGAACGAACCGTCGCTCAGCGGCACCGTGCGTGCGTTCTTCCAGTCCGTGATGTAGACCTTGTGGCCCTGCAGCATGGTGCGCACCGTGTCGCGCAGCAGCGTGGCGTAGTGGCCGGAGAGCGGTGCGACGATCAGCACCACAGGCTGCGATTTCAGCGTGTTGAGCGTGTGCGGCTCGTCCGTGAAGCGCTTGAAGCGGCGCAGTTCGCAAAAGGGCTTATTGAGTTCGATGACTTCGTGAATGATGACGTCATCACCGTCCACCTTGACCGTCTTGATGTTGAACTCGGGCTTTTCGTAGTCCTTGCCGAGCCGGTAAAGCAAGTCGTAGCCGGCCGCCATGCGCTGTGAAAGCGGCATCTGGCTGAACGGGGAACCGCCACCGAAAAGCTTGGAAGCGGCTTGCGCAAAGTCGGCAAACGGCTCCATGAGGGAGCGCTGGGCTTCGTAGAACTGGTACAACATTTTTGGGGCCTGTGATATTCGTTTTCGCTGCAGTGCAATATATCAGCGGGGTACCCCTCAAAACAGGCGAGGGTTCCCTGGTCAATTGCGCGAAATGTCCCCAATTTGTCAATGCGGCCCCGCCGCATTGACACTAATTCACTAAATCACAAGACCTTGGCGATGCTTTCGCAAACGTAGTCGATGTTCTTGCTATTGAGCGCGGCCACGCACATGCGACCGGTATCGGTGCCATAAACGCCGAATTCGTTGCGCAAGCGCACCATCTGGTCCTTGGTCAGGCCCGAATAGCTGAACATGCCGATTTGCGAGGTGATGAAACTCATGTCGCGCTGCACGCCGGCGGCTTTCAGGCCGTCGACCAGCTTTTGGCGCATCGCCTTGATGCGCACGCGCATTTCGGCGAGTTCCTTTTCCCAGATGGCGCGGCGGGCCGGGTCGTTCAGGACGGCTGCCACGACGGCACCGCCGTGGATCGGCGGGTTGCTGTAGTTGGTGCGAATGGCGATCTTCAGTTGCGACAGCACGCGGCCAGCTTCTTCCTTGTCCTTGCAGAGCACGGAAAGGGCGCCCACGCGCTCGCCGTAGAGGCTGAAGCTCTTCGAGAACGAGGTCGAGACGAAGAAGTTCAGGCTCGCCTTGACGAACTTGCCGATGGCCGCGCCGTCTTCGGTGATGCCGTAGCCGAAGCCCTGGTAAGCCATGTCGAGGAAAGGCACGAGGTTCCTGGCCTTCACCACTTCCACCACCTGGTCCCATTGCTCCGACGTGATGTCGTAGCCGGTCGGGTTGTGGCAGCAGGCGTGCAACACGACGACCGTGCCGGCGGCGGCAGCGTTCAGCGCGCTCAGCATGCCGTCGAAGTTGATGCCGAGCTTGTCGGCGTCGTAGTAGGGATACGACTCGACGACAAAGCCTGCGTTGGTGAACAGCGCACGGTGGTTTTCCCAGCTCGGATCGCTGATCAGCACCTTGGCCGATGGGTTGAGCTTCTTCAGGAAGTCGGCGCCGACCTTCAGGCCGCCGGTGCCGCCGATGGCCTGGATGGTGGCCACGCGGCCCGAATTGACGGGTTCGCTGTCCGCGCCGAACACCAGCCCCTTGACGGCGCTGTCGTATGCGGCAATGCCGTCGATCGGCAGGTAGCCGCGGGCGCTGGGCGCCTTCATCATGTCCTCTTCGGCGGCCTTGACGCAGTCGAGCAGCGGCAGCTTGCCGGTGTCGTCGTAGTACACGCCCACGCCCAGATTGACCTTTTTCGGATTGGTATCGGCAGCGTATTGCTCGTTGAGGCCAAGAATCGGGTCGCGCGGCGCCATTTCGACGGCGTTGAACATTGACATGGAAAAAGTCCTTTGGATGGGTCGGTTTGCCCGCGCTCGGTGCCGGGCTTTCTTGGAACTGGAGGCTGGGTTACGCTGTCCAGTTCCCTTGAATTTTAACGTTCGCAACTCACCTGATGCGGGAACACCCTATGTCTGACATCACGGAAGTCCTTCCAGCCTCGCCCCACGCGGATGCCGTGGGCCCGGCGAAGCCGGGGGAATTCATCAAGTTTCCCGATTCGCCCTTCGAGCTTTTCCAGCCTTATCCGCCGGCGGGCGACCAGCCAACGGCCATCGATTTGCTGGTCGAGGGCGTGAACGATGGCGAGGTGTTCCAGACCCTGCTGGGCGTTACGGGTTCGGGCAAGACCTTCACGATGGCCAACGTCATCGCGCGGCTGGGCAAGCCGGCGATCGTGTTCGCGCCCAACAAGACGCTGGCGGCGCAGCTCTACAGCGAATTCCGCGAGTTCTTTCCGAAGAACGCTGTCGAGTACTTCGTGAGCTACTACGACTATTACCAGCCCGAAGCCTACGTTCCCCAGCGCGACCTGTTCATCGAGAAAGATTCTTCGATCAACGAGCACATCGAGCAGATGCGCCTGTCGGCCACCAAGAGCGTTCTGGAGCGCCGCGACACCATCATCGTGGCCACGGTGAGCGCCATCTACGGCATCGGCACGCCCGAGGACTACACGCAGATGCGCTTCATCATGCGGGTGGGCGACAAGATCGGGCAGCGCGACGTGATCGGGCGCCTGATTCGCATGCAGTACACGCGCAACGAGCAGGATTTTTCGCGCGGCACGTTCCGGGTGCGCGGCGACACCATCGACGTGTTTCCGGCCGAACACAGCGAGTTGGCGATCCGCATCGAGCTCTTCGACGACGAGATCGAGTCGCTGCAGCTTTTCGATCCGCTCACCGGGCGCATCCGGCAGAAAATCCCGCGCTTCACGGTCTACCCGTCGAGCCACTACGTCACGCCGCGCGACAAGGTGCTGAGCGCCGTCGAGACCATCAAGCTGGAACTGGACGGTCGGCTCAAGGAGTTGCTCAACGACGGCAAGCTGGTCGAAGCCCAGCGGCTGGAGCAGCGAACGCGCTTCGACCTTGAAATGCTCGCCGAGATCGGCCACTGCAAGGGCATCGAGAACTACACGCGCCACCTTTCCGGCGCCGCGCCCGGTGAGCCGCCCGCCACGCTGACGGACTACATGCCCAAGGACGCCTTGATGTTCCTGGATGAGAGCCATCAGATGATTGGCCAGTTGGGCGCCATGTACAACGGCGACCGCTCGCGCAAGACGACGCTGGTCGAATACGGCTTTCGCCTGCCGTCGGCGCTGGACAACCGGCCGCTCAAGTTCGAGGAGTTCGAAAGGCGGATGCGCCAGTGCATCTTCGTGTCGGCCACGCCGGCTGCGTACGAGCAGGAACATGCAGGCCAGGTCGTCGAGCAACTCGTGCGTCCGACGGGCTTGATCGACCCCGAAGTGGAAGTGCGTCCTGCCACGCACCAGGTGGACGATGTGCTGCAGGAAATCCGCATCCGCGTCGAGAAGAACGAGCGTGTGCTCATCACCACGCTCACCAAGCGCATGGCCGAGCAGCTCACCGACTACCTCAGCGACAACGGCGTCAAGGTGCGCTACCTGCACAGTGACATCGACACGGTGGAGCGCGTGGAAATCCTGCGCGACTTGCGCCTGGGCAGCTTCGACGTGCTGGTGGGCATCAACCTGCTGCGCGAAGGGCTGGACATTCCGGAGGTGTCCTTGGTGGCGATCCTGGATGCCGACAAGGAAGGTTTCTTGCGTGCGGAGCGTTCGCTCATCCAGACCATCGGCCGCGCCGCTCGCAACCTGAACGGCAAGGCCATCCTCTACGCCGACAAGATGACCGACTCGATGAAGAAGGCCATCGGCGAGACCGAGCGTCGCCGCGCGAGGCAAATCCTGCACAACGAGGAGCACGGCATCACGCCGCGCAGCATCGTCAAGCAGGTGCGCGACTTGATCGACGGCGTCTACAGCGAAAAGAGCGGCAAGGAAGCTGCCAAGCTGGAACTGGAACGCGCCAAGGTCGAGGACATGAGCGAAAAGGACATCTCCCGCGAGATCAAGCGGCTGGAGAAAGTCATGCTCGAACACGCCCGCAACCTCGAATTCGAGAAGGCGGCGCGCGTGCGCGACCAACTCGCTTTGCTGCGCGAGCAGGCCTTCGGCGGTCCGGGTCACGACAACATCGCCGTACTTTCACCCGGGAAATAAGAACTTCAGAAGTTCCCATTGGTGTTTACCCGGGCACGCCCCGGGGTCTTCTGCTATACTTGACAGAAATACTCAACAACAAAAGAACTTCGCGATGAAGGGCTGGCTCCAACTCACTGGGTCTCCAGTGCCAACCGGGTCGGAAAGGGCGGAGACGAGGTCGCCGTGGTCACAAGTCGCGGCGATTGTTTAAACGGTAAGCCTATCTAGGAGCTTGCGATGCGTCTCACAACAAAAGGCCGTTTTGCGGTCACTGCCATGATTGATCTGGCACTGCGCCAGAACACTGGCCCGGTGACGCTGGCTGCCATCAGCCAACGCCAACAGATTTCTTTGTCCTATCTGGAACAGCTCTTCGGCAAGCTCCGTCGTCATGAGCTGGTCGAGTCGACGCGCGGCCCTGGTGGCGGTTACTCGCTGGGCCGCAAGGCGGCTGACATCACGGTGGCCGACATCATCGTCTCCGTGGATGAGCCCATCGACGCCACCCAATGCGGCGGCAAGGAAAACTGCCTGGGCGAAGCCGGTCGTTGCATGACGCACGAACTGTGGGCCTCGCTCAACCAGCGCATGGTCGAGTTCCTGGACTCCGTCACCCTGCAAAAGCTGGTCGACGACCAGCTCGCCAAGGGCGTCACCATCGAGAACAAGCCTGCCGTCAAGCGCGCGATTTCTGCGCAGCCGGTCGTGAAGCCGATTCGCGTCAACGCGCCGAACTCGGTGTTCGCGCTGGGCAACGTCTTCGCCAAGTCCTGACATGCTTGATCGCGCCTTGGCCCTGCGGGCGGGGCGCAGCCTGAACCGAATAACCATCACACCCACGCAAGCCTGAGCCAGCCATGGACGTCACTCCTCATTTCCCGATCTATCTCGACTACGGCGCCACGACGCCGGTAGACCCGCGCGTGGTCGACGCGATGATTCCCTGGTTGCGCGAGCATTTCGGCAATCCGGCGTCGCGCAGTCACGCCTGGGGTTGGGAAGCCGAGGAAGCGGTCGAGAAGGCACGCGGCTTCGTGGCGGACCTGATCGGCGCCGACCCGCGCGAAATCGTCTGGACCTCCGGCGCCACCGAGTCGAACAACCTCGCGCTCAAGGGCGCGGCGAACTTCTACAAGGGCAAGGGCAAGCACCTGATCACCGTGAAGACCGAGCACAAGGCCGTGCTCGACACCATGCGTGAACTGGAGCGCCAGGGCTTCGAAGTGACCTACCTCGACGTCGAGGAAAACGGCCTGCTCGACCTGGACAAGTTCAAGGCGGCCATCCGCCCCGACACCATCCTCGCCAGCGTCATGTACGTGAACAACGAGATCGGCGTGGTGCAGGACGTGGTCGCGCTGGGCAATGCCTGCCGCGAAAAGGGCGTGGTCTTCCACGTCGACGCGGCGCAAGCGACCGGCAAGGTCGAGTTCGACATCTCGAAGCTGCCCATCGACCTGATGAGCCTGGCCTCGCACAAGACTTACGGTCCCAAGGGCATCGGCGCGCTGTACGTGCGCCGCAAGCCCCGCGTGCGGCTCGAAGCACAAATGCACGGTGGCGGCCACGAGCGCGGCATGCGTTCGGGCACGCTGCCCACGCACCAGATCGTCGGCATGGGCGAGGCTTTCCGCATCGCCAAGCTGGAAATGAAGCAGGACATCGCCAAGGCCGCCGCGCTGCAAAAGCGCCTGCTGGATGGCCTGAAGGACGTTGAACAGGTGTTCATCAACGGCGACCTCACGCAGCGCGTGCCGCACAACCTGAACATGAGCTTCAACTACGTCGAGGGCGAGTCGCTGATCATGGGCATCAAGGGGCTGGCGGTGTCGTCGGGCTCGGCCTGCACGTCGGCCAGCCTGGAGCCCAGCTATGTGCTGCGCGCCCTGGGCCGCAGCGACGAACTGGCGCACAGCAGCCTGCGCATGACCATCGGCCGTTTCACGACCGAAGAAGAAATCGATTACGCAATTTCGACCATCAAGCACAACGTGGCCAAGCTGCGCGAGCTGAGTCCCCTGTGGGAAATGTTCAAGGACGGGATCGACATCAGCACGATCCAATGGTCAGCGCATTAAATTGAGATTGAGAGGTACCCCATGGCTTATTCATCCAAGGTCATCGACCACTACGAAAATCCCCGCAACGTCGGTTCCTTCGAAAAGGGCGACGACACGGTTGGCACCGGCATGGTGGGCGCGCCCGCATGCGGCGACGTCATGAAGCTGCAGATCAAGGTCAACCCCGAAACGGGCGTGATCGAAGACGCGCGCTTCAAGACCTACGGCTGCGGCTCGGCCATCGCTTCTTCTTCGCTCGTGACCGAATGGGTCAAGGGCAAGACGCTCGACCAGGCTGCTGCGCTGAAGAACGCGCAGATTGCCGAAGAGCTGGCGCTGCCGCCCGTGAAGATCCACTGCTCCATCCTGGCCGAAGACGCCATCAAGGCGGCGGTGAACGACTACAAACAAAAGCACGGTGCTTCGGCGCCTGCCGAATCCGCGCACTGAGAACATGGCAGTCACGCTCACGGAGGCCGCAGCGCGCCACGTCAACCGCTACCTTGGCAAACGGGGCAAGGGCGTGGGCGTGCGCCTTGGCGTCAAGACGACCGGATGTTCCGGTCTTGCTTACAAGCTCGAATATGTTGACGAGTTCTCGCCGGAAGACGTCGTGTTCGAAGACCACGGTGTCAAGGTTCTGGTGGACCCGAAGAGCCTTGCGTACATCGACGGCACGCAGCTCGATTTTGTGCGCGAAGGCCTGAACGAAGGCTTCAAGTTCAACAACCCGAACGAACGCGACCGCTGCGGCTGTGGCGAGAGTTTCAGGATCTGACGCCCGGCTCCCAGGTTTGGGAAAGAGAACCCGCCGCTGCCTTGTCAGCGGCATTTTTTCGTGATGAACCTCGACGCAACCGATTTCGAACTGTTTGATGTGCCGGCCACGTTTGCGCAGGACCGCGCAGAGCTGGACGCGCGCTGGAAAGAGTTGCAGCGCGAGGCGCATCCTGACCGCTTTGCAGCGCGCGGTGCCGCTGCGCAGCGTGTGGCGATGCAGTGGTCGGTGCGGATCAACGAGGCGTATCAACGCCTGAAAGATCCTGTGCGCCGGGCCACCTACCTGTGCAAGCTCAACGGTGCGCCGATCGATGCCGAGCACAACACCGCCATGCCACCGGAATTCCTCATGCAACAGATGGAGTGGCGCGAAACGCTTGAAGACACCCGCGAAGCCGCAGCGCTCCAGACCTTGCACGACGAAGTGGACGATGCGCGCCGTCGCGCCTTGTCTTCGCTCGACTGGCTCATCGACGAAAAGGGCGCCTACGCCGAGGCGGCGGCGCAGGTCAGAGCCCTCATGTTCATTGAGCGCTTTGCCCACGACGTCGAATTCAAACTTGATCACTTGGGACAATAGCCATATGAACTGCCCGTTGTTCCCCGCGGAGGCCTGATGGCACTGCTCCAGATTTCAGAACCCGGCCAGGCGCCCGACCCGCACCAGCGAAAAATCGCGGTGGGCATCGACCTTGGCACGACCCATTCGCTGGTCGCCTCCGTGCGCAACGGTGTGGCCGAATGCCTTCCCGATACGCAAGGGCGTGTGCTGCTGCCTTCGGCGGTGCGCTACATGGAAGGCGATCGCCGCCAGATCGGCTTTGACGCGCTGGCCTCGCGCGCCACGGATCCGCACAACACCATCACATCGGTCAAGCGCCTGATGGGCCGCGGCATCGACGACATCGCGCGCCGCGAGTCGCTTCCCTACCAGTTGACGGGCGAGGGCGGCATGGTGAAGGTGCGCACGGCTGTGGGCGACAAGTCCCCGGTCGAGATCAGCGCCGAGATCCTGGCGACGCTGCGCTTTCGCGCGGAAGACACCTTCGACGACGACCTGTACGGCGCCGTCATCACGGTGCCGGCGTACTTCGACGAAGGCCAGCGACAGGCGACGAAGGATGCGGCCCAGTTGGCCGGCATCAATGTGTTGCGCCTCATCAGCGAGCCGACGGCCGCGGCCATTGCCTACGGTCTCGACAATGCGGCCGAAGGCGTCTACGCCGTGTACGACCTTGGCGGCGGCACCTTCGACATCTCCATCCTGCGCCTGACGCAGGGCGTGTTCGAGGTCATCGCGACGGGCGGTGACTCCGCGCTCGGCGGCGACGACTACGACCATGCGCTGGCCGACTTCGTGCTCGCGCAATCAGGCGTGACGCTGGCCAACGATGGCGACAAGGCCTCGCTGCTGATCGCCGCGCGTGCGGCGAAGGAAGCCTTGTCCGCTGTCGACAGCACGCCCTTCGTGGCCGAGGTTGCCGGGCAGCACATCGGCGTCGACGTGAGCCGCGCGCAGTTCGAGCAGGCCACGGAAGCCATCACGGCGCGCACCCTGGCTGCCGTTCGCAAGGCCATGCGCGACGCGCGCCTCAAGCCCGACGAACTGCAGGGCGTGGTGCTCGTGGGCGGCGCAACGCGCATGCCGCAGATCCGCCGCGCCGTGGCCGAGTACTTCGGTCGCGAACCCTTTGTTGATTTGAACCCTGACGAAGTCGTCGCGCTCGGCGCTGCCGTCCAGGCCAACCAACTGGCTGGCAATGGCGGTGCGGACGACCTGCTGCTGCTCGACGTGATTCCCCTGTCGCTCGGCATCGAGACCATGGGCGGACTGGTGGAGCGCATCGTCCCGCGCAACCAGACCATCCCGACCGCGATGGCGCAGGACTTCACGACCTACCATGACGGTCAAACGGCGCTGGCCCTGCACGTCGTGCAAGGCGAACGCGACCTGGTGGCCGACTGCCGCAGCCTTGCGCGCTTCGAGTTGCGCGGCATTCCGCCGATGGTGGCGGGCGCGGCGCGCATTCGTGTCACCTTCACCGTCGATGCGGACGGCCTGCTGAGCGTGAGCGCGAAGGAGCAGGGCAGCGGCGTCGAAGCCAGCGTGGCCGTGAAGCCATCGTATGGCCTGTCGGACGACCAGATTGCCACGATGCTGCAGGAAAGCTTCAAGACCGCGCAGCAGGACATGCAGGCCCGCGCGCTGGTCGAAGCCCGCGTCGATGCAGACCGCATGCTGCTGGCCACGCAAAGCGCGCTCGATGCCGACGCCGCCCTGCTCGACGAAGACGAACGCAAGGAAGTCGATGCGCTGATGGCCGCCTTGCGCAGTGCAAAGGACGCGACGGACGCCGCCACGGTCGAAGCCGCCACCAAGGCGCTGGCCGACGGCACCGAAGCCTTTGCCGCACGCCGCATGAACCAGGGCATTGCCCGCGCCCTGTCGGGCCGCACGCTCGAATCCCTCTAGAACGCCTACATGCCCACGATCAAGATCCTTCCTCACGCCGAGTACTGCCCGAACGGCGCTGAAATCAGCGCGCCCGCGGGCACCTCGATCTGCGAGGCCCTGCTCGAGAATCACATCAACATCGAGCACGCTTGCGAGATGAGCTGCGCCTGTACCACCTGCCACGTGGTGGTGCGGCAGGGGTTCAGCTCGCTCAATGAATCGGACGAGAGCGAAGACGACCTGCTCGACCGCGCCTGGGGCCTGGAGCCGCAGTCGCGCCTGAGCTGCCAGGCCATCCTTGCGCAGGAAAATGTGACGATCGAGATTCCTAAATACTCGATCAACCACGCAAAGGAAAATCACTGATGAGCGCAGCGCTGGGCCGCCCCAAGCAAGCTCGCACCCCCTCGGGGGGCAGCGAAGGACACGAAGTGCCGAGCGTGGGGGCAACAGCTTCTGCGCCGGGCCGCCCCAAGCAAGCTCGCACCCCCTCGGGGGGCGGCGAGGACACGAAGTGCCGAGACTGGGGGCAGCTTTGACCCGGCAAATCGTCCTCGACACTGAAACCACGGGCCTGTCCGCCGAGAGCGGCGACCGCATCATCGAACTGGGTTGCGTTGAGCTCTTCAACCGCAAGCTCACCGGCAACGACCTGCACATCTACTTCAACCCGGAACGTGAAAGCCACGAAGACGCGTTGAAGGTGCACGGGCTGACGACAGACTTCCTGCGCGACAAGCCGAAGTTCGCCACGCTGGCGAGCGATGTCATCGAGTACCTGCGCGGCGCCGAGATCATCATTCACAACGCGGCCTTCGACGTCGGCTTCCTGAACAAGGAGTTCGAGCGTTGCGGGCTTGAGCCTTTGCAGAGCTTCGTCGCAGATGTCACCGACACGCTGGCGATGGCCAAGACGGTGTACCCCGGCAAGCGCAATTCGCTCGATGCCTTGTGCGACCGCTTCGGTGTCGACCGCTCCAACCGCACCTTCCACGGCGCCAAGCTCGACGCGCAACTGCTGGCCGATGTCTACATCAACCTCACGCGCGGCCAGGATGCGCTTCTCATCGACATTTCGTCGAACGAGCCGGAGCAGGGCAGGGTGGTGGCGGTGGACTTGCGCGGCTTCGTCCTGCCGGTGATCACGGCTTCCGATGCGGAACTGGCGATCCACGAACAGGTGCTGCTGCAACTGGACAAGGCGAGCAACGGAAAAACGGTGTTCCGCCAATTCGCAGAAATTTCTGTGGCATAATCTGAGGCTTCGCTGAACGGCGAACAAACATCTAGCCACCCGGAGTTCTCCGGGCCGGCAGGGGCGGTTAGCTCAGGGGTAGAGCACAGCATTCACACTGCTGGGGTCGGAGGTTCGAAACCTCCACCGCCCACCAAATTCCTCAAGAAATCAGTCAACGGCTCAAGTGTTCTGCTTGAGCCGTTCTGCATTTGGGCCGCGGCTTTCCTATGGATTGCTGATCTCGTATGGCAGGGTGCCGGGTCATCTCAACTCATAGGTTGTCAGACAACTCATTGCCTCAGCTCTCGTGGCAGCAAAGCTGGGGTGTGCGCCATTGACGCGGAGCGCGTTGTTCGTAATATCGGTCGATAGTGGGTTGCGTGGCGGCGTGGGTTATACGACAACAGATAACTTCCTGCGCAGTCGCGTCGAATCCCCATTGAGCAAGAAACCGAACGGGATCGAATCGTCGAACCCTCATCGCCCCCAATCTGGAGACATCCATGAAGACCACCCTCACCGCCTTGGCCTTTGGCTTGGTCGCCTTCGTTGCCAGCGCACAGACATGGCCCGACAAACAGGTCACGCTCGTTGTTCCGTTCCCGCCCGGCGGCTCCACCGATCAAGTCGCACGTGCCGCTGCGCCAAATCTCACCGAGAAATTCAAGCAGTCATTCATCGTCGACAACAAGGCCGGGGCGACGGGCACCATCGGCGCCACGTTCGTGAAGCGCGCAGCACCGGATGGCTACACCTTCCTGGTCACCTCGCTCGGCCCGCTGGTGATCGTGCCGCATCTGGTCAAGAGCATGCAGTACGACGCGCTCAAGGATTTCGACCTCATCACGGTCGCGGTGCAGTCGCCCAATGTGCTCGTGGTGCCGACCAGCTCGCCGCACAAGAGCGTCGCGGACGTCATCGCCTACGAGAAAGCCAACCCCGGCAAGATGAGCTTCGGCTCCGCCGGCAACGGGTCGAGCGACCACCTCACTGCCGAGTTGTTCTGGCAGCAAACGGGCACGAAGGGCATCCACGTGCCGTACAAGGGCGGGGCGCCCGTGCACACCGACCTCATGGGCGGCCAGGTGGATGCCTCGTTCCAGAACATCAACTCGGTGGCGCAATACATCAAGGGCGGCAAGATGCGTGCGCTGGCGGTGACCAGCCCGAAGCGCTCGCCGGTGTTGCCGGACGTGCCGACGCTGGCCGAAGCCGGCGTCAAGAACGTGGAAGTGGCCTCGTGGCAAGCCATCGTGGCGCCCAAGGGCTTGCCTGCCGCCGTGCGTGACAGCGCGCATGGCGCTTTTGTCGAGGCGCTGAGCGATCCGAAGGTCAAGGATCAGTTCACCTCGATCGGATTCGAGATGGTGCTGAACACGCCCGCCCAGTTCGCGACCTTCCAGCAGCAGGAGTACGCGCGCTGGAAGAAGGTGATCGAGGCGGGGAACATCACGATCGAGTGATCGTGAATCACGTGACGTGCGTTCAGCAGCTCACGTCACCGGCGCCGGATTGAACAGCACCAGTGCGTTGTGGAGCTTCCAGTGCTCCGCCCAAGTCTTCTTGCGGCCGCTGGCCACCTCGAGCATGAGGTGGAACATCTCCCAGCCCACGTCGGCAATCGTCTTTTCCCCTGTAGCAATGGTGCCGGCGTTGATGTCCATGAGGTCATGCCAGCGCCGCGCCAAGTCGGCGCGTGTGGCGACCTTGATCACCGGCACTTCCGCCAGACCGTAGGGCGTGCCGCGGCCTGTCGTGAACACATGCAGGTTCATGCCGGCCGCCAGTTGCAGCGTGCCACAGATGAAATCGCTGGCCGGCGTGGCCGCGTAGATCAGGCCCTTCTGCTTGACCTTCTCGCCGGGCGAGATCACGCCGGAGATCGGCGAACTGCCTGACTTCACGATCGAGCCCATCGCCTTTTCGACGATGTTCGACAGGCCGCCTTTCTTGTTGCCTGGCGTCGTGTTGGCGCTGCGATCGACGCGGCCTTTGTCCAGGTAGGCGTCGTACCAGGCCATCTCGCGGATCATGCCTTCGGCCACTTCAGGCGTCGCGGCGCGCGAAGTGAGTTGGTCGATGCCGTCGCGCACCTCGGTCACTTCCGAGAACATGACGGTGGCGCCGGCGCGCACCAGCAAGTCGGTGCAAAAGCCCACCGCCGGGTTGGCGGTGACGCCGGAGAAAGCGTCGCTGCCGCCGCATTGAACACCGACCACCAGTTCGCTGGCAGGCACCGTCTCGCGGCGACGGGCGTTCAGGCGCTCCAGGTGTTCTTCCGCCTGCCGCATGATCGACTCGACCATCGACATGAAGCCGACGTGCGCGTCGTCCTGCAGGCAGACCACGTCGAGCTTGGCGTCGGCGCTCGAGCCGACATCGGCGACGTTGCGCTCGTCGATGAGGGGAATGGTGCCCGGTGGCATCAGGCGTTCGGGTTGCAGCTTTTCGCAGCCCAGGCTCACCACCATGACTTCACCGCCGAAGTTGGGGTTCAGGCTGATGTTGCGCAGCGTGCGGATCGGGATGATCGCGTCGGGCGCATCGATGGCCACGCCGCAGCCGTAAGTGTGTTCCAGCGCCACGACGTCGTCGACGTTGGGAAAGCGCGGCAGCAGTTCGGACTTGATCCGAGAAACGGCGAACTCGGTCACGCCCGCCACGCACTGCACCGTCTGCGTGATCGCGAGGATGTTGCGCGTGCCCACCGAGCCGTCGGCGTTGACGTAGCCCTCGAAGGTGTACCCCTCGAGCGGCGCCTGTGCCGGCACCTTGACGGTGGCAATGGGCAGCCCCACCAGTTCACGCGCCGCAGGCATTTTGAGCAGGCGTTCGTGCACCCAGCTTCCGGCCGGGATGGCCTTCAGCGCATAGCCGATCGGCACGTTGTAGCGGCGCACCTCGCCGCCGTCGGGGATGTCCACCAGTGCGACCTTGTGCGCCTGCGGGACCTTGTCGACGAGCGTGAGGCCCGAGGGGAAGATGGTGCCCGCAGGCAGGCCGCCGTCGTTCGCCACGATCGCAACGTTGTCGTTGTCGTGCATCGTGATGAACAGGGGTGCCGGTGTTGGCGATTCACGCTTCATGAGTACTCCTGCGCTGACTTACTTGGCCACGGCCGCCGCTGGCGTCCAGTGGGGTTCCGGAACGCGCTCGCCGCTGCGGGCCAGCAGGCACACGACCACTGCAGCCGCAATGTCGAACACCGCAAGCAGAACGAACAGCGGGCTGTAGCCGACTTGCGTGACGAGCACGCCGAACAAGGCCGTGAACGCCGCGGCGCCCAGGTAGCCCGCCATGCCGCCCATGCCGGTGGCAGTGGCGACTTCGTTCTTGCCGAACATGTCGGACGTGATGGAATAGAGCGCGCCCGACAGCGTCTGGTGCGCAAACCCGCCGACGCAAAGCAGCGCGATGGCCACATAGGGGCTCGCGACGAAGCCCACGCAGGCCGGCCCGACCATGCACAGCGCACCGAGGACGAAGACCATCTTGCGCGAGGTGAACAGCGACACCTTGGCGTACTTGTGGAAGAGCGGGCTCAGGTAGCCGCCGAGCACGCAGCCGATGTCCGCCGCCAGGAAGGGCATCCACGCGAACATCGCCACTTCCTTCAGGTTCATGTGACGCTCCGTCATCATGTAGAGAGGGATCCAGGCGTTGAAGGTCTGCCAGGCCGGCTCCGACAGGATGCGCGGAATACCGATGGCCCAGAAGTCGCGGCTGCGGATCATCTCGGTCCACTTGCGCTTGGCGACGCCGGCGTTGCTGTATTTCGCTTCTTGTCCCGAGAGGATGTATTCGCGCTCGTTCTCGGTCAGGGCCTGGTGGTCCTTCGGGTGGCGATAGAACAGCATCCACAGCGCGCTCCAGACGATGCCCAGCGCGCCGACGATCAGGAAGGCCCATTGCCATTGCCCGTGCATCAGTGCCCAGACCACCAGTGGGGGAGCCAGGAGGGCGCCCACCGACGAGCCGATGTTGAACCAGCCGATCGCCACCGAGCGTTCCTTGGCCGGGAACCACTCCGTCGTCGATTTCACGCCAGCAGGAATGCCGGCCGCCTCGGTCAGGCCCAGCAGGCCGCGGAAGAAGGCCAGGCTTTGCCAGCCGGTGGACCATGCCGCCGCGGCGCAGGCGAGCGACCAGAGCAGCGCAAAGACGCCAAAGCCGATCTTCGTGCCGATCGCGTCGAGCAAGTAGCCCGCGACCGGCTGCATGAATGCATAGCAGAGCTGCCATGCGACCACGATATGCGAGTACTGCTCCACGGTGATGTGGAGGTCTTTCATCAGCGTCGGTGCGGCCACCGACAGCGTGTTGCGCGCGAGGTAGTTGACGATGAGGCCGGCCGAAACCAAGCCAACCATCCACCAGCGCAAGCCTTTGATCTTCATCGCGTTATCTCCTGTTATGTATTGAATCTGTGGAGTCAAGAAATGGAATGCCGTGCGACGCGTTCACTGCGCCGCGATGTCACTCCGCGAGTAATTGATGCCGACAAAGCTGCCACCCTGGAAGCGTTGGCCCAGTGCGTCGAGCGGGTTCGGCTTGGCCAGTACTTCAGCGGCGAACGCTTCGGCGTCCTGCTTCGGCTTGAAGCCCAAGCGTTCGGCGCCGCTGTTGTCCCACCAGCTGCGCTGGTTGGCCGACACGCCCCACACGACGAGGAAGCCCACGTCCTCGGCTTCAACGCAGCGATCGATGAAATGAAGAAAGTCTTCGTGGCCGAACCAGGTGCTCAGGTGACGCGGCTCGGTCGGTCGTTCAACGCAACTGCCGATGCGCACGCAGATGCTTTCGATGCCGTGCTTGTCCCAGTACATGCGCGCCAGGCCTTCGCCCCACATCTTGCTCAGGCCGTAGAAGCCGTCGGGCCGGAGCTGGCAATCGAGGTCGAGCTTCTCGGTGACCGGGTACATGCCGATCGCGTGGTTGGAGCTGGCAAAGACGATGCGACGAACGCCGTTGCGCCGAGCGCCTTCATAGACTTCGACCAGGGCGCGCAGGTTGTTCTCGATGATCTCGGGCAGCGGCTTCTCGACGCTCGTGCCAGCGAGGTGGATCAGCACATCCACGCCGTCGAGCAATTGGTCAACCACAGCGCTGTCGCGCAGGTCGCCGTGCATCAAGTCCTCGCCATCCACCAAGGGCGCCAGCGGCTTGCTGCCGGCGGCCGAGCGCAGCGGGACACCGCGCGCGATCAATGCAGAGCGCAAGACGGAGCCAAGCTGGCCGGCCGCACCGCTGAGGGCAATCTTCTTCATGGGGTTCCTTTGGCTGCGCAACAGGGGCGCGCGGGAGTTGTCGTGGGTGCTCAGGCGCGCTTGCCGATTTCGACTTGCTCGCGGGTCCATGCGGTGGCCTGCTCGCTCAGGCTCAGGCCCAGGCCCGGACGGGTCGGCACCAGCATGCGGCCGTCCTTGATCTCCAGCCGCTCGTTGAAGAGAGGCTCGAGCCAGTCGAAGTGCTCGACCCAGGGCTCCGTCGCGTAGACCGCACCGAGGTGCACGTGAAGTTCCATCGCGAAGTGCGGGCCCAGGCTCAGGCCGGCTTGCTCGGCTTGCGCGGCGATTTTCAGGAAGGGCGTGATGCCGCCGACACGGGGCCCGTCGGGCATCAGGTAGTCGGCGGCGCGATGGCGGATCAGCTCACCATGCTCGGCGGCGCTGGTGAGCATTTCGCCGGTGGCGATCGGCGTGTCGAAGGTCGCGGCCAGTGCTGCGTGGCCTTCGAAGTCATAGGCATCGAGCGGCTCCTCGATCCAGATGAGGTTGTACTGCTCGAAGATGCGGCACATGCGCTGTGCGGTAGGGCGATCCCACTGCTGGTTGGCATCGACCATCAACGGCGCGTCATCGCCCAGATGCTTGCGAATGGCTTCCACGCGCTGGATGTCCAGCTTGCGGTCAGGCTGGCCCACCTTGAGCTTGATGCCGCCAATGCCGCGTTCACGCGAGGCCGCTGCGTTCACCTTCAACTGGTCCAGGGGCGTGTGCAGAAAGCCTCCCGAGGTGTTGTAGCACTGGACGGAATCGCGCTGCGATCCGAGAAGCTTGGAGAGCGACAGGCCCGCGCGCCGGGCCTTGAGGTCATACAGCGCCACGTCGAAGGCACCGATGGCCTGCACCGCCATGCCACTGCGGCCGACCGATGCGCCGGCCCAGCACAGCTTGGTCCACAGCTTCGATATGTCGCTTGGGTCTTCGCCGATGAGTGCCGGCGCAATTTCCTTGGCGTGCGCGAACTGGCCGGGGCCGCCCGCACGCTTGGAATAGCTGAAGCCCAGGCCGCGATGGCCATCCTTCGTTTCGATTTCGGCGAACAGCATTGCGATCTCGGTCATCGGCTTCTGGCGGCCGGTGAGCACCTTGGCGTCACTGATCGGATTGGCCAGCGGCAGGTAGCACGACGAGATGCGAACCCAGGCGATGCTGTCGCCGGCTGCGGAAGGTGTGGTGGTCATGGTGGTGTCGATCCGGGAGAGTGGGAGGGGCGCTGCTGCGATCAATCGATGGTGATCTTTCCGGCCTCGATCACCTTCTTCCAGCGCGCGTACTCCTTCTGCTGGAACTCTGCGAACTGCGCCGGCGTGTTGGCGACCATCTCGAAGCCGATGGAGGTGAATTGCTCCTGCACCTTCGGGTCGGCCAACGCCTCGACGAAAGCGGCATGCGCCTTTTCACGCACGGCCGGCGGCAGGCCCTTGGGCGCGACGATGGCTTGCCAGGAGGCGACCTCGACGTTCTTCACGCCGGCTTCTGCCAGCGTCGGCACGTCGGGCAGCACGGGCGAGCGCTTGGGGCTGGTCACCGCCAGGGCGCGCATCTTGCCGCCCTTGATGTACTGCACGACCGAGTTGATGTTCTGGAAGGAGGCATCGAGCTGGCTGCCCATGAGGTCGGTGTGCACCGGCGCGCCGCCCTTGTACGGAACATGCACGCCGCTCGTGCCGGTCTGCTGCCAGAACAGCTCGGCCGTGAGGTGGTCGCTCGACCCGTTGCCGGCGGAGCCGAAGCTCATCTTGCCGGGGTTGGCCTTTTCGTAGGCGATGACGTCGGCGACTGTCTTGTGCGGCGAGTTGACCGGCACGACCAGCACGTTGGGCGACTGCACGGCCACCGTGATCAGGTCGAAGTCCTTCAGCGCGTCGTATTGCAGGCCTTTGACCAGGTGCGGCACGATCACCAGCGGGCCGAGTGAGGTGACCAGGAACGTGTAGCCGTCCGGCGCGGCGCGCTTGACGAAGGTGGCGCCGATGGTGCCCGTGGCGCCGGCCTTGTTGTCGACCAGGAAGGACTGCTTGAACTTGGCGGTCAGCTTGGGACCGACGGCCCGCGCCACCTGGTCTGTGGAGCCTCCCGGCGGGAAGGGGACGACGAGCGTCACCGTCTTCTCGGGCCAGGTCTGCGCATTGGCGGCAAGGGCGGTCAGGCCGAAAGCGAGTGCGGACAAAAGCTTCTTCATGTGTGTTGTCTCCAAGGGCGAATGTGTTCGAAGAATTGAATTGGTAACGTTGTCATTTCGGGGGCGAAAGAGGCAGCGACTTTCCACTTGATCGCTGCCTGTGCTTGCCGCTGGCCGTGTCGCTCTGCGCTGCTCCAATGAGGTAAATGATATCGTTGTCATTTCCAGAGTCAATCTGATGCACGTCGGGGTTTTCCCTTGTTGGTGCGGTTTTTCATTGGAGAGCGCTTCCGCTGGGCCTTTGATGACACTTCAGGAATCGCGCGTCAATGCAGGTTTCCGGGCTATATTGCTAACGTTGTCAAACGTAATGAGCCCATGAACGCACCCCTTCCACTCAAGCCTGCGACGCTCCACGACGTCGCCCGCGAAGCCGGTGTCTCGCTGATCACCGCGTCGCGAGCCTTGGGCAATCCCGGGCTGGTTTCCGAAAAGACCATCGCGCGGGTGAAGCAGGCGGTCGAGGTGACGGGCTACATCCCCAACCTGATGGCCGGCGGGCTCAAGTCCAAGCGCAGCCTGCTGGTCGCGGCCCTGGTGCCGGCGCTGTCGGTGTCGCAGTTCCTGCCGACGGTGCAGGCGCTGGACGAGTCCCTGGCCGCCTCCGGCTACCAGCTCATCCTTGGACAGACCGGCTACGACAGCGCGCGCGAGGAGGCCATGCTCAACACGATGATCAGCCGCAGGCCCGACGGCATCGTGGTGACGGGCCTGGTGCAATCGCAGGCGGCCCGGGATCGGCTCCAGCGCGCCGGCATTCCGGTCGTCGAGACCTGGGACTTCAGCGATCGGCCGGTGGACATGCTGGTGGGTTTCTCGCTGCTCAAGGTAGGGGGAGCGGTTGCGGGCTACTTTCTTTCCAAGGGCTGGCAGAAGGTCGGCGTTGCCAGCGGCAGCGACCACCGCGCGCTGCTGCGGCGCGATGGCTTCGTGGCAACCATGGGCCGCGACGTGCCGACCGCCGTCGTGCCGGCGCCCAGCAGTCTCGAACTGGGTCGCCGCGCGCTGTCCGAACTGCTGCAAAAAGAACCCGGGCTGCGCGCGGTGTGCTGCAGCTCTGACCAACTGGCCCATGGCGTCCTGATCGAAGCGCAGGCGCGCGGATTGCGCGTTCCCGAAGACCTGGCCATCTGTGGCTTCGGAAATGCAGACTTCTCGGCGCATACGGTGCCATCGATCAGCACCGTGCATGTCGACGGCCGGGAAATCGGACGGCTGGCAGCGCGCCTGATTGTCGAGCGCTGTCGCGGCGAGGTTGTTGCGCAGCCCGTCATTGACGTGGGATTTCGCATCATCGAGCGCGGCTCGACCATGGTCTGATAGGCGTCGTTGGGCGCAGGGGCCTCTGAAGGCGGCGATCGGGGCGGGCATGTCTTTTTGGCCATTGCGTCCGGGCGCGGCGCGGTTCATCCTGTCGGATGTTGCCGACGGGCATGTTCGCCGGCACGCCCTTGCGTTCGCACGCCGACGCCCGTTCAATTCGACATCCAGAAGGAGGTGGAACATGGCAATGGGTCGCGAGCATTTCATCAACACGCACCATCCGGGCGGCCCGCCCGATCCGGGCGAGATGCCCGTCGAGCCCGACGAAGGACCATCGACGCCCCCGTCCAAGCCGAACGATCCTGCCTCGCCGCTTTCACCACCGCATTGAGACGGGTTCTTTCAGAGTCTCCCCGGGGTTGGTTGTTGGATGCGCTGCCATGGCCCGCTAAGCTCGGACCATGGAAAGCTTTGATTGCGCCGTCATCGGTGCGGGTGTGGTGGGTCTGGCGGTCGCGCGTGCGCTTGCGCTGGCCGGCCGCGAGGTCATCGTGCTCGAGAGCGAAGCCGGCATTGGCACCGGCACCAGTTCGCGCAACAGCGAGGTCATTCACGCGGGCATCTACTACGCGCAGGGTTCGCTGAAAGCACGCTTGTGCGTGCGCGGCAAGCAACTGCTCTATGCCTATGCGGCCGAACGCGGCGTTCCATTCCGGCGCTGCGGCAAGCTCATCGTGGCCACGTCGGCCGCACAGGTGGGCGAGCTGGAAGCCATTGCCTCGAAGGCGCGTGCCAACGGTGTCGATGACCTTGTGATGCTCACGCGCGAACAGGCGCTGGCCATGGAGCCGCAACTGCAATGCCTGGCGGCGCTGCATTCGCCCAGCACCGGCATTGTCGACAGCCACGCGCTGATGCTCGCCATGCAGGGCGACCTGGAAAATGCGGGTGGCGTTGTCGCGCTCAAGTCTCCTGTGGAGCGCGCGCAATGCGGCGGGGCCGGGATCGAGCTCACAGCGCGTGATGGCACGGTCCTGCGATGCAGGAGCGTTGTGAACGCGGCCGGTCTCGGTGCGCCGGCGCTTGCGCGCCGCTTCGAGGGGCTGCCTGCAAGCGCGGTTCCGGTCGAGCACTTCGCCAAGGGAAACTACTTCGTGCTGTCCGGACGCGCGCCCTTTAGCCGGCTCGTCTATCCCGTGCCCGAGCCGGGCGGCCTGGGCGTGCACCTGACGCTCGACCTTGGTGGACAGGCCAAGTTCGGCCCGGACGTTCAATGGGTGTCGTCGCCTGACGACTTGGTGGTGGATGCGGCGCGCGGCGACGCCTTCTACGGCGAAGTGCGCAAGTATTGGCCGGCGCTGCCCGATGGTGCACTGGTGCCCGGCTATGCCGGCATGCGTCCCAAGGTGTACGGGCCCGGCGAGCCGGCACGCGACTTCATCATCCAGGGGCCGGCCGATCATGGCGTGCCAGGCCTGGTCAACCTCTTCGGCATCGAGTCGCCGGGCCTCACAAGCAGCCTTGCAATCGCTGCGCATGCGGCAGAAATGCTGGCGTAGCGTCCTCCAGCCTGTAACATGAGCCGGTACGCCACTTGCTGGTGTTTTCGTCGCCGGCACGGTGCCGGTGCATTCAACGGAGGAAGTATCAATGTCCACATCAAGCGCCAATCTCGAAGCAGCCGCCAACCAGGTAGTCGAAGACCTCGCCAGCGACGTCCGCGGCGTACTTTCCAGCAAGGATCTCGACTCAGTGCCCCACATCAAGGCATTGCGCCAGCGTGTCGATGCCAAGCTGGCCATTGCACGCGAACTGGCGGCCGAAAAAGGCAAGTTGGCTGCGAAGAAGGCGCGCGAGGCGGCCGGCACGGCCAATGCCTATGCACACGACGAACCCTGGCAGATCGCCGGTGCGGCGCTTGCCGTCGGCATCCTGGTGGGTCTGATGCTTGGCCGTCGCTGATCGCCCGGTGCTGATCAGCCCGCCCATGGAGGTGCGTGCGTTGCCCCTCGCCGGGAGACTCGGCCGATGATCCGGCTGTTTTCCCTGCTGGGCATCGATCGCAAATTGCGCCAGGTGCGCATTGCGGCCGGCGAGGGTGCCCTCGCCGCGGAAGACCGGGCGCAGCTGCTGCGGCTGGCGTGGGAGGAAGAACGCGAACGCTTGCGCCAGATCCTGGTGCTGGTGGTCGCGGTCATGGGCCTGACCACAGTCGCCGTGGCCTTGCTTTCGGTTGCCGTCGTGGTCCATTTCTGGGACACGCCTTCACGCATCACTGCTGCATGGTCGGTCGCCGGCGTGTGGACCGTCATCTGGCTGGTGACCTGCGTCTCGCTGATGTCGGCGCTGAAACGCGCCACGGTGGGCATCGACGCCGCACGGCGCGAGTTCTCTCGCGATTGGCACTGGGTTCAGGCCCAGATCGGCGTGCGTCCGCGCGACCCGGCCTTGCGTGAACCCCGGCCCGCCACGCGTGACGAGCTGCTGGCGCGCATCGATCGGCAACGCGAACGCATTGCGCATCTGCAGGATCCGCTGCCTGGCACCGGCGCAGCGGCCGAAGCGCAGGAAGAGCCCTTGAGCGCGACTGCCCTGCGCATCGCGAAGGAGCATCCGATCGCGACGGCTGCCGTCGCTGCAGGGGTCGTGGCTGCGGTGGGTCCCCGGCGCATCGTGCGCCTGGCGGCGTGGATCGCGCCTGTTCTCTGGAAGATGCGGTAAGAGTCCGAAGTTCCGGGTGCCGAATGCCGTTCCCATCGCGGGCGGCGTTCGGCCTCGGAACTGTTTTGTGGACTCAAGCGCCGCAGTTCAGGCGCCCGCGGTTCAGGCGCCGGGCCTCAAGCGCCGTATCTCAGGCGCCGTATCTCAGGCGCCGTGTCTCAGGCGCGACGCGAGGCCAGCGCCCGTGCCACTTCGCTAACCAGTCCCGGTCCGCGATAAATCAGCCCGGTGTAGATCTGCACCACATCCGCGCCCGCGGCGATCTTTGAACGCGCGTCTTCGGCACTCATGATCCCGCCCACGCCGATGATCGGAAATCCGCTGCCCACTGCGGCGCGCAGTTGGGCAATCACGCGATTGCTCGCCGCCAGCACCGGCCCACCGCTCAAGCCACCCGTTTCCTTGCCATTGCGCAAGCCCTCGACCGCATCGCGCGCCAGCGTCGTGTTGGCGGCGATCACGCCATCCATGCCGTGACGCTGCAACGCGGAAGCGATCACGCTCACCTGCGTTTCGTCCAGATCGGGCGCGATCTTGACGAACAGCGGCACGCGCTTGCCCAAGCGTTGGACCAGCACTTCGCGATGCGCCGCAATGGCGGACAGCAATCCATCAATGGCCTCGTCCCCCTGCAGGGTGCGCAGGTTGGCCGTGTTCGGGCTCGAGATGTTGATGGTGATGTAGTCCGCGTGCGGATACACGCCTTCCAGGCAGGTGACGTAGTCCTCGTGCGCACGCTCCATGGGCGTGGCGCCGTTCTTGCCGATGTTCAGGCCCAGCAGCATGGGCGAGCCGCCGCCCGACTTGCGAAAGCGCGCACGCTTGACGTTGGCAACGAAGGCATCGAGCCCCTCGTTGTTGAAACCGAGACGGTTGATGAGCGCGTTGCGTTCCGGAATGCGAAACATGCGCGGCTTGGCATTGCCCGGCTGCGCCTTGGGCGTGACCGTGCCCACTTCGACGAATCCGAAGCCCATGGCCGCAAGCCCGTCGATGCAGCGTGCGTTCTTGTCCAGCCCGGCGGCGAGGCCGACGCGATTGGGAAAGCGCAGTCCCGCCAGCGTGACGGGATCGTCGACGCGAGTCGAGGCGTAAAAGCAGGCCAGCGGCGTGTTCTGGGTGCGCGCCAGCGCATCCATGGTGACCTCGTGCGCGTGTTCGGCGTCGAGGCCGAACAGAAAGGGGCGGGCAAGGCCGTAGGGGACAAGTGACATCGGATAATTCTCAGCTTCAGACAGTACAGGATTTTCCCAGATGAACTCCCCCCAAATGACTCAGGACGAACTCAAGGCGCAAGTGGGCCGCGCGGCACTCGCCTATGTGGTGAAAGGCGCCATCGTCGGCGTGGGCACCGGCTCCACGGTCAACAAGTTCATCGAGGCGCTGGCAGACATCAAAAACGACATCCGCGGCGCGGTCTCCAGTTCCGTCGCCTCGACCGAGCGCCTGCGCGCCCTGGGCATTCCGGTGTTCGACAGCAACGAGGTGGAAGAACTCGCGGTCTACATCGACGGCGCCGATGAAATCGACGGCCACGGCAACATGATCAAGGGCGGTGGCGCGGCGCTCACGCGCGAAAAAATCGTGGCGGCGCAGTCGAAGCAATTCGTCTGCATTGCCGATGCGTCCAAGCGCGTCGAAACCCTGGGCGCTTTTCCGCTGCCGGTGGAAGTGATTCCCATGGCGACGCAGCGCGTGATTCGCCAGTTCGCGCAAATGGGCGGCGCGGCCAAGGTGCGCCAAAAGGACGGCGCGCCCCTGGTCACCGACAACGGCCAGCACATCGTCGACGTGACGGGCCTGAAGATCACCGACCCGCTGGCTTTCGAGTCCCAGGTGAGCCAGTGGCCGGGTGTGGTCACGGTGGGCGTGTTTGCGCACCAGCGGGCCAACGTGTGCCTGCTGGGAACGCCCACGGGCGTCGAGACGCTGGTCTACTGAAGCCGGCTCAGAACTTGATGCCGGCCGGGTTCTCGGCTGTCGGTCCGCTGGGCGCAGCGGTCGCGGGCGGCGGAGTTGCAACGGACGGTGCTGCAGGTTGCTGCGCGGGCGCCACCTGCGTTGCCACCATGGGTGTGGCCGGTGGCATCCGGTACCCCGCGGGCAAACGCGAACTCGGCGGATAGCCCGCGGCGTCGAGGAACTGCGTCCATTCGCCGTCCGAGAAGCCCTTGAGCTGCTGCGCGCCGATGGTGACGACGGGCAGTGAAATCTGGCCCGTCAGGCGCTGCAGGGCGTCGCTGTCCTGGGGCGTCTGGATGGTTTTCTCGGTGAAGGGCACACCGCGCGTCGTGAGCAGGGTCTTGGCCGATTCGCAGGGCTCGCATGCATCGCGCGAGTAGAGCGTGACCGGATAGCGCTGCACCACCTGCCGCAGTTCATAAGGAAGCGCGGTGTCCGTGGGCAGCGCCGTCACCGTTCCCGCGCGGGGCGCAGGCTTGGCGGATGACGTCGGCGGCTGGTCGGAGTACGTCACCCTGCCGTTGCCATCGACCTGGCGATAGACGGGCTGCGCCATCGCAGCCAGCGAGACACATGCCAGTGCGATCGCGCCGAGGCGGACGTTCAACTTCATCGTTCGAGCTCCAGAAAACCGATGCGACAAGTATGTCAGTTGCAGCCCGATATTGGCAGCGGATGACCTTTTCAGGCCCCGGTCGCTGTCGGCGCCATGCCTTGGTGTCGCAACAGCGCGTCAAGTTGAGGCGCCCGTCCGCGGAAAGCCTTGAACGATTCCATGGCCGGCCGGCTGCCGCCCGCTTCCAGGATCGCCGTGCGGTAGCGGCGCCCGGTCTCGATGCTTGGCTTGCCGTCGGCGCCCGCGCTTTCCTCGAAGGCCGCGTAGGCATCCGCGCTGAGCACCTCGGCCCACTTGTAGCTGTAGTAGCCGGCCGCATAGCCGCCCGAAAAGATGTGGGTGAAAGTGTTCGGCGTGCGGCTGAAGGGCGGCGCAGGCATCACGGCGACTTCGGCGCGCACCTTGGCGAGCAGATCCATCACCGCGCCGGGCGCGGCGGTGGTGGCGTCGTATTCGGTGTGCAACAGCATGTCGAACAGCGAGAACTCGATCTGCCGCAAGGTCTGCATGCCGCTCTGGAAGTTCTTGGCGGCCGTCATCTTGTCGAAGAGGGCGCGCGGCAGGGGCTCGCCGGTGTCGACGTGCGAGGTCATGTGCTTGAGCACGTCCCATTCCCAGCAGAAGTTCTCCATGAACTGGCTGGGCAACTCGACCGCGTCCCACTCGACGCCACTGATGCCCGAGACGTCGCGCTCGTTCACTTGCGTGAGCATGTGGTGCAGGCCGTGGCCGAATTCGTGGAAGAGGGTAGTCACGTCGTCGTGCGTGAGCAGCGGCGGCTTGCCGTTGACGCCGTCGGCGAAGTTGCACACCAGTTGCGCCACGGGCGTTTGCAGCGAACCGTTGTCGGGCCGAAGCCAGCGTGCGCGCACGTCGTCCATCCACGCACCGCCGCGCTTGGCCGCGCGCGCCGAAGGGTCGAGGTAGAACTGGCCGACCTTCTGCGTGCCTTGCGGCGTCTGGCGCTCGATGCGATAGAACTCGACGCTGGGGTGCCACACCGGCGCGCCATCGCGGCGAATCGTCACTTCGAACAGGGTTTCGACGATCTTGAAAAGACCGGCCATCACCTTCGGCGCGGTGAAGTACTCCTTGACCTCCTGCTCGCTGAAGGCATAGCGCGCCTCCTTGAGCTTTTCACCGATGAAGCTCCAGTCCCAAGGCTGCGGGTCGGCGATGTCCAGTTGCTCCGTGGCAAATTTGCGCAGGTCGGCAAGGTCTTGTTCGCCGTAGCGCTTGGCCTTGGTGGCGAGGTCGCGCAGGAACTTCACGACCTCTTCGGGCGACTCGGCCATTTTCGGTACCACGGAGAGCTGGCCGAAGTTGCTGTAGCCCAGAAGTTTGGCTTCTTCCTGGCGCAGGGAGAGGATTTCGCGAATCAGTTCGGTGTTGTCGAATGCCGGATCTCCCAGCTCGCTGGCGCGCGTCACATAGGCGCGGTAGAGCGCCTCGCGCAGGCTGGCGTTTCGGGCGAATTGCATCACCGGCAGGTAGCAGGGCATCTTGAGGGTGAGCTTGTAGCCCGTCTTATCCTCGGCCCTCGCGGCGGCGAGCGCGCTGTCGATCACGTCATGCGGCACGCCGTCCAGTTCGTCGAGGCGGGCGTAGTAGGCGAAGGCGTCGGTGGCGTCGAGTGCGTTCTCGCTGAACTTCTGGCTCAGCTCGGCCTGCTTTTCCTGGATTGCGGCAAAGCGCTCCCTTTCGGCACCTTGCAGTTCAGCGCCGCCGAGCACGAAGTTGCGCACAGCATTGAGGTGCGCCTGGCGTTGCTCCGCATTGAGCAATGCCGGGTCGATTGCCTTGTACTTGGCGTAGAGCCGCTCGTCCGAGCCCAGGCGCGTCCAGAAGGCCGTGACGCGCGGCATCGCGTCGTTGTAGGCCGCACGCAGTTCAGGGGTGTCCGCCACCGCGTTGAGGTGGCCCACGACGCCCCACGCCCGGCTGAAGCGCTCGGTGGAAACGTCGAGCACCTTGGCAATCGCGGTCCAGTCGGCCGGAAACTCGGGCGCGGTGACGGTCTGCAGCGCAAGCTCCGCGTCTGCCAGCAGGGTGTCCACGGCGGGCGCCACGTGTTCCGGCTTGATCTGGTCGAACAGCGGGAGGTCGTTGAAGTCGAGGAGGGGATTGGTCATGGTCTGGATCAGATGGCGGGCGGGCGTTGCAAGTTCAAGTGATGACGTATGGCGGATCGGCCTTCAGGCCGTGGCGCGTTCGGCGGCTTCGAGCGTGTTGACCAGCAGCATCGCGCGGGTCATGGGGCCGACGCCACCGGGCACCGGCGTGATCCAGCTCGCAACCTCTTTCACCCCGGCAAAGTCGACGTCGCCGCACAACTTGCCTTCATCATTGCGGTTCATGCCGACGTCGATCACGACCGCACCGGGTTTCACCATGTCGGCAGTGAGCACATTGCGCTTGCCCACGGCCGCGACGATCACGTCGGCTTGCAGCGTCATGGCCTTGAGATCGGCCGTGGCGCTGTGGCAGATGGTGACGGTGGCGCTTTGCGCCAGCAGCATCATGGCCATCGGCTTGCCGACGATGTTGCTGCGACCGATGACCACCGCGTGCTTGCCACGCAGCTTGTAGCCAATGGATTCCAGCATCTTCATGCAGCCATAAGGCGTACACGGCCAGAAGCCGGGCGCGCCGGTCATCAGTGCGCCGGCGCTGTGGATGTGGAAGCCGTCCACATCCTTGGCGGGCGAGATGGTCTCGATGACCTTCTGGCTGTCCATGTGCTTCGGCAGCGGCAATTGCACGAGGATGCCGTGCACCTTCGGGTCGTCGTTGAGGGCGCGGATGCGGGCCAGCAGGTCGGCCTCCGTCATGTCGGCCGGGTAGCGTTCGAGCGTGGCCTGCAGGCCCGTCTCGGTGCTGTCGTTGACCTTGTGCTTCGTGTAGACCTGGCTGGCCGGGTCTTCGCCCACCAGGATGATGGCGAGGGCCGGCGTGACGCCTTTCGCCTTCAGCGCTTGCGTGCGGCCGGAGACCTCCGCGCGGATGGTCCTGGCAAGGGCGTTGCCGTCGATCAGTTGAGCAGTCATCGCTTTTGATGTTCCAAATGAAAACGCCCGCTTGCGCAGGCGTGGTGGTCAGTGGGGCGGCGCTGGGCGCGGCGTCAAGTCAGGAGGCCTTGGCCGTCACCTGGCCGAGCGCGATCTTGAGCAGGTCGGCCACCGTGTTGGCGTTGAGCTTTTCCATGATGTTGGCGCGGTGCGCCTCCACCGTCTTGATGCTGATGCCCAGGTCGTCGGCGATCTGCTTGTTCAGGCGGCCGGCGACAATGCGTTCCAGCACCTGCGCCTCGCGGCCCGTGAGTTTGGACAGCAGCGCGTCGCGGCTGGCCGATTGCTGGTGTTGCGCGAAGGTGCCGCGCGCGTGTTCGAGCATGCGCTCGACCAGGGCGACGAGTTCTTCGTCGTTGAAAGGCTTCTGGATGAAATCCATCGCGCCCTTCTTCATGGAGTCGACCGCCATCGGCACGTCGCCGTGACCGGTGATGACCACGATCGGCAGCGGCGAGCGCCGTTCGATCAGTCTGTCTTGCAATTCGAGACCCGTCATGCCGCCCATGCGGATATCGACGATGAGACAGGCCACTTCGCGCGGGTCATAGCGCGAGAGGAACGACTCTGCGGAGTCGAAGCAGCGGACCCGGTAATCCTTGCCTTCCAACAGCCATTGCAGCGAATCTCGCACAGCTTCGTCGTCATCGACGACATAGACCGTGCCCTTTTTGGGAATCAAACTCATGCAGGTACCTTTGCCTCGTCGCTTGCTATTGAATTCAGAGCGTCCAGTACCGGAATCCAGAAGGAAAACCGGCACCCAACAATCTCGGAACCATTGTAGATGTTCTCTGCCTGCATCCTGCCGCGGTGAGATTCCACAATCGTCCGGCACAAATTAAGTCCGATTCCCATGCCTTCCGGCTTGGTGGAGAAGAAGGCTTCGTAGAGCCGTTCCATCACTTCGGGCGCCAAACCCATGCCGGTGTCCTGGACCGAGAACTCGACAGCGGGGTTCCCATCTATGACTCGCGGCAATACGCGTAGTTCAACGCTTCGGCGCGCGGGCGGGCGCTTGGCCACATCGATGGCTTCGGCCGCGTTGCGCAGCAGGTTCACGAGCACCTGCTCGATCAGGATTGGATCGACGCGCAGCACCGGCAAGCGCGCGGCCACATAGTGGTTGAGGCGAACGTTGCGGCGGCGCAATTCGATGCCTGCGAGTTCCACTGCCTCGCTCACCATCGTGGCGGCTTCGGCAGCCGTGCGGTTGGGCTCGCTGCGCTTCACGAAGGTGCGGATGCGCTGGATGATCTGCCCCGCGCGCTGCGCCTGTCGCGAGGTTTTCTCGAGCGCGGACAGCAGCGCGTCCGTGTCGATCTGCTGACCCTTGATGCGCGACACCATGCCGTTGCAGTAGTTGGTGATGGCGGTCAATGGCTGGTTCAGTTCGTGCGCCACGCTGGACGCCATTTCGCCCATGGTGATGAGACGGCTGGCGGCCTGTGCGCGGTCGGCCTGCGCCGCGTTCTGCTCTTCCGCGTCACGTCGCTGCGTGATGTCGGTGGCGATCACCATCTGCGCAAGACGGCCATCGACCCACGTGAGATAGCGCGAGCGCACCTCGAGCCATTTCCCAAGTTCCGGCACGAAGATTTCGTTGTTCGCAGGCTGCGCGCCGGTGAGCGTGTCGATGGGCAGGCCCGCGAAGGGATCGACGTCGTCCAGCTCTTCGTCGTGCGCGGCGGACGGTGGCACACCGGCCTGCGCCACCATGCCGAGGTGGCCCACGGTGTCGGAGCCAAACCACAAGCGGTACAGCTTGTTGGCAAACAGCAGTTCCTCGCTGCCGATGGGCGCGACCGAGATGGCGGCGTCGAGCGCTTCCAGCACCGTGGTGAAGCGTTCGTAGGACGCGGACAGTTGCTCCCGAATGCGCGTCGGTTCGGTGATGTCGGTCATCGACGTCATCCAGCCCGTCTGGTGGCCGCGGGCGTCGATCAGTGGCGAAACATAGAGGCGCGCGTTGAACACGCTGCCGTTGCGCCGCTTGACGCGCACCTGAAATCCACCGGGCAGGGCGCGGCCGTGCAGCTCTTCTTCGAGCCGCTCGTTCATGATCTCGCGATCGGCTTCGAGCCAGTAGGGGAAGGGCGGCGACTGGCCCACCAGCTCCGCTTCGCTCCATCCTGTCATGGCGCAGAAGGATGCGTTGACGTAGGTGATGCGGCCTTCCAGGTCGAGCACGCGCATGCCGGTGGGCATGGAGTTTTCCATCGCGCGCCGAAAGTTCGTTTCAGCCACGAGCGCCTTTTGCGCCTGCAGGCGCCGCCGCGTGTGGCGCCAGGTGCCGATCAGCATCCAGCTGGTCATCACGCTCAGCGCGACCACCAGCCAGAACAGGCCGTTGCCGACCAGGCCCTGCGACGTGCGATAAGCCTGCGCGCGCAGCACCAGTCCATTGCCGACCGGCGACACGGGCACTTCGTATTCATTGGTGTGCTCGATCCAAGGCAGCAAACGCGTGCCGGCCTCCCGCGGATTGACGGTGTTGCCGGCGATCAGGCGTCCCTTGCCATCGAGAAGCGACACCGCATAGCGCGCCGCGACTTCCGGCGGAATGCCGTAGCGCAGCAGCCCGTCGATGGAGAACTCGCCCATCACGTCGCCGGCGAAAAGCCCCTGGTCGAACAGCGGAATGTGAAGCTGCAAAAGCCCAGGTGGCTCGGTGCCGGTGGCCGGCTGCGAGAACACAGGCTGGCGAAGCTCGCGCGCCAGCGCGTAATTGGTTTCAGTGTCGCCCGGCCGCAGCACATCGCCCGGCACATGTTGCTGCGCGGGATGCACGCTGGGCGCGGCATAAGACCCCTGAAAACGGCGGCGATCGTCAATCCAGCTGATGGCCTGCAACTCGGGGAACTGGCTGACCAGCGATTCGGAACGACTCACGAATTCGGCTGGATCGATTTCGCGATTGCCGGCGTCGCGCGCAAGGCGCATCAGTTGCTCCTGCCGTTCGAGCAGCCGAAGCCGCACGCGTTGCTGTGCGTATTCGACGTCGCGCTTGACGGACTCCTGCTCGCGCTCGACTTCCTCTGCGCGCAAGTACCAGAAGGCCGACACGATGGCCGCCAGGAAAAGCAGCACCGCAGCCAGCGGCGCAAGCATCGCCAGTGCGTCCTGCAAGACCGGTGTTTGCCGGCGCCACCAGCGGCTCCACACAGATCGAGGCGACGATCTGGGAGGCCTTGCAACGGGCAGCTGAGGGGGAGACGGCATCAGCCGAGTGTAGGGGAAGCGGTAGATCACATTCTGCGAAGACTGTCATGCGTCTCACTGGGAGAATTCATATTGTGAGATTGAAGATCATCATTTGATAAATCGAGATTTTTGTGAGAAACTGCCGTTCAGTCCATTCCGGCACTAAATTACGCCACCCAACCCAGGAGACAAAGCATGTCGGCAAATCCCGCGAGCGCCTTCGGTTCAGCTGCGAACGACGCAGATTCGCAAGAAACACGTGAATGGATGGACGCGCTGTCCGCCGTCATCCAGAGCGAAGGCCCCGACCGGGCTCACTTTCTCCTGGAGCAGTTGCTGGAGCACGCGCGCCAGAACAGCATCGACAAACCGTTCTCGGCCAACACGGCCTACGTCAACACCATCGAGGTCGATCAGGAAGAGCGCTCGCCGGGCAACCTCGAAATCGAGGAACGCCTGCGCTCCTACATGCGCTGGAATGCGATGGCGATGGTCGTCAAGGCCAACCGCCTGCACCCGCCCGAAGGCGGCGACCTGGGCGGCCACATCGGCTCCTTTGCTTCCCTGGCCAGCATGTTTGGCGCCGGCTTCAACCACTTCTGGCATGCCGAAAGTGAAAACCATGGCGGCGATTGCCTCTACATCCAGGGCCACGTCTCGCCCGGCATCTATGCCCGCGCCTACCTCGAAGGCCGCCTGTCCGAAGAGCAACTGCTCAACTTCCGCCAGGAAGTCGACGGCAAGGGCCTGTCCAGCTACCCGCATCCCAAGCTGATGCCCGAGTTCTGGCAGTTCCCCACCGTGTCGATGGGCCTGGGCCCATTGATGGCGATCTACCAGGCGCGCTTCCTCAAATACCTGCATGCCCGCGGCATTGCCAACACCGAGAACCGCAAGGTGTGGGTGTTCTGCGGCGACGGTGAAATGGACGAAGTGGAGTCGCTGGGCGCCATCGGCCTGGCGGCACGCGAGAATCTCGACAACCTGATCTTCGTCATCAACTGCAATCTGCAGCGGCTGGACGGCCCGGTGCGCGGCAACGGCAAGATCGTTCAGGAACTCGAAGGCGAATTTCGCGGCGCGGGCTGGAACGTCATCAAGCTGCTGTGGGGCAGCAACTGGGATCCGCTGCTGGCGCGCGACAAGGAAGGTGCGCTGCGCAAGCTCATGATGGACACCAACGACGGTGACTATCAATCCTTCAAGGCGAACGACGGCGCGTACGTCCGCAAGAACTTCTTCGGCCGCGACCCGCGCACGGCCGAGATGGTCGCCAAGCTGAGCGACGACGACATCTGGCAGCTGCGCCGCGGCGGCCACGATTCGCAGAAGGTGTATGCCGCCTTCCACGCCGCCACCACGCACACGGGCCAGCCGACTGTTTTGCTCATCAAGACCGTCAAGGGCTTCGGCATGGGCAAGATCGGCGAGGGCAAGAACACGGTCCACCAGACCAAGAAGCTCGGCGAGGAAGACATCAAGGCCTTCCGCGACCGCTTCAACATCCCGATTCCGGACAGCCAGATTGCCGACTTGCCGTTCTACAAGCCGGCCGACGACACGCCGGAAATGAAATATCTGCACGAGCGCCGCAAGGCACTGGGTGGCTACCTGCCGCACCGCCGCGTGAAAGCGGACGAGAGCTTCACGGTGCCGTCGCTGGACACCTTCAAGTCGGTGCTCGAACCGACTGCCGAAGGCCGCGAAATCTCGACGACGCAAGCCTACGTGCGCTTCCTCACGCAACTGTTGCGTGACCAGGCGCTCGGGCCGCGCGTGGTGCCCATCCTGGTCGACGAGGCACGCACCTTCGGCATGGAAGGCCTGTTCCGCCAGATTGGCATCTACAACCCCGCAGGTCAGCAGTACACCCCGGTCGACAAGGACCAGGTCATGTACTACAAGGAAGACAAAGCCGGCCAGATCCTGCAAGAGGGCATCAACGAAGCCGGCGGCATGTCAAGCTGGATCGCGGCAGCCACGTCGTACAGCACGAACAACCGCATCATGGTGCCGTTCTACGTGTATTACTCGATGTTCGGCTTCCAGCGCATCGGCGACCTGGCCTGGGCGGCCGGCGACATGCAGGCACGCGGCTTCCTGCTGGGCGGCACCTCGGGTCGCACCACGCTGAACGGCGAGGGCTTGCAGCACGAAGACGGTCACAGCCACATCCTGGCCAACACCATCCCGAACTGCCTGAGCTACGACCCGACCTTCGCGCATGAAGTCGGCGTGATCCTTCACCACGGCCTGAAGCGCATGGTCGAGAAGCAGGACAACGTCTACTACTACATCACGCTGCTCAACGAGAACTACCCGATGCCCGGCCTGCAGCCCGGCACCGAAGAGCAGATCATCAAGGGCATGTACCTGTGCAAGCAGGCGCCGGTGGTGAAGGCTGCCAAGGGCAAGGAAGCGCCGTCGGTGCAATTGCTGGGCAGCGGCACCATCCTGCGTGAAAGCTTCTTCGCGCAGGAACTGCTCGAAAAGGAGTGGGGCGTGAGCGCCGGCGTGTGGAGCTGCCCGAGCTTCAACGAACTCACCCGCGACGGCCAGGACGCCGACCGCTGGAACCTGCTGCATCCCACCGAGACGCCGCGCGTGCCTTTCGTGGCGCAGCAACTGTCGGCTTCGACCGGCCCGGTGATCGCGTCGACCGACTACATGAAGGCCTACGCCGAGCAGATCCGTGCCTTCGTGCCGAAGGGGCGCAACTACAAGGTGCTGGGCACCGACGGCTTCGGCCGCAGCGACTTCCGCGCCAAGCTGCGCGAACACTTCGAAATCAACCGCCACTACATCGTCGTTGCCGCGCTCAAGGCGCTGAGTGAAGATGGCGTCGTGCCGGCCGCCAAGGTCCAGGAAGCGATCACCAAATACGGCATCAACGTCGACAAGGTCAATCCGCTCTACGCGTAAACAACAACCATCCAACCAACCAACAAATCAACAACACAGCCTTTCGGGCGGGAGACACGAACATGGCAACAGTGGAAGTGAAGGTGCCGGACATCGGTGACTTCGACGAAGTCGCGGTCATCGAGGTACTGGTCAAGGTGGGCGACACGGTCAAGGCCGAACAGTCGCTGATCACGGTGGAGTCGGACAAGGCGTCGATGGAAATTCCATCGAGCACGGCCGGCGTGGTGAAAGAGCTCAAGGTCGAAGTCGGCAGCAAGGTGAAAGAGGGCTCGGTGGTGCTGGTGCTCGAAGCGGAGGGCGCGGCTGCGGCAGCGCCGGCTGCTGCGGCCCCGGCTCCTGCCGCGGCAGCACCTGCCCCTTCGCCGGCGCCTGCAGCAGCACCAGCCGCCGCCGCACCTGCGGCAAGCAGCGGACCGGTCGAAGTGAAGGTGCCGGACATCGGTGACTTCAAGGACGTGGCCGTCATTGAAGTGCTGGTGAAACCCGGCGACTCGATCAAGGCCGAGCAGTCGCTGATCACGGTCGAATCGGACAAGGCGTCGATGGAGATTCCGTCGTCGGCGGCCGGCATCCTGAAGGAACTCAAGGTCAAGGTGGGTGACACGGTCAACATCGGCGACCTGATCGCGGTGCTGGAAGGCGCGGGCGGAGCGGCGGCGCCGGCAGCTGCGCCAGCAGCAGCCCCCGCAGCTCAAGCCGCAGCCGCACCGGCGGCCGCAACCGCCAGCGCCCCCGCACCTGCGGCGGCGCCCGCTGCGGCCGCGCCAGCGCACGATCCGACGGTGGCGCCCAGTGGCACGTTGCCGCACGCATCGCCATCGGTGCGCAAGTTCGCGCGCGAACTCGGCGTGGCGCTTGAAGAGGTGAAGGGCAGTGGTCCCAAGGGTCGCATCACGCAGGAAGACGTCCAGAACTACACCAAGTCGGTGATGAGCGGCCAAGCCGTGCCGAAGGCTGCTGCAGCTTCGCGTGCGCCAGCGGGCGGAGGCGGCGGCGCCGGCCTCGACCTGCTGCCGTGGCCGAAGGTCGACTTCACCAAGTTCGGCACTGTCGAGCGCAAGGACCTGTCGCGCATCAAGAAGATCAGTGGCGCGAACCTGCACCGCAACTGGGTGATGATCCCGCACGTCACCAACAACGACGAATGCGACATCACGGATCTCGAAGCCTTCCGCGTCTCCACCAACAAGGAGAACGAGAAGTCCGGCGTCAAGGTGACCATGCTGGCTTTCGTGATCAAGGCGGTCGTCGCGGCGCTGAAGAAGTTCCCCGAGTTCAACACCAGCCTGGACGGCGACACCCTTGTCTACAAGCAGTACTACAACATCGGCTTTGCGGCGGACACGCCCAACGGCCTCGTGGTGCCGGTGCTCAAGGACGCGGACAAGAAGGGCATCCTGCAGATCAGCCAGGAGATGGGCGAACTCGCCAAGAAGGCACGCGACGGCAAGCTCGGCTCGGCCGACATGCAGGGCGGTTGCATGTCGATCAGCTCGCTTGGCGGCATCGGCGGCACGCACTTCACGCCGATCATCAATGCGCCGGAAGTGGCGATCCTCGGCTTGTCGAAGGGCGCGATGAAGCCAACGTGGGACGGCAAGCAGTTCGTGCCACGCCTCATCCTGCCGATGTCGCTGTCCTATGACCACCGCGTGATCGACGGCGCCGCAGCGGCGCGGTTCAACGCTTACCTGGGGCAAGTCCTTTCGGACTACCGCCGCGTCTTGCTATGACCACCGTCGTGGCAGTCCGCAAGGGCGGCCAGGCGGCGTTGATGGCGGACACGCTGGTGACCTTCGGCGACACGCGGCTGTCCAACCGCCTCGAGGCCAACCGCAAGATCTTTGCGGTGGACGATGCGGACGGACAGAGCATGTTTGCCGCAGCCGGCGCGGCGGCGCATTTCCTCGTGCTGCAGCAGGCCTTGGCCGGGCAGCCGCGCGAGGAACTGCGCTTTGGCAGCAAGAACGACATCTTTCGCACGTTGACGCGCCTGCATCCCGTGCTCAAGGAAACGTTCTTCCTGCAGACCAAGGAAGATGACCACGACCCGTACGAATCGAGCCAGTTCACGCTGCTGATCGTCAATCCGAACGGCATCTTCGGCGTGTACAGCTACCGCGAGGTCTTCGAGTTCAAGGAGTTCTGGAGCATCGGCTCCGGACGCAGCTTTGCGCTCGGCGCCATGCACGCGGCGTACGGCAAGGCGCGCACGGCGCGCGAAGTGGCAGATGCAGGCATTGCGGCAGCCTGCGAATTCGATCGCAATTCGGCCGGACCGGTCGACGTATTCACACTCAAATTGAAGGTGTCCAGATGAGCGAACAACAAATCAAGGTGCCGGACATCGGCGACTTCGCCGAAGTGGCGGTGATCGAAGTGCTGGTCAAGATCGGGGACAAGATCAAGCCGGAACAGTCGCTGATCACGGTGGAGTCGGACAAGGCGTCGATGGAGATTCCGTCGAGCCACGGCGGCACCGTGAAGTCGCTGGCCGTGAAGGTGGGCGACATGGTGAGCGAAGGCTCCGTCGTGCTGACCATTGAAGCCGACGCGGCCGGCGCTGCCCCGGCGCCCGCTCCGGCAGCGGCGCCCACGGCTGCGCCGGCTGCAGCCCCGGCCGCCGCGCCAGCGGCTGCCCCGCGCGCAGCGGCAAGCACCGCAACATCGACCTATGGCGGCAGCGTCGACCTCGAATGCGACGTGCTGGTGCTGGGCGCCGGCCCCGGCGGCTATTCTGCGGCCTTCCGCTCGGCCGACCTCGGCCTGAAGACCGTCATCGTCGAGCGTTACGCCACCCTGGGCGGCGTTTGCCTCAACGTCGGGTGCATCCCGTCGAAGGCGCTGTTGCACGTTGCGGGCGTCATGGACGAAGTCACGCACTTTGCCGACCTCGGCGTCGACTACGGCGCTCCCAAGATCGATCGCGCCAAGCTGCTGGGCTACAAGAACAAGGTCGTCGGCAAGCTGACGGGCGGCCTCGCGGCCATGGCCAAGATGCGCAAGGTCACGACCGTGCGCGGCGTCGGCACCTTCATCGATGCCTTCCACATCGAGGTCGAGGAAACCACAGGCGCAACGGGCCAGGAGAAGTCGGGCAAGAAGCAGGTCATCAAGTTCCGCAACTGCATCATCGCGGCCGGTTCGCAGTCGGTGAGCCTGCCGTTCATGCCGAAGGATCCGCGCGTCATCGATTCGACCGGCGCGCTGGAGATGGGCTTTGAGCCCAAGCGCATGCTGGTGCTGGGCGGCGGCATCATCGGCCTCGAAATGGGCACGGTGTATTCCACGCTCGGCGCGCGGCTCGACGTGGTTGAAATGCTCGACGGCCTCATGCAGGGCGCCGACCGCGACCTCGTGAAGATCTGGCAGAAGATGAACACGCCGCGCTTCGACAACATCATGCTCAAGACGAAGACCGTGGGCGCCGAGGCGACGAAGGAGGGCATTCGCGTGACCTTCGAAGGCGAACAGGCCCCCAAGGAGCCGCAGGTCTACGACGTGGTGCTGCAGGCCGTCGGGCGCTCACCGAATGGCAAGAAGATCGGTGCGGAGAAGGCGGGCGTCACGGTGACGGATCGCGGCTTCATTCCGGTCGACATCCAGATGCGCACCAACGTCTCGCACATCTTTGCCATCGGCGACATCATTGGCCAGCCCATGCTGGCGCACAAGGCGGTGCACGAGGCGCATGTGGCGGCGGAAGTGATTGCCGGCGAGCAAAAGGGCGACCAGTCCCTGGCGAGCGCCGCCTTCAACGCACGCGTGATCCCCAGCGTGGCCTACACCGACCCCGAAGTGGCGTGGGTCGGCTTGACCGAAGACCAGGCGAAGGCCGAGGGCAAGAAGGTGAAGAAGGGCCTGTTCCCGTGGACGGCCTCAGGCCGCGCCATCGCCAACGGCCGCGACGAAGGCGTGACCAAACTGCTGTTCGATGCGGAAACGCACCGCATCGTCGGCGGCGGCATTGTCGGCACGCACGCGGGCGACCTCATCAGCGAAGTGGCGCTGGCCATCGAGATGGGTGCGGACGAAGTGGACATCGGCAAGACCATCCACCCGCATCCGACGCTGGGCGAAAGCATCGGCATGGCCGCGGAAGTGGCGCACGGGACCTGCACGGACCTGCCGCCGCAACGGCGCTGAACCGAACCCCAAAACAAAAAAACCCGCCTGACGGCGGGTTTTTTTTTGGTGCGGACAAGTCGAACAGAGTCATTCGCCGCCGGAAGTCGCCTCGACCCCTGGCACGCGGCGGGCACCGTTGAAGCGATTGAGCCAATACTTGCCATTCATGTCTTCGATCTGAACCGTCTTTCCAGTGCGGGGCGCATGAATGAACTTGCCGTCACCGATGTAGATGCCAACGTGGCTGAAGGCGCGGCGCATGGTGTTGAAGAACACGAGGTCGCCGGGCTTGAGTTCGTTGCGGTCGATTTTCTCGGTGGCGGCGGCCTGCTCTTCAGCGCGGCGCGGCAGCACGTGGCCCAAGGTCTGGTTGTACATGGCGCGAACGAAGCCGCTGCAATCGAATCCGGTTTCGGCGGAGGTGCCGCCAAATCGATAGGGAACGCCCAGAAAGCCCATGGCGCTGCCCACAAGACTGGTGGTGCGGTCCGTGACCGTTTGACGAACCTGATCCAATTGCGCGATCAATCCCTGCTTGACCATCAGGTGACCGATTTCATCCGCCTTGTCATCCTGCGGTGCAGCGATCGCGCTGCAGGCGAACAAGAGAAGTACGGGTAAGACGACAAAACGCATGACAAGTAGGATATTGATGACGCGCGGTCATGTCAAATCCTTGACGGCTTTAACAGTTACGGCCAAGTGATTGTCGCACAACGAATTTTCATATCATGATCGTTATGTGAATGTAACGTGTTTAGGCGAGGTGAAAAACGCGCGGCGAATTGACGCTATAGGAGTAATGTCAAAGTTCTAGTATTCAAAGTCATAAGAAACCAATGACATTTAAACGATTGATTGAGTTTCTGCTGTTGATTCCGGTCGCAAGCCTGGCGTTGGCAGAGCCCCGGCCTGTGGTCGTTGCGACGGGAATCGAGAACCCTTGGGGGGTCACCTTTCTGCCAGGCGGGCGATTTCTGGTGACCGAGAAGTTGGGGCGCATCCGGATCATCGAACCGGACGGCAAGGTCGGGCCTCCGCTGCCCGGCTTGCCTGCCATCGCCGTGGGCGGGCAGGGTGGCCTCTTGGATGTCGCCGCCGATTCGGCTTACGAATCCAACCGCACGATCTACTTCTGCTTCTCGGAACCGCAGGGCGACAACGTCAACACGAACAGCACGGCGCTGGCGCGGGCACAGGTTTCGAACGACCGCACTCGGTTGGAGAACGTGCGTGTGATCTTCAGCCAGCGCCCCAAGGTGGCGAGCCGCAATCACTTCGGCTGCCGCATCGTCGAGGGCCGCGACGGCACGCTGTTCATGACGCTGGGCGACCGGTTCAGCCGCAAGGACGACGCGCAAAAGCTCGACAACCATCTCGGCAAGATCGTGCGGCTCACCAAAGAGGGCGCCGCTGCGCCTGACAACCCCTTCGTCGGCCGCTCCGATGCGCTGCCGGAAATCTGGAGCTACGGGCATCGCAATGGGCAGGGCGCGACCATCGGGCCGGACGGTCGCCTCTGGATGACCGAGCATGGCCCGCAGGGCGGCGACGAGATCAACATTGCGCAGGCGGGCAAGAACTACGGCTGGCCGGTGATCACCTATGGCGAAAACTACGGCGGCGGCAAGATAGGCGACGGCATCACGGCCAATGAAGGCATGGAGCAGCCCGTGCACTATTGGGTGCCTTCGATCGCGCCGTCCGGCATGGCCTTTCTGACCAACGATCGCTACGGCAAGGCGTGGCGGGGCAATCTGTTCGTGGGCTCCCTGAAGTTCGGCTATCTGGATCGCATCGACATCCAGAACGGCAAGGTCGTCGCCGAGCACAAGCTGCTGGAGGACGGCAAGGCGCGCGTGCGCGACGTCAAGCTGGGGCCGGACGGCTTTCTGTATGTGCTGACCGACCAGGCACAAGGCCAGCTCATTCGCCTGCAGCCGTGAGGATGGATGGATGCGCACGGCGGCGCGACTGGCGTTGATTGCGTTTGCAATCGCGTGGAGCGCTTGCGGCGCACAGGAGCGCGCAAACTACTTCAACGATCCCTTCGTGCAGGCAACTGGCGGCATCGCCAACTGCCCGGTGCCCGAAGGCCCGTTGATCACCGAGGCCGAACGGCGAGCCCAGACGCACGGCCGCGCTGAACGCGGCACCAGCTGTTATCAATCAGGCCGATGCCGGCTCCCCAACGCCTACCTGTACGACCCCGACATCATTGCGCGCGCCCAAAAGGCCGTGCTCGCCGCCGGCGCTTTCGGCGACACCAGCGTCTGGCTCGAAGGGCAGCGGCGCTGGGTGTGGCTCAAGGGTTGCGTTCGAACCCAGGCGCAGTCCGCAGAACTGGAGCGCCTGATCCGCTCGCTGGATGACGTTGAAATGGTGATGAACGAGCTCAAGGTCGTGCCGCGATAGCGGTCTGTAACAGGCGACCACGAGCCACGGATTTCAGTGGTACGGTCACGCCATCGCGCTGCGCCGACAGGCGCGCAGCGCGCCCACTCAATTCAGAAGACATCCGATCATGCTGCTCGACGCATCCCAATCCCAACTCGTCCTCGTGGACTATCAAGCCAAGCTCATGCCGGCGATCCTCGAAGGCGAGGCCGTCGCGAGGAACGCCGTTCGGCTTGCCAAGATGGCCAAGCTCCTCAAGGTTCCGGTGTGGGGCACCGAAGAGAACCCGTCGCGACTCGGAGAAAACCTGCCGGAGATCCGCGCCCTGTGCCAGCGCACCCTGTCCAAGATGCATTTCAGTGCCGTGGAAGAAGGGCTGGGCGAATGGCTTCGCGAGCCCGCGCCCGCGCCGCAGGGCAACGCCCGCAGCTTGCCCAAGCACCTGCAGAAGAAACCCGCCGCGCAGGAACGCAACATCATCGTGATGGCCGGATGCGAGGCGCATGTGTGCCTCTTGCAGACAGCACTGGACCTGATCGACGACGAATTCGATGTCTGGGTCGTCACCGATGCCTGCGGCTCGCGCACCGAGCGCAATCGCGACGCGGCCTTTGACCGACTCGCTGGCGCAGGCGCCGAATTGGTGACGACGGAAATGGTCGGATTCGAATGGCTGCGCACGGCGGAGCATCCGGCCTTTCGCGAGGTCCTGGACCTGATCCGCTGACTCTGTTCCGGCGCCATCGCAGGCGCTGTTTCAGCATGCCTGCACCAAATCAGGCAACTCGTCCAGAGCAAGACCCAAAAAAGACTCGCGATATTGGTGCGTGCCCCCATATCGTTCAAGTGGCACAATCGCGGGGTACTCAGGCCCTTCCAGCCACAGTCGCATCCGCCAATCGGTTCAGCCGTGTCGCGGAAGGTTTCTTAAGCCAACTCATGTTCCCTGAAGGGGAACGAAGGTCAGCGCAAATATGAGCGATTCGTCGTCTTCGGGCGTCTATCAAGCCTATCAAGGCAACACCTACCTCTTCGGCGGCAACGCGCCCTATGTCGAAGAGATGTACGAGAACTATCTCGCCAACCCCGGAAGCGTGCCCGACAACTGGCGCTCGTATTTCGATGCGTTGCAGAACGTTCCAGCCACCGACGGCTCGAACACGCGGGATGTCCCGCACCAGCCCGTCATCAACGCCTTCGCCGAACTGGCCAAACAGGGCACGACCCGCGTGGTGCAGGCGAGCGGCGCCGATTCCGAGCTCGGCCGCAAGCGCACCGCCGTCCAGCAGCTGATTGCCGCCTACCGCAACGTTGGCGCACGCTGGGCCGACCTCGACCCGCTCAAGCGCACCGAGCGCCCGGCCATTCCGGAACTGGAGCCGTCGTTCTACGGCTTCGCCGACGCCGACCTCGAAACGGTGTTCAACACCAGCAACACCTTCTTCGGCAAGGACACGATGTCCCTGCGCGACCTGCTGAATGCGTTGCGCGAAACGTACTGCGGCTCCGTCGGCGCCGAGTACATGTACATCACCGACCAGAACCAGAAGCGCTGGTGGCAACAGAAGCTCGAAAGCGCGCGCACCAATCCGCAGCTGTCGGCTGAAGAAAAGAAGCACGTGCTGGACCGCCTGACGGCCGCCGAAGGCCTGGAGCGCTTCCTGCACACCAAGTACGTCGGCCAGAAGCGCTTCTCGCTCGAAGGCGGCGAAAGCTTCATCGTCTCGATGGACGAACTGATCAACCAGGCCGGCATCGCCGGCGTACAGGAAATCGTGATCGGCATGGCCCACCGCGGCCGCCTGAACGTGCTGGTCAATTCGCTGGGCAAGATGCCAGCCGACCTGTTCGCCGAGTTCGACCACACCGCGCCGGAAGACCTGCCGAGCGGCGACGTCAAGTACCACCAGGGCTTCAGCTCGGACGTGACCACGCTTGGCGGCCCGGTCCACCTGAGCCTCGCGTTCAACCCCTCGCACCTGGAAATCGTGAACCCGGTGGTCGAAGGCTCGGTGCGCGCCCGCATGGACCGCCGCGACGACCCGCAGGGCAAGCAGGTGCTGCCCGTTCTGGTGCACGGCGACGCGGCCTTTGCCGGGCAGGGCGTCGTGATGGAAACGCTGGCGCTGGCCGAAACGCGCGGCTACGCGACCGGCGGCACGGTGCACATCGTCATCAACAACCAGATCGGCTTTACCACCAGCGACCCGCGCGACAGCCGCTCGACGCTGTACTGCTCGGACATCGTCAAGATGATCGAAGCGCCGGTGCTGCACGTGAACGGCGACGACCCCGAAGCCGTGGTGCTCGCAACGCAACTCGCCCTCGAGTTCCGCATGGAATTCCAGAAAGACGTGGTCGTCGACATCATCTGCTTCCGCAAGCTGGGCCACAACGAGCAGGACACGCCTTCGCTCACCCAGCCGCTGATGTACAAGAAGATCGGCCAGCACCCCGGCACGCGCAAGCTGTACGCCGACAAGCTGGCCGCGCAAGGTCTGGGCGCCACGCTCGGCGACGACATGGTCAAGGCCTATCGCGCCGCCATGGATGCCGGCAAGCACACCTTCGACCCCGTGCTCACGAACTTCAAGAGCAAGTACGCCGTCGACTGGACGCCTTTCCTCAACAAGAAGTGGACCGATTCCGGCGACACGGCCGTGCCGATGAGCGAGTGGAAGCGCCTGGCCGAACGCGTGACGACGGTGCCCGCCGGCTTCACCGTGCATCCGCTGGTCAAGAAGGTGCTGGACGACCGTGCCGCCATGGGCCGCGGTGAAGTCAACGTCGACTGGGGCATGGGCGAGCACATGGCCTTTGCCACGCTGGTGTCCAGCGGCTACCCGGTTCGCCTGTCGGGCGAAGACTGCGGCCGCGGCACCTTCACGCACCGCCACGCCGTGCTGCACGACCAGAACCGCGAGAAGTTCGACACGGGCATCTACGTGCCGTTGGAAAACGTGGCCGACAACCAGGCCCCGTTCGTCGTCATCGATTCGATCCTGTCCGAAGAAGCCGTGCTGGCCTTCGAATACGGCTACGCTTCGAACGATCCCAACACGCTCGTGATCTGGGAAGCTCAGTTCGGCGACTTCGTCAACGGCGCGCAAGTGGTCATCGACCAGTTCATCGCCTCGGGCGAAGTGAAGTGGGGCCGCGTCAACGGCATCACGCTGATGCTGCCGCACGGCTATGAAGGCCAGGGTCCGGAACACAGCTCGGCGCGCCTGGAGCGCTTCATGCAGCTGTCGGCCGACACCAACATGCAGGTCTGCCAGCCGACCACGGCCAGCCAGATCTTCCACCTGCTGCGTCGCCAGATGGTGCGCAACCTGCGCAAGCCGCTGATCATCCTCACGCCCAAGTCGCTGCTGCGCAACAAGGACGCGACCTCGCCGCTGTCCGAGTTCACCAAGGGCGGCTTCCAGACGGTGATTCCGGACAACAAGGACCTCAAGGCCGAGAAGGTCAAGCGCGTCATCGCCTGCTCGGGCAAGGTTTATTACGACCTGGCCAAGAAGCGCGAAGAGCGCGGCAGCGAAGACGTGGCGATCATCCGCGTCGAGCAACTCTATCCCTTCCCGCACAAGGCTTTCGGTGCCGAACTCAAGAAGTACCCGAACCTCGTCGACGTCGTGTGGTGCCAGGACGAACCGCAGAACCAGGGCGCCTGGTTCTTCGTGCAGCACTACATCCACGAAAACATGCAGGAAGGCCAGAAGCTCGGGTACTCCGGCCGGGCTGCCTCGGCATCGCCCGCGGTGGGCTACTCGCACCTGCATCAGGAACAGCAGAAGGCGCTGGTCGACGGCGCGTTCGGCAAGCTCAAAGGCTTCGTGCTGACCAAGTAAAACAACGATCAATCCATCAAGAACACGAAGCGGAGCACACTCCAAAATGTCTATCGTAGAAGTCAAAGTTCCCCAGCTGTCTGAATCGGTGGCCGAAGCCACCATGCTCACGTGGAAGAAGAAAGCCGGCGAAGCCGTCGCCATCGATGAAATCCTGATCGAGATCGAGACCGACAAGGTCGTGCTGGAAGTGCCGGCGCCCGCCGCCGGCGTGCTGGCCGAGATCGTGGCTGGCGATGGCGCGACCGTCGTTGCAGACCAGTTGATCGCGAAGATCGACACCGCTGCCACGGCTGGCGCGGCGGCACCCGCAGCGGCACCGGCTGCAGGCGCTGCGCCTGCGGCAGCCCCCGCGGCTGCTTCGGCCGCCACCGGCGGATCGAAGGGTGACGTCGCCATGCCCGCAGCCGCCAAGCTGCTGGCCGATAACAACCTCAAGACCTCCGACGTCGCCGGCAGCGGCAAGGATGGCCGCGTGACCAAGGGCGACGTGCTGTCGGCCGTGGCCGCTGGCGCCAAGCCTGCCGCGGCAGCAGCGCCCGCCATTCCCGCGCCGGCAGCCCGTCCGGCGTTGCAGCAAGTGGCAGCGCCCGTTGCCGCGCCGAACCTGGGCGACCGCCCCGAGCAACGCGTGCCGATGAGCCGCCTGCGCGCCCGCATCGCCGAGCGCCTGCTGCAATCGCAAGGCACCAACGCCATCCTGACGACCTTCAACGAAGTCAACATGGCGCCCGTCATGGAAATGCGCAAGCGCTTCCAGGACAAGTTCGAGAAGGAACACGGCGTCAAGATCGGCTTCATGAGCTTCTTCGTGAAGGCCGCGGTGCACGCGCTCAAGAAGTACCCGGTGCTCAACGCCTCGGTTGACGGCAACGACATCCTGTACCACGGCTACTTCGACATCGGCATCGCTGTCGGTTCGCCCCGTGGCCTGGTGGTGCCGATCCTGCGCAACGCCGACCAGATGAGCTTTGCGGACATCGAGAAGAAGATTGCCGAGTACGGCGCCAAGGCGCGCGACGGCAAGCTGGGCATCGAGGAAATGACCGGCGGCACCTTCTCGATCAGCAATGGCGGCGTGTTCGGCTCGATGCTCTCGACGCCGATCATCAACCCGCCGCAGTCGGCCATCCTGGGCGTGCATGCGACCAAGGACCGCGCCGTCGTCGAGAACGGCCAGATCGTGGTGCGCCCGATGAACTACCTGGCCATGAGCTACGACCACCGCATCATCGACGGCCGCGAAGCCGTGCTGGGCCTGGTCGCCATGAAGGAAGCGCTGGAAGATCCCGCACGCCTCCTCTTCGATATCTAAAGCACTCCCCCAGGCTGCGCGCACTTCGTGTCGCTTCGCCAACCCTTCGACGGGGGCAACACCAGCGGGCCGGCGCAGCCGGTTCCGCGGTGTTTCGCGAATGGATCGCTGGCATTGCGGTGTGCGCTAACTGAAATGAAAGATTCAAATGAGTAAACAGTTCGACGTCGTCGTGATCGGCGGCGGTCCCGGCGGCTACATCGCGGCGATTCGCGCCGCACAGCTCGGCTTCAACGTTGCCTGTATCGACGAATGGAAGAACAGCAAGGGCGGCCCGGCTCCGGGCGGCACCTGCACCAACGTCGGCTGCATTCCGTCGAAGGCGCTGCTGCAATCGTCGGAGCACTACGAGCACGCCGGCAAGCACTTTGCCGACCACGGCATCAAGGTCGAAGGCCTGGGCCTGGACATCGGCAAGATGCTCGGCCGCAAGGACACCGTCGTGAAGCAGAACAACGACGGCATCCTGTACCTGTTCAAGAAGAACAAGGTCAGCTTCTTCCACGGCCGCGGCGCCTTCGTGAAGGCGGCTGAAGGCGGATACGAGATCAAGGTGGCCGGCGCCGCTGAAGAGTCGATCACCGGCAAGCACGTCATCATCGCGACCGGCTCCAACGCTCGCGCGTTGCCGGGCGCGCCCTTCGACGAAGAGAACGTCCTCTCGAACGACGGCGCCCTGCGCATCGGCGCCGTGCCGAAGAAGCTGGCGCTCATCGGCTCCGGCGTGATCGGCCTCGAAATGGGGTCGGTCTGGCGCCGCCTCGGCTCCGAAGTGACCGTGCTCGAAGCGCTGCCGACCTTCCTCGGCGCCGTGGATGAGCAGATCGCCAAGGAAGCCAAGAAGGCCTTCGACAAGCAGGGCCTGAAGATCGAACTCGGCGTGAACGTCGGCGACGTCAAGGTCGGTAAGAAGGGTGTGAGCGTTGCCTACACCACCGCCAAGGGCGAGGCGCAGACGCTCGACGTCGACAAGCTGATCGTGTCGATCGGCCGCGTGCCCAACACCATCGGCCTGGCCGCTGACGCCGTGGGCCTGAAGCTCGACGAACGCGGTGCCATCGTGGTCGACGACGACTGCAAGACCAACCTGCCCAACGTCTGGGCCATCGGCGACGTGGTGCGCGGCCCGATGCTCGCGCACAAGGCAGAGGAAGAGGGCGTTGCCGTCGCCGAGCGCATCGCCGGCCAGCATGGTCACGTCAACTTCAACACCATTCCGTGGGTGATCTACACGTCGCCGGAAATCGCGTGGGTCGGCCAGACCGAACAGCAGCTCAAGGCGGCTGGCCGCGCCTACAAGGCAGGCACCTTCCCGTTCCTCGCGAACGGTCGCGCACGCGCCTTGGGCGACACGACCGGCATGGTCAAGTTCCTGGCCGACGCGGCAACGGATGAAATCCTGGGCGTGCACATCGTCGGCCCGATGGCCAGCGAGTTGATTTCCGAAGCTGTCGTCGCCATGGAATTCAAGGCCAGCGCCGAAGACATCGCGCGCATTTGCCATGCGCATCCGAGCTTGAGCGAAGCGACCAAGGAAGCTGCGCTGGCCGTCGACAAGCGCACGCTCAACTTCTGAGCGTGACTGAGGGAGCGATATCGGTCCGTTCCGTCTACGAGGCGGAACTCAAGACGCGGGGTTACGAGAGCGACCCCGCGCAATTGCGCGCCGTGGACGCGCTGGAGCGCTGCTGCGAGGAATGGGCCGAATACAAGGCGCAGCGCTCCAATGCCTTCAAGAAGTTCATCAATCGCCCGGACATTCCGCGCGGCGTCTACATGTTCGGCGGGGTGGGGCGCGGCAAGAGCTTCCTGATGGATTGCTTCTACACGGCCGTGCCGCTGCGCCGCAAGACGCGGCTGCACTTCCACGAGTTCATGCGGGAGGTGCACCGCGAGCTTGCCGACCTGCAAGGCACCGTCAACCCGCTGGACGAACTCGGCCGGCGCATGGCCAAGCGCTACCGGCTGATCTGCTTTGACGAATTCCACGTGGCCGACATCACGGACGCCATGATCCTGCACCGCCTGCTGGTGGCGCTGTTCGAGAACGGCGTCGGCTTCGTCACGACGTCGAACTTCAGGCCCGACGATCTCTATCCCGGCGGCCTGCACCGCGACCGCATCCTGCCGGCCATTGCCCTGCTCAACGAGCGGCTGGAAGTGGTCAACGTGGACAACGGCACCGACTACCGTCGCCGGACTCTGGAACAGGTGCGCCTGTACCTCACGCCCAACGGTGCGCAGGCAGATCAGGAGATGCGCGAGGCCTTCCACAAGCTGGCCGAAAAAGCCGATGACGAAGACCCGATCCTGCACATCGAGGCGCGCGAAATCCGTGCGCGCCGCAAGGCCGGCGGCGTCGTGTGGTTCGACTTCAAGACCCTGTGCGTCGGGCCGCGTTCGCAGAACGACTACCTCGAAATCGCCACCCAGTTTCACACCGTGCTGCTGTCGGACGTGCCGCACATGCCCGTCCGGATGGCCTCGGAGGCAAGGCGGTTTACCTGGCTGGTTGACGTGCTCTATGACCGGCGTGTCAAACTCATCATGTCGGCAGCCGTTCCGCCCGAGGCGTTGTACACCGAAGGGCCACTGGCCCACGAGTTCCCGCGGACCATCTCGCGCCTGCACGAGATGCAGTCGAAGGAGTTTCTCTCGCTGGAGCGCAGGTCCGTCGACACCCGCATCACATGACCAAGCTTTTCCTTTCGCTGTTGATCGCCATTGCTGCCGTGCCTGCATGGGCTCAGGGCGCCGATGCCGACGCGGCTGCCGAACACGCCCGCATCGCGGCGCAGCGCAAGGCCATTGAAGATCGCTACGCCAAGGAGCGCGAAGCCTGCTACCAAAAGTTTGCGGTGGAGGACTGCCTGACGGACAGCCGCCGAACCCGGCGGGCGCAGACGGACGATCTCAAGCGGCAGGAGGCCGCGCTCAACGACGCCGAGCGCAAGCGGCGTGGTGCAGCCGAGATGGAGCGGTTGGAGCAGAAGAAGTCGGCGCCCGATGCCGAAGCGGCGCAGCGCGAGAAATCGCTCGAAGACCAGAAAGCCCGCGAAGAGCGCGCCGCAGCCAACGCAGCCAGTCGCGAAGCGGCAGCGTCACAGGCGGAAAAAAACAAGCGCGATTTCGCTGAAAAGCAAAGCCGCCATGCAGAGGAGCAGGCCAAGGCGGCCCAGAAGCGCTCGCAGGAGTCGGTGGAGCGAACGAACTACGAGTCCAAGCAGCAAAAGGCCGAGCGCAGCAAGGCGGATCTCGATGCGCGCAATGCCAAGCGCACCAAGCCGCGCGCAGCGCCGCTGCCACCCAACCCACCCTGAGCGGCCGCGGCCGCCAGCTGCCTGCCACCGCTGTGCATCGCGGTGCGCCCGCGCTCAGGAGGATTGGGCCGGCGTCGTCGCCTTGAGCAAAGGCTCGATCTTGAGGATGGCCAGGGAGATGTTGTCGCCGGTGCCGCGTGCGCGCACGCGCGCCTCGTCGATCAGCAATTCAACCGCCTCGCGCGGCGGCCTCTCGGCGATGAGCGCGCCCATTTCTTCCGGCGCAAAGTAATGCCACAGGCCATCGCTGCAGGCGAGCAGCGCATCGCCGGGTTGGAGTTCCGGGATCACGTGCGTGTCAATCGGTGGCGGCGTCGCTGCCATGCCCAGGCAGCCCAGCAGGATGTTGCCCTGCGGGTGGTCGTCGGCCTCGTCTTCGCTGATCTCGCCGCGGTCGATCAGCGCCTGCACATAAGAATGATCGCGTGTGCGCCTGACGAGCCGCCCCTTGCGGAATTGATAGATGCGTGAGTCGCCGGCATGGATCCAGGTGCACTCACCCCGTGGATTCATGATGAACGCTGCCACCGTGCTGTGCGGTTCCTGCTCCGCTGAAAGGGCGGTGAGCTTGATGACCGTGTGCGCGTCTTCTACCAGTTGCTTGAGCAAGTGAGCCGCGCTGTCGGTGTCAGGGGCGTACTTGGTGTAAAGCTGCTTGGCCGTCATGAGCACCTGGTCGGAGGCCTTGCGGCCTCCGCTGCGCCCGCCCATGCCATCTGCCACCACGCCCATCACGCAACCAGGCGCGCGCGGGTGACTGAGCATCATGACCTGATCCTGCTGGTAAGGACGGTCACCCTTGTGAAGGCCACTGGCCGCTGAAAGTCGGAAACCTCGAGTCATGGGTTCGGGTCGCGCCACGGCGCAGTCAACCTTGCTCTGTTGCGGAGTTGATGGAGGACGTATTATTCAAGCGAACACGTTTCGCGTCGCATCATATGTGACCGTGTGCAACATTGGATTCCAATCTTCACTCCCTTTCTCGCCAATTGATCGAATTTCGCATGGAACATGCGGATTTGGATGCCACGATCGATCGGCTGGTTGACACCACTCCTGTCGATGAGCTATTGCTGCGTCGCCTGAAGAAGCGCCGCTTGGCGCTGCGCGACCAGATCGCCCGTCTGGAGCGTGAACTCGACCCCCAAGAGCCCGCCTGATGCAACTTGAAAACCGCGTGCGCGAGACCTTCGCGCAAGGTGGCGCGCTGTCGCACGCGGCCGACCAGTTTCGCGAGCGCACCGGCCAGACGGAAATGGCCCTGGCCGTCGCACGCACCATCGATGAAGGCGGCGTGCTGGTTGTCGAGGCGGGTACTGGCGTGGGCAAGACTTTCTCTTATCTCGTGCCCGCCTTGCTGAGCGGCGAGCGCGTGCTGCTTTCGACCGCCACCAAGACCCTGCAGGACCAACTGTTCGGGCGGGACTTGCCCCGCTTGATCGAAGCGCTGGGCTTGCCGGTGCGCACGGCTTTGCTCAAGGGACGTGGCAGCTACCTGTGCCTGCACCGGCTCGATCTGGCGCGGCATGATGCCTCGTCCGAGCGTGCATCGGCCCGCACGCTGGCCAAGATCGAGCAGTGGTCCAAGGCCACGCGAACCGGCGACCTGGCCGAGTTGCCGGGGCTGGATGAACGATCGCCGGTGATTCCCCTCATCAGTTCCACGCGCGAGAACTGCCTTGGCGCGCAGTGCCCGCAGTTCAGGGCTTGCCACGTCAACCTGGCGCGGCGCGAGGCCTTGGCCGCAGACGTGGTGGTGGTCAATCACCATCTGTTCTTTGCAGACTTGGCGGTGCGTGAATCCGGCATGGCCGAGTTGTTGCCCACCGTGCGCGTCGTGGTGTTCGACGAAGCCCATCAGCTCAACGAGACCGGTGTCCAGTTTCTGGGCGCGCAGCTGGGCAGCGCGCAGGCACTGGACTTTGCACGCGACATCCTGGCGGCGGGCCTGCAGCACGCACGCGGCCTTGTCGATTGGCAGCTACTGAGCGCAGCGGTGGAGCGTGGCGCGCGCGAGTTGAGGCTTGCCGTCGGCAAGCAATGGCCGGGCACCAAGCTGCGCTGGACCGAGAAGGCGCCCGACGGTGTGGCCGACGACGTTTGGCAGGAGTCGCTGGAAGCGCTGCAACTGGCTTTCGAGAAAGCGGCCGAAGGGCTCGACACCGTCAGCGAACTCACGCCGGATTTCGTTCGCCTGCACGAGCGCGCGACCGAGCTGGCCCGTCGCAGCGCCCGATTCGCGCTGTCCTGCGCGCCCGAGTCGGTGCGGTGGGTCGACGTCGGCACGCAGATACGGCTGGTGGAGTCGCCGCTCGACATCGCCCATGCGGTGCGCACGCGCATGATCAAGAAGGATCAGGACGACCCCGAGGCGACAGGCCGAAGCTGGATCTTCACCTCCGCCACGCTGGGCGACGACCCCAAGCTGCGCTGGTTCACCGAACCCTGCGGGCTTGACGACGCCAGCGTGCTGCGCGTGTCCAGCCCCTTTGACTACCTTGAGCAGGCGGCGCTGTACGTGCCGCGCAATTTCCCCAAACCCAACGATCCTGCGCACGGCAGCGAGGTCGCTCGCGTCGCAGGGCGCGGCGCCGCGGTGCTGGGCGGCAGGACACTGGTGCTCACCACGACCTTGCGCGCCCTGCGCACCATTGGCGACGACCTGAAACGGCAGTTCGAGCAGTCAGATGCGCCGGTCGCGCTGGAAGTGCTGGTGCAGGGCGAGTTGCCCAAGCGCGTGTTGATGGAGCGCTTTCGCGAAGGCGCGAGCCAAGGGCGGGGCGGATGCGTCCTCGTGGCCTCGGCGTCGTTCTGGGAGGGCTTCGACGCGCCGGGCGACGTGCTGCAGCTGGTGGTCATCGACAAGCTGCCATTTCCGCCACCCAACGATCCGCTGGTTGAAGCGCGGTCCAAACGGCTGGAGTCGCAGGGGCGCAGCGCGTTCAACGACTACTTCCTGCCCGAGGCTGCCATCGCGCTCAAGCAGGGTGCGGGGCGACTCATTCGGCGAGAGACCGATCAGGGCGTGCTCGTGATCTGCGACACGCGCCTTGCGGTGATGGGCTATGGAAAGCGGCTGCTCGCCGCGGTGCCGGGAATGCGCAGGATCGACAACGAAGCCGACTTCGACGCGGCGCTTGCGGCGCTCACGGACTGAGCGCCGACTACTGGCTGATTACCAGAACTTCCACCACGGGTCATCCTTGCTGCGGAAGCCCTTGGCCATGTAGTCGCTCTTGGGATAGTTGCTGACCAGCACCCGCTGCGTGTCGTCGCGCAGTTGGGTCATGCCCAGTGCATCGTAGGATCGGTACATGATGTAGAGCGCTTCTTCGACCGCCGGCACTTCCCGGTAGTCAGCGATGGCGATCTGCGCGCGGTTGATGGCCGCCAGGTAGGCGCCGCGCGAGTAGTAATAGCGGGCCACGTGCACTTCATACTGCGCGAGCGAGTTCACGATGTAGTTCATGCGCGCACGTGCATCGGGCGCGTAGCGCGAGTCGGGAAAGCGCGTTGCGAGTTCCTTGAACGACTCGAAGGATTCCTTGGCCGCCTTCTGGTCGCGCTCCGAAAGATCCTGACGTGTCAGGAAGGAGAACATGCCCAGGTCGTCATTGAAGTTGACCACGCCCTTCATGTAGAGCGCATAGTCCATCGCGGGGCTCGCGGGGTGCAGCTTCATGAAGCGGTCGAGGGTGACGACCGCAGCGGTCTTGTCGCCGGCCTTGTATTGCGCATAGGCCTTTTCGAGCTGGGCCTGCTGGGCAAGCGGGGTGCCTGCGGCGCGGCCTTCAAGCTTTTCGTAGAGGGGCACGGCCTTGTCGTACGCGCCCGAGTCGAACTCGTCCTTGGCTTCGCTGTAGATCTTGTTCGGACTCCAGTTCGCTGTCTTGTCGACCTTGTCGGTCGAGCATCCGGTGATCAGGCATGCCGTCGCGAGTAACGCGAGCCAGCCGGGGACAACCGATAATTTGCGAAACATCACTAGAAGCTTTCGTGAAACAGGTGCCCTCAATTATATCGACCGACCCCCTTGACGACGGCCACGATGCCCCGGATGAAATCATGGGGGATCCGGTGGATGCGAGCGAGACGCGGGACTTCGTCATCTCCGCGGCGCACCACAACGCGCGTCTCGATCGCGCCCTGGCCGAGCTGATCCCGGAGTTCTCGCGCAGCTACCTGCGCCAACTCATCGAAGCGGGCGCCGTCCAGTTGAAGGGGCGGCCCGTCATGAAGCCGTCCGCAACCGTTCATGCGGCGGATGCGGGCAGCATCGAACTGCGACCGACGCCGCAGAGCCAAGCCTTCAAGCCAGAGGCGATGGACCTCAAGGTGGTGCACGAAGACGCCCACCTGCGCGTCATCGACAAGCCGGTCGGGCTCGTCGTTCATCCGGCGCCGGGCAACTGGAGCGGCACGCTGCTCAACGGCCTTCTCGCGCTCGACGCGCAGGCCGCGAACCTGCCGCGCGCCGGCATCGTGCACCGGCTCGACCGCGACACCAGCGGCCTGATGGTCGTCGCGCGCACGCGCGCCACCATGGATTCCCTGGTGGCGATGATCGCAGCGCGCGAAGTCACGCGCCAATACCTGGCGATGGCGCATCGCAGCTGGCAGGGCGCCGCCGCGCGCCACGTCGACTCGCCCATCGGAAGAGATCCACGCAACCGCCTGCGCATGGCCGTGGTCGATCTGGCCCGTCATTCGGGCAAGCCAGCGCGCACCCTGATCGAGCACCTGGACAGCAACGATGTCGGCTGCGCGGTGCGCTGCACCCTCGAAACGGGGCGTACGCACCAGATCCGCGTTCACATGGCGTCCATCGGCCATCCGCTGGTGGGCGACGCCCTTTATGGCGGGGCGCCGGCAGAAGGCTTGAACCGACAGGCGCTGCACGCGTTCAAGCTGGCCTTCAACCATCCGGTGACAGGTGAAGCCCTGTCTTTTGCGTCCGAACCACCGCAAGACGTCGCGCAGGCGATGCGCGCCTGGGGCCTGGACTACAATCGCGCGTGATGGCCCCCAGGGCCTCGCCGGCCACACCGTGCCGGCCCTGCGTTGTTCTTGCCAAGCGCCGGCAACGCCCCCTTAACTTCCACCTGAACGCGCGCCGCCCCGGCGCCATCCCGGAAAACGCGAACCATGAATACGGCGGATGCCAAGCGCATTCTCGAAACCGCCTTGATCTGTTCGGCCCAGCCGTTGCCGGTGCGCGAACTGCGCGTGCTGTTCGACGACGAACTCGGCGCCGACACGATCAAGTCGCTTCTTGTCGAACTGCAGGACGAATGGACGCAGCGCGGCCTGGAACTTGTGAGCGTGGCCAGCGGCTGGCGCTTTCAGAGCCGTCCCGAAATGCGGGACCACCTCGACCGGCTGCACCCTGAAAAGCCCCCGCGCTACACGCGCGCCGCGCTCGAAACGCTGGCCATCATTGCCTATCGGCAGCCGGTGACCCGCGGCGACATGGAAGACATTCGCGGCGTGACCATCAACTCCCAGATCCTCAAGCAGTTGGAAGATCGCAACTGGGTGGAAGTCATCGGCCACCGCGAAACGGTGGGCCGGCCGGCCCTCTATGCCACCACCCGCCAGTTCCTGGACGATCTGGGCCTGGCGTCGCTGGACCAGCTTCCGCTGATCGAGACGCCCGCCCAGCAAGGCGCGCTGGTCGATGCGTTGGCCACTGCGGCGGCTGAGCAGGGCGCGCTGCCGATTGATGAGCCGGTGCTGGCGGCAGCCCTTGACAGCAGCGAGCTGGCATCAGTGGTTGAGTCCGCTCCAGAAGAGGCGGTGGCAGTTGATGCCGTCCCGGCGTCGGCCGAGCCGGCGCAAGGCGCGACAGAAGCGGCGGAGGTCGATGCGGTCCCGGCTGTTCCGACCGAAGTCGACACACTCCCGGCCGAGCCGGCCAGAGCCGAGGCGGTCGCAGCCCAGTCGGCCAAATTCGACGAGGTCTCGGCCGTGCCGTCCGAGGTGGACCTCCCCCCCGCTGAAACGCCGGCGGACGAAGCTACCCCCACGCAATTGCCCGGTGCGCCATCCCTGCAATCGCCGCCTGGCGAAGACGCGATTGCCGAGCGGCCCGCCACGTCCCTTGGGGCGCCCGATCCCACTGAAGAAGACGACGATACCCCCGCCACCGCGCGCTCCGGAACCCAACCATGACACCAGTAAATCCTGAAGTCCCCGTGCCGACAGACGCGCCCAAGGTGGAGGAGTCGCCCGCGATGGCATCTCCGGCCGGGGACGCCGCCGCCTCGCCGGCGCCGGAAGCGACCGCCGACAACGCAGGCGAAACCGCCCCGCGCAAGCGCCGCCCGCGCCGGAAAAAGACGGTGGAAGCCGTGGCGCCAGAGGGTGAAGAGGGCGCAGTGGCCCAGCCGCCATTGTCTGAAGAGCCGGCGCCAGAAGCGTCCTTCGCGCCGGAGCCTGTGCAGGTCGCGACACCTGAAGCGACGCCTGAGCCCGTTGCAGCGCCTGCCCCGGCCGCCCAGCCGGCCCGTGCAGACGATCAGGATGACGACATCGACGAAGACGAGGAAGAGCCGGACGAGGAAGAGGACGACCTCGACCGTGCCCGTCGTGCCGCCCAACGCGAACAGCGCAACGCGCCGCCGCCGGAGCCCATCCGCTTTGTCGACGTGGTGTCGGGTCAATTCGATGCCGACGAAGAGAGCCCGGACGTCGCGCCCCTGAAGCGCGTGTTGTTGCCGGAAGCCGATTCCCCCAAGCTTCACAAGGTGTTGGCGCAGGCCGGACTCGGTTCGCGCCTGGAGATGGAGCAACTGATTCTGCAGGGCCGGATCTCCGTCAACAACGAGCCGGCGCACATCGGGCAACGCATCCAGTACGGCGATCAGGTCAAGATCAACGGCAAGCCCATTCGCTACCGCATTGCGCCGCCGCCGGCGCGCGTCATCGCGTATCACAAGCCGGCTGGCGAAGTGGTCACGCATGACGATCCGCAAAACCGGCCCACTGTTTTTCGCAAGCTTCCGCGCCTGCAGCAAGGCAAGTGGCAATCGGTCGGGCGTCTTGACCTGAACACCGAAGGCCTCCTGTTGTTCACGAGTTCGGGCGAGCTGGCCAACCAGTTGATGCACCCGCGATTCGGCCTGGAGCGCGAGTATGCGGTTCGGGTACTGGGCGCGCTGAGCAAGGAAGAAAAGCAGAAGCTGCTCGACGGCGTGCGCCTGGACGACGGCATGGCGCAGTTCGGCTCCATTGAAGATGGCGGCGGCGAAGGCGCCAATTGCTGGTACCGCGTGACCATCTCGGAAGGGCGCAACCGCGAAGTGCGCCGGATGTGCGAGGCCGTCGGCCATGCCGTCAGCCGCCTCATCCGGATCCGCTACGGCGCCATGGTGCTGCCGCGCGGCCTGAAGCGCGGTGCCTTCATGGAACTGGACGAGGCCGACATCCGGGCCCTGTTCCAGGCTTCCGGCGGCATGCGCGAGCGTCCGCAACGCGCACCCGATCAGGAAGGCGGCGGAGGCCGCAACAACCGGAACAAGCGCCGGCGCGGCAAGCGTGACGGCGGCGGGGGTGGCGGCGGTCCGCGTGCCGACGGCGCGGGCGAGCAAATCCCCAACCCGATGGGCGACGGTCAACGCGGCCGCGGGGGGCGCAATCGCGGTCCCGGCAACGCGGGCGGTCCTCCGCAAGGCCAGCGGCGCGGTGGCGGCGGTGGTGGAGGAGGAGGCGGCGGGGGCGGCGGCAACCGTGGCGATCGCTTTACCGGCCAGGGCGGCGGCGACCGCCAGCCCAGCGGTGCCAACCAGCCCGATCCGATGAAGACCTCCCTCGGCTACATCGGCGCCGACAGCTTCTCGCGGCAACGGCGGGAGCAGCGCGACGGCGGACGCCGTGGCGGCCAGGGCGGCGGTGGGCAGGGTGGCGGCGGCAATCGCCGTCGCGGTCGCTGAAGCCGGCCTTGTCAATTCCCGAGTATTTCGCCCCTCGCGCGAGGGGTGAGGACCGGGCCGGTTAAAATCATGGGCTTTGTCAAGGTGGTGCAACCCTCAGGGCGGCTCCTTGTCGAATAGTCCTCAAAATCAACGCTCAGGAAAGCAACATTCATGGCCATCGAACGCACCCTCTCCATCATCAAGCCCGACGCGGTTGCAAAGAACGTGATCGGCAAGATCGTTTCCCGTTTCGAAGCCGCCGGTCTGAAGATCGTCGCTGCCAAGTTCATCCACCTGTCGCGCTCTGAAGCCGAGCAGTTCTATGCCGTGCACAAGGAACGTCCCTTCTTCAAGGACCTGGTCGAGTTCATGATCTCGGGCCCGGTGTTCGTGCAAGTGCTCGAAGGCGAAAACGCCATCGCCAAGAACCGCGACCTGATGGGCGCCACCGACCCCAAGAAGGCAGCCGCCGGCACCATCCGCGCCGACTTCGCCGACAGCATCGACGCCAACGCCGTTCACGGCTCCGACGCGCCCGAAACGGCTGCTGTCGAAGTGTCGTTCTTCTTCGCTGGTCTCAACGTCTACGCACGTTGAGCGCTTTGCCTGACGCAATGACGACGACCAATCTTCTCGATTTCGATCTGGAGGGCTTGGCCGCGTTCTGCGAACGGCTCGGCGAAAAGCGTTTCCGCGCAACGCAGCTCTTCCGCTGGATCCACCAGCGGGGAGAAAGCGACTTCACCCGGATGACCGATCTGGCGAAGTCGCTGCGCGAAAAGCTGGCCACCACGGCGCACGTCGAGGCGCTGAAGGTGCTCACCCAGCACGAATCCTCGGACGGCACGATCAAGTGGCTGTTCGACGTGGGCGATGGCAACGCGGTCGAGGCCGTGTTCATCCCCGAAGACGATCGCGGCACGCTGTGCGTGTCGTCGCAAGCCGGTTGCGCCGTCGGATGCCGCTTCTGCTCGACGGGCCACCAGGGCTTTTCCCGCAACCTGACCACGGGTGAAATCACCGCCCAACTCTGGTTTGCCGAACACTTCCTGCGCAAGCACCTGGAGCGCGACGAACGCGTCATCTCCAACGTGGTGATGATGGGCATGGGCGAGCCGCTTCAGAATTACTCGGCACTCGTTCCCGCCTTGCGCACGATGCTCGACGACAACGCGTACGGCCTGTCGCGCCGCCGCGTCACGGTGTCGACCTCGGGCGTCGTGCCCATGATGGATCGACTGGGCGCCGATGTGCCGGTGGCGCTCGCTGTTTCGTTGCACGCACCCAACGACGCCTTGCGCGACGACCTTGTGCCGCTCAATCGAAAGTACCCGATTGCCGAGTTGCTTGACGCCTGCAATCGCTACCTGGAGCACGCCCCGCGCGACTTCGTGACTTTCGAGTACTGCATGCTCGACGGCGTGAACGACCAGCCCGAGCACGCCAGGCAGTTGGTCGACCTGGTGAAAAAGCACGCGGGCCGTGGTGTCTCGTGCAAGTTCAACCTCATTCCCTTCAACCCGTTTCCTGCATCGGGCCTCATCCGCTCGCCACGCCCGCGCGTGGAAGCCTTCGCCAAGGTGTTGAGCGAGGCCGGCGTGGTGACGACCGTGCGCAAGACGCGCGGCGACGACATCGACGCCGCATGCGGTCAGTTGGCAGGCGACGTCAAGGACCGCACGCGCGCCGCCGAGCGCATGGCGCAGCGCCGCGTCGCGGCAGATGCTGCCGTTCGTCCCATTGTTTTGCATCCCACCCGCAAGATCTCTACCACCACCCCCGACGCCCAGGAGCGCTGACCCGATGAGCATGGCCTTTCCGATCCCATGGGTCGCCGCGAGTCGGCTCGCGCTTGGCATATTCGCAGCCATCCTTCTTGCCGGATGTGCGAACAAGTCTTCGGGTAGCGGACCCGTACTGAATTCCGGTCGCGGTGCCGAGCCGGAGATCGTCACGGAGTCGGACGAGACCTCCGGTCGCAAGCGGGCACGCCTGCGGCTCGAGCTGGCCATGGGCTACTACGAGCAGGGGCAGACCACGGTCGCGCTGGACGAAATCAAGCAGGCCCTCACGGCCGATCCGAACTATTCGGACGCGTACAACCTGCGCGGACTCATCTACATGCGCCTGGACGATCCCCCCATGGCGGAGGACAGCTTTCGCCGCGCGATCTCGCTCAATCCGCGCGACGCCAACGCCATGCACAACTACGGCTGGCTCCTGTGCCAGCAACAGCGCTATGCGGATGCGACACGGCAATTCAATCGCGCCCTCGACGTGCCCAACTACACCGACCGCGCCAAGACGCTGCTGACGGAAGGCGTGTGCCAGATCCGGGCCGGCGAGATGGCCGAGGCAGAGCGCACCCTGACCAAGGCCTACGAAATTGACGCCGCCAACCCGGTGATCGGCTACAACCTCGCGATGATCTTGACGCGGCGCGACGAGTGGACGCGGGCGCAGTTCTACATCCGGCGCGTCAACAACAGCCAGGCGGCCAACGCCGAAACGCTGTGGCTCGGCATCAAGGTCGAGCGTCACCTCAACAATCGCGACGCCGTCACCCAGTTGGCGGGCCAGTTGCAACGGCGTTTCCCTCAATCGAAGGAAGCGCAGGCCTACGAACGCGGAAATTTCAATGATTGAACGGGCAAGTGAGTTCGGCGCTTCGGCAGCCGTTCCTCTTATCAGCGGCGACACCACCCACCAGTCGGCCGGTGACATGTTGCGCCAGGCGCGGGAAGCGCATGGACTGGACGTGGCGGTTGTTGCGGCCGCGCTGAAGGTGCCTGTGCAGAAAATCGAGGCGCTTGAAGCCGACGACATCGATGCGCTGCCCGATCCGGTGTTTGCCCGCGCCTTGGCGGCCAGCGTCTGCCGCGCGCTTCGCGTCGACCCGCGGCCCGTGCTTGAAAAGCTGCCGGGTGCTCCGCGCCCCGGCCTCAGCGGCGGCCAGCGTGCCATGAGCGCGAGTTTTCACACGGGCGTGCAACGCTCCAACGCGAGCGCCATGTCCAAGGCGATGCTGACCATCGTGGGCCTGCTGCTCGTGGGTGCCGCCTTGCTTTTCTGGTTGCCGCAGTCGCTGCTGGACCGGTTCTCCGCCACCGTTGACCATGTCCTGGCACGCGGCCAGGCGGTGAGCCAGCAGAGCGCGCCATCCCCCGCGGATTCCGCGCCACCGCCGACCTCCACCGAGCCGGTGCCGGCGGGTGTTCCCATGGGTGCGCCCGGTGGCACGCAGATGGCCGTGCAAGACAGCGCGGTGCCCGCCGTCGCGCCGCCGCCGGCGCCCGTGGTCGCGCCCCCGCCCACGGATCTGCTGGTCTTCACCGCTCGCACGGAGTCGTGGGTGTCGGTCACCGAAGCTGGCGGCAAGCAACTGTTGCACCGCACCGTGAATGCCGGCGAAAAGGTCGGCGTCTCGGGCAACCTGCCGTTGAGCGTTACCGTGGGACGGGCGTCTGGCGTCGATGTCCAGCTTCGCGGCAAGCCCTTTGAACTGGGCCCCGTCACCCGCGGCGGCGGCGTCGCACGATTCGAGGTCAAGCAATGACACAAGACATGGCTCCAGGGCAATGCCTGCCGATTGAATCGGCAGCGCCGCGTCCGCGTCGCTCGCGCCAGGCGCAGGTCGCGTGGGGACAGCGCGTGGTCACCGTCGGTGGCAGCGCGCCGGTGCGCATCCAGTCGATGACCAACACCGACACGGTCGATGCCGTCGGCACGGCGATCCAGGTCAAGGAGTTGGCGATTGCCGGCTCCGAAATGGTGCGCATCACCGTCAACACGCCGGAGGCGGCGGCGCAGGTGCCCTACATCCGAGAGCAACTCGACCGCATGGGCATCGACGTGCCGCTGATCGGCGACTTTCACTACAACGGCCACCGCCTGCTCACCGACTATCCCGCTTGCGCCGAGGCGCTGAGCAAGTACCGCATCAACCCCGGCAACGTGGGCAAGGGCGACAAGAAGGACCGGCAGTTCGGCCAGATGATCGACGCCGCCATGCGCTGGAACAAGCCGGTGCGCATCGGCGTGAACTGGGGCAGCCTCGATCAGGAACTGCTGGCGGAGCTGATGGACGTCAACAGCCGCCGCGCCGAGCCGTGGGATGCCAAGCAGGTGATGTACGAGGCGCTCATCACCTCGGCCATCGAGTCCGCGAAGCTGGCCGAGTCGATGGGCATGAATGGCGACCAGATCATGCTGAGCTGCAAGGTGAGCGGCGTGCAGGACCTGATCTCGGTGTACCGCGAACTGGCGCGCCGCTGCGACTACACGCTGCACCTGGGCCTGACCGAAGCCGGCATGGGCACCAAGGGCACGGTGGCATCGGCCACGGCGCTGTCCATCTTGCTGCAAGAGGGCATTGGCGACACGATCCGCGTCTCGCTCACGCCGCAGCCGGGCGAGGCGCGCACGCAGGAAGTCGTGATTGCCACCGAGATTCTCCAGGCGCTGGGCCTGCGCGTGTTCGTGCCGAGCGTCACCGCCTGCCCCGGGTGCGGACGCACCACCAGCACCACCTTCCAGGAACTGGCCAAGCAGATCGACGACTACCTGCGCATGCAGATGCCGGTCTGGCGCAAGAAATACCCCGGTGTCGAGACGATGAAGGTGGCCGTCATGGGCTGCATCGTCAACGGGCCCGGCGAGAGCAAGCACGCCGACATCGGCATCAGCTTGCCGGGCACCGGCGAGGCGCCCGCGGCACCGGTCTTCATCGACGGCGAAAAAGCCCTCACGCTGCGTGGCGACAACATCGCCAACGAGTTCCACGCACTGGTCGAAAACTATGTCGAAAAACGCTTCGGCAGCACGACACCGGCCGTCGAGACGGTCTGAGCATCCACACAATGTCCCAAGAGCAAGCACCGGGCGCGCAGGCGCCCGTTTCTCCCCCTAAAGCCAAGGCGGCGTCGCCCAAGTTCGAAAAGCTGTCGGCCGTCAAGGGCATGAACGACATCCTGCCGCCGGAGTCGGCGCGCTGGGAGGCGTTCGAAGCCACCGTCCGCGACGTGATGTCGCGCTACGCCTACCGCAATATCCGCACGCCCATCCTGGAGCACACCGCGCTCTTCGTGCGCGGCATCGGCGAGGTGACGGACATCGTCGAGAAGGAGATGTATTCCTTCGAGGACCGCTCCGACAAGCACGGACAGGCCGAACACCTGACGATGCGCCCCGAGAGCACCGCCAGCGTGGTGCGCGCCGTGGTCGAAAACAACCTGCTGTACGACGGCGGCAAGCGCCTCTACTACATGGGCCCGATGTTCCGCCGCGAAAAGCCGCAGCGTGGCCGCTATCGCCAGTTCCACCAGATCGGCGCGGAAGTGCTGGGCTTTGCCGGCCCGGAAGTGGATGCCGAACTGATCCTGCTCGCCGCGGCGCTGTGGAAGGCCATTGGCCTGACGGACGTGCGGCTCGAACTCAACAGCCTCGGCCAACCGGCCGAGCGTGCGCAGCACCGCGCCCAGCTCATCGCGCACTTCGAACAGCACGCCGACAAGCTGGACGAGGAGGCGCGTCGCCGCCTGCACAGCAATCCGCTGCGCATCCTCGACACCAAGAACCCGGCCATGAAAGAAGTGGTGGAGTCCGCGCCCCGTCTGCTCGACTTCCTTGGCGCGGAATCCCTGGCGCATTTCGCGGGGCTCAAGGCCATCCTCGACGCCAACGGCATCGCCTACACGATCAATCCGCGGCTGGTGCGCGGGCTGGACTACTACAACCTCACCGTCTTCGAATTCGTGACCGACCGCCTGGGCTCGCAAGGCACGGTGTGCGCCGGCGGCCGCTACGACGACCTGATCGTCCAGATCGGCGGCAAGGCGGCTCCCGCGGTGGGCTGGGCGCTGGGCATCGAGCGCGTGCTCGAACTGCTGAAAGAGCAGGGCGCCTTGTCGGCCGAGCCCGCGCCAGACGCCTACGCGGTCATCCCCGACGCGGCCTCCATGCCATTGGCGCTGCGCACCTTGCAGCAACTGCGCGACGCGGGCGTTCGGGTGCAGATGCACGCCAGCACCACCGAAGGCCTCGGCAGCTTCAAGTCACAGTTCAAGAAGGCCGACGCCAGCGGCGCCGCATTCGCGCTCATTTTTGGTGCGGACGAGCTGGCGCGGGGCGAAGTGACCGTCAAGTCCTTGCGCGACGGCAGCGGCCAGCAGGTCGCCCGATCGCTTGCCGACGTGTCGACCTGGGCGGGCAACCTACAATCATCGGCTTCCAACGACTGACAGCGCATGGCTACCCATCTCGACCTCGAAGAACAAGAACAGCTCGACCAGCTCAAGCACTTCTGGAACACCTACGGCAACCTCATCACCGCGGTGATCGTGTTGGCCGCCCTCGTGTTCATGGGCTGGAACGGCTGGCAGTACTACGAACGCAACAAGGCGGCCAGCGCCTCCGCGCTCTACGACGAACTGCAACGCGGCGTTGAATCGGGCGACACAGCACGCGTCGAACGCGCGCTGGCGGACATGAAGGACAAGTTCTCCGGTACCGCCTACGCACAGCAGGCCGGCCTGCTCGCCGCCAAGGCGCTGCGCGACAAGGGCAACCTCGACGCATCGCGCGCCGCGTTGACCTGGGTGTCCGACAAGGCCATCGATCCGGGCTACCAAGCCATCGCCAGGTTGCGCCTGGCGGCCGAGTTGATGGAAGCCAAGTCCTACGACGACGCGCTCAAGCAGCTCGCCGCTCCCGTGCCCAGGGAATTCGAAGCCCTAGTGGCCGATCGCAAGGGCGACATCTACATGGCCCAGGGCAAGCGCGACGAGGCCAAGGCCGAGTACCAGAAGGCCTGGACCGCCTTTGACGAGCGTGCGGAATACCGTCGCCTTGTCGAAATCAAGCTCAATGCGGTGGGTGTTGATCCGCAGACGCTCAAGGCTGCGGCGCCGGTCAAGAACAATTCGTAATCGAATGATGAACATCAAGCGTTTCGTGCCCCGTGCGCGCACTCTCCGAGGTGGCGCTGCCGTTGCGCTGCTGGCTGCGCTTGCGGCCTGTCAGGGAACCTCCAAGCCCAAGCCGACCGAGTTGCCCGCCAACGTGCCCGTCCTCGGCATTCGCCAGGCGTGGAACGTCAAGATTCCGGACGTCGCCTTCCCGTTGGTGGCCAATGTGTCGGGCGACGTGGTGACGGTGGCCTCCGCCAACGGCACCGTGGTGGCCATCGACGCACGCAACGGCGTCGAGATGTGGCGCGCGAGCGCCGGCGCACCCTTGGCTGCTGGCGTCGGAAGCGACGGCACGATGGCCGCCGTGGTGACGACCAACAACGAAGTCGTCGCGCTGGAAGGCGGCAAGGTGATGTGGAAGCAGCGGGTCACCGCTGAAACCATCACGCCGCCGCTGGTCGCCGGTCGACGCGTTTTCGTGCAGACGGCCGACCGCACAACCATCGCGTGGGACGGCCAGACCGGCCGCCGCCTCTGGACGCAAACGCGCCCCGCCGAGACCCTGGTCCTCAAACGCCCCGGCGTCATCCTCGCCGTGGGCGACACGCTGGTCACCGGCGTGGGCGGCCGGCTGGTCGGCATCAACCCCGCCAACGGTTCTTCGCGCTGGGAGTCGCCCATCGCGTCGCCGCGCGGCACCAATGACGTGGAGCGCCTGGTCGACCTGACCGGCACCGTGAGCCGTGTGGGCGACAGCATTTGCGCCCGTGCGTACTACGCAAGCGTCGGCTGCGTCGACGCCTCGCGCGGCGCCCTCACCTGGACCAAGCCGGCATCGGGCTCCGAAGGCCTGAGCGGCAACGAAAGCGCCATCTACGGCACGGAAGCCAACGGCGTCATCACGGCGTGGCGTCGCTCCGATGGCGAGAAAGCTTGGTCCTCCGACTTCCTGAAGTACCGCACGCTGACGGCGCCGCTGTCGGTGGGCCGTTCGATCGTCATCGGCGAAGGCACCGGCCTTGTGCATTTCCTGAACCGCGACGACGGCTCGCCGCTCAATCGCGTGTCGCCGGACGGCTCCGCCATCGCGGCCGACCCGGTCGTGGCGGCCAATACCGTGGTGGTCGTCACCCGCAAGGGCGGGGTCTTTGGATACCGACCCGAATGACACACCTCGCCCGCACCATCATTCACTGCGCTTTCTCGAAGGGCCGTCCATGAAGCCCGTCATTGCGCTGGTCGGGCGCCCCAACGTCGGCAAGTCCACGCTGTTCAACCGGCTCACGCAGAGCCGCGACGCCATCGTGGCCGACTTCGCTGGCCTCACCCGCGACCGCCACTACGGCAATGGCCGCGCCGGCAGGCATGAGTACATCGTCATCGACACCGGCGGCTTCGAGCCGGACGCGGGCAGCGGCATCTTCAAGGAGATGGCCAAGCAGACGCGCCAGGCCGTGGCCGAGGCCGATGTGGTCATTTTCGTGGTCGATGCCCGCGAAGGTCTTTCGGCGCAGGACCACGACATTGCGCGCGAACTGCGCCGGCTGGGCAAGCCCTGCCTGCTGGCCGCCAACAAGGCCGAGGGCATGAGCGCCAGCGCCAAGCTGGCCGAGTTCTACGAACTGGGCTTTGGCGAAGTGCATGCGGTCTCCGCGGCGCACGGCCAGGGCATTCGCGGCATGGTCGACCTGGCCCTGGAGCCACTGAACCTGCCCGATCCCGACGACGAGGATGAAGACGACGGCGAGGGCAACAAGCCCATCCGCCTGGCGGTGGCGGGCCGGCCGAATGTCGGCAAGTCCACCTTGATCAACACCTGGCTGGGCGAAGAGCGCCTGGTCGCCTTCGACCTGCCGGGCACGACGCGCGACGCCATCATGGTGCCCTTCGAGCGCAACGGACAGCGCTTCGAGCTGATCGACACGGCCGGGCTGCGCCGCAAGGGCAAGGTCTTTGAGGCCATCGAGAAGTTCTCGGTGGTCAAGACGCTCCAGGCCATCGAAGGGGCCAACGTGGTCCTGCTGCTGCTGGACGCCACGCAGGGCGTGACCGACCAGGATGCGCACATTGCCGGCTACATCCTGGAAAGCGGCCGCGCCGTGGTCATCGCCATCAACAAGTGGGATGCGGTCGACAGCTACCAGCGCGAGCAGTTGCATCGCCAGATCGAGACGCGCCTGCCGTTCCTGAAGTTTGCCTCGATGCACTTCATTTCGGCCATCAAGCGGCAAGGCCTGGGCCCGTTGTGGCAGGCCATTGCCCAGGCGCACAAGGCGGCAACGCGCAAGATGTCGACGCCGGTGCTCACGCGCCTGCTGCTGGAGGCCGTGCAGTTCCAGTCGCCCCAGCGTGGCGGCATGTTCCGCCCCAAGATGCGCTACGCGCACCAGGGCGGCATGAACCCGCCGGTGATCGTGATCCACGGCAATTCGCTGGAGCACGTCACGGACGCCTACAAGCGCTTCCTCGAAGGACGCTTCCGCAAGGAATTCGATCTGGTCGGAACGCCGCTTCGCATTGAATTCAAGACCTCGACCAATCCCTTTGCCAACAAGGAAGATTGAAGGGTGGCGCGCACGAGCGGCACCGCCTTCAAAAGTTCCGGCTCGCAAGTGCCGTTATTTTTCGAAGGCTTTTGTGTCCGCTTGCTGCACCGCGGAAACCCTGTGTTAAGGTTGCCAATCCAACAACAACTTCTTGAACACGGAGAATATCGTGAGCAATAAAGGGCAGCTTTTGCAAGACCCATTCCTGAACACCCTGCGTCGTGAGCACGTACCGGTGTCGATCTATCTGGTCAACGGCATCAAGCTTCAAGGTCAGATCGAATCCTTCGACCAATACGTTGTTCTGCTTCGCAACACGGTGACGCAGATGGTCTACAAGCACGCAATTTCCACCATCGTGCCGGGACGCGCGGTCAACTTCTCGGCCAACGAGAGCGACGACGCGGCCGCTTGACCGGCACACACAGCGCGGCAGCGACCACTGCCGCGCTTTTTTGAACGGTCACAACCCGCTTGTCTGATCACATTCCCCGCCAGGACGGCGCCGCGATTCTTGTCGGCGTTGATTTTGGACTCCCACATTTCGACGGTGAGCTCGAAGAATTGGGCCTGCTCGCCCAGACTGCCGGACTCGAACCCGTTGCCCGTCTCAGTTGCAAGCGCAAGGCGCCCGACGCCGCACTCTTCGTGGGCAGCGGCAAGGCCGATGAAATCCGCGAACTGGCCGAGATGCATCGCGCGAGCGAAGTCATCTTCGACCAGGCGCTGAGTCCTGCCCAGCAGCGCAACCTCGAGCGCGCCATGGGGGTTGCCGTCTACGACCGCACCTTCCTCATTCTCGAGATCTTCGCCCAGCGGGCGCGCAGCCATGAAGGCAAGTTGCAGGTGGAACTGGCTCGCCTGCAATACCTCAGCACCCACCTCGTACGCCGCTGGTCCCATTTGGAGCGCCAGCGCGGCGGTATCGGCACGCGCGGCGGTCCGGGTGAAACGCAGATCGAACTGGACCGCCGGATGATCGGCGAGTCGATCAAGCGCACCCGCGAGCGGCTGGCCAAAGTGCAGCGCCAGCGCGGCACGCAGCGTCGCCGGCGCGAGCGGCGCGACACCTTCAACATCTCACTGGTGGGCTATACCAACGCCGGCAAGTCGTCGCTCTTCAACGCGCTGGTCAAGGCCCGCGCCTATGCCGCGGACAAGCTCTTCGCCACGCTGGACACCACCACGCGCCAGCTCTACCTCGGCGACGCGGCGCGCCAGGTGTCCATTTCCGACACGGTGGGTTTCATCCGCGACCTGCCGCACGGACTGGTCGACGCCTTCAAGGCGACCCTGCAAGAGGCTGTCGATGCTGACCTGCTGCTGCACGTGGTGGACGCCTCCAACCCGCACCACCCCGAGCAGATGGCCGAAGTGCAGGACGTGCTGCGCGAGATCGGCGCCGACACCATTCCGCAACTGCTGATCTTCAACAAGCTCGACGCCATCGACGAAGCCCAGCGCCCTGTGCGCCTCGAAGACGAGGTCGAGGTTGAAGGCGCGCAGGTTGGCCGCATCTTCCTCAGTGCCCGCAGTGGCGAAGGCTTGCCGGCCCTGCGTGCCGAACTGTCGCGTCGGGCAACTGTTGCAATGAACGCGACGATGTCCCCGATGGTCACGGCTGAATTGGATAGTGCGGCCCAGTGATTGGGCACAATCGGCGCCACTAGCAGAGATAAGAAAAGCCACCCGAATGAATGCAAAGCCACTGTGGAGACGGATTCCCGGCATGTTCAATCTGAACGATGGACGGTGGGGCCGTGGGGACGACCAGTCGTCCAACGGCGACCGTCCAACCGGAAATCGGCCCGATGCCGACCCGCCGCCTCCGGGCAACAACCGGCCGCGAGGGCAGGGTCCCAACCAGGGGCCGCCTGACCTGGACGAACTGTGGCGTGACTTCAACCGCAAGTTGGGCGGCCTGTTCGGCGGGCGCGGCGGCGGCAACAACCAGCCGCCCTCCAACGGCGGCAATGGTGGGGGCTTCAAGCCCGACATGAAGAACGCGGGCTTCGGCCTGGGTCTGGTCGCCGTCGTGGCGCTCCTCATCTGGCTGGGCACCGGCTTTTTCATCGTGCAGGAAGGCCAGCAGGCCGTCATCACGCAGTTCGGGCGCTACAAGACGACCGTGGGCGCCGGCTTCAATTGGCGCTTGCCGTACCCGATCCAGCGCCATGAACTGGTGTTCGTCACGCAGATCCGCTCGGCGGACGTAGGCCGCGACAGCATCGTGCGTTCCACGGGCCTGCGCGAGTCGGCCATGCTGACGGAAGACGAGAACATCGTCGAGATCAAGTTCGCCGTGCAATACCGGCTGAGCAATGCGCGCGACTGGCTCTACGAGAGCAAGGCGCCCGCCGACACGGTGATCCAGGTGGCCGAGACGGCCGTGCGCGAAGTCATCGGCAAGATGAAGATGGACGCCGCACTGGCCGAGGAGCGCGACCAGATCTCCCCGCGCGTTCGTGCGCTCATGCAAACCATCCTCGACCGCTACAAGGTGGGCGTCGAAGTCGTGGGCATCAACCTGCAGCAGGGCGGTGTTCGCCCGCCCGAGCAGGTCCAGGCTGCCTTTGACGATGTGCTCAAGGCCGGACAGGAGCGCGAACGCGCCAAGAACGAAGCCCAGGCCTACGCCAACGACGTCGTGCCCCGCGCCACGGGTGCCGCTTCGCGGCTGAAGGAAGAAGCCGAGGCCTACAAGGCGCGCATCGTCGCCCAGGCGCAAGGTGATGCGCAGCGCTTCGGCCAGGTGCTCACCGAATACCAGAAGGCGCCACAGGTGACACGCGACCGCATGTACACCGACGCCATGCAGCAGATCTACAGCAACACCACCAAGGTGCTGATCGACTCCAAACAGGGCTCCAATCTCTTGTACCTCCCCGTCGACAAGCTGATGCAACTGGCCAAGGAAGGCGCTGCGGCGTCCCCCGACGCCCCCACCGCCAGCGCGTCCGGCACGACGCCGCCGCCCATCGTGGTCCCCAGCACCAGTGACCCCGCCCGCAGCCGCGATGGCCGTTCGCGCGATCGCGACGTGCGCTGAGGAAAGACCGACATGAACAGAATCGGATTCATCGTTTCCTCCGTCCTCGTGGCGCTTGCGCTGCTGAGTTCCACGCTTTTCGTGGTCGACCAGCGCCAGTTCGGCGTGGTCTACGCCCTGGGCCAGATCAAGGAAGTCATCACCGAGCCTGGCTTGAACTTCAAGCTGCCGCCGCCGTTCCAGAATGTCTCGTACATCGACAAGCGCCTGCTGACGCTGGCCAGCCTCGACACCGAGCCGATGCTCACGGCGGAAAAGCAGCGCGTGGTGATCGACTGGTATGTACGCTGGCGCATCATCAACCCGACGGAATACATCCGGAACGTGGGGCTTGACGAGAACGCCGGCGCGAGCCAGCTCAATCGCGTGGTGCGCAATGCCTTCCAGGAGAACATCAACAAGCGCACGGTGCGCGACCTGATCTCCGTGCGTCGCGAGGCCCTGATGGCCGACGTGCAGCGCGAAGTGCTGGCCGTGGTCAAGGGCGCCAAGCCGTGGGGCGTTGACGTGATCGACGTGCGGATCACGCGCGTGGACTATGTCGAGGCCATCACCGAGTCGGTGTACCGCCGCATGGAAGCAGAGCGCAAGCGCGTGGCCAACGAGTTGCGTTCGACCGGTTTTGCCGAAGGCGAAAAGATCCGCGCCGACGCCGACCGCCAGCGTGAAGTGATCGTGGCCAACGCCTACCGCGACGCGCAGACCGTCAAGGGCACGGGCGACGCGCAAGCCGCAGCCGCCTACGGCGAGGCCTTCGGCCGCGATGCGCAGTTTGCGCAGTTCTATCGCAGCCTGGACGCCTACAGGCAGAGCTTCAACAAGAAGAGCGACGTGCTGGTCGTCGATCCTTCATCGTCGGACTTCTTCCGCTCGATGCACGGCTCGGGTTCGACCACCGCCGCCCCTCCGCGCCGCTGACGGGACAGGCACGAGCGTGAACGGCGATGTCTTCTGGAGCGCGTTGGCGCTGGTCTTTGTCATCGAAGGCCTGCTGCCATTCTTCTCGCCCCGGAACTGGCGGCGCGGATTCTCGCAACTGATGCAACTGCGCGACGGTCAGTTGCGCTTCTTTGGCCTGTGCAGCATCGGGGTGGGCCTGTTGCTGCTCTGGCTGTCCAGTTAACCGGGCTCGCCTTCAGGCCGCGCGCACTTCGTGTCGCGCGAAGCAAGGTGGAGCGCTGAAGCAGTGATCCGCCGGGTTGACCGGCAGAAGGCCTCGCGCGGGCCTGTAAAATCCACGTTTTATATCCCCCGGGACATTCGTTCCTCGCCTCCCATGTCTGCCTGGGTTCTCCCGGATCACATTGCCGATGTGCTGCCTTCCGAGGCGCGCCACATCGAAGAACTCCGACGTCATTTGCTCGATACGGCTCGCGGCTACGGCTACGAACTGGTGATGCCGCCGATGCTGGAGCATCTGGAATCGCTTCTGTCGGGCACCGGCGAAGCACTCGATCTCCAGACCTTCAAGCTGGTCGACCAGCTCTCCGGCCGCACGCTGGGGCTGCGCGCCGACACCACGCCGCAAGTGGCCCGCATCGATGCGCACCTGCTCAACCGCCAGGGCGTTGCACGCCTGTGCTATTGCGGCCCGGTGGTGCATACGCGCCCCGACCGCCCGCACGCCACGCGCGAGCCGCTGCAATTCGGCGCCGAGATCTACGGCCATGCCGGCCTGGAGGCCGACATCGAAGTCTTGCGCCTTGCGCAGGATTGCCTCGCTGCCGCCGGCATCGGCGAAGGCGCCATCGTCGACATGGCCGATGCGCGCATCGTGAGCGCCTTGCTCGCCGGTGCGACGAAGGATGCCGACGTCATTGGCCGCGTGCATGCGGCGCTGGCCGCCAAGGACGCGAGCGAGCTGCGCAGCATCACGCACGGCTTTCCATCGGATTCGCGCGAAGGCTTGCTCGCGCTCGTGCAGCTGTTCGGCGACGTATCGGTGCTCGACGAGGCGCAACAGGCGCTCGCCGGTGTCGATGGCGTGCTGCCTGCCCTCGCTGACCTGCGGATGCTCGCCAGGCATCTCGAAGGCGCACGCGTGAGCTTCGACCTGGCCGACCTGCGCGGCTACGCCTACTACAGCGGCATGCGCTTCGGCATCTACGTCGAAGGCGCTGCCGATGCGCTGGTGCGCGGCGGCCGCTATGACGAGGTCGGCGCCGTGTTCGGGCGCAACCGTCCGGCGGTCGGCTTCAGCCTGGACGTGCGCGAACTGGTCGGCGTGCTGCCGGCGCGTCCGCTGCGCGCCGCCATCCGTGCACCATGGCGCGATGCGGCGGGGCTGCGTTCGGCCATCGCCAAACTCCGCGGCCAGGGCGAAACCGTGGTCTGCGTGCTGCCGGGCCACGACAGCGAAATCGATGAATTCCATTGCGACCGCGAGCTCGTCGAGCAGGCCGGCCAATGGAGCGTGAAACCTATCTGATCAATTGGAACAACTATGAGCGTAACCACTGGAAGAAACGTGGTCGTCGTCGGGACCCAGTGGGGCGACGAAGGCAAGGGCAAGCTGGTTGACTGGCTGACGGAAAGCGCCCAGGGCGTGGTCCGCTTCCAGGGCGGCCACAACGCGGGCCACACTTTGGTCATCAACGGCGTGAAGACGGCGCTGCACCTGATCCCCAGCGGCATCATGCGTCCGGGCGTCAAGTGCTACATCGGCAATGGCGTCGTGCTCTCGGCGGCCAAGCTGTTCGAGGAAATCGAAGGGCTGGAGAAGGCTGGCGTCGAAGTGCGCTCGCGCCTTCGCATCAGCGAGGCGTGCCCGCTGATCCTGCCGTTCCACGCGGCGCTCGACATTGCGCGCGAGGCGTATCGCGAAAAGGGCGGCATCGAGAAGATCGGCACCACCGGCCGCGGCATTGGCCCCGCCTACGAAGACAAGATCGCCCGCCGTGCCCTGCGCGTGCAGGACCTGAAGCACCCCGAGCGCTTTGCCGCCAAGCTGCGCGTTTGCCTGGACCTGCACAACCACGTGCTGGTCGAAGTGCTGGGCGCCAAGCCGGTCGATTTCGACACGGTCTTCGAAGAGGCCATGCGCCATGCCGAGCTGCTCAAGCCGATGATGGCCGACGTTTCGCGCGAGCTGAACGAAGCCAATCGTCACGGCGCCAACCTGCTGTTCGAAGGCGCGCAAGGCACGCTGCTCGACGTGGACCACGGCACCTATCCCTACGTGACCTCCAGCAACTGCGTTGCGGGCAATGCGGCGGCGGGTTCGGGCGTGGGCCCGGGCATGCTGCACTACATCCTGGGCATCACGAAGGCGTACTGCACGCGCGTCGGTGGCGGCCCATTCCCGACGGAACTCGACTGGGCGACGCCCGGTACCGTCGGCTATCACCTGAGCACCGTGGGCGCCGAAAAGGGCGTGACGACCGGTCGCAGCCGCCGTTGCGGCTGGTTCGACGCGGCATTGCTCAAGCGCTCGGCGCAGGTCAACGGCCTGTCGGGCCTGTGCATCACCAAGCTGGACGTGCTCGACGGCATCAAGGAGCTTGAGCTGTGCACCGGCTACATGCTTGACGGCGAATACACCGACATCCTGCCGATGGGCGCGGACGAGATCGAGCGCTGCACGCCGGTCTACGAGAAGCTCGAAGGCTGGTCGGAAAGCACCGTGGGCGTCACGCAGTACGACAAGCTGCCCGTCAACGCGCGCCTGTACCTGCAGCGCATTGAACAGGTCACTGGCGTGCCCATCCACATGGTGTCCACCAGCCCGGATCGCGACCACACGATCATGATGCGCCACCCCTATCTGGCGGAATGATCCCGTCGCCCGCTTTTTTCCCATCCCCACGCCCGCGCAGAACTACACCTGGAGCCAAGCAAAAATGTTGACCGAAGACGGCAAGCACCTGTACGTCAGTTACGACGAGTACCACAACCTGATCGAAAAGCTGGCCATCAAGGTCCATCAGTCGGGCTGGGAGTTCGACACGATCCTGTGCCTTGCGCGCGGCGGCATGCGTCCGGGTGACGTGCTCTCGCGCATCTTCAACAAGCCGCTGGCCATCATGTCGACCAGTTCCTACCGCGCCGACGCCGGCACGATCCAGGGCCACCTCGACATCGCCCGCTACATCACCACGCCCAAGGGCGAGATTGCCGGCAAGGTGCTGCTGGTCGACGACCTGGCCGATTCGGGCCACACGTTGCACGCCGTGGTCGACATGCTGCGCAACAAGTACACGCCCATCACCGAACTGCGCAGCGCGGTGATCTGGACGAAGGCGCTGTCGACCTTCGAGCCGGACTACTCGGTGGAATTCCTGGCAACCAACCCGTGGATCCACCAGCCCTTCGAGGGGTACGACTCGCTCGGCGCTGAAAAGTTGATCGAGAAGTGGTCAGTCTGACCTGACTACTTGGGCTGATCTGAACAGCCCGGATCGGCGTCATAGCGCTTTTGCATTTCATCGGTCGACACATCCTCGATGTGATGACCGATGTTCCAGCGATGGCCGAAGGGGTCGAAGAAGCTGCCTGAGCGCTCGCCATAGAACTGGTCCGCCAGCGGCATGTGGATCGTCGCACCGGCCTCCAGCGCCTTTGCGACCACCGCGTCGGCGTCGTCCACATGCAGGTGAATGGTGACGGGCGTCGCGCCGATCGACTTCGGACTGCGAATGCCGTACTCCGCAAATTCCTCGCTGATCATCAGGGTCGCGCCGCCGAAATCCATCTCGACGTGGCCGACGCGGCCGCCCGGCTCGGTGAGCCGGAACTTCTCCGTCATGCCGAAGACGCGCGTGTAGAAATCGACGGCGGCGTTGGCGTCGTGCACGCAGATGTAGGGGAACATTTCACGGGTGGCCATGCGGTTGCCTCATTTCAAAGAAGAAGACGGACAGGCGCCAATTTTCTGCCGCCGCGCGGCGCATGTCTTGAAGGAAATTGAAGTGCGTCTTCAGCGCGGCACGTGGCGCGCCGACGTCGGTGCCGCACGTCGCCAGGCCTGCGGCGCCATGCCCGCCAACTCGCCGAACTCGCGCGTCAGGTGCGACTGGTCGCTGAATCCCGCCTCCGCGGCGATGTCGGCCCAGCTGCGCAGAGGATCGCTGCCGGCAAGATCGAGCACCCGATCCAGCCGCCGCACGCGCGCATACGCCTTGGGCGTGAGGCCGGTCGCCCCGCGAAAGAGGGTGATGAAACGCCGATGGCTGTAGCCGCTGCGCGCCGCGAGTTCGCCAATGCCGGCGTCGCCCCACGTCAACGCCTGCAAGGCCTGTGCGATGGCCGGATGCAAGCCGTGGATGCGGGAGGCGAGCGCCTCGGTCAGCAGGGCTTCCAGCACATCGAGCTGATCGGCGAGTCCTCCTGCGGCGTGCAGGCGCTCGAGAGCGAAGCCGGCACGGCGTCCCCAGAGCAATTCAAGGGGTGTGTGGCGGCCGGCCAGCACGTCCTCGGGTGCGCCCAGCAGCGCCAGTGCTGCACCGGGCCGAAGCTGTGCACCGACCGAGCACGCCGGTTGCGACACGTCTCGCACATAGAAGGCCGAGCGGGCACCGCCGACGATGGCGTAGCCAATGCTTTCGCCCCCGTCGTCGGTCGCGCTCGCGAACACGCGCAAGGGCGGGCCGGACAGCCGAAAGACCAGGTGCATGTAGCCCGTGGGCAGCACATGTTCTCGTGCGACGGGTGTGGCCGGCTGCCCGCCGGCGGGCGCACTCGCCCACATCTGCTGAACGTAGGGCCGCAGAAGCGGCGAGGGCGCACGCGTCAACAGCGTCGGTGGACGCAAGACAGACAGGTCGTCTTGTCGCATCCCCGCATTGTGATCCCGCGGGCCGCGATAGCATCGCATCATGAGCAAGCCATCGACCGACCTGATTCACCATCCCTACAAGCCGCCTGAGCACTTCCAGGCACCCCAGCCGGGGGTCTACAAGGCCTCCACGGTCTTCTTCAAGGACGTGGCCGCCATGCGCGCGCGGGACTGGAAGACGAAGGTCGGCTACACCTACGGCCTGCACGGCACGCCCACCACCTTCACGCTGGAGGAGCGGCTGGCGGCGCTGGAGGGCGGCAGCGAATGCTTGCTGGTGCCAAGCGGACTGGCGGCGATTTCGCTGGTGTGCTTTGCCTTGCTCAAGACGGGCGACGAAGTGCTGATTCCCGACAACGCCTACGGCCCCAACAAGGCGCTGGCGGCCGGCGAGCTGGCCAACTTCGGCATCACGCACCGGCTCTACGACGCGATGAATCCACAGGACCTGGCTGCCAAGCTTTCCGAACGCACGCGGCTCGTGTGGCTCGAGGCGGCAGGCTCCGTGACGATGGAGTTCCCCGACCTGCCCGCGCTCGCGCGCCTGTGCCGCGACGCCGGCGTGTTCAGCGCGCTGGACAACACCTGGGGCGCGGGCCTGGCCTTCAATCCCTTCGACCTCGAAGGCGACGGCGAGGGGGTGGACGTCTCGGTGCATGCCCTCACCAAGTACCCCAGCGGCGGCGGCGACGTGCTCATGGGCAGTGTGGTCTCCCGCGACCCGGCGCTGCACATCAAGCTCAAGCTCACGCACATGCGCATCGGTTTCGGCATCGGCGTGGACGACGTCCAGGTGGTGATGCGTTCCTTGCCCAGCATGGCGCTGCGCTACCGTGCACACGACCAGTCGGCGCGGGTGCTCGCGCGCTGGCTCGCCAACCGCGAGGAAATCGCGCAGGTCCTGCATCCGGCCATCGAAGGCTCACCCGGCCATGAAAACTGGCGTGCGCTTTGCGGTGGCACCGACCTCGCGGCCGGCCTTTTCTCGGTGGTCTTCGATGAGCGCTACAGCACCGCGCAGGTCGATCGATTCTGCGATGCCTTGCAACTTTTTCGGCTCGGTTACTCATGGGGCGGCCCCATCAGCCTCGTCGTGCCTTATGACATCGGATTGATGCGCGATGCCAAGGTGGCGCGCTGGCCGCACAAGGGCACGCTGGTGCGCTTTTCGGTCGGACTGGAGGCGGTCGAAGACCTGCAGGCGGACCTCGAACGCGCGCTGGCTGCGCTCTGAAAGGCCCGGGTTATCGCGTACATTCGACCCATCGCCGTCACATTGACGGGACTGTTCAAGGAGAAACAGTGGCAACACCGAACTACGGTTATGAAAAGCGCCAAAAGGAGCTTGCCAAGAAGAAGAAGAAGGAAGAAAAGCTCCGGGCCAAGGCCGACCGCAAACTCAATCCGGGTGGCGATGGACTGGAGCCGGGAGATCCGGAAACCGATGTGGCCTCGCTTGAACACGATCCGCCCATCGCACCCGAACTGCCCACCAAGAGCGGCTGAGCGCAATCCCTCGCAAAAAGAAAGCAAGCCACTGTCCGATGGACTCGGACGGTGGCTTTTTTCTTTGGCGCAGCGCCTTACTTGAGCAGCTTTTGCAACTCCGGCCAGACGTTGTCGAGCATCCGTGCCTGCGCGGCGGCCGTGGGGTGGATGCGATCGGCCTGGAAGAGGCTCGCCGCGTCCGGCGCGTCCGCAACGCCCTTCAGCAGGAAGGGCACGAGCGCCGCCTTGGTGCTGGACGCGACCTGGGCGAACATCGCCTCGAAGCGGCGCGTGTAGTCGGAGCCATAGTTCGGCGGCACCTGGATGCCGACGATCAGCACCTTGGCACCGGCCGCCTGTGCTGCACGCGTCATCTGCGTGAGGTTCTCCTGCGTGCCTTGCAGCGGAAGGCCGCGCAGCGCGTCATTGGCGCCGAGTTCGAGCACCACGTGGGTCGGCTTTTCCTGCGCGAGCAGCGCGCCCAACCGGGCACGGCCCCCCGAACTGGTGTCGCCGCTGATACTGGCATTGACGACCGTCGCGGGAATCTTCTGTTCCGCGATGCGCCTTTGCATCAGGGGCACCCAGCCGTCGCCGCGCTTGAGGCCATACTCGGCGCTGAGCGAGTCGCCAACCACCAGGATGACCGCGCGCTTGCCGCTGCCCGTCTGGGCTTGCGCACTCGCCCAGTACCCTGCCGTGCCGGCGAGCGTGCCGGCCAAGATAAAGTCACGGCGATTCACCACGCCAAAGCCATTCATGTCCCAAAACCCTTCTGTAGGTCAGTCCCAAGCAATTGTTGCCGTCGAGCACGTGTTCAAGTCCGTCTCGGACTCGACCGGCACACTGGACATTCTGCAGGACATTGACTTCACGCTGGGCGCGCGGCAAACGGCCGCCATCGTGGGCGCCTCGGGATCGGGCAAGAGCACGCTGCTGTCGATCATCGCCGGGCTGGACACGCCCACGCGCGGCACCGTCCGGCTGGCGGGCCAGGACATCTTTGCGATCGACGAGGACGAGCGGGCCGCCTTGCGGGCGCAGAAGGTCGGCTTCGTGTTCCAGAGCTTCCAGTTGCTGGGCAATCTCACGGCGCTCGAGAACGTGATGCTTCCGCTGGAACTGGCCAACCGCAAGGACGCGCGCAAGGCCGCCGCGGAGATGCTCTCGCGCGTGGGCCTGGGCCAGCGGCTGGGCCATTACCCCAAGGTGCTTTCGGGTGGCGAACAGCAGCGCGTGGCGCTGGCCCGTGCCTTCGTCGTGCAGCCCGCACTGTTGCTCGCCGACGAGCCCACGGGGAGCCTTGACTTCGCGACCGGCGAGCAGGTCATGCGGCTCATGTTCGACCTCAACCGCGAACTGGGCACCACGCTCGTGCTGGTGACGCACGACCGCGGCATTGCGGATCGCTGTGAGCACCGCATCACGATCGAGGCGGGGCGCGTCAAGGCGGGGGACGAGATCGGCGTCTGAGGGAAGGGTGAAGGCCGTGCGCAGGAGGCGCGCGGTGCCCCCATCCCGACCTTCCCCCGGGAGGGGAAGGAGGAAGGCAGAGTTGCCGCAAGTCCGGCCGTGTCGGGCGAGGCTCGATAATCGCTGGATGTCTTCCCCCAAAGTGATCTTCGGCTTTCATGCCGTGGGTGTGCGCATCAAGACCGCACCCAAATCGGTGATCGAAGTGCTCTTCGACGCCAGCCGCCGCGATGCGCGAATGAAGCAGTTCGTGGCGAAGGCGCAAGACGCCGGTGTTCGCCTCATCGAAGCCGACGGTGCGCGCCTGTCCAAGCTCAGCGGCAGCCACGGACACCAGGGCGTCGCGGCCCGCGTGGAGCCGATCCCGCAGACTCATTCGCTGGACGAGTTGCTCGAGACGCTGGAAGCGGCGGGCACCGTGCCGCTGTTGCTGGTTCTCGACGGCGTTACCGATCCACACAACTTGGGCGCCTGCCTGCGCGTGGCCGACGGTGCCGGCGCGCATGCGGTCATCGCCCCCAAGGACCACGCTGCCGGCATCAACGCCACAGTGGCGAAGGTCGCCAGCGGTGCGGCCGAGACGGTGCCGTACTTCATGGTGACCAACCTTGCGCGCACCCTGGGCGAACTCAAGGAGCGCAACATCTGGTGCGTCGGCACCAGTGACGACGCGCCGGGCACGCTGTATCAAAGTGACCTCAAGCGCCCGGTCGCCCTTGTGCTGGGCGCGGAAGGCGCGGGCATGCGCCAGCTCACGCGCAAGAGCTGCGACGAACTCATCAGCATTCCGATGGCGGGCGCGGTGGAGAGCCTGAACGTTTCCGTGGCCAGCGGCGTGTGCCTGTACGAAGCGCTGCGTCAGCGCACGTCCGTCAAAGCAGCGTAAAGAAGCGCATCACCACCTGCGCCGGATGGCGCACGCCGACCCCGACGAACATGCGCTCGCAAATCCAGCGCAAGGACTCGGATGAGGTCTCGAAGCTCGGACTGCAACGGAAGTAGATGCTGGCGGGGTCCACCGCCTCGCCGCGCAGCAGCCTGGCCATGACCTGCGCGGGCGCGGCGCGCACGGCCCGGTTCTGCACAAAGATCAGATCGCCAGCATCGGTTTCCAGCCCGTATCGGGCGTCGAGTTCGGACAACGTGTCGCTCACGATGAGCTGGAAGTCGCTTCCCCCCGGCAAGACGCGCGCCGTCCAGCCATGCCCTTGCGCGCTGCCGCCGAGGATGGGCACCACGCGCCGCAGCCCCCGCGTGGATCGACCCAGCACCTGCGGCGCTGCCACGTCAACCTGCAGGTCGGCAAAGTGCTCCAGGCCAGGAGCGGCGAGGGGATCGAATGCGCTGGTCGACATGGTGCCGTTGCCTACTTCGTCTCGGCGCTGGCCGCGTCGAGCGCGGCGATGGTTCCCGCGTCGAGGTTCAGCTGCGCGGCGGCGGTGAGTTCGTTCAACTGCGCAATCGAGGTGGCGCTGGCAATGGGCGCCGTAATCGAAGGCCGCGCGATCTGCCATGCGATGGCGATCTGGCCGGGCGCGAAGCCGTATTGCCGTGCCGCCTTGTCCAGTGCATCGAGGATCCTCAGCCCGCGCGGGTTGAGGTACTTCTTCGTCGTGTTCGCGCCGCGGGCGCTCTTGCTGGCGTCCGCTTCGGTGCGGTACTTGCCGGTCAGGAAACCTGCGGCGAGCGCATAGAAGTTGATCACGCCGACGCCGCGCTTCACGCACAGCGGCTCGAGTTCGTCCTCGAACACGGCGCGGTCATAGAGGTTGTAGAGGGGCTGCAGGCTTTCATAGCGCGGCAGGCCGGCGCGCTCGGCCACGTCGAGCGCTTCGGCCAGGCGTGGCGCGCTGTAGTTGGACGCGCCGATGGCACGCACCTTGCCGACCTTGATGAGTTCCGCAAATGCGCCGAGCGTGTCCTCCAGCGGTGTGTCGGCGTCATCGTCGTGCGATTGATAGAGGTCGATGTGGTCCGTCTTGAGCCGGCGCAGCGACGCGTCCACCGCTTCGCGGATGTAGGCGGGTGACAGGCCGACTTTCTTCTCGCCCATCGGCTTGCCGACCTTCGTGGCCAGCACCACGCGGTTGCGTTTGCCGGTCTGGCGCAGCCACTTGCCGATGATCGTTTCCGACTCGCCACCGACGTGGCCCGGAACCCAGCTGGAATAGACGTCGGCCGTGTCGACGAAGTTGAACCCCGCATCGAGCCACGCGTCGAGCAGGCGGAACGACATCGCCTCGTCCACCGTCCAGCCGAACACGTTGCCACCGAAGGCCAGGGGAGACACTTGAAGGCCGGAGCGGCCAAGGGGACGAAGGTTCATGGAAAGTTTCCTCGCAAGTTGAAATTCAGACGATGCCGAGCGCGCCGAGCAGGGCGCCTGCCCCCAGCAGCCACAAAAGGTGCACGCGCGTGCGCCAGACGATGAAAGCCGACACGGCCGTCAGCAGCCACAGATGCCATGCGGGCGCACCCGCGTCGTGGTTGCCCGTGGCGAGCACCCAGCCCGTGGCAACCAGCAGCCCGATCACGATCGGCGCCATGCCTTGCTTGAAGGCACGCACGCCGCGCCGGTCGCGGTTGCGGTGGCCCCAGCGCGTGGCGACGTAAGTGAGGGTGGTGCTCGGCAGCATGATGCCGAACATGGTCACGGCGAGGCCGAACAGCCCCAGGGGCCAGGCGCTCATGCCCGCCGCCACGCCGCCACCGGCATTGATGCCCACGTTCCAGCCCATCAGCGCGACGAAGAGAACGTTGGGTCCGGGCGCTGCCTGCGCGATGGCGACGGAAGAGCTGAACTGCGCATCCGTCAGCCATCCATGCTGGGCCACCAGATAGCGGTGCATGTCAGGCACCGTCGTGATTGCGCCGCTGATGGAAAGCAGCGAAAGAAACATGTACTGGCCAAAGAGGCCCAGCCAGTCGGACCAGTGCAGCGTGATGCTCATGGCGCAATCTTTCGCCAGGTCCAGACGCAGGACACACCGCCAAACGCAACCAGCACCCAGACCAGTGGCCAATGCAGGAAGGCAATCACGGAGAACACCAGTGCCATGAAGACAAGGCAGGTGCGCAATCCCAGTGGATGCCGGGCCAGTTGGGGAATCAGTTTGATGCCCGTTGCCGCAATCAGCCCGCCGGCCACGGCGCCCATGCCGCGCAGAGCCCCTGCCACTTGCGGATGCCCCGCGTACTGTGCGTACACCAACGCCAGCACGAGGATGACGACCAGCGGCACGGCGAGCATTCCGCCGACCGCCGCGATCGCGCCACGCAGGCCGAAATAGCGGTCCCCCAGCATCAGCGCGAGGTTGATCACGTTGGGGCCGGGCAGCACCTGTGCCACGGCCCAGTCTTCAAGAAATTCGTCTGGCGTGAGCCAGCGCTTCTTTTCGACCATCTCGCGCTGCACGACCGCGAGCACGCCGCCAAAGCCCTGCAAGGCAAGCCAGGTGAATGAAACAAACAGGTCGCGCGGGGATTCGGGTCGGGGGTGGTCGATGGGCGGCGTTGCGCCGGAAGGGGCCGAATGCATTGGCGCCATTATCGGATCGATGGAAATTTCTTGCGTGCGACTTCCGCCCTTCTGCGGGGCGCAAATCGAAAGCCATGGCTTCCGTGAACCCCTCCGCGCTCGGGCCCCAACGGGTGACATTTGCGAGCGAATCTCCTTCGAAAAGTCTTCCTAGAATGCGCGGCCGCTTGAAATCGTCAAGCGGATTTTTGACTCACATAAAACATGGTTCAGGGAAATGAATAGCACTTTGAAAAAACTGTCTGCCGAGTTTCTCGGTACGTTCTGGCTCACCTTTGGTGGCTGCGGTAGCGCGGTACTTGCCGCGGCCTTTCCGGAGTTGGGCATCGGCTTTGCCGGCGTGTCGCTCGCTTTCGGTCTCACGGTCGTGACGGGCGCCTACGCTTTCGGCCCCATCTCGGGTGGCCACTTCAACCCCGCGGTGTCTGTGGGGCTCATGTTGGGTGGCCGCTTCAGGGCTGCCGAGCTTCCAGGTTATGTGGTGTCGCAGGTCCTGGGTGCCATGGCTGCTGCCGGCGTGCTCTACCTGATCGCGACGGGCAAGCCCGGCGCTGAAATCGGCGGCTTCGCGACCAACGGCTACGACGCGTTCTCGCCCGGCAAGTTCAGCATGAAGGCTGCACTGATCACCGAAATCGTCCTGACGGCCGTCTTCATCATCGTGATCCTCGGTTCCACGGCCAAGCGCGCAGCGGGCGGCTTCGGTGGGCTGGCCATCGGCCTGTGCCTGACGCTGATCCACCTGGTCTCCATTCCGGTCACCAACACCTCCGTGAATCCGGCTCGCAGCACGGGTCCCGCACTGTTCGCCACGAACCCTGAAGCGATGGGTCAACTGTGGTTGTTCTGGGTGGCCCCGATCGTGGGCGCCATCCTCGGCGCGATCATCTACCGCGCTTTCCTGTCCGACAACGACTGATCGAAGGCTTCAAGCGGATCGGGCCGGTCATGATGTCCAATGGACGTCATGACCAAGACGACTCGATCTGAAAGTGGCATCGATTCCGCGCGGCGCGCTGCCATGCGCGCCGCGGACAAGGCCCTGGTCCTGCAAGGTGGCGGGGCGCTCGGGGCTTATCAAGCAGGTGTCTACGCCGCCTGGTGTGAAACGCAAAAGCCCCCGCAATGGGTGGCTGGCGTTTCGATCGGTGCCATCAACGCTGCACTGATCGCCGGCAATGCGCCGGACAAGCGGGTCGAACGGCTCCGCGAATTCTGGAACCTGGTTTCTTCCGGCATTGCGCAACGCGTGCCGACGTGGATGGGTGACCGCGCCGCGCTCAACCAGTGGAGCGCCACCATGACCTCGCTCTTTGGCATCCCCGGATTCTTCAAGCCGCGGCCCACGCCGGAGTTGCTGCTCGGTGTGGCCGCGCACGTGTCCAGCGTGTACGACAGCGCGCCGCTTCGGCAAACGCTGGAGCGACTGGTCGATTTCGATCGGCTCAACAACGGCGTGACGCGCGTGAGTGTCGGCGCCGTCAACGTCCGCACTGGCAACTCGGTCTACTTCGACAACACGCAGCAGAAGCTCGGGCCCGAACACATCATGGCGTCGGGCGCCTTGCCGCCGGGCCTGCCGGCCGTGAGCATCGAGGGCGAAGACTATTGGGACGGCGGCATCGTCTCGAACACGCCGCTGCAATACGTGCTGGACAAGCAACCGCGCACCGAGGCACTGGTGGTGTTGCAGGTCGACCTCTTCAGCGCGAAGGGCCTCATGCCCACGACGCTCGGTGAAGTGCTGGAGCGCCAGAAAGACATCACCTATTCAAGCCGGACGCGCATGAACACCGACGCGCTGGCCGCCAACCTGAACCTGCAGCAGGCCCTTGCCGATCTCATCGCCAAGCTGCCCGCCGCTCTGCGCAACGACGCCAGCGTGGCGCAGGTGCAGGCGCACCTGACGCACCAACCGATCGATATCTTCCACCTCATTTATCGCGACAAGCCCTACGAGCTGGAATCGAAAGACTATGAGTTCTCACGCGCCGCCGTCGAAGAGCATTGGGAGGCGGGTGTTCGGGACTTGCGCGCGACGATGGCGCACCCCGACCGGCTCAAGGGCAACGTGCCGATCCACGGTGTGACGACTTACGACCTGAGTGAGGCGGGCATTGGGCGTGTTCGGCATCCGATGGGCGATCCGACATCGACGGCGCGGGCCGTGGTCGCGGCAGGGAACAAGGCTAAAGCTTGAGCGACCAAGTTTCGCCCACCAACTTCTGGCCGAATCCCTCGTAGGGCTCGGACTTGTCGAGCTTGAACCCGCGCGCCGCATAGATGCCGCGTGCGGCGGCCAGGCAACTGTTGGTCCAGAGCATGATCTTCTTGTAGCCCTTGCTGCGCGCGAAGGCGATGCATTCGTCGGTCAGGCGAGCGCCCAGGCCCATGCCGCGGGCGGCCGGCGTGAGCAAGAGCATGCGCAATTGCGCGATGCCGGCCGACTTGCGCACCAGGAACACGGCGCCGACCCGTTCGCCGTCCAGTTCAGCCACCCAGCATTTCTCCCACGCGGGCTGGAAGTCGCGCATGAATTTGGCCGCGATGTCGGCGACCAGCGCTTCGAACTCGCTGTTCCAGCCGTACTCGCGTGCGTAGATCTCGCCGTGCTGCTGCACGACCCAGCCGATGTCGCCGGGCGCGGGATCGCGCAGCACCACGGTGCGGGTGCGCGCCTTGTCGGACGGCGCGGCGTCGAGCAGCGATTGCACCGTTTGCATCGCCTCCACCAAGCGGTGCCGATCGGCGACGGACAGGCGTGCGAGCAGTGCCGAAGCCTCATCGCGCGATTGCTGCTGCAGCGGTTCGAAAACCGCGCGTCCGGCCGGCGTCAATGTGACCACGCTCTGGCGGCCGTCGGTCGCGCGGGCGGCGCGCGTGATCCAGCCGGAGGATTCGAAGCGGCGCAGGATGCGGCTCATGTAGCCGCCATCGAGTCCGAGGTCTTTCGCGATCTCGCTGGCGACGGGTTCCGCGCGATGCGCCAGTTCGTAAAGCACACGCACTTCGGTGAGCGACAGGTCGCTGCCCAGATAGGGGTCGAGTGCGCCGATCTGGCGGGTATAGAAGCGATTGAACTGCCGCACGGCCTTCACGGCGGCGGCATCTGGCAGGGGTGGGGCAATGCTCATGCATGCTATTGTCAAGCAAATTGATTGACTAAGGCAAGTAATTGGACGAATTGGCTTGCCAACGTCAACCGCCGGTTTGCTACACGGGGTCGTTCGTGCAGACCGCGAACCACCCGCACGCAAGTAAAACGGATGGGCACCGCCCGCCACCGGAGAGCCCGCAAACATGACAGGACTCCGGTAAAACCCTAAAATGCCCGGTTGCCCGTTGTGGGCCCACATGGCGTTGCATTGCGCCAACCCTCGCAATTCAATGAACGCCCCTGTCGACGTCTCCTTTTTTCATCGCGCTGCCAAGCCGCTGACCAGCTACCGCAAGTACTGGGCGGCTCGCTTCGGCACGGCCAAATTCCTTCCGACCTCGCGCAAGGAGATGGAAACCCTCGGCTGGGACAGCTGCGACATCATCGTGGTCACCGGCGACGCCTACGTCGACCATCCCAGCTTCGGCATGGCCGTCATCGGCCGCATGCTGGAGGCGCAAGGCTTTCGGGTCGGCATCATTGCGCAGCCCGACTGGCAGAGTGCCGATCCCTTCAAGGTGCTGGGCAAGCCGAACCTGTTCTTCGGCGTGACGTCGGGCAACATGGATTCGATGATCAACCGCTACACCGCGGACCGGAAGATCCGCAGCGACGACGCGTACACGCCCGGCGACGTCGGCGGCAAGCGGCCCGACCGTGCGGCCATCGTTTATTCGCAGCGTTGCCGCGAAGCGTGGAGCGACGTGCCCATCGTGCTCGGCGGCATCGAAGGCTCGCTGCGCCGCATCGCGCACTACGACTACTGGCAGGACAAGGTCCGCCGTTCGATCGTGGTCGATTCCAAGTGCGACCTGCTGCTGTACGGCAATGCCGAGCGGGCCATCGTCGAAGTGGCGCATCGCCTGGCGGCGCGCGAGCCGATCCAGCAGATCACCGACGTTCGCGGCACGGCATTCGTGCGGCGAGAAACGCCGGAGGCCTGGTTCGAGATCAATTCGACCAGCGTGGATGAACCGGGCCGCGTCGAAGCGCATGTGAATCCGTATTTGATGGTGTCGGACCAGGCGAAGGCGAATGGCGCGACGTGTGCGAAGGAAGAGGAAGCGGAAGCCGTCGCCAAGGCCGCCGAGTCCCGGTCTTCACTCCCTCTCCCTCCGGGAGAGGGCAGGGGTGAGGGCACGCAGCCTCTGATATTCGTGCCGAATCCCAATTTGAAGGCGCGGAGCCCTCACCCCAACCCTCTCCCGCTTGCGGGAGAGGGGGCGACAGCCCAGGCAGAGGGGGCAGCAGCCCAGGCAGAGGGGGCAGCACCCAAGGCAGTCGGCGCAACAACGGCCGACGCGCGCATCAAGGTCCCGCCGCGTGACCGCTCGGTGATCCGCCTGCCCTCGTACGAGCAGGTGCGGTCCGACCCCGTGCTCTACGCCCACGCCAACCGCGTCCTGCACCTTGAAACCAACCCCGGCAACGCCCGCGCCCTGGTGCAAGCCCACGGCGAAGGCACGACCGCGCGCGACGTCTGGATCAACCCGCCGCCCATCCCGCTGACCACGGCCGAGATGGACTACGTGTTCGACCTGCCCTACGCCCGCAGCCCGCATCCCCGCTACGCCGACGAGAACGGCAGCCACGACCACGCGACCAAGATCCCCGCGTGGGAAATGATCCGCTTCAGCGTGAACATCATGCGCGGCTGCTTTGGCGGCTGCACCTTCTGCTCCATCACCGAGCACGAAGGCCGCATCATCCAGAGCCGCTCCGAGGATTCGATCATCAAGGAGGTCGAGGCGATCCGCGATTCGGTCAAGGGCTTCACCGGCACCATCTCCGACCTCGGCGGCCCGACGGCCAACATGTACCGCATCGGCTGCAAGTCGCCCGCCATCGAGTCGGCCTGCCGCAAGCCCAGTTGCGTGTACCCGGGCATCTGCCCGAACCTCAACACCAACCACGATCCGCTCATCAAGATCTACCGCCGGGCACGTGCCCTCAAGGGCGTCAAGAAGATCCTGATCGGCTCCGGCCTGCGCTACGACCTGGCGGTGCAATCGCCCGAGTACGTGAAGGAACTGGTGCAGCATCACGTCGGCGGCTACCTCAAGATCGCGCCCGAGCACACCGAGCAGGGGCCGCTCACGAAGATGATGAAGCCGGGCATCGGCAGCTATGACAAGTTCAAGCAGATGTTCGAGAAGTACTCGGCCGAGGCGGGCAAGAAGCAGTACCTCATTCCGTACTTCATCGCCGCGCATCCGGGCACGAGCGACGAAGACATGATGAACCTCGCCATCTGGCTGAAGAAGAACGGTTTCCGTGCCGACCAGGTGCAAACCTTCTATCCTTCGCCCATGGCGACCGCGACCGCGATGTACCACACGAACAAGAACCCGCTGCGCAAGATCACGCGCGACAGCGAGACGGTGGACATCGTGCGCGGCGAAAAGCGCCGGCGCCTGCACAAGGCCTTCCTGCGCTACCACGACGCCAACAACTGGCCGCTGCTGCGCGAAGCGCTCAAGGCCATGGGCCGCGCCGACCTGATTGGCAACGGCAAGCACCACCTGATCCCGACCTGGCAGCCGCTGACCGATGGCAGCTACCAGAGCGCGCGCCGCAAGAACTCCAGCGCTGCGGCCGAGACCGTGCGCTCGACGCCTGTCACCAAAGGCCGCCTGCTGACGCAGCACACCGGCCTGCCGCCGCGCGACAACGGGTCGGGACCCGCCGCACGTCCGAGGCCCAGCGCCAAGCCGTCGGTGCGCAAGGCGCGATAGGTACATAGCCACTCCGCGAGCACACGTGACACGCCGGCCTCCGCAATCGCGTCTTGTGTGGTTGCGTTGGCTGTTCACGCTGTGCCTGGCCGCCGCGAGCACGGCCGTCCTGAGCGCGCCAAGCCCCAAGGCCGAAGCGCTGCTCAAGCAACACAAGGCGATGCAGGCCAAGCTGGCGAACAACCCCTTCGGCCGCCCCATCCTCGTGGATTCCGCCGAGTTGGCCGACGGCTTGCGTGGCGACGTCTACGCCGTCATCAACCACTCGCTCGACGACGTCGTCGAAGCCTTGTCGGTCCCGGCGAACTGGTGCGACATGATGCTGCTGCACATCGACAACCGGCAGTGCGTGCTGTCCAAGTCGGATGGCGGGCAGCACAAGCTGTCGCTCAGCGTGGTGCGGAACTACGACCAGCCTGTGGAAGATGCCTTTGTGCTTCCGCTGGAGTTTCGCGTCAACGCGGCCACGCCGGACTATTTCGCGGTGGAGTTGCGTTCAGCGGAGGGGCCGTTGGGCACGAGCAACCATTTCGTGCTGCTCGAAGCGGTGTCCATCCAGCCGGCGCAGACCTTCCTTCACTTCAGTTATTCGTACGACCACAACATGGTTGCGCGCATGGCAACACAGGCTTACCTCGCAACATTTGGCAGCCACAAGGTCGGCTTCACCGTCGTCGGAAAAGATGCGAAGGGCGCACCCGACTACATCCGCGGCCTGCGCGGGCTGGTCGAGCGCAATGCGGTGCGCTACTTCCTGACTGCCGACGCATACCTCGACGCCATGCACGCGCCGCCCCTGCGGCAGGCCGACCAGCGCTTCGAGCGCTGGTATGCCTCGGCCGAGCGTTATCCGCGACAGCTGCACGAGGTCGACTTCGAGACCTACCGCGAGCTCAAGCGCGCGGACCGACTGCGAAATGCCTCCTCACATTAGGGGAGGAAACGTGCCGTTTAAGGTTTTGTTAGGGATCCGGTAAGCAATTCTTAGCGGCGCGTTCAAGACCCGATTTCTAGACTTCCTTCCGTGGCCTGTGAACTGGCTGATCGGGTCACATGGCAGATGAGCGCATGGGGCGCCCGTCGCCACTGACGGTAATCAAGGAAGTGACATCATGAAGAACGACTCCCGCGAGCTGCAGCAAGTCCAGAGTGCCGCCGCGAGCGCGGCCATGCCGCGTGTTGACCTGTACGTCGGCATCCACAAGGCGCTGCGCGCGCTGATGGCCGACACGCTGACCGCCGTCGGGCGCATGGACGTGGACGATGCGCTCGAACTGGCGCAGACCACGCAGCGCCTGCTGCAACTGCTCGACTTCTGCCGCTCGCACCTCACGCACGAAAACGAATTCATCCACACCGCGCTGGAAGCCCGCGCACCGGGCGCGAGCGGCGTGATTGCGCACGAGCACGAAGAGCATGAGCAAGAGATCGACGCGCTGGCCCGCGCCACGTCGGTGGTCCTGAAAGCCGACCCGACGACGCGCGCCGCCGACGCGCTGGCGCTTTATCGCCGGCTGTCGCTCTTCATCGCGCACAACTTCGAGCACATGCATGTGGAAGAGACGGCGCACAACGCCGTGCTGTGGGCGCGCTACACCGATGCCGAACTCATCGACCTACACAACCGGCTGGTGGCATCGATCCCGCCGGAGGAGATGATGTTCGCGATCCGCTGGATCGTGCCTTTCATGAACCCGGCCGAACGCACGCTGATGCTGTCGGACATCCAGGCGCACGCGCCGCCGCCGGCCTTTGCCGCCATCCTCGACGTGGTTCGCCCGCACCTGAGCGGACGCGAATGGAGCAAGCTGGTGGCGAGCCTGGGAATACCGACCGGCGCCAAGCCGGATCTGGAACAGTTGCAGGGTTGCTGAGTTGCCGAAACGTGCCGTGCCTTCTTGCGCGAGCCCTTTTCAGTGCACGCGCAGGAAGGGCGTCAAGGCCGGCGCTTCGGCCGTCTTGAGGGTGAAGAAATTCGCGAGGCCCAAGTCGTCAGGCACCGTTTCGACGATTTGCTCCAGGTACGGGGCGCAGGCGACGGAACGCCGGGCCAAGCGGCGCTTGCGGCGCTCCTTGATCTCCTCGCAGCGCCGGCGAAGCAACTCGATCACCCGGGCTTCCGCTGTGAGCAGGCGCGTGCGGGCGTGGAGCCATGGCGCGAAATCGGCGCCGGTGGGCCACGACTTGGGCGGCTGAAGCGCCCAGAAATCCTTGCTGCGGCGGTTGAGCCCGACGTAGGCAATCTTGTCCGCCAGATAAGCGGATTCGAGGGCGCGAACAGCCTGCTTGAATTCTTCTCGCAATGAAGTCATTTCGGCAATTCCTCTATGCAGGTCGCAATTATGGATGTTGCAATGCGTTACCGCACGACAAATCAATGACTTTTCAGAGGGAAATTGCAGGATTTGCGTCGAGTTAAATCCTTCGGCTTAAATGCAATTGGCGGTGCTGCCGCCAGCGAGCCAGAGCCAATAAATCCTAAGACTTAATTCCGGCTCAGGCAGCGATTTCAGCGAGGTTCAAGGGCCGGTCAACGCGCAACCGGAAGCGCCCGCGCCCTGTCTTCTCGATGCGGATGTAGGGGCTGTTTTCCACCAGCCGGCGCTGCAGCAGCACCAACCGCGCCTCCAGGTTGTCCGCCACGTCGGGCAGGCGAATGGCCGGGTCCAGCCGCAATTCACGGTTGCTGAATTCGCACCGACCCAATTGCGTGAATTCGCGCAGCAGCTTCCAGAAGATGGCGCCCGCCACGCCTTTAATTAAATAGTTCTCATCGATAAATACGCTGTCATTTGCACCAAAATGGCGCAATAACAATGGCGCGCCGCCGGCAACGGGTGGCGGCAATGGTGCGGGCTCGGTGCTTTCATTTGCAGTCACCTCCGCCGTCGCCAATGCGGCCGACGGGGACGGCGCCGGTTCCGCAGCGGCTTGCAGCAGGTCGAGGGCCGCACCAAGGTGGCCCGCCATCGCAACCAGCACGTCCTCGTCCTCGAAGCCAAAGCGCAAGTCCTGCGGGCTCTCGACGAACAGCACGCCCATCACGCGGCCGGCCGAGACGATGGGCACCGCCAGCTGGCTGTGCGGCTCGGCCAGGCCCGGAAAGGGAATGTCCGTCTCCAGCAGCAAACCCGGTTCGATCTCCAGCATGCTGGTGCGCACCGCGTGGCTGTAGCTGGCCGCGTTGGTCATGTGGCTGATGCGCACCGGCGTGCATTCGCGCGCGGCCACGCCGATCACGCCGTGGCCCATCTCGATTTCCGAGCCCACGCCCGAGGTGGAGTAGCCGCAACTGGCCACCGTGTAGAGCCGCTGCGTGGACGTGTCCAGCATCAGGATCATCGCGTGGCGCACGTCGAGGTGATCGCTCAGCACCGCCAGCGTTGCCTGCAGCAACTCGTCGGTGCCGCTGCATTTCGCGAGCCTCACGGCCGACTCGCGCAAAGCTGCCAGCAGCCCGGTGCGCGGGGGCGGCGCCGGGAGCAGGCCGTCGGCCGGCACGCTGTCGATGGCCTGCACCTCGTACACGTCGGAGCCCAGCAGGCGAAACACGCTCGCCATGCCGGAGTGCGAGGCAATGCCCGCGAGTTGCGCCTTCATGCCTTCGAACAGGGCGCCGGTCGTTTCGGTGCGCAGGTAGCGCAGATGCAGCCGGTAGAAGGCGGCAGTGGCGGGGTGCATCACCAGCACGGTGCCGAAGGGGTTGGCCAGTATGTTCTGGCGCGTCTTGTTGAAGAACTGGTAGGACAGGGCCACATGCCGCTCGTCCACGTAGAACACCTGCGAGATGTAGGCCACGTTGGGCGTGCCGTCGGCCGCACAGGTGGCCATCATGGCCGGCACCGCGCCTTCGAGACAGGCGCGGATGGCGTGAAGCGTCGTGGAGAAGGTGGGCGGTGTCATCCGTTCGCGCTTCGTCGTCCGGGGTCAGGCCGTCGCGGCCGACAGCACGCTGCCTGCCTTGGGGCCCGGCGTCTGGTCGAAGGCTTCGGTGGGCGTGAAGGTGATCGCCACGAGGTCATCCAGCCGGAAGGCCAGCATGGCCCGCACCGTCGGGGCGCCGTAGCCGATGCTGCAGATCTCGTATTCCATGGATTCGAGATAGCGCTGGAGGGCCGGCGCATCTTGCGCCGTGGCGGCGCGCCCATTGATGCCCGTGCCCTTGACCTGCAGTGTGCGGTGCGTCGTCGGCTGGCTGAAGACGACGGCGATGCGGCCCGTGGCGGCCAGGTCCTGCAGCAGTTGGCGCGACTGGCTGCGCCCGAGGAACAGCGTGATCTCCGTGCCGTCCGGCGTGATCTGGGTGCCCACGGCGCGCATCAGGCTGGGACGCAGCGCAGCGTCGCGCGAAGCCACCACGGCGGACACGCCCTTGTCCACCATCGCGATGAACTCGGGCGTGAGGAGCGGACGTGCTGCGGCGTTCGTCATGGCGCAAATTGTGAAGCAAATAGCCTGCCGCGCCCACTGGTCGGGCGCCCGGTGCTATCGATTCGGGAGCATGCGCTCCACGCGGCGCGTCAGCGCGCGGCTTCGTCCGGCATCGTGTAGAGGGGGATGTCCTGCGCCACGGCCAGCGCGTTGAGCTCCTCGCAAGTGCGCTCGCGAAAGAAGGCGCTTACCGCCGCGTGCGTCGCCGAGCGGAACATCGCGTTGCCGCCTTGCGAGGTGTCGACGCCGGCCGCTGCGCAGAGGCTCGCGGCAAAGTGCGTTTCGAGTGCGGCCACCGCCACGCGCCCATCGGCGCAGGCGTACACGCGGTAGCCGGCATGAGCGCCGCCGACCGAGCCGGTGGGCTGTGTCAGGCCCCATGTGTGCGGCAAGGCAAGGTAATTGGCGGCTTCGGAGAGGGCGACTTCGACATGCGTGCCCAGCCCTGTCGTGGCCCGGCGCAACAGCGCCCGCAGCACGGCTTCGCTCGCCATCACGGAGCCGGCCATGTCGACGAACAGCGTCGGCGGCAAGTCCAGTCCCGTGACAAGGCCACTTTCCGCAAGGTAGGTGAGGTCGTGGCCCGGCTCATCGGCCCGCGCGCCGGGGGCGCCGACGATCTCGACCAGCGAAAGCTGCGGATGCCGCGCCTGCAGGCTGGCCCAGTCGACGCCGAGTTTCCGGGACGCGGAAGGCCGGAACGAGGTGATGAGCACATCCGTCTGCGCCAGGTGTGCGTGCAGCGCGGCCTGGCCTTCGGGCGTCTTGAGGTTGGCGTGGACCACTTCCACGTCTTCGTGCAGCGCCGCGTACGCCCCCGGCATGTAGCTGCCCATGGGGTCGGCCGAGCGCGCGCCGGCGGGCGGCGGTGGCTCGAGCTTGGTGCAGGTGGCGCCCATCTGGCGACAGCGCATGAGAGCGGCAGGGCCCGGCAGGTTGAGGGCAAGGCTCAGCACGCGCACGCCGGCCAAGGGCGCGTTGGGATCGTTGGTGGAGGTCGACATGGAAGTTGAAGGAGTTCAGTCCGCAATGGCCGCGCCGCGCTCGGCGAGCAGGGCGCGAAGGATGGATCGGTGGCAGTGCGCCTCGTTCTCGCAGTAGCAGCCGACCGACATGGCGCTGCCGTGCGAGAGGGCGGCCAGCAGGTCGAGGCTGCGGCTCGCGTCGGCTTCGGCCATCTCGCTCTTGTACTTTCGGGTGAAGGCGTTCCATTGGGCCGGCGTCTGCGCTTCCTGCCCGAGCTTCATGGTGTCGGCCGAGGGCGCGAGGTTGGGGTACCACACGTCGTACCAGTTCTGCGAAGCAAACTCGGCCTTGGGCACGCCGCGCGGCGGGCGGCGGACGGTGCCGATGCGCAAGCCCTCGCCGGGCGCGCGCTCAGTGCCCAAGCGGACGATTCGAATGGCCATCTTGTGTCTCTGTTGTCTCTGAAAATCCGGTCGGTCGTGTTGGTGACGCCAACGCGTGCAACCGCAAACGATACTCGGGAATTGCCATCCAAGGAGACAGCGAATGACTATGGAAAACCGCATCGCATGGACACGCCACGACGACGGCGTGGTCGAGCTTCAGCTGACGCGCGCGGACAAGATGAACGCTCTCGATTCCGGAATGTTCGACGCGCTCAATGAAGCCGGCGAGCGACTCAAGGCCGACGGCGACGTGCGTGCCGTGGTCATCTCCGGCCAGGGCAAGGCCTTCTGCGCCGGGCTGGACATGGCCTCTTTCGGGCGTATGGCCGACACCAGCAAACCGGCCGGCGCGCTGCTGGGCCAAGACGTCGCGGCCCGCGACCTCGTCGAGCGCACGCACGGCATGTCGAACGCCGCGCAGAACGTCGCGATGGTGTGGCGCGAAGTGCCGGTGCCGGTCATTGCCGCGGTGCACGGCACGGCCTTTGGCGGGGGCTTGCAGATTGCGCTGGGCGCCGACGTCCGGCTGGTGGCGCCGGACACGAAGATGTCGGTCATGGAGATCAAGTGGGGCATCGTGCCCGACATGGGCGGGATGGTGCTGATGCGGGAGCTGGCGCGAGCCGACGTCGTGCGCGAGCTGACGTACACAGGCCGCATCTTCACGGGAGAAGAAGCTGCACGCATCGGATTCGCGACGCGCCTGTCGGACGACCCGCTGCGCGACGCGCGGGCGATGGCCAGCGACATTGCGGCCAAGAACCCCGATGGGATTCGCGCTGCCAAGCGACTGCTCAATGCATCCATGGCCCTGGACGCGGGCGGGTTGCTGCTCCAGGAATCGGTCGAGCAGAAGGCGCTGATCGGCAGCGCCAACCAGATCGAAGCCGTGCGCGCGAACATGGAGCGCCGGGCGCCCGTGTTCGCGGCCGCCCGGCGCTGATCAGCTCGCCTCAACACATCTCACGCGGCGGTTGCCTCCGCAACACGCGACGACGGCTTCGTCGTGTGATGCACCTTGCGCGCCGCGCGCTCGTCGCTGAGCGCACGCACCAGCGCCCGGTCGCCTGAACGCGCAGCCGCTTCGATGCCCGTGAGGTGCAGCAGGTCGCGCTGCGCATGGCTGCCGCCCAGCGACTGACTGGCGGCCAGCAGCGGCAACAGCAGTTCGGTCGCCTGGCCGAAGCGTCCGGCCGCAAACGCCTGGATGGCGCGTGCGGCGGGCAGGGCCACCGCGCCCCATTCATGCGACCGGTTCAGGCGCGCCGACTCGACAATCGCCTTCATGCCTTCGCTCGCCGTGGCCTCGTCGCCGGCCGAGGCCAGCGCCATCATGGCGTGCACGTCGTTGAACGCGATGGCACCCCAAGCGGCCTGCGTCTTCCAGCGCGCCGCGAGCGCTTGCCAGCGGTTGCCGACATTCACCTTGCGCAGCGACAGCCGCCACAGCAGCGCGCTGGCATCGTCGAGATTGAGCGCGAGTGTCTCGGGCGTCGGCGCAATCGCCTTGTCATACACGGCCAGAACGCCATCGGTGTCGCCGGTGTGGAGGTACATCAGCGCCAGGTGCCAATGGTTGTGTATCGACATGGCGTTGTCGCGCGCCCAGTGCCGTTGTGTCGCCTCCAGCCAGTCGATGCCCTCGCCGACGCGGCCCTGCATTTCGTACACGTGCGCCACGGCATGCACGCCCCAGGCGTCGTGCGATTGCAGCTCGAAGGCGCGGCGCCCGACGGCTTCGGCTCGAGCGTACTCGTTGCACTCCTCCAGGCCGAAGGCGTACATACCGAGAACGTAGCCGTAGGCCTTGTCTTCGGCACTCCAGCGCGTCAGCGAGCGCGCGATGCGATCGCGCAGCATGAACGATTGGCCCAGCAGCAGGTCGCCCACGTGCGCCAGCTGCAAGGCCAGGATGTCGCGCGGATAGTCGATCAGGTGCCGGCCCAGCAACTGGTTGCCGCGCAGGGCGTCACCCGTGCTCCATGCGGCGAGTGCGGCCGTCAGCGACTTCTCGCGCTCGTTCGCGCGCTGGGGGCTTGCGGCCGCGGCGGCGACGCAGTCCCTGGCCATGCCCAACAGTTGCGCATCGAAGGTCGAGAGCGCGAGCCCGGCCATCAACAATTGCCCGGAGACAAATCCGGGGTCGCGTTGCAGCACGGGCGTCAGCACGGCGAGCGGGTCCATGCGGTAGCTGTTGAGCAGGTCCAGTGTCTTGTCGTAGGCGGCGACCGAATCATGGTCGGTGGTCGAAAGCGATTCGCCGTGCGCATCGCGGAGCGTGTGGGTCATCTTGAAGTCCTTCGAAAGTGTGTGTGGAATGAGTTGCCGTTGAATGCCGCAGCGCTAACATTTCCAATGCGCCGCCCTGCTTTTGACGGTGCACCGAGGCTAAGACCGGCCCCCGAAAAGGCCCGAAGCCATTCCGGCAACAACACTGACAAATCGGCCATGAAGGACGCTCCACTACCGCAGATCGCCATCGTTGCGACCCCGTTGAGTTCGGCATCCGTTGTCTACGGCATGTACGAAATGTTCAAGTGCGCGGGCCGCGACTGGTCGTGGGTGGTAAACGGGCACTACGGCAGCGAGGTGCTCGATCCGGTCATCGTCTCCGCGGACGGCCAGCAGGTGACGGGCTGCAACAAGCTGCCGATCCGCATCGACATGGCGATGCCCGAATGCCGCTCGCCGACAGTGGTGTGCGTGCCCGAATCGCTGCTGGTGCCGGACCACCGGGATGTCGGCAACTTCCGCGTGGAAACCGCGTGGCTGCGCCAGTGCCACGCCGACGGGGCGCTGGTGACCTCCGCATGTTCGGGTGCCATGCTGCTGGCCGAAGCGGGCCTGCTCGACGGTCACGAGGCAACCACGCACTGGGCGTACTGCGATGCGATGCAGCAGCGCCATCCGGCGGTGCGGGTGCAGCCCAAGCGCGCGCTCATCACCACGGGTGAGGGCCATCGACTTGTGATGGCCGGCGGCGGCAGTTCTTGGATGGACCTGGCGCTCTACATCATCGCGCGCATCGTGGACGTGGAGACGGCCATGCAGGTGGCGAGGCTGATCCTCATCGACTGGCACCAGGTCGGCCAGCAACCCTTTGCACGCGTCGCGCGTTCGACGCAGGTCGAAGACGCGCTGATCGGCCGCTGCCAGACCTGGATCGCCGATCACTATGCAGACCCGGCGCCCGTGGCGGCGATGACCGAACTCAGCGGGCTGTCGCCGCGCTCCTTCCAGCGGCGCTTCAAGGCGGCAACGGGCATGGCGCCGCTCGACTATGTGCACACGATGCGCATCGAGGAAGCCAAGCATCTATTGGAGACCGGCGACTTGCCGATGGCGGCTGTCGCGCAGGAGGTGGGCTACGACGATCCTGCCTACTTCGGCAGGCTGTTCCTTCGGCAAGTGAACCTGACGGCGCCACAGTATCGGCGCCGCTTTGGTGGCATGCGCGCCGCGCTTTCGCTGCATGGCAAGCTCGGGCGTGAGACCCCGCGCATTGAACGCGCCATGGCGGTTGCGTAAAGTGCGGCGATGTCTTCCTCCCCGCATCGACCCATCCTGCAAGCCGACGCATCGCTGCGGCGCTACGCGGGCGAATACGGGGCGCACGTGCATGAGCATGCGCAGGTGCTGATCGGCTTGAATGGTCGCCTGCAGCTGGAACTGGACGGGCGGGCCTCGTGGGTCGATGCGTCGTGTGCGCTCATCGTGCCGGCGGGCGTGGCGCATGGCTATCTGGCGCAGGCGCCGGCCAGCGTGCTGGTCATCGACAGTCCGGTGCGCGCCGGGCTGGATCGCGTGCGGCGCTTCGTGCCACCGCCGCACTGGAAGGATCGGCGTCGCGCCTTCGATGCGTCCGCGGCCATCGACGAAGTTGCGGGCGCGGACACGCTGCTGCTGCGCCGGCCGATCGACCTTGCTGTGCTGGACGCGAGCGTCGCTGGCGAACTTCACGGGCAGTGGAGCACCGCGCGGCTGGCGGCGCTTTGCCAGTTGAGTCCGCAGCGCTTTCATGCGCGTTTTCTCGAACTCACGGGGCTGGCGCCGGCTGCCTATGTGCGGCAGCGGCGGCTGGACGAGGCCGAGCGTCTGCTGCGCGCGGGCTTGTCGCTGGAGGCGGTGGCGTTGCAGGTCGGCTATGCGAGCGCGAGTGCCTTGACCTATGCATTGCGCCGCGAGCGCGGCGTGGGCGCGCGGTCCTTGCGCGGCCGCAAGTAGGACGAGAGTTTCTCGACAGTTTGCGCGTGCCGCCGGCCCACCATGGCGGCATGAAGACAAATCCTGGAACGGGCGTCGCCATGGTGCTGGGCGCCGCCGCCTTGTGGGGCACGACGGGCACGGCGCAGACCTTTGCGGGCGGCAGTCTTTCTGCGGGCTGGTTCGGCGCGCTGCGCTTGGTGGTGGCGGCGTTGTTCTTCGCGGCCTACGCGTGGGCGACGCAGCCGCGCGGAAACGATGGGCGTGCCGCCGTCCGATTGCCGTGGGCCGGCGTACTGTGTGCGGGTGTTTGCATGGCGGTCTACAACCTGGCGTTCTTTGCCGGCGTGCGCCAGACGGGCGTGGCGTTGGGCACGGCCGTGGCGCTGGGCAGTGGGCCGTTGTGGGCGGGGATCCTGCAGGCGGCCATCACGCGCCAGGCGCCAGGTGGGGCGTGGTGGACGGGAACGGGCGTGGCGGTTGTCGGTGGCGTGTTGATGACGCTGTCGGGCGGTGGGGGCGGCGCTGCGGCGAGCGTGTCGGGCATCGTGCTGTGCCTGATTTCAGGGTTGTCGTATGCGGGGTACACGCTGGTGAACAAGGAACTCGTGCGCAACGCTTCGGCTGCCGACGTGACCTTGCGTGCGTTCTCGGTGGCGGCGCTGCTGGCGGTGCCCGCGGCGTGGATGGAGGGTGGGGCGCCTGCGTTGTCCACAGCTGACCTTTGGGCGGTGGGCTATGTGGGCATCGTGACGGCGGGCGTGGCGTACCTGCTGTTCAGCCAGGCGCTGCGGCACATCTCGGCGGCGACGGGTGTCACGCTGGCCTTGGGTGAGCCGGTCGTGGCGTTCGCGTTGGCGATTCTGGTGGTGGGCGAGCAGCCTGCGCCGGTTGCGTTTGTTGGTTTGATGTTGGTGATTGTGGGGGTGCTGGTGGTGGTGCGGGCGGAGATGCGGACGACGGTCGTTGTGTTGCCGGCGTCTTAGAACGGGTGCTTCGTTTGCGGAGAGCGCCCAGCGGGCATCGCATGCCGGGCTTAGGGGTGATCGACGCGCGTGGGCGCCCTGACGCGAATACCATCGGCGGGCTTTCGGACGCTGTGATGCATACAACTTTCCCTGAACTTCGAACATCGCGGTTGCTGCTGCGGGATTGGCGCCCGGAGGATGAGGCGCCCTTTGCAACGCTCAACGCTGATGCGGAAGTCACCGAGTTTCTTCTCGGGCCGATGAGTCGTGAGCAAAGCGATGCGCAGATCCGGAGCTTTCGTGAGCACTTCGCGCGTGAAGGCTTTGGGCGATGGGCTGTGGAGGTTCCGGGTTTGGCCGACTTCATCGGAACCGTGGGCATCACGGTCATACCCTATCAGGCGCACTTCACGCCCTGCGTGGAAATCGCATGGCGACTTGCTCGCCCGTATTGGGGGCAGGGCTTCGCCAGCGAAGCGGCTCACGCGGCGCTTCGGTTTGGATTTGAGAACGTCGGGCTCGCAGAGATCGTGGCCCTGACGGTGCCGGCCAACAAGCGGTCCCAGGCGGTGATGGAGAGGATCGGAATGGTGAGAAATCCGGCGGACGATTTCGACCATCCGCTGGTTCCGGATGGCCATCCGCTGCAACGCCATGTGCTGTATCGCATGTCGCAAGCGGAGTGGCTTGCGGCGCGGTCTTGACGATACGTGCACGGTCGAATACCTCAAGGACGGCAGGAGGACGCCTGCTTCAACACGACGCTAAACAGCCGATAGCGGCTTCTTCACAACACAGGCAATCGACGAAGCTGCTTTCAAAGCGTAAGCGCGTGTGCACTCACGCCACGTGCATCAACAATCGATGCAGCATGCGAAACATCACCGCCCTGTCTATCCAATTCTCTCAATCAATTTCCTCGAAATGCGTGGCCTCTTTTGCGGTCTTGAGTCTGCTGGCAACGTCGGCGCATGCTCGCCGCCGCGGTGGCGGTGGCGGCGGCAGTGGCGAAGACCACTTCCCATGGCTCACGGACCTCGTGATCTACGTCCTTCTGGGTCTGTTCGCCCTTTCGGTGGTGGGTGCGCTCTGGCGCTACTTCACCCGGCCTTCTGCCGCGGACATGGCGCGCGAGCGGAGCATGAGACGCCAGTCCATGAGGCAACCGGGCCGCAGACGCTGATTGCAAACGGGCACTAAGATCGCCGCCAGCATTCCATCCGAACCCAAAGGAGCCATTCCATGTCCCGCATGATCTTCGTGAACCTGCCCGTTGCCGATCTCCCCGCGTCGATGGCCTTCTACAAGGCGCTTGGCTTCAGCAACAACGCCCAATTCACGGATGACACGGCTGCGTGCATGGTGTGGAGCGAGGCCATTCACGTCATGCTGCTCACGCATGACAAGTGGCGCACTTTCACGAGTCGCCCGATTCCGCCATCGACGTCCAGCGAAGTGATGCTTGCCCTGGCCTGCGACAACCGCGAGGCGGTTGACGCCATGAACGAAGCCGCCGCGGCGAACGGCGGCACGGCGGACATCAACCCCAGGCAAGACCTTGGCTTCATGTACAACCGCAATCTTGCCGACCTCGACGGCCACGTGTGGGAGGCCTTCTGGATGGACCCCGCCGCCATTCCCTCGGGCGATCAGAAAGCCTGAGTTCAAGGGCGGCCACCGCGCTGCGGCCCACGGCGATTTGAAGCAAGTGCGCAAGGCGGCGAGCACGGCAGGAGCGACCGGATGCAGACCTCGATCATGAATAACGGCTGGCAGCACGCACACGTCTTCAGCGAGGGCAATCCGCTGGCCGAGCGCAACACGAAATGGGCCGTGGTGCTCACGTCCTTCATGATGGTCGCGGAGATCGCAGGCGGTTGGGTGTTCAACTCGATGGCCCTGCTGGCGGACGGCTGGCACATGAGCTCGCATGCCCTGGCGCTGGGCTTGTCGGTTGTGGCCTATGTGGCAGCGCGCCGCTACGCCACGGACAGCAGGTTTGCTTTTGGAACCTGGAAGATCGAGATCCTCGGCGGCTACACCAGCGCCATCTTGCTGGCACTGGTTGCGGCGCTGATGCTCTTCCAGTCGGTGGAGCGGCTGATCGTGCCCGCGGACATTCACTACGACGAGGCGATTGCCATCGGCATCGTGGGTTTGGCGGTGAACCTGGCTTGCGCATGGCTCCTTCGCGGAGGCCGCCACGGGCATGCGCATTCCCATTCCCATGGCCAAGCAAGCCATCACGATCCGCATGGCGGCGAGGCTCACCACCCTCACGATCTCAATCTCCGATCCGCCTATGTCCACGTGATCGCGGATGCCGCCACTTCCGTGCTGGCCATCGTTGCGCTGTTCGGCGGCAAGCTGTTGGGCGCGGCGTGGCTCGACCCGGTGATGGGCATCGCCGGCGCCGCGCTGGTTGCGGTCTGGGCCTACCGGCTCATCCGTGAATCAGGCAAGGTCCTGCTCGATGCGGAGATGGATGCGCCGGTGGCCGAAGAAATTCGCGAAGTCATCGCGGCGAGTCCGGTCAAGGCGACGCTGTGCGACCTGCACGTCTGGCGCGTGAGTGCGGGCCAATACGCCTGCATCGTGTCGCTTGCCACGGCCGATGCCGTCGACCCTGACTACTTCAAGCAACAGCTTCGCGTGCATGAAGAACTGGTGCATATCTCGGTGGAGGTCAATCGGCTTCAGCCATTGGCTGCGCAGTAGTAGTCACACCCCGTGAAAGCGCAGCCACTCCTCCTGCGGCGCGCGGATCGACACCAGCGCGTTCACGGGATGCGCCGGATCGCGGTAGCCAATGGCCATACCGCAAAAGAGCATGCGTTCATCGGGCAGCTTGAGCGCCTGTCGAACCGTGTCGGGGTACAGCGCCCAGCATTCCTGCGCGCAGCTGTCGAGCCCTTCTTCGCGCAGCAGCAGCATCACCGTTTGAAGGTACATGCCGAGGTCTGACCACTGCGGCGGGCCCATGCTCTTGTCGACCGTGCAAAAGAGGGCGAGCGGTGCTCCGAAGAAGTTGAAGTTGTTGGCGAACCAGCGCCTGCGCGCCGCCTTGTCGTCGCGCGGAATGCCAAGGTGTCCATACATCGCTTCGCCCACTTCGAAGCGCCGGTCGCGCCACGGTGAACGCAGCTCGGGCGGATAGACGTTGTATTCGCTCGCCTGCTGGGGTGGTCCCGCCATCAGCTCGCGTTGCATCGTCTGCCTGAACTGCGCGAGTGCGTCGCCGGTCAACACGTCGATGTGCCACGGCTGAAGGTTGCCCCCCGAGGCTGCACGCGCCGCGAGTGCAAGCACCTTGCGAATCGCTTCGACGGGCACGGGCGTGGAAAGAAAAGCGCGAATGGAATGCCGGCTTGTGACGGCTTCATGAACCTGCATGCGGTGCTCCGGGCAATCGGATGTGAGTGGAGCGACGAATGTCTCATGGATTCGAAAGCGGGGTGAACGCGCAAGCGCGCATGCACAACACAAGCACGACACACACGCAGCGCACACATGCGAGTGCTGCCGAATGGCCCCCCACATAAGTCTGCGCTCGCTATTACTTTTGCCGTATTTGATTCACAACGCTGCGCGCGCAGACTGCGTGCGCAGATCAAGAGGGCGGCGTCATTCGTGACGAAGTTGTCATAAATCAGGAGGCACACATGCCAGCGGCATTGACTTATCCCGGCGTTTACATCCAGGAAGTTCCCAGCGGCGTGCGCACGATCACCGGGGTCGCGACGTCGATCACGGCCTTCGTCGGACGCGCATCCGCAGGGCCGACCAACGACCCCGTCATGCTCACCAGCTATGCCGACTTCGAGCGCCGCTTCGGCGGGCTCGACGTGGCGAGCCCCATGAGCTATTCGGTGCGCGACTTCTACATGAACGGCGGCAGCCTCGCGCTCATCGTTCGCGTGGCGCACGAAGACGCGACCGCGGCGACCATCACGCTCACCGGCGCGGGCAGCCCGGCCGCGGACCTGGTGCTTGAAGCCACCAGCGTCGGCGAGTGGGGCAACGGGCTGAGCGCGGCGGTTGACTACGACACCGACCGTTCCTTGCCGCGCACCTCACCGCCTTCGACCAACGAACAACGCTTCAACCTCACCGTGCGCTATCGCCCGAGGGCGGGGCGCGACGAGTTCGTCATCGAGACCTTCAGCTCGGTCTCCACCGTGGATGGCGATCCACGCTTCCTGCCGCGTGTGCTCGAGCGCGAGTCGGCCTACGTTCGCGTGCAGGGCGCGATGCCTTCCAGCCGGCCTGCGTCCAACGTGACGACGGTGGGCCAGCAGCGCACCATCACATGGGTCGACGCCGACGCCGACTCGGGAGCCGACGGCTCCGACATCGACGACGACGACGTGATCGGCGAGCAGTCCGCGAAGACGGGCATGTATGCGCTCAACCGCGCGGACCTGTTCAACCTGCTGTGCATCCCGCCGCTGGCGCGCGATTCGAGTGCGCTGCCCTCGAGCTACACGCCGACCTCGGCCGCTGTGTACCAGGCAGCGCTGGCGCTGTGCGTGCAACGCCGCGCGATGCTGCTGGTCGACCCTGATCCGGTGTGGGCGTCGTCCATCGACCAGGCCATCGACAACGCCATCGACGGGCGCGTGGACCTCAACCTGAGTGGACCGGCAGCGCGCAACGCAGCGCTCTACTTTCCGTGCGTGCGCCAAGTCGATCCGCTGCGCGACAGCCGCGTCGACACCTTCGTGCCCTGCGGCATCGTGGCGGGCGTGATCGCACGCACCGACGTTGCACGCGGCGTGTGGAAGGCGCCGGCAGGTCTCGACGCCACGCTCGATGGCGTGCAGGACCTGCAGGTCAACCTGAACGACCTGGAGAACGGACAACTCAATCCGCTGGGCATCAACTGCCTGCGCTCCTTCGGCGTCAACGGCCGCCTGGTGTGGGGCGCGCGCACGCTGCGTGGCGCCGACGAAAGCGCCGACGAATACAAGTACCTGCCGGTGCGACGTCTCGCGCTGTTCCTGGAAGAAAGCCTTTACCGTGGCACGCAATGGGTCGTCTTCGAGCCCAACGACGAGCCGCTGTGGGCGCAGGTGCGGCTGAACGTCGGCGCCTTCATGCAGGGCCTGTTCCGCCAGGGCGCCTTCCAGGGAAGCTCGCCGCGCGATGCGTACTTCGTCAAGTGCGACAGCCAGACGACCACGCAGAACGACATCAACCTCGGCATCCTGAACGTCATCGTCGGCTTTGCGCCGCTCAAGCCTGCCGAATTCGTCGTGGTCCAGATCCAGCAGATGGCTGGCCAGATCGCCACCTGAAACACCCAGCCAACAAGAATCAAGGGGACAAGGTCATGGCACAGTTCAGCGTCAACGCGCAGCGCTTCGATCCGTACAAGAACTTCAAATTCCGGGTGAAGTGGGACGGCCGCTATGTGGCGGGCATCTCGAAGGTGGGCGCGCTCAAGCGCAGCACCGAGATGGTGGAGTTCCGCGAGGGCGGCGACCCATCGAGCACGCGCAAGCTGCCGGGCCGCACCAAGTTCGAACCCATCACGCTGGAGCGCGGCGTCACGCACGACACCGAGTTCGAGAAGTGGGCCAACAAGGTCTGGAACTACGGCTCGGGGCTGGGTGCCGAGGTGTCGCTGAAGGACTTCCGCAAGGACCTGATCATCGAGGTCTATAACGAAGCCGGGCAGCTCGTGATTGCGTACAAGGTGTATCGCTGCTGGGTGTCCGAATACCAGGCGCTGCCTGACCTGGACGCCAACGCCAACGCCGTCGCGATCCAGACCATCAAGCTCGAAAACGAAGGCTGGGAGCGCGACTACGACGTGGTCGAGCCTTCGGAGCCTCGCTTCACCGAGCCGGCGAACTGATGGGGCTTCGCCATGCGTTCGCTGCGAGCCGCCGATGTTCTGGCGCTCTGGGAGAGTGGCGCGCAACGCCACGCACTCGATCGCGGCGCACTGCTGTGCGCCTGGGCCCGGCCCGACCTGCCGCCTGACACCGTCGTCGACCTGCCGCTGGGTGTGGTCACGCGGGAACTGCTGAGCTTGCGCGAGGCGAGCTTTGGCGCGGCGATTCACAGCCATGTGGATTGCGGTGCGTGCGGTGAGCGCTTGTCGGTCGCGTTGCGCGCCAGCGAAGTCTTGCAAGCCGCGGACGATGACGAAGCTGCGCGGGACATCGAGTTGCACGGCACGCGGCTGCGTGCACTTTCGCTGCGCGACTTGGCTGCGGTGGCTGATGAACTCGATGCTGCGCATGCAGCGCGTCAATTGCTGGCGCGCTGCGCGGCGTTGGGTGAACCATCAACGTTGCAGGACTGGCCGGACGAATGGGTGGCGCAGGCCGAGGAAGCCTTGGAGCGCCTCGACCCCAACGCCGACATCGCGCTCGATGTGCAATGCCAGAGCTGCGGTCAGCACAGCACGGCGCAGCTCGACGCATCGGCCCTGCTGTGGGACGAGATCGATGCACGTGCCCGAAGCCTGCTGGCCGAAGTGAACGTGCTGGCGCGCGCCTACGGCTGGAGCGAAGCAGAAATACTCGCGCTCACCCCCACGCGCCGCGGGGCCTACCTGTCGATGGTGGATGCATGAACGGATTGCTGCATCGACTGGCCGCACGCGCATCGGGCACGGCTGTGCTGGTGCGTTCCGATGCGCGCTTGCCGAATGCGCGTGCAGGGCTGCCGTGGAATGACAACGCGGATGCGGGGCAAGAGGTGGAAGCAGCAGTGAATGAAAAGGCGGCGGCGCAGAGAGAAGTGACGCGCAGTCGTGCAGCGCCGCCGGTGGCGAAGGCTTCGCCGGCCGAGCGTGCGACTGCTGCCAAGCCCGCCAGCGCAGCGGACAAGCCCGCCGCGTTGGATGTCGCTGGACCGCAGACCGTGCGCGCCCCTAACGCGCCCCAAGCACTTCGACCGTCAGTCGCTCAGCCCGCGATGCAGCACGTACCAATGTTCGGCCGAATCGACGATTCACCATCGACGGATGCCGCATCTGCGCAGCAGCCAACAACCGCCGCAGTCCAACAAGCACCCGCGAAGCCTCATCAACGCGCCGCCGACCACCCCGACGCCACACCCGTCGCGCCGATGCATCGCAGCCCGACCCCGTTGATGCCATCACGCCCCGCGGTCGAGGCAACGCAACCAGCCCTTCGCACGAACCCACAACGCGACACGTGGCAACAAGCCGCATCCAGAACGCCCGCCACCGAAGGGCAGGGCGCAGAGGTCCACGTCCACATCGGCCGCATCGAAGTCACGGCCCTGCGCCCCGCGCAGCCCGCCGCGCGCAAGCCGTCACCCATCCCCGCACCGATGACGCTCGATGCCTACCTTGCGCGCAGGAGAGGCAGCTCATGAGCACCGCCCTGGCCATCGCCGGCGTGACCGCCGTCCTGCGCGACCTGCTCAACGACGGTCTCATCAACCACAACGTCGCGGGTGTGCTCGGCGCAAGCGTCACCGTGAGCGTACTCTCGCCCGACCGCGTGGTGCCCGTCAACGGCAACGAAAGCTCGCAGCTCAATTTGTTCCTCTACATGGTCTCGCCCAACCTCGGCTGGCGCAACGAAGGCTTCCCTTCGCGCGACGGCTCGGGTCGTGCGCGGCTTTCCAATCCGCCGCTGGCGCTGAACCTGCACTACCTCGTGTCGGCGTACAGCGGCGGCGACCTGCATGCCGAGATCCTGCTGGGCTATGCCATGCAGTTGATTCACGAGATGCCCATGCTCACGCGCGACGCCATCCGCGCGGCGCTTGATCCGTCGCCCAACGTGGGCACCGTGCTTCCGCCGGCCTTGCGGGCGCTGGTCGATTCAGGGCTGGAGAACCAGGTGGAACTCATCAAGCTCACGCCCGAGTTCCTCAACAGCGAAGAGATGTCCAACCTGTGGACCGCCACGCAAAGCAACATGCGCCCGAGTGCGGCGTACACCGCGTCGGTGGTGCTGATCGAAGCCAGCGAGCCGGTGCGCTCGCCGCTGCCGGTGCTCTCGCGCGGACCGGTCGACACGGCGACAGGGCGCGATCGCGGCATCGTCGTCAATCCCGGGCTGGACCCGCCGCTGCCGATGCTCACAGCGCTGGCGCCACCCGCGCGCCAGCCGGTGGCGCGCATCGGCGACACCATCGACCTGCAAGGGCACGACCTCGAAGGCACGGGGCGCGAAGTCGTGCTGTTCAATGACCGCTACGAGATTGAGCTGGTGCTGCCCGCACTGCCACCGCCGGCCAACGGCGCGCAGAGCCTGATCCGGTTCGTGCTGCCGCCGGCGCAGGCGGCGAACTTGCCGGTGGGCGTGTACCGCGTCGCCGCGCGTCTCACACGCTCCGGAGAAAGCGACCCGCGCCAGACCAACAGCGTGGCGATGACATTGGCGCCGCAGATGGGCAACCTGCCCACGGTGGTCAACCGCAGCGCCAGCGGCGCGGCGAGCTTCACGCTGCAGTTCCTGCCCATGCTGCGCGCCGGCCAGAGCGTCGTGCTCGTGCTGGGGCAAAGCGAATATCTCCCGCAGACCGCGCCGCTGCCGACCACCGAGCTGGACTTCCTGATTCCCGATGCGCCCGTCGGCGTGCACCTGGCGCGCCTTCGCATCGACGGCATCGAGAGCCCGATCATCGACCTGTCGGCGCCGCCACCGGCCAGCCCCACCTTCCTCGACCAGACGGTGGAGTTCACATGAACGCGCCGGACCGATTCCTTGCGTGGAGCGATGCAAACCAGAGGCTGCTGGCAGCAGAGTTCGCGCGCATCCAGTGCCTGATCGGCGGCGAGGACGATGCTTGCGCACGCGCCGCCATCGATGCGGCGCGCAACGAGATGCACGCGCCGGCCGCCATCGACGTGGTGGCCTCGGGCTTTGGCCTCAGCGCCTTCGAGCGCGACGTGCTCTTGCTGGCGGCAGGTGCCGAAATGGATTCGCGCATTGCCGCGTTGTGTGCTGGCGCATCGGCGTCGCAGCCATCGCGCGCGGGTGCCAGCTTTGCGCTGGCGCTGGCCAGCCTGCCCCATGCCCACTGGAGCGCGCTGGCGCCCGTGCGACCCTTGCGTCGCTGGCGGCTCATCGAGTTGCAGGACGACGAGGCGCTGGTGTCCGGTCGCGTGCGCGTGGACGAGCGCGTGCTGCACTACCTGGCCGGCGTGAACCAGATCGACCCGCGCCTGCATCCGCTGCTGCAGGCGCAGCAAGCGCCGACCGTGATGGCCCAGCCCCACGCCGAGCTCGCCGACACCGTCGTCACCGCGCTGCGTCAACGTGCCGCCGCGCCGCCGGTGGTGATGCTGGTGGGCGACGATGCCAGCGGACAGGCCGACGTCGCCGCGCAGGCGGCCGCAACGCTCGGCGTCGCGCTCCACGCGCTGCATGCCGAAGACTTGCCACGGGACATCAACGCCCTCGAACAACTGGCCGTGCTGTGGCGCCGTGATGCGGCGCTGCTGTCCGGCGCGCTGCTCCTGCGGGTGAGCGAGGAACCGGTGCCTGCACACGTCGGTCGCTTTGTGGATCGCGTGGGCGGCCTCGTGCTAGTGGCAGCAGCACGGCAGGCCTTGCCATGCGAACGGGCCTGCCTGCTCTTCAAGGTCGACAAGCCCGACGCCGCCGAGCGCAGGCGCCTGTGGACGCAGGCCCTGGGCGACAAGGCGCATGCACTGGACGGCGCCCTGGACGCAACGGCCAGCCAGTTCAGGCTCAGCGCCCGCCAGATCGCCGACGAAGCCGCTTCGATCGCGCCCTTGCTCGCACAAGATGCGAAACCCGATGCGCTGCTCTGGCGCAGCTGCCGCGATCTCATGCGCCCCGGCCTCGATCAGTTGGCCCAGCGCATCGACGCCGCCGCGACGTGGGACGACCTCATCCTGCCGGCCGCACAGACCGACACGCTGCACCAGATCGCCGCGCATCTGCGCCATCGTCTCAAGGTCTACCAGGCGTGGGGCTTTGCGGGCAAGAGCGCGCGCGGCCTTGGCGTGAGCGCCTTGTTCTCCGGCGAGAGCGGCACCGGCAAGACCATGGCCGCCGAGGTGCTTGCCAAAGAGTTGAACCTCGACCTCTACCGCATCGACCTGTCCGCCGTGGTCAGCAAGTACATCGGCGAGACCGAGAAGAACCTGCGCCGCGTGTTCGACGGCGCGGAAGGCGGTGGCTCCATCCTGCTTTTCGACGAGGCGGATGCCCTGTTCGGCAAGCGCAGTGAAGTCAAGGACAGCCACGACCGCTACGCCAACATCGAGGTGAGCTACCTGCTGCAGCGCATGGAGGCCTACCAGGGGCTGGCCATCCTCACGACCAACCTCAAGACATCGCTGGACCCGGCCTTCCAGCGGCGGCTTCGCTTCATCGTGCAGTTTCCGTTCCCGGACCAGGCCGAACGCGAGGCGATCTGGCGCCAGGTGTTTCCGCCCGCCACGCCCTTGCAGACGCTCGACTACGCCAAGCTCGCTCGCCTGCAACTGGCCGGCGGGAACATCCGCAACATCGCGCTGCACGCCGCCTTCCTGGCCGCTGAAGAAGGCTGCGCGGTCGGCATGGCGCACGTGCTGCGGGGCGCGCACAACGAGGGCAACAAGCGCGAGCGGCCCATCACCGAATCCGAAACGCGGGGGTGGGTATGACGCGCCTGGTGGTGCACATCGACAAGCTGGTGTTGTCGGGCCTGCCGCCCGAAGACCGCCACGCCGTGGCCGCGGCGCTGGAGCAGGAACTCGCATTGCAACTCGGCCCGCACATGGCCGATGCGCAACTGGCTGCACGCATCGCCTCGCGTGGCGACGTGGCACGGCTTGCGCCTGCGCCGTTGCGCATGGGGCCGGGCATGTCGGCGTCTGCATTGGGCCGGCAGGTGGCGCGGGACATCGCCAGGAGCCTGAAGCCATGAACACACGATTTGCTGTCACTGCAGGGAGAAAACCATGAACCGAACCGGTGTCTCGATGCGATCCGGGGATGCGGGCGCCGCCGCCTATACCAGCCCGCCCGTGCGGCGCGGCGCGGGCGCGGGGGCAAGCGATGTGGAGCACGCGCTGGGAGCCGGTGTGCGGCCCGCGTACGACTTCTCCAGCATCGGCGTGCACGCAGGTGGCACGGGTGGCGGTCACGGCTTGCCGCAGTGGAGCGCCCGTCCGGATCTGTATGCCATGAGGCCTATGGCCAGGCCCACCGGAGACAGCACGTCGTCGTCCGCACTCGCGGAGCCAAGCATGAACATGCTGCACGACGGCAGCGCGGCCGGCGCCGCCGCGGCTGCCGCAGCAGCGGGTGCAGCAGGCGCAGCCGCTGGTGCTGCCGCGGGCGCAGCCGCCGCAGCCGCAGCGGGTGCTGCAGCGGGAGCCGTCGCCGCCGGAACCCCCACCTTCCCCACGTACGCGCAAATCACCGCCGATGCCACCGTCTCGGCAGCGATGGACGCCGCATGGACCGCGACCAAGGCCGCGACCACGCGCACCGCACGGCGCGAGCAGGGCTTCTGGATCAAGTACGACACGGCCAACTCCGGCTACACCTGCGCCCCGACATTCACGGGCCGCACCGTGGGGCCGGACGAGACGGGCGCCGCCCAGCCGGGCGCCAAGCCCGCGGACAGCGGCACGACCTTCACCGTGGGCCTGTTCCACACGCATACGCCCATGACCTACCGCACCGGCACGCGCGACGTGGGCCCGAGCGGCGCGGACGACCGCTTTCACAACAGCAAGAACGTGGTCGGAATCATCTACGACTACGTCGCCTCGCCGGCGGGTGGCACGTCGATTCCGGGCGGCCATCCGCTCAATTCGAGCGCGCAGCTTTATCACTCCGGCCCGAACCAGCGCGCATGAAGGGCAGCAAGGCAAACAACATGACCGACATCACAGACGACCGCGCCATCGAGATCGCCAGCAAGGCCATCGATGGCAAGGTGAAGCGCCAGGCCGGCGCGCCCATCGAGCTCAGGCGATCGGGCGGACGCATCACCGTCACCTTCGTGCACGAGACGCCGCCGGACGAACTGGGCACGGACTACGACGCGCAGGTGGAACTCGATGCGGCCACGGGTGACGTGCTGCAGCTTCGCGTCGGTGCATGAGCGGTTGAGGACCACGCCGTGAGCAGCTTCCCCAACGCCCCCAAGCTCATCAAGGCCGGGCTGGTGCTTGTCGATCCGGACACGGCCAAGGTACAGCGCATCATCTCGCTGCAATACAACGCGAACACGCTCACGCGCAGCCTGGTGTCGCAGGAGGTAGGCAGCGACGCGCACCACACCGAGCCTTCGCGCTTCAAGGGTCCGGCGGTTGAGACCTTCAAGTTCGATGCGGACATCGATGCCATCGACCAGCTCGAGTTTCCGGACCAGAACGCGGGCGCCACGCAGTTCGGCATCCAGCCGCAGTTGTCGCTGCTGGAGTCGCTGGTGTATCCGACGGCCGCGCAGTTGCGTTCGGTCGAGCAGCAGGCCAACAGCGGCACGCTGGAGATCGCGCCCATGCTCGCGCCGCTGGTGCTCTTCGTGTGGGGCAAAAACCGCATCGTGCCGGTGAAGGTGACGGAGTTCAGCATCAGCGAAGAGGCCTTCGACCCGTCGCTCAATCCGATTCGCGCCAAGGTGGGCTTGGGCCTGCGCACGCTGTCGGTCGACGACCTGGGATTCAACTCGCGCGGCGGCAGCCTCTTCATGACCTACCTGCAGAACAAGGAGCGCCTCGCATCCGGCGCGGCGCCCGCGAGCCTGTCGACGCTCGGCATCGGAGGGATCGGCTGATGGACCCGGTACAAGCCTTCATGCAGGCCAACGCGCTCACGCCGCCGAGCTTTGCGCCAACGAGCCGCTATTACGGCATCGCGACCACGCAACTCACGACGCCGGACGGCCGCACCGTGGTCTACGTCAAGCGCCGCTTCCTGCCACCACCGGAAAACTTCGCGCTGCTGCAGGCCGTGACCATCGTCGCGGGCGACCGGCTCGACAACCTGGCCTATCGCTACCTCGGCGACCCCGAACAATCGTGGCGCCTCGCCGATGCCAACGGCGCGATGCAGCCCGAGGCGCTGGTGCAACAGGTGGGCGCCACCCTCAACATCACGCTGCCCGAAGGCGTGCCGGGAGTGGGCGATGCTGGCTAAGGGCATTCAGCTGAGCCTCTTGATGGGGCCGATCATTCCGGTGCCCGCGCCGCGCGTGGTGCTCGATGCGCTGGAAAGCGTGGAGGTGCGCACCTCCGGCACCGGGGCCAGCGGCTTCCAGATGAGCTTCAAGTTCAGCAGCAAGTCCGAGCTCAACACCATCTTCCTGATTGCGGCGGGCAACAGCACGTCGATCGCGACGCCGCCGCTGCGCGTGATGCTCATCGTCATCATGAACGGCACGCCGCAGCCGCTGTTCGATGGCGTGATGACCAACGTCGAGGTGCAGTCCGGCAGCCCGGGCGGCAGCGGCTCGGTCACCGTGACGGGCGAAGACGTGAGCAAGGTCATGGACATGCAGGACTTCAGCGGCCTGCCGTTTCCCGCCATGCCCATCGAGGCGCGCGTGGCGCTGCTGTGCGCCAAGTACGCGCCCTTCGGCATCATCCCGCTGCCCATTCCGATCCTGTTTCCGGACGTGCCGATTCCCATCGACAAGATCCCGGCGCAAAAGGGCACCGACTTGGCCTACATCCGGCAGTTGGCGCAGGACGTGGGCTATGTGTTCTACATCGAGCCGGGCCCGGCGCCGGGCACCAACATCGCGTACTTCGGGCCCGAGATCAAGATCGGCATTCCGCAGCCCGCGCTCAACGTGGACATGGACGCCATGACGAATGTCGAGGCGCTGAGCTTCAGCTTCGACCCGACCAAGGGCGTGCTGCCGATCGTGTTCATCCAGAACCAGTTCACGCGCGTGCCCATTCCGATTCCGATTCCCAACATCAACCCGCTGCAGCCGCCGCTGGGTGTGCTCTCGACGCCCATTGCCAACATCAAGATCCTGAAGGACACGGCCAAGCTCAACCCGATGCAGGCCATCTCGCGCGGACTGGCCGAGGCCAAGAAGTCGCAGGACTCGGTGACGGGGCAGGGGAGCCTGAACGTGCTGCGCTACGGCCGCATGTTGAAGGCACGTGGGCTCGTGGGCGTGCGCGGCGTGGGCCAGGCGTATGACGGGCTCTACTACGTGGAGAGCGTCACGAGCACCCTCAGGCATGGCGAGTTCAAGCAGTCGTTCAGCTTGACGCGCAACGGGTTGATTTCGATTACTCCGACGGTGCCGGTATGAACGCAGCGCCGGGCCGCCCCAAGCAAGTTCACGCCCCCTCGGGGGGCAGCGAGGACACGCCAGTGCCGAGCGTGGGGGCCATGTCATGAGTGAGAAATTCTTTGGGAAGTACCGCGGCCTCGTGCTCAACAACATCGACCCGATGCAGTTGAACCGGCTGATGGTGCAGGTGCCCGACGTCGGCGGCGTCATCCCCGGCACTTGGGCCATGCCTTGCGTGCCGGTGGCCGGCATCCAGAACGGCATGGTCGCCTTGCCCATGATCGGCTCGGGCGTGTGGATCGAATACGAGCAGGGCGATCCGGACTACCCCATCTGGGTCGGCTGCTTCTGGGGCAGCGCGGCGGAAGTGCCGGTGCTCGCCAAGGCCACGCCGCCGGGCGTGCAGGCCATCACCTTCCAGACGCCGCTGCAGAACGGCCTGACCATCAGCGACCTGCCGGGCCCCACCGGCGGGATCATGCTCAAGAGCGCGACCGGCGCGACGCTCATCGTCAACGACACGGGCATCTACATCCAGAACGGCAAGGGCGCCTCGATCGTCATGACCGGCCCCACCGTCACCGTCAACGCCGGCGCGTTGACCGTCGTGTAGCAGGGAGAAAAAGATGCCCGGACCTTTGCTTCACCTCGGCGCCACGGTGCTGTGCAGCCACGGCGGCCAGGCCACGCCGAGTGCGCCGAATGCGCGCGTGCTGGTGTCGGGCCAGCCCGTGGCCACGATGGCCGCGCCTTATCTGGTGGCCGGCTGCGCCTTCGTGCCGCCTTCGGGCAACGGGCCCTGCGTCACGGCGCAGTGGGTCGTGGCGGCCACGCGCGTCTTCGTCGGCGGCGTGCCGGCCGTATTGATGGACAGCCAGGCCATCTGCACGCCCACCGGCACGCCCTTGTTGCCCGTGGTGAGCCAGATGCGGGTGATCGGGAGTTGATGCACATGGCCCACGTCGCCTTTCCCTACAGCGTCGATGGCCGTGGCCGCACCGCGGAGGCCGAGACCGACGACGCGCATGTGCGCCACCTGATCGAGCAGGTGCTCTTCACCGTTCCGGGCGAGCGCGTCAACCGGCCGGATTTCGGCTGCGGCCTGCTGCAACTGGTGTTCGCGCCCAACAGCGACGAACTGGCCGCCACCTTGCAGGTGCTGGTGCAGGGCGCGTTGCAGCAATGGCTGGGGAGCCTGCTGCGGATCGATCAGGTCACTGCATCGCATGAAGATTCGACGCTGCGAGTGCAGGTGAGCTACACCGTCTTGCGCACGCAGGCCAGTCGCACCGCGAGTTTTACGCAGGAGGTGCCGTCATGAACGCAGCGACGGGCCGCCCCAAGCAAGTTCGCTCGCCCTCGGGGGACAGCGAGGACACGAAGCGCCGAGCGAGGGGGCCGCAATGAGTGGGCAGTACCTCTGTCACGCGCCGGGACGGGTAGACGCCTTGCGCGACGCAGCGCAAGCGAGCCCGGCACGCCTGCTCAACGGCATCCACTACCTCGAAGTCGCGCCCGGCCATCGCCGCCTCGAAGTCCACTTCGTCTTTCCCCTCGACGTGGTGCCCACCACGCCGCTCAAAGTCTCCAACGTCGAAATCCGCGGTGGCTTTCGCGTGCGCGATCCGCAGGTCACGGCCATCAGCTGGCACGACGACGTGCTCGTGGTCGACGTGGCCACGGCGGGCGACTTCTCGCGCTACACCTTGCGCCTTGTCGCGAGCGCTGGCGAGGCCGCACCTCCGCAGGACATCGACCCCGCACTTGCGCAGATCGAGTTCAGCTTCAAGGTCGATTGCCCGAGCGACTTCGATTGCCGCATCGACACAAGCTGCCCGCCCGAGCCCACGCGCCCGCCCGCCATCGACTATCTGGCACGCGACTACCAGAGCTTCCGACGCCTTGTGCTGGATCGTCTTTCGTCCCTCATGCCCGGCTGGCGCGAGCGCAATCCGGCCGACCTGTGGGTGACGCTGGCCGAAGCGGTAGCCTTCCGCGGCGACGAACTGTCGTACTTCCAGGATGCGGTGGCGACAGAGGCCTATCTCGGCACGGCCCGTCAACGCGTCTCCGTGCGGCGCCACACGCGCCTGCTGGACTACGCCTTCCACGACGGCCGCAACGCACGCGCGTGGGTGTGCTTCGAAGCCGACGCCAGCGCCGACAGCACGAGCCTGGCGGGCTGCGATCCATCGACCGGCATCGGCGGCACGCTGCTGCTCACGCGCGTGCCGGGCCTGCCCGTCAGCATCGGCGCGGACGCTGTGCAATCGGCCATCGATGCGGGCGCACAACCGTTTGAACTGCTGGAAAACCTGACGCTCTACACGGCGCACAACGCGATGCGCTTCCACACGTGGAGCGACGACGAATGCTGCCTGCCGCAAGGCGCGACGCAGGCCTTCCTGAAGGACGATGAAGCCAACCGCCTGAGGCTTCGCGTCGGCGACGTGCTGATCCTCGAATCGCTCAAGAGCACCGCCACCGGCGAGGCCGTGGACGCGGACCGCCAGCAGCGGCATGCGGTGCGGCTCACGCGCGTCGATCCGGAGGCGCCGCTGTCAGGCGGCGTGCGTGGCGTGCCTTCGCTGCGGCGCGATCCGGTCACGGACCAGGCCTTTGTCGAGATCGCGTGGGGCGCGGATGATGCGCTGCCATTTGCACTGTGCCTGTCCAAGCGCATCGGTGGCGCGCTGGTCGATGAAATGGCGGGCGCGTGCGGCAACGTGGCGCTGGCCGACCATGGCCGCACCTCGAACCGCGTCGATGCGCTCACACCGCTGCCGGCCGCTCCCACTGCCCGCATCGCCCGCTATCCGCTCGACCGCACCGCCATCGCGCCCCTCACGCAGCAGGGACGCGTTCGCCTGGCGGATTCCGATGAAACCCTGCTGGTCGATGCCAGCGCGAGCGCAAGCGCCGCGATGCAAGGCGACATCGCCGACGTGCGACCCGCCATCGACGTGCGCAGCGAAGGCGACCGGCGCCTGTGGCGCTCGCAACGCGACCTGCTCGGCAGCGGACCGGAAGCCAGCGAGTTCGTCGTCGAGACCGAAAACGACGGCCACGCGGTCTTGCGCTTCGGCGATGGCGTGAACGGCCGCGCCCCGCTCGCCGGCGAGGGCTTGTTCGCGCTCCTGCGCACGGGCAACGGACTGGCGGGCAACGTGGGCGCTGAAGCCATTGGCCATGTGGTGGGCCTTGGCATCACCCGCGTGCGCAATCCGCTGCCCGCGCAGGGCGGCATCGATCCGCAGCCGATGTCGCTTGCCAAGCTCTATGCGCCGCAGGCCTTCCGCCGCCAGGAGCGCGCCGTGACGGCGGCCGATTACGCCGAAGTCACGCAGCGCGAAGCGCGCGTGCAGCGCGCCGTCGCCACGCGCCGCTGGACGGGCAGCTGGTACACCATGTTCATCACCGTCGATCCGCGCGGCGGCGACGCGGTCGATGCCGAACTGGAGGCCGATCTGGTGCGCTTCATCGAGCGCTATCGGCTGGCGGGCCACGACATCGAGATCGATGCGCCCAGCTTCGTCTCGCTCGACATCGAACTGCATGTGTGCACGAAGGCCGGCTACTTCGTCGCCGATGTGGAGCGCCGGCTCATCACGGCTTTCGGGGCGGGGCGCCTGCCGACGGGCGGCACCGGATTCTTCCATCCGGACAACTTCAGCTTCGGCCAGGGCGTGTACCTGAGCGCGGTGATCGCCACCGCCATGGCCGTGCCCGGCGTGGCCTATGTGACGCCGGCGAAGTTCCAGCGGCTCGGCCGCAATGCCGCTGGCGAGATCGACGCGGGCCGCGTCCCGATGGCGCGGCTGGAAATCGCGCGGCTGGACAACGACCCCAATGCGCCCGAGAACGGCCGCATCAAGTTCGACGTGCACACGGGAACCTGAGGGAGCATGAGCATGGACGCCACACCGCTCGACGCCTGCCACTGCTGCGAAGACCTCGGCGAGCCCGATGCGGTTCGCAACGACCCCGGGTTGCCCGCGCTGAGCTATCGCGTCGACACGCATCAGGGCTTCTATGCGCGGATGGTGCAAAGCCTGCCGCTGGCCCGTTCGGACGCCAACGACCCTGCATCGGGACGCCCACTGGCGCAACTGTTGACCCGCAGCAGCGACGATCCCACGGTGGCGCTGCTCGATGCATGCGCCTGCGTGGCCGACGTGCTGACCTTCTATCAGGAGCGCATCGCCAACGAGGGCTTCCTGCGCACCGCGACCGAGCGCCGCTCGGTGCTGGAACTGGCACGCGCGATCGGCTATGAACTCAAGCCCGGCGTGGCGGCCAGCGTGCACCTGTCCTTCATCGTGGAGGATGCGCCCGGCGCACCGGGCGTATGCACGCTCATCGCCGGCACGCCGGTGCAGAGCGTGCCGCCGCAAGACAAGCTGCCGCAGGTCTTCGAAACCAGCAACGACCTCGTGGCGCGCGCCGAGTGGAATGCCTTGCTGGCGCGGCAGGTGCGGCCGGCCGACCTCGCGATCATCGACGTGCCGTCGGCGAGCGCCACCGGCGGCGCCGGCACGCGCAAGGCGCTGGTGCTGCTGGGCCCCGTCGGCAGTTTTCCCGCGGGCACGCTGGACCTGCACACGGAGCTGCTGAGCGCGAGCCTGTTCCGCCTCGATCCCGGCTTGCCGGTCGATGCGAACGTGGACGCCATCGAAGTCAGCCGCGTCTTTTTCACGGAGGCGGCCAGCGGCATCGCGGGCGGCGACCTGCTGCTGTTCACTGCCAAGCGGGGCAGCGATCTTGTCAAGCTGGTGCAGCGCGCGGTGGAGGTGGTGGCCGAAACGGACCGCAAGCGCATCCGCGTCGACCTCGAGCATCTGCCCGACCCCGTCGCGCCGCTGCCGCCGCCCACGCCGATCTGGTACGTGCCCTATGCGATGACGCCGGTGCTGAGCTTTGCGCGACCGCAGATCACGGCCGTGCCTTTCGTGAGCAGCGCCCTGTCGACCACGGTGACCGCGCAGGCTTGGCGCGAGCGCGACCTGCAAGCCATGATCGGCATCCAGGGCTGGAGCGGCGCCAACCTCGTCAAGGCGATCTCGCAGCAACCGAGCGGCCCACCGGTGGCACCGGAGGCAGGAGCCTTCGCCTTCCGCACGAAGATGGGCTTCTTCGGCAGCAACGCGCCCAAGTGGGCCATCCTGCCCAACAGCACCAACACCAACGGCACCGCGTATGCGCAAGGCTGGGACGTGGGCGACAAGAGCAGCGGCAGCACCACGCTCACCGAGCCGCGCACCATCTGGACGGACTCGCAAGGCAGTGCCACCTCGCCCAGTGTCTTCCTGGAACGCGCCGTGCCCGAGGTACGCCGCGGCGGCTGGGTCATCATCGATGCGCCCGAGGTGGCGGCCGAGGCCTACAGCGTGTTCGATGCGCGCGAATCCTCGCGTGCGGACTACGGCTTGTCGGGCCGCGCGATGGCACTCACGCTCGCCACCGATGCAGGGCAGGTGTTGTCGCCCAAGCCGACGACCAAGTTCCCGTTTCGAAGCAGCACAGCCTATGTGGCCAGCCGCAAGCTGAATTTTGCGGACCTGCCCATCGACGCGCCGGTCGGCCCGGGCGACACGGCCATCGAACTCGACCGCATGGTGCTGGGCCTGCCCATCGGCCAGCCCATTGCGTTGACCGGCCAGCGCTTCGACCTGCCGGGTGTCGATGCGGCCGAGATCGCCGTGCTGGCGGACGTGGTGCATGCGAACGGCCGCAGCACGCTGGTCTTGCGCACCGGCCTCGTTTATTCCTACCAGCGGGCCACGCTGCGCATCAGCGCCAACGTCGTGCACGCCACGCACGGCGAGAGCGTGCGTGAGGTGCTGGGCAACGGCGACGCGTCGCGGCCCAACCAGCGCTTCACCCTGAAGAAGCCGCCGACGACCTTCCTCTCCGCGCCAACGCCCAGCGGTGTGCAGAGCACGCTGGAAGTGCGCGTCAACGGCGTGCGTTGGGACGAAGTGCCTTCGCTCTACGGCGTCGCTCCTGATGCGCCGGTGTACGCCACGCGCGTCGATGACGATGCGAAGATGGAACTCACCTTTGGCGATGGCGTGCAGGGTGCGCGCCTTCCCACGGGGCAGGTCAACGTCGCAGCGAAGTACCGCAGCGGCATCGGCCCGGATGGCGAAGTGAATGCCGGCGCGATCACCATGCTGCGCGCGATGCCGCTCGGCCTGCGCGGAGTGACCAATGCCGTGCCATCCACCGGCGCCGAAGGCCCCGAGAAGCTCGCCGACGCGCGGCGCAACGCACCGCTCACGCTACTGACCTTCGAGCGCGTGGTTTCCCTGCTCGACTACGAGGACTTCGCACGCGCCTTTCCCGGCATCGGCAAGGCGCGTGGCGACGTGCTGTGGGTCGATGGTGCCTCGCTGGTCTACCTCACGGTGGCGGGCGCCACGGGCGGCGCGCCGGGTGGCGATGTGCTGACGAACCTGGCGGGCGCCATCCGCGGAGCCAGCGATCCGTCGCAGCGCTTCCTGTCCGGCGCTTATGCGCAGCGTTACTTCAGCCTCGGCGCCAAGGTGCTGGTCGATGGCCGCTACATCGCCGCCGACGTGCTCGATGCGGTGCAGGCCACGCTTCTGGCGGGCTTCGGCTTCGAGGCGCGCAGCCTGGGGCAGTCGGTGACGGCCGCCGAAGTGGTGGCGCTGATGCACACCGTGCCCGGCGTGGTGGCGGTCGATCTCGATTCGCTGCTGCCCTACACCGACGAACCGCCGCCCGCGAACACCGCGCCCACGGCCGTGCCGGCTTTCGGCGCACGTTGGGACGCGGCCACGCGCACGGCCACCCCGGCCGAGTTGTTGTTGATCAATCCGGCGGCTGTCGCGCTGGTGGAGATGGCGTCATGAGCATTGCGATGCCCGAGCGGCTCTACAAGCTCTTGCCGGCTGTTCAGCGCGTGCGCGACGCGCAGCAAGGCGAACCGCTGCGCGCCTTGCTCGCCATCATCGAAGGCGAACTGGAGCGCATCGAGGCCGACACCGCCAACCTCTACGACAACTGGTTCATCGAGACCTGCGACGAATGGGTGGTGCCCTACATCGGCGACCTGCTCGGCGTGCGGCCCATTCGCGCGGTGGAGTCGGCGGGCGTGAGTGCGCGCGCCTATGTCGCCAACACCATCGCGTACCGTCGCCGCAAGGGCACGGCCGTGGTGCTGGAGCAGTTGGCCCGCGACACCACGGGCTGGCCCGCCCGCGCGGTGGAGTTCTTCACGCGCCTGGCCACCACGCAGCACATGAACCACGTGCGAAGCGCGCCGCCCGCCACGCCGGGCATCCGCAACGCTGCCACTGCGGAGCTGGTCGACACCGCCTTCGACGGCTTCGGCCACACCGCCGACGTGCGCCGCGCCGCCACGCGGGGTGGCCGCTACAACATCCCCAACGTCGGCCTCTTCCTCTGGCGCCTGCGCAGCTACGCCGTCGGCGCCGGCGCGCCCGGCGACGAGTCGCCCGACTTTGCGAGCGCGCGCGACATGGGCGGCTGGTGGAGCATCCACCCCACGGGTTGCGATTCGCCGCTCTTCAACCAGCCGCGCACCGAGACCACCATCACGCATCTGGCGGAAGAAGACAACGTGCCCGGCGCGCTGCGGCGCCTGGCCCTCCACGCCGAGTTCGAGCGCATGCGCCAGGGTGTCAACACGCCGCCGCCGCGCTTCATGACCGACACCGATCCGGTGCTGCGCGTATGGGCACGGCTCGATGGTGAAAGCACGCCGCAGGAAGTGCAGCGACGGGACATGTACATCTGCAACATCCCCTACGATGTGCAGCTTGCATCGCCCGTGCCGCGCGCGCTGGCGCTCGATCCGGAGCGCGGCAGGCTCGCGTTCCCCGTCGGGCTGGATGTGCGCGAAGTGTGGGTGCAAAGCAGCTACGGTTTCTCCGGCGACATGGGCGGCGGCCCCTATGACCGCAGCGCCTCGGTGCGCGAGGCCAACCAGTCGGTGGCCATCGAGATCTCCGCGGCTGGCGACGTGGGCGGCTTCTTCGACCCGGGCGTGTGGCAGGCCGGCGTGTCGCACCTGTTGCCTGATGATGGCAGCGGCACGCTCTTCCCATCGCTGCGCGAGGCGGTCGAGGCGTGGAACCTTCAACCGCCCGGACGCACCGGCGTCATCGTGATGATGGACAGCCTGACGGACACCGACATGCCGGGCAGCCCCTCAGCGCCGCTCGAGATCGGGATTGCCGAACGCTCGCAACTGTTGATCGTCGCCGGCGAATGGCCCTTGCAGCCGATTGCAGGCGCGCCGCCCGGCAGCGTCGAACGGGTGCCGGGGCGCTTCGATGCGCAGCAGATCCGCGCGCACGTCATCGGCGACGTCACGGTGCGCGGCACCGCGCCCGACGCCAGCGCCAATGCCGGTGCGTGTTTCATCAACGGCCTGTTGATCGAAGGGCAACTCATCGTCGCGCCGGGCCAGTTGGCCACGCTGGCACTGGCGCATTGCAGCCTGATTCCCGGCAGCGGGGCGCTCGTGGTGCAGCCCGGCGGCAACGAGCGGCTGACGCTCACGGTGGACAAGTCCATCTGCGCCGCCATCCAGGTGCCGGGCCCGATCCGCGGTATCGCGGTGGCCGACAGCATCGTGGGCACCGACAACGGCTCGCCGGACCTGAGCCTGGACGCGCCCGCGACCGAACTGGGACTGGAGCGCAGCAGCTTCTTCGGCGCGGTGGTGGCGCTCAGCCTCTCGGCGTCGGACTGCATCTTCAGCGAGCCGGTGCAGGCCCTGCGCCGGCAGACGGGCTGCGTGCGCTTTTGCTATGTGCCGCCATCGTCCACCGTGCCGCGCCGCTACCGCTGCCAGCCGCAACTGGAAACGACGACGCGGCTCGACGCATTGCACGCCAGCGCGGCGCAGGAAGGCCGCGTGGCAACCAAGGCGGAAGAAGACGCCATCACCGCCGAAGTGGCTGCGCTCATCCGCCCGCTCTTCGTGTCGCGACAGTACGGCGACCCCGGCTTCGGCCAGCTGGAACTGCGTTGCGCCACGCAGATCCGCACGGGCGCGGAAAGCGGCGCCGAGATGGGCGCCTTCGAATTCCTCAAGCAGCCGCAGCGCGAAGCCAACCTGCGTGGTGCGCTCGACGAGTACTTGCGTTTCGGTCTGGAAGCAGGCCTTTTCTTTTCTACCTGAGGCAAAGGACCGGCCATGAAAGGCGACCTCTCCAGCAACACCTACAAGCGCAGCGCGCACTACAGCGCGGTGCGCATGCAGCAAGGCCGCGTCATCACCGACGCCGATTTCAACGAGCAGGCAGACATCACCCGCCATCGCGACGAACGCCTGGCGCGCGACGTGGTCGGCCGGTGCGGCGCGCCGATGGACAACGCCGGCTTTGCGCTCACCGCGGAAACCAACGCGCTGTCGGTTCTGGCGCTCAACGCCAACGTGGCCTGGATCACCGCCGAAGACGGCGTGCTGCTGCGCACCACCAACAACGGCGCCACCTGGGCGCTGACCGATCTGGACACCACCGCGCAGATGCGCGCGGCCGGCCACGCCGGCAACGTGGGCTGGGCCGTGGGCGACGGCGGCACCGTGCGCAAGACCAGCAACCAGGGCGCGAGCTGGATCGCACAGGATGCCGGCACGCTGGCCACGCTGCGCGGCGTCTCGGTGTTCGACGCCACCCATGCGTGGGCGGTGGGCGATGGCGGTGTGGTCGTGGCCACGAGCGACGGCGGCGCCAACTGGTCGCTGGCCAAGACCGAGGCAGCGCGCCTGTACGCCGTGGCCTTCACCGACGAGTTCAACGGCTTGGCCGTCGGGCAGGCGGGCGCCATCGAGTCCACCGTGGACGGCGGCGAGACGTGGACCACGGTTGACAGCGGCACCGACGCGCACCTTCGCGCACTGACCATGGCCGGCACCACGCTGGCATGGGCGGCAGGCAGCAACGGCACCATCCTGCGCAGCGAAGACGGTGGCGCGACATGGCTCGCCGGCAGCACGCCGGTGACCAACACGCTCCATGCCATCGCCTTCCGCGACGCCGAAGAAGGCTGGGCGGTGGGCGAGAGCGGCACCGTGCTGCACAGCGTGGACGGCGGCGCCACATGGACGCTGGAAGACGCCGGCACCGGGGCCACCCTGCGCGGCCTGTCGATCTTCACGGGCAGTGCGCCCTGGGCGGTGGGCGATGCATCGACCGCGCTGCGCCTGGGCGGTGGATCGCCCGACGTGGTGGATGTGGCCTTGCCGGCCGTCAATCTCTCGATCGGCCCGGGGCGCTACTACGTCGACGGCACGATGTGTGAGCTGGATGAGCGCGCCTCTTTCGCGCACCAATCCGACGGCGGCGCGCCGCAGCGGCTTGCGCCGGGCGAGTACATCGTCTACATCGACGCCTGGCAGCGCCATATCTCCAGCCTGGAAGCGCCTGAGATCCGCGAGGTGGCGCTGGGCGGGCCCGACACGGCCACGCGCGGCAAGACCATCGCGCAGGTGCGCACGCTGGCCTTGCCGTCGTCCAGCCCCTCGGACTGGAATTGCGATTCGAGCGTGCCGGACTGGGAAGATCTCATCAACGCCGCGAAGCCGCGCATGGCGGCGCGTGCCGAACCGCAACTGGCCTCGACCAACCTGTGCGACATCGCCGCCACCGCGGGCTTTCGGCGCCTGAAGAACCAGCTCTATCGCGTCGAAGTGCACACGGGTGGCGCGAGCCCCACCTTCAAGTGGTCGCGCGAGAACGGATCGGTTGCCTACGCCGTCACCGCTGTCAGCGTGGACACCGCGCAGCAACAGACCGTCGTGCGCGTGGCCGCACGCGGGCGTGACGCCAACCTCGACGTGTCGGTGCACGACCGGCTGGAGCTGGTCGACGACGATGCCGAACTCGGCAACCGCGCCGGCGTGCTCTTCGAGTACCTCAATGACGGCGATGACGAACTGGAACTGGTGCTCGCCGGCGTGCCCGGCGGCCCGCTCGGCCAGGACCTTGCCAAGCACCCCGTGCTGCGCCGTTGGGACCATCACCCCACGACCGCCGGCGACAACGCGCTGCCCATCGTAGAAGGCACGTGGATCGACCTGGAAGAGGGCGTGCAGGTGCGCTTCGAGGCGGGCGGCGTGTACCGGCCCGGCGACTACTGGCAGATCCCCGCGCGCACCATCACCGCCGACGTCGAATGGCCGCGGACGGACGACGGCGACCCCGTCGCGCAGACACCGGCCGGCATTGCCGACGCTTACTGCCGTCTCGGCATCGTCGAAGTCGATGCCGACGGCACCTTGACCGTCACCAGCGATTGCCGCGAACTCTTTCCACCGCTCACCGCGATGGAGCAACTGTTGTACGTGTCCGGAGACGGGCAGGACGTGTTGCCGAACACGCTCCTGCCGCAACCCTTGGCGGTGCGCGTGGCGCGCGGCAGCGTGCCGGTGAAGGGCATGCGCATCCGCTTCGATGTCGACACGGGCGGCGGGCGCGTCGGTGCCGGCACGGGCGGCTCACCCGTTGCGTTCGAAACCACGACCGATGACGAAGGCCAGGCCTCATGCCGCTGGACGCTCGGGCCGGGCTCCACCGCACCGAGCCGCTATCAGCGCGTGCGTGCCACGCTGCTCAATGCGGACGGCGAGCCCTTTCCGGGACAGCAGGTTGTCTTCTGCGCAACCGGATCACCGGCCGTGCAAGGCGGTGGTCGCGCGGGATGCGACATCACCATCGGCCGCGGCGGCGACTTCGAACGGCTGGACAGCGAGGTGCTCAGGCGCATCCTCGCCGAGGGTGACGGCGCCGCCTGCATCTGCTTCATGCCGGGCACGCACGCCATCGAGCGCCTGGACGCGGAGGCGGCCAACCGGGCTGGTCGCCTGAGCCTGCACGGCTGTGGACATGCATCGCTGATTCGCCTGGCAGCACCCATCTCCTTCAGCGGATTTGCGTCGGTGCAGATCCGCGACCTGGTGATGGCGGCGACGGCCGAAGCGGCCGTCGTCTTCAAGGAGAACGCCGAGATCCGGCTTGAATCGCTCTCGGTTGCGCGGCCGAGATCGCCGCAGGCCCAACCCGTGGTGCAGATCTCCGCGGCGCAGCGCGTGAGCATGGTCGATTGCGACGTGCGCACGGTGTTCCCCGCAGTGGCCGTGGTGCTGGAGGGCATCACCGGCACCTGCCAGATGCTGAACAACCGCATCGTCGGCGTGCTGAGCTTCTATGGCGACCCCGGCAACCTGCCGAACAACGAACTTCTGCTGCGGCTCAATTCCATCCTGAACGACCCCACGGGCGCGGCGCCGCCGCGGCTGGAGCCGGGCGCGCAGGAGCTCAAGTTCTGCGACAACACGGTGTCGCTGCTGGCGATAGGCGCTGGCGTGATTTCGGGGCTGATCGAGCAGCGCGCAGCGACGGGCTTGTTTGAAACGGCGACGATCACCGGCAACACGATCGAGCAGTCACTCAACCTGTTCATTGCGAGCCGCATGGCGGTGGTGTCCAACTGCACGTGGACCGCGTCGCCGACGGCGCAGGGTGTTCCCTACGGATTGATCGGGGCGGAGCGCGCGATTGCCAGCGGCAATATCACGATGCTGCAAGCGCGCAGGGACCTGCCACTGATCTTCGGCGCGCGGGCCTTCGACAAGGCGGCCAACGTGGCGGTGATCCAGCCCTGAGGAGTGTCCGATGCGCTGGTGGGCCGTTCTTGTTGCGCACAGCGCGGCGCGCAGTGTGAAGGTGACGCAATGAGCGCGGTGATGGCGCAGCCCAACGCTTTCGCTGCCTTCGTGGCGTACCGCGATCGGCACGTCGGCGAAAGCATCGTCGTGTGCGGGTGTGGTGCTTCGCTGGCCTTGCTGCGGCGGCCTGAACGCTTCGTGACCATCGGGGTCAACGACGTGGGGCGGTGCTTCACGCCGGACTATCTGGTGGTGCTGAACGAGAAGCGGCAGTTCACGGCCGAGCGTTACGCGCATGTGGAAGGCTCGTTGGCGTCGGCGGTGTTTTCGCAGCTGGCATTGGCGCATCCGCGTACGGTGCGCTTCCGGTTGGGGCGGCGTGGTGGCACTGGCGGCGGGGACCCGGAGTGCCTGGACTACAGCAACAACTCGCCTTATGTCGCGGTGAACCTTGCACGGCACATGGGGGCGCGGCGCATCGGCGTGATCGGGGTGGACTTCGATGATGCGCGGCATCCGCTGGCGAAGCAGTTGCCGCAGATTGAGCGCGAGTTTGCTGCGTTGGTGCAGGCTTGTGCGAAGGAGGGTGTGGAGGTGGTCAATCTGAGCCCGACGAGCCGGTTGACTTCGCTGCCGCGGGTGGATCTTGATACGTGGGCTGGACGCCTTCCTCCCTCGCCCGGTCTTGCTCCCTCGCCCCTCCGGGGAGAGGGCTGGGGTGAGGGGCACCGCGCCTGTCCATCGCCTCGCCATATCAACCGCCCGGTGCCCTCACCCCAACCCTCTCCCGGAGGGAGAGGGAGTGAATGCCGGGTCTTCTTTGTGCACTACAAGTTCCTCTCGTGCGGCACGGTGTTCGAGACCGGCTTGCGCGAAGCAGCCAACACGCTCGGCGTAACGCACGAGCATGCCGACTGGAGCGATCCGCAGTTGCCGCAGAAAGTGGAGCGGTTCAGGCCCGATCTTCTTTTCGTCGTGCATGGCCGGCGCTTTGTGCAGCGCTGGGGTGATCGCTTCAAGCAGTGGCGATCGGCCGTGTGGCTGCTCGACGAGCCCTATGAAGTGGACGATACGGCCGCGTGGTCCGGGCACTTCGATTGCGTGTTCGTGAACGATCCATCGACTCTTGCGCGCCATCGGCATGCGCATGCCTTGCCGGTGGCCTATGCACCGGCGTTGCACCATCCGCCCGACAAGGGCAGCGCCGCGCGCCGCTATCGCGTGGGCTTCGTCGGCGGCGCGAATCCGTCGCGAGAGCGCCTTCTTGCCGGCCTCGCGCGACGCGGCCTGCTCGACTACGTCGTCGGCGGGCCGTGGCGCGAGGCACGTCTCGGCGCCATCTGCCTCAGCGCCAACATCCCAGCGGAAGAAACGGCCGCGCTCTATCGCGACACCCAAATCGTCATCAACGTCTTTCGCGACCGGCATCACTACAACCGCGAGGCGCTGGGCGCCACGACGATGAACCCGCGCATTGCCGAGGCGCTGGCCTGCGGCGCGCTGGTGCTCAGCGAGCCGCGCAGTGCGCTGACCGAAGCGGTGCCGGAGTTGCCCACTTTCACCGACGAGGAGCAGGCCGCCGCCTTGCTCCAGCGATTCCTTTCCAACCCGGATGAGATGCAACGGGTGCAACACGCCTGCGCCGCCCGGCTTGCCGATGCCACCTATGCCGAGCGATTGAGGAGCGTCATGGAAATTGCACTTGAACGGCCCGTTGCGCGGCCTGCATTCGACGTCGAGCCGCCGAGCCAACCTACCCTTGCGCCCCAGATCACGCAGACCGCCGCACCGACGCGCGCCTTCGACGACGACTGGCTCGACCTCGGCGAAGTCGCGCGCATCGACGCCACGACGAACGGCATCCTCATCGAACCCGGCCCGCTGCGTGGCGCCGCCGCGGAGCGTGGCCTCGCCAGCAAGACGCGCTTCGATGCCGTCGACCTGAGCTTCGAAGCCTGCCTGTCGCCGGGCGCGTGCCTGCTCGCCAAGGTGCATCAGGCCGATCAGCTGGACCAGTCGAGCAACTCGTATCACCTGTGGATCGACGAGCGGCGCGCCTATCTTGCGCGCCACCGCCACGTGTTCCGCAAGTTCGAAGCGCCCCGGCGCCATGAATGGGTTCGCCTGCGCATCGTGTGCCGCGAGGGCGTTCTTTCTCTCTATCGCAACGACCAGTTGCTGCACCGGGTGCGCGATGCGATGCTTGTGCGCGGACATGCCTTCATCGGCGCACAGGGCGGGGCGGTCCAGGTGCGGCAGCTGAGCATCTCGGTGCCGGAGGTCGGGGTGCAACATCGTCCGCTCAAGTTGGCTGATGATGACGCCGCGGATGTGCTGCGCGCCATCGAGGTGGCGCCGCCGCGCCTGTCGATCATCACCACCGTGTACGACCGCACGCAGTGTCTTGAGCGCTGCATCGCGTCGGTGAAGCGGCTGCGCTTTCGCAACTACGAACACATCATCGTGGCCGACCATCCGCCGGAAGACGTCATGGCGCGCGTCGCCGACATCGTGGAGGCGGCGGACGACGCGCGCATCGGCCTCATCAACCTGCGTGAGCGGCACAACGACTGGGGCATCGCGCCAGCTGCCGTGGGCTTGCGGCGGGCGCGGGGTGAGTATCTGTGCTTCCTGTCCGACGACAACGGCTACACGCCGGACCACGCGGACAACCTCATTCGCGTACTCGATGCCGAGCCGACGCTGGGCTTTGCCTACAGCTCCTGCCGCTATGACGGGCGACTTGTGCTGAGCCACCCCGTGCCGCGTCCGGCGCGCATCGACCTGGGCCAGCCCATGTTCCGACGCGAGTTGTTCGAGCTGCACCTGGGCGATGACCTGCCCTTCGACATGATGGCGTGGGACTGGTACTTGATCGACGCCCTGATGCGCCGCGGCGTGCGCTGGCGCCACGTGGACCGGCAGAGCTTCATCTTCCGGCTCGCGAAGTACCCGCAGTTGATGGCATCGTGATCTCGTACTGCATCGCCATGTACCGGCCGACGTACGCGCGGCTGTTGCTGCATGAACTGGCGAACAAGACGAGCGTGCCTTACGAGATTCTTGCGTGGCTGAACGTCGAGGACGATGCGCTGGATGCCGACATCGCATCGGCAAGCAAGGCAGGCGTGCCGGTGCGCGTCGTGGGCCGCTCGCCGCAGAACATCGGCATGCTGGCCTTCAGGCAACTGTTTCGTGCCGCGAAGTATCCGCTCGTGGCGCAGATCGACGATGACGTGGTGTGCATCTCGCGCGGCATGGCGCAGCGCGCAGACCGCATCTTCAAGCGATACCCCAAAGTGCGCCAGCTGGTGGCCGATGTGTGGCAGGACGAATTCACCACGGGCGCCCGTCCTCCCATGTCGGCTTACACCGCTTTCGTTGCGGACGCGGGGCTTTACATCGGCCCGATCGACGGGTGGTTTTCGATCTACCACCGCTCGGTGTTGCCCATGCTGCTGTCGTTGCCGGCGTCGCCTTATTTCAACCTTGGCAGCGCGGCGTGCGGGCGCCTGGCGCAACGGGGATTGCTCGGCTTGCTCGACCGTGGCATGAAGGTCTTTCATGTCGTAGGGCCGGCCTACGCCGAGGCGTTCGGCATGCTGGACTTCGAGATAGAGAAGTACCGCGGGCAGGGCCGTCAGGAGATCGTCGACTGGTACGAGCGTGAGCGTTGTGTGGGCGGCGCCAACGCCGGGGATGCCCGGCACGCCCAGGATTGGGCGGGCCGAATCAACGCGATCCGCGAAGCGCTCGACGTGGCTACTTGAGCTTCTTGTCTTCCCGCTTGGCCTCTTCCATCGCCTCGGGTTCCAGCTCTTCCGCATAGCGGTTCATGCGGATGAACAGGCCCCAGCCGGCCAGCAGCACACCTACCGCGCACACGACGGCCGAAGCGTGCAGCAGCAACTCCGGAACCTCGCGCGCCTTGAAGGTGGCGACCAGCGCCTCCACCGCGATGGCGACCACGATGACCACCATGAAGCGCGACAGGAAGCGCCGCACCCGCGTGGGCGCGCTGATGTGGGCGTCGCGGATCACTTCTTCCTCGGCGATGGTTTGCGAGATCTGCATCGCGACGACAGCCGCGGCCAGCACGCCGACCGCCTCGATGATGGCCTCCGCCGTGGCGGCGTCCCATTCGCCGGCAAAGGCGTTCCAGCCCGAGCGGGCCGACACGGCGATGAGCAGCAAGCCGGCGCCGGCGAACAAGAGCGCCATGAAGGCGTGGGCGACGGAGTAGAGGCGAAGGATGAGTTTCATTTTTGTATGTCTCCGGGGCAACGCCGCAGATGTACACGATGTTTCAGCGCGTCCGGCATTTGCGCGCTCGAATCGGGGCGCTGTCTGACAAGCGGCGCATGGCGCGAGGCCCATCTTGTCTTTGTGGCGAGGTGCCACGCAACCAAGGAAATGGCAATGAATGAAGATCAAGTGAAGGGTTCGCTCGAAAAGGCCAAGGGCAGCATCAAGCAGACCGTGGGCAAGGCCGTGGGCAACGAAAAGATGCAGGTCGAAGGGGCAGTCGACAAGGTCGCCGGCCAGGCGCAAAAGACCGCTGGCGACGTTCGCGAAGCCACCAAGGACGCGCTGAAGGAAACCAGCAAGAAGGTATGAAACCCCCATCTGCCTTGATTCCCCGAGGCAAACCACTTCCCAAAGCCCCGGCGCCGCGCGTCGGGGCTTTTTTCATGGCGAAGGCGCATACTTGGTAAGAAGAAAGCAGTCATCCAGGCGCTGCGACACCCGGTGGAAAACATGAGCACAACCACGCACCCGTCTGCCGAGACTCCGGATGGCCACGCACCGCAGCATGGCGGCATGCCCGGCCTGGCGTTGTCGGCCATCGGCGTTGTGTTCGGCGACATCGGCACCAGCCCGCTCTACACCATGAAAACGGTGTTCGACCCGGCCAACGGATTGCCGCTGGAACCCGCCAACATCGTGGGCGTCATCTCGCTGATCTTCTGGTCGCTCATGGTGGTGGTCTCGCTCAAGTACGTCACGCTCATCATGCGGGCCAACAACCACGGCGAGGGCGGCATCATGGCCTTGCTGGCGCTCGCGTCGTCGTCCGTGCGCGACCGGCCGCGCCTGCGCCATGGCCTGCTGATGTTCGGCGTGTTCGGTGCGGCGCTTTTCTATGGCGACGGCGTCATCACGCCGGCCATCTCCGTGCTGAGCGCGGTGGAGGGACTGGAGATTGCCACCCCGCGTCTCGCGCCCTATGTCGTGCCGATCACGCTCGGCGTGCTCGTGGTGCTGTTCGTCGCGCAGAAGTGGGGCACGTCGGGCATTGGCGCCGTGTTCGGACCGGTGATGGTGGCGTGGTTCGGCGTGCTGGCCATCAGCGGGGTGATGCATCTGGTGGGCACGCCCGCGGTGCTGCAGGCGCTCAATCCGCTCGCCGGACTGGCCTTTGGCATGCATCACGGCTGGCTGGCCTTCATTGCACTGGGTTCCGTGGTGCTCGCGCTCACGGGGGCCGAGGCGCTGTATGCCGACATGGGGCATTTCGGCGCCGCGCCCATTCGCTGGTCGTGGTTCATGCTGGTGTTTCCGGCGCTGGCGCTGAACTACCTGGGGCAGGGCGCCTTGCTGCTGCGCGAACCGGACGCACTGGTCAATCCCTTCTTTCACATGTACCCCAAGTGGGCGCTGGTGCCCATGGTCGTGCTGGCAACTGTTGCCACGGTGATCGCGTCGCAGGCCGTGATCTCCGGCACCTATTCGATGACGCGACAGGCGATACAACTGGGCTTTCTGCCGCGCATGAAAGTGATGCACACCTCCGAGGCGCAGATGGGGCAGATCTACGTGCCGGCCATCAACTGGATGCTGCTGGCGGCCGTGCTGCTGGCGGTGGTGGGCTTCGGCTCGTCGGCCAACCTCGGCGCGGCCTATGGCATTGCGGTGACCGGCACCATGCTCATCACCACGTGCCTGACCTTCTATGTGGTCCGCTACGCGTGGAACTACGACTGGTGGTTGTGCGTGGGCGCGACGGGCTTCTTCTTCGTGATCGACCTGGCCTTCTTCTCGGCCAACCTGCTGAAGATCACGCAGGGCGGCTGGTTTCCGCTGCTCATCGGCATGCTCATTTTCACGGTGATGGCGACCTGGGGGCGTGGTCGCCAGATGATGCTGGACGAGGCGCGCGCCCGAGCCGGCGCGACGCCGCTCAAACCCTTCATGGATTCGCTGCTGGCGCGCTCGCCGGTACGCGTGGGCGGCACGGCCATCTTCATGTCGATTGACCCTGGCGTGGTGCCGCATGCGCTGCTCAACAACCTGGAGCACAACGCGGTGCTGCACGAGCGCGTGCTGTTCGTGACGGTGACCAACCGGTCGATTCCCTATGTGCCCAGCGCAAGGCGTGTCACCGTCACGCCGCTGGCGCCCGACTGCTTCCAGGTCACCATCGAGTACGGGTTCAAGGACGAGATCGACGTGCCGCTGGCGCTGGAGGCCTGCGCGCCGCTGGGCTTGCGGCTGGAGCCTGCGCGCAGTTCCTATTTCCTGAGCCGTGCGACCGTCGTGCCGACGCTTGGCGAGGGCATGCCTCTGTGGCGCGAAAAGCTGTTCGCGACCATGGCCCACAACATCGGCAATGCGGCGGACTACCTCAAGCTGCCGGCCAGCCGCGTGATCGAGTTGGGAACGCGCGTCGAGATCTGAGGCGGCGCCGCGCCCGTTGGCGATCCGCGATGGGGGGCAGCGCGAGACGGCATGAAGGTCTTGTGCCTTTGAGGCAGAGAATCGATGCCTCCATGCAGAACCCGCCGTCCGCTCAAGCCATCGCAGAGACCACGCCCGCCGTCGAACACTGGCGGCGCAACCTCATCGTCTGCATGCTTGGCTCCTTCACCACCATCGTGGCGATGACGCTCTTGCTGCCCTTCCTGCCGCTGTATGTCGAGCAGCTTGGCGTGCACGATCCGGCGGCCATCGTGCAATGGTCGGGCGCGGCATTCGGTGCCACCTTTTTCACCGCTGCGCTGGTCGCGCCCCTGTGGGGCCGCCTGGGCGACCGCTATGGCCGCAAGCTGATGCTCATCCGCGCGAGCCTCGGCATGGCGGTCGCGATGGCCTTGATCGGGCTGGCGCAGAACGTCTGGCAACTGGTGGGCCTGCGCTTGCTGGTGGGGCTCTTGGGCGGCTACGCATCCGGCTCGACCGTGCTGGTCGCGACGCAGACGCCGAAGGAGCGTTCCGGGTGGGCGCTGGGCACGCTGTCGTCGGCCATCATGGCGGGCAGCCTTGTGGGTCCGCTGATCGGTGGCGTGCTGCCGCCGCTCATCGGCATCCGCTGGACTTTCTACGGCGCGGGCGCGGTGATCTTCGTGGCCTTTCTCGCGACGCTGTTCCTCATCCGCGAAGAGAAGCGGCCCGTGCTGCCGAAGGCGAACCGGCCCAGGGGCGGCTGGGCGGGCGTGCCGCACAGGGGGCCGGTGATCGCGATGCTGCTCACGGGTGTGTTGCTGACGGTGGCGAACATGTCGATCGAGCCGATCATCACCGTGTACGTCGCCCAGTTGGTGGCCGACCCGGTGCATGTGACGGTGATGGCCGGTGTCGTGATGTCGGCAGCGGCGCTCGGAAGCATCTTGTCGGCCGCGCGGCTGGGGCGGCTGGCGGACCGCATCGGGCACTGGAACGTGATCACCGGCTGCCTCGTGGTGTCGGCTGTGTTGCTGGTGCCGCAGGCCTTTGTCACGGCCGGCTGGCAGTTGATCTTCCTGCGCTTCCTGATGGGCCTGGCGCTCGGTGGGCTGATGCCATGCATCACCAGCGTCATCCGGCACAGCGTGCCTGAAAACGTGGCCGGCAGCATGCTGGGCTATTCGATCTCGACGCAGTACGCGGGGCAGGTCGTTGGGCCCTTGCTGGGCGGCTTCGTGGGTGGGCACTTCGGCATGCGCACGGTGTTCCTGGCGACGTGCGTGCTGATGGCGATGGGCGCGGCGTGGAACTGGCGCGCAAGCCGCAGCGTCGGGGCGAACTGACGCGACAAGCGCGTCAGGTTGGCGCGCATGATGGCGGCTTTGCCGGCGTCGGCGAAGACGACTGAACATGCGCACCATCGGGCTGATCGGGGGAATGAGTTGGGAATCGAGCAGCGAGTACTACCGCCTCATCAACCAGGCGGTGAGGGACAGGCTCGGGCCCCTTCGATCAGCCAGCGTGCTGATGTACAGCGTGGACTTCGGACCGGTCGAGCGCGCGCAGCACGAAGGCCGCTGGGACGACGCCGCGATCATCCTGGAAGACGCGGCGCGGCGGCTGCACGCGGGCGGCGCGGAATGCATCGTGCTGTGCACGAACACGATGCACAAGGTGGCGGATCGACTGCGGGCGGCGACGCCGCTGCCCTTTCTTCACATCGCAGACCCGGTTGGAACGGCGGCCAGAGCGTTGGGCGTTCGCTGTGTGGGATTGCTGGGGACGGCCTTCACGATGAAAGAGGAGTTTTTGAAGGAACGGCTGCGGCAGGTGCATGGCCTGGCGGTGTTGGTGCCGGAGGAAGGAGAGTGCGATGCGGTGCACAGGATCATTTATGACGAGCTGTGCGTGGGGCGTATTGATGACGCGTCGCGGGGTGTTTATCAGGGCGTGATTGATTCGCTGGCGCGGCGTGGTGCGCAGGCGATCGTGTTGGGGTGTACGGAGATATCGCTGCTGATTGGGGAGAAGGACAGCAGGCTGCCTTTGCTGGATTCGACGGCGCTGCATGCGGCGGCGGCGGTGGAGTTTGCGCTTGGGGTTTAGGGATGCTTGATATTTGTGGGGTATTCGGGGGGTCTGGGGTTTGCCTGAATTGGGGAATGCGGCCTAAAAGTGAAGAAGTGTTGCGCAACGTCGCATCGCCCAAAAAGGGCGCGGAAGCGCATTGAAATAGGCGGCGAGGGGGCTAGGATGGGTGCGATCTATATCGAAGTAGGCATCACCACATGGACGATTCGCACACCGAAAAAATGGCAACGAAACGCCGCGCGAGTTGGCCCCGTCACAACAAGGTCAAGGGAGGGATCAGACGATGAATCCGGTGCGGCAATTGAATGGTCCGGGCGCCTTCGCGGTGGAACGGTTTTTTTGCACGAACTCGTTAAGCCCCAAGTAGCGCCGATGCTCAGTTCCAGTCGTCATCTGATTTTTCACGGTGCCGTCGTGTTGCTGTTCGGCATCCTGTTGGGAGCGCCGTATGCGAAGGCCATCAATCGATGTGCACCCGCGCACATTGTCAACTCTTGGCGCATCGCCCACCAGAGTCTTCCCATTGCCGCGATCCTCATGTTTGCCGTTGCCGCAATCCTCCCGACGTTTTCCACGGGACATGTCGTCGCCTGGCTCATTGCGGGCGGACTGATTGGCTCGTCGTATGCGTTTTGCGTTTCGATGCCCATGGCCGCCGTGACGGGGCATCGCGGACTATCGCAAGGTGGCAAGGGGCTACAGAAATTGGTGCTCTTCGGCAATGTTGTCGGAGCATGGCTTTCCGTGCTGGCGTGTGTTGTTCTGCTGTTCGCAGCGGGTGTTACGCTTTGGCAGACACCATGACCTCAATTTCTCCAGCCCAAGCCATCGAAGCGTACATCCGCGCCAAGGATGGCAATCGTCCGTACCTCTTGAACGCATCGTTCGCCGCCGATGCCTCTTTGCGAATGGACGTTCGAACTGATTCCGTCGCCTTTCCGCCCGAATCGTCAGGACGCGAAGGAATTGCCGAAACGGTCGTGCGTCGCTTCAATCAAACCTACGAGAACATCTATACGCTGTGCATCGGGTCGCCCCCAAGAGGCAACGCGAATTCGCACTCGAACATCTGGCTGGTCGCCATGTCAGAAAAGAGCAGCGGTGCAGTACGCGTTGGGTGCGGTCGCTACGACTGGTCATTTGAAGAGAACGGGGGCAGGGTCAAATCCTTGACCATCACCATTGAAACAATGGCGATGCTGCCACCCGCAACTCTAGCGTCAGTCATGAACTGGGTCTCGGCCTTGCCCTACCCATGGTGCAGTCAGCAAGTGCTCTTCAAACATGCTCCGCGTGACGCCGCAGTGCAGCTTGTCCTTGGGCTGATCGGCAATTCAACTCACGCTCAATGACTGCCCCTGAGATCAAGGAACTGCGCGCGGAGGAGTTTGATTCCTTCATCGCGTATTTGAATGATCACTTGTCGGACAACGGCGCCAATTCCACGGGTTACTTCCAACCGCTTTCTCGAGCTCAGTCCGTCTTCCCGCCAGAACGGGCCGCGGTGTTTCGCAAAGGGCTGGAAATCCCGGTTGGCACCTCAGGATGGAGGCGTGCGTGGGCCGCAAGAACTTCAAGCGGCCAGATCGTCGGGCACGTTGATCTGAGAGCGCATCAAGAACAATACGCAATGCATCGTTGCTTGCTCGGCCTCGGCGTTGACCGACGTTATCGCAAGCAAGGCGTGGGTTTGTTGCTGCTTCAAGCCGCGCAGTACTGGGCGGTCGACGTCGCCAGGCTGGAGTGGATCGATCTACAGGTGCTGAGTGCAAACCAGACGGCAATTCGCCTGTATGCCCAAATCGGCTTCACAAAGGTCGGCGAAGTACCGGACATGTTCAAGTTCGACGGGAACGCCTATTCCTACACCACCATGACGAAGAATCTTTCTGACATTGCCCCAAGGCGGTGACCTGCCTGGAAGCGTCAGAATCACGCCAGCCCCCCAACCCGAGGAGAACTCATGCCAAAGGGATACTGGATCGTTCGCGTCGATATCGCTGACCCCGAAAAGTACAAGGAATACGTCGCGGCAAATGGGCCACCGCTCAAGAAGTACGGCGCCAGGTTCTTGGTGCGGGCTGGCCGTTTCGAGAATCCGGAGGGATCGAGCCGAACGCGCAACGCGGTGATTGAATTTCCTTCCTATCAGGCGGCGCTCGATTGCTGGAATTCGCCTGAGTACCAAGGAATACTTCACCTTCGGCAGCCCGTATCAACCATTGATCTCATCGTCATCGAGGGGTACGAAGGTCCTCAACCGGAGTCGTAGCTCTACGCTGCGCCGCAGTAGCCTGAGGCTTTAGTGGCATCAGAGTCCGCCCATCGGCAAGGCCGCGCGCCGCAATCCGGGAGAACGCTTCACAGAGTTGATGGCGCCGCCGGTTGCCGACGGCGCGCGTTATCGGCAGGTTTTTCCGTCAACCGCCTCTAAAGTGTCCAAGGGCTCATCAATCGGCATGATGACCTGAACCCGCTCGGGATCTAGGATCCGCCATTCATCGCCAGATCGTTGGGAGAAAAACCATGGCGGGCAAGCGACCATTCGACTTCATTGGTGGCACATCCTTGAAGGCGCAAATGCGTCAAGGCGGACGGTGCGCCCATTGCGCGACTCGCCTGATTGAAGAAATGGAGGAAGGCGACTACGTTTATGGTCACCATGTCGTGCCCAACCAGTGCGGAAACCCCTCAGATCCAGCGCACCGTTGGCTCAAGACGGAGTTGAACTGCGTCGCGTTGTGCCAGAAATGCCATATGCGCGTACACCAGGACGGAAACACGAGGAATGGAGCAGTGGCGCCTCCGGAATACTTTCCCTACAGCCATCAAGACGCAAAATCTCACGCGGTTTGGGCCGCGCAGGTGAACCAAAAAGCGCATGCCATCTGGCAGTATCTTGCGCAGAAGGTAGCCAGCAGCGGCATCTGATCCGTCGTTTGCGCCGAACGCATACATTGACCCGAAACCTCAAAATCCATTGAGGTGTTTGCCGCACCGCATGGACATCGCCCAAGCAGTGTTCAACCTGACGTCCAAGCCACGCACTATCTCGAACCTTTAGACTTTCGGCTGTTCACTTGGCTCGGCGAATGAATCCATTTTCACAACCCGCACCGGCCCTGACCGAGTCGCTGTTCGACGATCCGTTCTATCAAGCCATCTCCGTGGACTTTGAAGACGACATTGAAGCCCGAAAACACGCACTCGGGCTCTACTTCGCCTACTCCCTGGCCGAGGCCCAGCGCACAGGCCGCTACGTGCAGCACGAGGATCCGCGGGTGGGGGCAGCAGCATGGCTTCTGCCGAGATCGCCAGAAGTCGATGCCGCCGAGTCCGCAGCCAAAGCGGCCTACCTCAAGAGCGTGCTGGGCCCCAGAGGCAACGGCAACTACCACCGGATCGTCGAGTTCATGGGCCCACGTGCCGCGCAGGTCGTTTCCGACCAGGCCTGGTACCTGTCGATCGTCGCAGTCCTGCCGTCAGCGCAGGGCCAGGGCATTGGCGCCCGCCTGCTGTCGGGCACGCTTGCCGAAGCAAAGAGCGTCGGCGCCAGTTGCTACCTTGAAACGTTCACGCCCCCGAATATCCCGTTCTACGAACGCATGGGGTTCGAGCGCCTCGCATCCCACCTGGAGCCGACCACAAGGGCGGAATACGTCGTGATGCTGCGTCCCGGCACTGCCTGATCGCGCAAAACCGTTCGAGTCCGCACTCGTGGGCGCAGGGAATGGAATCTCGCGTCACGTCAATCGCCGGGCGACAACGCTCCGGGCTTGCGCCACACACTCGCCAGCCACGGCTGCTGCTCGCGCGGCAGCCCCGGCGGGCGATAGTAGTGCGCCAGTTCGACAAACCCGGCGCCCGTCACGTACCCCCGCCAAGCCTCCAGGTCGTGCCATGCCCCATAGCGCCCGCCCCGCCAGCCTTCCTGCCCCTCGCCGCGCGGGTTCGAACTGAACAGCACACCGCCCGCCTTCAGCGCCGCGAACAGCTCGCCCAAGACGCGCGGCAGTTCCTGCCCCGGCACATGGAACAGCGCCGCGTTCGCAAACACGCCGTCAAATTGTTCGGCGGGCAGGGCCATCTTCAGGAAGTCCTGGTGCAACACCTCGCATCCGCTGTATTCGCGCGCCATCTGCGCGAATCGTTCCGAGCCTTCCAGCCCTGTCGCGATGTGCCCCAGTTGCGTGAATGCCTTCAGATCCCGCCCCGGACCGCAGCCGAAATCGAGAATCCTGAAGGGCGGCGCGGCCTCGATGCAGTGCAGGAGCGACGCGATGTTCTGGCGCACGTCGTGGTCGCGCGTGCCTTCCCAGAAGTCCTCGGCGCGGGCGTCGTAGTGGCCGAGCGTGCCCGCGGCGATTCGCTCCAGGTCATCCTGTGAAAGGTGCATGTCTTATCCTGCGCCAAATCGCGCACACTGCGCGGCATTCAGTCCATAGTTTGACCATCATGACCGAACCTCGTTCCGACCTGACCAAGATCACCTTCGGGGTGTTGACCATCGCGGTGCTGATTGGGTCCTCGCTCTGGATCCTGCGGCCCTTTCTGGGTGCAACCATCTGGGCCGTGATGGTGGTGGTGGCCACTTGGCCGGCGCTGTTGTGGTTCGAGGCGCGGCTCTGGGGGCGGCGCAGCCTGGCAGTGATCGTCATGGTGCTGATCCTGCTGCTGGTCTTTGTGCTGCCGCTCACGCTGGCCATTTCCACCATCGCATCGAACGCGGACGATGTCGTCACGTGGTTCCGCTCGCTCATGGCCGAGGGGCCGCCCAGGCTTCCGGCCTGGGTGGGCGGGCTGCCCCTGGTGGGGCCGAAGCTGGTCGAGGCGTGGGACGAACTGGTCGCCTCGGGCGTCACCGGCGTGGAAGCCAAGGTCACGCCGTATGCAAGGCAGGTCACGACCTGGCTGTTCTCGCAGGCCGGCGTGGTGGGCGCGCTCACGCTGCAGTTCCTGCTGACGGTGGCCATCGCGGGGGTCATGTACGCCCAGGGCGAAAACGCCGCGGTGGAAGTGCGGCGCTTCGGCCGCCGGCTGGGCGGTTCGCGCGGCGAAGACGCCGTCATCCTGGCCGGCAAGGCCATCCGTGGCGTGGCATTGGGGGTGGGCGTGACGGCCATCATCCAGGCCGTCGTGGGCGGCATCGGGCTGGCCATTGCGGGCGTTCCCTTTGCGGCGCTGCTCACTGCCGTGATGTTCATGCTTTGCATCGTGCAGATCGGCCCGACCCTGGTGCTGGCGCCGGCGGCCATCTGGGTCTTCTGGCATGGCGACACGGGCTGGGGCATCTTCCTGGGCATCTGGACGCTCATCGTGGGCACCATGGACAACTTCCTGCGGCCCATGCTCATCAAGCGCGGCGCCGACTTGCCGCTGCTGCTGATCTTTGCCGGCGTCATCGGCGGCTTGCTGGGCTTCGGACTGGTGGGGATCTTCGTGGGGCCGGTGATGCTGGCGGTGTCGTACACGCTCATCAATGCATGGCTCGACGACCGGCCCGACGCGCCCGAGCCCCAACTCACGCCGATCATCCAGGCCAAGCGTCCGCCGGAAACCAAGGCCCGGCCCAAGGACGGTGGCGCCCAACTTCCCGGAGGCTTCCTTGATTGAAGTGTCGTGGCTGCTTTTCATCGTGGCGTCGATGGTGCTCATCGTCACGCCGGGGCAGGACATGATCCTGGTCATGTCCCGATCGCTCTCGCAGGGGCCGGCGGCGGGCGTGGTCACGGCTGCCGGCGTCAGCATCGGGCTGGTGGGGCACACCATGCTGGCGACCCTGGGGCTTGGCGCGATCCTGCGCACGTCGGAATGGCTCTTCCTGGCGCTCAAGCTGGTGGGGGCGGTGTACCTCATCTACCTGGCGATCGGGCTGCTGCGCACCCGAAGCGCAAGCCTGGAAGCGGGCACCGCGGCACCGCGTTCGCTGCCGCGGCTTTTCCTGGACGGGGCGCTGTCCAACGTGTCCAACCCCAAGATCGCGGTGTTCTACTTCGCCTTCATGCCACAGTTCGTGCATGCGGACGCATCGCATCCCACGCTGTCGATCTTCGTGCTGGGGCTGCTCTTTGCGGCTCTCACGTTCCTGGTCAAGGGGCCGGTCGGGCTCGCGGCGGGGCTGCTGTCGGGCTGGCTGCGTTCGCGCCCGCGCGTGCTGGTGTGGCTCTACCGTTCCAGCGGCGCGGTGCTGCTGGGGCTGGGCGTCAAGCTGGCGCTGGAGCGCCGGCCCTGAGATTGGCCGGGACCGGCGCACCAGAGTGCCGGCACCGTGCGGCCTTGATGCGGTGGCTCAATGGCGCTTTGCGCTGCCTTGGGGGCGATGCGCCATGTGCTGCCGGTACACCCATCCCGCGGTGGCCACATCCTCCACCGCCACGCCCACGGACTTGAAGAGGGTGATCTCCTCGGCGTCCTGCCGGCCGGTGCTCAGACCGGTGATCACCTCGCCGATTTCCGCAAAGATGTTGCCTGACGCGATCACGTCCCCCGATTCACGCGACGCCGCCTCGCGCGATTCGACGAACAGGCGGCAGCGGCTCATGGCGTCGTCGTCGAGTTCGCGCCAGTCGGGGCGGGGCGCGCCGACCGCGTTGATGTGCGTGCCCGGCGCGAGCCACTTGCCGGACAGCACGGGCTTGCGCGAGGTCGTCGCCACCACCACGACGTCCGCGCCGCGCACCGCCTCTTCGGCCGAGGCCGCGGCGGTCACGCCGTGCTCGCGCGCAAAGGCTGCCGCGCTGTGCGGGCTCCAGACGCGGATGTTGGTGAAGTGGCGCACCAGGCGCATCGCTTCCAGGTGGCTTTGCGCCTGCACGCCGGCGCCCAGAATGGCCAGCGTTCGGGCTTCCGGGCGTGCCAGCCGCTTGGTCGCCGCGGCCGAGACGGCGGCCGTGCGCATTTCGGTGATCAGTCGGCCGTCCATCACGGCCAGCGGCTCGCCCGTGTCGGGGCGAAACAGCATCACCAGCGCGTGGTGCGTCGGCACTTCCTTGTTGTTGGGATAGAAGGAAACCAGCTTGGCGCCCAGATGCCCCTCGGCCAGCGCCGGCATCGTGAAGAAGAATCCGCCGTGGCCGGACACCGGCAGCACGTTGCGCATGGGCTGCACCGCGCTGCCCGAAGACAGGGCCGACAAGGCGTGCTCCATCACGGGGATGAGCGCCTCCATTTTCAGCAGCTTGTGCACTGCTTGCTCGTCGAGTATTTCCATCTGAATCTCCCGCTGGATGGCGCCGCTTTATACAGCAGTCGCGCATGCGCCGCGGGGCGCAAAGCGGGCGACACGCCCTGACACGAAGGCGAGATGCGGGAGCGAGGACAATGCCGGCTGAACTTTTCTCCAACGCGCACCAGACGCTCCCGCCCATGACGAAACTAGACGACCCCCTGCACGACGCCGAAGTTGGCTCGCGCGACAGCACCCTGGACACCACCCGCATCGACGACGTGCGCATCGGCGCCGTGCGCCCCCTCATCACGCCTGCCTTGCTGCAGGAGCGGGTGCCCGTTCGCGATAACACGCTCGCCCTGGTGGAAAGCAGCCGCCGCGCGATTGCCGACGTGCTGCACGGCCGCGACGACCGCCTCGTGGTGGTCGTGGGGCCGTGCTCCATCCACGACCACGACCAGGCGCTGGAATACGCGCATCGCCTGAAGGCGGTGGCCGATGAACTGGCGGACGACCTGGTCATCGTCATGCGTGCCTATTTCGAGAAGCCGCGCACGACCGTGGGCTGGAAGGGCTACATCAACGACCCGCACCTGGACGGCAGCTTTGCCATCAACGAAGGGCTGGAGCGCGCGCGCCGCCTGCTGCTGGAGTTGACCACGCTGGGCCTGCCCACCGGAACCGAGTTCCTCGACCTGCTCAGCCCGCAATACGTGGCGGACCTGATCGCATGGGGCGCCATCGGCGCACGCACCACCGAGAGCCAGAGCCACCGGCAACTCGCCTCGGGCCTGAGCTGCCCCATCGGCTTCAAGAACGGCACCGATGGCAGCATCAAGGTGGCGGCCGACGCGATTCTGGCGGCGCGCGCTCCGCATGCTTTCATGGGCATGACGAAGATGGGCATGGCCGCGATTTTCGAGACGCGCGGCAACGACGACTGCCACGTGATCCTGCGCGGCGGCAAGGCGCCCAACTATTCCGCCACCGACGTCACGGCGAGCTGCGACGCCCTGCGCGTCAACGGCCTGCGCGAGCAGGTGATGATCGACGTCTCCCACGGCAACAGCAGCAAGCAGCACCAGCGGCAGATCATCGTGGCGGGCGAGGTCGCCCAGCAGATCGCCGGCGGCGACCGGCGCATCACCGGCATGATGATCGAGAGCCATCTGGAGGAAGGCCGCCAGGACCTCGTCGCGGGCGTGCCGCTCAAGCATGGCGTGTCGATCACCGATGCCTGCATCAGCTTCACGCAGACGACGCCGGTGCTGCGGGATCTGGCTGCAGCTGTGCAGGCGCGTCGGCGGGTCAAGGGCCGGACGTCGAATAACTCATAGTCGCTCATGAAAAACCGGGCCGTCAGTTGATCCGCTGCGCGGCCCGAGCCAGTTGCTTGCGTGCCCGTTGTGCCTCGGTGCGCGCAGGTTGAAGCTGCTCCAATTCCCCCAATAGCTGATTCGCCGCAACCAGGTCCGTGCGACCGAGGGAATTGGCTTCGTGCAGCAACGCGTCGTAGGCCGGCCGGAAGTCGGGACTGATGCGCAGCAAGGACGTCCACCCTTCGCGTACCGTCGCCGGCATGGGTTGATCGGCGGGCGCCTGCAAGGCCGGGCCCAACGCGATGCGGCGATCGCGCGCTGCCCAGTAGCTCGCCAGGCGCTGCGACCACTCGGCGTCCGGCCCTGCGTCGATCAGGTCTCCGGGTTCCAGCGTGAAGTCGCGCAGCAGCGCAAGAAGCCTTTCGCGCGGCGCTGCATTGGCGGTGTAAGCGAGCCGCGACGCCTGGTACGCGGCGATGGGGCGGTTGTCCGTGTTGATGGGCGCATCGGCCGCGAACTCCAAAAGGGCCTGCGGCCCGGCCACGAAGTTGCCCAGCAACTCGAACTCATCCGCGATGCCCTCGTGGGGCAGCTTGGCGTTGGCCAGCCGATCGCGCAGTTGTTCGATCTCCAGCATGCTCGCATCGCGAAAGCTGACCAGGCCCAACTGGGGCGCGTTGTCGTCGTGCGTCGCGAGCAGCGCCCACCCACGCGGGAACACCTCCAAGAAGGTGCGCACGACGCTGCGCAGGGTGTCGATGTTCACGTCTCGCAGATCCAGCCATTGGCAGAAGAGCCCTTGTTCCGTGAGGCGCTCGCGTATGGCGCGCATGTGCTCGACCGTGAGGCGCGCGCCCTCGTCGCCGCGCACCGGATGCACGTTGTCCGAGACGATGACGTCGTAGCGCTGCTGCGTGGCGTTCAAATGACGCCCGGGGTCCGAGGCGATCAGGTGCAGGCGCGGATTCTGCGCACCTTGCCCGGCCGATGGCCTGAAGGCCGTCGATGCCTCGATGATCCCGGGCAGCACCTCGACTGCGTCGACCTGAAGCGTCGGATCTTGCGCGGCGGCGAATGCGCCCGCGCCGGTTCCCAATCCAAGCCACAGCGCGCGTTGCGGGCCATGGTGCAGCAACAGCGGCAGCAAGGCCCGCCGGGCATCGTCGCGAACGGTGGCGTTGCTGCCGCGCTGCGGCTGGTCGTTGATGTGCAGGCGGGCGATGCCGTGGTCGTCTGCCACCACGCTCACCGTGGTGGTGGCGCTTTCCTGGTGGCTGAGCAGCCGGCTGCCTTCGGGCAGGTTGATGAAGGCAGGCGTCGGCATCCACGCCACGAGCCCCGCGAGAGCGCATGCGGGCAGCCAGAAGAAGGGCGACAGCAGGATCCGCGGCGACAGCAGGAACAGGTAGCCTGCTGCGACCATCATCAGCGCGGCTTGCGTTCCCCACGCCGGCACGGCCAACGCGCCGAGGAGAACCGGCGCCGCCGCCGCCCCCAGCGCATTGAAGCCCAGCGCGCGGCCGAAGTTGACGCGGTCGGCACGCGCCTCGGTGTTCAGATGCCCCAGCAGCGCGCCCACGAAGATGGCAGGCAGCAACAGGGCCGGCACGGCATCGAGGGCATCCGAAGCCTTCACGGCGCCAGCGCCAAGGAACAGCGTCCACAGTTGGCGCAGCGCATCGGCCTTCCAGAGTGCAACGATGCCCACGAGGCAAGCCATGGCTTGCAGGCAGAGCAGGCGATCGCGCAACCTGTCCGGGTTGCTGCCGCCGATGAGCCAGCGCTGGTAGACGGTGGCGCCCAGTGCGCCGCCGGTCAAGCCGAGCGCGAGCAGCAAGCCGACGGTGTAGACCGTGCCCTGCGTTTCCTGCATGAGCACGCGGCCCGCCAGCAGCGCGTATCCCATGCCCAGGAAGCCGGTGGCGGTCAGCAGCGCGAGCGCTCCGCGCTGTCCACGCGGTCCGGGTATTTGCAGGCCCGCTGGAAAAGCCGATGAAAGGCCCAGCGCACCCAGCGCACCCATGGCGTTGAGCAGCGCGCACATGGCGGCCGTGCGCGCCAGCCCGAATTGCGGAATGACCCAGAGCACCGCTGCGAGCGCGCCTATGGCCGCGCCAAGTCCATTGCACGCGTAGAGGGCAGCGATGCGATTGCCCTCGCGTCCGATGCGCCCCAGCACGCGTTCCATGGCCGGCAGCGTGTTGCCCATGGCGGCAGTGGCGGGCAGCAGCAAGAGAAACACGCCGAACGAAATTACCGCCCCTTGCCAGATGGCCAGGATGCCTTCGGGCAGCAAGCGCAAGAGGGACGGCGCCGGCGCCCGCACGATGTCCAGCAGCCACGCGCAGGCCAGTTCCATCAGCAGCGGCAAGGTCAGGCTCCACGCCGCGATGATCACGGCGCAAGCAACATACCAACGCTCGGGCCGCGCACTGCGATGGATCACGGGGCCGAGTGCCAGCGCGCCTGCTGCCACGCCGGCGAACATCGCGGTGGCCACCGCCACCAGCACGCCCGCGTCATGCCCCAGGTGCAAGGCCAGCTGCCATGCCCAGGCGAGCTGGCAGGCGAGGGCGGCAAAGCCGTTGGCAACCATCAACCAGAGCGCGGCGCGATGGCGCAAGGGCCGCGCCTGGGACACCCGCATCGCCGCGAGATCGCCGGCCAAGGTCAGCAGGCCGCTCCTGCGGACTTTCAGCTTGAAATCGTCGGGCACCTCCAGCCGGCGAAAGCGGTCTTGCAGCCCCATGGTGGGATTCCTGGCCGTCAGCCGTCCTTCTTCCAGAACTTGCGCGCCTTGGCCAATTGACCGAGGCATTTTCGACACGCCCGCGCCTTTGCGGGCTTCAATGCGCTGAGCCAGCCCACCGCGAACCACGCGCGCGGGTCGCGCTCGGCCGCGTCGCGATAGGCCGCCATGGCGACGACCTCGTCATTGAATTCACCGAGCGCATCCTGCGCAGGCACCAGCGACGCGATGTAGCGCTCGGCATCGGCCTTGCCGAACAGGGGCGCCACGAAGTCGGCCAGGTATCGCAGCCGCTTGATCCGCTTGCGGACACGGTGCTGCGCGTCCGAGTCGAGCGATTCGAAGTGCTTGCCGTCTTGCGTGAGTTGTTTGTGCAGCTTGTTCAGTTGCTTTTGCAGCTGGCGATGCGGGCTCGTGCCTTGCTCCTCGTTCGGCGCTTCGTCGGGCGTGGATGCAGCAAATCCGGTCATGGACACGAGCGCCGCCTGAAACGCCGGCGAGCGAACGGCATCGCCGATGGGCGGCGAATGCGCGTCTTCGCCGGGGCCAAGGTCCACCGATGGCGCGCCAGCCGCTTCGAGCCTGGGCTGCATGGCGCCCAGCAGCAGTTCGCGGTCCCGGCTCGCGCCCAGCACCCGAAAGGCTTCGACCAACGGCGCTTCCCAGGCGGGGTCAAGGCTGGCGGGCGCGAGCGCGTCGAGTTCGCGCAGCGCCGTGCGCGTGCGACGGATGCCGACGCGCAGCTGATGAACCACTTCGATGTCTTCGTTGCCCGCCGCGACCTCGCTCGCGTTGGGTAGCACATGGGCCAGGCAGGCGGCGAGCACGGTGCGCTGAATTATGGCGCCCGAGACATCGTGCCCGTGCTCGTGCGCGAACTTCGTCGGCGAGGCCTTGACGGCCTTTGCGCTCGCTTGCCCGTCGCAAAGCCGCTGGCCGCGCTCGGCCTTGGACACCGTGCTGAACCAGAGACCGTGGCGCTGCGACCATTCATGCGCCAGTGCCACCAGCGTTGCCACATCGCCATCGATGAGCTCGATTTCCAGCTCGCACACCGGCGAGGTGCGACCGTCATCGCCATCGCGCGGCGGCGTCATGACCTTGCCGACGTCGAGCGCGAATTCGACGGTGGTGTCGCCCGACTGGTGAATGCACGCCAGGCGCCAGATGTCGGTGCCGAAGGTCTCGACCAAGGGCACCTCGCCGTGCTCGAGCAGCTTGTCGAGCAGGTCGCCGACGGCGGAGCCGGCGTGTCGCTGCGCGTCCACTTCCGGATGGCCTGCACCCGTGTGCGTCAGATCGACGTTGTGCTCCAGACGATGCAGCGGCCCATCGCCCAGTGCCTTGGCGGTCTGCACCCAGCGTCGGCCTTCCTTGCGCAGGCGCAGCGCCACGCCGTGCGCCGCGAGCGTGCCGCCTTCGGTGTCGAAGTAGTGCGCTTGCATGTGCTTGCGCGCTGCCTTGGCTGCGAGCGCGCGAAGCTCTTTCTCCACGGCCTTGAACCGCTGCGCGGGTACTTCGAACTTGAACTCGATTTCCATGGGCTTGCGTCAATGCGAAATGCCGATCGGACCATTGCATTGTGGCAAGAGTCGGCAAGCGTCGTACTGTGGCGAAACGGCCTTTGCGATCCCTGCAAACGGCGACGAAAAAAACCGCGACGGCACCGGTATCTTCGTCGCTCCGCTGCAACGTGCCGACACATTTTTTTTGTAAAGCGCGGCCGACCCGCAACGGGTTTGCAAGTGGTCATTTACGCGTGGGGCCGCGCCACTGCTGGCAACTATTTCCTTTGGGTTGAATGGTTGCGCCCGTGTAGTCATGTCGCCGCGCGGAGGTGTCGGCATTGGCCTACGAACTCCAAAAACGTCGCAGCGCACACCACGATTCGCCCGGTTCGCGTTTTGCGCCGGCTTTCGTTCACTCAAACAAAGGAGACATCCATGCGCAACTCTTGCGGATCCGGTTCTTCGGCGAGGCGACCCACGCGCATCGCATCGATCGCGTTCGCCTGCGTCATCGCGGCTTGCGGCGGTGGCAAAGGCGGCGATCACAACGGAGGCGGCAACAATAATCCCACGCCGCCCGTTCAGTCCAAGCTCACCTGCGACGACTCGCTGAAGACGGGCTTCGCGCCCGACTCGCAGACCTCGGTGTTGTTGGTCAAGTCCTTCAAGACGGGCGATCCGCTGCTGCTGACAGGCTCGCCCACCACCACAACGCCGGTAGCCACCAGCGACGTGTGCGTCGTCAAGCTGTTGGTCGGTCCCGGCAACGCGGGGCTTGCCGACGCACCCTCCACATCGCCGGGCATCGGCATCGAGGTGTGGCTGCCCAGCGAGTCCAGGTGGAACAAGCGCATTCACGTCAAGGGTGGCGGTGGCTGGGCCGGCGGGGTTCAGACCTCGGTCACGGCATTGGCCGGCGCGACCGGTGGCGGCGTCGGCTCGCCGGCATCGACGGCGATGGTGGAAGGCGCGGTCTCGGCGAGCACCGACACCGGCCATGCGAACACCACCAACGGCGGATCGTTTGCCATGAACCCCGACGGCAGCATCAACACGACGCTGTGGAACGACTTTGCGCAACGCGGCATCCACGAGATGGCCGTCAAGACCAAGGCATTGACCAAGGCCTACTACGGCGAATCGGCCCGCAAGGCGTACTGGAACGGCTTCTCCACCGGCGGCCGCCAAGGCCACATGGAAGCACAGGCCAACCCCGAGGACTTCGACGGCATCCTGGCCGGCGCCCCGGCCATCAACTGGACGAAGTTCATCACCTCCGAGCTGTATCCGCAGATCGTCTATCAGCGCGACCTGGCCGGTGTGCCGTTGACGACCGCACAGGCCACGCTGATGGGCAATGCCGCCATCAACGCCTGCGACCTCGTGGGCAACCAGCATCTGGGCTACCTCCAGGATCCCGGCGCATGCCACTACGACCCGTCGCTGGACGTGACCGTGCTGTGCGTAGCCGACGGTGGCACCGCGCCCGCGCCCGCCTGCGTGACGAAGGCGCAAGCCACGGCGATGAACAAGATCTGGTACGGCCAGACGACAGATGGCTCCGTGCCGCAACCGGCCACCGACAATGGCTGGACCAACCCGCCCTCGGGCGCCCAGCGCTGGTACGGCCTGGCACGTGGCACGAACATCGCGGGCCTGGCAGGTCCCACGCCGTTCACCATTGCTTCGGACCTCGTGGCGCTCGAGATGCAGAAGTCGACCCTTGCGGCGCCGAACTTCATCAACGCCACGGGCAATGGCGCGGATGGATGGAAGGCGCTGTCGTATGCCGAGCTGTCGAACGCGTTCGACCAGGGGCTGACGCTGCAATCGTCCTTTGCCAACATCAACACCGACAACCCGAACCTCAACAGGTTCGCGCTGCACGGCGGCAAGATGCTGGTCTACCACGGCATGGCCGACACGCTGATTCCGGTGCAGGGCACCATCAACTATTTCACGCGCCTGGAAGCCAACTTGGCCAACGACCCTCTGGCCGGGCAGGTGCTGAAAAACTACTACCGCCTGTTCCTGATTCCGGGCATGGCGCATGGCTTCTCGAACGGCACCACCAACACAGCCGCCAGCCCGCCGTTGCCGACCATCGACCAGCTCTACACCGCGCTGACCGACTGGGTGGAGAACGGTCTTTCGCCTGAGCGCCTGACGATCTCCACGCCGGCCACTGCGCCGCTGCAGGGCACGGCGTTGGTGTGCATGTATCCGCAGAAGTCCACGTACCAGGGGGGCGATCCGCGGGCTGCGGCTTCGTATTCCTGCATTTGATTGATTGAGAAGGCTTGCGCCGCTGCTGGGGACAACGCCCTGCAGCGGCGCAACTGCGTGGGGGTCATCGGCGTCGAGGCTCGGCTCTCGATGACGTGCAGCTCGCTGGCTGACGCCAGGAGTCTGGGTCTGTGGAGCGATCACGCCGACGGTGTACTCCCCTCCGCGAATGTCCCCCGCCTTCGGCTCCGGCGGGCTCAACCCGTCGATGCAACGGTCTGCCAGAGTACCTCAGCGGGGTTGGCAAAGCCAAGTGTCTGTCTTGGTCGACCGTTCATCTCATTGGCGATGCGATCGAAC
>NZ_JASZYG010000020.1 GCF_030317105.1 Variovorax brevis
CCCCACCGACGCTGGACACGGTGGGGGTGAACTGTCCGCCGCACAGGGTGGGGATGAACAGGACGTTTCGACGGTTGTGCTCCAGCAAAGAGTGCGCGTGCCGCGAACTCTTGCGCGAGGACGGATCAACGCGCAGGTTCGATGGAAACGCCCACACCGTTGGCGCCTCCCCGGAGCCCGGTATGCGATGGCCGCTGGGCGCCGCCTCTGTGGCGTCGAGGAGCGGAGCGATTTGCGGGATCAGGCTCGCAGCTGTTTGACCGGAGCGAAGCGCAGGGAGTTCTGCGAGACGCCGCAAATCGTGAGCACCGCAGAGAAGTCGCGAAGCGACCGCCACAGTGAAGGCGCCCAGCGGCCATCGCATGCCGGGCGGCCTCCACAGAGAGCACAGCATCAAAACAAATCAGGCAGGCCTCCCCACCTTCCCCTCTTCCACAAAGCGCTCGTACTCCCCCAGAGGAATCGCCGCATTCATCGGCTCTCCTTCTTCCTCCCAATTGAGCACAGCGCTGTCCTCGGCCAATTCGATGTGACACGGCCCCTCAGGAATTCGCAGCATCGGTCCATCCCCTGCGCGGTACTCGACCACGCCGCTGATCCGCGAATTTGCATTCAGCATGAACGCGCCCGATCAGAAAACGCCGAAGACCTTCAGCAGGATGATCACACCCAGCGGAACGCCGCAAAGCCAAAGAATGATGCTCTTCATGACAGTCTCCAATCGTGGTTGTTGAGTTCCGCGAATGTGCGGCGCAACGCAGCGCCGCGGTGCAGGAAGGCGCACTTGCTTCGGGTGAGTGCGGGCCTACATTGCTGTCGTCCACCGCATCCGCGTGGACGATGGTGCGAAACGACACGCCCGGCAGCTTGTTCTTCATCGACCGGACAACGCGCTGGCCATTGCACCGCTTGTCGCAGGGCAGGAGGAGCTGACAGGGCCAGGTTCCAGCCGGCCTGATCCACTCCCAGTTCAAGGCCGTACAGCGGCGTGCAAACAAAAGTCGTCAAAAGTTGGAACAATTCTCGCTGTGCAGATTTTGAGAATTGTTTCCCCCTTGTTTCTCAAGGGCGGAACGTGGGAAAACGTGTGGCGGCGCACCTGGACGGTGCTGCACCTCTCCAAGCCGGTCGCCGCATGCCTGCATCTGGCGCATTCGCGTCCTGAACTGTTCTGATGAGGATGGGTTGTGGAATCGCTCACTCGGCATGAAGATCGCTCCCGGCACAAGGCGGCCAGCCGCTGGTACGTCCTGGGCTGGGCCTCGGCGTGGATCGTCCTGGGCGCTGTCGCGGCGAGCCAGTTGGGCAAATTCGCTGGCGACGACCGGGGCATGGACACGTTCATCTCCAGCATTGCCATCGCGCTGGCGGGCGCTGCTGCGTTTTTGAAGGCGGCCATTGCAACCATGCGACAGACGAAGCCCGCAGCTGCCACGGCGCTCACCGTGGCGAGCCTGGCCGGTGTGACCGTGTCCATCGGGCTGCTTTACAACGCACGCATCGACGACGCGCGCGTGGACAGCGCCATCGCCGCGAGCGCTTATTTCCTGCTGTCGTTCATCGCCTCCTGCGTGACCCTCGTGCTGGGCCAACGCATGCGTGAGCGCGAACGCGAGCGAAGCATCCGCCGAAAGCAATTGGCGCAACAGCGCCATGATCGCGATCTCGAGGGTCGCGACGAGCGCTACAGGGAAATGCGCGCCAGCTTCACCGACTACCTGCACGTCGTCGCGGACAACGATGCGGACGTGCGCCGGAATCGGGCGAAATAGCTTTCAAGGCGGCGCGCCAGCGCCGCGCAGCACTGCCAACTGTTGCGCGTAGGCGCTCTCCACGCGCGCCAGCCGCTTGTCGCGCGCTTCGTCGTTCACCCACTGCGCATTCAGGGCGCTTTGCCGGGCCAGCTGATAAGACAGTTTGGCCGCAGGCAGCAGCGAACTGTTGTCTGCCACCACGAAGCCCGCAAGGTCGTGCAGCGACTTGAGCACCGCGCGCTCGGGATCGCCGCGCGGCCCCTTGGCGCGTGCGTACTCGGCCAGGAAAGCCTGCACCTTGAGCTGGAAGTCGCGCGGGTAGTCGCGTCGCATCACGATCTGCGCATGTGGAATCAGGTCCGACTGCCAGATGACCTGCAGCCGATCGGCCTCTTCCGGAAACTGCAGCCTGAAGCGCTCGAAGTCGGCCGTGTTGTTGGTGGCCACGTCAGCCTCGCCGTTGGCCACGGCCAGTGCGGTGAACTGGTGCGTGCCGACCCTTTCGCTGCGAAAGCGCGTTTCCATCGCAATGTGGTTCGGCAAGAAGAACTGCAGCTGCGGCACGATGAAGCCCGACACCGAACGGCTCTCTCCGCGCGCCAGGCGCCAGCGGTCCGGCTCGGCCAGCAGCGCCTGCACCGTGGGCCCCGTCTTGCGCGCCAGCAACAGCGCACGGTAGCCCGGCAGGTTGTCGTGCCGCGTGACTTGGGCGACGACTTTCATGTTGTACAGCGTGACGGCGTCGAGCGCCATCTTGCCCGAGAGGAAGGCCATGTCGACCTCGTCGCGCTGGATGGCCTGGTCGAGCCCTTCATAAGATGTGGCCGACAGCACGGTGACCGGCCGGCCAATGGCGCGGCTCAGGTCGGCCAGCAGCGGCACCCAGTCGTTGCGCGACTCGAAAGCGCCGCCCAGCGGCAGGATGCCGAAGCGAACCGGAAGGGCATTGGCGTTGCCGACCACCTGTTGCGCCGGCGCGGCCACGCTCATGCACACCAGCGCCAGCACGCCCAGGGATCGAAGAAGCGGGGCCGCCATGCGGCGCGCCAGTTGCCCAACGCCCGGCGTCCGGACAACGAAACGCTCGCGCAAACCTTCTTGATAGTGCATCGTCACATCTGCGGCAGGCCCCTTGGGGCCGGCCAGACAGCTTTGAGCCTGTTCAAATGAAGTCAGAGAAGTACACAATTAGATACCAGCTCTGTCATCAAATGCCATGTTTTTTGACTCCGGATATCACCCCAAAACAACGAGGGTCCGCTCCCCCATGAACTGGTCCGTCCGCGCGCTGCGCCGCATGACACGCCTGTCGCTCGGCCAGCAACTGGTGCTGCTGGCGCTGCTGCCTGCCACCATTGCCACCATCGGCGCCATCGTGGTCCTGACCCGCCAGCACCTGGCCAACGTGACCGAGCTGATGCGCGCCAGCGGCCAGACGGTCGCCCTGCAGGTGGCTGCGCTGGCGCAGGCCCCGCTGCTCCAGATGGACCGCCGCGCCCTGTTGCGCACCGCACAGTCCGGCACCTCGCAGCCCCATGTGCAGCAGGTGCAGATCTGGACCGAAGACGGCGAGATCGTCGCCAACGCCGAAGTCGAAGACCGCTCCCGCAACGAACGCCTGCGTGTGGTCACGCCCATCCTGACCGATGACGGACGGCGCACAGGCAAGGTCATGGTCGAGATCAGCCTCGATTCGGTCGAGTCCGCGCGCAATGCGGCCTGGTTCAACGTGTTCATCGTGCTGGGCGCCAGCCTGGCGGGCGTGGGGCTGGCGGGCTGGTGGGCGGCGCGGCGCATCAGCGCGCCCATTCGCCGGCTGGGCGAGGCGGTTGACCGGCTGGGCGCCGGCGAAGACGTGAGCGTGAGCGTGCTGGGCACGGCCGAGGTTCGGCGCTTGCAGCGTGGCTTCAACCAGGCGGCCGGCGCGCTGGCCGAGAGCCGGCGCCTCCTGCAAAGCCGCATCGGCGAAGCCACGGCCGAACTCGCGCGCAAGAACCAGCAACTCGAAATCGCCAGCCAGGCCAAGACGCGCCTGCTCGCGGCGGCCAGCCACGACCTGCGCCAACCCCTGCATGCGCTCACGCTGTTTTCCGACGGCCTGGCCAATGGCGAGACCGACCCACTGCGCCTGCAGCGCATCGGCCACATCCGCGAATGCGTCGACTCGCTGGACCGGCTTTTCTCCGAACTGCTGAACCTTTCGCAGCTCGATGCCGGCGTGCTGCAGCCGCAGTGGGCCGACTTTCCGCTGGATCGCTTGTTCGACGAGATCAGCCGCAACTTCCGCCCCGTGGCCGAGCAGCAGGGCCTGCGACTGGTGGCGCGCAAGACGGACGTGTGGGTGCGCTGCGACTACGTGATGCTCTCGCGCATCCTCAACAACCTGGTGTCGAACTCGCTGCGCCACACGACCGAAGGGGGCCTGTTGATCGGCGCGCGGCGGCGCGGGCGCAGCATCCGCATCGACGTGATCGACACCGGCGTGGGCATCGCCCCGCAACTGCAGGAGCGTGTGTTCGAGGAGTTCTTCCAGATCGATCCGCAGCGCGCACGCGGTGCCACGCGCGGCATGGGCCTGGGGCTGGCCACGGTGCAGCGTCTTGCGGCCTTGCTCAACACGCGCGTGGAGCTTTCGTCGGTGCTGCACAAGGGCACCTGCGTGCGGATCATGGTGCGCGCGGCGGAGCCTTCGGCCGAAGCCGTGGGCGCGGAGATGGCGACGGTGGGCCTGCCGGTGGAAGCCCAGCCCAGCCTGGAAGGGGTGCGCGTGCTCATCATCGACGACGAGCGCACCATCCTCGAAGGCCTGCAGGTGGTGCTGTCCAACTGGGGCGCGGTGGTCCTGGCCGCGCAGACGCGCGCCGAGGCACTGGCGCTGGCCGACAGCTGGACGCAGCCGCCCGACGTGGTGCTGAGCGACCTGCTGCTGCAAGGCGGCGACAACGGGCTGGACGTGATCGCCGCGCTGGAGCGGCATCCCAACGGCATCGGCTTGCAGACGGCACGCCTGCTGGTCACCGGCGAGACCAAGCCCGACCGGCTGCGCGAGGTGGCCAACGCGGGCGTCGCGGTGCTCTACAAGCCGGTGTCCCCGCGCACGCTGCGACAGGCCATCGGGGTGCAGTTGGCGAGCGTGCGCGCGCAGGCCTGAGGGCATGTTTAAAGTGCAACGGGGTGTTATCGCCGTGCCCGGACTACGCCTTTCAGCCTAGCCGCTGCAAATGGGCGCGAAGGCCCATCGGCGCCCTGCCAGAGGCGACATAAGCCCTCTGCCTTATCGCGCGAAACCGGTTGCGTCCGTACATTGGGACGACCTTCACTGCATGGTTTGCAGGTCATGTTCTCCAGGCCCATCAAGGCTTTGTTCTTCGGTCTGCGGGCCTTTGTGTCCGTGGCCTTTGCCTGCGTGCAGCTCGGGCTCGTGCATGCCGCGCCGGCACGCCTGACGGTCCTCACCAGCGACGACATGGCGCCGCACATGGAATTCGTGCAGCAGCTTCGCGCCACGCTGGAGCCGGGCAGCCGCATCGACGTGGTTCGCCTCCCGCGCGGCGGTGGCGCCGTGGCCGAACTGGGACTGCAGGCAGGCGATGGCTCCTCGCCCGTCAACGCGGGCGTCGTCACGCGCGGCATTCGGCCGCCGGCGCCGGTGAACATGCCTGACACGCTCGTGATTGCCGTCGGCGCGAACGCGGCACGCACGGCCATCGAGCGCGAGAGCAACGAGACGCTGTTGCTCGCCATGCTCAGCCGGCTCGACTATGAAAGCCTCAAGTCGCACCCCGCCATGAAGCGCACCGACCGCCGCGTCGGCGTGCTGCTGCGCGATCCGTCAATGGCCGACCAGCTTGCGCTCGTCAACGCGGCCTTGCCCCAGCGCCGGCGACTGGGCGTGGTGACGACGGCCGAATCCGAGCCCCTGCTGCGCGACCTGGAGCGCGCCGCGCAAGGCTGGAGCCTTCAGGTGGAAACCGCGCCGGACGTGCAGTCGATCGCCCCGGCCCTGAACGGCGTGCTGCCGCGCAGCGATGCGCTCATCGTGTTGCCCGACCTGATCGGCGACAACCAGGCCGCCACGCTGGCGGTGCTGCGCGCCGCGGCGGGCGCGGGCGTGCCGGTGTTCGGCGCGAGCGACGGCATGGTGCGCTCCGGTGGCCTGGCCGCTGCGGTGTCGACCCCTTCGCAGCTGGCGCTGCAAGCGCGCGCGCTCGGCCACAAGGTGGCGCTGGGGCCCAGCGGCGTCACGATGGTGGAAGACGCCACGCCGGCCACGGTCCGCGTCAACAGCAACGTCGCCCGCGGCCTGGGCCTGCGGCTGCCCGACGAACGCGAACTGACCCAGCGGGTCACGGGCACGGGCGCGCGATGAGCACCTCGCACCCCGGCGTTGCGCCGGCGTCTCCTTCGTCGCCTGCCCCGGCCCCCGCGCAGCAGCAACAGCAGGCGGCGGCGTTGCCGTCGGCGCTGGTGGTCAGCGGCAACCTGCAGCGCGACCTGCTGCGGCTGGGCGTGGTGCCCTGCGCAGCGGCGGCGCTCGCCCTCACCGCCTGGTTCACCCACAGCCGGCTCGACACGCTCGAAGGCGCCTTCAACGCCGAAGGCCAGGCCATCGCCCGCCAGGTGGCCGCCCTGTCGGACCTGAGCCTTTACGCTGGCGACGTTCCTGCACTGCAGAACGTGGCCAACGCGGCACTGCGCGGCAGCCAGGTGACGCGGGTGGAGATCAGCAACAACGCGGGCGTTTTCGTGACGGCCGGCGCCAGCGCCACCAACATGGAAAACCTGCGCGTGTTCACCGCGCCGGTCACGCTGCGCGAGGCCTCGCGCGCGAGCGCGTTTTCACCGGCCGGCGCCGCGCCGACGGGCGATGCGCCCATCGGCCAGGTGCAGACCTTTCGCGACACCGCCGCGTATGCGAACGAGCGCACCCGCTCGCTCATTGCCGGCTTCGGCATCGCGCTGATCGCGATCCTGGTGGCATGGGCTTCGGTGCGGCACATGGCGCGCACGGTGGCGCGGCCCTTGCGCCGCGTGTCGCGCACCGTGGCGGCACTGGAGGCCGGGCACTTCGACGCGCGCTGCGACGTGGTCAGCGAAGGGCCTGATTCCGGCGTCGCCCCGCGCCGCGAACGGCACGAACTCGCCAGCCTCGCGCACGACGTGAACCGGCTGGCCGAGCGGCTGGAGCACAACCAGCAGGTGAGCGAAGAGCGCGTGCGCGAAGCCACCGCGGTGGCGATGCAGCGCATGGCCGAAGCCGAGCAGGCGGCACTGTCCCGCGCACGCTTTCTTGCTGCGGCGAGCCACGACCTGCGCCAGCCGCTGCACGCCATGGGCCTGTTCATCGACGGTCTCTTGCCCACCGCCACGCCCGCCCAGCAACCGGCCATGCGACGGCTGCAGGAGAGCACCGAGTTCATGAGCATGCTGCTGGACGACCTGCTCGAAATCTCGCGCCTCGATGCCCAAGTGCTCACGCCCGCGCTGGCACCCATCGCGCTCGGGCCGCTGTTCGAACACCTGTCGGGCCAGTACGCGGCGCAGTCAGCCCAGTCGCGCGTGCGCATGGTGTGGCGCCCCAACGGGCTGGCCGTGCGAAGCGATGCGGCGCTGCTGCTGCGCATCATCGGCAACCTCATCAGCAACGCGATCCGCCATGCGCCGCCCGAAGGCACGGTGATGGTGGCGGCACGGCGCGGCAAGGGCGACAACACGGTGCGCATCGAGGTGCGCGACAACGGCATCGGCATTGCGCCCATTCACCAGCAGCGCATCTTCGAGGAGTTCTACCAAGTGGCCAACACCGAGCGCGACCGGCGCCAGGGCTTCGGCCTGGGGCTGGCCATCTGCGCGCGTGTCGCGGCGCTGCTGGGCACGCGCATCGAGTTGCGTTCCGCCCTGCTGCTGGGCAGCACCTTTTCAATGACGCTGCCCGCGGCCGATCCGGTGGGCGCGGCGCGCCCCGTGCCGCCCGCCGCGCCGATCGCCCCGCTGTCCGGCCTGCGCTGCCTGGTGGTGGACGACGACGAAGCCATCCTGCATGGCACGCGTGCGCTGCTGGAGCAGTGGGGTTGCCATGTGGCGTGCGTCGACAGCGGCGTGGACGCGCTCGCGCGCATGAGCGAATCCGGCGCGCGGTTCGATGCCATCCTGTGCGACCTGCAACTGGCGGGCGACGAAGACGGCATGGCCGTGATCGAGAACGCGCGGCGCCTGCAGCCGCATGCGCTGGCCGTGCTCATCTCCGGCGCCACGGGGCCCGAGGCGCTGCAACGCCTGCGCCAGCAAAACGTGACGCTCCTCACCAAGCCCGTGGCGCCGGCCAAGTTGCGCGCGCTGCTGTCCACGCGCCGCATGTCCCAGCCGGTGCCAGCCCTCCATGCTTGACACCAGTGCCCTGAAGAACATCCATCCCTTCGTGGCGACGCCCAACTACGGGGGCGTGCTCACTTCCAATTACGTGCGCAGCCTGCTCGGCCTGGTGAACATCGCGTGGACCCACGGCTTTGCGATGCAGACGCGCTTCCTGGACGGCGACAGCCTCATCACGCGGGCACGCAACCGCATGGTGGCCGAGTTCATGGCGGACACGCGCTGGACGCACCTGTTCTGGATCGACGCGGACATCGGCTTCGAGCCCGAGGCCGCGATGCGCCTGCTGCTGGCCGACCGCGACGTGGTGGCCGGCGTGTATCCACACAAGCTCGACGGCTGGCCCGTGCAGGGACTGGATGAGGCGCTGCCCGCCGGCAGCACGCGCGAGGACTTCGAGGCGCGCTATCCCAGCTTTCCGGCCAACCTGCTGTCACACGGGCAAAGCAGGATCGATGTGGACGGCTTCATGGAAGTGCTGGACGCGCCCACGGGCTTCATGCTCATTGCACGCCATGTGTTCGAGAAGCTGGCCCACGCCATGCCCGAGTTGCGCTACACCCCCGACCGCGCCGGCTACGCGCTGGGACTGCCGGCAACGCAGGATCCGCACTACCGCTTCTTCGACGTGCTGGCCGAGCCTGACAACGGCCGCTACCTGACCGAGGACTATGCCTTCTGCCGACGCTGGCAATCGATCGGCGGCAAGGTGTTCGTGGATGCGCGATCCCGGCTCACTCACCAGGGACTGAAGACCTATACGGGCGACTTCGGAAAGGCCTTGCGCTGACGCCGATGCCCGCCTCCTGCGACGCCCGGTGCCAATAGCAAGGCGATTGCCGGCGCATGCCCGCGACCGACACGCCCGGCACGATGGACCTGAGGTGCAGGCTGCGACTTCGGCGCGGCGAGGCGAACACCAGGATCAGCCCGCCCCACAGTACCAGCGGCGACGCCACGGCCGGCAAGGCCAGCAAGGGCACTGAAAAGAAATGCGCGAAGTGGCCACGCGACTCATCGACCATGACGATCAGCACCATCGTGCCCAGCGCGCCGGCATTGGCCAGCAGCACGCCGAAGACCTGCTTGCAAAAGCGCCTGTCGACGCGGCCGCGCCAGAGCAGCAGCAAGCCGATGGACAAGGGCACGGTCAGCTCCACAAGGTTGGTTCGCAGGTCGACCGGGTCGGCCGTCCCTCCGTGGTGCAGGTAGCAATAGACAGCGCCGGCCAACGCGAGGCCGGCCACCAGCGCACCCACGATCCGGCCCAGCAGCAGCGGCCGCCTTCGACGCACGCGGCGCACATGCGCACACGCGCGAAAAGAACTCAGCATGGTTCCCACTCTCCCTGGATTCGCGCGTCGCCCTGGCGGGCGACAACAGCGCCAATTATGAAAGAGCGGGCCAGGCGCCGCTAGAAGTCCGCGCAGCCGTTGTGACGTTCCGTATCAACGCAGCTCGTGAGGTTGGGCCGTGTGCGCACGCGCGACCATTCACGCGCCAGCACGTCGCCTTTCTGCGCTCCGCGGCTGGTGTCCAGCGGACCGGTGGCCACGCAGATGGGGGCGAAGCCGATGTTGCGGTCGTAGACCCAGGTGGTGGGTTCGTCGCGGTAGTAGTCGACGCGGGGGAGGTTGAAGAACTGTTCGTTGAAGTTTTCCCTGATCACATCCGCGATGGTCAGGAGCCCCGGCAACACGTCGATGGCATAGCCTTCGCGCGACGTGAAAGTCCCGGCAATCCGGTATTGGCCCGCAGGACTGTTGGCATTTGCCTCGGTGCCCGGCGTGCCTGAAATGCCCAGGCCGCGGTCGTCGAGGATCAAGCCATCGAGCCTGTAGGTGAATCGCGGATTCTCTTGGCCGAACTGCCGCTGGAAGCTGTCGAGGGTGATGGTCGCCGTCGGCTGCTGCGTGTAGATGAAGTGGTTGCCTTCCGTCACGACCACCGCGCATTCTCCGAGGAAGGTGCAGTGATAGAAGTTGGGGAAGTCGCCCGAGCCCACGATGCCGCCGCGCGTCTCGCCCACCCAGGTGTTCGCCCAGATGCGGAAGGGTCCACCGGTGATGGTGTGGCCCTCGGGATTCTGGAAAGTGCCCGCCGCCACGAGGTCGGTCGACGTCGCGGCGCTGACGTTGCTGTCCAGCGTCAGGTTGCCGCTGAGCGCGCGCACCATCACCGTGTCGGCCGCCATCGAGTTGACCGAAATCGTGTTGGGCGCATTGGTTTCCGCGTCGTAGCCAGCGACGGGAACAGGCCCGATGCGGATCGCACCCGAATTCGTGAACTGGAAGCTGCCCTGGGCGCCGCCCGCCAGCGTGTTGGTGCCGACGTTGTTGCTGGCCGAATTGAGCGTGACGTTGCCCTTGCTCGATGTGGCCAGAAGGCTGCCGGCGGTGATGCCCGCGTTGGCCGCCTGCGTGATGTTGCCCGCACTCACGAGGCCCAGCGTCGGCGCATTGATCGACCCGTTCAACGTGATGTTGCCGCCACCGCCGTCTTGCAGTGTGAGCGCCGCGGCGCTGGTCACCGGCGTCGTCACGTCGATGTTGCCTGCATGGGCGTTGCTGCCCACCACCACCGCCTTGGCGCTGAGCCGCGTGAGTTCGTCGGCGGAGAGCGCGAAGCCCGTGCCCGAGCCGAGCACGATGGGGTTGCCGGTGCGGTCTACCGCCGCGCCGGTCGCGGCATCGACGCCGCCGGGGCGCAGGTTGAGCACATTGGCGGCAGTGACGCTGCCATCGAGCACGATGGCGTCGGTCGTGCCGTCGTTGCTGGCACGCAGCACGACGTTGCGGCCGCCGCTGATGCTCGTGGCGGGCGCGCCCTCTTGTTCCTGCGCTGGATTCGGCGGAACTTCCGCGGCCATCAAAAGGCCCGCGCCGTTGCCTTGGGACTCGCCGCTGATGTCGATGTCGCCCGCGCCAGTGGTCACGACGGTCGCGCCGCGAAGCATGCTCACGCCATTGCCGGGAGCGCCCCCTGCACCCGCTTGCTGCAGGCCGCGCACCGCGATGTTGCCGCCCGAGGTGCGCAAGGTGGCGCCGTCGATGAGCACGCCATGGCCAGGCGCGTCGGAGCTGTTGCTCGCAAACGCGCCGATGCCGCTGAGCGCGATGTTGCCCGTGGTCGTCGAGATGCCACCCGACGCATTGGCGCCCTGCTGGCCGCGCACGCGCACGCCGCCGCCAGCCGGCGCGTTGCCGGTCACGGTGACGTTGCCGGTGGACGTGGAGATCTGCGCAAAGTCGAGGTCGACGGCCGCCGTCTTGAACCCGAAGTATTGCGGCCCGCCCGCAGGCACGGTGAGGTTGACGTTGGCGCCCGCGCTGGTATCGCTCTGGCCGATGCGCGTGTCGACGTTGGCACCCACCAGGCAGATCGCGCACCCCATGGTGCCGCCGGGTGCCGTCATGTCGACGGTGCCGCCGTTGGTCAGCATGTTCCCGCTGTAGTAGATGGCGCCGCCCTTACCGCCCAGGCCGGCATTGAAGGACACGCTGAGCGGGGCCGCCGATGACAGGATGCTCGTCGGTCCGCCGAAGGTGGTGATGTTGCCCGCTGCGTCCAGCCGGAAGGTCACGGCCGGCACCTGCGGATTGGTCAGCGCGATGTTGACACCGTTCGCACCCATGGTGATGTTGCCGAAGTCGTCACCGCTGTTGCCGGTGGTGATCGAGACATTGGTGCCGCTGTTGAGTGCCCGGTTGATGTCGCCGTCCTGGATGGTGGCTTTCGACAGCGGCACGAAAGGCTCGGTCGGCAGGCTGCCATTGGCGGCTCCGCCCACGATGGTGACATCGTACGGATCGACCAGCCACGTGCCGGCCTTGCCGGCCACCGCCGAGGCGTCGACGTTGATGCCGGCGATGTCGAAGAAGCGGCCCGAGGTTTCAACCAACCCGCCGTCGCCACCCGCGGCGCCGCCGCGAGCCGTGTAGGTGCCGAAACCGCGCAGGCTGCCATCGGCCACGAGGCGGATGGTGCCGCCATTGCCCGAGCCCACCGCGTCGGCTCGCATCACGACGTCGTTGCTGACGGCGATCATGCCGCTGTCGGCAAGTCCGGGGTCCGCGTTGCCCCGCAGTGAGATGCTGCCGCCGCCGCCAACACCTCGCGCATCGAACAGCGCATCGGGCGACATGCCATCGTTGAGGACGGTGATGTTGCGGCCCCGCACGTCGATGCTGCCGCCAGCCGCACTGGACGACGCCACATCCACCATCGGCACGGGCGCCGCAGCGCTGTCCTGGATGTACTGCAGCCTGACATCGGTGCCCACGCCGTCGATGCTGATCTTGCCGCCCGCGGCTTGCAGGGGCGTGTAGTCGAAGCCAAAGACGCTGACGCCCAGACGCTGTGGATCGATGGTGGCGGTCGGCACCCTGTTGGCATCAAAGGTGAGGGTCATCTCCCCGCTGCCGCCCTTGCCCGTGATGGCGAGGTTCTTGCCGGAGCCGGCAATGATCGAGGTGTTGCCGATGTTCACGCCAAGCGACGGACGGACGGTTGCGACGTTCGCAGTGATCGCGGCCCTGTAGGCCGGATCGTTGAACAAGGTCGTGAGGTCGGCGCCCGTGCCGTTGATGGCCACGTTGCCGCCCGTTGAAATGGCGGCATCCTGGATGGACACGCCATCCAGGTGCTCGCAGTCGTTGCAGCCATTGGACCCGACGACCACCCGGTCGCCGGTGGCCCATCCACGCGTCGTTCCCGTCAGGCTGACCTCGCCGGACGTCGACTCGACGGCCTTGGCCGACGCCACGACCTGCCCGGCGTCGTTGAGCAATGTGTAGCCGCCCGCGATCTGCACGCCCGCTGAAGCGGCGCCACCACGGCCGTCTACCGCGATGGATCCGAGGCCGGTGAGCAGGCCGCTGTTCGCAATATCGACGCCGGCGCCGCTGGCCACGAAGGAGTTGCCGTTGAAGGTCGACTGGCCCTGGCCGCGCAAGCTGATGTCGCCCGGCGAGGTGCACGCGGTCGCGCCCGGCGCGCAGGCAGACAGCAGGCTGTTGTCGATGGTGACGCCGTTGTAGGTCCGGTCGCCGAAGGTGCCGGTGCTGCCCACCGCGCGCCCGTTGTCCGGATCGCCTTGCCCATAAAAGCGGATGCTGCCGCCATTGGTCTGGATGCTCGCACTGTTGATCGTGATGGCGCCGCCCGACGGCGTGGTGATCGCGCTGTTGCTGATGGGGAGCGTGGCCGGCAGGGCCGCTCCGTTCGCGTCCGCATTGAAGTTGACGTTGAGCGCTCCGCTGCTGGCAACAATGGCCGAGTTGGGGCCCATGACGATGTTGCGCCCCGAGTTCACCGTGAACGTGGTGTCATGGCCGCCGTCCTTGACGACCTGCTCCCCATTGCCGAATCGAACCCCGAGGCCAAAGGTCGAATCGCCATCTGCAACCGCATCGCTGTTGATCACCACGTCCGTCGAGCGGCTGAGTGCACGGCCCAGCACACCCGAATCGACCTGGCTGCCGCCGGATTCAGTGATGTCGATGGTGAGGTCCAGGTTCGAGTTCACGGTCCACTTGCCGTTGGCGCCGGTGGGGCCGCCCGCGGCACTGACCTGGGTGGACTCTGCAATGAACACCGCGCGTCCCTGGGTCAGGATGTCGCCTCCCTGTCCGCTCCCGGAGGCATCCGCCGACAGGCCCTGGTACAGCTCGAGCGTGCCATCACCCACGAGATGGATCTTGCCGCCGCTCGTGCCGCTTGCGTCCAGCAGGTGCTGCGCGGGCAGGGTCGAATTGGCGTAGATGTCCTTGCCGGTGATCTCGATGGCGCCGCCAGGCCCATTCAACGATGCAACGCTGAGCAGGGAATCGTTCGTGAAGGTCGACGTCGATGTCGACGTGGACAACGACGCCAGGCCCAGGGTGAGACGCACGCCCGTACCCCGCCCGTCGACGGTGATGGTGCCGCCCTCGGCCTCGATGAATCTCGTGGGAAGCGGCGTCAGCACGCCCGCAGTAGTCGCGTTGATGGCAACACCCTCGCTGGTGGCGTCCAGAAACGTGGTCAGGCTGCTCTGGAATGTGCTCACCTCGTAGGTGTCGCTGCCCGCCGTGCCCGAGATCGAGATGTTGCGCCCCACGCCAGCCTTCAGCGTGCTCTCATTGAGCGTGACGCCGTTGGATCCGCCCACGATGGCGCTGTTGTTGACCATCAGCGGCAGGGTTGCAAACTGGAAGCTTCGGTCGAACGCGAGCGCCTGCAGGTCGGCGCCCGTGCCGTCCAGCGTGATGTTGCCGCCGGTCGAGAGGCTCGAATTGCGCACGGACACGCCACCTCCGCCACCCATCTGCACGCCGGCGAGATCGGCCGTGTCGTCCGACCGGAAGGTGACGACGGGGTCGAGCTCGCCGTCCCAACTGCGCGTCGTCCCCGTGGCCGTGATGTCGCCGGAACCCGATGCGATGGTCGACCCTCTCGCGACCCGCACCCCCGACGCACCCAACCCACCCCGCCCGTCCATTGTGATGGCGCCGGAGCCCGTGCGCACCGTGCTGTTGTCGATGCCCACGCCTACGCCGCCGAACACCAGGGACGTCTCCGCACCCGTGTTGCCCTGGCCGCGCAAGCTGATGTCGCCAGCCACGGTGCAGCTGGTCTGGTCCATGGCGCATGCCGACAGCACGCTGCCGCCCGTGAGGGAGATGCCGTTCTGGATCTCGCCGCCGTTGAAGTAGCTGCCGACCGCGCGGCCGTTGTCAGGATCGCTCTGCCCGTAGAAGCGGATGTTGCCGCCGCTGGTTTCGATCCTGGCGGTGGTGAGCGAGATCGCGCCGCCCGAAGACACTTCACTCGTGCCCGTGTTGATCGGCAAGTTGTCGGGTAAGGCCTCGCCCTGCGCATCGGCATTGAAGGCGACGTTCAGTGCGCCGGCGCTCGACTGGATCGCCGAGTTGGCGTTCATGGTGATGTTGCGCGACGAATTCACCGTCAGTGTGCTCGCACCGCCTTCGGTCTTGACGACACGGGTGTCGCCAGCAATGCGAACGCCGTAGCCGGGCGAGTTCGGAAGCGTCTCCACGGCCTGGCTGGTCAGCTCCACGTCGGTCGAGCGGCCCAGCGCCCGGCCCAGCGCGCCGGCGTTCACCACGCTGCCCATCTGCGGGTCGTTGATGACCAGGCGGTCGAGCGTGTCGCGGCTTTCAGCAGTCAGCGTGTTGTTGTTGATGGTGAGGTCCTGCGTCGAGGTCAGCGTCCATTTGCCGTTGGCTCCGCCCGGAATGCCCGGAACGCCTGGCGTCCCTGGTACGCCTGGCCCGCCTGCGGCGTCGATGCGCGTGCCACCGCCCACGAGCACGTAGCTGCCCGAAGTCTCGACGGTGCCGCCTGCGCCGCCTCCGGTGCCACGTGCGAGCAGCGTCGCATCCACGAACAGGTCGGTGTTGGCCGTGAGGCCGACGTGCCCGCCGTCGCCTGCCACTTCCGGCGCGCTGGTCACCAGGGCGCCACCGCGCAGCATGCGGATGCGGTCGCCGTTGGTACCGCTGGGGTCGGCGTCAGCAAGTGCCGTGTCACCCACGATGATGGCGGGGCCCGCCGGCTGCGCAGCCGCCGTATAGGTGGCGCCTGGATCCGTGAGGCCTCGCGCATTCGCGCGGCCCGTGATGTCGATGCCGCCGGTGAATGTCCGGATGCTGGACGCCACGCCGGCCAGCGGCGACATCTGAAGCGCCGACGACCCCAGCGCACCCCATGCGTCGATGCCGATGGTGTCCGCGCCGGCCAGGAGCTTGCTGCCGAAGATGCCCACGCCAATGCCGCTGACCCTTTCGGTGGCGCTCGTGACCTGCGAGATCCCCTGGCCAAAGAGCGCGATGCTGCCCAGGTTGGTGCAGCTCTCGGCGCCGGGAGGGCAGGTTGACAGCAGGCTGTTGCGAAGCGTGATGCCGTTGAGCTGGCTCTGGTCGGCCGAGTAGCTGCCGGTGGCCCAACCCCGGCGGCCCGAGGGATCCGTCTGGCCGTGGAACAGGATGTTGCCGCCGTTGGTCTCGATGGACGCGGAGTCCATCGCGATGTTTCCGCGCTTCTGCGCATCGGTCACGCCGTCAAGGACTGGAACCACCTCGTCCACGAAAGTGCCCTTGGAGTCCGCATTGAAATCGACATTCAACGGACCCGTCCCCGACTGGATGGCCGACCCCGCTTTCATGTGGATGTTGCGCACGGAGTTCACCGTCAGGCTCGCGGCGCCGGAGCCCACGGCCTTGACCACCTTCGCGCCTTCGGCGAACGTGACGCCCGTGCCTGGCGACTGGCCCGCAACGGTGCTCGCGTCACTGTTGAGGACGACGTTCGTGGAACTGCTCAACGCAACGCCCAGCGCGCTTGCGTTGACAACGCTGCCAACCGCGGTGGGAACCGTGTTCGCCACCGTGATGTCCTGCCCCGACTGCACGGTCCATGTGCCATTGGCCGAAGGCAGGCCTCCAGCCGCATTGATGACGGCTGCCGGCCCCACCTCGACATGGTCTCCCTGCGTCAGCACCTGGCCGCCGGAGGCTTCGCCGTTTCCTTGCGCGGACAACTTTCCGGTCACCGCGAGCTTGCCCGTGGCCGTCGCGCTGATCGTGCCGCCATTGACGCCGCTTTCGGCGCTCGACACGTCCAGCGTTCCACCCACCGCCATGCCGTTGCTATCGCCCGATGCACCGAGCACGATCTGGCCACCTCGCGTGGCCAGCGACTTGGCCTGGATGACGCCGGTCTGGTTCACCACCTGTGCCTGCGCGGTGGATGCCGCCAGCAGCGAGACCTGCCCGCCGTCCGCCGTGAGCACCCCCGCGTTCTGTACGAGCGCCGTCGTGGCCTTGGAGTCGGCGGGGATGGTGAAGGTGGTCAGGCCATCGCCGTTGAAGTCCACCGTGACGGTGCGAGCCGACACGAGGCCGATCGAGCCACCGCCTGCCACGTTGATGGTGCCGTCGGCGCCGTTCTCCACGCCCGCGCCCATCAGCACCACCGGCCCGCCCGTGGAGGTGATCGCACCCTGGTTGACGACCTTGGCGGTCACGGTGTTGTCACGCTCGAACAGGAGCTTGCCGCCGGCCATGAAGTTTTCGTTGCTCACGTTGAGCGTGGAAGCCACCAGCCCGCCCACGCTGACCGACGAGCCCTTGCTGAACGTCACGCCGCTCGGGTTGACGAGATACACATGCCCGTTGGCAATGAGCTTGCCCGCGATGGTCGACATGTCGTTGCCCAACACGCGGTTGAGCAGCACGCTGGTATTGGCAGGCTGTGCGATGTTGACCGTGTTGTCGGCGCCGATGGAAAAGCTTTGCCACTGCGCGATGGCGCGCGGGGTGGTCTGCAGGATGTTCATCGTGCCGGCCGGCGCGCCGGGCACGATGGAGACGGCGCCACCGGCGACAAACGGTTGCCCTCCGGGCGCGGGTGCGATCGGCATCGGCACAGGCAAGACCTGCGCCAATGCCGGCGCCAGCCCCATGCACAACAGGCTTAAAGCCAGCGGCCGCAGCCGAAGGTGCCGCGGCGCCACAAGATGAGCGTGATGGCTTGTCATTTCAGAACGCCTTCTGCAACTGCACGAACAGCCGCGGGTTGTGCCCGCCGCCATCGGTGATCGCCTCGCGCGTGCCGGCGCGCCAGGCGAGTGTCGCGTTGATGGAGAAATTGTTGGGCCGTGCCCACGACACGCCGAAGCCGACGCCACGCAGGCTCTGGGTGTTGTCGGTGTTGATGGTCAGCGGGTCGTGCTGGATGTTTCCGCGCCCGGCGTCGAACAGCAGGAAGGGCGTGATTTCCTCGTTGTAGGACCACCGCCATTCGACCGTCGCCAGCACGCCCGTGTCCACCAGCAGTTCGCCCGACGGATAGGCCCGCACCGCCTGCGGACCACCGAGCGAGAGCTTCTGTGACGCGTCCAGGTTCTTGTTGGACAGTTGCGCACCCACCGACACGTAGAGCGAGTGGCGCGGAATGATTGCCTGCAGGCGCGAGAAGCGCATCGTCAGCTTGTCGAAGCTGCCTTGCGTGTGCGGGCCGAAAGGGGCTTGGTCGACCTCCTCGACGGCGGGGCTGTTGATGTCCAGGTGACCGTGATAGAGGCTGCCCGAGCTTGCCCAGTAGCCGCCGCCGAAGAAGTCATCGCGGTATTCCCAGGCCCAGCCCAGGCCCACGCCCTGTACGCGCTTCTTGGAGTCGAGGCCCACCGCGTCGAAGTGATCCGTGAGGTCCTGCATGTCACCACTCAGGCGCAGGAACAGGTTCTGGTGCCGCGACCTGATCATCGGATAGCTGAGCGAAAAATCGAGCACGTCGGCGGTGCCATGTGCGTCCAGGTTCGCAAAGCTGCCGCCCAGCTCGTAGTAGACGTGCGCAGCACCCACGCCGGCACGAAAGCCGCTGGAGCCGATCGGCGCTTCGTACGACATGCGGCCAAAGAGCATCCCGCTGCCGTTGGACGCCATGATCCGCGCATCCAGGTTGTCCCCGATGCCAAAGGGACTCAGCCAGCGCGCCGTGCCGCCGATGCGGTACCGGCCTGACTCCTCGGTGCCGTAGTTGTCCGCGTCGGCGCTGAACTCCCAGCGCCGTCCTGCGATGACGTCCACGTTGAGGTCGGTGGTGCCGGGCGTGATGCCTTCCTGCAATTGGGAGGTCACGCGGATGCCGGGCTGGTCCGACAGCAGCAGCATGGCGCGCTCGTAGGCGGCCGTGTCCAGCGCCATGCCGGGCTTGATGACCGCCAGGAAGTTGCGAACGCGCTCTTCCTTGATGGGTGCGTCGGGCGCGACGTTCACCGTCACGTTGCCCAGCTTGCCTTCGATGACGCTGACCTCCACCACGCCGTCCTGCACGGTTTGCACAGGAATCACGGCCTGCGCCAGGAAGAAGCCGCGTGCACGGTAAAGGTCGGTGATGGATTGCGCCAGCGCCTCCAGGTCTGCCAGCGTGACGTCGCGGCCGATGTAGGGCTGCGTGACGGCCTTCAGTTGCTCGGCCGTCAAGGCCTGCGCTCCGTTGAGCCGCAGGTCGTTGAGGCGGAAGGACGTCTGCGGCACCGGCGCGGCGGGCAGCGATTGAGGTGAACTCACGGAAGGCGATCCACCCGGCGCCGTGGGCGGCGTCGCCCTCACGGCCGGGTTGTCGCAGCTCGTGCACGGGTTCTGCGTGGGAATGAGCGTGTTCTGCAGTTGTTGCGACTGCGCGTGCGCGCGTTGCGCTGCAGTCAACCCCAGCACGGCGGCGACCAGAGCAGCCGACGCCAGCGCCACGGGGCGCAACTTCATGCCGGTCCGCGCCTTCATGCCGCGCTCCCCACCGTCAGGCGCCAGTTGCCAATCAGGTTGAACGGGGCCCAGAAGAAGGGGTGCGCCATCTTGGGCACCTTGAGCACCGCCAGTTGCCCCGCCTGCATCGCGCTCTGGATGTCGCGGCCCTTGGCCAGTTCGGCGTACATCGTGCTCATGAGGACTTCGGTCGCGTCATCTGACACGGGCCACAGCGAGGAGATGAGCGAAGACGTGCCCGCCGACAGGAAGGAGCGCGTGAAGCCCAGCACTTCATCGCCTTGCGCAATGCGGCCGAGGCCCGATTCGCAGGCCGACAGCGTCACCAGCGAGGTGCGCTGCATCGACATGCCAATGATCTCGTGGGCTTCGAGGAAGTTTTCCTTGCCGTTCTCGTTGGCCAGAAGGATGCGCGAATAAAGCGGATCGACCTGGTCGGCCTCGGCGTGCGCGGCCACGTGGACCATCGGCGCATTGGTCACCGCTTCGCGGAACTGCGTCTTGGTGGCGGCGGCGCCCAGGTAGAGGTTGTTGCGTGGAAACAGTTGCGCCAGTTGCTTGACCTCGACTTCGGCGCCCGGCAGGTCGTACTTGGCTTCGATGGCCGGATTTCCAAACGCGATGAGCGATGCGTCGGTGCGCGGCGAGCGCTGGGCCAGCTGAATCGCGATCGTCATCGACGGCGCCACCGACACGGGGTGCGTTTCGATGAGGTAGCGGCCATCCACGCGCATGGCCTGGAAGGGCAGGTAGTGCAGCGGGCCGTGCGGCACGAAGACGATGCGCGCGCCCGGCGAAATGCCCAGCGGCGCGATGAGGGCCGCACCCAGCTTGTCCGCATTGGCCACTGCCGTGCGGCTGCCGCGGACGACCGAGTTGCGGAAGAACTCGACCAGGTCGGCGAGCTCTTCGCGCTTGATGGGAATGGACTTGGACTGGATGTCCGTGGGGCTGACGACCCAGACCTGCAGGCGGTCGGGCAGCGAATGGAATTCGACCACGCGCTCATCCGGGCGAAGGGAGCGTTGCAGCGTCGGCAGGTCGATGGTGGCGGACTCGATGGAGCTCATCTTGGCGCGGCCACGCACGGCGTCGAGCAGGGCGCGCGAGCGGCTGCGCTCGCTCACTTCAAAGGCGCGGGCCGCTTCACCGTTGTCGCTGTAAAGGCCGATGCCGTTGTCGAAGATGGTCTGCAGGTTGGAGAACAGGCCCATCTTGAATTCTTCGCTGCGAAAGCGCGCCCGCGCGGTGTCGACGCCGGCCAGCGCCTTGCCGGCGGCTTCGGCGGCGGCCGGCTTGTTGCCCATGGCGATTTCGCTGCGCGCAACGCCGTCCCACGCCCACAGGCGGTAGTACTCGCTGTCGGCACCGACGTTGCGCTTGGTGAGCTGCGTGTACAGGTCGCGTGCTTCGGCGGGCTTCTTCTGGGCCAGCAGGAGGCGGGCGCGCGTGCGGTCGAGTTGGGCGGCCAGCGCCACGTCCTGCGGCGGCGCAATGGACGAAAGCACTTGTTGCGCGCGTTCGATGTTGCCCGACTCGATGAGCACGTTGGCCAGCGACGCCTGCACCAGCGGGGTGTAGCGCGGCGAGCTGTTGGCCAGGGCGGTGTCGTAGCTCAGGATGGCGCCGGCGTAGTCGTTGCGGCGCGTCTGCACGTCGCCGATGACTTTGTTGGCCGGACCGACGACGAGGAGCGGGTCGCGCACCTGGTACTTGAGGGCCTCGCGCGCAAACTCCTCGGCCTTGTCGAGTTGGCCCGAGTAGCTGTAGACGATGGCGAGGTCGCGGTTGGCAAACGCAAGGAGGTTGGGGTCCTTGCTGGTGTTGGCCAGGTGCAGCGCCTTGCTGGCGGCGCGCACGCTCTGGCGGAAGTCACCGTTTTCGGCCAGGGCGACGGCCTGGCTGCAATACTGGTAGCCCGATAACTTGACGGGATCCTTGTTGTAGAGGATGGCGCCGTCGTTGGTCAGGGCAAAAATGGTGTCGGTGTCCGCGAGCCGCGCTTTTTCTTCCTTGGCGGCTGCCGCGGTGGCGTCGGGCGGTTGGCCCTGTGCCAGCGCTGTGGCGCCTCCCAATGCCAGCAGCAAGGCCACACCCCATGACGCGAGCGCACCGGCGGTTGCAAGCCTTGGTGGCGCATTGTTTCGCGCATTTCCGAATAACGATGGATACCGTTGCATTCGACCCCCGCGCGCTGCCCGGCGGTGCGCGTGAAGCGCACCCACGGGCGCCGCGAAAGTGCGCGCCCCCTCAGGCCTCGTGCGGCGAGTCTAGGAGTGGCCCCGGTGCGTGAACATTCTCAAGAAGGTCTAGGGCAAACGGGTTAATTAGTCTTGGTGATGACGGGTTTTATGGGGCGCGCGGGTATGGGGCGGGTGGGTCTCTTCGGGGGCCGCCCGGCATGCGATGGCCGCTGGGCGCCTTCACTGTGGCGGTCGCTTCGCGACTGCTCTGCGGTGCTCACGATTTGCGGGGTCTCGCAGAACTCGCTTCGCTCAAACAGCTGCGAGCCTGATCCCGCAAATCGCTCCGCTCCTCGACGCCACAGAGGCGGCGCCCAGCGGCCATCGCATACCGGGCTCCGGGGAGGTGCCAACAGTGTGGGCGTTTCTATTGATCCTGCGCGTCGATCCGTTGGTGCGCAAGCCCACACGGCGCGCGCACTCTCTCCAATGGTTACGACCGTCGAAACGTCCTGTTCACCCCCACCGTGTGTGGCGGACAGTTCACCCCCACCGTGTCCAGCGTCGGTGGGCGGTATGCCTGTGGGCGGCTGTTGAGCCTGCGGCGAGCACCGCAAGAAAAGGCGGAAGAAGGGCCGCAGCTGTTTGAGCCGCAGGCGAGTTCTGCGGACCCCGCCTTTTCTGAGGAGCAGCAGCGAAGTCCGAAGGACCGCAGGCGTCAGCCGACCACAGGCATACCGCCCGCCGACGCCGCCCCAACGCCAACAGCAACGCCCCATACAACAACCAACATCCCATCAAGCCGCCACACGCTCCACCCCCGGCCGGTCCCAATGGCGGTGTTTGGAGATCGCGGCAATGAATGCGTGTGCCACCTGCGTAGCAGCGCTGCTGTCGCCCAGGTTCAACGCCGGCGTCGCGGCGAGCACGATGCCGGGCGGCGCCTTTTCGGGATCGTCGCCAATGCCCGCAGGCGCCAGCAGCTGGCGGCCTTCGCCAATCGCGCACACCGTCTTGAAGTGCTTGTACGCCTCCAGCACGAAGCGCTGCGCGTCGCCGTTGGCGGCCAGCGCCTTGGCACTGTCGGCACCGGCCGGAACGAGCACCGCGTCGAACATCACCGACGTGCTGTTGGCAAATGTTGCTTCCACCTCGACCTGCCGTTTCGATGCACTGGTCACGCTGCCCAAGTGCGGACCGATCACCTTGCACACTGCACCGGCCTGCTCCAACGCCTCGCGAATCGGCTTGAGCGACGCGGAATCGAATCCGTCGGCCGCGAGGATCGCCACCTTGCGCGTGCGAATCACCGGCGCGTTGTTGTTGCTGCTGCCATTGGCGTTGGCAGGCCCTCGCTCGACCATGCTCAGCGCCGGCGACTCTTCGATCGGCATGCTGATCTGGTGATCGCGAAACCCTGCACGCCCCGCTGCCGCGCGCGCATCGGGCGCCTCGATACCCAGGGCTTCCGCCACGCGTCGCGCAAACTTTTCGTCGACGTGCGCGAGGTTGTCGACCAGCCGCTGGCGAATCGCCGGCACCTGCACCTTCGAGAGCTCGAAGCGGAAGGCCGCGATGATGTGTTCCTTCTCCACCGCGCTCTGGCTGTTGAAGAACAGGCGTGCCTGCGTGAAGTGATCATCGAAGGTCGGGCTGCGGCGCCGCACCTTGGGCGACTCGAGTTCGTCCGGATAAGACTGGAAGCCTTCGCTCGCGCCATCGACGCGGTACTCGACGCCGCTGCCCAGAGAGTTGGGCTCATACGCCGCCTGGCCGCGCGCAATCACCTGCCGATGCATGCCGTCACGCTGGAAGTTGTGGAAGGGACACACGCCGCGGTTGATCGGCAGCTCGTGAAAGTTGGGACCGCCCAAGCGCGAGAGTTGCGTGTCGGTGTACGAAAACAGCCGCCCCTGCAGCAGCGGGTCGTTGGTGAAATCAATGCCCGGCACGATGTGGCCGGGATGAAAGGCGACCTGCTCCGTCTCCGCAAAAAAATTGTCGGGGTTGCGGTTGAGCACCAGCCTGCCGATGCGCTGCACCGGCACCATTTCTTCCGGAATCAGCTTGGTCGGGTCGAGCAGGTCGAATCCGAAGCTGTGTTCCTTGTCGGGCGGAATCATCTGCACGCCCAGTTCCCATTCGGGGAATTCGCCGGAATCGATGGCCTCCCACAGGTCGCGGCGGTGAAAGTCCGCGTCCTGGCCGGCGAGCTTCTGGGCCTCGTCCCAGACCAGGCCGTGCACGCCAAGCTTGGGCTTCCAGTGGAACTTCACGAAATGGCTTTCACCGCGCGAGTTGACAAAGCGGAAGGTGTGCACCCCGAAGCCTTCGATCATGCGCAGGCTGCGCGGGATGGCGCGGTCCGACATCGCCCACATCAGCATGTGCGTGGTCTCGGGCATGAGCGACGCGAAGTCCCAGAAGGTATCGTGCGCGCTCGCGGCCTGCGGCATGGCGTTGTGCGGCTCGGGCTTGACGGCGTGGATGAGGTCAGGGAACTTCATCGCGTCCTGGATGAAGAACACCGGAATGTTGTTGCCCACCAGGTCGTAGTTGCCTTCGCGCGTGTAGAACTTGACGGCAAAGCCGCGCACGTCGCGCACCGTGTCGGCCGAGCCCGCGCCACCGGCCACCGTCGAGAAGCGCACGAACACCGGCGTCTTCTGGCTGGGGTCTTGCAGGAAGTCGGCGCAGGTGAACTGCGACATCGACTTGTAGACTTGGAAGTAGCCGTGCGCCGCCGAGCCGCGCGCATGGACCACGCGCTCGGGAATGCGCTCGTGGTCGAAGTGCGTGATCTTCTCGCGCAGGATGAAGTCTTCCAGCAACGATGGCCCGCGCTGGCCGGCCTTGAGCGAGTTGTGGTTGTCGGGAATGCGCAAGCCCTGGTTGGTCGTCAGCAAGGGCTCCGGCGCCATCGTGTATTCGCCGAGCTGGTCGATCTTTTCGTTGCTGGCCTCGGAGGGCTTGGCGCGTCGTGGCGCGGCGGGCTTCTTGGGCGAAGTCATCAGGTCTTCTTTCTTCCATCCTTGCAGCGCGCCGGGGTGGCGCGCGGGTTAACCGGCTTCGGTGTCGAAGAACAGATCCATGGCGTTGACCAGGGCGATCACTGCAATCCCTACGGCGATGACGATGCCGACCCACACGATGACGTCATCGAGCGTGACAGTGCTGAAGGCCTGAAACAGGGATGAGAGAAGGTCCATGGCACGCCTTTGCATGTCGGTTGCACGTCGACAGGGAAACAGTGCGACACCTGTGTCGCAGCCCCAATCTGCGATCCATGCCAACGTTAAGGCTCAGAGGGCCTTCAACCCGTAGTGGGCGCGCGCTCCACGCTGTGGGACGGCGGTGGCGCTTGCGGTAGGCATGCGCCGACGGCATGTCGCGTTTGGCGATGCGCTACCGTTTGGCCGCCGGCGCAAAGCCCAGCGCACGCATCGGCGCAGCCAGCCCGGCGCGGCGCTTTTCCATGTCGGCCCACGGTCGATTGCCGACGTCGTGGCGTGATTCGATATTGGCCAGCGTCCAGTGGGCGCCGCTCGTCAGGTCGGGTAGTTCGTCCCACGCGACCGGCACGGAAACACCCAGCCCGGGACGCGCCCGGACTGACCATGCCGCGGCGGTCGTCGCGCCGAATCCGTTGCGCAGGTAGTCCACGAAGATCTTGCCCACGCGGTTCTTCGGGCCGCTCTTGGCCACGAAGCGGTCGGGAATGATCTGGGCCAGATGCGCCACGATGGCATGCGAGAAGTCGCGCACAGCGTCCCAGCCGAAGTGGCGCCGGAGCGGCACGACGATGTGCAGGCCCTTGCCGCCACTGGTCTTGAGGAAGGGCGACAGCCCGAGTTCGACCAGCAGCGTCTGGACCAGCAGCGCAGCTTCCTGCATGCGCGACCACGGCACGCCTTCACCGGGGTCGAGGTCGAAGGTCATGCGGTCCGGCTTGTCGATGATGTCGGAGGTGGCGTTCCACGTGTGCAGCTCGACCGTATTCATCTGCGCGGCCGACAGGAGACCGGCGGTGGTGTCGATCTGCAGCAAGGCTTCGTGGCCGGGGTCGAGCGAGGTGTCGAGCAGCTTCACGTCCGGCAGTTCGCGCGCTTGCGCGTGCTTCTGGAAGAACAGTTCGCCGCCCACGCCCTCTGGCGCGCGCACGAGTGACACGGGACGCCGGTGCAAGTGGGGAAGCACGACGTCGGCGAAGCGTGCGTAGTGGGCGACAAGATCGCCCTTGGTAGCGCCGCTGGATTGGTCGATGACGCGGTCGGCGTTCGTGATGCGCGTGGCGGTCTTGGCGCTTGGTGCTCGTTTGGCGCTCGGTGTTTTTTTGGCGTTCGGTGCTGGTTTGGCGTTCGGTGCTTTCTTGGCCTCCGGCGTCGGCGTGGCCGCAGGCGCCTGCGGCTTCCGCCCGCTGATCACGCTGTCCGGCTGGTCTTCCAGCACATCGTATTCATTGAGCGGGCGCGCGGCGCTGTCGGACTCCTTGATGAGCAGCCACGGCGTCTTCTTCTCGCCGTTCCTGCGCATGCGCACCAAGGCCCAGTGGCCATGGAGCTTCTCGCCTTGCAGTTCGAACACCAGCTTGCCGTCTTCGTAGCCCTTGCGCGCATCCTCCTCGGGCAGCCACTGGCCGCGGTCCCACACGATGACGGTGCCCGCGCCGTAGTTGCCGGGCGGAATGGTGCCTTCGAAGTCGCCGTAGGAAAGAGGGTGGTCCTCGACCTGAACGGCCATGCGCTTGACGCTGGGGTCGAGGCATGGGCCCTTCGGCACCGCCCAGCTCTTGAGCGTGCCATCGAGTTCCAGTCGGAAGTCGTAGTGCAGCTGGCTTGCGTGGTGTTTCTGGATCACGAAAGACAGGGCGCCGGCACGCTTTTTCCCTGCCTGGCGCGGCTCAGGCGTGTTGGAGAAATTGCGCTTGCGGTGGTAGGGGGCCAGGGCCTCGCGGGTCGCCATGGGCGCAAGCTAGGCGTCGCTGCGAAAGGGCCCTGTAGGAAAGCAGCGGTGCGCCTCGTGCGTGGGCGCCGCTTGCGCGCCTTGCTGCGCCCGGTTCAGCCCAGATCGCGCTCGCTGAGTTGCGCGAAATAGAACCACTCGGTGCCCGGCAAGGCTTCCGGGTTGGGGAACACGATGAAGCCGTCCTTCGGGGCATGCAACACCGTGCCGTCTTCGCGCATGCCGATGGCCTCTCCCTCCATGACTTCGTCGAAGGTGGCCCAGTCGCGCACGAACTCGTCCTCGGCGTGCAGCCTGTCGGTCACGCTGATCAGGCGCAGCACTTGCGGGCGTGGCGGTGGTGGCGCTTCGGGGTCGGCGGCGATCATGCCCAGCAGGCGAAGGGTGGCCAGGATGGCGTCGCAGGCCACGCCGGGCGCCGCGGGGTCGTTGTGCTGGCCGCATTCGAGCGTGACGCCGTAGCCGCCGCGGCTGCGCATGTACTCGTTGGTGCCGCGTCCGAAGTCGATGGCCGAGTCGTCGACGGCCACGTCCGGCGCGCGTTGCGCCAGCCCGGCGGCGTAGATGTCGAGCCAGCCCTCGACCACGCGAGGCGTGCGCAGGTGCAGGGCCAGTCGTCCTTCTTCTTTTGCGCGCGCAAATGGCTCCAGTGTGCCGGTGTTGTCGCGCGGCCCGATCATCGCGAAGGCCTCGCCGGCGCTCTGGAAGGAATGCAGGTCCAGCAGCACCTCGTGCCGTTCGAGCAGCGGGCAGAGCAGGTCGGTGATGCGCGCTTCGTAGTCCGCGGGCGCTTCGCCCTTGGCGGTCGGGCGGAACATGCGGTTGAGGTTGCGCTCGCCCTCGCGCTGCAGGCGCCGCCGCGCCAGCGGGTTGGCGACCGGCACCATCGTGAGTTGGCCGCGCAGCAACGCGATGGCGCCGCTGTCGAGTTCGCGCAGCACGCGTTCGATGCCGACGGTTCCGCAGGTTTCATCGCCGTGCACGCCGCCCAGCACGACAAGGCGCGGCCCGGGCTCGAGGGCGGCAAATCCATGCACCCGCAAGACATCGGGCAACTCTGGCGGGGCGGCGGCGGAGGGGGCTTTTTCTGGCGGAGTCGACATCGCCGGCCATCCTACAACCCGGCGCATGGCGGTCCTACCGTTTTCGGCGGAACGGCGTGCGACAACGCAGCTTTATGAAACAGGAGGCTGCCGTGGCCACCCATCAAAAGCCAGACGACCTGAAGGACGCCGGAGGCGGCAAGACGAAGACGCAGCAAGGCGGAGAATCGGCCCCGCGCCTGCCACACGAGCACGACCAATCCTCGGACAGCCAGGAAACACAGGACGGCGTGCCGACCGAAGTGGGGCGCCAGGCGGCCGAAGACATCGAGCGCGGCATGGTCGATACGGACCGTGGGCCGGTGACGGATCGGGTCTATAACGACAAGGTCAAGCGCTGAAGACATCAGGGTAAACGCGGCCGCCCCGTCGATTGAAGATTTCTCCATCGACGAATAGGCTCCCGCGGATGGAACGACTCCCTCCGCTCAATGCCATCAAGGCATTCGAGGCCGCCGCGCGGCATCTCAGCATCACCCTCGCCGCCGACGAGCTGAGCGTGACGCCGGGCGCGGTCAGCCGGCAGATCAAATCGCTGGAAGAATCGCTGGGCATGAAACTGCTGGTGCGCGGGCATCGGCAGATCTCGCTGACGCGCCTGGGCAGCGAATACTTCAAGGCCGTCACCAAGGCCTTCGACGACCTGAAGGAAGCGACCCGCAAGCTCCAGCGCCGCAGCCCGCGCAAGCAACTGCGGATTCGCGCCTACACCACCTTTGCCATGCGCTGGCTGATTCCGCGCCTGTCGGGCTTTCACGCGGCCAACCCCGGCGTGGAGGTGCTGCTGACGGCGTCGCTGGACGAAGTGGATTTCAAGAAGGAAGACATCGACGGCGCCATCCGCCTGGGCGATGGGCAGTGGCCGGGCGTCAATGCGCATCGACTCATCGACAACATCCTGTTGCCGGTGGCGAGTCCCGCGCTGATGAAGAACGGGCCGCCCCTCAAGAAAGCGGCCGACCTGAAAGCGCACACGTTGCTGCATTCCATCGCACGGCCCGACGACTGGGCGCACTGGCTGGACGCGCACGCGCCGCGCGCGCGCATCGATGCGCGTTCGGGCATGAGCTACCAGAGCTCCGCGATGTCGTACATGGCGGCAGCAGAAGGCCAGGGCGTGGCGATTGCACAGCGCTTCCTGGTCGAGAACGACCTGCGCGAGGGCCGGCTGGTCGCGCCCTTCAAGCAAAACGTCGTCGACATGGGCGACTACACCTACTACCTGATCACGCCCTCGCACCGCGAGGAAGGCAAGAACATGAAGACCTTTCGCGCGTGGCTGATGGCGCAATTGGACGCGAGCGCGCAAGCGTAGTCACGATCAAGCGCCCACGAAGCGCGGCGATCGCTTCTCCGAAAAAGCCTGCTTGCCTTCGCGGCGATCGATGGAATCGCGCAGAGTGCCCCAGTACAGTTCGGTGAGTTGCTGCGCATCGGCATCGCTCAGGTGCGCGGTGCTCTTGGCGAGGCGCTTGATGGCCTGCACCGCCAGCGGTGCGTTGCCGGCGATGCGGCGGGCCAGCGCCATCGCGCGCTCCACCAGTTCGGCGGGCCCGCACAGCTCTGACACCAACCCCATCTGCAGCGCCGCCTGCGCATCGACGCGTTCGCCGGTGAGCGCCATCTGCATCGCATGCGCCGCGGGCACGGCGCGCAGCAAGCGATGCACGCCCGACACGCCCGGGACAGAGCCGACAGCCGCCTCCGGCAAGCCGAAGCTCGCCGTCGTCGACGCGATGCGCATGTCACACTGCAAGGCCAGCTCCAGCCCGCCGCCCAAACAATAGCCGTTGATGGCGGCGATCACCGGCTTGTGAAGCTGAAGCTCGCTCAAGTCCATCAGCCGCACGTAGACGCCGAGGCGCGTCGCGATGTCCGTCGATGCGAACATGCCTTGCGCATAGCTCGCTGAAATCTCCGGCGCGCCCTTGAGGTCCGCGCCGGAGCAGAAGGACTTCTCGCCCGCCCCGGTGACGACCAGCACGCGAACGGCATCGTCGTCGCGCGCTTCGCCGATGCGTTGGCGCAAATCGTGCAACGCGTCGATGCTCAGCGCGTTGTGCGCCTGCGCCCGGTTCAGCGTCAGGCGGGCCACGCCGTCTTGCGTGTCGTACAGGACGTTCATGACCGCCTCACACGCTGGCCGACGACAGGCTGCGCCCGCCGCAAACGTACAGCGTCTGTCCCGTGACGTACGAGGCCGCAGGGTCAAGAAAGAACTCGATGGCCAGCGCGATGTCGTCCGGCGTGCCGATGCGCTGGACGGGCACCGTGTTCTTCAGCTTCGTCTGCACCTCGTCGGTGAAGGTGCGAAACAGCGGCGTGTCGACGATGCCCGGCGCCACCGCGTTCACCGTGATGCCCTTGGCCGCGAACTCGATGGCCAGGCTGCGCGTGAGGCTCACCACGCCTCCCTTGGCCGCCGAATAGTTGGCCTGACCGAAGCCGCCGAGCCATGCGCGCGAAGAGATGTTGACGATGCGCCCGAAGCCGCGCTCCACCATGCCGCCCAGCACCGCGCGGCAGCACAGGAACTGCGAGCGCAGGTTGGTGTCGATGACCAGGTCCCAGTCGTCGTCCGTCATCTTGAGGAAGCGCGTGTCGCGCACCGCGCCGGCGTTGTTGACGAGGAAGTCGACCTTGCCCAGGCGCTCCGCCACCGTGGCCACGGCTGCGTTGACCTCGGCGGAATTCGTGAGGTCGACCGGCACGCCGATGACCTTGAGGTCGTCGGCCTGCAACGTGGCCACGGAGGCATCCAGCGCGTCCCGGTCGCGATCGAACAATGCGACGGCCATGCCCTGCCGGGCCAGCCGCGCGGCGATGCCCAGTCCGATGCCGCGTGCGGCGCCGGTGACGACGGCGACGTGATGGGATTCGAATCGGCTCATGTCACACCCCCAGCAAATGAACGGAAGACGCCGCGTGATCCACGCCCGCAATGCCGCCGCCGGTGCATTGCGCCAGCCCGACTTTCGCGCCCTGCACCTGCCGCGCGCCTGCGCGGCCCTGCAGCTGCCAGACCAGTTCGACCATCTGCGCAACGCCCGTGGCGCCGAGCGGATGCCCCTTGGCGAGCAAGCCGCCACTGGGGTTCACCGGCTGCCGGCCGCCCAATGCGGTCGCGCCGGAATGCAGCAGCGACACCGCCTCGCCATGCGCGGCCAGGCCCAGCGCTTCGTAGTACAGCAGCTCGGCGATGGTGAAGGCGTCGTGCAGTTCCACCACGTCCACGTCCTTTGGCGACAAGCCGGCCTGCTCGTACGACACACGCGCGGCGCGCGCCGTGATCTCGGCATCGAGGATGTCGTCGCGTGCGCTTTCACGCAGGCCCGACACCACGGCAGAGGAGAGGATCCTCACCGGCTTGTTGGCATCGCCGCGCTTGGTGCTCAGCACCACCGCGGCGGAACCGTCGACTTGCGACGGACAGCATTGCAGCAGCGTCAGCGGGTCGGCGATCATGCGCGAGGCCAGCACTTCGTCGATCGAGGTTTCCTTGCGCTGCTGCGCGTATTCGTTGAGCGCGCCGTGGCGGCGGTTCTTCACGGCCACCGTCGCCAGGTCGCGTGGGCTCGCGCCGCGCTCCTCGATGAAGCGCGTGCCGCGCATCGCGTAGACCGCTGGCAGCACCATGCCGGCCGTCGCGTAGAGATCCGTCATCGCGTCGTTGCGCTGCAGGGGAATGGTGCCGCCGCCCAGCGCGGTCAGTTGCTCGATGCCGAACACCAGCACCGTGTCGTATTGATCGGCCAGCATCGCGTGCCGCGCCAGGTGCACGGCGGTGGCGCCGCTGGCGCAGGCGTTCTCCACGTTGTAGACCGGCACGCCGTTGAAGCCCAAGTCTCGCACGATCACCTGGCCCAGGATCATCCCGCCCAGCACGTTGGCGCAGTAGATGGCCTGGATGTCCTGCGGCGACACGCCCGCGTCGTCCATGGCGCGCAGGATCGCGGCCTGCGCCAACTCGGGCGCCAGGGTGCCGGTGTGGCGTCCGAAAGGCGTCATGGCGGCGCCGGTGATGAAAACGTCCTTGGCGGTCATTGCGCACTCCCTTCGACATGGCTGAACACATAGCCGAAAGCCGCATCCGGCACGGCGCGATAACGGTCGCCGATGGCGGGCCGATGCTTGCCTTGCAGGCGGCCGAAGATGCGCACCGGTCCCGGCAGATCGACGTAGCCCAGCGCGAAGGGCTGCTCGCCGCTCTTCGGGTTGGGATGGATCACGGTGAAGCTGTAGACCGTCCCTTCGCCTTGAAGCTCGATGCGCTCATGTGCCGCATTGAGCGGCGAGCCTTCGGCATAGGGCGGGAACATGATCTGTCCGGTGGATTTGTGACGCGAAGCCAGCAGCGCGCTCGACGCGCCGGGGCTCCAGATGGATGGCGATGACATGCCCGGGTCTCCTTGAAGTGGCCGGCGATACAGCCGGTGCTGGGAGGAATGTTCAGCCAAGCCCGCAAACCCTCAAACCGATATTTACGGCCTCACGGTTGACTGAAACTCAAGCAAAACGCCAAGCCTTCCATGCGTGAGTTTTGATCAAGCGTGGCGCCCGAAATCTCGGTTGTCCCTTCCTGCTGTGCGCGCAACCATTGCTTCACCTGTGGCGATTCGCGCCATGGATGTGGAAGGACCCAATGGAGACGACAACAGCATCAACGGCGAGCGCGCTGCGGGATGACTTCGACCCCGACGGCCGCGTGCGCGGCAACCCGCTGCTCGACGACCTCGACGTGCGGCTCGGCCGCATCGCACCCGGCGAATGCACGCTCACGCTTCAGATCGGCGAGCGCCACCTCAACCGCTCGGGGAGCCTGCAAGGAGGTGTCTCGGCCACGCTGCTGGATGCCGCCTGCGGCTATGCGGGGCTCATGACCGACGCACAGGCGCCGCTCCGCCACGGTGTGACGGTGATGCTGTCGGTGTGCTACTTGGGCCGCGTGAGTGCCGGCCGCGTCCTCGCCACCGGCCGTGTCGTGCGTTCGGGCCGGAGCATCTTTTTCTGCTCGGGCGAACTGGTGTCCGAAGCGGGCGAGCTCATCGCCACCGCGCAGGGCAGCTTCAAGCGCACGGCGCCCTTGTCACGTCAATCCATCAGCAAAGAGACAAGGTCATGAGACACGCACTGGACGGCCTCACGGTCGTGGACTTCACGCAGATCGGCGCCGGTCCCACCTGCACCATGTTGCTGGCCGACTTGGGGGCACGCGTCATCAAGGTCGAATCGCCGGCCGGCGACATCGGCCGGACGCTGGGCCCCGGGTGGGTCGGCGAAGACGCCGCGCTGTACCACGGCTTCAACCGCAACAAGCTCGGCATGGCACTGGACTTCAAGACGCCCGAGGGCCTGGAGATTGCGAAACGTCTCATCGCCACCGCCGACATCGTCGTCGAGAGCATGCGCCCCGGCGTGATGCAGCGAGCGGGGCTGGCCCATGCGCAGTTGCAAGCGCGGCACCCGGCACTCATCTATTGCTCGATCTCCGCGTACGGGCAGGAGGGGCCGTATGCGCAACGCGCAGGCGTCGATGGCGTGCTGCAGGCGGACTCCGGCTTGATGAGCCTGATCGGCACGCCCGGCGGCGAGCCCTGCAAGGTTCAGGCGCCGGTCGTGGACGTGACCACCGGCTACCTCGCGTGCATCGCCATCCTCGCCAAGCTGCAGCAGCGCAGCCGCGATGGCCAGGGCGGGCATCTGGACGTGAGCCTGCTGAACGCCGCACTGGCCTTGCAACAGTCGTCCATCACGAGCTACTTTGCGGATGGCGAGTTGCCGGTGCCTTCGGGCAGCGCCGCGCCCTACTCCGCGCCCAACCAGGCCTTCGAGACGAAGGAAGGCTGGTTGATGGTGGCCGCCTACAGCGCGCAGCGATGGGCCAGTCTTTGCGAGGTGCTCGAGCTGCCGCAACTGGCGAACGACCCGCGCTTTGCGACGTCGCCGCTGCGCGTGGCGAACCGCGATGCGATGACGCGGGAATTGACGGTCGCGTTCCGGCGCCACACGGCTGACGAATGGATCGCGCCGTTGCAGGCGGCGGACATCCTTTGCGCGAAGGTGGCCAGCTATGCCGACATTGCGGCGCATCCGCAGGTGGCGGCGAATGCGATGCTGCCGGCGGTGGAGGTGCCGGGCTTCGGCGCGCTGAGGATGCCGGGCTTTCCGATCAACAGCGCGAGTGCGAACGCGGCGGGGTTCAGCGCGGCGCCTTCATGTGGGCAGGACACGGAAGCGATCCTGCGCGAGTTGGGTTATGGGGATGCGCAAATCGCGGGGCTCGTACGGGACAAGGCGGTGAGCGGGCCTCCTTGCAGTGCAACGAAGCCCGTCGTACCCCTCAGCGCCCCTTGCTCCGCTTGAACAGCGCCACTGCCACCAGCGCCACGCCGAGCACGATCGCAAACCATCCCACGAGGTAGGCGCCGCCGATCATCTCGCGGTATGCCGGCGACTGCAGGAACTGCGGCGCGAGCAACACCACGATGCCGATCACGATGCAGGCGACGCCGCGGGGGAGCATCTGCGTGTTGTCTTTCATGGCTGGCGCACCGCCACCGACCAGCCTGCATGCTGGTTCGTCTTGTCGTTTTCGTAGTCCCATGCTGTGCCGCAGGCGTCGCAACGGTAGCGGGTGACGGTGACCGTGTGCCCGCCGCTGTCGCCATCGCTGCGCTCCACCTTGCGGCTGGAGATCTGGACGAGCTCGGCATGCCCGGGCGCGCGGCGCCAGTTGCGCTGGATGCCGGCGCATGAGGCGCAGAGCTGCATGTTTCCGGGTTGGTCTTGTTCGTTGGAATCGTTCGTCATAAGCGTCCATGCCCCCTTGTCGGTTGAGCGAAAAAGCGACTGATACTAGCAACAGGACGGCTTTCATCGACCAACCCGGACACGGGCCTTGATGTGAGGCTCCTCAACCGCGCGTGCGCTCGTCCCCGCCTTCGTTCCCATTCCGAAGGAGAGTGCGGAAACCGCGAAGCCGTCGGCGGCGCCTTGTCACGCCCTGCGCTCTTGTTGCGCTGTTCAGTTGGCACGCGGCATACGGCCATGAGCTGCCGTTGTCGAGGGCGTCTACGTTCCGGTTCAAGTGATGTGCAACACATCGAAGCGCTTCCAATTGGCTTTCGACATTGCATGGGCTACATTTTGTTGCAGCCGGCTGAGCGTCTCCTGCTTGGCCACTGACAAGGAGCGCCATAGGAATGATTTGCCCCCAATGCGAGGCTGAGAACGCGTTCGCGGCCACGCGCTGTGCCAAATGCGGGAACCCTTTTGGCCCGTCCCGTGACTTGCGCCTCGAACATGCCTCCAGTGCAAGCGACGGCGCCCCAGCATCCAACTTGAAGCGTCCCCGGCCCTTAGCGTCACCAACGGAGGCGCTTGGCCAGACACAGCATCTCAACTGGATCGGCCGCTACGCGCTCTGGGGCATGCCCATCACGTATCTCGGCTTGGTCGCGGCATCCGCGTTCGGGCTGAAGTTGCCGATGCTTGTCTTAAAGGTGCTCATCGGAGGCGGCGCTCTCTGGCCGTTGCGCGCGTTGCTCAAGAAGGAGCCCGGCAACGTGCGCGCCCTGATGGCGCGAAAGTTCGGCCGCATCCAAATGGGCGTAATGCTCGCAGCGGAACTGGCCACTATTCCCGTCATGCTTGTTCTGCCAGCCGAATCCTGGTTGGTAGTGGGCGGAATCTTTTTGGTCGTGGCATTTGTGGTGCACCTCGTAGTCGGTGTCATAGGCATGCGTCGCTTCAAAGGCGTTGCGCAACTCGGCGCATAGAACGTCTTGCGCGGGCGCCGCGCCTGCTTGACAGGCGTCTGCATCCGGGGCCAAAAGCAGGCACTCGCGATCGTCCGCTCTGCGCGCCAGTGTTTGCCGTGCACCAACGCGGTCTTCAGCGTGGCCGAGATTCCCATGCGGCAATAATTGCGCCATTCGCGGCGACGCCTAGAAAGACCTCCTTGTCGTAGCCCTCAAGCAAGTCTGCTCGCGTCTTCACGAATGAGTGCGCAATGCAAAGAAGCTCATTTGCCTGTGCATCATCGCAGGCGACAGAGACCTCGTAGCAAGTAAACATGATCCTCGGTAGATTGAAGCCTAACCCTCTCCGCCAACCACCCTGGATCGCGGCGACAATTGGCGTTGCGAACGACTTGGCCAACGCCAGATCGTTGTTCATCAAGGCAAGCCGCGCAAGTCCAGCCTGCGGATAGAGCGCCATCATTGGTCGCCCGTGTGACGTGTGAATTGCAAGCGAACGTTCGTAGAACGTCCAAGCCTCGCGAAGATTCCCCAAGCCCAGATGCGCTTCTCCGGCAATCGCCAGAAGCCACACCTGTTGATCCCACTCTCGATCTGGGCCGCCCGCTCGATCGATCCACTCGAGCGCCTCATCGAACTTGCCGATCTCGCAAGCGGCGTGAGCGAGACTGGCCAATACATCCATCGAATGGTCATGCAGGTCCAAGGCTTTGAACTGATCGGCGGCATCCCGCAGGCGTTGTATGGCAATCTCGAAATGTCCAATTTGGAGTTCGATGTGCGCCAAGCGACAGATAAAAGTCAGTTCCCATACGCGATCGCCATGGACCTGCATCAGATCGATGGCACTTTGCATGTACACCCGCGCGGCTGCAAATCGACCGCCTTCGCGCGCGATACGGGCCAAGAGATTCAACGTGGCGGACTCGCCAGACCAGGACTTCGTCAAACGCGCCAATGCGAGACTCTGCTCAGCATGCTGTTGGGCGCGCTCGAACTCACCAGCAGAGGCCAGCGCGCCCCCCAGTTGATTGTGAGCGCGACCGGCCCATGCCTCACACCCCGGCGCCTGCGCATACATCAGGGCTTTGGCCGCAGCGGCCTCGGCCATCGGGAGGTCATTCGAAAAAGCCGCATACGTCGTTCTGAAGGCGGCCGCACCTGCACGCAAGCTGTCGTCGTCCATCTGTTCCGCCATCTGCTCGAGGTCGACAATCTTGCTCTCGTCCTCTGCACGGTGGCCAAGACCGGACGCAACCTGCATGCGCTCAATGAGAACGTAGAACCGATTTTTCGAACAAGGCATCAATGCCAAAGCGCGATCAAAGTACGCAAGCGCAGCCGTCAGGGCAAAAGTGCTCCGCGAAGCAGCCGCTGCCTTGCGAAGGTAGAGCACAGCGCTGTCTGCGTCCCCGGATCTCTCAAAATGGTCTGCGATCAATCCGTGGTACTCGTTCGCCCGATCGCCGCTGCGTGCCAGCAGCCACTGCGCCGTCAGTCGATGTTGTTCGCGCTTGTCTCGCTTGAGGACGGTGCTGTAGGTAACGGAGTGCAGCAGATGGTGCTTGAACGAGAACTCTCGCGTGCCCTCGAAGGCGCTCGCATCCCGCGCACGGGTGAAGTCGTGCAGCATGAGGCCATCCAGCGTTTGCGACGCGACCGGCGTGATCTGCTGCAGCGCCTCGTCCCAGAATACATGGCCAATCACGCTCGCGTGGCGTAGCGCCGCCAGTTCCAGTGGCGGTAGTGCGTCCAGACGGGCCTGGAGCACGCCAGCAAGGGTCGATGGCACGCGCATCTGCAGCAGGCGGTCGGTATCGACCCGCCAGCGTTCCTCATCGACAACGATGACGCCGTCGTCGATGAGCATTCCGATGAGTTCCTCGATGTAGTACGGGTTGCCCTCAGCCGTATGCGCCACCAGATCGCGGAGAGCGGCTGGAACGGCGTCCATCCGGGCCAGCAGCACGTCAGCAAGTGCACAGCTTCCGTCGATCGACAGTGGCTCCAGGTCAATCCGCAGATAGTTGGCCTGGCCGGCACCCCAGAGCGGTCGCCTATTCAACAGGGTAGGGCGGGTCAGGCCCAAGATCAGGATTGGCACGTCCTGGCAGGCACGCACGATGTGGTCAACGAAATCCAGGGAACCATCGTCGGCCCAGTGGAGGTCATCGAGCAGCAGCAAGAGCGTCGCCTTTGTATCCTGGTGGAGCCGCCGGAGGTACTGCGCAACAGTGCGAAACGCGCGATCCCGCACGGCCTGTCCATCGCCTTCGATGGCGGTGATCTGCAAGTCGTTTCCGAAAGCCAACCCGATCAGGCGGCCGACGGAGGCCGGTTGTTCCGCCGCCACCTCGTCGAGTTTCGCGGCGAACCCTTCCTTCAACTTTTCGCGAGCCACCTCTTGAGGGTCGCTGTCGAGGATCCCGAAATGCGATGTCAGCAGATCGCGCAGCAATCCATAGGGGATGCTGTTGCTGTACGGCTGGGCGCGGCCATGCATGTGGATGAAGACGCTGCCGCTATGTTTGAGTCCCTTTTCAAAGTCGAGCGCCAGCCGGGTCTTGCCGAGCCCGGCCTCGCCCGACACGGTCACGTGCATGAGGTTGCCGTCTACCGATACGGTCTCAAAGCCTTCGATCAGTTTCGCAAGTTCGCGTTCGCGTCCGACTGTCGGGGTGAAGATGCCATCGAGACCGCGACCCACCATGCCGACGCGGCGGGTGAACTCGCGAACCACCAGATAACTGCGCATTGGCTCCGAGAAGCCTTTTACGGTGATCGGTGGCTCTTCGGTCAGGTCGAACTTGCCTCGAACGTGATGCTGGGTCTCATGGCTGATGCGCACTCCGCCGACGGGAGCCGTTTGTTCCATGCGCGCAGCAATGTTGACCGTGATGCCGCGGATGGTGCTCGCTTCGTCAACACCACCCCCCAACAGCACAGTACCCGTGTGCACGCCGACTCGAACGTTGAAGTCACCTTGGCGGATCTTGGCTCGAACCTCGGCGCCAATCTGCTGCGCCTCGCGGACAATTGCGAGTCCACAGCGCACAGCTCGCTCGGCGTCATCTTCGAGAACCGTGGTTGCGCCGAACACTGCAAGCAGGCTGTCACCGGCATACTGCAATACGCGACCTCGGTGGCCCTCAACTATCAGGGTAAGTCGCCGCAGCGCGCCATCAATGATCGAGTGAACCTCCTCCGCGTCGAGTTGACGACTCAACGCAGTGGATCCCACGACGTCCGTGAAAAGCACCGTGACTTGGCGCAACGATTGATCATGCTCGACGACACCGGCCAAACGTTCAAGCATGGGCGCGAGAGCAGCATCGGTGATCGAATTGCCAACGATATGGCGTTGCGCTTCCAGCGCGGCGATCGCCATTTCAAGTTGTTGACGGTCGTTCATGTGGCTCCTGAGGCTTACGCACTAGACGCCAGTGAATTCAAACAAGTGCTCAGAACAGAACGTGCACGGGAGTGTGAACCCTCGAATTCCGGCGCGGAACTCCCTATCGCAGCCGGACCCCCCTCTCCGAGCGCCCAACGTTGCAATCTCGGCTTGGCATTTTAGGACTACATCATGGTCCGCAACGTGGGGCTCACAGTCGCATTGAAGGACCGCTCCCCGGCACTAATTCCGCGGCCGTGTCGCTGGTCAGGGTCGAAAGCTGCGTCGAGCGGCTGCTTCTGGCATCTACATGATTGCCTGGCAAATGGCCGGGGCTGCATGCTCGCAAAACTCGCTGATAGTGGGGCCCTTGGCCGACCGGGCGATCGCGCCCAAGGTCGGCCGCCAGGGACGGTCGCGAACCGGTGCTCGCGGCCATCACCGGCCAGTCGATGCCTGTGCCCGATAGCGGCCGCTCGACGCCGCTGTCGACCCGTTGCGGTCGTTCGGATTTGCAGATGGCTGCCATTCGCGCGGGCGCTCCCCTTAACGCCCATGTGTGGGCCATCTTGACGAGCTCAGACGCCAGGCGCCCAATCCGGACATGTGCCAATTCGGCCTCCGTCGTCGAATGCTGATCGCTGGCGCCGCGTCGTGTATTCCCGGCGGCGTGCCCGGGCGCTTGTTTGCTCAAACCCACCGCGCCATCAACGACAAGCTGGAGAGCTCTCGAAGGAGTGCCCACGTCGGCGTTCTGCTGTTTGGTGCGGCGCCACAAGGAGAATCGTCAGAGAGATTCGCTCCGTTGCGCCGGCGCCTTCGTGAACTCGGATACATCGAGGGAAAGACAATTCAGATCGACATTCGCCGTGGAACGGACTCCAGGCAACTCGTTGAGCACGCAGAAGATCTGGTGCGCTCCAAGGTTGATGTGATCGTCACGGCAGGGACTGAAGTTCGCGAAGTTGCGCAGCGCGCAACTGTCAGCATCCCGATCGTTGCGATCGCCGGTAGCGATCCCGTTGCGGAGGGCTGGGCCAATTCGCTCGCCAGACCGGGTGGCAACATCACCGGCCTGACGGTGACGCTTCCGCAAATGGGGCAGAAGCAGCTCGAGTTGCTTCAGATGGCGGTTCCTGGCTTGAAGCGGGTGGCCGCGATGATGACTACGCCGATGTATGAGCGCAAGCTCCAGGACGCAGCGGGGAAACTCTCCGTGCAGCTCATCATCCTGCTCGTGAAAGAGCAAACTGATTTCGACAGTGCATTCAAGACGGCCGGCGCTGAGCGTGCTCAAGCCCTCCTGGCACTGCCGACGCCATTGATCTTCGAGCACCGGGCACAGCTTGCACGTCGGGCGATCGATGCCAGGCTCCCATCGATCAGTGTGCTTCCCCCACTGGCGGAAGCGGGCTTCCTAATGAGCTACGGCGTGAACTTCGACTCATTGATTTGGCGCGCCGCTGACTATGTCGACAGGATTCTCAATGGCGCGTCGCCGGGTGAGATCCCCATCGAGCAACCCCGCGAGTTTGAGTTCGTGATCAATCGAGCGACGGCCGGTGCTCTGAATATCAAGCTTCCTCCCAGCCTGTTGCAGCGCGCAAGTCGAATCGTAGGGTGAGCTCCCCCACGTCGCTCCAAAACCGCGTCGTCATTCCGCATCCGATTGCCCTGCTCAATGTCCGCTCATGGCCCGACCGCCGAATTCCGAGACAGTCCGCTTCGTTGAAGGCTGGGCGACAGCAACGGACCCATCCCCGCCTCTCGCAGTTCGCGCGACCACAAAACCAGTCCAGAACCGGCCAGTCACGCAGAAAGCCCCACCCTCAAGGCCCCGACGCCCCCTCCACCACCTCTGGGCACAACGGCAAGCGCACCGTGAACTCACTCCCATGATCCTTCCCATCGGAGCGCACCTCCACAAAGCCCTTGTGCGCATCCACCAGGTCCTTGACCAGCGACAGCCCCACCCCGAACCCGCCTTCGGCCTGATGCGGATTCTCCTGCGTGAACAGATCGAAGATAGTCGGCAAGAGCGTGGACGGGATCCCGATGCCGTTGTCGCTGACCTTGATCACGGCCTGGTCGATCTCGACCGTGCAGTGAAGCCAGATGTGCCCGCCGCGGGGCGTGTACTTGATCGCGTTGTGCAAGAGGTTGAAAACAATCTGGTGCACCCTGGCCTTGTCGGCCAGCAGGTGAACGGGCGCCGGCGGCACCAGCACGTCCAAAGTCTGCAGCTTCAGGCTTGCGTCGGGACGCACAGCCGCCGCGATTTCCTGCAGGTCGGTGCACAGGTCAAATGAGGTCTTCACGAGCTGGAGCTTGCCCGCGCCGAATCGTGCGACCTCGGCCAGGTCCTCCAGCATCCGCTCCATCTGGACGACCTGTCGCTTCACGACGTTGAGCGGCATTTCCAGCTCGGGCGTTGCCAAGCCCCGCCTTGCCACCAGTTCGGTCACGTTGCGAATGGGCCCCAGCGCGTTTCGCACTTCATGGGTCAGGCGACTGAAGAAGACGTCCCTGCCGCGCAGCGCATCGTGCGCATGGTCGAGCCGGTTCACGGTCGTCTCCATCTGGGCCCGCAGGTTCGTTCGGTTGCACATCATCTTGGCGAAGCCGACGTGCCGGTCGCCCTCGCGCAATGCGACGAGGCTGCCGGCCACCCAGATGCGAATGCCGTCTTTGCGAACGTGCCAGCGGTCGTCCTCGGACTGGCCGATCGCCAGCGCCACCGCGCGCTCCATGTCGGCCAGGCCCAGCGCCAGATCCTCCGGTGCAAAGATCAGGTCGAACGGCTTTCCGATCACCTCTTCTTCGGTGTAGCCGAACATGGCCTCGGAGGCGCCGCGCCAGCCAATGATGGCTCCCGCCGTATCGAGCAGGACGAATGCCAGGTCGGGCGCCTGCTGCCAGAGTAACTCCAGCGCCCGTTCGGGCGTGACGCGCTCACTGCAATGGTCGGGGTGGCTTTCATTCATGGCCGCCGATGATGCGCCCAAGCGCGCGGAGACGTGCAACGCGGGGCATGCAGAACCCGCTGCGGGTCAAAGTGTGGCGAGATGCTTCAGCGCAAACGGCCCATCACCCCCAAGCTGCTCCCGGAGAAACTGAACGCACACCCGCACCTTTGCCGAATGGCTCAAGCGCACCGTGCTCGCAGCCCACACGTCCGCAGGCTGCGACCAGGCCGGAAGAATCTGCACCAGCCGCCCCGCCACCAGGTCGGCATGCAGGTCCCACACCGCCGGCAGCAGGATGCCGTGACCGTCGTTCGCCCATCCGCGCACGATCTCGGAATTGTTGGATGACAGCCGGCCCGTGACCTTGACCTTCTCGACGCCGCCGCCCGGACCGGTCAGGCGCCACACGCCGAAGGTCTGGTTGCGGTCGCGCAAGACCAGGCAATCGTGCTGGCTCAGTTCGGCGACGCTGGCCGGCGTGCCGCGTCGCGCCAGGTAGCCGGGCGCAGCGCACAACACGCGCTGGCTCGAAGCGATGCGATGGGCGACCAGATGCGGCTCGTCCACCTCGCCCACACGCACATCCAGGTCGATGTTCTCGCTGACCAGGTCGACGCGTCGGTCCACGGCGTCGAGCGTGATGTCGAGCGCGGGATAGCGCGTGGCCAGCAGGGAAAGGATCGGCGCGATGTGCTTGCGCCCGAGCCTGAAACTGGTCGTCACGCGCAAGCTGCCACGCGGGTCGAGTCGGCCGCCGGCGACGGTCTCGCCCAGGTGGTCCACGCCCTGGAAGATCTGCTGCGCCGAGGCGTACACGCGCTCGCCGTCGTCGGTCACCGTCACGCGCCTGGCCGCGCGATGAAATAGCGTGACCCCGAGCGCCTTCTCCAGGATGGCGATGCGCTTGCTCACGTAAGCCGGGGAAGTGCCCAGTTCGGTCGCCGTCGCCGCAAAGCTGGCCTTGCGGGCCGCAAGGCAGAACACGCGCAGGTCTTCGAGCTGGAAGTCGAGATTCACGATTCGTGAATCATAGAACCACATCCGGGCCGTTGTTCGCTCAATCTGTCTTCAATACATTGGCCGCATAGCGCAACGCTTGCGCAGCAAAAGCAGGAGACAGACCCCGTGAACGCCGCCACATCCTCCACCCAGCCGCCGCTGCGTATCGCAGTGGCCGGTGCCGGCTTGATCGGCCGCCGCCACATCGAGTTGGTCCAGCAGAGCGGCGAATGCACGCTCGCGGCCATCGTCGATCCGTCGCCTGCCGCAGCGGCCCTGGCCGATGGCGCGAAGGTGCCGCACTTCAAGCACCTGTCCGACCTGCTGGCGCAACACGACAAGCCCGACGGTGTGATCCTCGCGACGCCGAACCACCTGCATGTGGCGAATGCATTCGAGTGCATCGACGCCGGCGTGGCCGCCTTGGTTGAAAAGCCGGTCGCGCACACCGTCGAGGAAGCCGAGCGGCTGGCCCAAGCTGTCGCGCGCAGCGGCGCGCGGGTGCTCGTGGGCCACCATCGTGCGCACAGCCCGATCCTCGCGAAAGCGCGCGAAATCATCCAGCAAGGCGCATTGGGCAAGATCGTCGCCGTGACCGGCACGGCCTTGTTCTACAAGCCTGACAACTATTTCGGGGACACCGTCTGGCGCACGCAAATTGGCGGCGGCCCGATCCTCATCAACCTCATCCACGAGATCGGCAACCTGCGCTCGCTCTGCGGCGAAATCGTCTCGGTGCAGGCTGCGGCCTCCAACGCGACGCGCGGCTTCGACGTGGAAGACACGGCAGCGATGCTCTTGCGCTTTGCCAGCGGCGCGCTGGGCGCCTTCGTTCTCTCCGACACGGCCGCATCGACGCGCAGCTGGGAGCAGACTTCGCAAGAAAACAGGGACTACGCAAGCGATGCCGACGAAGACTGCTACGGCATCGTCGGCACCCACGGTTCGCTGTCCATTCCGACGATGCGCCTGAAGCGCTTTGAGGCCGGCCAGAAGCGCTCGTGGTACGAGTCGATGACGGCTTCTGTCGCCGCGTGCGAGCGCCTCGATCCGCTCGCCTTGCAACTGATCCATTTCTGTGCGGTGATCCGCGGCGAAGCGGCCCCGCTGGTCAGCGTGCGCGATGGCTTGCAGAACCTGCGCGTCGTCGAAGCGCTGGCACAGGCCGCGCGCAGCGGCGCAGTGGTCGAGATCGCCACACAACACTGAAATCAACAGGAGACAACGACGTGACCCGCCCCATCTCCCTCGCCGCCCTGACGGTGCTCGAACTCACGCCACCCGAAATGGTGACCTGTGCCTTCGAAGCCGGCTACAGCCACGTCGGCATCCGCCTGCTGCCGGCGACGCCGACCGAGCCGCAGTACGACATCGTGGGCGACACGCCGCTGCTGCGCGAAGTGGAGGCACGGCTCGCGGACACCGGCATCCAGGTGCTGGATGTCGAGATCTTCCGCATCAAGCCCGATACGCGCGCCACGGATTACGAAGCCGCCATCGCCACCTCCGCCCGCCTCGGCGCGAGCGAGTTGCTGGTCGCGGGCAACGATCCCGACGACGCGCGGCAGATCGAGTCATTCGCAGCGTTTTGCGAGCTTGCACAAAGCTACGGCCTGGGCGCAGTGCTCGAGTTCATGCCGTGGACAGATGCCAAGGATCTGGTGCAAGCCGCACGCATCGTCGAACGCTGCGGCCGCGACAACGTCGGCGTGCTGATCGACCCGTTCCATTTCAGCCGTTCGCGCAGCCGCATCGAAGACATCGCATCGATCCCGCCTTCGCGCCTGCGCTACATGCAGTTCTGCGACGTGCCCGCGGAGATTCCGCCGACGATGGAAGCCATCCTCGACCAGGCCCGCGCCGAGCGCCTGTTTCCGGGCGAAGGCGGCGTCGACCTGCTGGGCCTGCTGCGCGCCGTGCCGCGCGACATTCCGCTGAGCCTGGAAGTGCCGACGCACACCCTGGCGCGCACCGTCGGCGCGACCGAACGAGCGCGCCGCGCATTGGCCGCGACGATGCGCGTGCTTGCGCAGCTCGACGACTGAACGGGACGACCATGTCCTCCGTCAAACCCCAACCGGGCAAGATCGACTGCGACCTGCTCGTCATCGGTTCCGGCGCGTCCGGGCTCGCCGCAGCGGTCACTGCGTCGTGGCACGGCCTGAAGGTCGTCGTCGTGGAAAAAGCGCCCGTGTTCGGCGGCGCCACCGCCTGGTCGGGCGGGTGGATGTGGGCACCGGGCAATCCCCTCGCCCAACGCGCCGGCATCCACGAAGACCCGCAGCAGCCGCGCACCTACCTGAAGAACGAACTGGGCGACCGCTACGACGCGGCGAGGGTCGATGCCTTCCTCGACAACGCACCGCAGATGGTCTCCTTCTTCGAGCAGAACACCGCGCTCCAGTTCGTCGATGGCAACGCCATTCCCGATGTGCACGGCCACGTGGCCGGCGCGGGCACCGGAGGCCATCAGGTCATCGCTGCGCCCTTCGATGCGCGCGAACTGGGCGCGCTGAACAAGCGCCTTCGCAAGACGATGCGCGAGACCTCCTTCCTGGGCATGCCGATCATGGCCGGCGCGGACCTCGGCGCATTCCTCAGCATGACGCGCTCGCCCCAATCCTTCCTGCACGTGACCAAGCGCTTCCTGCGCCACTTGCGCGATCTCGCGCTGCATGGCCGTGCGATGCATCTGGTCAATGGTGTCGCGCTGATCGGGCGGCTGGCCAAGTCAGCCGAGGACCTGAAGGTGCGAATGATCGAATCGGCGCCGGCGAAACGCTTGCTCGTCGACAACGGCGTGGTTCGCGGCGCCGTCGTCTCGACGCCCGGGGGCGACATCGAGATCCGCGCAGCGAAGGGTGTGGTGCTCGCAGCGGGCGGCTTTCCGAACGACATCGCGCGGCGCAAGGCCTTGTTCCCGAGAACGCCGACAGGCCACGAACACCTTGCACTGCCGCCGGAGAGCTGTTCGGGCGACGGCATCACCTTGGGCGAATCGGCGGGCGGCATGCTGGACACCAGCGTCGCATCGCCAGCCGCGTGGGCGCCCGTGTCCCGCGTGCCGCATGCGGACGGCTCCACCGGCCACTTCCCGCACATCATCGATCGCGGCAAGCCAGGGCTGATCGGCGTGCTGTCCAACGGCAAGCGCTTCGTCAACGAAGCCGATGGCTACTACGACTACGTTGCCGCCATGATGGCGCAGGCGCCTGAGGGCGAAGAAGTGCATTCATGGCTCGTCTGCGACCATCGCTTCCAGCGGCTGTACGGGCTGGGCTACGCGCGCCCGTTTCCGGTTCCCGTGGGGCGCTTCGTGCGCAATGGCTACCTGAAGCGCGGCGACACCATCGAGGCACTCGCAGCGGCCTGCGGCATTCCTGCGGCCGCGCTCGCGCAAACCGTCAAGCGCTTCAACGAACACGCCCGACACGGCACGGACCCGGACTTCGGACGCGGCAGCACGCCCTACAACCGCAAGATGGGCGACCCATTGCACCAAGGCCCCAACCCGTGCGTCGCGCCGATCGAACATGGCCCCTTCTACGCGGTGAAAGTGCTGCCCGGCAGCTTCGGCACCTTTGCGGGGCTGAAGACGAACGCGCACGCGCAAGTCGTGGGCGCTGACGGCCAGCCGATTGAAGGCCTTTACGCGGTCGGCACGGACATGGCCAGCGTCATGGGCGGCTTCTACCCCTCGGGCGGCATCAACCTCGGCCCGGCCATGACCTTCGGCTTCATCGCCGGCCGCCACGCGGCCAGGGCCGCGGGCGAGGCGCCTGGAGTGACTGAACGTTCTGCCGTCGAAGCGTGGTAAACGGGCAAGGCATGTGCATACTGGCCACCCCCCGCACATGAAAACCCGCTTCTTCGCAACGCTTGCAGCCGTGGCCGGCCTTTGCGCCGGCTGCAGTACGCCTGACGTGCCCCGAGACCTCAAGGTGCTGCACGCAACCAGCAGTGCGTCACTGACGGTCAGGTACTTTGGCGTCTCCTCCATGTACATCACGGACGGAAAGTCTTCCATCCTGGTCGACGGCTTCTTCAGCCGCCCGTCGCTGGCCCGGCTGATCTTCGGCCCGGTCGTTCCTGACGAGGGCCGCATCACGAGCGCGCTCCATGACGGTCAGGTGACGTCCGCGAACCTGATTCTCGTTGCGCACTCGCATCACGATCATGCGATGGACACCGGCGCAGTGGCCAAGCGGATCGGCGGACGCATCATCGGCTCGGAATCCACGAAGGTGCTTGTCCAGCAGCAGTGCCCGCAGTGCACCGTCCAGGCGCCGCCTCCGATGCAGGGCGAAGTGAAGGAAGGCGCGTTCACGGTCCGGTTTCTTCAACTGGCGCACACGCGCACGCCCATCGTCGTCCGCTTTCCCGGCGAGATCACCGAGCCCCTTGGAGATCGCCCCAATGTCGCCAGCTACCGCATGGGTGCCAACTTTGCGTTCCTGATCGGGAACGAGGGCCGCAGGTTGCTGATCGTTCCCGGTGCGGATCACGAGAGCCTGCTCCCTGCAGGCTTCGAGGCGGACGTGGTGTTCCTGGGCATCGCGAACCTGGGCAAGCGCACGGATAAGCAGATCGCCGACTATTGGCACAACATCATCGGCGCAAGCAAGCCCAGGCGGGTGATCCTCATCCACTGGGACGACTTCACATTGCCCCTGAGCGAAGGCCTCAAGGCCTTGCCACCCATTGCCGACGACATGCCAAAGACGGTTCGCGTCATGCAGGCATTGGCGTTGCACGAGAAGCGCGAACTCGCCATCCTTCCCTTGTTCGAGCCGGTCGCCATCCTTCCGGAGGAGTGATGACGACGGTCTGCGGACCGTCGAATGTCGCAGTCGAGAGGCCTGACGGCAACGGTCAGAGAAGCGGCCGCAGGGCCTGTGCCGTCTGGCTCAACGCGGGCACCAGCTTGTCGATGACCGACTCGCGCGTCCAGGCGCGCATCTGCAAGGTGATGCCGATCGCGGCGACCGGTTCGCCGCGGCGGTTTCGCAAGGCCATCGCCACGCCGAGCAGGGCGGGGTCGAGGTGTTCCTCGATGATCCAGTAACCCAGTTCGCGTGCGGCACGCACATCCTGCAGGAACACCGCCGGATCGGTCACGGTCTTGGCGGTGAAGGCCGTGAACTTGTGTTCGCCCACCCAGCGTTGAAGCGCGTTGTCGTCCAGCGTCGCGAGCAGCGCCACGCCCGGCGTGACCACGTGCGCCGGAACGCGCAGGCCCGGATAGAAGCCGACCGACACCAGGCGCGGGCTGTTGCTGCGCGAGATGTAGACCAGGTCGTGGCCCTCCAGCACGCAGACGTTCACGGTCTCGCCCGTGCGGGCCGACAGGTGCTCGATGGCCGGCTGCACCACGCGCGGCACGTGGGCTGCGTCCAGGTAGCTTTCGCCCAGCCGCAGCACGCGTGCCGTGAGCCAGAACAGCTTGCCATCGGAGTGCGCGTAGCCGTGATGGCACAGCGTCAGCAGGTGCCGGCGCGCCGCCGTTCGACTCAGTCCGGTGCGAGCGGCCACATCGGAAGCGCTCATGCGGTCATGCGCCGCATCGAAGGCCTCGATCACGGACAGGCCACGCGCCAAGCCCTCGATGTGATCCTTGGGATCAATCGGAAAAGCTTCGTGCGCGCCGGGAACTGGATCGTATGCGGACATCAGTAAAAACCATTGAAACGTTCGTTGATCGCGCACTGTGAGCGATGACCGCCGCGCTTGCCAAAGCAATTCTTGCGACCACCCTGCCCGGTGATTACTTTACAGGCAAGCGTTTTTGACAGTCTTTACCGGAGACATAAATGGCCAGTGTTTCGACCCATGATTCCCATGAACCCCACGCCAGACACCAAACCAGGAAGGCCACTGCCAGTGGCTGGATCGGCTCGGCATTGGAGTACTACGACTTCTTCATCTACGCGACGGCCGCGTCGCTGATCTTTCCGCAGATCTTCTTTCCGAAGACCGACCCCAAGGTCGCCATCATCGCCTCGCTGGCCACCTACGGCGTGGGCTACATCGCCCGGCCGATCGGGGCCTTCTTCCTGGGCCATTGGGGCGACACCCATGGCCGAAAGATGGTGCTGATCATCTGCATGTTCCTCATGGGCTTCTCCACCATCGCCGTCGGGCTGCTGCCGACCTACGACCAGGTGGGCCTGCTCGCTCCGGCGCTGCTGGTGGTGTTGCGCCTGATCCAGGGCTTCGCGGTGGCCGGCGAGATATCGGGGGCCAGCTCGATGATCCTGGAGCACGCGCCGTTCGGGCGACGCGGCTACTACTCCAGCTTCACCCTGCAGGGCGTGCAGGCCGGCCAGATCATGGCGGCCGCGGTGTTCCTGCCGCTTGCGCACTACATGGACAAGGACGCCTTCAACAGCTGGGGCTGGCGCATTCCCTTCCTGCTGAGCTTCGTGGTCATCATCGCCGGCTACATCATCCGCAAGGAAGTCGACGAGACGCCGGCCTTCACGGAGGAAGGCGAGCATGGCGAACTGCCCAAGGCCCCCATCGTCCAGGCCGTCACCGAGAGCTGGCGCGACATGATCCGCGTGATGCTGTGCTCGCTGATGAACGTGATTCCGGTGGTGGCGACGATCTTCGGCGCGGCCTATGCGGTGCAGCCGGGCTACGGCATCGGTTTCGAGAAGGATGTCTATCTCTGGATCCCGGTGATGGGCAACATCCTGGCGGTGATCGTGATTCCCTTCGTGGGCAACCTCTCGGACAAGGTTGGCCGCCGCATCCCGATCATGGTGGGTGCCATCGGCGCGGGCCTGCTGTCCTTCGGCTACCTGTATGCGATCAGCATCCACAACGTGCCGATGGCCATCGTGTTCTCGCTGCTGATGTGGGGCGTGGTCTACCAAGGCTACAACGCCGTGTTCCCGAGCTTCTACCCCGAGATGTTCCCGACCCGCACGCGTGTTTCGGGCATGGCCATCTCGCAGAACCTGGGCACCGCGGTCAGCGCGCTCCTGCCGGCGCTCTTCGTCGCCGTGGCGCCTCCGGGTGCGGCCAACATCCCGGTGACGATCGGCTGCATCACGCTGGCCATTTGCGCGGTGGCCGCCGTCGCCGCCTGGACCGCCCGGGAAACCTACCGCGTTCACATGAACGACCTGGGCAACCGCAACGCGGTGCCCGTGCCCAAGCCTGAATACGACCGCCTGCGTGAGAAGGCCGTGGCCGGCGCCTCGGCGTGACGGCGGATCTGAACAAGGAGACCGCACATGTCCCATGCCGCCGCACCCGGCGATGAATTCGTCATGCGCGACACCGCGTCGCACCCCGCCGCCTACGCGCCGGCCTACAAGACCAGCATCCTGCGCAGCCCGCGCAATGCGCTGATCTCGCTGCAGCAGTCGCTCACGGAAGTGACGGCGCCGGTATTCCGCGCCGAAGAACTGGGCCGCCTGGACAACGACCTGATCATGAACGCCGCGAAGGACGGCTTGCCGATCGGCGAGCGCGTCGTCGTGCACGGCTACGTGCGCGACCAGTACGGCCGGCCGGTAAAAAACGCGCTGGTCGAGGTCTGGCAGGCCAACGCCAGCGGCCGCTACCGCCACAAGAAGGACCAGTACATCGGCGCGCTGGACCCCAACTTCGGCGGCTGCGGGCGCATGCTGACCGACGAGAACGGCTACTACGCCTACCGCACGATCCGGCCCGGCCCCTACCCCTGGCGCAACCGCGTCAACGACTGGCGGCCGGCCCACATCCACTACGCGATCTCGGGCGACGGCTGGGTGCAGCGGCTCATCACGCAGATGTATTTCGAAGGCGACCCGCTGATCTGGAGTTGCCCGATCCTGGGCATCGTGCCGAGCGAGGAACAGATCCGCGGGCTCATCGCCATGCAGGACACCAGCGCCTTCGTTCCGCTGGACAGCCGCGCCTATCGCTTCGACATCGTGCTGCGCGGCCACCGCGCCACGCTGTTCGAGAACTTCGTGCAGGAGGCCACGTCATGAACATGAACACGACCCTGCTTCGCGAGACCGCGTCCCAGACGGCGGGCCCTTATGTGCACATCGGCCTGGCGCCCCGGCAAGCCGGCTTCGACATCTTCGAGAACAACTTCGGCAACGTGCTGACAACGCCGCAGACCCAGGGCGAGCGCATCCGCATCGAGGGCACCGTGTTCGACGGCTCGGGCACGCTGGTGCGCGACGTGCTCATCGAGTGCTGGCAGGCCAATGCCGAGGGCAAGTACAACCACCCGGCGGACCGGCAGGCCGGCAAGTCCATCGACCCGTCGTTCCGCGGCTGGGGTCGCGCGTGCAGCGACTTCGACACCGGCCTCTACAGCTTCGAGACCGTCAAGCCCGGCGTGGTGCAGGGCCGCAAGGGACGCCCGATGGCGCCGCACATCGCCTTGTGGGTGGTGGCGCGCGGCATCAACTTGGGGCTGCACACGCGGCTTTACTTCAGCGATGAAGCCGAGGCCAATGCCAGGGACCCGGTGCTCAACCTCATCGAATGGGAAGTGCGCCGCAAGACCCTGATTGCGCAGCGCGAGACGCGCGACGGCCAGGTGGTCTACCGCTTCGACATTCGTCTGCAAGGCGACGGCGAAACCGTCTTCTTCGACATCTGATCCACCATTTCACTGAAAGCAAGGAGACTCCCGTGCCCAACATCGATTACTGCAACGTCGACGACCCGGAAATTGCCGAGTTGGTCGCCACCATCCGCAAGCGCCGCTCCACCGGCAAGCTGCTCAACCTGGACCGCATGCTGCTGCACAGCCCGCACTTCGCGCGTGGCTGGAACTCGATGTTCGCGGCCATCCGCAACCAGCTGCAGGTGCCGCGCCACATCAACGAGCTGGCCATCTGCGCCGTCGCGCGGCTCAACGAGGCGGACTACGAGTGGATCCAGCATGCGCCGGAGTTCCTCGCGGCCAACGGCACGCAAGCGCAGCTCGATGCGCTGGACGACGTCACCGCGGCGTGCTACGACACCGCGCTCTTCAACGAGCAGGAGCGCGTGGCGCTGCGGCTCACGCTCGACATGACGCGCCAGGTCAAGGTGCGCAAGGAGATCATCGAGAAAGCGCGCCAGCTGTTCGGCGAGCAACAGTTGGTCGAGCTGATGGGAACGATTGCCGGCTACAACATGGTGTCGCGCTTCCTGGTCGTGCTCGACATCGACGCGACCGGGGAGTGATGCAGATGGCTTCCCGCACGGATGACGAAGCCCTGCCGCGACGCGAGGCGAACTACGTTCCGCTTTCGCCGCTGAGCTTCCTGGAGCGCGCCGCCAAGGTCTACCCCCACAAGGTGGCGGTGGTGCACGGCGACTGGCGCATCACCTATGCCGAGCTGTACCGGCGTTGCAAGTGCTTTGCGTCAGCCTTGACCCAGGCCGGCGTCGGGCCCGGCGACACGGTGGCGATCATGGCGCCCAACGTGCCCGCGCTGCTCGAGGCGCACTACGGCGTGCCGATGGCGGGCGGCATCCTCAACACCATCAACACGCGCCTGGACGGGCCGGCCATCGGCTTCGGCCTGAAGCACAGCAAGGCCAAGGTGCTGATCGCCGACCGCGACTACGCCAAGCCGATGCGCGAGGCGCTCCAGGGCCTCGATTCGCCGCCGCTCGTGATCGACATCGTGGACACCGCAACGGGCAAGGACGGCCATCCGGATTCGATGGCCGTGGGCAAGCTCGACTACGAGGCCTTCCTTCGGCAAGGCGACCCGGATTTCGCGTGGCAGCTGCCGCAGGACGAGTGGGATTCCATCGCGCTCAACTACACCTCGGGCACGACGGGCGACCCGAAAGGCGTGCTCTACCACCATCGCGGCGCCTACCTGAACGCCATGGGCAATGCGCTGGCCTTCGGCCTGACGCCCGACACGGCCTACCTCTGGACGCTGCCGATGTTCCACTGCAACGGCTGGACCTACACCTGGGCCGTGACGCTGGTGGGCGGAACGCACGTGTGCCTGCGAACGGTCGACCCTGCGCAGATCTTCAGCCTGATCGGCAGCGAGCGCATCACGCACCTGTGCGCGGCGCCGATCGTGCTCAACATGCTGCTGCACTCCCCGGCCTTGCCCCAAGACCCCTACGCCCACCGCGTGGAAGTCGCGACCGGCGGCGCGGCGCCGCCCAGCGCGGTGATCGAGGCCATGGAGCGCATCGGCTTCAAGATCACGCACCTCTACGGCCTGACCGAAACCTACGGCCCCGCCACGCTGTGCGCGTGGCAGCACGACTGGGACGACCTCGACCTCACGGCGCGCGCCGGCAAGATGGCGCGCCAGGGCGTCGCCATGCCGACGCAGCAGGAGATCGCCGTGCTCGACATCGACACCGGTGCCCGTGCGCCGGCCGATGGCAAGACCGTCGGCGAGATTGCGATCCGCGGCAACACCGTGATGAAGGGCTACCTCCACAACCCGGCCGCGACCGAAGAGGCGTTCAAGGGCGGCTGGTTCCGCTCCGGCGACCTGGCGGTGATGCATCCCGACGGCTACCTCGAGATCAAGGACCGGTTGAAGGACATCATCATTTCGGGCGGCGAGAACATCTCGACGCTGGAAGTCGAGGAAGTGCTCTACCGCCATCCCAAGGTCATGGATGCAGCCGTGGTCGCCAAGCCGGACGAGAAATGGGGCGAGACGCCGTGCGCCTTCGTCACGCTGCGCGCCGGCGCTGGCGAGGTGAGTGCCGAGGAAATCATCAAGTGGTGCCGCGCCAGCCTGGCCGGCTTCAAGTGTCCGAAGAACGTGGTGTTCGGTGAATTGCCGAAGACTGCCACGGGCAAGGTTCAGAAGAACGTGCTGCGCGAACGCGCTGCGCAGCTTTGAGGATTGACATGGCAGACAAGATCGAAAGCATGTTCCGCGTCGACGGCCAGCGCGCGCTGGTGACGGGCGCGTCGAGCGGACTCGGGCGGCGCTTTGCGCTCACGCTGGCCAGGGCGGGCGCTGAGCTCATCGTGGTCGCACGGCGGGCCGACAAGCTCGGCGCCCTGGTGGAGGAAGTGCAGTCGCTCGGCGGCAAATGCCTGGCGCTGAGCCTGGACGTGACCAGCGGGGCGAGCATCGCGGCCTGCTTCGACGAAATCGAGCGCTCGGCCGGCGGGGCCGCCGACATCGTGGTCAACAACGCGGGCGTCACCGTCACCAAGTCGCTGCTGCAACACACCGAGGAAGACTGGGACGCGGTCGTTGGCACCAACCTCAAGGGCGGCTGGATGGTGGCGCAGGAAGCGGCGCGCCGCATGGTCGCGGCGAAGAAGGGCGGCAGCATCATCAACATCGCGTCCATCCTGGGTGAACGGGTGGCGGGTGGCGTGGCGCCCTATGCCATCTCCAAGGCCGGCATCGTGCAGGCGACCAAGGCGATGGCGCTCGAACTCGCGCGCTACGACATCCGCGTGAACGCGATCCTTCCTGGCTACGTGGTCACGGACCTGAACCGCGACTTCCTGCAGAGCGATGCGGGAGAGAAGCTGCGCGCGCGCATCCCCACGCGCCGCTTCGGCCAGCTGGAAAACCTCGACGGGCCGCTGCTGCTGCTCTCAAGCCCGGCCGGCGCGCACATGACCGGCGCCGTGCTCGCGGTCGATGGCGGCCATCTGGTCAGCTCGCTCTGAATACCGAACAAGGAAATCATTCATGCCTGTCGACAAGGACAACGAGCCGCGCAACGAATCCGGCGAGCTCTTCGGATGGTGGCGCGACCAGATCGCGAACCTGGCTGGCGTCGTGCCGCAAGCCGGATCTTCTTCAGCCGGCGACGGCAGAGGTGAATTGCCGTTCCCGGCCGGGCAGCTCGCGCAGGCCCTGCAACTCACGCAACAGTTGATCGGCCCGCTCTACCAGGGCTACGTCCAGGCGCTGCTGACCAACCCGAATGCGGGCGAGGCGTTCGTCTCGCTGCAGGACATGCTGCGCACGCAGATGCAAAGCGTCTCGGATGCGTTGGGTGCCGTGGCACCCGGCCTGGGTTCCGCGCAAACCATTCTCTCGGACGGCTGGGGCTTGATGACGGCGCCGATGAAGATGTTCGGCCAGGCGGTCGCGCCCCTGTCGCTCAACCTGGAGCGCGCCTATGGCGGCCTGGCCGATGCTTTCGGACTGGCGCCGTCGCGCGAACTGCAGGGCGCAGCGCGTGAGCTGGCGGCCGCCTCGCTCGGAAAGCAGCAGGCCCAGGCGCAATACATGAGCATCGTGGCCGCCGCGCTGGCCAAGGGAAACGAAGGCCTGCTGGCGGAGCTTCGGGCGATGGGCGATCGCGGTGAATCCGTGGACTCGCTGCTCAAGCTGGTGCGCCTATGGGCTCGCGCGCTCGACCAGTCGATGCACGCCGCCATGCAGGCACCCGAGGCGCTCGAAGCCTCGGCCAAGCTGGTGCGTGCAGGCTCCCGCGCGCGGCTGCAGAAGCAGCGCATGGTCGCCATCGCCAGCGAAGCGCTGAACATCCCCACACGCGCCGAAGTCGATGACGCCTACCGCGAGATCCAGGAATTGAAGCGGCAGATTCGCAAACTGCGCAAGCCCGCGCAGGCGGCGGCGCCGACTGTCAGCAGCAAGGCATCCAGCAGCATCGCGCTTGCCGCTCCGAAACCGACACCCAAACCCGCGGCCGTCAAGCGCACGCGATCACTCCCCGCCGCTGCAAAGCGCGCCAAGTCCACGAGGGTCAAGGCATGACCGATACCAAAGCCGCCACCTTGCCGATCCGCATCACCCCCGAAGGCGTGATGCGCGAACTGCAACGCGTCTCTGAAAACCTCACGCGCGGCAGCCAGCGCCTGGCCGGCTACACCGAGGAGCAATTGGCCATTGCCACGACGCCGAAGGACGAGGTCTGGCGACAGGACACCGTGCGCCTGTACCGCTACCGGCCCACCGTCGACAAGCCGATGGGCGTGCCGATCCTGCTGGCCTATGCACTGGTCGGCCGCTACCAGATGATCGACCTGGAGCCCGAGCGCTCCTTCGTGCGCAAGCTGCTGGCCGAAGGGCTCGACGTCTACGTGATCGACTGGGGACATCCCACGCGCGCGCAGCGCTGGCTCACGATCGACGACTACGTGTCGGGCTACCTGGACGATTGCGTCGACGTGATCCGCGAGCGCCACGGCGTCGACCAGATCAACCTGCTGGGCGTGTGCCAGGGAGGCGTTTTCTGCACCTGCTACGCGGCGCTGTTTCCCCAGAAGATCAAGAACCTGGTCATCACGGTGACGCCGCTGGACTTCCACGGCGACAAGGGCCTGCCGCCCGAGCCGGGTTCCGGCTACATGAACCTGTGGGCACGCGCGATGGCGCCCGAAGACATCGACATGATGGTCGATACGATGGGCGTGGCGCCGGGCGCGGCGGTCGGCTTCTCGTTCCTGATGATGAGCCCGGTGCTCAACATGACGAAGTACACGACCGAGCTTGTCGACATCCTGGACGACGACGACAAGATGCTGGGCTTCCTGCACATGGAGCGCTGGATCGCGGACCGGCCGGACCACCCCGGCGAGGTCATGCGCCAATGGTTCAAGGACCTCTACCAGGAGAACAAGCTCGTGAAAAACGAACTGATGCTGGGCGGCCGGCGCGTGGACCTGAACCAGATCCGCATGCCGGTGCTGAACGTCTATGCGCAGGGCGACGTGGTCGTTCCGACCTGCTGCTCCGCCGACATGGGCGACAAGTTCGGCACCGACGACTACAGCGAACTGTCGGTGCCCGGCGGGCATATCGGCACCTTCGTGGGCGGCAAGGCGCAGAAGGTGCTGGCGCCTTCGATCTCGAAATGGCTCAAGGAGCGCAACAAGGGTTCTGCTGCATGAGCGATTCCATCCACGCCCCTGTTCCATCCGAACGCAGCCAGCGCATCGCCCAGCGCGTCGAAGCTTTCGTTCGCGACGTCGTCATCCCTTTCGAGCGCGATCCGCGCTGTGGCGCGCACGGCCCCAGCGAGGAACTGGTTCGCGAATTGCGCGGCAAGGCGCGCGAAGCGGGCGTGCTCACACCGCACATCCTCGATGGCGGCGATCACCTGTCGCAGCTTGAAACGGCGTACGTGCTGCGGTTCAGCGGCCTCTCGCCGCTGGGGCCGGTCGCCGTGAACACGGCAGCGCCCGACGAGGGCAACATGTTCCTGCTCGGCAAGGTCGCATCAAGCGGCCAGAAGGAGCGCTTCCTGTCGAAGCTGGTGAGCGGCGAGGCACGGTCCGCGTTCTTCATGACGGAGCCCGCGGATGAAGGCGGCGCAGGTTCGGACCCGTCGATGCTCCAGACCACCGCGGTGCGCGATGCGGGCGGCTGGCTCATCAACGGACGCAAGGCTTTCATCACCGGCGCCGTCGGGGCTTCCGTGGGCATCGTCATGGCGCGCACCAGCAAGGATGGCGAGAAGACGAGCGCGACCATGTTCCTGGTCGACCTGCCCCACCCCGCGATCCGCGTCGAACGCGTGCTCGACACCATCGACAGCTCGATGCCCGGCGGGCATTCGGTGGTGCTCATCGATGCGCTGCGGGTGGCCGATGACCAGGTGCTCGGGCAAGTGGACGAAGGCTTTCGCTATGCGCAGATCCGGCTGTCGCCCGCGCGCCTGTCGCATTGCATGCGCTGGCTGGGCGCTGCCATCCGCTCGCAGGAAATCGCCACCGGCTACGCCGTGCGGCGCAAGGCCTTCGGCAAGCTGCTCATCGACCACGAGGGCGTGGGCTTCATGCTGGCGCAGAACCTCATCGACCTGAAGCAGGCCGAACTGATGATCGACTGGTGCGCCTCGGTGCTGGACTCCGGCTCGCTGGGCACCACCGAAAGCTCCATGACGAAGGTCGCCGTGTCCGACCTGCTGTTCGGCATTGCCGACCGATGCGTGCAGGTGATGGGCGGCACCGGCGTGTCGCGCGACAGCGTCGTGGAGCAGGTGTTTCGCGAAGTTCGTGCATTCCGCATCTACGACGGCCCGACCGAGGTCCACAAGTGGTCTCTCGCCAAGAAAATCAAGCGCGATGCGCTCGCAAAAGGAAACGGATGAGCCAGAACCCCACCACGCCCGCCACCCCTGCCACGCCTTCCCGACAGGAACTGACCGGCGAAGGCTTCGCGCAATGGATGCAAGCGAACGTCGAAGGCTTCGCGGGTCCGATCCAGGCGGAGCGCTTTGCCGGCGGCCAGTCGAACCCCACGTACAAGCTCACGACGCCCACGCGTTCCTATGTGCTGCGCCGCAAGCCCGAAGGCGTGCTGCTCAAGGGCGCGCACGCGGTGGAGCGCGAAGCCTGCGTCATCGGCGCGCTGCATGGCGCCGGGTTTCCGGTGCCGAGGATCTACGGCCTGTGCACGGATGACTCGGTGATCGGCAGCTGGTTCTACGTCATGGAAATGATGGAGGGACGCATCTTCTGGGACGCGACGCTGTCGATGATTCCCGCGGCGGAACGCGGCGCCTACTTCGACGCGATGAATGCGACGCTGGCGCAACTGCATTGCGTCGACTACTCGTCCATCGGCCTCGACGACTTCGGTCGTTCCGGCGCCTATGTCGAGCGCCAGGTGCGGCGCTGGTCGAAGCAGTATTTCGACGACGAAGCCGCGGGCCGCAACGCGCACATGGACCTGCTGGTCGACTGGTTGCCGAAGAACATCCCGGCGGGCGATGAAACCTCGATCGTCCACGGCGACTACCGCATCGACAACCTGATGTTCCACCCCAGCGAGCCACGCGTCATCGCCGTGCTGGACTGGGAGCTGTCGACGCTGGGCCATCCGCTGGCCGACTTCGCCTATCACGCCATGATGTACCGCATGCCGCCGGACATCCTGGGCGGCATCATGGGTGTGGACCTGGCGGCTTCCGGCTTGCCGGATGAAGCGGCGTACGTGCAGGCTTACTGCCAGCGCACCGGGCGCGAGGGTATCGGGGACCTGGACTTCTACGTGGCCTTCAACATGTTCCGCTTCGCGGCGATCCTGCACGGCATCCGCGGCAGGGTATTGCGCGGCACCGCTGCCAGCGCCGAGGCCGTGGCGTTGTCGTCGAAGTACGAGCGCGTCGCCGAACTGGCTTGGCAGCAGGCACAGAGGACGGCCTGAGCCGCTATCGGGTCCGCGACAGGTCTTTCAAGGGGGCATCCGGGCGGCGGTAGGTTCCTGGCGTGCTTCCGGTCCAGGCTTTGAAGGCCCGCTGGAAGGCCGTGCTGTCGGTAAAGCCGAGTTCGGCCGCCAGGTCCGCGAGCGTTGCCTGGCCCGTGGACAGGCGAACGACCGCCATGTCGCGCCTGAGCTGATCCTTCAGGGCCTGGAAGGAAGTCCCTTCGGCCGCCAAGTGGCGTTGCAGCGCGCTCACCGACATGTGCAGCCGTTCGGCCGCGGTTTCCAGGCGCGGCCATTCCGGACAAGTGCGTTGCAGCAGCGCGCGCACGCGCGCCGTGGCGGATTGCCCGGCCAGATGCGGACCGACCAGGTTGCCCGGCGTCGCGCGCAGGAAGGTCTGCAAGGCATGGACGTCGCGGCGCACCGGGCTGGCCATCGCGGCCGCGTCGAACCAGACGGCCGAACGCGCTTGCCCGAAAGACATGGGCGCCGGAAAGATCTCGGCATAGTCCGCAGCGTAGGAAGGCTGCGCGAAGCCGAAGTCGAAGCGCCGCGGCGCCAGCTTGCCGCCGTGCAGCCAGGCTGCGAGCCGCCAGAAGACCCGCAAGATCATCTCGTGGCAGAAGTCGTCGTGCGGCGTTCCGGTGTCGCTGAAGTCGAGCGCGAGGCCGCCCAGGGAAGCATCGGACACACAGGTCAAAGTCACGTCATCCTGAAGCAGCCCGAAAGCGTGCGAGACGCGGCGCAGCGCCACTTCCATCGACGGCGCGCCGAGGGTCGAACGCGCCATCAACACGAAGCTGCCCCGGCGCAGGGGCCGCGACAGGTGGCCCAGGCATTCGTCCTGCAAGTTCTGCTTCACGGCGCTGAACAAGACCACGTACTGCTGGGCCGTCACACGCGAGGCGTCCTGTTCCAGCAGCGCCGGATCGATGCCCGCCAAGCCCAGCATTTCGTCGGTCCACGCGGGCGTCGCGACACCGCGCCTGCGGGCGCCCGCCAGCATGCCGTGCACGGCGGAGATCGGGACGGTGAACAGGGGCCGCATCGTCATGGCGCGAACGGGTGGAAATGCCGCGACAGCCGCGCTGTCGAAAGAGGTCTTTTGTCAGTGAATCGACGCGAAGCATCATCGCCTGCGAAGGCCCCGATTATTACGATTGCCCAGCCATGGACATCAACCGATGCCCGCAGCGGGACCGACGGGGTATCTCGTGCCGGGCATCACAGCACGAGGTAACACCGCGATGAGTCGAGACGTTTTTGTGACCGGGGTCGGCATGATCCCCTTTGCCAAGCCGGGCGCCCACGAGCCCTATCCGCAGATGGCCGCCAAGGCCACGCTCGCCGCCCTGGCGGATGCCGGCATCGGCTACGACCAGGTCCAGCAGGCCTACGTGGGCTACGTGTACGGCGATTCGACCGCCGGCCAGCGTTCGCTCTACGAGGTCGGCCTGTCGGGCATTCCGATCGTCAACGTCAACAACAATTGCTCGACCGGTTCCACCGCGCTGTTCCTGGCGCGCCAGGCCGTGGCGAGCGGCGCGGCGGACTGCGTGCTGGCGCTCGGCTTCGAGCACATGAGCCCGGGTGCGCTGGGCGCCCAGTTCACCGACCGGCCCTCGCCCTTCGACCGTTTCGACCAGGCCACCGAGCAGCTGGTCGGCCATGGCGAGATCCCGCTCGCGTTGCGCTACTTCGGCGGCGCCGGGCTGGCGCACATGAACGAGTACGGCACGCAGCTCTCCACCTTCGCCAAGATCCGCGCCAAGGCGAGCCGCCATGCCGCGAACAACCCGCTCGCGCTGTTTCGCACGCCGGTCACCGAAGAACAGGTGCTGGCCGCCCCCGTGATGTGGGCCGGCGTGATGACGCGCCTGATGGCCTGCCCGCCCACCTGCGGCGCAGCCGCCGCCATCGTCTGCTCCGAAGCCTTCGCCCGGAAGCATGGCCTGGACCGCAGCGTGCGCGTCAAGGCGCAGGCCATGACGACCGACGGCCCGGCGACTTTCGAGGCGCGTGACATGCGCGAGGTCGTGGGCTTCAGCATGGCGCGCGCCGCGGCGCAGAAGGTCTACGCCGACGCCGGCGTGGGCCCGGACGACATCGACGTGGTGGAGCTGCACGACTGCTTCGCCCACAACGAACTGATCAGCTACGAGGCGCTGGGGCTGTGCCCGCAGGGCGGCGCGGAGAAGTTCGTCTGCGACGGCGACAACACCTACGGCGGCAAGGTCGTGACCAACCCGTCGGGCGGCCTGCTCTCCAAGGGCCATCCCCTCGGCGCGACCGGCCTGGCCCAGTGCACCGAGCTGGTCCAGCAACTGCGCGGCACGGCCGACCAGCGCCAAGTCGAGGGCGCGCGCCTGGCGCTGCAACACAACCTGGGCCTGGGCGGCGCCTGCGTCGTCACGCTCTACGAACGCGTTTGAAGAAGGACATCGGACCATGATCGACAAGAAGTGGATTCACCACGAGTTGCCCGCCTCGGTGCTGCCGCTGGAGCGCACGCGCCTGCAGTTCTTCGCCAAGGCCATCGGCGAGACCAACCCCGTCTACACCGACGTCGCCGCAGCCCGGGCTGCAGGCTACGCGGACCTGCCCGCGCCGCCGACCTTCCTGTTCGCGGCGGAGCTCGACTCGGGCGCCGTGGACCGCATGCTGCAGGACCTGGGCGTGCCCGTTGCCAAGCTGCTGCATGGCGAACAGGGCTTCACCTATCACCTGCCGGCGTGCGCGGGCGACACGATCACCGTGCGCTCGCGCATCGAAGACATCTACGACAAGAAGAACGGCGCGCTGGAGTTCGTCATCAAGAGCTCGCGGGCCTGCAACCAGCGCGACGAACTGGTGGCCGAACTGCGCGCGGTCGTGGTGTGCCGTCATTGAACCGACCGACCCAAGGACATCGACCATGAACACCACCACCCCCACCTTCGACGGCGTGCAGGTTGGCGACACGCTGCCGCCGCTGCAACTGCCGGGCGTCGACCGCACCACGCTGGCCCTGTTTGCCGGCGCCTCGGGCGACCACAACCCCATTCACATCGATATCGACTTCGCGCGTCGCGCGAGCATGCCCGACGTCTTCGCGCACGGCATGCTGGGCATGGCCTGGCTCGGGCGGCTGCTCACGCAGTGGTCGCCGCAGTCGCAACTGCGCCGCTTCGATGTGCGCTTCCAGGGCATCACGCACCTGGGCAACGCCATCCGCTGCACGGGCGTCGTCGCGGAGAAGCTCGAAGACAGCCGCTGCGTGCGCATCGAGCTGCAGACCACCAACCAATACGGGCAGACCAAGATCGCCGGCGAGGCGCTGGTCGCACTGCCCTGAAGAACAACGCCATCCAAGGAAACAGAACATGACATCCAAGCTGGAGGGCAAGGTCGCCCTCGTCACCGGATCGGGCCGTGGAATCGGCCGCGCCATTGCCATGAAGCTGGCCAGCGAAGGCGCGCGCGTCGTCATCAACGACCTCGACGCAGCGCCCGCTGAAGAAACCGTGCAAGCCATCCGCGCGGCCGGCGGCCAGGCGGTGGCCTGCGTCGGCAGCGTCACGGCGCCGGACTTTGCCGAACGCTTTGTCGGCACGGCCGTGAGCGAATACAAGGGCCTCGACATCATCGTCAACAACGCCGGGTACACCTGGGACAACGTGATCCAGAAGACCAACGACGAGCAGTGGTACGCCATGATCGACGTGCACCTGACGGCGCCCTTCCGCATCCTGCGGGCCGCGCAACCGGTGATCCGCGCGCTCGCGAAGGCGGACACGGAAGCGGGCCGCCGCAATGTGCGCAAGGTCGTGAACATCTCGTCCGTGGCGGGCCTCTTCGGCAACGCCGGGCAGACCAACTACGCGGCCGCCAAGGCCGGCATCGTCGGCATGACGCAGACGCTCGCCAAGGAGTGGGGCCGCATGAACGTGGCGGTGAACTGCGTGGCCTTCGGCCTCATCAAGACGCGGTTGACCGGCAGCGCGGCGGAAGATTCGACCGCGCAGATCGACGGCCGCGACATCAAGGTCGGCATCAACCCCGGCCTGCTGTCCGCGATGGAACAGACCATTCCGCTCGGCCACGGCGGCACACCCGAGGAGGCCGCGGGCGCGGTCTACCTGTTCTGCATTCCCGAGTCGGACTACGTCAGCGGCCAGACGCTGATGTGCACCGGCGGACTCACCGGCATCTGAGGAGATCACAAACATGCTTCCCCAACTCCACCGTCACGCCTGGATGGACGAAACCATCGAGGCCTTCCGCGACCAGCTGCGTCGCTACATCGCCGCGGAATTCACACCCCACCTCGAGGAGTGGCGCCGTCAGGGCTTCATCCCGCGCGAAGCCTGGCAGCCCTTCGGCGAGATGGGCTTCCTGCTGCCCGAGATCGACGAAGCCTACGGCGGCTCCGGCGCCAACCTGGCCTACCAGATGGTGGTGCAGGACGAACTGGCCAGGGCGGAAATGCCGCCTTCCACCGCCGTGCACACCATCGCCGCGCACTACATCGCCGCCTACGGCACCGAGGCGCAGAAGCAGCGCTGGCTGCCCCAGCTTGCGAGCGGCGAGAGGCTCGCCGCCATCGCCATGACCGAGCCCGGCTGCGGCTCCGAACTGAAGGCCATCCGCACCAAGGCGGTTCGCGACGGCGACCACTACGTCATCGACGGCGCCAAGACCTTCATCACCAACGGCTCGACCGCCAACCTCGTGGTGGTGGTGGCGCGCACCGGCGAGTCCGGCAGCCGCGGCCTGTCGCTGATCGTGCTCGAAACCGAGAACCTGCCGGGCTATCGCGTCGGTCGGCTGCTCGAGAAGATCGGGCTGCAGGCGTCCGACACGTCCGAGCTTTTCTTCGACGGCGTTCGCGTGCCGGTCGAGAACCTGGTGGGCGAGAAGGAAGGCGACGGTTTCAAGCAGCTCATGGGCCAACTGCCGTACGAGCGCATGCTGATCGCGGTACCGGCTGCGGCCACGATCGAGCAGGCGCTGGCGGTGACCGTCGAGTACACGCGCGAGCGCAAGGCTTTCGGGCAGACGCTGCTGGACTTCCAGAACACGCGCTTCAAGCTGGCGGAAGTCGCGACCACGGCGCACATCGTTCGCACTTTCGTCAACGACTGCATCCAGCGCCTGCTGGACGGCACGCTCGACGACCAGGCCGCCTACATGGCCAAGTGGTGGTGCACCGAACAGCAATGCCGCGTGACGGATGAGTGCCTGCAACTCTTCGGCGGCTATGGCTTCATGGCCGAATACCCGATCGCCCGCATGTACGCGGCATCGCGCGTGCAGAAGATCTATGGCGGTTCGAACGAGATCATGAAAGACCTGATCTCGAGGTCGCTGTGACGCCGGCGCATGGCATTGGCGCGCCCCTGCACGGGGTGCGCGTCGTGGAGCGGCGAGTGCCCACTATCCCTGGCGCGCGTAACGCCCCGGAGACTGGCCCACGTGGCGGCTGAAGGCCGTGCTGAAGGTGCTTGCCGAGCCGTAGCCCACGCGCCCTGCCACCTCCGCGATGCCGACATCGTGGCGGCGCAGCAGGTCCTTGGCGAGGGCCATGCGCCAGGCGAGCAGGTACTCCATCGGCGGCAAGCCCACCGCACGCGTGAAGCGGTCGAAGAAGGCCGAGCGCGACAGCGCCGCCTTCTTCGCGAGCTGGGCCATGGTCCACGCCCGCGCGGGATCGCCGTGCATCTGGCGCATGGCCAGTGCGAGGCGCGCATCGGCCAGGCCGCGCAGCAAACCCGGCGGCGCGTCTTCGCCCGGCGTCGAGCGCAAGGCTTCGATGAGCAGCACCTCCACCAGGCGCGTGAGCACGAGGTCGCGGCCGGAGCGCCGCTCGATCGACTCCTCGCCCACGAGCCGCACCAGCACCGACAGCCGTTCGACGCCGCGCACATGCACCAGCGCCGGCAACAGCGACACCAGCAAGGCCGCATCGGGCGAGTCGAAGACGAAGAAGCCGCCCAGCAGGCGCACGTCGGGACGCCCGCCGCGCGTGCCGTGGCGCACTTCGCCCGTCGATGACGGCGTGAGCTTGGGATCGATGTGCACCGGCGCCACGGGCTCGAAGCCCGAGATGGTGAAGCCCGGCGTGGACGGCAGCAGCACGAAATCGCCCGCTTCGATGGTGATTGCCTCTTGGCCATCGACGGCAAGGCGGCAGCTGCCTTCGAGCACCGCGCAGAAGCTCGGCTGGCCAAAGTCCGAATAGCGCACGCCCCAGCGGCCTGCGCCGCTGATGCGCTTGGAGAACACCGCGCGCGGCTGCAGCAGGCGGATGACTTCGGACAGTGGATCGTTCATTGCCGGACGATTGCGAATGAAATCTGGACTTTGCATTGTAGATAGTCCGGTCCTTGATCGCTATCGTTGGGGGCATGAACACCACCACGCATTCAAACGCCATGAAAACCGTCCTCATCACAGGCTGCTCTTCCGGCTACGGCCTGGAGACCGCGCGCCACTTCCACGCACAGGGCTGGAAGGTCATTGCCACCATGCGAACGCCGAGGGAAGAACTCCTTCCCCGCTCGGACCGCATGCGTGTGCTGCCGCTGGACGTGACCCGACCCGACAGCATCGCCGCTGCGCTGGAAGCCAGCGGACCCATCGACGTGCTGGTCAACAACGCGGGCATCGGCCTCTTCGGTGCCTTCGAGGCCACGCCGATGGCCACCACGCGCGAAGTGTTCGAGACCAACACATTTGGCATGATGGCGATGACGCAGGCCGTGCTGCCTCAATTCCGTGCGCGACGCTCAGGTGTCGTGCTGAACGTGACCTCCAGCGCCACGCTGGCGCCCATGCCGCTGGTGGCCGTCTACACCGCAAGCAAGAAGGCGATCGAAGGGTTCACCACGTCGCTCGCTTTTGAACTCGAAGCGTTCAACGTGCGCGTGAAACTGGTGGAGCCGGGCTACGGGCCCAGCACGCGCTTTGCGAGCAACGGCGGACCGCGCATGGAAGGGCTCATTCCCGAGGCGTACGCGCCTTTCGCGCAGCAGGTGTTCGCGTCGTTCGCGCAACAGGCTGCAGTCACGACCGAGTCCGATGTGGCCGAGGTGGTGTGGCGTGCCGCGAATGACACGAGCGGGCAGCTTCGCTTTCCGGCGGGTGCCGACGCGGTGGCGCTGGCCGGTTCGCGCTGAACCGGTACATCGTGAAAGCACGCAACATGCGATGCGTCGTTGCCCTTGCGCTTGCCTGCCTTGCGGCAGCAATGGCCGGATGCGCCAGCACCCGTGCAAGCGCGTCGATGGCGCTGACACCGCGCTGGCTTGATGAGGTGCGGCATTCCGCGCCGGAACCTGCTGCCACCGGCACGCGCCGACCGACCGTGGCCCTGGTGCTGGGCGGCGGGGGCCTTCGGGGCTTTGCGCATCTGGGCGTGCTGCGCGCGCTGGAAGAAGCCGGCATCAGGCCCGACATCGTCGTCGGCACGTCTGCGGGCGCAGTGGTCGGTGCGGCCTATGCTAGCGGTTTGACGGCCAGCCAGATCGAGTCGATTGCACGCGAGGTCAAGCTGTCATCCCTCATCGACCTGAGCTTCAGTTCCGGCGGGATCATGCGGGGCAACCATCTCGCGCACTGGATCGACACCGTGACTGCAGGTGTTCCCATTGAAGCGTTTCCGATCCGCTTTGGCGCGGTGGCCACCGACTTGCGAAGCGAACAGCCGGTGCTGCTCGACCAGGGCTCCGCGGGACGTGCCATCCAGGCATCGGCCGCGGTGCCCGGCGTCCAGGTGCCGGTGCCGTACGGGGAGGGTCACCTGATCGATGGCGGAATCACCAGCCTGGTGCCCGTGCGCTTCGCCCGCGCGATGGGCGCCGACTTCGTCATCGCGGTGGACATCTATTGCAAGGGCTCGCGCTCCCGCGGGCTGGGCGCGCCCGCCGTCATCCGCCGGGTCATGCAAGCCCAGAGTTGCCTGGTTGCCGCGCCCGAAATGGCGCAGGCGGATGTGCTGATCTCACCGGCCGTCAGCGTATCGGGCATGTCGGCAAGGGGCGAGCAGGACGGTGCGATCGAGGCGGGCTACGAGGCAGCACGCGCTGCATTGAAGGGAATGGGTGCCACACACACCATCGCTGCGCTGGGGCAGCGCTGACCGGGTGCCATCATGCTTGCTGCATGCGCCGTCGCTCGAGATGCGCATCGTCAAAGCCCGCGAACGCCGCGAAGCGCTCCACCGCTTCCCGCCCGGTCACCAACCCGTTCGCCGGCTCGTCCTCATCGGCCACGCCCATCGACATTCCGCACACCACGATTTCCTTGTCGGGAATGCGCAAGTGCGCCCGGATCACGCGGTGATAGCGTGCAAACGCCTGCTGCGCACACGTGTCCAGGCCGTGGCCAACGGCCGCCAGCATCACCGCGTGCAGGAACATCCCCAAGTCGATCCACGCCGCCTGTCCCATGTCGCGTTCGAGCGTGAAGAACAAGCCCACGGGCGCACCGAAGAATTCGTAGTTCCTGGGTACTGCCTTGCCGTCCATGCTTCGTCGCCTTTGGGAATTCCCAGCAGGCCATAGAGCGCCTTGCCCACCTCGCGGCGTCGCCCCAGATAAGGCTCGCGCCAGGCCGGCGGGCAGTAGGTGTATTCCTCGCGATGCCCCTCGCCGCCCGCCGTGTGCAGTGCCAACAGTTGCTCCGTCAACGCGAGTTGCACCTCGCCTGCGCACACATGCACGCGCCAGGGCTGTGTGTTCGATGCGCTCGGGCTGCGTGCCGCGTCTTGCAGGATGCGCTCCACCGTGCTGCGCTCAACCGCGTCAGGCCGAAAGCCCCGGACGCTGCGCCGCCGATGCAGCGCGTCGATCACGCCCGCGCTGCCCGGCGTCATTGCTCGACCTTGATGTTGTTGTCCTTCACCACCCGCGCCCAGTGCGCGAGGTCGGCGGTGATGATGCCCTTGAGTTCCTCGGGCGTCGTGGGCTTGGGCACGAAGCCGAGCTTGATGAGTTGCTGGTCCACGGCCGGCGTGTCCATGGCCTCGCGCAGTGCCTTGTTCAGCGTGTTGACGATGGGCTGCGGCGTGCTGGCCGGCACCACGAGGCTGTACCAGAGCGCCGCCTCGTAGTTCTTGAGGCCGGCCTCGCCGAAGGTCGGAACCTTGGGCAGCGCGGCGGACTTCTCCTGGCCCGCAATGCCCAGCGCGGTGAGCTTGCCGTTTTCAACATATTGCAGCACCGAGGCCAGCGTGGCGAAGGCCACTTGCGTCTGTCCGCCGATCAGGTCGGTGATGACGGGCGACGTGCCCTTGTAGGGCACATGCGTCATGGGCGACTTCACCGCGGACGCAAACACTTCACCCGCCAGATGCTGCGGCGTGCCATTACCGGGACTGCCATAGGCCACCTTGCCGGGATGGGCCTTCACGTAGCTGATGAACTCCGGCAGCGTCTTGTAGGGCTCGCCGTTGTGCGCCACCAGCACCATCGGCACCGAGGCGATGCGGCCCACGGGCGCAAAGTCGCGCTCGATCTTGTAGCCAGCCTTCACGCCCAGCGCCGGGTCGATGGTCACCTGGTTCGACGCGATCAGCAGCGTGTAGCCATCGGGCGTGGCGCGCGCCGCGTACTCGGTGCCCAGGCTTCCGCCGGCGCCGGGCTTGTTCTCGATGATCACCGTCTGCTTGAGGATCTGCGAGAGCTTCGGCCCGATGACGCGCGCCAGGATGTCGTTGCCCCCGCCCGGCGCAAAGGGCACCACCACAGTGATGGGCTTCCTGGTGGGGAAGTCAGCCTGCGCGTGTGCCGGTGCGCACAGCGCGCCAAGGGCGACCATGGCGGCGGTCGCGAGGATGGAGAAGGTGGTCCTGGGGTGCTTCATGCTCGTCTCTCGTTGATTGGAATCCGGTGCCGGAGCGGCTGCGTTGTGAAGCGCAAACCGTCGGCTGCTGGATGCAATCGTTGTCGATACGAAGCGAGGCGTAAAACGATATTCGCGCACCCTCGATTGCGAAAATATCAACCGACATTGGCACCCTCCAGGGCGCCCCGCAAGGCCTTCGCGGCCGCGTGGAATTTCAGCGGCCGCTGGCCAGCTGAGTGCGCATGTCGCCGATCACGCCTTCATAGCTCTTCGCGTTGAAGATCGCGCTGCCCGCGACGAAGGTGTCGGCGCCGGCACTCGCCACGCGCGCGATGTTGTCGACCTTGATGCCGCCATCGACTTCCAGCCGGATGTCGCGTCCGCTTTGCTCGATGCGCTTGCGCGCCTGCTCGATCTTGCGCAACGCCGAATCGATGAAGCTCTGGCCACCGAAACCGGGGTTCACGCTCATGATGAGGATGAGGTCGATGTCGTCGATGGCCCAGTCCAGCGCCTCCAGGCCCAGGCCTGGGTTGAACACCAGCCCCGGCTTGCAGCCCGCCGCACGGATCGCCTGGATGCTGCGGTGCGTGTGCGGCGACGCATCCGGATGAAAGCTGATGTAGTCGGCACCCGCTTGCGCGAAGGCCGCGGCCAATGCGTCGACGGGCTGGATCATCAAATGCACGTCGATGGGCACCGGCGTGCCATCGGGCTTCTTCGAATGCGGCTTGAGCGCCTGGCACACCATCGGGCCGAAAGTGAGGTTCGGCACGTAGTGGTTGTCCATGACGTCGAAGTGGATCCAGTCGGCGCCTGCGGCAATCACGTTGGATACTTCGTCCCCGAGCCGCGCGAAGTCGGCAGAGAGTATGGAGGGTGCAATGCGATACGTTTGGGTGCTCATGGGTGGGGATTGTCGCAGGGGCAATGTGGTTTGACTCCGTTACTATCCGCCGCATGTCTTCCAGCACGATCAGCGTTCAGGTCGAACCGCGCTTTCTGCACGAGCAGTCTTCGCCGGGCGATCGCGTCTATACGTTTGCTTACGTCGTCACCGTGACGAACATGGGCAAAGTCTCCACGCAACTCATTTCCCGACATTGGAAGATCGATGATGCATCCGGTCACAAACAAGAGGTCAAGGGCCTCGGCGTGATCGGCCAGCAGCCTCTCATTCCACCCGGTGAATCGTTTCGATACACAAGCGGCTGCCGGTTACAGGCGGCCACTGGCACGATGCTCGGCAGTTTCTTTTTCGTGACGGAAACGGGCGATCGCTTCGACGTGGCCATTCCGATGTTCGTGCTCGACGCGAACGCGGGCGAAATACCGCCAACGCGCGTCCTGCATTGAGCCGGTTCAACGCCGACGCATGACAGCAGCCGCGCGCGACCTGCCAACCCTCCTCGCTCGACTGGACCCCGACGCCGACACGGCGCATCGCCATGTGTGGCTCATCGAACTCTTCGACTGGCTGCGCGGCGATCGCGCGTCGCCGCAGGCGGTGGTCGGCCGCGTGGGCCTGCTGCTCGATGCCATCCAGGCGCGGCCCGAGGTGCATGAGCGTGCACGCGCATGGTGGCGCCGCTTCACGCGCACGGTCGACCTGACGACGCTGTACGCCGATCATGGCTTTGCACCGCGCACCTCTTTCCTGAGCGAGCTCAACGGGCGCATTCGCCGCAAAGTGCTGCCGGGCACGCCAGAAACCACCGATGCGTCCGAGCTGTTCCGCCTCTTGTTCACCAGCGACTTCGATGCGAAGTGGATCGCGCTGCTCGACGAAGCCACCCTCGCGCGCATCCGCGAGGTGATCGGCGACGGCACTGAGGAGGCCGTCGCGCGCTGGCGAGAATCCCTGCTCGACGCGGTGACCTACTGCGCCAGCCAGGTCGTCGCCGCGGGCTTTTCGCCAGAGTTGCGATTGCGCATGAACGACACGGTGCGCGAAGCGCGGCCTTTTCATGTGCTGCTCAATCATCTGGACGACCTGCGCGACGAAGCGATGCGCACGCCCGTGAACGAGGAAGCGCTTCAGGCCGCGTTCGTCGCCTTTCGCGAACGGCTCGATGCATGCCGTGCGGGTGCGGCGTCGGTCTACACGCATCTGGAAGACAACGGCATATCGGTTGGACTCGTGTTCCGATTGCGGGAGTTGCGCGAGCGCGTGGTGCGCATTCGCGAACTGCTCGACTGCGTGCTGTCGTCGTCGCCTTCTTCGAGCGTTGCGCGCTTGATCGCGCGGCTGGTCATCGTGGGCGGCGAGCGCAACAGCGTGCGCGGGCTCATCGCCACCAACTCGTCGCTGCTGGCCGCCAAGATGGCCGAGCGCAGCGCCGAAACCGGCGAGCAGTACATCACCCGCGACCGCGCCACCTATGGCGCGATGGTGCGAAAGGCCGCGGGCGGCGGTGCACTCACCTCGCTCACCGTGGCGGCGAAGTTCGCCATCCTCGCGCTGGGCCTGTCGGCCTTCTGGACCGGGGCGTGGGCGGGCGTGATGTACGCGGTGAGCTTCGTGGCCATCCAGTTGCTGCACCTCACCCTGGCCACCAAGCAGCCGGCCATGACGGCGCCTGCGATGGCCGCCAAGCTGCGCGACATCGATTCGGACGGCGCCATGGACAGCTTCGTCGATGAAGTTGCCAACCTCGTACGCTCGCAGGTGGCCGCCGTTCTCGGCAACGTGCTGGTCGTGATTCCGGCCGTCATGCTGGTGGACTTGGCGATGCGCTTCACCGTGGGCCATTCGATGATCGACGAAGTGCATGCGCGGGAAGTGCTGCACTCGCTCTCGCTGGCCGGGCCCACCGCCCTTTTTGCGGCCTTCACCGGCGTTCTGCTCTTTGCGTCCAGCCTTGTGGCGGGGTGGGTTGAAAACGCCTTTGTCCTGCATCGTCTTGACTCGGCCATGCGCTATAACCCCCGCATCAGCGCCGTTTTGGGTTCAAAACGCGCGCAACGCTGGGCAACTTTCATGAGAAACAATATCTCCGGATTCGCTTCCAACATCTCTTTGGGCCTGATGCTCGGCCTGGTGCCGGCCTTTGCTGCCTTTTTCGGGGTGGGGCTGGACGTGCGCCACGTCACGCTGTCGTCGGGGCAGATCGCCGCGGCATGCAGCACCTTGGGCCTCGATGTCCTGAGAGACCCTGCGCTGTGGTGGGCTGTCGCATCGATCCCGCTGATCGGCGCGCTCAATGTGGGGGTGAGCTTTTATCTTGCCTTCCGCCTGGCCCTGCGCGCGCACAGCATCAACCGCGTGGAACGCCGCCGCATCCAGTCGGCCATCTTTGCCCGCTGGCGCAAGCGTCCGGCGAGCTTTCTGGTTCCGGTCCAGGCATGAGGGCCGGCGCTTGATCAGTGCACTGCTGACCGACCTGCTGGGCTTCTGGTCCGAATGGGTTCGCCCTTCGGCCGGACTGCCCACGGTCGCCTGGTCGCTGCTGCTGGCCTTTGCCGCGGCGGCGGGGCACCTGGTGCAGCGCTACACCGGCATGCCGAAAGTGGTGGGCTACACCATCGTCGGCACGGTCGTCGGTTTTGCGGGTTTCGAAGGCGCGAACTGGCCCTTGCAGGGCACCAGCCTGTTCCTGCTGGAACTGGGCGTGGCCATCGTGCTGTTCGAGGCGGGCGGGCGCTTGCCGCTGCGGTGGTTCCGGCACAACCCGATGGTGCTGGTGCAAAGCCTGCTCGAAGCCTTGCTCACCTACTTTGCGGTGTTCTGGGTGCTGCACTGGCTGGACGTGCCCGACCCGGTGGCGCATCCGGTGGCGCTGGTCGCCATCGTGGCGTCGCCGGCCGTGCTCAGCCGCGTGGCCATGGACGCGCACGCCTCCGGGCCGGTGACGGAGCGGGCGCTCACGCTGTCGACGCTCAACACGCTGTACGCGCTCACGCTGGGCTATGCGCAGGCCGGCCTGATGGAACGGGCGCCGATGGGGCTGCTGCAAAAGCTTTATCCGGTGGCGGTGGTGCTGGGGCTGTCTTTCGTGGTGGGCGCGATCATGGCGCTGGCCTTGCGCTCAGCCTTGCGGGTGATGAGTCCCACGAGCGAAAACACGTCGATCCTGCTGCTGGCGATCATCGCGGCCGGAGCAGCGGTGGCGGCGCACCTGGGTGGATCAGCCGCGCTGGCGGCGCTTATCGGCGGCGTGCTGCTCAAGCAATTGAATCCCAAGCCGTGGGCGTGGCCGCGGCAGTTGGGTACGGCGGCATCGCTGCTCACCATGCTGATGTTCGTGCTGGTCTCGGTGGTCGCCGCGCAGGTGGACTGGAGCCTGCCGGTGGCGAGCCTCGTGCTGTCGATGATCGCCGTGCGCCTGGTGGCCAAGGTCGCGGGCGTCGCCATTGCCAACCCCGGCAGCGGCGCGAGCTGGAAGCAGGCGCTGTGGCTGGGCTTTGCCATGTCGCCGCTGTCGTCGGTGGCGCTGCTGATCACGTCGAATTTCGTGACGGCCTCGCCCTTGCTGGGTGCGATGGTCACGCAGATTGCATTACCGGCCATCCTCTTGATGGAAGTGCTGGGCGCCGTGCTGGCCACCGTGGCCATTCACGCTGCCCGCGAGACCTCGCTGCCATGGACGCCTGAAGCCTTCAACGGCGGCGCGGAGGACACACAGCGATGAAATCGCATGTCGAACGCGTCGTGGCATTGGAGCCTTTTGCGCGCTCCGAGGCGCTGTCGCTGGGCGTCGAGCTCGAGCTGCAGTTGGTCAACACGCACGACTACGACCTGGCGCCATACGCCGAAGACATGCTGCGGCTGATGGCGCAGATGCCTTCCTTGCCTGGCAGCGTGGTGCCGGAGATGACCTCGAGCATGATCGAGATCTCCACCGGCATCTGCCACTCGTCGCGCGACGTGCTGGAGCAGCTCACGCCGATTCGCGATGCGCTGGTGAAGAACGCCGACAAGCTCAACATCGCGGTGGTCGGCGGCGGCACGCATGCTTTCCAGCAATGGCACGAGCGGCGCATCTATGACAAGCCGCGTTTTCGGGAGCTGTCGGAGCTGTACGGCTATCTGTCGAAGCAGTTCACCATCTTTGGCCAGCACGTGCACGTGGGCTGCCCGGACGCCGACGGGGCGCTGTTGATGCTGCATCGCATGTCGCGCTACATCCCGCACTTCATTGCGCTGTCGGCGTCGTCGCCTTTCGTGCAGGGGCAGGACACGCAATTCGACTCGGCGCGGCTCAACTCGGTCTTCGCGTTTCCATTGTCGGGACGCGCGCCCTTCGCGTTGACGTGGAAGGAATTCGGCGCGTACTTCGAGCGCATGACGCGCACCGGCGTCGTGCGCAGCATGAAGGATTTTTATTGGGACATCCGGCCCAAGCCCGAGTTCGGCACCATCGAGATCCGCGTGTTCGACACACCGCTGACGGTGGAGCGTGCAGCCGCCCTCTCAGGCTATGTGCAATCGCTCGCGGCGTGGTTTCTGCAGGAGCAGCCTTTCACGCCGACGGAAGACGACTATCTTGTGTACACCTACAACCGATTCCAGGCCTGCCGTTTCGGGCTGGACGCGGTGTATGTCGATCCTGCAAGCGGCGATCACATGCCGCTGCGCGAACATATCCTGATGACGATGACCCAGCTCGAATGGCACAGCGAAGCGCTGAACGCGACCGAGGCCTTGGTGCAATTGCGTTCCAGCGTGGAGGCGAGCCAGAACGACGCGCGCTGGCTGCGCGAGCGGCAGGGGCGCGAGCGTTTGCTGGCGGAAGTCGTTCGACAGGCGTCGATGCGGTTCAGGGGAATCGTCTGAATGGGCGAGTTCGACCTCATCGCGCACTATTTCACGCGGCCCACGCGACGTTCGCCGCTGGGCGTGGGCGACGACTGCGCGCTGCTGGCGCCGGCGCCGGGCATGCAGTTGGCGGTGTCGTCGGACATGCTGGTCGAAGGCCGACATTTCCTGTCGACGGTCGATCCGGCGCGGCTGGGCCACAAGTCGCTGGCAGTGAACCTGAGCGATCTGGCCGCCTGTGGCGCGAAGCCGCTGGCGTTCACGCTGGCCTTGTCCCTGCCATCCGTCGATGAAGCGTGGCTCGCCGGTTTCTCGCGAGGACTGCTGGCCTTGGCCGACGCGCACGAATGCGAGTTGGTGGGCGGCGACACGACGCGCGGGCCACTGAACATCTGCATCACGGTATTCGGCGAGGTGCCAACAGGCGGGGCGCTGTTGCGCTCGGGCGCGAAAGTGGGCGACGACATCTGGGTGAGCGGTACGCTGGGCGATGCGCGCCTGTCGCTGGAGGTGTTTCGCGGCAAGTTGGCTTTGCCGCCCGAGCTGTTCGAGCTGGCGCGCTTGCGGATGGAAATGCCGACACCGCGCGTGGCTTTGGGGCTGGCGTTGCGCGGCATCGCGCATGCGGCTGTCGACGTGAGTGACGGACTCACGGGCGACCTGTCCCATGTGCTGCGCGCCAGCGGCGTCGGGGCGCGGCTGGACGGCGATGCCGTCATGGAGTTGATGGCTGCAACACAATCGTCGGCCGCGGGTTCAGGGCGTTTGGACGTCGCCATGAAACGGGCCTGCACGCTCGCAGGCGGCGATGACTATGAACTCGTCTTCACGGCGCCTGCAAACTTGCGTGATGCGGTGATGCGTGCGGGGCGGGACACGAGTACTGCGGTGACTCGCATAGGGTGCGTTGAGGCGGAAGCAGGGTTGCGTGTTGTGGATTCGCAAGGTCTGCCGCTTGAGCAGTCGTTTGCTTCGTTTGATCATTTTGGGTAGGTGAGGTGACGCCCGCTGCTGGTGTGGCAGCGGTATGCGGTTGCCAGGTTCATTCGTGTTGTCTTCGGGGGCCGCCCGGCATGCGATGGCCGCTGGGCGCCTTCACTGTGGCGGTCCCTGCGGGACTGCTCTGCGGTGCTCACAATTTGCGGGGTCTCGCAGAACTCGCTTCGCTCAAACAGCTGCGAGCCTGATCCCGCAAATCGCTCCGCTCCTCGACGCCACAGAGGCGGCGCCCAGCGGCCATCGCATGCCGGACTCCGGGGAGGTGCCAACGCCGTGCGTCATTCAATCGTTCACGCGCGTTGATCCGTCGGTGCGCAAGAGCTCGCGGCGCGCGCACTCTGTCCCATGGTTACGACCGTCGAAACGTCCTGTTCACCCCCCACCGTGTGCGGCGGACAGTTCACCCCCACCGTGTCCAGCGTCGGCGGGC
>NZ_JASZYG010000021.1 GCF_030317105.1 Variovorax brevis
AGGCGGCCGTCACACGCCGTTCTTCAACAACTACCGTCCGCAGTTCTACTTCCGCACGACGGACGTGACCGGCGCGATCGAGTTGCCCAAGGACAAGGAAATGGTCATGCCGGGCGACAACGTCAGCATCACCGTGAAGCTGATCAACCCGATCGCCATGGAAGAAGGCCTGCGTTTCGCTATCCGCGAAGGCGGCCGTACCGTGGGTTCGGGCGTCGTGGCCAAGGTCCTCGAATAAGTTAGAGGGATCGAAGGGGTATAGCTCAATTGGCAGAGCGTCGGTCTCCAAAACCGAAGGTTGTAGGTTCGATTCCTACTGCCCCTGCCACCTGAAGGTGGTCCCAAAAAACGAGCCCGTCACGCGTGACGGGCTTCGGCGTCTGAAGAAGGCGCATTGAATCAAGGCTGAAAAGCCGCAGGAATATTTGCCCAAGATGGCTACAACTCAAATCGAAACCGTCAGCACCACCGCAGACAAGGCCAAGCTGGCCGGTGCAGTCGTGCTCGCGGTGGGCGCCATCGTGGCGTTCTATCTGCTGTCCCGCCAGGGTGCGGTCGTGCAGTGGATCGCGCTGCTCGTCGGTCTGGCTGCCGCGGTTGGCGCATTCGCCAGCTCCGAGCATGGCCGCCAGCTGGTGGCCTTCGGCCGTGACTCGTGGCGCGAAGTCAAGAAGGTTGTGTGGCCCACCCGCAAGGAAGCCATGCAGATGACGGCCTACGTGTTTGGCTTCGTTGTCATCATGTCCATCTTCCTCTGGCTCACCGACAAGACGCTGGAATGGGTGTTTTTTGACCTCATTTTGGGCTGGAGAAAATAATGACCGACGCTGTTGAAACGACATCGCCGATTCTGGCGCCCGCCGCCAACCCCGACCTTCGCTGGTACGTGGTACACGCCTATTCCGGCATGGAAAAGGCTGTGGAGCGCAACATTCTCGAGCGCATCAACCGCGCGGGCATGCAGGACAAGTTCGGCCGCATCCTGGTGCCGACCGAAGAAGTGGTCGAAATCAAGAACGGCCAGAAGCGTACGACCGAGCGTCGTTTCTTCCCCGGCTACGTCCTGGTCGAAATGATCATGGACGACGAAAGCTGGCACCTGGTGAAGCACACCAACAAGGTGACGGGCTTCGTCGGCGGCGCCAAGAACCGTCCGGCCCCGATCTCGCAGAAAGAGGTTGAGGACATCGTCAGCCAGATGCAGCAGGGCACCGAGAAGCCCCGCCACAAGGTGGAGTTCGTCGTGGGCGAATTCGTGCGCGTCAAGGAAGGCCCCTTCACCGACTTCAACGGCACCGTCGAGGAAGTCAACTACGAGAAGAGCAAGGTTCGCGTGTCCGTCATGATTTTCGGCCGCGCCACCCCTGTGGAACTCGAATTCGCCCAAGTCGAAAAGACCTGAGGCGACAGCCAAAGATTTGGGTCTTGCGCTCTTTCCGGGCTCGGCGCAAGACGGTATCTCCAGAGCCCCCAACCCCGGGGAGCCACGACACAGTGCGTGGCGATATCACCCGCAAGGAGTAAAGCATGGCGAAAAAAATCGTCGGCTTCATCAAGCTGCAAGTGCCAGCTGGTAAGGCCAACCCCTCACCGCCGATCGGTCCCGCACTGGGCCAACGCGGTCTGAACATCATGGAGTTCTGCAAGGCGTTCAACGCGCAAACGCAGAGCTACGAGCCGGGTCTGGCACTGCCGGTGGTCATCACCGCTTTCGCCGACAAGAGCTTCACCTTCATCATCAAGTCGCCGCCGGCCGGCGTCCTGATCAAGAAGGCCATCAAGCTGGACAAGGGCTCGGCCCGTCCGCACACCGACAAGGTTGGCAAGATCACGCGCGCTCAGCTCGAAGAAATCGCCAAGACCAAGATGAAGGACCTGACCGCGGCCGACATGGACGCAGCAGTTCGCACCATCGCCGGTACGGCCCGCTCGATGGGCGTGAATGTGGAGGGCGTGTAAATGGCCAAGATCACCAAGAAGCAAAAAGCACTGGCTGGCAAGGTCGAGACGACCAAGCTGTATCCGCTGGTCGATGCCATCGGCATCGTCAAGGAAGCCGCTACCGCCAAGTTCGACGAATCGATCGACGTGGCCGTGCAACTCGGCATCGACGCCAAGAAGTCGGACCAGGTGGTGCGTGGCGCTGTCGTGATGCCCAACGGCACCGGCAAGACCAAGCGCGTGGCTGTGTTCGCCCAGGGCGCCAAGGCTGAAGAAGCCAAGGCCGCCGGTGCCGACATCGTCGGCATGGACGACCTGGCTGCCATGGTCAAGGCTGGCGACATGCCTTTCGACGTGGTCATCGCCGCGCCGGACGCCATGCGTGTCGTCGGTACGCTCGGCCAGATCCTCGGCCCTCGCGGTTTGATGCCCAACCCCAAGGTTGGCACCGTGACCCCGGACGTTGCTACCGCTGTCAAGAACGCCAAGGCTGGCCAGGTCCAGTTCCGCGTCGACAAGGCCGGCATCATCCACGGCACGATCGGCCGTCGCTCGTTCGACACCGAGAAGCTGCAAGGCAACCTGGCTGCGCTCATCGACGCGCTGGTCAAGGCCAAGCCGGCATCGAGCAAGGGTGTGTACCTGCGCAAGGTGGCTGTGTCCTCGACGATGGGCGTTGGCGTTCGCGTCGACACCCAGTCGATCACGCAGGCCTGATGCAAAGAATGCACCGCACCACTCGAAAGAGCGGGGCGGTGATGTGGTGGGTCGTCGCGGCAAGCAACGCGCGACGGGCCATCCAAGACCGCTGGCGTGCAGTTCGCTGCACTTAATTGTCGAAAGACGGTCAGCGCAGATGGCGACCCCACTGCAAGGAATTTATAGGGTTCCAAACAGTTGGTCGCTGCATGAAGTGCGCTCCGAGGCAGTTTTTGCCGAAGGGCGATTTAAAGGAGTAGACCTTGAGTCTGAATCGCAGTGAGAAAGAAGCGGTCATTTCCGAAGTGACCAGCCTCGCCGCAAAAGCTCAAACGCTCGTGATGGCGGAATACCGTGGCATCACGGTGGCCGATATGACCAAACTGCGCAGCGAAGCGCGCAGCAAAGGTGTGAACCTCAGCGTGTTGAAGAACACGCTGGCACGCCGTGCTGTCGCTGGTAGCGCATTTGAAGTCGTCGGCGACCAGATGACCGGTCCGCTGATCTATGGCTTCTCTGAAGACGCTGTGGCCGCCGCGAAGGTGGTGGCCGATTTCGCGAAGACCAACACCAAGTTGGTCATCCGCGGTGGCGCTTTCGGTGGCAAGGCCCTGGACGTCGAAGGCGTGAAGCAACTGGCCAACATCCCTTCCAAGGAAGTGCTGCTGGCGCAATTGCTGGGCTTGATGCAGTCCCCCATTTCCCGCACGGCACGCGTTCTCGCAGCCCTGGCGGAAAAGCGTGGCGGCGGCGAAGCACCCGCAGACGCGGCTCCGGCCGCAGAAGCTCAAGCCGCTTGAGCTTGAGTTTTAAGAAATCAACCCAATTGTTAGGAATCCCAAATGGCATTCGATAAAGACGCATTTTTGACCGCGCTGGACAGCATGACGGTCCTGGAACTCAACGACCTGGTCAAGGCCATCGAAGAGAAGTTCGGCGTGAGCGCCGCTGCAATGTCGGCTCCCGCCGCTGGTGGTGGCGCCGCTGCCGCTGTCGTCGAAGAGAAGACCGAATTCAACGTCATGCTCATGGACGCTGGCGCGAACAAGGTTTCGGCCATTAAGGCTGTCCGCGAAATCACCGGCCTGGGCCTCAAGGAAGCCAAGGACCTGGTGGAAGCCGCTCCCAAGGCCGTCAAGGAAGGCCTGTCGAAGGCTGACGCTGAAGCTGCCAAGAAGAAGCTGGAAGATGCCGGCGCCAAGGTCGAACTGAAGTAATTCATTTCCCCTTGAGGGCTGGAGGTGCTTGAAAAAAGCCCTCCAGCCTTTGCCGCTTTCAGAGCGCACCCAAAAGCCGACTCGGCGAAACGATCCCGAGACGATTTTTGAGTGTCTTCTGACCCCGACTGCAGAAGACCCCTTGGTTCGGGTGATGTGCAACGCATCACCGTCCGCCATCGGCTGGTAGTGGCCAGCCGCCAAGCAGCGCGCAAGCGTTGATGACTAGTCGCTGAAGATCTCAAGCCCGGAGCTCTCATGGCCCAAACGTCCACGTACAGTTACACCGAACGCAAGCGCATCCGAAAAAGTTTCGGCAGCCGCGACAGTGTTGTTGAAATCCCCTACCTGCTGCAGATGCAGAAAGACGCGTACACCGCGTTCCTGCAAGCTGGCATCGCCCCGCAAAAACGTACCGTAGAAGGCCTCCAAGCCGCGTTCGACGCCGCCTTCCCCATCGTCTCGCACAATGGTTTTGTCGAGATGAAGTTCCTCGAGTACAACCTCGCGAAGCCCGCTTTCGACGTGCGTGAGTGCCAGACCCGTGGCCTGACCTTCGCCTCGGCCGTGCGTGCCAAGGTGCAGCTCATCATCTATGACCGCGAGTCGTCGACGTCGCAGTCCAAGGTGGTCAAGGAAGTGAAGGAACAAGAGGTCTACATGGGCGAAGTGCCCCTGATGACCGAAAAGGGTTCCTTCATCATCAACGGCACGGAACGCGTGATCGTTTCGCAGCTGCACCGCTCGCCGGGCGTGTTCTTCGAACACGACAAGGGCAAGACCCACAGCTCGGGCAAGCTGCTGTTCTCCGCCCGCGTGATTCCTTACCGCGGCTCGTGGCTCGACTTCGAGTTCGACCCCAAGGACATGCTGTACTTCCGCGTGGACCGTCGCCGCAAGATGCCGGTCACGATCCTGCTGAAGGCCATCGGCCTGAACCCGGAATCGATCCTGGCGAACTTCTTCGTCAACGACAACTTCCGCCTGATGGACAGCGGCGCGCAGATGGAGTTCGTCTCCGAGCGCCTGCGTGGTGAAGTCGCACGTTTCGACATCACCGACAAGTCCGGCAAGGTCGTGGTCGCCAAGGACAAGCGCGTCACCGCGCGCCACACCCGCGAACTCGAACAGTCGGCCACGACGCACATCAGCGTTCCCGAAGACTTCCTGGTCGGCCGCGTGCTGGCCCGCAACATCGTCGATCCTGACTCGGGCGAAATCCTGGCCAAGGCCAACGACGAGCTGACCGAAGCGCTGCTCAAGAAGCTGCGTACCGCCGGCGTGCAGGACATCCAGGCGATCTACACCAACGAACTCGACCAGGGTCCGTACATTTCGCAGACCCTGCGCATCGACGAAACCGTCGATGAGTTCGCAGCGCGCGTCGCCATCTACCGCATGATGCGCCCCGGCGAGCCGCCGACGGAAGACGCTGTTCAAGCACTGTTCCAGCGCCTGTTCTACAACCCGGACACGTACGACCTGTCGCGCGTCGGCCGCATGAAGTTCAACGCCAAGGTTGGCCGCGACGAATCGACCGGCCCCATGGTGCTGACCAACGAGGACATCCTGGCCGTGGTCAAGATCCTGGTTGACCTGCGCAATGGCCGCGGCGAAGTCGACGACATCGACCACCTGGGCAATCGCCGCGTGCGTTGCGTCGGCGAACTGGCCGAGAACCAGTACCGCACCGGCCTCGCCCGCATCGAGAAGGCCGTGAAGGAACGTCTGGGCCAGGCCGAGCAAGAGCCGCTGATGCCGCACGACCTGATCAACTCCAAGCCGATTTCCGCGGCGCTCAAGGAGTTCTTCGGTGCGTCGCAGCTGTCGCAGTTCATGGACCAGACGAACCCGCTGTCCGAAATCACCCACAAGCGCCGCGTGTCGGCCCTTGGCCCGGGCGGTTTGACTCGCGAACGCGCTGGCTTCGAAGTGCGCGACGTGCACGTGACCCACTACGGCCGTGTGTGCCCGATCGAAACGCCTGAAGGCCCGAACATCGGCCTGATCAACTCGCTGGCCCTGTACGCCCGCCTGAACGAATACGGCTTCATCGAGACGCCGTATCGGCGCGTGGTCGACAGCAAGGTCACGATGGACATCGACTACCTGTCGGCCATCGAAGAAGGCAAGTACGTCATCGCCCAGGCCAACGCGGTCCTGGACAAGGACGGCAAGCTGACCGGCGACCTGGTTTCCGCCCGCGAAAAGGGCGAGTCGATCCTGGTCGGTGCAGAACGCATCCAGTACATGGACGTGTCACCCGCGCAGATCGTGTCGGTGGCCGCTTCGCTCGTGCCCTTCCTGGAGCACGACGACGCGAACCGCGCGTTGATGGGCGCCAACATGCAGCGCCAGGCCGTGCCTGTGCTGCGTCCCGAAAAGCCGTTTGTCGGTACCGGCATCGAACGCGTCTCGGCTGTCGACTCCGGCACGGTGGTCACCGCAACGCGCGGCGGCGTGGTCGACTATGTCGACGCGACCCGCATCGTGGTGCGCGTGAACGACGCCGAAGCGCAAGCCGGCGAAGTGGGCGTGGACATCTACAACCTGATCAAGTATCAGCGTTCGAACCAGAACACCAACATCCACCAGCGTCCGATCGTCAAGCGCGGCGACAAGATCGCCAAGGGTGACGTGGTGGCCGACGGCGCATCGACCGACCTGGGCGAACTCGCCTTGGGCCAGAACATGCTCATCGGCTTCATGCCGTGGAATGGCTACAACTTCGAAGACTCGATCCTGATCTCCGAACGCGTGGTGGCCGACGACCGCTACACCTCGATCCACATCGAGGAACTGGTGGTGATGGCCCGTGACACGAAGCTGGGCGCTGAAGAAATCACGCGCGACATCCCGAACCTGGCCGAGCAACAGCTCAACCGCCTGGACGAGTCCGGCATCATCTACGTCGGCGCCGAAGTGCAACCCGGCGACACGCTGGTGGGCAAGGTCACGCCGAAGGGCGAAACCACGCTGACGCCGGAAGAAAAGCTGCTTCGCGCCATCTTCGGCGAGAAGGCTTCCGACGTGAAGGACACCTCGCTGCGCGTGGACCAGGGCTCGCAAGGCACCGTGATCGACGTGCAGGTGTTCACCCGCGAAGGCATCACGCGCGACAAGCGCGCCCAGCAGATCATCGACGACGAACTCAAGCGCTTCCGCCTTGACCTGAACGACCAGCTTCGCATCGTCGAAGCCGACGCGTTCGACCGTATCGCCAAGCTGCTGAATGGTCGTGCTGCCAACGGCGGCCCGAACAAGCTGGCCAAGGGCACGAAGATCGACAAGGCGTACCTTGATTCGGTCGAGAAGTTCCACTGGTTCGACATCCGCCCGGCGGAAGACGAAGTCGCTTCGCAACTCGAATCGATCAAGAACTCGCTGGAGCAGACGCGGCACAGCTTCGACCTCGCGTTCGAAGAAAAGCGCAAGAAGCTCACGCAAGGCGACGAGCTGCCCGCGGGCGTGCTCAAGATGGTCAAGGTGTACCTGGCCGTCAAGCGCCGCCTGCAGCCTGGCGACAAGATGGCCGGCCGTCACGGCAACAAGGGCGTCGTGTCCAAGATCGTTCCGGTCGAAGACATGCCGCACATGGCCGACGGCACGCCGTGCGACATCTGCCTGAACCCGCTGGGCGTTCCTTCGCGGATGAACGTGGGCCAGGTTCTCGAAGTGCATCTGGGCTGGGCCGGCAAGGGCATCGGCCAGCGCATCGGCGACCTGCTGCAGCAAGAGGCCAAGGTGGCCGAGTTGCGCAAGTTCTTCGAGGAGTTCTACAACTCGACGGGCCGCAAGGAAGACATCACGCAGTTCAACGACGACGAAATCGTCGAGATGGCGCACAACCTGTCCAGCGGCGTGCCCTTCGCAACGCCGGTGTTCGACGGTGCGTCGGAAGACGAAATCCGCGCGATGCTGAAGCTCGCCTTCCCGGACGACATCGCCAAGCTCAAGGGCCTGACCGAAACCCGCACGCAAGCGCACCTGTTCGACGGTCGTACCGGCGAGCAATTCGAGCGTCCGGTCACTGTCGGCTACATGCACTTCCTGAAGCTGCACCACTTGGTGGACGACAAGATGCACGCCCGTTCGACCGGCCCGTACTCGCTGGTCACGCAACAGCCGCTGGGCGGCAAGGCGCAGTTCGGCGGACAGCGTTTCGGGGAAATGGAAGTGTGGGCGCTGGAAGCTTATGGCGCCGCCTACGTCCTGCAGGAAATGCTGACCGTGAAGTCCGACGACGTTCAGGGTCGCACCAAGGTCTACGAGAGCATCGTCAAGGGCGAGCACGCCATCGAAGCCGGCATGCCGGAATCGTTCAACGTGCTGGTCAAGGAAATCCGTTCGCTCGGCCTCGATATCGAGCTGGAACGCTCCTAAGCATTAGGGAAAAGGAAAGAGTCATATGAAATCGCTACTCGACCTGTTCAAGCAATTCACACCGGATGAGCATTTCGATGCCATCAAGATCGGCATGGCATCGCCCGAGAAGATCCGTTCGTGGTCTTTCGGCGAAGTGAAGAAGCCCGAGACGATCAACTACCGCACCTTCAAGCCCGAGCGCGATGGCCTGTTCTGCGCCAAGATCTTCGGGCCCATCAAGGACTACGAATGCCTGTGCGGCAAGTACAAGCGCCTCAAGCACCGCGGTGTCATCTGCGAGAAGTGCGGCGTTGAAGTCACGCAGACCAAGGTTCGCCGCGAACGCATGGGGCACATCGACTTGGCCGCACCGTGCGCGCACATCTGGTTCCTGAAGTCGCTGCCGTCGCGCCTGGGCCTCGTGCTCGACATGACGCTGCGCGACATCGAACGCGTGCTGTACTTCGAAGCCTATGTGATCACCGACCCCGGCATGACCCCGCTGAAGAAGTTCAGCATCATGTCGGAAGACGACTTCGACGCGAAGCGCCGCGAATATGGCGATGAGTTCATCGCCAAGATGGGCGCCGAAGGCATCAAGGACCTGCTGGAAGGCATCGAACTCGACACCGAGATCGAAAAGCTGCGCGGCGACTTGACCGGCTCCGAAGTCAAGGTCAAGAAGAACTCCAAGCGCCTGAAGGTGCTCGAGGCCTTCCGCAAGTCGGGCATCAAGCCCAACTGGATGGTGCTCGACGTGCTGCCCGTGCTGCCGCCGGACCTGCGTCCGCTGGTGCCGCTGGACGGCGGCCGCTTCGCGACCTCCGACCTGAACGACCTCTATCGTCGCGTCATCAACCGCAACTCGCGCCTGCGCCGACTGCTGGAACTGAAGGCTCCGGAAATCATCGCGCGCAACGAAAAGCGGATGTTGCAAGAGGCCGTGGACTCGTTGCTCGACAACGGCCGCCGTGGCAAGGCCATGACGGGCGCGAACAAGCGCGCCCTGAAGTCGCTGGCCGACATGATCAAGGGCAAGAGCGGCCGTTTCCGCCAGAACCTGCTGGGCAAGCGCGTGGACTACTCGGGCCGTTCGGTCATCGTGGTGGGCCCGACGCTCAAGCTGCACCAGTGCGGCCTGCCGAAGCTGATGGCGCTCGAGCTGTTCAAGCCATTCATCTTCTCGCGCCTCGAAGCCATGGGCATCGCGACCACGATCAAGGCTGCCAAGAAGGAAGTCGAATCGGGCACGCCGGTGGTGTGGGACATCCTTGAAGAAGTCATCAAGGAACACCCGGTCATGCTGAATCGTGCGCCGACGCTGCACCGTTTGGGCATCCAGGCTTTCGAGCCGATCCTGATCGAAGGCAAGGCCATCCAGCTGCACCCGCTCGTTTGCGCGGCCTTCAACGCCGACTTCGACGGTGACCAGATGGCTGTGCACGTGCCGCTGTCGGTGGAAGCACAGATGGAAGCCCGCACGCTGATGCTGGCCTCCAACAACGTGCTGTTCCCCGCTTCGGGCGAACCGTCGATCGTGCCGTCGCAAGACGTGGTGCTGGGCCTGTACTACACGACCCGCGACCGCATCAACGCCAAGGGCGAAGGCCTGATCTTCTCCGACATCGGTGAAGTGCAGCGCGCGCTCGACGCGAACGTGGTCGAACTCACCGCCAAGATCGCCGTGCGTATCACCGAGTATTCGAAGAACAAGGAAACCGGCGAATTCACGCCGTCGACCTCGCTCGTCGACACGACCGTGGGCCGCGCGCTGCTGTCCGAGATCCTGCCCAAGGGCCTGCCGTTCTCGAACATCAACAAGGCGCTGAAGAAGAAAGAAATTTCGAAGCTCATCAACGTCTCGTTCCGCAAGTGCGGCTTGAAGGAAACCGTCGTTTTCGCAGACAAGCTGCTGCAAAACGGTTTCCGCCTGGCCACCAAGGCGGGCATCTCAATCGCCATCGACGACATGCTGGTGCCGGCTGAAAAGCACGACATCATCGAAGCTTCGTCGAAGGAAGTGAAAGAGATCGAGCAGCAGTACGTCTCCGGCCTGGTGACGTCCGGCGAGCGCTACAACAAGGTGGTCGACATCTGGGGCAAGGCCGGCGACGCCGTGTCGCGCGTGATGATGTCCAAGCTGTCCAAGCAGAAGGTCATCGACCGCCACGGCAAGGAAGTCGAGCAGGAATCGTTCAACTCGATCTACATGATGGCCGACTCGGGCGCTCGCGGTTCGGCCGCGCAGATCCGCCAGGTCGCCGGCATGCGGGGCCTGATGGCCAAGCCGGACGGCTCCATCATCGAGACGCCGATCACCGCGAACTTCCGCGAAGGCCTGAACGTGCTGGAGTACTTCATCTCCACCCACGGTGCCCGCAAGGGTCTGGCCGACACGGCACTGAAGACGGCGAACTCGGGTTACCTGACCCGTCGCCTGGTCGACGTGACGCAAGACCTGGTGGTCACGCAGCAGGACTGCGGCACGCACAACGGCTCGACGATGCGCGCCATCGTCGAAGGCGGTGAAGTCATCGAATCGCTGCGCGACCGTATCCTCGGCCGCACCGCAGCCGACGACGTGCTGCACCCGGAAAACCGTTCGGTGCTGCTGCAGGCCGGCGAGATGTTCGACGAAGACAACATCGAAGAACTCGAAGCCCAGGGCGTGGACGAAGTGCGCGTGCGCACGGCGCTCACCTGCGAAACGCGCTTCGGTATCTGCGCCAAGTGCTACGGACGCGACCTCGGCCGCGGCGGCCTGATCAACATCGGCGAAGCCGTCGGTGTGATCGCTGCCCAGTCGATCGGCGAACCGGGCACGCAGCTGACGATGCGTACCTTCCACATCGGTGGTGCGGCTTCGCGTGCGGCCATCGCTTCGAGCGTGGAAGCCAAGTCCAACGGCGTGATCGGCTTCAACGCCACGATGCGCTACGTGACCAACAGCAAGGGCGAACTGGTCGTCATCGCGCGTTCGGGCGAGATCGTCATCCATGACGAGCACGGCCGTGAGCGCGAGCGCCACAAGGTGCCCTACGGCTCGACCCTGGCGGTCAAGGCCGACCAGCAGATCAAGGCGGGCCACGTGCTGGCCAACTGGGATCCGCTGACGCGCCCGATCATTACCGAGTTCGCCGGCAAGGCGCACTTCGAGAACGTCGAGGAAGGCCTCACGGTTGCCAAGCAGGTGGACGAAGTCACCGGCCTGTCGACGCTGGTCGTGATCGACCCGAAGCGCCGCGGCGCTGCCAAGGTTGTGCGTCCGCAAGTGAAGCTGATCGACGCTTCGGGCAACGAAGTGAAGATCCCCGGCACCGACCACTCGGTGACGATCGGCTTCCCGATCGGCGCGCTGATCCAGATCCGCGACGGTCAGGACGTGGGTCCCGGCGAAGTGCTGGCCCGTATCCCGGTCGAAGGCCAGAAGACGCGCGACATCACCGGCGGTCTGCCGCGTGTGGCCGAGCTCTTCGAAGCCCGTTCGCCGAAGGACAAGGGCATGCTGGCCGAAATGACCGGTACCGTGTCGTTCGGTAAGGAGACGAAGGGCAAGATCCGCCTGCAGATCACCGATCCGGAAGGCAAGGTCTGGGAAGACCTCGTGCCGAAGGAAAAGAACATCCTGGTGCACGAAGGCCAGGTGGTGAACAAGGGCGAAAGCGTCGTCGACGGTCCGGCCGATCCGCAGGACATCCTGCGCCTGCTGGGTTCGGAAGAACTGGCGCGCTACATCGTGGACGAAGTGCAAGACGTGTACCGCTTGCAAGGCGTGAAGATCAACGACAAGCACATCGAGGTGATCGTTCGCCAGATGCTGCGCCGTGTCGTGGTCGAAAGCGCCGGCGAGTCGAACTACATCGTGGGCGAGCAAGTCGAGCGTTCGGAAATGCTGAACACCAACGACGCGCTTCGTTCGGACAACAAGATCCCCGCGACGTACACGAACCTGCTGCTCGGTATCACGAAGGCATCCCTGTCGACGGACTCGTTCATCTCCGCCGCGTCGTTCCAGGAAACGACGCGCGTGCTGACCGAAGCCGCGATCATGGGCAAGCGCGACGAACTGCGTGGCCTGAAGGAAAACGTCATCGTCGGCCGCCTGATCCCCGCAGGCACCGGCATGGCCTATCACCAGGCTCGCAAGGCCAAGGACCTGATGGACGAGGCCGAGCGCCGCGCGATCGCCGAAGCGGAGGCTGCCGAACTCGGCGCCATGCAATCGGCGGCCGACGAAAGCGCGACCGCGACCACCACGGCCGACGCCAGCGAAGGCGCTCCGACCGAATGACGCGTCTGACCCACGCGTAAACTCAAGGCCATGCAAGGCCCGAAACGCCCCCCGACCCATCGCGGCCGGGGGGCGTTTTTCTTTTTGCATCCAGTGGCGTGCTGCGAAGGCACGAAAGAATTTCAATGAGCGTGGTGCCGGAGTCCGTCTACTGGTGGGTCGGCATTGCGGTGCTGCTCTTCTGGTTCGTGGGCGCGCACAACCGGCTCATGCGGCTGCGCTCGGCGGGCCTGGTGGCCTACGCTGCGCTCGACGCCGCACTCGTGCGGCAGGTTGATTTCGTGCAGGCCAACATTGCGTCGGCACAGGACGGCACCCCGACGGAACCCGGGACCGCCAAGGCCTTGCCCGCCGCGGTGGCGCAGATGTCCCAGATGCTTGCCGCCACGCGCTTGAAGCCGCTGGATCCAGTCGCCATGTCGGCCCTGGGAACGGCGATTCACGTCCTGCTCATGGCCTGGCAATGCACGTACCCCGACAAGGTGATCGTGTTCGACGCCACCGGTACGCTTTCGCGCCCGGCGCCGCTGACGGGCGACGCGGATGAATCGGACCATTCGACAGCCGAACTGGCCACGCCGCTTGCATGGCCCGAGCCCTCGGCCATGGCCGAGATCGCCCGCGGCCAGTTCAACCAGGCCGTCGCGCATTACAACGTCGCCATTGGCCAGTTTCCTGCATTGATCGTTGCATGGGCGTTCAGGCTGCGGCGCGCGGCGCCGCTGGTCTAGATGCATTGAGCCCGCGACTGCCGGTCCATGGGCGGCGGGTTACCATCAACCGCACCTTGGCAGACACATCTTCAGATTCCTCCAGCGGCTCGCCGCATGAGCAGCCGCCGCTGTGGCGACAGTTGCAGCAGACCGCCGCCGTTCTCGCACAAGTACGTTCGGGCGTGTCGGGCGCCGTCGCGTTCGAAGCGGTCGAGCCTTCGCTACGGCCTGGTGTCCAGGCGCTCGGCTTCCAGGTCCTGCGCTGGCTGGGCCGCGCGGAAGCGCTTCGTCGTCACCTGGCGCGCCGCACGCCGCCGCCGGGTGCCGACGCGCTGCTGTGCACCGCCCTTGCGCTGGCATGGGACCCCGAACTGGCGCCCTATGAACCTTTCACGCTGGTCGACCAGGCCGTCGAGGCGGCCAAGCGCCAGTCGTCCACGCGCGCCCAGGCCAGTTTCATCAACGCCTGCCTTCGGCGCTTCCTGCGCGAGCGCGACGAACTGATCGACGCCACGGAGCGAGAGCCGGTGTCGCAATGGAACCATCCGCGCTGGTGGATCGAGCGGCTCAAGCGCGACCACCCTCGCGATTGGCAGAACGTGCTGTCGGCCGACAACACGCAGGCGCCGATGACGCTGCGCGTCAATTTGCAAAAGACGACGGTTGCGAACTATCTGCATGCGCTCGACGGCGCCTCACTGCCCGCGTTCGCCGTTGCCGCCAGCGGCGTTCAGCTGGAGCGCGCTCGGCCCGTTCGCCAGCTGCCGGGCTTTGCGGAAGGCGAGTTCTCCGTGCAGGATGCCGCTGCGCAGCTCGCCGCGCCCTTGTTGCTGGATGGCTTGCGCGCCGCCGACGGACCTTGGCGCGTGCTGGACGCCTGCGCCGCGCCGGGCGGCAAGACCGCCCACCTGCTCGAATTTGCCGGTGCCGCCGCCATCGAGGTGACCGCCCTCGAGGTGGATGCGCAGCGCAGCCGTCGAATCGACGACACACTGTCGCGGCTCGGCCTGAGCGCCAAAGTCACCGTTGCCGACGCTTCCCGTCCCGCCGACTGGTGGGATGGACAGCCCTTCGACGCCATCCTGCTGGACGCGCCGTGCACCGCCTCGGGCATCGTCCGGCGGCATCCGGACGTGCGCTGGTTGCGCCGCGAAAGCGACATTGCGCAGCTTGCCGTCCAGCAGTCCATGCTTCTTGCAGCTTTGTGGCCCCTCGTCAAACCGGGCGGACGATTGCTCTACTGCACCTGCTCGGTGTTTCGCGAGGAAGGATCGCACCAAATCGATGCGTTTCTTGCACACAACACCGATGCCCGATTGCGGCCCTCACCGGGTCATTTGCTGCCGCAAAGCGGGCGGAATGCGCGTGGCGTCCCGGACAATGCTTTGGGTGACCACGACGGTTTCTTCTACGCATTGCTCGAAAAGAGCCCCCGCTGAGGCTCGCCGCCCGGCTTGGGTGGCGCTCGTCCTGTTGATCGTGGGTTGCTGCATGGCCTGCCTGGCGCCGCTGTCGCATGCCCAGAACGCGGCGGCAGAAGTCACCCAGCTCAAGCTTGAGCGCGTTGACGATGGCGTCTACCTGAGTGCCGCCGTCCAGTTCGCCTTGCCCCCGCTGGTCGAGGAAGTGCTCGACAAGGGCATCGCGATCTATTTCGTGGCCGAGGCCGAGCTGTACCGCGAACGCTGGTACTGGATGGACGCCCGCCTCGCCCAAGTGGCCCGCCACATGCGCCTGGCTTATCAGCCGCTCACGCGCCGCTGGCGGCTCAATGTGTCGCCCGTGCCCATCACCAACGCGGGCTTCGGCGCCACGCTCAACCAGAACTTCGATTCGCTGGACGACGCGCTCGAAGCCGTGAAGCGCATTGGCCGCCTGCGCCTGGGCGATGCGGCCGACATCCCCGACGATCCCACGAACTCTGTGGTGTTTCGCTTCAGGCTCGATACTTCGCAGTTGCCCCGGCCGTTCCAGATTGGCGTGGTCGGTCATTCCGACTGGAACATTGCGGTCGAGCGCAGCGCCAAATTGCCCATGGAGAAAATCAGGTGACTGACAAGCCGCACGGCGGTGCGCGTGCGCCGTCGTCGCCTGCGGCGCGCCGTTCCAAGGCGATGCGCTGGGCCATCGGCGTTGGCGCGGCCGCCGTCACGGCGATTGGCCTGGTGCTGATGTTCCTGCTCGCGCAGTCCACCAACAACCGCGCGCTGTACGAGCGCAACTACGCCAAGCTGTTCGGCATCAACGTCGTCGTGGCTGTGGTGCTGTTCCTGGTCATCGGCTGGGTGGCGTTCCGGTTGATCAGCCGCTTGCGGCAGGGCAAGTTCGGCAGCCGGCTGCTCATCAAGCTGGCGGCGATCTTTGCGCTGGTGGGCGTGGTGCCGGGCCTGCTGATCTACGTGGTGTCCTACCAGTTCGTGTCGCGCTCCATCGAAAGCTGGTTCGACGTGAAGGTGGAAGGGGCGCTCGACGCGGGCCTGAACCTCGGCCGTGCCACGCTCGATTCCCTCACGGAAGACCTGTCGGTCAAGGCACGCTCCGCGAGCGCGCAACTCGACAACGTGCCCGATGCGAGTGCAGGCCTGGTGCTGGAGCGCGTGCGCGAGCAACTGGGTGCCAGCGATGTGGTGCTCTGGAACGGGAACGGCCAGCTCATCGCCGGCGCGGGGTCGTCGCGCTTTCAGCTCAGTCCAGACCGGCCGACGCCACAGCAACTGCGACAGGCGCGCACCGATCGCTCGGTGGCCCATATCGAAGGGCTGGACGAATCCCCGGTTTTCGGCACCGGCCCGCCGGCGGCCACGGTGCGCGCGCTCACGCTGGTGCGGCGCCCCGGCTTCGAGCTCGGTGCCGAAACGCGATTCCTGCAGGTGACCGTGCCCATTCCACCCGCCGTGGTCGCCAACGCGCTGGCGGTGCAGGAAGCCAACCGCGAATACCAGGAGCGCGCCTTGGCACGTGAAGGCCTGCTGCGCATGTACATCGGCACACTGACGCTGAGCCTGTTCCTCGCCGTCTTTGGGGCCGTGCTGCTCGCCGTGCTCTTCGGCAATCAGCTCGCCCGGCCCTTGCTGGTGCTCGCGGATGGGGTGCGGCAGGTCGCGGGTGGTGACCTGCGACCGACGGCCGTGCTCCCCGGCAAGGACGAACTCGGCGGACTGACGCGATCCTTTGCCGTCATGACCCAGCAACTGGCCGATGCGCGTGGCGCCGTTGAAAAGACGGTGGGTGAACTCGACGCCGCACGCGCCAACCTCCAGACCATCCTGGACAACCTGACCTCCGGCGTCATCGTGCTCAATTCCGCCGGCCTGGTGCTTTCCACCAATCCCGGCGCGACGCGCGTGCTGCGGGTTCCGCTGGCCGCCTACGAAGGGCAAAAGCTGTCCGACGTGCCCGGCCTCGAGGAATTCGGCCGGGACGTGCAGCAGCAGTTCGACGACTTCGAAGCCGAACGCGCACAGCATGGCCTGGACCACTGGCAGCATGCTTTCGAGTTGCACGAAGGCGGCACCGGCGCCACGCAGGAGGCCGTCAACATCGTCGCGCGCGGCGCCGAGCTGCCCGGCCCGGCGCGACTGTTGGTGTTTGACGACATTTCGGAGATCGTTTCAGCGCAGCGCGCACAGGCATGGGGCGAAGTAGCGCGCCGCTTGGCGCACGAAATCAAGAACCCGCTCACGCCGATCCAGTTGTCGGCCGAGCGGCTGGAAATCAAGCTGTCGGGCAAGCTGGGCGCGCCCGAGCAGGCCATGCTCACCAAGTCCGTCAAGACCATCGTGGACCAGGTCGACGCCATGAAGCGGCTCGTCAACGAATTCCGCGACTACGCACGGCTGCCTGCGGCGGATCTGAAGCCCGTCGATCTCAATGCCCTCGTCATGGACGTGCTGCATCTCTACGACGCTGACGATCAGCCGCATCTGGAGGTGATCGCCGAACTTGACCCGCGTTGCCGCCCGATTCGCGGCGATTCCCAACAATTGCGGCAGGTGATCCACAACCTGCTGCAAAACGCCCAAGACGCGACCGAGGCGGCCACGGCCGCCCACCATGGAGACCAACCGCCCGGGGCCGTCGTCATTCGCACGCGCCTGAGCGATACCGGCGAGCGCGTGCGCCTCACGGTGCAGGACAGCGGCGCCGGGTTTGCGGAGCACATCCTCAAGCGCGCCTTCGAGCCCTACGTGACGACCAAAGCCAAAGGCACCGGTTTGGGGCTTGCTGTAGTCAAGAAGATTGCAGATGAGCACGCGGCACGCATAGAACTTTCAAATCGCATGCACGACGGGGCTGTGGTAGGGGCGCAAGTCTCGTTATCATTTGCGCTGGCGGCCGAACGGCCTGCCGCTCCCAACGCATTTTCTGAAGAACACACGTCCTCCGTCGCCTGAGCGCGCGTCAACGAAGCATTCATGGCAAACATACTAGTGGTCGACGATGAGCTGGGCATCCGCGACCTGCTCTTCGAAATTTTGAATGACGAAGGCCACAACGTCGAATTGGCGGAAAACGCCGCAGAGGCGCGCGCGGCACGACAGCGTGCGCGCCCCGACTTGGTCCTGCTCGATATCTGGATGCCTGACACCGACGGTGTCACGCTCCTGAAAGAGTGGTCCACCGCCAACCTCCTGACCATGCCGGTCATCATGATGAGTGGCCATGCCACCATCGACACGGCAGTGGACGCCACCCGCATCGGCGCCTTCGCTTTCCTTGAGAAGCCGATCACCATGCAGAAGCTGCTCAAGGCGGTGGAGCAGGGCTTGGCCCGCGAGAGCGCGCGGCGTGCGGCAGCGAGCGTGGTGCCCACGACGAGCACCTTTGCCGCCGTGGTCACGACAACCGGAGAGAGCGCATTGATTCCGGCACCGGCCTTGTCGCCGCTGCCCGACCCCGGTCCGCAGTCCACGCAAAGCTTCGATCTCGATCGCCCGCTGCGCGATGCTCGCGATGGTTTCGAGAAGGCCTACTTCGAGTTCCATCTCGCGATGGAGAACGGCTCGATGACGCGCGTTGCCGAGAAAACCGGACTCGAGCGAACCCACCTGTACAGAAAGTTGAAGCAGTTGGGCGTCGATCTTTCGAGAGGCCGTAGAAGCGCTGTATAATCGTGGGCTCCAACCCGCTCAGGTGAGTTGGAAGCCTCCCGAAAGGGATCTCTGCAAAGAGAAATGGCCCGGTAGCTCAGTTGGTAGAGCAGCGGATTGAAAATCCGCGTGTCGGTGGTTCGATTCCGCCCCAGGCCACCAGTCTTCAAAGCGCCCCAGCGCCCATCAGGGTTCTGGGGCGTTGTCTTTTCCGCGCCCAAGGCTTTACCGCCTTGCACAGCCCGCAGCCCCAATGGTTCAATGAGGCCTGCAGTCCCCACCGACTGCCTCAAAACAACTCACAGAGGGAATGGTGGACGCATCCATCATCCAGGCCGCGGCGCCTTCGAACATCCCCATTCACACGCCCGGTTATCGCGTGCGCGAACGGCTGGGCCACAGCGCGACGCACGCGACATGGCGGGCGCAGCGCAGTCGCGATGGCCAGTCGGTCGTCCTCAAGATGCCGACCGCATCGCAACCCACACCGCTGGAAGTCGCACGGCTGCACCACGAGGTGGAGATCACGGCCACCCTGCCTGCGACGGCCGTTGTTCGCGCCCTGGGCGTCGAACAGTGGCACGCGCGCCATGCGCTGGTGCTGGAAGACGTCGGCGGCGTCGCGATGTCGTCGAGGCTGTCGCCCCGGATGCCGCTGCGCAGCGTGCTGCAACTGGGCTGCGCACTCGCCGATGCAGTGGCGGCGGTGCATGCCTGCGGCGTGATCCACAAGGACATCAAACCCGCCAATGTGATCGTCATCGGCGAGCAGCAGGTGCGGCTGACGGACTTCGGCTTTGCGGTGCGCATCGCCCGCGAGACGGCGCGCGAGCTCGCGCCCAATGAGCTCGAAGGCACCCTGGCGTACATGGCGCCGGAGCAAACCGGGCGCATGAACCGGCGCATCGACCGGCGCTCCGATCTCTATGCCTTGGGCATCACACTGTACGAGCTGGCGACCGGCGTGCTGCCCTTTCGCAGCCAAGACCCCTTGGACCTGGTGCACCAGCACATCGCGAGGATTCCCGCATCGCCGCGCGAGCACCGGCCCGAGTTGCCGCGCGTGCTCGCGGACCTGATCCTCAAGCTCATCGCCAAGGACGCCGAAGCGCGCTACCAGAGTGCCGCCGGCGTGCACGCGGATCTGCGGCGCTGCCTCGAGACGCTCGATGGCGACAGCGTGCCGCCGTTCCCCATCGGCCAGCACGACGCCAGCGATGAGTTCCGCATTCCGCAGAGCCTGATCGGACGCGCGCGGGAAGTCGCTGATCTGGACCAGGCGCTTTCGCGCAGCCGCGCAGGTGCCGTGCAGCTGGTGGTGGTGGAGGGGCCGTCGGGCATCGGCAAGAGCGTGCTGGTCGGCGAGATCGCCCGCCTGGCTTCCGCCGCGCGGGCATTGCACGTGCACGGCAAGTTCGACCAGTTCCGCCGCGACCTGCCCTACGTCGCCATCATCCAGGCCTTCGGGCAGATCGCGCGGCGCCTGCTGACGGAGCCTGACGATCGGCTGGCCGTGTGGCGCGCCGAACTGGGCGATGCGCTCGCGCCGAACGGGCAGGTGTTGCTGGACCTGGTGCCGGAACTCGCCCCTGTGCTCGGCCCGCAACCGCCGGTGCTGGCGCTGGGCTTGTCGGAAGCGCAGATCCGATTCACGCTGGTGCTTCGCAGCTTCGTGCGCGCACTGGCCAATGCCGAACATCCGCTCGTTCTCTTCATCGACGATCTGCAGTGGGCCGATGGCGCCTCGCTCGCCTTGCTCCAGACCCTGCTGACCGATGCGGACATGACGCACCTGCTTGTGGTGGTCGCCATGCGCGACGCGGAGGTCGGGCCCTCGCATCCGTTTCGCCTCTTCCTGCAGGAGTTGGAAGAGGGCACGGGTGCCCCGCCCGTGCGCCTGATGCTGGCGCCCCTCGATCGCCACGCGGTGGCCCGCCTGCTGGTCGAGGCGACGCATGCGCAGGCCGATGCCGTCGGGCCCTTGGCCGATCTGGTGACCGCAAAGACCGGCGGAAACCCCTTCTTCGTGGGCGAGTTCCTGCGCGAACTCAGCCGTGATGGTCTTCTGCATTTCGATTTCGGGCGGCGTGAGTTCCAGTGGGACTTGGCGCTGGTCCGCAGACGACACACGACGGACAACGTGGTGGACCTGGTCATCGCCCGCATCGCACGGCTGCCCGCGGCGACGCGCGATGCGCTCGAATTCGCCGCCGTGGTCGGCCACACCTTCGACCTCGCAACCCTGGCGCAGGTGGCCGGCCGCACGGCCCAGGAGACGCGTGCCGACCTGGCCGCAGCGCTGGGCAACGACATCCTCGTCCCGGTCGGCGACGACTACAAGTACACGACGCTTGCCGATGACACCGCCGGCGCCAGCCAGGTCGTGTATGCCTTTCTGCATGACCGCGTCCAGCAGGCCGCCTACGGGATGATTCCGGCCGATCGGCGGCCCGGCGCGCACCACCGGGTCGGCCGTCTGCTGCTCGCATTGGCGCCCGCACAGGTCGATGAGCGCCTGTTCGACATCGCCACGCATTTCGAAGCGGCCGGCGATGAGGTGCGCGAGCCGCGGGAGCGCATCGACATCGCCTCGATCTTTCTGCGCGCGGCGCAAAAGGCGAATGGCTCGATGGCATGGGACGCCGCGCGGCGCTATGCGGACGCCGGCCGCGCCCTGCTGGGTGAAGAAGGCTGGCAGTCGGCCGGCGACACCTTGCATGCGCTGTCCTTCGAGGCACTGAAGGCGGCCTTCCTGCTTTCAGACCGCCCGGCCCTGGAGACGGTGCACGACGAGATCGTTCGCCACGCCCGCTCGGAAGTGGAGCGGGCCAGCGCGACAGCCGTCAAGATCCGGCTACTGGTGAGCGCGATGGCCTATGGCGAGTCGCTGGACGTGGCGCTTCCTGTGCTCGCGGCACTGGGCGTCCCGCTGCCGCGCAAGGGACGCCAGCACCACGTCGTCGCCGGGCTGCTGCGCACCAAGTGGGACTTGCGCGGCCGACCCGTCGCGAGCCTCGTGGACCTGCCGGAAATGAGCGATCCGGCCATGCGCGTCGCGATGCGCGTGCTGGTCGACGTGAGTCCCGCGGCCTATGCCAACGAGCCGCAGCTCTTTCCGCAGATGGTGTTCGAACTGGTCCGCCGGTCGATCCGGCATGGAACGACGCCGCAGTCCGCCTTCGCCTACGTTTGCTATGGCCTGGCGATGTGCGCGGTGCTCGGCGACTACAGCGGGGGTCTCGCCTTCGGCCGGCTCGCACTGGCGGTGATGGACCGCACCGGCGCGCGCGATTTCGAAGCCAAGGTGCGCTTCCTGAACAGCCTGTTCATCCTGCCCTGGAGCCAGCCGCTGGCCGACACGATGGAGCCCTTCCGCCTGGGTGCCGCCGCGGGTCTGGAGACGGGCGACCTCGAGTACTACAGCTACTGCTTCTACGGCCTGGACTCGCACGCGCTGTTCGCCGGGCAGGACTTGCGCGCGTTGTCGGTGGCGTGTGGCGCCCACCACGAGGCAATCCTGCGGCACAACCAGCAAAAGGTCGGCCTGGTGATGCTGCTGGTGCGCGACACCATCGCATGGCTGCGCGACGACGAGCCGGTCGTGATGGGCGACATCGACGAGGGCCGCGTGCTGCAACTCGCGACGGAACGCGGCGACGCCACGTCGGTGGCCTATGCGCATGCGTGGCGCTCGTGCAAGGCCTGTCTGGGCGGCAACTGGGACGACGCGTTGGCGGCTGCCGCCGGCTGCCGCGCCTACCGTGCAGGCATCGACGGGCAGTTGTTCGTTCCCTTCTTCCAGTTTCATGAATCGCTCGCGCTGCTGGCCGTGGCGCGGGAAGGCCGCGCGCGTCCGCGCTGGTCGCGCACGGTGGCTGCCAACCAGCGCCGCTTGTCCGCCTGGGCCCAACGCGTGCCGACGACGTTCCTCGCGCGCTGGGAACTGGTGGAAGGCGAGCGCGCCCGCAGCGCCGGCAAGGTGGGGGACGCGCTGCGCCGCTACGAGCAAGCCATCGCTGCGGCGATCACCGCGCAGAACCCGCACGATGAAGCGCTCGCGCACCAGCTTGCGGCCGGTTGCGCGACGGATGCCGGCATGGCCATCGTCGCCCGCGCGCATCACCTCGGGGCGCGCGCAGCGTGGCACCGATGGGGCGCACGGCGGCTGGTGCGCCGGCTTGACGAACTGCACCCGGAACTCGCCGCCGTGTTGCCCGCACCAAAGACGCCCCGATCGACGACATCGAGTTCCGGCTCGGGTGAAGCCCTCGACGCACGCGCCATCACCCGCGCCGCGCAGGCCGTGTCCGAGAAGCTGCGGCTGCCGGACGTGGTGGGCGAACTGTGCAGCCTGCTGCTGGCCAATGCGGGCGCGCGCCAGGCGGTGCTGGTGGCGCGCGGCGACGGCGACTGGCGCGTGCTGGCCCGGGCGCACGTCGACCACCCCGATGCCGACGTGCTCGCCGATGGCGCGCTCGGCACGGCCGACGTGTTCCAGGCCGCCGTGCACCTGGTGCTGCGCACACGCCGCGCCCTGGTGATCGACGACGCGCCGCAGGACGCGACCTTTCATCTCGACCCGTACGTCACGCGGGCGCGTCCACGCTCGGTGTCCTGCTCACCCATGCTGCGCCATGGCGAACTCATCGGCGCCATCCTGCTGGAGAACGATCTGGTGGCTGGCGCCTTCACGCCGGACCGCGTCGAGTTCCTGCAGGTCATCGCGACGCAGGCCGCCATCTCGATCGAGAACGCCGGGCTGGTGCAGGACCTCGAACGCTCGCTGGACGCCCAGGTGGCGCTGACCAATGCGCATGCCCGTTTCGTGCCGCACCAGTTCCTGGCTTCGCTCGGGCGCCAGAACATCCAGGACGTGCGGCTGGGCGACCACGCGTCCAAGTCGCTGTCGGTGCTGTTCTCGGACATCCGGGGCTTCACACCGCTGATCGGAAGCCTCACGCCGCGCGCCAGCATCGACTTCATCAACGCGTACATCGGGCGCATGGAGCCGGCGATTCTTGCCAACCGCGGCTTCGTTGACAGCTACATCGGCGACGCGATCATGGCGCTGTTCGACGGCACGCCTGACGACGCGGTGGCCGCGGGCATCGGCATGCTGCGCGCCTTGCAGGTCTTCAACGATGAGCGTGCGGGCGCCGGGCTGGCGCCGCTGTCCATCGGCATTGGCATCAACACCGGCGCGCTGATGCTGGGCACCATCGGCGGGCCGAACCGCATCAAGTGCGGCGTGATCGGTGATCCGGTCAACCTCGCGGCGCGCATCGAGGGGCTGACCAAGCAACTGGGTGTACCGCTGCTCGCGGGCGACGAGACGGTGCGCGGCCTGGCGCGGCCGGGCGCCTGCCTCACGCGTCCCGTGGGTCGCGTGGTGCTGGTGGGGCGCGCGGAACCGGTGCTGGTGCACGAAGTGTTCGATGCCGATCCGCCGGCGATTCGCGACGCCAAGGCTGCCACGCTGGAGCGCTATCGCAACGCCTGTGAGGCCTTCCATGCGCGCGAGTGGGCCGATGCGCGCGCGGGCTTCGACGCGGCGGTGAAGGCGTGCCCGCAGGACGGCGCCGCGCTGGCCTTTCGGAATCGCTGCGACGAACTGCTGGCGCAGGCGCCCGGCCCCGAGTGGACCGGCGTGCTGCAGATGTCGCGCAAGTAGTGGCCCTTCAGGTGGGGCCGGTGCCGTCCCACTCGCTCGTGTATTCGCAGAAGCCGAGCACATCGAAGTCGACCACATCAACCCAGTCGTCGCCCGACTTTTTCAAGAGGCGCCCCTGGAACTGCGCGGCCTGCTCGAACACGATCAACGGATACTTCCACAGCGTGGCGGTGCCGGTGACTTTCCAGCTCATCTCGACCTTGTATTCCTTGGTGTCGTCCACCGCCGAGAACGTGACGGTCTTCGGGTACTTGAAGACGATCTTCCACCGCTCCCAATCCGAGAAGGCCGAGACGAAGGAGTCCTGCGGAAAGCGCAGCCGCAAGTCGCCATGTCGGAAATAGGCGACCGACTTCTGGAAGGCCGCATGCAGGCCGACGTCGAAGGCGATCTCGCGCGAAGGATCGGAGAACGCCGCCCAGGCCCACACGTTTCCGGGCAGGAACCAGATGCCCCAGTCGTGGTCGTGGTAGCCGGTGGCATCGACCAGGTCGATGCGCTCGCCATTGACCGTGACCCATCCGTTCACGCGGGCCGACGGCATGTAGGCGAGCCACGAACTGATCTCCCACGGCTTGCCGCCCTGCACGTTGCTGGCGAGGATCTGCGGCGCGTCGGCTTGCGTGTAGACCAGCGACATCGCAACGGTGCCGTCGTCGGACGTCGCCTTGATTTCGTAGGTGTTGGCGTCGATCGCGCGCAGCGTGTTGCCGGCCAGCGTGACGTCGGCGCGCTCGGACGACGCCCAGAATTCCGAGAGGCCGTGGTAGTCCATCTTCACCGTCACGTCGTTGCCGCTCTCGCCGAAGACGGCCGCGTTGAGGTTGACCGCGCCCACCAGGTCGACATCGGTCGGGTTGAAGCACGAAAAGGTCACCATCCCTGACTTGCGCGTCTTCGGATCGACCCAGTTGAAGTACCACCACTCGGTGTACCAGAAGACGTGCGAGGCATTGCGGTATTGGTCGATATGACCTGCGTCATCGGCGAGCGTGATCACACCGGCGTTGACGGGCGGGATGCCGGTGGGTGCGGCGCCCGGCGCGTCAACGTCGAGTACGTGCTGCGCGATACCAGCGGACAACTCCGCCCAACCGGCCTTCCCCGGCACGCCGCTGAACAGCCCGCCGTCCCAAGGCTTGCCTTCGTCCCAGCGCTGCTGGTCATGCAGCCGGAAGGGCGCGAACATTTCGGGCATGCCCATGTCCCAGATCGTGCAGCGCGCCTCGGTCGATCCGGTGCGGTCGAGAATGGCGTTGACGGCGCGGCGCGCGGCCTCGTTGGCTGAGTCCATGCAGGCCAAGTCGGCGTTGGTCTGCACGTAGTCCGAGGCGAGTACCAGGTTCTCGATGGCGGTGCCGGCCTGCGGCCGCTTGGCCCAGCTGTCGGGCGAGTTGATGAACAGGGGCTCGAGGTTGATGTCCTTGTGCGGCCTGAGCGGGTTGGGGTCTTCGATGTCGGTGTCCAGGAACCAGCCCACCTTGTCCTCATCGCGCAGGAGCACATGGCCGTCGCGGTTGAGGGCCAGCTTCAGTTCCTGCCACACCTCATCAGCGATCTTGTCGGGATCCAGGTCTTGCGCGGGCTGCGGGATGAATTTGCCGGCGGTTTGCCAATCCGAAATGTCGACCGACAGGATGCCGTTCACCGTGCCGTCGCCGTAGTTGCGCAGGTCGATGCCTTTCCAGAACTGCGCCTCCGAGATCGACGTGATGGCCCACGGCGAATCCACGTAGAGCACGTGGCCGTGAATCACCGGCACGTCGGTTTTCAGGAAGAACTGGATGCCGTTCATCCACCGCACCTGCGGCGAGATCTCGCGGATGGTGGCCAGCGCCGGATCGGCCGCCACCATCGCGTCGCTCACCAACGGGCCCATCACCTCGACGGGCATGGCGCAGACGTAGTAGTCGGCGACGACCTGCGTGATCGTGCCGGAGCTCAGGTCTTCCACCTGCGCGCCGGTGACGCGGCCATTGGCGCAGTCGATTGAATGGACGCGGCGCTGGGTCAGGTAGGTGCCGCCCAATTTCTCGATGCAGGCGATCCACGGCTCCAGCAGTTGCGGACTGGTCGGCCCGTCGAGCACGCGATCGGTGCTGCCGGCAGCGAAGTCGAACTCGCCGAACAACAGGTGAACCTGCACCTGCCCGATGGTGCGGGCGCTGCCCACCCGTGCATTCGCCGCCACCAGCGAGCGCGACAGGCCCTCCGCAAGAAACTTTTGATACGCCAGCGAGCGGCTCCCGGCACCGACAAATTCCCACCACGACACCTTCTCAAGCTCGTGCAGCCGACGCTCGTCGCACGAGGTCATCACCTGCCACAAGCGGTCGGCAAAGAACTCGATCTCGCCGGGTTTCAAGCCGATCTTGGTGTCGAAGGCGTCCTTGAGGATCAGCAGCACGTCGGTCAGCGAGCGTGGAAAGCGCGAAGGCGTGATCACCGGGTCGCCGGCGAACTGCGCAATCTCGATGCGGCTCGTCGCCGTCAGGTTGTCGTAGCAGGTGGCTTTTCCGAATGGGATGCGCTTCATCGAGTCGGGCAGGTGCCGATAAAACGCGGGAATGAAGCGAAAGCCGTGTTCGCCCGGCAGGTCGGGCCGACCGCCCTTGCCGGTGTCCGTGGCAGGAATGGTGCGCGACTTGCCGCCCGGAATCTTCTTGAGCTCGTACACGGTGACTTCGAAGCCCCGCTCGAGCAGTTCATGCGCGGCCGTCAAGCCGCCGATCCCCCCGCCCAGCACTGCAACCGACTTGCCCATGGAAGCTCCTCGACGAGATTTTGTTTGGTGCGCGATGGTAGGGCTTCCGGGGAAAAGAGGTAACTCTTTGCAGTTCGGGGGCGTGCCGAGGGTAATTCCCGAGCCAGTCGCAAGACTGTGAATTTGTATGATGATCGTGCAACCTTCACCAGCGCAGTGCAGGTGCGCGCGCAGCATTGTTCCGGTTCCGGCCCGTTGGCAGGTCACGTTCATCGGGCCTCAAATCCAACAACAGGAGACAGCAATGAACTTTCGCACTCGCCTTGTCGCCGCCGCAGCGGCGCTGGTCGCCTCCACCGCCGTCATCGCCGCGGGGCCGAATGTGGTCAGCGGCCCCGGCGAAAACCCCTCGTGCTTCAAGCCGTGGGACGCCAGCACCAAGTACTTCCAGTGGCCCGCCAAGAAGGGGCCGTACCGCATCGCGCTGGCCAACGGCTTCGTCGGCAACACCTGGCGCATCCAGATGATCAAAATGGCCAAGGCCTATGCGGCCACGCCGGAGATGAAGGAGAACATCAAGGAGTTCAAGATCGTCTCGACCGGCACGGACGTGGCGGCGCAGATCGCGGCCATCGACAACTTCATCAACTCGGGCTATGACGCCATCGTCACCATTGCGGTGAACCCGACGGCCTTCGCGCCCGTCATCAAGCGCGCCAATGCGGCGGGCGTGGTGGTGGTGCCCTTCGACAACGTGCTCGACAGCACGGAAGTGATGATGGTCAACGAGGACCAGACGGCGATGGGCACGCTCTCCGGCGATTGGCTGGTCAAGAACATCCCGAGCAAGAGCGGCAAGCTGATCGAGGTGCGCGGCGTGCCGGGCAACTCGGTGGACCGCGATCGGCACTTGGGCTTCCGCAAGGTGGTCGAGGCACCGGGCAACAAGTTCGAGGTGGTGGAAGTGGTCGGCAACTGGGACGACGGCACGGCGCAGAAGGCGGTGGCCGATGCGGTCGCGGTGCACAAGAACTTCGACGGCATGTTCGTGCAGGGCGGCTCCACCGGCGCGGTGCGCGCGCTGATCGATGCCAAGCACAAGATGATTCCGGTGGCTGGCGAGGCGGAGAACGGCTTCCGCAAGCTGTGCGCCGAGCGCGCCAAGGACGGGTTGCTGTGCACCTCGCTCGGACAGTCGCCGGGCCTGGTGGCGATCTCGATGAAGGCGGCCGTCGCGGCGCTGCAAGGCAAGGTGATGCCGCAGTTGATTTCAGTGCCGATCCCCACGGCGACGCATCCGAACTTCAAGGCGGGCGAAAACTACTTCCCGGACCTGACGGACAACTTCTTCACGACCAATGATTTCCCGCCCTGCGGTGTAAACCTCAAGGCCACCGACATCATGTCGAAGGACGAGAAGAACAACTGACGCAACGCGATTTGGATCCCATCCTCCAACTGGTCGACGTCTCCAAGCGCTATGGCGGCGTGCGCGCATTGGAGCGCGCGAAGTTCGCCTGCGCGCCGGGGCGCATCCACGCGCTGCTCGGCGAGAACGGCGCGGGCAAGTCGACGCTCATCAAGATGATGGCCGGCGTGGTGCAGCCGGACGAGGGCCGCATCGTGCTGGAGGGAACGGAGCGCCGCTTCGCGCATCCGCAGGAGGCCGTCTCGGCCGGCATCGCGTGCATCTTCCAGGAGCTGTCGCTGATGCCGGACCTGAGCGTGGCGGACAACATCTGCATCACCAATCCGCCGCGCAGGTTCGGCCTGATCGACCGCAAGGCGCAGCGGCGCATCGCCGAGGCGGCACTCGCGCGGGCGGGCGCCGAAGGCATTCATCCGCTGGCGCCGGTGGGGAGCCTGTCGCTCTCCCGGCGGCAGATGGTCGAGATCGCAAAGGCGCTGGCGCGGGAGCCCAAGATCCTGATCCTCGACGAAGCCACTTCCGCCCTCACCGCCGCCGACGTGGAGCGCGTCTACACGCTGCTCAAGCGCCTGCGCAGCGAAGGCCTGGCCATCGTCTACATCTCGCACCGCATGAAGGAGATTGCGGACCTGGCGGACGACTGCTCGGTGTTCCGCAATGGCCAGCACGTGGCGACCTTCCAGGCCGGCACCAGGACCGACGCGCAGACCGTGGAGATGATGATCGGGCGCGACATTGCGCACGCGTTTCCGCCCAAGCCACCGCCGCGACCCGCCACCGAAACGGCCGCGCCGTCGCTCGACGTGCGCGGCCTGTCGTGGAATGGCCGGCTGCATGACATCGAACTGGTGGCGCGCCCCGGCGAGATCGTCGGCCTCGGCGGGCTCGACGGCCAAGGCCAGCGCGAATTCTTCCTGGCGCTGTTTGGCGTGCTGCGCGGCGTGAGCGGGGAGGTGCGCCTGGACGGCAAGCCCGTCAGCGTGAAGAGCCCCCGCATGGCCAAGCGCGAGGACATCGGCATCGCTTTGGTGCCCGAAGACCGCAAGACCGACGGCCTGATGCTGCCCATGTCCGTGCGCGACAACCTGAGCTTTGCCGCGCTGGAGCGCCTGAGCCGCGCCGGTGTCGTCATCGCGTCCGAGGAAGACAAGGCCACCGGCGACATGGTGCGCAAGCTCTCCATCAAGGCGCCGGAGTTGAGCGATGCGGTGGGCACGCTGTCGGGCGGCAACCAGCAGAAGGTGGTCATCGCCAAGTGGCTGATGAACACGCCGCGCATCATCCTGCTGAGCGACCCGACGCGCGGCATCGACGTCGGCACCAAGCAGGAGATGTACGTGCTGCTGCGCCGCCTCGCGGACGAGGGCGCGGCGGTGCTGCTCTATTCGACCGACTATGCAGAACTCATCGGCTGCTGCGACCGCGTGGCCGTGTTCTTCGACGGCCGCATCGTGCGCTGGCTGGCCGGCGCCGAACTGACCGAGCACGCGCTGGTGTCCAGCGCGCTCAATCTCACGACGGAGGCGGTGCACTGATGTCCGACTGGCGCTTCCATCTGCGCGAACACCGCGGTGCCTACGCCGCGTTCGCGATGTTCGTCCTGATCTTCGCGCTCTACATCACCAAGCATCAATCGGGCTGGACCGTTCCTGTGCTCACGACCGCGACCAACAAGGGCGTGCTGCTCGCCATCGTCGCCATGGCGCAGACCTTGCCGGTGCTGACCTCGGGCATCGACCTGTCGGTGGGCATGGTGTTCGTGCTGGCCAACTGCCTGGCCTCGCACCTCGTCGTGGGCACGCCCTTGCAGGCGGCGGTGGGTGTGGTCGTGGTGCTGGGCGTGGGTGCGCTGTGCGGCTGGATCAACGGCGCGATCATCGTCTACGGCAGGTTGCAGCCGATCATCACGACACTGGCGACGGGCACGATTTACTTCGGCATCGCGCTGGGCTTGCGGCCAGTGCCGGGCGGCGACGTGTACGCCGGCCTCGCGGATGCCCTGACCGGCGCGTTGCCCGGCGGCGTGCCGACGATGCTGGTGGTCTTGCTGGCGGTGGTGCTGCTGGTCTGGGTGCCCTACCGGCGCTCGGCCATCGGTCGCGCGGCACTGGCCATCGGCTCGGCCGAGGGGGCGGCCTACATGTCGGGTGTGAACATCGGGCGCACCAAGCTCGTCACGTACACGCTGGCCGGATTGCTCGCGGCCATCGGCGGGCTGCTGCTGACTTTCGTGACCTACTCAGGCGAGGCCTCGTCGGCCATCGGGGGTGTGTACACGCTCAACTCGATTGCCGCAGTGGTCATCGGCGGGACGTCGCTGGCAGGTGGTGCGGGCAGCGCCATCGGCTCGGTGTTCGGCGCGCTGGTGCTGCGCACCATCGGCGACCTGCTCTTTGTCTTCGACCTCGAGCCGCTGTGGCAGCCACTGTTCCAGGGCGTCATTCTTCTCACGGCCGTGAGCCTGGGCGCGCTGCAGTTGCTCAAGGTCAGCAATCGACTGGACCTGTTCAAGTGACGGAGCTCGCCCTTCGATTGAAGCGCTCCGGCCAGTTGCCGGTGATTGCCGCGGCGGCCTGCACCGTCGCGCTGCTGCTCATCGGCAGCCTTTATTCGAAGAACTTTCTCTCGGCGGAATACCTGCTGCTGCAATTGCAGATCGCATCCTTCCTCGGCATCGTGGCGACGGGCGCGATGCTGGTGATCCTGCTGGGCGGCATCGACCTGTCGGTGCCGTGGATCGTCACCGTGGGTGGCGTGATGTCGGCCGCCGCTGCCGGTTGGTGGGGGCAGACTGGCGAGATGCTGGCCATTCCCTTCGGCATCTTCTGCGGATGCGTGCTGGGCGCGGTCAATGGCATCGGCGTGGCTTATCTTCGCGTGCCGTCGATGATCTTCACGCTGGGAATCAACGCGGTGGCGCAGGGGCTGATCGTGGTGCAGACCGGCGGCTTCGCGCCGCAAGACCGTTCGACGGCGGCCATGCACCTCATTGCCACGGGGCGTTCGTTCTTCGGCATTCCCAACGCGCTTCTGGTGTGGGCCGTGATCGGCGGCCTCACCATGTTCATGCTCCACCGCAGCACGCTGGGCCGCGCGATCTACGCGGTCGGCAACCGGGAGCGCGCGGCTTACCTGTCGGGCATCAACACGCGCTGGGTCACGCTGCTGTGCTTCACCATTGCCGGCGCCTGTTCGGCGGCGGCGGGCGTGCTGCTGACGGGCTACTCCACCAAGGCCTACCAGGCGATGGGCGACGCCTATCTGCTGCCCGCCATTGCGGCGGTGGTGCTGGGGGGCACCAACATCCTCGGCGGGCGCGGCTCGTACCTGGGCACTGTGGTGGGTGTCATGCTCATCACGCTGTTGCAATCCATCCTCTCGGTGATGCAAATTCCGGAGATGGGCAGGCAGGTCACCTATGGCGTCGTGATCATCGCGATGTTGCTGGTGTACGGGCGCGGCCAGCGGCATTCGCAATAGACACAAGACATCCAACAACAAGACCTGAAAGGAGCGCTTCGATGGCCCTTGACCTCACCCCGAGCTTCGAAGTGATCGACGATCGCTTTCGCAAGTACGCCTTTGGCAATGTGCACCTCGAAAAGCTCTTCACGGGCTGCCGCTGGGCCGAAGGGCCGGCGTGGTTTGCGGCGGGGCGCTACCTGGTGTGGTCCGACATTCCCAACGACCGCATGATGCGCTGGGACGAAACCGATGGATCGGTTTCGGTGTTCCGCCAGCCGGCGATGAACACCAACGGCCACACGGTGGACCGCGAGGGCCGGCTGGTGTCGTGCGAGCACCGCGGGCGCTGTGTGTCGCGGGTCGGCTTTGACGGCAAGCGCACCGTGCTGGCTTCGCACTTCGAGGGCAAGCGATTCAACTCGCCCAACGATGTGGTGGTGAAGTCCGATGGCAGCATCTGGTTCAGCGACCCGAGCTACGGCATCGACAGCGACTACGAAGGCGACGCATCGCCCAACGAAATCGGCGACCAGTGCGTCTACTGCATCGAGCCCGACCTGAGCGTGGTGACGCGCGTTTCCAGCGGATTCGTGCAGCCCAACGGACTGGCGTTTTCACCGGACGAAAGCCTGCTGTACGTGGCGGACACCGGCGAGACGCACGTGCCCAACGGCCCGCATCACATCCGCCGCTTCCGCGTGGGCGCCGATGGCCGCAGCGTGAGCGGCGGCGAAGTCTTTGCCGAGTGCACCGCCGGGCTGTTCGACGGCTTTCGCATCGACGTGCACGGCAACCTATGGACGAGCGCCTTCGACGGCGTGCACTGCTACACCCCTGAAGGGGACCTCATCGGAAAGATCAAGGTGCCCGAGGTCGTGGCCAACGTCTGCTTCGGCGGCCCCAAGCTCAATCGCCTGTTCATCTGCGGCACGACTTCGCTTTATTCGGTGTACCTCAACACGCGAGGCGCCACGCGTCCTGCGGCCGTTTAGAAATCCACAAGGCTCAGGCCGACGCTCAGCACCGTGCGGTTGCGGTTGTAGTCGATCAGTGTGTCGCCGTAGCCGTTGAACAGCTGCATGTGGAAGCGCAGGTTGCTCTTGGCCGGGCCGAGGGCCCGCAGCCATTCGAGCCGCTGAGAGCCCTTGCCGAAGGCGCGCACGGTGAGGCCGACCGAGTTCCTCTCGTCAACGTTCCACCATCCGGCAATTTCGGCCTTGCCGATGTAGTCGACGATGTCCGGGTTGTCGTCTTTCTCCGGGTCCTCTTCGATGCGCTTCCAGACGCGCGCCGTGATGTGGAAGCGGTCCTCCAGTTCGACGCCGCCCATCAGGTAGACGCGGTTCCAGCTGCGCGACAGCGGCAGGCTCTGCCCGTTGGACTGGTGCGCAATGCCCGCACCCGCATAACGCCAGCGCCAGCCGCCGGGCAGCTGGATGTCGGTGGGGTAGACGTACATCATCTCGGGCTCGTGGTCCGTCGTACGGAACGGGCGCGACAGCGCGCCGTTGAACACTTGCCATGTCGACTGCAGCGAATAGCCGAACCACAGCGAATCCATGCGCGACTCGCCGCGCGTGAGGAGGCCCTCCGCGACCTTGGTGCGCAGCGAAAGGTTCAGTCGCATCTCGTTGGACTGGTAGTCCACCGGCGTACCCGTATGGTTCGGCGACGGCGAGGTGGGCACCTGCGGCTTTTCGGTTGCCGCGCCAAAGGAGATGTCGAGCGGGCGATAGCCGCGCAGGCCGAAGGTGCCGCAATTGGTCCCGGCTTCGAGCTCCCAGAATCTTGAAAGGGTGGAGTACTGCTGGTCGCGGCAGCCCTCGTCCGTCGCGACGGAGACCACGCGCGTGGCCGGGATGCTGGCATCAACGGGCGGCGCCGGCTTGTCGTCGGGATGCGTCGATGCGAGTGCCGGCGGCGCGGGTGGCACTGCCGAAGCTGGCAGCGTTTGCTGCTGCGCCCAGCGGTCGAAGCATGCCAGGCGTGCGTCCTTGTTGTCGGCCAGGCGCTGGCACTGTTGCCAGGTCAGCTGGTCGTCCGCCAATGGACTGGCGGGCTTGAGTGTCGTTTGCGCCTGCGCCTGGCAGGCAAGAACCGCAAGGGCCAGTCCTGTCGAGAGGGCGACGCCACGCGCAGGCGCGCGCCACGTCAATTCCACTGACCCGTCTTGCGAAGCACGAAGGGACGCGTGCTGTCGTCGGAGGCTTTTCTCCATGTGCCTTTGAATTCCTTCCCGCAAGTGCCCGGCGTCGTGTCGCCGGACCAGCTTGCGTCGATGCTTTGTCCGTCCTGCGATTCGTCCAGGGCGAGCAATCCATCGGTATCGATATCGCCTGCCAATCGGGCAGGGGGCTTTCCGGCGCGCTGGATGGTGCCGCGCACGCCGTCGTAGTCGGGATGCTTTTCGAGCACCACCGTTGCAATGCCGGGGACGCCGTCGAAGGTCGCGTCCCAAGTGCCGTAGAGCGCCTGCATCGGCAGGTCTTTTGCGCTCGCCGGGCAATCGGCGGCGGGCGGCTTGGGCGCCGCGATCTGGGCGCAAGCGGACACGGCAAGCAGCCACGCCATGACCAGCGCCAGGGAAATCCGCGTGGCCTTCATGGGGTGGTGGGCGCTGCCGCGGCCGCAGCGGCGGTGTCGGCTGCGCGTTTGGCGAACTCGGCGCGCAGTGCCTTGAGTTTCTCGCGCGGATCTTCTTTCACGGTGGTCTTGTCCAGGCCCATCTCGGCGATGAAGCGGCTGGGCTGCGCCGCCACCATCTCACGGCCCTTCTTGCGCTTGCGCGTCCAGCTCACGGCCAGGCTTCGCTGAGCCCGCGTGATGCCCACGTACATGAGGCGTCGCTCTTCCTGCAGGCGCTCGGTGACGCTCTCGGCCACCTTTTCCTGGCGGCCCTCGTCATCGTCGAGCTTGAAGGGCAACAGGCCTTCGTTGGCACCGATCAGCATCACGTGCGGCCATTCGAGACCCTTGGAGGCATGCAGTGTCGACAGCGTGACGACGTTCTGGTCCTGCTCGCGTTCGCTGATGGTGGAGAGCAGCGAAATCGTCTGCGCCACTTCCAGCAGGTTCTTGGTTTCGCTGACGGTGTTGGCGCCCGATGCGTCGTCGATCTGGCCGCCGCAGCGTTGCGCCATCCAGTCGCAGAACTCCATCACGTTGGTCCAGCGGCTGGCAGCGGCCGTCTCGCTCTCTTCACCGTCGTACAGGTGCTTCTCGTACTCGATTTCCTTGAGCCAGTTGTTCAGGAAAGTGCGCGCGTTCTCGGCGCCTTCGGTGCGCTTGGCGCTGTATTCGAGGTAGTTGATGTAGCGGCCGAACTCGTTCAGGCCCTCGAGCGCGCGCTTGGGTATCACGCTGGGCAGCGAGTGGCTGAAGAGCGCTTCAAAGAGGCTCAGCTTGTATTGCGTGGCGAACACGCCCAGGCTTTGCAGCGTGGTGTGGCCGATGCCGCGCTTGGGCGTGGTGATTGCCCGCAGGAAGGCCGGGTCGTCGTCGTTGTTGACCCACAGGCGAAACCAGCCGCACAGGTCCTTGATCTCGGCGCGGTCGAAGAAGCTCTGTCCGCCGGAGACCTTGTAGGGCACCTGCGCCTTGCGCAAAGCCTGTTCGAACACGCGCGCCTGGTGATTGGCGCGGTAGAGGATCGCGAAGTCGCGAAATTCCTTGTGCTGCGAGGTTTCGCGCAGGCTGACGATGCGCGCCACGGCGCGCTCGGCTTCATGCACTTCGGTGTCCGCATCGACCACCCGCACCGGCTCGCCTTCGCCCAGTTCGCTGAACAGTGTCTTGGGAAAGAGCTTCGGGTTCGGCCCGATCACGTTGTTGGCCGCACGCAGGATGGCGCTGGTGCTCCGGTAGTTCTGCTCGAGCTTGACGACCTTGAGGGTGGGGTAGTCGACGGGCAACTTTTTCAGGTTGTCCAGCGTGGCGCCGCGCCAGCCGTAGATCGACTGGTCGTCGTCGCCCACAGCCGTGAAGTGGCCGCGCGTGCCCACGATGGCCTTGAGCACTTCGTACTGCGTGGCGTTGGTGTCCTGGTATTCGTCGACCAGCACATGGCCGAGCGCGGCCTGCCATTTCGCGCGCACCTGATCATGGTCTTTCAACAGCTTGAGCGGCATGCCGATCAAGTCGTCGAAGTCCACGCTCTGGTAGGCCGTCAGCCGCTCTTCATAGCGCGCCATGATGCGCGCGATGATGCGTTCGTTGTCGTCCGCCGCCTGCGCTTCGGCCTGTTCGGAATTCAGGCCCATGTTCTTCCACTTGCTGATCGTCCACTGCCAGATGCGCGCAGTGGCCGCGTCGGTCGTGCCGCCAGCGTCTTTCAGGATCTTGGTGACGTCATCTGCGTCGAGGATGCTGAATGCGGGCTTCAGGCCGAGCACCGCCCCGTCTTCGCGCATCATGCGCACGCCCAGTGCGTGAAAGGTGCACACCACCACGTGCTTGGCGTCGCGCCCGATCAATCCCTTGGCGCGCTCGCGCATTTCCGCCGCCGCCTTGTTCGTGAAGGTGATGGCCGCGATGCGCTTGGGCTCAAGGCCGGCCTGGATCAGCCGGGCGATCTTGTGCGTGATGACGCGCGTTTTGCCGGAGCCCGCACCTGCCAGAACCAGGCAGGGTCCGTTGAGGTAGTTGACAGCTTCCAGTTGCGAAAGATTGAGACCGGCAGACATTCAAAAAAACAGGGGCGGCGCGAGGCGAAACAGCGGGGAAGCGGGTGATCATACGGGGGGTCCCCCTCCCAATTGCCCCGATGCCGTAGGACGCGGCGACAATTCCCCGCCAGTGCTGCCCATCTTTCTTGTTACCGTTCCCTTTTTCGCGCTGATTGCCGCCGGGTATGCCGCCGCACGTGTGCGCATACTTCCGCTGGAGGCCATTCCCGGCCTCAACGCCTTCGTCCTGTATTTCGCACTGCCATGCATGCTGTACCGCTTTGGGGCGAGCACCCCCATCGGGCAGTTGCTCGACGGCAGCGTGGCCTTGGTATGGGGGCTTTGCGCGCTGTCGCTGGTGGGCTTGGTCGTTGCGTTCACCCGCAATGCGCGCATCGGGTGGAACGACGCGTCCTTTGGCGCGCTGGTGGCGGCCTTTCCCAACACGGGGTTCATGGGCGTGCCCCTGCTCACGGCCATTCTCGGCGCGCAGTCGGCCGGGCCAGTCATCATCACGATCGCCTTCGACATGGTGGTGACGTCCTCGGTGTGCATCGCACTCTCGCGGCTGGACAGCGCGGGCTCGGGCGGTGTGGCGCAAGCGGTGCGCCGTGCGCTCACGGGCATGCTCCTCAACCCCTTGCCGTGGTCGATCCTGCTCGGCGCGCTCGCTTCCGCGACGCAATACAAGCTGCCGGGGCCGATCGACCGCACCATTGCCATGCTGGCCGACGCGGCATCGCCCGCGGCCCTGTTCACCATCGGCGCCGTGCTGGCGCGCTCCGCGATGCTCGCGCATGAAGCGCGGGGCCGTGCGCGCGTGGGGGACGTGCTGCCCGTTGTCCTGGTCAAGTTGCTGGCGCATCCCGTGCTGGTGCTCGGGGTGGCCTTGTCGGCGCGCGCGCTGGGCTTGCCGCTGGGGCTGCCGGCCTGCGTGGCGCTGGTGCTGGTCGCGGCGCTGCCGAGTGCGAGCAACGTCTCGATGCTGGCCGAACGCTTTGGCGCCGACAACGGGCGCATTGCCCGCATCATTCTGTGGACGACGGTGGCGGCCTTCTTCAGCTTTCCGCTGGTCGTGGAGCAGACCGCGCGCCTGCGCTGAGCAACTATTGCGTCAGCACGCCAAGCTTGCGGGGATCGGCGTCGGACAGGAGTTCGCACCGGGAAACGTCGCGGCCCTGCGTGCCGTCGCAGTAATAGGTGTTGTAGACCCGGCCAAACAGCGTAGGTGTGGCCATGAACACGACGCCGTGTTCGGGTTGCCATTTTTCCTTGGGGCCGGCCGTGGACACCGCGACAGGGCCCGCGTCCACCGGCGGTGATTCATCAGAGCCAGCACTCGCTGTCGTGGCCTGCGGCGCATTGCTGCTGTTGAGCGTGGTGGTGAATTCGGCCAGCGTCTTTTGCGCTTCGTCGCCGCGCCAGCGATCGGTCAGTTCGCTCGCCTTGGGCCGCGCGCCCACGGGAATCAGCAGCACGTTGACCTGCGGGCCCCGCCCGAAGCGATGGTCCTTGCCCGCCAGGAAGGCATAGGCACAAGCGGCATAGCACTGGCCGCGGACTTCCGTGTTCACACCCGTGGCGCGAATGGCCTGTGCATAGAGGCCGGCCGCTTCCGCCGTGCCTCCGAGCGAGTCTTCGAAGACGACCGTTTGCACCTTCCCGGTGTTCAGGTGTTCGACAAAGGTTTGCGCCGCACTGCCGTCCAGCATGCCCTGGACCAGCAGGCGATTGCCTTCCAGGGTGAGTTCAGCCGCATGGGATGCTGCCGCGGCGCCGCAGGCGAGGGCCAAGATCAACGAAAGGCGATTCAGCGTTTTCATGGCGTTCCCTTTTGGGTCCCGAACCGTTGTGCGCAATCACTTCGCATAGCTTGCAATCTGCAGGCGTGGCGTCAATCAGTTTTTCAGAATCTTGCGCCTGACGGAGGTTCCCCACACCTGGTCAGGTCTCCGTACGCCGTCTGGCTAGTTCTTCTGTTTTCAATCTGGCTTAGAGTAGCGGACATAACGGGAGCATTTCGATGACGACTGTCTTTCGCGTCGCGCTTTGGCTGCTTTGGTGTTGCACCATGGGTTGGCTGTGGCATGTCCATGCGCTGGGCGCCGGTTTGGCGCTCACGGCATCCGCATTGGGTCTGGGCTTGTTTGCCTGGCCAGGAACAACGGCGCGCCGCCGACGCTCCGGCAACGAACTGCGCTACGTGCAGATGGCCAAGCAACCCATGACCGTTCGCTGACGCGCAGTCATGGGGCGCGGCACTGAAGGGGCTCAGGAGCCGCCCTTCATGCGCTTGAATTCGTTGTGCTTCATGGTGATGTAGTCCGCGCGATCGACTTCGTGCAACTGCAGTGCGTACTGCTCGGTCCCGTCGAACCAGGCGGCCAGGCGTTTGTCCAGATCGGCCGGCGCCGGCGCGTCCAGGTATGAATCAATCGCCAGGTAGTAGCGCATGGTGTTGCGCTCGACCACGCCGCGCACGCCGCCGATGTATTGCGGCTTGCCTTGGCCATCCCGTCCGGTGGCCGTGAATCCCACCTTGTCGCTGCCGATGGTGGCGAGATAAGCCTGCATCGCCAGCCGGGCCGCCGTCCCGTAGGCGTACGAATAGCTCAGGTGGATGAAGGTCTGGTTGTTGGGAATGGGCGTCGCGGTCAGTTCGATTCGATAGTCGCGCGTCGACAGCGGGCCTTCGTCGGCACCGAGCCGAACGTCCAGGTATTCGGGCGACACCGTGGCCTGACGGAAGTTGAACTTGACGACCTGCGCATCCGACATCGGCTGGTCGAACTTGCGCCCCAGCGCCACCGCCAGCATCGGGCTCGCACCGGCGCCCTGCACCTGGCAGTTCTTGGTGTTGAGGTGCAGCATCAGCACTTCACACCAGCTCGGCGCCGTCTTGAGGCCCGCGCTCACCTGGTCGAACGGGTGCTCCACGACGGCGTAGATGTCGCCGGCAAGCTTGCCGGAGGTTTCGGTGGATTCGAGCGCGAGCTTGCGCTTGAAGGGGTTGTTCGCCAGTGCAGACTGGAGTGACTGGAATTTGGCCTGCAGGGTGGCCGCCTGCGCGGCCGCGTCGGGTGCGGGAGCCTGTGCTTGCGCGGCTGCGCCGAACCCCAGACAGGCGACAAGGGCCAAACGGAACAGAAAGCGGCGCGGAGGCGTGCTCATGTGGTTGCACACGATAGCCGCAACGTCTTCCAAACGCTATAGGGCGAACTTCAATTTTCAACGCACTGCGTACAAGCGAGGCCGAATGGAGCGTGAGAAATTGATCGCATCTGCGTGAACTAAGCCTGGTACTTTGGTACTCATGCCCTGCTAGAGTCGAGCGAGGTATCAGGGAGTTACATGCAAGCGACGGAAGTTCGCGTTGAAGAAGAGTCGCGCCTTGTCGCGCCGGAAAAGGACGCCGTTGGCGGCCCCCGCTTGGGTGCGTCCGCATTGCCCGAAGGCACGCGCCTGGGTGGCTATGAAGTCATCGGCGTGATCGGCGAGGGGCGACTGGGCACGGTCTACTTCGCGTACGACGACTTTCTCGAACACGTCGCGATCAAGGAATATCTCCCCGCGAGCGTGGCGGCGCGCGATCCGCTGTCGACCTCCGTCGTCCCCAAGTCGCCGCGCCATCAGGAAAGCTTTGACGTCGGCCTGCGGGGCTTCATCGACGAGGCGCGCATGCTGTCGCGCTTCGAGCATCCCGCGGTGGTGCGGGGACTGCTGACCTGGGAAGGCAATGGCACGGCGTACCTGTCCATGCCATTTGTCCATGGATCGACGCTTGCGCGGGCTTTCGAGGAGTTGGGACGGGCGCCGGACGAGGACGAGTTGTTGCGCCTCCTGCGCCCGCTGCTCGACGTCTTGTCCTCGATGCATGCGGCGGGTCGCGTTCACGGTGACCTGGCGCCTGACAACATCCTCCTGACCGACGATGGCCCCTTGCTGATGGACTTGGGCGGAGGGCGACGCGTACTCGGAATCGTGGCGCAAGAAGCCGGGCCGCTGCTCAATCCGGGCTTTGCGCCCATCGAGCAGTATTCGCAGGACGACTCGCTGAAGCCCGGTCCGTGGACCGATCTTTATGCCTTGGCGGCCATGGTCTACGCCGCGGTGGCCGGGCATGTGCCCACGCCGTCGGTGGACCGACTCGCCGACGATCGCCTCGTGCCGCTGTTCACGCTCGCGAGCGGCCGCTACACCCCGGCGTTCCTGGCGGCGATCGATTCGGCGCTGGCGCTGCGGCCGGAAGCGAGACCGCAAGGCACGGCGGAATTCCTGGAACGCCTGACCGGGAAGTGGGTCGAGGCACCAACGTCGGCTGCAGCCGCGCCGGCGGTCGTGGCCGAAGCGCCGAAGAGCCAGACCCCGCCGCCTTTTGTCCTGGAGCGGCCGATTGTCTTGAAGGAGCCCAAGGCGCGTCGGACCGGGGTGCTTGCGTTGGTCGCGGGCGTGGTCGCACTTGGGCTGGCGGCCATCGGCTTTCAGCAGTTTGGGGGCGACACGCCGTCGGCCGGCTCCAGGTCGACCGTGCCGGGCAGTGTGGAGACGCCAAGTGCGTTGCCGACGCCGTCGGATATTTCAGCTTCCTCACCAAGTCCGGCGCCCTCACCGACTGTTGTTTCGCCTCCGGAACCGGCGCAAACGCCAACCGCAACTGTGGCAGTACCGACGCCAACCGCGCCAGCGCCAACGCCAACGCCAACGCCAACGCCAACGCCAACGCCAACGCCGACGCCGACGCCGACGCCGACGAGAGCACCTGCGCCTGCGCCCGTCGCGGAACCAGATCCGGCAGCGACCCCAAAACCAGCGCCTGCGCCAAGGCGACCCAAGCCACGCGTCGTGCGTGAGGCGGTGGAAGTGCCTCGGCAGGACGAGCCGCCTTCCGTGCCCGTAGCGTCCCATCGCACGCCGACGCCGACGCCGACGCCGGCGCGTGAGCGTGAGCGTGAGCGGGCCGTGAAGCCGGCGCAGCAGGACGCCGGCGTCGCCGTCGCGCCGGCCCCCATCGCACCGGTAGCGCCGGCAAAGAGCGCAGGCGTTCAAGCGCGCTGCAGAGAGATTCTTCAATCGGCTTCACTGGGCGGCCTGCGCGCCGGGGAAGCAAGTTTTCTAAAAAGGGAGTGTAAAAAATGATCAATGAGAAGCCTTCGAGACGACGGCTGCAATCCATGCTCGCCAGCTCGGGCCTTGCGTTGGGACTGGTCTTGAGCGGCTGTGCCGCGCCCAAGGCAACGTCCACCACCGCCGTGTATCCGCTTGACAAGGCCGTCGCACAAGCCACCGCGTCATTGCTTGCACAGGCAGAACCGAGCGCCCTGGGCAAGCTCCTTCCAGCGCGCGGCATCGTCGTGGATCCCATGATCGACGCCGGAAGCGGCCAGCAAACCGAGGCAACGCAGTTGGTTCAGATGCTGGTGTCCGAGCAACTGGGGTCCCAGCCCGGGATCTTCGCGCTATTGCCCTTCGAGCCGTCCAGCATCTCCAAGGCGACCTATCTGTTGACGGGCACATTGAAGCGCCAAGTGGGCAATGCGAGTGCGCCAGTCAAGATCCAGCTCGCATTGACCGAAATGCGCAGCGGAAAAGTCGCGGCGCAAGCCTCGGCCCTGGCGCGAGACGATGGCCTGGATGGCACGCCTGTCGCCACCGAGCAGGACAGCCCCATCCTTCCCACGGACAAGGTCATTTCAGGCTATGTCCGTACCACGGAGACGCCACCGGGCGAGAACGCCGACGCCTATTACATGGAGCGCATTGCGGTGGCGCCGATGGTCAAGGAAGCGGCGGCCTCGTATGCGGCCGGCAAGTATGAAGACGCCCTGAAGCAGTACTCCGCAGCCGCGGCACTGCCCGCGGGCGAGCAGCTTCGCGTGCTCAGCGGCATCTACCTCGCCCAGGTCAAGCTCAACAAGATGGTTGAAGCCGAGCAGACCTTCGGAAAAATCGTTGCCTACGGCATTGCCAGCAAGGAACTCGGTGTGAAGTTCCTGTTCACGCCCGGAACGACCGAGTTCTGGGCCGACCCAGCAGTCAGCGGCCAGTATGCGATGTGGATGGGCCAACTGGCCCGTGGCAGCAGTGCGGCCAAGGTGTGCATGCGCATCGTGGGCCACACCAGCCGCACCGGCACGCAGGAATTCAACGACAAGCTGTCGCTCGATCGTGCGAACGCCATCCAGCAGAAACTGACGACGCAAGCCGCAGACCTCGCGGGACGCACCACGCCCGAGGGCAAGGGCTTCCGCGAGAACATCATCGGTACGGGCACCGACAACGCCGTCGATGCACTCGACCGGCGCGTCGAGTTCAAGGTGGTGCCCTGCGCCTGACGGAGTGACCAGCGGGCTCAGATCGCCTGCGGGTCTACATCCACCAGCCAGCGGATCAGGCCTTTGCCCACAGGCGCCTGCCGCAGTTGGTGGAGCAGGGGCTGGCACTGCGCCAGGAACTTTTGAAGCGCCGCGCGTGAAGCGCTTTCCACCAGCATTTGCGCGCGCTCGACATTGGCGACGCGCTGGATCGTCAGTGGTACCGGCGGGTACCGCGTGACGCGGTCCGCACCCTCCACCCCGTCGGATTCGGCAGCCATCGCGGCCAGAAACGCCTGCGCGATCTCCTGCGAACGCGCGTCGGCGCGAATCAATGCCTGATAGGCAAAGGGCGGCATGCCCGAGGCGCGGCGCTCATCCAGTTGCTGCTGTGCGAAGGCGGGATAGTTGTGCTGTCGCAGCGCGACGAACAGAGGATGTTGCGGATGGTGGGTCTGGATCCACATTTGCGCGCCGCTGCCTTGCGCGGCGAGGTAGGCCGCGTCGCGGCCGGCACGACCGGCCGATTGCATCAGCAGGCTGAACAACCGCTCCGGCGCGCGGAAGTCGCTTGAGAAAAGCGCGCCGTCGGGATTGACCGCCGCGACCAAGGTGATGCGCCGGAAATCGTGGCCCTTGGCGATCATCTGCGTGCCGACCAGCACATCGACGTCGCCGGCGTGCACGGCGGCGAGTTGCTGCTCCAGCGATCCCTGCTTTCGCGTGCTGTCCGCATCGATGCGCGCGATGCGCACCGGCGAGCCGTCGGGACGCTTCACTGGCGCGAAAAGCTCTGCCAGATGCTCTTCGAGGCGCTCCGTTCCGCGGCCGACCGGCGCAATGTCCAAGTTGCCGCAGGCCGGGCAGGCGCGCGGCACGCGTTCGGCCAGGCCGCAGTGGTGGCAGCGCAGCGTTCGGTCGATCTTGTGAAAGACGCGGTGTGCGCTGCAGTAGGGGCACTCGCTTTTCCAGCCGCAGTCGCCGCAAGCCAGCACGGGTGCATAGCCCCGGCGATTCAGAAACACCATGCTCTGCTCGCCGCGCGAGATCCGCTGGCCGATGGCGTCCAGCAAGGCGCCGGAGAGCACGGTCTTGGGCGGCTGAAGGTTCATGTCGACCAGCCGCACCGTCGGCAAGGCGCCCGGGCCGACGATGGAATCTATGCGGGACGGCATGTCCAGCCGCACGTAGCGACCGCCTGGATCGACGCCTTCGGCCGGGCGGCTCAGGTACCAGCTCTCCAGCGACGGTGTCGCTGACCCCAGCACGACCTTGGCCCCTTCGCGCCGGCCGCGCCACACCGCCAGGTCGCGCGCCGAATAGCGGGCGCCCTCCTGCTGCTTGTAGCTGGGGTCGTGCTCTTCATCGACCACGATGAGGCGCAGCATCGGCATCGACGCGAACACCGCCATGCGCGTGCCCAGCACGATCCGCGCGGCGCCGCTGTGCGCGGCGAGCCAACTGGCCAAGCGTTGCGGGTTGGTCATTCCGCTGTGGAGCGACACCACGGCCGCATCGCCGAAGCGCGCCTTGAAGCGCGCCTCCAGCTGCGGCGTGAGGTTGATTTCCGGGACCATCACCAGCGCCTGCGCGTCCGGTTGGCGAGCCAGCAGTGCAGCGACGCTTCGCAGGTACACCTCGGTCTTGCCGCTGCCGGTGCTGCCAAAGAGCAGGAAGGGCCCGGTTTCGGCCTCCAGCCGCGCGAGGGCAAGTTGCTGTTCGGCGCTCAGGACGGGCAGGTCTGCCGGTGCTGGCGCGGCGTCAGCCGTGGGTTTCAGGGTTCCGGACCCGCGCTTCAGGCGCCGCGCGAGTTGAACAGCGCTGAGGTCGCGCAATTGCGGCGGCAGCGCTGCCAATGCGACCTCGCCGATGGCGCGCTGGTAGTAGCGAGCCGCAAAGGCGATCAGGTCACGCCAAGCATCGCTGAGCGGCGCCAACGCGTCGAGCGCGGCGGCGACGGGCCTCAGGGCCATTTCGTCCGGCGCATTCGCTTCGTTGGCCTCGGCGGCGTCCGAACCCCAGACGACCCCCAGAACTTCCCGCCGCCCCAACGGAACGCGAACCAACGTCCCGCGCGCCAGCCGATCGGCGCTGGAATAGCTCAAAACGTCACCCAGCGCGCTGTGGGCAGGGGTTTGCACGGCAATCTCGAGGCGCCAGGTCATGGGGGATGCGTGGGGGCGTTTGTTAAAGCGACTTGGAAAAAAGCGAACTAAGTCATTGATTTGCTTGTGCTTTGTGGATCGTCCAGAGTTTGTGTGGATAACTTTGTTGATATCCCCTCTTGACGGCCGCCGAACCCTTGAAAATCAAGGCTCTGGCTGGAATGCCCGCAAAAAAAGCAAAAGTTAAAGTCTATATAAATCAACAACTTAGGAGCGCTATCGCTTTAGGAGCAATGGGCGCATCGGCTCAGACCATTTTGCGCAGCGCAACACCGCGTTTGTGTATAAGTCAGTCGCTCCTCACCTCTGCACCCTTGACAAAAGTCAAACTGGCGTTCTCACATTACACTTTTTAACAAGTTGTAAGTGGTCGCTATGCGCGGAGTGCCCGAGACTGTGAATGGACTGCGTCCACGAGCGCCGCGACATGGTCAGGCGGCGTGAACTGGCTGATGCCGTGGCCAAGGTTGAAGATGTGGGTCGGACCGGTTTTTGCAGCATCGGCATGCGGTTTTCCGAAACTCCGCAAAACTTTGCCGACCTCGGCAGCGATTTGCTCCGGCGCAGCGAACAAGACGTTGGGATCGATGTTTCCCTGCAACGCCTTGCCTTGGGCGCCTTCGCCAACTCGCACGCGGGCCTGGCCCAGGTTGACGGTCCAATCCAGTCCCAGCACCTCGCAATCGAGCGCGCGCATGTCGTCCAGCCACAGGCCGCCGCCCTTGGTGAACACGATGCGTGGCACGGGCGTGCCGTCAACGCCGTTGCGCCGCAGTTGCGCCAGCACCCGGGCGGTGTAGGCCACGCTGAATTCCTGGAAGGCGCCGTCGGCCAGCACGCCGCCCCAGCTGTCGAAAATCATGACGGCCTGCGCGCCGGCTTCGATCTGGGCGTTCAGGTAGGCTGCAACGGCGTCCGCATTGACCGCCAGGATGCGGTGCATCAGGTCGGGCCGTCCGTAGAGCATCGACTTGACCAGGCGGTAGTCGCTGGAGCCGGCGCCTTCGACCATGTAGCAGGCGAGGGTCCAGGGGCTGCCTGAAAAGCCGATGAGGGGCACCCTGCCGTCGAGCGCGCGGCGAATGGAGCCGACGGCGTCGAATACATAGCGCAGCTTGTCCATGTCCGGCACGGCCAGCGCCGCCACGGCTGCTTCGTCGCGCACCGCGCGGGCAAAGCGAGGGCCTTCGCCCACCTCGAACGAGAGGCCCAGCCCCATCGCGTCTGGCACGGTGAGGATGTCGGAAAAGAGGATCGCCGCGTCGAGCGGAAAGCGCTCCAGCGGCTGCAGGGTGACCTCGGTGGCGTAGTCCACGTTGGTGGCCAAGCCCATGAAGCTCCCCGCTTTGGCACGCGTCGCCACGTATTCGGGCAGATAGCGTCCGGCCTGGCGCATCAGCCAGACGGGGGTGTAGTCGGTGGCCTGCCGCCAGCAGGCGCGCAGGAAGGTGTCGTTCTTCAGGGGAGCAAAGGCCATCCTGCGATTGTCGCAGGCGAGGCCGGCGGAACCGCAGCGATGCTTTCGGTCCTCGGACTCGCCACCTTCAGCGCCCGAAGCGCCGGTGCTCGACCATGATGCAGCGGTCCTGCACCACCTCCAGCCCCGCCGCCTGCGCCTTGGCGGCCGCTTCGTCGTGCCAGATGCCAAGCTGCAACCAGACCGCAGGCGCGCCGATGGCGATGGCTTCGTCGATGACGGGCGGCACATCTTCCGAGTGGCGGAACACGTTGACCAGGTCGATCTTTTCGTGCTGGGCGGCCTCGGTCAGCGTGGCGTACGCCGGTTCACCGAACACCTCGCGCGCGTTCGGATTGACCGGAATGATGCGAAAGCCCTGCGCCAGCATGTACTGCGACACGGCGTGGCTGGTGCGATGCGGCTTGGGCGACAGCCCCACGACCGCGATGGTGCGCGTGCGCGCGAAGAGGGCGCGCATGTCGGGTTCCAGAAGTTCAGTGCTCATGCACACATTGTGGTGCGCTTGTCGCCGGCGTGCAGGCCGGGCGTGCGGCCCCGTGCGCGTCGTCCTAGACCGACTTGTACTTCACCGAGCAGCCGTAGGCGCGGGTGGTCGCGGCGGAGATCGGCTTTCCGCCAAAGGCCTCGCTGAGCGCCTGGTTGACGTAGTTGGTCGCCGTCTTGATGTCTTCCTGCCGGGACGACGCAATGCTGTCGATGCCGCCGGCGTACACCAGCACGCCCTTGGGATCGATGATGAACATGTGCGGCGTGGTGCGTGCGCCATAGGCTTGGCCAATGGCGCCATCGGGGTCCATCAGCGTCGCGGTGGGCGCGGCGGCGCGCTGCTTCATCCACTTGTCCAGGTCGGCGGGCGGCAGGTAGTCGGAGGCGGCGCGCTCGGTGGAATTGATGGAAAGCCACACCACGCCCTTGGCCGTCGCGGACTTCTGTGTGGCGGGCATGTTGCCGCTGTTGTAGTGCTTCTGCACAAAGGGGCAGCCTGGGTTGGTCCACTCCAGCACCACGTACTTGCCTTCGAAGTCCGACAGCTTGTGCTGCGCGCCCTTGGTGTCTTGTGCGACGAAGTCGGGCGCCTTCTGCCCGACGGCTGGCGCGGCGTGTGCGCCCCCGGTTCCCATCAGCAGCGCCGAACCGAGCGCCACGGCGGCGGCCATGATGGCGCGGCGCGATGCACGGGTGAGGGCGGCGCGGGCCTCGCGAGCAGCGCGGGCAGAACGTGCGGCGGAGTTAGAAATGGTCGACATGTGTGTCTCAACTCCCGAAAAAATACTCAACAACGGCGACAGCTTAGCGCTGATTTTTAAGGTCAGGGTTACAACCCGTCGCCACGCATGGTCAAGCGGTATTTCAGAGCGCCTCCAGCGCCGCGCGAACCTCATCCTTGCCCAGGATCTCGGTGAGTACCACCGGGGTTTTTCCGGGCGACTGAAGCACATACACCGGCACGCCATTGCGCCCCAGCGCGGCCAGCGCCGCAGTGATGGCGGGGTCGCGCCGCGTCCAGTCGGCACGCAGCAGGGCGACGTTCCTGGCGTCGAATTGGGCGAGCACCTCGGCGTCGGCCAAGGTCGTCTTCTTGTTGTACTGGCAGGTCACGCACCACGCAGCGGTGAAGTCGATGAACACGGGGCGCCCATCCGCCGCGAGTTCCGACACGCGCTGCGTCGACCACGGCTGCCACCGGTCGGCGGCGTTCGACGCCGGCACGGCCTGCGCCACATTCACGATGTTGCGGCCCATGGTGCCCGCCAGCAGCGCGGTGCAGGCGAGCAGCAGCGCGGAAATGAAGATGCGCGATCGCCCGCGCAAGGTCAGCGACCAGACGACTGCCGCCAGGCACACCAGCAAGGCGAGCAAGGCACCCGCGCCATCGATGCCGCTTTGCTGCCCCAGCACCCACACCAGCCACGCCACCGTGGCAAACATCGGAAAGGCCAGCAGGCGTTGCAGCGTCTTCATCCACGCGCCCGGCCGCGGGAGCAACACGGCGATCGCCGGAACAAAGCCAGCCAGGAGGTAGGGCAAGGCCAGGCCCAATCCCAATGTGGCGAACAGCAAGAGCGCTTCCGCCGCGGGCAGCCCGATGGCAAAGCCGAGCGAGGCGCCCATGAACGGCGCAGTGCACGGCGAGGCGATCACCACCGCGAGAACCCCTGACAGAAAGTCATTCGCCAGCGGATGCCGCACCTTGACGCCCGCCAGCGACTGCGGCGCCATCCGGCCGAACTCGAACACGCCAGCCAGGTTGAGCCCGATCAACGTGAACAGCGCCGCGAGTGCAGCGACGACGGCGGGTGATTGCAGCTGAAAGCCCCAGCCCAGTTGCGAGCCGGCGGCGCGCATCGCCAGCATCGCGCCTCCCAGGGCAAGAAAGGAGACGATCACGCCCACGGTATAGGCCACCGCTGCCCGCCGATGGCCGCGCCGGTCCTGTGCATGGCGCGCAAAGCCGAGCACCTTGATCGCCAGCACCGGGAAGACGCAGGGCATCAGGTTGAGCAGGAGGCCGCCAAGGAGTGCGCCGAGCAGCGCGGCGATGAGGGTGCCGCTGGCCTTGACGGGCGCCGGGCTGACGTTGGCGTTGGCATTCGCCGCCAATGCGGCCCGCAGCGCAGGTGAGATTTCGGTCGTCGGCGCCGGCGCAGTCGCCGCCGGCCAGGTGCCGCTGACCGGCGCTTCGGCACGCCACGCGACCGGCGTGTCACCCGGCCGGGCATCCGTCAGTGCCAGCACCACCGGCATCACTGGGGGACTGGCGCTGCGTTGCTGCGCCAGTGGCACCGTGGCCGTCCACGTGTTGCCTTCCCAGGACTGCGTCCAGTCCTTGCCTGACACGGCGCCGTTGTGAATGACGTCGTTGGTTTCAGGGAAGAACGCCAGCGTGCGGCCGTGCGCGTTGGCAGGCAGGCCATCGACCTTCACCAGCAGCTTGTCGCCCGCGACCTCGATGTGGCCCGATCCGTCCGCCAGCGGCGCCGGCTGCGCGGCAAAGGCCGCCTCGAACTCGGCGCGGCGGCTCGCCGTGGCGCCCTGCACCGGCAGCTTCAGCGCAAACTGGCCTTCTTCCGGAATGCATTCCTTGCGGCACACGAGCCACGAGGCCTTGAGCCTGATCTCGGCCTGCTCGGCACCCGAAGAAAAAAGCCCCGGCTTGAAGTCGTTGGCGACCTGCAAAGGCACTGGCAGCAAGACGGTGTTCTCGTAGCCGTAGTTGGCCAGCGAGCCGATGGGAATCTTCCTGGGCGCCGGCCAGGCGATGTCGCCAGCCGACAGGCCCTTCGGCAAGGTCCACGACAGTTCCGTGGGCAAGCCCGAGTCGCCGGCGTTCTTCCAGTAGGTGTGCCACTCGGGCTGGTGCGTCAGCTGCAGACCCACCCAGACGGGCGCGCCGGCCGTCACGCCCTCGGGTGCGTAGGCCAGCAGTTCAGCCTTGACGTGCGGCGTCGTGACGACGGCCTGCGCGGATGCGGGCGCGAACTGGGCAGCCGCCGGCACGCCAGCCGACATGGCGGCCACCAGGGCAAACGGGGCGAGCAGCGCGCGAAAAAGGGTCATGCGGAGGGTCCGAGCATCAGCACGCTGGCGAAGTTCCGGCGGCATCCGGCTTCAAGCCGCCCAGCCCAGCACGACGCGGCGGGTGGTGGCGCTTTTCTTTTCAATTTTGGTGACGACGACGGGGCCGATTTCCCGCGTGTTCGCCACGTGGGTCCCGCCGCAGGGCTGGAAGTCGATGTGGGCGCTGCCGCCGATGCGGATCGTGCGCACGGTGCCCGTGCCACGCGGCGGCTGAACGCTCATGCTTTTCACAAGGGCAGGGTTGGCGTCCAGATCTGCATCCGAAATGGCGCCGACCGCCAACGGATGTGCCTGCGCCACCAGTTGCGCAAGGCCCGCGGTGAGCGCTTCCTTGTCCAGCGGATCGGTCATGTGGAAGTCCAGGCGCGCATAGTCCGGCGTGATCGAGCAGCCGTTGACGGGTTGCGGCACCAGGTGGCACAGCAGGTGCGTCGCTGTATGAAAGCGCATCAGCTTGTGGCGGCGCTCCCAGTCGATGCGCGCCGTCACCGTGTCGCCCGCACGGAGCGTGGCGAGCGCCTCGTCCTGCCCGGACGCGGGAACGTGAAGGATGTCGTCGGTCGGGTTGCCGTCCGCGTCCTTGGCCTTTCGCGTGTCCACGATGAGCAGCCTGACGCCGCTGGCCGCCACGAGTTCGCCGCTGTCGCCCGCCTGCCCGCCCCCGAGCGGATAGAAAACCGTGCGCTCGAGCACGATGCCGCCTTCGCCGATGCGCAACACCCTGGCCTCGCATTCGCGCAGGTAGGCATCGGAGCGGAAGAGATCTTCGGTCATGCGTCGATGGTAGCGGCGCCGCCTTTTCCGGGTGCGCCGACGCAGGAAAGCGCCTCAAACCGACATCGCCGGCGCATCAGGCGGGCGAGGCTTGCAAATCTCATGGGTTTGGATCGCCGTGCCTTGCGCGGCCAAAGGAGTCGTTTGCGATGAAGCAGTTTTCAAGGTCTACAGCGAGGGCATGGCCCCTCATTCCGGCCGCGCTCTTGGCAGCGTGCCTGGCGGGTTGCGGCGACACAGCCAAGCTGCCGCCCGAGGCGGGCATCGGCCCCACACCCGAACTCCCGCCACCCAACAAGACATTGATCCCCACCGTCAAGGTCGCCGCCGCGACCGGCTGGACAGACACCGCCGTCCCCACGCCAGCCCCCGGCTTCAAGGTCGTCGCGTTGGCGCGAAATCTGGACCATCCGCGCTGGCTCCTGACGCTGCCGAACGGCGATGTGCTCGTCGCCGAGAGCAACAAGCCGCCCAAGCCGGAGGGCTCCCACGATGGCGGCACCGGCGTCGTGGCCCGCGCCCGCGGCGTCGCCATGGGCGTCCTCATGAAGCGCGCCGGCGCCGAGGTGCCCAGCGCCAATCGCATCACCTTGCTGCGCGACGCGGACGGCGATGGCGTGGCCGAGACGCGCAGCGTTTTTCTTGCCAACCTCAGTTCGCCCTATGGCATGGCGCTGGTGGGCAACAACCTTTTCATCGCCAATGCGGACGCGCTGCTCAAGCTGCCTTACACCACCGGCCAGACGACAGCGAGTGCGGCGCCGACCAAGCTGACGGATCTGCCAGCGGGCATCAATCACCACTGGACCAAGAACGTGATCGCGAGTGCGGACGGCAGCAAGCTCTACGTCACCGTGGGCTCCAACAGCAACATCGGCGAAAACGGAATGGCGGCCGAAGAGGGCCGCGCCGCCATCTGGGAAGTCGATCCCCAAACCGGCGCCAAGCGCCTGTTTGCCAGCGGCTTGCGCAACCCCAACGGCCTCGGGTGGGAGCCCGACACGCAGGCGCTGTGGACAGTGGTGAACGAGCGCGACGAAATCGGCAGCGATCTCGTGCCGGACTACCTGACCTCGGTGAAAGACGGCGCCTTCTACGGATGGCCGTGGAGCTACTACGGCGGCCACGTCGATGTGCGCGTGCAGCCGCAGCGACCTGAACTCGTGGCCAAGGCCATTGCGCCGGACTACGCGCTCGGCTCGCACGTCGCGCCGCTGGGCATGACCTTCTCGAATCCGCGCGGCATGCCGCCGGAGTTCGCCACGGGGGCCTTCGTGGGCCAGCACGGTTCGTGGAACCGGCGTCCCCTGTCGGGCTACAAGGTGGTGTTCGTGCCCTTCATCGGTGGTCGTCCGTCGGGCCCGCCCGTGGACTTCCTCACGGGCTTCCTCTCGGCGGACGGCAAGGCGCAAGGCAGGCCGGTCGGCGTGACACTGGACAAGTCGGGCGCGCTGTTGGTCGCGGACGACGTCGGCAACACCGTCTGGCGCGTGTCGCGCACGCAGTAGCGCAGTAGCGCGCGCAAGCCCACTGCGCCTATAACGCGGGAATGCCCGCGCTCCGAACCATCGCCCTGACCACGGTGGCGATGCTCGCCTTTGCCGCCAACTCGATCCTGTGCAGGCTCGCGCTGCAGCATGGCGGCATCGATCCCGCGAGTTTTGCCAGCGTCCGGCTGGTGGCCGGGGCGCTCACGCTGGGGCTGTTCGTGCGCATCGGTGCGCGCCAACCGGCCGCACGGAAGCGCGTGGACTGGCTCGCGGCGCTCATGCTGTTTGCCTACGTCGCCTTCTTTTCCTTTGCCTACCTGAGCCTGTCGGCTGGCACCGGCGCGCTGATCCTGTTCGGCGCGGTGCAAATCACCATGCTCGGCGCGGGCTTGCGCTCGGGCGAGTCCTTCGGGTTGTGGGGTTGGGTCGGCTTCTTGCTGGCCGTCGGCGGCTTGGCCTGGCTGATGTCGCCGGGCGTTGCCGCACCTGCACCGCTCGGCGCCGCGCTGATGGCCATTGCGGGGGTGGCCTGGGGCATCTATTCGCTGCGGGGACGCGGAGTCGCCGATCCGCTCGCCGCCACGGCCGGCAACTTTGCGCGCGCCGCGCCGCTCGCCCTGATCGTGAGCGTGGTGCTGGCGTCGCAGGCGCACGCCGATGCGTCGGGCCTCGCGCTTGCCATCGCGTCCGGGGCCATCACCTCGGGCATTGGCTATGTCATCTGGTATGCGGCGCTGCCGGGCCTCAGCGCGCTGCGCGCCGCCACCGTGCAACTGTCGGTTCCGCTGATCGCGGCGCTGGGCGGCGTGGTGTTCATGGCCGAAGCGATCACGCCGCGCCTCGCGCTCGCTTCCGTGGCCATCCTCGGCGGCATTGCGATCGTGCTGAGCCGCAAGGCGAAGCAAGTCACTCAGGGTACTAAGATCCGGCCATGACTGCTCCCTCCCGCCGCTTCTGGGCCGAACTTGGCACGCGCGACTTCGCCGCACTGGATCCTGCGACGACCGTCGCTGTCTTGCCGCTGGGCGCCACCGAGCAGCACGGGCCGCACCTGCCGCTGGGCGTGGACACGCTGCTGGCGGACGGCATCGTGCAGGCGGCGCTGCCGCTGTTGCCCGCGGACCTGCCGGTGCTGTTCTTGCCGACGCAGCAGATCGGCCTCAGCCCGGAGCACGCGCGCTTTCCCGGCACGATCACCCTGTCCGCGGAAACGCTGATCCGCCTGTGGAAGGAAATCGGCGCCAGCGTCGCGCGCGCCGGCGTCCGCAAGCTGGTGCTGTTCAACGCGCACGGCGGCCACGTCGGCGCGATGGACATCGTGGCGCGAGAACTGCGCGAGGCGCACGACCTGCTCGTCTACAGCGTGAGCTGGTTCAACCTGCCGCTGGACGGCATGGCGCTCGACCGCTTCGATGTCCACGCCGGTGAGTCCGAGACCTCCATGATGCTGGCCCTGTCGCCGCAATTGGTGAACATGAATGCCGCCCGCGACTTCGGGTCCACGTCGCGCCAGCGTGCTGCCGACTATGCAGTGATCGGCAACGGACGCAGTGCCAAGATGGGCTGGGCCATCCAGGACTACAACGCCGAGGGCGCGGTGGGCAACGCGGCAGCGGCGACGCCGGAGCAGGGGCAGGCGCTCGTCAACGCGGCGGCGCGGCAACTGGCGATCATGCTGGGCGAAGTGTCGCGGCTTCCGCTGTCGACGCTGGTTCCGCGCCCTGCTTGATGGATCCGTCGGGTCGCTCGTAGGTCCCGATCAGCAGGCCGCTCGCGATGGCGTGCGAGCGCAGGATGTCCAGCACTTCCTCGCGGCCGGGCGGGCCGTCGAAGCCTGGCGCCGCGTTGAGCGCAAACACCTGGAACGCATAGCGATGAACGCCATGACCGGGCGGCGGATCGGGCGGCAGCCAACCGGCGCGCAGCGACGAATTGCGTCCCACGATAAAGCCGCGCGTGGATTCTTCCGCGTCGTCGATGTCGCCAATGGCCAGATCGCTGACGTCCGGCCGCAACCCGACCACGATGGCGTGGACCAGCGGGTGCGGCGTGGGCGAGTCGGCGTCTTCCACCAGCAGCAAGACCGATTCCGTGGCGGGCGGCAGGCTCGCCCATGAAAGGGGCGGCGACACGCCTTCGCCATCGGCGGTGTAGCGCTCGGGGATGGGCGCGTGGTCGGCAAAGGCCAGCGTGCTCACCACGATGGAGGCCATGCCCTCGCGCAGCCCGGTGGTGTTGAAGGCGATGTGGTCCAGTCCGGCCCGCACCTCGTGCAAGGCATGGCCCACCGCGCCGGGAAGGTGTTCAAGCATCGTTCGTCCCTGTGATTCAGCTTGTGCAGGTATAGCGCGGCGGACCGCCCAACGGTGTAGGACGCGGGGAAGCTCCGCCGCTATCATGGCCGCAGCCCGGTCGCTGCGCGTCCGGCCTCATGACCTCACACGCGGGGAAGAAGACATGAGCATTCTCTGGACCATCCTGATCGGCTTCGTCGCTGGCCTTGTCGCCCGTGCGCTCAAGCCGGGGGACGATTCGATGGGCCTCATCATGACGACCATCGTGGGCATTGTCGGTGCGTTGGCCGCCACCTATCTCGGCCAGGCGATGGGCTGGTACGCGGCAGGGCAGGGGGCGGGTTTCATTGCCTCGGTGGTCGGTGCCATCGTGCTGCTCTTCGTGTGGAGCCTCGTGGCCCGCAAGCGTTGAGACCTGCGCCATGACGGCCGGCGGCGGCGATACGCCGTGCATCGTGATGACCGCGGCCGGCACCGAGGACGAAGCTGAAAACCTGGCGACGGCCATTGTCGAGGCGCGCCTGGCGGCGTGCGTGCAGGTGCACCACGTCCGCAGCTTCTACAGCTGGCAAGGGGAAATGCGCCGCGAGCCTGAATGGGTACTGATGGCCAAGACGCGTTCGTCCCGCTTCGCGGCGTTGGAGGCCTTCATTCGCGCGCGCCACAGCTACGAGACGCCGGAAATCATCCAGTTGCCGATCACGGCAGGATCCACCGACTACCTTGCCTGGCTGGCCGCAGGCACCGTGCCTGTGCCACCGGCGCCTGCTCAGGAGTAGGTCACCCAGTCTTCGTAGGCCGGCCCGTCGAGGTGCGGCAAGGTGTTGTAGGTCACGAGCATGTGGCGCTTGGGCGTGAAAGCGAACTCGGTGACCGACGAATTTCGGATCCGCAGGTTCAGCTCGATCGTCGTTTCGGCGCTGGTGCCCAGCACGTGGCCCACGGCCGTGCTGATCGGCCCGCCACTGGACACCACCAGCACCTTGGCGCCGTGGTGATTGGCGCGCACGTGGTCCAGCGCCGTGGTCACCCCTGACAGGAATTCCAGGTAGCTGGGCATCCCGGCAGGCGCAGCCTTGCCTTGCATCCAGGCGCCCAGCCCGTCGCGCAGCAGGCGAAAGTGGTGCCGGTACATCTCCGGTGTGTCTGGCCGCTCCAGCTTTTCGGGGTGGATGGCAGCGATGACCGCCTCGCTGTCGTATTCGTTCAGGCCCGGCCACGGCAACACGTCGTCGCGCGTGAGGCCCAGGCCCCTGGCGATGCCTTCCCATGTTTGACGGTGGCGCTTGAGCGTGCCGGTGATGACGGCATCGAACTGCATGCCGCGCTCGCGCCAGTACTCCCCCAGCCGCACGCTTTGGCGATGGCCGAGTTCGCTCAGGTTGTCGTAGTCGGCCGCACCGAAAGATGCCTGTCCATGTCGCACGAGGTAGAGGGTTCCCATGCGACGGATTCTGTCAAAGACGCCGCTCGGGGCCGGTCCCTTTCGTGACCCATTCCGGCTGAAGTGGATGCCATTCGCACTATGCGTCAGACGTTTCGCACACCCGTGACGGAATCCTCCGTTGTCAAGGCCACAGATGTGAGATAGCAGAAACGCGAGGTTTCAAGCGTTTCAATTTGTGTGATAGTGAATACTTAACTACTCTTCCATCCGGGTTCAAAGCCCAAAACAGCGCGCGCCAGACGTGCATCCGCAAGGGAAAGCCAACGTGAACAAGTCCTATCGCAGCATCTACAACCCAGTCCTGGGAGCTTGGGTCGCCGTTTCCGAAATCACGCGTGCTCGCGGCAAGCGCAGCACGGGTGCTGCGGGATTGACGCTGGCGCTGGTCGCTTTCACGGCACTGCCGGCGAGCGCGCAGACGGTTCAATATTGGGACACCACGGGCGCGACGGCAGGCACCGGCACGGCGCCCAACGGAACCTGGAACGCCGGCAACAGCAACTGGACCACGGCGCCCGCAGGCGATGCGGCGACCTCCACCTGGCTCCCCGGATCGGCAGCGGTCTTTTCGGCTGGAACGTCGGCCATCGACAACTACACGGTCACGATGGAGGGGGACCAGACGGCGGCGGGCTTGAGTTACCAGGGCGGCAACCGCACGAGCGTTCTCACGCTGGCCAACCCGGTCGGCGAAACCCTCACGCTGGCCGGACCTTCCACGCCCGTGATCGACGTGGCGGCGGGCACGACGCTGGTCATTCAGCCCGTGATCGCGGGCACGGCGGGGCTGGTCAAGAGCGGAGGCGGCACCGTTCAATTCGTGGGGGCCAACACGTATTCGGGCGACACCGCCATCGAGGGCGGCGTGCTGCAGGTCGCGACCGATTCGCAACTCGGCGCGTCTTCCGGCAACCTCAGCCTGGCGAATGGGGGCACCCTGCGCCTGGGCGCCGACAACTTCGCCAGTGCGCGGGCCATTACCCTGGGCGCCGGCGGTGGCGCGATCGATGTCAATGCCAAGCAATCGAACACGCTGTCGGGCGCGATCACCGGCGGCGGTCCCCTGACACTGTTCAACAGCGGCCTGTTCGACGGCACCGAGCTGCGGCGGCTGACCCTGGCCGGCAACAACACGTCCACGGGTGGCACGCGCATCGGCGTCCAGGGCGTCAACGAGGGACGCACCAACGTGGCCGTGGAGGGGGCGAACAATCTGGGCACCGGGCCGGTCGACTTGTACTTCAACAGCGAGTTGCTTTTCAACGGCAGTGCGGCCCATGCCGGCGGACTGACGATCACCACGCACGAATCCTCCAATACGCTGGGAACCAATTCGGGCACGCAGTTCAGTGGTGGCGCGAGTGCGGGCACGGCGCACATCACCAATGGCGGCGCGGGCGCGTACATCTACTTCGACGGCACCAGCACGGCTGCCAACGCGGTGATCGACAACAACGGCGGGCGTGTCGGCTTCATCGGCGCGAGTTCCGGCGGCAGCGCCACGGTCAACAACCACAGCGGCTTCGTCATGCTGGGCGACACGGCCGACATGGCCGGCACCACCATCCACAACACCGGGACGGTGTTCGTCAGCAACGCCGCCACCGGCATGTCGGTCGGAGCGCTCGACGGCGGAGGCAATGTGGTTCTCGGCTCGAAATCGCTGACCGTGGGGGCCTTGGGGCAGGACGGCACGATCAGCGGTGTGATCTCGGACAAGGGCGCGGGCTATCGTGACCTGCTCAACCGCCCCTACGTCGATGACGTGAGCGCCATCGGTGGCTCGCTCGTCAAGGTGGGCGCAGGCACGCTCACGTTGAGCGGCAACAACAGCTACACCGGCAGCACCACCGTCGATGCCGGCACCCTGCGCATCGAAGGGGACCAGTCTCTGGCAACGGGCGGCATCGCGGTGAACTCGGGCGCCACGCTGAGCAGCGGCCCCTCCGGCATCGTGGCGGGGGCTGTCACGGTCCAGGATGGCGCCACGCTCTCGGGCAACGGCAAGCATGTGGGGGCCGTCACGATGGCCAGCGGCTCGCACCTGGCGCCGGGCAATGGCGCGGGGCTCACGGTGAGCGCCTTGACCCTGAACAGCGGCACCCAGCTCGACTACCAGCTTGGCCAGGCAGGGACGGTGGGCGGGGCGTCGAACAGCCTGCTCAACGTCAATGGCGACCTCAACCTGGCCGGCACGCTCAATGTTGCGCAGTCCTCGGGTGGCAGCTTCGGGGCGGGCCTGTACCGGCTCGTGAACTACAGCGGCGCGCTGATTGGCAACACGCTGGTCTTTGGCAACGTTCCCGGCAACACGTCCGACCTCTATTTGCAGACCTCCGTGGCGAAGCAGGTGAACCTGATCAACACCGCGGGCGGAACGCTCAACTTCTGGGACGGCGGCAACGCCGGCAGCGTCAACAACAGCAAGATCGACGGTGGCTCAGGCGTCATGACCGCTGGCGCATCTGAGCACTGGACCGACGCCAATGGCTCCGCGAATGCGCCGTGGAGCCAGAATGCCTTCGCCATCTTTGGCGGCGCCGCGGGCACGGTGACGGTGGACAGTTCAGGCGGCGCGGTGTTCTTCAGCGGCGCCCAATTCGCCGTCGATGGCTACACCGTTGATGGAGACACCATCCAGACCAACACCGCTGACACCCTCATCCGCGTGGGCGACGGTTCGGCCAACGGCGCAAGCTATACGGCAACGATCAGCGCGCCCATTGCGGGCACCGGTGGCATCGTCAAGGGCGACCTGGGCACGCTCGTGCTGGCCGCCGCCAATGGGTACGCCGGCGGAACGACGCTGAACGAGGGGACGCTGCTCGCCAACAACGACCAGGCGCTGGGCACGGGCAAACTGACCATCAACGGCGGCACGCTGGGCACGCAAACCGACGCCACGCTGGCGAACCCCATCGTCGTTGCGGGCGATTTTGCGATCGCCGCGTCGAAGACCGCCGTGCCGACGCTCACGCTGAACGGCGACGTCGATCTCGCCGCGACCGCGCGCGTCACCCAGACCACGCAAGGCACCGTCAATCTGGCGGGCGCCATCAGCGGAAGCCATGGCATCAGCTTCGATGCGACGGCGCCGACGGCCAGCTACCTGTTGACGGGCAGCAAGTCGAACACCTACACCGGCGTCACCACTGTGCAGGGCAATGCAGTGCTCGGCCTTGCGCGCACGGGCGGCGCAACGGCCATTCCGGGTGACCTGAACGTCGACGGGCAAGGCGTCGTCAGGTTGCAGGCCAGCGAGCAGATCGTCGACACTGCAAAGGTAACGGTCGCGAGCACCGGCCAGGCGGGCCGCCACGGTTTCGAATTCGCAGGCGCGGGAATGACGGAGACCATCGGCTCGCTTCATGGCGCGGGAACGGTGGGTCTTGCCGGCAGCAAGCTGGTGGTCGGCGCGGGTGACTTCAGCGGCCAGATCAGCGATGGCGCCGTTGGCGGAGGCCAACTGGAGAAGGTCGGCGCCGGCACGCTGGCACTGTCGGGCACCAACACCTACTCAGGCGCAACGACCGTCTCCGGCGGCCGGCTGGTGGCCGGTGCGGCGAGTGCTTTCAGCCCCGGGTCCGCACACACCGTCGCGGCAGGCGCGACGCTGGAGACGGGAGGCTTCAATCAGACGGTCTCGTCGCTGGTGAACAGCGGCACCGTGTCCCTGCTCAGCACGACAGTCGGTTCGAAGCTGACGGTGCGCGGCAACTACGTCGGCAACGGGGGAACGCTGCAGCTCGGCGCCGTCCTGAACGGCAGCGGCCCTTCGGACCAACTCGTGATCGATGGCGCCTCGGCCCAAGCCAGCGGCCGCACGACGGTGCAGGTCGTCAATCGCGGCGCACTCGGCGCGCCCACCACAGGCAGCGGCATCGAAATCATCGCGGCACGCAATGGCGCGACCACGACGGCGCAATCGTCGAAGGATGCCTTTGCGCTGGCCAACGGACACGTGGACGCAGGCCCCTACCAATATCGCCTGGTGGCCGCCGATGCGAATGGCGCCGGCGAGAGCTGGTACCTGAGTTCGCGCGCGACGCCGGACCCTGATGGCCTGGGCAAAGGCACGGTCGTCGCAGGGAGCGCCGACCCCAACGTGGCCCAACTGCAAAGCTACAACACCCAAGTGTCCCTGCTCGCGGGAATGCCTGCGCAAATGCGCCAGTCGGACACCACGATGCTCAGCAACCTGCATCGCCGCGTGGGTGATGAGGACTCCCGCGTGCAGGGCTTCAGCGTGGGCGAGCGGCGCGCCTGGGGCCGCATCATCGGCGCGGACCTCGACATCCAGCAGAAGAGCTTCGACACCTCGCCCTTGGTCAAGCCTGTCGACTTGGCGCCATCCAGCCAGGGGCATGTCGACGGCTTCCAGGTGGGCACAGACCTCTTTGCGGCGCCAGGGTCCGATTGGCGACTCGGCATCTACGTCGGCCAACTCGATGGCGACGCGCAGGTCAGTGGCTTGCACGGCGATCCGGGCGCGTGGGGCAGTGTCGGCCGGTCCGAACTGCGCTCGCAATACCTGGCAGGCTACGCGACGTACACAACACCCGCCGGCTTCTATGCCGATGCCGTGGTGCAGGTCGGCCGTCATGACTACACGCTTCGCCCCAACGACGCAGCAGCCCTCTCGGGCAAGGGCCGGGGGGTGCAGGCTTCGCTCGAAATCGGCCAGTCCATTGGCCTGGGCGACGGCTGGATCATCGAGCCGCAGGCCCAACTGGTGAACCAGCGGCTCGATGTCTACGACGTCGATGTGGGCGGCTTGCGGGTGAAAAACGAGGCGGACGGCGGCTGGCTGGCGCGTGCAGGCGTGCGTCTGAAGGGCGAGATGGCAACGCCGCTGGGGCGGCTGCAACCCTACGGCCGGGTGAACGTGTATTACGCCACGTCCGGCAATGACAACCTCCGCCAGATCTCGCCAGCGGGCACGTCGACGATTGCCACCACGACGGGCTACACCTCGGTTGAAGTGGCGGGTGGCCTCACCCTGACCGTGACGCCGCGCGTCAGCCTCTATGGCGAGTTGGGGCGCCTGTTCGACATGCACGGCGACTCGCGCGTCTCTTCGTCCATCGAAGGGTCGGCCGGCATGCGCGTGCGCTGGTAGGGCAGCTACTTGTTCTGCGTGGTGAGGGCCACGCGTGCGGCCAGCGCCGCCAGCACGCTGCCCATCACGTAGCGCTGCGCGAGCAGCCAGCCGCGGCTTTGCGAGAGCACCGCGGTGATGGCGGCGGCGCCCCTGACCAAGCCGGTGTTGACCACGGTGCTCACGCCAATCTGCACCGCGCCCAACTGCACGCTCTGCAGCAACACCGAGCCACGGTCCGGATGCAGGAACTGCGGAAAGAAGGACAGGTAGAACATGGCCACCTTGGGGTTCAGCACGTTCGTGAAGAAGCCCATGCGGAACAGCTTGCCTGGCGAATCCTGCGGCAGCAGGCGCGCTTCGAAGGGCGCGACGCCGCCCGGCTTCACCGCCTGCCACGCCATCCACAGCAGGTAGGCCGCACCGGCCATGCGGATGGCGTCGAAGGCCAGCGGCACGGCCAGCAGCACGGCGGTCAACCCGAGCGCAGCCGTCGAAAGGTGGACCACGAAACCCAGGAGAACGCCAGCAAGGGAATAGAAACCCGCCTCGCGCCCCTGGCACAGCGTGCGTGAGACGCAATAGATCATGTTCGGGCCGGGCGTGAGCACCAAGAGCAAGGCGGCGAGCCCAAACCACAGCAGTTCGGATGCGTGAAGCATGTTCAAAGTCCTTTTGATTCCAGCGTGACAAGGCCGCGCGGCGTGCGCAGCGTGGCCACCAGGTCGGGTGGCCCTTTTCGGATGTCGACCGAGCTCAGGCCGATCACGTCGAAGGCCGTGCGCAGCGTGTCGGCGCGGGGATGGAAACCGGCCAGCGACACCAGTTCGATGCCGCAGGCTTCCATCGTATCCGTCGGGTGCACGGCGCCCCACTGGATGAGCGTCGGCAGCGCACCGTAGAACAGGCGCTGGCCATCGTCGCGCACGGTGATGCGCCATTCGAGCCGGCCGGCCGCCGTGTCGCGCGACGCTTCGATCACCGCGCCTCGATCGATGTGGGTGTGTGCGTTGGCGAGCGCGCGAACCGCGGTCAGTGCGTCCGGCACGCGGGCCACGAAATGAATGAGCCGCGGTCCGTGGCGGTTCAGGCCCGCAAGCAATGCGTTGTCGTCCAGGTCGAACCATCGGCGCAGCCCCTTGGCGCGGGTCGGCTTCTTGTCACGCTCGATGGCGATGATCTCGAGGTAGCAGTTCGCGAAGCCGGCGCCGGAGATCGGCAGCAGGCGGTTGTGCGTGCCCATCAAGGTGTGCGAGCCGCCGGGGCCGGGCACGACGCCGAGCGTCGCCTCGCACCACCGGACGCCTTCGTCCAGCGTGCGCGCGGCGATGACGAGGTGATCGACTTCGGCGTGCGCTTTCATCACGGGTTAAAGATGGACGCTTCCATCAACGCAAATGACCGAACGGCCGCCGACCCACACCTGGCCCTGATCGTCGCGCGCGATGTGCACGAGTCCGGCACGGCCGATGCACTGGCCTTGTGCCACCAGGTAGCTCTCCGGCAAGCGGTTGTCGGCGATGAGCCACTGCGCCAGGCTGGCGTTCAGGCTGCCGGTGACGGGATCTTCCTCGATGCCGACGCAGGCGGCAAACGCGCGCACCTCCAGGTCGGGCGCCTCGGCGGACTCGACTGCCGCGGTGCGCTGGGCGAAGGCCCTGGCCTCGCGGTTCGAGCGTGTGATCAGTGCCGGCGCGTCCTGCGGCGCATAGATGCCCGCGACACCGACCTTGTGCCCCAGCTCCTTGAGCGCGCGCTGGTCCGGCGACAGCGCGAGCACCGTTTCCGCATCCTCCAGGAGCAGTCCGAGCCAGCCGGTGCCGTTGTCCAGCATCTGGGCGGCCAGCACGTGGTGCGCTTTGAGCCCCAGCGCGCCGGCCACCTTGGCCAGCACCGTCGGACTCGGCGAACTGCGGCGCAGCGGAGGCGCTTCGAAGGCAAGGCTTTGCGTCGCCGCGTCGCTGCGGATTCGCACGAGGCCGACTTCGCATTGCTGCAAGATCTGGTCGTCGCGTTGGGGCGTGTGGCCCGCGGCCAACCATGCATGGCAGGTGCCCAGCGTCGGATGGCCGGCAAAGCGCAGTTCACCGCCCGGCGTGAAGATGCGCACGCGGTAGTCGGCGCCCGGCTGCGTGGTCGGCAGGACGAAGGTGGTTTCCGACAGGTTGGTCCAGCGCGCGAAGCGCTGCATGTCTTCGTCCGAGAGGCCACTGCCATCGAGCACGACGGCGAGCGGGTTGCCGAAGTAGGGCGTGTCGGTAAAGACGTCGACTTGCTTGAAAGGCCGTGTTTTCATGACGCTCACTCCAGCGCGAGATCGAGCACGCCGCGCGAACCGGTGCGGTTGCGAAGCTGCCCGAACCAGCGCTCCAGGTTCGGCCACGAAGGCCGCGTGTATTCCGTCACCGGCAGGCCGAACCAGCGATGCACCTCGCAGCCCACGGGGATCTCGGCCATCGTGAAGTGGTCACCGGCCATGTATTCGTGCGTTGCGAGATGCGCGTCGAGCATCGCGAACAGCTGCTCGGCAGCGCCGGTCGACTGCGCGATGACGGCCGGGTTGCGCTCTGCGGCCGGCGTGCGGATGAACTGCACGAACGCGCCCCTTCCCGCCGGATTCAGCGTGGTCTGCTGCCAGTCCATCCAGCGTTCCGCGTCAAAGCGCGAGGCGAGATCGGTCGGGTAGAAAGTGCCCGGCGAATGCTTGGCGCACAGGTAGCGCACGATCACGTTCGACTCCCAGAGCGTCACGCGCTCCGCGCCTTCGCCGTCGTCTATGGCCGGCACCAGCGCATTCGGATTGAGCGTGCGGTATTGGGCCGTCTGCACCACGCCGAACTTGCCGCCTGCTTCCGTGCGCTGAAAGTCCAGGCCGAGTTCCTGCGCGCACCACACCACCTTGCGTACGTTGATCGAGCTGATACGGCCCCAGATGTTGAGCATGTTTCTGTTCCTCTTATTTCTTCAGATTCGACGCGAAGGGTTGTCGAGCAGCAGCAAGCGCACCGCCAGCCCGAACATCACGGCGGCCAGCAGGCGGCCGGGCCAGGTATTCGCACCGCTGCCGCGCTGCAGCCAGCGGCCGATCTTGCCGCTGAAAACGCCCAGTCCCGCATTGAACAACAAAGCCGCCAGCGACAGCACGACGCCCAGCTGCACCAGCTGCGCCGCGACCGATCCGCGCGCCGGATCGACAAACTGCGGCAGGAACACCATGAAGAACAGCAGAGCCTTCGGGTTGACGAGGTTGTTGAGCAAGGCCATGCGCACGATGCGCCCGAAACCCGCGGGCCGGGCCGGTGAATCCACGCGAAGACCGCCGCCCCGGCGCAACGCCTGCACTGCGAGCCAGGCGAGGTACAGCGCGCCAGCGTAGCGCAGCACATCGAAAGACGGCGGCCACGCCGCCACCAGCGCGGTGACGCCTGTGGCCGCGAAGAGCGTGTGCACCAAGTCCGCGGCCGAGATGCCCGCAGCCGCCGCGAGCCCGCCGCGCGGTCCGTGCGCCACACCGTGCGAGAGCACAAAAGCCATGTTCGGGCCCGGCGAGAGAAACAGCGCCAACACCGCGAGCAAGAAGAGCGAGAGGGTGCCCGGGTCGATCATGAAGACTGCTTTCGGTGTCAGCTCGACTCGGCCACGGTTTGCGGGAGGTAGCGGAGGATGTTGCCCATGGCGCGCGCCACGTAGTCATCCTTCTCGCCCACGGGCGCGACGTAGTGCAGGGCGCCCTTTGCCGCCTCGATGCCTTCAGTGCGTGCGATGAGCCATGCCGCGAGGTAGGGCGCCGACAGGCAACCGCCCGCGGTGGCCACGTTGCCTTGGGCGAAGAAGGGCTGGTTGAGCACTTCGACGCCCGCCTCCTGCAACCATGGCTTGGTCGTGAGGTCGGTGCACGCGGGCACAGCGCCCAGCAGGCCCAGTTTGGCAAGCAAGAGCGTGCCGGAGCATTGCGCGCCAACGAGTTGCCGCGATGCGTCGATGCCGCGCAGCACGTTCATGATGGATGCATCGGCCGCGATCTCCCGTGTGCGGATGCCGCTGCCGAACAGCACGGCGTCGGCGTCGCAGGCGGATTCGAGCGTCGCGCTGGCATGCACGGTGACGCCGTTCATCGAGGTGATGGTGGCCCTCGGCGCGGCCAGCGTGACGCGCCAGCCGGGCTTCTTGACGCGGTTGAGCACCGCCAGCGCCACCAGCGAGTCGAGTTCGTTGAAGCCGTCGAAGGTGAGGATGGCGATGTGCATGAAGCGGCTTGCTTTTCGCTGAGTTTCAGACGGGTGCGGGTGCAGGCTTGCGCTCGCCCACAAGCGCCAGTTCCTCGCGCAGTGCCAATGCCAGCGCCGCAATGGCCGTGTCGATCTCGTCGACGTTGGCCGTCACGAAGGACAGGCGCATCGTGCGCTTGTCACCCGGGCCGGCATAGAACGGCGCACCCGGCACGAAGGCGACGTTGCGTTCCACCGCACGCGGCAGCAGCGCCACGGTGTCGATGCCTTCGGGCATGCGCGCCCACAGGAACATGCCGCCCACCGGCACGTTGAATTGCACGTCCAGCCCCTTCATCTCGCGCCTGAGCGCTGTGACCATCGCATCTCGCTGGCGCTTGTACAGCGCGCGGATGGTGGGCACGTGCCGGTCCAGGAAGTTGTCCTTCATGACGGCCGACACCATGCGCTGCGTGAAGATGGGCGTGTGCAGGTCGACCGCCTGCTTGGCCTGCAGGAGCTTGGGGTAGATCGCCTTGGGCGCCACGAGGAAACCGAGGCGCAAGCCGGGCGCCAGCACCTTGGAGAACGATCCCAAGTAGATCACGCCGTCCGGATTGCGCGCGGCCAGCGGCAGGGGCGGGGCTTCGTCGAACCACAGTTCGCCGTAAGGGTTGTCTTCGACGATGGGCAGGCCGGCCTTGGCGGCGGCTTCGGACACGGCGGCACGGCGTGCCTCGGTCATGGTGCGGCCGGTCGGGTTCTGGAAGTTGGGCAGCAGGTAGACGAAGCGCGCAGCGTCTTCGCCTGCGGTGCCGCGCGCCTTCGCCACGAGGTCATCGACGATCACGCCTTCGTCATCGCTGGCGACGCTCTGCGGGACGGGCTCCATCGGCGCAAAGGCCTGCAGGGCGCCAAGGTAGGTGGGCGTTTCAACCAGCACGCGGCTGCCCGGGTCGAGCAGCACTTTCGCGACCAGGTCCAGCCCCTGCTGCGAACCGGTGGTGATCAGCACCTGCGACGGGTCGACGTTCCACGGCAGCATGTCCGCCACCGCCTGCCGCAGGGGGGCGTACCCTTCGCTGGCGGCGTATTGCAGGGCGGCCTGGCCATCCTTGTGCAGGACGTCGGCGCAGGCGTCGGCAAACTCCTGGATCGGGAAGGTCTTGGGCGAAGGCAGGCCGCCAGCCAGGCTGATGATGCCGGGGCGCTCGGTGACCTTGAGGATCTCGCGCAGCACCGAAGGGTTCATCTTCTCGGCACGGGTGGCCAGTTTCCAGGTGGTTGTCATCGTTTTTCTCCGATCGGTGGGTCAGTGGGTCAGCAAAGGATAGAGCGAGGCCACCAGGGCCAGCGCCGCTGCGCCATTGAACAGGCGCAAATAGAAAGGGTCGCGCAGCAAACTGCGCATGCGGCTGCCAAACGCAGCCCAAGTGGCGACGCAGGGCACGTTGATCAGCGCAAACAACGCAGCGATCAAGGCCACCTGCGCAATGGATCGTTCGGCCGGCAGGAAGTTGCTGATGGCGCTCACGGCCATCACCCAGGCTTTCGGGTTCACCCATTGGAACGCAGCCGCGGAAAAAAATCCCATGGGTTGCGCGGTGTGGTCCGGGCGGTCCGCCATCGGGCCGGAGCGCGCCAGTTGCCAGGCCAGCCACAGCAGGTAGGCGGCGCCGATCCAGCGCATCGCGTCGAACAGAACGGGGTAGCGCTCGAAGACCACATGCAGCCCGAACCCGGTGGCCGCCACCATCACGCCGAACCCCAGGCTGATGCCCAGCAGGTGCGGCACGGAACGGCGCAGTCCGAAGTTGACGCCCGAGGCCAGGATCATCGTGTTGTTCGGCCCCGGCGTGATGGAGGTCACGCAGGCGAACAGGGCGAAGGCGAGGAGCAGGTCGGTGTTCACCGCGAGGCCTCCGGCGCCAAGGTCCTGGAAGGCGCAGGCGCAGGCGCCTGCGACAGCTTCTTGCCGACGACCACCGTGGCCACGACGCCCGCGGCAAAGCCCAGCGTGACCAGGTCGAGCGATTCGCCGAGAAGCGGCACGGCCGCAAGGATCGACAGGAAGGGTTGCAGCAACTGCGTCTGGCTCACCCGCAAGGCGCCGCCCAGCGCCAAGCCGCGGTACCACGCAAAGAAGCCCACCCACATCGAGAAGACGCCCACGTACACGAAGCCGACCCAGGCGGACGTCGCGACCGGCTGCTGCGGCCACAGGACCAAAGTCGCCGGCAGCGTGACGGGCAGCGCCGTCACGCATACCCAGCAGATCACGCGTTCAGCACCCAGCGATTGCGTGACCTGCGCACCGTAGACATAGCCGACGGACGCCGCCAGCACCGCGCCGACGAGCAGCAGATCCGCCCATTCGAAGCCGAAACCGCCCCCGTGCTGATGGGCACGCAGCATGGAGAACGCCACCACCAGCAGGCTGCCGACGACGGCGCAGACCCAGAATCCCAGCCGCGCCCGCTGGCGCAGCACCCAGGCCGCAATCGCCGCCGTGGCCAGCGGCAACAGCGCGGTGATGACGGCCGCGTGACTGGCCGTGACCATGCGCAAGGCGAAGCCGAGCAGCAAGGGAAATCCGATGGCGTTGCCCAGCATCGCGATGCCCAGGGGCTTCCATTGGCTGCGCTGCGGCAGGGGCGAGCGCGTGGCCACCAGAAAGACCACGGACAACAGCCCCGCCAGCGCGGCCCGGCCCGCCGTCGTGAACCAGGGCGAGAGTTGCGGCGCCGCCTGCGTGCCGGTCGCCAGGCGCGTCATCGGCAGCGTGACGGCGAAGATCGCTACCCCGATCACGCCGAGCCACATGCCGAGTGTTTCGTCGCGCAGGCCCAGCCGTTGCTGCAATGAGATGGCGGTGGTCACTGTAGCCCCCACGTTCGGCACTTCATGTCCTTCGCTGCGCTCATACCTTCACCATCCACCAAGCCGTAAGCACCAGCACCGCCGCCATGAAGCGGTTGAACCACAGCAGCCGCGAACCTTGCGAAAGCCAATGGCGCAGGAGCGCGCCGGCCAGGGCGTAGGCGAAGTTGCTGGCGAAGGCGTACACCAGCATCACCGGCGCGACGATGGCGAAGCGCGTCAACGCATCCGGCTGGCCTGCGATCCAGCCGGCCACCAGCGTGAGCGCCAGCAGCCACGCCTTGATGTTGAGGAACTGCAGCGCCACACCTTGCAGGAAGCCGACACGCATCGTGTCGCCCGCGGTGCCGCTCATTGTGCGGCTGCCCCACAGCTTCCATGACAGCCAGAGCAGGTAGCCGATGCCCAGGCCCTTGACGGCGATTCGCAGCGCGGGTGCCGCCATGACCAGCGCCCCGACGCCGGCAGCGCACAGCGCCAGCAGCAGGCTCCAGCCCACCGGCACCGCAATGATGAAACGCATGGCGCGCGGCAGCCCGCCGTTGGCGGCCAAGGTCGTGGACAGTGTGGTGTTGGGCCCCGGCGAGAAACTCATCGCCGTGGCCAACACCAGCAGCGCGGTGAATTCTTGCCAGTTCATGGAACACACTTTAAACTGACGACCATTACAGTACCAATACAGTTCGTCATACAAAGATTGAATCTGTATCGGTGCCGCCTTCGACACAGACTCAGATCATGCTGACACGCACCTCCGGCCATTCGCTCACTGATCAACTGTCGGCGCGCTTTGCCGAGCGCATCCGAAACCGCCTGCTGGCGCCGGGCGCGCGCCTGCCCTCGGTGCGCGAATGTGCGCGGCAACAAGGCGTCAGCCCGCACACCGTGGTGGCTGCCTACGATCAATTGCTGGCGCAGGGCCTGGTCGAGGCGCGGCGCCAACGGGGCTTTTTCGTGCGCGATGCTGCGCCGGTGCCGGATGAAACGCCAGCATCCCAGCGCCCGGCGGCGAGCCCCGCGGCGGGTTCTCAAGTCCCCGCCGACGCCAGTTCGCTGATTCGCAGCATGTTCCACCGCCAAAGCGACAAGCCACAACCCGGCATGGGCGTGTTTCCGCCGGACTGGATGGAGTCGACCTTCATGCCGGCGGCCGTTCGTCGGGTGACGAGCGGGCCGATGCTGCAAGAACTCTCGCTTCAGTACGGCGACCCGGCCGGCGACCTGGCCTTGCGCCGCAGCCTCTCGCAAAAGCTCGTGGGCATCAACGTGCCGGTGGCGCCGGAGCAAATCATCACCACCGTGGGCGCCACGCACGCGCTCGACATCGTGAGCCGCACGCTGCTGCGGCCGGGCGATCCGGTGATGGTGGAAGAACCCGGCTGGGCCATTGAATTCGCCCGGCTCGAAGCCTTGGGCATGCGCATTCTTCCCGTGCCGCGGCGCGCTGACGGGCCGGACCTCGACGTCATGGCGCAGTATTGCGGCGCCGGCGAGGGCCATCGACCCAAGCTCTTCGTGAGCGTGAGCGTGCTGCACAACCCGACGGGCTACAGCCTGACGCCCGGCAGCGCCCACCGGGTGCTGAAACTCGCCAACGAGCACGACTTTCACATCGTCGAAGACGACACGTACAGCCATCTGGCGCCGGACTATGCGACCCGCCTGAGCGCGCTCGACGGACTCCAGCGCACCATCTATGTCAGCGGCTTCGCCAAGATCCTCGCGCCCAACTGGCGCATCGGTTTTCTGGCGGCGCCGCCCGCGCTGTACAGCCGCCTGCTGGAAACCAAGCTGCTGGCGACCTTGACGACGCCGGCGCTGTTCGAACGCGCGCTCGCCTGGTGCATCGACCAGGGCCAGTTGCGGCGCCATTGCGATCGGGTTCGTACGCGCCTTGATGGCGCGCGTGCGCGCACCGTCAAGCTCGCGCTGGCGGCGGGATGCACTTTTGCCGCCGAGCCGGCCGGGCTTTTCGGATGGGTCGACACGGGCGTCGACACCGACGCCCTCACGCAGCGCATGCTCGACGAGGGCTACCTGATTGCGCCGGGCTCGCTCTTTCATGCGCGGCGCCCGCCCAGCACCCTGATGCGCGTCAACTTTGCAACGGCGCAGGACGCTGCGTTCTGGAAGACCTTCGCGCGCGTGCGTTCGGAAATCTAGCGGGCTACAGCAACTTGTCGGGCGCCAATGGGCCGAACAAGTCGATCATCAGCCGCAGGCGCAAGGGGGTGTCCGGCTCGGTCGTCGTGTCGGCCAACTGGCTCTGCGGCGGCGCGCGCCAGATCAACTGGCCATCGACCAACTGCACGTGCCATGCGCCCTCGCGAAATGCGGCCTCGATGCGTTCGTTGGTCGCCTTGGCGAGTGTTTCGCTGCGGATGAGCAAGCCCACTTCCGTGTTCTGCAGTTGAGAGCGCAGGTCGAGGTTCATCGACCCGACCACGACCAGGCGGCCGTCGATGGTCAGGGCTTTCGTGTGCAGCATGGAGCGCGACGATCCGCCGATACTGGCGCCGGAGGAGCCGAGCGATGCGCCGCCGCTGGCCTGCTCGCTGCGCATTTCGTACAGATCCAGTCCCATGGCCAGCAAGGCCTTGCGATGGCGCGCGTAGCCGGCATGGGCGGCAGCAGCGTCGTTGGAGGCCAGCGAGTTGGTGAGCACGCGAATGCGAACACCGCGAGCGCGCAGAGAGGAGAGGGCGTCGAGCATGTCCTGGCCGGGAACGAAGTAGGGCGAGACGATGGTGAGGTCGGAACGCGCCCTTTGAAAAAGGCTCAGGAGGCCATCCACCACGTTGTCGTCGTTGGCGATCTCCTTGACGGTGTTGGAGGTCGCCGCGGTCTTGGTGATGACGAGTCCGCTTTCCTTTTGCGGTGGAAGGGTGGCCGATTGACTCGTGGTGTCGGCGGGAATCTTGCTCGGCCGATCCGCCAGGACGACGGCCGGCGCCCAGACGAACTTCACCGTGCGCAGGTCCATGGCTTGCTCGTCCCACGCCCGTGCGCGCTGTTCGGGCGTCGGGCCGGCTTCGGCGGGGCGAGCGTCGCCGTCCGTTGGCTTGGGATCCTCGCCCTTGGCCGTTTGCGCCGCGTCGGCCGCCTCGCGAGCGCTCCTGGCCTTGTCGCGTATCTTGTCCAGTTCCTCGCGCGTCACCAGCGACTGCACCGGGTAGGCGCGCTCGTTGTTCCAGTATTCGTCGAAGCTGCGCGAAAAGTCTTTCACGATGGGGCCGACGGAGAGAACGTCGAGATCGACGAAGTTGGCGTCGGTGTCGTTGCCGAAATAGGCGTCGCCGAGGTTGCGCCCGCCCGTGACCGCCATGACGTTGTCGGCAATGAAGAGCTTGTTGTGCATCCTTTGCTGGAGGTCGCCCGCATCGTCCAGGGCGTTGAAGAGGCGGCCGATCGTCGAGCCGCGGGCACCGGCCAGCGGGTTGAACATGCGCATTTCGATGTTCGGCTCGAAGGCCATGCGCATCACCAGGGCGTCGCGCCCTGTGCTGTGGAAGTCGTCCAGCAGCAAGCGCACACGCACGCCGCGTGCCGCGGCTGTTCGCACGGCGCGCAGGAGCCGGGCGGAACTGGCGTCCGCGTGAATGGCGTAGTACTGCAGGTCCAGCGTCTTTTGTGCGCCGTCGACCAGGGCCAGCCGTGCACCGTAGGCGCTTTGCGGGCCATCGAGCATGAGGAAGCCGGACTCGAAGGGTGCGGCGTCCGCCTTGCGCCGGTCCTGGACCATTGCCGCCAACGACGTGCCGTCGACAGAGGTCAGCGCGTTGGAGACGGGGCGTTGCACGTCCTTCGGCAGTTCGGCGCAAGCCATCAAAAGCGAAGTCAGTGCCAACGCCAGCCACCAGCGGTGCAAGTTGGCGGCGCGGAGCGCGAGGGTTCGAAGCGCAATCATTCGGCGGATGTCGGGCAGAGTCGGTGACTTGCCCTGTATAGCGCACGAATTGCGCGGCGGCTATCGGTCGGCGCCGAGTTCTTCCCACCGCTCCAGCGCCGCCATCAACTCATCGTCGATCTGCGCGTGGCGCTCGCCGAGTTCGGCGGCGCGGGCGGCTTCGTTCACATAGATGGCGCCGCCGCTTTGCTCGAGCGCTTCGGTAATGCGCTTCTGCTCTGCTTCCAGCGCTTCGATCAATGCGGGCAGTGCTTCCAGTTCGCGCTGTTCCTTGTAGCTGAGCTTCTTGCGGGGCGTGGGGGCCGTGCTCTTGGCGGGCGCCTCGACCGAGGCTGGCGCCGCAGCGGGCGCGGCGGCCGGTGCGGCACGGGTGGCCGCCGCCGCGCGCTGCTGGGCGATTTCGCGGGAACGGCGCGATTGAATCAGCCAGTCCTGCACGCCACCTTCGTATTCCCGCCAGCGGCCTTCGCCTTCGAAAGCGATCGTGCTGGTCACGACGTTGTCGAGGAAGGTGCGGTCATGGCTCACCAGGAAGACGGTGCCGTCGTAGTTCTGGAGGAGGTCTTCGAGCAGTTCCAGCGTGTCGATGTCCAGGTCGTTGGTGGGTTCGTCCAGCACCAGCACGTTGGCCGGTCGCGCAAAGAGGCGCGCCAGCAGCAGGCGATTGCGCTCGCCGCCGCTCAGGGAGCGCACGGGGGAGTTGGCGCGCGCCGGCGAAAAGAGAAAGTCCGAGAGATAGCTCTTGACGTGCTTGCGCTGCTTGCCGATTTCGATCCACTCGCTGCCGGGGCTGATGAAATCCTCGAGGGTGGCGTCCAGATTGAGGGCGTCGCGCATCTGGTCGAAGTACGCGACCTGCAGGTTGGCGCCACGGCGCACCTTGCCGGAATCCGGCTCCAGTTCACCGAGCACCATTTTCAGGAGGGTCGTCTTGCCTGCGCCGTTGGGGCCCAGCAGGCCGATCTTGTCGCCTCGCAAAATGGTGGCGTTGAAATTGCGCACGATGACCTTGTCGCCGAAGGCCTTGGAGGCGTCGGTGAGCTCGGCCACGATCCTTCCCGTGGGAAGGCCGGCGGCCACATCCATATTGACGCTGCCCACCGCTTCCCGCCGGCTGGAGCGCTGCTGGCGCAAGGCTTCGAGGCGCCCAATGCGGCTCTGGCTGCGCGTGCGGCGCGCTTCCACGCCCTTGCGGATCCAGACTTCTTCTTGTGCCAGCAGCTTGTCGGCCTTGGCGTTGATCACCAGTTCCTGTGCGAGTTGCTCCTCTTTCTGAAGAAGGTACTGCTCGAAGTTGCCGGGATAGGAGCCCAGATGGCCCCGGTCCAGTTCGACGATCCGGGTGGCGACGCGGTCCAGGAAAGCGCGATCGTGCGTGATGGTCACCACACTGCCCTTGAAGTCAATAAGAAGCTGCTCAAGCCATTCGATGGAATCGAGATCCAGGTGGTTGGTTGGTTCGTCGAGCAGCAGGACGTCGGGGGCGGTCACCAGCGCCTGGGCGAGCGCCACGCGCTTCTTCGTCCCCCCAGACAAAGAGCCAACCAGTGCATTGGCGTCAAGATGGAGCCTGTCGAGCGCCTCCTCCACGCGCTGCTCCCAGTTCCAGGCGTCGTAGGCCTCGATCTCGGACTGCAGGGCATCCAGGTCGGCGCCCTCGACGGCGTTCAGGTACATGTCGCGTGAGGCGATCACGTGAGCAAGCCCCTCGCTGACCGCTGTGAACACCGTCGCTTCGGGATCGAGCAACGGCTCCTGGGCGACGTAGGCAATGCGAACGCCTTGTTGGAGCTGCAGGGTGCCGTCGTCTGGCGTCTCCAGACCACCCAGGATCTTGAGGAAGGAAGACTTGCCGGCGCCGTTGCGGCCGATCAGGCCGACGCGTTCGCCGCTTTGAAGGGAGAACTCCGCGTGGTCGAGGAGTGCGACGTGACCGTAGGCAAGCTGGGCGTCGAGTAGAGTTAGAAGGGCCATCCCGGGATTATCGGGACCGGGCCAGCTCCCCCGGTCGGACGATCCCACGGCAGCCGAAAAGTACCGTCAGGCTGTCAGCACAAACTTTTTTTGTGTAGGTGCTTTCCCGGATGGGAAAGTTGGCATAGAATCATGGGCTCGGCAGTACTCGGCAACGCGTACCGTAGGCAGGCACCGAAAGGCAATTGCAACGAGTCGAAATAGGCCTCTGATTTTTGACGAAAACGAATTTTTCGTGTCATAATTCAAGGCTCAGCTCAAATCGAGCTGCCAATTGAATCGAGCCGCAAAGCGGGTTGATTTGAAGTGGCAAAGCGAATTGAGCGGTGGGATGAAAGTCCTGCTGGTTTGACAGGTTATTTAAAAGCATGTCATAATCGAAGGCTTCGCTGATCACAGCGGGCAGCGCGAAACGAAGCAGAGATGTGGAAGTTTTGCGAGGATCCTTAAAAACATACAGCCGATAAGCGTGGGCGTTTGAAGGTAATTGCC
>NZ_JASZYG010000022.1 GCF_030317105.1 Variovorax brevis
CCATGACAAGTCGGGCCTGGGCCTGGGCCTTGCCATTGCGCGCAGGAGCATCGAGGCCGACCTTGGCACCTTGACCGTTCGGGACGTGCCCGGCACCGGTTGCGTTTTCACCATCCGGTTGCCGCGCCACTCGCTCAAGTGACTCAGGCCTGCGCCACGCTTTTTTTTTGCTTGACCCCACGGTCCTGCGCAGTGTGATGGCCTGAGATGTCCCGATGATGCTGTCAGAGTTCCTCTGGAACAATCAATCCGGCTCTATGCCATGCCCACCATTTTGGCAGGCTCACAGGACCGCCCGCACCCGGGAATGCGCCTGCCGGGCCCACTTCGGGCAATGCAAGAATTGAAAGCTGCGAGGCCACGCGGATCGCAGGCCAATGCAATCTCGAAGGACCGGGCAAACGCAGCATGTGGCCTGCTATCGGTGCCTTTAGTCAATGCTGCTGACCGGCCGCAAACAGTCGTAGGCGGCGCGAGCTTGACTCGCCGCTTGCCGCGCACCTCTTGGCCACGGGACCCTTGGGTTCCTGGCGCGCGGTACCGGTGCCGCAAGCATTGGCCTACAGCACAAAGTCGCCCCTGGAGACAAGGGCTACGGTCAAAGCGGACATACCATGGACAACTCCGCCGACCTCCGATACCTGCGCCTCCACCGCAGATTCCAAGGACGCTGTGGCCAATGCACGGCGGGCGGGAGGGGCGAAGGACGGGAGAGGGTTCTGGCATTTCGCACGAGATGTCCTGAGCAAGCCGCGCATCATGCGCCTGCGTCGCCAGCTTCCCGCTAGCAAGTCGCGCCTCATTTCATCATGTCCCACCTCGAGATCGTCGAACCCCAAAAGGCCAGCGAACAGGTACGCGCCCTCTACCTGGACTTTCAACGCCGCATGGGATTTCCCTCCGCGCCGAACTTCATCATGGTCCAAGGCCACTCCTTGGCCGCTGCGAGCGGAACCTGGGGGCTCGTTCAGAACACACTCGTGGGCGGGTCGCTTCCACGCACCCTGAAGGAGATGGTTTTCGCGGCCATCTCGGCCGACCGCAAGTGCCGATATTGCGAAGCCGCCCACCTTGCGTGCTGCCGGATGCTCGGAGTCGACGAGGTGACGCTCGAGAAGCTATCGACCAACGTTGAAGACGTTGATCCTGTCAAAGCACGTGACATCATCAAATTTGGCATCAAGTGCGCCCGCGACCCGCAGGCCCTTACCAAGTTTGACTTTGACCATCTTCGCTCCCACGGCCTGCGGGAGTCGGAGATCATGGAACTCATCTCGATGTCCGCCTTGGCCGTTTACGCGAACATCGTCGCCGACGCCACCGCGGTGCCGCCTGACGAGATGTTCGGCCGGCCTTGATTCCATGGACAAGCTGCGCGAGATCACCCGGCTGAATCTCGCGCTCGAGCTGGTCTCCGAATGCGCGGGGCTCGTCGACGTCGACGCTGTTGCACGCGTCGTTGGCGAGCGGATGCGCTGGCTCTTCGACTTCGACGTTTGCGTGCTTGCGTTGCGGATTGGCGGCGCGGTTCGTTGGCTTTCGATGCGCTCCGGCGACGAAGGACTGGCCGTCATGCCGGATGATCACGCCGTCCCGATTCGGAGCCTCGCTGAAAGGGCCATGGGACTGGGTTCCCCTGCCGCATCCGGACAGCCCCTGCTTGCTCTCGCCTATCCCCTGGGAGATGTGGCGCGCCCGCTGGGTGCGCTATGCATCGAAGGCTCGGGCGCCTACTCGAATCGCGATTTGCGCTTTTTGCACCACGTGTGCTCCGGCCTGGGAACGGCCCTCGTGCGCATCGAGCAGTCCGATCATTTGACTTCCGTCCGTACACTCGCCGCCGCGCGTGACCGGGCTGCGAGCGACGAGGCGCGGGCCGCCAATGATGCCAAGGACACCTTCCTGGCCATGCTGGGGCACGAACTGCGCAACCCTCTGGCGCCGATCCTTGCTGCCGTCGAACTGGTGCGTCGCGACCCCTTGGGCCCGACGCTGGCGCGTGTCGAGATCGTTGAGCGGCAAGCGCGCCATCTCAATCGCCTCGTCGGCGACTTGCTCGATGTGTCTCGGGTCACCTCAGGCAAGGTCACCTTGCGCCGCTCGGCGGTCGACCTGCGGGACGTGGCAGCGAAGGCGGCCGAGATGGCTCGGCCCCGTATGCTGGGCAAGGGCCAAAATCTGACGATGGACCTTCCGGGGTTCGCCGTCATGGTCGATGGCGACGAGGCGCGCCTGGCGCAAGTTGCCTGCAACCTCCTCAACAACGCATCGGCCTACAGTGCCCGTGGCGCGCAGGTCGAGCTACTGCTCCGCAGCGGCGTTGGCGAAGCACTGCTGGAAGTGCGGGACGAGGGCATCGGCATCGCCCCGGAACTCCTTGGCAGCATCTTCGAGCTGTTTGTACAGGGTGGTCGCAGCAAGGAAGTAGCGCCCGGCGGCCTGGGGTTGGGATTGGGGGTGTCCCGCGCGCTCGTCAACCTGCACAGAGGCACCATCTCGGCGTCGAGCGAGGGCGAAGGTCGTGGCAGCGTGTTCCGGGTCGCTTTGCCGCTTTTGCCCGCTGGCGCACCGGAACTTGCGCAGGCAGCTTCCGGGACGGGCGAGTCCGCGCCGGCGGACGGGCCGCGAATCCCGCGAAGAATCCTGCTGGTCGATGACAACAAGGATGCCGCTGACTCGACGGGCGAGTTGCTGAGGGACTTCGGTCACGAAGTGCTCGTCGCCTACGGGCCACTCGAGGCGCTCGCCTCCGCCATGGCCTTTGCTCCGGAGGTCGCAGTGCTGGACATCGGCTTGCAGATCATGGATGGCTATGAGCTGGCCCGGGAGTTGCACACGCGCCTGGGCTGCGGCGCGCCCGCCATGATCGCGCTCTCAGGCTACGGCCAGGAGCGCGATCGCAAGCGATCCGCCGAGAGCGGCTTCGCGGCCCACTTGGTGAAACCCGTGAGTCTGTCCGAGTTGCTCGCCAATATTGAGAGCGCTCGCGCGGGGCCTTCTGAATGCATGGCACACGGTTGAGCATTCCTTGCCACCGTCGCGATTCTTTTGCACTGGCCGGGCGACCAAGGTCAGCTCCTCATTGCAGCGGACACTTCACCAATGCGGTGAACGTCCGAGTTGGCCCGCGACTTGGAGTTCGCGCCCGAATCCGGCAGCGGTCCCTCCGTCCTTCGGGCTTATGGCCTGGGTATCCAATGGCAGCTTTCAGCGCGCTTTGGGAACAAGCGGGCCCGGCCACGAGCCTGACATGCGTCCAGGTCTGCTGTCGAGCGATCCGTCTCGAGCAAGGGAGGCGCGTGTTCGGAATTCACGCGGGTGGCGGGGCGCACGTCACTGCTCACAGCCGCACTGCGCACCAGTGTGTCGGCCCTGGCCTGGATCTTCGCAGCCAGGTCGCGCGACCAGTGTTCCTTGCCCGCGCGCTCGCGGGTGGTGGATCCGGCTCCACCGTGCTCGCCTGCAATCGTGCGCAACGCTTTGATCCTCGCGCGTTAGTCGGCCTCGACCGGAGCACGTGGTCATCGACGCCAACGCCGATGTGGTCTTCAAGGTAGGCAGGTCCCAGCGCGGCGACCTTGCACGCACCACGGGGCTGTTTCGGGCCTTGCTGGCCGATCTGGAGGCGCAGACCACAAGTATTGAACTGTTCATCCGCTTGGGGGAGTTGATGGACATGTCCGGCAACGACGAGAATGGGCGCAACCGCCGGGATCTGCTCAACGAGACCTGCCAGAAGGTGATCTCCACCGTTGGTCGCATTGACGGTGCGAAGAAGGTCACCGAGATGCTGGAGAAACTGGTGCGCGTGGAGCGCGAGGCTTACGGCATCACCATGGTCGATGCGGGCAACACCGACCCGCTGCAGTCCTTGCTCAGCGCATCGGCCGCACTGCGTGGCCCCGTGGTTGCCGAACCGCCTGATGACGATTCCGCAGGCTGACGGTCAACGGCTTCCTGCTGCGGCCGCCGAACTGGCGCGAGCTACATCTTCGGCGCGTCCCACTTGACCTTCGACGGCCCAATCACCCCGACATCTGCCCACGCCTGTGCGTCGAAACGGAACTCGGCGACGGCACAGGTGGGCATGTCGGTGATCTCGCTCGACAGCCGGTGTGCGAGGTCAGTGAACTCGGGGTTGTGGCCGAAGAGCATCACGCGGTCCAGCTTGTCATCAAGTGCGCGAACGACGGCGAGCAGCTTGTCCGGACTGGCGGCGTAAAGTCGTTCATCGACGACGATGTCCTTGCGTTGGTAGCCGATCTCGTCAGCGATGAGTTGTGCCGTCGTCAGCGCGCGCAGTGCAGGACTCGACACGAGCAGATCGGGCTTCACCCCGCGCTTGCTGAGGCGCTTGCCCATCGCGGGCGCGTCCTGGCGGCCGCGATCGTCCAACAGTCGCTCCCGGTCGGGCAAGGAAGCATCGCCGCGACTCGATTTGGCATGCCGCACCAGAAACAAGCTTTTCACGATCAACTTTCGATTTCGTTCAAGTCTATACCGGCGTGAGGCCGCCGATTCAGTAGGCTGAGGGCTGGCGGGCAGCAAGGTAGCAGGTGCAGCAATGGCAACTGCACAAAAAACGCCTTGCGCGTCGAGTCGGCGAAGGTCGAGGCGGCCACGGATGTTGGCGACGACTACGCCGGCTGGCCATCGCCGGCCGTTGGCCGCGCAAAGCGAAGGGCATGCCATGACTGGTGCGGCTGTTCGGGTTTCCCATTCGGTTGACTGCCCATGTCAGAAGCTGACCTCGGTAGGACTTTGCAGACTATGGCGCGGGACAACTCCAATGGCGGCCTCTTGGCATGCCAGGCCCGAGGTCTGATGTTGCTTGGACGGTGGTGCCGTCGCCATCTTGTCTTCGCTGTTCCACGGCGCTTCCCATCACCAGAGTTTGGCTCGCGCAGGTTGCCGTGAAGGCGCCGTGCCGAGTGTCGCTTTCTACGGCAAACAAGGCCACACAGCCAAGGCGTTCAAGCGACCCCACAAGTTGCGACGCACGCCTACCTGGGCGCCTATGCGACCTGGATCGATGCGAGCGGCTTGTACGTCGACAGCATGTTGCAGGGTGGCAGCCAGCAGCTACACCGTGCGTCCCGACGGCAACGCGCCCGTGCCGGGCAAGTCGAACTCGATCGCCGCTTCGATAGAGACCGGCAAGCTCTTCGCAGTGAGCGAGCGCTGGAGCATCGAGCCGCAGGCGCAGTTGATCTACCAGCGCACCAATCCCGACGATGTTTCGCTGAGCGGCGCACAGGTGCACTACGACACCGACAGCGGCTGGATCGCGCGCCCGGGCGTGCGCGTGAAAGGCGACCTCGCCACGGGTGCTGGAAGGCTGCAACCCTATGGTCGCGTGAACCTGTACTACGCCAGCGCCAGCACCGACGTCGTGACCTTCAACGGCCCGGCTGGGTCAAGCGTCATCGCGAGCGCGGCGGGGTACAGCAGTGCCGAGCTGGCGGCCGGCGCGACGTTGGCGCTGGCCGCCACGACCAGCCTGTATGGCGAGGTCGGGCACATCTGGAGCATTGGTGGGGACGCGAGCGTCAAGCCTTCGGTGCAGGCGTCCGAGGGGATCACGGTGCGGTGTTAAACATGGCGCCGCATTCACCGGGAAGCCACCGCCACGAGCCGTCCCGGTCGTCGGCGCCCCTCCAACTGCAAGGACTCCCCTGCATCGCTTCACGATGAAGTCGCATCACAATTCGACTTGCCGCGAACCCGGACGCCCTGCGGTCCGTCCCAAGGCTCGCACGCAGGCGCGTGTCACTTGTCATGTAAAGATCTGGAGAGAGTTCAGGAGTTCTGGTCCTGCGTGTCATGTGTATTCGCAAGCCCGGCGCTGCAATCCCGCGCCTGCTGAAACTCCAGACACTTGTCGGAACAGGGCAATGGCGCCGCGTTCCAGGTAGCGCTTGTGCATGGAAGCCCAGCCGAAACTGAGAGCAGTCTGCGTTTCGGGCCGCAACAGGCTGGCGATCGCCGCAGGCGCCGCTGCCGCAGCCCACCGACTGGTCAACGAGCATCTTCCAGTCCGAGCGCCAGCGGCCCAGGTTGTTGATCGCGTAGATGACCGGCACGCCCACCCGGGCGCAACGCCTTTTGTGAAGGCCGCAATCCCCGGCGCAATGGACAAGGCATGCGGCAAGAGCTTTTCCGCATCAGGAAAATCCCAGCAGCTGATCGGGTCGACGATCAGGCACGCCTGACCGCCGGCGGCTCGCGCCGGCGCCAACGGGTTGTTCTAGTTCGTTGCCATGGTGATCATTGACCGGGTGCTTCGCTTTTTTGTCCGCCGATCGCCAGTCCGCCTCCGTGATGGTGAATCCGCTCAACTGCAGTGCAGGTGAGGCTACGGCGATTGTTGTCGTTTTGCTGAAGCCCGCGCCTCGTACTCCAGAATCCAGTCGCGCGCTCGCGCCTGCAACGCAGCGGCTGCATCCGCGTCGTTGGCAAACTCTCCTGCCAGCGCGATCCGGCATCGAAATTCCGCGTCGCAGAAAACGTCGGCGTGATAGCTGGCTGCGCCTTCCCCGACGGTCTCGCGCTCGACCTTCGTGCTCCATCGCGCCGATGCGCCGGCCATGGGTAGCACATCGTCATGCATGTCTTTCATTCGACGGATCCCCTCTTGCCAAGACACGAATATGCGCCAGAAATCCTGTCAAGGATTAAAATTCTATCGCCGCGAGGACATAGCCTCCAGACCATGAGTAGCCATCGACTTATCCGGGAAGGGCGCCGCGGTCTCGGAATGAGTGAACAACAGTTTGCTGACGCTGTCGGGGTCAGTCGTGGGGCAGTACAGCAATGGGAAAAACCAGGCGGGACGGCGCCCAAGCGAAGCAACCAGCATCGTGTAGCCGCGCTGCTGGGCATCTCTGTCGCGGAGCTGGTGTCGGGCGGTTCCAACACCAGCCCGGGATTCGACGTGCGCGCTGAAGTGCCGCTCATCTCCGAGGTTGAAGCGGGCAACTACACCGTGATCGACAACTTCAAACCCGTCGGGAAGTTCGACACGGTGCCCGTCACTGTCCCGGTCAAGCGCCACACCTATGCATTGCGGGTGCACGGGGACAGCATGGTCAGCGAGACCATGGACTCGTTTCCGCCAGGCTCCATCGTGATCGTCGAGCCTGAAATGGAAGCGCTGCCTGGCGACTACGTCATTGTGCTCAACCATGGCAATGAGACGACGTTCAAGCAACTCGTCCGGGATGGCGGCGAGTTCTATCTCAAGCCCTTGAACACGCGGTACCCGATCAAGCCGCTGGGAACCGGAAAGGTGATCGGCGTCGTGCGCGAGTTCACCAAGAGATTCCGCTAAGAAAACCTTGTCCCGAATGGGGGGCTTGGCTGATAGATTTGCTACGTAGTGCTATATTTTCTATCGGAAATTTCGTGTTTGATTTGAGTGTCCCTTCCTTCGAGTCTGATGGAGGACGAGAGATGCCTGATGGTCAGAGACTGCTGCGCGCGATGTTGGCTTGGGAAGCTGCCTGCGAACGTTTGCACAACGCGATCCGGCCGCCCAACGGCGCACCCGTTGCAACGGATTCCGAGCGACGCGATGCGTTTGAGTTGGCTCAGGAGGGCCTTGATGCACTTCGGGCGGCATTCGACAATCCGCCGACGGCGGAGGTGGACGGCATTGGCGGGAGCCAACTCGATGAGCAACATCAGAAGGGCGCCACTTCCAACGCGCGACGATGGGTCGATGCTGGTCGGCATGCACCATGAACGCTGAGTTGATCCGGCTGCATTGATTGAGGGCTGGTGATCCCAGCTCGTCAAGCGATACCTCCCATGCCTGCCATGCCTGCCAAGACTGCTACGACCTCGACGTCGGACGATTTTGAATACCGGGGGTGGCTCGTCCACATCGTGGTCACGTCCGACGGCCCGGCGTGTCTTGGTTTTGCAGACCTCAGTGATGACGGCAAGCACAAGTGCACGGTCACATTGGCGACGGCTTGTCCGGATGAGACGACCGCGCGGTACGCTCTTGATTCCAGGGCGCGTGACTTCGTTGACGAATGGACGATGCGAAGACCCGCGCGAGAAACAGATGTCGACCTCTAATGGCCACGGTCTTTCGAGGGGCGCGTACTGAGTCCGTGTCCGAAATGGCGTGCAAGTGTTTCAAAAAGGCCCGTTGGCTGCGGTGAATGGACGGGCGGTGGGGCGTTGGCCTTGGCTGAAGAAGATAACCACGTTGAGGTGGATTTTTGGCGTGGCGCGCGCATCAAGTGCGGCGTGCACACCGGGGTGCGCGTCGCGCTCTACGTTGACGACTTGCACGCATCACAGGTGTGCATATCGAGGATTCGCACCGACCTCGGCCTGCAGGTGACGTCACAAGGGCGAACGAATCCGCCAAGGCACTTCGTTTGCTCTTCGGTGCCGACCTTGGCAAGCACCTTCAGCAACTTGCTCACATCGTGCGGAACCTTGCCGATCAAGCGACCGGGCGCTCGATCTGGCTCGGCCGTGGCGACGCTGATGCTGTCCTTGTGGACGTCCAAACCCACGTGAATCTTGCTACGCTCTTGCATGGTCGGTCTCCTTGTTGCTGACGACGCATGTCACAGCATGTAGCTCTACGTTCTTGGACGCAACCTACGATGTTGGAGACCGGCCGCCTGTCCCAGGACGGCGACCATAATGTCTAGTACTTTTGTGGTTCTTCCCGATTGGTGAATTTACGCTGCGAGGCCGATTGGTGCCCGTGAGGCGCCGAAGGATTGCGAACGCGGTGGCCGACGGTACCGGCGTGGAACCACGTCCGAACAAGCGTCGCGCGGAGCGGAATTGGTCCGAGGGCTCTTTTCCTCGTGTCCTTCTTTTCGTCGTCGCGGCTGTCTGTTTTTCCGCACTCTCCATGTCAGCTGCGTCTGCAACCTTGGGCGGCGGCTTTGCAGGTGGCTGCCAGACCCGGGCACACGATCGAAGGCGCGACACTGACCGGCTGTCAGCGGGACGGTGAGACGTCTGCGCGACCGGGCGCAGCTTCTGGCCCGCTACAGTTCCACCGGGGTCAGGGCCCAGCAAGGCCGACACGACAAGGCACGCCGTGGCCACGTGCTCCGCGAACTTCCGGCCCACGCGGAGCCACCGCTGGCAATCTGGACGCCCAGGAGATCCCGGCCCACAGCAAGGTGTGCGCCAGGTTGAGGCCGCCGTCTGGTGAGCCGGCAGGCAGCGAAAAACATCGCACCCCATCAGCACACGCGACCGACACGCTGGCGGCGCTGGGGCGCGCACTGGCCGTGAAGGGCCATGGTGGCGGCGGCATCCTTTGATAGCACCGGGCCCTCAAACGCATGGTAGCGAGCGCACACATTCAGCGGCGTCCGCCTACAAACGGATGCCGGATACACGCGCAGACGCAGCAAGCTGAAGCGGCGAAGTTTGGGGACCGCAAACCACCACGGAGACAACGCAATGGCAGAGGATGACCCCACCAAGACCGCCCTGGACCGCAAGCTGATTGCGCTGGGCGAAGAACATGAAGTGCGCAGCTGGTCCAGGGCGCCGGGCTGCACCGAAGCGCAGTTGCGGGCGGTGAAGGCCGTGGGCAACAGCGCGGAGAAGGGTGCGCGAGCACCTGCGCGCGAACAAAGCGTAAGGGGATGGCGGTGAACCCAAATTCCCAACGCGAAATGCGTGTGAGGGTCCAGCGCTTGGCTGCCGAGGCGCTGCCCTTTTTTGCGTGGCTGGAGGGACGGCCGCTGCCGGTTCAGGTCGAGCGCACGGAGCTTGTGGACGTGCTGCGCAACTTGGCGGCCGCGGGCTTTGTCCAGGCACAGATACCCGCGCTGGTGTTCAAGGCGGGGCGGGCGGTGCAGCCGCCGGCCGTGGTCACGGCACTCACAGCAGCGGGCCGCCAATGGCGCACGAAGCTGTACCGGGGTCCGGGCCCAAAGAGGCTGCTGCCTTCTGCGCCGGAAGTACACGAGGGGGAAACGTGACCGCACACGCCAGGTCGGCACGGCGCGAGTACCTGACAGGCGTAGACCGGTTCCAGCGGGTGCGAAGCATTCGCGCGTGGAATGGCCCGGGTGCAGGCGCCTCCGCGGCCGTGCTGCTTGACGTCCTCGCGGTGTCCGGACCGCCCAAGGCGATGCGTCTTGCTGGGGCGTGAGCCTTTGACCGGCTTCATTCGCGCACACAACGAGCAAAACAAGACCTCGATGGCGTATTGGACGCGGCGGCGCGCGATGATTTTGCTCCGGCGGGAGCCGTCTTCGGCTCGGCGCTCATCATTCATCCTCCAGCGGTTGCGGTCAGTGCCTGCCACTGCGGCGAACATGCGCAGTGAGACCGCGTAGCCCTCAACGACCGGTCTCAAGGCAGGGTGTGCAAAATCCCAGCCCCTTGCCAGAGCGGAAGAATCTTGTTGGTGTCCATTGGGCTGAGGAGTCCGCGCAAAGTTGAAGGCCCTTGCGCTGCAGTTTTTGATTGCCTCACGGGCGCACAGGTGCTGCAATGGTTGCTCTTGCCGTGACGAAGGAGACTCCATGGCCTACGAAGCGCGATATGTCCTGCGACCCAACCCCGGAGCCGATCTGGGGGTCATCATCGAAGCCCTGAAAACGGGCGCGGCGCTCTGGAAGAAGCACGGTGCGCCCGATCCGCAGTTGTGGGGCGTGGCCGCAGGTGAACTGGGCAACTATGTTCTGACCGTGCAGTTCGAGAACGCGACGGAGTACGCGAAGGCCTCGGATCCGTTGTCAACCGATCCCGAGTTTCGCCGCTGGCAAGCGAACAACATCCAGTCCGGAGCATTCACGTGGGTGCGTAGCAACCTCATGCGCGAGATCCCTCTGTCGTAGAGCCCGCGTGCCCGGGTAGCGTCGACTCGGGCGCCACAACGACATCACCCTGCTTTTCGCGGGTGCCGATTCTCTTCGCCGCTTCGGCGCCAGCGAAGGCTTGCGCGCGAAGGGAGGTCTTGTGATCTAATTCGGTATGACTACATTAGGTTTGTTGACAATACTGCTGCACTTCGTGTGAGATGCCCGATTCGACATGACGACACAACCAACGATTCTTGCCGCGCCGACGCGAGCCAAGCCCGCCCGCCAACTGATGACCCTGCCGGAGCAGATCGCGGAGCGCATCTTCAACGCCATCGCGAGCGGCGAATATGCGCCGGGGGATCGCATCCGCGAGGAGGCGCTGGCCGAGGAGTTTGAGGTCAGCCGCGGACCGGTTCGCGAAGCCCTGCGAATCCTGGAAAGCGATTCGGTCGTGCGCATCCTGCCCAATCGTGGCGCGCACGTCACGCAACTCTCGATCAAGGAGGTCGGCGACATTTTCGAGATTCGTCGCAAGCTCTCAGGCGCCATGGTCGCCCGGCTCGGCGCTGAGGAAGCGGTCGCGCTGGCGACGCGCATGGATGCGGACATCAAGGCGCTTGACGCGCTGGCCCAGGACCCGGATTCTGCCGCCGCCTACTTCGACGCCTCATTCCGCCTGAGCCGCCTGCTGCGCGAAAGCTGTAGCAACGAACGCATGGCCGAGATCCTGTCGTCGCTGGCGCGGCAGACCCTGCGCTATACCCAGCTTGGCCTTGCCACTCCCGCCCGGCGCAAGGAGTCGGCGCGCAATTGGCGGGCGATGCAGAAGGCCTTGAAATCGGGCGACGTGGAAGCCGCCGCAGGCGCGGCGGAGAAGCTGATCGAGGATTCGAAGCGCGAGGCCGTCAAACAGCTCGAAGCGCGCCCGGGCGCCACATGAACGCGCGATGGTGCGCCGCAACTGCGTGGAGATGAACATGAAGGCGCTACTCCTTGCCGCTCTGTGCGCGCCTGTCCTGTGAGGCTGCACGTCGACTACAACGGCCTCTGACCGGGCCACGCTGGTGGTCATGTCCGTGTTTGTACGGGCGCTCACGAACCCGGCCATTTACCTCGCGGCCATCATGAAATCGGTGACGCTGGGCCAGCAAGCCTGCTCCACCAGCGCGCGCACGGCCGGGCGCGAGTTGGTGGGTTCCACGTTGAAGGGTGCCGCCATGGCGGCCGCGGTGTGGATGGGCCTGTCGCTGCGGCCAAACCTGTGGATGTTGACGCTGTGGTTCGTCGCGGCACGGTCTGGGCGGGTGCCGGGTTGTTTCGCGTCCGGCGCACTTCGTTTACGCCTTCGTACTGGGTCAATGCGCTGATCACGATGTTCATCCTCCCGGGCCCCGCCATCGAGGACAGTGCAGCGGCAAGGACGTCTTCACCGCATCGCTCACGCGTGGCGCTCTTCGTTGCGTTCTACGCACGGGCCACGGTGTGGGTGCTGGAGCACTTGCGTGCCTGGCGATCGAAGGGACAGGCGCTGCGAAGCACCCGGACGCGAAAAGAGCTTGCTCCGTGCTGATGACCCCTGACGACCCAGATGGGGTGAGGATGGCTCGGCGGCATCAGCGACGACCACCAGGTGCTGTGCTTCGCCCTCGCGCTGTGGAACGAAGACAACCCGATCCGGGCGGCTGCGACCTTCGCGCGCGAAGTTCACACTGCTTCCGAGGTGCTGACCTGCTTTTCTCTGGGCCTGGCTTCGTCCACCAGGGGCAATTCGGCGGCTGACGCACGCGTATCTCGCCGCGACCAACTGGGTGCGCGCCCCGGATGAACCCGTGGACGACGTGCTCGCGCAGTTCCATGCGCGTCTGCTGGCAATCCTGCACGAACCCATGTTTCGCGTCGGCACCTGGTCGTTGTTGCAGTGCGTTCCGAACGGGCGCGACAACACGACGTCGGGCCACTTCATCGCGTTCCGCTGGGAACGGGCTGCGCACAAGTGGATGTTCGTGGCTGTGAACTATTCGCCGCCGCAATCCCAATGCCTCATGTGCGTTCCCTTCCCGCAGTTGGCGGGGCGCACCTTGAGGCGACAGGACCTGCTCGACGGGGGTCGATTCCTGGACTGGCCGGCCGGGCACTTCCATGTGTTTGATGTGCAATGGCTCGACTGGTCTCAACCGATGCGAACCTGGCTCAAAACACTGCTCCGAACGAGATGGCGACGACCTCGTCGCTCGACCCTGGATTGAGCCAGTTCCCTCCAGGTGTGACGCGTTGCCACGTCAGATCGCTGCGCTCGCCACCGCAAGCTCTCGTGCTGGCCTGCCAGTCCTACGCGAAGCCAGGGCGCAGCCCGGTAGCCGAGTTCGCTCCATAGAAATAGCTGCTGCTGCGGTCGTCGCGATCGCGCACGTACCAGGCTTCAGTATGGAAGTCGACCGGCCCCCGGACGACGCTGGCCCCCAGCCCCGGCACAAAGGGTCTTGATCGAACCCCATGCGCCACCCGGCAAGGGGGTCACCTCCCAGGTGAACTGCTCTCCGCCGGAAAATTTACAACCACCAAAGCAGAGCGCGAATGCCCACCGACTCATGGTTGTACCAGCCTTCAGATGCAGCGGCCCGCGAGCGCCGCCAAGTTGGCCGAGGTGCAGTTCGAACCGCCGCGAACCATGGTGGGAAAACCGTGGCAGCGAACTCCCGGGAGGGTTTCGTGGCTGCAAAGGCCCGACGCCCTCGGCCGCCTTCCTCCTCGTCCCCCCGTGCGTTCGTGACCAGGGTGGCGATACTGAGCGCGCCAGCGCTTTCAATGCGGTTTTCATCCGCCGAGCGCCATGATCGCAATCACCAATGTCGTGCCCAGTCCGGCCATCATCAGTCCGACCCTCCATCCTCTGTTGCCTGCGTAGCGCCCGAGGCCGAGGCCGCACAGAAACAGCATCACGAGCGCGATGCCACGCGAGAGATGCTTCGCCAATGCGACATCCTGCGTCAGCACGAAGGGCAGCACGACGGGAAAGGTGGCCACGACCACCAACAGGAAAATCCCGAGCGCAGCAAGAAGATCCTGGCGCTTGATCGTGGGTCGCGCGGGCAAGGACGGCCAAGCCACGATCCGACTGCGGATGGCTTCTATTTCCGCGGGTGAGACCAGGGCGGCGGCGGTTCGTGACAGGGCGTTGCGGATGAGATCCCGGCCGGTTTGCGCTTGTGGTGCGGTGCGCACCGCGTGCGCGAGCGCCAGCGATCGGCCGCGTTCCGACCAGGCGCGTACCAGGTACATCACCGCATCGACGAGCCCCCACGCAAGATTGCAGCCGAGTGCTGCGGCAAACATGGACTTGATTTCGGTCCGTCCGGCGTCCGCCACCGACACGGCACCCACGAAGGTGAGCGCCATGAGCAGACCGAAGAGTATTTCCGATATTCGGTCCACGGGACTCAGCACCGGTTCGCGAACCGGTTCGGCATGCTCTCCCCCTTGTTCCATCACGTCAGCCATGACAACTCCTCTTCTGGTGCTTGCCGGCGATTCGAAGATGCCTGGAGCGAACCGGCATATGCCCAGTGTGCTTCCTTCGGTCCTGAGACGCTACTGCAAGGAAACAACGGCAACCTGGTGGCGCGCTTTGCCCCTCATCGTGTCCTTTGCCACGCCTGAACTGCTTCTACCGCCGCCGGCGACCCATCCATCGGATCGCGAAGGGAACGCGACAGCGCCATGCCCGACGCCAGGTCCAGGTCGTTGCTCTTGAGGATGAGCTGCTTGGCAGCGCTCACACCTTCCGGGTCGTTGGAAGCGATCTGGCGCGCAATCGACAAGGTTTCATCGATCAGGCGCTCGTGCGGCACCACGGCTTCCACCAAGCCGAAGGTGAAGGCTTCGTGGGCGGAGAAGCTTCGCCCCGTCAACACCATGAAGTTTGCGCGTCCGCGACCCACCAGTCTGGGCAGGCGGACCGGACCACCCGCGCCTGGAAACGCGCCGACCTTGCTCACCTCGGGCAGTGCGAAGACGGCGCGGTCCGAGGCCACGCGAATGTCGCACGCCAACGCGATCTCGAGGGTGCCGGCGATGGCTGGCCCGTTGATCATCGCGATCACCGGAGCCCCCAGCGCCTCGATCACCTCGATGCAAGCCAGTACGGCAGCGCGCGCGTTCTGTGTTTGCACCGGCGTGAGGATCGCGCGTTCCTTGAGGTCCGCCCCGGCCCCAAAGGCCGAGCCCTCACCCGTGATGATCAGGGCCCTGAGGTCCTGCTCGTCCTGCAGATGGATCAGGCAGTCCTCCAGTTCTCGGGCCATCTCCGCGTTGATCGCATTGCGTTGATCGGGCCGGCACATCGTGAGGACACGAATGTGCGGATCCAGTTTTGTGAGCTGGATGGTCGACCATTGGCTGCCGTTCATGGTGAATCGGTGCCCAGCACCATCACCATGTACGCCGACATCACGAGTCCGCCGGCTTGCATGAGGCAGTTGCGAACGCCTTTGACCTGGCGGTCGCCGCAATCGCCGCGCAACTGGCGTACCGACTCGATCATCAATGGCATGCCGAACATGCCGCCATGGTTGAAGGACAGGCCGCCGCCCGAGGTGTTCATCGGAAACGCGCCACCCGGCGCGATGCGACCGCCCTGCACGAAGGCGCCGCTTTCGCCGCGCCCGCAAAAGCCCAGTTCCTCCAGGCCAATCAGCACGCCGATGGTGAAGGCGTCGTAGATCTGCACGAGGTCGATGTCGTCCCGGGTCATGCCGGCGCGTTGCAGCGCGAGGTGGCCCATCCTGGCGAGCACGCCGTTGTCGATCCAGTCGTCGGTGCCGAAAGGCGTGGCGTGCTGGATGTATTGCTCGGCAAAGCCCTGGACGAGCACGGGCTGGCGGGGCAGGTCGCGTGCGTGGTCGGCGCGCACCAGCACGACGGCGCCGGCGCTGTCGGTCACCTGGCAGATGTCGAGCTTGCGCAGCGGATCGGCGACCATCGGCGAGGCGAGGTAGTCGTCCATCGTGAGCGGACCCTGCGCGATCGCGTTGGGATTGAGCTGCGCCCAGTGCCGCGCAGCCAGCGCGACTGCGCCCAGGTCTTCCGCCCGCGTGCCGTAGCGATGCTTGTGCAACTGCGCCTGCATCGCATAGAAGCCGATCGGGCTCAGCATGCCGTAGGGGATAACGAACTGGCCGCTGGGCATGCGGGCGTCCTGCATCGTGCCGCCGCGCGAGCGGCTGCGGTCCAGTCGCTGCGTGCTGCCGTAGGTGATGAGCGCCACGTTGCACAAGCCGGCTTCCATCGCGGCCATGGCGTGGGCGACGTGCGTGAGGTTCGACTGTCCGCCGACCACGGTGCTGTCGACGTAGCTCGGCGTGAGGCCCATGTACTCGGTGACCAGCAGGCCAGCCGCCCGGTCATCCCAGTGCGCGAACACGCCGTCGATGTCAGCAGGCTTGAGGCCCGCGTCCAGGATGGCCTGCCGCGCGGCATCGCATTGAAGCGACAAGGCGGTGTCGCCTGGCTGGGCCTTGCCCATGCCCGCCTCGCCGATGCCGGCGATCGCGTAGCGCCCGCTCAGTGCTTTGGGGTCCATGCGGTCGTCCTTCAGGCCGTGGCGTTGGTGGCGGCCGTGAGCCGGGCGCGCACGTCCTTCTTCAGCACCTTGCCGACGGGGCTGCGCGGCAGCGTCTCCCAGAACTCGACCTGCTTTGGGGTCTTGAGGCTGCCGAAGCGCTGCTTGCACATCTCGGTGATTTCCTCGGCTGTTGCGGCGCTGCCCGGCTTGAGCTCGATCACGGCGGTGAGGCGCTCGCCCCAGTCCGCATCGGGCACGCCGACGACGGCGCAGTCCTGCACCGCGGGGTGGCCCCAGATCACCTGCTCGATCTCGCTCGGGTAGATGTTGAAGCCGCCGGAGATCACCATGTCCTTCTTGCGGTCGACCACGTACAGGTAGCCGTTGTCGTCGAACACGCCGATGTCGCCGGTGTGGTGCCAACCGAAAGCGCGGGCGGCCTCGGTGGCTTCGGGGTTGTTGTAGTAGCCCGGCGACACGAGGTCGCCACGCGCCACGATCTCGCCGCGCTCGCCCGTCGGGACGATGTTGCCGTCGTCATCCATCAGCGCCACTTCGCAGGCGCCCGACGGGCGGCCGGCCGATGCCAAGTGCTTGTCGAGCTCAGGGTCGTGGTGCACGAAATGGTCCTTGCGCGACAGGCAGGTGATGACGCCGGGCACTTCCGACTGGCCATAGCTTTGCATGAACACCTGGCCCCAGCGCGCGATGCCTTCCAGCAGCTTGTCGACCGACATCGGCGCCGCGCCGTACAGCACGTATTCGAGCGAGGAGCAATCCCGCGTCGCCACGTCGGGATGCGCCAGCAGGCGATAGATCATCGTCGGCGGCAGGAAGATGTGCGTCACCCGCTCGCGCTCGATCGCCTCCAGGATCACGCCCGGATCGGCCGAGGCCGCGATCACGTTGCGCGTTCCGAAGCGCGCCAGCGCGACCATGGTGGCGCCCGCGGCGTGCGTGAGCGGTGCGACGACCAGATGCACCGGGTCTTTCTTCGGCGGTGTGAACTGGTTGGTGATGCGGTAGGCCGTCTCGAGCGAGCGGTGGCTTTGCATGATCGCCTTCGGGCGGCCGGTGGTGCCGCCCGACGACTTGATGAGGGCGATGTCCTCGGGGCCGCGGCGCACGTTGACGCGCTGGCCGGCAAAGTCCTTGAGCCATTGCGTGATGGACGCGCCACCTTCCTCCAGCGCTTCGGTCAAGCCGATGACGCGCTTGAGCGAGGGAATCTCCGCTTTCATCCGCTCCAGATGCGGCGCGTACTGCGAATGGCAGACCAGCACCGCGATCTCGCAGAACTTCGCGAACCAGATGATGTCCTCGATCGGGTCGCGCGCATTGAGCGGCACGTAGACCGCGCCGCTGCGCATCACGCCGAGCATGGCCGGCAACACCATCGGGTGGTTGGGCGAGAGCACGGCCACGTGCGTGCCGGGCGTGACGTCGCGCACCAGCGCGGCAGCGACGGCGTGCGATGCATCGGCGGCTTGGCTGTAGCTCATCTGCATGCCGCCGCCCTGGACGAAGGTGCGCTCGGGAAACGCCGTGGCGCCGGCGTCGAAGGAATCGATGATCATGTTGTCTCCAAATATCTGAATGTGTGTGGGCCGCGAAGGGGCTTCATGCGGCAGGCGACTCGCCGCCCGTGAGCCGGAACATCGGCAAGGCGGCTTGGTCGCTGATCTGTTCGAAGCACACCTCGACCGGTGCGCCGACGGCCAGGTGCTGGAAGTCCGAGCCGACGATGCCCGCCAGCATGCGCACGCCCTCGTCGAGCTCGATCATGCCGATGGCATAGGGAACGCGCGACTCGAATGCGGGGTGCGCGGCGACGTGGCACACGGTCCAGGTGTAGACGCGTCCCTTGCCGCTGGCCTGCACCCATTCGATGTCGGTGGTCAGGCAGGTGGTGCAAAAGCGCCGTGGGTAGAACTGGTGGCGTTGGCAGGCGGGGCAGTACTGCACCTTGAGGCGGCCTTCGAGGGCCGACTGCCAGTAGTGCGTGGTCTCGGCGGTGGGAATGGGAAGCGGGCGTTGCAGCGTGGCGGTCACGGTCGTGCTCCTTCAGTTCGCGCTCAGCGAGAAGCCGGCGCCCGACATGTGCACCTGCGACTTGCGCTTCGATTGCGCCAGGCCGGACACGAGGTCGACCACCGGGTGATGCAGGCTGTACGTGTCGTCCGTCGCGGTCGGCTTCAGGGCGTTGATCTTCTCGTCGCCGTACATGTAGCGCAACAGCAATTCATCGTCGCCGATGTTCTTGTAGCGCTGGCGCAGGCCCGGCAACACCGGCTCGATCATCGGCGGCTTGACGGACACGTCCTTCGAGCCGTTGGCGATGACCTTGTCTTTCACGTTGCCGTCAACGGGCAGCGGCAGGTCGCCGAAGTAGCCGCAGACGTATTTCTTGACCTCGTCCGGCACGACCTTGTAGCGCTCGCCGTTGAGCACGTTCATCACCGCCTGCGCGCCGACGATGGCGGGGTAGGGCGTGACCATGATCGGCGAGCCCAACTCCACGCGCACGCGGCCGATTTCTTCCAGCACGGCGGGCATCTTGTCGGACATGCCGGCGAGCTTGAGTTGCGACTCGAGATTGCTCATCGCGCCGCCCGCGTACTGCGTGATGTAGTGGCTGGGCTCGTACTCGGCGGGCACGCCGACGGGCTGGTTTTCACGCTCGGCGAGGGCGCCGAAGTACTCGCCCACCTCGTCGAGCAGGCCGTCGTCGACGTTCACGTCGAAGCCGATCTCGCGCAGGTTGCGCGCGATCATCTGGGCAGCGGGCAGCGAGTTGCCGTTGGCCATCGGATCGACGGCGGTGAGGATGCTGTCGGCGCCGTGCACGGCGGCCTCGATGGCCAGCAGCGGGCCCAGGCCGGTGAGGCAATGGGTGTTGAACTCCAGCCTGGCCCGGTCGCCGATGGCCGCTTTCATCGCCGGAATCAGCGTGCGGACGCGCTCCAGCGTCAGGATGCCGGCCGCGTCGGCGAGCGTCACGGTCTGCGCGCCGAAACGCTCGACCGCCTCGCGTGCCTTGCTGGCATACAACGCGTCGTCATAGCCGGGGGCGATGTTGTAGCCGAGCAGGTAGGTGATGTTGGCGCCGTGACGCTTCGCCACCGATATGGCGGGCGCGAGGTTGTCCGAGCACATCAGCGCATCGAAGATGCCGATGTCGCGCACGCCGTTGGCAATCTGCCGCTCGACGAACAACTCGGTGACGTCGTCGGCCACCGGGAAGAAGCCGCGCATCAGGTTGCTGCGGATGGCGGCGCGCAGGGGCGTGCGCGGCATGCGTTCGCGCAGCAGGCGGATGCGCTCGAACGGGTCCTGGTTCAGGAACAGCACGCTCGCGTCGAACTGCACCAGCGCAATCGCCTGGATCGACAGAAAGCCGGCGCGGTCCATGCGCTCGGCGATGGGCAGCATGTGCTCGGTGCGCATGCGTGTGGCCCACAGGCATTGCTGGCCGTCGCGCAGGGTGTCGTCGGTCAGGTGGATGGTGCGGCGCTTGCCGGTGCGCGCGGTTTCGGCGGCGACGAGTTGTTTGAGATGGTCGAGCATGGCTTCAGCCCTCCGTGCCTTGAAGTTGAACTGCCACACCGGGGCCTGTGACCTCGAGTTGGGCATAGCGCGCCGCGCGCGCGGTGAGTCCGGCGATGAGTGCATCCGTCGGGGTTGTCGGGACGTAGCGAAGGGCGTCGGCCGATGCCGGCGCAGGATGGGCCTCCGGCTCGACGCCCGAGACCAGCGCGGTCACCAGCGCAGCGTCGCTTGCGGCAGGGTGGGCCGTGCGCAGCAGTTCGATCCAGGGCGTTTCCATCTTTGGCACGGCACCGACGCGCCGTGCCAGCTTTGCGTCGATGCCCGCGGGTGCCGCGCCGAAGACCTGCTGCAGCGCGCGCCGCACGCCGGGGCGGAGTTCAGCGTAGCGCGGCAGCCCCTGCAGATGCATCAAGGCCTGTTCGGCGATGGGCTGCGCGAAGGGTGCCAGCATCGGCGGTGCGCCGACGTCGTTGCGAATGCGTGCGCATTCGTTGGCAAAGGCGTGCAGCTTGTGCGCGAGGCCCAGCGCGGTGAGCTTTTGCATGCACTGCGCGGCGATGTCGCCTGGCAATTGATGCGTGTAGGGCGCGAGGTCGAAAACCCAGGCACGGCCCGATTCAAAACCATGGCGGTCAGCGATGCCGGTGAGCAACTGGTCGGCTTCGCGCAAGGCGTGCAGGCGCTGTTCGCTGGCTGGCGTGCCGGTCTTGAGCAAACGCAGCGATTTGAGCAGCGTGCCCAAGGCCGGGGCGGATGGGCCATTGGCCAGCGGCGCGAAGGCCGTGTCGAGGCCGTCGATACCGATGCGCACCGCTTCGAGCGCGATCATCGGGCCGAGTGCGGTCTGGCAGCGCAGGTGCAGGTCGAGCGGCGTGTCGCCCAGGGCGGTACGCAGTGCCGGCAGCAAGCTCGCCAGGCGGTCCGTCGTCAGCAGGCTCGCTTCGTCGCGCAGCATCACGCGGCTGGCGCCTGCCGCCACCAGGGCCTTGGCGTCGGCACGGTAGTCCTCGTTACCGCGGTTCGATCCTCCACTGAAAGGCAGTGCCGCGATGGCGGTCAGGCCGAGCGCGGTCGCTGCCTTCAGCACTGGCGCGATGCGCTCCATCTGCATCAGTGGGTCCATCACGAGGACTTCGTTGACGCCGCGTTGCGAAAGTTCGCGCAACCAAAGCGTGGCCATGTCGGTCGACACCACGTCGGCGCCGCGCTTGCCGTGCGTTGTCAGCAGCGAGAGCGATGCGCGCAACGCGACGCCGGGGCAGCGCTCGCGCAGCAACTCGATGCGCTGCCATGGGCTTTCGCCGCGCGCCACGCATTGCTGCATGGTGGCGTTGGAGGCCACCTCGATGGCGGCGGGCTGGGCAGCGGCCAAGTTCGTGGCGACGGCCAGTGCCATCGGTGTCGTCATCGCGCCGGCCCAGCGCGCGCTCTGGCCATCGGTCAGGCTGACGTCGGTGTAGCGAATCGTGCGTTCGGTCATGGTTGCGTCTCCGCCGTCGCTTGCGCGAGCTTGGCGGCCTGTGCCGCAGCCTTCTGCGCGGCCTTGCGCTGGGGCAGGAAGGTCTCTTCGACCCAGCGCGTGGTCACGCTGCCCTTGATGAAATCCTCATGCGCAAGCACCGAGTCATGGAAGGACGCCGTCGTCGTCGGCCCTTCGACCTTCAAGCCTGACAGCGCCTGGCGCATGCGCTCGATGGCTTGCTCGCGCGTGGCCGCATGCACGATCAGCTTGCCAAGCAGCGAGTCGTAGTAGGGCGGCACGGTGTAGCCCGCATAGCAGTGCGAGTCGACGCGGATGCCGTCGCCAGAGGGCACGTCCCACACCGAGATCAGGCCCGGGCGCGGCAGGAAGTTGCGCTCCGGGTCTTCGGCGTTGATGCGGCATTCGATCGCGTGGCCCTGCAGGTTGACGTCCGCCTGCGTGAACGACAGCGGCAGGCCACCCGCCACGCGGATCTGCTCGGCCACCAGGTCGAAGCCGGTGATCATTTCCGTCACCGGATGCTCGACCTGGATGCGGGTGTTCATCTCCAGGAAGAAGTACCTGTTGTCGCGCTGGTCGACGACGAATTCGATGGTGCCTGCGCCGCAGTAGCGGGCGTTGCGCGTGAGGCTCACGGCGCATTCGCCCATGGCCTGGCGCATGGCGGGGTCGACGGCCGGGGAGGGCGCTTCCTCGATCAGCTTCTGGTGGCGGCGCTGCGTGGAGCATTCGCGCTCGCCGAGGTAGACCACGTTGCCGTGCGAGTCGGCCATCACCTGGATTTCGATGTGGCGCGCGTGCTCGATGAACTTCTCCATGTAGAGCGTGTCGTCGCCGAAGGCGGACTTGGCTTCGTTGGCGGCCGAGCTCATCAGCGATTCGAGTTCGCTTTCATCGCTGACGATGCGCATGCCGCGTCCACCGCCGCCGGCTGTCGCCTTGATGAGCACCGGGTAGCCGATCTCGGCGCCGGAGCGCTTGGCATGCGCCACGTCGGACAGTGCGCCCGTGCCCGGCACGCGCGGCACGCCGGCCTTTTGCGCGAGGCCCACGGCGGTGATCTTGTCGCCCATGGCGTCGATCGAATCGGCGGAAGGACCGACGAACACCAGGCCCGCTTCGACGCAGGAGCGCACGAAGGAAGAGCGTTCCGACAGGAAGCCGTAGCCGGGATGCACCGCGTCGCATCCAGTGCTCAGCGCCGCCTCGACGATCTTGTCGGCGCGCAGGTAGCTTTCCGATGCCGGCGGCGGGCCGAGCACCACCACTTCGTCGGCCAGCTTGGCGGCGAGGGTGTCGACATCGGCTTCGGAAACACCCACCACCGCCTCGATGCCGAGGGAGCGGCAGGCGCGGATCACGCGCACGGCGATCTCGCCGCGGTTGGCGACGAAGACACGGCGGATGTCGCGCCTGGCGACGGGGATGGTCGTTGCATTCGTGTTCATGCTCAAACTCCCTTCGCCGGCTTGATGAGCATGAGGATCTGGTCGTGCGTCACGGGCTTGCCGTTGCCCACCAGGATGCGCTCGACGGTCCCCGTCACGTCGGCCTTGACCGTGTTGAACATCTTCATGACTTCCACCAGGCAGACCGTGTCGTCGGCCTGCACGGCGGCGCCGACCGTCACGAACTCCGGCTGGTCGGGGCTGGGGCGCAGATAGAAGGTGCCGACCATCGGCGCGCGCACGGCGACCAGGCCTTCGGGGACTTCCGTGAGCACTTCGGCTGCGGCCGGCGCGTTGTTTGTTTCGTCTGTTACAGCCGCTTGCACCGTTTCGACGGTGGTGGAGCGGCTTGCGTGGGCTTGCGCCGTCCGCTCGCGGCTGGAAGCCGAGGCGCCCGGCTTGCGGGCATGAAGCTCGAATTCACCCACGGTCACGTCCAGCGATTCGAGGTGTTCGGCGCTGTCGAGGATCTCGAGGATGCGACGTACGTCGGTATGGGAAAGAGGCACGGTTTTATCTCCGGTTGCGGCGGGAGTTTCCGCCTTGTGAGCGCAGCTGTCTTGCTGCAGTGAACGTATTAAAACATGCAAATAATCCTATTGTCAACAATCGGAATGTCGATTACAGTACATCCATTCCGACGCGAAGTCGGGCATTTCAAAGCAAGGAAACCGACATGACGACACAGACGACGATTCGCTCCGACATCACCGGCACCGTATGGAAGATCGTGGTGGAAGAGGGCAGCACCCTGCAGGCCGACGACACCATCATGGTTCTCGAATCCATGAAGATGGAGATCCCGGTGCTCGCCCCCGAAGACGGCCGGGTCATCAAGCTCCTGATCGCCGAGGGCGCGCCGGTGCGCGAAGGCCAGGAAATCGCGGTCTACGAGGAAGCGTGATCGCCGTGAAGCTGATGACCTTGCCCGGGCAGATCGCCGAGCGCATCTTTGCGGCGGTCGTCGACGGCGAGTACGCGCCGGGCGATCGCATCCGCGAAGAAATGCTGGCCGAGCAGTTCGAGGTGAGCCGCGGTCCGGTTCGCGAAGCCTTGCGCATCCTCGAGAAAGACTCGGTCGTGCGCATCCTGCCCAACCGGGGTGCGTACGTCACGCAGCTTTCGATCAAGGAAGTCAGCGACATCTTCGAAATCCGCCGCCAACTGGTGGGCGCCATGGTGCGCAGCCTGGGCCCGGACGACAAGTTCATCGCCTGGATCGACGGCAAGGTGAGCGAACTCGAAGTGCTGGCAAAAGAGCCGGGTGCGGGCGACGACTACCTGGCCGTCAGCTACCGGCTCGGGCGCGTGCTGGCCGAGAGCGCCGGCAATGAGCGGCTGGTCGAAATCCTCGGCTCGCTGGGGCGCCAGACGCGGCGCTATTCGAAGCTGGGCCTGGCGACAGCCGCGCGGCGCAGGGAATCGGCACGCCTGTGGCGCGTCGCGGCCAATGCCATGAAGGCAGGAGACATCGACGGCGCCGCCGCCGCCATCGAAGAAATGATCGACGCGTCCGAGCGCGAGGCCGTGAGGCAACTGACGCCCCGGCAAGCCGCCTCGCGTCGATCGAACAAGAAACCGACGTCCGCTGCGTCCGCAGCGAACGACCACCACACACAGGACATCCTTCCATGAGTTCCACCCGAATCGCAGGCCACGCCCTGTCCTGGGCCGCCGGCCAGTTCCGCGACCGCCCGGCAGTCGTGTTTCGCGACCGCAGCTTCACCTACACGCAGATCGAACGGCGCAGCAACCAGCTCGCCAACGTGCTCATTGGCCTGGGCCGCCGCCCCGGCGAACGCCTGGCCGTGCTGCTCAACAACTCGGTGGAAAGCATCGAGGCCCAGTTTGCTGCCGAGAAGGCCGGACAGGGCTACGTCGCCCTCAATGCCCGTCACACGGTGCACGAGCAGGCCGCGATCCTGAACGACGCCGAGGCATCGGTGCTCATCGCCGGCCCCGAGTTCCGTGATTCAGTGCTGAAGGTGCGCCTTCAGGTGCCTTCGCTGCGTGTGGTGATCGGCGTGGGCTGGCAAGACGCCGCCGTGCTCGACTACGACAGCTTGTTGGCGCGCGCCTCCGACGGGGCGCCGCACCTCACGGTGCCGGCCGACCTGCTGCTGCGCATCGCCTACACCTCGGGCACCACCGGCAAGCCCAAGGGCGTGGCCTACAGCATCGAGCGCTGGGAGGCCCGCCTGGCCAACCACTTCGCCGCGATGGAGTACGGCCTTGGCATCGACGACGCGATGCTGCACGTGGGCCCGCTCACGCACGCTGCGGGCGTGCACTTGCTGCCGTGCTATCTGCGCGGCGCACGCAACATCGTGGCCGACAAGTTCGATGCGGAGCAGGTGCTGGCGCAGATCGGGAGCGAGCGCATCAGCCAGTTGATGATGGTGCCGACCATGATGGGCCGCCTGCTCGAAGCGGTGGCCGCCAACCCCGGCGCCGACCTGTCGTCGCTCAAGCGCGTGCACTATGGCACCGCGCCGACGCCAACGAGCATGGTCCACGAGGCGCTGGAACGCCTGGGCCCGATCCTGCGCCAGCAGTACGGCATGACCGAAGCCGTGCAACCCCTGTGCGTGCTCTACCCGCACGACCATTTGCAGGACGGCAAGCCTTCGGATCGCATCACCTCCTGCGGACGCCCGACGATGGACGTCGAGATCACGGTGCGCGACGCCGATGGCCGCCCGGTGAAAGACGGCGAAGTCGGCGAGATCGCCATCGCCCACCGCGGCATCGGCGAAGTCGCCTTCTGGCGCCGCCCCGACCTCGAGCGCGAATCGATCCGCGACGGCTGGTACTACAGCGGCGACCTCGGCCGCTTCGACGGCGAAGGCTTCCTCTACATCGTCGGCCGCAACAAGGACATGATGATCAGCGGCGGCTTCAACGTCTATGCACGCGAAGTCGAAGACGCATTGCACGCGCATCCGGCCGTCGCCGAAGTGGCTGTGCTCGGCCTGCCCGACACCGAATGGGGCGAAGTGGTCGCCGCCTTCGTGGTGTGCCGGCCCGGCGAAACCATCGATGCCGCGGCGCTCGCCCGGCACAGCGGCGAGCTGATCGCCGGCTACAAGAAACCACGCGTGATCGAGTTCGTCGACGCGCTGCCGCGCAACCACGCCGGCAAGGTGACCAAGAACGACCTGCGCGATGCGTACCTCGCGCGCCATCCCGAAGGAGCCCTTTCCAAATGAACACCGCCATCACATCCTCTCCCGCAACTGCATCGACAGGTGACTGGGCCGAAGACCTGCATGAACTCGTCGAGCGCCGCGCCATCGCGAATGCGCTCGGCGGCGAGGAGCAGATCGCCAAGCATCATGCGCTGGGCAAACTCACGGCGCGCGAGCGCATCGACCACCTGCTCGACGCCGGCAGCTTCGGCGAAATCGGTGCGCTGGCAGGCTCCGTCAAGTACGGCGCCGACCGCAAGCGCGCAAGCTTCACGCCCAGCAACGCCGTGGTCGGCATCGGCAAGATCGATTCGCGCCGCACCGTGGTCGCGGCCGACGACTTCACCATCCGCGGCGGGTCCTCGGAAGGCTCGGTGTCGGAGAAGTGGATCTACGCCGACCGCTACGCCTGGGAATACAAGCTCCCGCTGGTTCGCATGATCGACAGCGCCGGTGGCAGCGTGAAGCTGCTCGACAAGCTCGGCCACACCAAGATCCCCGGCTATCCGATGCTTCCGATGACGCAACTGCTGGGTGTGGTGCCGGTCGTCGGTATCGCGCTCGGCGCATGCGCCGGACTGGGTGCGGTGCGCGTGGGTGCCTCGCACCTGGCCATCATGATCCGCGGCAAGAGCCAGATCTTCGCGGGCGGCCCGCCGGTGGTGAAGCAGGCCCTGGGCATCGACATCGACAAGGAATCTCTCGGTGGCTACGACCTGATGCACCGCTACAGCGGCGCCGTCGGCCTGGCCGTCGACACCGAGGAAGAGGCAATGAAGGTGACGCGCCGCTTCCTGTCGTACCTGCCCGGCAATGTGTGGGAACGCGCGCGGATCGTGGCTTGCGACGATCCGGTCGACCGCTGCGATCCGTGGCTCAACAAGGCCATCCCGGCCGACAAGCGCAAGGTCTTCAACCCGCGCAAGATCCTGAAGTCGATCTTCGACGAAGGCTCGATCTTCGAGATGTCGCCCGACTTCGGCGGCTCGACCATCACCTGCTTCGCGCGCCTGAACGGCCACGCCGTCGGCGTGATGACGAACAACCCGATGATCATGGGAGGCGCGCTGACGCGTTCTGCCGCGCTGAAGATGGCGCGCTTCGTCGATCTGTGCGACACCTTCCACCTGCCCATCGTCAACCTGGCCGACCAGCCGGGCGTGATGACCGGCGCGGACGCTGAGCGCGAAGGCACCATCTCGGCCGCGCTGCAGGCCATGCACGCGATCGAGCAATCGGGCGTGCCGTGGCTCGCCATCGTGCTGCGGCGCTGCGTGGGTCTGGCCGGCGCGATGTTGAGCCCGCTGCATGGTCCTTCGGGCACCTCGTTGCCGAACCGCTATGCATGGCCGTCCGCACGTTGGGGTTCGATCCCGGTCGAAGGCGGCGTCGCCGCGGCGTACAAGAAGGACATCGCCGCTGCCGAAGACCCGGTCGCGCACCGCCTGGACCTGGAGGCGCACTACCACGCGATCTCGTCGCCGATGCGCACGGCCGAACGCTTCGGTGTGCTGGACATCATCGAGCCCGCATCGACGCGACCGCTGCTTTGCGCCTGGGTGGAAGACGCGTACCAGGCCACCGGCCGTCGCCTCGGCCCGGTCGGCCGCACGATGCGCTGAAGCGGAGTCATCCACATGCATGCCACCTTGGCCCCTGCGGGCCCGGATACTCGCGCCGCACCCACTGCGGCGACCGGCTCCGACGCCTACGAAGAACAACGCGCCGAACTCGCCGCACGCGTGCGCACGGCACTCGCCATGGGCGGAGAAGCCAAGCTCGCCAAGCGCCGCGCCAGCGGCCACCTGAACGCCCGCGAGCGCATCGAGCAACTGCTGGATGCCGGCTCCTTCAGCGAAACGGGCATGCTGGCCGTCTCGGTGGTTGCTGCCGACAGAGAGAGCTCGCCGGCCGACGCCAAGATCACCGGCACCGGCCGCGTCGAAGGGCGCCGCGTGGCGGTCGTGTCGAACGACATGACGGTCATGGGCGCGTCCTCGTCGGCCGTCAACATGCGCAAGATCAGCCGCCTGAAGGAGACGGCGACGCGCAACGGCATGCCGCTGATCTTCCTGGGCGAGTCGAGCGGCTCGCGCGTGCCCGACAGCCTCGGTGCCGAAGCCATGGCCGCAGCCGGACAAGATCCGCAGCAGTATTGCCGACGCCGCGAGACGCCATGGGTCAGCGCCGTGCTCGGGCCGTGCCTGGGCTCATCGACCTGGTACACCTGCCTGTCGGACTTCGTGGTGATGCGCAAGGGTGCATTCCTCGCGGTATCGAGTGCGCGCGTGACCTCGCTGGCCATCGGTGAAGCCGTGGACCCCGAAGAACTGGGCGGATGGAAGCTGCACGCCGAGCACACCGGCCTGGTCGACGTGGTCGTCAACAGCGACGCGGAGGCGCTGGCCGCCATTCGCCGCTTTCTCAGCTACCTGCCGTCGCACTCAGGCGCACGTCCACCCAACTGGCCGGCTGCGGAGGCGAAAGCGCCCGACGCGGACAAGCTCGTCGAACTCGTCCCGTCCGCGCGCAGCAAGACCTACGACATGCGCAAGGTCATTGGCGGCATCGTCGACGAAGGCAGCTTCTTCAACCTGAAGGACCGCTTCGGCCGCGCCGCGGTGACCGGCCTCGCGCGCCTGAACGGCGAGAGCGTCGGCATCGTCGCGTCGAATCCGATGTTCAAGGGCGGCGCGATGGACCCGGAGGCCTGCCGCAAGGTGAGCTCGTTCATCGTGATGTGCGATTCGTTCAACATCCCGCTCATCTTCCTGGTCGACACGCCCGGCTTCCTGGTCGGCATCGAAGGCGAGCGCAAGGCGGCGCCGGCGCACATCATGAACATGATCCACGCCGTGCAGTTGTGCAGCGTGCCCAAGCTGTCGGTCATCCTGCGCAAGAGCTACGGGCAGGCCTACATCAACATGGGTGGTGGCCGCAACAGCGATGAGGTGGCTGCATGGACCAGCGCAGACGCCAGCTTCATGGACCCGCAGATCGGCGTCAGCGTGCTGCACGGCATCCAGCGTGAGGACAACCCCGAACGCTTCGACCAACTCAAGGCCGACCTGGCACGCGACACCTCCGCCTACGCACTGGCGGGCGCCTTCGGCGTGCAGGCCGTGATCGCGCCGCAGCAAACCCGCGCCTGGCTCATCGACGCCATGGCCACCCACCGCCGCGAACGCAACGGCGGCATCGGCGAGCACGAGATGCGCTCGTGGCCGACCTACATCTGAATTGCTGGAGCAGCACATGACTTCTTCCTCTGTATCTCGCCGCAGCCTCGGCACTGCGATTGCCGCCTTGGCCATGCTGGCTGCGTCTGCCTCATTTGCGCAGGCCCCGTCCGACAAGGTGCTGCGCATCATCGCAGCTGGACCTCCGGGTGGCTCGCTCGACCTCGTGTCACGCCTGTTGGCGCAAGGCCTTCAGACCGAGCTGAATCGGCCTGTCATCGTCGAGGCGAAGCCGGGGGGCGGTGGCACGCTGGCGGTCAGCGACTTGATGCATTCGCCGCGCGACGGCAGCACCGTGCTCGTCTCGCTCAACGCGATGGTCAGCGAGATACCCCATGCCATGAAGACGCGCGTCGACATGTTCAAGGAGGTCAAGCCGATCGCAGAGTTGTCACGCGCCGGGATCGTGATGGTGGGCAATCCAGCGCTGCCCGCGACGAACCTCGGCGAGATGATCGGCCATGTCAAAGCCAATCCCGGCAAAGTGAGCTTCGCCTCGTACAGCGCGGGCACCATCTCACACGTGATGGGGCTTCAACTGAACAAGGCGGCGGGCATCGACATGTTGCACGTCGCGTACAAGGGCACGCCCCCCGCGCTGGCCGATGTGATGGGGGGGCACGTCCAACTGATGTTCGCAGGCCTCACCAACTCGCTGCCGTTGATCAAGGCGGGCAAGGTCGTACCCTTTGCCGTCAGCCTGCCGCTGCGTTCTCCTCTGCTGCCCAACGTGCCGACATTCACGGAACTCGGCTATCCGCAGCTGGAAAACGTGGGTTGGAATGGCCTGTGGGTGACGCCCGACGTGCCGGCCGACATACAGAAGCGACTGCGCGATGCCGCGCTCAAGGTCATGGCCCAGACTGCGACACGCGAGCAGCTGAAGCAGCTCGGCCTCGACGTCGGCCAGCCTCGCACGCCGGAAGAGATGACGCAGGCGTTGCACACCGACTACTCACGCATCGGCGTCGTGCTGAAGTCGATCGACTTCAAGCCCGAATGAGCCTGTTGAAGCGTTTCGCTGCCGATCCAGACATTCCCACCAAACATTTCATTGGAGACAACAGCCATGAACCCCACCCTCTCGGCGGACTCCGCCAGCCTCGACGCGCTCGAAGAAAAGCGCCGCATGCCACGCCTTTACGCGTGGTCCGTCTTTGCGCTCACCTTCGGACTGATGATGTCCGACTACCTGTCGCGCCAGGTCATCGGCGCGGTCATGCCCGCGCTCAAGCTTGAGTGGTCGCTGCTCGATTCGCAACTTGCCATGCTGGTGAGCGTCGTCTCGCTTGTCGTCGGCGTGCTGACGGTGCCGATCTCGCTGGTTGCCGACCGCTGGGGGCGCGTCAAGAGCATCACCTTGATGGCCGTCGTCTGGTGCCTGGCAACCATTGCCTGCGGCCTGGCGCAAAGCCATGGGCAGTTGCTGTGGGCGCGGGCCTTCGTCGGCCTTGGAGAAGCGGCCTATGGCGCCGCCGGTGCAGCCTTGCTGGCGCACGTGTTTCCGGCCAAACAGCGCGCTGCGGTGCTGGGAGCCTTCCTGTCGGCCAGCTTGTTCGGCTCGGTGCTCGGCGTGGTCATCGGCGGCGCCGTCGCGGCGCAATCGGGCTGGCGCATGGCCTTCTTCGTCGTGGGTGCGCCCGGCTTGCTGCTGGCGCTGATCTACCCCTTCGTGGTGCGCGACTACAAGACGGTCGCGCTCGACACGAAGCGTGCCGGTGACCTGGCCTCGAAGCGATTGGGATTCAAGCGCGTGGCCGGCGAGGTCTTCGGTTCGCGCGCCGGCAATTTCGCCTACCTGGCGAGTGGCCTGCAAATGGCAATGCCGGCCATGCTGATCGCCTGGTTGCCCACCTACTTCAGCCGCTATCACGACATCGACCTGAAAAAGGCCGGGATGATGGCGGGCGTGGCGGTGCTGGCTGCTGGTCTCGGCATGCTTTTCGGCGGTGGACTGGCCGACAGGCTGAGCGCCAGCAATCCGCGGCGCAGGGCGCTGGTGCCGGCCCTGTACTCGGTGCTGACGGCCGTGGTGCTGATGACCGCGTTCGCCCTGCCGCCAGGCCCACTGGGTATGGGCCTGATCTTCCTGGGCGCCCTGTTCGCCGCGGCGCAGGGCGGCTGCTCCAGCGCCATCGTGTGCGATGTGACCCACCCCGGCGTGCGTGCGACGGTCGCGGCAACGATGACCCTCGCCAACAACCTGATCGGGCTCGCACCGGGGCCCCTGATCGTCGGCATGCTGTCGGACCAACTCGGACTGAAGCTTGCGATGACCATCGCGCCGGTGATGGCGCTGGCCGCTGCCTTCTTCTTCGTGCTGTCCTCGCGCAGCTACGAGGCGGACGCCGCGCGCATCCGGGCGAGGGTCGCGCAATGAACCTCTCCATGACGTTGCCGGCCTGGCGCGAGCCCGCCCGCACGAACTTCCACGGCATCCTGATGTCGGTGGTGGTGGCGGTGGCCGCCATCTCGCTGGCCGAGCACTATCACGTGTCCGCGATGCTCTTCGCCTTGCTGCTGGGCATGGCCTTGAACTTCCTGTCAACGGAAGGGCGCTGCGTGCCGGGCATCAAGTTTTCAGCGAGCACGCTGCTGCGCATCGGCGTGGCGCTGCTGGGCGTGCGCATCACGCTGGGGCAGATCACGGCGCTTGGCGCGATGCCGATCGCGATGGTCGTGGTGTCCGTGGGACTCACCATCGGCTTCGGCATCCTGCTGGCGCGCCTGATGGGCTACCGAAACCGCTTCGGCGTGCTGACCGGCGGGGCCGTCGGCATCTGCGGCGCCTCTGCCGCCATGGCGATTGCCGCGGTGATGCCCGCGCATGCCGACGACAGGGTGAAAGAGCGCGCCACCATCTTCACGGTGATCGGTGTGAGCACGCTCTCCACGGTGGCGATGGTGCTCTATCCCATGATCGTCAACCTGCTCGGCCTGGGGCAGGAGGCCGCCGGCGTCTTCCTGGGCGGCACGATCCACGACGTGGCGCAGGTGGTGGGCGCGGGCTACGGCATGTCGAAGGAGACGGGCGACGTCGCGACGATCGTGAAGCTGTTGCGCGTCGCGATGTTGCTGCCGGTGATCCTGGTCATCACGCTGTCGTACCGCAAGGACCACGCGGCGGCTGGCGGGACAGGACCCAAGCCGCCGCTGCTGCCCTGGTTCGTGGTCGCGTTTGCATTGCTGGTCGGCATCAACAGCGCCGGCCTGATTCCAGCGGTGTTGCAACAGGCGCTGCAGACGCTGTCGACGTGGCTGCTGGTGATCTCGATGGCGGCGATCGGCATGAAATCGCACCTGAAGGATTTCGCGACGGTAGGCATGAAGCCGATCGTGCTGATGGTGAGCGAGACCGTGTTTCTTGCGCTGCTGGCCGTGGCCTTCATCTTCCTCGCGCGTTGAAACAGAAAGGATCACGCCATGATCACAGCACACGAAGCGCTGGAACGCTTGCGCGAAGGCAACGAGCACTTTGCATCGGGCATCGGCAGCGCAGAGACTTTCCTGCGGCGCGTTCAGCGCGCGCGCACCGATTTCAAGCAGGAGCCTTTCGCCATCGTCATTGGCTGCTCGGACTCGCGGGTCCCGGTGGAGATCGTGTTCGACCAGGACCTGGGCGACCTGTTCGTCATCCGCGTCGCCGGCAACATCGTCTCGCCTTCCCAGCTGGGCAGCGTCGAGTTCGCCGCTGCGGCGTTCGGCACGCCGCTCGTGGTGGTGCTGGGTCACTCGAACTGCGGTGCGGTGCTCGGCACGCTGGAACGCCTGCGCCGGCCGGCCGAAGCCCGCTCGCCCCACATGCGCTTCATTGCCGAGCGCATCGAGCCGGCGGTGGCGGAATTGCTGGCGCCGGAACTGGGCTACGACCGCGAGACCTTGATCTGCAAGAGCGTGAAGGCGAACGTGCGCCAGTCGGTCGCGCAGTTGCGCAAGGGCTCGAAGATTCTTGAGGAACTGATCGAGGCCGGGCAGTTGCACGTGGTCGGCGCGGAGTATTCGCTGGCGACGGGCAGGGTTGAGTTCTTCGAAGACGAGATCTGAAGTCGCCACTGCCGCGACAGCGCTGCAGCCACCCCCCAACTGAAGGAAGAACATGACACCACGAATCTTCTGCTGCGCGGTGGTGAAATTCGCCATCGCGTCCCTTTTCACGGTGGTGATCGCTCCGGCGATCGCGCAACCCGCAGAGCCCATACGCCTCGCACTGATCGAGAGCATGAGCGGCCCGTTTGCCAATACCGGCGAGGCCGTATTTCGCAACCTGTTGTGGGCGGTAGAGCGTGTCAACGCGCGCGGCGGCGTCAGGCTGCCCGATGGCGCGCGGCCACTTCAACTTGACCGCTACGACAGCAAGGGGCAGAACGAAGAAGCGCTATCGGCCCTGCGCGCTGCCATGGACGCCGGTGCCCGCATCGTGCTGCAGGGCAATTCCTCGGCCGCGGCGGCCGCACTTGTCGATGCGATCGACAAGAACAATTCGCGCGATCCTTCGCGGCGCATGCTGTTCCTGAACTATTCGGCCGTCGACCCGGGGCTGACCAACGAACGGTGCAGCTTCTGGCACTTCCGCTTCGATGCCCATGCCGACATGCGGGTGACCGCGCTGATGGAGGTGCTCAAGGACGACAAGGCGCTCCACCGCGTGTACCTGATCGGGCAGGACTATGCCTTCGGCCAGGCCGTGCTGCGGGAATCCGCGCGGCAGCTCGGCCAGCTTCGGCCCGACATCCGCATCGTCGGCGAAGAACTGCATCCGATGGGCCGCGTGAAGGACTTCGCGCCCTACGCCAGCAAGATCATCGCCAGTGGCGCCCAGGCCGTGATCACGGGCAACTGGGGGAACGACCTCATGCTGCTGGTGAAAGCCGCGCGCGAAGCAGGCTTCAATGGCACCTTCTACACCTTCTACGGCAACGCGCTGGGCACCCCGACGGCCATCGGCGACGCCGGCATCGGGCGCGTGCTTGCCGTCGCGGACTGGTTGCCGAACGTGCAGACGCCGCAGTCAGAGGCTTTCTACCGTGCCTTCCGCACCCGGTTCACGAATCCGGCAGACGACTATGTCCACATGCGCATGCAGTTGCTGGTCGAGGCGCTGGCCCAGGCGATGGAGCGGGCCGGCAGCGTCGACACGGTGGCGGTCGCCCGCGCGCTCGAGCATGCCGACGTCGCGCTGGCGGGCCAGAGCGGCCGCATGCGTGCGGGCGACCATCAATTCCAGCAGCCCCTGGTGGTCGGGGTCATGGACAGGCAGGGCACGCCCGGCGTGAAGTTCGACGTCGAAGGCTCCGGATATGGCTTTCGCGTTGTGAAGACCGTTGCGGCGAGCCGCGTGGAGATGCCCACCAGCTGCAGGATGAATCGTCCGCCATGAGGCGTTGACAGGCTGGCCTCCTTTCGGCGGTTCCACGGGATTTCAAAGCTGGCGGGTACGCCGTTCATCCGGCTCTGAACGGATGACGGGTCGTGGATACATGCGTTCGTCGTATTCGGACAGACTTGGAAACCTGAGCAGCGCCTCTTCGCCGTTCAAGGACTGCAAGCGGGTGCACCACGCTTCGAGAACAAGGCGCCGCTGCTCATCAGAAAGATAGGGGATGTGCCAGCCGACAAAGGGTTCGAGCACCCCCATGCCGGTGTAAGCGAGCGTGCCTTGCAGAAGATGCCTGAGCATGCCTTTCAACGGGCCGTGGATTCCGCTCTCGCTGAACATGTGTTCCTGCCCACCCAGCGTCATGCTGGCGAGCGCACGCTTGCCGCTCAGACCCCCACGGTCGTAGAAGCGTTTTCCGCCGTAGACGGTTCCAGAAACCAGCACTCGATCGATCCAGCCCTTCAGGATCGCCGGGGTCGAGAACCAGAACACGGGAAAGTTCAGGATGAGAAGGTCACACCAGAGCAGCTTCTCGAGCTCGGCCTGGATGTCACAGGCAATCGTGCCCGTCTGCATTCCATGGCGTTGCTCCAACGCATACGTGCAGTAGTCAGGATGGGCCCGCTCGCCAAAGTCTTCAGCCGACGCAACGGGATCGAACTTCATCGCGTACAGGTCCGAGATCCGTACCTCGTGGCCTTGGCGATGAAGCTCCTCGACCGCCACCGACTTCAGGGCGGCACTGAAGGAGCGGGGCTCAGGGTGGGCGTGAACGACGAAGACTTTCATGGCGCTCAGCCCGTGATGTCTTTGCCGAAGATGGCTCGGGCGATCACGAGTTTCTGGATCTCGTTGGTGCCCTCATAGATCTCGGCGATCTTGCAGTCGCGGTAGATCTCCTCCACCCGGTAGTGCGAACCGTCGGCTGCCAGCTCCGACATGAAGCCATAGCCGCCAAAGATCTGCACGCCGTCACGCGCGAACTCGGCAGCCAGGTTGGTCGCGTACCACTTCGCCATGGCCGCCTCGGGCTCCGGAAACGCCTCGCCCGCATCCATGCGGAGCGCCGCTTTCATGTACAGGTTGCGCGCATTCTCGATCTCGGTGGCGCGCTCGGCCAGCTTGAACTGCCAGTGCTGGAACTGGGCGATCTTCTTGCCGAATGCCTCGCGCGTCTTCAGTCGATCGACGCTGTGATCGAAGGTCGCCTGCGCCATGCCGACGCCGCTGGCGGCGATGCCGATACGCCCGTAGGTCAGGGTCTGCAGTGCGATCTTGAGGCCGCCACCGACGGCGCCGACGACGTTTTCCGCAGGAACCTGCACGTTGTCGAAATGGATGTCCGCCGTGAGCTGGCCGTGGTTGCCCATCTTGCGGTCCGGCGAGCCCACGCGCACGCCCGGTGCATCAAGGTCGATGACGATCTCCGTCATGCGTCCCTCTTCGGCGCACAGCAGCACGACGAAATCGGCGACCGGCGCGTTGGTGATGAAGCGCTTGCGGCCATTGACCACATAGCCCCCGCCCTCCCGGTTTGCGAAGGTCTGCATCGCCTTGATGCTCAGGTCCGTGCTGGCATCGGGTTCGGTGGTCGCAAAACTGCCGATCTTCTGGCCAGCCAGCAGCGGGGCAAGATAGCGCTGTTGCAGCGCAGGCGACGCGTGCTCGAGCGCATGGCCTGCCAGGATGCAATGCACGTCAACGACGGCCGCGACAGAGTTCGAGTGATAGGCCAGTTCCTCGATGAGCGCGGCGGTGGCGCAGGCCGGGTATTTCAGCCCGCGTCCGCCAACTTCGGCCGCGAAGGGAATGCGGAACAGCCCGGCATCGGCCATCTTGCGAAAGAGTTCGCGCGGGAAGTTTTCGACCGACTCCTCGCGATGCCCGATTTCCCACGCCACCGGCGCGACGTGCTCGTCTGCGAAGCGGCGGACCTCCTCGCGGATGGCCAGCGTTTCCGCGGGCGTGAGAAGGTCGTGGTAGAGCTTGGGCTGATGGCGCTCGGGCGTTCGTTGGGTCAGGGCGATGGTGTTGTCTCTGGCGTTCATGTCTCGTGTTTCCTGTGATGGCTGGTGGGCGATGCCGCCCCGTTGATGTGAGACAAGTCTAGGTTTCGGGGCTTCCGGGGTACATTGGCGAAATTGACGTTTTCCATGCGAGATCGGACACCCCATGCCGCGTGCGGCAATCCTTGCCTTTGACGGCTGCTACGCCTCCAGCCTGGGCGGCTTTGCCGACATCCTGCAAGTCGCGAATTCGCACTTGCGCAGGCAGCAGGGTGCGTCTGCGGCGCTCTTTGAATGGCGCTTCGTGTCGCTGAGGGGCGAGTCCGTCGCCGCCAGCAACGGCCTGCAACTGCCCACGCACAAGCTCGGCGCGCGCGAGCATTTCGACCTCGTTTTCATTCCCAGCCTGCACTACGCGGGCCACAAGAAGTTCGACCAGTTGCTCAAGGGCCAGCCGGCCGCGTGCGCGTGGCTCACGTCGCAGTGGCGTCGCGGCGCCTGGCTCGCGGCCAACTGCACGGGCACCTTCATCCTTGCCCAGACAGGTCTTCTGGATGGACGGATCGCCACGACGACCTGGTGGCTGGAGAGGCAATTCCGCACGCGCTTTCCGCAGGTCGACCTGCAATTGCGACCCGTGCTCACGGAAGTCGATCGCCTGCTCTGCGCCGGCGCCTCGGCGTCCTACCTCCTGCAGGCCATCCGCGTGGTAGAACGATTCTCCGGCCCGGCGATTGCGTCGCAATGTGCCAAGAGCATGCTCATCGACGTGAGCCAGACGACCCAGACGCCCTATCTGCCCTTGCTCGCGGACATCACGCACACCGACGCGGTGGTTCATCGCGCGCAGCACTGGTTGCAATCGAACATGGCGCGGCCCGTGCGCATTTCCGAGCTCGCCGCCGAGTTGGCGGTGAGCGAAAGAACGCTGGTGCGGCGGTTCAGCGCGGTCCTCGACCAGTCTCCGCTGACCTATTTGCAGCACCTGCGCATCGACTCCGCTCGCGCCCTCCTGGAAGCCAGCGATCTCGGTGTCGATCAAATCTCCGTGCAGGTGGGCTACAACGATTCGAGTTCCTTTTCGCGACTGTTTCGCGAGCGCATGGGTCTCAGCCCTGGCGCGTACCGGAGTCGTTACCAGTCCGTGGATGCCGGGACTTGACCTGTTGCAAGCCCCCGCTCAGCGAAGCGCCGCAGCTTCGACAAGGCAACTGCGGAACGTGTCCAGCGCGGTCGACGCCGGCGCACCCGTCAATGTAAAAACCGAAATCGGCATCACCAGGCCCGGCGTCTCCACGTCCAGCGTCCGCATCTGCCCTGCCATCGCCAGGCGCCGGGGCCAGATGTTGCGGCAGCACGGACAAAGCCGTCCCCTGGGCCAGCAGTTCAAGAATCAAGTCGAGCGAGAGCGTCTCTGCCAGCACGCGCGGTCGCACGGAACTGGCACGCCGAAATGGCGCTTCGATGGCTGCGCGCACCCGCGCGGTCCGCGGCGGAAGTACCCACGTTTCGGCCGCCAGCGCGTCCCATGTGGGCTTTCTTTTCGCGGCCAGCGCATGCCGCACACGATCGCCGGCGCATCGATGTAGAGCGGCATGCAATCGAGGTCGCGGCGGGCGTCACGCTGTCTCCGACGGTCCCGACCACCAGGTCCAGCCTGCCGGTGCGCAGCTGGCGCAGGAGGTGTTCACCCATGCCTTCGCGCACGGTCTCCCTGACACGGGACGCAAGCTGCTCTTCGTCAACCGGGTCTTCACGTCGCATGTGCCTGCACTGTCGGCGAGAGAGCGCGACGCGTTGCTCGAGATGCTCTACCGGCATATCGAGAATCCGCGCTTCATGTGCCGGTTCCGGTGGCAAGCGAATTCCGTCGCGTTCTGGGACAACCGCTGTACCCAGCATCAGGCGATCTTTGCCTGTTTCCCCGCCCGCCGCAGCGGCTATCGTGCGACCATCAACGGCACACGCCCCCCTCGCGGCGGCGCGCGCGGGCGCATCATCGGCGTGGAAGCACGAGCCTCTCACGGCGGCGGCCTGAGGTATTCCCATGCGATGCTCCGTGTCTCCGCCCTCACGCGCAACCTGCTGGCGGTTCCTCGATCTGCAGGGGTCATCTGCTGGCCGCCGCGGTAGTCGCACTTTGCACGTTGCCCGCGTTTTCGCAGGAAGCCTGCCCGTCGAGGCCGATCACGATCGAACCGCAAACTCGAACCGCGCCGGCGCTGACAGACCAGCCTTCGGCCCTGAAGGGGTCCCGAAGTCGCCGATCGCTTCGTCAGGATTCATTGCTTTTTTCAAAGCAATCCCGGTCTTGAAATGTCTTGAACCGGCTCTAGCTTGCTACCGGAAGCGCTGGAAGGACGCCTCCGGCGCTCTGTTCAACCTGAATGGAGGTATTCGCCATGTATCGATCTTTGTTCCCGCGCGACATGTTCGCCGAGATGGATCGCCTGCAACGCGAGATGCAGCAGGCACTGGATCTGTCGCCCACCATCCGGGGCTTTGGGCGAGGTGGTTTTCCCGCACTGAATGTCGGGGGCACGCCCCAGACGGTGGAGGTCTACGCCTTTGCGCCGGGCCTGGATCCTGACTCCCTGGACATCACCCTCGACCGCGGCCTTCTGACGATCGCCGGCACGCGCGCATCGAGCCTGCCCGAGACCCGGCGCTCCGAGCGCGAAAGCCAGGCGGCCGTGCACATCAACGAGCGATTCGCTGGCCAGTTTTGCCGCGTCATCACCTTGCCCGATGACGCCGATCCGGAAGCGGTCGATGCGAAGTATCGCAATGGTGTCGTTCAGGTCACGGTCCATCGCCGCGCCTCGGCCCAGCCGCGGCGCATCGCCATTCAATGAAGCCACTGAAAGGAGTGCAAGATGAACGAACTTCGCAATCCCCGGGACGCCTCATCAAAGGGCACGCCAGCGCAGCAGGAGGGCGCCACGCGCTACGGCGATGCGGCATTGATGCCACCGGTCGACGTCGTCGAGGATTCCAGCGGCATCACGCTCTATGCGGATTTGCCGGGGGTCTCGCGTGAGAAGCTGCAGCTTCAGGTGGAGGCGGGCACGCTCACCATCGATGCCGAGATCGATCTCCCCCTGCCCGAAGCCTTGCAGTCAAGCCATACGGAAGTGGGGCTCGGACGGTTTCACAGGAGCTTCACGCTCAGCCAGGACCTTGATTCCGACAAGGTCGCGGCAGAGCTGACGAACGGGGTGCTGCGCCTGAGCATTCCGAAGGCCGAGCACGCGAAGCCGCGTCGCATTGCCGTCAAGGCGGCTTGAGGGGCGGCCGGGCGGCGCATGCCGCCCGGTGCGCGCGAACGTCGATCCGCACAGATCTTTCCTGGAGGAGTCTGGAGACCATGGGCATCGATCTGCTGAAGCACATTGCGTCGTCGCCCATGCCGATGTATTTCAGGTTGCCCGAAGACATTGAGAAGGTGCGAATTCTTCGCGCTGCCGGCCTGGTGATCGCGTTCATTCCGCCAGGACCAGATGCGCTGACTGCGAAGGTTTCCGGACGTGAAGCCGAGGTGTATGCGGTCACGCAAAAGGGGCGCGAAACGCTTTGGAAAATCAACTGACGAACCAGTCGTTGCCTCGCGTGGCCATGCTCGCAGGCGGGCGCTTTCTGGCACTGCTGGTTCATCGGCCCGGGCAAGCCTTGAACCAGAGCAACGACCGGTCAGAAGGTATTGCAGTCGTAGCCCGGCTGCATCTTCACGGCGCCCGGCGCCGCGCACAGCGGACGATGGAGGCGCGAGCCGAGCTGGGTGGGCGCTGCGATCAGTTGACCCGAGCGTTCCTGGATCCATGCACGCCAGTGGGGCCACCAGCTTCCTTCCTCGCGCACGGCCGTGCGGGTCCATTCATCGGGATCGACCACGCGGCTCGCAGCGCCGGAGAAAAAGGCCTTGGGCGCGCCGGGCGGGTTGACCAGGCTTTGCAGGTGGCCCGCGTTGGCCAGCACGAAGGTGGCGTCGTCGCCGAACACGCGAGCCGTCGCATGGCAGCTCTCCACGGCGTGACGTGGTCGGTGATGCCGCCGATCACATCGGCGCCGATGTCCACCGTCGACATGTCGATTGGAACGCCGCGGATGGTCATCGTGCCGGCGTTGACGTACGGGTTCTTCTCCATGATGTCCAGCAGGTCGGAATGTAACCGCGCCGGCAGGCGCGTCGTGTCCGCGTTCCAGGCCAGGATGTCGAAGGCCGGCGGCTTGTTGCCCAGCAGGTAGTGGTTGACCCAGTAGTTCCAGATCAGGTCGTTGGGTCGCAGCCACGAAAACATCGCGGCCATCTGGGAGCCTTCCACCACGCCCTTGCGGCTCGAACGGGCCCGCGCCACGCGCGCCGCCGCCGGCGAGTTGAACAGGCCCAGTGTGCTTTCGCCCATCGCGCGCCCACTATCGAGCACGCACACCGCCCAGGAGACGTTGGCCACCTTGCGGTTGCCCGTGCCGGCCAGCCAGCCAGCCCAGGCAGGCCGCCAGCGTCATGCCGCCCGAGCACGAGCCCACATGTTCTACGTCCGGGCTCCTCGGATTTCGCGCGCAGCGTCCGCCGCCTCGTCCAGTGCGATGGCAAGTGCTCGAGGCCCCAGTCGCGCTGCGCGGCCATGGGATTGCGCCAGCTCACCATGAACATCTGCACGCCGCTGTCCACGGTCCACTTCACCAGGCCCTTGTCGGGTGCCAGGTCGAGCGCGTAGAACTTGTTGACCGGCGGCGGCACCATGACCAGCGGGCGCCGGTAGACCTTCGGCGTGATGGGCGTGTACTGGATCAGTTCGAAGGTCTCGCAGCGGTAGACCACCTGGCCCGGCGAGGTGGCCATGTTGTCGCCGACCTTGAACTGTCTACTGCCTGGGCATCATGTGGATGTGCCGCATGTCGCTCACGAGATTCCTGGCGCCGTCCACCAGGCTCTTGCCGCCGGCGTCGACGAGCGTGCGTACCGCAACGGGATTGCCCAGCAGCCAGTTGCTGGGAGCGAGCGCGTCGGTGACGGGGGCGGTGAGGAATTGCGCCTGGCCCTTCTCGCGCTCGCCCAGCGTGGATTCGGCGATGAGGGTGTCGAACTCGCTGCGTGCGAGCAGGTAGTTCTGCATCAGGCGCTTGTAGATGAAGTTGCCCTTCCAGGCCGGGTCCGCAACGCGGCGCTCCCTGGAATCGGGTGCAAGTTCGGAGCGGCCGCGGACGATCTCCCCCAGCGCTTTCGCATACCGGGCCAAGGCGCCGGTCGTTGCGCCAGGGGGCGCGGCGGCCAGTTCGAGCAGCGACTGCGTGGCCTGCGCGAGGTCGTCGGCGCGCAGGCCCGGGAGCGGGTTGGGCACCCAGCGTGTTCTCGCTGGAACGTGCCACCAGGTCATTGAGTTCGTGGATGACGACCATCGGGTCGGACGCCGGGCGGGGGCGGCGCGCCGGTGCTTTGGGGCGGGTACCAGGCTTCGCGGCGGCGACCTTCGTCGCTGCGGGAATCTGTGCGCCGAGCGGTGTCTGTGTCGTCATGTCTGGGTCCTTGGCTGGTGGTTGTTCTTGTGGTCAGCCGTCAGGCAATCAGCATGATCATGGACTGGGCCACCAGGGCGGGCTTGGTCTCGCCTTCGATTTCCATCGTGTTCTCGGTGGTCAGCAGATGGCGGCCCTGACCCTTGTCCTGCAGGGACACGACGCTCACGTGGTTGCGCACCCGCTTGCCGGCGCGAACGGGCGCGATGAAGCGGATCTTGTCCAGGCCGTAGTTCACCGCCTGCTTGAGGGACATGCGCGAGATCAGCACATCGAAGACCGTCGGGGCGAGCAGCGAGAGGGTCAGGAAGCCGTGCGCGATGGGGCCGCCGATGGGGCTTTCCGCGCGGGCGCGGTTGACGTCGACGTGAATCCACTGCGCATCGTCGGTGCAGTCGGCAAACGCGTTGATGCGTTTTTGATCAAGCGTGATCCACGACGAGGAGCCGACGTGTTGCCCGGCGAGGCCGGCGAGGGATTGAAGGCTGAATCGGGTCGTGTTCATGTTGCAGGAACGGTTGCATTGGTCGGATCGGTTCAGGCCGCGAGTTCGCGCAGCGCCTTCTTGTTGATCTTGCCGACGCTCGTCTTGGGGATCTCGGAGACGAAGGCAACGCGGTTCGTTTCGGGGACGGCAAACTTGCTCAGGCGCTTTGAATCGACGTGCTGCAAGAGCCGATCGCAGATCGCACCCGCTTCCAGCGCCATGCCGGCCTTGCGCACGACAAAGGCCATCGGGCGCTCGCCCCACTTCTCGTCTCGCACGCCGATCACGGCGCACTCCTGCACGCCGGGCACCTCGGCGATCAGCGCTTCCACCTCGATGGAGGACACCCACTCGCCACCGGTCTTGATCACGTCCTTGATGCGGTCGACGATCTGAACGAAGCCGTCTGGCGTCATGACCGCGACGTCCTGGGTGTGCAGGTAGCCACCCGCCCAAAGTTCCTCGGACGCTTCGGGCTTCTTGAAGTAGCTTTGCGTGAGGAAGGGTGCGCGCAGCACGATCTCGCCCTGGCCCTTGCCGTCGCGCGACATGTCGCGCAACTCCTCGTCAACGACGCGCAAGTCCACCAGCGGAACGGGACGGCCGGTCGAACACCGCATGCGAACTTCATCGCGCCGATCGGCAGCCTTGAATCCCGGTGGAAGCTGCGCCAGCGACACGATCGGTCCGGTCTCCGACATGCCGTAGCCGGCAAACACATCCACACCGCGGGCGAGCGCCGCCTCGCACAGGACAGGCGAGAGTGCCGAGCCGCCGATGATCATCTTCCAGCCCGACAAGTCCTGCTGGCTATCCTGTGAGGCCTGCAACAGCATTTGCAGGATGGTCGGAACGCAATGCGAGAAGGTAACCTTCTCCGACTTGCGCAATTTCAACAGCAGGTCGGGCACGTAGCGGCCCGGCAGCACCGTCTTGAGGCCCAGCATCACCGCGACATACGGCAAGCCCCAGGCGAGCACGTGGAACATCGGCGTGATGGGCATGTAGACGTCTTCGCGATGCAGGCGCTGGCCATCCTTTTGCGCGCCCAGGCTCGTGGCCGCGACCAGCGTGTGCAGCACGATCTCGCGATGGCTGTAGCTCACGCCCTTGGGGTCGCCCGTCGTTCCGGTCGTGTAGAAGGTCGCCGCCCTGGTGTGTTCGTCGAAGTCGCGAAACCCGAAGTCGGGCGAAGCCTGGGCGATCAGCGTCTCGTATTCGCCCGCCACCGGCAAGGCCGTCGGCGGCATGGCTTGCCTATCCGCCATCACCACGATCTGTCGCACGCCCTTGAGGCCATCCTTGATCTGCTCGAGAACCGGCAGGAAGTCCGAATGCACCAGCACGATCTGCGCCTCGGAGTCGTTGAGCGTGTAGAGGATCTGCTGGGGCGACAGGCGCACGTTCACCGTGAACAGCGTGGCGCCCATCATCGGGACGCCGAAGTAGCTTTCCAGGTAGCGATGGCTGTCCCAGTCCATGACGGCCACCGTCGTGCCGTGGCGCGCGCCCAGCGTGTCGAGGGCTGATGCGAGCCGGCCGATGCGGTGGCGGAAATCGCGGAAGCTGTAGCGCATGTCGCCGCGGTAGGTGATTTCCTGGTCGCCGTGCAGGCTCAGCGAGTTGATCAACAGTTGCTTGATGAGCAGCGGGTACGCGTAGGCGGAAGGGGTGGGGGCGATGAGGTTGGGGGTCATGTCTGTCTCCGTTTTTCGTTGAAGGGTTGGGTCTGGAAAGGGTGCGATGCAATTGCCGGTGTCATGAAGCCGACGGCGTCGCGTTGCGTGCAGGCGTGAACATGGCGTTCATGCGCTGCTCGATCAGGGCGGCCACGTCGGCCTTTTGCTGCTCGGTCATCCATGGCCAGGCGCCGATCTCCAGCGAGGTTCTCTTGCAGCCCTGGCAGAACTTGCCGTCCAGATCCATGCGGCAGATGTTCACGCAGGGATCGGCGATGGGTTTCCCGGGGTTCATGCGCTTCTCGCCAGCAGGAGGGCTGCGGCCACCAGGATGGCCAGGAAGGCGGTCTCGCTCACCATCAGCACGATCGGCTTGAGGCCCACCTTGGCAAAGTCCTTCAGATGCGACTTCATGCCGATGGCCGCCATCGAGACCACCAGCAACCAGGTCGACAGCGTCTGCAAGGCCTGCTGCACCACCGGGGGAATCAGGCCGATGCTGTTGATGGCGACGATCACCGCAAAGGCGACGACGAACCAGGGCAGCAGGGGCGGCTTGGGTCCCGTCGCGCCGGTCGCTGCGTGGTCCTTGCGGTAGGCCAACGTGATGAGCAGGATCACCGGCAGCAGCATCGAAACGCGCAGCAGCTTGACGATGGTGGCCACGTCGCCGGTTTCTTTCGACATGCCGTAGCCGGCGCCGACCACTTGTGCGACGTCGTGGATTGTGCCGCCGAGGAAGACGCCCGCATGTTCGCTGCCCAGGCCGAGCAATGTGGTGAACATTGGGTAGAGCACCATCACCAGGGTCGAGAGCGTGCTGACGCCGATGACCGTGAAGATGGTGGCGCGCTCCTTGAGCTTTTCGTCGGCCCCCACGGGGATGACCGCAGCGATCGCCATGGCCGCGGAAGCACCGCAGATGCCCACGGCCCCGCCCGTGAGCACACCAAATCGGCTTCGATAGCCCATCAGACGCGCCACGGCGATGCCGAAGCCGATCGTCAGCACCACTGACAGCACCACCAGCGTGATCGGCATGGCGCCCAGGGCCGTGATCTGCCCCAGCGTGATGCGCACGCCCAGCAGCGCCACGCCGGTCCGAAGCAGCGTGCTTGACGAGAACCCGATGCCCGGGACGCAGCGGCCTTCGGTCGACAGGAAGTTCAGCGCCATGCCCAGCAGCAAGGCGAAGAGCATTGCCGGGACGTGGTAGTGCCCGGCCAGGGAAATGGCGGCCACCGCCACCACCACCGACACCAGGATTCCGTGGAAGTTGGTGCGGGCGGGCTGGCGCCAGCTGGCCAGTGTCAGGGAGGGGTTCATGGTGAGTACTCGCGCCAAGGTTGTGTTGAAGGGTGTATGCCCGGCGTGATCACGCGGCGTCCTGCGCGCCTCGGGCCCGAAAGCGCGCCAGTGCCACATCGGTTTCGTAGTTGCGCGAGACCAGGACGAAGAGGACCGCCGCTGCCAGCGCGATCGCGGACGTGAGCGTCATGGCGAGCTGCAGGCCGACAGCGTCCGACAACAGGCCCACGATCAGGGGGCCCGGCGCGAGGCCGATCAGGTTGTTGCCCAGGACAGTCGTTGCCGCGACCGTGGCACGCACGCCGGGATGGGTGACATCGCAAATGATGGCGCTCGAACAGCCGCCGTGCGCAGCGGCGAACAGGGCGCCCAGGAAGATGAGGCCCAGCCCCAGCGGTCCGGCGGGCAGCGCGAAGGCGGTGATCAGGATCACAGCGCTCAGCACCGAGTAGGCGGCGGGAACGAGGGCGCGGCGCTGCGGGTGGTGGTGGCTCAGCCGGTCGGCCAGGCTGCCGCCGAAGACCATGCCGATGCCCGAGGCCAGGACCGCTGCGCCGGCCATCAGCCCGGCCTTCTTCACATCCATGTCGTGATAGCGGCCGAAGTAGGTCGGCAGCCACGCGATGAGCATGGCCGGGATCGCCATCTGAAGGCCACTGGCCAGGTAGGTGAGGTTGCCCGAGCGTGCGCCAAACACTTCGCGTGCGACCTGTGCGAAACGCAGCCGCTTCGGCGCGCCTTTGCCGGCGTCTGCGGCACCCAACGCCACCGTCTTGTAGTCGCGCACGACAAACGGATAGATCAACGCCAGCAGCAGGCCGGGCGCACCTACCACGAAGAAGGCCATACGCCAGCCGGACTGGGCCACGACCGCCGACCCGAGGACCACACCGAGCACCGAACCGAACAGGCTTGCAGAAAGGAAGGCGCCCAGCACGGCAGCGCGTTGCCGGGCAGGGAACACGTGCGCCAGCAGCGCGGCCCCGGCGGCGCCGTAGGCCGCCTCGCCCAGACCCACGAAGGCCCGTGCCCACAGCAGTTGTCCGTGGCTTTGGGCCAGGCCGCAAGCAATCGTTGCCAGGCACCACACGAAAGCCATCAGCGTGATGCTCTTGACGCGACCCCACCGGTCGGCAACCAGCGAGATCGGCACGGCCAGCACGCCGACGACGAGCGAGACCACGCTCACCAGCATCGCGAGTTGCGAATCCGGCAGGCCCCAGTCGGCTTTGAGCGCGGGCATAACGGCGCCGATGACCTGCCGCGACAGGTAGTCGGACAGCATCAGGCCGAAAGTGAGCGCAAGGACGACCCAGGGGTAGATGCGCGGCAGTCGCGCGGGCGCGGCGGTCAAGGAGTCGGCCGCAGAGGCCGGCAGGGCGGAGTTCATGGCGTTTGTCTCGATGTGTTGTATGGGCGGTGTGCTTCAAGGCACGGGGTCTTCACTCAATAAGAAGTGTCCGCGCGCAGGGCATCGTTTGATTGACGCAGGGGGACACCGATTTGCCCTGTCGGGACATGCGGTTCGCTCGGCAAGGGGTGTGGGCGGGGCGCGACCGCAGCGCCCCCAGCCCGCTTCTTTCACGCTGCCAACTGTTGGTTGGCGCCGCGCCGCCGCAGGCGGCGTCGCGAAAGAAGGCGTGGGGTGTTCAGCCGATGCGCCTGCGGCTGACCCGGGCCTGTGGCTTATTCCGGCTTGTAGTTGACCGAGCGCAGCACATCGCCCACGCGCACGGAATCCTTGTGCAGGCTGGCGGACAGCTCGCTGGAAGTCAGGGGCTGGCCGACCTCCTGGCCGAGTTCCTTGAAGCGTTCGCGCAGGTTCGGTTGCTGCAAGACCTTGAGCGTGGCCTCATGCAGTTTCTCCTGCACCAGCGCGGGCACGTCCGCTGCGGCGAAGAGGCCAATCCAACCCGTTCCTTCGAGCTGCGGGAAGCCGAGCTCGGTGAAGGTGGGTACGTCCGGCAGCACGCCCAGGCGCCTGGGCGTGCTGACCGCATAGGCCTTGATCTTGCCGCTCTTGATCATCGGCAGCGAGGTGGCCACGCCATCGAACATCAGCGGCACGTGGCCACCCATCACATCGACCAGCGCGGGTGGCGAGCCCTTGTAGCCGACATGGGTCATTTCGATACCTGCGACCTTGGTCATCTGCAGGCCCATGACATGCGACAGCGTGCCCGCGCTGTACGACGCATAGCTGATCTTGCCGGGATTGGCCTTCACGTAGGTGATGAGTTCGTTCAGGTTCTTGGCCGGCAGCGAGGGGTTGCTCACCAGCACGAGGCCGCTGCGCGACAGTTCGGCCAGGGGCAGGATGTCCTTGAAGGGGTCGTACTTCGGCTTGAGCGTGTGCGGCACTTCGCTGACCAGCGCGTTCGGCGCGACGACCAGCGTGTGACCGTCATGCGGCGAGGACAGCATGTCCTGCATCGCGATGCCGCCCAGCGCGCCGGGCTTGTTCTCGACGATCACCGGTTGGCCGAGAAGCGGCGAGAGTCCCTCGGCGACCATGCGCGCCACCATGTCGGAGGTGCCGCCGGCCGGCGCGGTGACGAGCAGCCGCACGGGCTTTTGTGGAAAGGCCTGTGCCCAGCAAGAGGTTGCGGTGAGCGCCAGCGCGGCGCCGGCCAGCAGCGAGCCATGGCGCAGTGCGCGGCCGAAGCGATTCATCAGTGTCATGTTTGTCTCCTTGTGGTTGAATGAACTGGGGATCAAGCCGCGAGGCGAACGGGCACGCCGCGTTGGCCCGGTGCGCGATTGGGCGGCATGCCCAGGCGCGCCAACGTCTCGTCGGTATCGCCCCAGGACTGACCGATGCCGAAGATGCTGCGTGCTTCGGCACCCGTGGCCACCTCACGGCGCAACTCGCGCGCCTGGCGCACCACCATCTCGATCTGCTGCACTGAGGTCATGCGCTCGGCATTGGGGCCGAACAGCGTGTCCTCGATGCCCACGCGCACGTGCATGCCCAGCGCGATGGCCATCGTGTTCATGGGGTAGATGTGGCGGTTGAGCGTCTCCAGGGTGAGCACGGCGCCGTCGGGCGTGCGGCGTGCGAACTCCATCATGTCGGCCGGATGCAGGCCGGCCGAGCCGCCGCCGATCGCCACGTAATTGATGTTGAGCGGACCGCGGTAGACGCCACGGCGCACCATGCGCAGCAGGCTCTCCAGCCCCGTCATGTTGCCCAGCATGAAGTGCGGCTGGATGCCGTTGGCCACCAGGCGGCGGATGTGCTCCTCGTGCCACGAGGGATTGGAGGGCACGATCATGTCGCGATACGCCGCCTGCACCGCCGGGTTGGCCAGCGAGGTGCCTTCCACGTCGGCTGCGGTCATCAGCTCCATCACGTTCATCTGCTGGGTGTTGATGGCCACCGTGACCTGGTCGGGGCGCGGGCTGAGCTCGGCGAGCATGTGGCGCGTGTCGTCGGTCATCCACTTGGCGGCCTGGCCTTCGCTCTCGGGGGCAAAGGAGATCGAGCCGCCCACTTGCAGGATCATCTGCGGCACGGCTTCGCGAAGGCGCGCCAGCATCTCGTTGAACTTGGACAGGCGCTTGCTGCCCTTGCCGTCGTCTTCGCGAACGTGCACGTGCAGCACGGTGGCGCCGGCGTTCCAGCAGTCGACGGCCTTCTGGACTTGCTGGTCCATCGAGACGGGGATGTCGTCGGAATCGCCAGCAGCCCATTGCGGGCCGTAGGGGGCGACCTGGATCACGAGCTTTTGCTGGTTTTCGGGAAGGAGGGAGTCGTCGAGGAAATGCATGTTTTGTCTCCAGATAAAGTTCAGTTGGTTCAGCCGATCCGCCCGTTGTGTTGTCCGGTGCGCTGCGGGGCTGAGGGCCGCATCTGTTGGGAAGACTTGATTGTTCCAGGCAAGGGGTCTGGTCGATTGACCTGGAGGGACAGATATTTGACTTGCGGGGACGCCACTGGACGCACCCCGGAGGCGCGCTAAACCGGCATTCGGGTCCAATGAACGCCGGGCCTTGCGGTCGGGCGCAGGCCTTCAAGGTCAGCGGAGGCGCTATCCGGCGTCAGTGCCGCTGGGCAGGGGTCAAGGGGCGCCGGGAGATCAGGGTCGAGTCATCAGCGCGGCTTGGCGGCGGCGATTCAGCGCCAGCGCGCAAGTCTCATCGAACGCGTTCACTCGCCATCGGTGCTACTTCGACTCGCTTTGACAAGCAGCACCGACACAGGCGCCATGCGTCGGACCTGCTCCGCATCGCTGCCCCACAGCAGTCGCTCGATGCCGCGGCGGCCGTGCGTTCCGATCACGATGAGATCGGCATTCCACGCCATCGCCTCCTGCGCGATCAATTCAGCCAATGACTTGATCAGCGATGTGAGGAGAATCGATTCCGCCTTGACGCCGCCGAGTTCTGCGCGCTCGCGGCCTTGCCGCAAAAGCTCTTCGCCCGCTTCCTTCATGCCCGGTACCAGTCCCGCGTAGGAAGCGTGGGATCCGAGCCGCGGCGTGCTCTTGAAATGGTTGATGACATGGACAAGCCGCAGCTTCGAACCGGACATCAAGGCCAGGCGAACGGCTTCATCTAGGCCTTCCAGCGAGGTTTCGCTGCCGTCCAGGGGGACAAGAATGCGTTGGTACATGGCGGCCCTCAATCTCGAGTGAAAAAGATCAATGTCAGGCTGCGCCCATGAGACCCCGGCAACACCTGCGACATGGCCCGGTCCAGGTGCTTCATCCTCACCGGCTCCCCGATAGCGGCTGGTGTGACCAGGCCGCACCCTTGTCATTGAAGGCGAGACTGCGGGATTCACAGGGCACGCCCGGGTTCGGGGTAGCGGCGACCGCAGTCATGCAATCCATCGAAGGGACCAGCATGAGACAACACTGCGCAAAGGTCACGGGGCCTCCAGTGGACTTTGCAGGACGCGACCCGCACGATGCGATATGGCTCAAAGAAACGCAAGCACTTCGTGTCTCCCCTTGTGCAGCGCCCGGCTTGTGCCGGCTGCATCAGCGGATGCCGCGGCGCGTCTCAGGATGTTGGACTGATCGCCACATGGGCGCAAGGGGCGATTCCCATCGGCACTCTTGCCACCTGCGTGGTCGATGGGTGCACACCGCAGAAGGTGCAGACGGACATCGAGCGCACCATGGAGGCATGACGCAACGCACGATGAGCGGTCGGCAGGACCGCAGACATTTGGCGGTCGGCGGTGTGCTCGGGAATCGAGGCGGACATGGCACCATGCGTGCGCGCACCGAGGCTGGTTCGTGGCGAAGAGGTCACCCGGCGTCGCCTGGTCATTCATCTCAAGAGGAGACTGAAGCATGAAGCTCAAGAACAAGGTTGCACTGATCACCGGCGGCGCGCAGGGCTTGGGCAAGTCCATTGCCCTGGCCATGGCCGGGGAAGGTGCGAACATCGTCATCTGCGACATCAATGCGAAGACGCTGCCCGGCGCGCAGGCCGAGATCGAGGCGACGGGCGTTCGTTGCCTGGGCGTGCAGTGCGATGTCTCGTCGGTCGCGAGCGTTGCCGATCTCTTCAAGGAGATCGTCGCGACCTTCGGCGCGCTCGACATCCTGGTCAACAACGCCGCACTGGTGCAGACCGGCGAGCGCAACGAGGAGATGCGCTCGAAGTTCTACCGGATGACCACGACCCCCGTCGCCAAGGAATCGCTGGGCGTGACCAAGGATTTCACCGACGAGGAGTGGCACAAGTACTGGGGTGTCAACGTGCATGGCGTGTTCTATTGCACCCGCGAGGCGCTGCGCATCATGGAGCCCCGCAGGTCCGGCAAGATCATCAACATCGCCTCGGTGGCCGGCATCGGCGGCTTCAGTGCATTCCACCCGGCGTACTGCGCCACCAAGGGCGCGGTGCTTGCCTTCACGCGTTCGGTGGCGGTAGAAGTCGCTGGGGGCAACATCTTCGTCAATGCCATTGCTGCCGGCGGCATCTTGACGCCGCCGATGGAAGATTACCTCGCGAACGCCCCCGAGGAAGCGCGAAACAGCCTGCACCAACTGATCCCGCTCGGACGCCTCGGCAAGCCACATGAGTACGCCTCGCTGGCGGTATACCTCGCATCCGATGATCACTACCTGGTGGGGCAGACGATCAGCCCGAACGGCGGAATGATCCTCTGACGGCCGCGCACGCACTGTGGTGGTGGCGAGTCGCTTCGCGGCGGCTTGTCGGGGTGCCGGCAATCCCCTCATCCTCCCAGTCACACCCTCCGCCGGGTGGGTCGCGAGGTAGCCGCCGACGGCGGCACCGATGGTGGAAAAGAACGCTCTTTCGCCTATCCGCGCGAAAGGCCCGAACCGCTTTGGCTTGTCCTTGACGGGGTCCTTCGTTCGGCAATACACAACCCGGAAGGGGGGACTCCGAACTGCTCGTGAAGCGGATTCGGGTGTGCGGGATCGCGACATCCGATCGACGCGCAACCGGATCGGCTTCACGTTGCAGCAGATCACTGGCCCTGGTCAGGCGGCCTTGCGGGCCGCCGCCTTGCGAGTCGCTTTCGGGGCGGCCTTGGGCACTGGTCGGCAACTCGTCCAGCCGCGCGAGGCGCACGATCTGATTGGCAACCAGCCGGGCGCTGATCCAGGGAGCTTCGATGACACTGAATTGCTCCATGGGGGCCGGCACCCCGGATGCGATCCATCGCATGGCCTTTCGGAATTCGGACCGGTCAGGAAGTCGCTCCCACAGCGTCACCCGTTCCACGTTGAGAAAAGAGCGCATGTCACGAAGACCCCGCTCGACGGCATCGGCTTCGTCCTGCGTCTCGGCCAGCAACAAGGAGGCCGGGATGCGCGTGGCCAGGCGCTCGAATCCGAGTGACCGAGTTCCTCCTGCGCCCGCTTGCGCGCCAGGGCGTTCGCAACGATGTCTGCAAGCCTGCACATGCCATCGAGCAGTTCGTCGGGCCACGCGCGCTCCTGCCGGGTGCAGCCGAAGCCCAGTACGCCGTGGACCTCGCCGGCGACCATCATGGGAATCGCGGCCAACGACTTCTGGCCGAATTGCTCGAACGTGGCGCGATCGACGCCGGCCTCCGGCGGCAAGTCGTCGAGCCGCGAAAACACCAAGGGGACGCCGGCCAACACCGTGGGGCAGCTGCGCTCGCGCCGAAAAGCTCCTGGGAGACGCTTCGATGCCTTCGCGTGCGACGGCATTCATGACCTCGAGCTGCCCTGTCTCCGGCCACATTCTGGACACGGTGCTGCGGTCGATGGCGATGATGCGGATCCATGCTCGATCGCGTCGCCGACGCGCGCGGGGGAGAGGTTGATGAGATCCGTCGACACCTGCGCCATCAGGTGCTCAAGAGCGGCGAGCTCCTGGGGCGTGTGTGCACGGCATTTGGTCGTGCGGGCCTGGCGATGATGGCTGAGGAGCGCATGGGATGAAGGGCCATGTGCCAGCCTATGGCTTGACCAAGGCCAGCCGGCAGATGCGAACCGAAGGATCGCCAGGCTCGAAGTCGACGCTGAATCCCAGGCGCCTTGCAAGGCGAAGCATCGGCTGGTTCTGCGACAGCACGAAGCCTTCCATCTCCCGCATTTTGCGGCGCCTTGCTTCGTCGATCAGCTCGTTCATGAGCGCGGTCGCAAGTCCGGCGCCGCCGTATGCCGATGCGACCGTGATCGCGAACTCGCAGCTGGCCCGGTCGCTTGCGAAGACAGCGATGGCGCTGCCGACGATGTCGATGCCGTCGTCTGCCGGGACGGTCGCCACCAGCCCGATGCCGCCCGAGGGAAATGTGGCGAGCGCGCTGCGCACACGTTCGATGTCGGGATTTCGGACGGCGTGCATGAAGCGCATGTACCGGGCGTCTTCGCTCAAGCGCTCGAAGGCTTGCAACAGTTCACCTTCGTCGGCCGGGGAGACCGCTCGCAGGTTCACCGCACGGCCATCGCGCAAGGTGACGGACCTGGTTTCGCCGGCGTCTCGAGGTGCAGATGCCGGTTTGCTCTTGGTGTGCTCGCTCAAGGTTGATCTCCTGCGAAATGGGCAATGCGTCTTCGCCGCCACGGCGGAATGTGCTTGAAGCGTACAGGGCGGCCTCGCGCGCTGCAATGGACAACTATTGGCTGAGCGCGTGTTGCAATGGATGCTCTTGACGCGCCCTGCCGAAAAAAGGACCCGCACGAGGCGGGTCGAAGGATTGCCATTGAACAATCCCCTTGAAGAATCTTCAGCAATTTTCCTGACGCGTCGTCGCGTTCAGCCGGCGCCGTTGCGCTGCGCGTGCGCGGCCATTTCCTCAAGAAGGATCGGCGCGCCCAAGCTCATCGTGTGGATGCCCAGCACGCTCACGCACTGCAGCACCGCGTTGATTTCTGCCGGCGTGGCGCCCAGGTCGAGCGCCTTGCGTATGTGGCGGCGTACGCCCGGCCCGTACATATGCGTGCACGAGGCGTCGACGGCGATCGCGAGGAATTCAACGGTCTTCGCCTCGAGTACGCCCGACACCATCGGCGCGACGCCCATGGCCATGAATTTCTCGGTCCATGCCGCATCGAGCGTGGCAAAGGACTCCCAATCGGGGTTCCAGTTGCCACTCGCGCGCATGCGGTCGCAAATTGGAGTGGATGAGAGGGTGTTGTGTTGCTGTTGCATGGTGTCTTGTCTCCTGGAGAGTTGCTGCGCGTGCCCATCACGCATCTTTTTCAAACACTCATTGTTTCGGGCGACAGGCCAAATGGATTGACCTGACGGGACAGTTACTTAACCTGCAGGGACGCCCTTGTTGCCCTGGAAGGGTGGCGAATGCCGAAGGCCTGGCCGTTGGAGGCGAGGGGCGGACATTTGCCGATTGACCTGACGAGACATGTCTTTACCCTTGGGGACAACGCCAGCCAGCCCCATGTCGAATTTTGTTCGCAGTGCCAGCCTGACCCACTACGCCGACCTGGCGCGCGCGGCGGGTCTCGATCCGCTCGCGCTGCTGGCCGATGTGGGCCTCAATCCGGCCTGCCTGCACGATCCCGACCTGCGGATACCGGGCGATGCGGTGGGACGCCTGCTGGAAGCCTCGGCGGCGGCCAGCGGAGTGGACAACTTCGGATTGCGCATGGCCGAGACACGGCTGTTGTCGAACCTCGGCGCCGTCGCCCTGGTGGTGCGCGAAGAGCCCACGGTGCGGCGCGTGGTGCGAGCCTTTGCGCGCTACAGCCGCCTGCTTAACGAAGCGCTTTTCATGAAAGTGGAAGAGGGTGAAGGCATCACCGTGATCCGTGAGCAGCTCGTCGGGCTTGGGGGTCCATCGCGACAGGCGACGGAGTTGCTGGTCGGCGTGACGTTCCGCAGCCTCAAGTTCTTCCTGGGGCCGGCATGGAACCCGCTGCGGGTGTGCTTCGTGCATTCACCGCCGCGCGATCCGGCTGTTCACATCCGCATGTTCGGTTACGACGTGGCCTTTGGACAGGACTTCAACGGCCTCGTCTGCAAGACGAGCGACATGGACGCGCCCAACCCGATGGCCGATCCGGTGATGGCGCGCTATGCACGGCAGGTTCTGGATGCGAGCGCCGGGGCGGGCCGCATGAACACCGTAGACAGCGTGCGCAGCATCCTGCTCGTGTTGCTGACTTCGGGGCAATGTTCGATCGACGAGGTGGCGAAGCAACTTGGCGTTGACCGTCGCACGGTGCACCGGCGCCTGCTGCGCGAGGGCACCACATTCACCGAGGTCCTGAACACGATCCGCCGCGAGATGGCCGCCCATTACATCGAGGACGGCTCGCGTCCGCTGTCGCAGGTGGCCGATCTGCTGGGCTTTTCGGCGCTGAGTGCTTTCTCGCGCTGGTACAAGCTGCAGTTCGGGGAACTTGCCGGGCGGAAACGCCGCGCAGGCACTTAGTGTGGTGACAGGCTGGCTTCCCGAAGAATTTTCAGTTCCCGAGCCGTATGCATGACTCGCCGCACCGGTGGCCGTCCGCTCGAATCCTGGAGGGCTGGGTCGAGAAACTTGGCCTTGATCGCTCGGACCACGGCACGCACTCGATGAGGCGAACGAAGGCCAGGTTGATCTATCGGCGCTCAAAGAACTTGCAAGCGGTTCAGTTGCTACTTGGACTCGTCAAACCCGGATCGACCGTGCGGTATTCAGGGATCGAAGTGGATGACGCCCTGGAAGATCTCCGAGCAGACTGAGATTTGAGCCAAGCGCGAGAGGGGGCAGGCCGTTCGACGCCAAGTACCGGCGATTGGGGGGCCCCCTTTTTCAGCCGGGGCCTGCGGCAAAGAATCAAATGGCAGTTGTCTGGCGCGGCCCCAGATTCACGTTGCCAACAGCCGCCCGAGGTGGTATGTCCGGGAACGGCAGCAAAGTGGCCGGCAGCAGTCCCTCGATGGGCCTTGACTCCTTTCTGATGAGCCGTGGCGACATCCAAAAAAGAAGTGCCCTTGCTTGGCACGCTGGTAGCCCATGCGTCGACGCGCCAACGCTCGTCCGCGACTGGCCTTCCAGTCCTTCCATTCTTCACCCTTGCTCAGCTTGCCCGTGCAGTTGCGGCGAGAAGCGCGACAAGGCTCGCAGGCGAAAGATAGCTGCTCTCTCTCTGTACGACACGACCATGCGCCGCCGCATGGTTGTGCCCTTGACCTCTACCTCCTTCAGCCCTGACCCCAGTTGACCGGCCTGCAAGTGGTGCCGGGAAATGAAACTGAGCAGGCCCGTCTCGGCGATCAGCGCAGGCAACATCAAGAGCATGGAACTTTCGATCTGGACTCGGGGCCGTGGCAGATTCCGCCGCTCGAAGGTCTGGTCAAGCCAGTCTCGCGTCGGTGCGCCGGGTGGTTGCAGCACCCATCGGTAAGCACACAGATCCTTCAACATGGGGGCTCCCTTGAACACGTCGTGCCTGGAGCTGGCTGCAACAACGATGGGGTCTTCCGCCAGGAACTGCGAGGTGATTTTCGCTGCTGCTTCGCTCTCGGTTTCGATCGTCATGTCGAGCCCACCCGAACGCAGCATGGGCTGAAGCATATCGCTGAGGCCGACAATGGTCTGGATATTGACCTCTGGCGCTCCCGCGAGCAGTTGGCGCGCGGCCGGCGGCAGCAGAAACGGCGCCGCCGTCGACGACGTCAAATGTCAAAGCTGAGGGTCGCTTCGACAAAGCAGACTTCATCTATATCGCCAAGGACGACGAGTACCAATGCCCAGCCGGCGAGCGGGCAATATTCAGATTCAGGACATATGAAAAGCAGAGCGATCTCAATGCGCATCTCTACTGGGTCAGCGCATGCCCGCGATGCGCGATGAAGGCCCAGTGCACTCCGAGCAGCTACAGACGTATCCGCCGCGGGGAGCATGAGACGGTGCTCGAGCGCGTGCAGCAACGACTGGATCGAAAGCTCGACGCCATGACGCTTCGAAGATCCACGATTGAGCACGTGTTTCGGAACCTGAAGCACTGGATGGGTTCCACGCACTTCTTGATGAAGACCATGGAGCACGTCGGCACCGAGATGAGCCTGCATGTGCTGGCTTACAACCTCAAGCGCGAAATGAGCGTGCTGGGTATTGCCAGAACGATGAAGGCGATGCGTCTGGCAGCGGCGTGAGCGCCATGGCGCTACTCGCGTGCGCACAGAACGCGCAAGACTGCCTTCGAATGGCAACTTCAGATTTCTCGTAGAACTGGAGGAGGCGCTCGGCCGGCAGCCAAGGGAGCCTTCGATCTCGATGCGTTGCACGTTTCTCCACAGCCTCGGCCCGTTGCGGTATTCCATATCTTGCGCTGCCATGCCTGAAAGCTGCCTCTCGCCTTTACCGTTCAGCGCGACGACCCATTCTGTGACGGGACGACGCGCGCGCCGACATCCATCAGGAGCCGAGTGAACTCGGGTGATTCAAGAATGATCGTTCCCGCCGCGGCCCGGAGACGATCGACGGCTTCTGGCGGCAGAACGAAGGCGGTTGGCTGCTGGTTCAGGTAGTCGAATTCCGCCTTGTCCTTCAGCGCAGGGAATGACACATCGATCGCATAGATCTCGGCCTCGGGCACCCGCAGCGCAGCGTCCACGTCAGGGTCCTTGTTTGCGGCAAAGGCCGTAGATTGGCGGATGCGTCGCAGGGTGGCCCAACGCGCCGAAGTGTCTCGCAACAACTCGACCGTCTCGTAGGAAAACGCATCGATAGGCGCCCCGGCGGACTTGAGCAGGATGTTTGCGGTGCCAGGTGGGGATTTCGACTCGTCCCAGTTGGTGGGCGGGGACGACAGCGAGTTGACGACGAACACCACGATCCGGCGCGTGCCGTCAAGCGCCGTCGGCACGCCGGCGCTTTGCAGCGATTCGAGGACTTGCAGTGAATCGAGCACGGCACGCATGCCCACGTTGTCTGAAACGCCGCCGTCGACGAGGTGGAGATAGGGCCGGCGTGCACTGTCGCCAAAGGCCAACCCGGACTTGAGCGAGCGTATGGCCCGTGCTGCTGGGCGCGGAGGATTGTCTTTGTCGAGGAACGGCTTCGCCCATTCGGGCGTGGTCGCGTTGCAGGTGCCGCCGTAGTTCTTGATCGTGACGGGCGAGAGCACGACCGGCACGGCCGACGAGGCCGCTGCGGCGCGAGACAACGGCATGGCATCGAGGTCCGAGCAAATGACGTCAAAGATGCCCTGGTTGAACACGAAGCGCGAGCCGGTCGAGATGTCGGTGGCGGATGCCAGGATCAGCGGGCCCTTACCGCGTAGGAGATCGCCATAGGTTGCACGGTTGAACAAGATCTCGTCATAGAGTTCGGCGGCGAGCTCGGAGCGACCCCAGCCGGTCCACCACAGATTTCCCCAATTGGATGGACTCAGGAAGCGGGCGATGAGTTCGCCCTGGACATCGCGCTTCAGAAAACGTTGCTCGTATTCGGAGAACAGGCGCTCACCATAGAGGCCGTAGGCCAGAGCTGTGAAGCTGCCGCCCGACACCCCAGTAATGACGTCGACCTCGTCGAGCAGGCGTACTCGCTTGCCGCCGGCTCCCTCGATCTCGGTACGCCGCAGGAACTCCAGCGCGCCGTACGAGAAAGCGGCAGCGCGAGTGCCGCCCCCAGAAAACGCCAGGATGACCAGGTTGTCCTTCTTCTTCATCTCCACCTGGCGCGTCTCCAGGCGATACCCCGCATGCGGATCGGTCTGGGTGACGGGCGGGTTGACGGGTCGGCTGGCGCAGGCGCCGAGCAAACCCAAGAGCATCAGCGGCAGGACACGCAAAAAGCACATAGATCCTCACGTGAATTGAATTGGGTGCGGAGGGCACTTTGCGCGTGATCCTGGCGCGGACTGCCCAAGGGACGGGTGCTGCTTCACGTGAAGCGAAAGCTTCCAGGTTTGCGCGCTGGACACGGGATTGCCGCCTGACCGACCAAACAAAGCGGACGCTGCAGCGTGAGGCTCTTTGCCGGATTCTGCACTACGTCTCGGCTCAGCCTCCAGTTGGCAGATTGCTCGAGCCATCTATTGCGTCGGCACGCTGAGCGACGGCAGGTTCGGACTCAACCCGGTCGTACAGCAAGCGGCATCAGGGGTCGAGTGTGCAAGGGCAGTCATTCGATCACGATGTACAAGCAACACGTTTGACGCGCATTCCTTCGTGACGGCTTAAGGGGGCAAGGCAGAATCAAAAAAAAGATGTTCTGAGCTCCGACGAAAAGGCGGGGAAGATCCGCCAGTTCTTCGAGTGCTTCATCGACGGTAGCTGCGAGGAGTCAACCGCCATGCAAACTGGACAGTTCAAATTCGCCGCCGCGGCGTTGCTGGTCTCCGCATCGACGGTGTCGCACGCCGACGAGGGTGGCATGAGCTTCTGGCTGCCGGGGCAGTTCGGCAGCTTCGCAGCCGTACCGGGCGATCCGGGCTGGTCTTTGCCACTCGTGTACTACCACACCAGCGCGGATGCGGGCGTCGGCAAAGCGTTCTCGCGTGGCGGCCAGGTGCGGGCAGGATTGGACGTGACGGCGGACCTCCTGTTCGCGATTCCCACGTACGTGTTCACCGAGCCCCTGTTGGGCGGACAGGCCAGCGTCAGCGTCGCTGGAGTCTTCGGGCACACCAAAGTCGGCGTGGATGCGACGCTGACGGGTCCGGGTGGTCTCACGCGAACAGGAAGTCAAAGCGACGCCCTGACCGGCGGCGGCGACCTGTACCCGTCTGCCTACCTGAAATGGAATCGCGGTGTCCACAACTTCATGGCCTACACAATGGCGGGCGTGCCGGTGGGCGCGTATCAAGCGGGGCGCCTGGCCAACCTGGGCACCAACCACTGGTCACTGGACGCCGGCGGCGGCTACACCTATCTCGACCCCAAGGCCGGCCACGAGTTCTCCGCAACGCTCGGCTTCACCTACAACTTCGAGAATCCCGACACCGACTACCAGAACGGCATCGACGGCCATCTCGATTGGGCGGCTTCGCAGTTTCTTTCAGAGCAACTGCATGTCGGGCTGGTGGGCTACTTTTATCAACAACTGACAGGCGACAGCGGTGCAGGGGCGACCCTCGGGGAATTCAAGTCGCGGGTCTACGCTGTCGGCCCGCAGATCGGCTACTTCTTCCCGGTGGGTGGGCAGAAGTGGTACGTGAACCTGAAGGGCTACTATGAGTTCGAAGCGCAGAACCGACCCAAAGGTTGGAACGCATGGGTCACGCTGGCGATTCCACTGGGGGGGCCAAAAAAGTAACAAAGCGAGGCCGTACTGAGAGGCAGCAGCGTCCGGCCCGCCAGTTCGATGCCCGGCTTGCATGTGCCGCCCTCGCCGGAGAGGAAGTTCATCGCAATGCCCAACAGCAGCGCGAACAGCATGACCGGCGCGCCGTAGTGCTCCGAGAGGAAGGTGGAGGCCGCAGCGACGACGCCACAGGCCAGCACGCCGGGAAACAGCAAGCGCACGCGCCCGGGGACCGCGCCGATCGTGAGGGTGGTCATGGCGTCAGGCGGTCGGCAACCGGTGGTGCTTGAACTGCTCGCGCAGGCGATGCTTGAGCATCTTGCCGGTCGCACCGAGCGGGATCGTGTCACTGAAGACGACGTCGTCGGGCGTCCACCACTTGGCGATCTTGCCTTCGTAGAAGGCCAGCAGTTCCTCGCGCGTGACCTCGACACCGGGCTTCTTCACCACCACCAGCAGCGGGCGCTCGTCCCATTTCGGATGGAATGCGGCAATGCAGGCGGCCATGCCCACTGCAGGGTGTGCCATCGCGATGTTCTCCAGGTCGATCGAGCCGATCCACTCGCCGCCCGACTTGATGACGTCCTTGGCGCGGTCGGTGATCTGCATGAATCCATCGGCGTCGATCACAGCGACGTCGCCGGTCGGGAACCAGCCGTCCACCAGCGGGTCGCCGCCGGCGCCCTTGAAGTAGCTGGCGACGATCCAGGGGCCGCGCACCATCAGCTCGCCCGAGGTCTTGCCATCCCAGGGCAGCTCGTTGCCGTCGGCATCGACGATCTTGAGGTCGACGCCGAACACGGCGCGTCCCTGTCTGGACTGGGCCGCGAGCCGTTCTTCGCTGCCCAGCGCCAGTTGCGCCGGCTTGAGCGTGCAGACGGTGCCCAGCGGGCTCACCTCGGTCATGCCCCAGGCGTGCAGCACCTGCACGTCATGGCGTTCCTGGAAGGCGCGCATCATCGCCGGCGGGCAGGCCGAGCCACCGATCACGGTGCGGCGCATGGTGCTGAAGCGCAGGTCGTTGGACTCGACGTGCGCCAGCAGGCCCTGCCAGACGGTGGGAACGCCGGCCGACATCGTCACACCTCGGCCTCGAACAGTTCGTACAGGCTCTTGCCGTCCAGGAACGGACCCGGATAGACGAGCTTGGCGCCCACCGCGCAACCGACGTACGGCAGGCCCCAGGCATTGACGTGGAACATCGGCACCACGGGCAGGATGGAGTCGCGCGCCGAGCAGTTCAGCGCATCGGGCATCGCCGCGGCATAGGTATGCAGCAAGGTCGAGCGATGGCTGTACAGCACGCCCTTCGGGTCGCCGGTGGTGCCCGAGGTGTAGCACAGCGACGAGGCGCTGTTCTCATCGAAGCTCGGCCAGTCGAAGCTGTCGCTCGCGTCGGCCAGCAGTTCCTCGTAGCACAGCAGGTTGGGCACTTTGGTGGACGCCGGCATGTGCGCGCGGTCGGTCATCGCGACGAAGGCCTTGATGGTCTTCACGCGGCCAGCGATCGCTTCGACGATCGGCAGGAAGCTCAGGTCAAAGAACAGAACCTGGTCTTCGGCATGATCGGCGATCCACACCACCTGGTCGGGGTGCAGGCGTGGATTGAGCGTGTGCAGCACGGCACCGGAGCCCGAGACGCCGTAGTACAGCTCCATGTGGCGGTAGCCGTTCCACGCCAACGTGGCGACGCGGTCTCCGAACTCGACGCCGCGCTGGGCGAGTGCGTTGGCCACGCGGCGCGCCCGCTCCGCCCAACGCGGATTGCAATGGCTCTTATGGGTCCGGACTACCACTCATCGGCGGACGCGACCGGGCGCGCTGGTGGGAACGCAATTGCAAGCAGGTACCGCCTGTGTTTGCGCGCCAAGATCGAGCGCGAGAGCGCTCGGCTTGCGTTGGTCAAGCAGCAGGTGAAGGCGATGGAGGCCGAGCGGCGCGAGGGCTTGGCCGGTGGCAAGCACCCGCAGGTGACGCAACTGGCCCAGTTGCGCGCCATCGGAGCCAAGGGCGCTTGGGTGTTGGTCAAGGAAGTGTTCGGCTGGCGCGCTTTGCCAACCGGCGCGAGCTGGCCGGTTGCCTGGGGTTGGCGCCCACGCCATTTGCCAGCGGCGACAGCCAGATCGAGCAGGGCATCAGCAAGGCGGGCAACAAGCGAGCACGACGATGCTGGTGGAACTCGCCTGGAGCTGACTGCGCCTGCAACCCGATAGCGCTTTGACCCAGTGGTTCAACCGGCGCTTCGCCGGCGGGGGCAGGCGCATGCGCAGAGATGCTATGTGGGACTACCCGAGCAAGACCCGTTTAGCTAAAACGGGATTTCCCTCAACTTCGTAGCAAAGGAGATGGAAATGTCGACAACCCAGACAGTCCCACAAGTCAAGGATACGGCGATCCAGGGCGAGCTGTACATGAGCTTTGAACTCGGCGACAAGCAGTGGAAGTTGACGGCGAGCGATGGTCACCGCGGGCCGAGCCGGTACAACGTGGATGCCGGCGACACGGCCGCGGTTGCGCATTGCATCGGAAAGGCCCGAGAGCGCTGCAAGCTCGAGTCGCAGGCCAAGGTGCACGCCTGCTACGAAGCAGGGCGCGACGGCTGGTGGCTGCACCGCTGGCTGATCGAGCAGGCTGTCGACAACATCGTGGTCGACTCCTCGAGCATCGAGGTGAACCGACACGCCAGGCGGGCGAAGACAGACTGTATCGATGGCGACAAGCTGCTGGCGATGCTGCTGCGCCATCATCGCGGCGAGCGTGTGTGGTCGGTGGTGTACGAGCCCACGCCCGAGGACGAAGACGCGCGTCGCACGCACCGCGAGCTTGCCCGGCTGACGCAGGAGCGCACCTCACACACGAACCGCATCAGTTCGTTGCTGGTGCTGCACAACCTGCGTCCGAAAGTCATCATCGGCGGGCGCGACTGGGCGCGCTGGTGGGGCCGCAAATGCGAGCAGGTGCCGCCTGCCTTGCGCGCCGATATCGGGCGCGAGAGCGCGCGGCTGGCGCTGGTCAAGCAGCAGGTGAAGGCCATGGAGGCGGAGCGGCGCCAAGAACTGGCAGATGGCAAACAGCCGCAGGTGGCGCAACTGGCGCAGCTGCGCGCCATTGGGCCCCAAGGCGCCTGGGTGTTGGTCAAGGAGGTGTTCGGCTGGCGGCGCTTCGCCAACCGGCGCGAGCTGGCCGGCTGCCTAGGGTTGGCACCCACGCCATATGCCAGCGGCGACAGCCAGATCGAGCAAGGCATCAGCAAGGCCGGCAACAAGCGAGCGCGCGCGTTGCTGGTCGAACTCGCCTGGAGCTGGCTGCGCTGGCAGCCCGGCAGCGCCTTGACCCAGTGGTTCAACCGGCGCTTCGCTGGCGGAGGCAAGCGCATGCGTCGCGTAGGCATCGTGGCCTTGGCGAGAAAACTGGCGATCGCGCTGTGGCGCTATCTGCAGTACGGTGAGATCCCGGCCGGGGCCTCGCTTAAGCCGGCCACTGCTTGAGGGTCCGTCTGGGTCCCAATGCACGGCTCGGCATGGAACGCATCATCATGATCAAAGGTCGACGCGCCCGCGATGCCCACGGGTCACTGCACAGAAGTGACCGTCTCAAGAGATTGGGCGCGCCGGTAACCGGGGTTTGCCAGTGCGCTTCGCGCGCATGCAGCATGAGGTGCAGGGTGTCCACGCCCTGGCACGGATAGAAGTTCGTCCGAGCACTGGCTCGAACGCTCGTCATACCCCGACCTCGGATCAGGATGCATCACCTATGCCCCCGCCAGTCGTCTCATCGGATCATCAACAACCGGGGCCGCAATGAAACACCGTGAACACCGTTGATAAAAAAGGCTTGACGAAAGAGTCCCCATAGAAGTGGGCATCGTCGCCTTGGCGAGAAGACTGGCGCTCGCGCTGTGGCGCGACCTTCAGTACGGCGAGATCCCGACCGGGGCCTTGCTCAAGCCGGCCACAGTCCCCCAAGCAGCCTGCTCTCCCGAATGGCGGCCGAGGAACGCATCATCATGATCAAAGGTCGACGCGCCCGCAACGACTGCGGGCCACTGCATCGAAGTGACCGTCCCGAAAGAAGGGGCGCGCCGGTAACCGGGGTTGCCAGTGCGCTTCGCCGCATGCAGCATGAGGTGCAAGGTGTCCCGCATCCTGCACGGATAGAAGTTCGTCCGGGCACTGGCTCGAACGCTCGCCACACCCGACCTCGGAGCAAGATGTGTCACCAATGCCGCCACGGCCCAACCCGCTCAGCAATACGAAGGTAGCCACCATGAAACGCCATTCAGATGTTGATTGAAAGACTTGACAAACAAGTCCCCATAGAAGCAGTCGTTCGAATCTACGATAGCGGGGTCGCCGTCAAGATGCAGCCGGCCTACGACTGCAGTACCTTCAGACCAGTCATTGGTACCGAGGTCTTCTTCTTCCCCCTGGGACGACAGGAAGCGGCATCACAGCGTGAGCTCGTCGAGCAACCCTCAAGGACAGCACCCGCTGCAGTGCCGCATTCGAAGCGAACGACCGGCTCCATGACAGAACAGTGCCGCAACCGTTCGTCGCCTACTTGGGCGGACGCAGGTATTTTGCAGCAGCCAACTCCCCTATTTGTTTCCCCATGGCGGTGCCAACCTCGGTTGAATTTCGGTAGTGCACACCGTCATAGATGCGAGCTGTGGCCACCTCCTGCATGAAATCGTCAATCGTCGCCCAGCTGCGCGTCACACCCTTGGCGGTCGCGCTGGTTGTTGTCAGTGGCGGAATGGGGCCCGACCCAACTTCGGCTTTCAGCACTGTGCCGACAGTGGCCGAGACAATGCAATGAGCGCACGGGTACTCAGGGTGCATGGGCGTGTCGATGAAGGGCGTCCACGACGGATCCCGCTCTGTCGCGTCGTTGCCGTCGATGTCGCCGTTGCGGATCGCGGTGACGGGTCGCCAGAAACTGTAGTAGTACTTGGCTTCAAACACGGCGATCAATGCATCGTCCGTGCCTTGGGTCACAGCCATGAAAAGGCGCGCGTTTTGCGTAGGTTCCCGTCCGGGCATGTTCGCGACTGAGCGCACGACCCCGTGGTAAATAGGCGGCATCGTATCTTCCCAGAAGCGGGCGATCTCTGTCTGTTCGGTTGTGCGTTGCGTGCTGGTCTTTCCGCCCACTGCCTTGATTTCGGCATAGTCGCGCGCCCACAGCTCACTCGTTAGCTTGGGGGGTGGGCCAGGACGGAATTGACTCGCGCTCGTCATCAACCACGGCTTGCGCTGCGGCCACTGCGAGGCCGCCGGAATAACCGTCGGCACGTAGACACCGGCGGTGGTGCGAGGCCTGTACGCCTCCGCCGCGCCTGCACCGTCGTCCGCGCGGGAAAACAAGACCGCAGACGCCACCTGCTCCCCCACGGCGATGCCCTGGCTCTTCGCCGGGCCGTCCGCAAGCGCTGCCAGCGCAGTCTGGTAGGCGCTGTCGATGGAGGCCTGTTGCGACGGCACGAGCTTCGTGAGAGTGGCGCGGTTGGCTGCCGCGATTGCAGCGTCAGTTGAGGCCCCGGACGCCGTCTCCAGCTTCTGACCGGCAGTCGGATAACGACCGGTAATGGCGTTCGCAGCGTCGTACACGGCTGTTTGGACAATGGCAAGCGTCCGGTTGGCTGCCGGAGGTCCCAATTTGGCCTCAACCACAATGTTGCCGGCCTTGATGCTCCAGTCCGTGACCGCATCCGCGCTCGCCGTTTCACCGGCAAGCAACACGACAGCTGCAACGAGCAAAGCCATCGACGTGGGCTTCTTTGTGCGGTTCATCGCAGCTTTCGATGTGAAGACCAAGCAGCCTACTGCCGATCACAGCTATTGTCATCACCCGCACGATGGATGCCAATGAGAAATGGCTTCGACGGCTGTAGCGGAAAATCAATCTGAAACCATCCTCGCGCGCCGTTACCCTGAGTCGACTACTCGCTCAGTCCCGGACCTACGTCGCGCAAGAATCAGTTGCCTTCGACCCCAGACTACGCAGCAAAGCGGCGTGCGACCATTGTCCGGCTCGCGCCATCGCAAGCATTACGAACAAAATCGCTTCAAGACTGATTGCGGCCACTCGCGCAGCGTCGCTCGAACGACGGTTCGAGAGGAAACCAGTCGTTGAGACGTACCGGGTGAGAGAGTCTTGCGCCAACAGCCCCCCTTTGCTGCTCAGCCAGCGGGATCGAACACCCTGAGGAACTCGCGTCGCGTCTTTGGCCCGTAGGTCCTGAAGTGAGGATCGGGTTTTTCCAGGTAGGCCATGCGCATCGGCGCCCAAGGGCGTTAAGCGAGCACCTGAATGACGGCCGCGGTTACAGTGCAAAGTGCGATTCGCTACACCCCACTCACCACGTCGTTTGCAGGAGGATGTCGATGTCAACACCCCCTTCGAGACGCTCGGCCTTTGCCGCAGTCGCTCTCACCGTCATCGTTGCCGGACTGCTGATTTTCGCCTACCAGGAGGGAGTGTTCAGCCGCCGGGACCACCTCTACGTCGCGGCGCCCGACGCAGCCGGAATCTCAAAGGGCATGCGAGTGACGACTCGTGGCGTCGTGATCGGGCGCGTTCGCAGCATCGCGCTGCCGCCCGCGCAGTCCAGTGACCAGGGCGCACGGATCGAATTGAGTATCGACCTGGAGCACATGGCGCAGATACCAAAGGGAACGCAGGCGAGACTTGTTCGCGAGCACCTGCTGATCGGCAAGCCGACGATCGACCTGGTGCCCCCGCCCGGCGGCGCGCAACCAGTGGATAGCGGCGATGTGCTGGCACTCGAGCGCGTCAAGCTTGGCGACCAGATCGTGCAGGAACTGCAAACCGCGCTGATGCCGGTGATCGCCGATGCGCGCGAGTTGACAGGGAACCTGAAGGACCCGAACGGCCCCTTCCAGCAGACGCTGAAGGCGGGCCAGGACCTTGCTTCGAAGATCCCCGAGATCGTCGAGAGGACGAACGTGGTGTTCGACCAGACACGCCAGACCGTCAAGGCCGTCGAGAGCGGCGCTGCGGCCACACTGGAAAAGGCCAACCACGCGATCGGGGTCGTGCAGCAGGGCGCGCCGGCGGTGATCGAGAAGGTGCAGCAGGCTGCGGCCAGCTCGCAAAAGGCCAGCGCCGACCTGCAGGCCATGGTAGAGAAGGCATCCGAAAAACTGCCCGGCGTGCTCGACCAGGTTCAGGCCGCGGCGACGCAGACCAACCAGATGGTCAGCAATGCGCGCCAGACCTGGCCCATCAGCATGCTGACCGGCACTGCCACCACGCCGCAGTCGCTGCCGATCGACAGCATCGGCGGGCTGCCGCTGCCGGGTGAGGCGCCATGAGCCGCGGGCGCCGATGGATCGCCTGTGGCCTGTGTCTCGTGGGAGCAATCTTGCTCGGGGCTTGCTCGACGCCGGCCGTGCGCTCCGCGGCGGACATCCGGGCCCAAGGCTACAACACGCAGGGCATGGATCGCTTCAAGGCGGGCGACCTGCCGCGAGCGCTGGTGTCCTTTGAGCAAGCACTCGAAGTCGGCCAGTCGATCGAGGACGACGATGCCATTGCAGCCACGCGTCTGAACCTGGCCATGGTCCACCTCGGCATGGGCCGACAGGACGAGGCGCTGAAGCAACTGGACCTGGTGATGGACGAGCGCCGCCTCGCGTTCAGCGCAGACCGACGTGCCGAAGCCGCATTGCGGCGCGCCATGGCCTTGCAAGCAAGCGATCGTGAAAGTGCCGAAAAATATCTCGACCGGGCTGGCGCGCTCTGCGGCGGCCATTGCAGCGCAAGGGGAAAGATACTCAACCTGAAGTCATATTTGGCGCTGGACGCGGGACGCGCCGAGGAAGCATTGCGACTCGCGCAGCAAGCCCAAGGCGCGTTGGACAAGAAAGATTCGCTGGAAAGGGCCAACGCGCTGCGGCTGCAGTCGGGCGCCTACATCGCATTGAAGACGCCGGCTGCAGCGGTACCGCTGCTTCACGAAGCCTTGAAGATCGACAAGGCCGCGGGGGCGAGCGAGAAGATCTATCAGGACCTGCTGCTGCTGGGGCAGGCCTCCATAGACGAGCCAGAGCGCGCCAAGGACTACTGGACCCGGGCTCACGACGTCGCGGTGGCGGCCAAGAACGAAGCGGGATCCCGGCGCACTGCGAAATTGCTGGCAGCCCCCACGCCCTAGCCCAAGGCGCGCGGCCCGGCGGCCGTGAAGGAGGCCGTACAGAAGCCCGGGAGGTTGAAGTTCAGGCGGCCTCAAACTCCCATTCGTAGTTGCGGTACTGGCTATCGTTCGTGGCTTTGATGGGGCCAAGGGACGGGACTGTCCCGCGGTCGCAGCGTGCCGTTGAGCACCGCCGTGCGAAGCTGGACCAGAGGGTAAGCACACTGTGCCGACCACCACATCTGCCGACTCTTGGTCATCCGAGCACTGACCAGCCCGTTGACCGCCCGCTCGACCGTCGCGCTGCTGATGACGAGACCCGTCACGGCCGACATCTGCGCAGCCCTGAACTTCACGGCGATGTGAAACCAATCCGTGGCGTATCGCATCCGTGCGCGCCGTTCAGCCTCAAGCTGCGGTCATCGGCTCGATGATGGCACGCACCTCGGTGCCCTTGCTGGCCGGAAAGCCGCTCAATGCGGCATGTTCGGCCGACGACTCGTGATCGGCAATGCAGACGCAAAAGGTCTTGTCTTCGACGACGCAGGACTGAACCCGCTGCCTCCCCGCCCTCGCAAGCAACGGTAGTCCTCCAGACGAGATCTTCAAGATTTCGGCCGCCCTGTCGCTGCTGGCCGAGGCCCTGCATGACCCAGGCGTCATGGTGCGCGCCGGGCTGCGCTACAGTGCGCAGCCCAACGCAATGCAGCGTCGCCATGAAGCAGAGGACAAGCGCTTTCACCCCATCATCTACGTGCGCGGATATGCGACGTTACGCGGGCGAAATGGACGACATTGCTGCCGACCCCTTCTGCGGCTTCAGTCTCGGCTCGACTGTCTACCGCGCGGTCGCAGATGAAGATGCCGCGCCGCTCAAGTTCGCATTTGAGTCGCCGCTCGTGCGCCTGTCGAGTGAGTATCAATACAAGGACGTCTATGAGATGGCTACGACATTCTGGACGACAGATGGCTCATCGACGATTCTGGAAGGACGACCGGCGGCACAAAGACAAACGGCACCGAAGGTGCCGTTGCCTGCATTCCTGCATGCAGTGAATGGCATTTGACGAGGCCTGTCCAGCTTGCGGCCCCACTGCCAAGAGGGAGGCGGCAAACTTCGCGAGATCTCCCGGCACGAACGTGGTCGGACAGATGGGGGTTTACTTCATTTTCAAGACGGGAAGGATCGTCATGTCAGACACGGGATCCAGCCAGGCCATCGACCAGAGGCAGCTGTCCGGCGGCATGCGGGTGGACTCATGCGTTGAGTGCAGCCGCTAGCACTGCCACCAACACCGACCCATGGAGCTCTCGGCATGCAATGGATAGAGGCCTTCGGCTATCTCGGCGCGCTGATGACGCTGGCCACCTTCTCGATGAAAACGATGCTGCACCTGCGCATGGTGGGCATCGTCACCAACCTGGCCTTCATCACCTATGGCGCGCTGGGCCACGTCTACCCGGTGATGCTGCTTCACCTGACGCTGCTCCCCTTGAACCTGTGGCGACTTTGGCAATTGTTGCGCCTCACGCGCCAGATCATGGAAGCCTCGGCAAGCGGGCTCTCGCTGGAATGGCTCAAGCCATTCTCGCGTCTCAAGGCTGCTCGGGCCGGCGAAACGCTCTTTCGCCAGGGCGACGATGCGGCAGAAGTCATGTTCGTGCTGGGCGGGCGCTTTCGCGCGGTGGAAGCCGACGTGGCACTCGAGCAGGGCGACTTCATCGGAGAACTGGGCCTGATCAACCGGGAGCGCAAGCGAACACAGACGGTTGTCTGCGAACAGGCCGGATCCCTTCTGCTGGTGACCTACGACGAAGTACGGCAGATGTATTTCCAGAATCCGAAGTTCGGCTTCTTCTTCCTCGAACTGGCGGCGGAGCGCTTGATGCGCGACGCAACGCGGATGGCACCCAGGCCAGTCCGCCCTTCATAGATCAGCCCCAGGGCGAGCGCGCCGACTGCTCCGCGGCTTGGGGCCGGCAAGCCAGCGAACCCCGCAAGCGTCACCAAATCACGGAACCCGCCCCGGCGTGACCGCGCTGTTGGCCAAGGGCTTCTATTGACGAGTGTGGCGAACACGCAGGGGGCCATGAACAGTCTGTCGCTCCGCCTCCAAGCCATGTCCGCTTCGATTGAAGGCCGACATTGAGGCAGGTGATCAAGAATGCCCGGTTGCAGTTTTTGGACGCGAGCGACCATTCTGGCTGCGCGTGCGCTCAACCTTCTTCTTTCGGCGGCGCAACCTGCGCACCCTCGATGCCGTGACGTGCCATGGCGTCGGCGACGAATCCTGACGCTTTCATCTCTTCAACGAACTCGCTTAGATAGTTGGCAGCTTCTATCCCCCTGCTGCGCGGTGTTCCCATCGCTTGCTGGATCACCATGAATCTGCCAGGCAGGAGTCGCAGCCCCTCCAACCTTGCTGCGTCGGACGCAAGCTGCTGACGCACACCTGCAGCCACGTCGGCGTGTTGAGCAAGAAACTCGTCAACAACCGCAGGTGACGTGTGGGCTCGAACGATCTGGGCGTTCTTGAGCTCGCGCGTCAGGTAGAGGTCGTATGCGCTTCCTTTGCCGACCATGATCCGAACGCCTTCGACATCCACTTGCTCGTTCGTTGCGATCCTTGAGTCTTCTCGCACGAGGTAGCTCCCTTCGATCAATATGTACGGAGCTGTAAACAGCAAACCTTCGCCGCGCAAGGGATCGATGGCGAAGAAGCCAACATCGGCCTGCTCGCCGGTGACAGCAGTCACTGATTTCCCAGCGGCATCGAACACCACTGGCTTCATTTCGCCCTGCAGGCGCTTGGCCAGTTCGGTCGCCAAGTCGACTGAAACCCCGGTCGCCCGAGAGTTGCCGGCATCCCAGCTTGCAAGGATGGGGTTGCCAAGATTGATCGAGGCACGCAGCACGCCACTTGGCATCAGTGCAGATCGGATAGCAGGAGGGACTGTCATGGGAGGAGGTCTTTCAAAAGAAGAGGTGTCACCGCTGCGCGCGGCGATCAAGTAGCCCGGAAAAGATGCCGCCCTCGGCCTCTCGGCACAGGTCGATGATCGTGGCCTGGCCAAGGCTCTGGGAGAACCACGCCGTGATTCCTGCGCTTTGTTCTCCGACGTAGACAGGTTGGTCTGCGTCGTCGAGCTGCATGGGGAGGTCATGTCCCGGGATCAGCAGCGTGCCGGGCGTGCGCCGCCACGTTTCCCAGATGCGTTCCAGGGTACTGATGCTTGCAGGGCGATCGCCGGTGTCGAGGACATCCATCGAGAGAAGTTCCGCGCGATTCTTGGCTGCATCGCCTGTGAACAGCACCGGCACTTCGCTCTCTGTGAGGAGAAACATCAAGTGGCCTGGTGTGTGGCCCCGGGAACAGATCGCAGTGAGGCCCGGCAAGAATTCGTCGCCCTCATCAATCAGGCCAACCCGATCGAGGCGCACAAGCTCCTGGACGTACAGTTCTGGCAGCGGGTCGAAGCCCGGTCGCGCCGCAGAAGCCCATTCAAGTTCCCTACGACCGACCCAGATCGTTGCGTTGGGAAACAGGGTGAAGTTGACCGCATGGTCGTAGTGCAGATGGGTAAGGATGACGTCGGTGATGTCTTCAGGCGCAACGTCGCGCTGTGCGAGTTGCTTCGCAAGCGGCTTGCGGACACCGAACGCACCCACGTCGAGGAGCATCGTAAGCCCGGCGCCGCGCAGAAGCGAAATGGTGCTCCAGCCAAGGCCTCCATGGCAGACAGCTCGCCCCGGAAAACCCTGAATCAGGACTTCGACGGTGTACACGGCGGCTACTCCGGCTTGATGTTTGCATCCTTGACGAGCTTTCCATAGCGGTCAAGGTCCGAGCGGATATGTTCGCCAAATGCGACGGACGTGCTTCCGACAATCTCGTAGCCACCTTCAGTCGCAAGCCTGTTTGCAACGTCTTTGAATTTGAGTGCCTTGGTCACCTCGTCGTGAAGTCGATCGATGATCGCCTGCGGTGTCTTCGCAGGGGCAAGCAGCCCCTGGAACTGGGTGATGTCAAAGCCCTTGTAGCCGATCTCCTGCATGGTCGGCAAAGAGGGGAGAGAAGATGCCCGACGTGGACCTGAAACCGCGAACGCCCTGAGCTTTCCGTCCTTGATGAACGGAACCGCCGTGACTACCGTGTCGAACGTGAACGAGAGCGTGCCGCCAAGCAGGTCGGCAAGTGCTGGGGCTGCACCCTTGTAA
>NZ_JASZYG010000023.1 GCF_030317105.1 Variovorax brevis
CAGGAAGACGATGATGTAGCCCACACCCACCTGGCGCGCCAGCAGGATGTGTTCACGCGTCTGGGGCATCGGGCCGTCAGCGGCCGAGCACACCAGGATGGCGCCGTCCATCTGGGCGGCGCCGGTGATCATGTTCTTGACGTAGTCGGCGTGGCCGGGGCAGTCGACGTGTGCGTAGTGGCGGTTGGCCGTTTCGTACTCGACGTGCGCGGTGTTGATGGTGATGCCGCGTGCCTTTTCTTCGGGCGCCGCGTCGATCTGGTCGTAGGCCTTGGCTTCGCCGCCGAACTTGCTGGACAACACCGTGGCGATGGCCGCCGTCAGCGTGGTCTTGCCATGGTCGACGTGACCGATCGTGCCCACGTTCACGTGGGGCTTGGTGCGGGTGAACTTGCCTTTTGCCATTTTCTCGACTCCGAAAAAAATATCTGGATCAGTACGACTACATGGGGCTGCATGCTCGCTTCGCAACCCGGGGAAAAATGGTGCCCTTTGCGGGAATCGGACCCGCGACCTCTCCCTTACCAAGGGAGTGCTCTACCACTGAGCCAAAAGGGCCAAATCTTTCAAAAACCTGCGCTTTGCGCTTGAAGACCTTGCTGGAGCGGGAGACGGGAATCGAACCCGCGTCATTAGCTTGGAAGGCTAGGGTTCTACCATTGAACTACTCCCGCATCGAAGGCGCCACACGGCACCCCTGAAGCCCGGACCACCCTGAGGTCTGTCGTATTCAAGCGCTCTGCAAAATATCCTTTTTTCGCTGGTGGAGAGGGCTGGATTCGAACCAGCGTACTCGTAAGAGGGCAGATTTACAGTCTGCTGCCATTAACCACTCGGCCACCTCTCCGGCGAACCTCGGAATATAGCACGTTCCGAGGGGTTGGTCGCGTCTTCGGAGCGAGTTCTGTAATTTTTCACAGCACTGGCTCCTCGTCACGATGCGTCATATGCCGCAAAAATCGACCGCCCGAGAGCATAACCGCAGTTTGACCTCGGGTTTACCCTTGAGCACACTTTTTCAATTAGTCCTGGTTAAATCCAAGGCTTGCTCAAGGCGCTGAGGACTGCGCTTCTCGCCAAGCCCGTGCGCGCCCGAAATGCCCGCATCCGATGAACGGAATCGGCGGGCGCAGTGCGGAGAGCGGCGACGGGTGGTTAGCCACCAGCACCTGGTGCCGCGCGGTGTCGATGAGTGCACGCTTGCTTTGCGCGTGGGAGCCCCAGAGCATGAACATGGCTGGCCGCTCGCGCTGCGCGACGTGGCGGATGACCGCATCGGTCAGCACCTCCCAGCCCCGCCCGGAATGGCTGGCCGGCTGGCCCTCCTCCACCGTCAGGCAGGTGTTGAGTAGCAGCACGCCATGGGTCGCCCACTTCACCAGGCTGCCGCCTGGATCGGGAAAGGGCGGCGGCGGCGTGCCAAGGTCGCGTTGCAGTTCCTTGAAGATGTTTCGAAGGGACGGCGGCAAGGCCACGCCCGGAGCTACGGAAAAGGCCAGCCCCTCCGCCTGCCCGCGACCGTGATACGGGTCCTGGCCCAAGATGACGATGCGCACATCTTCTGGCGGCGTCAGTTGCAGGGCTCGCAGGGGCAGCGGCGGGAAGATCACGGCGCCTGCATCGAGGCGCTCTTGCAGGAACGCCAGCAGCCTGCGCCCTACTTCGCCCGCGAAAAACTCGTCGACCAGCGGCTGCCACCCGGGTGCCACCGGCCACTGCGCCGGGTCGGCGCTCGTCAACTGCGTCAGCGCGCTCATCTACTTGAACAGTTCTGCGAGCGCTTCGCCCGGTTCATCGGCGCGCATGAACGCCTCGCCGACCAGAAAAGCGTGAATGCCAGCCGCACGCAAGGCGGCCACGTCCTTGCGCGTCGAGATGCCCGATTCGGTGACCAGCAGGCGATCCGCCGGCACCTTGGGCAACAGCGAAATCGTGTTGTCGATCGACACCTCGAAGGTGCGCAGATTGCGGTTGTTCACGCCGATGAGCGGCGTCTTCAGCTTGAGGGAGCGCTCCAGTTCCGCCTCGTCATGCACCTCCACCAGCACGGCCATGCCGAGCGAGCGGGCAATCGCCTCGAAATCGAGCATCTGCGCGTCGTCCAGGCACGCGGCGATCAGCAGGATCGCGTCGGCGCCGATCGCCCGCGATTCATAGATCTGGTACGCATCGACCATGAAGTCCTTGCGCAGCACCGGCAGGTCGCAGGAGGCGCGGGCCTGTTTCAGGTAGTCGATGCCGCCCTGGAAGAACTGCTTGTCCGTCAGCACGGAAAGGCAGGCCGCGCTGATGGCTCCGTCGCCTTCGGCATAGCTTTGCGCGATGTCCGCGGGAATGAAGTCCTCGCGCAGCACGCCTTTGCTCGGGCTGGCCTTCTTGACCTCGGCGATCACGGCGGCCTGCCCTGCCGAAATCTTGTTGCGCAACGCGCCTTCGAAGTCGCGCGTGAGCACACGGCTTTCGGCGTCGAAGCGCATGGCTTCCAGCGAAATGCGCTTCTTGGCCGCCGCGACCTCTTCGTGCTTGACCGCAACGATCTTGTTCAGGATGTCCGACATGCTGCTCAGGCTCCTTTCTGCGCCGCCGTCGTGGCCTGCACGAACTCCGCCAGCTTGCGCTTGGCAGCGCCGGTGGAGATGGCGGTGCGTGCGCGATCGATGCCCGCGGCCATCGAGTCGACCACGTTGGCGGCGTACAGCGCGGCGCCCGCATTGAGCAGCACGATGTCGTGCGCGGGCCCGGTGTCTCCGTTGAGCACGCCCGTCAGCATCGCCTTCGATTGCTCGGGCGTTTCAACCCGCAGCGAGCGGTTGCTCGACATCGCGAAGCCGAAGTCTTCCGGATGCAATTCGTACTCACGGATCTCGCCGTTCCTCAGTTCACCGACCATCGTCGCCGCGCCGAGCGAGATCTCGTCCATGCCGTCGCGGCCGTAGACCACCAGTGCATGCTCCGCGCCCAAACGCTGCAATGCGCGCACCTGAATGCCGACCAGGTCCGCGTGGAACACACCCATCAGGATGTTCGGCGCGCCCGCCGGATTGGTCAGCGGTCCAAGGATGTTGAAGATCGTGCGCACGCCCAGTTCCTTGCGCACCGGCGCGACGTTCTTCATCGCGGGATGGTGGTTGGGCGCAAACATGAAGCCGATGCCGGTGTCGGCAATGCACTGCGCGATCTCCTCGGGCTTCAGGTTGATGTTCGCGCCCAGCGCTTCGAGCACGTCGGCGCTGCCGGACTTGCTGCTCACGCTGCGTCCGCCGTGCTTGCTGACCTTGGCGCCTGCCGCGGCCGCCACGAACATCGTGCAAGTCGAGATGTTGAAGGTGTGCGAACCATCGCCACCCGTGCCGACGATGTCCACGAGGTTCGTCGTATCGGCCACATTGACCTTGGTCGAAACCTCGCGCATGACCTGCGCCGCCGCCGTGATCTCGCCGATGGTTTCCTTCTTGACGCGCAAGCCGGTGATGAGCGCGGCCATCATGACGGGCGAGCATTCTCCGCTCATGATCATGCGCACGATGTGCAGCATCTCGTCGTGGAACACCTCGCGATGTTCGATGGTGCGCTGAAGCGCTTCCTGCGGGGTGATGGGCATGGTGTCTCCTTGCAAATATTGGATATTCAGCGCGCCGCCGGAGCGTCCGACAGCGCGAGCTTGATGCCGAAGCCGATGAACATGAGGCCTGCGATGCGATCGAGCCAGTGCAGCCCTTTTTGCACCGCGCTGCGTCGTGCCATCCACGCGCCGGCCAGCGCCCAGCCCGAGTTGACGGGAATGGCGTTGAGGTTGAACAGCACGCCCAGCAACACGAAGGCCAGCGTCTTGTTGTCGGCGTCCGGCGAGATGAACTGGGGCACAAAGGCCAGGAAGAACAGCGCGACCTTCGGGTTCAGCACATTGGTCCAGAAGCCGCCCATGAAGACCGCCTTCAGGCTACGGGATTCCGCGGCGGCCGCCATGGCCGCAAGATCGGCGGTGGGTGGCGTTTTCGACAACAGCATCCGGACGCCGAGGTAAAGCAGATAGGCCGCACCGATGAACTTGAGCACGGTGAACGCACTGGCCGACGTGGCCAGCAGCGTGCCCACGCCCAGCGCCGCCGCGCCGATGTGGACGAAGCAGCCGCCCGTGACGCCCAGCCCCGCGACGATGCCCGCGCGCGCACCGGAGCGAAGCGCATTCGTCACGATGTAGAACACGTCCGGCCCAGGCGTCAGGTTCAGCAGCCAGCCCGCCACGATGAAGATCAGGAGATGCGAGAGGTCCGGCATGCTCCGCGCTCTCAGTTTCGGAAGAAGGTGCGAATCGCGCCCACAGCGCGATCGACGCCGGCGGTGTCGACGTCCAGATGCGTGACGAAGCGCAAGCGGTAAAGCCCGGTGGCCAGGATGTTGCGCTCCTTCAGGTAGGCCAGCAGTTCGCCCGATCGCGACTTGGCGGCACCACTCAGGTCGACGAAGACGATGTTGCTTTGCGGTGCTTCGACCGACAGGCCTTCGATGTCGGCCAAGCCTTCTGCGAGACGGCGTGCGAGCGCGTGGTCATCCGTGAGGCGCGACACATGATGGTCCAGTGCGTAAGACGCCGCGGCCGCAAGCAAGCCAGCCTGACGCATGCCGCCGCCCGCCATCTTGCGGATGCGATGCGCCCGCGCAATGAATTCCCGCGAGCCCAGCAGTGCGGAACCCACCGGTGCGCCAAGGCCCTTGCTGAAGCACACCGACACGCTGTCGAAGCACTGCGCGATGCGGCGCGCCTCGGCATGGATATCGCCGCCGGTCTGTGCCGCTTGTGCCGTCGCCGCATTGAAGAGTCGCGCGCCATCCAGATGGCGCTGCAAGCCCTTGTCCCTGGCGAGCGCCGTTGCAGCCTGCACATAATCGAAGGGCAGCAGCTTGCCGCCCAGCGTGTTCTCAAGGGCGAGCAGGCGCGTGCGCGCGAAATGCGCGTCATCGGGCTTGATGGCGGCTTCGATGTCCTGCAGCGCCAGTGTTCCATCGGGTTGATGGTCCAGCGGTTGCGGCTGCACGCTGCCGAACACGGCCGCACCGCCGCCTTCCCAGCGGTAGCAATGCGCTTGCTGGCCGACGATGTATTCCTCGCCGCGCTGGCAGTGCGACAGGATTGCGCAAAGGTTGCTCTGCGTGCCGGTCGGCACGAAGAGGGCCGCTTCGAAGCCCAGCAAGGCGGCAATCTTCTCCTGGAACGTGTTGACGGTCGGGTCGGTGCCGAACACGTCATCGCCCAGTGGCGCGGCCATCATGGCGGCACGCATTTCCGCCGTGGGTTGCGTGACGGTGTCGCTGCGCAGGTCGATCACTGAAGTCATTGCAGGGTCTTTCAATCGATGAAGTTCTTGAGCATGGCATGGCCGTGCTCGGTAAGGATCGATTCCGGATGGAACTGCACGCCCTCGATGCGCACGTCGTGCGCAAAGCCTGTGTGCCGCACACCCATGATTTCGCCGTCGTCGGTCCAGGCGGTGATCGCCAGATCCTTCGGGCAAGTGGAACGCTCGATCGACAGCGAGTGGTAGCGGTTCACCGTGAATCGTTCGGGCAAGCCGGCGAACACACCTTCACGCGTGGTCGTGATCTCGCTCGTCTTGCCGTGCATGAGTTGTTGCGCGCGAATGATCTTGCCGCCGAAGGCCGCGCCGATGGACTGGTGGCCAAGGCACACACCGAGGATGGGCAACTTGCCCGCAAAGGTCGTGATGGCCGCGACTGAAACACCCGCTTCGGCAGGCGAACAGGGCCCCGGCGACACCACCAGCCGCGAAACGCCGGCCGCAATGCGCGCACCGATGTCTTCCAGTGTGATCTCGTCGTTGCGATGCACCTCGACATCGACACCCAACTCGCCGAAGTATTGGACGAGGTTGTAGGTGAACGAATCGTAGTTGTCGATCATCAGCAGCTTCATGGGGCCCCCACGCTTGTCTTTTCGAGTACTGCGCTGCCCCCCGAGGGGGCCTTCGCACCTTGGAGCGGTCCGGCGGTGCTCATTCGAGACCCTCCTCAACCAGTTCCGCCGCCCGCAGCATCGCACGCGCCTTGGCTTCCGTTTCCTTCCACTCCAGCTCCGGCACCGAGTCGGCGACCACGCCGGCCGCCGCCTGCACGTGGAGCATCTGGTCTTTCACAATGCCCGTGCGGATCGCAATGGCCACGTCCATGTCGCCGGCATAGCTGATATAGCCGCAGGCCCCGCCGTACAAGCCACGCTTGGTCGGTTCGAGCTGGTCGATGAGTTCCATCGCATGCACCTTCGGCGCGCCGGTGAGCGTGCCCGCCGGAAAGGTCGCCTTCAGCACGTCGATGGCCGTCATGCCGTCTTTCAGCGTGCCTTCCACGTTGCTCACGATGTGCATCACGTGGCTGTAGCGCTCGATGGCAAAAGCTTCCGTCACCTTCACGGTGCCGGTCTTGGCAATGCGGCCGATGTCATTGCGCGCCAGGTCGATGAGCATGACGTGTTCGGCGCGCTCCTTGGGGTCATTCACCAGTTCGTGCTCGGCCGCCTTGTCGAGCTCGACGGAGGCGCCGCGCGGGCGCGTGCCGGCCAGCGGTCGGATGGTGATCTGCTGCTCGCCGTCGGCCATCTTCTCCTGGCGCACAAGAATTTCCGGCGATGCACCGACCACATGGAAATCGCCCAGGTCGTAGTAGTACATGTAGGGCGAGGGGTTGAGCGACCGCAGTGCGCGGTACAGCGACAGCGGCGACTCCGTGTAGCGCTTGCTGATGCGCTGCCCCACCTGCACCTGCATGAAGTCGCCGGCCGCGATCAGCTCCTTGGCGCGCTCGACGGCCGCAAGGTAGTCGGCCTTGGCAAAGGAGCGCTGCGCGGGGTGCGCCTGCGTCGGCTTCACGATGGGCGCGCTCACCGAATACTTCAGCTGTTCGCGCAACGCGCGCACCCGGCGCTTGGCATTGGCATACGCCTCCGGCTGCGTCGGGTCGGCATACACGATGAGGTAGAGCTTGCCCGACAGGTTGTCGATGACGGCCAGTTCCTCGCACTGCAAAAGCAGGATGTCCGGGCAGCCCAGCGTGTCCGGCGGGCAGCTTTTCTCCAGCTTCTTTTCGATGTGGCGCACCGTGTCGTAGCCGAAGTAGCCCGCCAGTCCGCCGCAAAAGCGCGGCAAGCCCGGCCGCAGCGCGACCTTGAAGCGCTTTTGATATTCGGCCACGAAATCCAGCGGATTGCCCTTGGCGCTTTCGACGACCTTGCCGTCGGTGACGACCTCGGTCACGGCATCGGCGCCGAAGCCGCTGGCGCGCAGCAGGGTGCGAGCCGGCAGGCCAATGAAGCTGTAGCGCCCGAAGCGCTCGCCGCCCACGACGGATTCCAGCAGGAAGCTGTATTTGCCGCCGTCCCTGGAATTGGCCAGCTTGAGGTAGAGGGACAGGGGCGTTTCGAGGTCGGCAAAGGCCTCGGCCATCAACGGAATGCGGTTATAGCCTTGGGCGCTGAGGCTCTTGAATTCGAGTTCGGTGATCACGGGGTGGGTCTCCATTTGCCGGTCGACGCATCGGGGTCGCAGGCAGATCATTCACAAAAACTTGGCCGGTGTCGTGTGGGGGACAGGGCCACGGGCGCGCGGCGGGCGCCGCGCTGGTCAAACAGTCAGCGACGATGGCGTGCGCCAAGGCCAGGCTCCCCGGCCTTGACCTGTCTGCGTGACGTGATGAATGAACATGGAAAGCAGAGTTTATACGAGTGCCAGTGGACGTACAAAAAGATACATTCCTGCGTTCGTCCCGTTTTGTTGAGTGTTCGGGTCTCTCTTTTTTCCTCTGGAGTTTTTTCATGATTCGCGTTTCGCGCCTGTTCGCGCTCACCGCCCTGGTTACCGCACTCGGCGCATCAGCCGGCCAGATCGACCTGGCCGGCGTCAAGATCGACGATGCCCTCGATTTGAATGGCAGCAAGCTCCAGCTCAACGGCGCAGGCATCCGCTACAAGGCTGTGTTCAAGGTCTACACCGCCAGCCTTTATCTCGGCAAGAAGGCCGGCACCGCCGAAGAAGCACTGGCCGCCCCCGGTGCCAAGCGCATGGCCATCACGATGCTGCGCGACATCGACGCCAACGAACTGGGCAAGCTGTTTACCCGCGGCGTGGAAGACAACTCGCCCAAGAACGAGTTCTCCCAACTGATTCCCGGCCTCCTGCGCATGAGCCAGGTGTTTTCCGAGCAGAAGAACCTGAAGGCCGGCGACAGCTTCACCATCGACTGGGTGCCGGGCAAGGGCACGGTGATCGCCGTCAAGGGCGTCACGCAGGGTGAGCCGATCAAGGAACAAGCCTTCTTCAACGCCCTGATCCGCATCTGGCTCGGCCCGGCGCCGGCCGACTACAAGCTCAAGGACGCCTTGCTGGGCATCAGCGCCTGACGGCGTCAGGCCGCACGCATGCGCGCGGCGAGTTCGGCAATCGAGTCGACGAAGCCGTCGGCGTTGACCTCGCGCACCGGCTCGCCGTGGTTGTACCCGTAGGTCACCAGCACCACGGGACAGCCTGCGGCGCGCGCTGCCTGCGCGTCATTGCTGGAGTCCCCGATCATCAAGGTGCGTGACGGCTGCGTGCCGAGCGCCTCGCAGGTCTTGAGCAGGGGCAGCGGGTCGGGTTTCTTGCGCTCGAAGGTATCGCCGCCGAACGCGAATTCGAAGAAGCCGCTGAGTTCCTTCTCCGCCAGCAGCGGCTTGGCGAAGGCATTGGGCTTGTTGGTCAGGCAGGCAAGGCGCACGCCCTGCTCGCGCAACGCGCGCAGGCCTTCGATGACTCCGGGGTAAACCGTGGCGTGCTGCCCGTTGATGGCCAGGTAGTGACGCGTGTAGCTTTGCCAGGCGGCGTCGCTGAGCACCTCGTCGGCATCCTTGCCGCTCACGTGGCGCAGCACCGAGCGGATGAGGTGCTCGGAGCCCTTGCCCACCATGAGTTCGATGGCGTCGGCGCTGATGTGCGGCAGCGAAACGTCATCGAGCATCCGGTTCAGCGCGACCAGAAAATCGGCGATGGTGTCGATGGTCGTGCCGTCCAGATCGACGATGGCAGCGTCGATGTTTTTGAGGTCGAAGTTCAGTGTGTTCAAGGGTGGCGCCCGGAAGTGAGCGGAAATTATCCGGCAGACCTTCCATGCGCGCCCATTTCCCGATCGGCTTCCAGCGATCAGGTCGCCCCGTGCGCCTCTACGTACAGCGCGTAAAGCGAATGGCTGCTCGCCATGTAGAGCCGGTTGTTCTTCGGCCCGCCAAAGCACAGGTTGGCGCAGCGCTCGGGCAGCTTGATGAAGCCGATGGGCTTGCCTTGCGCGTTGAAGATCTTCACGCCGTCCATGTCCTCCGACCTCGCCAGCGGCAGGTAGGCCTTCATGCCGCCGGCCACGTCCGTGGGCTCGGTGGCCAGCGCGCCGCTCCAGCCCCAGCCGACCCACAGGTTGCCGTCGCGGTCCACGCGAAAGCCGTCCAGTGACGCAGGACCCATCGGATCGATGAACTTGGTCTTGTTCGACAGGCTCCCGTCGGCTCCCACGTCATAGCTCCAGATGCTGCGGTTGGGCGTGCCCTTCCACTCGACCACGTAGAGCTTTTTCTCGTCCGGCGAAAAGGCCAGCCCGTTGGGGTTCACGATGTCGGTGATCATCGCCGTGAGCTTGCCGTCGGTGCCGATGCGGTAGACGTTGGTCGTGGCCTGCTCGGGCGTGGCGCGCGAGCCTTCCCATTCGCCGCTGATGCCGAACAGCGGATCGGTGAACCAGATGCTGTCGTCGGACTTCACGACGATGTCGTTGGGCGCGTTCAGGCGCTTGCCTTCGAAGCTGTCGGCCAGCACGGTCTGGCGCCCGTCTTTTTCAGTGCGCACGATGCGCCGCGTCACGGAATGCTCGCAGCTCAGCAGCCGCCCTTGCCGGTCGCGCGTGTTGCCGTTGGCGTAGTTGACGTTCTCCTTGTGCACGCCGAACTTGCCCGTCTTCTCGTCGAACTTCATGAGGCGGTTGTTCGGGATGTCGCTGCACAGCAGGTAGCCGCCCTCGGGGAAGTACACCGGCCCCTCCGCCCATCGCATGCCGCTGCCGAGCTGCTCGAGCGTGCTGCTGTAGATGCGGTATTTGGCGAAGCCCGGATCGAGGATCAGCACCGCCGGGTCCGGGTAACGCTGGGTGGGCTTGTATTCGAAGGCCTGGGCGCCCGCCAGGCCGGAGAGTGCAGACAGGCCGCTGCCTGCTGCCATCTTCAGAAACCGACGCCGTTCTTTGCTCTTGCTCTGGGTCATTCGTGTCTCCTTCGTTGTGGTCGCGGAAAAGGCTTCGTCGATCAGGTTCCTTCCGGGGCTGGCGCAGGAGCCACCTCGTGCGCCGCCATCTGTTCAAGCGCTTTCACGAGCGCGGAATGGTCGAGCTGGTCCCAGCCGTGCGCGGCGCACGACGCCATCAGTTGCGCGGCAGAGGCCGTCTGCGGCAGCGCCACGCCCATCGACTTGGCGCCGGCCAGTGCCAGGCTCAAATCCTTCTGGTGCAGCGCGATCCGAAAGCCCGGGTTGAAGGTGCGCTTGATCATTCGTTCGCCATGCACTTCCAGGATGCGGCTCGATGCGAAGCCGCCCATCAGCGCCTGGCGCACCTTGGCCGGATCGGCGCCGGCCTTGCTGGCAAAGAGCAGCGCCTCGCCGACCGCGGCGATGTTGAGCGCGACGATGATCTGGTTGGCGACCTTGGTGGTCTGGCCATCGCCATTGCCGCCCACCAGCGTGATGTTCTTGCCCATGGCTTCCAGCAGCGGCTTGACCGTCGTGAAAGTGGCCTCTGAGCCGCCGCACATGATGGTCAGGCTCGCCGCCTTGGCGCCCACTTCGCCGCCCGACACCGGCGCGTCGAGGTACTCGCAGCCGAGCTCGTTGATCTTTTTGGCGAAGGCCTTGGTCTCGATGGGCGAGATGCTGCTCATGTCCATCACGATCTTGCCGGCCGACAGGCCTTCGGCCACGCCATCCTTGGCGAAGAGCACGCTCTGCACATCCGGCGTGTCGGGCACCATCAGCACGATGACGTCGGCCGCACGCGCCACGTCGGCATTGGTGGCGCAGGCCGTCGCCTTGGCGAGGGACTCGGGCAGCTTGCGGCGGGCGGGCACGAACATCTCGTGGCCGGCGTTCAGGAGGTTGAGCGCCATGGGCGCGCCCATGATGCCCAGGCCGATGAATCCAACTTTCATTTTGGGTGCTTCCTTGTGTTGATGAAACTCAATAGGTGGCCGTGCCGGATGCAGGGGCCGCGGGCGTCGTGCGCATCTTGGAGAGCACCTGCTGCGCGCCCGCTGCCATGAGCCGTGCGTCCGAACTCACCGTGACGAACTGGAAGCCCTTGGCGACGCGTGCCAATGCGCCTTCCGCCGTGCCGTTGTGGATGCCCGCCACCAGGCCGTGCGCCTTGGCGCGTTCGAGGATGTGGTCGATGGCCTGCTGCGCCTTGGGGTCGACGTCGTCGAACACCGGGCGGCATCCGAGCGACAGCGACAGGTCCGAAGGACCGATGTAGACCGCGTCGAGGCCTTCGACCGACATGATCGCGTCCAGGTTTTCCAGCGCCTGCGCGGTCTCGATCATCGCGAAGGTCACGATCTCGTCGTTGGCGTGCTGCGGGTAGTCGGCGCCGCCGTACAGCAGCGCGCGGATGGGGCCGAAGCTGCGCGTGCCGCGCGGCGCGTAATGGGTGTACGCCACCAGCTTCTGCGCGTCTTCGCGCGTGTTGATCATGGGGCAGATCAGGCCGTAGGCACCGGCGTCCAGCGCCTTCATGAGCGCGCTCGGTTCGAGCCACGGCACGCGCACGACGGGCACCGTGCCGGTCGTCGAGATCGCCTGCAGCATCGGGATCATCTGCTGATAGTCGACCACGCCGTGCTGCAGGTCGATGGTGAGCGAATCCCAGCCCTGGTGGGCCATGGTTTCGGCGGAGAAGCCATTGGGAATGGCGAGCCATCCGTTGACGGCGGCGCCGCCGGACTTCCAGATTTCACGCAGTCGATTGGGTCTCATGAAGTGCTTTCCTGAAGAAGAACATTGACGGAATCGGGTGTGACGACTTATCGATCGAAAGCGGGGCGCTTCGGATCGAACTTCCAGCCGGGCACCAGCGCCTGCATCGCCGTCGCATCATCGCGTGCGCCCAAGCCGTGCTGCTTGTAGAGTTGGTGCGCTTTTTCGATCTCGGCCATGTCGAGTTCGACGCCAAGGCCGGGCTTCTTGGGCACCTGCACATGGCCGTCCACGATCTGCAGCGGCTCCCTGGTCAGGCGCTGGCCATCCTGCCAGATCCAGTGCGTGTCGATGGCGGTGACGCGGCCGGGTGCAGCGGCGCCGACGTGCGTGAACATGGCCAGCGACACGTCGAAGTGGTTGTTCGAATGCGAACCCCAGGTCAGGCCCCAGTCGCGGCAGGTCTGCGCCACGCGCACCGAGCCGGCCATGGTCCAGAAATGCGGGTCGGCCAGCGGAATGTCGACCGATTGCAGCGAGAGCGCATGCACCATCTGGCGCCAGTCGGTGGCAACCATGTTGGTGGCCGTCGGCAGGCCGGTGGCGCGGCGGAACTCTGCCATCACCTCGCGGCCGGAGAAGCCCTCTTCGGCGCCGCACGGGTCTTCGGCATAGGCGACCACGCCGCGCATGTCGCGCATCAGGCGAATGGCGTCTTTCAGCAGCCAGCCGCCGTTGGGGTCGAGCGTGACGCGCGCTTGCGGAAAGCGCTCGTGCAGGGCGACGATGGCTTCGACTTCCTCGTCGCCGCGCAGCACGCCGCCCTTGAGCTTGAAGTCGTTGAAGCCGTACTTCTCGCGTGCGGCTTCGGCCAGGCGAACGATGGCCTGGGGCGTCATGGCCTTTTCGTGGCGCAGGCGGAACCAGTCGTTGCCGGCATCGGCGTCGGTGACATAAGGCAGGTCCGACTTCGACTTGTCGCCGACATAGAAAAGGTAACCGAGCATCTCGACCGATTCGCGCTGCTGGCCTTCGCCGAGCAGTGCGGCGACAGGCACGTTCAGGTGTTGGCCGAGCAGGTCGAGCAAGGCTGATTCGATGGCCGTCACGGCGTGGATCGTGGTGCGCAGGTCAAAGGTCTGCAGGCCACGCCCGCCGCTGTCGCGGTCGGCGAACTTCTTCTGCATCTCTTGCAGCAGGCGCTGGTGTGCGCCGAGGGGCTGGCCCACGACCAGCGGGGCGGCGTCTTCCAGCGTCTGGCGGATCTTCTCGCCACCGGGCACTTCGCCGACGCCGGTGTTGCCGGCGCTGTCGGTCAGGATGAGGATGTTGCGCGTGAAGAACGGGCCGTGCGCTCCACTCAGGTTCAGCAGCATGGAGTCGCGGCCGGCGACGGGGATCACGCGCAGAGCGGTGACGACGGGAGTGGAGGAGCTTGTCATGGCTTTGAATCCGGAAGAAGGTGGAATGGCGCGCTGTCGGGGGTCGGTCAATCTATCGTGATCTTTCCGGTCTCGATCACTTTCTTCCAGCGTGCCGACTCCTGCTGCTGGAACGTGGCGAACTGGGCCGGCGTGTTGGCCACGACTTCCAGCCCGATGGAGGTGAACTGTTGCTTGACGGCCGGGTCGTTGAGCGCCGCGACCATCGAATCATGGGCCTTGGCGCGGATATCCGCCGGCAAGCCCTTGGGCGCGACGATCGCCTGCCACGAATACACCTCCACGCCCTTCACGCCCGCCTCGGCCATGGTGGGCACGTCGGGCAGCACCGCGGAGCGCTTGTCGCCCGTGACGGCGAGCGCCTTCAACTTGCCACCCTTGATGTGCGAGAACACCGCGTTGACGTTCTGGAACGAGGCATCGACCTGGCCGCCGAGCAGGTCGGTGATGGCGGGCGCCCCGCCCTTGTAGGGCACGTGCAGGCCGGCCGCGCCGGTTTGCTGCCAGAAGAGTTCGGCCGTGAGGTGGTCGCTGGAGCCGTTGCCCGACGATGCAAAGGTCATCTTGCCGGGGTTCTTCTTTTCGAAGGCGATGACGTCGGCCACCGTCTTGTGCGGCGAGTTCGCGGGCACGACCAGCACGTTGGGTGCCTGCACGGCGACGGTGATGGTGTCGAAGTCCTTCAGCGCGTCGTATTGCATGCCCTTGATGAGGTGAGGTGCGATGACCAGCGGACCGAGCGAGGTCACGAGGAAGGTGGCGCCGTCGGGTGCGGAGCGCTTGACCTGCGTCGCGCCGATGGTGCCGGTGGCGCCGGCCTTGTTGTCGACCAGGAAGGGCTGGCCCAGCGTGCTGGTGAGCTTGGGGCCGATGGCGCGGGCGACCATGTCGGTCGACCCGCCTGCGGGAAAAGGCACGACGAAGGTCACGGCTTTGGTCGGCCAGGCTTGCGCGTGCACGACGGCACAGGCGCTCATGAGGCCCATGGCCACGGCGGTCAGAAGTTTTTTCATGTCGGTCTCCTTGGGGATTGGCGCCTGCTGGGCGCCGGAATTCGTGAAACTCAGGTGAGTCTGAATGAGATGACGGTAGCGCTACCGTCGATGGATTGAATGGTAGCGCTACCCAAAATGGCGTCAAGTGGCGGGTCCTCGGTAGTTACCCGAACACAATTCAACGGAATCCGGGATGCAAGCGGATCAACGCAGCACGACGCTTGTACGTCTTCCGCGGTGAATAGGGGCGCGTGCCGAGGCCGACGGTGTGCTCCACGCAGCGAAGTTTCGCTTCAGGCGCTTTCGCGCTCGACGATCGTGAAGCCCACATCGACCACCGGCGGCCCGCCCTCACGCCCCTCCGCCCGATCGATGATGAAGCGCGCGGCTTGCCGACCAATGGCGTCTCCGTCAATGCGCACCGTCGTCAGCGCAGGTTGCAGGTCGGCTGCAAACTCAAGGTCGCCAAAGCCCACGACCGCCAGCGCGTCCGGCACGGCAATCCCGCGCGTCCGGGCTTCGACCAAGACGCCCAGCGCCAGCAGGTCGGAGCTGCAGAACACCGCGTCGAATCCCTGTTGCATGGCCAGCAATTCCGCCAGCGCCTTGCGACCGTTCTTGAGCGTCGTTGGCGCTGGCACTTCGACGACGACAACCGGCGGCAGTCCACCCGCCTCCGCCGCCTGCTCGAAGGCTGCGCGCCGCCGCGCCGAGCGTTCATCGTCGCCCGCGATCACGGCCAGCCAGCCGCGACCCTTTGCGCGCAGGAATTCGACTACCGCGCGGCCGACGTCGGCATGCGAAAAGCCCACCAGCATGTCCAGCGGCGTGCGCGTCAGGTCCCAGGTCTCCACGACCGGAATGCCCGCGGCCAGCAGGCGCTTGCGCCCCGAGGCGGAATGCATGACCCCCGTCAGCACGATGCCGTCCGGCCGGCGGCCGATGATGGCTTCGAGCAGCGCGTCCTCGCGGGAATTGGCATAGCCGCTCTGGCCCAGCATCAACTGGTAGCCTTCCTCGGCGAGCGCTTCCGTCAGCGCCTTGATGGTCTGGATGAAGACCGGGCCGGTCACCGTCGGCACGACCGCCGCCACCAGCTTGCTTCGCCGCGATGCCAGCCCGCCGGCGAGCGTGTTGCGCACATAGCCCGTGCGCGCCACCGCGTCGCTGACGCGCTTGAGCACCTCGGGTGAGCCTTGCGGCGGTGTGCCCAGTGCGCGCGACGCGGTGATGGGCGCGACGCCCGCCAGCTTGGCCACGTCGTGGAGAGTCACCGCGCCGGTGCCGCGCCGCGATCGACGCCCGCCCGGGGCGCTTTCATCAGCAATCATGCGCCGCATTCTATGCAGGCGATAGCGCTACCGGAATGACGCTCGCCTTCGGGCTTGCCTGATTCGTGTCGTCTCCAAACCGCTGCCAGTGGCAAAACCTGCAGCCCGGCAAACCCGGCTCCGCGGTGCTCCGGGATTGGTTCAGGTTCACGCGTCCGTGCGATGCGCCTCCAGTTGCCGCCATTCCCGCGGCGTGCACCCGAAGCGCTCGCGAAAGGCCCGGCTGAAATGCGCCGCATCACTGAAACCACGGCCGTACGCAATCTCCGCCACCGGCCGCCCCGCCAGCCGCGGCGCCAGAAGGTCGCGGCTGCAGGCGTCCAGGCGGCGCTCCCAGATGTATTGCGAAGGCGTCAGCGGCTCGCTCTTGAACACCCGGTGGATGTGGCTGGCCGACACACCCAGTTCGGCCGCCAGGCTGCTCACCGACAAGGCCGGATCGCCCAGTTGCTGGTCGATGCAGCGCTTGATGCGCGCGAGGTGGTAGGCCGTCAGGTTGCTCAAGCTGCGTGCACGCGCGGCAGGCAGTGTCTGCAGGCCGGCCACGAGGATGCTTTGCACGCCGTTGGCCACTGCAAAGGCCGACGCAGGCTGCAGCGTGTCGATGTCTTCGCGCAGCGTGCGGATCATGTTGAGCAGCAGGTGGCCTGCGCCTTCGCGGCTCGACACGGTGGTGGCCGTCAGCTGGTCGGTGTCGCGCAGTTCGCTGCGCAGCCGCTCGCCGGGAATCTTGAGCACGATCTGCTCGAAGTCGCCATCGAAGACCAGTTCGTAGGGGCGCGTGGTGTCGTAGAGCACGAAATCGCCCACCGACGTCAGCGCATCGCGGCCATCCTGTCGCACGACGCCCTTGCCCCGCGACTGGAAGGCGACCAGGAAGTAGTCGTCCGACGAGCGCGCAATGTGCGCCGGCGTGCGCTTCACGTTCTGGGCACCCGAGGTGACGACCGACACATCCAGCCCCGGCAGGCAATGCCGGCGGATGTGACCCTGGAAGGTGCCGGGATCCTGCGGCCTGACCGCGTCGCAGCCCAGTTGCACGTACACGTTGCAGATCATGTCGGTCCAGTAGGCGAGACGTTGCCCGCGCGGGACCGCATCGGTGCTGAGGAGGTTGTCCATGGAAGAAGGCTCCGGTGGGTGCAACGCGACACGCTGGAACAAGAACGCCGCCAGTTTGGGACAAGGCGTTTGTGGCCGATCAACTTACGCTCGACGCAAGGCACATGCCAGCGCGCTAACCCGAAGCGCACGCCGGCGCGGCGCCCGCCTTTCCTGACTTCAAACCCGTGGAGATCGCAACATGCCCAGCAAAAGCCATCCGCAACTTCGTGTCGCCGCCGTGCAGGCCGCGCCGGTGTTCCTCGACCTGGACGCCACCATCGAAAAGACCATCGACCTGATGGCGCAGGCCGCCGCACAGGGCGTCAAGCTGATCGCGTTTCCGGAAACCTGGATCCCCGGCTACCCGTGGTGGATCTGGCTCGACTCGCCCGCGTGGGGCATGCAGTTCGTCCAGCGCTACAACGACAACTCGCTCATCGTTGGTTCGCCCGAATTCGATCGCCTGCGCGACGCCGCGCGCAAGCACAAGATCTGGCTGTCGACCGGCTACAGCGAGAAGGCGGGCGGCAGCCTCTACATCGCGCAGGCGCTCATCGACGACGAAGGCAAGGTCGTGCAGACGCGGCGCAAGCTCAAGCCCACGCACGTCGAGCGCACGGTGTTCGGCGAAGGCGACGGCGCGGACCTGACGGTGTGCGAAACCGCCATCGGCAACATCGGCTCGCTGTGCTGCTGGGAACATCTGCAGCCGCTGAGCAAGTACGCGATGTATTCGCAGAACGAGCAGATCCACTGCGCCGCCTGGCCGAGCTTTTCGCTGTACCGCGGCGCGGCCTATGCGCTGGGCGCGGAGGTCAACAACGCGGCCAGCCAGCTTTACGCGGCCGAAGGCCAGTGCTTCGTGATCGCGCCTTGCGCCACGGTGTCCGCGGCCATGAGCGACATGCTGTGCACCGATCCCGGCAAGCAGCAGATGCTGCTCAAGGGCGGCGGCTTTGCGCGCATCTATGGCCCGGACGGATCGCCACTGGGCACCAACCTGCCGGAAGACCAGGAAGGCCTGGTCATTGCCGACATCGACCTCGGCATGATCTCCCTGGCCAAGGCGGCGGGAGACCCCGGTGGGCACTACGCGCGCCCTGACGTCACACGGCTGCTGTTCAACAAGACACGCCGCGAGCCTGTGGTGTTCGCGAAAACGGTGGAGCCGGAATCGGGCGGGTTCGACGTCGTTGCGCCCAAGGAGTGACGCGCCTCATACGTGTCGAGTGATGCCGCCGTCCACCCGGATGTTCTGGCCGGTGATGTAGCCCGCGTCGTCCGAAAGCAGGAAAGCGGCTGTCTTCGCGATCTCCTGCGTGGTGCCGACGCGCTGCATCGGAATGGACTGCGCCGTTTCAGGCTTGTGGTCGAGGCTGTCGACATAGCCGGGCAGCAGCGCGTTCATGCGGATGTTGTTCGCTGCGTAGCGGTCGGCGTACAGCTTGGTGAACGCGCCCACCGCCGCACGATAGGCGCACGACACGGGAAACTTCGGCGAGGGCTCGAAGGCCGCAAAGGTCGTGATGTTGACGAAGGCGCCCTTGCCCTGCGCCAGCATGGTCGGCGTGACGAGCCGCGCCATGCGCACGACGGACAGCACCATCAGGTCGTTGCCCTTGAGCCAGTGGTCGTCCGTGAGATCGAGCAAATCGCCCTTGGGTGGATGCCCCGTGTGGTTGACCACGGCATCAATGCGACCGAAGGACTGCAAGGCGCCATCGACCAGGCGCTGCAGGTCCTGCGGGCTCTCGACCGAGCCGCTGATGCCGAAGCCGCCGAGTTCCCCGGCCAGGGCCTGCGCGCTGCCCGACGGCGACATCAGCGCCAGGCGATAGCCGCGGCCATGAAGTTCGCGCGCAATGGCAGCGCCCATGCCGCGGCCGGCGGCGGTGACGATGGCGACGGGCGCCGGTGCGTTGGGGGAATTGGAATCATGCATGCCGCGATTCTTGCGCACGGACATCGTCCGATCTACGTCTCTCCACGAGCATCCTTGCGACGCCGTTCATTGCGGTGCCGATATGGCCGGCGATGACACAGAAACTAACACGAACGACTGCTACGATGCCCCCGCGCTTCCATCAACTTTCAATTCGGAGTTCGTCGATGAAGTTACACAAGCAATCACTGATCGCCTTGTCCCTCTCGCTGGCCCTCGGCACTTGGGCAGGCATCGCCCAGGCGGCGGACCCTGCGCACAAGACCATCGATCTTTCGGACGCGCGAGGCGCTGCGTCGGTGGTGTCCGTCACGGGGGAAATCACGGCGGTGGACGTGGCCAACCGCATCGTGTCGATCAAGGGCCCCAAGGGCAACATCTCGGACATGCGGGTGGATCCCAAGGTCAAGAATCTTGAGCAGGTCAAGGTGGGCGACCTGGTGCGCCTGACCTATCGCGTGGGCATCGCGCTGGCGCTCATGAAGGGCGGCGACGGCATCCGCGAAAAGGTCGAAACCGAAGGCGCTGCCAAGGCCGAACGCGGCGCCAAGCCCGGCGGCGCGGTCGTCAAGCGCACCACCATCGTGGCCGACGTCGAAGGCGTCGATGCCAAGAAAAAGATCGTGACGCTCAAGGGCCCCAGCGGCCAGATCGTCGATGTGCGCGTGAACGACTCGCAGGTGCTGCGCGACACCAAGGTGGGTGACCAGGTGGTGGCCAGCATCACTGAATCGCTGGCCTTGCGCGTGTCGCCTGCGTCGGCGAAGTAAGGCATCAGCGCGTCGTTCGGCGCATCGCCCCGCAAAGAAAAAAGCCGTCGCAAACCGCGACGGCTTTTTGTTCATGTGCGCTCTACGCGCTGACGCGGCTTGCGCCGCGTGATGCGCTTACTTCGACACCGGCTCCGCAGGCAGCGGCTGTCCGCCCGGACCTGCCTTGAACGTCAGCGGCGCCACCGAGGCTTGCTGGCCGACGCCCGGCTTGCTCCAGTCGCACACGCCATCCGGGAACACCGCCTGCAGGCGCGCCAGATGGCCCGTCAGCAGACCGCCACCGGCGGCGTAGTCGTTCACGTCGATGGCCTTGAGCTGGCACTTCAGGATGTCCTCGGTGCGCGCACCACCGGCCACCTGGCGCGGCGACGAATGCACCGCGAGGTACTTGTCGGCATCGCACGCGGCCTGGTCCGTCACCTTGGTGGCTTGCGCCGGGTCGGTGCTCAGCAGGCAGTAGTCGCTCGACGCGGCAGGCTTGGCCGCCAGCACCTTCTGCTCCAGGGTCTTGCTCGACGTGTCGGCCTTGAGGGTCGTCAGCCACTGGTCCATCTGCGTGAAGGCATCCGTGGCCAGCGCGGTCGACGGCGCGAAGCCCGAGAGGCCAAAGCGCCACATCACCTGGTTGCCGTGGCCGCCCGCATCGCGATCCAGGCGGTCGCGAATCGAGAAGCTGCGCCACTGGTGGTGGATGCCGAACAGCGCCACGCCTTGCAGGTTGGCGGCAGGAATGCCCAAAGCGAGCAGCCCCGGCGGCAGGTCGATGACCGAGTCGTCATAGCCGCGCATGTCGATCACCGCCACCTTGGACAGCGACTTGCCGCTCAGCACGATGCCGGCGCGGTAGGCGATGTTCAGTGCATCTGCGTCGGCCACCGTGCGCGCCGTGCTCAGTTCGGTGTCGCGGTCGGTGCCGCCGATGATTTCGTTCAGGGTGACGAATTCCTCGGCCGTGATCTTGTTGGCCTGGAAGGCCTTCAGCCCGTATTGCACGCCCACGTTGTCGCGGGTGTCCTTGGCCCAAGCCTGGCCGGGCACCTTGCCCCAGATCGACTCGGCCCACGACCATGCGTTGCAGCGTGCGCCCGCGGGGTTGTTCGTCTTGTCATAGACCAGGGCGTTGGGCAACTCGCAGTTGTTGACCGTCGTCGGCAGGGTCGTGATGGCACCCGTGTCGTTGGCCGCAGGCGGCACCACGCGCTGGTTGTAGTTGCCCGGCTTGGCGTTGCTGCCGAAGGAGTTGTACCAGCCATGGCAAGCCGACTGGTCCAGGTGACCGTTGATGGCCGCCTTCTTGGCATTGACCTGCGCGGACGTCGCCCCCGACTGCAGCGCGAGCCACTGCGGCTTCTGGTACGCCTCCACCAGCAGCACGCAGTCCGCCACTTCCATCGTCACCGTTTCGGAGTCCGGATAGGTGCACGAGGTCGTGATGCCGTCCAGCAGCCCCGGGCCGATGCTCGAGACCATGTTCGACGCAATCGAGCCGCCCGAGCAGCCGCTGCCTTGCGTGAACTTGATGGGGCCGTAGGTGTCGCCGATGTGCTCCTTCATCATCATGGTGGTCTCGGTCATCACCACGCGATTGGAGTTTTGCAGCGAGTCCGTCATGCTGTTGACGGCCACCATGTAGCCCCTGGAAAGCGACCGGTCGTCCGTCCACGCGGTGGCCGGGCGCACCTGACGACGCGGCTGGCCGGTGCTGGCGCCAAAGAAGTAGATGAGCTTGCCGTTCCACTGCGCCTGCGGCTGCACCGGATTCCAGGCCGCGTTCGGGTTGAACAGCACCGCGATGTCATAGATGCCGCGGTTGATGGTGCCGCGCTCCACGCGAACGATGTAGGGCACCGTCACGCCGGCATCGGTCGTCGTGCTGGCCATGTCCGCCGGCGTGGTACCTGCCGTGTAGGGCTTGAAGCAGGGGTTGGCCGGCGGCGCAACCGTCGCAGGCGGCGACGCGCTGGTGTAGAGGGGCCGGTTGACCGGATCGGGCAGGCCGAAGGTGCAGCCCGCTGCCGTGCTCTTGTAGTAGAGCTTGAACTCGGTCGCGATGTTGCACTTGGCGTCCGTCGCGTTGGTCGTCAGGCCGCTGCCGGTGGTGGCTGGCGCCGTGGCGGTCGCGCCCACGGGGGTCGGCGTGGCGCAGAAGTAAGGCATCGGCTGTGCGCCGGTAAACACCGGGCCGCCGCGGTCGGCGTTGGTGATCGTCAGCCTGGCGGGTGATGCGGCAGTGGTCCAGGCGGTCACCACGTTGTCGCCGACGGCCAGGCCGTCGATGCGCCCGATGATGCGGCCATCGCTGCGCGTGGTCGAGAAGGCGGCGCTCACATCGCGCCCGCCGACGTCGACCTTCAGGCCAGCCGCGGTGGTGTTGGCGGGCAAGACCACCTCGACCAGCGCGTCACCGTCGCTGACGAGGTCGGCGCGGTTCGACAGGGTCTTGATCGACACCGCCGGCGAGGTGTGGTGATGGCCGCCGCCGCACGAGGCGAGGACGGCTGTCAGGCCGAACACGAATAGGCTCGCTGGCAAGCGGCGCCCATTCAAAGGGTGACCATTCATGCTTCTTGTCTCCTGTTATGTGTTGTCTCTTCCGGTGCAGGCCTTTGGCAGGCGCCCGCCAGCCGTATCACTCAAGTGACAGGTTCAGTTTATGGACGCAGCGCCCCAGCGCGATCGCGGGTATTCACGCAATGTCTTGTCACGCCTGTCACAGGCGCGACTCACCTTGGGCGGCGGCGCAGCAAAGCAAAAGGCCCGGCGAACCGGGCCTTTTCAAGCGGCGAAAGGGCTTGCTAACTCTGGGCCGACGCTTCAGTGAGCGACTGCGCCGCCACCACCGCCTCGGTGCGGTTGCGCACGTTCAGCGCGCGGAAGATCGCAGCCAGGTGGATCTTGACCGTGCCTTCGCTGATGCCCAGGCTGCGGCCGATGAGCTTGTTGGGCTTGCCCTGCGACAGCAGCTGCAGCACCTCGACCTGCCGCTCGGTCAGCACGTTGCGCAGGCTTTCCAGCGTGGCGCCCGATCCGCCGGACCGAGCCGACGACGCGGGGCGATCCGGTGCCACCCCGGCCACCACGCCGGGCGGCAGGGCCGACAGCATCATGGGCGGCACATACACGCCACCGGCCAGCACCAGCCGCACGGCCGACAGCATCACCTCGGGTGAATAGGCCTTGGGAATGAATCCCAACACGCCGCGCTCGAGCGCGCCGCGCATGAGCGCCGGATCTTCATAGCCGGAGAGCACGATGACCGGCACCGTCGGATGCCGGCGGCGCAGTTCGTCGATGTGCGCGTAGCCGTCGGCGCCGGGCATGTTGAGGTCGACCACGGCCAAGTCCACGTCGTCGGACACGGCCGTGAGCAATTCATCCACGCTCATCGCAATGAGGAAGTCGATGCCTTCGCCGAGCTCCGACAGCTTGGCCTTGACCGCCTCGGTGACGAGCCGGTGGTCGTCGGCGATCAGTATTTTCATGGCGTTCCCCAGCGTCGAAATGACTTCATGTATCCCCGCAAAGATAGCCCCGAACAGGGCGCGCAGCAAGAAACTTCGCCCCACGAACGACATAGACCCCACGCGGTATGGTGCGCGCAGGTCCGCGTTGAAAGAATGCCCCTCAGTTCAACGCGGTGGGGACCATGAGCGTGTGCCAACGTCACGGGTGCAAAGCCAAACCCATCGCTGGCCTCCAAGCATAGCGGCAGTCGGCCATGACTCGCCTGCTCGACTTCTTTTCGCCGCTGATTGTCTTCGGCCTGGAGCTTGACGCAGCCACCGCCGCGGGCCAGGTGCGCGCCCGCACCGCCGACAACCACAAGCAGGCCCTGGCCCTGATCGAGCAGGCACGCGCGGCCGCCGCCGCCGCGGGCTACGGCAGCAAGCCCATCGAATCCGCCAGCTTCGCGATGGTGGCGTGGTTGGACGAAGTGCTCGCGCGCCACAACGCGCTGCATGGCGACGACGATGCCGAACCGCTGCAGCAGCAGCTCTTCAATTCGCGCAACGCGCACAGCGAGTTCTTTCATCACCTCTCGGCCCTGCAGGCGCGCGACGACGAACTGCGCGAGGTCTACTGGCATGCGCTGGCCCTGGGCTTTGCCGGCCAGTACTACTTCGAGACGGGTGACCAAGGCGAGTTGGGCAAGCTCAAGGACCTGCATGGCCAGCAGTTGCAGAACACGCCGCTGTCCTTCTCGAACCTGGAGCGCGAGCGCATCACGCCGCAGCCCTACACCGTGGCCGACCCGCCCCTGCCCCGCGACCCGCTGCACCGCGAACGCACCATGCTGCGGCTGGGCGGCGCGCTGGCCGCGCTGGTGCCCGTGCTGTGCCTGGTGTGGCTGACGCTGGCCACGCCGCGCGACGCACCGTCACCGATGGCCCAGCGCATCGACCACCAGTTGCAAAGCTATGCCTGTGCGGACCTGACGACGCGCGTGAATTCGGAAGGCACGCTGCAAGTGCGCGGCTTCGTCTCGCGTCCCGAAGACATCGAGCGCGTGCGGCGGGAAGTGGCGGCGCTGCCAGGCGTGGGCGCGCCGCAATTCGACCTGGGCGTGCGCATCTGGCCGCATTGCGAAGTCGTCTCCATCCTCAAGCCCTACCAGGTCCGCAACCGCGACAAGCACTTCGGCCTTCGCGTGGCGGTGCCCAGCGCACGCGACGGTCAACTGCGCGAAGGCGACAAGGTCACGCTCCAGTTGACCAACGCCGACTTCGACGGCTACATCTGGGTGGACTACTACACCGCCGACGGTTCGGTGCTGCACTTCTTCGCCGGGCGCGGGCAGGCGCGGCTGGGTGCGCGCGAGCAGATCGAGCTGGGCACCGACACGCCCGCCAGCTGGCTGGTGGCACCGCCTTTCGGCACGGTGATGGTCACGGCCCTGGCCTCGCCCGCGCCCTTCGGCGACACGACCGACCGGCCACCCTTTGAACAAGCCTCCGCCTACCTGCTGCGCCTGCGCGAAATGCTCGGGAACAACCGCGCAGCCGATCGCGTCGCGGCCGACTACGTTTTCCTGCAGACGGTGTCACGATGACGGCGCTGCAATCGCCCATCCTCTGGCAAGTGACGCTGGCCTGCGTGCTGGCGTTCATGCTGTTCTGGTGGCTCACCACCGGCGCGCGGCATGCGTCGCGCCGGCGAGCGCTGCAGCAGCGCATCACGGCGCTGGGCTCGGACGTCGACGGCGCGCGCTTCTCGGGCGTCATTGAACTGCACGACGTCTTTGCCCACGCGCGGCACGCACTGCAGGGCCACGAGATGCGCCCCCAGGCGCGCCACGATTCGCTCTATCGCGTGCCGTGGATTCTCTTCCTGGGCGATTCGGCAAGCGGGGTGCCCCAGCTCCTGCGCACCAGCGGCGCACAGTCTCCCGGCGGCGACGTGCGCCGGAGCCTGTGGCGCTGGTGGATGCTCGAAGGCTTCGTGGCCATCGAGACCGACCCCGCGCTCATCGAAGACGCCACCGGCGACGACGTGCGCGCCGGCTGGTACGAGGCCCTGCTCGAACTGGTGGAAAAGCGCCAGGCCTTGCCCCTGGATGGCATGGCGCTGTGCGTGGACGCCAGCAGCCTGCTGGGCGGCGCACAGGCGGTGGCGCCGCTGGCCGCCCGCCTGCGCAAGCGCACCGACGAAGCCTCGCAGCTGTTGAGGCTTCGCCTGTTCACGCAAGTGGTGATCACGGGGCTGGACAAGTTTCCCGGCTACGCCAGGCTGCGACACGCGCTGCCGCCAGAAATGCTCGACCAGGCGATCGGCTTCCGTGTGCCGCCCGGCACCCTCGTCAACATTGATGATGTCTTGAGCCATATGTCGGAACGCATGCGGGCGCTGCGCATGACCTTGCTGCGCACGCAGGCCGATGCGGCGGGGCGGCTGGCGGTCCATCAGTTCATTGAACAGATGCTGGCGATCGAACCGGGTTTGAACGCGCTGGCGACTTCGCTGTTCGTGTCGGGCTCGAGTTCCGCGCATCGCCTGCGCGGACGTGGCCTCTACTTCGTGGCCGCGCCTGCCGATGCCGCGCAGGCGGCTTTTGCGACGGACATGTTCAGGCGCTTCCTGCCGGCCGAGCGGCCTTCAACGCCGCGAACCTGAGGCTCGCCCCAGCTACTTGGCCTCGATCTTGACTTCCCGCGCCCCAACGTTCGCCGCCAGGTTGTTGACCTTGCCCACCTCCAGCGGACGCAAGGCGCGCCAGCGTGCGCGCTCCAGGTCTCGGTAGGCGGCCAGCACGGCGATGTTCTTGGCATCGGGCTGCAGCGTGAACTCCAGCTTCTTGCTTTCACCGGGGCGCAGCAGCAGTTCCTCGCGCTGCACGAGTTCCGTGCCCAGCGTGGCCGTGTCCTTCTCGAAGAGCGAGAAGAAGTCGGCGCCCTCGAAGGGCCCCGGCGCCTTGAGCACATACACGCGCACCGTGATCGGCGACGCGCGGCCGCGCGAATCGGGGTTGGCGTCGGCACCGGCGTTGACGCTGAGCGCCACGTTGGTGATGACCGGCTTGGGCGGCGGCGGCGCGCCGCAGGAAGCGACCAGAAGCAACGCCGAGGCCGCGAGGCACAGCGCCGCTGAACGCCGATTCACCCGATTCAGGGCAGGAAATCGGCGCCCATAGGGCGAACGGCTTGTACCAGCGTCTCTCATGCTATTTCCTTCGTTGCATTGACCGGGTCCCGCGCATCTTTGATTATCACCAGCGAACTTGAACAGGCAACATGCTCACACCCGAACTCGTCGAAGCCCTTCAGGCGCCCATCAGCGAGACATCGCCTGCCGGGTCGAACCTGGAGTACGACCCTGCCTTCACCGCACTGGAGTCGGCGTCGCAGGGCAAGGCTGAGCAGCAGTTCGGCGATACGGTCATTGCGGCCGTCGAACCCGAATGGCGCGTGGTGAGTGAGCAGGCACAAGCGCTGCTCGGCCGTTCCAAGGATGCACGCGTGGCCGTGCTCGTGCTGCGCGCCTGCACGCGGCTGCAAGGCGTGGCGGGCTTCAGCATGGGCTTGCAACTGTTGACAGGCCTGCTCGACCGCTATTGGGATGCACTTCACCCCATGCTCGACGCCGACGACAACAACGACCCGACAGAGCGCCTGAACGCACTGGCGCCCCTTTCGGACGAAAGCACGGTGATGCGCGACCTGTATGAGGCCACCGTCGGCAATGCGCGCGGCGTGGGCATCATCCGCGTGCGCGACATCGCCATTGCGCACGGGGCGCTCGCCGCGGTGGGCTCGGAAAGCGGCTATTCGGCCGCGCAGATCGACGGTGCGCTCGAATCCATTCACGCGGAGTCGCCGCAGGCGATCCAGACGCTGGTCGGCTTGCCCGCACAGCTCACGCGCCTGCAGGCGCTGATCGTCGAGCGCACGGGCCGCGCCGACGCCGTCGACCTCGCGCCCCTGCGCGCCATCGGCAACATGCTCGGCAAGGTCAGCACGAGCGTCTCGGGCGCCGCAGCCGCACAGGGAGAAGCCGCCATGGACTCCGGCAATCCGGATGGCGAGGCGCCTGCATCGGGCAGCGCGCCGGCCTCCTCTGCACGCGGGGAAATCCGTACCCGCCAGGACGCCGTCCAGACACTGGACCGCGTCATCAAATACCTCGAACAGGCGGAGCCCGGCAACCCTGCGCCCCTTCTGATCGCGCGTGCCAAGAAGCTCATCGGCGTGAGCTTCCTCCAGATCATGGCCGACCTCGCGCCGAATGCACTCGACACCATCGAAACCGTGACCGGCAAGCAGACGGCCGAGTGATCCACCACCAACTTCGTCCCAAGGAGCATTCAAATGGCCCAGAGCAGTCAGAAGTTCATTGCCCGCAACCGGGCACCCCGCGTGCAGATCGAATATGACGTCGAGCTCTATGGCGCCGAGAAGAAGGTGCAGCTGCCCTTCGTGATGGGCGTGCTGGCCGACCTGTCGGGCAAGCCCGCGGATCCGAACGCGCCGGTGGTGCCGGTGAGCGACCGCAAGTTCCTGGAGATCGACGTCGACAACTTCGACTCGCGCATGAAGGCGATGAAGCCGCACGCGGCCTTCCAGGTCGACAACAAGCTCACGGGCGAAGGCTCACTGAAGGTGGACCTGACCTTCGAGAACATGGACGACTTCTCGCCCGCCGCGGTGGCGCGCAAGGTCGATGCATTGAACAAGCTGCTGGAAGCGCGCACGCAGCTGTCCAACCTCGTGACCTACATGGACGGCAAGGGCGGCGCCGAAGACCTGCTGGCCAAGGTGCTGGAAGACCCGGCCCTGCTCAAGACGCTCGCAGAGAGCAAGAAGCCTGACGACGCCGCGCCTGCGGCGTGAACGCCTGAAGCCCATCCCATCTGATATCAGGAGAACGCACCATGGCCGATGCAGTCGAGCAGCAGAGCGCACTGAAAGACGTTGCGTACGAAGGCAGCGACTTCTCGTCGCTTCTGCAAAAGGAATTCAAGCCGCGCAGCGATGAAGCCAAGAGCGCGGTGGAAGCGGCAGTGCTCACGCTGGCGCAGCAAGCGCTGGCCAACACGACCGTCATCGGCAAGGACGTGACCAAGTCGATCCAGGCCATGATCGCCGCGATCGACGCCAAGCTCACCGAGCAGGTCAACCTCATCATCCACAACGAGGACTTCCAGAAGCTCGAGAGTGCATGGCGCGGCCTGCACTACATGGTGAACAACACCGAGACGGACGAGAACCTCAAGATCCGCGTGATGGACATCTCCAAGAAGGAGCTGCACAAGACGCTCAAGAAGTTCAAGGGCACGGCGTGGGACCAGAGCCCGCTCTTCAAGAAGGTGTACGAGCAGGAATACGGCCAGTTCGGCGGCGAGCCCTTTGGTGCCATCGTGGGCGACTACCACTTCGACCAGAGCCCGCCCGATGTGGAGTTGCTGGGTGAAATGGCCAAGCTCGCTGCATCGGCGCATGCGCCCTTCATCACCGGTGCCAGTCCCAACCTCATGCAGATGGAATCGTGGACCGAGCTCGCGAATCCACGCGACCTGACCAAGATCTTCCTGACGCCCGAATACGCCGCGTGGCGCAGCCTCCGCGAATCGGACGACTCCAAGTACATCGGCCTGTGCATGCCGCGCTTCCTGGCGCGCACGCCCTACGGCGCCAAGACGAACCCCATCGAGGAGTTCGACTTCGAGGAAGACACGAGCGGTGCCAACCACAGCAGCTATTCGTGGGCCAACGCCGCCTATGCCATGGCGACCAACATCAACCGCTCGTACAAGCTGTACGGCTGGGGCTCGCGCATTCGCGGCATCGAGTCGGGTGGCGCGGTGGAGAACCTGCCGCTGCACACCTTTCCGAGCGACGACGGCGGCGTCGACCAGAAGTGCCCTTGCGAAATCGCCATCAGCGACCGGCGCGAAGCCGAGTTGTCGAAGGCGGGGCTGCTCTCGCTCATCCACCGCAAGAACTCCGACTTTGCGGCCTTCATCGGCGCGCAGTCGCTCAACAAGCCGGCGGAGTACGACGACCCTGACGCAACGGCCAATGCCAACCTGGCGGCGCGGCTGCCCTACCTCTTTGCGTGCAACCGCTTTGCGCACTACCTGAAGTGCATCGTGCGCGACAAGATCGGCAGCTTCAAGGAGCGCGCGGACATGGAGCGCTGGCTCAACAAGTGGATCATGAATTACGTCGATGGCGACCCGGCGAATTCATCGGAAGAAACCAAGGCGCGCAAGCCGCTTGCAGCAGCCGAGGTGGTCGTCGAGGAAGTGGAGGGAAATCCGGGTTACTACACCTCGAAATTCTTCCTTCGGCCGCACTACCAGCTCGAAGGCCTGACCGTGTCACTGCGGTTGGTGTCGAAGCTGCCGTCGGCCAAAGGCGGTGGCTAAAAAATTTTCCGAAAACTTTTTATTCGGAGCGTGTTACTCGTTTTCTAGATAGCTCCCGCGCATTGCCGCTGCGGCACAGTGCAAGGGAGCCAACCTCTCATCATCAAGTCACACATACCGAAAGGTGGGCATCATGGCCGTAGACATTTTCATCAAGATCAAGGGCGTTGACGGCGAGTCGGCCGACGACAAGCACAAGAAGGAAATCGACGTGCTGGCCTGGAGCTGGGGCGCCAGCCAGTCAGGCAACGCGCACATGGGCGGCGGCGCCGGCGCGGGCAAGGTCAACATCCAGGACCTGTCGTTCACCAAGTACATCGACTCGGCTTCGCACGCGCTGCTGCTGGCCTGCTGCAGCGGCGAGCACATCGGCGAAGCGACCCTCGTGGTGCGCAAGGCGGGCAAGGATCCGCTGGAGTACATCAAGCTGACCTTGAACGACCTGATCGTGTCTTCGGTGAGCACCGGCGGCAGCGGCGGCGAAGACCGCCTGACGGAAAACATCTCGCTGAACTTTGCCAAGTTCAAGTTCGAGTACGCGCCGCAAAAGGCCGACGGCACCGGCGACGCGGTGAAGACGGCCGGCTGGGACATTCCGGCGAACAAGAAGGTCTGAGCACGGCTCAGGCCAAAGGGAGGCGGCCGGTGGAAAACCATCGGCCCTGAATTCAAAAGATTGTTATCTGCGCAGGGCGCGGCGGCTTGGCAAGCCGTCGCGCCCTTCTCACGTCGGGCAGTTGCGCACGCCCTAATTCACGAATCTCCATCTGAATGGTCGGCCTTTCGCGGCCGCTTCCGCTGCTTCTGACAGACTCGCGCGTGGAAAAAACAACCACAGCGACAAAGTCGCGAATCAGAGGGAGTAGTCGTGAAACGAAGAACCATGGCGGCCTACGTCGCCGGATCGCTGTCGGGCCTCGCGCTCGAGCAAGCCACTGCCCAGACGGGCGTTTTTTCATTGGATGCCTCGGGAGATTTGCCCTCCGTCCTGCCGACCTGGAATGCCAGTCTTGGCAACGCGATTGCAGCCACCAAAACGGGGCCAACGATCGCGGCCCGGGCCCTTTCCATGGTGTACGAGGCAGCGTACAACGCATGGGCCAGCTACGACGCCACGGCACTCTTCACCCTGCCCGCGATGCGCAGGCGTCCGGGCACGGAATGGAACGTGGTCAACAAGTCCATCGCCGTGAGCCATGCGGTCTCGGCCGTGCTGGTCGACCTGTTCCCGGGCCAGAAGCTTGCGTTCGCCGAAACCCTTGCTGCGACGTCTCCGGCCAACCTCCTGGCCCGCCTGGATTGGCGCAACGCCGTCCTGGTCGGCCAACTCGCGGGCGCCGCCTTGCTGCAGGCCCGCCACGATGACGGCAGCAACCAGCTTGGCGACCGCGCGCCGGGCGCGTACTCGGACTACACCGGCTACTCGGCAGTCAACACGCCGGATTCGCTGGTCGATCCGATGCGGTGGACCCCGCTTCGCGTGCCGGATGGCAAGGGTGGCTTTGTCGTTCAGAAGTGCCTCACGCCGCAATGGGGGCTGGTGCGACCGTTCGCCCTGAGCCATGGCGGGGAACTGCGCCCGGCCATGGACCACGTGGCGCCCAGCGCCGCCGAGTTGGCGGAAATCGTCTCGCTGAGCGCCAATCTCACGGACGAGCAAAAGCTGCTGGCCGACTACTGGGCCGGCGGCCCCGGCACCGTGACGCCTCCGGGCATGTGGGCGGCCATCGCGGCGGAAGTGTCCCGGCAAGGCGGATACACCTTGGACCAAGACGTAAAGATGTTCTTCATGGTGGGCCAGGCGCTGCTCGATGCCAGCATTGCCGTGTGGGACGTGAAGCTGGCCTACGACTCCTGCCGGCCCTTCACGGCCGTGCGCACTGCCTACAAGGGGCAGATCATCCGTGCCTGGGGCGGTCCCGGTCGCGGCACGCAATCGATCCGAGGCGAAGACTGGTTCCCGTTCCAGCCGGCCTCGCAGCCGACGCCGGCCTTCCCGGAGTTCGTGTCTGGCCACAGCACGTTCAGCGGCGCCGCCGCCGCGGTGCTCAGGGCGATTCGCGGCAGCGACAGCATCGACCTGTACGCCCACATTCGCGCCCGCAGCTCGCTCATCGAGCCCGGCATGCCACTGCGCGCCATCTCGTACAAGTGGAGCTCCTTGTCGGAAACGGCGGCGTCGGCCGGCATGTCGCGGCGTTACGGTGGCATCCACTTCCGCCAGGGCGACATGCGGGGGCGCTCCCTGGGTGCGCGCATTGCCCAGCGCGTTTGGGCGAAGTCCAACGCGCTCTTCAACGGGCGCCGCGTGTAAGGAAAGCATCGGCAACGCTGCTGATACCTTCGCCAAAGGCGGTTACACGCCTCAACGTTTGAACGTTGACTTGCGCCAGGGGCGCCGCTAGCGTGCCAGCCTGCGTTCGAGAGCGGCATGCGTTTGACCTGCCCCTTGCGACGCATCGACAGCACGCGCGGCAGCCGCTCGGGTCAGGCACGACGACTGCACACCATGCATGGGTTCGCCATCCAACGAGGAGTGCACATGACTGAGCCGGCCACTGTTCCTTCCCTTGCCGCTGTTTCTTCTTCCGGCGCGCCGCCCTTGCCCGCCGTGCAACAGGTGCAGCAGGTTCCGCCCGTGATGCAGGCGGCGCCTGTAGCCAGCATGGCCCCCAGGGTCGGCGCGCTGGAGCCTGCAGAGTTCTATGGCCTCCTGCACGTCGTGGTGGCCGATGCAACGCTCAAGCCCGGTGAAAAGAGGATGCTCGTCTCGGCGCTTCGCAAGAGCACGCCGGTGAGCGATCGATGGACTTTTCGATGGGCCATCTGGATTCTGGGTTTCGTGGTGCTGCTGACGGTTGGCGCCCTCTGGTCGTTGAGCATGAGTGGCACCGGCAACATTCCCGATGGGCTGGTCGCCATCGGGTCTGCTGCGGCGGGTGGCCTGGCCGGGTTGCTGGCGCCGGGGCGGGGGAACGACCAGCCATAGAGTCTCGGGGTCGCTCGCACCCGGCGGCTAATCCGGCTCCCCCATCAACACGAACGCCGCCCAGAAGGCCGTCTTGGGGTAGGTCTTTCGCGTGGCCATCATCGCGTCGCGCAGCGCCTCGCTCTTGCCGGCGCCGGCTTGCAGGCGGCCGTAGAAGCTCACCATCAGATCGCGCGTGGGCTCGTCGGGAATGGCCCACAGCGACACGATCACGCTCGGGGCGCCCGCCGCGATCCATGCGCGCGACAAGCCGATGACGCCTTCGTCGTTGATGGCGCCGCGGCCCGAGTCGCAGGCGCTCATCACGACGAGTTCGGCATTCGTCGTGACCTCGGCGATTTCGTCGGCGGTGAGCATGCCGCTGTCGGCGCCGCTGGGTGCGAGCGCCAGCATGCCGGGGGTCTTGGACTCGTTGCTGGCGTCGCCGCCGAGCATCGTCATGCTGCGCACGTTGGGATTGCTTTTGCGCTGCGCCTGCTCGGTGAAGTCGTCCAGGAAACCGTGCGTGGCCAAGTGGATGTAGCGTGCATTGCGCGCATCGCGAATCACCTCGGCCTTGGTGGCGGCAGCGCCCGTGAGTGGTGGTGACTTGAGAAGCTCGCCAATGGCCTTCGCCTCTTCTTCTGCGCCCGGCAAGTCGGGAATGTCCAGCGCGGGCTGGCCCGGCACCGGCGTGTACTGCGGCATCACCGGGTTGCCCACGATGAGCGCCGGCCCGTTGGCGCGCGACGTGCGCTTGCGAATGCCTGTGAGCGCCAGCGTTTGCATCGACGGCGTGATGGAAACCGAATAGCGCGCAATCAAGGGCGCGCCCGACGCATCTTCCAGCGCCGCGAAGGGCACGAGGAACAGCGCGCCCTGCGGCATGAACAGCACACGCGCTCCGGCCTCGGCGGGCAACAGGTCCGCCACGGGATCGATCAGCACCTGATGGAGGCGCCGCAGCTCGTTGCTCGAACGCGTGACGCGCTGTGTGGGTGGTGGCGGTGGTGAAGGACGCGCAGCGACGACCGCGACCGGCCCGCGGCCCGCCACGCCGAACACCCGCCGCGCGTGCATGACGGTGTCTGTCAGCGCGTAGGTGTCGTCCGCGTTGTCGAGCACACCGGCGAAGGCGCGTTCGCGCATCGTGACACGCCCGTCCGGGCTCACGACCCACAGGCGGACGCCAGTCTCGCGATCGGGCATACGGCTGGGCAGCTTGTTGACGGTGGTGGTGATCGAATAGGCGACCACCGTGGCGCGCCGCTCGGCGGCCATGCGCCGCATGTCGGCGATGGTGGCGGGCTTGCTCGCGGCGACGGCTTGCGGGTTGTCGAACAGTTCCGTGCGCAGTTCGGCAGCCGATGGCGCATCGCGCCGCCGCGTCGCCGTGCTGGTGATTTGGTCCAGCGATGGCGCCGGCTTGTAGAACGCGCGATTGGCCAACACCTGCGCCAAGGCGCGTGCACGGCATTGCTCCGCGGCTTCGAGGGCGCGTTCCGGCGCGTTGGCTTGCGCGTTGACCTGTTCGAGCAGCGGGCAGGCAAAGCTGGGCAGGAAGGTCTCGCCGGTGGTCATGGCGCCGGCCGCCACATTGCGTTCCTGACCGGCCATGAGGGCACCCATGCCCAAGGTCTTCATCGACTCCGAGATCTGCGGGTATGCACCCATGATGCCCACCACTTCCTCGCGCTCGGCCACAGCGCCTTCCAGCAGCGTACGTGCTTCGTCGAGGCGACCGGCGCGCTGCAGGGCGAGCGCAAGATAAGGCGGCACGATGCTGCGCTCCATGCCGGCGCCTTCGCCCTGGCTCTGCGCGATCGTGTTGGCTTGACGCAGGCTTTCGATCGCCGCATTCACATCGTTGGCCTGCAGCTGCGCCAGCCCCTTGAGCACCAGCAACTCGGACTGCACCCGAAGATGGGTGTAGGCGGCCATCGAGTCTTCCTGATCGCGCTGCGCGCGCTCCATCATGGCCTGGATGTCGACGCCTCCGCCGCCAAAGAGCGCAAAGCCCGGCTTGGTGGGCGGCTGCAGCACCTGCGGCTTGGGCACCGACGGTGGCGCGACCTTGCCGATGATGGCGAACGCTTGATCGAACGCGGCGCGTGCGTCATCGGTGCGGCCTGCGGCGAGCAGGCTCTTGCCCATTTCGGCCAGCAGGCGCATGCGCACGTCGTCGCTGGGCGCAGTCGACAAGCCCTCCCGGAATGCGTCGGCGGAGCGATCGAAGCGGCCCTTGTCGAAGCGCAGAAGCCCTTCCTGCAACGCCTGCATCCAGGGCGGGTCGGTGCTCGTCGAATCGGTGCATCGGAGCTCTCGTTCCCGCGCGATCACGACGGGCAAGGGGCCAAGCCAGAAGCCGCCGCCGTCGACGCCAGTCGCCTGGCGTAGCGCCTGGTTCATGTTGCGGCACATCTCTTGCGTCGAACTGCGCATGCGCGCTTGCGCGGAAGGAGCAGGCGTGGCCGCTGCCGGCACTGTCGACGATGGCGACACTTGCTGCGCCGGTGCGTCCGGTGCGGCGCAACCCGCGCTTTGCATCAGCGCGTCGACGTTGGCATTGGGGACCGCCTTCGCCAGCGCCGCGATCTGCGCGCACTGGTCCGCCATGCCCGGAAAGGTGATGCCCTGCGGTGGCCGCATTTGCGCCCATGCCGTGGCACCGATCACGACAAGGCATGCGGGCAGGAGCAGAAGGAACGCACGGGCTTTCATGGCGTCATGGCCCGACGCAGGCCGGGCCGCTTCAGGTCATCAACTGGGTGATCTCGTCGTTTTCGTGCGCCCACAGCGTGAGTGCCGTGTAGTTGTCGTATCCCGGCTTGCCGTTGGCCTTGACCTGCGCGTCCAACTGCTCGACCCATTGGCTCGGGTTGCGCGAGGCCTTCAGCGATTGCAACAGACGCTCGTCACCCAGCGGCTCCCAGATGCCGTCGGAACACAGCAAGATGACGTCGCCGGCTTCCATCGACATGGGCTCGGACACGACGATGTCGGGTGCCGACTCGATGGAGCCCAGCGCCGACAGCAGCATGTTGCGCTGCGGGTGTACCCGCGCGGCTTCTTCGTCGAGCATGCCGCCTGCCACCATCTGCTGCACCAGGCTGTGGTCGACGGTGCGCGCCACCAAAGCGCCGTCGCGGTAGAGGTAGGCGCGGCTGTCGCCGCAATGCACGAGTGCGATCTTGTGGTCGTGCAGGTCGATGGCCGCCATCACGACCGTGGAGCGCATGGCCGACAGCTTGCCGCCTTCGGCCTGGCGCGCCACCACGTCGAGGTTGGCACGCTCGACCACGCGGCGCAGCAGTTCGGCTTCGAGCCCGGGGTTCTCGGCGAAGCTGCCGAGCACGCTGGTGCGCACCACCGCCGCGGCCACGTCGCCGCCACCATGGCCACCCGCGCCATCGGCCACGACGCAAGCGACGAAGCGCTCGTCGTTCCAGTGGCCGTAGGCGTCCTCGTTGTAGCTTCGGCCGCCCTGTTTCGACAGGGCCACGATTTCAAGCTCGATGTCCACCCTCGGCTCCTGTCTCGTTGTTTTCATTGTTGCTGTTGTCGTCGGCTTTTTCTATGGCTGGATGCGATTGTTTTTTCTTTATCTGCCGCCTGATTTCAGGCGCGACATCTGTTCGTTGTAGGCTTTCACAAAGGCCTTCTCGTAGAGGATGTTGAAGTCGTCCTCGACCTCCGCGGCGATGCCGCCGTAGAGCGCGACGAACTGGTCCCACAGCCTGGCCTTGCGATTGGCCGCGAAGAGCGCGTCGAGCTTGGATTTGGCGGCGATCTTGTTCTCGAGCTCGGCCGGCGTGAAGCGCGACAGCACGTGCGCCAGCGCCGCCTTCATGCCGGCCATGACGCCGAACTGGTGCGCGCGCAGGTCGTCCCAGGCGTCGCGCATCGCTTCTTCGGGGCCCATGAAGCCGCGCATGCCGGGGCCCAGCAGATGGGGCAGCGCAACCTCAGCTGTGGGCGAGAGCTTGAGCGGGTTGTTGGCAGAAGCCTCGATGCGCGTGAGGTCGGCGTGCATGCCCTGCTTCACGTCGCGGCGGGCTTGCAACAGCTGCAAGGTTCCGTCGGTGGCGCCGCGCAGCAGGACGCCGATGCGCTCCATGAGTTCGGGCGTGAGCTCGGTGGGCATTTGCTGCGTGGTGCCGAGGCCGCGGAGGAAGGCGGTGAGCAGGGCGTCGTCGGAGGCGGCTGGGGCGCGTTGTCGTACTGAGGGTGCGACAGCGGGTGATGGTGCGGCAATGGGCGCGGCGGCACGCGGTGGTGGTGGCGGTGCGACGGGTGGTGGCGGTGCGGCTGCGCGTGATGCCGCGGCGGGCGGTGTGGCGGGCAGCAGGTCGGCGAAGGGATCGTCGTCGGGTGCGTTGCTTTGTCGTGGCGCTGCAATGGGTTGGCCGCTCATGTCGTCGAAGCGTGCGCCTTGCGCGGGCGGCCGATCGATGCCGAGGTCGTCGAGGAGGCCGCCACCGCTTCGTCCTCCTCCAGGCGGCGGCGACGAAACCACCTTGGGCGGCGTGAAGCCGAAGTGCTCGATGGGCAGATGGTCATCGCGCGTCGGTGTCGAGGGCTTGCGGCGGCCCTGCACCGCTTCGAATGGGTTGTCGATCAGCGCGTCGCCGGGCTCGGGCGGCCGGGTGGGCAAGGACGACTCGGGGATCGGGTCGCTGCCGTGGCCGCCCGCGCCACCGATGCCGCCGAACAGGTTGTCGATGCCGATGGCCGGGCTGTTGGGGCGCAGGCCCAGATCGGCGAAGCCTGCAGGAATGCCGGCGCCGCCTGCGGAGGACTCACCGGGGCCGAGCAGGTCGGCAAAGGGATCATCGGCGGACGCTGGCGAAGAGGCGGGTATCATGGGCGCGCCGAGGCCCATGGGGTCGGGAAACAGCGAGGGCTCGACGGGCGTTTGCTTGCGCGCGGCGCCGGCGGGCGCAGCGGCGGCGGCTGGTTGCAATGAAGAGGCGGAAGATCCCAGCCCTGCGAGCAGGTCGGCGAAGGGATCGTCGGACGAGGGCGGCGGCGAAGCGCTTGCGACAGCGGCCACGGAAGCGCGCACCGTTGCGCGCATGGGCGACGGAGGCATCGCGGACTTGGAGGCTTGCACCGAGAGTTCGAAACTGCCGACCTGCAAGCGGTCGCCCGGCCCCAGCACCGCTTCGCGCCCGGTGCCCAGCGCCAGCCCGTTGTGATGCAACGGATTGCTGCCCCGATCGATGATGACGTAGCGACCGTCACGGCACTCCACCTGCGCATGCACACGCGACACCGTGCGGTCGTCGAGCACCAGCGTGTTCGTGGCGGAGCGGCCGATGGTGCCGCCGTTGGGGCCGAACTCGGCCGACACCGGCTGCGCAACCGGCGCGCCCTGAAGACTGATCACCTTCAGTTGAATCACGGTTCGGGCCTCCTTCGCAGAGTCATCATTTCATGCGCCGCCCCCTCCTGTGCCGTTCCACCAGAGCCAGCCCGATACGGCTCCGAAGATGACGGCGATGGTGAGCCAGGTGCGGCTTGCTGGTTGGAGTTTGAATTGTTCGCGGGACAGGCGCCAGAGGGCTGCCAGCAGAAACACCACGGCGAGGGTTGAAAGGATGTATTTGGCGGCCATGAGGGGTCACGCTTGCATGGCGTCGAGCCAGCGCTTTTGGCGCCAGGCGGGTGCTGCGGTGTTGAACAGAGGCGTCCCCGGCTTGAGCAGGCAAAGGTAGGTTGCCGCCGCCTTGCGCTGACGTTGGAAGCCGTTCCTCAACACTGAAAGGCAATGCGAGGCCGAAGGCGGCTTGCCCATGAAGTACTGGACGCCTGGCGTGAACTGGTGGCCATTGGCGGTCCACCAGTCACCGATCTTTCGGGCATCGGGCCACGGAAGGCCGTCGTCCTCATCCATGTCGACGTCTTCGTCAGCGGCATCGTCCGTTGGGCCGAGTTCGCTGCCCTCGGGCGGTTTGCGCTCGAGGTCGAGCAAAGCGAGGTCGAGGCCGGTAACAAGGCTGAACGCCTCGCCCGCAAGGCGAGTGAGCTTCAGGTCTTGCATCTGCTCGATGAGCCACGGAACGTAATGCGAATCGCCGGCGACGCCAATGCCGCGGATCAGGACGCGGGCCGAGGCTTTGTCCTGCGCAAGCGTCCTGAGCAGCGACCGGGCTTCCTTGCCGGATAGGACCTTGAGAACCAGTGCCGCCGCGACAGCGCGGTGATGCCCGTTCGCCTGAACGAACTCGACGAGCGCTTGTACCGCTGCCTGCCGATCACCGAGCAGCAAGGCGGCCGTTGCCGCCTCGAGCCGGCATCGTGCATCGTCGTGGCGCACATAGTCGACGCATGCAGTCGCCAAGTCGACGCGGCCCAACCGCCCGGCTGCAGCCAGCGCGTGGAGGGGGTTTTGCCCATCGGCCAGCGCAGTCGCCAACGCGCCCCCCGGATCGGCCTTGTGCATCGCGCACACGGTCAGACCAACATCGCGGGAAAACACCCGCGGCGAATTCAGAAGCGCCAGCGCGATGTCACCCAACGAGGCGGCCTGCTGCCAACCGAATGCGGACACCAGGCCGGAACGGGCATGCGGCACGGTTTCGGCCAGCGCAAGCAATTTGCCGAGAAACGCGGGGTCGCGATGCTCGATGGCGGCGATGCCGTTGACAAACAGAGCGCCCCGGTTCGGCGTAGCGAGTTCTGACCGGCAAATATCAAGCGCAAACTCACCCGCAACTGCCAGCCCGTCGAGGTTCGCCGCCAGTCGATCGTCGAGTCGACGCAACCGGTGTAATTGGACGTGAGGTGCGCGCACGAGCACCGCGCGCGTCGAACGAAGGACGCACACATCCTCCAGATGCTGACGAACGACGGCGGCAATGGGGGGACGAAGGCTTGTGGACATCGGGACGATTTCCCCCTAGGCTTGGGGCGGAGGTGCAATGCGCGCCCACGCCTGGCCGTCGAACCTGAGCAAATCCGAATGGCCGATCGACCACATGGACTTTTGGCCCTTGGCGAGATAGCCGAAGGAGCGCGCGTCCGCAGGCAGCCCCGCTACGTCTTCCAGGATGTCGCCGTTGAGCATCATCAAGCGGGTTGTCGTGCTCATGTAGACCGTCCCGTCGAATTCGACCACCGACCAGATCGTCTCGCCAACGTGGTCCTGCGGCAGGTGCGTCCAGCTGAACTCCCGGCCGCGAAGCACCGTTCCCGCGCCGCCGCAGATGACGAAGTCGCCTTTTGCTGTGCCGGCAATCTGCTCGAGCTTCACGTTGGTCGGCGAATCGACAGCGCGCCATCTGCCGCCCGCGCGCACCCAGATCTCGCCGCCGAATCCGACCGCGTACACCTCGTGTTCGTCAGCACCGCACATGCTTTTGATGCCAGCGACATCGCGCGTGCGGATTCCCTCATCCACGCGTTGCCACCTCGCGTCGTCCAGTCGCCGGTAGACCTGGCGACACATGCCGTAGGCATAGACGGCGGAGCCGATGAGCGACAGGCCCAGGATCCACTGCAAGTTGCTCGGGCCGTCAGGCGAGGCGTCGATGAGTTCAGAGCGGCTGCCCTGCCCATCGACGATCTGCACAAGCCCGTCTCCCGCGACGACGAGCAGCTCTTTTTGCCTTGCGTCGAAGATCAGCTGGCATCCCGCTCCGAGGCTGGACATGCAGGACCAGTCTTGTCCCGACCTGAAGCAGATCAAGTCGCGATCGATGCCCTCAGCCTCGAGAGCTGGATGGCGCGCCAATACGGCGGCGAGTTCGTCGGAGACAAGCCAACCGGGGCCGAATGTCAGGGAACTTCGCTCTTGCGTGCGATCCATCTGAGTCGCCTCCTAAACCGAGAATCCCGGCGGGAAGGGAAGCCGCTGCGTCAACGGGGTGGGGTTCAGATGGGGTCGCATCTCCTGTTCGGTCGCGCCACGCGCGGGCTCCGTATTGGGCGGGATCCGCTCCGGCGGATTCAAGGGCCGTTCAGAATCCGTGCCGTAGAAGTTGTCGAGTTGCGCCTTGATGCACTCGTCGTCACACATCGGTTGCCCCGCTGCATCCACGAAGACCATCTGGTGCGCCATGACGCCACCCGACTTTGCGGCGCCCATGTCCCAGGACGTATTGGCGCGGGCGCCTCCAGGCATGAAGGATTGCTCGTAATTTCCCTGGATGACGTGCAGTTCGCCATGCTCCGCGCGCCACTTGTCACCGGTCGCGCACACACACGGCGCGTCTTCGTCCGACCGGATCGCGGGATTGGCGGCCTTGAGTGCCTCGACTGACTCCTTGGTGTTGGCCGCCGAACGCAGACTCTTGTACCAGGGGAAGGCAGGGTTGTCCTTGATCCAGTGGTCTTCCACCAGGTGGTGAGGCTGGCTGTAGTGCGGCGAACTCTGGTCGCAGCACAGATTGGGCGAGAACGGCGCCATCCGACACTTTCGGGCGCGACGACAAGCCTCCGCGCTCGGGGTCGATTCGCACAGCGCGCGCTTGCTTGCCGCCACGTTCACCGAACCGTCGGCTTTCTTGACTTCCTTGCCCTCGCAGGCAGCGCTTTCTTCCTTGAAGTGCTTGTTGCACGGGTGCTCCGGGTCTGCGAGCGCAGTCTCGTCGATATAGGGCCAAGGGGAGGTGTTGGAGGGGAAGGAGCCATGGTTGTGCGTCGTCATGTCCAGGTTCCGCACGACGTTTTCGCCTTCGACCTTGACGTCCATCGACCACATGGTGAAGTAGACCTTGCCCATGTTCTTGCTGGTCATGACGCCTTTCTTCGGAGCGCATCCTGCCTCGTCTCCCACGCTCTTCTTGAAGTAGCTCTTGTTCTTGAGCATCACCTCCTGCCCCGAGATCTGCACGCTCGTGGAGCCGTCGCTGGCGTCCGACGCCATGCCGGTGTTGGGATAGGGAACCGGCACGCCTGGTGGAGTCGCGGGTGTTTGGGGCGGGGTGAAACACATGTCGGGAAAGGCGCAGGTCGCCTTGCCCGACGCCTGCTTGCACGACACTTCCATGTGATTCGCGTACACCTGATTGCTCATGTTCTCTCCGTGTATTGCAGGCACAGCGCCGCGCGGTGGCCGGAGTCGTTGGAGAGGTGCACGAGAATGTTCGGGCCACGCGCGTAGCGCTTCTCGCACGCAAAGATGGCTTCGGCCATGATGGCGGCCCCCACAGCAGCACCAGTCTCTCCGGTGCACTCGGCGGGATGCCAAATGTCGAACTCCGCCTTGCGTTGGCGCAGCGTGCGCGAAAGGGCCAACGCCGCCTCCTTGAAGTAGTACTGCTCGCCCGAGATGTCCGTGATGCGAAAGTCGCAGTCGTGCATCAGGGAACCGGCATCGGCCAGCGCCGCCTTGATGGCCTGCGCGAGCCCCTCGCCGCGAAGAGGCTCCTTGCTGTCAATGGGGGCCGGCTCGTGGCCAAAGCCGATGCCGCGACATTGAAGGCCGCCAGGATGCGCTTGCGCCGTGTCAATCAGGAGCGCCCCGGCTGCCTCGCCGGGCATGAATCCGTTGGAGTTGTCGTCCGACAGGAGCCGATCGCGTTGTTCATACTGGCTGAGCGTTGACCAGGACAACAGGCTGTCCACCGCAGCCACCAGCACTCGTGGAGCATTGGACGCCCGCTTGAGTTCGCGTGCCCGGGCGAGCGCGATGGCCACCCCCACGCGCCCCTGCGCAACGATGCAGGATCCCCGCGCGAAGTCCGTACCCAGTTCTTCCTGGATGCGCAACAGAAGTTCTTCATCCAATCCTGATGTTCGCCCGGGACGATCTGATTCAGCCACGCACAGGATCAGTGGAATCCTCTCCCACTGCCCTTGCGGCACACCTTCGAGTGCTTCGGCGATGGCCATCGCAGCCATCTTGGCGAGCTTCACGATGCCACGCCAGGGCTGGGCCAGCAACACCTGATGCGCCATGATCCATTCGCCGCGCGCATTCATGAAATGTGTCCGGGTCGGGTTTGTAAGTTTTGCGCGAAACGCGGCGCAGCTCGCTGCAGCACTCAAGCCGACGGACGTGACCAAGCCGGCGTGCAGAATGGTCAGCGCGTCTCGGCTCATGGCTGCGCCGCCTTCCGCGAAGGCATGGCGACCATGACCACGGGGATCGGAAACGGGGCTTGCTCGCGTTGCTGCCACCACTCTTTTCCCTTCTTTCCGACCAGAACCTGCGCGATCTCAAACATGTTCTTCGACAGGGGGCGCGCCACGCGCCACGTGAGGCTGAAGCGTTGCTCGTCCGGCTCGATGAGCACGGTATCCAGTGTCGCGGTGTAGTCCTCGCGCTTGCCATGCTTCGGAAAGATATGCACAGGCGCGCGAAGATCTGGAATCGTGAAGCGCGTCAAGCCTTCAGGTGTCAGATTCGCAAGCACGACGTCGGTCGCGCGTCCCTCAAAAAAGTCCAACGGCAGCTGTTGATCCATCGGCGCCGCCTGATAGTACGTTTCGTCGAAATCCGGCGGCAAGAAGGGAAAGTGCTCTTCCAGCCATTCCTCGTCGTACGTTCCCGCGAAGTCCAAACGCGGATGCCAGCCTCGCCCGATCGGCCCGAACGCCATGGGCCGGTAGTTGCCCGCCGGATCGCACACGTTGCAGCCCACTTCTTCAGTCGCCGGCAAGGGTGCGCCGTCGACCCATTCGACCTTGATGTGCTTGTGAAAGCCCCTCCCGACCGGATTCGCCATGAACGCGGCGTGCTGCGACGGATCGTCGTGAAGCAGATCGGTCCCTCCAAAAGCCACGTCGTAAGAGATGGGTTGCTTCAGGAAGGCGGCGGGCGGCGATGCCCTCACAGAGCCGACGCCGCACTCCCAATAGCGCGGACCTGCCACGGCGAGCGACTTGCTCCAGTGGCCGATTCGCAGCCCCGCTTCGACGCGCGTCGTGGGGCGGCCATTCGGCGCATGGGCGCTGCCCAGGAGCAAGACGTCGCAGCGCGGCTTGCGCGGCGCGAAGTCCACCTCATAGACAGGCGCCGAAAATCCTGGCTCGCCGGTAAAGCTGTCTGCCATGACCAGCGGCATCTGCGCATCGTGGAGCGCAAAGTGCCCCGCGGGCTCGTCGGCCCGCGGAAAGCGGAAGGTGCCTTTGATGACCACGACAAGCAGTTCCCTGCCACTCGGCTCCAACCCCAAGGTGTATCCCGCGACCATGCGGGTGGCATTGACCAATTGCATCGGCGGTTTCAGTTCAACTGCACGGAGCCGCCCTTGATGCGATTGACGCCCGTGGATCGACTCGACACATAGCTGCCCTGGATCAGCACTTTTCCTGCCTTCGTCAACGTCACACTCGCCTTGCCACAACGAAGCACCAGTTCGCTCTTCGCACTGACGATCATCCGATCGCCGTTCACGTCCACCTCAACCTGTGCAGGTACCTCCCTGAGCGGCCAACCTTCGGCCTGGCGCAGCACGCCCATCACGACGGGTCGCATCGCATCACCGTCTTCAAACATCAGCACCACGGATTGGCCGATATGCGCGCCATGCAAGTCAATCACTGCGCGCGCGCGCACGGCCGCCGTTCCATGCTGGCCGGCAAACAGCACAAGCGGCGTGCACCCTTCGTCGGCAATGGCAATCAATTCGCCCACAACGACCGAAGGCAGGTTCTCGCGGCGGTGCAAGGCAGACGGCCCTGCCAGCAGCTGCTGCAGTTGCGGATCGGGTGCCTGCCGCAGCGCTTCGCTGACTCCGGACAACATCTCTTCGATCGCCTGGCGTTTGCTCATGGTGTTTCGCCCTTCAGTTCTGAAGAATCTTCGAACCCTTCATCACGATGTCGCTGCTGGCCTTCTGGTTGATCTTTCCGGAGGCGTCGATCGTGATGTCCTTGCCCTTGATGGTGATGGTGCCGTCCTTCTTCATCGTGATGCTGGCATCGCCTGTCACGATGGAGATGGAATCCGCAGCGCTGATCTTGAGGTTCTTCCCCACGGTGAGCGCATCGTCCTTGCCAATGCTGGTGGTTCGCCCACCGGTGACGTTGCGCGTCTCGTCCTTGCTGACGGTGGTCGACAGATTGCCGCCAGCGCTGATGGTGCGGTCGGTTGCAACGGTGGTGCTTTGATTCGCGCCAACACTCGTCGTCTGATCCGCGCCAACGCTCACCGTCTGCGCCGCACCCACCGTCACCGCCTGCGCAGCGCCGACAGTGATTTCCTGAGCCGCCCCAACCGTGATGGTCTCGTTGGCGCCCACCGTGTGCGTCCGCTGAACAGCCACCGTCGCCGTCTCGTTGGCGCCGACCGTAATCGTCCGATTCGACCCAATCGTGATCGACTCATTCGACCCCACCTTCTCCGTCCGATTCACCCCGATCGTGATGTCCTCATTCACGTCAACCTTCTCCGTCCGGTTCTTGTGAATCGTGATCGTCTCATCCTTGTCCACCGTCTCCGTCCGCGCCCCATGCACCGTGATGGTCTCGTTGTTGTCCACCGTCTCCGTGCGGTCGTGCTTGATGTGCGAGGTCTCGTCGTGGTCGATGGTCTTGGTGCGATCGTGGCCCACCCAGTGCGTCTCGTCGTTCTCGACCTCGATGTCCTGGTTCTTCTCCGCATGCAGGTACACCTGCTCGCTGCCCTTCTTGTCCTCGAACCGGAACTCATTGCAGTTCGCCGCGCTCCCCCCCGGCGTCGAGCGTGTGCGAAAGCCACTCTGCGTATGCGCAGCAAATGGCTTCGGCTGGTCGTCGTTGTACACACGCCCGATGATGATCGGCCGGTTCGGATCGCCGTTCAAGAAGTCGACGATCACCTCCTGCCCAATGCGGGGGATGAAGTAGCCGCCCCAACCCTTGCCCGCCCAGGGCTGCGACACGCGCACCCAGCAAGTGGACTTCTCGTCGCTCTTGTCATACCGGTCCCAGTGAAAGTGCACCTTCACGCGACCAAAGTCATCCGCATGGATCTCTTCACCCGCAGGCCCCACGACGATGGCGCTTTGCGGCCCCGGCATGGTCACGCGCGGCGTCACGCGCGGTGGGCGGAAGGGCGTGTCGGCCGGCAATGCGGTCAGCAGAAAGGCGCTGTTGCCGCGCATCGGCGCGATCAGGTCCGGAGTGCCGCGCACGATGTCGTGCAGGGCTTCCAGCCAATCCGCGTTGATGGGGTCTTCATCCATCAACTCCAGCAACACGCGCCCGTTGCGCTGCACGTTGCCTTCGTTCTGGCCCATGCTTTCATAGCCCGGATGCGTCACGACAAAGCTGCACGCGGCGCACAGGTAGTCGGTGTCCGGATCGCCCATCGGATGACCATGAAAGGTGAAGTTCATCCCCGCGGCGACATCGGGCCAATGCGTCGTGGCCCAGTTCACGCGCCGGCGCGCCGCCAGTTCTTCCATGCGCACCTTGGCCGCATCTTCCGTGTCATCGGCGCGCAGGTAGCCGCCCGGATACTCAAACGCCTCCAGGTCCGACAACTCATGCATGTCCGGGTCGCCCTTGTCCGCGCTGAGCTTCTTCTTGACCGCCTTGAAGTCGCTGTCGAGCGACGCAAACTTGCCGGTGCCCAGCCGCCGTGAATCGATCCAGTGATCGATCTCGTTGTAGCGCGCTTCGGTCGATCCAAACGTGACGTAGTTGAGCGTCGAGGTGACGGGCAGCTTCTTGTGTGCCACGTCGCTCGCATCGGCCAGGTACATGGTGCCGGGCGCATCGTGCGCGTCGAACCAGTAATAAACGCCTTCGTCCTCCAGCACGCGCGAGAGGTAATTGAAGTCGCTTTCCTGGTGCTGCACGCTGTAGCGCAGCGGCGTGTGCGTGCCGATCACCTTGTCGGACTTGATCTTCTTGAAGCGCTTGATGGCGCTGTCTTCGAACACGGCGTCCAGGATGTCCAGCACCGCCTTGTCCTGGATGATGCGCGAGTTGCTGCGCTTGGTTAGCAGCCAGAACCACGAGCGCAGCGTGAAGCGGTATTCGAAGTAACGGCCCACGCTGCCCCTTCGCATGAAGCGCACCGCGTGGCCCTGGCAATGCCGCTCGTGCTTGGCGCCGTCCGCATCCAGGAATTCGATGACCACGTCGAAGGCGCGGCCCAGGATGTCCTTGGGGTCGATCTTGTCGTTGGTGGACAGCACCGACAGTTCATAGGTCGAAGGCCGCGACAGCGATTCATGGCCGACCAGCGTCCAGAACTTCAGATCGTCGTTGACCGGCGAATCGCTCTTGATGATGAACTGAAGCTCAGCCATGCGCGTGCTTTCCAGGCGGGATTGCTACCAAGACGATTGAGGCGGCGGTGCTTTGCATCATTTCCTCCTCGTCAGGCCGAGGCCCCTTGTGCAACCGGCGCGCGCGCCGATACCACATAGCCGTCAACGGGCTTGCCGCCTTCCATGCGCAGGTGCACGGCTTGGGCATCGTGAACGTCGAGCCCGGCATCCGCAAGCACGCTGCGCAAGTAGCCCTCGCGGTGGCTGTAGCGACCGTGCGGGTTCAGGTGGAAGTCTTCATGCGCGGGCTGGCCCTCTTCATGCACGATGGATTCCACGGTGAAGACCAGCCACGCGCCCGGTCGCATGGCCCGCGCCGCCGCGCGCGTCACCGCGCGCAGGTCGCCGAAGTAGCACAGGGTGTCGGCGGAGATGATGAGGTCGTAGCTTTGCGCCTGCTCGCCTTCGATGAAGGCGGTGAGTTCGGCCTTGGCCAGACCGTCATAGACCTGCCGTGGCTCGGCCTTGGCCAGCATGCGCGCTGACAGGTCCACACCCAGCAGGCGCTTGGCATAGGGCGCCAGAAACGGTCCGCACAGGCCGGTGCCGCAACCGGCGTCGAGCACGCTCAGGTCTTTGCGGGGCTCGCCGATGAGGCTCGCCACGGTCTGCGCGATGAGTTCCGGCGCACGGTAATGCAGGATGGCCAGCTTGGCGTCGAAGCTGTCGGCAAAGCCGTCGAACACGGTCTCGACATAGTCGTCGGCAGCGCGCTCGGGCACGCCCTTGCCGGAGCAAGCCGCCAGGTGGTGACGCGCCTCGGGGCTGTTCGGTTCGTCCTTGAGCCAGTCGCTGTAGACCTGCGCCGCCTCGTCGAAGCGCTTGAGCGTGTAGTAGGCCATGCCCAACGCCTGGCGTGCGCGACCATGGCGCGGCTTGAGCACCAGGGCTTCACAGAATGCGCGCAGCGCCTCGTCTCCGCGGCCCATGCTGTTGAGCAGGCTGCCGAGGTTGGTGAAGGTGTCGACGTTCTTCGCATCGAGCTCCAGGGCGCGCCGGTATGCCGCCTCCGATTCCTCGAGGCGGTTCTGCTCGCGCCGCAGCACGCCCAGGTTGTTCAGCACATCCGCGCGGTCCGGTCCGAGCCTGGCTGCTTCCTCGTACGACTGCGCCGCCTCGTCGATGCGGCCCATGGCGAGCAGCACGTTGCCCAGGTTGTTGTGCCAGTCGGGCACCGTGGGCGCCAGGGCAAGCGACTTCTGGATGAAGCCGAGCGCCTGCTCGCTGCGTCCGCGCTGGTGGGTCAGGACGCCCATGAAGTGCAGCGCATCCGCGTTGCCCGGCGCAGCGGCGAGGATGCGCTTGTAGAGCGTTTCGGCATCGTCGAGGTTGCCCGCGCGGTGCAGCTTCACGGCCAGCGCAAGGGCTTGCGGAAGGCCCAGTTGCGCAGGCGGTGGCGGGGTGTAGCGGTGGGCGGTGCGTGGCATGTTTTTGGTCTCCCTCTTGCGTGGCCTCAGCGCTTGGGCCGCGTCCAGTCGGGCTTGTCGACGGCAGCCGACCTCACCATTTGCCTGGTGCACAGGCCGTCCTCGAACTCCTTCTTTTTGGATCCGTTGAAGCTGCACGTCATGGTGTGCCTTCTTTCAGAACGCGTAGCGGAAGTCGTTGTTCTCGACCGAAACCTGCACCCGCTCGATGGGCTTGCCTTCCATCATCCGGTTCAGGAACTCGCGGCTGATGTCCGGCAGCATGGTGTTGGTGAGGATCGCGTCGATCATCCGGCCGCCGGATTCGCTTTCCGTGCAGCGGCTCACCACCAGCTTGACCACGTCCTCGCCGTACTCGAAGGGGATCTGGTAGCGCGCCTCGACGCGCTTCTTGATGCGGCCGAGTTGCAGCTTGACGATCTGGCCGAGCATCTCGTCGCTGAGCGGGTAGTAGGGGATGGTGACCAGGCGACCGAGCAAGGCCGGCGGAAAGATCTTGAGCAAAGGCTCGCGCAAGGCCTTGGCCATGCCATCGGGGTCCGGCATCAGCTCCGGGTCCTTGCACATGGTCGCGATCAACTCCGTGCCGGCGTTGGTCGTGAGAATGATCAACGTGTTCTTGAAGTCGATGCTGCGGCCTTCGCCGTCTTCCATGAAGCCCTTGTCGAAGACCTGGAAGAAGAGTTCGTGCACATCGGGGTGGGCTTTCTCGACCTCGTCGAGCAGCACCACGCTGTAGGGGCGGCGGCGCACGGCTTCGGTGAGCACGCCGCCTTCGCCGTAGCCGACATAGCCGGGCGGCGCGCCCTTGAGCGAGCTGACGGTGTGCGCCTCCTGGTACTCGCTCATGTTGATGACGATCATGTTCTGCTCGCCGCCATAGAGCGCTTCGGCCAGTGCAATCGCCGTCTCGGTCTTGCCGACGCCGGAGGTGCCGGCGAGCATGAATACACCGATGGGTTTGCTGGGGTTGTCGAGGCCGGCGCGCGAGGTCTGGATGCGCTTGGCGATCATCTCCATCGCGTGGTCCTGGCCGATGACGCGCTGGCCGAGCAGTTGCGGCAGCTTGAGCACCGTGTCGATCTCGTTGCGCTGCATGCGGCCGACGGGGATGCCGGTCCAGTCGGCGACTACGGATGAGACGGCTTGTGCGTCGACTGAGGGGAGGATGAGGGGTGTCTCGCCTTGCACGGCGGCGATTTTTGACTGGAGCTCGTGCAGTTCCGCCAACAACGCTTCGCGGTTTTCGGTATTGCCCCCTCCCCCTCCGGGGGAGGGTTGGGGTGGGGGCACGTCGGCGGTGGATGCGGCACTGGCTTTCGAAGGTGCGGTGCCCCCACCCCCGCCCTCCCCCGGAGGGGGAGGGAGTGAAGAGTCCACCGGCTTGTTGCCGGCGCGCAGCTTGCCGCGCAGGTCCAGCAGCTTGTCGACCAGTTCCTTCTCTTCCTTCCACCGCACATTGAGCTTCTCCAGCTCCGCCTTCGCTTCCACCAGCAAGCCCTGCGCCGTTGCCGACCGCTTGCTCACATCGATGCCGATCGCCTCCTCCCGGCCGATGATTTCGCTTTCCACCGTCAGCGCCTCGATGCGCCGCGTGCAGTCTTCCACCTCGGGTGGCATCGCGTGTTGTGACACGGCGACACGCGCACACGCCGTGTCCAGCAGGCTCACCGCCTTGTCCGGCAGCTGCCGCGCCGGAATGTAGCGGTGCGACAGCTTCACGGCCGCTTCGATCGCCTCGTCGAGCAGCTGCACGCGGTGGTGCTTCTCCAGCACACTTGCCACGCCGCGCAGCATCAGGATGGCCTTGACCTCGTCGGGCTCCGGCACCTGCACCACCTGGAAGCGCCGCGTCAGCGCCGGGTCTTTCTCGATGTATTTCTTGTACTCGGCCCACGTCGTCGCACCGATGGTACGCAGGTTGCCGCGCGCCAATGCAGGCTTCAGCAAGTTGGCCGCATCGCCCGTGCCCGCCGCGCCGCCCGCACCCACCAGCGTATGGATCTCGTCGATGAACAGGATGATCGGCGTGGGTGATGCCTGCACCTCGTCGATCACCTGGCGCAGCCGCTGCTCGAACTCGCCCTTCATGCTGGCGCCGGCTTGCAGCAGGCCGATGTCGAGCGTGAGCAGCTTCACGTCTTTCAGCTGCGGTGGAACATCGCCGCGCGCCAGGCGCTGGGCGAAGCCTTCCACCACCGCAGTCTTGCCGACGCCCGCCTCGCCCGTGAGCAAAGGGTTGTTCTGGCGGCGGCGCATGAGGATGTCGACGATCTGGCGGATTTCCTCGTCCCGCCCGGTCACCGGATCCATCTCTCCCTTCTTCGCCTTCTCCGTGAGGTCGACAGCAAACTTCTTGAGCGCATCGCCCTTGCCCATCGCGGCCGGGGCCATGGCGCCAGTGTCTTCGCCGGGGGCGCCGCTGCCCATGCCGGTGCCATCCTGCGCGCGCATCTTCGATTCGGGCGAGGGGTCGCAGATCTTCACGAAGTTGTCAGCCAGGTCCTCGACCTTGACCTTCTCGAACTGCTTCGAAAGACCCATCAGCGGATTGCGCAGGCTCGGCGTCTTGAGCATGCCCACGAGCAGGTAGCCGGTGCGCACCTGCGCCTCGCCGAACTGCAGCGTGGCATAGGTCCAGGCGCGCTCGATGGCGTTCTCGATGTGCGGCGAAAAATCGCTGATGGAAGTCGCCCCGCGCGGCAGGCGGTCGAGCGCGGCTGTCATGTCCTTGGCGATAACGGAGACGTCCAGCTGGTAGTGCTGCATCACGCGATGCAGGTCCGAGTCCTGCACCTGCAGCAATTGCGCGAACCAGTGCTCCAGCTCCACATACGGGTTGCCACGCATCTTGCAGAACACGGTGGCGCCCTCGATGGCCTTGTAGGCCAGCGAATTGAGTTTGCCGAACAAGGCGGTGCGGCTGATTTCACTCATGGTGTGCTCTCCCCATTGCGTTCGTTGCGTCGTGTGTGCCTGTTACTACTGAAGCTGCATCCCGCGCGAAGGCGGCGCATCGCCGTCGATGCGCACGTCGGCCGCGTCACGGATGCGCGCCTGCTCGCCCATCCATGCCACCCAGCCCAGCCGCGGTTCGTTGCCCTTGTGCCGCCCCAGGCGCATGGCGGGCACCTCTTCTTTCTTGAGGATCAGTTCAGCGTCCCAATACAGCTCGTCGCCGAGCAACTGTTGCATCCAGCGTTGCAGCTCGACGCGCGCGTTGCCGATCGGCAGAAAGCTTTTGTAGCGCTGCAGCGTGAGCGGCCCGACGTGCAGCCGCACGCGGTGCTGGCGGTCCCAGGTGCGACGTCCCAGCATGGCGCCCATGCCCATGGCACACGATGCATCGCGGCGGCCGAGCCGCGTCAGCTCTTCGGTGGGCAAGCGCATCCAGTGGCCGACCCACGGCTCCAGCCTGAAGGGCACGCCGAAGTACTGGCACAGCACGGCCTCGACGCTTTCCGCGTTGTGGACGCGCCGCGTGAGCCAGCCGGAAAAATGCAGCCGGGCATCGTCAGGAATTTCATCGCGCTGCTGCCGCGTCGCGGTGCCGATGCCCACGAGCGCACCCACGCGGCGGCGAAAGGCGTCTTCCTCCGGCCGGTCCAGCCCGACGGCGGGGCGCGACTGCGCCCATGCGCGATAGAAGTGCAGCGCAAAGCGGTGCGAGAACACATCGAGGAACGCCAGCCACGTCGGGTCGCCATGGTTCTTGGTGCGCTCGCGAATGAAATCGCTCATGTGCACCGGCAATGGCCCGTTCGGCCCGAGGTAGCCAAAGAATTCCTGCCGGATGCGCGGCGGCGAGTGCTCGGTCGCGGGCTCGAAGCGGGTCAGGCTCGCGGGTGCAAAGGACAGCGATGGCTCCTGCCCCACGCGCACCGGCTCGGCGCTTGGCAGCAGCGCATGGCCCCAGCGCGGCGTGTGTGTGCTCATCGCCTCCAGGCGACGCATCACGGCGAAGAAGTCAAATGCCCACGGCTGGTCAGAGATCGAATGCAGATGCTGGCCCACGCTGCCCTGGCGCGGCGCCGGCGCAGCCTCGGCCCGCGCCTTGTCCGCGAGCAGTTCATGCACTAGAGGATCTGGCGAGTCCCGCACATCGGCCTCCATCGCATGATCTCGCCGCGGCCCTGCACCGCGAGCACCGTTTCCACGAAATGATTGACCTCCACATGCCGCGCAAGGAAGCGGTTCATCACGGCGCCGAACAGGAATGCACTGTGGCCGTGGAAGGCATTGCGGTCGACTTCCAGCGTCACTTCCAGTCCCCGGCCGAATGCGATGGGGCCGGCCAGCGGCAAGCGGCGCGCAATCGGCTTGCACTTGACCGACAGCAGCCCGCGCACCTGCGCCTGCCGCACGTCATCGGCATGCACCGCATACAGCATGAGCATTTCACGCAAGGCCGCCGCGCCCTGCTGCGGCGTGCTGTCCGACAGCGACAGATAGTTGAGCGCCAGATGGTCGACCACGCGCCAGCCCAGCCCCTGGCTGATGACCGGCGACACCGGCCGCGACGGCCCGCGCACCATGCGCACGCGCTGCACCGGAAAGGAGTCGACGCAATCGAAATCGTTGTCGCGGCCCAGCGGCATCAACAGCGGCAGGTCGCGGTTGGTGACCATCGCCGTCACCGCCAGCTGGCGCATCGTGTTGGGATAAGGCGCCTGCTGCGGATCGACGATCTGCATGTACACCTCGGAGCCGATGTGGCTGCTGCGATGGCCTTCGGTGCGCTGCCTCACCGACTGCATGCGCGGTTCACGCGTGGTGGTGTAGTAGGCCGGGTGTGCATGGCGGCTGCCGTGGAAGGCCGCGTAGAAGGGCAGGAATTTCTGCTCCACCGCATCGTCCACGCCGGGGCTGCCGTGGCCCACCACCTCCGTGACCGTGTGTACTTCGAAGTCTTGCGGACGCGTGCGGTCAGGCACCAGGTGGAACTGGCTCACGCCTTCGTTCACCGCCACGCGGTCCAGGCGCTTGCTGAAGAGGTTGACGGCGGGCACGCAGTGCAGTTGCACGCTGTCCTTGGTCAGCAATTTTTCAAGGTCGCCATCGCCGCGCGAGAACAGCACGATGATTTCCACGTACGGGACCGGCATCGTGGCAAGCACGCGCTTCAAGCCGCTGATGCGCGCAAACTGGAAGCGCTGCGGAAAGGCGAAGTACTCCTGCACCAGCCGATGGCCCGAGAAGCCCGTGGCGGTGACGGGCAGCAGTGCCTCGTCTTCCTCGAAGCCGACGGCACTCACGGCACTGCCGGGCAGGCTTTGCAACGCGCGGCTCGCGGTGCCGGTGGTCTGGCCCTTGTCGCCCAATGGTTGCACCAGCACGCCCAGCGGCTTGCCCAGCAGGCACTCGTGCAGGCGCCACGCCACGTCTTCGCCGCCGCCCAGGTGCATCACCAGTTCGTCGATGGGAATCTGGTTGAAGTTGAGGCCGGCGGTGGCGTGCAGCGCAATACGCAAGCCGCCGCGGATCTCGCGCGAATCGGGGTGCTGGTTCAGCGGCAGGTCGGGCGCGTAGGTGAAGTACTGGATGCGCTCCACTTCGATGGGCCACACCCGCAGCGCCCGCGAGGTGCGGAACTCGCAATGCGTGTTCTGCCCCACGGCCTGCCGTGCGCGCAGGCCGCTGCCGCGCGGCAGGGCCGGGCCGGTGGCCAGTCCGGCATCGTCGGGGTCGGCCAGCATCGACACCACCACCATCGAAGGCGTGGGCGCCATGAACTGCGGATAGACGATGTCCAGCAGGTGCCCCGTGAAGCGCGGGTATTCGGCGTCGAGCTTGAGGCCCACGCGGGCGGACAGGAAGGCCGTGGCTTCGATCAGTCGCTCGACATAGGGGTCGGCCACTTCCTGTCCATCGACCGGGATGCTCAGGCGCCGCGCAATCTTCGGAAAGGCCAGCGCGAACTCGGCGGAGCTTTCGCGGAAGTAGCGAAGTTCCTGTTCGTACAGGCCGAGCAGCCGCGGGTCCATGTTGTTCCCTTACGGCGATTCTTCGATTTCGATCCGGCCTTCCTCCAAGTCGATGCGGCTTCGCATCAGGAACTCCAAAGGCACGGGTTGCGCCCACAGCATGCCGCGAATCTGCAGGCCGATGCGGTTGTGGGATTCCAGTGCCGAGCCTTCCATGACGAGTTCCACTTCGAGTGTTCGGGGCAGGATGCGAGGCTCGAACTGCAGGATCGCGTTCTTCAAAGCCTGTTCCATGCTGACACGCTGAACCGATGACGTGAACTGTCCAGACAGCATAGGCAATCCGTAATTGAGCACCGAGCGTGCCGCGTTCGGGTAGCGCTTGTCGTCGTACGGCAGCCCGTAGCTCGTCGCGTTGAAGAGCCACGTCAGGTCGCGCAGCACGGCTTGGCGCAGCGCCTGCTTGGTGAGCGTTCGCTTGTCGTCGCTCTCGCGCTTTTCGGTGGGCGCGTTGTCGATCAGGCGATCGAGCAGCGAAGGCTGCAGACGCTCCTGCGCGATGAGCTCAGCCATGGGCATCGCCCGCTGGCTGCTGCGCCGCGTCCTGCGGCGCTTCGTCGGCGTCGCCGCTGTCGGCAAAGAGGATCTCGCGCACGTCCATCAAGGCATGGTCGCCCGCGTCGCTGCTCCACATGCGCTGGCCGACGCCCGCCCACACTTCAGGATGCAGCTCGCGCCACTCGGTCTTGCGTGCCAGCTGCAGCGCGCCGTCTTCGCTTTTCTCGGAGCCTTCATAGCGCGTCGGCACCAGCGCGAGTGCTTGGCCGCCGTTCTCGAACTGCAGGTGCGCGGGCAGCCACACGAAGTCGCGCAGGTCTTCGGGTTCGTCGAACTTGATCTCCGACAAACGCGCAAAGGGCACCCAGTAATAGCGGCCGTTGATGTACGCCTCCAGGACAGGGCCAAGGCGCATATCCGCATCGGCGAGCCATTCGAAGGGCTGGCCGTCGATGGTGCCGGCGCTGGCCGGTGCGGCATCGAAAGCGCGCTGGCGCAGGTCTTCGGCCATCTGCGCCTCGCCCATGCCGTGGCGCAGCAGCGATTCGATGAGCAGGGCCAGCCACTCGTCGGGCTGGCCGAAGATCATCGGCGTGCGCTTGCCGGCAAAGACGTCGGCGCGCACGCCTTCGCACTTGATGGCCTCGCCGTAGACCTGCTTCATCGGCACGGCCAGCGCATCGAGTTCCGCGGCCACGCCGAGCTGGTTGAGCGCGCGGTCCCATTTGCCGACCACGCACAACAGTTGCGCCATGAAGACGCGCAGCTTGCTGTCGCCCGGCTTGGCCTTGATCTCTTCGGTGAGCGCCTTGAGCGCACCGGCCGGGTCGCCGGCCTGGAGGAGTTCTGCGGAGCGTGTCATGACTTGCCTTTCATGCCTCGGAGAAGACGCAACTGCGCACCGCACCGCGTTGGCCGGTGTTCTTCTGCGGCGCCGACTTGATCTCGATCTTGCGGTAGTTGAAGTAGATGATTTCGCAAGGCTTCTTGGGTTTGCCGCCCGTCAGGATGCAGTGCGTGCGCACACGCACGCCTTCCATGACGAACTCCAGCGAAGGCTGCTGGTCCTTGGAGCTGTCGCCGCCCGCCTTGAAGACCGACAGCGTCACCTTGGCCTCGCTGTCCTGGTTCTTCAGCATGCTCGAGATCGATGCCGTGGCCGCGTCGCATTCGCGCACGACGATCATCGTGGACGAACGCACCTTGCCCTTGCTCGCGCCGGGCGGCGTGATGACCTCCGCCAGGTAGCTGTAGCCGGCGATGTCCATGCGCTGCTTGCCGTCTTCATAGGTGCGATCGGACTCGCCTTCCACCACGGCGCCCTTGTTCTCGATCAGCATCACGAAGTCGTTTCCGGACTCGCCCGACATGTGGTCCAGCAATCGCAGGGCCTCGTCGGGGTCCAGGGTTCCATCCAGTGTCCAGCTCATGTGCGTTCTCCCTCTATGAAAAAAAGTGGGTTAGCGGTCGGATGTCCAGCCCACCAGCGCGCTGTAGACCTGCCGCTGCCGGTCAGGCTGCAACTGGCCGCGAACGCGCAGGTCGGGCATGGTGTCGGGGGCGTTGGCGCCAAACAGGCGCGGTGCGCTGAAGGGCGAAGCCGGCGTGGCGACGACCAGCACGCGGCCCCCGCGCGACGCGCCGAGCCAGGGCAGTTCAAAGCGCTTGGCAGACGGCGCGTCGCGCGTGCCGCGCTCGAAGCGGTTGGTCTCGCTGATGGCTTGCGGAAACACCTGGCGGATGACGCCGGTGGCATCGACGCCGACGATCACGAGGTCCAGCGACTGGCCGCTGGTGTTGCGCACCATGAGCATGGCGCGCTCGCCGTCGTTCATCGGCGGCTGGGGCGCGGCGGCGGCCTGCAGGGCGGGCATGCTGCGCACGAGCTTGTCGCCGTTCCACACTTCAATCGTGGCTTCGAAGCCATCGAGTCGTCCGTCCTGCGCCAGCGTGTTCAGGCGCGCCAGCCATTTCAGCTCGGCCAGCGACACGAGTTGCCGTCGCAGTTCGGCGGCGTCCGTGGTCATCAGCGGAGTCTTCGACGCATCGCCCAGCAGCGCTGCCAGCGTGGGCGACAGCACCTCGATGCCTTGCGCCGTCCAGCGCACGTCCGCATCGCTGCCGGCGCGCACTGCACGAATGGCGGCGGGATACGCTAGGCTCAGCCCACGCGGCAGGTTGCGATCGGTCTGCACGCGCAGCACCACCGAGGGCGGATCGCTGAGCGGCGACACGGCCCAAACGGTGGCGTCGGCCAGGTCCGCCAAGGCAGCCGGCACCTGCACGCGCGCACTCGCCAGGTCGACGGCGTCCAGCCGCGCATTGCCGCTGCGCACATTGCCATCGGCCAGCGTGGCGGACACGCGCACGTCCTGCTGCGGCTCCAGCCCGTCGAGCTGACCCACGGTGAGCGCAAGGCTCGCGCCCGTGCGCCGCGCCGGCCACGCAGGGCGCGTGGACAGCGGCGCCGGCGCGTTGGCGAACAGCGGCGCATCCAGGTTGCCCTCGGCCACTGGCGAGGGCAATTCACGCTGCGGAAAGCGCGCCTCCAGCTCCGCGATGACGGGCGGATAGAGCGACACCACGTCGTTGTACAGATCGCGAAAGGTCGCCGGCCTGCGCGACAGCGACTCGGTCACCGCCCAGGTGAGCAGCCCCTGCGGACGCGCCGTGCGGTCGTTGCGCGGCAGGCGCAGTTCGGGCGTGACCTGATGGCTCTCCGATGCGAAGAAGGCCACGTAGCGCGCACGCGGCACCGGCGCCACCGGCGGCGCGGCCATCTCGACCGGCGCGGGTGCGGCGCCGATGCTGCTGCGCGCCAGTTCATCGACCTTCACGCCGCGAAAGCGCACTTCGTCGTCGGCGGGGCCGGGGTCGGCCTGCATGCGGCCGGGCACGCCGCGCGTCATCGATGCTGCAGAGCAGGTGTCGAACAGGGCCCACACGAACACGTCGCGCGCCAGGAAGGCCTGGATCCAGCCATCGAAATCGACGTCGCGCATGCCACCCGAAAGCGCTTGGCCCGCGGCAGCGCCCATGCGTGCATCGCGCGCCAGGAAGTTCTCGGCCAGCCCGTCTGGCTCCTGGTAGCGCTTGGCGTTGTCGCGCAGGCGCGTGCCGTGGCCGGAAAAGTAAAGCACCACGAAGTCGCCGCTGCGCGACTGGTCCAGCAGGCGCGCCAACGAATCGCGGATCTGCTGGGCATCGGGCAGTCCGGCAGCGCCCACGCCATCGGCCAGCACCGTGATGTCGCCCGACGCAAAGCCCTGCTTGGCCAGCGCCTGCCGCATCAGGATCACGTCGTTGCGCGGCGCCTGCAGCCACAGCGACTGCGGCTGGTTCGCCAGCTCCGACACGCCCACCAGCAAGGCACGCTGCGTTGCGCCTGCCCCCACCCCGCTTGCCAGAAGCAACCAGATGAAGAGGTGACGCAACAGGGCTTGCATGGCGGTCTCGTCGGTTCAGGGCGGTGCCACGGTTTCAACCAGCGGGGAGGCGTCCAGCGTGGCGCTGCTCTTTGCCGGATCGGGCACGCGCAGGTACCACGCGCCGCGCGCATCGGGGCCGGCGACCACGTCGGCGTTGATCGAGCGCAGCAGGCGCACCGACTCATCCACGCTCACGCCGCTCTTCCACGTCACGACCAGGTCGACCGAAGGGCTGCCCGCTTCGGCCACCGGCGCGCCGCCGCGAAAGAGCACGTCCTCGGGTTCGCTGAGCGTGTTGCCGCTGAACAAGCCCACGTTCTGCACCACCACCACGAGCGCCAGCACCGCGAAGGCCGGGCGCACGAACGCATCGGCGCTGAACCAGCGGCGAATGCGCGTCCACATGCCTGCGCTGTCGTCGTCTGCATCGCTGCTGTGGCTCGCGGGTCTTGCCGGCTGCGCCTGTGCCAGCACGCTCGGCGGCGTGTGCGACGCTGCCACGGCCTGCGGCGCTGCTGCAGCCTGCGGCGCCACGCGCGGTGCACCACTGACACGCGCCGCGGCGTCGCGGTAGAGCGACTGGTAGTCGATGCGCGGATCGTCCCCGCCCAGCGGCGTGCCGGACAGCACAGAAAACACACCGCTCACCGTACGCAGCGCGATGTGGCCGGGGGCAGGCTCGATGGCGGGCGGCGCGCCGTGGATCGACTCGTCGTACACCGCGCGAATGGCAGCGAGCCGCGTGGCCGACACCTCGCCCTGCACGCGCGCCAGCCAGTGCGGCGACTGGCGGATCGCCACCGGGTTCCACGCCTGCACCACGCCGAAAAGCGGCTCGAAGGGCTCGTCCTCGGGCTCCAGCAGCACGTCGAAGGCGCCGGCCCAGTCGGCCTCGCTCGCGGCCATCCAGCCTTCCCACAAATCGCCTGCCAGGTTCTTGTCGAGCAGCACGCCCAGCATGCGTCCTTCGTGGACGATGCTCACCAGGCGACCCGGCGCCCAGCGTGCGTTGAAGGCGCGCGCCGCCACGTCTTCGCGGCGGCGCGCGAGTTCGGTCAGGGGCAGCATCAGGTCGTGCGATGCGCCCCCTTCGGTCGGTTGCGGGGCGGTTTCACCCCGGTGCAATGTGACGATGGCGCCCTCGTTGTCGTTTTTCGCTGGCATCGCGCTGTCGGATGCCGGTTCAAGATGGCTTCGGATGACGCTGATCGGGGGCCATAGTTCGATGGGCATACTTGAATCCTGTGGTCTAGCCCTAAGAAGACGCTTCAGCGCCCAGGATTTTGAAAACTTGCAGGATCGCGTCCATGTTGTCCGGCGCGATCGCGATGCCCAGCGAGTGCTGGATCCAGTGGCCCAGCCGGGTCTTGGCGTAGTCCGCCGGCAGCCCTTCCCGCTTGTGCACGAGGCCCAGCCGCCCCGCACGGTAGTGATACGAGGCGATGGCGTGGCGCGACGCAATGCCCGACATGCCGCCCTCCGCCTCGCGCCCGAAGCCCTCGCACACCAGGATGCGCTCGGGCTCCTCCAGCGCGGCAATGAAGGCGCGCGCCGATGCCTGCACCGCCTCGAATGACAGCCCGTGCTCCGCCAGGCAGGCCTCCGGCGCCTCGTGCACGCCGACGTAAGCCTCCACCTGCGCCTCGGTGATCTGGTCCCCGATCGACAGCTTGCGGCGGAAGGAACTCGCGCGCGTGCAGTCGATGAGGTAGCGGCGGAAGTAGGCGCACAGCGCATAGGCACTCGAAGGGGCGCTGTGGTTGTCGTCCTCGGCCGCGGCGTGCCTGCCGTTTTCAGGCGTTTCGTCGGGGTCGGCGTCCAGGCGCAGCACCTTCACGTAGATGAACTGCGCCACCAGTTCCTGCCGACCTTCGCCCAGCACCTGAAGTTCCGGCGGCGAGCAGGTGCGCAGCGCCTCGCCGACGATGGCATACATGCGCCCCATGTCGACGGACGACAGCGAATGCCGGCGTCGCCAGAGGCGAACGAGCTCGGTGCTTTCGATGGTCGAGAGGGTGTCTTGCATGGCTATGAAGCGCACGGGATGCGGCCGCCGCCGGGCCGCCCCAAGGCGAGCCGCGCCCCCTCCCCGGGAGGTGGCGAAGCACACGCAGTGGCAAGCCGGGAGGCAGTCATGTCAGTCGTCGACACAGCTCTCGTTGTCAGGCACCAGGCACTGCGGCAGATTGGCGCCCACCGCACCGCCGCGCGTACGAATCGCACCCGAGGTCGAGGCTTGGGCCACCGCGAGTCCGCGCGGCAGCAGGATCCACAGCTGCCCGCGCTCCTTCATGCGGCGCGCCTCGCTGGCCGCTTGCTGTCCGTTGCCGAAGAAATAGTCCGCTCGCACCGCGCCGCGAATGGCGCCGCCGGTGTCCTGCGCGATGGTCAGGCGCTGCATCGGGTTGCCCGTGCCGGGCGAGCGCGTGGAGACGAACACCGGGTAGCCCAGCGGTGTGGCGCGCGGATCGACCGCAATCGAGCGGCCTGCCGACAGCGGCACCCCGAATGCGCCCACCGGTCCGCCCGTGTTCTGCAACGATTCCTTGAAGAAGACGTAGCTCGGGTCCTTGATGCCCGAACCGGTGACCGTTCCCGACACCTTGCGACCCGGCACCACGACCGCGCCGACGTCCACCGGCCGCGCCAGCGTGAAGCCGCGCACGCGGATCGCACTGGTGTCGATGCTGTCGTCATCGTCGTCATCCGGGTCGAGTTCGATTGCGCCGCCGCGCGTGCGGATCGCACTCTTGGGCTTGCCGTCCGGGCCCTGCGCCAGCGTGGGGCGGAAGGGCTGGCCGTTCTGTTCCGCATAGGCCAGGCGAATGGTGTCGCCATTGGACAGGCGCACGCGGCCCGAGCCCTGGATCTGCATTTCATACAGCGCGGTGGCGTTGCTCACGAAGGCGAGCACCCGGGCATTGGGCGCGCCGCGCGTTTCGATCTCCTCGCGCGTGTAGTAGGGCAGCAGGCGCCGGCCTTCGACGCGCAGGCGGATCTTTCGGTCCAGCGTGTCGCGCGAAATGGCCGAGAGGTCCAGCGCATAGAGGCCGGGTGCGCCCATGTCGCGGGTGCTCAGGCCTTGCTGCACGATCACGTCGCGCCCCTGCACCTTGGCGGCGACGCTGGTGGCACCTGCAGGCAGCTTGCGCCCATCCAGGAAGAGCATGTCTTCGGGCGTGCCGTACACCGGGTAGATGTAGGGCGGCGCATAGTTGCGGCTGCCCTGGATCTCCGGTTCGAAATAGCCGGTGACCACGCCGTCTTGCCGGCGGTCGTCGTCGCGGATGGAATAGGCCGTGAACTCGCGCTCGAAGAAGGCGCGGATCGCGACGTTGTTCTTGGCATCGACCGCGCGGGCACGGTCGCAGATCTGCTTCCACTCCGCCCCGCGGCCGGTCAGCACCTTGCAACTGCCGAGGAAGGCGGGCCAGGTCTCCGCGAAATCGTCACGCACCCAGCCCGGCACCGCGTCGAAGCCGACCGAGGTGTAGGTCGCCAGTTGCGTCGAGAAGGTGCGCGACTGCCCTGCCACGCTGGCGCCCAGCGGCGCACTGCCGCCCACGCGCGGAGACGCGCCTGAAGGGGACGAAGCGGTGGACGCAGCCGGCGTGCCGATCTGCACCGGCGCCTGCTGAGTAGCGGACGGCGTGGGCGCCGCGGGGGCTCCGCTTGCAGTCGATGCGGCAGGCGGCGGCGGTGCAGCGGTGGATTGCGGCGCCGGCGCCGACGCGCAACCGGCCAGCGACGCAACCATTGCGCCCGCCAGCCACGCACGCTGCGCGGCCGTCATGCGGGCCATGGGGAAGTGTTGTGAATGTGATGTCATGTAGGACTCCCTGTCGAATGAGGTCAGCGGTCCGGCGGACCCTGCTCTTGCAGACGATTACTTCTCGACGATTCTGAAATTGCCAACGCCATAGACGTCGTTGCAAGCCGTGTTGGGCGGGCACACCGCCTGGCCCAGCAGGGGGGCCGGACCGGTGCCCCGCGAGGCTTCGAGCGCTGCCAGCGCCGGCAGCGGAAATCGCGGGAACACGCCTTCGCTTTGCATGCCCGCTTGCGTGAAGTCGCGCTCGTGCTCGCTCACCAGCACCGCGAACTGGTTGGTGCCCGCCGGCCCGCCCGAGTCCATGGGCCACGAGGCGCGCGGCAGCGACAGCGGCGTGTTCGGCGCGATCTTGTTGTACTTGTCCAGCAGGTTCGGAAAGAGCAGGAACATCTCGTTGCCGGTGGACAGCAGGAACACATACACATAGCCCGCGCGGTTGCTGCGCACTTCGAAGCCCAGCTTGTCCTTGCCGATGCTCACTTCGGCCTTGCGCGGCGTCGCCGTGACGACGAAGCCTGGCGCGGCGCCGTTGGCCAGCGACTTGAGCGAATCGCTGGGCGAGACGGGCGGGATGACGACGGGCTTCTCTGGCTGGGTCGGTGGTGATGGGGGTGGCGTCACCTGCCCTGCGATCTTGTCGTCCGGCGGTTGGGGGCCGGCAACGGGCGGCCTGGATTCCTGTTGCGCGATGTCGACCGGCTTGTCCTTGCCCTGCTGCGACCACCACCATGCGCCGCCGCCGGCCACCGCCACCAGCACCGCCGCCGCGATGGCCACCAGCTTGCCCTTGCCGCCGCCGCCGTCGTCTTCGGGAGTTTTCCCGGGCACGGTCGTGGGCGGTGCGGACTGCAGGAAGGTCTTCTCCTCTCCCTGCCGCGAGGGGCGCACGACGGGCGCCGACACGATCACCGTCGCGCCGCCATCAAAGCCCAGCAGGGTGCGCATCTGCGCCATCGATTGCGGACGCGACTCCGGCCGCACGCCGAGGCCCGCGTCGATGGTGGTCAACAGTTGCTCGCTGTAGCGCGCGCGCAAGGCCTCGTTGCCGGTGAGCGGCACATAGCTGTCCGACAGCAGCCGCGCCACCGAAGGCGGCGGTGCGCGGCCCGTGACCGCCACGTGCATCACGGCGGCCAGCGCATACACGTCGGTCCACGCGCCTTGCGACATGTCGGGCATCTCGGCGTATTGCTCGATGGGTGCATACCCCGGCTTGAGGATGACGGTGATCGCCTGCGTCTTGTCGGTGATCACCCGGCGCGCGGCACCGAAGTCCAGCAGCACCGGCCGGCCCGAATCGGCCAGCAGGATGATGTTGTCGGGCGCGATGTCGCGGTGGTAGCAACGCGCCGCGTGCATCACCGACAGGGCCTGCGTCACGCCGTCCACGATGTTCAGCAACCAGCGCTCGTCCACGCCGCCGGTCATGGTGGCCAGCGCCTGGCGCATCGTGTCGCCGCGGTAGAACGGCATGGCCATGTAGGCCGTGCCGCGCTCCTGCCAGAAGCGCAGCACTTTCAGCAGCGACGGGTGGTCGAACTGCGCCAGCAGCTTGGCCTCGTTGATGAAGCTGCGCATGCCCAGGTCGAAGGTGTCCTTGGTGCGTTCCGAGAGCGGCACGACGGTGCCGCCGGCCTGGCGCATCGACAGCGACACGGGCAGGTATTCCTTGACGGCCACCACGCGTTCCAGGTCGGTGTCCCACGCTTCGTACACCACGCCGAAACCGCCCTGGCCGACGATGCGCGTCACCTCGAATTCGGAGATGCGGCTGCCCACGGGGAGCAGCGACGCATCCGCGGCCTGCGGCGACGCGCGATTGGCGGGCGGCATGGTGGACACGACCGTGGCGGGGGTTGCGAGCAGGGTGGCCGGGTCTTCGGTCGCGCCGGCGCCGTGGATCAGCGTGGCGTCCGCGGCATCGCCCTTGGCGGCCGCCGCGGGTGCGGGTGCCGCTGCGGGTGCCGGTGCCGGTGCCGGTGCGCCAGTGATGACCTGCGTCGGGTCCAGGTCGTCGCCCATGGCGTCGTCGTTGCGGCCGGTGCTGTTCACGGCTGCTCCTCATGCCCCGCCGCGTAGCCGAACAGCGTTTCGAACTGCTCGTCTTGCGGCAGGCCCTGGGTGCTCATGGCCTGCCCTGTTTCGGCCGCGGGATCGGTGAACCACAGCGACTGGCCGAACTCGGGCAATGCCATCTCGGCCTCGTCGCTCTGCTCCTGCAGCGACGGGGCGGCCTGCTCGACGCTGAAGCTCTGCAACAGCAAGGCCTCGAAGCGCGACGCGTCCAGATCCTTGTCGAGGCCGTCGACGGCCACCTGCGCCGCCATCACGAACCAGCGTTGCGCACGGCTGAGCACATCGCCGCGCAACTCGGCCGGCGCCCACACGAGCTCATCGACGATGGTGAAGGGAAAGTAGCGCCCGACCGAATCGACCGAAGGCATCAGCACGCCGATCCACGAGGGCTCGCCGATCACGCCGTCGCCCAGCACGAAGCACCACAGCGGCGCCTTGAGATAGCGATCGGTCCAATCTTCATGGCGCGCCCGCAGTTGGGCCAGGCCGTTCTGCAGCCACCGGTCCCACGCCTGGCGGAAGGCGTCCGGCACGCGTCGATGCGCGAAGTCCCCCATGCCCGGCAACTTGCCGTACCAGCCGGGCAGGATGTCCGGAACAGGCACATCACGCTCACTCATGCCAACCCCTCTTTGCGCGGAACACCGCGGAACCGGCTTTGCCGGGCCGCTGGTGTTGCCCCCGGCAGGGGGTTGGAGGCCACACGAAGTGGGCAAGCCTGGGGGCGAGCAATAGTCCTCCGGGCCGCTGGTGTTGCCCCCGGCAGGGGATTGGAGGCCACACGAAGTGGGCAAGCCTGGGGGCGAGCATTTACAACCCTTGGGGACACGCGAACTCCCGCAACTCTTTCAGGCGGATCGGATGCTGCACGCTGTTCGTCGTGACTTCGAAGCGCGCGCGGCGGGCGCCGACCTGGAAGGTGATGAAGAATTTCTCGGGCGCGGCGCCGGCCTCGAGCGCGCCGTCATCCAGCACGCGGAACAAGGCCCAAGGCCCGGTGACCGACTGCCCCGAGGGACCGGAGGCCGATGGCGGGTTCACCTCCAGCCGCACCAGGTTGCTGCCCTTCGGACCGGGCCACTGGATGGTCATCGGCACCACAGGACCGTGCGAGTACTTCACGAGTTGCCCGTCCACGTCGAGCGTGAACTGCGTGATGTTCTCGTCCATTTCCACCGGCTTGAAGTCCAGCCGCATCGCCGGTCCGCCCGGCCCGCCGCGGAAGAAGATGTCCTTGATGCGCGCCGCGCGCTCGAACTGCGCAAGCGCCTGCGTGGTCACCGCCCCGCGGTCGGCCACCGGCTTGTAGCGCCACGGCGTGGAGCTGGTGTCGACCAGTTCGGCCAGGCGCTTCTGGAAGAAGCTGTCCATCAATCCACCCGGTCCGAACATCTGGCCGAAGTCCGCCGGCAGCACATCGTTCTTGCTGCTTTGCACGAAGGGATAGCGGCCGGCGATGGCGCGGGTGCAGAAGTCCGTCACCGGCTTCAAGTCCGAGCTGAGGTTGCCGCGCTCGGCGGCGCTGGCCTGCACGGCGCCGGCTTGGCTCAAGTTCTCGACCATCGAGCGCATCGGCTCGGGCAGCCGCGCAGCCGCGCCCTTGAGCTTGCCGGCCGTGTCGCCCGGCGGCATCGAGGCCTTGGCCTTGACCGCCGTGTCGACCGCCACGAGGTACACGTTCACGTCGTTGAAGAGCTTGAGCGTGTCGTCCAGCGGCGCAGGCGCCCCCGGCACCGCTGACACGACCTGCTGGCGCAGCAACGCAAAGCGGTCGTCCACGATGCTCTCGATGCGCTTGCCCGGCGCTACCACCTGAGTCTTGTCGGCAGTGCCGAGCAGCTCTTCAAGACCCTTGCGCGTGTTGCGCACGGTCTCGGTGGCCTTGCTCACCACGCTGTTGGTCTCGGCCGGAATGAGCGTCGTCTCCTTGACCACGGCGCGCATGAAGAGTGCCAGCGGCGAGTTCGCGCCCGAGAGGATGCGCGAGATCTCGATGCTCTTGTCCAGTTGCGTGGTGCGCACCAGCCGCACGTCGGCCAGAAGGGCTTCCCACACCTTCACGTATTCCTCGAGATACAGGCGCCGCACGCGGTCGGTGAGCACGCCCAGTTGCGCCGCGTCCTGCAGCCGCCTGGCCGCGTTGCGGTCTTCGCCGAGCACCCACGGCTCTTCGCTGGCCAGCAGCGTGGTGACCACCACCACCTCGGCCTGGAAGCGCTTGTGATAGCCGTCATAAGTGAACACGCCCGGGATGCCCTCGGTGAGCGGCTTGCCGCTGATGCGCTCGAACACCAGCGGCCCGGAGGGGCCTGCGGCGTTGGCGATGGTGAAAGGCGGAATGTCCTTGCCGAGATTCTTGCGCTTGAGGCGGCTGAACACGCGCTGCTCCAGCGGGTAGCTGGCGAGCAGGGCGCGCACGCTGCGCACCAGGTTCTCGTCCATCTTGAGCGGCGAGCGCGGCGGGCCTTGCGCAAAGAGCACGTCGAGCTGGTCTTCCAGCAGCTTGCGCTGGTCTTCGGGTACGCCGCGGTCGATGCTGCGCGACCAGTCGAGCGTGATCCATGCCTTGAGCGCGTCGGCGTCGAAGTACTTCGGATCCATCAGCATGACGTAGCTCTTGAGCGCCTCGTAGGTGAACTCGAGGTTGTCCTTCTGCGCGGTGCGCAACTGGTCTTCCACGCGCTTGGCCACTTGCGGGAGGAAGACTTCGTTGAGCGAGCGCTGGTACGCAAGCCGTGCAGCGGCGTCGAGCTTGTCGCCCTGGTAGAGGCCGAGCGTCATCGACAGTGGCTCGTCGCCGTCGCGGTTTTCAGGCGTGCGCCAGACGTTGCGCAAGCCCTGCAACACCGGCGCCACCTGCACGAGGTTCTGCACGCGTGCTGGCAGCGTGGCCAGCGTTTCGCGTGCGGGTTTGACACGGGCCTCGACGGCATCGAGGTAGCGCTCGTTCTGCCACGCGCTGTAGCCCCAGGCCGCCAGCAACAGCGCCGTCACGGCCATCATTCCGAACACCGCGGCAAAGCGCATCGTGTTGCGCTTGCGCTCGAACTTCAGGTCGGCGCCGGCCAGGCGCTGCTCGGGAAACACGACCTCCTTGAGCAGCGAGGTGATGAAGTAGCTGCGCCCGGTGCTCTTTTGCGGCGGCAGTTGCGCACGTTCGAGGCTGAAGGTGCGCGCAAGGCTGCCCATCACGCGGTCGATGGGGCTGCCCTGCTGCGTGGCGCTGGTGAAGTACACGCCGCGCACCCACGGCGGCTGTGCAAAGCGCGAGCCGGTGAAGACCTGTTCCAGCAAGTCCGACAGCAAGGGACCGACCGCGCCGAACTGCGCCGGAAAGCCGAAGATGGCCGCACGCCGCGCGCCATCCGGCTCGCGCTGCATGCGTGCAATCACGCCTTCGTTGACGCGCTTGTGCAGCAGGCTGAACTCGCGGTTGAAGGTTGCGCCGATGCCCTGCTCCGTCACCTTGGCGCCCTCTTCGGTGGAGAGCGTGAAGCCGAACACCTGTGCGCGCTGTTCCTTGCCGAGTTCGTCGAAGTATTCGGAAAAGCCGTAGAGCAGGTCGCCCATGGTGACGAGCACGTAGACCGGCAAGCGCGTCGTGAGCTTGGCGTCCAGTTCAAGCAGGCGCGCGCGGATCTGCGCTGCCAGCGTGGTGCGCGCTTCGGTGCCCTGAGTCAACAGGTCGCCCACGCTCACGGTGAGGAACACGCCGTTGAGCGGTCGGCGCGGGCGCACTTTTTTCAAGAGGCCCAGGAAGCCTTCCCACGCGCTCTTGTCCTCGGCCTGATGGCTGTCCTGCGTGGTGTAGCGGCCGGCCGTGTCGATGAGCACCGCGTCGTCAGTGAACCACCAGTCGCAGTTGCGCGTGCCGCCCACGCCCTTGATGGCGCCCGCGCCGAACTTCTCGGCCAGCGGAAACGAGAGGCCCGAGTTGATGAGCGCCGTGGTCTTGCCCGCGCCCGGTGCGCCGATGAACACGTACCACGGCAAGTCGTAGAGGTAGTTGCCGCCCGACAGCGACAGCCAGTCGCGCAAGCCCGGCTTCTTTCCGGCGGCATGCAGGCGCATCTGCTTGAGCGTGGCGACGGCGTCCGTGAAGCGCTCATCGAGAATCTTTTGCTCGGCGCTGACTTCTTTTTCTGCCTTGGCCGCGACCGGCGCCTTCATGAGGGTGGCAGTCAGGTGCTGGCTCGCCTTGCGCGCGCGGAAGCTGCGCAGCAACACGCGCAGCAGCACCAGCAGCACGATGACGCCGATGGTGATCTGGCGCGACAACTCGCTGGCCAGCGGCTCCTTCTCGCCCACCTTGATGGACGGGCCGATCCACCAGATCAGATAGCTGATGACCAGCAGTGCCAGCAGCGTGAGCAGCAGCGGATTGAAGATCCACCCGAAGATCTTCTTGATCATTTCTTCACCCCCGCTGCGGCAAGGTCGGCGGCGACCTGTTCGGGCGGACTGAGCAGCACGATGTCCACACGCCGGTTGCGCGCCCGATTGACCGGCGTGTCATTGGCCGCAACCGGCTCCTGGTCGGCCTTGCCATCGGACTTCATGCGGGCCGGATCCACCACGGTCGAAAGCGCGCCCTTCACCGCATCGGCGCGCGCGGCCGACAGATGCCAGTTGGACGGATAGCGCATCGAGCGGATCGGCTGGTTGTCGGAATGGCCGGTGATGAGCACCTCGCCCTTGACCTCGGCCAGCGCCTGCCCGACGCGATTGAGCACCGGCAGCGACTGCGCCATCGGCTCCGCGCTGCCCGATGCAAAGAGGCTGTCGCCACGCAAGCGCACGGTGCTGCGATCGGCCTCGTCGGTGACGGTCACCAAGCCTGCCTTGACTTCGGGCTCGAGGAACTTGGCCAGCCGCGGCGCCTTGGCCGGGATGACGACGGCCGGCGGTGCGATCTGCAGGTTGGGCACGCGCAGCCCGGACACCTGCGCATAGGTCTGGTCCGACCGGTTGTTGAGCATCATGCGCAGCCCGAACCACGCCAGCGCCAAGATCAGCAGGAACAGCACGCCGAACACCCACAGCGGCAGCGACTCGCGCAGCCGTACCGTGCCCGCGCCCTCGCCGCGCCAGTGCGGCGACAGTTCGGCTTCCACCACCGGCCGGTCCTTGGCAATGAGGTCGGCCAGCCGCTGCCGCACGCTGTCGAGTTGGCCGCGGCCGTTGGGGATGACGCGATAGCGCCCTTCGAAGCCCAGCGCCAGCACGCTGTAGATGAGTTCCAGCAGCTGGCGATGCGTGGGCACGTCTTGCGCCAGCTTGGCCAGCAGCTGGAACACCTTCTCGCCGCCCTGCGCCTCGTTGTGGAACTGCACGAGCAGGCTCTGGTGGTTCCAGCCGGCCTGCACGCCCCAGGGCGTGTTGGACACCGCTTCGTCGAGCGCGGTGCACAGCACATAGCGCGCGGCCAGCACCGTCTCGTTGCCGACGCCGGCGCGGCGCGCGTTGGCGTCGAACTGGTTCACCGCATCGGCCGCCGAGGAACGCAGCGCGGCCACGTCACGCGGCTGCACGAGGTTGCGCAGCTTGCCGATGAGCATCAGCAGGCGGCCTGCGGCAGACACCAGCGGATTGAGCAGGCCCAAGTCGGTGCTGTCGGCCGGCGATGCCGATTCGAAGGCACTGCCTGTCATCGCAGTCATCGTCGCCGGCGAAGGCGCGTTGGCGGACGAAGGCCGCGGCTTGGGTTTGATGACGGTGCGCTCGGATTCGTATGCAGCAAAAGGATCGTCTGGAGTGGTGGCCATGACGTTCACCCCTGTCTAATCGCCCAAAACGCCAGCTCGAGTCCGGGAAAGTCGCCCGCCACGTGCATCGCCACGCCGCCCGATTGCTCCAGCTGTCGCCAGAGATCGCTGTTGCGCGTTTCAAGCTCGAAGTAGCTGGCGCCCGCGTGAAACGGGATCTGCCGCGGCGCGACGGGCAGCGGCGTCAGCACCACGCCCGGCAGCGCCTGGGTCACCAGTTCGCGAATGCGTTCGACCGGCCCAATGGTGACTTGCGTCGGAAAGCGCGCACGCAGTGCCTCGCTGGGCATGTTGGCATTGGCGGCGAGCACGAAGATGGCCGAGCGCTGCAACTCCACGTTCTTGATGACGGCCACATGGACCTTGTTCTTGCGGTCGTGCAGTTCGATGCGTACGGCCGGCCGCTCGAACACGATGGAGAAGCTGCGCCGCAGGTCTTCCATGACGGGCCTGAAACTCAGCGCCAGGTCGTCGTGCACATAAGGCCCGAACTTGGTCGTGCGCCGCGAGTCGCGAAAGGTGATGAGGTCACCGGCCAGCGAGAGCGCATGCTCGAAGAAGTGCTGCGGGTGCACCATCGCGCTGCGTTGCAGGTGCGCGAACACGGCCTCTTGCCGGTTGATGGTTTGCAGCATCAGGAAGTCGGCGATCTCGGCGACGCCGCCCGTGCCGCCGGGCGTGAGCGAGCCGACGAGTTCATTGCCGCGCTGGCGCAGCAGGCCGATCAGTTCGTCCAGCCATGACTTGACGAGCGCATGTCCTGCGACGTCGAGCAGCGGCGGCACGAAGTGGCGGTCGAGCTGCACCTGGTTGTCCACGCGCCGTTCGACGACGCGTGCGATCTTGAGGGTGGTCCACGCGTCGGTTGCATCGCTGGCACGCAGCAGGCGCGTGTGCAGCTTGCCCAGCTGCAGCATGGCACTGCGTTCGCCGGCGGTGTTGGAGTCGGGCACGTCGACTTCCATGACGCGGTGCCGCACGAGGTCTTCGAAGGTTTCGGCGTCGGCCTCGCGGGCGCCGGCGCGGCGAAGCGGCAGTGCGAGCACGACGGCTTCGTCGCGCATGGTGGCCGGGATGTCGATGGCTTCAGGCAGGGGGTCGACAGCGGGCATGTCGAAGGGCGTGCCGTCGCCGAACACGCCGACGGCGCGCACGAGCGCGAGCTTGCCCAGCGCGAGCGCAGCGGTGTCGATCTCCAGCTCGGCCACGCCCCATGCATAGGGCGTGGTGGAACGAAGGAGCAGATGCCGTGCGTATTCGGCGTGGCGCTCGCTTTGCTGCAGGTGCTGGGGCTGCAAAAGCATCCCCTCGCTCCAAACCACTTTTGTCCGCCAGCTCATCCGCGCGCTCCGTCCTTCAAAGCAGGGGTGCCAGAAACTTCAAGTTTCCGGCGCTTGCGGGCGGCGGCAAATCCACCTAACGGCCTAGGAGTCCCTTAATGAGACTAAGGCGAAGGGACTAGGGGTTTGGGTGCGGCCTGGTTTTCTTGGGGGCGGGGTTGAAACAGTTGCCTGTGGTGGTGGGGCGGCGTCGGCGGGCGGTATGCCTGTGGTCGGCTGACGCCTGCGGTCCTTCGGACTTCGCTGCTGGTACTCACGACAGGCGGGGTCCGCAGAACTCGGTCCACTGCGTGGCCCTCAAACAGCTGCGGCCCTTTTCCCGCCTGTCGCTCCGTTCCTCGCCGCAGGCTCAACAGCCGCCCACAGGCATACC
>NZ_JASZYG010000024.1 GCF_030317105.1 Variovorax brevis
ATGCGAAACCCCTGTGCTTTCGCTCGAGAGGCCCCGCGGAAAGAAAGATGCTCGCACGCGCCGCTGCTGCGGCGCATTTGAGGTCGTTGGGTCGCGACCGCGAAGCGGCCGGTCCTTTGCGTCTATTCAAGAAACGGAGTCGCGCTCTGCCTCTTCCGGCCTGCTGCGGTCCGCATACGGCGAGCTGCCCGTGTTCGTCGACTCTCCCACGCCCGCGTCGCCTTCGCGGACTTCTCGTTTGGGGGGACTGTCACCAGCAATGGGGGGCTTTGGCTCTTCGCCCCGCTCGGCAGGCGTCTTCGCAGTCTGCTTCATGGCATTTTGAGCCGGCGTAGAAATCGGCGTGGCGGGGTCGCTTGAGAAGGATTTCATGGGAAACCCCCTGCAGCCACCGTTTTGGCCATCAGGTTCATGGGAGAGACTGAGTCGAAAATCATATGGACACTCCTTCGTGTGAGCAGTCGTAGTCTGGAAAGATGGGAGCCGCTTTGGATTGCGGGCAATCGATGTGCCCGTATCCGGGCACGTCAAAAAACGCGGAGTGCGAGTTAGAGCCTGCACGCCCGAAAGGCTTGAACGTGATCAGCTGATGGAGACAAGCCCATCGAAACGGCGCGACCAGCGACGAGTACGTTTGTACGCAGCAAGCACGGGCTTCCCGCTCCACACATCAGCCATGTGCTTGACCGGGGGCGTCGCCAAAACGGGCTGCGGTTTCACGGCGCCTGTCGCTTGACCGGAGGCAAGTCCAAGCATTGTCTTTGTGACGCCGAGCCACATGGTCGTCAGCGGAATTCCTGATGTACTTGGTTGGCGCATGACACGACTTTCAGTTCTGGCCGATGGCCGATAAGCCGAATATGAAGGCGCAATGTATGCTGCAGCGCAGCATTGGGCGTGAACTGGTGTAAACGGTTTCCTACGTGGTCGTGCGATCTGCATCAAACTCGCTTGCTTCCCCCTTCACCCAACCGCGACTCCATGCGGATCGCGCGAAGGCGCATCGAAAACTCACGCAGGCCTGCTATTCCGCTCGCTTCCGCGCGACGGCACCACGCGGCGAGATCATCGACCAGTTGCTCGCGCGACTGCGACGTGTTGAGCCAGAGCTGGCGAAGCTCTTCGCGCATGGTCGCCATCTTGTCGAGCACGGGGTGCGCGGCGCGCGCCCGAACCAGGCTCGAACGGACGGCCGCTGGCACCTTGTCGTCGTCACGGTGCAACCAGCGCCGGGCCGCCTCCAGGACCGACGGATCCGCGCCAATCGCCTTGAGCTGGGCCATCTCGCTTTTTGTGGCGCCCCGCATTGCACGTGCGTAGCGGGCCATCACCTCATGGCGGTTTTCGATGACCGCCTCCAGCGTCTTTTCGTCGGCCACCGGCTGGACGTCACCCACCAGCAGCTTCGGCGGGACCTTCTTCACCTTGGCCCAGCCGATTTTTTGCAACATCAGGATGTAGATCCAGCCGATGTCAAACTCGTACTTCTTGACCGAGAACCTGGCGGAAGTCGGATAGGTATGGTGGTTGTTGTGCAACTCCTCGCCACCGATGATCAACCCCCAGGGCGCGACATTGCGGCTTGCGTCAGGCGCCTCGAAGTTGCGGTATCCCCAGTAATGCCCGATGCCATTGACGATGCCGGCCGCAGTGATCGGTATCCAGAGCATCTGAACCGCCCAGACGGCGAGGCCAAGCGCGCCAAAAAGCGCCACGTTGAGCACCAGCATCAGCCCCACCCCTTGCCAGCTGTAGCGCGCATAAAGGTTGTTCTCGAGCCAGTCGTCCGGCGTGCCGTGACCGAAGCGTTCCAGCGTTGCCATGTTCTTCGATTCGGCCCGATAGAGTTCCGCACCGCGCCAAAGTACTTCGTCGATACCCCTGACCTGCGGGCTGTGCGGGTCTTCTGCCGTTTCGCATTTCGCGTGGTGCTTTCGGTGGATCGCTACCCACTCCTTGGTGACCATGCCGGTCCCGAGCCACAGCCAGAACCGGAAGAAATGCGAAGGGATCGGGCCCAGATCCATGGCCCGGTGCGTCTGCGTGCGGTGCAGGAAGATCGTGACGGCAGCGATCGTGATATGGGTGGTCGCAAGCGTGTACAGAACCACTTGCCACCATTGAAGGTCCCACAAGCCGTGCGCAAGCCAGTCGATGGCCGCGCTCAGGACGGGGGAGGCCGTATGGAACATCGAGTCGATCCTTTGCAAGCCCGCGCCCCGGTTCCACCGCGATGAGGGTCAACGCAGTCGGCGCGAGGTTGATGAGGCCATCAACAAGATGAGCGTCGCAACTTCTCGAGGACGTAGGTATGGATCGCAATAGCGCGCACGACGAGTTCTTGTCCGTGTCCAGGGAATTGTCGGAGTGCAAGTCGCACCAATCCCTGACACCGCAGAACCTTTGCAGGTTTACGGTGAGCCGATGACCAACTCGAACTCAAATTTCAATTCCGGCGACGGCACCCGTCCCAGCACAGATGGCGGCGTCGACAACATGGGGGCCGGCGAAAAATTCTCGTCGTCACGCAACCGCGTTGGCGAAGACGTCGCGGGTCCGGCGCCCGTCGAGCGCATGCGCGATAAAAAGCGTGATGTGCAAGGCACCAAGGCCGATGACTCCGCCCCCTTCGGGCTGACGCAAGACCTCGGCTCGCAACGCAACCAGGAAAAGCCCCCGACAATCGAGGAGGCGAAAGGTTGAGCGCCGCACGGCCCGGCGTCCTGCGCGCCATCGCCTTCAACTGCAGCCTGAAACCGCCGGAACAACCGTCGTCGACGGCGGCAATGCTCGGCGATGTGCGCGATGCGCTCTCGGCCCTGGGTGTCGAATGCGAAATCATTTGCGCGACTGCCTTCAACATCTTGCCGGGCGTCCGGTCGGACGAGGGCCTGGGGGACGGGTGGTCGTCCAGTCCGGCGCTCGCCATGTAGTGCTTGTCAAACGAGGTGCCTTCCAGCGCATTCAGCCTGGACAGGGCGGCCCTGTGTTTCGGGTCTGGACTCGCTGGCAGGGTCACGCCCTTTTGCTGCGCGAGTTGCTCCACCTCCTTGAGCGCTGCCGAATGGTCATCGACCATCTTCTGCGCGAACTGCTTGACCTGTGCGTCCTGCGATTTCTGCAGCGCCAGCGCGCCGCTCGCCACTTCGGCCATGTTGGACTGGGCCATCTGTTTGATGGCGCCGGCGTCCGCACCAGTTAGCTGGGCAGCCAGCGTTGCCGTGGATGCTCCCAGGAGCGCGATGGTCGCGACTGCGGCGAGAGCCAGTGGATTGAATCGGAAAGCCATGGGATGTTCCTTGCGGGGGTTGATCCAGGAACATTTGGCAAGCGGCATGCCCACGCACACGCCTTGCCTCCCTACACCATCCCCGGGCTCCACGAGCGCGGCACCGTGGTTGCGGCGTGGATGCGTGCGAGCGGCAATTTGGGACTGCGGTCCGCGTTCAGGAGGCCATTCCCTTCCTGAAAGGTGTCCGCGAACTGGGTGTAGCAAAAGCCACTGAACAGCTCGGCATGGACGATGGTCTTGATCAACCGTTCATACAGGTCACCGAACTCCTCGGCGCTCTGCGTCGTCGTGTAGCCCCAGGTCTTTTCATGCCCGGGCTCAACGTTGGATCTTTTCACGGCAATGCCGCCGAACTCGGTCAACATGATGGGCTGCCCTTTGTGCGGGTGCCCGTCGAGCGTCAGCAGGCGGCCTGCAGGCCGACTCTTTTCGAAAAGCTTTTCAGGGACCACCTCGGCGCCATAGCGCCGGTGCAGGTGGTCGATGTCCGCGTCGTAGTCGTGGATCCCGATGATGTCCGTGGCGCTGGATTCCCACCCATCGTTGCCGATCACCGGCCGCGTTGCATCGAGGGTCTTGGTGAGGTGGTACAGCGTTTCGACGGCATGACGTTGTGCGTCGACGCTGGGCAACTCCGGCACGCCCCAGGACTCGTTGAACGGCACCCACACGATGACGCAGGGATGGCTGTAGTCGCGGTCGATGACTTCGGTCCACTCGCGCACCGTTCTCTTGAAGGCGGCTGGGGCGCCGATCTGGCAACGGCCGATCGCCCTGCGTATCCCATGGAGCGCAAGCCGCCCCGCCTGGACGACGTGCCACGGAGCCAGCCACCCGAGCGCCAGCCTCAACACGTTGAAATCCTTCGCTCGAATGAACGACCCGAAATGACACCCGTGTTCGGCACGTCGTGCCCGCCTCGAGGTGTGAGCGGCATCATCCGCCGCAAGGCGTTCCGCTTCAGCGAGAACGATCTGCGGCACTGGTTGCTCCTGCTGCTGGCCGACCGGGTCGACGTTGGCGAGGGCGTCATCGAGGATCTTGCGCGGGGCCACGTGCCGAGGCTGTACGCCGAAATGGGTGGCGCCGCTGAACTGAAGCACAACCCCAAAGGTGCCGTGCGCAAGGCGCTGGTGATCGCTGGGGTGCTGGGGCTGGGCTATCTCGCGCTGCGCAGCCGCGCGGGTCGGCAGCCCAAGGTCTGATTGCGCCGGACTCGCGACACGCCCGAGTTGACGTGACGCGAGCCCTTGCCGAGTCGGGTCGCTTCTAGACGATTCGACGCAGCCGGAACAGCATGCTGATGCCGTACAGCCCGGCAAGTCCGACAAGCACGAAGACGACGCGGCTTGCCGCCGACAGCGGGCCGAAGATGGCGCCCACAAGGTCCACATCCAGGGCCCCGACCAGGCCCCAGTTGACCGCGCCCACGATCATGATGAGCAAGGCAATCCAGTCGATGACAGACATCGCTGGCGGGGTTGTGCCCTTCAGGTTGAGGTCGTCGCGGGTGATGGGACTCATGTGAAACTCCTTTTGGAAAAACGCAGGGAAGGAGTTGCGCAAGGGGCAAGCGAGGTGCCTGCACGGAGCACCAGCATGCTCCCGTTCATGCATCGACACGCATTGACGACGCTCACCGCTATGGTTTGAAGCCCAGGATTTGCATGGGCTTGCACAGCGCCTGTCTGCTTTTCCAGTATTCAGCCCATGGGTGCGTACTTTGAAAGGAGAGATGCTCCCGCGCACTTTCGATCGTCCACTGCGCTCCCCTCTTGAAGGGACTCGAGGACGGCCCGCTTCGATGTGGACCCGCAGCGCGTGTACGTGGCAGGCATGTCAGCTGGCGGCGCCATGGCTACGCTCATGGGCGAGCTTTGGCCGGAGATCCATAGGGCTGTGGGCGTGCATTCGGGACTGGCGGCCCGCGTGGCGTGGCTTGCGATTTGGCTTCGGCGCTTGCCGCCATGCGGGGCGAGGTACGCCCCGCCAAAGCAGTACCTCTGGCAAGCCGACCATCGTCTTTCATGGCGACGCGGATCACACGGTGCATTCTCCCATGCCCAGATTGCTTGCGCTCGCCGCGATGTCGGTGCTGGGGATCTTTGCAGACCGGCGATTGAAGACGTTGACGAAGCAGCGCAAGCAGATGGCGAAGGCCTTGAAAGCATGAGGGCTTGTTGGATGGGCCGCACTTGTCCACCCGGCAGTACGCCTACGTCAGCACCTCGCACTCCCCGACACGGTCCCGAAGCCGCCAGAACCAAATTGACACGAGGTAGTGCGCTGTGCACTGGTCGAAAGCTCAAGGAACCAATTTCGATGAATGAATTCACCCATTTCCCCGACCCGCGCGATGGCGAGACGAACGCCAAGGACTGGAGCTCACAAGCCCATTCGCAAGGTCCAGCCTCCTCGGGAATCCGCGGGCGCGAGGACTTCGATGCTTTTCCAGATGCCTCAGGCCATGGATTGAGCAAGGCCGCCAACTCTGGCCGCGCTTATGCGAAGGAGGCTGTCAACTCAGCAGGCAAGAAAATCGATGCCTGGAAGGGGCAGTTGGACCGGACCACCGAGTCTTGCGCGTCGTACATCAAAGATGAGCCAACGAAAGCCATCATGCTCGCGGCGGCCTGTGGTTCATTGTTGGCAGCGTTGTTGATGACTTCGACACGACGCAGCCGGCCCAGCTACTACCGAGCCACGCCGTGATCCACCCCATCTACATGGTGGCGCTTCGCCACCCTGGCTTGTTCGTCAATCATGCTGCGAACTACCTCGCCCTCGTGAAAGGGGAATTTGCAGCCACTGGAAAGTCGGCTGCGATGCGGGCCGGCGGCGCTTTCCTGGCGTCGGCGGCCCTGTTGCTTGCGCTCGCCCTGACTGGGTTCGCAGTGATGCTGGGTGTTCTTCACGGATCGTTCCACTGGATTCTCATCGCCGTGCCCGGCGTTACCTGGTTGCTCGCGCTGCTCGGTGTTGCCATAGCGCGCAGGCCCGTGCTGGAGAAGCAGATGGACGACGTCAAGGATGAACTCCAAGCCGACCTTCAAGTGTTTCGTCTCGTCAAGGAAGTCCAAAATGATTGATGCTGCAAAGGCGCTTACCGCCAGGGAAAGGCTTGCACACTCACGAGCGGAGATCCTTGGCGCGATGGGATTTGAAGCGGTCAAGAACGAGGAGAACGAAGTCGTCGCGGTTGTTGACGTCAGTCCATCTGGCGGTGGGCGGGTTGGCCCGATGTCGAATTCGATTGTCGTCAAGTGGTGGCACCGAAGCCCAATGGGCAGCGCCGCCGAACTGGGCCTGCCGCTTCTCGAAAAATTCGCAAGGAAGAGCCCCGGCAAACTGGTGGCCTGGAGTGCAGGCACCGGTGCGTTGCTGGTCGTGCTCAAGCCCTGGAAGCTGCTGTCTGCCGCCACGCTTGTGACGTTGGTATACAAGGGGGCTGACATACCACGGATATTCACGGACTTCGTCCAGGGCGCTGCGGTTCACCCGCCTGCGTCCGATGGGCCCGTCCCGCACTCGGCTTGACAAGAGCGATCCTGCGGGGTTTGGCAAGAGCTACGCCTACGCATCGATGGGAAGACAGCCTACCGGCCTCGATCAACGCATCCCCGAAGCTCAAGTGCTCAACGGAGAACCCCAAGGCAAGTCCCGACACCACGATTGCGCCCAACGCGACGAGCCCCGACGCCATCGATGTCCAGTCAGACATCGCTCTGGAAGAGTGGGCAAAGAGACTCGCCGTCACAGCGGCCCAAATCAAGGAGGCAGTCGCAATCGTCGGCGATCGCGCGACAGACGTTGAAGCGCACCTCAAGGGAAGCAGAAGGACGACAAATTCGGCTCGGGTAGCAGAAGCCGCCAGCGACAGCCCGTCGCGCGAAGACTGAACTGCGGCGCGGGCGCGCCATGTCAGCGCTGCTCGTACCGGCCGTCAGCCGCGCCTACAAATGCCCATGCCGGCGCCCAATCTTTCTGCGCAACACACAATGCGTGAACTGCGGCAGCCAGCTGGGATATGAGACCGAGCGACTGACCCTGGTCGCACTGATTCCCGGTTCTGAACCGCACCTGTGGTGCGTTGCAACAGACGCGACCGGAAGCGAGTACCAGTGCTGCGCAAACCGCCAAGGGGCAGCCGCTTGCAACTGGCTGGTGAAAGTGGACTCCGGTGCCAAGTCAAGCGCGACAGTGGAGGTGCAATGCCTCGCATGCCGGCTGAACCGCCACATGTTCGACGTCTCGCAGCCGCGCAACTGGCACCGCGCACGCGAGCTTGAAGCGGCCAAGCGCCGATTGCTGACGCAATTGCTCGCGCTCGGGTTGCCCGTCGAGGCCCGTCAGGACGGCGAAAAGACAGGCATTGCCTTCGACATGCTCGAGCAGATGCCAAACAGCAAGCCCATCCTCACAGGCCATCAGGATGACATCATCACCATCAATGTCGCCGAGGCTGACGATGCGCAGCGCGAGGCCATCCGCGCTGCCATGCACGAACCCTACAGAACTTTGCTTGGCCACTTCCGCCACGAAATCGGACACTACTACTGGGATCGCCTCGTCCGCGACGACGCTTCGCGCCTGGCCCAGTTCAGAAGCTTGTTCGGGAACGAACAAGCCGACTACGGCAAGTCCTTGCAAAAGCACTATCGCGATGGACCACAGCGGCTGTGGGCGCACCAGTACATCAGCAGCTATGCGTCGACCCATCCATGGGAGGACTGGGCTGAAACCTGGGCCCACTACCTTCACATCACGGACACGGTGGACACGGCGGCCAGTTTCCGTATCGATTCCGACCAGGCGGAGTCGGAGTCGCAGCCGTTTGAAGCAGCGCATCTTTGGCGGGCAGACCTGCCCGGCGCGCAGAAGTTTCTCGAGCTGCTGAATGCATGGGTAGGGCTCACGCAGGTCATGAACGAACTCGCTCGCAGCATGGGGCAAGCCGATGTCTACCCCTTCATCGTGCCCTACAGGGCGGTTGCCAAGCTGCAGTTCATCCACGAGACCGTCGCAGCGTGGTCGGCAGGAACCGGACGTGCTTTGAACGTGTGGCGTAAAGATGGCCGCATGCTGTTCACCCAGATGCGTAGACTCACTTGGGCCCCGCAAGGCTATACGTCAACGACCGCGGCGTCATACCCGTAAAGCCATTCGACGGCCTTGAACGACCAGTCGGTTGCACCATTGGCCATCTGCGCATCGCGCGCATGCTGCAATGGCCCGTCTGCCAGATGAAAGCGGGTCTTGTTTTCCTTCGACGCAGCCTGAACGCGCGACGCGCGCGGCAAGCGCACGGATTGATACAGCATCAGCGCGCCGGGGAAGTCTTGCGGGCCGATCTTCGCAAGACACGCAGCAAGGGTCGCACCGTCCTCGATCGCCTGTGCCGCCCCCTGCGCCATGAAGGGAAGCATTGCGTGGCAGGCATCGCCCAGCAAGGTGCATCGTCCGATGGACCACTGTGCCATGGGCGAACGATCGAAGAGGCCCCAGACAAAAGTCTCGTCGACTGCCGCGAGGATCGTGCGGACCTGTGGATGCCATCCCTCGAACGCGGCCAGCGACTGGGCGATGTCGGCGGGCTCGATCCATGACTCGCGCGCCCAGGCGTCCTGGTCCACGACCGCCACGAAGTTGACCATGGCTCCTCTCTGCACGAAGTAATGCACGAAGTGCTTGCCCGGGCCCATCCACACTTGCGATTCCAGCGGAAGCCCCAGAGGGGTCAAACGGCTGGCAGGCACCAGCCCACGGTAGGCAACGCATCCTGTAAAGCGGGGGGCGTCGTCGCCAAACAGGACGCGGCGGGCCGCAGAGTGAATGCCATCCGCCCCAACGAACACGTCGCACTCGATTCGCGTTCCGTTGTCGAAGCTCACCTTGACATGGTCGCCGTGGTCCGTGCAGTCTGTGAACCGGTGTCCCGGATGCAGGCGTTCGGCAGGAAATGCATCCCTGAGCACATCCAGCAGGTCGGCACGATGCATCTGAACGTGGGGGAAGCCAAACACCGCCTCGACTGTGTCGCCCAGCGGGGTACGGAGCAGAGTTCTACCGTCGTCCCAGCGCCGTTGATGCCACGCCTGTGGCCGCACGGCCGTCTTTGCCAGCTTCTCTGCGAGGCCGAGGCGGTGCAGGACGCGGGACGCGTTGGGGCTGATCTGGATGCCCGCCCCGGCCTCGCGAAGATCGTGCTTCTGCTCATACACGTGCACGTCCAATCCTGCTCGCAGTATCGCGATGGCCGCTGTGAGTCCACCGATGCCGCCGCCAACGATGGCGATGGAGGTTTGCGCATTTTTCATCGTGAACCTCGTCGAGGCCAACTGCCGACTTGTCTACTCATCGCGCCATCGTAGCAATATACTGGATGGATGAACAGTATCCCTTCCTCGTCGACATGGGCAAGCCACGAGCCACGCGCGCTCGCGCTTCCGGTCGTCGAGGGCAAGTTGCGCGCGGGCTTCCCGTCGCCTGCGGACGATTTCTCCATCAAGCGGCAGGACCTCAACGACCTGCTGATCACCCACCCGCTCGCCACCTTCTTCTGGCAAGTCAGCGGCAGGTCGATGGTGGATGCCGGCATCGACGATGGCGACCTGCTCGTGGTCAATCGCGCCCTGACGCCGGTACACCGTCATATCGTGGTCGCTCAGGTCGATGGCGACTTCACCGTGAAATACCTCTACAAGCGCGGTGGTCGTATCAAGCTCACGGCGGCGAATCCGACCTTTCCCGAGATCACGTTCAAGGACGGCCAGCAACTCATCATCTGCGGCGTGGTGACTTGCGCCATCAAGCGCTTCGTGACTTGAGCAGCATGTACGCGCTCATTGATGGCAACAACTTCTACGTCTCCTGTGAGCGCGTGTTCCGCCCCAGCCTGCAGCAACGGCCGGTGGTGGTGCTCAGCAACAATGATGGCTGCGCCATCTCGCGCAGCAACGAGGCCAAGGCACTCGGCATCGCGATGGGGGCGCCATGGTTTCAGATCCAGCAGCAGTTGCCCGATGCGGGCGTCGTCGCGCTGAGCGCCAACTTCGCGCTCTACGGCGACATGAGCAACCGCATGATGGCGATTGCCGCGGGCCTCGGGCCCGAACAGGAGATCTATTCCATCGACGAGTCGTTCATCGACCTGAGCGCCATGCGCGGCGACATGGTGGCGCGCAGCCACCGCGTGCGCGAGCGCATCCTGCAATGGATCGGCGTTCCTTGCGGCATCGGCATCGGTGCCACCAAGACGCTGGCCAAGCTCGCGAACCATGTGGCCAAGACGGCCGACCGCAAGCCCGGCAGTTACCCGGCGGAGTTCGCACGCGTGTTCAACCTGGGCGCGCTCCCGGCGAGCGATCTCGATGCGGTTCTCGCGGCGACTGAACTCACGGAGGTGTGGGGCATCGGCCGCAAGATCGGTGCGCAGTTGCAGGCCGAAGGCTTGAAGACCGTGCTCGACGTCGTGCGGCTCGATCCGGCGATGGTGCGCGCACGATGGTCGGTGGTCCTCGAGCGAACCGTGCGCGAATTGCAGGGGCAGCCCTGCAACGGGTTCGAGAGCGAAGCTCCCGCGAAGAAGGAAATTGCCTGCACCCGCAGCTTCGGGCAGCCGGTTACGCAGCTTGCAGACCTGGTCGAAGCGGTCAGCCAGTTCGCAAGTCGTGCGGCCGAGAAACTGCGCCGGCAAGGAAGTCACGCTTCGCAGGTGCTGGCTTTCATCCACACGAGCCCGTTCCGGCGCCAGGACAGGCAGTACTCGCGCTCGATCACCGTGCCGCTGCGCAGGCCCACCGCCGACACGACGTCGCTTGTCCAGGCGGCTGTGCAGGCGGTGCGTGCCGCGTACCGGCCGGGATTCAACTATGCAAAGGCCGGCGTCATGCTGCTCGATCTGCAGGACGCCTCGGTCGAGCAAAAGGAACTGGCACTCGATGACGAAGGCGCGGACCGCAGCACCTTGATGGCCGCCGTCGATCGGCTCAACGACCGGTACGGACGCGGAGCCATCGCCCTCGCCGCCACCGGCCAAGCCAGCGGCACGCGCCGCTGGACGATGAAGCAGACCCTCAAGACGCCTGACTACACGACGCGATGGTCTGACGTGCCGCGCGTGAGAGCGTGACGTGGTGTAGTCTGGATTGCGCGTCACGCAGGCTTGCTGCGTGACAGCCTGAGTTCGGACGTCGACGCGTTGGGCGGCGTCGACGGATTGGGCTCCAAAAGCAGCGCGTTACCGTGGCCACAACGTACGATCAAAGGGTTGGCGCAGTGCCACCGCCGTAGGCCCGATCGGCCCGAAGTCAGGAATACGGCGGATCGGTTCTCACGCCGCCGTGGCACCGGGTTCCCGCTTGCGCGCCTCACAGCGGCGCTTCCCGACGGTTGCGGCAAGGGCGATCGCTGCGGCGCAGCCTACCTTGGATTTCGTCCAGCACCGGCGGCAAGTCGCCACGCTTTGGATGACGGAGTGCGCGCCCGATTCCTCGAGCTTTTTCGTGGCCGCCTGGTGAAACTCCAGAGCGTCGGACGAACGAAATCGCCACCGCAAAGTTCAGTGACCGCACCCTGCTTTGGTGGGTAGACAATGCCTTGGCAGCGAACAAGGAGTCTCCCGCGTTTTCACCACTGACCGGACATCCATGAGCCGTCGGAGATTGAGCAGTTGACGGACGTTCGGTTTCTCATCGTGGAAGACGAGAAGGAGCAACCTTTCAGCTTGAACACCATCGGGGCCGATGGGCAGGTCGACAGACCAAGCTTGGCCGCAGCCTGCTTCAGTTCTTCAGCGACTTCTGGAAACTGCATGACCTCGAAGGCCTTGCCACGGATCGGGACGGCTTCGTCTATGCCATCGCGTCGCACGCCCGGGACGATGATGGCAAGAGAAGGACTCGCGTGAACGACTGGTCAGGTTTTGTGTCGAGGGAAACCGGTCAAGGACCCGAAAGTCGTCAAGGGCTTGAAGCGCGCCTTGACGACAGCGCATCCTGAACTGGCGGCTGCCGGCCAGGTGCTGGAGGTCAAGGCGGGTGCGGGACTCAACGTCGAGGCGCTGGAGGTCACTCAGGACCACCAGCAACTGTTGATCGGCTTTCGTGGCCCGTGCGCGACGGGCGCGCGCTCTTTGCGTGCATCGAGAATCCCAGTTGCATGTTCGAAGCAGATGCAGATCCCCCGATGACCGCAGATCTCGATGCGCTGAATCCGGGCGGTCAAGGGATCCGCGGCCTGGCCTGCGTGCGCACGCTGGCCGAGTACTTGGTCATCAGCGGCCCCGTGTCGCGCAAGAACGGGCCCTTCGATCCTGGCACAGGGCCGGCCAGAAAGGCAGTCCGGCGCGCCGTGTTGTCGTTCCGGGACCTGACGAGCCTGAAGCGCGCGGAAGACGTGTGTTCGGCCAGCCCGGCACGGAAGGGGACGGATCCTCATCGTCAGCGACGATCGCGATCGAAAGACCGGACGGGCCGCGAGCTATCTCCTGCTGGAGTTCGACCAATTGCAGCCGGCCACTTGAGCCGATCGGCTCCACGGTGTCGCAAGCGAAGTGACTATTCCGAAGCACCATGGTTGCGTTTCGCCTGACAATCGGGAACCCGTCCGTTTGGCTCTGGTGCAAGGGCGGCCACCGGCGCTTCATCGAGGCGGAACTCAAGCTCATTGGCGCAAGGTAGATGCCGCGCGGGCAGTGCAGCATTTGATCGGAGCGCTGGCGCCACGTTGCGTGCTTCCGCGAGGCCTGGGCGCAACCGCGGAGAACCTGGGCCTTGGCCAGCGGCTAGTTTGACGCAAGCCGCTGTCTCACACGACTTGCGTCTTTCCTGGAAGAGTCCAGTTTGGCTGCGATTGTCGAATCCTTCGGCCACTTTGCGTGCTCGCTTTCGTAGTGCGCGACGACCTGCTCATAAAGTCGAAGCGCTTCCCTGTCGTCGGCCTCGACAGCCCACGTGCGATCCTTGCGGCGTGTGGTCTCGTACGTAACGGCCAAGCTCTGTGCGCAGAGGTGGTCGTTGGCAGAACAGGTTTGCAGTCGGGACGCAGCCTCCTTCCTGCTCATGCCAGAGTTCGTGGACCCGCTTTGGCACTCGTCGGTGAGAAACGTGATGGACATCCGGTCGTTTTTACGCGCCCCCTCCGCCCAATACGGGCAAGCCATGTCCAGGCGCTGCTCGACGGAAAGGTTTCGGAACGTCGTCATCACCTTTCGTCCCATCGACGAGTAGGCTGCCATGTCTCCAGCCTTGACCCGGGCCGCGAACTCCTCCTTGTTGCGCTTGTGCCTTTCGTCCGCGATCATGATGGACGATTCGCTGAAGTAGCGATTGCAAACCGGATCGAAGCCCATCACTTTCTTCATCGCAGGCACCGCAGGGTTCCCGTCTGCCAGAGCGTCGAACGCCCCGCAAAGCATCCCGTCTTGGCGCAGAAGGCCGTCCCGAAGCTCTTGGACTTGCTTGGCCAATGCATCACGCTGAGCGCAGTTTCCGCATTGCGCAAGGTCCTTGCGAAGTGCATCCAGTTTCTGATACCCGGCTTGTCTTTGGGCTGCGTACTGGCGTGCCTCCAGCACCTGTCCTGCCGCGGTGCCGATCTGCTGGCCCATGACAAAGCCGAAGACTTCGGATCGCTTCAGATAGATCACGTCTTGTGCGTGTGCCGAGGCGATCGAAAGCAGGAGAACTACGTAAGCCAGCGATCGTTTCATGGCGATGCCCCTCGTTCTTGGCTCAGATGGCGCCTCGGCTCCCGCCAGGCGGGATGCTGGCGTGCAGACGGTGTGTGCGCGAGCAAGGATTCAGCCCGCGCCCGCCAGCATGCCGAAATGATCGATTCCGGGAATACCGTCACATGGTCAAAAAGCCATTGACCAATCGCCGCATCATGTCATTTCCATCCGTCGACCTCCTCCTCCAACGAAGGGAGCCGTTTGCCTCGGGTTGAAGCGCTACCTCGTCGATGTTGGCATGTTCACTGCGTCGATCTTTGCTGTTCCATTTTTTCCAGGAAGCGAGGCCAATCCGCGACGCCCAATTGGCGGGGCCTGATGCGCACCGTCGAACCGGCTCGACACGTCGACGCCAGTTTTCTTGCCACAACAGGATTCGGACGAGATCTTTGCCTCAACCGACCAGCCTCAGGCCCGGCGGCAAGGCTTCTCCGAACACGCCGCGTTCGCCGGCTTCGTCAAGCGGCACGACCTCGCGCAGTCGGCCGATCCACGACGGCGGCATCCGATGGGACTGGAGTCGGACGATGACGCGTTCGCGCATCTCCAGCGGCAGATCGCGGGCGCGATCACCGCTCAGGCGGGCCAGGTTGGCGGCGGCGGCAGCAGCACCTGCTTCGCGTTTCCAGTCCAGTGCGAGCAGTGCATCGAGCCAGGCAGCAGCGTTGGCCGCGGGCACGACGCCTTGCGCGCCGCCGTAGAGGGGCGCGCGGGCACCGATGCGGCCGATCGCCCATAGCGTCCAGGAATCGCGTGCCTCCGGGTTGCCTGCTGCGCCGGAAGATCGCTGCAGGCGCTCGACCAGCCAGTCGCCGATCTCCACCTTGTGGTCGATCGGGATGCGTTCGAGCGAAGCGCCCAGGCGCACCATGTCATCCCAGCCTCCCTTGACGAGCTGGGGTGGCCGTTCACGGATACCGGCCTCATCGCCCCGCAGGTTGATCGCGAAATCCTGGAGCAGCCGCTGCTGGGCCGCCGCGTCCAGGCCGCCCGCGACGCGACGCCACAACGTCCACCATTCCGCCTGGATCTGGCTCTCGCGACCGTGCTGCACACCCGTCTCAAAGAGCGGCCACAACTGTTCGATACGCCACTCGTCCAGCGCGTGACCGAAGCCAGGCCGCAGGCACCAGCCGGTCAGGCTGAGCCACAGGCGCTCGTGATCGGGCGAGCGGTGTCGGCCGCGCGCGCGTTGCAGCAGCGCGTCGAACAACGGGCGCAGCAGCTGCGTTGGCCAGCGCTCGCGACGGCCGAGCAGGGCTTCCAGCTGCAAGCGCAATTGCTTGACGGCTTTGGGACCCACGGCGCTGTCACGCGCACCGAAGACGCGTTCGATGTGCTCGACGGCTTCCTCGAAGCGAGGGGGCAGTCTTGTCCCGGCGGATGGTGGATTCGCCGGATCGTCACGCAATCGGAACTCGAGCTTCCAGCGCTGCATGGGGTCGTTGGCAGAGATGCAGTGCATCTCGAGCGTGCCGACCTCCGTCAGTGTCGCGGCCAGTTGCACCGGGATGTAGCGCCGGGAATCAGCACCGCTGACCTGCACCACCGTGGCCACAGGGGGCAGCGGCTGCACGTCGACGTCGTCGAGTTCGACCAGGTCACCAGCCAGCGGTGTCGGCTTGTCCGCCGTCCCGCCTGTTGTCGACACTAGGTGGAAGCGCACGGGTTCGCCCACGCGCAGCTCGAAACTGCGGCCCTCGAGGCGGACCTCGCGGCCTTCTTCGCAGCCGCGCGGCAACACGCAGACGCCGCGGCCTTTGGCGTCGTCCAGCGGCAGGAAATAGCTGCGCGCCGACCCGCCGCCAATCTTCGGCGCCAAGCCACGGCGCGCCAGCCCGAAGGCGACCGCGCCACGCGCGACTGCGACGTCCGGGTCGGTGTTGCGCAATGTTTGCAGCGGGACGCCGCGCCACGCACCCAGCGTTGCGTGCAGCCGCGCGGCGATGGCCTGCGCATGGAACACGCCACCGTTGAGCAGCAGCGCATCGGGCCAGCCGGCCCGGGCGTGCTGTTGCAGGAAGCCGGCAACGTGGCGCGTCACGGCAGGGTCACTGGCATACGGCAGGCCAAACGCGACCAGGCCGCTGGCGCGCTCGCGCCGCGGCAGTTCGCTCGCCCCCACCTGCGGAAAGAAGCCATCGAGCACGATGCGCTCGACTTCGTCGCGGCCCAGCGTCACCGAGCGCGCGCCGCCGATCAGGCGTGACCCCGAGCCAAGCAGCGTGACCTGCGCGCTGTCAGGTGCGTTGGCGCCGAGGAGCTTTTCCTTTGCTGCGCGGCAGCGCTCCACCAGTTGCGAGAACTGGCCGGGTGTCAGGCGTGCGGCACCCTCTCCCGCCGCTGCGTGCAGCCGGGTTTCGGCCAGGTGCGCGAGCGCCAGGTCCATGTTGTCGCCCCCGAGCATCAGGTGCCGGCCGACCGCGATGCGTTCAAACCGCGGTTCGGTGCCCTCCCAGTCGGCGCGCACCAGGCTCAGGTCGGTGGTGCCACCGCCGACGTCGCACACGAGCACCAGCCGTGCCTGCGTCAACTCTGTCGCCAGCAAAAGCCGGTGGCGGAAAAGCCAGTCGTACAGCGCCGCCTGCGGCTCTTCCAGCAGGCGCAACCGGGGCAGTCCCGCATCGCTGGCGGCTGCCAGCGACAGCGTGCGCGCTGCGTCGTCAAACGAGGCCGGGACTGTCAGCACCAGCTCCTGGTGTTCGAGCGGGGCCTGCGGAAAGCGCAGGTTCCAGGCCGCGCGAACGTGCGAGAGGTAGCTCGCGCTGGCCTGCACCGGGGAGACCTTTGGCACCTCGGCCGGGGCGCCCCAAGGCAGGATGGGTGCCAGCCGGTCGACCGCCCCGTGCGACAGCCAGCTCTTGGCGCTGGACACCAGCCGCCCAGGCACTTGGGCGCCGAGCCGGCGTGCCAGGGTGCCGATCACCGCCCCGTCGGTGTTGGCGGGCATCCAGGGCAGCATCAGGTCACCCGGCGCCAATTCGCCCGTCGCCGGGTGGTAGCGCATTGACGGCAGCAAGGGCCGCGACGCCACCTCGCCGGGCGCGACCAGTTGTTCGATGTCGAACAGCTGGATGGCATCGTCCGCCACGCGGCCTTGCGCGGGCGCAAAGGCGACAACCGTGTGGGTCGTGCCCAGGTCGATGCCGACCGTCCAGGCGGCCTTCATGCTGGCCCGCTATGCGTCCAGCTCGCGCTCGCCGCGCACATCGAATTCGATCTTCCAGCGTTCGCTGCCGCTGCGCGGCACGGCTTCAAGCTCCAGCGTGCCGGCTTCCGTCACCCGTGCTTGCAGTCGTATCGGCACCATCTCGCCAGGGCTGCGGCCTTCCGGCGGCAGCGTGGCGGAGATCGGCGCGAGCTCCTGCAATTCGTCGGGCGCCCAGGCGTCCAGCAGGGTGCCGACGCCGTCCTGGCGCCGCACCGAGGAGGCGAAGAACCGGAAGTGCACGGGCTCGCCCACGACCAGCCCCAGTTCGAGCGCCGGAAGTTCGGCTTCGGTGCCCTCCTCCATGCCGAAAGGGGCCACGCACAGGGCCTCGACCGGTGGCTCGATGCCGGGCACGGCGGGCATCGACGATTCGACGCCCACGTAGTAGGAGAAAGCGGTGCCGCCGCGGATGCGCACGCCGCGACCGTGTCGCACGTAGCCGTAGTAGGCGGCGCCGCGCGCCACCGCCAGGTCAAGGTCCGCGCCGGACAGCAAGCGTGCCGGCGCCGCGCCTTCGGCGGCAAGCCATCCGTTGACGGTCGTCAGCGTGCGCTCGGCGAGCAGCGCTGACTTGAAGACGCCGCCGTTGAACAGCACCGCGGTCGGATGAAGGAACGTTGCATCCTCGCTACCCGTGCCGCTGGCCTCGCTGAAGCCTTCCAGCTCGGCCACCGCACCCAGCTGACGGCCGAGGAATGCCGCCAGATGGCGCGATATCGCGGCGTCCTGTGCATAGGGCAGGCCGAGTTGCGCCAGGCCGGCACGCACGCGGCTCACCGGCCGCGCAGAGGCTTCGACCCGGGGGAAGAAGCCCTCGACAATCGTTGCCCCCACTTCATCGGCAGTCAGCTCGGTACGGATCGAGCCGCCGATCAATTTGCTGCCACGGCTGGGCACGACGATCGGTTGCGTGGCGCTCTCGGCTGGCGCACCGGCACTGCCGAGCAGCTTTTCCTTGGCGCTGCGGCAGGCGTAGGTCAGCGCACGCAGCTGCCAGGCATCCAGCGTGGTGCCCACCGCTGCCAACTTGCGGGCGACAACGTGCGCGAGCATCAGGTCCATGTTGTCGCCGCCCAGCAGGATGTGCTCGCCGACCGCGACGCGGCGCAATTCAAGGCTGCCGTCGCGTTCGAGCACGGCCATCAGCGAGAAGTCGCTGGTGCCCCCACCGACGTCGATCACCAGGATGATGTCGCCCGGCCGCACCTGCTTGCGCCAAGCGCCGCCACTGGCCTCGATCCAGCTGTACAGGGCCGATTGGGGCTCTTCAAGCAGCGTGAGCGAACTGCAGCCCGCCGTTTTCGCGGCCTCGACGGTCAGTTCACGCGCGGCAGGGTCGAACGATGCCGGGATCGTCACCGTCACATCCTGCTCGGCGAATGGCGCCTCAGGGTGCGCGTGCTCCCAGGCGTTGCGCACATGTTCGAGGTACAGCGTCGAGGCGTTCAGGGGTGACACGCGCTCCACCTCGGGCGGGGCGTCGTGTGGCAGGATGGCAGCGCGCCGATCGACGCCGGGGTGGCACAGCCAGCTCTTGGCGCTCGAGACCAGTCGGATTGGTGTGGTCGCGCCGCGGCTGCGTGCCATCTCGCCAACGGCGTGCCGGCCTTCGGGCGCCCATGGCAGTGCCAAGTCGCCCGGCGCCATCTCGTCGGCGTGCGGCAGGTACAGGAACGACGCAAGCATGGGCATCGACTCGACCGCGCCGGGGGCGGTGAGCTGCGGGATCGCCAATGTGCCGTGGACGGCCGCTTCACCGTCGCTGGCGCTGATGTCGACCCATGCCAGGGCGCTGTGCGTCGTGCCGAGGTCGATGCCGATGGCATAGCGCGGGGCGCTCACAGTTCAACCTCCGCCGGCGCAACCACACGTGCGTCGTGCTGCCCGGCCATCTTGGGCAGGCGCACGTCGGTGACGCGCCAGCCGCGATGGCGCAGGCTGCCGGTAAAGGGTGGTTGGCCGACAACCTTGCCGGTCAGGCGGACCGCCGCGGCGTCGAAGCCCGCCTGCAGCGTGACGCGGCTGTCTTCGGCCTCGTCGCGCACGGGCACGATGCTGAAGTGCTCGCGCAGCACCTTGGCGCAGCCTTCATGCACGTGGCGAGCCGCCGCGCCGATCTGGGCGTCGCCATAGGCGCCGAGGTCTTCTCCGACAAAGTCGATCAGGCGTGCTTCGCGCTGCAACAGCGCCAGGAGTTGCAATGCGGCGTCAGGGGTTGCTTCCTTCAATGCCGGTGCTGCCGGTGCTGGTGCTGGTGCTGGTGCTGGTGCTGGTGCAGGTGCAGGTGCTGGTGCTGCAGAAGCCGAGGGAGCACCGTCACGCAGCGCCGCATACCGCGCGGCGAGTTCGGCATTCGCCATCAGGCTGAACAATGCGCCGAAAGCCAATGGGATGCGGCGCATCAATGAGGGATTGTCGCTGCCGGAAAGTGGGCGGTGTGGTTGGGTCATGGAGTGCTCCGGATCTGCGGGGCCGGCCGTGACGGCCAGGAATCGACAGGGGTCAGGGCCGGACCTGCCGGCGAGGCCAGGGCCGGGGATTGCATGTTCGCCATCGAATCATGGTGCAGTGCAGCAATTGTAGAGGGCCGCAAGGGGAGGTGTTGCCATGGCCGCGCCAGCCCAGGCAAGTTTTCGTCTGGCGTGGTGCACCAGCATGTCAACCGTCGTTGGCGCGAAGGCACTGATTGCAAAGCTGATCCCCGGCCAACCCATCTTGCGCGTGCGTGGGTCCATCCTGACTGAAGAACCGCATTCCGAATTGCGGCGGGCGCGGCGTGGTCTCTCCAGAGGTGCAGACGCCCGAGGTTCTGGCGAATGCGAAGGTGCCGCTCCCGCACAGCGCTGTCGTTCGCGCCTGGCCGAGGACCTCACGCCGAGCACCGGCGAGTGGACCCGGCGCGGCTTGACAGCGGGTTGCCATAGGTTGAACCTCTGCCGACGCAGGCGTCCTCCTGTCGCGAACGCCACCCCTTACGCTTTGGCAAAGGAAAATCCATGACATGGAAACTGCTGCTGGCAGCAGCATTCGCGATCAGCGCGACGCCTTCGGCCGTTGCCGAAGGTCAAGCGCATTGGGGCTACAAGGGTCACGGCAGTGCGAATCATTGGGCCCAGCTGGACAAAAGCTTCGTGACCTGCAAGCTGGGCCGACTTCAGTCCCCGATCAATATCGATACCACGGCGGCGCAAAGGACCCCGGACGCCAAGCCGATCGGCTTCGCCTACGCGGCCGGGACCGCGGAGGTAATCAACACGGGCCACACAGTGCAGGTGAACTTGCCCGAGGGCGGCTCGGCCCTCATCGATGGGGTCGACTACAAGTTGCTGCAGTTTCATTTCCATACGCCCAGCGAAGAGATGATCAACGGCAAGAGGTTTCCCCTGGTCGCGCATCTGGTGCACAAGAACGCGCAGGGCGAGTTGGCCGTGGTCGCAGTGCTGTTCAAGGTCGGCAAGGAGAACGCTGTGCTGAAGCCCGTGTTCGATGCGCTGCCGGGCAAGGAAGGCCAGTCCCACAAGCTTGATGCTGCCTTTGACGCCTCAGGGATGCTCCCGCCCAACCGGGCCTTCTACGCTTTTTTGGGCTCGCTGACCACACCACCGTGCAGCGAAGAGGTGCGCTGGCAAGTGCTCAAGACGCCGGTTGAAGTCTCCACTGCGCAGCTGGCGGCGTTCCGGAAGCTCTACAGGATGAATGCACGTCCCGTGCAGCCATTGAATGGTCGCAAGGTGGTGGCGGTGGGCGGCTAGAGGGAGGCAAGGCACTTGATGGCGGCCACTGGCGCGTGCAGTGGATTGGTGCGAGTCCGGTTTGCCTGTTCGAGCCGCGCCGATGACAAAGAAAGGCGCCTGTCGCCCAGATCGCCCTTCCCTCCGGCATCGGGAACACTTCATGGAATGAGCATCAGTGCGCTTGAGACCTCTGCGCGGATCGTCCTCGCCGCCACGGCGTCGACGAGCGCGGGTTATCTGCGCGGGCCATCATCGGCGACTTTGTCGCCGCGACGCCGGACAGCGCGTTGCCGAGAGAAATGCCGACCGTTGAGAACCCATGAGCACCACGGCCCGCGTCAAATTCCGGTCCGGGAACCAGGTCGAACTTGGGGATGGAGGGGGCTCACCATGCTTCCGCGGCATGAAGGGGAACCACAAAGGCAGCGATAGTCAGAGGCATTGGCAGATTCGTCGACGACAAGTGCATAGTCCAGGAAGACCTCTTCTCCCGCCCCCAGTGACCTGAGCGCATAGATTTTGAGAACCAGGCGGCCCCTGGAATTGAACTCCTCGACGGCTTCGCAGTTTGGGTCGCACGAATGATTGATGTGGCGCGTGGCATTGCCTCCCCGGCTCCCGTCGATGGTTTCGCCATTGGAGAGCGAAAACAGGAACGTGAGCGCGTCGTCCCATCGTCGCTGGGCCAACTGCTCCGCGGAATAGCGGCGGCCCCGGTAGATGCCGAGAAATGCCCGCGCCGGAAGATCCCGCGTCACAAACGTCCCCAGGCCATGGACACCGCTGCATGCCACGTCAAGAAAGGGTGCGCCAATGTTCATGCGAGGACTGTCGAGGCGCGTCGGGCGATGCTGTTCATCGTCGCCGAAGTGTAGTGTCAGAACATCCGCGCACGCGATCTCCCCGTCCTTTGCTCGCCATGCACCTGCGCCACCTCTGAACGCTCGCCTGCGCTTCCTGGGCTGGCCATCGCATGGTGTGGCGTCGCCGGCTGCGACGGGGGCGATGCCTCGACAAAGGGTGGCGGACAGTCAATCGCAGTGAGGCATGGCGAGAAGCGCGGAACCGCTGCGCCCGCACAGGCCGCCGCGCATCACGTGTTCCTGCAGGGCATTGAAGGTGCGCCAGACATCGTCGCCGACGTCCGCCATGCGGCGGCGCTCCAGCAGTTGTACGGGCTGGACCGGCGGCTGCACGGGGGCCGGATAGCGCAGTGCGAGGGCGTCGCGGGCGAAGTCCAGCTGCTCGGCCTGGGTGAGTGTCGTGCCGCGCATGGCCTGGACGGCGTCGCCGACGCGGTTGAATTCGCGGGTGATGCGTTGGGCGGCCTCGAGCACGTTGGCCACGACGTTGCCGCGGTGGCTCACGTGGATGAGGCCGAAGTCGCCGATGGCGGTGAGCATGCCGTTCGTGCAGACGGGGCGGAACAGGCCTGCGCGCAGCTGGTAGGCGCTGCGTCCGTCGTGCGAGTTGATCAGGACGATCTCGCCGAGCACGTCGTCCAGTGACAGCGACTGCGCACGACCGGCTGGAAGCGCAGCAGGTGGCGTGCGAAGCCTGCATGGCCGTTGCGCGCGCGGGTCTGCACGGCCAGCGTCGGCTCGAAGCCGGCGTCCATCAGGGCGGTGACGATGTCGCGCGTGCTGATGAAGACGTACTTGGGTCCGGTGTGGTCGGCGGCCCGGTCGGCGAAGACGGCTGGGGCGCTGTGCTCGAGTTGTTCCAGCGTGAGGGATGTCCGGGCGGCGAAGGCAATGGGAGATGAGGTCATGGGGAGCTCCTGGTTGGCACAGGCGGGATTGCCTGCACCGTCCCTGGCTCACGCGGCAGCGCAGCGCTCAAGGCCGCCGCAGGCGCGCCGGAGGCGCCGGGCACGCGAAAGCGGGCGCAGGGCCTTGAACGCGAGAACCGCGTGATAGCGTGACGGGGCACAGGCAAGCCCACCCTCCCCTTCTTCTGCCCTTCTTCTCCGCTTTTTCCCCTCTCTTCTCAGGTTGCGGGGCCGAAGGCGAGCCGGACCGGCATCCCGCGTCCCGGCGAAGAAAGCAAGCGCCGCTGGCCGCGCCGGCAGCAGGTTGCGTGATCTGCCGCTTCATCCTGCGGCGCAACGCAGCGAGCAAGCGCAAGCGCACGGGACCGCATCCGAGGAAAGCCCGGGGCGGGATCGCATGGGCCGTGCGCCGTGCCGTGGGCATGCGGATGGATCCATGCGGGACAGTCGCCACGTCGCGACCCATCGGGCGTGAAGACTTGGACCAGCGGCAACGGCAACGGCAACGGCAACGGAATTGGCAACCGAATCGGAATCGGAATCGGAATCGGAATTCGGGTCCTTCGGCGTCACGCCAGCGCGATCCGGCCGTCGGCCGGCAGCGCGGTGAAGTGCGCGTTGTTGATGAAAGGGAACGGGACGACATGGCGTCTCCAGGATGGCGCCGTTGAGGGCGGGACGGCCGGCTCCGCCGCCGGCCCGCTGCGGCGCAGCGGCCAGCGTTTGAAGAGGGCCACAGGCCGCCAGTGCGCCCTGTTGCGCGCCGGCCTCGACGGCGCGCGCCAGGGCGATGCTGCAGGTGGCGGCCCGCCACCTGCGGCCTGCCCTCCCCACCTCCTGACCTTCCCACCTCCGGGGCCGACGCGATGCGAAGCGAGCCGGCCGCCGGGGGACCGGGAGCTGGCCCGGGGCGGCGGGATCGGCAAGCGCGAGGCATCCGCCTCGCGCGCCGTCAACGGACCGCGTCCACGCCCACCTGATCGGCAATGCGCTGGATGCGTGCGGCGCATTGCAGGAGGCGCTGGCGATCGGCCTCGCTCAGGGGCACGCCGTGGGCGAGATTGGCGGCGGCCACGGCGGCCACCAGGGCGTCCTCGCGCAGCAGGGCGAGCGCCTCGCGTGCCGGCAGGCCGCGCGGGCGCCGGTGCAGCGCGGGCGCCCCCGCGAAACCCGGTTCGTGCTCCCAGGCCCCGAGGTCCTGGGCCGCTTCCACGAACCCCAGGCCGTGCGCGGCCATGTGGTAGGCCAGCACGTCGCCGCCGCGTGCGCCGCAGCCTGCCATGCAGCAGAACCCGCCGCTGCGCAGGTTCACGCGCATGCTGTCGCTGCCGCCGTGGAAGGCACAGCGCGTGGTGCGCCAGGGCCCCCGGCCCACCAGCACCAGTCCCTGCGCTTCGAAGTAGCCCTGCGGCTCGGGCAGCCGCTCGCGCAGCAGTGTCATGGCGCGCTCCCTGGCAGGCAGGCAGGGGCATGACCTGGATCTGCTTTTGGTGGGTCCTCGGGGGGTGCGGGGGGAACGCCCGCGGTGTCCATCGATGCGCGCGCCAGGCACGACGAGGGAAGAAGAGGAAGGAGAGGAAGAAGGCAGGACATGGCGTGGCCTTTCTGCGGCGATGCCGCGGGGGGGGGGTGGAAGGGATCTGCTTTCGGAGCCGCCTCGACGCCATGCAGGCGCGCGCAAGGGAACGCGGTCAGGGGACCGCCCGCAGGCCGCAGCCGAGTGCAGCGAGGACCGGGCGAGGGCGGTGGCAAAGCCCTGGCCCTTGACAGCGGAGCGTGCGTGCCAGGCGTCGATGCAGAGGCGGCACCGGGGCAGATCCATCCATCGCCCACCGCGGTTGCTGCACGCCGTGTCCGGCAGCCGCCGGAACCTGCCGTGGACACCCGGTCGTCGACAGCGGATCGGCACCGCCTTCGGCGGTGGCCGTGGCGGTGGCCGCGGCGGCGGGAGCGCGCCGCGAGGCCGCCGGTACGCCGGCGGCCGGGCCCTCAGGCCATGATGCGGCCCGCTGCGCGGGCTTCGCGCGCGTAGGCGCTCAGGCGTTTCCCGGCCTGGAAGTGCGTGTCGCGCGTGACCGGCAGGTCCATGCAGCCGCGCACCGTCCGCAGCTCGGCCAGGCTCACCCAGCCGATCTCCGGAAAGCCCACCCCCGTGTCGCACAGCCCGTAGGCGAGGTCCGGGTTTTCGGGGTCGATGGCACCCAGCAGCCAGGTGGCGCCGGCATCGGGTGTGAAGAGCTTGACCACGGGCGCGGGGTCGAAGTCGCGGGTGGTGCGGGCTGCCTCGCCGTTGGCGCGCAGCACCGCCTGTTGGTCATCCGTGATGAGGGGAGTCATCTCGTTCTCCTTGAATGCTTGGCGGGCGGGATTGCCCGCGGGCGCCGGGCGCACGGCGCAGCGCAGCGGTCAAGGCGCGAAGACGGCCGCAGGCCGCCAGCGCCCGCAGGGCGCGCAGGCCTTGACGGCGAGAACGGTGTGCGAGCCTGCCGGCCCAGCGAGGCCGCCCTCCCCTTTGTCTTTGCGGATCGTTCCCCGGCCCTCTGCCGGGGCCGGGGGCAGGCGCGCCGGCACGGCGGACGGCGGACGGCGGAGTGCACCCAGGGGGCGGAACCCCTGGGTGCCCTCACTCCAGGCCGTGCGCCGCCGGCGAGTTCGCGCGCGCCGGCCACGATGAAGGGGTCCAGCACCTGCACGTCCACGATCTCCGGGCCGGAGCGCAGCGTCCTGGTGCGCACCAGGTCCGGGGGCGACGGATCGGTCGCGCCCGACGGATGGAAGGGATGGTTGTGCGCCAGGATGACCGCCGCGCAGTGGTGGTGGAGCGCGCGCTTGGGCACGTCGCGCGGATGGACGCTGGCCTGGGTCAGCGTGCCCCGGCACAGTCCTCGAAGGCGATCAGGGCGTTCTGCGCGTCCAGGGACATGACCGCGAAGCGTTCATGGGGGTGGCCGGCATCCACGGTCCTTTTCCTTGCGCGACGACACGGTTGGCGCGCCGCCGTGGCCGCCACCCGTCAGGTGGCGGTCCGCCCCATGGCCTTGCCCGCCATGAGCAGGCAGGCCCCCTTCACGATCGCAGCCGCCAATTCAGGGGTCGGCTGTGCCGGGCCGAAGACGAATGCGACGATGGCGGTGTTGGCGCTGACGAGGGCAGCATGGATCCTTTGGTCCTCGGCGTCCGGGGAAGACCCTTGCGGCGGCGTCAGGAGCGCCAGAGCGGTGGCGCGCTGCATCCCTGTATCGCGCGCACGCACGAGTTGGGCGGCCTGCTGGCCGTGCTTGCTGCAGGCGGCTGCGACGTGGTGCCTTGCAAGTTCCGGCACCAGGGCAAAGGAGGCGGCGAACGCGCGCTCGAGGTCCTCGGCGCCTGCCCCGTCCTGGGCGATGGCCTGGACACAATGGAAAGCGGACAGCGAAAGCGCGGCCACTAGACAACCTGCGGCATTCCAGTGCATTGCGCCCGCCCGCCTCTCAAAGTTTCGCCGTTCGCTTCAAGCCTTCGGCAGGTCGTCAGTGTCCATGAAAAGCATGAACGCGAGGCAAACGTCGCGCCCAGCATCGTTGAATTTTTTCTGGGTTCCAGGCCGGCATGGCTCGGCCACGCGCCCCGCTTGCCCGTCGCATCTCCTGGGGGTGTCCACATGCAAGTGCGATTCGCTTCTCCCTTCATCACACCGCACGGGCCCGGGTTCGCGCATGCCCGGCGCGCATGCCCCACCCGGGGCCCGCCACGCGACCGCCAGGCAACGGCCTGACGGCCCGGGCAACTGGGCACGCCGCGGCGCTTCAGGACAGTAAAGGGCGCAGACGGGCGACCCGCTGGCACGGCGGGCCGCCCGGAAGCGCACGTCCAGCCCAACCAGCGCCTTGCAGGCGCCCTCGGCCGGGCCGCACGCAACGGCGGTACTTCGCCGGTGGGTGCGCCGCGCCGGGCGATCCGTGGCCGTTCACCTGGCACACGGCGCAACGCGATCGCGCGCAGTGCGCGGAGGACCGGCACTTACGCAAGGGGCCGCAGCCCCGCGCCTTCAGAGCAGCCCCATCTCCGCGAAAGAACTGGAGCGTGCGCCGGCCACGATGATGTGGTCGAGCACCTGCACGTCGATCATCTTCAGCGCGGCATCCAGCGCCTGCGTCAGCACCTTGTCCGCGCTCGAGGGTTGGGTGGATTTTGACGGGTGGTTGTGGCTGACGACCACAGCGGCGGCATCATGGTGCAGGGCCCGCTTGAGGACCTCGCGCGGATAGACGCTGGTCTGGCTCAGCGTGCCACGGAACAGCTCCTCGAAGGCGATGAGCGCATGCCTGGAGTCCAGGTACAGCACCACGAAGCTTTCGTGCGGCTGCCCGGCGAAATGGAGCTTCAGGAAGTCGGCAACGGCATGGGGCGCGTCGAACACCGGGCGGCTGGTCAATTCCTCGCAGAGCAGTTCCTGCGCCAGGGCCAGCCCGGTCGCCAGGCGGTGGAAGCTGGGCAGGCTCGACTGGCGCGCGCTGTAGGCGAGCTTTTGCAGCGAGCGGCCATGGGCCTCGTAGTGCATCGGCCTCGGCGCCGAAGAACGGGCGCAGTGCATCGACGATGCGTTGCTGGCGCAGGCTGAGGCTGGAAGAAGAAGAGGAAGCGGGTGAAGCGGTCATGTTGGGCTCCTGCGGTCGGCACAGGCGGGATTGCCTGTGGGCCCCGGATCGACCCCGCCGCAGCGCAGCGCTCAAGGCCGCCGCAGGCGCGCCGGACGCCAGGAGGCGCCGAGCACGCGCAGCGTGCGCAGGGCCTTGAACGCGAGAACGGTGGGGTAGCGTGAGGACACACAGGCAAGCCCTCTCCGCCCCTCCACGGGGACCCCGATGGCTTTCATGCCGCGTTGGGTCGAGGTGCGAAGTTAGGCGGGCGGGCGGGCGCCTGCGCTCGGGCCGGCCGTCGCCTGTGCCTGACCTGTCGCTGGGCAGGCAGCGCCTCCATTAGATCGTTCGAAACAAGGGCTGAAGGATGCCAGCGGCGCGAACTGGCAGCTTGGATGCAGGAGCACCTTGCGCCTTGAGGTGGGTGTGCGCGGCGTCGTGCCGGCAGTCGCTGTTGCGACCGTCAACTTGGTGCCGGGAAAGCGAAGCGCGCGATCAACGTGATCTGCGCTGTGCATCCGGGCGATTGCGAGGGATCGAGGGCCTTCTTCGCAAAAGTCGACGTGCATGGGTTGATCCAGCAGGCGCTGTGCGAGCAGCCGGAATGACCCCGGTGGGCTCCTCGATCAATTCCGGTCACCGCTCGCCGATTTGGCAATCCTGCGTGGCCTGACGAGCTCGGGTCTGCAAGAGGCATGCGCCCCTTTCATCGACCACCGCACCTGCTGACGCTTCGTCATGCGGCGATTGACCACGGGATTCATCACGGACTCCGCCGATGGCTGAGGAATTCTCATGGTCTCCCGCTGATGGTCCACGGGGTCTCCTGGCGACTTGGCTGATCTTGATTTCCAGCATGGGGGCGGTGCCAGCCGGCACAAGCAGACCAGGGTACTTCACCACCGTCTGTTCGATCGCATGGAACTCTCAAATTCGCCGGCGGCATCACAGGGGATGGCAACGTGCGCTTGCGTGTGCCGCCCGAGGCGACAAACGATTTTCAAGGGCATTCCAGGCGCGGCCTTGCTGACGCCGGCTCTCGTCACGAACGACAGGTCGGCAGCTTCCGTGATGGGCGGGATGGGGCGTGCCGCCCGTCGGCATGTCACCGCTCTGTAGCGCCAACCTGCGTGAGCGTCATGGCGCTGGTGACCTCTGCCTGGGAAACACGCGTTGCAACGCCAGCAATCGGCGCCCTGCGAGCCACTGCATTTCCGGGATTACCACAGCCGCGCCCACACTGTTCGACTATCTCCGCTTCGTCGCCGATCTGAAACGACGCATCGAAGGTGCGCGGCTGTCTGCGGCGCGCGCGGCCAACCGCGAACTCGTGGCTTTGTATTGGGACATCGGGGGTGCCTTTAGCGAGCAGCAGGCGACCCGCGGATGGGGTGACGCGGTGGTGGACAGGCTCGCACGCGATCTGGAGGCGTCCTTTCCGGGGAGCAGGGGTTTTTCCGTCGCCAGTCTTTGGCGGATGCGGCAGTTCCACGAGGTCTACGCCGCGCCGGAGTTTTCTCGCACGGGTTGTGCGAGAAAGGGAGCGCGCGTCAAAGCGCACCCGAAGCGCCACGTGTCAGTGGTGGACCATCGTCAACTCGCACGGCTGTGCGGGAAATGGTGGAAGCGGTGCCTTGGGGCCACCACGTCAACCTGCTGTCGAAGCTGGACGATCCCGCGCAGCGCCTGTAGTGGCTTCAGGCGACCGCGCGTTCCGGCTGGAGTCGCAACGTGCTGCCCAACCAGATCAAGGCCCGGGCTTTGAGAGATCGCTGGTCGAAGGGAAGGCGCACAACGTCGCGCTCGCGCTGCCTGAGCACTTTGCCGGGCAGGCCGAGGAAGCGCTCAAGAGCAGCTACAACCTTGAGTTCCCCGGCATCAAGCGCCAAATCAAGGAGCGCGAACTCGAGGATCAACGGATCGATCGGCTGCGCGACTTCATCCTCAAGCTGGGGCTACGGTTTCTGCTTGTCGGCCGCCAGCACCGGCTGACGCTGGGCCGCAAGGAATACTTCATCGATCTGCTCTTCCATCATCGCTCTGTCAAGGCGCTGGTGGCGACCGAACTGAAGGTGGGCGCCTTTGAACCGGAATATGCGGGGAAGACGGACTTCGATCTCAACCTGCTCAATGAAAGGGAGCGTGCGCCCGACGATGGCCTTCCATCGGGATCATCCTGTGCGCAGGGAAGGACAACATCGAGGTGGAGTTCGCACTCAGGAGCAAGGCCAACCCCATCGGGGTGGCCAAATACCAACTCCAGCGCAAGCTGCCGGCCGAAATGAAGGGGATGCTGCCGACCGCTCGGCAGCTCCAGCAAGTTGTGCGGGCCAGTTTTCCACGATCGGATGGAGGCGTGCGCGGTCCTTGTGCCGCGAGATGGGGCCCGCCACCCATGGGAGCGGCTTTCAGGCCTGTTTGCTTTTCCGCCGGAGTCTGCGGATAGTTGGCGACAGTGTGGGACAACATGATCTTTCGCGGCTTGGCGGCAAAGGAATGGCATGGAGAAGTGGAAACCGATCGCAGGCTTCGCTTATGAGGTCTCAAACCAGGGCCGGGTGAGGAGCATCGCGCGAAAGATGGTGACCGCTTCCGGGCGCGGCTCAGGCTCCGTCAGGGGAAGAATCCTCAAGGGCCGCCCCAACCAGCGCGGGCACCTGCGGGTTTGCCTGTGCGGTGACGGCGTGACCAGGGAGGTGTCGGTCAGCCGCCTGGTCGCAACCTGCTTTGTTGCGAATCCTGGCGGATTGCCCTTCGTGCGGCACAAGGATTTCAACCGCGCCAACAACGACGCATCCAACCTCGAGTGGTGCAGCAACAGCACGAGCCTGCGCAAGGCGATCGAAGCCGGTCGCTTCACGGCCCTCGTGTCTCCGGCCCGTGCCAGGACCTTGCAGGCCGAGACCGCCAGCATGGCCTACACGCTGCGCCTTGCCGGCCTGACCTTTCGGGAAATCGCGGCGATGCTCGATATCGGCACCGAGGCGGCCATGAAGGTGTGTCACGCCAGAGCGTGGAAGCACGAGTCGAGACCCACGCTGGCGCGCAAAAGCACGCGCAGGCGCAAGAACTCGCGCGCTTCGCGCGTGCTGACGCGCTGATGCGTGAGCCATGGCGAGGCCGCTTCCCGGGGACGGGTCGGCCGCGGGCGTTCAGGCTCCCCTTTCAATGCGCACCCCTTGTCCGGTTGTCCTCTTTCATCCCGCATGCCCTCCTGGACAAAGGTCTCGAGCATTTCAATGGGTGAAGGGCGGGGCCGCAAACGATTTCCCGGGAACCGGGGATCCCCTCGACGCCTCGACGCCAACCAGGGGCCGTTCATCGGGAGTCCGGACGCCGGTTCATGGCCCCTGGGCCCTGCAATCGGATTTCGCACCACGCCAGGCTTGAGCGGACCTCCCCGGGCCTCCCATCGCGACATGCGAGGCAGTTGTTCTTGACGAGCCGTTGCGAAGGGCTGGGGGCGTATGAACCCGCGGGGATCGGAGGGGCTGTTTCGCTCAACGGCGAGGTCCCTGGTCCGGCAATGCCTCGGTGTTCCTCACCGGCGAGCCATGACCCGATGCGGCCGCTCCCCGGCGGGGGCACGGCTTGCGCCCTGACCCTCGGGGCGCCGCTGGCCGTCCTGTCGCGCCCGGTTCGCCCAGGCCCGAACGGGATCCCGCCCCGACTTCGACTTGAGGGCGGCTTCGCCAAGCCAAGCCATGGCATCGCGGCCAACCGGCAACGCGATCCATGCCGCTTCGGCTGGATGTGGCATCACCAGAGTCGACCATTGCAATCCAGTCGCGCAGGACTTCCGCGGGTCTGCAGCACCCGCCGGGTCCCACTGTCTACTCGGCATGTTCCTCGACGACCGTGTCATCCACCACCACAAGACGCCGCACCTGCCAGCCCGGCTCGCGCTTCAGGTGTTGGGCCTCATCGCACCGCACTTCAACCCAACGCCTGGGCCCGTCGTTGGTGTGAAGCTTGCGCGCGATCCACACCGTGCGCCGGGTGCGGTCCACCGGCGTCAAGACCAGCAGCGCCAGTACCACAAGGCACGCGGTGGCCACGTCTTCGCTGTAGTCGAAGAAGCCGAACAATTCGCCGCCCATGTTGCCGGCCAGCACGGCCAGGGCGATGGCCCACAGTGCCAGCCGCGTGCGCCGGGACAGGGCAGGCAGGAACGGCAGCTTCACGATCCAGGAGGAAATGCTGTGCCGACGTCCCGGGCGGCGGGGGGTCGCGCCTTGGGAAAGCGCCGCCATTGGACCAAGCCCGCCCATGCCGGGCGATGGGCTTGGCAACTTTCTGAAGTGTCATCTGGCGCCCCTTGGTAGCGTAGCGAGTGCACACATTGTGCGGCCGCCGCCTGCAGACGCTCGCCCTTCAGGCGTGCAGACCCAGAAAGTTGCGCCGGCGAAGTTGGGAAACCACAAGCCACGGCGCAGACGCGACCCGATGGCTGAAGACGACCCCACGAGGACCGCCCTCGACCGCAGTGGCGAGCGGCGGTCCAGGCCCCTGGCAACAGCGCAAAGAAAGTGCGCGAGCAGCCGCTCGTACAAGCCCTGAGGTGAAAAAAGCGGTGCGTCCCAGGTGTCACCCGAAAGCCGGGAGCGGGCCCTGCGCACGGGTGCGGCAGCACTGCGCACCTTTGACGGGTTGTTGTCGCGCCCCCTACCCGCGCACGGGGAGCGTGCGGAACGGGTGGACGCGCTGCGCCGCTTGCGGGCGGCCGGCTTTGTGGAGGCGCAGATCCCGGAGCCTGTACACAAGGCGGGGCGCGCGGTGCAGCCGCCTGCGTGGGTGACGGCGCTGACGGCGGCGGGCCGGCAGTGGCACGCCGCACTCGCAGGGCACCCACGGCGGCAAGGGTCCCGTCCCCTCAACGACGAGGGGCCCCCGTCGTGACAGCGCGATCCAGCGCTGCCCGGCGGGAATATGTGGACGCATGGGCCGGGTTTCAAGGCGCGCCAACCCCCCGGCGTCATGCGGGACGTGATCGTCGGGAACGATGTGGAATGCCTGATGCGCGAGGCGATGGACATGGCGGTTCGCGGGGTGTCCGTGCCACCGCAGATCGGGTGGTGGGCCGCCCGCGCGGCCTACAGCTCCGAAAAGCCCGTGTCGCCCTGGTGTTCGCGCGCGATCCAGTCGTCCACATAGCCCCTGGCCATCTTCATCAGGACGTCCGTCGCGGAGGCCACATCGTGGGTGAGCAGGGTCAGGGAAATCCGGCTGCGGTTGACCTCGCCCTCGCCAATTGTGGCGCCGCCTGTCATTTCGCCCGAAGCGGACGTGGTCAGGGCAATCGTCACGGTCCAACCCCGGTATGTGAGGACCTGCTGGTGCTGCATGGGGTGGCGCCTTCCTGGACCCGGGGATCCTGAAAAAATACGGGCAGACTGTCGGATCGCAACCAGCAAGGATGCGGGCAAGATGTGTGGATGGCGGCAGGCGCTGCGCGACCGATCAACGCGAGCACCCGCGCCCGACGCACGCCGCCGGTGCGACACATGCAGCGTTTGTCTCAGGAGGGAAGGACGTGATCAAGGGATGAAATGCGCGCGACGCTGTCAGCCAGACGCGCCGGCTTCGCAAAAAAGGCGGACCGCCAGCGCGCCGCGCCGCGGCTCGCACTGTCGAAGCACAAGGGTGCCACCCCGTGATGGCCTTCGACATCCTGCCGCTGTATGCCGTGGATCTGTCCGGCTGGGCGGCGACCGTGACGGAGTCATCGGGGCGCTGGGAAGGCCCTGTCGGCGCACGCAGTCATCGCCGGGCCAGCCATCCGTGGCGGACGCCTGGCTCGAGGGCCGGTGCGGGGTGCACGATGAAGGTTGCCCCGCCACGGTGTGCCAGGTGCAGATGCACCTGGATCCGCGCTTTGCGCCCAGGCTCCAGGGCTGCATGATCTTCGCCGTGCCCGCCACGGTCCTGCTGTCACGGATCACGGCGCACACCCGGTGTGTCGTGCAGCAGGACGGAGCCGGTACGCAGGTTGCCATGGCGGCGCTCGGCTTGGCCATGGTGCGGACAAAAGCGCGCGACGACGACTTCCCGACGGTCATTGCAGGCCGGTCCGACCGCAGCCCGGGAGAGCGGCCCTGCGCCTGATCGGTCGGGCCGGCCCGCGCGCGGCGGATCGCGCTGCGCGCAGTACCGGGGCGCCGGGGGGTCAGGGGCCCGACATCGCGGGTCCGCCCAGCACCCGCACGGGCTTCATCCACATCAGCTTGCGCTGGGCGTGCTGCGGACCCCAGGCCTGGTGGCGCCAGTGGCCACGGCGCCAGTGCGGCCGGCGTGCCGGCCCGGTGCCCTCCCCTGCCGTGCCGGCGCGATCGCTGGCGTGGGCTGCTTCGTCCATCGATTGCTGGAAGTCCAGTCCCACGCGGTGGATCTGCAGGTAGCCCAGCGACTTCATCCTGGACGCCGTGCGCCTGGCTTCCTTGTCGCCATGGTGCAGCTTGGCCAGCATGCGCGCTGGCGCATCGGCTTCCCAGTCGAAGCGCGCATCGTCGGGATAAGCCGTGAGGTAGGCCATGCAGTTGCCCGCCAGCGCCAGGGCGCGCTTCAGGGTGGGCGCGTTGGACTGCAGTTCGTCGGCGAGCTGATCGCGGATGTCAGGGGTCATGCCCCAGTCGCTCTGGCCGGACTGGCACGCGGCGAAGAGCTCCAGGATCTCTTGCCGCTCCGCGTCGATCGCGAGATCCACGGCCTGGTCGAAGCGCAGCGAACGCGACGCCTCGGGAAACTTCAGCAGGAAGCTGTCGCGCTGTGCGATCGACAGCCAGGGCGCGGGGCTGCGCCCGACCAGGGCCACGTGCCACTGGTCGCCCAGCGTCACCACGATGGCGCCTTCGACCGGGTTCAGGCCGTGCAGCAGCAGGTCGCCCTGGGGGCCCCAGTGGAGGTAGTAGATGTGGTTGGGCGAGCGCAGGTCGGCCAGGCGCATGTCGCCGGTGTCCGAATGCGCGAGCGCCTCCAGCAGGGCCGGGCTGATGTCGTACAGCGGGGTGTCGTTCCACGCGAGGGTCACCAGCGTCTGCGTGATCGGCGATTCACGCGAGAGGAACAGTTGCGCATGGGCGTCGGGGCCCAGGCCGGCCTGGCCGGCGCTGTGAAGGATGGTGTCGCGCACGAGCTTCACGACGGGCACGCGCGGGTTGCGCGCCGCCTCGTACACCGCGGCCACGAAGGCGTTGTTGTAGTACGGCCGCTTGGTGCGGAAGTACTGGGGGAAATAGCGGTCAGCCATGGCGAGGCCGGACCGGCGCGTGCGCGGCGTCGCCGGCGCTGGAAGCCGGTTCAGGCCTCACGTTCCTCGATCCAGTGGGAGCCTGGCCCGTAGACTGCGTCGCCCGCCTGCCGGACGCGCTCGGCCAGTTCGCGATTGACGGGCTTGGCCGGGAACCAGCGGCCGCCCGTGACGGGACGGCCGTTGTCGTCGACCTGGCCGCGTGACCAGCAAAGGCGGATTTCTTGCATGGGGGTGTCGTCCGTGATTTGCGCACAGCTTGCGCGCGTGCGCAAGATCGCGGACGTGAGGCGCGGGTGGGGGTGGGGCGCAGGTGGGGCGCGGGTGAGGCCCGGACGGGCGACGCAAACGGCGCGCAGGAGGAAGGGCCGGGCTGCGCCCGGTCCGGGGGCCACCGTCGATGGCGGGTGAATGGGCAGGTGCCCCCGCCCTGCCCTGCCCTGCCGCCCATCGTCCAGGCGGGTGTCGTTGCTGCACCTGTCCATGAAGGCCGGCGCCGGCAAGATGAGGGAGATGTCTGGCCAGATCCAGCGGGAGCACGAAGCCGCGCTGGAGCGAAGGCGCAGGCAGTTCCAGGCGTCGATGGCGAAAATTGCGGCCGCTCCGGCCGCCGTGTCGGGCTACTTGCCGTTGCCCGCCGGCGCATCGAACAGCTGCCGGTCGACTTTCCAGTCGGGTCCGTAGGTGGCGTCGGCGTAGGCGTAGACCACGGCGGAGCCCAGCATGCCGTGCAGCACGTCGCCCTGGGCGGCGCGCCGGCTGATGACGGCGTTCAGGGCGCCCTTGCGCGCCAGGTCCTGCAGGGCGCGGTTCACCCACCCCTGCAGCGTGGGGGGATCGAGTGCGGCGAGTTCTTTTTTCATGACGTCGATCTGCTCGCGCAACCAGGTCGACTTGTCGCTGGCCGCGGGCTGGAGCGTGGCGGGCGCTGGTGCGGGCGGCGCGGGGCGCGATGGCGCCGGCACCGCGGCGACGGGCGGCGCGGGGTCGGTCGCCGGCTCGTTGCGCAGCAGCGAGCGCAGGTAGGAGAAGGCGTTTTCGATCGAACGCAGGTTCTTGCTGGCGGCGCGGCGCTCGAGCACTGCAATCTGTTCGCGCACCCGGTCGTCCCCGAACTCCTTGATGAGGCCTTCCAGCTTGATTTCACGGATGCCCAGCGTTTCGGCGCGAAACACCAGATGGGCATCCACCGGGGCCAGGTTCGCGGGCCGGGGTGCGGGCGCCAGCCGCTTTTTCTTCACGGCGAACTGCACCTCATGGATCAGCCTGCCCTGCTTGTGCTCGATCAGTTCGATCTCGAGCTCGGTTTCCGCGTTGATTTCCGTGATGGCGTCCTTGACGCGCTCGTTCTTGAACTTGCGCCACTCGCGCCGCTCCGGCCCGGGGCCATTGCTCAGGGCATCCACCCACCAGTTGACGGGCTTGCGGCTGGTCACCCCGCTGGGGTTGTCGCGGTAGCGGATGCAGATCTCGTAGAGGGCCACGGCCGTGTACGAACCCAGCTTGCCCAGCACTTCCAGGTCGATGGTCGCCCAGCGTTGGGGTTCGCGCAGGGCGGACATGATGGTGGGCGGGTAGGACCAGCTGACCCAGTTTTCGCCGCGACGCACTTCCAGCGCGACTTCGGAGAGCATCGAGAAGCCGCGCCACTTGACCCCGTCCCCCGGGGCCGTGGACTCCCAGTCGACCTCCAGGCTGCGCATCTCCAGCAGGTAGCGCTTGGCGGCCGTGCGTTCGCTGCCGCTGGAGCCTGTGGTGCGCAGCACCGCAGCCAGCGGCGCCTCGAACATGAAGTCCGCGGCGGGCATGGCGGGCATGTCGACCAGCCGGGTCTGCGAGATTTGCAGCAGCGCGGTGTAGATCCGCCGGCCGGTCAGCGTCACGCGCGCTGAACGCGGCATCATGACGATCATCTCGTGCGGCTTGCGCAGCTCGAGGGCATCGTCGGTGCCGGAATGGGCAACGGTCTTCGGAAGGTTCATGGGCGGCCAATCGTATGTCCAAACGGCGTTGGACACAAGCCGGAGGACCGTGCAGGGCTGCGGAGGGGAGGCAGCCGCGCGTCCAGGACGGGATCGGAGCCGCCAAAGGCGATCAGAAGCTGGACAGTTCGAGAAAGTTGCGCGTGGTGGCACCGGCCGGCGGGCGGTTAAAACCCGGACACATGGTCGTCGAGACGGCTTTTCCGCCTTGTTTTGGGGCGATGGAAAGCGGGACACTTCACCCATATCGCCCCAAAGGCGCCGTTTCGGCCCGGTTTTGGGGTTGTGGACAAGTCTTGAACAGCGCGATCAGGCGCTGGACGTGAAGCGATGGAAGTCCGGACACAAGCGATCAGAAGCTGGACACTTTCGATGCGGAGTCGGACAAATGGCACGAGAGAAACTCTGTAACTTGTTGATTTAAAACAGGAATTTCTTTCTTGCGCCGGGCCTTAATCTTATTAAGGTATTCAAGTCCTTCTCTTAATCCCGGGAGAAGCAAGGAAAAAACGGCAAAAAACGACGGCGCGGGCGGGCGCTTTCTGAGAGACGCGCACGTTTCTTCGTTTTTTCAAGGGTCATGGGCATAATCGCATGACACTCAAACTTCCAAGAAAGAATCCGTGGACATCAAGCAAACCATCCGACGTCAGAACCTGGAGGACATCGAGCATCAGGCCCACAGGGTTGCCGGCATGATGGACCGGATACGCGCGGCGATGCTGGCCCCGACGGCGGCCAAGTCTGCACCGAGGCTCAAGGCGGTGCAACTGGCCGAGCTGTGCGGGGTGGACAAGTCGAAGATCTCTTATCGCCTGACGCGCGGGGATTTGCCCACCGGCGAGATCCATGGCAACAGCCGGGAGTGGACGATGGCCGAATCGCAGGTGTGGGCGCGCGAGTTGCGCGCCGAGCACCTGCGCCCGGAAGGTGCGGCCGGCATCACGATCACGGTGGCCAATTTCAAGGGCGGCGTGGCCAAGACGACTTCCGCGGTCACCCTCGCCCAGGGCTTGTCCATGCGGGGGCACCGGGTCTTGCTGGTGGACCTCGACCCACAGGGCTCGGCCACCACCCTCTTTGGCGTGCTGCCCGATGCCGAGGTGGAAACCGAACACACGGCGATGTCGCTGTTCACGGGTGACGAGGACAACCTGCAATACGCCATCCGGTCCACCTACTGGCCCAACATCGATCTGGTCTGCGCAGCCCCCCTCCTCTACGGCGCGGAATTTCACCTGCCGGCGCGCCAGGCGCGTGATGCCGGCTTCGAGTTCTGGCGGGTGCTGGACCGCGGCCTGGACCTGACGCGCGAGCAGTACGACGTCATCGTGATCGACACCCCGCCCTCGCTGAGCTATGTGACGATCAACGCGCTGATGGCGGCCGACGGGGTGATCATGCCCCTGCCCCCGTCGGCGCTGGACTTTGCCAGTTCTGCCCAGTTCTGGGACCTGTTTTCCGACCTGTGCAACCAGCTCGTGCGCAGTCGCGGCAAGGACAAGAGCTTCGAATTCATCGATGTCCTGCTGTCCCGGGTGGAGGCTTCTGACACGGCCAGTTCGGTGGTGCGCCAGTGGGTGCTGGAAGGGTATGGCGACAAGGTGCTGCCGATCGAGATCCCGAAGACTTCGGTGGCCGCCACGGCCAGTGCCGAGTTCGGGACCGTCTATGACCTGCCGCGCGGGTCGGTGAACTCCAAGACGTTTTCGCGGGCCCGCGTCGCCTACGACCGGATGTGCGAACTGATCGAGCAGCAGATCGAAGCTGTGTGGGCGCGCCAGGTGGCGGAGCGGCAGGTTCTTGAAACGGTGGTCTGACATGGGACTCAAAGACAAGGCTTCCCGGATTGATTTCGCGTCGCTGATGCCGGTGGCGACGCCGAACCCGGAGGCGGCGCGGCCCAAGACGGCGCCGGGCGCCATGATGGCGCTGGCCAACGACCAGCGCTCGGAGCTGCTGCGGGAAAACGAACAGCTGCGGGAGCAGGCGGCCAGGAGTGCGGAACTGGAAGGGCGCCTGCACGATGCGGTGGAGGAGCTGCAGACTTGGGAGGGGGCGAAGGCCACGCGCCTGCTCGATCCGAAGGGGATCCGGCGCAGTGACTACGCCAACCGGCACGAGTCGAGTTTCACGAATGCGGCGTTCGAGGCGCTCAAGCACGAGATCAAGGAGGCGGGCGGCAACGTCCAGCCGATCAAGGTGAGGGCGATCGTCAATCCGGGCGAGGGCCCGGCCTTCGAGATCGTCTTCGGGCATCGCCGGCATGAGGCCTGCCTGCAGCTGGGCCTGCCGGTGCTGGCCTTTGTCGACAACCTGGACGACCAGGCGCTGTTCGTGGAAATGGAGCGGGAGAACCGCGAACGCGCGGACCTGTCGGCCTGGGAGCAGGGCGTCATGTATGCGCGGGCGCTGGACCGCGGCCTGTACCCGTCCCTGCGTCAGTTGGCCGCTGCCATCGGGGTGGACTCGACCAACCTGTCCAGGGCGCTGGTGCTGGCGCGCCTGCCGGACAAGGTGCTGCAGGCCTTTGCCTCGCCGCTGGACCTGCAGTTCCGCTGGTCGGCGCCCCTGAAGGCGGCTTATGAAAATGATCCGGCCGGGGTGCTGGCGCGGGCGGAGCGGATCGCGGCGCAGCGCGGCAGCATGAGCGCGAAGGAAATCTTTGCGGCGCTTACGTCGCCGCAGGAAGTGGCCGTCCAGCTGCCACCGGCCGCGACCGTGCAGGCGTTCGCCCGGGATGGCAAGACGGTTGCGACCCTGAAAATCGAGGGGGAAGGGCGGGGCACCATCCGGATCCATGGCGGTCTGACCCCGGAACGCCAACGGGAACTGGCCAGTTGGCTGGAGCGTTTTGTCGCAGCCGGGTGAAGCCGGCGGTCGGAACAGGTAAATGGAAAAGAAGAGGGCGCCGCGAGGCGCTCTTTTTTTGGGGTGCGGGCGGGTGCAGTACCGTACTGCACCTGCGGACGGCGCGGTGCGGCACGTTGTTGGGGCAACATCGATTGTCACGAAGGGGGTGCCCGCGGGGTGCAGTACCGTACTGCAGCAGACTTCATCGCTTTGGAGAAGGCGGCGGCAAGAAAGAAGGAGCCTTCGCGTGCGCGTGCGCGTGCGCGTGCGCGTGGGCCTGGCCGCAGCGGCTGAAGGCGGTCTGGCCGGGCGTGCAGTACCGTACTGCACTCCCGGATGGCAAGGCCCGGTTCGTTGTGGGCGCGGATTCACGTTCATGCAGGGCTGACTCGGCAGGGGTGCAGTACGGTAGTGCAGTGGCGTCCGTCGATCCGTCGCCCTGGAAAGCAAGGCAGTCAAATCCACTCCGTCGGACCCGGACGTGGCTGGCGGGGCATCCGCCAGCGTGCAGTACGGTACTGCACGCCCACTGCGCGTATTTGGCAGGTCGCCGACCTGTGCATGACGTGTGCGCAATCGCGACCGTCGCGCCCGCGTGGAGGTGCTGGCTTCGAAAATTCAACGGTTCATCGCAGTGCAGTACGGTACTGCACCCTCCAGCGCGTGATGTCGCAGCGGATCACTTGCGCGAGATTACTTGTGCTGGGAACGGTCGCGCCGCTGATGCTTGCGGATGTGCAGTACGGTACTGCACCGGACACGGGGCGGCCTCGATTCCCCGTTTTTGAGAATCCCGGCGCGTATGGGGGTTGGCGCGCGCGGCGCTTGTCAGGGTGCAGTACGGTACTGCAGTTGCGAGCGGCCCCGCACGATGACCCGGAAGCGTCGCTGGCATGCCTTGGTGGGGCGTGAAACATTGCGCGCGAGCGGCCCTTTGCCGGGGCGGCGCGCCCGGTCCGCGTCAGCTCAATTTTTCCATTCGCTCGAGTGCCGACACGATCTGCTCCATGGTCGATTTGATGACGCCCATGTCGCGGTCGCGGCGCGCTTCCACGACCGGGTCATGCCCGCTGCCATCGGAACGCCCCGCGTGCAGGAGCGTCTCGCGCGACCGGGCCACGACTTCGTCGAGGCGCGTGATCAGGTTGTTGCGCATCGCGGAGAACTGGGCCATCTCGCGTCGCAATTCCTTCACGTCCTCCGAAAGGGTCGTGAGGGTGTGCTCCACGCGCTGCTGCCAGGCGGCCAGCGAAGGTTGCGGGGAGGCGGGGCCATGGGCCGAACTGGCGTTGGCCGCCCCGGGCGGCGGCGCGACCGCTGCGGCCTTCTCGTGGACCAGCGGGCCCAATGCCGCGGCCAGTTGCCGGGCGGTCCGCGCGACGGCCTCTTCGAACACCGCGCGGGGATCGGAGGCGGCCAGTTGCGGCCACAGCTCGTAGACGCGGGCGATCGCCTTGTCCGTGAGCAGCTGCAGGCCGGGCCGGCCAGGTTTTGAATAGCTGGTGGCAGCGCGGTTCGCGGGGGGCTCGGTATCCGGCGCCAACGGGGGGCTGGCACGGCAATCCCTGAATTCGCCGCCGGCGCTCCACTTTTTCAGCGTCGCTTCGGACGGCGCGCTCGCCCCGTGAAGGATCACCAGGATCCGGCCAAGGTCTGCGATGCTGCTCACCCGGGGCCAGACGGTGGTCTCTGCATTGGCCGCATCGGGCAACGCATCGGACGGAAATTCAGTGCGATCAGTGGCAGAAAGCAAGGCCGGGCAATTGAATATGGTTACGTATTAACCAAATATAGCGCTGTCTGGAACGGTCGTCGGCTTTTTGCTGCAATGGCGTGAAACTTTTTAGGCGCGGCCGCAACGCGGCGAATGCAACTCCTTGTCACGAAAAGAAAAATCGCATTTCTTAAAACATCAGGAACGATGCGACAGAATGTTTCACGGAAACTTTCAATACGGCGACTGCCGGTGTTCGACTGCAATTCGGGACGGTTCCGATGAGACTGTTTTGGAGAACACAACGCAATGCGGGCGCCGCGGGATTGAAAGTCAGGCTTTGGCTTCTTCAAGAAACGCGATTGGGCAGTGAGCGCCTACATCTGGCCTTGACGGACGTTTCCAGCGGGGCCGACGCGTTCGCCGCGCGTGGCTTGGCGTTGGGCGTGCGCGGACAGGATGCAGGGATGTGCCCCATGTCTCCTGCCGTTGCCATATGGCCTGAAAGGCGAGCAAACCGGATCCTTGAGGTGTGGGGTTGCGCCGGGGGATGCCGGAAAGGTGCAAACTGTCGGCCTGAACGGTCTCGATGTGACAACTGATGATTGAATTGCCTACGCCCGAGCAGCTTGCTGAAGTCGGGGATGACGAACTGCAGACCCTGGCCGTCGCTTGGCGCGGCCGGGCGCTGCGTGGAGAAAAGGATGCCAACGGGGTCGCTCACGCGCTGGAGGTCGAAGTGAGACGGCGTGCGCGGGCGAGCCAGCTGCAGGCATTGCCGCCGGAAACGCCGCCACAGGCGCAGCGGCCCTGGTGGCGCTTCTGGCAGTCGGGGCACGGCGACAGCCCGCGATCGGATCCCTGAACGGGCGACGCGCCGCCGGACGGTGGCCAGGCATGCCAGGCTGCCGGGTGGAGTGGCCAGGACGGGTGGGTGGGGGCGTGCGCGGCGGCAGGGCAGGGCCCAAGGCGCCTTCTGTGCGGACAGCCTCCCGAGGTGCGCTGCGTGTGCTGTTGTTGCACAGCGCAACGTGGTGCCACGGACAGCTCGTCCCGGGATCTCCGGACGCGCAGGCCGGGATCAAGCAAGGCGAGCCGCGCAGTGGCCCGCAAGTGTTGCCGGAGCCCATGAGATTTCTGCCCGGATCCGGCCAGATGTCACAGGGCTGTGGCGAGGAGAGTAGTACTGCTGGCTACACTTTCTGGATGCCAGATGACACAGAACACAACACCGGCTGGTGGGTCGATCGCCCCGATCGCGACGAGCGGCCCAGCCAATACGCCTCGTTGCCGGGCGGGGCAGGCCATCGCGGTTCCAGTGAACCGTCCATATGGCGCAACATCATCTTCATCGTGGTGATCTTCGTGGTGCTGGCCTTCGCCACCCTGCGCCTCCTGTAGAGACGCCACAACGGCCAGCGCATCGGGGAGCGCGTGGCGGGACCGCCGATCGCCATTCGGGGAGATCCCGTTGCGGGGGACGCCGGCCCCAAAAAAAGTCCTCCGCGAGGGAGGGCGACGAGCGTGCCGGGATGGCGCCGGCACTTGCAGCGGTTTTGCCGGCCTGCGCCACCTTGCTGCGAACCACCATGCCCACGCCGCTGGCCGGCGGGCGTGCGCTGGGACGCAGGTGGCGAAGGCGGTCGCCGAAGCAACCCATCCTCGGGCGCCGGCTCCCACCTCCAGCGGGCATGTCCGGCCAAGGCCGCAAGCCCGCCCAGGGCGCATTACAAGAAGGCGTCTCGGGGCCCGGACGCTGGATGGACACACCGGGGGTGCACGCCGTGCAGTCTGCGTGCCAGCCAGCGGCCGGCGCACCGGCCAGCGCGGGCGTGGTGCCTGGCGCCTCAAGGCTCCCGATGGGGGTCCACGGCAAACGAGGCCACGATCGGCGCCACGGCCTCCAGCAGTTCAAAGGCGCTGTCTGCCAGCGCGACCGGGGCGAAGTCGAAGTGGCACATCACGCCCCAGGCATGGCCGCTTGGCACCACCAGTGCGGTGCCGTGGTACGACACGAGGATGCCGTCATAAACATGTCCTTCAAGCCGGGGATCCCGCGTCGAATCCTGTGTCCGGAACGGCTCGCCGGGCTGGACATATTGGGCGAGGCTTTTGTCGAGGGGCATCGCCGTCAGGAAGGACGGCCGCCGCTTGCCCAAGGCGTCGTGCAGGCAGACATTCTTCAGGATGAGCCCGGCGTAACGGTAGACCGCGGTGTATCGCAGGGGCACGCCCTCATTCAGCCAGGCGAGGCCACCCGCGAGACCTCTTGTCTTCAGTAGCTTGGAGAAAGCGTCCAGGACCTGGACGGACGTCATGGCGAAGATTATGGCTTCGGCAGGCTCCTGTGGCGTAGCGGGTTCGCCCCTGCCGGAGCCCTTGGGATACGTGCAACCCGATGAGCGCCGTGAAAGCTTGGGTGGAGTAGCCCGCCGAGCGCAGCGGGCGCCCGGGTTGTCCCACATCCCGGCCGCGTCGTTCAGGGCAGGGTGGTCCGCTCGCTTGCAGGAGCGCACCATGGCTTGCCTGCGGTCATCTTCGCGAACGACGTTGGCGAGTCGCGCCTCATGGCGGTGGACGCACACGCCGCGGACGCAGTCCAGGGCGCCTGGCACACAGTTGGCGAACAGGTGGGGCACAAGGTCTACGCCAACGAGTCCGAAGCCGTGCGCGACCCGATCCGCTCCGGCTTGGGCGAAGCACCATTCGATGTCAAGGCGCGCAAGCCTGACGACTTGGCGCGCCGCGAGCGGGTTGCGTCTGGGACCACCATGCGGCCAAGCCGTGTCTGCGCACCTGCTCGTTTGCAGCGCGACCTCCATGGCCTGTTGAAAAAAACGCCACGCAGCCGGATTCGCCCGCCGCGTTCGTGCGCAAAGTGGCTTTGGCAACGCACGCGGGCACGTGGCGATGACCGCCCAACAGCCCGCGCCCACACCAAATCCGGATTCGCTTTTTGGGCCGGGTGACTTCTGATCGATCCTGGGTGGACGGTACGGCGAAGCTGCAAACGGCCTTGCTGCTCAGCCGGGCTCCATTCGCGCGACGTGGTTGAGCCCGATTGCCGCCGTGCAAGGCTGATCGAGTTCACCAGCTGCCGGTCTGACCTGTCAAATGCATCTTTGATCGGTTGTCGCAGTCGCGGCGCGTGGCGCGACGATCTGGGTGAGAGGCTTCTCATCCTGATTGACGCGCCGCAGGCACACGGTGCAGACCCATCACGCCCTGTCGCTTGGACGTCTTGATCGGCAACGAAGCGCATGCTCGGTCGCGACGCAGTCTCGCAAATCGCCACGGCGTCAGTCGCATCGCGTTTTTCCACTCCTGCCTTCCTGCGGTTTGGGGTGACCAAGTGGGCCGCAATCAGTCGGGCGTCCAGCCCTTGCGCGCGCAGCTTGCGACCCCGGTAGTGCACGCTCGAGCACGCTTCCATCGCAACCAGCAGGCAGTTGTGCGCGCCATGCGAAGAACTGATCGCGCTTGAACGCTCGCGCGACCACACGTCGGCGCGAGGTGTCCACCGCGTGAACCCGAATGACTTGCATGGCAAGGTCGACACCTGCCCGCGATATTGGTGCGCGCACTTCGTTCGGGATTCTCCTGTTAATGGCTTCCGATGGATGATCGCAAGCTCAATCGTGGCGATTCAGCACCACCACTGGAAGGAGGGAGAGTCCCTTCCTATTTTCGCGCCATGCGCCTCGCGCACCCCATGCACTTGTCGTGACCCGCTTGCCGCCATCGTTGGCGGCGAGGCAGTTCCGCCCCGACATCAACGCAGCAGCCATCATGGACACGATCACCTCGGGAATTACCCCGCTGCGTCAACGCATGATCGGGGACAGCGTGTGCGCAAACGGGCGGTCAGCAGCACCTCAACCACCGCCTGGTTCACGCCCGGATGCGGAAAATCGGCCCTGGTAGTGCGGACGCCCAGTTCGACTACTGACGCCGTGGACCACGGGCGGATTGCCCGTGATTGACAGGCAGCCAACAGAAGTGGGGCGCACCGCAAATCTTTACAGCTCCCCAGGGACATGCCGGCCGGTTTCAGCGACTCCGGGCCGCCCCCATAAGATGGGCAAATGGAAACCTCGGCAACGGCGCCTGGCGCGCTCGGCCTGCCGAATGGTGACTCTGGGTGGGCCGAGCTTTCCCGTTTGATGGGCGCCGCATTGATCAGCGCCAGTGCGGCGTGCACCGTGGGCTGCACCCTGGGGCAGGGCCTGTTTGCCGTCTCGACCGCAAGTGCCATCGAATTGCGGCAAAGGGTCGAAGCTTCTCGGCAGCGCTCGGCGCAAGAGATCAGCAGAACCAATGAAGACAATGCTCAGCTTCGTCGCAGCATGCTCGACCTTGCCAACGAGATCGAGCAGCTTCGAGACGAGGTGGCCACCTTGCGCGGACAGAACGAGACGCTCACACATGACATGGAGACCATGCGGCACAGTCGTGGTACGACGCAGGGCATTGACGAGCGATTGCGTCTCCCGGGACCGGATCAATAAGACGGTTCAGGGCATGCTCGCGCAGTCGCGCGAAGCGCGGACACGGCAACTGGATTTCTATCGAAGGGGAGATCCAGGTGATGCACGGGATCCCGTTGTCGCAGCCCATCCACTCGAAGTCGCCATGCACGCTCTGGATCATCGGCAATGCCCATGGTGGAAATCCCGGCATGTCGACCCGAGTGGCAGCGACCAGTCATGATTCGCGCGGCGCAGAGCCTTCGCGGCGGCAGACTGAACGGCTCGCGCGGCAGCCGCGCCGGCATCCGGGCGGCCGAACTCCTTCTGCCGCCACTGCGGAGGTCCGATGGTCATCCTGGCGATCATCATTGCCGGTCGATCAATCCGCGATGGCTCGATCGTTCAGCCAGCGCGGAACGAGGCCGCAGGCGATGCCAGGATCCCGCCCGACAAGGGGGAGCGCGCGGTCACTCGACGAGATGCGCAACAAAACTTCCAAGCGCCAACGCTGCTTCTCGAAGCAGATCGAACTCCGGTTCCGGCAGCGGTTGGCGGCCCATGTCGAAGTGGCTCATGGTTCCCCACAAGGCCCCTTGGTCGTTCAAGACTGGAGCGCTGTGATAGGAGACGACAACACCTCGATAGGGATGGCCTGCGAGACGCTCATCGCTTGCGGAATCTTCAGTGCGAAAGACTTGGTCCCTGCGCACGAACTGGCAGAAGCTTTGCTTGAACGGTACAGCAATCAGAAACTGTGGACGCATCTGCCTGCGCTTGTCATGGAGGGCCACGTTGCGAAGCAGCTCTCCTTCGAATCTGTAGATTGCGCTGTAGCGATGCGGTACGCCGCTATTGAGGTACTGCAAGGCCGCTTCCGGCCCCTCGCTTCTGAGCCACGCCAGGAACCGATCCAGGTTTCGCTCGGACTGCTGCATGCTTACCAAACCTCCAACTCATCCTTGGAAGCAATGCAAAGCTGTCCGCCTCGCGGTGCTTGTGACCATTGCTTGTATGTCTCTTCGCGAAACCACCTGCCTCCGGCCATCTCGGACCCAAGAGTGGTTTCACACCAAACCGTCAGGATAGGTCCATGTTGGTTGTCTGTCCCCCTGCCTGCGGGAGGGGGTGGGCGTTGCGCGCAGCGGACTCGGCGATCACTCTCCCAACGACCCTGCGTTACCCGAAGACTCCCGCGCCACGCCGACTGCGCGCCGGTGGCCTTCACGGGCCCGGAGAAGCTGCACCTGCAAGGCATCTTCCCGCAGGGCGTGTGCGACTTCTCGAAGCCCGCGTGGAGCAGGGCAAGGTGAACGGCGTTTGGCCCGGACAAGCCTTGCGGGAGGAACCCGCGGAATGCCTGCGGCGCGTCAAATCAGGATGAGAAGCCTTTCACCCGGATCGTCGCGCCACAGCTGCAGGAAGCCGGCGAGATGCATCGCGCGAATGCAGGTGGATTGGGTCTTGGGTTCGAGCTTGCGCATGCGCATGTCGTCGAGCATGCGTTGGCGCAACGCAGGGACCGCGGGTGTCGCTGGGGTCATGGTCGTGCTCCTGTCGAAGAACGAGGCCGATGGCCTCGCTCCGCAACATGGACAGGGGCGCAATGTTTGCCTTCCGCGCCGAGCTCAGCGGCGGGCTACCGCGAGCGGAGCGGTTCAGTCCTCAAGCGCGGCCGCGAACTGGTGCTCGCGGCCAATTGTGTTGAAAAACTCGGAATCAACGCTGTCCCTTGAGCGATTTCGATCCAGGGGCCAACGACCAGGCGTTGACTGCTCCTCGGGACCCGCCTCAATGGGAATCCTGTCAGAACCCTTGTGCGCGGCTCTGACGGCCATCAATGCATCACACGGGCGCTGCGACATGCAATCGGGCCTTGACCCGCGTCCTCGCGCAAACGAGTTTTTCAACACGATTGGCCATGAGCAGTCGGCCACGAGCGACAGCTATCCTGTCGGCGCTGCCTCGGTGAGCATGCGTCTCTGCTCAAACGTACGGCCGCACAGGATGACTACCGCGCGCGTGACCGATTGGTGGAACACCTTCGCTGCCTCCGTTGGCGGCGTGAAAGACAAGCGCTTCTACGAAGCCTTCTTCTTCGGCGAAAGCAAGGAATTGGCCGACTCTCTTGCCGAGCTGGTATTTGCAGGGCATCAAGCGAGCAACGGGCGTCCAACACGATCACGTCGAAGCCTTCCTTGAGGTCCTTCCTGGCGGTCTCGACTTGCGTCGTCGTGATGGACACCGTGAAAGCGCGGCCTGTAGCAGCCGGGCAGCGGCTCATTGGTCAGGCTGAGGGAGCGTCGGGCGGCCTCGTCGATGGTTTGGGGACTCGCGAAGTCGAAATTCGATTGCATGCAGCTTTGTGCGCAGGCGGGCCGGAACCCCGGTCAGAAGCCGATGCGAACGCCGACCGCTGCCTTGACACTGTAATGATCGCCGAAGTCCTGCATCGGCGTATTCACCGAAACCTCTCCGTACAGAATGACCTGGCTGTCCACCCAGCTGAAGCTTCCGCCCAGGCCGAACTCACCCCACAAGCGGTTGTCCCGGCTGATGATCGGCGTGCCGGAGACATCCGCGCGGGTACCGTTGAGCCATTCGTAGTTGAGGTTGACCAGGCCATAGACATGGCTGCGACGATTGCCGGCCCAGCGGTCCTGCCGATCGAGCGAAATCCCCAGCCGACTTCTCAGGCTGTCGCCGCTGCTCGCGGAAACCACTGCGCCCGCCGGGTCGGTGAAGCGGTCGAAGTCGACGCTCGAGTACTGCAACTGGACCTGCGGCGTGACGCTCAGGTTGGCATTCACGGGGATGCGCTGGCCGGCCTCGGCACTGAACGTCTTGCCGATTCCGTCGTTTCCTTTGGCGAGGTTTCCGAGGGTGACCGAGCGCAGATCGCTCTGGAAGGTGGACATCTGCGCCTGGGCATCGACGTACACGCCTTGCGGGCCGTACCAGGTGAGCGTGAGGCCCGCCCCATGGCCTTCGGTCTTGACGGTGCCGTCGCCATAGATCGAGCGGACGTCGGTGTCTGCCTTGCCGTAGTGCGCGGTGATGCCGCCAATCAGCACGCTCTCCTGGCCGTCGCGTACCAGCTCAGTCTCGATGCCCGCCTGCACTTCCCAGCGGTCGGTCTTGCGCTCCATCATGCTGGTCGAGACCGACCCATCTGGACGATCGCTCGAGCGCTCGGTGCGGATCCAGGCGCCGCGGCCATCGGGACGGTCGCCGATCCAGGTCCGGTTGCCGACCCGTTGCTGCAACGTGGGCAGGCCGTTGAGCGCCAGCAGGGTCTGTGGATAGGCCTCGTAGACCGGTACGCCCGGTTGGAAAAGCGGTGGCGGCGTCCGGTCCGGCTGCTCGAGCAGCGTGGAGCGCAGATACCAGTCGCCATCGTTCGGACTGGCAATGCCGTTCTTTTGCAGCTGGTAGCCGTAGGCGCCCGCGATCACCGTCGGCTGCCCCTGGAAGATATAGTCGCCTTCGAGCGTGAAACTTCCGTCGGAGGGACCGGCGACGTCGATGACCTTGATGCCCTCGACGGTCTGCGCGCCGGGGCCGTTGCGGTTGAGCAGCATGACCAGGGTGCCGCCCGAGGTGCCGCCCCCGATCACCAACCGGTCGGCAGGCGAAGCATCGCCGCCGAGCTGCGCCTCAATCTCGAGCCGGCCGCCGTTGCCGACATAGTTGCCCGCAGCGGTGAGGACGCCGAAGCTCCGGCCGGGCGCCACGACGCCGCTGTTGGTGATGCCACCGACGCGGCCATTGCCCTCCAACCTCCCGCCGGCCTGGACATCGATCAGGCTGCCCAGCGCGCCGTCGACCGCCAGGGTGCCCGCGGCGATCCGCCCGGGGCCGGCGTAGCCGGCGTTGTCGGCGGTGAATACCAGCGTGCCGTCGCCGGCCTTGGTGAAGCCACCCGTGCCCGACAGCGCGCCGTTCAGCGTGAGTGTCGTGCCGTTGATGGTCTCGAAGCTGCCGCCTGCGGCGCCGATGGTGGTCACTCGCGAACTGGTGAAGCTGCGGGTGGTGCGTAGCGTGCCGCCGTCCAGCCCGAGCGCTCCGGCAGCCGCGCCGAGGTTCGCATCGCTGGCCACCTGGAGCACGCCAGTCTTGACCTGGCTGCCGCCGGCATAGCTGTTGTCGCTGCTCAGGATCAGCGTGCCGTCGCCGGCCTTGGTGAAGCTGCCCTCGCCCGAGATGGGGCCATTCAGTGTGAGCGTCGAATCGTTGGCGGTCTCGAGGGTACCGCCCAGGGCGCCGAGGATGGTCGCGCGGGAGTTGTCGAAGCTGCTGGTGGTGCGCAGCGTGCCGCCATCCAGCTTGAGCGATCCCGCGGCCGCGCCGAGGCTGGCGTCGCTGGCCACCTGAAGCACGCCGCCGTTGACCTCGGTGCCGCCGGTGTAGGTGTTGGCGCCGCTCAGGATCAGCGTGCCGAGGTCGGATTTCATCAGAACCGCGCTGCCGGTCAGCACCGAGTTGATGGTCGCCGTCATGCCGAGGCCGGCGTCGGTGCCGTCGCCGACGCGGATCGTCGCCGCGCTGCCCGCAAGGTTGATGGACTGCCCCTGCACCACGTAGCCGCCGGTCGCGAACTGCATCCCCGAGACATTGATCGCGCCGAGCGAAGGGTCGGCCGTCACCGTGCCGGGCGCGCCCATGAAGATCGCGAAGGCGGCGTCGCTGAAGCCTGCATTGGGCGTGCCGGTGTCGGTGGTCCAGTTGTCGTTGCCACTGGCGTGCTGCCACAGGCCGTCGCCGCCGGCGACGAGGCCGTCGTTGCGCGCGCCGGCGGCGCCGTCCCAGAAGTTGAGCGTCAGCCCGGTTGTGTTGACCAGGTTCACCTGGTTCGGGATCGATGTCTGCACACTGTAGGTTGGCGAGGGAATGGTGCCCACCTGCAAGCCGTTGTTGGTCAGCGTGCCGGCATAGCTGATGACGCGGTAGACCCCCGGGTCGAACAGCCCGCCGGGCGAGATCGTCACGTTGATCGTGCCGTCGAGTGCCAAATTGCCGCCCACCACGGTGAGGTCGTTCAAGGGGCCGCCCACAACATTTGAGCGGCCGAACTCGTAGTCGAGCACCGAGCCAGGGCTCAGGTTCAGGTCGCCGTTGACCGTGATCGTGCCCGGCGATTGGCCCGGCGCCAGGGTGCCGCCGTCGGCCACCACCAGGCTGCCGCCGAGCTTGCCGATGCCGCCCAGCCTCGCCCCGGCTTGCACCGTCGCCAGCCCTGTCGCCAGGGTCTGGTCGCCATTGACCAGCAGTGTGCCGGCGGTGACGGTCGTCGGCCCTGCATAGCTGTTGGCGCCGGTCAGCACCAGGCCGCCCGCGTCGCTCTTGGTGAGGCCGCCGGCGCCGTCGACGATGCCTGTCATGGTCAAGGTGGTGCCCACCGCGGTGGCGAAGGTGCCGCCGCGCTGCGCGAGCACCGTCGGGCGGGAGGAGCTGATGGTGGCCGTGGTGACCAGCGTGCCGCCGGACAGCCGCAGGTCGCCCGTGGCCGCACCCAGATTCGCATCGCTGGAGATCTGCAGCGTTCCTTCCTCGATCGCGGTGCCACCCGTGTGGCTGTTGCTTGCAGTGAGGATCAGCGTGCCGAGACCTGCCTGCACCAGTTCGCCACTGCCAGAAACGGTGCCCGAATAGGTGAGGCTATCGGCGCGATTGAAGGACAGGATGCCGTTGTCGACCACGTCGCCGACGAGGTTGCCGATGACGCTGCCGTTGCCGACCTGCAGCGTGCCGGCACTGATCAGCGTGCCGCCCGTATAGGTATTCGCTCCGCCGAATACCGTGGTGCCGGTGCCGGCCTGCTCGAACGAACCGGTGCCCGAGATCGTGCCGTTGAGCACCACCTGGTCGGAGCGATTGATGACGAGCGCGGCGTTGTCGACGATGTCGCCGAGCACGCTGCCGCTGGTGCCGCCGTTGCCAATCTGCAGCGCGCCGCCGCTGATGGTCGTGCCGCCGGTGTAGGTCTGGTTGGCGGTCACGATGAACCTGCCGGCACCGGCCTTGATCGCCGAGCCGATGCCCGAGACCACGCCGCCGTAGACGAGGTCGTCGGCGCGGTTGATGACGACGATGCCCTCGTTGAGCACATCGCCGAGGATGGCGCCGGTGGTGCCGCCGTCGCCAATCTGCAGAGTGCCCGCGCTGACCGTGGTGCCGCCCGTGTAGGTGTTGTTACCCGTCAGGATCGTCGTGCCCGAGCCCAGCTGCTCGAGCCTGCCGGTGCCGGACACCGCGCCGGAGAAAGTAACTGCGTCCGACCGGTTGAAGACGAGCGTGCCGTTGTCGGCCACATTGCCGACGATGCTGCCGGTGGTGCCGCCGTCGCCGATCTGCAGCGTCCCCGCACTGACCGTGGTGCCCCCCGTGTAGGTGCTGCTACCTGTCACGATCGTCGTGCCCGAGCCCTGCTGCTCGAGCCTGCCGGTGCCGGACACCGCGCCGGAGAAGGTGACCACATCCGACCGGTTGAAGACGAGCGTGCCGTTGCCGGCCACGTTGCCGACGATGCTGCCGGTCGTGCCGCCGTCGCCGATCTGCAGCGTGCCAGCGCTGATCGTCGTGCCGCCGGTGTAGGTGTTCTCGTTGATGAGCATGAGGCCTCCGGGACCGGCCTGCTCCAGCGAGCCGGTGCCCGAGATCGCGCCCGGAAAGGTAAAAGTGTCCGACCGGTTCACGACCAGCCTGGCGTTGTCGACGATGGCGCCCACGACGCTGCCCGTCGTGCCGCCATTGCCGAGCTGCAAAGTGCCCGCGCTTATCGTGGTGCCGCCGCTGTAGATGTTGTTGGCGGCGAGCACCAGCGTGCCGTCCCCCGTCTTGGCAAGCGAGCCCGTGCCGTCGATCGCGCCCGGCACGGTGAGCGTCGTTCCGCCCTGCGTTTCAAAGGTGCCGCCGTCCGGGCCCACTTGCACGGCGCGATTGGTCCCCGTCGGGCTGACCAGGCGCATGTCGGCCGTGGTCCTGAGCGTGCCGTTGTCGAGCGTCAGGCGGCCGCTCTCCTCCCCGAGGTTCGCGTTGCTCGAGATCTGCAGCGTGCCGCCCAGGACGTTGATCCCGCCCACGAGAGTGTTGGCGGCGCCCAGGACGAGAGTGCCCGAGTCGATCTTGTTGAAGGCCGTGGCGCCCGTGATGACCGAATTGATCGTGGCCGTGATGCCCGCCCCTTGTGCCGTGCCGTCGCCGACGCGAATGTCCGGACTGCCGCCGACTAAGGCGATCGGATCGCCCTGGATCACATAGCCGTCGGATGCGAACTGCATGCCCGAGACCTCGATGTTCGGTCCTCCTTCGGCATCGACAGTCACGGTCCCCGGCGCCGCGGTGAAGATGGCGAAGCCGCCGGTGGACCATGGGGCATTGACCGCGCCGTCCGAGCCGGTGAAATTGGATTGGTCGTTCGGTGAGTCCGAGCGCCGCCAGAAGCCGTTGCCGCCATTGATGACGCCATCGTTCTTCGGGCCGGCGGTGCCATCCCAGTACGTCAGGGCGAGACCGGACGTGCTGACCAGGTTCACCTGTCGGCTCACCGCGGTCTGAACCGCAAAGCCGGTGATGGGGCCGGTGAGCGCCCTGCCATCCGGCGTGAAGTTGCCGATCCTCAGGCCATTGTTGGTGAGCGCGCCGCTGTAGTTGATCAGGCGGTAGACCCCCGGCAAGAGGGTCTGGTTTTCGTCGATGACGTTGATGACGCCGTCGAGCGTGAGGTTGCCGCGCACTACCGTCAGGTCGTTGCGCAGGCCGCCCTCCACGTTGGCCTCGACCAGGTTGTAGGCCAGGATCGAGTTCTCGCTGAGATTCAGGCTGCCGTTGATGGTCAAGGTGGCCGGGGTCCCGGGCAAGATGCCTGGCGCCAGCGTGGCGCCGTCGGCAATCACCACGGCTCCACCGACGATGCCGTTGCCGCCGAGCCGGGCACCGTTCGCGACGTTGGTCGGGCCGGCGGCCGCAGTCTGGTCGCCATCGATGTAGAGCGAGCCGGACGACACCACCGTGTTGCCCGCATAGCCGTTGCTGCCGGTCAGGATGGTGGTGCCGCTGCCGACCTGGTTGAGGCCTCCCGTGCCCGAGATGACGCCGGCGAAGATCGACTGGTCGCTGCGGTTGAAGGCCAGCGTGGCGTTGTCGACGACGTTGCCGACGACGCTGCCGGTGGTGCCGCCGTTGCCGAGCTGCAGCGTTCCGGTGCTGATGGTGGTGCCGCCAAAGTAGGTGTTGGCGGCACTCAGGATGGTGGTGCCGGTGCCGGCCTGGACCAGGCTGCCGAGGCCCGAGATGCCGTCTCCGAGCACCAGGGTGTTGCTGCGGTTGATCGCCAGCGTGGCGTCGTTGACGATGGCGCCTGACACGCTGCCCGTCGTGCCGCCGTTGCCGAGCTGCAGCGTGCCGGCGCTGATCGTGGTGCCGCCTGCGTAGGTGTTGTCGGCGCTCAGCAGCAGCGTGCCGGCGCCGGTCTTGGTCAATGCGCCTGCACCGCCGAGCGCGCTGGCGACGTTCAGCGTGGTCGCGGGGGCGGTCTCGAAGGTGCCGCCATCGTCGTTCAAACTGGTGGCGCGCGCGAGCGTCATGTTCGCGGTGGTACGAAGCGTGCCGCTGTCGAGGCCGAGCGCGCCTGCGGCATCGCCCAGGTTCCCATCGCTGGCTACCTGCAGCACGCCGCCGTTGATCTGGGTGCCGCCCGTGTAGGTGTTGGCGCCGCTGAGCACCAGCGTACCGAGGTCGGTCTTGCTCAGGCTGGCGCTGCCGCTCAGCACCGAGTTCACCGTCGCGGTCATCCCGGTGCTCGCGGAAGTGCCGTCACCGACGCGAACGACCCCTTCCGTGCCGACCAGCTGGATCGGGCCGCCCTGCACCTGGTAGCCGTCGGTGGCGAACTGCATCCCCGAGACATTGATCGCGCCGAGCGAGGTATCGACCGTCACCGTGCCGGGCGCGCCGGCAAAGATTGCGAAGTCCCCGTTGCTGAAGGCGGCATTGGGCGTGCCGATGGCCGTGGTCCAGTTGTCGTTGCCGGTCTGGTTCTGCCACACGCCGTTGCCACCGGCGATGAGGCCGTCGTTCTTCGGACCGGCGGCTCCGTCCCAGTAGTTGAGCGTGAGCCCGGTCGCATTGACCAGGTTCACCTGGTGAGCGATCGAGGTCTGCACGATGAAGGGCGGCAGGGGAGCGACGGGCGTGGTCGGAGGCTGTACCAGGGAGCCGATGGTCAGGCCGTTGTCGGTGAGCGTCCCGCCGTAATTGATGATGCGGTACACGCCCGGGCCGAGGTCCCCGAATTCCTGGCGCTGGTCCAGCACATTGAAGGTGCCGTCCAGCGTGAGGTTGCCTCCCACGACGAGCAGGTCGTTCAGTGGGCCGCCTGCGACGTTCGCTTCGACGAGGTTGTAGAAGAGGGCCGAATCGCCGCTGAGGGTCAGGTTGCCGTTGATCGTCAGCGTGGCGGGGGTGAACGGCAGGAGGGCGGGCCCGATCGCCGCGCCGCCGGTGATCGTCACGTCGCCGCCGATGATGCCGGCGCCGGACAAGCGGGTGCTGCTGCCGGTAACGGTCATCGGCCCCGTCGCGGCGGTCTGGTTTCCGTTGACAAAGAGAACGCCACCGGTGACGGCGGTAGGACCGGTATAGCTGTTGGCGCCGTTGAGGAGGAGGCTGCCCGTGCCGGTTTTCGCCAGGCCGCCCGGGCCGGTGATGAGGCCGTTATGGAAGACGAGGGCCGATGCCTGCCCGGATTCGCCTCCCACCTGAAACGTGCCGCCGCCCGCATTCAGCATCGTGGCATGCGCGATGGTCATGCCATTGAGGGTCTGCAGCGTGCCGCCATTGAACGACAACTGGCCTGCCGGCGCGCCCAGGTTGGCGTCGCTGGAGATCTGGACCACGCCGGCGTTGATGGCGGTGCCGCCTTGGCTGTTGGCGGCCGTCAGGTTCAGCGTTCCCGTGCCGATCTTGGTCAACGTGCCGGGGCCGGTGATGGTGCCGTTGTAGGCGAGGCCGGTCCCGGCAACGGTTTCGATCGTGCCGCCGTCGGCATCGACCGTGGTCACCCGCCCCGTCGCCGTGTCGGTGGTGGTGCGCAGCGTGCCGCCGCTGAACAGGATATTGCTTGAAGGCGCGCCGAGATTGATGTCGGCTCCCACCTGCAGCACGCCGGCCTCGATCACCGTCGTGCCGGCGTAGGTGTTGCTGCCTGTAAGCGCGAGCGTGCCGGCACCGGTCTTGCTCAGGTCGCCGCTGCCCGTGACGAAGCCGCTGTGCGTCAGGGTGGTGCCGGCCGCGGCGCCGAGCGTGCCGCCGGCCGGGCCCAGCGTGGTGGCGCGCCCGGTCGTCACGTTGGCCGTGACGCCGAGGGTGCCGCTGTTCAGGGTCAGGGGGCCCGTTGCCGCGCCCAGGTTGGCATCGGCCGAGATCAGGATCGTGCCGCTGAGGATCGCCGTGCCGCCGGTGTAGTTGTTGGCGCCCGAGAGGGTGACGGTGCCGCCGAGGGTCTTCTCGACGCTGCCCGATCCCAGAATGCGCCCGGTATAGGTGCCCGGGTTGTCCTGCACGAATCGCACCAGCCCGTTGTCGGTGACCAGCGGCGGCAGGCTCTGCGCGCGCGCGGCGAGGGTGCCGGCGGGGTTGACCGTGATGCTGCCGTTGAAGGACGAATTACTGCCCGTGAGCGCCAGCGTGCCTTGGCTCAACAGCACCTGCAGCGGCACGCCGCCGCCGTTGGCGCCGATGGAGCCGGTCAAGGTCCAGATGCCGCCCCCCGTCTTGGTCAGGGTCTGGAAGTTGCGGATGTCGCCCGGCAGGCTGTCCGAGGAGCCGACCGCGCCGCTGAGGTTCAGCGTATTGGTGCCGCCGCCGCCGTTGAAGCTGCCGGTAATGACCGAGCCCGCTTCGAGCGTGAGCTGGTCGTTGCCGGAAGCAAACGAGAGGCTGCCCTCCACGCGCGCGCCGGTGCGGTTGGTGAAGGTGACGCTGCCATTGCTCGAGTTGCCGATAACGTTGGAGTTCGTGCCGAGCTGGGTGCGGATGATGCCGAAATTGTCTATGGCGTTGGTGCCGCCCGTGATCTTGTCCTCGAACCAGATGGCCGCCCCGCTGCGCGATGAGATCGTTCCATCGTTCGTGATGACATTGCCCACGCCCATCACGTTGATCGGCTCGCCGATGTTCTGCGTGCCGATGGCAGAGACGCTGGCGCCGTTACCGATGGTGAGCCGGCCGTTGGAGCCGAACTCGATCGTGTTGTCGCCCGCGCCGTGCAGGCCCCTGTTGCCGGCGATGGTGGCATTGTTGGTGACCGACGTGTTATCGCCGAGCGTGATGATCGCGCCATCGTTCAGGCTGATCGCGCTTGCGTTGCTGACGGAGATCTGTGCGCCGGGATTGAGCGTCACCGTGAAGGCGGTAGCCGTGTTCGGGCCGCTGCCAATGAGGGTTGTCCAGGGGTTGGGAACCCCCGTGTCGCACGTCACCGTGAGGCCGCTGGTCGCGCACGCGCCCCAGACGTTGCCGGTTGCAGACAGTGCCAGCACCAGGCCAGCCAGCCTGAGCGGCTCGTCAGCGATCAATGGCTTGCGGCTGTGCGAAGAGATTTTTCTCATTGGCAGTTCGCTTTCAACCATTGCAGGGCGATTCGAAGATGTTCGGATGCCCGCCTCCTGCTTGCCCGTTTGCTGGTTGCCCTTCGGACAGGCAGCCAACCTCACGGGCGGCCACTATAGAACTTCGGGATTGATTCGAGAAGCGCTTCAGCCGGTCGCTGATCGCGGTGGCGGCGGCCTCTGGGAGCCCGAAAGCGGTTGGGTCCTTGGCCGCCGCGTTCGCCGCCGACATTCAGGACCTGGCCGCATTCCTGGGAATGCTCACCGGCCCCGTCGATCAGGCCAGGTGATGTTGCTCGCGCGTCTGCGAGCTCAGGGGGCCGCGCATCTGCAATACAGAGGGCGGCAGCCCGAACATCCTTCGCGCCGTCCGCGACAGGTGTGCAGAGTCGGCGAAGCCGGCCGCGTGCGCCGCCGCCGAGAGATTTTCCCCGGCCATGAGCAGTGTCCACACGTGCAAGAGTCGCCGCCACAGGACGTAAGTGCGCAGGGGCATGCCTGTTTCCTCGACAAACAGGTGCCGGAAGCGCCCTGGCGAGAGATTCGCCGCCTTGGCCACGTCGGGGAGCGACACGCTCCCGTCGACCCGCTGGCGGATGTACTCGATGGCAGCGAGGACGCGCGCGTCGGACGGCTCCCTCGACGCCGCTCCGGACAGGTCCCGAACAAGCTGCATGCACACCGTTTGCACCGCTTCGTAGCTCTTCTCGACCCGCCATGCTCTTTCGAGACGCTTTGCAGTGCCCGCCACCGTGTCGGTGTCGATGAGCTCGAGCCCATGCTGCAGGCGAGTGGCGAGCGCCTTCCCCTCAGGCGTCTCCGGCTCGATGAAAAGAACCACGCTCATGTCGCAGTCGTTCACGTCGATGGTGTGTACTGCCTGGGACGGCACCAGTGCTGCGGCACACGCCTGCCATTCACCGTGCCGGCCGAGCTGCACACGCAGGCCCGCGGGCGCGCCCAGGACCAACTGGATGGCGTAGTGCGAGTGCGGCTCAATGGGAGCACCGCCGCCTTCGCCGATGAACCCGCAGACGCCGGTCCAGGCTACGAAATCGCCCCGGTAGCGGGGTGCGGGCTGTGTGCGCATGGTGAACGGCTCTGCCGCCAGTCTACCGACCACCCGCCTGCCACGAAAGCCCTGGCCGTGTGGGCCGCCCAACGGGGAGTTGAATGAAAAGGCTGCCAATCCAGCCTCTTCATTCAAGTCCAGAACGGTCTTCGCGCGAAGAATCAAGGCCATACCAACCCCTTCTGGAGCCTTCAGATGACTTCCTTCTCCACCTGCACCCCAGCTGCCGCGTCTTCCTCCGGTGCCGCTCAACCGACCTGCTGCGCGTGCGCCACCTGCAAGTGCGGCAGCTGCGACTGTGTCACTTGCAACTGCGCAAGTTGCGACTGCGCTCGCGGCGACTGCACCAACTGTGATTGCGCCGCGGCCGATCCGGCCAGCTGCGGCTGCGTCGCCTGAGGGTACCTGGAAGGACCGGCACTTCCCGCGTGCGCGCGTCGGGTACACGCAGGCGTGGCCCGGCAACCGCGCCGCACCATGAAAAAGGAGACCTTCATGTCAATCCCGGGCATCGGCCTCGTTGTCCTCATCGGCGTAATCGCCACAGCGGTCATGGATATGTGGCTGCTGATCCTCTCCCGACTCGGAGTACCCGCCACCGATTGGCGGCTGGTTGGCAGGTGGGTCGGGCAGATGGCACAAGGGCGGTTTGCGCATCCGTCCCTCGCCAAGGCGGTACCGGTACGAGGCGAACACCCGCTGGGCTGGCTCACGCATTGTGGGGTCGGCATCGCCTGCGCCGCCGTGCTCGTTGCGTTCGCAGGGACCGATTGGGCAAGCCAGCCGACTGTCCTTCCAGCGCTGGTCTTTGGATTGGTCACGGTGGTCGTGCCGCTGTTTGTGATGCAACCTGCCATGGGGCCTGGCTTTGCCGGCTCCAACTCCACGGCTCCTGTCAGGAGTTGTGTGCGTACTCTTGCGAACCACGCGGTGTTTGGAGCCGGCCTGTACGCCGCCGCTGCAGGCATCGCCTACCTTTGACGCCCGACGGCGATGCCGGGAACCCGGTCCAGCACTTGCATGGCAGTGACCAGGTACACGCTGTCCTTCCTTTCTGCATTGAAGCGGGCCTTGTCGCCTTCCTTCAGGTCGTCCAGCAGCTTGGGGCCGCGGCTGTGAGCGCCGTTGTCGTGGCGGCCACATCCAGGTTCACGAGCGGGCGGCGATTTGCGAGGCGGCGTCGCGGCCGAGCATGCGCTTCGTGCCGAGCAACAAGACGTGATGAGTCTGCATCGTGTGCGAGCAAGCCTGAAGGAAGAGCGCACCGCTTGCATCAACCAGATCCGCGGTGTGCTGACGGAGTTCGGCTGGCGTTTGGCAGAGCTCCAAGGTGTTGCGAGCGGTGCTGACCGACGTCATCGAGGACGCGCGCAACGAACTCAGTGCGACCGCACGTCTGGTCATGCAGCGTGCGTTTGAGCATTGGCGGGAGCTTGATGGGCAAATGCGCTGGTGTGACAGGCAGATCAGGCAGCATGTGCGCTCCGGTTCAGCGGCCAAGCGCGCGGCCAGAATCATCGGCATTGGCGAACTCTGCGCCTCAGCAATGACTGCAGGCGTCGGTGACTTCAAGCAGTTCAAGAGGGGTCATCGGATCGGCGCCTGGCTTGGCATCTGACGACATCAGGCACCTCACAAAAGGCATTGGAGTAGCACCCGGACTGGTTCCATCCGGCTCCGCTGTATCTGAGTTGCCAGCGCAGCTCGACTTTTGCTATCGCAAGGATTTTCGGCGCGGGCGCTTGCTGGCCGACAGGGATGGGGCCATTGCGTCCGCCTGCGCCGGCCGTGGCACCAGGCGTTCAAGCGGGCAGGTTGCGCTTTCGGCGCCTGGCGGCTGACCTTGGTGCCTTCGATCAAGCCTTGAGCCTGTGCTCGATCAGCGCCTCAAGGCTGTACGTCATGGCCCGCAGGCCCTCGATCATGTCCTCTGAGACAGACGAGTAATTGAGCAAATCCGCCATCATCTGCTCGGTTGCCACGTTGAACGCGTGCTTGAGTTGGTCGGGCGCAGGATGGACTGCCACCATCGCAATGGTGAATGCCTTGAAGGCCATCATTTCGCCGATCAGCGTCTCAAGTCGGTACTTGTCGTTCTTCATGGTGGCTTTGTCATGTTGGTGAATGCGAAGCGCGAAAACGGTCTGGGGATCGCTGCTCAGAATGCGACGGACGGATTTTCGGCGACGCCGGTGAAATGGCGCCATGCTTCGATGCGGGCGGCCAGTTGCTTGCGGCAGAGCGATGCGCGCACCAGATGGCGCTTGAGTGCAAAGGGCTGACGGATGGGGCCAAAGCCAGGCAGAAAAGCTTGAAGCCCAGGCAGGCGCAAGCCTCATGCGCCGCTCGCGCTCAGGAGTGGGCGGATGGCTGTTTTCATCTCGGTTGTTCACGCGGTCACAGTCCTTCACGAACACGTGCCGCACGCTCACCCGCGCCGCGATCCCGGCTGCCGTGGCCGCCGGGTAGCTGCGCAGTAGATCGGTGACGATCTTGCGCGGTGCCTCCGGGCAGGCAGTGAGCACGCGCCTGAAGAAGCGTTTCTCGGCAGCCTTGTCGCGGCGCGTTTGCAGCAGGATATCGAGTTGTCACTGAGGAATCGCTGGTACAGGCGATCGCGGACATTCGGCGTTTGCCCGGCGATAGCGACCACAAGGTGGTTCGAACAGTGCAACGGCGCGGTGACGTCCTCGCGGATAGCAGGCGACCATCGCAACTTGGGTTCTTCTACAGACGCTTCGACAAGACGAACCGGGTTGTCATGGCCTGTGCAGGCTCAAGGCATTCGGGAAGCAGCGTGACGTGGCTAGGGTCTTCGCCTTCGACGAATCTCTTCATCGATTGCTCCGCTCAGGCGCGTTAATCCAGGCGATCACACGGCGACGTTCAATGCGTATTCATGCAGCCTCAGTCTGAAGTTGCCTTCCCTCCGCTCAGATCCCCTCGATGATGCGGATCTCGCGGTCTGCACCGTCGCCCAGCGCGGCCAGGGCTTCCTGGTAGGCCGGGCTGTCGTGCGCGGCCATGGCCTGCTCCACGCTGTCGAACTCGATCAGCACGGTGCGCTGCATCAGGCCGAGTTCGTAGACCTTGGACGGTTCGCCGCGCGCCAGGAAGCGGGCGCCGTTGGCAGTGAGCGCGGGGCCCGCCAGCTTCGCGTACGCGGCGAGCTTGTCGGCATCGTTGACTGCGCGGTACGCGCTGACCCAGTAGGCTTTTGGCATGAGAACTTTGCTCCGGCTTGGATGGAAACGTGACTGTGCCGCGTGTATTGCTTCGCAGCAAGTCCCGTCGGCAGTTGCGTTGCGCGCCACGTCGGTTGTGAGGTGCGCGCGGGTGACATCAGCGCCTTTGCAGGGCGCTGATGAAGCTGTGGAGTTTGGCGTCGCGTTCGTCGGGCAACTATTGGCGAGTTCCGTCCGGCGCTGCAAACGACCGGGCAAGCACCTCCGGCGCAACCGCATCCGGCGCAGGCTCGAGCACCGTCACTCGCCACAGCGTGCGCGCGTCGTCAGGGTCGATGAGCGTCGCCGAGTGCAGCAGCGCCGCGTTGTCCCACACGACGATGTCGCCCGGACCGTAGCGAAAGCTCAGTTGGTAGCACGGTTGGGTGGCGTGGGTAGCCAGTTCGTCGAGCAAATCGCGCGCCTCGTCGTCCGGCATGCCGACGATGCCGAACGAGCTGCCGGAGACGGCATAGAGCGTCTTCCTGCCCGTCACCGGATGGGGCCGCGCAATCCTGTGCGTGATGACCGGCATCTTTGCCTTCTGCTCGTCGCTGAGTACTGACGCCGCGGTGCGGCTGCGCTCGTCGAGGTCGTGGCGGTTGCCATAGTGGTGAATCGCCCGCAAAGGCTCGACGCGCCGCTTCATCGCCTCCGGCAGATCGTCGTAGGCGGCTTGCTGGTCGGCGAACAGCGTGTTCCCGCCCACCTTCGGCACCACGCGCGAATACAGCGTGGTCGCCCGCGCGGGCACCTGCAGATAGGAGTAATCGGTGTGGAAATAGGATCCTGCATCCTGCAGCCCGGTGGGCTGGCCGTCGACCTTGACGTTCGACAGGATCAGGATGTTGGCATCGTCGGGGTGATGGAACTGATCGATGACGTGCGGTTGTGGCGGGCCGAGGCGACGCGCGAATGCGACGAACTGCGAGGGGCTGAGCGACTGCGAACGAACGGCCAGGACGTGGTGCTCATAGAACGCGCGCTCGAGTTCGCCAAACTGGTCATCGCCGAGTTCGGCAAGGGCGATGTCCCCGGCTTCGACACCGAAACCAGGCAGGCGCGAAAAGTGGATCATTTGAGGAACTCGGGAGAAACGATCTTCGGCAGGATGAGCGCGATGTCTGGCCAGATGATCAACATCGCCAGCACCAGCAGCATCGGCACCAGCATGATGATCGTATCTTTCAGCGCGTAGCGCAGCCGGACCTTGGCGATCGCGCAGGAAATCATCAGGCACATGCCATAGGGCGGCGTGACCAACCCGAAGGCGAGGGCGACGATGCCGATGATCGCGAATGAGACGGGGTGCATGTGCACCGCTTGGGTGAGCGGTTGCAGCGTGGTGCCGACGATGATGATGGCGGGAATCGCGTCGAGGAAGCACCCGACCACGAGGAACACGAAGGCGACGAAGAAGCCGACGCCAGCCAGGCCGAGCCCCCACGACTGCACGTTGGCCAGCAGCGCCCGCGGGATCTGGTAGTACGCCAGCAGCCAGCCGAACACCGACGCGGTGCCCACGCAGAACAGCGCGACGCCGGCGAGCTTGCCGGTGTCCAGCAGAGCATCCCAGAGCTGCCGCGAACTGATCTCCCGATAGAACAGCAGCGACAACGCAGCGGCGTAGACAACAGCGACCGCGGCCGACTCAGTGGGCGTGAACCAGCCGAGCAGGATGCCGCCGACGATGATGAAGGGCGTCATCAGGGCGGGCACTGAAATCGCAGCAGCGGCGAAGAACTCGTGCAGCGTCGCCCGCCGGTACGTCGGGTACTTGCGGATCTTCGCGTACGCGTGAACCGTGAGCATCTGCGCCAAGCCGATCAGCAGCCCCGGAATGACGCCGGCCAAATACAGCGCGCCGATCGACACCGACAGCACACCGCCCCAGACCACCATCAGGATCGACGGCGGGATGATCACCGCCAGCACCGCAGACACTGCAGTGATGGCGATCGAGAAGCTGAGGTCGTAGCCTTCCTTGACCTGGGCCTCGATGAAGATCTTGCCCTGGCTGGCGGCGTCGGCCGTCGAGGAGCCTGAGATGCCTGCAAAAAAGACCGAGAGCAGCACGTTGATCTGTGCCAGCGAACCGGGCAGGTTGCCAACCATCGTGCGCGATAGCGTCACCAGGCGGTCCGTGATGCCGCCGACGTTCATCAGGTTGGCCGTGAGCAGGAAGAAGGGCACCGCGAGCAGGATGAACGAGTTGTAGGCCTTGAACATCTCGTTGAAGAGGACCATGGGCGACAGCCGGTCTTCGAACAGCAGCACCGGCAGGCAGGACAGTGCGAGGGATACGGCCACTGGAACGCGCAACACGAGCAGCAGGAAGAAGCTTCCGAACAGCACGATGGCTGCCATTCCCGGGGTGAGGCTGGCAGACATCATGGTGCTGGCTCCTCAACGAGCAGGCGAACATCCCGGACCCACCCCTGCCAGATGAAGAGCAGCCAGGTCACGCCCAGCAGAGGCCACGCGATGAAGATGAGCCACATCGGCAGGTCGGCGATTTCGGAGGTCTGGTTCCAGCCGAAGGACGTGAATTGCACGCCCACCAGAGGAACACGACGGCCGTCAGCAGCATGAACAGCGACGAGACCAAGCGCAGGAGCGCGTTGGCGCGTGGCTTGAGGTCCGGCCACACATCGACGTCGAAGTGCGTGCCATCACGCGCTGCCACCATCGCGCCCAGCATCACCATCCAGATGAAGAAGAAGCGCGCCATCTCCTCTGTCCAGATGTAGCGGGGGATGAGGCCGGTGAAGCGCGACAGGATCTGCGCCATCACCGGGATGATCAGGATCACCACGGCGAGAACGATCAGCACGTTCAGCAACCTGTACCAGGCATCGATCAATTTGCTCAACGGGGGCTCCTGGCAGGCACAAAAAAATATGCCAGCGCGCACGCGCCGGGGCCTCTGGATCGGATGGACTACTTGATCGCGTTCACGCGACCGAGGATGGCCACCGCATCGACTTCCTTGGCGTAAGCCTGCTTCACAGGTTCGGCGAGTTGCAGCATCTTGGGCCGTTCTGTGAAGGGATACGTCTTGAGCCTGCCGGCCTTCTCGAGCGCGGCGATCTTCCCGGCATCCTCGCCGGATTCAAGATCGCGGCCGAACTTTCCCGCTTCCTTTCCTGCCTTGATCACGGCGGCCTGCAGGTCCGGCGGCCGCTTCTTGAGCGTCTTGCCCGAGAAGGCGATGGGCCGCACGGTAATCGCATGCTGGGTCAGCGAGAGGGCAGGCGCCACCTCGTAGAACTTCATCTGCTCGATGCCCGCGGCCTCGTTCTCGGCACCCTGGATCACGCCCGACTGGATGGCGTTGTAGATCTCGTTGTAGGCGATGACGCTTGGCTTGGCCGTCACCGCCTCGAAAATCTTGGTCTGGATCGGCGCACCCATCACGCGCATCGTCAGGCCGTTCAGTTCGGCCATATTGCGAACCGGATTCTTCGAGAAGATGTTGCGCGTGCCGCCGCCGGCGTAGCCGATGATCAGCACGTCGGCCTTCTTGCTCACCTCGTCGACGATCGGCTGGAATGCGTCCGAGTCGAGCACCTTGTTCCAGTGGTCGAGGTCTCGGAACAGGAAGGGCATGTCGAGCAGTGGAGCGGCCTTCGCGAAGGTCGACATGTGGGCCGGCGACACGATGCCGTAGTCGACCGAGATGCCCTGGTTCATGTAGGCGAAATAGTCCTTCTCCAGCCCGAGCTCGCTGTTGCGGTGGAGGACGAAATTGACCGGCTTGCCGTAGTACTTCTTGACCAGCTCCTCGAACTTGAGCAACGACTTGTTGAAGGCGTGGTCGTCGTTGAACTGCACGGCGCCGTGCAGCGTGACCGGCGCCTGCGCGAAAGCGAGAGCCGGCAGCGCCAGTGCCAGAACCATCAGGCCGCGCCGAAGCGCACGGGTCGATACCTGCAAGTACATGGTTGTCTCCTGGGTGGCCCCACGCCGGCTTCTGCGAGCCGTGGACTGGGTCGTATACATCTTTTCGTGGAAGCCAGAACGTGTCAACCGAGTGTTTCTCCTGTGTCATGAAACGACGGTCGCGCCCAAGCTCGCTGCCTCCCGTCGGGGCGCACCGAAAGACCCACCGATGACACCGAACGCCATCAAGAAGGACATCCTTGCCGGCCAGACCGTGGCCGGTGCGATGGTCTTCGAGTTCTTCTCGCCGGGCATGGCGAGCATCCTGGTCAATGCGGGCTGCAGGTTCGTCCTCTACGACATGGAGCACACGGGACTGGGCTACGAGACGCTGAAGTGGCTTTTCGCCTCGTGTCGCGGGCTGCCGATCGAGCCGATGGTGCGCGTGCCCCGGGGCGAGTACACCTGGCTCGCGCGGGCGCTCGACCTGGGCGCGCGCGGCGTGATGATCCCGATGGTCGAGTCGGCCGGGCAGGCGCGTTCCGTCGTCGAGGCATGCCGCTACCCACCGGTCGGCCGGCGCGGGGCGGCATTCGCTTTCGCGCAGTGCGACTACCTCGGCGGCGATGTCGGGCAGAAGATCGCGCAGGCCAACGGGCGCACCATGGTCATTGCGCAGATCGAGACGGAGCGCGGGCTCGACGATGTCGAGGCGATCGCGGCGGTCGACGGCGTGGACGTGCTCTGGGTCGGTCACTTCGACCTGTCCAATTTCATGGGCATTCCGGGGCAGTTCCAGGATGCGCGCTTCGACGCCGCGATGCGCAGGGTGGCCGAGGTCGCGCGCCGGCATGGCAAGGCGGCAGGATTCATGGCGACCGACAATGCGTGGATCGATCGGGCGCGTGTCATGGGCTTCACGATGATCGCCGGCGGCACCGACAGCGGCCTGCTGCAGCAGGCCTATGCCGGGCTCGTCGAGCGGATAGGACGCGGCAGCCACTAGAGGAGGGCACGGCATGTTCGATTTGAAAAAGAAGATCGCGCTCGTCACCGGCGCCTCGCGCGGGCTCGGCTGGGCGATGGCGCAATCGCTCGCGAGCGCCGGAGCCCACGTCGTGCTGAACGCCCGTGACGGCATCGCTCTCGCAACACGGACGGCTGAGTTGCAATCGCAAGGTCTGTCCGGCGAGGCGGCCGCGTTCGACGTCAACGACTCGGCAGCCGCCGAAGCCTGCGTGGCGGACATCGTCGCGCGCCACGGGCGCCTCGACATCCTCATCGCGAACGCCGGCATCAACCATCGCTCGCCGATCGGCGCCTTCGAGCGCGACGACTTCGAGCGCGTGATCGGCACCAACCTCACTTCGGTCTGGGTGCTGTGCAAGGCAGCGGCCAAGTCGATGGCGCCCCGGCGCGCCGGCCGCAGCGCCTACGTTGCGAGCAAGGGTGCCGTGCATGCGTTGACCCGGCAACTGGCCGTCGAGCTGGCGCCCGACCAGATCACCGTCAACTGCATCGCGCCGGGCTTCTTCGCCACCGAGATGAACACGCCCCTGCTGGCCGACGCAGCGTTCAACGATTGGGTCTGCAAGCGGACCCCGGCCGGACGCTGGGGCAGCCTGCAGGAGATCGGGCCGGCAGCAGTGTTTCTGGCTTCGGACGAGGCTTCGTACGTCACCGGTCTGGTGATGCCGGTGGATGGTGGCTTCACCGCCGCAATGTGAACACCGGCCGATGGGCAGGAGAACTTGTCGATGAGCAAATTTCGGGTCGGTATCACTTCAGATGTCCTCGGCTCGAACGGCGAGCCGGTCTTCGGCCGCGAGGTGCTCGGCCTGCTCGACGCGAACGGCATCGCATGGGAATACATGGCGCAGGAGCCGGGGGGCGTCACGCCCGCCCAGGCGGCGCGCTACGACGCGATCTGCGCGATGCTGACCCGGGTGACGGCCGCGAGCCTGGCGGGGTCCGATCGCCGCCTGAAGCTGATCGCGCGCTTGGGCGTCGGCTACGACACCATCGACGTGCCTGCATGCACAGCGGCCGGCGTGCTGCTGACGATCGCCCCCGACGGTGTGCGCCGCCCGGTCGCGACCTCGGCGCTGACTTTCGTGCTGATGCTCGCGCAGAAGGTGCTCATCAAGGACAGGCTCACCCGCACCGGCCGCTGGAGCGAGAAGATCGATCACATCGGCACCGGCCTCACCGGGCACACCCTGGGCTCGATCGGGCTGGGCAATATCGGCGCCGAGCTGTTTCGACTGGCGCGCCCACTCGAGATGAACGGCATCGCCCATGACCCGTTCGCCGATGCGGGCCTGGCTGCGGAGCTCGGCGTGCGCCTTGTGGACATGGAGACGCTCTTTCGGGAATCCGACTTCCTTTGCGTGAACTGTCCACTCAGCGAAGCGACCCGCGGCCTCGTCAGCGCCCGCCTGCTCGGCATGATGAAGCCGGGCGCCTACCTGATCAACACCGCGCGCGGACCGATCGTCGATGAACGCGCGCTCCATGATTCGATTGCCAGCGGCCGGCTCGCCGGTGCCGGCCTCGACGTCTTCGAGGAGGAGCCGACGCCCGTGTCGAATCCGCTGCTGCAGCTCGACAACGTCATCGTCACGCCGCACGGCATCTGCTTCACCGACGAGTGCATGCGCCGCCTGGCGGAGAGCGCCTTTCGCGCGGTGCTGGATGTTGCTGGCGGGCGAACTCCGCCGTATGTCGTCAATGCGCAGCGCTCCGAAAAGGCCGCGCCCTCTTGATGTCATGCCGACTCGACGCATGAGCCCGTGCAAATCACCAGGGTGAGGAAATTTGAACACCGGGGCCTTGACTGGCCCGGTGCCTTGAGACCACCGGCTCTTTCATCTTGCACTGTTGAGGTGCCAGGACATGCCGGCCATGCCAGTGTTCGGTCAGTGGGCGGTGCATCAGGCCGCGCAGGGTTTGGTAGAAGCGTGGCACGTCCAGCTTGTCGGGCCGCCCAATGCGGGTGACAGGCCCGCGACGCGACCGGCCAGGACCGGAGTCGTTGCGCCGGCCTGCGGAACGAGGATCTTGATGGTGGGGTAGCGCGTGAGCGTGCCTGACAGGATGAGGTTGAAGACCGCGCGCGGTCGTCTCGAACATGAACTCGATCATGGGCAGCGGATAGCCTATCGGCGGAAGGGACGCCGCATCCTGCCCCCGGGCAGCACGGGCAGCACAGGCAATGCGGGTTGGTCGGGTGAATGAAGACCTTGGCCTCGCGCCGGTTCAGTTCAGCAAACACCCGCGCTCGCCCGGGATCCCGAAGGTTGCGCTGCGCCGGAACACGCAAGCCGTGACGCGGCGCTGGAAGCTTGAAGCGGCCGGTTGCCGCGAGGCATCGAACAGCGACAGTGTCGACAGCGTGATGGAAGGAGATGCGAAAGTCGATGAAGCGACAGTCAGCACGTTGCGCTTTGCAGCGACAGCCGTCCTGAGGCTTGGCGACCATGGATGACTGCAATCGTCATGGAGCACGCACGATGGGGTCGACCGGCCTCAGTCGTCGTGCCGCTTGCGAGGTGTGGAGTTGCCAACGCAGATCCGGGAAAAATAGGTGTCTTCGCGCCGGCTGCGGCACAACGCCAGGGCCAGTGCAGGAAATACGCACGCCTGCGGGCCACAGGCGTCACCCGGTGCAAGCTCATGGGTCATGTGCGTGTGCGCAGCCAGGCGATCGAGCAGGATCGCGGCCGGGACGGCGAAAACCATCAAGCCATAGAGTCGGGGCCCAAAGCGCGGATCCAGCGTCATCCCGACGCGGCATGCCGCCACGCTCGTGCCGTCGTAGTGAACTTTGAAGCGTCCGTCGCACCATGCGTCCGTCATCAACGGCTGCTGCCCTGGCACTTGGCCAGGCGATTCGTCCTGCGGGGCGCCCAGGGCCTTCCGCACTGCTTCGCGCGCGCTGCCGAATCGCAGCGGCCCGACGCCAAACAACGGAAGAATGTCAAAAACGATCACGATGCGCATTGTCCTGCGGGCCGCGCTGAGCCGGACTTGGCCAGAAGCACGACGGATCACGGGATGCAACCCGAACCGATCGTCCACCAAGGAAAACGCCGAGGGGCAGCTTTGCGAAGCACCCGTCATTCGTCAGATTTTCAGGACGGCAGTCAGTCATTCGCGTGGGTTCGCGTCGACCACGCAGTGGCCGCAAGTTCGCCGCCGAATCGCTCAGAGATCCTGCGGGCGGGAACCCTGCTTGTCTGGCGGCAGCTGCAAGCGCCTCCGGAGCAGGCAGTCCCTGGCGTGTTGAATCAGGGTCGCTCGACTTTCACGTCTTGATGACCCAACGCTTCGTAACGGTCTTGGGCTGATCCTTGCGCAAGAGCGTCGCTGACGGCTTGCAGCAATGTGTCGCTGGAGAAAGGCTTGTGCAGCAGACGAGCCGCGCCTGGGTCGCGCCCCAAGTGGTCGAGTGCACCATCATCGCTGGCAGTGATGAAGATGACCGGAATGCGCAGGTGCACGGCGTGAAGGCGGGACTGCACCTCGAACCCGGACAACCCCGGCATGTGAATATCAAGAATGGCGCACGCCGGTATGCGGCTGTTGAGCGAATCCAGGAACTCCTCACCAGACTCGAATGCAGCCACCTGGTAGTGCGCAAGCCGCAGGACCCGGCCCAGCATGACCCGCAGGGCCGATTCGTCATCCACGACAGCGATCAGGGGTTCCTTGGTGGTCATTGACTGCAAGGTATCACTTTGCGGCGTCCCGTGCCGAGCCACTGAACCAAAGGATAGTCTCTGCGGCTGGTTCGTGCCAACGCTGCAGCCTGGCGCCGATTCCCGTCATCTCTGGTTCGGAGTTCGAGGGGAGACATTCGTTTCAATGCACCCGCCCAAGGCAGTCGGCGCGCGGAAACCAATCTTCCTGATCACCAAAGCCAGGTCGCGCGCTATCGGGGGGCGAGATCGACAACGCGGGCGACGTCTTCCTGCCCACCTCGACGGCACGAGGGGAACATCGCACGAGTGGCACTTGATTGCCGTTGAGCGCTGAAGCCCTGGCTATGTTCGGTAGCGCACAGACAATTCTTGCCCGTGCCGCAGAATGCGAGATTGAGGTGGTTCGTCCTTGAACTGCATTCGTCAACGAACCGGCCAACGCCAGGAAGCCAACAAAGCATGCGCAACTTTCTCTCCGAACATCGGGAGGAACTCGTAGCACGGTGCAAGTCAAAGGTTGCGCAGCGGCCGCGGCGCGCCGTCACCGAGCAACAGTTGGCAAGCGGCATTCCGTTGTTCCTCGACCAACTGATCAGGACCCTTGCAGCGGAAGAGGCTGACAAGCCCGCGGACAGCATCAAGATCTCAGGGCCTTCA
>NZ_JASZYG010000025.1 GCF_030317105.1 Variovorax brevis
CGCCAATGAGATGAACGGTCGACCAAGACAGACACTTGGCTTTGCCAACCCCGCTGAGGTACTCTGGCAGACCGTTGCATCGACGGGTTGAGCCCGCCGGAGCCGAAGGCGAGGGACATTCGCGGAGGGGAATACCCGATGTCCTCGGCACGCGCCCCCGCTCCCCTGCTCTCACGTGAGTTTCATGCGTCGCAAAAAACGTCCAACGCATGGAAAACCGAAATGAAAAAGACCGCCAGAAGCCAACTCCTGACGGCCGTTTGTGACAGCGCGAGAGCGCTGTTGTCATGTCAGTCGATCGCCACCTTCGCGTCCTTGACCAGCTTCGCGTACTTGGTAGTGTCGTCCTTGATCTGCACCGCCATCTGCTCCGGCGTGTTGCCGACCGGCTCGGCGCCAATCTCGTCCATCCGCTTCTTGAACTCCGGCGACTGGATGATCTTCACCATCTCGGCGTTGAGTTTCGCGACCACGTCTTTCGGCGTTCCCGCAGGCGCCAGCACACCGAACCACGTGCCCTGGTTGAAGTCCTTCAACCCGGACTCCGCGAGTGTCGGAACGTCGGGCATCGCGCTCGAGCGCTTGGCAGTCGTCACCGCCAGCGCACGCAGCTTGCCGCCCTTGATGTGCTGCACCACGGGCGTCAGCGTGTCGAAGGACATGTCGACCTGCCCACCCAACAGGTCCGTCGTCAACGGCGCGCTGCCTTTGTAGGGCACGTGCAGAAGCTCGACGCCCGCCAGCGCGGAGAACTGCGTGCCGATGAGATGCTGAACGGTGCCGTTGCCGTTCGACCCATAGGACAGCTTGCCGGGAGCCGCCTTGGCCTGCGCAATGAGGCCCTTCACGTCCGTCACCGGCGACTTGGCATTGACCACCAGCACGTTGGGCACCATCGCCACGGTGGTGATCGGCACGAAGCTCTTCTCGAAGTCATAGGGCAGCTTCTTGTAGACGCTCGTTGCGATGGTGTGATGCACCGCGCCCATCAACAGCGTGTAGCCGTCAGGCTTGGCCTTGGCGACGTAGTCGGCGCCCAGGGTTGCACCGGCGCCGGGCTTGCTCTCGACGATGACGGGCTGTCCCAGGCTCTGGCTGAGGCTCGTCGTCAAGGAGCGGGCCAGCGCATCGGAACTGCCGCCGGGCGGGAAAGGCACGACCAGCGTGATCGGCTTGGCAGGCCAGGCTTGCGCAGCGGCCATGGAAGCAGCGAGACCGAGCGCGATGGCCGCGAGGGCTGAACGCGGGTGAAGAAGGTTGAGTGTGTTCATGGTGATGTCTCCTTGTGATGGCCGCACCCCCGGGCCGGCGCGGCGCGCCGTCCCCTCAGGGTTGAATTCGTTCGAAGAAAGGACCCCGCGCGTTGTCGGGGCCGCGCCGCGTGCAGCGCCGCGTCAGGCAGCCTTGCGCTGCGCGCCGGCGGCCACCAGGTCGCACACGGCCCTGGTCACTTGCGCCGTGGTGGCCGTGCCGCCCAGGTCGCGCGTGTGCAGGGACTTGTCGGCCGTGATCTTTTCGATGGCGGCCATCACGCGTTGCGCGGCTTCCGTTTCACCGAGGTGTTCCAGCAGCATCACGACCGACCAGAAGGTTCCCACCGGATTGGCCAGGCCCTTGCCCATGATGTCGAAGGCCGAGCCGTGAATGGGCTCGAACATCGAGGGATAGCGGTGCTCGGGGTCGATGTTGCCGGTGGGTGCGATGCCCAAGCTGCCCGCGAGCGCTGCGGCCAGGTCGCTCAGGATGTCGGCATGCAGGTTGGTCGCGACGATGGTGTCGAGCGAGGCCGGGTTGTTGATCATGCGGGCCGTCGATGCATCGACCAGTTCCTTGTCCCACTTGACGTCCGGGAACTCCTTGCTGACCTGCAGCGCGATCTCGTCCCACATCACCATCGCGTGGCGCTGGGCGTTGCTCTTGGTGATGACGGTCAGCAGCTTGCGGGGACGCGACTGGGCCAGCTTGAAGGCGAAGCGCATGATGCGTTCGACGCCAGCGCGCGTCATCATCGAGACGTCGGTGGCGGCTTCGATCGGATGGCCCTGATGCACGCGGCCTCCGACGCCGGAGTATTCGCCCTCGGAGTTCTCGCGGACGATGACCCAGTTGAGGTCGTCCGGGCCGCAGCGCTTGAGCGGGCCGTCGATGCCGGGCAGGATGCGCGTGGGGCGCACGTTGGCGTACTGGTCGAAGCCCTGGCAGATTTTCAGGCGCAGGCCCCAGAGGGTGATGTGGTCGGGGATGTGCGGGTCGCCGGCGGAGCCGAACAGGATCGCGTCCTTGTCGCGCAGTGCGTTCAGGCCGTCGTCGGGCATCATCACGCCGTGCTCGCGGAAGTAGTCGCCGCCCCAGTCGAAGTTCTCGAACTCAAAGCGCAACGAACTGCTCGCGCCGGCCAATGCCTCCAACACCTGCTGGCCGGCAGGAACGACTTCCTTGCCGATGCCGTCGCCAGGGATGGTTGCAATCTTGTATGTCTTCATGGGATGTCTCCGGAGTGGTTGGGTGTGGAGTGAATGTAAGAACCCGAGGGCCTTTCCAACCGGGCCGGAAGTGAATGCATCGTTAACCTGAATTCAACAGTGGCGGCAAGAAAACCGTGGGCCAGCGCGTGCACATCGAGGGCAACGGGGAGCCGGCGCGCGTCATTCCGCAGTAGCAGCGCCGCACCGTCCATGCGCGACGGTCAGGGCATTTGCGCCAGCAGGTCCAGCGTCAGCCGATCGCCCTGCCCTTCGAAGAACTTCTTCAACGCCTTCCCGAAGACCGGCTCGCCGGGCGCAATGGCGCCGAACAGCGTCACGCACGACCTGAACTTGAGGTCGTCCGGCGAATGAAAGATCTGGTGCGCCGTCCGGCCCTGCACGGACAGCACCAGTGCCGTGCAGTGCTTCAAGCGCTCGCCGAGCACGGGATGCTGCCAGTAGGCCAGCGCTTCCGCGCGGGAAGCAATGCCGTAGTGCCTGGCCGTCGAACTGCGCCCCAGTTGCGCGAGCTGGGGAAAGACGAACCACATCCAGTGGCTGGCCTTGTCGCCGGCAGCAAGCTCGGCGCAGACGTCGGCGTAGACGGGGTTCTGCGCGGCGACGAATCGCTGGAGTTGGTGCGGGTCGTCATCGGTCATCTGCGTCTCCTGGCGGGAAAGGCTGCCATCCATTCTTCATCAGGAATTCAAGGAATGCACGGCCCGCGCCCGGCGCTGCCGCCACGCATGGCAAAATCGTGGGCTTCGCGGCTGATCTGCAGCCGCATGACTGTCCGTAGCTCAGTTGGATAGAGCAACAGCCTTCTAAGCTGTGGGTCGGGGGTTCGATCCCCTCCGGACAGGCCAACCATGGCTCAGGACGCAGCTTGGCAAATCCTTGCGCTTTGGTCGATGACGCAATAGTCCGGCGCTTGCGAGTCAGCCCGGCGAGCCGACCTTGCAGCGCTGTTCCGCGCCACCCGGCAATTGCACCAGGGCCTCGGGCCCCTTCTGCCAGAACGTGCCCTCGCCGCCCGGGTACGTGCCGCCGTACTTCGCGCCCGAACCCGAGGATCCGATGCTCATCACAAGGCTGATGTCGCCACCGGCGAGCAAGGCCAGCGGCGGCTCCACGTTGACAAAAGTCGCCTTCATCGGCGCACCTTGCGGACAAGTCACCGAAACAGGTCCGATGCTCACGCCACCCCTGGCTCGCGCGCCCGCATAGCCCGCGCGAAGCTCCGCGATGCGAATGACGTAGTTGTCGCGAATGCAGGCCTTGGCGTCCTCCGACTTCCAGCAGTCGTCACGGCCCTTGATCCAACCCCGCTGCGTGGCGACCAACTCGTTCATGCGCTTCGTGCCCAGGCCCGGCGTGCTGCGCGCAAGGCCGTACAGGCGTGCGTTCTCCCCGTCCAGCGCTGCCAGCATCTCATCCTTGCAGATGGCTTCTTCCGCGGCGCCCTTGGGTGCGGCACAACTGAAGCTGGGCGATGCGGCAAGAGCCTGCGCGGCTGCCAGCAGCGCCAAGGTCAGGAGCGCGATGGGGCGAGCAATCATTGCGTGATCCTTTTTCATTTCGGGGCTCGTCATGAGGCGGAAGGATGATCGTCGAACGGATTGTCGCGATGAAGCCCCATGCCAGTGCCATCGCCACCACTCTGCTGGCCACCCCCGCTGCGTCCCCCACCACGCCCTGCGCCGCCGCGCGCCGCCGATGCGCCCGCACGAAGCGGCCCCTGCCTGGGAATGGAAAGCTGTCCGGGAATGGGCTCCAGATCGAGCACGTCGCGAATGAAGGTGCGCAGCGAGACGACGAGTTCTGCCGTTTCAACGCTGCGGCCCGCCACCATGTCGTTGGCGGCGCGCACAGCAAGCTCGACCTGCTCTTCGGTGCCCAGGAGGATGACGTCCGACAGCGCCGCTTCCACCGCGTCACGTATGCGGCGTCGCCGGTCAGCGCCCGGCGTGTCGTGCACGGCCGTGGCGTCGGTGGTCGGATCGCCGGGCGCCTGCGTAGCATCGGCGCGCATGCGCAGGTCGCGCAGGTGGCTCGGGTCCACGGCCAGTTCACCCGTGAAAGATCCGCCTAGCGTCTTGTAGGCCGCGATGAGCGTCTTCAGGCGCTCATTGATCTGACGGTTCTGCCGCTCGCGCCGCTGCTGCACGCTGTGCATGACGAGCAGGCGAACCCCGACCGCCACCAGCGACACCACCACCAGGCCGAGCAGCGTCGACAGGATGCCTTGCCAGGAACTGAAGTCGATGGAATTGCGCACCGTGGGCGTGTGTTGTTGTTTCGCGCGATCAGGTCGCCCAACGATCTTAGAGCCCGGCACACATAGGCAACGTAGGACGTCCGCGCATGGCGCCTTTGCCGAACTTTGGGGTCAACGCGCAAACCATCCCGCGCCCATCACCGGGAACAGCTCCAACCTGAAGCCGCACCGTCAGCGGCGATGCATTGCAGACCGGACAACAAACCCTTTTGTCACTGCCACCTTGCAGACCGGTCCACCAAAGCCTATAACGGTACGCCCCAACCGACCGAGGAGGCGACATGCCTGATAGCCTGCCGAAAGATTTCAAGCCACTGGATCCCGGTCGAATCCTTGAAGATGACGAACTGGAGTTGCAGTACTGGTCCATGCACCTTCGATGCTCCGAGGCGGAACTGCGGGACGCCATCTCCAGGGTCGGCAATCACATCACCGCAGTGCGCGACCATCTCGCGTCGCGCGAATGATCCAGGCCTCCCGGGTGGCAGGCCAGTTACTCGTCCACCTGATCGAAGCGCAACCCGCTCGACCCTTCACCCCGCCCGACCTGGCGCCGGAACGAGGTCCACACCCAACTCGACCCGTCGGTCCAGCGCGCCATGCGCCGTGCGCGCGTGACGTGCGCGCCTTCACGCGGCACTTCTTCGTCATACAGCAGCAGTGAGGCGCCGGCATTGAGCACCGTGCCTTGTGCCGGATGAATCTTTCCCGAGCCATCCGGCTGCAAGACAGCGCCGCGCTTGAGACGCTGCACGACCTTTCCGCCCTCCGCGGGCATCTGCACCGGCAGCAACGGGATCCAGTTGCCCGGCACGGTGGATGACAGCACATAGCGCGGCAGCGCGTTCGCATCGACGGCGGGCGGGGCAGGCGTCGCCTCCTGCGTTTCATACTCGATCCGCTGCACTGCCTGTTCCACCGGACTTTCGATGCTGCGCTCAATGGCCCATGCCAAATTCGCCATCTCGTCGCGCATCAAGAGCACGTCTTCGAGGGGGCCGCCTTCGACGACGCGGCCGAGCGAAGGCGGCAGGAAGAACAGGTTGGCCTGCGGCGACTTGATCGGCACTTCGCCCGCACGGCGCAGGCAAGCGAGTTGCCACATCGACCAGTACGGCTGCGGCAGGGCCGGGTCACCGAGCGGACGCAGCAGGCTGCGCACGCCGAAAGTGTCGGTCACCACCAGCGAATCGACGCGCGTCAAGGAGCCGACAGGCAGCGTCAGCGGCACGACGAACCAGTCGTTGCCGTAGCTGCCCGCGTACTCGATCACCATCAGTTGCGCGAGATCGGTCGGGCCGACGGGCAACAGGCCGTAGGCGATGCGTGCGTCTTCCATCTCCCAGAAACGCGAGGCCGGTGCGCCGCGGATGTTGACGGGCGCGGGCACGGTCGTTTCGACGACGCTGCTGAGCTTACGGTCGCCGTCGGTGCCCATGCGGACTTCGAGGTTGCGATCAAAACTGCTCCAGTCGAGGCGGCCATCGTCGAACTCTGCCGCTGTGAGCGCAATCTCGTCTTCCGGCTTGTCGGACAGGCGTGCCGCCACCGAGACGGCGTATTCCAGCCGCGTCGGTTGCCATGCGTCGTCGGTCGAGGTGCCCGCGGGTTCGCTCGCAAGGCCGTCGTACCACGCGAGCCATTCCGCAGCCGTCTGCTGCACCTCGGCGCGGTCGGCAACGGCGATCTTAAATGCGGTGTCGAGCACCACCTGCGCGGCGCCGCCATTGCGGAAGGCATCGGCAAGGCGGCGTGCGTCGGGGGCGCGGCCGACCATGGTCTGCATGAAGCGCGAGGTCGCTTCGTCCAGTGGCTCGGCGTCGGGCGGTGGCGCAGGCAGCGGCTGCAGGGCAAAGCGCGTGATGAAGGCCGTGCGGTAGCTCTTCGACAGCGGCTGTGTCTCCAGCATGCGCAGGAATTGCAGGCCAGCCTCCACCGCCAGCGTCAGCATGCGCGCATCGCTCGCGCTGGCGGGGCGCATGCGGCGGCGCTCGACCTGCACTTCCAGCGGCATGCCCAGCGGGTCGTACGCGGGCGCCTGAACCCGCGTGTCGTGCTTCAACTCGCCGAGGTGGCAGCGCGACAGCATGGCACTGGTCGCACGCACGCGGGCCTGCACGGGTGAGCCCGTGTCCTCGGCCTGGAATTCGCCCACCTGCCACTGCCGCGCGAGGAACCACAGCGGATCGAACACGCGTGCGCTGCTGCCGCTGGACATTGCGTCGTCGCGGCATTGCGGCTCCAGCCGCGTCCAGCTCGTGATCGACGCGCTGCTCGGACCCGAAGGAGGCGGCGGCGTCGGTTGCGGTGGCGGCGGAGGAGGACGCGGTGGCGGCGGCGGGCGCGGTGGTGGCGGATCCGGCGGTTCGGGTGGCTCTGGCGGCTGCTTGGGCAGGCGCGGCAGCGGTGGCTGCGGCGCCTTGGGCAGCGCGGCCTTGCCCGCGGACTTCTTCGTGGCCTTCTTTGCGGCTGCCGCTGGCGGCTTGGGCTTCACTGGCATGGCATTTCCTGCTCAGTACGGCGTTTCATCGCATGAAGGCCGCGGCGTCGGTGGACACCGCGTCGTCCTTCGCGTTGAAGGCAAGGTAGAGCGCGGGCAGGTACTGGGCCGTGCCCGTGAGCGCTTCGGGATCGATGGCGCGCAGCTTGGCCAAGTCGAGCGTCTCCAGCAGCACGCGCTGCAGGCTCGCGACGGTCCATGCCTCCTCCGGCACCGGCGGCACCGCCAGCAGCACGGCCTGCGGCGCGCAAGCGTCGGGCGGGTTGTACTGGAAGGTGATGGCAGTGGTCTCCTGCCGGCTCGGCACGACCTCGATCCATTCGTCGACGGCGACGCCGCACAGTGGCAGCGCGGGGTCGAGCGTGGCGGGCGCCTGCAGCACGAGCGAGAGCTTGCCCGAGGGCGGCTCGGTGTTCGGCGCGCATGGCAGTCCGACCCAGCGTTCGCCGTTGACGAAAGGCAGTTGCGCGATGCGCAGGTTCAGCTTCTCGCCGGTGTTCAGCACTTCTGCGCCGCGCAGGCAGGCGCCCAGCCGCGCCACCGGATCGCGCACACGGGCGCTTCGCGTGAACCACGTGTGTGCGGCCAGCGGGTCGCCACCCTGTGTTGCCGTCGATGCGGCGAGTGCATTCTTGAGCTCGGCAGCACCCGCGGCGTCGCAGGCGAAGCGCGGCAACACGACGAAGGCCGCACCGAACACGGCGCGCATCCTTTCAATCAACTGCTCGCGCCGCGCGCGCGCATCGGTCGATGCGGCCAATGCGCGCAGGCTGATGCCTTGGTCAACGCGAAGCTTGCCCTGCTTGAGCAAGGCGGCCGCCTGCTGAAGCAGTGCGGTGCGCGTGGCCGTGTCGTCGCCTGCGGCAATGGCAGGCACAGCCGGCGCAAGACCGAAGCTTCCGAGTTTCAGCATGGCGGCGCGCAAGGCATCGGCCGTGCTCGCGGTGCCCTTCTTGACCAGCGTGTCGAGTGCCTTCTGCGCGGCGTTGAGCGCGTTCTCGGCCTTTCCGGTGCGGCCTTCCAGATCCGCGAGATCGAGCGTGCCGGCGCCTGCGCGTTCAGGTGGATTGAGGTCCTCCGCATCGGCGCCACGCGCATTGGAAAGCAGCCTGCGGGCCGCACGCGCATGCTCCAGCACGTCGAGCAGCGTCAGTTCATTGGCGGCCAGGTCGGCGGGCCGTGCGTGCTGGATGCGCAGACGGGCCTGCGCCGCAAATCCACCGGGCTGCTGACGCGCGACATGCAGCAGCCGCAGTTCGACGTCGTCGGGTGAGGTATCGGCGCGGCGCGGGCCGGCCACGGTCTCCACGCCGTACACCACGTCGAGCGGCGCAAGTTGCAGGTCGCTCAGGCGCAGCACGCGCGTCTCGGCGACGGCGCCGCTCGTGTCGTCGACGCGCTCGACCGTGCAACGCACCTTGCGCGGATCGCCGAAGAGCTTGGCGGCCCACGCGTTGAGCATCGGCTCGGCAGTGGCGCGCGCAGAGGTCGACACCGCCGCCCAGCCCGTGGTCGCGGTGGGCGTGCCACTCCACAACATCAGCAGGCGGTGCGTGATCGCGACGCCGCTGCGGGGCATGCGCGCCACCTCCAGTTCGGGCGCGGGCGCATCGCCGTGCGACAAGGCAGCCAGCGTGCTCGCGATGCGCGAGGTGTTGCCGCGCGCCATCTGGTAGGCGGCCTCGGCGGTCAGCGCGTCGCCCAGGCCGTCGATGGCGTCGCCCAGGGCGTTGAGTTCCTGCCCCATCTTCTGCATGTCTTCGCCGCTCGCGCCCGCATCGACCAGCAGCGCGTTGATGGGACGCCCGTCCTCGCGCCAGCGGCTGTGCAGCACCAGGCCATCGACGACGTTGTTGGCTGCGATGGCTTCCACGGGCTGCGTCCTGGGCTCCAGCTTGCCCGCGACCAAAGGCGCATAGTCGCGCAGCGGCGCAATGAATCGGTCCAGCGACAGGTCGTGCAGGCCGCGCTCGAAGCGGTAGCCGAGCAGCGCACCTAAGGGCTGGCCCTGCCGCACGCCTTCCAACAGTTGATTGGCTTCGCGCACGCGGCGCGAGGTGAGGTCGATGGCGAAGGGGCCGTTCTCCTGCGGCACGCCCGTCGCGCCGAGGTGTGCGTTGCGCAGCATGGCGGCCGCAGCCGCATGCGTCATCGATGGCGCATGGATGAAGCCGCTGTCGTTCGGCGACGCGAAGAGCGGCCCCGCCTCACCCGCGGGCGGCGTGACGGGTGCCGCCGAACCGGCAGGTGTCGGCCGCAGGTTCTCGACCCAGCCGTAGGCGCCGACGTAAATGCCTTCCGGCGCGGTCGCGCGCATGCTTGCAAGGCGCTTGCTGGCAAAGGAAGTGATCCACGCGTCGAGCCGGTGCGACGCCAGGTCCAGCGCGCCCTGCATCAGCAGCTGGATGGCCTCGCTGTCGAGCGTGCGCAACCGGTTCAGGCTGTCGCGGAAGGCGCCGAGCGACGCGAGCGCGGGGGCATCGAAGGTGTTTGCGCTTTCGAGGAACTGGCGGATCGTGCGGTCGCCGGTGATGGCCGGTACTTTGAGGTCAAGCTGGCGCTTCCACGTCAGCGTGGGCGCGGCACCCGTCACGAGGTCGACGAGTTCGGGGTCGCGCAGCAGGGTGGCGAAGTCGTTGCCGGGAAGACCGGCCGCGATCATTGCCGCGGCCTGTGCCAGTTCGCGCAGCAGCGCATGGCGCAACAGGATTTGCAAGAGGCTCGACGTCACTTCGGTGTTGATGGGGTCCGGCCGCATCGCGATGAGCGCGTCGATGCTGGTTTGCGCCAGCAGCGCGGCAATGAAGTCGGGTTCGAGCTTGCGCCATGGCGAGACCTCGCCCGCCTGAACCAGCGCCGAGCGCACGCGGAACGACAGGTCCGCATACGCTGCACGCGCGATGCGCGGACGCCACGGCATGCCCAAGCGCGTCAGCAGGCCGGTGGCAATGGCGTCCTGCTGCGCGATGAAGCCGCTGCCTTGCAGGTCTTCGCCCAGGAAAGCGCGCAGGTGCTGCAGGTAGTGGCGTCCGAGCACGGCGCGCGTTTCGTAGGCGCTGGAGACGGCGTCGGTGCGCATGACGTCTGCCAGGTCGCCGTCAGGATCGGCCGGTTGGCGACGCCCGATGCGCGCGGCGTTGTCCAGTTGCGGACGCCAGCCGCCATCGCGCAATTGTTGCAGCAAGCCCTTGAGCACGATGTCGCGCGCCAGGGCGCCCTCCTCTCCGGCCCGCGGCTTCCAGTAGTCGAGCGAGGTCACGGGCAGGATGCCGTAGGGCTGCCGGCCACAACGCAGGCTCGCATACGGGCCGCTGCTGCGCACATGGTCGAGGAAATGCGCGCGCGTCCATGCGATGTGATCGGGCGTCAAGCCGCTCCCGTCCGGCCCCGCGAGATTGCTCAGGAAGTAGCCCCAGCTCGCCGGCCACAGCGCGTTGTTCATCGCGCGCATGTCGGTGTCCTGCCGTGCTGCTGCGCCCTGCAACCGGCCGAGCACCGGCGCGACCTGCGCGGCGGAAAGGCCGAGCGCCAGGCCCAGCCGCTTCGCATTCGATGCGGCGTCGAGCGTCGAGGGATCGAACTCGACCTCGGTGGCGTAGCTTTGCGTCCTGCCCGGGTCGGAAGGGTCGTAGCCCGCGCGGCGATCGGCCGTGTTGTTCGTGGGCGTGCCGACGCGCAAGAACTCCGCACCATCCGTGTAGTGATGCGCGTCAAGCAGCGCGGCCAGTTGCGCCGCGGTGTCGGCCGGGTTCGTCGACGAGGTGCCGAACACGAAGAGGCCTTCGATGGCCGCCGCCAGTGTCGGCGGGGGAATCGCGATGCGCAGCCCCATGCCGGCTTTCTCGGCCTCAACGAAATCGATCATCCAGCGCATGCCTTCATCGACGGCCAGCTGATCCGCGGGCACCTTGGCTTCCGGTGCGTTCGGGTCGGGGCCTGTTGCCAATGGCTTGCGGATCGCGCCGCCACTCACCGCGATCACGGCACGACCGCCCGCTTGCACGACGGCGATCCAGCGGTCCGGCATCAGGCGTGCAAGCGGCGCGTGGCGCCATGCGGCGTCCTTTCCGTCGTTGACCACGGTGACGCTCGGCCATTGCGGCGGGTCGGGCAAGGCTGCGTTCGCTGCGACTGCCGCCTTGGGCCGCTGCAAAGGATTGGTCGGCGCCAGAACACGCGCAATCCACGCGGCGCGCTGGGCGCCAAAGCGGTCCGCCAACTGCCGCCACGCGTCGGCGCGCGCCATCGCATTGGGGCCGGCACGCCAGTCCTGCTCCCAGTAGTGCTGACCCCAGTCGCGCTCGCCCGGCAGCAGGTCGGGCTCGTGCGAATCGAGGTGGATCTTGTCGGGGTACACGCGCACGCGAAGCTCGGTGCTGCTGTCCGGCAGCGTGAAGAAGCGCGTCTCCAGCCGCACGGGCAACAGCGCCAGCGGGCGGTCGCTCGGGCACAGCGTCTCGAGCATCACCGGCAGCGGCGGCGCCACGATGGACGAGAGCTTCAGGTTGCTCTTGAAGAAGTTCGCGGCGGAGAAGTTTTTCGCGAAGGTGGCCATGGTGGTGCGCGGCTCACTGCATGACGAGTTGCGACGCATGGATCGAGATGCGCACCGGCAACTGCCGCACGATGCCGGCCATGTGCGCGCCATTGCGACCCCATTGCAAGCCATCGAGCGGCACGCCCGCGGGCGGTCCGCCGGAGACGGCCAGATGGCTCGCACCGCCCGTCGGCGTGTCTTCGTCCAGGCCGAAGCGCGGCTCCGTGGGATGCTCCTGGATCACGATGTAGTAGCCCGCGTGGCCGTCCGCACCGGTCGCCTGATCGGTCGTGATGTCGAAACCGAAAAAGGACACGTCCGGCTGCATCGTGCCACTGAAGGACGGCATCACCACCGCCAGCGGATCGTCAGCTGGCGCACGCCCGCCGTCGGGGGTAAAGAAGCCCGACACCGCGAAGACGATGGCGTTGGGGTAGCGCTTGAGCAGCGCGCTGCGCATCAGCATCACGAACTGTTCGCGCACGGGCGCCGTCGCCGGGTCGGCCATCGGGCGATCTCCCCACAGGTGCAGCGGTCCGATGTCGGCGCGTGGCTCGGGCGCGCCGCGCGTGTCCCAGAACTGGTTGAAGCAGGTGCCCTGCTGGTCGGTCGGAAAGCCCCGCCACAACAACTCGCGTGCCATCTCCACGTTGAGCCCGACCATGTAGGCCTCGACGAAGCGGCGGTTGGTTTTCAGGCCGATCACGCTGTCGGGGAGCACGGTCTCCAGCCCCGGCAGCAGCAGGTCTTGCGAGAGGTCGCGCAGCGGCTCGTACATCGGCTGCGGGAAGCTCGGCGCGGCCATGACGGTGTCGATGCCGACGGCCTGGCTGGCGGGCGTATCGACGGGCGCCACGGCATTGCTGCCCACGGAAACCAGGGAGCGGGCCAATGCCACGAGGGTCTGGCGCGGCTGCGTCTGCGCGAGCACCGTCGCCTGCAACTGCGCCATTTCCACCGCGGCGATATTGAAGATGCCCTTGGATCGCCCCGGGTTGATGCGCCCCAGATGCTCGCTCGCGGCCAGACGGAAGTCGTACGCAGGACGGTTGTCGGGCAGCAGGATCATCACCGTGACCTGTGGCACGTTGATCGGCGCGCCCTCGGGCATGACCTGGAAATTGGGCCGTCCGGACAAGCCGTCGATCAGCGCTTTCGTCACCTCGCGATAGGGGCGGATCGTGACCGATGGCACCCGGCTGCGCACCGCGTCGATGGTGGCCTGGTCGTTCGCAGCCGGCGTGTTGAAGCTGAGGCCGAGGTTCAGCTTGGCAACCCACGTGAGCGTTGTCGAACGCGTCATTCCCTGCGCTGCCACGCGGCGCGTGAGCGGTCCGCGCTCGCGGCCAATGCGTCGCATCGCGGGGCTGGTGGCGGCCAGCGGCAAAGCCTTGCCCGCCATGTGTGCGACCAGTGTGCGTGGGCCCGTGTCGCCCGCTGCCGTGGTGCGGATACGCGCAAAGGCCGGTGCGCCGATGCGCAGCAGCGTTTCCGCGCCCAGGTTCGCGAAGTGCCGCGCGTGCAGGCTGTTGCCGACGGCCAGGCTCATCTGCAATTGGCGCATGCGCTGGTTGGCGCGCTGCAAGTCGGCGGCCTGTTCCCACGCAGCGGCCATCAACGCTTCCTGATGTTCCTGGATCACGCGCGTGCCGAAGGCCGCCACGGTGCGGGTGCGCGGGTCGAGGTTGAGCTGGTCCAACCACTTGGCAGCGCCGCGTGCCACGATCGCGCGCCCGGCGTGCCAGCGTCCGTAGACCGGCGGCGCCAGCAATGGATCGGCATCCGGGTTGGCCACTTCGCTCAAACCCGGCGCGTTGATGATCGGGGCCAGCGCCTCCTGGAATGGCTTGGCGGTTTCTTCGCCCCACGGCGCAGGCGTGTCGGGTGCATTCGCTGGCTGCAACGCACCTTCGAGGCCCAGCGCCGTGCCGCGGGGGAAATCTGCTGGCAGCTTGAATCCGGGCTTGCTGATGTCGATGGGCCGGCGCCCCAGTCCCTCCGGAACGGGCCGTGCCTTGAGCCGCCGCACCAGCGACTCGAAATCACCGCCCGGGCCGGTGCGGAATTCCCAGTGGTGATAGACGGGCAGTTGCAGCGGCAGCTTCGTCGTCGCCGTCCACGCCGGTGCCAGCGCATTGGTCGCAACGAGATCGGCGTCCGCAATGGGCAGACCCAAACCCGCCTTTCGCCCAAGTTCGAAGGTGGGCACCACGCAGGCGATGTATTCCGTGTCGGCCACGAGAATGCGTGGGCACAAGAGCCGTGACAACGACAACGCCGGCGAACCGCCGAGCGCGCTGCCCACTTCGGCTGCGCTCGCTGCGGTCGCCTGCGCATGCGCCCAGGCCCAGCTGTCGACAAGGTTCGGCAACTCGGCCGCAAGGGTGGCGGGCGCGGCGATCTGCAAGGCGGTGCATGGCGCATCGACCGTCGGGCCGAGGGACACGCCGTCCTGCTTGCGCACCACGACCAGGCACAGCCAGGGACGCAGCTTGCCGCTGGCATCGGCACGCGCGGGCGTGAAGAGCCACGGGAAGTCCGGACGGTCGAACTCGATGCCCGCGAAGTAGTTCGGCTCGAAGTCGATGCTGCCCGGATGCGGATCGCGCCGCACGATCTGGTTGGCGTCGATGCCCACCACGTCGGCCGGGCCGCGCAGGCGCACCGTCACCGGTGGCGCGGCGCTGCCGTTGACGGACAGCACGGCCGGCAGGTCTGCCACTGCGCGTTGGCCTGCGCCGAGCGAATCGAGCGTGGTGATGGCGGCCGCTGCGCCCTGCCGCACCCACGGCACGAAGCTCAGGTTGGCTTGGGGGTTGGGAGTGGCCATCGCTAACCGCCTTCTAGGACTGCAACTCGTGCAGCGGCACCACTTGCCACTTCGCACCGCCACGGTTCAGCGTGGCGAGCGTGGCGCGGTATTCGCTCCATGTCTGCACCGAGGCATCCACGGGCACGGCCGTGCCGTCAGCCAGCGGCATGATCGCAAACTGCGGCGCTGCAAGTTGAACAGCCTGCGGCGCTTCAGCTTCCAATTGGCGGCGGAAACGCGCGAGCCCGACGGCGCGCACCGGCGCACGCGCCGCAGCGCCAGTGCGGCTGTGGTACAGCAGCTCCGCAAAGCTGATGGGCAACGGCGGCGCCGGCGGCTTGGGCGGCGCCGCCATGTCGTCGACCACGATGGGCTCGTACTTCAGCGGCGCCGGCACGACCTGCGCCGCATCGAAGCTCACCACCTCGCTGCCAAAGACAAGCCCTGCATCCATCACTTCGAACGACGGCCCGGCGAGCTTTTCGTCGTCGCTCATCTCGAAGAACTGCGCGGGCGCGAACTGGTCGCGCACCAGATCGACGCCCTGCGTTTGCGCGTTCAACACGGCGCTGACAGAAAAGCGCTTGTCGCCCGCCACCGGCGCGCCGCCAAAGGTGTCGACGTCGCGCGAGGTGTTGAGCGGCACCACCTGCTGCTTGACGACCAGCCGCCCGAGCGGATCGAGCACGATGGGGCTGCCGGCAGGCGCAGCCGCGAGCTTGCGCAAGGCCACGCCATGACTCGCATGCGCCGGCCCCAGCGTGGTCCAGCTTTGCGGCGTGGCGAGCGCCTTCTTCAGTTCTTCCAGCACGTTGACGGCCGGTGGCAACGGCGGCTTTTCGCCGTCGATCAAGGTCTTGTCGAAGCGCACCGAGAAGTCGCACCACAGGATCTCGAACGAAGCCTTGCCGCTCACGCGCAGCGGACGCGGCCCTTCCAGCTCGCCTGCCAGCGACACTTTGAACAGGTTGCTGGAGCCACGCTTCAACTGCACCGAGGCATGGAAGTCCGCAAGGAAGTGCAGCGGCACCAGTTGCACCAGCACGTCGTAGCCGATGTCGCCATCCACGCTGAAACCGTACGCTGCAGCGTGTAGCTGCGCCCGCGCGCCGAACTGCAAGGTGTTCGACGTGATCGCCCAATACGACTCGCAGGTGACGCGCAGGTTGTCCCCCGAGCACAGCGCGATGGCGACGCGGTCTAGCTTGGGCACATTGGCCGGCGGCGCAAAGCGCGGGTTGAAGCCGCCCACCGCCAGCACGAAACCCGCGCCCGGTCCCTGGGTCCAACGCGCACGCAAGGCCATCGCGCCGGTCAGGGCGAACTTGTGCACGAGGCGCGAATCGACCAGCACCGCGTCGATGGAGGCGGTGCCTTCGTCAAAGTCGAGTACGCCCATCGCGTCGAGGTTCAGCCGCACGAGGTCGTTGTCGCGCGAGGGCAGCAGCGAGCTGATGCGGCCCAGCACCAGCAGCCGCGAGCGCGCGCCGAATTGCAGGATCAGCGCCAGGTCCAGCAGCACCAGCGTGGGCGTGGCCCACCCGATGCGTGCCAGCAGCCCCAGCAGGTAGCTGCCGCGGAGCGCCGGAAACGCACTGGCGAGCGAGCGGATGATGGCCGGTGCATTGGCCACCGGGTCGCGCGGGAACAACAGCGTGCCGAGCGTATCGTTCTTCAGCCCGGCGCGCAGCACGTCCTGGTCGAAGGTACGGTTGACCGCCACCATGCCGCCGATGCCTTGCAGCGTGAAGCCCATGCCCAGCGGGATCGGCCGGAAGTCTTCCGCCGTGATGAAGATGATCATCGAGAAGCCCGGTCGGCCGTCAGGCATCTGCGTGGCGATGAGCCCGAAGGCCTTGAGCGTGATGGTCTCGTGCAGCGACAGTTGCATCACGCCCGCATAGACCTTCTGCACATCGTCGTGGAACAGGAAGCCGCCGCCCGTCAGCACGCCGCTCGCCTCCACCGACAGGCCGATGCCGCTCGGCGGCTTGAAGCCGACGTCGAGATTGGCGACGCCGAGGTTGCCTCCGGTGGACGGGAAGCTCAGCAGTCCGGCGATGCCGATGCGGTCGAGCACGGCGGTCAGCGGTCCGATGGATGCCTTGACGCTCGCCGACACCTCTGTGTTGACGCCGGCATCCTGCGGGCGCAAGGCAAGGTTGATGGCCGACAGCGTCACGCCCGCGAAAGACACGCCCACCGGGAACGAGGCTTCGAGCGACGCGCTGCCGCGCAAAGTCAGCCCCTTGTCGCTGGACCACGCGATGCCCAGGTCACCCTTGGCCTGCATGCCGCCGGCCGGCAGGATCTCGCCGAGGAAGCCATCGCCGTTGCCCGCCGCAATGACGATCACCGCCTTGCTCACATCGGCCGACAGAGCCAGCGATGCATGCGCTTCGGACAGCGCCACGTCGAGCCCGATGCGCGCCCCGCCGACCTCGATGCGCGCGCCGTCGGGCTGGCCGATGACGTAGGCCGGCAATTCATCGAGGGTCGCCAGCGTGGCCGATGCGCTGGCCTTTGCTTCGATGGTGCCGGGGCTCGCGAGCAAGGTCACGCCGTGTCGGCCCCATGCAACGGCGTCGATGCCCGCCGTGAGCGCGGCTTCGATCTTCCACGGGCCGCCGCTGCCTTGCACGGCGATGGTTCCGAAGGGGCTGACGACCAGGCCAAGATCGCCCTGATCGGCCGCCGACAGCGACAGCACCAAACCGGATTCGGCTGCGAAGCCGTACAAGGGCTCATCGACGTAGACGATCATCGCGTGCGACATCAGCGGGCCGGCATCGCCGAGCGAGACGGCATCGCCGGGACTGAAGCCGTAGCGGCAGGTCAGGCCCAGCGAACGCAACAGGCGCACCAGCCGCGGGAACAGCTTGTCGGCCATGGCGTGCGCATCGGCTGCCGTCTGCATGGCGTTGCCATATTCGGCGCGCAGCACGGCGAGCGGATCCTTCAGCAGCGCAGGCAGCCGGCCAAGATGCCATTCGTCGAGCCGGTAGGTGTCGCGCACGAGCCGCCCGTCCTGCACCACTGGCGCGCTGCCCGCGCGTTCCTCGGCGGGATCGAGCAGCGTCAGCAAGCTTGCAGCATGGCGAACGGCTGGCATGCGGCTCTGGAGGAAAGCCATGATCAGCAGGTCGACCAACTCGCGGCCCAGGCCTTCGAGCGAGGCCAGGGGGCCTTGCTGTTCGAGCTTGCGCAGCGCTTCGAACGCATCGGCCGCGGCATCGAGCACGGCGGCGATGCTTTCGAAGGACGGCGTCTGCTGCGCGCTCAGCGTTTCGATGCGCTCCTTGAGTTCCGCGACGGCCGAGAGCGCCTGGATCAGCGCGTTGTTGCTTTCCTCGGGCGGCACGCCGAGTTCGGCCAAGAGGCGCGGCAGCCAGGCGGGCTCCTCGACGACTTGCACGATGGGTTCGAGCAGTCGGCCGAGTCCGTCGGCCAGGGAAACAAAGAGGGAACTCATTGCATCTTGCGCGGCACGAACTCCGCGAAGTTGGCGTCGTCAGGATCCAGGCTCACCACGTAGTCGCTCTCCTGCACCACGTCGATGTCCAGGCCCTTGCGCCAACGCGCCGTGTGGTGCAGCCGGCGCGCGCTGACGTTGGTGGGATGCCAGTCAAAGCTGATCTCGCAAAAGTTGTTGGTGCCGACGACCTTCGTCATCGGGCCGCCGGCGTTGTGCATGCGGTACTTCGTGGCCGCGGCGCGGATGGCCTCGGCCGCCATCTTGCGATCGGTGGGCGAACTGCCCGTGGGCATGGGCGGCAACGGCGTGGTGTCCACGGCCGCATCGGCGCCTGGGGGTTCCAGATAGTCGAGCCGGTAGACGTAGTCCGGCGTCAGCTGCGGGTCGATCGCAGTGCCCAGGAAAAAGCCGTCGGGCGTCGTCGGCAGCGTCGGCTGGTCGAGCTTGAGGGTGAAGAGCGGAACGAAGACGCCAGCGGGATGAAGCCCCCGCTGCCCCACCACCATCTCCGACCCCTGCGGGACATTCCAGCCCCAATAGCCCTGCGGCGTGGTCTCGGGGATCATCAGGCTTTCGATGAAGCCCGGCGTGTACGCGTAGCCTTCGCGTTGGAAGCCGAGCGTGTTGCCGGTCTCCTTGCGGAACGAACTGGCGACAAGTTGCGCGATCACCGCGTTCACCGGCTGGGGCTGCACATCGCCCAGGCGCGTGGTGGCCTTGTAGAGCAGCCGGGTCGCAAAGCTGAAGTGCACGTCGCCCGAGATCATGGCCAAGGCGCCGGTGCGCTTTCCATCGACCCGCGGCAGCTTCTCGGCCAGGCGCGCCATCAACTTGTCGAACGCCACGGAAGGCAGTTCCCACGCTTCGTAGACGTCGGGGAAGTGCGCGAACAGGTTGGCGACCACGTCGTGTCGCGCGGCCGAGCGAATGGGCTCCACCGCCGGCGCGTTGGTGGTCATCACCACGATCACGAAGCGCTCGCCGAAATCCGGCGTGTTCACGATCTGCTCCACCAGTTGGTCCTCAGGCATCAGCACGCCGCCGCCGACCCGCCCCGTGGGGAAGGAGCGCCACGAGCGCGAGTCGGTGAAGATGATCTGGTGGCTCGGCCCCTCGACCGTGTAGTTGTAGATGAATTCGCCCGTGTCATGGAACACGGCATTGGCCGGTCGCGTCGCAAGTTCGGACTCTTCGTGCACGGCCACCAGCTTGCGCAGCGCCGGCGATTTCGTCTCGTAGACGCCCGCATCGTTGATGCCGTCCAGCAGGTCGAGCAAGGCCTTGCCCGGTGGCTTGGTGCCGCCCCCCGGCGGGTCTTCGAACACCTCCGGCACGTTGCCCCAGTGCTGGCACAAGGCATAGGCGACCAGCGCGTTTTGCGTCACGCGCAGGCCGAGCGGATGGCCGTACAGCGCCTTGCAGATGTCGCGCGTCATGTTCCAGTCGTCGGTGACCTCGTGGTCGTCGAAGATCATGTAGCTGGGGATGTTGGCCAGCATCCGACGCACGTTCTGCAGGTCCTTGCGGAACAGCGCGAGCCCTTGTGCGTGGCGGTCCATGGCGAAGTGGTCGCCCTTCTTGGCGCGCTTGCCGAACCATTGGCTGAACACCATCGGGCCGCCGCCGAGCACCACGCGCGTGGCATCGGCCACGTCGGCGAAGGTTGGCATGTCGGTGGGCCACAGCACGTCGGACCACACCATGATGTACATGCACAGGTACTCGCCGAGCGACAACAGTTGGCCGTCGAGGTCTTCCGAGGTAAAGCCCGCTTCCTCCAGCGGATCGCGGCGCAGGAAGGGCAGGAGCTTGTCCACGTCCGCCTTGTTGCCCGCCTTGTCGCAGGGGATGAGTTCCTTCCAGCCGAGCAGCACGTGCGCGGCGTCCGAGAGCACCATCAACTGCGACGCCGACACATCGTCCGCGTAAATCTGGTCGCCCGTCAGCAGCAACTGATGCGGGCGTCCGATGGCGTTGGACGAGGCCTGCGCGATCAGCTTGTCGCCCACGGCGAACGCATCCCTGCCGTTTCCATGCGGGATGCGGCAGGAGCCGCACAGGAGGCGCAGGTCGTCCAGGTTGGCCGGCGGAAGGCAGAAGCTCGGCAGGCCGAAGGGCACGTAGCAGAAGGCGCCCGGCAGTGTCTGCGTGGCCGTGGCCGTGGGCAGGTCCATGGCTTGACCGTCGTCGAAGTCAAACGCGAGGTTGTAGCGGTAGATCACGCCTTCCACCAGGTCCGCCGCCGGAACCGCCGTCACGCACACGATGTGAAGTTGCGTGCCAACGGCCACCGTGTGGCGCTGCCCGGTGGCCAGCGGCTCGTTGAGCGCATCGAGCACCGTGAGCGTGACCTTGCCTCCCACCTGCATCGCCAGCCAGACGCTCACGCTGCGCGGCGCGACCTTGCGCAGCACGGGGCCGGCCAGCACGCGCGGCAACGTGGAAAGCCGGGTTGCGAGCGACTGCATCACCATGGCGGCAGTCAGTCTGCGGTCGTGGAACCCTGTGAGGCGCGCGGCAAGGCGCAGGCCGACCCACAACGGGCGAGGCGAAGTGTCATCGATCCCTCCTGTGCAGCGTGTTGTTGTTCTTCACGCGGCCGAAAAGAAGGCGGCAATGCTGAGCCCGGCGCCGCTGAAACTCAAGTGCGCCGAAGGCCTATACGCCAATCGAAGTAAGCACTGCTGCACCTCTGCCTCAACCGCGTTACAACAGGAACTTCGCGCTGCGGGATTTCACCAACGTGGTGCGCCGGCCGTACCGGCGCATACTGGCGGCCAATCAGTGGCAACCCCCACCAAGCCACGGCGGGAGACAGGAGAACGCATTGCAGCGAACCAACATCGCCAACCCGGCCTATTTCCACAAGGTCGTCGATTGCCAATACGCGTGTCCGGCGCACACGCCAGTCCCTGAATACATCCGCATGATCGCGCAGCGCCGCTACAGCGACGCCTACATGATCAACTGGGCTTCCAACGTCTTTCCCGGCATCCTGGGGCGCACCTGCGACCGGCCCTGCGAGCCGGCCTGCCGCCGCGGGCGCGTGGAAGAAAGCAACGCCCAGGCCCCGGAGCCGGTGGCCATCTGCCGCTTGAAACGCGTGGCCGCCGACATGAAGGACGACGTGCGCTCGCGCATGCCCAAGGTCGCGCCCAAAAACGGCAAGCGGATCGCCTGCATCGGCGCCGGCCCGGCCTCGCTCACGGTGGCGCGCGACTTGGCGCCGCTGGGCTACGAGGTGACGGTGTTCGACGGCGAAGCCAAGGCAGGCGGATTCATCCGCACGCAGATCCCGCGCTTTCGGCTGCCGGAATCCATCATCGACGAAGAGACGGGCTACATCCTCGACCTGGGCGTGACCTTCCGGAGCGGCGAGCGCATCGATTCCATGCAGGCGCTGCTGGACCAGCACTGGGACGCGGTCTTCGTCGGCTGCGGCGCGCCGCGCGGCCGTAACCTCGAATTGCCGGGCCGCGAGGAGGCTGCAGCCAACATCCACATCGGCATCGACTGGCTGGCATCCGTTTCCTTTGGCCACGTCAACTCGATCGGAAAGCGCGTGATCGTGCTGGGCGGCGGGAACACGGCCATGGACTGCTGCCGTTCGTCGCGTCGCCTGGGCGGCACCGACGTCAAGGTCATCGTGCGAAGCGGCTTCGACGAAATGAAGGCCTCACCCTGGGAAAAGGAAGACACGCAGCACGAAGGCATTCCGATCATCAACTTCCATGTGCCCAAGGCCTTTGTGCACGAAGGCGGCAAGCTGGTGGGCATGATGTTCGAGATCGTGGAGGCGCAGTACGACGACAAGGGTCGGCGCAAGCTGGTGCCCACGGGCGCACCCGACGCGTTCTTCGAATGCGACGACGTGCTGGTCGCGGTCGGCCAGGAAAACGCCTTTCCGTGGATCGAGCGCGACTGCGGCATCGACTTCGACGAATGGGGCTTGCCGACGCTCGACAAGAACACCTTCCAGTCCACCGTGCCCAACGTGTTCTTCGGGGGCGACGCTGCCTTCGGCCCCAAGAACATCATCACCGCCGTGGCGCACGGGCATGAGGCGGCCGTGTCGATCGACAAGCTGCTGCACGCCGAGGAAATCTACGTGCGCCCTGCGCCGATGACCAACCTCGTCTCGCAGAAGATGGGCATCCACGAGTGGAGCTACGACAACGACACCTCCAACGACCTGCGCTACAAGGTGCCGTGGGCCAAGGCGGAAATGGCGCTGGCCAGCATCCGCGTGGAAGTGGAACTGGGCTTCGACGCGGCCACCGCCTTCAAGGAGGCCGAGCGCTGCCTGAACTGCGACGTGCAGACGGTGTTCACCGAAACAGCGTGCATCGAATGCGATGCCTGCGTGGACATCTGCCCGATGGATTGCATCACCTTCACGGTCAACGGCGAAGAGGCGGAATTGCGGCCGACACTCAAGGCGCCGGCCCTCAACCTGGCCCAGGACCTCTATGTTTCCGGCGGGCTCAAGACGGGCCGCGTGATGGTCAAGGACGAGGATGTCTGCCTGCACTGCGGCCTGTGCGCCGAGCGCTGCCCGACGGGTGCGTGGGACATGCAGAAGTTCCTGCTCAAGATGACACCTGCCGGGCCCGCCTGCCGCGATGCCAAGGTGGTGGAAGGAGTGACGGCATGAGCGCGATACTGCCGCCCAAAGCCGAAAGTTCGCCCGCGGCGCCTTTGCCGCGCATCGAAGCCGTCAACGACTTCGTCATCAAGTTCGCCAACGTGAACGGCTCAGGCTCGGCCTCGGCCAACGAGTTGTTCGCCAAGGCCATCCTGCGCATGGGCGTGCCGGTGAGCCCGCGCAACATCTTCCCGAGCAACATCCAGGGCCTGCCGACCTGGTATGAAGTGCGCGTGACCGAGAAGGGCTACCTCGGCCGACGCGGCGGCACCGACATGATGGTCGCGATGAACCCGCAAACCTGGGACGCCGACGTGGCTGAACTGGCGAGCGGCGGCTACCTGTTCTACGACAGCACGCGGCCCCTGCCGCCCTCGAAATTCCGCGACGACATCCACGTGATCGGCATGCCGCTCACCGAGATCTGCAACGCGGTCTACCACGACCCTCGGCAGCGGCAACTGTTCAAGAACATCGTCTACGTGGGCGCGCTGGCCATCCTGCTGGGCATCGAGCCCGAGGTGGTCGAAAAGCTCTTCGGCGAACAGTACAAGGGCAAGGAAAAGCTCCTGGCCTCCAACGTGCAGGCGCTGCACCTGGGCTGCGATTTTGCGCGCGAGAACCTGGCGCCCATCGGCCTGCAGGTGCGGCGAGCCGACCAGGTGGGCAACCAGATCTTCGTGGACGGCAACAGCGCCGCTGCGCTGGGCTGCGTGTATGGCGGGGCGACCGTGGCGGCGTGGTACCCCATCACGCCCTCCTCCTCGGTGGCCGAGGCCTTCCAGCGCTACTGCATGAAGTTCCGCGTCGATCCCGCCACCGGGCAGCAACGCTTTGCAATCGTGCAGGCGGAAGACGAGATTGCCTCCATCGGCATGGTGGTGGGCGCCGGGTGGAACGGTGCGCGGGCCTTCACGGCCACTTCGGGTCCGGGCATTTCGCTCATGACCGAATTCATCGGCCTGGCCTACTTCGCGGAGATTCCGGTCACGCTCATCAACGTGCAGCGCGGCGGGCCGTCCACCGGCATGCCCACGCGCACGCAGCAGGCCGACATCCTTTCTTGCGCGTATGCCTCCCACGGCGACACCAAGCACGTACTGCTGTTCCCCGAAGACCCGCACGAATGCTTCGAGCACGCGGCGGCAGCGCTCGACCTCGCGGACCGATTGCAGACGCCTGTCTTCTTGATGACCGACCTGGACATCGGCATGAACCAGCGCCTGTGCAAGCCCTTCGCATGGGACGAGGGCCGGCTCTACGATCGCGGCAAGGTCATGACAGCCGAAGAGCTGGAAGCAGGCCGCGACTTCGGCCGCTACAAGGACGTGGACGGCGACGGCATTCCGTGGCGCACGCTGCCCGGCACGCATCCGACCAAGGGCAGCTTCTTCACGCGCGGCACCACGCGCGACGCCTACGCCCGCTACTCCGAACGCGGGCCGGACTACATCTACAACATGGAGCGGCTGCTCAAGAAGATCGCGACCGCGGCCACGCTGGTGCCGCAGCCCGTGCTGAAGCCGGCGGCGCAAAAGACGAAGCTTGGCGTCATCTACTTCGGCTCGACCAGCCCGTCCATGGACGAGGCGCTGGAAGCGCTGGAAGAGCGCGGCATCCACCTCGACGCCATGCGCCTGCGGGCCTTTCCCTTCCCGGACAGCGTGCAGGCATTTCTTGAAGCGCACACGCACGTGTACGTGGTCGAGCAGAACCGCGACGCGCAGATGCGCAGCCTGCTGGTGAACGAGCTCGACGCCAACCCAGCCCGGCTGATCAAAGTGCTGCACTTCGACGGCACGCCCATCACGGCGCGATTCATCGTGCAGGCCATCAGCGCGCATGCCGGCACCCTGAACAAGAAGGACACCGCATGACCTACCTTGCCAAGCCCCGCCTGCGCCACCCGACGCTGGCCACCAACAAGGTCGGCTACACGCGGCGCGACTACGAGGGCAAGATCTCCACGCTGTGCGCCGGCTGCGGCCACGACTCCATTTCGGCCGCCATCATCGAGGCGTGCTGGGAACTGGACATCGAACCGCACCGCGTCGCAAAGCTCAGCGGCATCGGCTGCAGCAGCAAGACGCCGGACTACTTCCTGGGCGCCTCGCACGGCTTCAACACGGTGCACGGCCGCATGCCCAGCGTGCTGACCGGCGCCAACCTGGCCAACCGCGACCTGCTGTATTTGGGCGTGTCGGGCGACGGCGATTCGGCCTCCATCGGCCTGGGCCAGTTCGCGCACGCCATGCGGCGCGGCGTGCGCATGGCCTACATCGTGGAGAACAACGGCGTCTACGGCCTGACCAAAGGCCAGTTCTCCGCCACGGCCGACCAAGGGTCCAAGAGCAAGAAGGGCGTGGTCAACACCGACAGCCCGGTCGATCTGGTCGCCATGGCGCTGCAGCTGGGTGCGAGCTACGTGGCGCGCGGCTTCTCCGGCAACAAGGCGCAACTGGTGCCACTCATCAAGGGCGCGATCTCGCACGGCGGCGCAGCCTTCATCGACGTGCTGAGCCCCTGCGTGGCCTTCAACAACCATCCCGGCAGCACCAAGAGCTACGACTACGTGCGCGAGCACAACGAGGCGGTGAGCCGCATCGACTTCATCAGCACGCGCGACGAGATCACCGTGGACATGGCGCCGGGCGAAGTGATCGACGTGCGCCAGCACGACGGCACCTTGCTGCGCCTGCGCAGCCTGCACCCCGACTACAAGCCCGGCGACCGCCATGCCGCCATGGCCTACATGCAGCGCCACCAGGAAATGGGCGAGGTGGTCACGGGGCTGCTGTACGTCGATCCGCTCGCGACGGACCTGCACACCGCGCTCAACACCAGCGACCAACCGCTCAACGCGCTGGGGCCCCGGGAGCTTTGCCCCGGCGCCGCCGCGCTGGAGCGGCTCAATGCCTCCTTGCGCTGAGCGCCGGAAGACTGCAACATTCGTCTTTCATTGGAGGGGGAGCATGTCCGAACGAACCGTCTTCCAGTCCATCTCGCGCGCGCACGTGGTCAGCCTGGGCCCGCAGGCCAGCGTGCGCGACGCCGCCTGCGTGATGACGCGCGCCAACTGCGGCAGCGTGCTCATCATGGAACCGCCGGAAACCCTGCTGGGCATCCTCACCGAGCGCGACCTGATGACGCGCGTGCTGGCCAAGGGGCTCGACCCCGAGCGCACCGCCGCGCGCGACGTGATGACGCCCAATCCCATTTGCGTGCCGCCGGAAACGCTGGTGTCGGATGCGGTCCTGCTGATGCTGGAACGCGGCTTCCGCCACATTCCGCTGGTCGCGGGAACGAAGATCCTCGGCGTGTTTTCGGTCCGCGATGCCTTGCCGAGGGAACTGGGCACGGCGCTGAGCCAGGCGGAGTTCAATGAGCAGGTGAATGACGTCCTGGGTTAGTTGACGAGTCCCGAGCCGTGGCGCGCGGCCTCGCAGGGACCTGATCGAAGTCCTCTCAACTGAACCAGTCGGACAGGATCTTGTTGACGACGTCCGCACGCTCGTACTGAACCCAGTGCCCCGCCCCTTCCACGATTCGCGCCTGGGCTTGGTGCGGTACCTTGTCGGCCACGGTTTTCACCAATGCTGGCGGATCGGCGGTGACGTCGTGCTCACCCCACAGCAACAAGGTCGGCGCCGACCGTCGCGCCAGCGCTTCGAACAGGCCACCTGATTGCGAGATGTCCCGGCTTCGAAAGCGCGTGTGCAGGCACGCATCGGTGTGGATGCGCACGGCCAGCGCATCGATGTCGTCGGCTTCCATGTGGAGCATGTGCACCGAGAGGTTGTGCCGCATGATCGCGTCGAGTGCGGCGGCATCGCCGGCTTCCGCCGCCTGTTTCCAGCTTCGCAATGTGCCGCGCGGGCGACGATGCCCTGCATGGCCCGCCGGCCCCAGCAAGGCCAGCCGCTCCACGGCCGGGCGCCTTGCGGCGATGAACGCCGCCACCAAGCCGCCAAATGAAAATCCAGCGAGGTCGACGGGCGATCCCTCGCCGACGAGTCGATCCAGCGTCGACATCGTCGGGCGCACGACTGCGGCCAGTGAACCCGCAAACTCCGCGTCGTCGGAATCCCCATAGCCCGGCATGTCCGGAACCCACACGGCACGGTCGACGCCGAGCGCTTCGACGTTGCGCGACCAATGCATCCAGTTGCCGTGGCCGCCATGCAGCATGACCAGCGGCCGACCGCCGCTGCCAAAGCGCCGCCAAGTCACCTGCCGCCCTTCCCACTCGACGGCCTCGCGGCTGGCCAGTGTGGCAAGGTGATCGATCTGGTCTTGCGCTTCGCGGTTCATGGATGCGGCCCTTGCCCACAAGTATGGCCGGAAGCAGACCGATTGACGACGCTGGCGCTGAAGGCAAGACTGCGTACATCCCGGCAATCGCCGGACAAGGAAATCACATGAACGAAGAAGCACTCAACATCAGCATTCGCAAGTTCCTGAAGGTGGTCGGTGTCAGTTCCCAACGGGAAATCGAGCATGCGGTCGCCAAGGCCCCGCCGGGCACGCAGCAGGTGGTGGCCACCATGACGCTGGAGATCCCGGAATTGGGCCTGAAGGTCAAGTTCGACGGGGATATCCACCTGGCCTGAGAGGGGTTTCCAAGCAGGCGGCATCGTCCTAGCATGGGGCCCCTTGCTCCGGCGGTCGCGGGCCTCCTCAAATGGGCCTGTGCCTCCTGCCAATCAGGATGAGGAAGCGCCATGCCAACCTACCAATATCGCTGCGCGAAATGCGGCGAGGTTTTCGAACACGTCGAACACGTTGCGGAGCATGAGACCGCCCATTTGCGCTGTCCGAAATGCAACAGCGATGAGGTCGAGCACAAGCCGACGCAGTTCTTTGCGAAGACCTCGAGGAAGAGCTGAACGCAGTGCGCGCGACCGCGGCTGATGCGCGCATTGCATCGCCCCCATTCGCGTTGCTGGCGCGGCAGGCACTTGCGAAGGGCCGTTGACGGCCCCCCGTCTTCATGGCGGCGCGAACTCATGGCGCGCGACGTAAGCCTGCCATGGAATGAGCGCGGGAATCAGCAATTCGATGAGCGCCACCAGCGCGACTGCGAGGGCCGGTGCGCCCGTGACATGCCAGGCTGCGAGGCGGCCCAGGCCACCCAGGAACACGGCGGCGCACACGATCCTGAACAGCGCCGTCTGCCGCCCGATCTGCGGCACGATCCACCACACGATCATGGCCAGCCCGACGTCCCATCCGGACATGAAGCGGAACTGGCTATCGAGGTTCGGATTGGCAACCTCCAGTGGAATGTAGAACTCAACGCCCCGAACCAGCCCCAGCATGCCGACCGTGAGCGGCAACAGGCTCAGGACGATGACGATCAGTTGAAGGGCTCGCTTCATGGGACACTCCTGGATGCGTTGCGCTACGGCTTCTCCCTCTTCTCCCACTTTCCCGGAAACTGGGGCAGTTCATCCGTGATGTCGAACCACGGCGCCTTGTCTGCAACGTAGAGATGAAGCCCGGGCTTCACATGCGGGTCGTCGTCGAGCGCGCCCAGTGGCAGGCCATGCGCCGACGTGTCGTGGTCGAAGCGGCTGAGGAGCGGCGATCCGCAGACGCGGCAAAAGCCCCGGTGGTTGCCGGGCGACGACTCATACCATGTCACGAGGTCCTCGCCTTGCACCCACCTGAAATCGGCGGCCTTGACGCGGGCGCGGCTGCGAAAGGCAGCGCCCTGCGCCTTGCGGCACATCGAGCAGTGGCAGTTGAGCGCGCCCGTCAGCGCGCCGGAGATTTCGTAGCGAACACCGCCGCAAAGGCAACTACCGCGAAGCATGGTTCTGGCCTCTTCCGTTGATGGGCATCAAGCACCGGCCGTGGCGCTTTGCGCTTGCGCAGTCGGATTGCCAAGCGACGCATTGAGCGCGACGGCTTCACGCACCAATGCGACAACGGTTGATCGCTCCAGCGGGGTCGTCTCCACGAGTTCGAGTGTTGCCATCTCGTACTTTCCGCCGGGCTTCAGGCGAGGCTCGATGCCGCGCAACCGCTTGCCGCGCCAAAAGCCGAAGAGCACACGACTGTCCTCCGCGCGAATGAGAAGGGCAGGCCCGTTCGAGAAGTACACGAGGTGGCCCCACTTGATGACTTCCTGCAGCGGCGCCGTGCTGGTCACGGTTGAGCGAAGGGCATCCACCTGGCGCTGCTGCCAACCGGCGAGAGACGCGACATAGGCCTCCGGACTCTCGGCAGGAATTGATTTCTTCATTGGCATATTTTTCGACTCACGCAACAGCCAGCAAGAGCAGATGGCGAGATCGTAGCCAGATCCATCACGGCGCGGCGTAGTCACACCAGCGTGACACCCGGAATTTCTGCTTGAGCGCACCACAACACAAGCGGATGATATTCAGCCGCTGCGGAATCAGGCTCGATCAGAAGTTTGAGGCCGCGTGGAAGCGCAGCGTTCATGCGGCCTACTCAAGAGAAGGAGCGGTAATCATGAACCACGCAGTTCGACTGTCCGCTGTGGCAGCCTTCATCGTCTCGACCACACTGTCCGCGAGCGCCATCGCGCAGGCGCCAGTCGCGTTCAAAGCGACGTGTCAAGCCGTGGGCTTTGCCCCGCCAGAGCCCCTTGGCGACCGCGACGGCCATGGCTTCACAGTGGCCCCGTACAGCTGTCAAAGCATGGACGGCCCATTCGAGGGCGGCATCATGACAGGCCAGAACATCTGGGAATCCGACAAGGGCAGCTCCGTGCTGATCGCAGGCAACGGCGTCAATCGCAAGCCAGGGATGTCGTTGGTCTACGTCATTACCGAAGGCAAGAACACCCTGACCATGGCCGATGGCAAGGTGACGGGTTATTCCGGCTCGGTCAAGGGCGTCTACAAGCTTGCAACAGGCCCTGCAGCGCCCTACGCGGGCAAGTCGTTCACTTCCACGTTCCGCAGCATTGGGCGCGGTCAGTTCCTCGTGGAGACGACGATCGACTAGCAGCCTGGGCGGTCGCTGCCTGGCAGTTCCAGGCCTCCTGGATCTGGCCATCGCGAATGACCGCCATGGTCATCCCGTAGACCTCGATGGGCCGTCCGGTGGGCTCGCCGTGAGGGCGAAGAGCTTGCACCGACCGTTACAGCGACACGGTAGACGCCCCCCACCCCGCGACCCACAATCCGTCGATGATGAACAAGCGCCATTTCCTCGGCACCGCCGCCCTCGCCGGCCTGTTCCCCGCCAGCCGTGCAATGGCCGCAGATCCGCCGCGCCACGGCCCCGGCCTGCTCACGGTCAGCGGCGCCATCGGCAAGTCCAACCGCGGCCCTGTGGACCCGGCGCTCGACCAGTTGATGGTCAAGCACGGCGTCAAGTTCGACAAGGCCTTCGTCATCGATGCCGAAGCCTTGCATCGCCTGCCCGTCGTTCGCATCAAGCCGACGCTGGAATACGACAACAAGGTCCACGCGCTCGCCGGTCCCTTGCTCACCAGCGTGCTCGAATCGGTCGGCGTGACGGGCGATGCCATGCTCGGCCTTCGCGCAGTCGATGGCTATGTCGTCCCTTTGAAGCTCGCAGACGCACGCAGCTACCGCATGATCGTCGCCACCGAAATGGACGGTGCGCCGCTCACGCTCGGGGGCCTGGGCCCGCAGTGGGCCATCTACGAGGCCGACACGCTTGCCGCGTTCAGGGACAAGCCCGTCAAGGAGCGATTCGCGCTGTGTCCGTGGGGGCTGTACAGCATCGAGGTCAGTCGCGGCTGATCGCCGCTGCACATCGGCGCGCGCAGCTTCCACGCAAAGAGGCGTGACCTTCCCGGTCGCATGCGTCCGGCTCTTTTTCCATTGGAGCCCTACGACAGCAAATGGGCAGACACCATGATGGTGCAAACCCGCGAACACGATCAGTAACTCAAAAGGCCACACAAAAGCCGCTGAGCGCCTATACCTGAACCAGGCCCGACAAACGCAAGCTCACGAGGAGAGCAAGCATGAGAACAACAACATCCTGGCTGCTGGGAGGCTTCATCGTCCTTGCCGGCTTGCTGCCTGCTGCCCAAGCCCGCGACCACTGCGGTGGGAGTGGCCGATGCGGCGTGCCGGGCAACGGCCTCTCGCCCGACGAACTGCCGACGCCACCATCCGACGCGCAGTGGGCCGATCCGGACGGACCGTCACCGCATGTGGCGTCGATCGATTCCATGCCAGGAGGACAAAGCTACGGCCGGTGGGCCGTCCAGTGGTGGCAATGGTTGCTGTCTGTTCCAAAAGCGAGCAATCCCCTGTCCGATGTGACCGGTGAAAACTGCGCCATGAATCAGGTCGACAAGGTCTGGTTCCTGGCCGGCGCGGGCAGTCCGGATTCTGTGGTGCGAAGCTGCACCATCCCTGCCGGCAGGTCCTTGTTCTTCCCACTCATCAACGTGGTGTGGGCTCCGTTCCCCGAAGATCCTCCCGAAGAAAAGACCGAGCGCTTTGTGCGCAGCCATGCCAGATGCACCAACGTCCGGATCGAAGAAGCAACGATCGATGGCCAGAAGGTGCCCCATCCAGGCCGCTTCTTCACCGGCGCGTCGGGCAGTCGCTCTGCGCTGTTCAATGCGCTGCTTCCGGCGGGCAACCTGTTCGACCTTGACGCTGGCGCCCTGTTGACCCCGGCCGCCGAGCAAGGCTACTACCTGTTCGTGCGTCCCCTGTCACCGGGCGTCCACACCATTCACTGGATCGCTTCGGGATGTTCCGAAGGCGGCTTGCAGGACATCACGTACCACCTGAAAGTGGTGCGCCCTGAGCGCCGGTGAGGAAACAGTTGCGAGCTCGTCCGAAAACCGCGTAGCTGCGCTACCGTCGGGCTGAATGCCCACGCTCGCCTTCCGCCCGCTCGCGCGCAGCGACTTTGCGCTGCTCGGCCTCTGGCTGCGCCAGCCACATGTCGCGCGCTGGTGGGCGGACGATCCCTCACCGGCCGCGCTCGAACGCGACTACGGTGCCTGCATCGACGGCACCGAGCCCGCGGCAGTGTTCATCGCAACGGCGGACAACGCACCGCTCGGATTCATCCAGCGCTATCGACTCGCGGCTTATCCGCACTACGTTTCCGAACTGGCGAGCGTGATCGAAATACCGGAGTACGCCAGCAGCATCGACTACTTCATCGGCCCGCCGGGTCAATTGCACCGCGGCCTCGGCACGGCGATGCTTGGCGCATTCGCCAGCGCGACCTGGCGCGCGGACCCCGGGACGTCGTGCATCCTCGTGCCGACGCACGCCCACAACGCGGCATCGAATCGCGCGCTCGAACGCGCCGGCTTTCGCGCAGTGGCCACCGGCGAGCTCGAGCCCGACCACCCCGCCGATACGCGCGAGCACGTCATCTATCGACTCGATGCGCCGAAGGCCAGTGGCTCGCAATAGCTGCGCGGTTATTCGTGGACGAGCACACCGGACCAAGCACACTACGCCCCCATGGCCACCTTCGAATGGATCATCGCGTTGCTTCTGGGCGCGGCCGTGCTTGCCGCCCTCGCCCGCAAGGTCGGCGCGCCCTACCCGACCTTCCTCGCGCTGGGCGGCACCGCGCTCGCATTCGTGCCCCAAAGCCCCCAATGGACGCTTGATCCGCACCTGGCGCTGACGCTCTTCGTCGCGCCCGTGTTGGTGGACGCCGCCTACGACACGTCGCTGCGCGACCTTCGGCTCAACTGGCGGCCGGTGGCCGGGCTCGTCATTGCAGCCGTGGGCACCACCGTGCTGGCGGTCGCCCTTGCTGCGCGCTGGCTGGTGCCCGGCATGCCCTGGCCGGTGGCCATTGCCCTGGGCGCCATCGTCGCGCCGCCCGATGCCGCCGCAGCCACCGCCGTGATGCGGCAGGTGAAGCTGCCGCACAAGCTGCTCAAGATCCTCGAAGGCGAAAGCCTCTTGAACGACGCGAGCGCCCTGCTCGTCTATCGCCTGGCCATCATGGCGATGGTGGCCGGGCATCTCGGCTTCGGCAGCTTTGCGCCCGTGTTCCTGCTGACGGTGTTCGGCAGCCTCGCGGCCGGCGTGGGCATCGCGTATGTGCTGCGGCCGCTGCTGGGTGGCATCCGCGAGGTGCCCATTGCGCTGATCGTGCAATTCGCCCTCACCTTTGCGGTGTGGATCGCGGCGGAAGCCATCGGGCTGTCGGGCATCCTCACGCTCGTCACCTACGCCATGACCGTCGCGCGGCAAAGCGGGCCACGCATGCCGGCGCGCATGCGCGTGCCGATCTTCGCTGTTTGGGAAACGGTCGTCTTCGTGCTCAACGCCTTCGCCTTCGTGCTGATCGGCCTGCAACTGCGGCCGATCTGGACGCGGCTGCAGGCCACAGGCGGACAGGTAGATGCGCTGTGGACCGCCGCGGCGGTGCTGGGCGTGACGATTGCAGCGCGCTTTGCGTGGGTGATGGTCTATTCGGCCGGCAAGTACCGGCGGGCCGTTGCGTCGGGCGATCCCGCTCGTCCGCGGCCGACGCTGGGCGGCGCCGTCGTGTTGTCGTGGGCGGGCATGCGCGGCATCGTCACGCTGGCCGCGGCCTTTGCCATTCCCGAGACGCTGGCCGACGGCACGCCCTTTCCGTACCGCGACCTCATCCTGCTGTGCGCCTTCTCGGTGGTGCTCGGCACGCTGGTGTTGCAGGGCCTGACGATGGCGCCGTTGATCCGCGCTTTCGGTCTCACCGATGACGATCCCGTCGGCCGCGAGATTCGCCTGGGCCGCACGCACGCGTACAGCACGCTGCTCGATGCCATCCGGGACGACGACACGCTCCAGGCCAAGCTGCTGCGCAAGGAATACGGCGCAGTGGTGGAACTGAATTCCAGTCATGCGCCGGACGCGCACGTCGACGACGTGCCCGGCGGCCCATTGCGTCGCCGCGCCATCGCGGTGGCACGCCAGCGCGCCTTTGAACTTCGACGCGACGACGTCATCGGCGACGACGCCTACCGCGTGCTGATCCAGGAACTCGACTGGGCCGAGCTCAGCGCCGGGGGCGCACGCGAGGGTTGACGACTACTGATCGGCCGAGACGCGCATCAGCCCCCAGCGATCGAGCACGACCAGCCCACCGGGGTCGATGCGCAGCACGCCGTCGCGCTCCATCGCTTTCAGTTCCTGGTTGACGCGCTGGCGCGAGGCACCCAACAGTTGCGCCAGCTCTTCCTGCGCCAGATGCAGCCCGATGCGCATCTGGCTGCCGTCCTCCAGGTTCGGAATGCCGTAGCTGCGCACCAGGTGAATCAGTTGCTTGGCGAGGCGCGCGCGCATGGGCAGCGTGTTCAGGTCTTCCACCAGCCCGAACAACTGCCGCAGGCGCCGGGACTGCAGGCGCAGCAGCGCTTCGTACAACTCCACGTGGGTTGCCAGGATCTTCTTGAAGTCAGCCCGCGCCACGCAAAGGATGGTCGTGCTGCCGTGGGCGAAGGTGTCGTGCGGGCGCCGGTCGCCATCGAACATCTCGACGTCGCCGAACCAGCTGCCGGGCTCCAGGTAGGTCAGCGTGACCAGCTTGCCCGCCACCGTGGTCGAACTCGCGCGCACGGCACCCTTGGCGCACGCAAACCACTCTTCAGGAATGTCGCCTCGCGCCGCGATGAGTTCGTCGTCGTTGAAGCGCCTGACATACGCGCTTCGGAAAATGTCGTGCCGAAGCGATGGCGACAGCGTATTGAACCAGCGCCCCTTGTTGATGGCCTCGCGCTCTTCCGGCGTCAGGATTGGATCTTCCATGGCGGGATTGTCGGTCAACACGCCGCCCGGCCACACCCTTGTGGCGCATGGGTGACAGGCGCATAGTGGCTCCCTGCGACAGCCAAGCCGCCGCCGCATGCGGAGACGCGAAATGAATGAATCAGACCCGTACCTGCTCGGTTATCGGCAAGCGGAGCAAGAGCGCCTTGAACGCCAGGCGCGGGAACTCGCGCACGAATCGCAATGGATCTTCGACCGCATCGGCGTGGGCGAAGGCTGGCGCGTCGTGGAGATCGGCTGCGGCCCGCGCGGTTGCCTGGGCCTGCTGTCCGAGCGCGTCGGTTCAACGGGCCACGTGGTCGGCGTCGAGCTCAGCGCAGAGCAGGCCGAAACGGCGCGGCGCTTCGTGGCCGACACTCACTTGGGCAACGTCGAAGTCCTGGGCGTGGATGCCCGCGCCACACCGCTGACTGCCGGCGCGTTCGACCTGGCGACCGCGCGGCTCGTGCTGGTCAATGTGCCGCAGCCCATGCAAATCGTGACGGAGATGGTGCGCCTGGTGCGCCCGGGTGGATTCGTGGCGCTGCACGAAGCGGACACCACCTTCCAGCGTTGCGAGCCGCCGCATGCTGCACAAACCCGGCTGGTGGAGCTTCTGGATGCCTACGCGCAGATGAACGGCATCGACCGCTCCATCGGCCTCAAGTTGCCGCGCATGCTGCGCGAGGCCGGGCTCGCGGATGTCGGCGTGAACCCCATCGTGCATGCCTATCAGCGGGAGCATTCGCGGCGGATGCTGCTTCTTGAGTTCGTCGAGAACGCGCGCAGCCGCCTCGTCGACAGCGCACTGGCGGCGCCCGAAGAACTCGATGCGCTGACCGCCGCCTTGCGCCACCACCTGGAAGACCCCGCGACGGTAGTGATTTCGTCCCTCTTCATCCAGGCCTGGGGGCGTGTGCCGGATCGGTGATGCCAGCTACTTCACCCAGATGCTCAGCGGCACCGCCGGTCGATCGGGGCAGGTCATGGAGCCGGTGTAGCGATCGGACAGCCGGCCGTTGAACGTGCATTCGACGCCATCGAGCGAGATGGTGGCCTTCATCTCCGACGGAAAGCGCGAGAGCTGAAAGCGAATCTCGCCGGTCTTCGTCTCCGGTCCGTCCTGGGTGCAGACGCCGACGTGGACCAGCGTCAGCGGGGCCGCGTACTCCCTGGAGCGACCGGTGGTTTTTTCCTGCGCGATCCCCGTCCACTCCCATTCGCCGAACACGCCGGAGTAGCCCACAAGCTGCACCGGCGCAGCCGCGCCGGACTGCGTCGCGGTTGCGGCGATCGCGGCAGCCAGCAACAAGCGCAATGTCATTGCGGCATCAGGGATGGTTGGCAACGAACCGGCGCGCGTCGGCGACATCGTCGCGCCCCTTGTCAGCGCCATCGGCGATCACGATGACCTTGTCGAAATACAGGCGGGCCGTCTTCGCATCGCCGCTCTTTTCCGCCGCCTTGGCCGCACCCACGGTGGCGCCGAGCCGGTTCGGCTCCTTTTTGAGCGTCGCCTCGAATGCGATGAGCGCCTCGCCGGACTTGCCCTGGTCCAGCAGCATGACGCCGTAGAGTTCACGCGCGGGCTTCAGAACGCCGGGTGTGACCGGGTGCTTCTCCGTGGCGTCCTCGGCATCGGCCGCGGCGCTCATGGCCTTGAGCGCGTCGTCGGTCTTGCCGTCGGCGTACAGAACCCAAGCGGTCGCCACCTGGCGCTGGATCTCGACCTGCTGCGACCAGTAGGCATCCTTGGCTTCGCGCAGCTTGTCGCGAAGTTCAGCCAGCTTGGCGATGTCGGCGTTGGCGGCCGCCGTGTCGCCCGTACGCGCGGCGCCCAGCGCCCGCGCAAAGTATGTGATGGCCTGAACATAGGGCAGAGAGCTGGGCCGAACGGGCAAAGCAGCCGCCTCTTTCCAGTCGCCGCGCTCGACCGCGTAGCGTGCTGGCGACGCCGCCAGCGCGTACGGTCCGGCGGGGGACGTCTCGGCAAAGCCGGTGACCATGACCATCTCGTCGATGACGCCCTTGGCCCTGGCGTCCTGGCCCAGTTGCAGATTGGCGTAGACCAGGTAATCCATCGCATGCAACTGGTCATTGCCCTCCTTGCCCAGCGCGGCAACGCGCGACGATTCCGCGTTGGAGGCAATCGACTCCTTCCAGTAGCCCACGCGCGTGAAGACATGCGAAGGCATGTGCTGCGCATGCGCCGCCGCCGGGGCAATGGCCGAATAACGCCGCGCCGCATCGAGGCCCTTGTCGGCAAGCGCCGGGGAATCGTAGAGATGGATCAGGTAGTGCGCCACGCCGGGGTGCTGCGGCTGGCGCCTGGCGATCTTCTCCAGGATGTCCGCGCCCTTGAGCTGGTTGGCGTAGGTCTTGTCGGTGGGCGGCGCCGAGACGTTGAGGGCGAGCGCGTAGTAGATCTGCGCCTCATCGTCGTCCGGATAGCGCAGCGCCAGTTGCTCCATTGCCTTGGTGTAGGCCAGCACGCGTGTGCGGTGATCGACTTTTTCGTAGTCGGCGTACATGGCGCCCAGCGCGTCGATGTAGTCGCGTTCGCGCTGGGTCTTTGCGCCGACGGCCTTGCCCTTCTCCAATGCAGCAGCGCCTTCGGCGAGATTCTTTGCCGGCGGCGCGATATGCGGATTCCACAGCAAGCTCAGTGCGATGCCCCAATAGGCCATGCCGCAGTCAGGGTCTGCCTTGGCAACTTCCTCGAAGTCGTTCTTCGAGGCGCGGTACCAGAACGAGTGCTGGTAGAGCATCGCGCGGTCGAATATGAGCTGGGCTTTTGGGGTGCAGGAGGTGTCGAAATGCACCTTGCCGAGTTTGTCGGTTGCCGCCTGCCCGAAGGCGGGGCTGAAAAGCGATGTGCCAGCGGTGATTGCGGCGGCTGCCAGAAGTGCGGAGGCAAGGCGCGTTCGCCGGCTCCAAAACAACGTGGACTGGGTCATGCAGGACTCCTTGACGGCTGTGGACAGGGCTCGGGAGCCTGAGCAGAAAGGAGTGGCGCCGACCCGTGTCCCCGAGAGCACGGCAAGAGACGCCGAAGGAATGACGAATTCGATCGGCGCGGCATCGGCGTGCGCCACTCTATCGAATGCCCGCCAAAAAAGGCATCTACCGGATTGGGTAGGCCTTTCACCCCCTTGATTTCCGCGGAATGCGACCTTCGCACCCAGGATGTCGTTGCATTGTTCATCTGCTGCCAGAATTCCCGGATGCCCCACAACGTCCGTGTCGTCGTCCATGCCAAAGACCAGTTGGGCGAGACGCCCCTGTGGTGCCCGCACACGGAAAAGATCTGGTGGATCGACATCGAACGCCCGAAGCTGCAGTCCTTCGACGAGCGCACCGGCCAGCACGACGTGCATCGCTTCGACCACAGCACATTCCTCGGAAGCCTTGCCTTGCATCGCCAGGGCGGATTCGTCGTGGCGCTCGACAACAGCCTGCATCGCTTCGACCCTTCGACCTCCGCGCTGAAGCACATCGTCGATGTGGAGGCCGCCGACAAGGGGACACGCCTGAACGACGGCCGCTGCGATCACCGCGGCCGCCTGTGGATCGGCACGATGGACGCGGCCATTGAAAAGCCGCTGGGCAGCTTCTACCGCGTGGAGGCTTCCGGATCGGTGCAATGGCTGTTCGACGACATCATCGTGACCAACTCGGTGACCACGTCGCCGGATGACCGCACGCTCTACATGTCGGACACGCGGCGCTTCAAGATCTGGGCTTTCGACCTGGATCCTGACGATGGCGTGCTGTCGAACCGCCGCGTGTTCGCCGACTACGCGCAGGAAAAAGGCCGTCCAGACGGCGCCGTGGTGGACAGCGAAGGATGTCTGTGGAACGCGGTCTTCGCAGGGCATCGCGTGATTCGCTACACACCCGCGGGCAAGGTCGACCGTGTCATCGAACTGCCCGTGACCAACCCGACTTGCGTGTGCTTCGGCGGGCCGGACCTGAGCACCCTCTACGTCACCACGGCCACGAAGATGATCGCGCCGGAAGTGCTTGCGAATGAACCGCTCGCCGGCGCCTTGCTGGCGGTGGACGTGGGGGTGAAGGGATTGCCTGAGGCGATGTTTGGTTAGTGTCCCGAATTGGCAGTTCGTTGAACAAATCTGCCGAGAATCGACGCCATGCGGCGTTGCAAATGCTCGCCATGCGCTCGGCATGGCTGTGCTTTGCGCCTTGCCTGACATCGATTTCGACAGATTTCCTTGTTCAACGAACTGCCAATTCGCGACACTAACGCCCGACCTTCGCGGCGCGCCGCTTCAGCGCCACGTTGCCCCACGTCCCCACGTTCGCGGACTTCAGAAGCGCAGACGAATTGCCTGACACCGTCAACTCCTGCGCCGCAGACAGCAACGCGGGCCCGAACTGGAGCATGCGCTTCATCGTCAGCCGTGCCGACGGTCCCGCGATGACGACCACGCCCGTCGTCTGCTCGTTCACACGCTGGATGGGTGCGGCCATGGAACTCATGCCCGGTGCATACGCGTCCTGGATGATGCTGAAGCGCCGCTTGCGATGCTCGTCCAGAATCTTCAGCAAGGCCTTCATGCTCGTGGGCGCGTTGGGTCCGAAATCCTTCGGCTCGCCGATGCCCTGCCGCGATACGTATTCGATGGCCACGTCTTCCGGCAAGGTCATGAGCCAGGCCTGCCCTGCCGCGCTGCACGACAGCCGCAGGTCGATGCCCATGTCAGGGTCGTACAGCAAGCCCGATTTGGCACCTTGCGCCTTGGCGACGAGGGTGAGCCGGTCGCCATCCACGATGGCCAGTCGCACCAGTTCGCCAGTGGCCTTGGCGAGCCTGTCGATCACGGGCTGCGCAATGTCGAGCACGCCCGACTTGCTCAGGAAGCTCAAGCCCATCGACGCCATCTTGGTGGTGAGCGCGTAGTCGCCGCGCTGCGGCATCTGCCGCACATAGCCATAGCGGATGAGTTCCTGCAGCGCGCGATGGCAGCCGCTGCGCAACTGGTTCAGGTCCGTGGCGATCTGCACCAGCGCCACGCCGTCAGGGTAGTCCGTCAGGTATTCGAGGATGTCCAGCGATTTCTCGAGTGCGCCGCTCATGGTGCCTTTTCAGCTGTAATCATTCAAAATTTGAATGATATAGAAAAGTTGAATGCCATTCAACTTTCTGACATCATCCGGCCCATTCAACAGCAGGCGATTTGGACCAACGGATGTCATTACCTGGAAATGCGGCACTCGCCATGTGGTGGGACATGGCGCCGGAAATGCGCGCGGAGTTCGAGGACTGGCATTCGCACGAGCACTTTCCCGAGCGCCTTGCCATTCCCGGTTTCAGGCGCAGTTCCCGCTGGACCAGCGCGACCGGCGGCGAGGGCATCTTCGTGATGTACGAACTGGATGGCTACGAGGTTCTCTCCTCCCCCGGCTACCTGTCGAGCCTCAACGCGCCCAGCCCGTGGTCCACAAAAATGATGCCGCACCACCGCAACATGGTGCGATGCCAGTCGCGCGTGCTGGAGTCACGTGGCGGCGCAGTGGCGCGCCAGGCATTGACGGTGCGCCTGTCTCCCGCGCCAGGTCGGGACGAGCAGTTGCGGACATCGCTGCGCACGCTGGTCGGCTCGCTGCCCCTGCGCCCCGGCCTCACCGGCGCACATCTGCTCCGACACGAAGCGCCGCCCATTGCACAGACCACCGAGCAAAAGATTCGTGGCGGCGACCAGGTGGCCGACTGGGTCCTGGTGGCCCTGGGCTACGACGCCGCGGCGCTCGACGCGTTGGCCGAAGCGGCACTGTCGCCACAGTCGCTTGTCGATCTCGGCGCCGCGCAGGGCGCCATCAGCGGCATGTATTCGCTGTCGTACTCGGCCATACCCGCTGACATGCAGTAGACGACCTGGCAACCATTTCAACAACGGCCTCACCGGCCTCTTTCGCGCAGACAGGAGACATCCCTTGAAATTCCGCAGCCTCTTCACCCTCGCAGCGCTCGTTGCAGCCTGTGCCGGCGTCACGGCGCAGGCCCAGGAGCAAACCATCCGCTTCGGCCACGTCGTGCAGGCGGGCCACCCGATCTCGCTGGCCACGCAGAAGCTCGCCGAGATCGTTGCCGCCAAGAGCGGCGGCCGCATGAAGGTGCAGGAACTGGGCGGCGGCTCGGTTGGCGGCGAGCAGCAACAGTTGAGCGCCGTGCAGGGCGGCGTGCAGGACATGACGCTGCCGTCAGCCACCGTGATGGGTGCGGTGGTCAAGGAGTTCACGCTCTTCGACGTGCCCTTCTCCTTCAGCAAGGCCGAGCAGGTCGATGCCCTGGTGGCCAGCCCTTTCGGCCAGGCGCTGATGGCCAAGCTGCCCGAAAAGGGCCTGGTCGGCCTGGGCTTCTGGGAAACGGGCTTTCGCAACTTCACCAACAGCAAGAAGCCTATCGTCAACGTCGAGGACCTGAAGGGCCTGAAGCTGCGGGTCATTCCGAATCCGCTCTTCATCGAGAGCTTCAGCGCGCTGGGCACCAACCCCGTGCCGATGCCCTTCCCCGAGTTGTATGGCGCGCTGGAGTCCAAGGCCATGGACGCGCAGGAGAACCCCTTCAGCGTAGTGCTCACCAGCAAGTTCTATGAAGTGCAAAAGTACATGAGCGTGACCAACCACGTGTACACCGCCAACCCGGTGGTCATCAGCAAGAAAGTCTGGGACAAGATGTCGCCAGCCGACCAGAAGATCATCCAGGACGCAGTCACAGAAGCCGGTGCCTACCAGCGCAAACTGAGCCGCGACGCATCGTCGGGCGCGCGCAAGGAACTCGAGGCCAAGGGCATGCTCATCAACGACGTGCCGCAGGCCACGCTGACGAAGATGCGTGACCTCACGAAGCCGGTGGCGGACAAGTTCGCGGCTTCGTATGACCCGACGCTGGTGCAGGTCTATCGCACCGAGTTGGCGAAGGTGCAGGCCATCCAGTAAAGAAGCCTGCGTCGGCATCGGGGGCCACGTGCCCCCTTTTTTTTGTTCTGTACCGAATTGAGTGGGCAACGCGGTGGCCAATGCCATCTACAACGCCACCGGCGTGCGGGTGCGCGACTACCCGATCACCCTGGACAAGGTGATGGAAAAGATGCCTTCGCGCACGACCTGAGGCATCATTTCGCGCAGGTCTTCGTGGGGAAGTTGCCAATGAAAAGACGCAACCTGCTTCAATGCCTGCCCGCCTTTTCGCTCGCCCTTGGCATGTCGGGCGCGGCGCCGGCCCTTGCGCAATCCGCCGCACCAACGTCGCCAGACTCGCTGGCACCGGCCATCGCCTACGTGCTCGCGCAACCCTCCGACGAGCCGTACGCCGCGGTGCTGGACTACTCCGCCCATTCCAGCCAGCCGCGCTTCCACATCATCGAGCGCGAAACCGGTGACGTGGTGCACAGCTTCCTGGTGGCCCATGGCATCGGCTCCGAGCCCGATGACAACGACGGCGTGCCGACGGTCTTCGTGGACGAGGTCGACAGCAATTCGAGCAGCCTGGGCCTCTTCAGGACCGACGAGGTCTACATGAGCCAGATCGAAGGCAATGGCCGGTCGATGCGGCTCCAGGGCTTGTCGCCGACGAACCGCAACGCCTACAAGCGCGCGGTCGTCATCCACGCTCAGTGGTACGTCGAGCCGGACTTCGTCGCCCTGTACGGGCGCACCGGCAGGAGCGATGGCTGCATGGTTTTCAGCGCCGCCGACCGGGACAGGGTGGTGGAATTGCTGCAGGGCGGCGCGTTGATCTACGCCGTGGCGGACACCTCCTGACGCCGTGCGGCGCCCCTTCGTTGACCGCCAGCCCCTCGAAAAGGGCGCGATTTCCGGCCGCCAACGCATCGTTCTTGCATAAGAAGACCGCCAGTCCGACAATTTGCCGAGCCGGAGTGAAGCCCACCACCGCGTTTCCGTGTCCTTGAAGCAGAACAGGTCGGCAGTCGCCCCGTTGTGACATCCAGCACCGCCCGGCGCCAAGGGCGGAAGGAGACGACCCATGCCAAGCCGATCGACCGGCCTTGCGGCCGACATCGAAAAAGTGCGCACACTCGCCCTTGTCGGCGCGTCCGCCAGCGGAAAAACCACCCTCGCGGAGTTGCTTCTGCAACGCGCCGGCGCCATTGGTGCCGCGGGCAACGTGGAACGCGGCAGCACCGTCAGCGACCATGACCCCATCGAGCGGCGCATGCAGCACTCGCTCAATTCCGCCGTGATGCACCTGACGCACGGGGGCACGCGCATCCACTTCATCGACACACCCGGCGGTCCCGACTTCCTCGGCCAGAGCCTGCCGGCGCTGGAAGCGGTGGAAACCGCGGCGGTGGTCATCAACGCCGCCATCGGCATCGAGCCCATGGCCGTGCGCATGATGGAGTACGCGGCCTCGCGGCACCTCGCGCGCATGATCATCGTCAACAAGATCGACTCGCAGGGCATCTCGCTGCAGGGCTTGCTGGCGGACATCCAGTCCACCTTCGGGCGCGAATGCCTGCCGCTGAACCTGCCGAACGCAATGGACAGGAAGGTGGTCGACTGCTTCTTCAACCGCCATGGCCAGTCCGACTTCGGCCCGGTGGAAGCGGCGCATCGCGCGCTGGTCGAGCAGGTGGTCGAGGTCGATGCGGCCTTTGTCGATCGCTACCTCGAGGAAGGCGACGTCGACCCAAGCGAACTACACGCGCCGCTCGAGCAGGCGCTGCGCGAAGGCCACCTGATTCCCGTGTGTTTCGTGTCCTCGCGCAGCGGCGCCGGCGTGGACGAGTTGCTGGACATCATCGTCAAGCTGCTGCCCGACCCGACCGAGGGCAACCCGCCGGACTTTCTCGTCGGCGAAGGCGCTGAAGCCAAGCCGATGCCGGTCTCGCCCGATCCGTCGCTGCACGTGCTGGCGCATGTGTTCAAGGTCACGGTCGACCCCTACGTCGGCAAGATGGGCATCTTTCGGGTGCACCAAGGCACGCTCACGCGCGACAGCCAACTCTACATCGGCGACGGGCGCAAGCCCTTCAAGGTGGGCCACCTGTTCATGCTGCAGGGCAAGGACCATGTGGAAGTGCCGCGCGCGCTGCCGGGCGACATCGTGGCGGTGGCCAAGGTCGACGAAATCGATTTCGACGCGGTGCTGCACGACGCGGCCGAAGACGACCACGTGCACCTTGTACCGCTGGATTTCCCGGTGCCTGTGCACGGGCTGGCCATCGAGCCCAAGCGCCATGGCGACGAGCAGCGCATGTGGGAAATCCTGGGCAAGCTGGTCGACGAAGACCCCTGCCTGCGGCTGGAGCACGCGGTCGTCACCAACGAAACCATCATCTACGGCTTGGGCGAGTTGCACCTGCGCGTGCTGCTGGAGCGGCTGCGCGAGGTCTACAAGTTCGAGGTCAACACCCGCCCGCCGCGCATCGCCTACCGCGAGACCGTGACGGCGCCGGCCGAGGGCCACCACCGCCACAAGAAGCAAAGCGGCGGCGCCGGCCAGTTCGGCGAGGTGTACCTGCGCATCGAGCCGCTGGCGCGCGGTGCAGGCTTCCAGTTTGCCGACGAAGTGCGCGGCGGCACGATTCCGGGCCAGTTCATCCCGGCGGTGGAAAAGGGTGTTCGCGAAGTGCTGGAGCGAGGCGCCATCGCGGGCTACCCGGTTGTCGACGTGAAAGTAATCGTCTACGACGGCAAGCACCACAGCGTGGACAGCAAGGACATCGCCTTTGCCACGGCCGGCCGCAAGGCTTTCATCGCGGCCATCCAGGCGGCGCGGCCCATCGTGCTGGAGCCTGTGGTGAACATCGACATCGCCACGCCCGACCGGGCCGTCGGCGACGTCACGGGTGACCTGTCGGGCCGGCGCGGGCTGGTCACCGGCACCTCCAACGGCGCGGTGGGAACGGTGCTGATCCGCGGGCAGGTGCCGCTGGCGGAACTGTCAGGCTACCAGTCGCGCCTGAACGCACTCACCAGCGGCCAGGGGCGCTACACCATGGAACTGTCGCACTACGAAGCCGTGCCGCCGGCGGTGCAGCAAACGCTGATGGGACAGCACCATCAACGCGACGAGGAGTGAGCGCCCCCGCACATTGGCGAGGCCAACGGGGCCGCATCATTTGCCCTGCGGCAGCGACTGCAATGCGATGACTTCCCCGCGCCTGTCCCGACCCCAGCCAAAACAGCCGAGCGCCAGCAGGAGAATGCCGATGCAAAGGCCGGCGATGGACAGCCGCTCGTGCTTTTCCGCAAACCGGCGCTCGACCGCGGCATGGGCGTCCAGCCGGTCTGCCTCGACCCGCTTGAGGCTGGCCTGCACCTGGGCCTCTACCGCGTGCTGCAGATGATCGTTGAGTTGCGTGGTGAGGGATGGGAGCGTGTCGAGCACGCGATTGGCTTCGGCCACCCGGTTGGCCTGGCGGAACTCCATTGCCAGTGAAATCACTTCGGCCTTGCGCTTCATCAGCAGCGCTGCCGCATCGGACTGAACGCGGCTCTCGCCGATGAGTTTCGCCAGTTCTGCCTGCGAGGTGCTGGCGGAGTACAGCGCGCCCGCCACGCTCTCGTCCTGGGCGCGCCACCACCAGACAGACACCAGGACCGCAGCCAGGCCAAGCGCCGCGACGAACCTGAAAAATGCGTTGGACCGGGTTTGCATGGACTGCTCAGCGCGCATGTCTTGAGACGACCCGCGCCCGCGGGGCGCGATTCCAGCAACGTCTGAAAGCCGATTGCATCGAGTCTTGTCTCCTCGTGTTTTGATGGGCCTTGGCCAGGCCCGTTTTGCGCCTGATTCTGGCACCAAGGCCGGCCCGGACCGGACTTTTCTTACAGGCTGAAGTTTCGGCGCCAAGCATGGACTCTGACAACACTTGCGCCTATCGTTGCGCCTGTCCGTGCCGATTTCTTCACAACACGAGGGGACAAGTCGCCATGAAGCTCCACTACCACCCGATCTCCACGACCAGCCGGCCCATCATGCTGTTCGCCGCCGAAAGCGGAATTCCGCTGGAAATGACCGTGGTCGACATCTTCACCGGCGAACACGTGAAGCCGCCCTACACCGGCCTGAACCCGAACAAGCTGATCCCCACGCTGGAAGACGGCGACTTCGTGCTCACCGAGAACTCGGCCATCCTGAAGTACCTGGCCGACAAGATCGATTCGCCGGCCTACCCCAGGGACTTGCAAAAGCGCGCCCGGGTCAACGAGCGCATGGACTGGGTCAACACGCAGTTGTGCATCGACCTGGTCTACGGCCTGGTCTATCCGCAGATCTTCGACACCCACAAGCGCCGCAGCGACGAGGCGCAGGCCGCCACGCTGGAGCGCGGCCGCGAACGCGCGCAAGGCTGGCTGAAGGTGCTGGACGAGAACGTGCTCGGCCCGGGCAACAACTACCTGTGCGGCGACGCCATCACCATCGCGGACTACCACGCGGTGTCGTATGTGCACCTGACCGAAGTCATCGGCAGCGACCTTGGCGCGTACCCCAACGTCAAGGCCTGGCTGGGCCGCATGAAGTCGCTCAAGAGCTGGCCGCAGGTGTATTCCGTCATCGACGGCTATGCCGCTTCGCTCAAGGGCAAGCAGATGGTGTCCGTCTGAGCCGCCCGACAGGCAAGCCGTCAAGCCAAGGAGCCATCGCCATGATCCGCAAACTTCACCACAACGCCTACCGCTGCCGCGACTCGGAGGAGACGCGCAAGTTCTACGAAGACTTTCTCGGCCTTCCGCTGGTCACCACGATGGAACTGGGCCAGACCAAGACCGGCCGCGAGACGCACGCGCTGCACACCTTTTACCGGCTGGACGACGGCTCGCACCTGGCGTTCTTCGAAGTCGACGACATGCCCTTCGAGTTCAAGGCGCAGCACGACTTCGACCTGCACATCGCGCTCGAAGTCGGCCCCGAAGTCCTGCAGCCGATGATGGCCAAGGCCCGCGAACAAGGCATGGAGTGCCGCGGGCCGTCGGACCACGGCATCATCGATTCGATCTACTTCCGCGATCCCAACGGCTATGTGATCGAGCTGTGCGCCAAGCGCGCCAATCATGACGAGATGATGGACCCGGCAAAGAATGGCGCCCGCGAGGCGCTCAAGCGCTGGACCAAGGCGAAGCTTCAGGCGCCGGCCTGAGTTCGCGTTTCCCGGCGAGGTCATGCCCGCCTGATTCCAAGGATCCAAGGAGTCGCCTCCATGCCAGCCCTGTCGGTCATCGACCTCGCCATGTTCTTGCTCGAAACGCCCGAGCGCCCTTTCAACATCGGGCCGCTGGTCGTCCTCGATCCACCTGAGCGCGAACGGGCAGGTTTTGCCGACAGGCTTCGGGAACAGATGCTTGCGCGAGCGCCGGGCATTCCCTTCAACTACCGGCTGCGCATGCCGCTGCTCGGCATGCCTTCGCTGGAACCCGATCCCGGCGCCGACATAGCGCAACACGTGCACCGGATCTCGCTGGAGCCACCCGGCAGCCACGAACAGCTCTTTGCCGAGGTGTGCGAGCGGCACGAAGCGGTCCTGGACCGGTCGCGCCTGCTGTGGAACCTGTACATCTTCGACGGGCTGGAAGGCGGCAAGGTGGCGATCTATGCCACGACGCACCACGGCATCATCGACGGCCGAGGTTTCGTGGAGACCATCGCGAACTGGCTGGCGACTTCTCCGACAGATTCGCCCGTGCGCGCTATGTGGGAAGGCGTGCCACGGCGTGCCAACGAAAGCGCTGTGCGGGCCTCCGTCGGCCAGCGGCTCGCAGGCCTGCTCAGCAAGGCCGGCGGAAGCACCGTGTCGGTTATGGGTCTGTACGGCATGCTGGCGCAGCAAGGCCTGAAGGCGCTCGGCGTGGGGTCGAAGGGGCTGTCGCTGCCCTTCACCGGGATCCCGAAGGTGTTGCGCGGACGTTCGTCGTCGAAGCGCTCCTTTGCCTGCACGACGCTGCCGCTGCGAGAGATGAAGGCCTTCGGCAAGGCGCACGGTGCCACCCTCAATGACGTGATATTGCTGAGCTTGGACATTGCGCTGGCGCGCTATCTGCACGACCTGGGCCAGCGTCCGTCGCGTGCGCTGGTCACGGCGATGCCTGTTGCGCTGGCCGGCGCCAAGGGCGGCAACCAGATCGCGGTGCTGCAGTTTCCAATGGGTGCGCCGGGGCTGGACACCGACAAGCGCCTTGCAGCCATCCGAAAGGAGACCGCGAGCGTCAAGAGCGTCATCGAAAAGGAATCCACCGACACGGTCATGCTCTACACCACGCTCGTGCATGGCCTGCCCGCGCTGGTTGAACGCGCCGGCCTGAAGGGCGGCCTGTCCGTCAGCAACCTGATGGTCTCCAACCCCTTCGGACTGGCGGAACAGCGCTACCTGATGGGCGCGCCGGTGGAGATGGTGCTGCCGATCTCGGTCGTGCCCGCGGGGCAGTTGCTCAACGTCACCGCGGTGTCGCTGGGCGAGCGTTTGCAGCTTGGATTCCTGGGCATGCCGGAGTCGGTCCCTGACATCGGCAAGCTGGCGCAGTACACCGCGCAAGCTTGTGAGGAAGTCTTGCGGTCGAAGTCGCAAGGTGAGGTGCAGGAGAAGGCCGGGCCAACGGTTGCGCGGCCACCGGCGGCAAAGCGGGCGGCGGCGAAGAACGCTGCGGCGAAACAACCTCCGGCAAAGAAAGCGGCTGCGAACAAACCGGCTGCCAAGAAGGCTCCGGCAAAGCGTCCAGCTGCAAAGCAGGCTGCGGCGAAGAAACCAGCAACGAAGCGACCGGCAGCAAAACGCCCGGCGACCGCAAAGACCGCGCGCGCCAAGCCGCGCGCTTAGGAGCCCGTGCGGCTCGAATTTTCAATCGAGGGCGACGGCATTTCCCGCCCCTTCAGTCCAGCCGGATGTTCTTCAAACTGATCAACTGCCCCCAGCGTGCCGATTCACGCTTGACCTCGGCACCCATCTCTTCCGGCGTGGAGATCACGGGTTCCGCATAGGCCAGCTTGATCTTCGCGACCAACTCCGGATCGCGGCTGGCCTTCGACACTTCCTGGTTCAGGCGCAGGACGATCTCGCGCGGTGTTCCCGCGGGCGCCCAGAACCCCTGAAAGCTCGCCACGTCGGCGCCGGGAACCAGCTCGGCAACATTGGGCACGTCCGGCGTTGCAGGGTTGCGCCGGCCATAGCCCCAGACCGCCAGTGCCTGCACACGCCCTTCCTTGATGAAGGGAATGGCATTCGCGGCCGGCTCCCACACCATCGGAACGGAGCCGCCCACCACGTCGGTCAAGGCCGCGCCTTTGTAAGGCACGTGCACCATGTCGATCTTCTCCTGGCCGAGCACCAGCTCCATCACCAGGTGCGGGAAGCCTCCCATGCCATACGAGGCGTAGCTGTACTTGCCGGGTTCGGTGCGCGCCAGCTTGACGAGGTCCGGCACCGTCTTCGCCGGGAAATCCTTGTTCACCAGCAGATAGAGGCCGTTGCGCACCGTCTGCGCGACAGGAACGAAATCCTTCTCCACGTTGAAAGGCAGCTTGCTGAAGGCATGAGGATTGCTCACGAACGAGTTGGAAACGGCATAGAGCAGCGTGTATCCATCCGCCGGCGCCTTGGCCACCGCCTCCTGCGCGATGTTGCCGGTTGCACCCGGCTTGTTGTCCACGACGACGGGCTGGCCCAGCGCCTTGGACAGCTTCTCGCCGTAGATTCGGGCGATCACGTCCGCGGCCAGGCCGGCAGGCAGCCCGATGACGATCTTGATGGACTTGTTGGGCCAGGTCGATTGCGCGGCCGCGCCTGCACCCAAGGCCGCCAGCACGCTCGCGACAAGGATCTTGCGCAGCGGAAAAGTTGCATTCATGGCATGTCTCCTCTTGATCTCGCCGGGGCTCACTGGACTTCGTCGGCGACCCGATTGCGAATCAGGCCGACACCTTCGATCTCCACTTCCACCACGTCACCGTGATGCATGAAGAGCGGCGGTGTGCGGGCGAGTCCGACGCCGGCCGGCGTGCCCATGAGGATGACGTCACCAGCGTGCAGCGCCATGGCCTCGCTCACCAGTGAAATGACCGTCGCCGTGTCGAACACCATCTCCGACGTGTTGGCGGACTGGACGGTTTCGCCGTTGAGGCGCGTCTCGATCCTGAGCCCCGCGCCGCCGGGCGGAAGCTCGTCCGCCGAAACGAAGTCCGGACCGATCGATCCGGAACGGTCGAAATTCTTGCCGACGGTCCACTGCGGCGACTTGAACTGATAGTCGCGAACCGAGCCTTCGTTCGAGACGGAATAGCCCGCGACATGGTCCAGCGCAGACGCCTTGCGGATGTGCCTGCCTGGCTTGCCAATGAACACCGCCAGCTCGCCTTCGTAGTCGAACTGGTCGGAGCACAGCGGCCGCACGATGGGCTGCTCGTACCCCACGAAGCTCGCCGCCGTGCGCAGGAAGAGCGTCGGATACGCGGGCTGCTCGAACTTGCTTTCCCGCGTGTGATCCAGGTAGTTCAAGCCAACGCAGATGATCTTTTGCGGCGCCGGCACAGGTGGCAGGTATTCGATGCCTTCCAGCTCCACCGGGACGCCATATTGCTCCATCGCAATGGCAGCTTCCCGCAGGGCGGCAACGCCGCTCTGGATCAGTGCCTGGAGGTCCTGGGGGAAACGGTCGGCGTGTGCCGCGCTCAGGGCGCGCAAGCCGGTGGGCGTGCGAAGTGCCAGGCGGGGCGCTTCGGAATCGCGGTGTTTGAAAGTCACGAATCGCATGGACGTTCTTCCTGTACTTGGTGGTGGGGACTGAAGGCAGCAGGCTTCAGGATCTTTGACTCCTGCGCCTCGATGAACTGAAAGATCTTTGGCGCGTATTCCTGCCACTGGGGGTCGGCCGACAGGGCCGCGCGACGCGCCTCGCGGTCCTGGAGGTCGTCGTAGGCCCACAGGTGAACGATCTGGTTGAGCGCGCCGAACTCGGTGTGAAAGTAGCCAACCAGGCGGCCCAGGTACTTCCTTTGAAGCGCCAGTCCACCCTCATGCTCGTAGGTGCGCAGGTACTCGCGCACGGACCCGGGGCGAACGCGGTAGGTTCGCTGCTCGACGATCATTTGTTCACCCCGGAAAGTTGGTGTCGTGCTTCTTGCTGATCTCCAGCACCTTCTCGCCGGAGAAGCCCGGCCCGGCCGCTTCGGAGATCTCGCGGAAGTAGCGGTCCTGCCCGCCGGGAAGGCTCCAGTCGAGCATCCGGGCGACCGTGGTGCCGGCGTTCCGGAAGCGGTGCACCACACCGCGCGGCAGATAGACCACCGTGCCGGGTCCCACCGTGCGCGTGGTGGTGCCCACCGTCAGCTCGTACATGCCTTCGACAATGAAGAAGCACTCTTCCTGCGTGTAGTGAAGATGATCCGGCGGCCCCTCGCCCGGCTTGTGGCAGGCCAGGATCACCGAGATCTTTCCGTCGGTGTCGTCACTGCTCAGCAGCACGCGCATGTCCAGTCCAAAGGGCGTGATGGGCATCGCCTCTTCGGGCGTGACGATGAGCCCACCGTCTTCAAGTCGTCTTGTGTTCATGCTTGTCTCCATTCAGGCGGCCGAAGCCACGGTTGAAATCATGTCGCCCATGGGGCGAACACGCACGCCACGGACCATCGGCAGACAGTCCGGTGGGAATTCCTGGCGTAAGCTGATGCCTTCGTCCAAAGCAGCCTGGATGAAGCGCTCGAGGTTTCTCATCGCACCCGTCTGGTAGTCATGCAACACGGTGAGCGTCCAGTCGCGTTCGCGCGACTGCCTGAGTGCCGTGTCGACCCAGCCCTCGGGGTCGTCCCAGTCACGGGGCACGCAGTTCCACAGCACGCAGGTGAATGCATTCGCCTGCAGGTACTCGAAGGCGGCCGGGCTGAGCAGATGAGGCCCCACCAGGCCGCCATTGCCGAAGGGACGAAAGAACTTGTCGGGGTGCGCGACATCGGCCATGAGGGTCTGCGTGCGCGCGATCTCGTCCTGCGCCACGCGCGGATCCGTCGTCTCGCCAAGCGGCACCGTGTGCGTGTAGGTGTGGTTGCCGATCCAGTGGCCCTGGCCTGCCGCATGCCGTGCGAGACCCCGCGCCTGAGGGTCTTCCAGGTTCTGGCCAAGAACGAAGAAGGTCGAGCGGATCTCGTACCGGTCCAGCACATCGAGGACGTGCGGCGTCACTTCCACGGTGGGCCCGTTGTCGAATGTGAGCGTCATGGCGCGCGCCATTTGCACGCCCTTTGCATTCACTGGCTTGAGGTCGGGTCCACCGTGTTGTCTTGCCACTTCCGTCTCCTGAATTTCGAATCTGCTCGAAGCTTGGAAGGATGATCGGCGAGGGGTTTCGTCTACACAATATGGAAATTAACGAACATACTATTTCCGCAAAGAAAGAGATCTGACGCGATGCCCAACCTCCTGAATCAAGCCAGCGTGCTGTCCCTGCGCTGCTTCGTCGCCGTGGTGGACGCCAACAGCTTTTCCGTGGCGGCGCGCCAATTGCGCATGGCGCCTTCGTCGGTGACCAAGCACGTGCAATTGCTGGAGCGCGCGACGGGCGCGGCACTGGTACACCGAACGACGCGGCGCATCAGCGTGACCGAAGCCGGCGAGGCCTTCTACGCCAGGTGCGTCGACATCCTGGAACAGCTGGAAGGGACGATCGCCGGCATCTCGGGCGAACAGGCGGCGGGCGGCAGCCTGCGCGTGATTGCGCCGCCATCTTTCGCCTCGACGGTCGTGGCGCCTGGCCTGGCGCGCTTTCTCGAGCGCCATCCGGGTGCCACCGTGGACCTGTCCGTGAACAGCGCCATCCCCGACCTGGTACGCGAGCGAATCGACGTGGCCATCTTCATCGGCGATGAACTGACGACCAAGCAGGCGCACCTGGTGCTCGCCGAGAGCCCGCAGGTGCTCTGCGCGTCGCCCGCCTACCTGAAGACGCATGCCGTGCCGCAGACGCCGGCTGACCTGGAGCGGCGGCAGTGCTGCCTGTGCCCCCGCTTCTCCCAGACCGCCGAGACCTGGCACCTGCGGCAGGGCAACGCGTGGAAGCCTGTTCGCCCGAACGCGGTGCTGCTCTCCGACAACGGCGAGGCGCTGCGACGCGCCTGCCTGACGGGCGCCGGCATCGGAAACTTCTACCGCTTCCATGTCGGCGAGGACCTGGCAAGCGGCGCGCTGGTGGAGGTGCTGCCGCAGCACCCGCTGCGGCCCAAGACGATCTACGCCATCCTGCCACATCGCCACATGATCCGGCCGCTGGTGCGCGGCTTTACCGCCTTCCTTGCCGAAGAAGTGGAAGCCATGTTGCGACCCGCAGCACTACCGCGTCCGCGAGCAGCTCGAAAGAAAACCAGGGTTTAACCCCCGGACCCGATGGCAACTTGTTCACGCCGGCTGCCTGCGGAGGGGACCGGCGCTTGAGTAATACTATGGCCCTACAGCGAGGTCGTCGCCTCGCCCAGCCCTGCCCGCAACGGTGCGGGGTGAGCAAGCCACTCATAACACCAGAGATTCAGGAGGAGATACCCCCATGCCAGCCCTTTCCCTCATCGACGCGGCCATGTTCCTGTTCGAGACGCCCGAGCGTCCGTTCAACATTGGCCCGCTGATCGTGCTCGACCCGCCCGCGCGCGGCCGCGCCACCTTTGCCGACCGCCTGGTCACCCAGATGCTCAAGCGTCCCCTGGGCGCACCCTTCAACTACAAGCTGAGCGCGCCCGCCCTGGGACTGCCGACGCTGGAAGTCGATGCGAATGCCGACCTGTCTGCGCACGTTCACCGCATCACGCTCGACAAGCCCGGCAGTTTCGAGCAGCTCTCCGCCCAGGTCTGCGCGCTGCACGAACAGCGCATCGACCGCTCCAGGCTGCTGTGGGAGCTCTACGTCATCGACGGCCTCGAAGGCGGCAAGGTCGCCCTCTATGGCAAGACCCATCACGGCATCATCGACGGCCGCGGCTTCGTCCAGGCCATCTCGGGCTGGCTGAGCACCGACGCTGCCGACACCACCGTGCGCGCGATGTGGGAAGGCGTCTCGCGTCCCGCCAAGGAAGGCGCGGCCAAGGAGGGCACGGCCAAGGACGACGTCGCACAGGAAAGCCCGGAGCGCCGATCCCTCGGCGCGCGCCTGGGTGGCCTGCTGGGCCTCGTCAAGGGCACGACCGCCTCGGCAGTGGGCCTCTACGCCATGCTTGCCAAGCAGGGCCTGAAGACGCTCGGCGTCGGTGGCTTCGAGAGCCTGCTGTTGCCCTACGCGCGCGTGCCACGCGTCCTCGGCGGCAAGGCGTCGTCCAAGCGCTCTTTCGCCTACGCAACGCTGCCCATTCGCGAGATGAAGGCCTTCGCCAAGGCGCAGGGCGTCACGCTCAATGACCTGCTGCTTTCCACCGTGGACATCGCGCTCGCCCGTTACTTGCAAGAACAAGACAAGCTGCCCACCCAGCCCCTGGTCACGGCAATGCCGATCGCGCTGGCCAATGCCGGCGGCGGCAACCAGATCGCCGTGTTGCAGTTCCCGCTGGGCGCGCCCGGCCTGAGCCCGGCCAAGCGCCTGGCCGCCGTGCGTGCCGAGACGGCGACCGTCAAGCGCGTCATCGAAAAGACGACCAATGAACTCGTCATGCTCTACACCACGCTCGTGCACGGCGTGCCGGCCATGGTCGAGAAGCTGGGCATCAAGACGGGCTTGCCCGTCAGCAACCTGATGGTCTCCAACCCCTTCGGGTTCGCGGAAAAGCGCTACCTCATGGGCGCTGCCGTCGATGTGGTGCTGCCGGTGTCGGTCGTGCCCGCGGGCCAGTTGCTCAACGTCACCTCGGTCACGCTGGCCGACCGCTTCCAGATCGGCTTCCTGGCCATGCCTGAAGCGGTTCCGAACATCGCCAAGCTCGCGAGCTACATCCCCGACGCTTTCGACGAGCTCGTGCGCTCGATGACGGCGCCGGAGTCGGCGTCCGACGCAGCGCAGGCGTCGGCCGGGGCACCCGCCGCAGAGCAGGCACCCGCCGCGGCACCGGCCAAAAAGCGCGCCGCACGCCCGCGGCCGGCCGCGAAGGCTGCCGTGGCCGACGCGCCGGCTCCCGCTCCGCGCAAACGCGCTGCAGCCAAACGAAAGAAATCCGCGAAGGCTGTTGAAGCCGGGGCGACCGCACGCGCTGAAGCCGAGGTGACTGCAAGCGCTGATGCCGAGGCGACTGCAGGCGCTGAAGCTGTGGCGGCCTGAGCGCACCCAGCGCGGCTTGTCCTCGACAAGCTGCGTCCACCTGAAATCCGCGCGCGCCATCCGGCGCCCGCGGATTTTTTTCGTCCGGGTCGACCGAAAGCAGGAGCGCAGGGCCGTTGACCCTCACCCGGAAGGCACGCGCATCGCCCTGACGCAAAACGCATCGATTTCACTTTGCGCAGCAATTTGCGGGGCAGCACACTAGACTCGGCGCCGTATGCGCGGCATGCGCATCCACCCTCCCGAAACGCGGAAGGCAACTGCACATGGCTGAGTCCCGGTCCAGAAAGCTTCCCAAGCACGCCCCGCGTGCCAGCGCCGAGCTGCGCGCGCCTTCCGGGCCGCAGCCGGAGCAGGACGCGGAGCGCCAGCTGGCCGAACGCGACGCCGAGCTGGCGCAGCGCACCAGCGAGCTGACGCTCATCAACAGCATCCAGCGCGGCATGGCGGCGCGCATGGAGTTCCAAGCCATCATCAAGCTGGTGGGCGACAAGCTGCGCGAGGTTTTCGGCATCGGCGACATCACCATCATGTGGTGGGACGACAGGACCAACCTGGTGCAGGCGATCTACCGCTACGAGCACAACCAGCCCCTGCCCTTGCCCCCGGCGCGGCCACTGGAGCCCGACGAGCCGATTGCCGGCATCATGCGCACCCGCAAGCCCGGCGTCGCGAACACGCGCGAGGAGCAGACGCGCGTCGGCATCAAGCCCTTGCCGGGCACCGACTGGGCGCATTCGGTGGCGGGCGTGCCCATCATCGGCAGCGACCGCGTGCTGGGGGTGATCGGCATCCAGGACCACGAGCGCGAATTTGCCTTCGGCGACCATGAGATCCGCTTCGTCGAGACGGTGGGCACGAGCATGGGCCTGGCGCTGGAAAACGCGCGCCTGTTCGACGAGACGCAGGAAGCCCTGGCGCACCAGACGGCCGCGGCGGAGGTGCTGCACGTCATCGGCAGCTCGATGGCCGACACCGGCCCGGTGTTCGACAAGATCCTCGAGTGCTGCAACCGCCTGTTCACCGCAAGTTCCTTCGCGCTGCTGATGCTCGACGCGCAAGGCCAACTCGTCATGACGCGCTGGCAAATGACGGCGCGCGGCCGCGCCGCGATCGGAGAGGAACGCGCCGATGAACTCGCGCAGATCATGAAGAGGACCTACGCGGTTCCGATCGACGGCAGCATGGCGGAGCGTTCCTTTCTCACCGGCGAGTTGCAGGAAATCGCCGACGTCCTGAACGATCCGGACGCACCCGCAGGCATGCGGGCCAACGCGCTGAGGTTGGGAAAAAGCTTCGCGAACCTGTCGGCACCGCTGGTGTGGGAAGGCCGCGGCATCGGCATCCTCAGCATGCAGCGCACCGAGGTCGGCCCCTTCCGCCACAGCGAGCGCGCCCTGCTCAAGACCTTTGCCGACCAGGCCGTGATCGCGATCCAGAACGCGCGGCTTTTCAGTGAGTCGGCGGAGGCTCTGGCGCACCAGACGGCGACCTCCGAGGTGCTGCGGGTCATCGGAAGTTCGATGGCGGACACCGGGCCGGTGTTCAACAAGATCCTGGAGTGCTGCGAGCGCCTGTTCGATGTCAATTCCTACTCCCTGCTGCTGGTCAATGCGCAGGGCCAGCTCGAACTGACGCGCTGGGCACTGACGTCTTCAGGCCTGGCAACTATTGGCGAAGACAAGGCGGAACAGATTCGCCAGTCGATGCGCCAGCACTACCCGATGCCCTTGGCGGACACCTCCGCCGAATTCGCGTTTCGCACCGGTGAATTGCTGGAGATCGCGGACGTGCTGAACGACCCCGCTGCCCCGCTGGCATTGCGGCGCAACGCCGGAATCCTGGGCCGCAGCTTTTCCAACCTGGCTGCCCCGCTGATGTGGGAGGGCAAGGGCATCGGCCTGCTCAGCCTGCACCGCAGCGAGGTGGGGCCCTTCAAGCCCAGCGAGCGCGCCCTGCTCAAGACCTTCGCGGACCAGGCCGTCATCGCGATCCACAACGCGCGCCTGTTCAACGAAACGGAGCAGGCCCTGCACAAGGTCGAGGAGCGCACCGCCGAGTTGACCGAGTCGCTCGAATACCAGACCGCCGTGAGCGACGTGCTGCGCGTCGTCAGCGAATCGCCGACCGATGTGAGCCCGGTGTTCGAGGCCATCCTGGACTGCACCATGTGGCTGTTCAACGGCCCGACTTCGGCCATCTTCACCTTCGATGGAAAACTGGTGCACCTTGCGGCGACGCGCAACTGGCCCGCGCCGGCGCTGGAGGCGGCACTCGCGCTGTACCCGGCGCCGCCCGATCCCCAGCTGATGAGTGGCCGTGCCATCCTGGAGCGCAAGGCCCAGAGCAACGACGACGCCTGGACGGATCCGAACTACGAGCATTCGATGGCGGCCACGGGCAACTGGCGCCGGATGATCTCCGCGCCGATGCTCAAGGACGGCGTGCCGATCGGCGCCATCGCCACCGCCTGGCTGGAACCCGGCAAGACGCCGCAACGGCAGATCGACCTGCTCCAGCTCTTTGCCGACCAGGCCGTGCTCGCCGTCGAGAACGTGAGGCTGATCAACGAGACCCGCGAGGCGCTGGAGCGCCAGACCGCGACCTCCGAGGTGCTGAAGGTCATCAGCAGCTCGCCGACCGACGTTCAGCCGGTGCTCGAGACGGTGGCCGAACGCGCCGGCCACTTGTGCCGCGCTGAAGGCAGCCGGGTGTGGCTGGTCGTCGACGGCAAGCTGCGCGCGATGACCAGCTACGGCACGCTCTACAGCGCCAAGGTGAGCACGGAACAAGCCGAACTGCCCGAACTGCCGCTGCGCGCCGGCTCCATCGCCGGCCGCGCCTTCGTGGAACGCCGTTGCGTCCACGTCGAGGACGTCGTTCCGCTGATCGACACCGAATATCCGGACGTGCGCGAACTCCAGGCGCGCAATGGTTTTCGCACGGTGCTCGCCGTGCCCATGCTGCGCGAAGGCCAGGCCATCGGCGTCATCGCCTTGCTGCGCAACCAGGTGCAGCCCTTCTCGCCCACGGAGATCGGCCTGGTGCAGACCTTTGCCGACCAGGCCGTGATCGCGCTCGAGAACGTGCGCCTGTTCAACGAGACCCGCGAGGCGCTTGAGCGGCAGACCGCGACGGCCGAGATCCTTCGCGTTATTGCCAGTTCGCCCGATGACGTGAAGCCGGTCTTGGACGCCATCGTGCACAGCGCGAGGCAACTGGTGGGCGGCTTCTCCGCGACCTTGCTTCGGCGCGTGGGCGATTCGATCCACCTGGCCGCGTTCACGCCCACCAACGAGGAATCGGACCGGGCGCTGCAGGCGTATTTCCCGGTTCCCGTGTCGTCGGACTACATCTACCGGCCGCTGGAAACCGGCGAGCCGCTGATGGTGCACGACATCGAGTCGAACCCCGAGGTCTCCAGCGCGTTGCACGATCTCGCGCTTCGCAGGGGATGGCGCAGCCAGACCATCGTGCCGCTGGTGCACGAGGACGTTCCGGTCGGCCTCATCAGCGTGACACGCGTCGCGCCGGGGGCTTTCAGCAATCACCAGATCGAGTTGCTCAAGACATTCGCCGACCAGGCCGTGATCGCGATCCAGAACGTCCAGATGTTCAACGATACGCAGGAGGCGCTGGAGCGGCAGACCGCCACCGCCAAGGTGCTGCGCGTGCTGGGCGGCTCGATGACCGAGACGCAGCCGGTGTTCGATGCCATCGTCAAGAACTGCGGCAAGCTGTTGCACGACAGTCGCGTGGTGCTGTGGCTCACGGAGGCTGATGGTTTGCGTGCCCGCGCCAGCAACGGCGGCATGCCGAGCGAGATCCTGCCAGTCGATCGCAGCAGCCCGATCGGCACCTGCGTGCTGGACCGGCGCGTGGTCCACTTGCCCGACCTGGTGGCGGCGGTCGCGCAGCATCCGCGGCTGCAGCAGCTTGGCGTCGGCAGCGGCTTCCGTTCCGGCCTTTACGCGCCGCTGATGCGGGAAGGCCGCGCCATCGGCGGGTTGGCCGTGCTCCAGAAGGAACGGGACGCTTTCAACGACAAGGACTTCAGCCTGCTCGAGTCCTTCGTCGGCCCCGCCGTGATCGCCATCGAGAACGTGCGCCTGTTCCGCGAGACGCAAGAAGCGCTGGAACAGCAGACGGCCACGTCGCAGGTGCTGGAAGTCATCAGCGGTTCGGTGGCCGACGCGGCGCCGGTGTTCGACAAGATCCTGCAAAGCTGCGAGAAGCTCTTCAGCAGCACGGAGCAAGGCATTCTCCTGCTCGGCCGCGATGGTTTCGTCGAGATCGCCGCCCACCATGGACGGGCGCTGCCGACCTTGCAGAAGATCTACGCCGAAGGGGTCGAGTCGCGTCGCTACGAGGCCGGCATCCGCGCCGGCAAGCCGATTCACTACATGAACGCGCTGGACCCGTCGACGCACTGGACGGCCCGCTCGGTGGCGGAAGCGCTGCACATCGGCCCCTACTCGCAATTGTTGGCACCGATGAACTGGAAGGACCAGCCCATCGGCTTCCTGAACGTGATCCGGCAACCGCCCACCGGCTTTTCCGCCAAGGAAATCTCGCTGCTCGAAACCTTCGCCGACCAGGCCGTCATCGCGATCCAGAACGCACGGCTCTTTCGCGAAACCAACGAGGCGCTGGAGCAGCAGACCGCCATTGCCGAGATCCTGCGCGTCATCAGCAGTTCGCCGACCGAGACGCAGCCGGTGTTCGACGCCATCGTGCACGCCTGTCAGCGGCTGTTCGACGGCCGCGCCGTGGGCTTTTGCATGCCGCGCAACGGCATGGTGGAAACCGTGGCTTTTGCCGACGACGGCACGCACGGCCATCGCGAAGGCGGCTTCCTGAAGCCCTGGCCGCTGGACCGGCAAAGCGCCGCCGGCGCCAGCATGCTGGACGGCCGCATCATCAACGTCGCGGACACCAACGTGGCCGTGCTGGAGTTTCCGCGCATGCAAGACCTGGCGATCGCGCTGGGCTACCGCTCGGGCCTGTTCGTGCCGATGATGAAGGAGCAGCGCGCGATCGGCCTGATTGCCGTGCTGCGCGAGACCACCGGCGCCTTCACCCATCAGGAAGTCTCGCTCGCCGCGACCTTCGCCGATCAGGCGGTGATTGCCATCGAGAACACGCGGCTGTTCAACGAGACGCGCGAGTCGCTCGAGCGCCAGACTGCGACGGCCGACGTGCTCCAGGTCATCAGCGGTTCGATGGCCGACGCAAAGCCGGTGTTCAAGAAGATCCTGGAGAGCTGCCGGCGCCTGTTTGCCAGCGACGAACTCGCGACGCTGCTCATCGGCGACGACGGCCAGTTGCACCTTGCCGCCGCGCTCGGCAAGGACGGAGAAAGCCGCGATCCGGGCTTCAAGCGGCCCCTGGCCGGCAGCACGACGCAACTCGCCATCGAACGCAGGCAAGTGCTGCACTACCCCGACGTGCAAAACGATCCCGAAGTGCCCGCGACCCTGCACGAGTTGTCCGTGCGTGCCGGCATCCACTCGGTGCTCCTGGCACCCATGCTCTGGGAGGACCACGGCATCGGCTCGATCCTCATCGGACGCACCACGCCCAAGCCCTACACCGACACCGAGATGGCGCTGCTCAAGACCTTCGCGGAACAAGCGGTCATCGCGATCCAGAACGCGCGCCTGTTCAACGAGACCCAGGAGGCGCTGGAGCAGCAAACGGCCACGGCCGACGTGCTGCGCGTCATCAGCGGCTCCATGGCGGACGCGAGGCCCGTGTTCGACAAGATCCTGGAGAGCTGCCAGCGCCTGTTCTCCGGCGCGCAGATGGGCATCTCGCTCAACGGCGAGGACGGAATGGTGTACCTCGGCGCGCATCGCGGCTCGGCGCGCGAGGCGCTGGAGCGCTACTACCCGCGGCCCATCGATCATTCGCCCATGGGGCTCAAGTTCGGCGGCCCGGATGTCATCCACATACCCGATGCGCTCGCCGAGCCGAACCTGCTGCCCTTCATGCGCCAGGTGGCCGAGCAGGTGGGCAGCTATGCCGTCATGATCGCGCCCCTGATGTGGGAGGGCCGCAACATCGGCTCGATCCACGTCACGCGGCAACCGGTGGGGCCCTTTGCCGACAAGGACATCAAGCTGCTCAAGACCTTCGCCGACCAGGCCGTCATCGCCATCCAGAACGCGCGCCTGTTCAATGAAACGAAGGAGGCGCTGGAGCGGCAAACCGCCACCTCGGACGTGCTGCGCGTCATCAGCAGTTCGGTGTCTGACACGGCCCCCGTGTTCCAGGAGATCATGCACAGCTGCCAGCGCCTGTTTGCCAACGGCCAGGTCGGCATCGCGCTCATCGGCGAAGACGGCCTGATGCATTTCGACGCGGAGTCCCATCACGTCGACGCCGGCGCCGACGCTTTCATCAAGGCGCAGTTTCCCAGGCCCGTGCGCGATTCGATTCACGGCTACGCCATCCACAAGCGGCAGGTGCTCCACTACCCCGACGTGCAGAACGGCCTGGACGTGCCCGCCGGCCTGCGCCGCTCGGCCGAGCAGGTGGGCAACTATTCCTACCTGGTCGCGCCCATGCTGTGGGAAGACCGCGGCGTGGGCGCGCTGCAGGTGGTGCGCAGGCCGCTTGCGCCCTTCTCCGACAAGGACATCAGCCTGCTCAAGACCTTTGCCGACCAGGCCGTCATCGCCATCCAGAACGCGCGGCTGTTCAAGGAAGCGCAAGAGGCCCGCGCCGCCGCCGAGGCGGCCAACGAAGCCAAGAGCGCGTTCCTGGCGACGATGAGCCACGAGATCCGCACGCCCATGAACGCGGTGATCGGCATGAGCGGCCTGCTGCTGGACACGCCGCTGGACACCGAGCAGCACGACTACGCCTCCACCATCCGCGACTCCGGCGACGCGCTGCTGACCATCATCAACGACATCCTCGACTACTCGAAGATCGAGGCCGGCCGGATGGACATCGAGTCGCATCCCTTCGACCTTCGCGAGTGCGTGGAGTCGGCGCTGGACCTGGTCAGCACGCGCGCCACCGAGAAGCACCTGGACATCGCCTATGTGTTCGAAGGCGAGGTGCCGCTGGCAGTCAGCGGCGACCTCACGCGGCTGCGGCAGATCCTCTTGAACCTGCTGAGCAATGCGGTGAAGTTCACCGAGACGGGCGAAGTGGTGTTGACGGTCACGTCGAGCACGCCGGCCCCTTGCAAGGCCGCCCTCACCTTTGCGGTAAGGGACACGGGCATCGGCCTGTCGCGTCAAGGCATGAGCCGCCTTTTCCAGTCGTTCTCGCAAGCCGATTCGAGCACCACGCGCAAGTACGGCGGCACGGGGCTGGGGCTGGCCATCAGCAAGCGGCTCGCCGAGTTGATGGGCGGCACCATGTGGGTCGAGAGCGACGGACCGGGCACAGGATCGACCTTCTTCTTCAGCATCGAGGCGCCGACGGCCGAGATGCCGGCCAGCAAGCGCCGCGTCATCACGGGCGTGCAAGCCGAACTGCAAGGCAAGCGCGTGCTCGTGGTCGACGACAACGCCACCAACCGGCGAGTGCTCTCGCTGCAGACCGGCAAGTGGGGCATGGATTCGCGCGACACCGAATCGCCGAACGAGGCACTGCGCTGGCTCGGCGCGGGCGAGCGCTTCGACCTGGCGATCCTCGACATGCACATGCCCGAGATGGAAGGCGTGGAACTGGCACGGCGCATTCGCGCCACGCACGCGGACTTGCCGCTGGTGCTGTTCAGCTCGCTCGGCCGACGCGAGGTGGGCGCCAGCGACGCGCTGTTCAACGCCTACCTTTCCAAGCCAATCCATCACTCGCAGTTGTTCGACACCTTGGTGAACCTGCTGGTGCGCGATGCCCCTGCCCGCCCGCCCACGCCCGAAGCGGCAGCCAAGCCACAGATCGACCCCACCATGGGTGCGCGCCACCCGCTGCGCATCCTGCTGGCTGAAGACAACGTGGTGAACCAGAAGCTCGCGATGCGCCTGTTGCAGCAGATGGGCTACCGCGCCGACCTCGCTTCCAACGGTCTGGAGGCGGTGGAATCGGTGCGGCGCCAGACCTACGACGTGGTGCTGATGGACGTGCAGATGCCCGAACTCGACGGCCTCGACGCGACGCGCCAGATCTGCGCGCTGATGGAGGCCGGCCGGCGCCCCCGCATCGTCGCAATGACGGCCAACGCCATGCAGGGTGATCGCGAGATGTGCATCGATGCCGGCATGGACGACTACCTGACCAAGCCGATCCGTGTGGATCGGCTGGTCGAAGCCCTGAACGGCATACCTGCACGAAAGGACCGGTGATGAGTGACCCCGCAACCATCGACCCCGCCACCTTCGCCGAATTGCAGGACGCCGCAGGCACCGACTTCGTGAAGGACCTGGTGCAGACCTTCCTCGAAGAAGCGCCAGTCATGCTCAAGGAACTGCGCGACGCACAGGCCGCCGGCAACGCCGACGCCTTCCGTCGCGCAGCGCATTCGCTCAAGTCCAACAGCCTGACCTTCGGCGCGCTGCAACTCGGCGCGATGGCACGCGAACTGGAGTTGGGCGGCCTCGCCGCCGCGGCCGCACAGCCGTCGCCCAACGCGCTCGACGCACTTCAAGCCGAATACGCGCGCGTCGAAAGCGCGCTGAAAGAACTCACCCATGGTTGATTTGCGCCAAGCCCCCGCGCGCCTCCTGGTGGTCGACGACAACAAGGTCAACCGCCTGCTGATGACCCGCAGCCTCGAACTGCAGGGCCACAGCGTGCAGACCGCCGAGAACGGCCGCATCGCGCTCGACCTGTTGCGCAGCGAGCCCTTCGACCTGATGCTGCTGGACATGGAGATGCCGGAGATGACCGGCTTCGAGGTGCTCGAACACCTGACGGCCGACGTCAAGCTGCGCGACCTGCCGGTGATCGTCACGTCGTCGCTCGAAGGCGTGGCCGACATCGCGCGCTGCATCGAACTCGGCGCCGAGGACTACCTGCACAAGCCCGTCAACGCCGTGCTGCTCAAGGCACGCATCGGCGCCAGCCTCGAGAAAAAGCGCCTGCGCGACCAGCAAAAGGAAATGGTGCGCCGCTTTGCCACTTCCGAGGTCGCGCAAGACCTGCAGCAGTCCGGCTTTGCGCTGGGCGGGCGCCGCGTGCAGGCCACGGTGATGTTCTCGGACATCCGCGGCTTCACGGCGCTGGTGGAGTCGCAGCCGCCCGAAGAAACCATCGACCTGCTCAACACCTACTACACGCTGATGTTCGACGCCATCAACGGACACGGCGGCGTGGTCAACCAGATGATCGGCGACGGGCTCATGGCCATCTTCGGCGCCCCGCTGCCGCTGCCCGACCACGGCACCGCGGCCGTGCGCGCGGCCTGCGACATGGTCGAGATGATCGGCCTGCTGAACCTGGAGCGCGACGCCACCCACAAGTCCCCGATCCGCATCGGCGTGGGCATCGCCACCGGCGAGATGGTCGCGGGCTACACCGGCACGCAGGAGCGCGCCACCTACACCTGCATCGGCGACACGGTCAACCTTGCCGCGCGGCTGGAATCCCACACCAAAGTGGTGCAGCGAACCGTGCTCATCGACCCGGCCACCAGCGCCGCCCTGGCCGGGCGAATTGGGGTCGAAGCGCTCGGTCCTGCGCTCTTCCACGGCAAGGCGGCGCCAGTCGAAGTATTTGCCGTGGTGGACGGCAGTGCGAGTACTCCCTGACTTCCCGCAGGGGAGCTTGTCGACGCCGCAGCCCTTTGCGCGTATGCTAGAAATAAGTTCCTGCTTGTTGTTACGTAGGACGCACAAATCCCGCTTTCTGCCCCGGCAGAACTGACGGGTGCAGCGAATCCTGCGGAGGGTTAGGCGACTGCCGGTTCGAGCGTTACCCATCGATATGCGACATCGACTGCGGAGACCCGAATGGACCTCAGAAGTGAACACCTGGCTGATGGCGTGGAAAAGATCAGCCTGGTCGGACGCATGGACAGCATCGGCGGGCACGACATCGACACGCGCTTTGCCGCCCTGGTGGCGGCGCGCAAGCTCCTTGCCGTGGTCGACATGTCCGAAGTGTCGTTTCTCGCGTCCATCGGCATTCGTACGCTGGTCATCAATGCGAGGGCCCAATCGCAACGCGGCGGCGGCATGGCCCTGGCCAACCCACAGCCGCATGTGGCGGAGGTGCTCAAGATGTCGGGCATCGACACGATCATTCCGGTGTACCCGGACGTAGATACCGCCTGCAGCGCGCTGATGCTGATGGCGGCAGCAGAAAGCCGCTGATGTCCCCGAGCGTCGGGGAGCCCGATGCGTCCCTGATCGTCGACAGCGAGTTGCACGAGCTCTCGCGGGTCCACGCGTGGGTGCTCGAATGGGCCGAGCGCCAGGGGCTGGAGCCCAGGGTGCTGCAGAACCTGGACCTGTGCTCGACCGAGGTCGTCACCAACATCGTGACCCACGCCGGCAGCGACGGGCCGCAGCGCATCCTCCTTCGGCTGGGCTGGCAAGGCGATGTCGTGGCACTGGAAGTGCAAGACGACGGCAGCCGCTTCGACCCGCGCCTGATGCCCGAACCCAGGCGCCCGACCAGCCTGCACGACGCGCATGTCGGCGGCTGGGGCATCCCCATCGTGCGCCGTTTTTCCGACGACCTCCACTACCGCCGCGAGGACGGGCGCAACTGCCTGACGCTGCTGTTCCGCGCGACGGCACCGCCGTGAAGGTCACATCAATTTCGACACGCCACGAATCCGCATCGCGGCGCTGACGTTGACGGCGCCGGTATTTCTCCCCCTCTCTCACAAACCACCAACGAGGAGTCATTTCAATGGGACAAGCAGCCAAACCCTTATCGATTGACACGCAAAGCGCACTCGCGGCCCAGGCCGCCCTCTCCGCGGGCCAGGGCAACGGCGCCGGCGAAGCCTCGGGCGTCGACAAGATGCGCGAGTTGCTGTTCGGCAACCAGATGCAGGACTACGACAAGCGCTTTTCCATCCTGGAGGAGCGCTTCCAGCTGCGCATGCGCGACATCGAAGCGGAATCGTCCCGCAGCCTGACCAGCCTCGAATCGACGATGAAGAAGCAGCTCGAGTCGGTCGCCGGCCAGTTCCGCGAAGAAAAGGACCTGCGCGCGGACGCCGACAAGGAGCTGGAACGCAACCTTCGCGACCACACGCAGGCGCTGGAAAAGCGCTTGGCACAGCTCTCGGACCAGCTGGCGCGGCAGGAGCGTGACTTCACCGATCGCCTCGGCCACGAAGTGCAGGGACTGCGCGAAGAGATGCGCCGCCGCCAGGACGACAGCCGCGCCACCATGGAGCGCATGTTCTCCGAGCTGAGCAACGTCAAGACGGATCGCAACCTGCTCGCGGGCCTCTTTGTCGAGATCGCCAAATGCCTGAACGCGGACGTCTCGCCCAAGAGCGCCAGCGCCAACGGCAAGTGAGCCACGCGCCCGGCGCGGCGGAGCACACCGTTACGGTGGGCACGCAGTGAACGCACGCCTGTCGCTGGCCGCGACACGGGAGCCCGGCAGCGCGGCGGAAGAAGACTCCAGGGAGCGGCTTGCCGGCCTTTTGCTGGAGTTGGCGCGCTGCGTCAATCCGGAGGTGGCGGCCACGCTGCCGAGCCAGTTGCAGGCCGATCCGCGCATGGACGCCATGCGCGACGTGCTGATGGAGCGCGAGAAGGCGGCGCTGGAGCGGCTGACGCGCAAGTTCGACGACCCACGGGAATTCGCCGATGCGGTGAGTTCGGTGCTGCCCGCCGCCTTCCGGATCGCGGCCGCGCAGAGCGACCACCTCGGCCAGGTGATTGCGCCCACGGTGGAGCGCGCAACGCAGGCGTCGATCCGCAAGAACCCCGGCACGATGGTCGACATCCTGTACCCCGTCATGGGGCCAGCCATTCGCAAGGCCATCGCCGAAACGCTGGACGGCACGCTGCAGTCGCTCAACCAGGCCATCAAGTTCAGCCTCTCGTGGCGCGGCCTGAAGTGGCGCATCGAGGCATGGCGCACCGGCAGCACCTTTGCCGACGTGGTGCTGCGGCACACGGCCGTGTTCAGCGTGGAGCACATCTTCCTGGTCCATCGCAAGGCTGGCCTTTTGCTGGCGCATGTGGCACGGGACGACGCGACCTCGCGCGATCCGGAACTGGTGTCGTCCATGCTCTCGGCGATCCAGGATTTCGTGCGCGATTCCTTCGACGAATCCGCCAGCGGCGGCTCGAGCGGGCGCAGCATCGACAGCCTGCGGCTGGGCGACCTCCTGCTGTGGTGCGAAGAAGGCCCTTCGGCGTTTTTGGCCGCCGTGATCCACGGCAATCCGCCGCCGGTCTTGCGCAACCAGCTCGTCGCGACGCTGGCCGTCATCCACGATGAATGGCGCGAGCCGCTGCAGGCGTTCGACGGCGACACCGCGCCCTTCGAAACCGTCGGCGAACGCCTGAAGCCCTGCCTGGTGTCGCAGGTGGCCGAGTCGCAACGCAAGATCCATCCGCTGCTCTGGCTCATTCCGCTGGCGCTGCTGGGCTGGGGGGGCTACTGGGTGAGCCAGCGGCTCATTGAACGCCAGCACGTGAACAACTACGTGGCCGCGCTGCAGGAGCAACCCGGCATCGTCGTGACGGGCTTCGAGCGCCGCGACGGCAAGTGGCTGGTGTCCGGCCTGCGCGACCCCTTGGCCACGCAGCCCGAGACCCTGCTGTCGGCTGCCAAGGTGGACCCGTCGATCGTCGTCGGGCGTTGGGAGCCGTATCAGGCGCTGCACCCGGCCATCATGCTCAAGCGTCTTCAGGCGACCCTGTCGCCTCCTGCCACGGTCAATTTGACGCAGGACGCGAACGGCATCCGCGCCACGGGCAGTGCGCCGCAATACTGGATGGACAAGGCGCGGACCTTCCTGCTGACCTTGCCCGCGGGTGCCCCGAAGGTGGACCTCAGCGCGCTGAAGGACGTCCAGGATCCGGACTACGTTCGCCTGCACGACGCCATCCAGGCCCGCCTGATCCACTTCGAGAACAACGTGGCGCGGCCTGCTCCCAACCAGGAGGCCATGCTCGACGCCGCGGCGGCGGAGATGCGCGAGCTGGTGCAGATCTCGCGCACCCTCGGCTTCCCGGTGAAGGTGACCATCGTTGGCCACGCCGACGCCACCGGCAAGGAAAACTCCAACCTTGCCCTGAGCCTGGGCCGCGCGGAAGTCGTGCGCTCGATGATGCGGGCGCGGGGCGTGGACCCTGTCTTTCTTGCCGTCCGTGGCGCAGGTCCGCTGGAGCCTTTGCGGCCCGGCGCCAGCGAGGACGAACTGTCGATGAACCGGCGTGTCTCCTTCGTGGTGACGACCGGCGAATAAGCAACCACCCATGCTCCAAAAAAAGATCTGCCTGCTCGGCGCTTTCGGCGTGGGAAAAACCAGCCTCGTGCGCCGCTACGTCGACACCATTTTTTCAGACGCCTACCTCACCACCGTCGGCGTCAAGATCGACAAGAAGGTCGTCATGGCCGGCACGGAGCAGATGGCGCTCATCCTGTGGGACATCGCCGGCGAAGACGCGGTGGCCGCCGTGCGCGTGAGCTACCTGCGCGGCGCGGCCGGCTATCTGCTCGTGGTCGACGGCACGCGGCCCGAGACGCTGGACACCGCCGTGTCGATCCAGTCGCGCATCACGGCGGAACTGGGTGCGGTGCCCTTCTTCGCGCTGCTCAACAAGGCGGACCTGGTGGAAGACTGGGCGCTCGACCCGGAGCGCATCGCCGCGCTGGAGGCCGACGGCTGGACCTTCAAGCGCACCAGCGCCAAGACCGGTGACAACGTCGAAGACACCTTCTCGGAACTCGCCGCACGATTGGCGAAGTAAGCGTCATGCTGGACCTTCCACCGCGCATCTCCGACTCGCTGCTGTCGCTGATCGAGGCGCAGCGCGTGGTCGCGCATCTTGTCATCGATGGCGACCAGAACCTGGTGCAGGCGGGCGGTCACTTGGCGCACTACGGCCTGACGGACCTCGAGCTTGGCGTTCCGGCCTCGGACCACGTCTACTTCCTGGAAGGCATGCTGCCGCTGGCGGAGACACCCTTCCTCATCCGCTCGATGGAAATGCCCAGCGGGCGCATTGCGGATGTGCACTTCTTCGCCGATGACGAGACCAATGTGTGGGTGCTGCTGCTGGACGTGACGGCCGAGTACGAGGAAGCGCGAGCGGTCCAGCAAAAAGCCTATGACATGACGCTGCTGAGCCAGCGCGAGGCCCGGCTCATCGCGCAGCTCGAAGCCGCCAACCAGGAACTCACGCGCACGCACCGCGAACTGGCCGCGTCGCGCGAAGACCTGCAGCGCACGCATGACCGGCTGCAGCGCGAACTGCGTGATGCCGAGCACTACGTTCGCGCCGTGCTGCCCGAGCCCTTGAAGGGCCCCTTCTCCGTCGATTGGCGCTTCGTGCCTTCCACGGAACTGGGCGGCGATTCGTTCGGCTACCACTGGGTCGATGACGAGCACTTTGCGCTCTACCTCATCGACGTGTGCGGCCACGGCGTGGGCTCGGCCTTGCTGGCTGTCGCCATTGCCAACACGCTGCGCTCCGAAGCGCTGTCGCGCACCGACTTTCACGACCCCGCGCAGGTGCTGGCTGCCCTCAACCTGGCGTACCCGATGGAACGGCACGATGAGTTGTTCAGCACCGTGTGGTACGGCGTGTACCAGCCTTCGACGGGGCGGCTGCGCTACGCGTCTGCGGGTCACCCGCCGCCGATCCTGGTCAGCGGCTCGGGCGATGCGCCGGGCAAGGGCCAGCCGCTGGAGTCGTCCGGGGCATGCATCGGCATTTCCGGCATGGCGCGCTTTCAGGAGCAGCAATGCGTGCTGCCCTCGCCTGCGCGGCTTTTTGTGTTCAGCGATGGTGCGTATGAGATCAACCGGCCTGATGGCTCGATGATGGAGTACGGCGCTTTGCTGGAGGTGCTGATGCGGCCACTGCCGACAGGCGCATCAGAGCTGGATGCGTTGCTGGCGCATGCGAGGGAGGCGCATGGGCCGGGGGCACTGGAGGATGACTTTACGGTGATCAAGATGGCGTTGTGAGCGCCTCGATCACCGCTGCCCGCGCGCGTATTCGCGTTCGATTCTTCGAGCTGCGAGGGTCCGCTATTGGCGAACCGCAACGCAGCCCGCGAGATCAAAGGTTCAGAACCCGCCCACGCCGTAGTAGTTGTTCACGCGGCGGCCGTACTCATCGTCGTAGTCAGGGATCTCGCTTTCGCCATAGCGCGGCGCATCGTCGAGCATGTTCTTGTCCAGCGGCACGACGTAGCCGTCGCGCGAGATGTCGTAGTTCAGCATGTTCCAGGGCACCGGATAGCGGTCCGTTCCCATGCCGAGGAAGCCGCCGAACTCCAGGACGGCGTAGCGCACCTGGCCCGAACGCTTGTCGATCATGAGGTCGTCGATGGTGCCGAGCTTGTCGCCGCTGTTGTTGTAGACGGCAGTGCCTTCGACGCGTTCGGACGAGATCACGTCGCTGGTGGTGGTGGAAGTGGGTGTCATTGGTTGCTCCATGTATGAACGTTGGTGGGTCACGCTGGCTCGCTTTCGTTTGCCAGTGCATCCGGTATCGCTCCACACCCACCGCCTCAAGATCAGGGTTCGCGCCTTTGGCATGTAGGCGTCGTCCCATGGAACCATCTCTGGTTTCATGGCAACGGAGCGGATCAAAATTCAATCGGGACCTGTTGGGTCGGGGCGCGTGCAGAGGACGCCGGGTATCCCCCTCCGCGAATGTCCTCCGGCCTGCGGCCTCCCCCTTGATTTCGCTGCGGGGGATACCCGACGCCCTCTGCACGTGGAGCGGCCGTGGTTTTCCGGGTCGTTCAACCATTGCGCGTCCGGATCACGCCGGCGGTGTGCTCCCCGCAGCGAAATCAAGGAGGGGCGGGCTCAACCCGTCGATGCAACACTTCAAAGACGAATCGAGGTGTTAATTGACGATGAGCACAGGTCAGCGAATTCATCCGTCGG
>NZ_JASZYG010000026.1 GCF_030317105.1 Variovorax brevis
GCCGACAGGCGGTCCACGTCGGCATAGCTCAGGCGCTGCCCGAATGAGCGGAAAGCCGTCTTGCCCGCGTACTGCTTCATCGCCTGCTCGAGCATGTCGACGATGGAGCTGAAGGCGTTGGGGTTGATGTCGTGCGGCACGCTGCCGTAGGAAGCGAGCCAGTGACGTTGCGTCATTCTTTTGTCTCCTCTGAACCAATGATTTAGTAGTTACCGGCAATTTGCCGGAAGCGCATTGTCGCTGCTCGCAAGCACGTTTCCGCGCGTCGGTTTGGCGAGGAAATGTGACTTCCTTCCTTTCGGGATCGTGCGCTTCGTCGAGGAAGAGGCCGCCGTTTTGCAGGCATCAGTGAGCAATAAATGTCATGCGCCGTGACATGAATTACCGCCTTGAACGCGGGTCGCGCGTCGCCCGTGGGATTGGGTAAAACCCCGATGCTCGTGTCCTGAATTGGTGCTTCAATGTATTAAGACGATTTAATACAACTTAGCCGTGCCACTCCACAACTCACACGCTCCAACGCCGGGCCCGAGGCCGCTCGAAGCGTCGAGCCACGAGCCGCTCTACGTGCAGCTCGCGAACCGGCTGGCCGACGAAATCTCCAGTGGCCGGCTGGCCCCCGGCCAGAAGGTGCCCACCGAGGCGGAGCTGATGGCGACCTTCGGCATCAGCCGCGTCACGGTTCGCCAGGCCATCCAGCTGTTGACGGGCAATGGCCAACTGGTGTCCCACCGCGGCAAGGGCACCTTCGTGACCCGCGCCACGCTGCACCAGGACCTGAGCACCTTGCAGGGTTTCCAGGATGCGCTGCGCAGCCAGGGCATCGAGCCGCAGACGGAGTTGCTGGAGTTCTCCGCCTCCAGTGGCCGCGTGGACCGCGACCTGCCGCAGGGCCTTGACTTGCCGGTGCGCCTGCGCCGCCGCTATTGCGTGGACGGCGAGCCCTTTGCCGTCGTCGAGGCCTACCTGCCCGCCGAAGCCGCGCAGCTGGGCGAGGCGAGGGCGCAGCAACTGGCCGTCTACGACATCCTCCAGCAGTTTTTGGGCATGCGCATCGGCGGCGCCGACGTGACGATCCAGTGCGCCCGCGCCAGCAACAAGGTGGCGGGCGAACTGGGGCTGGATGCCCGCAGCCATGTGCTGCTGATGCAGCGCACCTCGTACACGGTGGCCGGCAAGGCCTGCGAACACATGCGCATCCACATCGTGCCGGAGCGCTACACCTTCAAGCTGAGCGTGCCGGGCCCGATGGAGCTGGCCAGCGCACTGCAACCCACCGCACGGGGCGCGTCCATTGCCGCGTCGCACCCCACGCGTGAGCCACGAACCAACAGGAGATAGCCCGTGGAAGCCCAAGTCCTTCAACGCAGCGCCAACGCCTCCGCAGGCCGGGTGCGCCGCGCCTCGCCGCCCGCCGGGCTCAACACCATGGTCCTGAACGACGAGGAAAAGGCCATGCTCGCCGGAGAGCACGGCTTCGTGGCCAAAACGGCCCTCGAACACCAGATCAAGGTCGGCAACTTCTTCGGCGCACGCGACTTCGTCCCGGTGACGCAGGCGCACATCATGGCCGACACCGAAAGCCTGGGGCAGGCCGGCGTCGTCTGGCTCGAAAAGCTCGCCGACGCGCGTGCCGGGACGGTGCGCATCCCGACCATCACCGACCCGCGCGGCACCGACTTCTCCAAGGCCGGGATGCTGGGCCAGGCGGACTGGATGCTCGAGCTGGAACGCCGCGCCATCGAAGCCTTCAAGCGGCTCGGTGTCAGCATGACCGACACCTGCATCAACTACCAGACGGTGCTGGCCGCCACCCGTGGCGAGCATGTGGCCTTTGGCGACACCGGCGTCGTCATCTATTCCAACTCGGTGGGCGGGGCGCGCTCGAACTTCGAAGGCGGACCCTCCGCGCTGTCGGCCGGCCTGACGGGGCGCACACCGCGCTACGGCTATCACCTCGAGGCGCAGCGCCAAGCCAGCTTGCGCATCCAGCTCGACTGGACGCCACGCGAGCTGAACGACTGGGGCGCTTTGGGTGGCGTCATCGGCCGGCTGGCTGGCAACTATTGGGCCGTGCCCGTGATCGAGGGGCTGGACCGTGCGCCCACCTCGGACGAACTGAAGCACTTCGGCGCCGCCATGGCGAGCTTCGGCTCCACGGCGCTGTTTCATCTGGTGGGCATCACGCCGGAGGCGCAGCGCCTGTCCGACGTGGGTGGCGACAAGTTGCCGGTGGCACACCGCATCGGCGAGGCGGACATCGTCGCGCTGCGCCAGAGCTACGCCGTGGACGACGCCATCGACGTGGTCGTGTTCTCCGCCCCGCAGCTGAGCATCTACGAATTGCGCGAGCTGGCCGCGATGTGCGAGGGCCGCCAGTTCAAGCGCCCGCTGCTCGCCGTGACCAGCCCGCAGGTCAAGCCCGACTGCGACCGCTTCGGCTACACCGGGGCCATCGAGGCGGCTGGTGGCAGCGTACTGTCGGGCATGTGCTTCTACCAGTCCTATGCACGCGAAATGAGCGAAGCCAAGGGCTGGAAGCGGCTGGCCACCAACAGCGCGAAGCTGGTCAACATCCTCGGCGGCTATGGCTACGTGCCCATGCTCGCCTCCATGCGCAGCTGCGTCGACGCTGCAGAAACCGGGATCCTTCGATGAGCACAAGCACCACCACTTTCAGGGCGCGCCACGCGATGGGTCAGCGCGTCGTCGGGCAGGCCCTCGTTGCGCATGACGGCTTTTCGGCACGCTACGACCTCAATCGCCTGCAAGGCGTGTTCTCGCGCCCGGCGCACAAGCTGGTGGGGCAGTCGTACGTCGACCGCATCCTCGTGCTCGACACCGCAAAAGGCGGCGTCGCCACGGCATGGATGCTGCACGAAATGCGCTCGCGCAACATGGCGCCGGTCGCCATCGTCTTCAACACGGTCAACACCATCCTGGCGCAAGGCGCGGCCCTTGGCGACGTGACGATGCTGGCCGGCTTCGACACCGACATCACGGCCCAGATCGCGCACGGCGCCATGGTCGAGATCGACCCCGAGGCGATGACCATCCGCGTGCTCGATACGGACGAGGTCGTGCAGGGCGCCGAACTGGCGCAGGACCTGCGGCCCGTCCACGGCCCCGCGCGCGGCGCCGCACTCTGACTGAACATTTCGCGAGGACGCTCCCCATGATTCCCATCTACACCGCCATCGGGCTGCAGACCCGCACCTACGACTGCATGTACACGTTGAGCGACACGCCCAACTTCAAGCGCAACCTCGACCACATCTGCAACATGATCGACGTGGCGGTGCTCTCGTCCATCGAGAACCCCGTCAAGCTGCTGGCGCTGGCCGAAGGCGCGATCCAGGGCTTTCCGGACGAACTGCGCGACTGGGACACCGCCGCCTACGCGGCCCGCGGCGCCATCGACATCCCCGGCCCGGTCACGGACGTGCTGGCCGAGCGCGCGGTGAAGTGGGGCATCTACATCATTGCGCAGGCCAAGGCGCGCATGCCGGAGTTTCCGGACCGGTTCTTCAACACGATGTTCATCATTGACCCGGCCGGCAAGATCATCCACCAGCACCGCAAGAACATCATCTTCACCATCGAGCACAGCACCACGCCGCACGACGTGTACGACCAGTGGGTGGAGATGTTCGGCGAAGGGCTGGACGCCTTCTTCCCGGTGGCGCGCACGGCCATCGGGAACATCGGCGCCTGCATCTGCATGGAAGGCAACCTGCCCGAGACCGCGCGCGGCGTGGCCATGAATGGCGCGGAGATCATCTACCGCCCCAGCTCGATGGAGAACAAGACGACCCAAGGCGCATGGGAGATCCAGAACCGGTCGCGCGCCCTGGACAACGCCTGCTACGTGCTCGCGCCCAACACCGGCCGCCACTACATCGACGACAAGCAGAGCCAGGGCTTTTTCTGCGGCGGCAAGTCGATGATCGTCGACTACCGCGGCTCGCTGATGCACCTGAACGACTCGCATGACGACTGCTTCGTGTCGGCGCCGCTGAACATCGAGGCGCTGCGCTACCACCGCAGCAACGCCAAGAACTTCAACTGGATTCCGCACATCCGATCGGAGCTGTTCCGCCTGATCTACGAGAAGAGCGTGTGGCCGGCCAACCTCACCGCCAAGACTGCGCACATGCGCCGCGAGGCGGCCGAGGAGGTGATGACGCAGACCGTGCGCAAGCTGGAAGAGCGCGGCGTGTTCACCCGCTCGGCGCTGGAGCCGCAGCCGGTGCAAGCCAAGCCTGCCGCCAAGCCCGCCGCAACGACATCTTCCACCGCGAAGGGCAAGCCCCACGCCAAGCGCCCGACGCGCTCCAGCGCCACCTGATTTGAAGCCCCGGCCCGCCCGGCCGGGAGCGATGCACAAACACTGCACGAGGGAACTGTCATGAAGAAACTTACGCGTTCGATCCTGGCCGGACTTGGCCTCCTGGCCGCCGCATCCGCCTGCATGGCGCAAGCCAATCTGGGTGGTGGCGAAGCCGTGCGCATCAACGACTACCCCGGTGTCGGCAACCCGCTGGCACGCGTGGTGGTCGCCAAGCAGTTGTGCGAGAAGTACGGCCTGAAGTGCACGCTGCAAACCATTCCCGGTGCGCCGCTGGTGCTGCAGGCCCTCATCGGCGGCAGCATCGACGTCGGAGGCGCCGCGGCGGAAGTCGGCATGCAGGCAGCGGCCAAGGGCGCCGACCTGAAAGTGCTTGGCAACGCGCTGCGCGACACCAACTTCTTCCTCGTGGCGAGCAACAGCCTCAGCCTGCCCAACGCGGCCAAGGGCTACCCGGCCGTGATGGCCGACTTCAAGGGCAAGAAGATCGGCGTGACGGCGCGCGGCTCGGGTGCAGAGCTCCAGTTCGTCGAACTGCTGGTCGGCGCGGGAATGACGCCCAACGACGTGACTTTCGTCGCCGTGGGCGCGCCCGACACCGCCTACCCCGCGTTGACCAACAACCAGATCGACGCCGCACTGAGCTTCGAACCCCTGGCCGCCTTCTGCGAGGTGCTCCAGAGCTGCAAGATGGTCATCGACATGCGGCGCGGCGAGGGCAGCGCAGAGCTCAAAAAGCTCAACGGTGCCGCTGCGCCCCTGTGGATCCGCAGCCAGTACGCCAGGGAGAAGCCGCAAGTCATCGAAGCGCTGCGCAAGGCCTTCACCGACGCCGAGACCTTCTATCAAAACCCGGCCAACTTCGACGAGATCATCAAGATCCACCAGCAGTACTTCAAGCTGAACCACCCGCAGGGCGACAAGATCCTGGCTGCCGCCATCAAGGCCTCGATTCCGGCGGCGGTGTTCAAGCTGGACAGGGTCGCGCTGCAGGCCAACGCCGACCACCTGCTCAACAAGAAGCAGTTGCCCAAGCGCTTCGACACCACCACCTTGCTGCTCGATCCGCAATGAACTCGGCCGCCTTCAAAGTGATTCCCTTGGACGCTGCCGCCCACGCGCGCCCGGCCCGGGCCGCAGCCACAGGCGCGCCGGTGATCGAGGTCGATCACGTTTCACTCAATTTCGGCGGCGGCGTGCAAGCCCTGGCCGACACCTCGCTGAGCATCGCGCGGCAGGAGTTCGTGTCCGTCATCGGGCCGAGCGGCTGCGGCAAGACCACGCTGCTCAACCTGCTCGCCGGCCTGGTGGAGCAGCCCTACGAAGGCCGCATCAACCTGCTGGGACAAAAGCCCACGTTGGGCAATCCCTCCGTGTCGTACATGCTGGCGCGCGACTGCCTCCTGCCGTGGCGCACGGCGCTGGAGAACACCTGCTACGGCATGGAGGTGCGAGGCGTCAGCCGGCCCGAGGCCGAGCGCCGGGCGCGCGAACTGCTGGCGCAGGTGGGCCTCTCGCAATTTGAAAGCGCGTACCCCAAGGCCCTGTCGCACGGCATGCGCCAGCGCGTCGCGCTGGCCCGCACCTTCTGCCTGGACTCGCCGCTGCTGCTCATGGATGAGCCCTTCGGCGCGCTGGACGCGCAGACCAAGATCATGTTGCACGACACGCTCATGCGCCTTTACGAGAACGAAAAGCGCACAGTGGTGTTCATCACGCACGACCTGGCCGAGGCGATCACGCTGTCGGACCGCGTGATCGTCATGACGCCGCGGCCGGGCCGCATCGTTCGCGAAGTCGACATCGACCTGCCGCGCCCACGCTCCGTGCGCGAGCTCCAGGCCAATCCGCGCTTTCACGAGCTGTACGCCGAGCTGTGGAACACGCTCGACCAGGCCATGCACGGCGCCGGGCACTGAGTCAGGGAGGCACACAACATGAACCGATTTCGAATGATGGCCGCCCACGCGGTGTTTCTGGCGGTGTTTCTCGGTGCCTGGGAATACGCGTCGCGTGCCGGCTGGCTGGCACCCACGTCCTTTGGGCGGCCCAGCTCGATCCTGGAGTTCCTGTGGGACGGGCTGTTCGTTTCGCGCAGCCTGCTGGTCGACCTTGGGTGGACCCTGGGCGCCACCTTCCTGGCCTTCATCCTGGGCAGCGTGCTGGCCATCCTGGCCGGCTTGCTGTTCATCAACTTCCCCGCCTTCGAGAAGTTCTGCGAGCCTTACCTATCGGCCATCAACGCGATGCCGCGCATTGCGCTGGCGCCGTTGTTCATCCTGTGGTTCGGGCTGGGCATCGGCTCGAAGATCGCGGTGGGCGTGAGCCTGACCTTTTTCATTGTGCTGTCGAGCACCGTGGCGGGGATGCGTGCGGTCAGCGCCGACTGGCTCACGCTCTCGCGCACGCTGGGCGCCAGGCCCGGGCAGCTGTTCTTCAAGGTGACCTTGCCGAGCGCCACGCCGGTGATGTTCTCGGGCCTGCGACTGGGCCTGGTGTATTCGTTGCTGGGGGTGGTGGGCGCGGAAATCCTTGCGTCGGAGCATGGCCTGGGCCAGCAGGTGGCGTACCTCACGTCCACCTTCGACATGAGCGGGGTGATGGGCTTGCTCGTCCTGCTCGCCATCGTCGGATCGCTGGTGACGTGGGGCATGAATCGGCTCGAAGCCAAGCTGCTTTCGTGGCAATGACAGCGTCACCTCAAGGAGAGACTTTCATGAATCAAGCCACCCTGAATGGAAAAGTCGCGTGGGTTACCGGAGGCGCGACCGGCATCGGCTTTGCGACCGCGAGGGCGCTGGCCGATGCGGGCGCACGCGTCATCGTCAGCGGTCACCAGCGCGAGGCGCTCGATGCGGCGGCCAGGGAAATGTGCGAGGCCGGCGTGCACTGCGAATTCGAACTCGTCGATGTGGCCGACCCCGCCTCGGTGGCGCAGGCGGGCCAGGCGATCCTGGCGCAGCACGGCACGGTCGACATCCTGGTGAATTGCGCGGGCCTGAACGTGCCGCAGCGCTTCCTGCATGAACTCACCGTCGTGGACTGGCGCCGCATGCTCGACGTCAACCTCAGCGGCGCGCTGTACTGCGCGCAGGCCGTGTTGCCGGGCATGCGCGCCAAAGGCGAAGGCCTGATCGTGAACATCGCCTCCTGGGGCGGCAAGCACGTGGTGCGCGCGGCCGGTGCGGCCTACACCGCGGCCAAGCACGCGGTGGTGGCGCTCACCGAATCGATCAACATCGAGGAGTGCGTCAACGGCATCCGGGCCTGCACGATCTGCCCGGCCGAGGTGTCCACGCCCTTCCTGGACCAGCGGCCCGTGCCGCCGACCGAGGAAGAACGCGCGTCCTTCCTGCTGCCTGAAGACCTCGGGCGCGTGATCCGGATGGTGGCGGAGTTGCCGGCGCGTGCGTGCGTGAACGAGATCGTCATTTCGCCGACGCGCAATCCGCTGTACATGGCGCAGCATCCCCGGCGCGAAGCCCCGCCAACTACTGCTTCTGTGACGGCATGACGAACGCCACGAGAAGCGCACTCGTCACCGGCGGCGGCTCCGGCATCGGCGCCGCTGCGGCACGTCAACTGGCGGCGGCGGGCTACCGCGTGGCCATCAACTACATCGGCGACGAGGGTTGCGCGAAAGACGTCGCCGGGCAGATCCGCAGCGCGGGCGGCGAATGCCTGCTGCTGCCGGCCGACGTGTCCGATCCGGCGCAGGTCGCCAGCATGTTCGATGCGGCCGCCGCGCAGTTCGGACGGCTCGACGTGCTGGTTCACTCCGCGGGCGTGGACACGGCCTGGCCGGTCGGCATTGCGGAAATCGCGGATGCCGATGTCGAGCGCATCGTGCGCGTCAACGTGCTGGGCGCGATCTGGTGCTGCCGGGAAGCCGCGCGGCGCATGGGCACGCAGCAAGGGGGCGAGGGCGGCTGCATCGTGATCGTGTCGTCGATGGCGGCCACCATTGGCGGGCGCGTCGGCAAGACGGTGTACGGCGCCTCGAAGGCGGCAGTCGACGGCCTGACGCAAGGGCTTGCGCGCGAATTGGCGCCGCAAAAGATCCGCATCAACGCCGTGCGGCCGGGCGCCACGCAAACGCCGATGCTCGGCGCCTTTGCGCACGACGAAGCCTACGCCAGGCGCATCGCCGGCTCGATTCCGATGGGGCGCATCGCCCAGCCCGAAGAGGTGGCCGAGGCCATTTTCTGGCTCACGTCCGATGCCGCTTCCTTCGTGTCGGGCGCTCTGCTGGATGTGTCCGGCGGCGGGTTTTCCATCGCCAGCTAGTGGCTCCGCCAGGCGTACAAATCAACACCACATCAACCACCAAGGAGATTCACATGTTCAGCGGTTTGAAGGGCAAGAGTGTCATCGTGACGGGCGGCGCAACGCTGCTGGGCGCCGGCGTCGTGCGCGGCTTCCAGCAGGCCGGCGCCAGGGTCGTGGTGGCCGACATCGACGTCGAAGGCGGCAAGGCGCTGGCGGCAGGCTTTGCCGAGGGCGGCGTGGTGTTTCGCCAGACCGACATCACCGACGACGCGCAGGTGCAGGCCTGCGTGGATGAGGCCGCAAGGTTGCACGGCGGCGTCGATTGCCTGGTGAACCTGGCCTGCTCGTACGTGGACGACGGCATCAACGCCTCGCGCGCCGACTGGCAGACCTCCTTCAACGTGAACGTGGCCAGCGCCGTGATGATGCTCAAGGCGGTGCGGCCGCACATGAACAAGGCAGGCAAGGGCGCGGTGGTCAACTTCACGAGCATCTCGTCCAAGTGCGCGCAGACCGGGCGCTGGCTCTACCCGGTGAGCAAGGCGGCCATGGTGCAACTCACGCGCAACATGGCGCTGGACCTGGCGCCCGAGGGCATCCGCGTCAACAGCGTGTCGCCGGGGTGGACCTGGTCGGCCATCATGAATCAGCTCACCAACGGCGACCGCGCCAAGACGGACCGCGTGGCCGCGCCCTTCCACATGCTGCGCCGCGTGGGCAACCCGGAAGAGGTGGCCAACGTGGTGCTGTTCCTGTGCTCGGACCTCGCCAGCTTCGTCACCGGCGCCGACTACGCGGTCGATGGCGGCTACTCGGCGATGGGGCCCGAGTCTTATGAGCCTGCCATTCCCAAGCTGATGTCCTGAATCCCACGAACCCACTGCTCAATTCCTGGAGAAATCGCATGCGCAAGATCATGATCGTCGGTGCCGGCCAGTCCGGTCTTCAACTCGGCTTTGGCCTGCTGGCCGCGGGCTACGAGGTCTCGCTCGTCACCAACCGCACGGGCGAGGACATCCGCACCGGCAAGGTGATGTCCAGCCAGTGCATGTTCCACACCTCGCTGCAGATCGAGCGGGACATGGACCTGAACCAGTGGGAGCGCGATTGCCCCGCGATCGACGGCATCGGGCTGGCCGTGCCGAACCCGGAGCAGAAGGGCGCCAGGCTCATCGACTGGGGCGCACGCCTGCGCTCGCCCGCGCAGTCGGTGGACCAGCGCGTGAAGATCCCCGGCTGGATGGACGCCTTCAAGAAGGCCGGCGGCGAACTCATCCTCAAGGACGCGGGCGTCGATGATCTCGAGACCTATGCGAAGAGCCACGACCTCGTCATCGTCTCCAGCGGCAAGGGCGAGATCTCGAAACTGTTCGAGCGCGACGCCGCCAAGTCCACCTTCGACAAGCCGCAGCGCGCGCTGGCCCTTACCTATGTGAAGGGCATGCGTCCGCGCAATGAGTTCTCGGCCGTGTGCTTCAACCTGATTCCGACGGTGGGCGAGTACTTCGTGTTCCCCGCGCTGACCACCACCGGCCCGTGCGAGATCATGGTGTTCGAAGGCATCCCCGGCGGCCCGATGGATTGCTGGGCCGACGTGAAGACGCCCGAGGAGCACCTGGCCAAGAGCAAGTGGATCCTCGATACCTTCCTGCCGTGGGAAGCCGAGCGCTGCAAGGACATCCAGCTCACCGACGACAACGGCATCCTGGCCGGCCGCTTTGCGCCCACGGTGCGCAGGCCCGTGGCCACGCTGCCCTCGGGCCGCAAGATCCTGGGCATGGCCGACGTGGTGGTACTCAACGACCCGATCACCGGACAGGGCTCCAACAACGCCGCCAAGTGCGCCGACGTGTACCTGAAGAGCATCGTCGAACACGGCGACAAGCCGGCGGACCCCCACTGGATGCAGCACACCTTCGACCGCTACTGGTACGGCTATTCGCAATGGGTCACGCAGTGGACCAACATGCTGCTCATGCCGCCACCGCCGCACGTGCTCAACCTGCTGGGCGCCGCCGGTGCCATGCCGCCGCTGGCCACCGCCATCGTCAACGGCTTCGACGACCCGCGCACCTTCTTCCCGTGGTTCGCCGACCCGGCCGAGTCCGAGCGCTTCATCGGCCAGTGGGCGGCCGCTGCCTGAGAGCCGGCGGCAGCAGCGGACATGAAGCGCATCGCCATGGTCGGCGCCGGCCAGTCCGGCATGCAACTCGCCCTGGGCCTGCTGGGCGCGGGACATGAAGTCACGGTCGTCTCCAACCGCACGGCGCAGGAGATCCGCCAGGGACCGGTGATGTCGAGCCAGTGCATGTTCGAGACGGCACTGCAAGCCGAGCGCGAACTCGGCCTGCACTGGTGGGACGACGAATGCCCGCCGGTCGAAGGCATTGGCCTGGCCGTGCCGGGCGCGGGCAGCGGCAAGTCCATCGACTGGGCCGCGCGGCTCGACAGTCCGGCGCGCTCGGTGGACCAGCGCGTGAAGGTTCCGGCGTGGATGGCGGAGTTCGGGAAGCGTGGCGGCGAACTGGTCATCCGCGAAGCCGGTATCGACGACATCGAGGGCTATGGCCGCACGCATGATCTCGTCATCGTCGCCAGCGGCAAGGGCGAGATCAGCAGCCTCTTCGAGCGCGACGAAGCCCGCTCGCCTTTTGCCAGGCCACAGCGCTCGCTCGCGCTCACCTACGTCAAGGGCATGGTGCCGATGCAGCCGTTTTCGCGGGTGTGCTTCAACCTGATTCCGGGCGTGGGCGAGTACTTCGTCTTTCCGGCGCTGACCACCAGCGGGCCGTGCGAGATCATGGTGTTCGAGGGCATCCCCGGCGGACCGATGGATTGCTGGGACGACGTGAACACGCCGCAGGAACATCTGGCAAAGAGCCAGTGGATCCTGCAGACCTTCCTGCCGTGGGAAGCCGGGCGCTGCAAGAACATCGAGTTGACCGACGACAACGGCATCCTCGCCGGCCGCGTCACGCCGACGGTGCGCAACCCGGTCGCGCGGCTGCCCTCCGGGCGCTACGTGCTGGGCATGGCCGACACCGTGGTGCTGAACGATCCCATCACCGGCCAGGGTTCGAACAACGCCGCCAAGTGCGCGGACATCTATCTCAAGTGCATCCTGGAGCACGAGGGCGAATCCTTCAACGCGGAGTGGATGCGCCAGACCTTCGATCGCTACTGGAAAGGCTATGCCCAGTGGGCGACCAGCTGGACCAACAGCCTGCTGGCGCCGCCGCAACCGCACCAGCTCAAGCTGCTGCAAAGCGCCGCCAGCGCGCCGGCCGTGGCGAGCACCATCGCGAATGCCTTTGACGACCCGCGCGACTTTCATCCCTGGTGGTTCGACGCGCGAGAGGCTGACCGCTTCCTGGACGCCAAGGCCCGCGAAGCCGCGGTGGACCGCTTCGACCGGCGCGACTTCCGCAGGGCGCTGGGGCAGTTCGCGACTGGCGTGACGGTCATCACCAGCCGCGCGATCGACGGCCGGCGCGTGGGGATGACTGCGAACTCTTTTTCATCCGTGTCGATGGATCCGCCGCTGGTGCTGTGGAGCCTGGCCAAGGACGCGCCCAGCGTGGCCGACTTCACCGGTGGCAGCCACTTTGCGATCAATGTGCTGGCGGCGAACCAGCACCACCTGTCGCGCCAGTTCTCGACGCCGAAGATCGACAAGTTCGCCGGCGTGGACTGCTGCGAAGGCACGGGCGGCGTGCCGCTGATCAATGGCGTGATTGCCCGCTTTGTGTGCCGCAATGTGAAGCAGTACGAAGGCGGCGACCACTTGATCTTCATCGGTGAAGTCGAGAAGTACGAGCGTTTCGACGGCGAGCCGCTGGTCTTTCACTCGGGGTTCTACCGGGTTGCGACACGGCACCCTGAACTCCCACAGTGACACCCCTCATTCCTGCAATCAAGAAAGGCTCCCCCATGGCTGGACAATGGATCAACCTCGAAGCCGACGACGGCACCGGCAGCTTTCGCGCCTACCTCGCCGTGCCCGCGGGCGGCAAGGGGCCGGGCCTCGTGCTCGCGCAGGAAATCTTCGGCGTCAATTCGACGATGCAGGAGGCTGCGGACCACTACGCCGCGCAGGGCTACACGGTGCTGGTGCCCGACCTGTTCTGGCGCCAGGAGCCGGGGGTGGAGCTGGGCTACACCGAAGCCGACTGGCAACGCGCATTCGGCTACTACCAGGGCTTTGACGAAGCCAAGGGTGTGCTGGACATCCAGACGGCGCTGGATGCGTTGCGCAAGCGACCGGAGACGCAGCAGGGCAAGACGGCCGTGCTGGGTTACTGCCTGGGCGGGAAGCTGGCCTATCTGGCGGCGTGCCGCACCGACGTCGACCTGGCGGTGGGCTACTACGGTGTCGGAATCGAAAGCGCGCTGGAAGAGGCCGACAAGATCAGCGGCAAGCTGGTGCTGCACATCGCGGAGGAGGACAAGTTTTGCCCGCCCGAGGCGCGCGCCGCGATCGTGAAGGCGCTGTCAGGGCGCGAGCAGGTGGCGTTGTACGTGTACCCGGGCGTCGATCACGCATTTGCGCGGGTGGGTGGGGACCACTATGACGAAGCGGCGGCGTCGCTGGCGAATGAGCGCACGGCGGCGGCGCTGCGGAGCGAGATGGGGACGCACTAGCGGCCTGCGACGAGGCGCGAACAGCGCCCGGCGAGCACGCCGGACGACCGCCTGTTGACTTGCGGCGCGTTCCGGCAGACGCTTGCGCCCAACAACAATGCGCCGGTCGTCGATCCGATTCGACCGCCGCGCTGTGCCGAGGGGCTTTCATGAAGGACGAGTCGCGTGGTGAATCGGTTGGCATCCAACTGGGCAGGCGCTACCTGACCCTGCTCTTTGCCGACCTCTCCCAGTCGACCGAGCTCGCCGAAATCATGGAAACCGAGCATTACGCGGCCGTGCTCGGCGCACTGCGAAGCATCTACCGCGAAACCATCCCCCTGCACGGCGGGATGGTCGTGCGCGTGCAAGGCGACGGGATGCTCGCGATGTTCGGCTACCCGGTGACACGCGAAGACGATGGACGCGGAGCGGTCGCGGCAGCCCTGGACATGCACCAGCGCATCCGCGAGCTGAGGCCCGTGCTTCCGCCAGGGCGCACGCTTTGCCTGCACACGGGCATTCATTCAGGGTTGACGCTGCTCAGCACCGGCGACATGGAGCTCGGACGCTTCGAGCTGCTCGGGCCCGTCCCCAATATCGCGGCCTGGCTGTCGGACGCCGCGGGCCCGCACGAGATCCTGGTCAGCGAAGAGACGCTTGGTCCAGCCAGCCGTTTTTTCGTGACCGGTCCGCCGCAATTGCTGAAGGTCAAGGGCCGCGCCGCGCCCCTGCTGGTCTACCGCGTCGATGCGCGTGCCAGCGTGGCCGAGAGCTTTGCCGCCACGGCGCGCCATGGCGCCACCGCGTTCATCGGCCGCCGCGCCGAGATCGGCCTGCTGGAGCAGGCCATGGACGACGCCGTGGCCGGGCATATCCGCTCGGTGGCGGTCGCGGGCCCGCCAGGCATGGGCAAGACACGGCTGGTCGAGCACTTCCTGGGTCGTGCCATGCAGCGCGGCTGCACGGTGCTGCGCGGCTATTGCGAAAGCGAACTGGGCGCCGTGCCGCTGCAGCCTTTTCATCACATGCTGCAGTCCGTGGCGGACGAGGCTCAACACCACACGCCGGACAGTTTTGCCGCACTCTTCGTGCGGTTGGCGGAACAGCAGCCGCTGCTGCTCTTCGTCGACGACTGGCAATGGGCCGACGACGCATCGCACCAGGTGCTGGCGGCGCTGCGCAAGCGCACGGACTGCAGGCTGCTGATCGTGCTGTCCACGCGCGTCGTCGCCGTCAGCGATGCGCCGACTGCGGCGGACCAAACGCTGACGCTGATGCCGCTGAGCGATGCCGAGGCCTTGCAGCTCATCGCAGCCCGGCTGCCCCGGGCCGACCCTTTCGTTGCGGATGAGATCTGCCGCCATGCGAACGGCAATCCGCTGTTTCTCGAAGAGCTGTGCCACTCGGCCGCACGCGGGGACGATGGTCAGCGCCTGGGCCGGGTCCAGGGCGGCGCCGGTTGGCTGAACCGCTTGGTCGAATCGCGCGTTCAGCACCTGCCGCCGCCGCAAATCGAACTGGTGCGCGTGGCCGCGGTGATCGGCAACGTGATTCCGGCCTGGCTGCTCGAACGCATTTCGGGGCAGCGCGCGGACGGTCCGATGCAACTGGGCCTCGCGGAGCACGACTTCATCTTTCCGGGCGAGCGCGCCGGCACCTTGCGCTTCAAGCACGGCCTGACGCGCGCCATCGTCTATGAGTCGGTGGGACTTGCCGTGCGGCAGGATCTGCACCTGCGCATCGCCGAGGCGATCCAGCAACACAGCTCGGACGACGCCGAAGACGAGGCGATCGAGGCCTTGGCGTTGCACTTCGACGCCGGCGGCGATGCCGGGCAGGCGGCGCACTATGCGATGCTGGCCGGCGACAAGGCGCTGGCGGCCTCGGCACTGGACCGCGCCCGCTCCCTCTATCGCATTGCGCTCGCGGCGCTCGACCGGCTGCCGCAAAGCCCCTCGCTGGCCTTGCGCTGGGTGTCCATTGCGCAAAGCCTGGGTCGGGTGACGGTGTTCGATCCGGTGCGCAGCGAAGTGGCCTTGCACGAGCGTGCGGTCGAACTGGCCGAGCGCCACGGCGACACCGCCACGATCGCGCGCGCGCGCCATTGGCTCGCCTACAGCACCTACAGCCTCGGCGACGTGCGCACCTCCATCCGCCAGGGCGAGCGGGCGCTGGCTGAGGCGCGCGCGGCCGGGAACGAGAAGCTGGCCATCCAGGTCGTTGCGGCGCTCGGCGAAGCCCATTGCGCGGTTGCGCAGTACGGGCGCGCCGCGGAACTGCTCGACGAAGCGATCGCGGTCAAGGGGCGGTACCGCAGCGGCCAGCACATCAATGTCGGCCTGGCGTTCTCGCTGGTTTGTCGAGGCGCCATGTTGGGCGACCGTGGCTTGTTCACGCAGGCCGGGCAGAGCTTCGATGATGCGAAGTCGTGCATCGCCGGCACCACGCACGTGATCGGTGCGTCGGTGCATGGCTGGCTCAGCGCGGTACTGCTCTGGCAAGGTCGTTGGGAAGACGCCCGCGAGGCCTCCGATGAATCCGGCCGCATCGCCGAAGCCACGCGCAGTCTCACGCAATTGTCGGTGGCGCGCGCGATGAGCGCCTACGCCGATTGGATGCTCACGCGCCGGCCCGAGTTGCTGCAGATCATCGTCGATGTCACGGCCTGGCTGGAGCCGCGCGGCAGTGGCTTGTTCCGCTCCCTCAACCATGGGTGGCTGGCCAGCGGGATGATGCAACTGGGGCGCCGCGAGGAGGCGCGTCACCACGCGGCACGCGCACTGCGGCGTGGCCGGCTTGGAGACTTCCTCGGTGCGGCCATGAGCTATCGCGCACTGGCACTCGAAGCGGCCTCACGGCGGCCCGGGCGCGTGGCGCACTACCTGGAGAAAGCGATGAAGATCGCGCGGCTGCGCGACTCCGCGCACGAAATCGCGCTGACGCAGTTGTGCGAAGCCGAGATCGCCTGGCGGCACCGCGGCCAACGCCCCGACGCCTTGCTGGACGAGGCCATGACCGCGTTCGCCCGCATGGGCATGGCGTGGCATCTCGCGGAGGCGACGCGGCTCCAAAGCTCGATCGCGGCAGCCGGACGGGATGAGTCCGCGGCCATCGGGACGTCGTCGACCCGCGCTAGTTTGGCGTCAGGATGAGCAGCACTGGCGAGCCCGTCGGCCGCAGCGTGCCGGCGTTCAGCAGACCTGCGAACATTGCGAGCATCACGCCCATGGCCATCGGGTAGCCGGGGCAGCCATGGATGGTTGGCGTGGCGGCGTTGGGGGCGTCACGGCCGAACATCAACTCGTCGGGTGCCCCGTCGGCCAGCGCGGAGGCGATGCCCAGGACAACTCGTTTGCCTGGATTCGTGTTGACCACGCCGTTTTCGACCGGGCTGCGCCAAAGCATCTCCGGCACCGGGCGCTTGCGCATGGTGTCGAGCAATGTGCGTCGCAAGGCGGCGTTGGCTTGGGCGTACGTGGGCGTACCGCTGGGCGCGGCTTCGAACAGGGCCTCCTGGCATTGCCACAGCGTCTCTTCCTCGATCCATTTGTCCATGGTCTTGAGGAAGTTGCCCTGGACTGTGGGAGGAAATCCCAGCAGAACACCGGCGAGGTTGAGCGCAAAGATCGGGTCGGTCTCGTCGACTTTGAGGCCCGCCAGGATGTCCTTGGCCAGCGATCCCAGCCCGCTTTGACCGTTGTTCTCCAGCCAGTCCTGCACGGCGGCCAGCACGGCTTCGCCTTGCTTCTTGCCTTCAGCCTGCACCGTGTCGCGGGGATGCGGCGAGAAGATGTAGCGGGAGACCGTGGAAAAGTTGCCCGGACAACGCGGCTTGCCGGGGTTGGTTTCCAGCCGGCCTCCGGTCTGCATGAAGGGCTCACTTGAGGCCGGAGGAACGTCGGGCAGGCCGATCCACTTGGTGCACAACTTGGCCATCACCAGGTCGCTGAAGGTCATGAGGTCGATCGGGCGGCGCACCGGGTCGTTGGAAACCGGGGTCGGCAAGTCGGGGAAGTGGCCGAGCAGGCCGTTCACGACGGCGATGGTGATGTCGTAGGCGTCCTTCTCACTGATGCCGAGGACGGCCGTGTTGAGGGCCACTTGCGCCGTGTGGTCGGCGCCATCCAAGCCCAGGAGATTCAGGCCGATCGATGCCTTCATGCGGTCGCCGTAGCCCTGGACCGAGTAGCGGACGCCATTGTCTTTCATGACATCCAGCACGCCAGGCTTCTCCAAGGTGCCCGTGCAGCGTCCGATGAGGTGGCCATAGGGCGTGTCCTGCGGGGCGTTGGAGTCGCCGGTGCGCACCTCTTCCCACGCTTTCGGCGAGCGGTCCGGGTCCTCAAGCCGCTGGCGCACCTTGTCGCGCTCGGCCTCTTCGATTTCTGCCGGCGTGGGAGGGGGCGGGGGTGGGGAGGGCGAGTCGGTTGGCAGCTCGGCCAGGAAGTTGGCCAAATTCTTCAGCGCCGGCAGCGAGGGCACGAACACATACAGGCCCCATTCCAGGTGTGAGAGCGGCTTGTCGTTGAACGCGAAGCGGGTCACATTGCCGCTGGCGTCGAGATAGCGGAAGGTGTAGTTCTCTCCGACCTGCGGAACCCGCAGCAACGGGTCGGCCTGCGCCGAGCCCACGCCGCTGCTGTTGGCGCCGGCAATCCAGCGCTGGATGGTCTCGAACTGCTCGGAGAGGCTGGCGCAGTAGGCCATGAAGACGACGCCGCGTTCTGCCGCGGGCTGGTCTGGCAGCTTCGGCCCGTACGACATCCCGCGGCGAATGATTCGCGGCATGTATTCGCGCCGGTCGCGCGGGTTGGCGCGCCGGGCGTGCGAGTGATAGGGGCACTTGTCGCTCTGGGTGTCGTAGTTGAAGTTGTTGAGGTCGGCGCCCGCGGGCTGCGACACCAGGGGCCGGCCATCCCGCTCGCGGCCCATCATCCGGGTCTGCAGTTCGTCGCTCTGGGCCTGCGTGAGCCCCGACACCGCAGCGTTCAGGGTATCCATGTTCAGGCGTATCTTGCGAACCGCGAGGAAGCTGCCGTGCAGCTTCAGGGGGTCGAGCGCTGCGTTCGCTGCATCTTTCCGGTTGTTGGCGTGGCCCAGGAGCAGTTCGCCCGGCGCCACCAGATCGTCGAACAGCTTGGGCGGATTGGCGGGCGCCTGGCCGGTGTTGATCTGAGGCTGGCTGACGCCGTCGACGAAATCCAGATGACCCGCGGGTTTGTCGTTGGCATTGCGGTAGCTTCGGGTCGGCTGCACGGCCAGCACGCGCATGCCGTTGTCGGCCACATCCAATCCATCGACCTGGGTCTTCAGCGTCGGGTGCAGGTCGGGCGACGTGTTGGCCTTGTCGACCAGGCGTATCTGAATGAGTACATGCACGGCCTTGAGGTCGACGCGGCGCCCGTTCGCCATGCCCCAGCGCAGCGGTCGGCGCCAGCGGTCCGGATGGTTGGCGCGCACATCGCCGAGTACGGAACAGCGTGCCTCCATGCCTTCGACGAACTCCTGCGGAAAGCCGCTCAGGCGCGAGGCAGCGACTTCCAGCGCCGCCAGTCCCGCATGCGTCAAGCCGACAACGAAGGCAATGTCGTCCTGCGATTTCACCGATCCGCAGTGGGCGGCGAGCGCATTGAGCGCTTTGCGCGCCTCGACGGCGTCCGTGACGCGCAACAGCACCACGCATCCATGCGTGACGGGCTCGTTGGCGGCCAGGATGTGGCCCTGCAGCAGGGTAGGGTCATAGGGAACTGGCTGTGCGACACCCAGGGAGGGCGGTGTTCCCTTGATGAGCCAATCCAGTTGATCTTGATATGGCGCCAGTTTCTTTTTCGCATCGGCCCATTCTTCGTGCCCCGGCTGCCCCGCCGGAATGGCATCCAGCAGGTTCATCATCTTGATCGGGCCTTGCAGGATCGACTGCGTAAAGCGGCGCAGCGTCCCGTTGTCGCCGTCATTTTCGGGCGGGGTTTCGGACGGGAAGTAAGTCGACAGGCGATACAGGCCGGTGAGCGTGCGCAGTGGCAGCACCAGCGTGCCTTCGACATTGGCCAGCGCCTTCGCCATGGCCGATTGCTGTGCGGCCGCGGCCGAGGGGAGGGCCAGCCTTGCAATTTGCGCATCGACACCGGCCGTGTTGCCCTTTTCGCGCTGAACCTTCTCCACTTCCGCCAGGTAGTCTGTGTCGCCCAGCGGCATCACCGAGTCTGCGTAGAAGGTGCCGCCTGCAACCTCGTTGCTGCGCACCCAGTCGCAGTACTTCTCATAAGTGGCGGTCTTCGAGCCCGGGTAGCCGTCACAGTGACAGAACAGCAGGTCGAGCAGCGTGCCCAGGTCGCGGTAGATCACCCGCATGTAGGGTTCCCAGCCGCCGTCGAAGGTGACGTTGAGCGACAGGTGCCAGGTGCCATCTTCCGGTTGCTGGTCGTCCGGCAGTTCCGGCACGGGCGGCACGAGCGCATAGCGGAAGTGATCGATGATGCCGAACTGGCCCACCGAATCCGGGAACACCGGCTGCAGCAACTCCGACTCGCGCACGTTTTGTCGCGCCGAGAAGAGCGCGTCGAGCACCTTTCGCAATCGCTTGAGATAGCTGATGGGCTCGAAGCCGATCACCATGCCGTGTTTGACCGGGGCCAACACCGACAGGTTGGTGATGCCGCCCAGAACAGTGCTTCGCTTTTTCAGCTGTGCCATGTCACGCTCCTCTATGCGTTTCCTCGTTGCCGCCAGTTCCACGACGCTGCGTATTGAATACGCGGCGGAAGTGGAGGCGTGATGTTGAGCATGGCGCGCGCTGATTGCACCCCCAATGCGATGGATGCTGCAATGAGGGGCGCAACCCCGCTAGTAGCCCCGCACCGCCGCAGCCTCCGCCTCGATCCACGCCGCCACACGCCGCACTTGCTCCCGCGGCTGCGCCTCGGCGCGGATCAGCCAGTAGGCGATGGGGGTCTCCACCTTGTCGGGCGGCGCGGTGACCGCGATGAGTTGCCCGTTGTCGATCAGCGGCCGCACCAGTTCCAGCCTCGCCAGCGCGATCCCCTGACCCGCCAGCGCGGCGTGGATGACCTGGTCGTACTGGTTGAAGCGCACCACGCCGCGCGGCTTGGCCTGCTGCCATCCCCGCTCGCGCAGCCAGGGCCGCCATTGCAGCCACGGCCGCGAGTCGTCGAATTCGAGCAGATGCACCTTGCCCAGCGCTTCGGCGCTTTTCAACTCGCGGATGCCGAGCGTCGGATGCGCCACCGGCACCACGCGTTCGCCGAAGAGCCAGACCGCGCCGGCCGGCGCCACGCTGCGCGAGCAGTAGCGCAGCGCGAGGTCGACCTGTCCGTCGCTCATGTCGACCATCTCGTTGGTCGCGGACAGGCGCACCTCGATGTCGGGATGCGCCTGCTGCAGGCGGCCCAGCCTCGGCAGCAGCCAGAGGCCAGAGATGCCGATGCTGGCGGAGATGGTCACGGCCTGCTGCTGCGCGGAGTCGCGGCGGATCTCGCCGACCACGTCTTGCAACTGTTGCACCGCGCCGTCGGCGCTGCGAAACAGCCGCTCGCCCGCGGGCGTGAACTGAACGCCACGGCTCTTGCGCTCCAGCAGCGTGACGCCCAACTGCTCTTCAAGCGCGCGAATCTGGCGGCTCACCGCCGATTGCGTCAGGCACAGATCGTCGGCCGCCTGGGTGATGCTCATGCGCCGCCCGACGGCGACGAAGCCCCGGATGAGATCGAGCGAGGAAAGCCGGACGAGCGGAACGGACATGCGCGGCAGTTTAGCCACGCACTCCCGTTTCGGCGCTGCCGCCAGCATCGACCAAGACGCGGCACTGCGGCATGCCGGCCAGCAGCGCCTTCTGATTCGGTTGCACGCAGTGGAAGTCGCCTGCAACGAGGATGACGTCATCGAGCTGCCCCTCGATCGTGATCCACGCCGTGCCGTTCAGGCAGAACACGCAGACGGTCTCGCGGGTGGGTTCGATCCTGCGCGGCTGCCTCAAGACTGTGACAACGTCGTGCGGAAGGTCGTTCGGTTTCATGGTGCTTGCCTCCTCATCGGCAAAACGAAAACAGTTCCACAAGCGCGGCGGCGCTCGCTGGTTCGAGCCAACTGCGCAGCGCGACAGAGGCGATGGCTGCCGCAACCAGAACGGCGGTGCCGGCAAGGGCCAGCCCCCGCAGCGTTGTCGAGGCCTTCATGCCATCGCTCCTGCGGGAACGACGCCACGCTGCACCTGCCGATCGTTGATGGGCCAATGCAGGGCTGCCGCCATCAAGCCGAGCGCGATCGAGCCGATCCAGATCAGGTCATAGGATTTCGTTGCATCGAAGACATGCGCCGCCAGCCACACGCCCAGGAAGGAGCCGACCTGATGGCCGAAGAAGACGAAGCCGAACAACGTCGCGATGTACTGCACGCCGAAGACCTGCGCAATAAGCCCGCTCGTGAGCGGCACGGTGCCCAGCCAGAGCAGGCCCATCACCGCGCAAAAGACATGAAGGCTCGGCACGCTCAAGGGCAGCAGGAAGAACGCCGCCATTGCCACCGAGCGCGCCAGGTAGATGGCCGACAAGAGGTACTTGCGGCGGAAGAAGTCGCCGAGGTAGCCGCAGACGAAGGTGCCCACGGTGTTGGCGAGCGCGATGATCGCCAGCCCCGCCACGGCGTCGTTGGCGCTCAATCCCTTGCCCAGCAGGTAGGCCGGCAAGTGCGTGCCGATGAAGGCCAACTGGAATCCGCATGCGACGAAGCCCGCGTTCAGCAACCAGAAGCCGCGGTGCCTGAAGGCTTCTCGCACCGCTTGCCGGATCGACTGGGAGCGGGCTGTCGGCGCCGCCGTTGTTGAAGTCGAAGCCCTGTCGTTCAAGGTCAAGGCCAGCGGTCCGAGCACGCCGATCGTCATGCCCAGCACCACCAACGCAGCGGCCCACCCCAGCCAGTGCTGAAGCCCCTGCGTCACCGGCACCATGACGAACTGCCCCAGCCCACCGACCGCGCCGGTAATGCCCAGCGCCCAACTGCGACGTGACGGCTCGGCGATGCGGCTGATGGCGCCATACACCGTGCCAAAGGCCGTGCACGAGAGCGCAACGCCGATGAGCAAGCCCGCGCTGAGCGTCAGTTGCGTCGGCGTGACGGACAGCGACATCAGGACGAGGCCGACGAGATATAGCAGCGTTCCCAGGGCGATGACGCGCACCGAGCCGAAGCGGTCGGCGAGCATGCCGGTGAAAGGCTGCGCGAAGCCCCACACGAGGTTCTGCATGGCGATCGCGAGGCCGAATGCCTCGCGCGACCAGCCGCGATCGATGGTCATGGGGACGAGGAACAGGCCCTGCACGTGGCGGGCGCCGAGGGCGACGCCCATGATCAGGCCGCCGCAAATGACTGCCCGGAGGATGTTGCTGTCTTTGCTGGCGTTGGGCATTTGGAGTTCCTTTCAACAGGTCGGCGGGTGCGCGCGACCTGTCGACGATTGAACTCAATGCAGGAGTGGCGTGGGCCGAGTTCCATGCAGGGCAGACATGAGGTTTAGGAATGTCGGGACTCCCCGCGCACGTAGCGTTCGCGTACGTCGTTTATGCGCATGGCGCGTAGGGATTTGCCACGTTCGTTGCTGTAGAGGCAGCGGGCGAACGCAGTCGCCTGGATCACGCTGGCACGCCGGCTGCGATGAGTCGCAACATGACAAGAAAATCCGCCGCACTGCGCACCACATCGGACACCACGATAGGCACTGCCCCGATCGCCAAGGCCAGCACTCAAATCCGCACAAATACCCCTGCCAAACCGGCTGCTCCAGAGGCAAAAGCCCCGGCACGCTTCGGCCCCGCTGCGCACAACGCATGGAGCCTCGAAGGCGACACCGTCAGCCTCATGCGCACACCGAAGCGACCCAAACCGGTGCACATCCCCGCGCTCCCACAGTCCATCGAATTCGACCTCGCCCGAACGGCGCTCGTCGTCATCGACATGCAGAACGACTTCTGTCACCCCGAAGGCTGGTTCGCGCAGAAGGGTATCGACATCAAGCCCTGCCGCAAGCCCATCCCGACCATCGCGGGCTTGCTGCCGACGTGGCGAAAGGCGGGCGGCACGGTGGTGTGGTGCAACTGGGGCATCCGCGCGGACCGGCGCAACCTGAGCCCGACGGTGCAGTTCAAGGGCAAGCGCAGCGCCGATGGCGTGGGCTATGCCGAGCACTCGGCGATCGACCACGGCCCTTCGCTGGTTCAGGGTTCGTGGGGCGCGCAGGTGATCGACGAGTTGGCCGTCGCGCCCACCGACATCACGGTGCACAAGCACCGCCTGAGCGGCTTCTGGGACAACGAACTCGACACGCTGCTGCGACAGCAAGGCATCACCACGCTGCTGTTCGCGGGCATCAACACCGACCGCTGCGTGTTCTCGACGCTGCAGGACGCCAACTTTCTCGGCTACGACTGCGTGCTGCTCGAAGACGCCTGCAGCACGCCGTCGCCGGCCTTCGTCACCAAGGGCGTGCTCTTCATCGTGCAACAGTTGCACGGTTTCGTCGCCAAGGCGGCGGATGTGCGGTCGAGCCTTGCCAAACCGGTCCGCGCGAACACAATCGACGCACCCTGAACTCCACGCCACGGATAGCCTGAATGACTGCTTCGACCCTCGATTGCGCCTGGTTGCTGCCGGAGCCCGGTGCAAGTGCCGCGAAAGCCAACATGCGCGTGACGCACGTTGACGGGCGCATCGCATCGATCACGCCCATCGGTCGTGAAACGACGGGGCGGCGCCTGCTGGCGATGCCTGCGCTGTCTAATGCGCACGACCACGGCCGCACCTTCCGCAGTGCCACGCTCGGCGCGTTCGACAAGCCGCTCGAAAGCTGGATTCCCTTCCTCGGCGTGGTGCCGGGCCTGGACCCCTACACCTGCGCGGCCACGTCGTTCTCGCGCTCGGTCCGCCATGGTGTCGCGAACCTGATGGTCCACTACACGCGCGTGCAGGGCGGCATGTCCTATGTCGAGGAGGCGCAGCAGGTGGCCCGCGCCGCAAAGGACGTCGGCGTGCGCATCGGCTTTGCTGTCGCCATGCGGGACCGCAACGGCATCGCCTACGACGACGATGCGCCAGTGCTCAAGGCCCTGCGCCCGGGCATCCGCGATGCGGTCGCTGGCCGGTTGTCGGTGAAACCTGTCTCGCCGGCGCAGCAAATTGCCGTGGTCAATGATGTCGCGCAGATGCTGGAGGAGGGCGGCTTCACCGACCACGTCAACGTGCAATACGGCCCCGCGGCCGTGCAGTGGTGCAGCACACCGTTGCTTGAAGCCATTGCCCGCGCGTCCGCGGACACCGGTTGTCGCGTGCACATGCACTGCCTCGAAACACCTTATCAACGCGCGTGGGCCGACAGGAACCATCCGCAAGGCATGCTCAAGTTCCTCGACGCGATCGGCTTGCTCAGCCCGCGACTCACCTTGGCGCATTGCGCGTTGGCGCGTCCGGATGAGTTGGCGCTGCTCGCGGAACGCGGCGTGACGATCGCCGTCAACACCAGCTCCAACCTGTACTTGAAATCAGGCATCGCACCAGTGCCGGAGATGCTCAAGCAAGGCTGCCGCATCGCCATGGGCCTGGACAGCACGGGTTTCGACGAAGACGACGATGCGCTGCGCGAGATGCGCATCGCCTACCAGCTGCACCGCGGCTGGGGCTTCGACACGACGATGTCGCGCGAGCAACTGTGGACCTTCGCCGCCGGCAATGGCCCGCTGAGCGTGAACGGCGCCGGCAACATCGCCACGGGCAGGCTGACCGAAGGCGCGCCCGCCGACATCGTGGTGCTCGACTGGGACCAGCTGGACGACGACGAGCTCTTCCCCGAGATCGACCCGCTCGATCTGTTGCTGGCTCGCGCCAACGGCACGCACATCGCCAAGGTGATCGTTGGTGGCAAGACGGTCGTCGAAGGCGGTCGCGTGCTGGGCATCGACGAGCCCGCATTGCGTGCCGAACTCACCGCCAGGGCCCGCGCTGCACTCGCTGCCGACAGCAGCCACGGCGCATGGCTCAACACCTTGCGCGCATTGGCCGAAGACCTCGCGCCCTTCTACAAGGAAGGCCCGCTGGGCTGCTGCACCTAGCCCGCGAGTTCAGGCCCGCGCAGCGCCTCATGCGCGAGCGTGACCCAATACGCCGCACCCAGCGACAGGATGTCGTCATTGAAGTCATAAAGCGGGTTGTGCACAGGCGGATCGTTGCGCGTGCGCGCCGTCCCGATGATGGCGTACGCCCCCGGACAGGCCTGCAGCATGAACGCGAAATCTTCCGACCCCATGCGCAGCGCGCACTGCGCATCGACCTGCTCGGCGCCCACCAGTTTCGACGCCGCGCGCGCCACGACGTCCACGTGTTCCGGCGTATTCACCACGGCCGGGTAATGCCGCCGGTAGTTCAGGCAGATCCCGGTTTCGCTCGATTCCGCGACGCCCGCGCAAATCGCGCGGATTCGCGCCTCGGCGCGGTCCTGCACCGCCGGCAGGAAAGCCCGGCAGGTGCCACGCAGCGTGACGGATTCCGGAATCACGTTCCAGGTGTCGCCGCCCTGGATCTGCGTCACGCTCACGACCAGTGCGTCGGCGGCGCTGACGTTGCGGCTCACGATGCCCTGCAGCGCCGCGATCAACTGCGCGCTGGCCAGCACGGGGTCCACGCTGTCTTGCGGATGCGCCGCATGGGCGCCCTTGCCGGTGATCACGATTTCGAACAGGTCCGAGCACGCCAGCATCGGGCCCGGCCGCGTCGCGAAGTGGCCGAACGCGAGACCCGGCGCGTTGTGCAGGCCGTACACGGCGTCGCAGGGAAACAGCTTGAAGAGGCCCTGTTCGACCATCGCGCGGCCACCGCCTTCGTTCTCTTCGGCCGGCTGGAAGATGAAGTGCACGGTGCCTTCGAAGCTGCGGTGTTCACTCAGGTGCTGCGCCGCGCCCAGCAGCATGGCCATGTGCCCGTCGTGCCCGCAGCCGTGCATTTTCCCGGGAACGGTGGAGGCGTGCGGCGCCGTGCCTCGCTCGCAGATGTGCAGCGCGTCCATGTCCGCGCGCAGTCCAATCGTCGGGCCTTCGCCATTGCGCAAGGTGGCGACCACGCCGGTGCCGGCCAGTCCGCGGTGCACCTCCAGCCCCATCGTCTCCAGCGCGCGAACCAGCACCTGGGCGGTGCGATGCTCCTCGAAGGCGGTCTCCGGATGCGCATGGAAGTCACGGCGCCACGCGACCATCCTGTTGCAGGTTTGCGCGGAAATGGAGGCGGTCGGCGAAAGCGTCGTTGAAGTCATGGCCAACGATTCTGGAAGCGTCAATCGGTGCAAACAATGGCAAAAGGCAAGCCCGATCGTTGACGAAACGACAACAGTGCAACCTGATTCATACCCCCGGTGGGTCCGCCCGATGCGATGATTTCCGCCATGCAGGAACTGCTTGATTCACGCCGCGTGCACTACTTTCTCCAGGTGGTGGCGAGCGGCTCGGTGCGCGCCGCCGCGGAACAGTTGGGCGTCGAGGCCTCGGCGGTGAGCCGGGCCGTCTCGCTGCTCGAAAAGGAATGCGGCATGGCCTTGCTGGAACGCCGCGGCCGCGGGGTCGTGCCGACGGACGCCGGACGATTGCTGGCCACCTACGCACGACGCCAGCTCGACGTACAGGCCACTTTCTACGCCGAAGTCGAAAGCCTTCGAAGCGCCAGCCGCGGCCACATCGACCTGGTGCTCGGCGAGGGCATGCTCGACCTGTTCTTCCAGCCGCTCGTGTCCGACTTCATGCGCGCGCACGCGCACGTCACGGTGAACCTCAACGTGCAAAGCACCGCTGACAGCATCGACCTGATCCTGCAGGACAAAGCCCACGTCGGCGTCGTGTTCCAGCCGCCTTCGGACGTGCGCCTGCGCTCGCACCACGCCACGCCGTCGGCGCCGATCCAGGCCATCGTCCATCGCTCGCATCCGCTGACGCAGATCGGCCGGCCGCTGCAACTGAGCGACCTGCTGGGCTATCCCGGCGCCGCCATGCAGGATTCATTCGGCGTACGCCAGCACGTGAATGCGGCCGAGATCAGCGAGCAGTTGCAGTTGAACAATGTGCTCGTCACGTCCTCTTTCAAGGTGCTGTGGCACTTCGCCGATGCGGGCCTGGGCTACGCCCTGACCACCGCCAGCGCGGCCTTCGCGTCGCGCATCCAGATGCCGGACGTTGTGGCGCTTCCGATGGCCAATCCCATCCTCAACCGGGGTGCCATGCACGTGCTCACGCGCACGGGCCGGCACCTTCCTCCGGCAGTGCTGTCGTTGCTCGAGCACTTCATCAAGGGTATACCCGCGCAACGCTGAGTCCTTCAAGCTTGCCGTTGCCTTTGGCGCAACGATTCGTCGGCCTCTTCGTCATTGTTCGGCCTCTCGTCGCTCCCCAAAATCGACACGAGGGCGGCCCGTCGTGCTGCTCAAAAACGTGTGATGGAGGACAAGCGATGAGTGTGAACATTTCGATGCGATCGTTTCTACGGACTGCCGCATTCGGCATGCTGGCCTGCGTGGCGGGCGTCAGCGGTGCGCAGCAGGCCTTTCCAGCGGCCAAGCCGGTCAGCCTGATCGTCCCGTACCCCGCCGGTGGCCCCAGCGATGCGGGCGCGCGCGCATTCGCGACACCGTTCGGCGAAGCCATCGGGCAATCCACGATCGTCGAGAACCAGGGCGGCGCGACCGGAACCATCGCTGCCAACAAGACGCTGGCTGCAGCGGCCGACGGCTACAACGTCTTCTACGGTTCGCCCAACGAGGTGATCCTGGCGCCGATGGTCAACTCGGCCGTCAAGTTCAAGCCGGAAGATTTCACGCTGGTTCATCCGATTTCGACCCTTCCGCTCGTTCTGCTGACGCGCAACGACCTGAAGGTCAACAGCCTCGACGAATTCATCGACCTGTCGCGCAAGTCCACCAAGACGCCGCTGAGCTTCGGATCGGTGGGCATCGGTTCGCTCTACCACGTGGTCACCGAATACCTGGGCCGCAAGGTTGGCGCGCAGTACCACCACATTCCGTACAAGGGTTCGGCGCAGGTGTTGACCGACCTGGCCGGCGGCCAGATCGACTTTGCCATCCTGCCTTACCAGGCCTCGATCGACGGCATGGTCAAGGACAAGCGCATGCAGCTCATCTCCAGCTTCTCGCGCACCCTGCCGCCCGGCCTGAAGCACGTCAAGTCCGTGAGCGAGAGCAAGCTGCTGACGGACTTCGAGTTCACCGTGTGGGGCGGCATCTTCGTCAAGACGGGAACGCCGGATGCGATCCTCGCCACGCTGCGAAACGGCACGGTCAAGGCACTCGCCAATCCGGAGCTTCGCAAGCGCATGGAAGCCGAAGGCCGCGTGCCCTTCGACGCGAACAGCAAGGAGCAGGTCGCCGAGCTGCAGAAGGCCCAGATCGCCGCCTACCGGACGATGATCAAAACGGTCGACTTCAAGCTGAGCAACTGATATTTCCCGCGCGCCGCTGGCCGGCGCGACGGGCTGAAAGGCGCGGGCCTTGGAGAAGACGGCGACGCACCACGCGCAACGCTGCCTTACCGGGGCGCCGCGCTTTTTTCCAGCCAGCGGTCCAATGTCGTCGCGCCCAGATGGGCTCCGGCATCGGGCGTCAGGGATCTGTCATCGATGCGCGTGCCGAAGTAAAGCGCATCGTCGTCCCGGAGCACCTCGCGCGGGTCTTGCCTGGCCCGCAGTGCGCGACGCAGCAGAACATCCAGGCTGATGGCCTCCGGGCCCGCGATCTCGCACATCCCGTTCAGCGGCGATGCGACCGCGATTTTCGACAGCGCCAACGCTACGTCGTTCGCCGCGATCGGCTGCAAGCGTGCCGAGGAAGCGCGAACGGTCTGGCCCTCGGTGTTCGTATAGGCAATCGCGTCCAGGAACTCGAAGAACTGCGTCGCGCGCACGATCGTGTACGGCACGGCAGATTCCTTGATGAGCGCTTCCTGCGCCACCTTGGCGCGCAAGTAGCCGCTGTCGGGCGAGCGTTCCGACCCCACCACCGAGAGCGCCACGTGATGGCGCACGCCGGCGGCGGCTTCGGCGGCCAGCAGGTTGCGCGTCGAGGCCTGGAAGAAGCTCATCACCGCCTCGTCTTCAAAAGATGGCGAGTTGGTGACGTCCACCACCACGTCCGCGCCGGCCAGCGCAGTCGACAGGCCTTCACCCGTTACAGCGTTCACGCCCGAGGAGGGCGATGCCGACGACACGCTGTGGCCGGCCTCCTGCAGCAGCGCTGCGAGCTTCTTGCCGATGAGACCGCTGCCGCCAATGATCACGATGTTCATGCCAAATCCTTCAAGTGTTGGGAAACCCACGGACGGCGACACCGTGTTGCCATCCATGCACACAAGACGTTTGGCGTGATCGCGCTGTGACAGCGCGGCGAGATTTTTTTGAGTTTCAGTCCGAAGAAGGCGACACCCGCGCCACCGCCGCGGCGATGCGGGCGAGCTTGTCGGGATTGCGCTGCGCGTGGATCCGCACGATGCGCTCGCCGTCGGTTTCAACGGATTGCGCCGACTCCAGCACCCCGTCGATGAAGCGCAGCAAGCCCCACTGGCCGTTGAGCAGCACCACTTCGAAGCGCACATCGTCCGGATGGCGCAGGCCGGTGGCCAGGTACAGCTGCGCGATGCGTTGCCCGCCCACCAGCGGCACGCCGAAGCTCGGCACCTTGCCGCCGCCATCGCCGATGAGGTGGGCGTCGTCGGCGAGCATGGCTTTCAGGGCAGCAAATTCCCCGCGCACCGCCGCGTCCGCGAAGCCTTGCAGCAGGCGTTGCTGGGTTTCGTGGGCGACCGTGTAGCGCGGCTTGTCGTCTTGCAGTTGCGCCTTGGCGCGGTGCACGAGTTGCCGGCAAGCGGCCTCGCTCTTGCCCAGCACCTCGGCCAACTCGGCGTATTCCGCTTCGAAGACTTCGCGCAACAGGTAGGCCGCCCGCGCCTCGGGGGCCAAGCGCTCCAGCAGCGCCAGAAAAGCGACCGACACATCGCCGGCCCGCTCCAGTTCCTGTTCCGGCGAAAAGGGCGAATCCGACATCAGCGGCTCCGGCAGCCAGGTGCCGACGTAGTGCTCGCGCTGCACCTTGGCGGAGCGCAACCGGTCGATGGAGATCCGCGTGGTCACTGACACCAACCATGCCTCGCTGCTCTCCAGCTGCGTGGTGTCGGCTTCATGCCACCGCAACCACGCGTCCTGTACGACATCCTCGGCCTCCGCCGGCGAGCCGAGCATGCGATAGGCGATGCCCTGCAGGCGAGGGCGCAGGCGGTTGAAGGTCGCGGTCGCGGGGTCCATGGGATCGGCGGCTGGCCGGGCGGGGTCAGATCGTGAAGTCGTAGTCCACCGTGATCGGCGCATGGTCGCTGAACTTCACGGTCTTGTATATCTCTTCGCGCAGTGCCAGCCGGGCGATTTCTGGGGTGGCCAAGTGGTAGTCCAGCCGCCAGCCCACGTTCTTCGCGTAGGCCTGGCCGCGGTTGCTCCACCAAGTGTAGGCCTCGTCGGTTGTGTCCGGCTTGAGCATGCGGTACACGTCGACCAGCCCGGCGCCTTCAGCCCCGGCGTCCAGCAGCCGCGTCATCCAGGCGCGCTCCTCGGGCAGGAAGCCGCTGTTCTTCTGGTTGCTGCGCCAGTTCTTCAGGTCGATCTGCTGGTGGGCGATGTTGATGTCGCCGCACAGCACGAACTCTCGCTCGGACTTGCGGGCAAGCAGGTGCGGGAAAAAGCCCTTCAGGAAGCGGAACTTGGCGGCCTGGCGTTCTTCGCCGGATGAGCCGCTGGGGAAATAGCAGCTGATCACCGAGAACTTGCGTTTCGGCGTGTCGAAGCGCAGCTCGAGGTAGCGCCCTTCGGCGTCGAATTCCTTGTCGCCCCAGCCCACGACCACGTCGCTCGGCGCGTGCTTCGAGTACACGGCGGTGCCGGCGTAGCCCTTTTTTTCCGCAAAGTGGAAGTGGCCCTTGAGTCCGGCCATCTCCTCGAAGCGCCCCTCGATATCGCTGGCCTGGACGCGGATTTCCTGCATGCAAATACAATCCGGCGCCAGTTCCGCGACCCAGTCGGCCACGCCTTTGGTGGCTGCGGATCGCAAGCCGTTGAGGTTGAGGCTGGTCAGTTTGAACACGAGGAAAACTCCAATGGCAGTAGATACAGGGAAGAACGGCGCAGCCGAAGGCGGGCAAATTGCCCAGGATTTCGTGCAGTTCGCGCTGGATTCAGGGGTGCTTCGCTTTGGCCAGTTCAAGACCAAGGCCGGGCGCATGAGCCCGTATTTTTTCAACGCAGGCCTGTTCGACGATGGCGCCAAGCTTTTGCGGTTGGCGGAATTCTATGCAGACAGGCTGATCGACAGCGGGCTCGAGTTCGACATGATCTTCGGCCCCGCCTACAAGGGCATTCCGCTGGGCGCCACGGTCGCAGCGGAACTCGCGCGGCGCGGGCGCAACGTGCCCTTTGCCTACAACCGCAAGGAAGCCAAGGACCACGGCGAAGGCGGCACGCTGGTCGGCGCCAAGCTGGCCGGCCGGGTGCTCATCGTCGATGACGTCATGTCCGCGGGAACGGCCGTGCGCGAGTCCATCGCCATCATCCGCGCGGCCGGCGCCACGCCGCAGGCCGTGGCCATCGCCCTCGACCGTCAGGAAAAAGCCACGGAAAACGGTGTCGACGTAGACCACAGCGCTGTGCAATACGTGCGAAATCAGCTCGGGATGCAGGTAGTTGCGATTGCAACACTTGATGACTTGCTACAGTATCTGACCAGCCGGGCGGACGACGCCCTGCAGGAACACAAAGACGGGGTCTTGGCGTATCGGGCGCGCTATGGCGCGGCATGACGCCGATCGAACACTTGAGTAAGGTCGTTGCAGGTGCGCCACTTCGTTCTCCTTGCCAGCTTGCCGTTGTTGCTGAACTGCCTGTCGGGGCACGCTCAGCAGCCTGCCAACCCGCCCAGCGGCATTGGCATCTATAGCTGCGTGGATTCCAGGGGCCGCACCATCACGGCCGACCGGCCCATTGCCGACTGCGTGGACCGCGAGCAGCGCGAACTCAATCCCAGTGGCACCACCCGTCGCAAGGTCGATCCCACCTTGACGGCCCGCGAGCAGGCCGAGCGTGACGAGCGCGACCGACAGGCCGCCCAGGCCGCCCTGCGCGCACAGGAAGAGCGCCGCCGCGAACGCGCGCTGCTCATTCGCTACCCGACCCCGGCCGCGCACGACCGCGACCGCGCGGACGCGTTGACGCAGATCAACGTGGTGATCCAGGCCGCGAAAAAACGCCTGTCCGAACTCGCCGAAGACCGCAAGAAGCTCGACGAGGAGATGGAGTTTTATTCGAAGGACCTCTCCAAGGCGCCCGGATCGGTGCGCCGCCAGATGGACGACATTGCGCAGAGCGTGGCGGTGCAAAACCGCTTCATTGCCGATCAGGAAGACGAAAAGAAGCGGGTCAACGCGCGCTTTGACGAGGAGCGCGCGCGGCTGTCGAAGCTGTGGCCGACGCCGGTGTCGACGCCTGCGGCAAAGGCCCCTTCGACGCCCGCCGCTTCGACCGGCGCGACGGCGAACAAATAGGCCTCGGGGCCCCCGCGCGGGAGCCCTGTCAGCGGCGGCTCAGCCCAGGCGCGCCTTCAGCAAGGCGTTCACCTGCCCCGGGTTGGCCTTGCCGGCGCTGGCCTTCATCACCTGGCCGACCAGGGCGTTGAAGGCCTTGTCCTTGCCGGCGCGGTATTCGTCGATGTTCTTCTGGTTCTTGGCCAGCACCTCATCGACGATTTTTTCCAGCGCACCGCTGTCGCTCATCTGCTTGAGGCCCTTGGCCTCGATCACGGCGTCGACCTCGCTGCCGTCGCCGCTCCACAGGGCGTCGAACACCTGGCGGGCGGCGTTGTTCGAGACGGTGCCGTCGCTGATGCGCGCGATCAGCTTGCCCAGTTGCGCAGCCGTGACGGGCGCTGCGTCGATGGACAGGTCTTGCGCATTCAGCCGGCGCGCGATCTCGCCGGTGATCCAGTTGCTGGCCAGCTTGGGCTGCGCGCCCGCGGCGACCACGTTGTCGAAATACCTGGCCAGCGCGACGCTTTGCGTGAGCTGTGTTGCGTCGTAGGCCGACAGGCCGTGCTCGCGCCCATAGCGATCGGCCATGGCGCGCGGCAACTCGGGCATTTCGCTTTTCACGCGATCGATCCACTCCTGCGCAATGGCGAGCGGCGGCAGGTCCGGGTCGGGAAAGTAGCGATAGTCGGCCGCGTCTTCCTTGGTGCGCATGGCGCGCGTCTCGCCCGTGTCGGGGTCGAAAAGCACGGTGGCCTGCTGGATGGCGTGGCCGTCTTCCAGTTGCTCGATCTGCCAGCGGATTTCGTAGTCGATCGCCTGCTGCATGAATCGGAAGCTGTTGAGGTTCTTGATCTCGCGGCGCGTGCCCAGCGGCGCGCCGGGCTTGCGCACCGAGACGTTGGCGTCGCAGCGAAAGCTCCCTTCCTGCATGTTGCCGTCGCAGATGCCGATCCACGTCACGATCTTGTGCAGCTCCTTGGCGTAGGCCACGGCTTCGGCGGTCGAGCGCATGTCGGGCTCGGTCACGATTTCCAGCAGGGGCGTGCCGGCGCGGTTCAGGTCGATGCCCGACTGGCCGATGAAATTCTCGTGCAGCGACTTGCCGGCGTCTTCTTCGAGGTGGGCACGCACGAGGCGCACGCTTTTGAGCTCTTCGCCGAGGTAGAAGGACACCGTTCCGCCCTGCACGACGGGAATCTCGTACTGGCTGATCTGGTAGCCCTTGGGCAGGTCGGGGTAGAAGTAGTTCTTGCGCGCAAAAACGCTGCGCGGCGCGATGTGCGAGCCGAGCGCCAGGCCCAGCTTGATGGCGCGTTCGACAGCGCCCTTGTTCATCACCGGCAGCGTGCCGGGCAGCGCCAGGTCCACGGCGCTGGCCTGCGTGTTGGGCTCCGCGCCAAAGGCCGTCGAGGCGCGGCTGAAGATCTTGCTCGCGGTGGAAAGCTGGGCGTGCGTCTCGAAGCCGATGATGACTTCGTAGCCCTGCACCAGCGGACCCGTGGGGCGGCCGGCTTGCGCTTCGGCAAAGGGGTTTACGACAGCGGTTTCACTCATCTCTGTTGCTCCAACTCAATACTCTCTGCATGCGCTCTGCTGCGTAAGGGGTGTGTGCCTAGAACCCCACAGGGCTACGCGTATGCCAGTCCGTCGCCTGCTGGAAGCGATGCGCCGCGTTCAGCAACTTCGCTTCGCTGAAATAGTTGCCGATGAGCTGCAGGCCCACCGGCATGCTGTCTTCCCCAAATCCCACAGGCAAGCTCATGCCCGGCAGACCCGCCAGCGAGCCGGGCAGGGTGAAGATGTCGGCGAGGTAGTCGGCGACCGGGTCGTCGCTGTGCTCGCCGATCTTCCACGCCACGGTGGGCGCCGCGGGGCCGGCGATCACGTCGCAGTCCTTGAAGGCGTTCTGGAAGTCGTCCGCGATCATGCGGCGCACCTTTTGCGCCTGCAGGTAGTAGGCGTCGTAGTAGCCGTGCGAGAGCACGTAGGTGCCGATCATGATGCGGCGCTTGACCTCGTCGCCGAAGCCTTCTTCGCGCGTCCTGGCGTACATGTCGGCCAGATCGCGGTAGTTGCTGGCGCGATGACCGAACTTCACGCCGTCGAAGCGGCTCAGGTTGCTCGACGCCTCGGCCGCCGCGAGGATGTAGTAGACCGGGATCGACAGTTCGGTGCGCGGCAAGGTCACGGCCACGCGTCGGGCGCCCAGCTTCTCGTATTCGCCCAGCGCAGCGTCGATGGCGGCGCGAACGCCCGGCGCCACGCCGTCACCCAGGAACTCCTTGGGCACGCCGATGCGCAAGCCTTCGAGCGAGCCGTTGAGCGAACGCGAGAAATCCTCAGCCGGCTTGTCGAGCGAGGTCGAGTCGCGATCGAGGTCGGGGCCGCAGATGCTGGAAAGCAGCAAAGCGCAGTCTTCCGCCGAGCGCGCCATCGGGCCGGCCTGGTCCAGACTCGACGCAAAAGCCACCATGCCGTAGCGCGACGCGCGCCCGTAGGTCGGCTTGATGCCCGTGACACCGCAAAACGAAGCCGGCTGGCGAATCGATCCACCCGTGTCGGTGCCCGTGGCGGCAGGTGCCAGGCGCGCCGCGACCACGGCCGCGCTACCGCCCGAGGAGCCGCCGGGAATGCGCGTCGTGTCCCATGGATTGCGCACGGGAACCACCTTGTCGCTGCCCACTGCGGGCACGGCCACATTTTCGTTGGACGATCCCATCGCGAATTCGTCGCAGCTCAGCTTGCCGAGCGTGACGGCGCCGGCCTCGGCGAGCTTGCGCACGACGGTGGCGTCGAAAGGCGAGCGGTAGCCCGCCAGCATCTTCGAACCGGCGGTGGTCGGGAAGTCGGTCGTGACGAAGATGTCCTTGTGCGCGATGGGCACGCCCGCCAGGGCCGGCGCGTTGCCCGCGGCGATGAGGCCGTCCGCGGCGCGCGCCTGCGCGAGGGTGGCGTCTTCGTCGATGGCGACAAAGGCGCCCAGCGATTCGTGCGCCTTCGCGCGAGCCAGGAAGTGCTGCGCCGTTTCAGTCGCGGAAACCTCGCGCGCCGCCAAGGCGCGCGCCAGTTGCGCCACGCCCAGCTGATGGAGTTCGGTGCCGCTCATTCGATCACCTTCGGCACGAGGAACAGGCCGGCTTCGACAGCCGGGGCGCTCTTCTGATTGGCCTCGCGGTTGTTCGGCTCCGTCACCTGGTCATCGCGCAGGCGCAGCGTCACGTCCTCGATGGCCGCCACGGGATGGGCGAGCGGCTCGATGCCGCGCGTGTCGACAGCGCGCATGCGCTCGACCAGGTCAAAAAAGCCGTTGATTTGGGTGAGCATGCGCTCGCTTTCATCGGCGCCGAGATCGAGTCGGGCGAGCGATGCAATGCGGGCGATATCGGTGGAGGTCAGGGACATCGATGGAAACCCGTAAAACCGGGCGAATTCACGGCCCGCGCGGGGCCGCTGAAACAGGATCGAGAGGGGTATTCGGTTATTATCCCGCCTTTGCCGCATCCCCCGCGAACGCGCCGGCATTTGCCGCAAAAACGATCAATTCACCCCGTCTAGACGACCAAACACAAGTGGGCGACGACTGCCAAGCGCTTTCGTGCCCTAGAGGATCCTGCACATGTTCGGAGCTTTCCGTCGGTACTTTTCGACCGACCTTGCCATTGACCTTGGCACAGCCAACACCCTGATTTTTGCGCGCAATAAAGGCATTGTCCTGGATGAGCCTTCGGTGGTGGCGATCCGGCATGAAGGCGGCCCGCACGGCAAGAAGGTGATCCAGGCTGTTGGCCGCGAAGCCAAGGCCATGCTCGGCAAGGTGCCCGGCAACATCGAGGCCATCCGCCCGATGAAGGACGGCGTGATCGCCGACTTCGTCATCACCGAGCAGATGATCAAGCAGTTCATCAAGATGGTGCACCCGCGCACGTTGCTCACGCCGAGCCCGCGCATCATCATCTGCGTGCCCTGCGGCTCGACCCAGGTCGAACGCCGCGCCATCAAGGACGCGGCCGAAGCGGCGGGCGCCACGTCGGTCTACCTCATCGAAGAGCCGATGGCCGCAGCGCTCGGCGCCGGCCTGCCGGTGAGCGAAGCCAGCGGTTCGATGGTCGTGGACATCGGCGGCGGCACCACCGAAGTGGGCGTGATCTCGCTGGGCGGCATGGTCTACAAGGGCTCGGTGCGCGTCGGCGGCGACCGCTTCGACGAAGCCATCATCAACTACATCCGCCGCAACTACGGCATGCTGATCGGCGAGCCGACGGCCGAAGTCATCAAGAAGAACATCGGTTCCGCGTTCCCTGGTTCCGAAGTCAAGGAAATGGAAGTCAAGGGCCGCAACCTCTCCGAAGGCGTGCCGCGCAGCTTCACCATCAGCAGCAACGAAGTGCTGGAAGCGCTGACCGAGCCGCTGAACAACATCGTCTCGGCCGTGAAGAACGCGCTGGAGCAAACTCCACCCGAACTGGGCGCCGACATCGCCGAGCGCGGCATGATGCTCACCGGCGGCGGCGCGCTGCTGCGCGACCTCGATCGCCTGCTGGCCGAAGAGACGGGCCTGCCGGTGCTGGTCGCCGAAGACCCGCTGACCTGCGTGGTGCGCGGCTGCGGCATCGCCCTCGAGCGCATGGATCGTCTGGGAAGTATTTTCACGAGCGAGTAACTGTTGCTCGGCCCCAGGCTTGCCCGCGTCGGGAGGCCGCCAACCCCCTGCCGGGGGAACTCCAGCGGCCCGGCACAGCCAGTTGCGCGGTGTTTCTGAAATGGGGCTGCGGCTGCTTGGGAGCCTAGGACAATTCCCGGTGTTTCTGGCGTAAAACTCCACCATGCCGCTTGGCACTCTCGATCGAACCGCGCCGCCCCTCTTCAACCAGGGGCCCTCTGCGCTGAGCAAGCTGGTCTTCTTCAGCGCGCTTGCGCTTTTCCTGATGGTGGCGGACGCGCGCTTCCACATCGTCCAGCCGGTCCGCACTGTCGTCGGTGCCATTCTTTATCCAGCCCAGTGGCTCGCGCTCAAGCCGGTGCAAATGGCGCTGGGTGGCGGCCGCTATTTCGACGACCTGCAAACGGCGCAACGCAACGAGGCCGAGGCGCGCAAGGAACTCGCCCGCCAGTCCGAGCGCGCAAGCCAGTCCGACAGCCTGGCGCAGGACAACGCACGGCTGCGATCCCTGCTCGAACTTCGGCAAACGACGCCCACGCCGGGCCGCGCAGCCGAGGTGCTGTACGACGCGGCCGATCCGTACACGCGCAAGATCGTCATCGACCAGGGCATCACGCACGGCATCGCGGCCGGATCGCCTGTCATCGACGAGCGGGGTGTGCTGGGGCAGGTCACGCTGGTGCAGCCTTTCACCAGCGAGGTAACGCTGGTGATCGACCGCGACCTGGCCATTCCCGTGCAGAACACGCGTACCGGCGCGCGCAGCGTGGCCTTTGGTGACCCCAACGTGCACGGCGGCGGGCTCGAGTTGCGCTTCATGGCCGCCAATGCGGATCTGCGCGAGGGCGACTTGCTCGCCACCAGCGGGGTCGACGGCGTGTATCCAGCGGGTCTTCCCGTGGCACGGATCGACAACGTCGAGCGTCGCGCGGACTCGGCCTTTGCGCGCATCCATTGCCTGCCGCTCGCCGCGGTGACTGCCGCGCGTTACGTGCTCGTGCTGTCGCCGGTGGGTGGGGCCATCACGCGCCCCGCGCATGCGGCGGCGCCCGAGCCCGTGGCCGGCAAGAAGAAGGCGGGCGACAAGGACAAGACGGACAAGACCGCGGACAAGTCCCCCGGAAAAGCCGCGGACAAGGCAGCCGGCAAGGCAACAGACAAGCCAGGCGACAAGGCGGGCGACAAGGTGGCTGCTGACAAGGCGGCAAGCGACAAGACAGCAGCCGACAAAGCAACGGCCGACAAAGCAACGGCCGACAAAGCAACCGCCGCCAAGCCGCCCGCAAAGCCCGCCGCACATGCGCCGGCCAAGCCAGCCACCACCGAAAAGGAAAGGCAGGCCCCATGATCATGCGTCCAGGCCAGCAGCAATTGCTGCTCCCCGTCAATCCGATCTTCATGTGGGGCAGCCTGCTCGTGGCGATGCTGCTCAACATGCTGCCGCTTGGCCGCGTCGCGTGGACGCCTGACTTGCTGGCGCTCGCCATCGTGTTCTGGGGCGTGCACCAGCCGGCGCGCATCAGCATCGGCACCGCCTTCGTGTTCGGCCTGTGCATGGACGTGCAGCAGTCGGCGATGCTTGGCCAGCACGCGCTGTCGTACACGGCGCTGGGCTACTTTGCGATCACCATCCATCGCCGTCTCCTTTGGTATCCGGTGATTTCGCAAGCGTTGCAGGTGTTGCCGCTCTTTGCATTCCTGCACGTCGTCGAACTGGGCATTCGTCTCGTGGGCGGCGGCGTGTATCCGGGCTGGCAGATGTTCCTGTCGCCGCTGCTCGAGGCCGCGCTCTGGCCCGTGGCGACGGCGCTTCTGCTGGCGCCGCAACGCCGGGCCCCGGAGCCCGATGCCAACCGGCCCTTGTGAAACTCCGCAGGCGACCTAAGCTCCAAGCCCCATGACCGAAATCCGCAATGTCGCTGCCGACCTGGCGCGCTTTCGCCGGCGTGTGCTGGTCATTGCGCTCGTGGTGCTCGTGTGCTTCGGCTTGCTGGGTGCGCGGCTGTTCTTCCTGCAGGTGGTGCGCCATGAAGACCTCGCGGACCAGGCGGAGAACAACCGCACGGCCATCGTGCCGGTGGTGCCCAATCGCGGATTGATCCTCGACCGCAACGGCATCGTGCTGGCGTCCAACTATTCGGCGTTCACGCTGGAGATCACGCCATCGAAGGCGGGCAACCTTGAAACCACGATCGATCAGCTCGCCGAGGTGGTCGACATCACGCCGCGCGACCGCCGCCGCTTCAAGCGCTTGCGCGAGGATTCCCGCAGCTTTGATTCCGTACCCATCCGCACGCGGCTCACGGACGAAGAGGTGGCGCGCTTTGCCGCGCAGCGCTATCGCTTTCCGGGCGTCGAGATCAAGGCGCGCCTGTTCCGCAACTACCCCAACGGCGAAATCGCCAGCCACGTGCTGGGCTACATCGGCCGCATCAACCAGGCCGAAAAGGCGGCCATGGACGATTGGGAAGACGAGGACCTGGCCAACTACAAGGGCACCGAATACATCGGCAAGCTGGGCATCGAGCAAAGCTACGAGAAGCAGCTGCACGGCCTGACTGGCGTCGAGCAGATGGAAACTTCCGCCGGCGGCCGCGCCGTGCGCCGCCTTGCCAGCAAACCCGCCACGCCGGGCAACACGGTGATGCTGGCGCTCGACATCAAGCTGCAAAAGCTCATCGAGGACATGTATGGCGATCGCCGCGGCGCGCTGGTCGCCATCGACCCCAAGACCGGCGAGGTGCTGGCCTTCGTCAGCAAGCCGACTTTCGACCCCAACCTGTTCGTCGAAGGCATCGACACCGAAAGCTGGCAGGCGCTGAGCGAGTCGATCGACAAGCCGCTGCTCAATCGCGCACTGCGCGGCACCTATCCGCCGGGCTCGACCTACAAACCCTTCATGGCGCTGGCGGCGCTGCAGACCGGCAAGCGCGCGGCCAGCACCGTGGTCCTCGACCCGGGATACTTCAACTTTGGCGGCCATCGCTTCGGCAGTCCGGAAGGCTACATCGGCGGCGTCGACATGCGGCGCGCCATCCAGTTGTCGAGCAACATCTATTTCTATTCGCTGGCCAACGAGATGGGCGTGGACATGATTCACGACTTCATGAAGCCGCTGGGCTTCGGCCAGATCACCGGCATCGACATGGGCGGTGAAGTGCGCGGCGTGCTGCCCAGCACCGAGTGGAAGCGCAACGCCTACAAGCGGCCCGAGATGAAGAAGTGGTACGCCGGCGAGACCATTTCGCTGGGCATCGGGCAGGGATACAACGCCTTCACGATGCTGCAGTTGGCGCAGGCGACGGCCGTCGTGGCCGACGGCGGCATCAAGCACCGTCCGCACCTGGTGCTGGCGACCAAGGACACGGTCACGGGGCAGGTGACCCCGGTGCCGCAACCTCCGGTCGACAACCTGGGCTTCACGCCGCAAAACGTCTCGGTGATCCGCGACGGCCTGATGGCCGTGGTCAGCGGTGGCACGGCGCGCGCGGTCTTCGCCGGCGCAGGCTACGCGGCCGCCGGCAAGACCGGGACCGCGCAGGCCGTCGGCATGGCTGCCAACACCAAGTACAACGCCAAGGCGCTGGAAGAGCACCAGCGCGACCACGCGTTGTTCGTGGCGTTCGCGCCGGCCAACGATCCCAAGATCGCGGTGGCCGTCATCGTGGAAAACGCCGGCTGGGGTGCCGGAGCGGCAGCGCCCATCGCGCGCCGCGTCTTCGACTATTGGCTCTTGAACCAGTACCCGAACGAAGCGGACATGGCCGCCGTTCGCATCGGCAAGGCGGCGGCGCCGATGGGCAAGCCGCGCGTGGCCAGCGAAATCGCGTGGCCGACGCCCTCGAGCAATCCGGCGTCGGCGCCCTGATATTTGTTGCGCGCGATCAGCGCAAGAAGGCGTCGTACGCGGTCTTCATGATCAGCGCGCTCACGACCACGATGAACACCTTGCGCACGAAGCCGGCGCCGTGCTTGAGCGCCACGCGCGCGCCGATCAGGCTGCCCGCGACATTCGCCACCGCCATCACCAGTCCGAAGTGCCACCAGACGTGGCCCTTCAGGGCCAGCAGCAGCAGGCCGCCCAGGTTGGTCGTGGTGTTGAGCAGCTTGGCCGATGCCGACGCATTGAGAAAGTCGTAGCCCAGCACCCGCACCATCATGAAGATGAAGAAGCTGCCGGTGCCCGGCCCGAAGAAGCCGTCGTAGGTGCCCAGCACGAAGCCGACGGCGCACATCACGATCATCTCGGCGCGGCCGGAAAAATTCGGCAGGTGATGGCGGCCCAGGTCCTTGCGCGCCACGGTGTACAGCAGCAAGCCCAGCAGGATGAAAGGCAGGAGCTTGCGCAGGAAGTCGCCCGACACCAGAGTGAGCGCCCACGCGCCGCAAAGCGATCCGGTAAACGCGAGTGCCGCGGCGGGCAGCAGGGCGTGCCATCGCATGTGCACCCGGCGGCTGAATTGCGCCGTGGCAGCGGCCGTGCCCCAAACAGAGGCGCTCTTGTTCGTGCCGAACAGCGTCGCTGCGGGCGCGCCGGGAAAGACGGAGAACAGGACCGGAATCAGGATCAACCCGCCGCCGCCAACAATTGAATCTACAAAGCCCGCGAACAACGACGCGAAAGTGACCACCAACCATTCCATTGGTGGAATTGTCTCATCGTGGGTTTGCTATCAAATCAGGAGCACGAGCCGCACGCAGGAAGATGTTGCGCCGCGAGCCGGAAAAAAGAAAAGGCGCCGACCAGCGGCGCCTTGATCAAAAAAACGGCATCTCGTGCGGATGCCTTGTTCCTATTCATTCTGTATTCCGAAAAATGTCTCCTCGGCCCCCGCGCCTCGGGATGAGCCCGTTTGCGAGTGGCATGACTGTATGCGACGCACCTCGCAAGTGCATCAGGATTTACCCGCTTGGCGAATCCATGCAGCAGCCTTCTCCGCCATCATCAATGTGGGACTGTTGGTGTTGCCGCTGGTGATGGTGGGCATCGCGCCTGCATCGACCACGCGCAAGCCTGCAATGAATCCGCCCTGGCCATCACGCACGCGAAGGCGCGAATCGAGCACGGCTGCGGGGTCGTTGTCGGCGCCCATTTTCGTGGTGCCCACGGGATGGAAGATGGTGGTGGCGATGTCGCCAGCCAGGCGCGCCAATTCGTCGTCGCTCTGGTATTGGACGCCCGGCTTCCATTCCTGCGGACGGTACTTCGCGAGCGCCGGCTGGGCCACGATATTCCGGGTGACGCGCAGCGAATCAGCGGCCACTTTCCGGTCCGCTTCGGTGCTCAGATAGTTGGGCGCGATGGCCGGCGCGTCCTCATGGCGCGCGCTGCGGATGCGCACCGTGCCGCGGCTCGTCGGGTTGAGGTTGCACACGCTGGCAGTGAACGCCGGAAAGCTGTGCAGCGGCTCACCGAACGCATCGAGCGACAGCGGCTGCACGTGGTATTCGATGTTGGGCCAGGCGTGTTCGCGGGAACTGCGCGTGAAGGCGCCGAGCTGCGAGGGCGCCATGCTCATCGGGCCGGTGCGCTTGAACGCGTATTCCAGGCCGATCTTCGCCTTGCCGAACAATGAAGACGCCAGCACGTTGAGCGTGGGCGCCCCGTCGATCTTGTAGACCGCGCGGATCTGCAGGTGGTCTTGCAGGTTGCCGCCCACGCCCGGCAGATCGGCGACCACGTCGATGCCGTGCTGGCGAAGCAGCTCGGCCGGGCCGATGCCCGACAGTTGCAGGATCTGCGGCGAGCCGATGCTGCCGGCCGAGAGCACCACTTCGCACGTGGCATGGGCCACGACCATTTCGCTGCCGTTCCACACCTGCGCACCGGTGCAGCGGCGCGTGCCGTCGCCTTGCGTCTCGACGATGAGCTTCGTGACGTGCGCACCGGTCCACAACTCGAAGTTGGGTCGGCCGTAACAGGTTGGGCGCAGGAAGGCCTTGGCCGTGTTCCAGCGCCAGCCGTTCTTCTGGTTGACTTCGAAGTAGCCGACGCCTTCGTTGCTGCCGCGATTGAAGTCGATGGTGTGCGGCACGCCGGCTTGCGTGGCGGCTTCGGCAAAGGCGTCAAGGATGTCCCAGCGCAGGCGCTGCTTTTCGACGCGCCATTCGCCGCCTGCACCGTGCATGTCATCGGCGCCGCGGTAGTGGTCCTCGTGCTGCCTGAAGGCCGGCAGCACGTTGTCCCAGCGCCATTCGTCGTCACCGGTGAGCTGCGCCCATTGCTCGTAGTCGCGCGCCTGGCCGCGCATGTAGATCATGCCGTTGATGCTGGAGCAGCCGCCCAGCGTCTTGCCGCGCGGGTAGCGCAAGGTGCGGCCGTTGAGCCCCGCGTCGGGCTCGGTCTTGTAGAGCCAGTCGGTGCGCGGGTTGCCGATGCAATAGAGATAGCCGACCGGAATGTGGATCCAGTGGTAGTCGTCCTTGCGGCCCGCTTCGATGAGCAGCACGCGGCGGTTGGCGTCCGCGCTGAGCCGGTTGGCCATCAACGCGCCGGCCGTGCCACCGCCGATGACGATGTAGTCGAATGTCGTGTCGCTCAACTGGAAGTCTCCTTGTTCTTCTGGGCAAGCCGCTTGTTCGCGCACCCGCGATCCCAGCAACGCAGCGCGGATCTGGCTCCGCCAGTCCGCAGCTGTGGTCTCCCCCTCGGGGGGTGGCGAATTACACGCCGCGTGAGCGGCGTGAAAAGCCGGGGGGCCTCATTTCGCCGTTGGCATCACGAATTCGGCGCCCTTGGGAGTGTTCTCGGGCCAGCGTTGCATCACCGACTTCTGCTTGGTATAGAAGCGCACGCCTTCCTCGCCGTACGCGTGCATGTCGCCGAAGAGCGAGCGCTTCCATCCGCCGAAGCCATGCCAGGCCATCGGCACCGGAATCGGCACGTTGATGCCCACCATGCCCACCTGGATCCGCCGTGAAAACTCGCGCGCCACATTGCCGTCGCGTGTGAAGCAGCTCACGCCATTGCCGAACTCGTGCGCGTTGATCAGCTCCACCGCTTCCTTCAAATCGTGCACGCGCACGCAGGACAGCACCGGGCCAAAGATTTCTTCCTTGTAGATGCGCATCTCCGGCGTGACGTGGTCGAACAGCGTGCCGCCCATCCAGAAGCCATCGCCGCAGCCCTGGCCAGCGGTGTTCGCGTCAAAGGTCCGGCCATCGACCACGAGCTTCGCGCCTTCCTTCAAGCCCTGCTCGATGTAGCCCGTGATGCGCTCGTGCGCCGCGCGCGTGACGATCGGGCCCATCTCGGCCGCCAGGTTCTCGCCGTCGAGCACCTTCAGCGTCTTCGCGCGCTCGACCAGCTTGGGCATGACCTTTTCCGCCGCGTCGCCCACCAGCACCGCCACGCTGATCGCCATGCAGCGCTCGCCGGCCGAGCCGTAGCCCGAGCCGATGAGCGCATCGACGGTCTGGTCGATGTCCGCATCAGGCATCACGACCATGTGGTTCTTGGCGCCGCCCAGCGCCTGCACGCGCTTGCCGTGGCGCGCACCGGTCTCGTAGATGTAGTTGGCGATGGGCGTGGAGCCGACGAAGCTGATGGCTTTCACGTCCGGGTGTTCCAGCAGCGCATCGACCGCCACCTTGTCGCCCTGCACCACGTTGAACACGCCGTCGGGCAAGCCCGCCTGCTTGAGCAGTTCGGCGATGAGCAGGGAAGGGCTCGGGTCGGTTGGGCTCGGCTTCAGGATGAAGGTGTTGCCCGCCGCGATCGCGACCGGGAACATCCACATCGGCACCATCACCGGGAAGTTGAAGGGCGTGATGCCGGCCACAACGCCCAGCGGCTGGCGCAGTGTCCAGTTGTCGATGCCGGTGGACACCTGCTCGGTGTAGTCGCCCTTGAGCAACTGCGGAATGCCGCAGGCGAACTCCACGATGTCGATGCCGCGCGTGACCTCGCCCTGCGCGTCGGTGAAGACCTTGCCGTGCTCGGCCGTGATGAGGTGCGCCAACTCGTCTCGGTGCTGGTTGAGCAGTTCGAGAAACTTGAACATCACCCGCGCGCGCCGGATGGGCGGCGTGTCCGCCCAGGCGGGGAACGCGGCCTGCGCGGCGGCCACGGCGGCGGCTACGTCAGCTTGCGCCGCAAGCGCGACCTTGCCGGTGACGCGCCCGCTGGCCGGGTTCGTCACGTCCTGCGTGCGGCCCGAGGTGTTGGCCGCCACGCGGCCGTCGATGAAGTGCTCGATATTTGTGATGCTCATGATCTGCTTTCGTCCGGATGGGTGGCAGTTTCCCCCAAGTCACAAGCGAAATGCCAATGATTTTGGCAAAGGTGCTTTATAAACAAGGCAAATATGACTCAGGCGACGGATGCCCAGATTCTGCGCGCCTTCGTGGCGGTTGCGCGCGAAGGCAACGTGTCGCGCGCGGCGACGCGCCTGCACCTGTCGCAGCCGGCCGTGAGCCTGCAACTCAAGCGGCTGGCCGACGAAACCGGACTGCTGCTGTTCACTCGCACTTCGCAAGGACTTGCGCTCACCGGCGACGGCGCCGCGCTGTTGCCGCAAGCCGAGCGCGTGCTGGCGGCGCTGGAAGATTTCCGGCACGCCGCGCAGCGATTGCACAGCACCGTGCGCGGCACCTTGCGCATCGGCACCATCCTCGATCCAGAGTTCACGCGGCTGGGCGCCTTCCTGCGGGAACTGGTCGAAACCGCGCCGCAGATCGCCACCGAACTGCGCCAGGGCATGAGCGGCAGCGTGCTGGAGCAGGTCGCCCAAGGGACGCTCGACGTCGGCTTCTACCTCGGCGATCCGGACGGCGCGATGCCGCGCGAGGGCGGCGGCAAGGCCTTCGAAACACGCACGCTGACCCGCTTCACCTATCGCGTCGTGGCGCCCGCCGGCTGGGGGCCCCAAGTGCTCGGGCGCGACTGGAAAGGGCTCGCCGCATTGCCCTGGCTGGCGACGCCGCCCGCGTCAGCGCATCACCGCATGCTGGCCGAGGTCTTTGGTCCGCGCGGCCTGTCACCGCGCCGCGTCGCGCTGGTCGATCAGGAGGCGTCGATGCTCGACCTCATCAAGTCCGGCGTTGGGCTCAGCCTGCTGCGCGACTCCATCGCCATTCGCGAAAGCCAGGCGCACGGCCTGGTGATCGCCGACCGCGTCAAGCTCGACTGCGCCCTGCAATTCGTCTCGCTGGCCTCGCGCGCGAAAGAGCCCGTGGTGGCCAGCGCGTGGACCGCGCTAGGACGCGTGTGGTCATCACGTTAGGATGACGTGCTCGAATAAGTGTTGCCAAGTGCATCCATACCGCGACCACCTCAAAACCCATGCCTCCCACAGCGCTGGATCCGGCGCCCCCTGAATCTCCCTTGAACGACGAAGCGACGCCAGCCCATGCCGCGCCGCGCGTCGAGCAGCGGGCCGGCCAGGGCGAGGACGGCCGGGCGGACCTGCAGGTCATTGCACGTGGACGCTGGACCGCGCTGGCCTGCTCGTCGCCGCGCGACTGGAAGGCGCTGGTCGGCATGCTGGCGTCAATGCCGGCGTCAGGTGACGTTGCATGGGAGTTGCGCACCATTGATCAGATCGACCACATCGGCGCGCAAATGCTGTGGAACCACTGGAACCACGAATGGCCCGCGCAGGTCGAGATGACGCAGCAGCAGAAAGCCATCCTCGAGCAGGTCGCGCTATTCACCGTGCGCGAACCCGAAGAGCCCGCGCCGACCCTGGTGGACCACTTCAAGAAGTTCGCAAACCGCGGCCCCCACATGCTGGAGACGACGCGGCGCTTCATCACGCTGATCGGCCAGTTCGTGTTCGACGTGGGGCGGCTCATCCGCGCGCCGCACCTCGCCCCCTGGCGCGACATCTCGGGGCACCTCTACAGCACCGGCGCGACCGCGCTGCCGATCACCGCGCTCGTCGGGCTGCTGATTGGCGTGGTGCTCGCCTACCTCACGTCGCAGCAATTGCGCCAGTACGGCGCCGAGACCTTCATCGTCAACATCCTGGGCCTGTCGCTGATTCGCGAGCTGGGCCCGGTGCTGGCGGCCGTGCTGATCGCGGGGCGTTCCGGCTCGGCCATGACCGCGCAGATCGGCGTGATGCGCGTCACCGAGGAAATGGATGCCATGCGCGTGATGGGCATTCCGCATGGCTTCCGGCTGGTGATGCCGCGCGTGCTGGCGCTGGCGATCGCCATGCCCCTCATCAGCATCTGGACGTCGGGCGCGGCAATGCTCGGCGGCATGATCGCGGCCGATGTGTCGCTGGGCATTTCGCCATCGTTCTTCATGCAGGCCTTGCCGCGCGCCGTGCCGTTGACCAACATCTGGCTGGCCATTTCCAAGTCGGCGGTGTTCGGCATCCTCATTGCGCTGATTGCCTGCTACCACGGCATGCGCGTGCTGCCCAACACCGAGAGCCTCGGGCGGCGCACGACGTCATCGGTGGTGATTTCCATCACCGTCGTGATCCTGGTCGATGCGCTCTTCGCCGTGCTGTTCAAGGGGGTTGGATTCCGATGAGCGAGCCGATTGTTCCTCCCGGGCCGGGCGCGTTCTGCGACGTCGATCCTGGCGACAACGCGGTGGAAATCCGCAACCTGTGGACGGTGTTCAAGTCGCCGGGCCGCGAGCAGGTCGTGCACCGCGACCTCAACCTCTCGATCCGGCGCGGCGAGGTGCTGTCGCTGGTGGGCGGCTCGGGCACGGGCAAGACGGTGTTGCTGCGCCAGATCCTCGGGCTCGAAAAGCCCACGCGCGGCGAAGTCTCCGTGTTCGGCGCGCAACCCGGCGAACTGAGTGCGGCGGGCGCGGCGCGCGTGGGCATGCTGTTCCAGCGCGGCGCCTTGTTCTCGGCCTTCAACGTGCTCGACAACATCGCCTTCGCGCTGCGTGAACTCAAGGTGCTGCCCGACGAGTTGATCCGCGACGCGGCGATGGTGCGCCTGCAGATGGTGGGCCTGGGCCCCGAGCATGCGCACAAGATGCCGTCGGCGCTGTCGGGCGGCATGATCAAGCGCGTGGCGCTCGCGCGTGCGCTCATCATGGATGCGCCGCTGTTGCTGCTGGACGAGCCCACCGCAGGGCTCGACCCCGAAAGCGCCGACGAGTTCTGCGACCTGCTGCGTGGCCTGCATCGCGAATTGGGCTTGACGGTGGTCATGGTCACGCACGACCTCGACACCTTGTTCGACCTGAGCACGCGCATCGCGGTGCTGGCCGACCAGCAAGTCATCGTGGCCGGCGAGACCCGCGACGTGATCGCCTATCCGCATCCCTTCATCCACAAGTATTTTCTGGGCGGGCGCGGACAGCGCGCCCTGCAGGCGCTGCACGAGCCGCACGCCGGCCCGGATGCATCATCGGCCGGCCGCATGCCGGTCCCTCCCTCAGCAGCAAGGTAGAACGCCATGGAAAACAAAGCCCACGCTTTTGTCGCAGGCGCCTTCGTGATCGGCGTCATCGGACTCATCGTGGCGCTGGTCGTCTGGTTCACACGCGACGACACGGTGCGCAACATCTACGAGCTTTCCACCCGCGACGCGGTGAGCGGCCTGCAGCCGCAGGCCATGGTGCGTTATCGCGGTATCTCGGTCGGCAAAGTGGCGTCCATCGACTTCGATCCCAAGGTGCGGGGCAATGTGCGTGTGCGCATCTCGGTCGACGAGCGCGTGCCCCTCACCACCTCGAGCTTTGCGTCGCTGAGCTACCAGGGCGTGACGGGCCTGGCCTTCATCGCGCTCGACGACAAGGGCGAATCGCAGATCGCGCTCAAGCCGAACAACGACGATCCGCCGCGCATTCCGCTCAGGCCCTCGCTGCTGGCCTCGCTGCAGGAGCGCGGCGAAGTCATCATCGGGCAAGTCGAGGAAGTGACGCGGAAAGTCAACCTGCTGATTGGCGAGCCCAACCAGAAGCGCGTTGCCGATGCGCTGGAGAACATCTCGCAGGCGGCCATCGCCGCCAATCAACTCACCAAGCGCCTGGACGAAACGGTCAAGACCGGGCTCACTCCGGCGCTCAAGGCGATTCCGCCGCTGGCGGCGAACACGACGACCGCGCTGGCCACCGTCAAGAAGGCGGCCGGCGACGTCTCGCGCGTGGCCAACAACCTGAACGCCACGGTCGGCCGCCTGAACGAAAAGGACGGCGCGCTCGATCGGCTCGCGACCGGCACCCAAGGTCTGGGGCAAGCGATCGACTCTTTCAACAGTGCGACCTTGCCGCGCGTGAACCGTGTGGCCGACGATGCCTCGCGCGCCGTGCGCCGGCTCGGGCGTGCCGCCGAGGGCATCAACGACAACCCGCAATCGCTGCTCTTCGGCACGGGCGTCACGCTTCCCGGTCCGGGCGAGCCCGGCTTTGTCGCCCCGGCGGCCGCGCCCGCGAATCCCTGAAAGGCCTCCAGATGACCTTGATGAAAACGATGGCCCGTTCGAAGGGACCCGATCTCGCGCACCGAGCCGCCCTCGCGCTGGCGGTCCTTGCGGCGGCATGTGTGCTGGCGGGCTGCGGTGCATTGCCCGACAAGCCGCAGCGCGCTGCGCTGTACGACTTCGGCCCGGGCCTGCCCGGTGCAGCGGCGCCCGCCGCGCCTGCGTCGGCGGCACCGTTGCCGCCGATCCTTCTGGCGGATATCGACAGCAGTTCGCGGTTGGACGGCACGCAAGTCCTTTACCGACTGGCTTACGCGGATGCCAACGAACTGCGGCCCTATGCGCAAGCGCGCTGGAGCGTGGCACCCGCGCAGTTGTTGCGCCAGCGCCTGCGCGACGCCTTGGCCGCGCGCCGCGTCGTGCTGGGCCCTGAAGAGAGCGCGAACATCGCGCGCACCGAAGGCAAGGCGCCCAATGCGCTGCGCGTCACGCTGGAGGAGTTCAGCCACTATTTCGCATCGCCCGGCGCCAGCGTTGGCCTGGTGCGTGTGCGTGCGACGCTGGTCAGCACGTCGGCGGGCGGCGATCGCGTGCTGGGGCAGCGCACCTTCACGGCGCAGCAACCCGCGGCCTCGGCCGACGCGCCCGGTGGCGTCAAGGCCCTGGCCGCCGCCAGCGACGCCGTGGTGGCGCAGGTGGTGCAGTGGGCCGATCAACTGCAGCCGTAGCGCTGGCGTCCCCGTGATTCGCGTTGGCCTCATTTCCGACACGCACGGGCTGATGCGTCCCGAGGCGCTGGAGTTCCTGCGCGGCAGCGACTTCATCGTGCACGGGGGCGACATCGGGTCGCAGGACATCCTCGATCAATTGGGCGCCATCGCGCCGGTGACGGCGGTGCGCGGCAACAACGACCGCGACGCGTGGGCGGCGCATGTGCCCGAAACGGACTTTCTGCAGGTGGGCGAGTTGTTCATCTACGCGCTGCACGATCTGGGCGATCTCGACATCGACCCGGCGGCGGCGGGCGTGAAGGTCGTGGTGTCGGGGCATTCGCACCAGCCGCGCGTCAGCGACCGCGACGGCGTGCTGTTCGTCAACCCAGGCAGCGCGGGCCCGCGGCGCTTTCGCTTGCCCATCTCCGTGGGCGAACTCATCGTAAAGGGGCGCGACGTCACGGCGCGCATCGCAGAACTGGATATTGCAAAGAAATGACTGGCGCTTTCGATCCTTCGGCCGTCAAGGCCTTGCTCTTCGACCTTGGCGGCGTGGTCTTTCACTTCGACTTTGCGCACGCGGTGGCGCATTGGGCGCCGATGTCCGCGCTTTCAGTCGAAGAGGTGCGCCGCGCGTTCACGCATGACGAAGCCTACGAGCGCCACGAGCGCGGCGAACTGAGTGCAGCGCAATACTTCGACACGCTGCGCCGCGGCCTGGTGCTCGACGCCTCCGACGAAGACATCGCGGCCGGCTGGAACGCCATCTTTCGCGAGGAGATTTCGCAGACGCTCGACGCCATCGACGCGGCCCGCAAGCGTTTTCCCTGCTACGCGTTCAGCAACACCAACAAGACGCACCATGCGGCGTGGCGCGAGGCCTATCCGCGCATCGAGCCCTCGTTCGACCGGGTGTTTGCGTCGTCCGACATCGGCATGCGCAAGCCCGAGCGCGCGGCCTTCGAGTTCGTGTGCAAGCAAATCAACTTGCCGCCCGGTGCCGTGCTCTTCTTCGACGACCTGGAGCAGAACGTCGAAGGTGCCATCGCGGCCGGCCTGCAAGCGGTGTGCGTGCGCTCACCCGCCGACGTGCACGAGGCGCTGGCGCGGCTCGGTTGCCTGACTTGAAGCTCAGCGACCGCCCGTCACGTCGAGCGTCGTCGCCGTCGTGTAGCTCGCCTCCGGCGACAGGAGCCAGACGATGGCCGCTGCCACTTCGTCTGCCGAGCCCGTGCGCTTCATTGGCACGGTGCTGGCCAACTGGAAGGCGCGATCGGGCATGCCGCCCGAGGCATGGATTTCGGTGTCGATGAGCCCCGGTCGCACGGCATTGACGCGAATGCCTTCCTCGGCGACTTCCTTGGCGAGCCCGATGGTGAAGGCATCGATGGCGCCCTTGCTCGCGGCATAGTCGACATACTGGCCGGGCGATCCCAGCCGAGCAGCGGCGCTGGAGAGATTGACGATGGCGCCACCCTGGCCACCGTGACGCGTGCTCATGCGGCGCACGGCCTCACGCGCGCAGACGAAGCTGCCGATGATGTTGATGCGCATCATGCGCGTGAGCCGTTCGACGCTCATCTCGTCCACGCGCGCCTGCACGTCGACCACGCCCGCGTTGTTGACGAGCGCGGTGAGCCGGCCCAGCTTGGCATCGACCTTTTCGAACATGGCGACGACCTGCGATTCCTCGCCGACGTCGGCCTGCACTGTGATCGCAGTGCTGCCCTCCGCGCGGATCTGGCGCACGATTTCATCGGCCGCCAGCGAGTTGCTTGCGTAGTTCACCGCCACCGCGAAGCCGCGCCGTGCGGCCTGCAGCGCCGTTGCGGCACCGATGCCGCGACTGCCGCCCGTGACCAACAGAACCTGTTCCATTCCCCATCTCCTGCACGAATGTGATGCCTCGGTTAAAACCACAGGCGAATGCACACCATCGTAGCCGCTGGAGGAGACACGCCGTGAGCCGCACTGTCGACTACTACTTCGCGCCGCAAAGTCCCTGGACCTACCTCGGCCATGCGCGCTTTGCCGCGCTTGCCGCGCGCACAGGGGCCACCGTTCGCATTCGTCCGGTGGACCTGGGGACGGTGTTTCCGATTTCCGGCGGTCTGCCGCTGGCCAAGCGCGCGCCGCAACGCCAGGCCTACCGGCTGGTGGAACTGGCGCGTTATTCGCGCTATCTGGACGTGCCGCTGCATCCGAAGCCGAAGTTCTTTCCGGTGCCGGCGGACGATGCCGCGCAACTCATCATCGCGGCGGACTTGCACGATGGCACGCCGGCGGCCATGCGGCTGGCGGGTGCCGTGTTCGCGGCTGTGTGGGCGCAAGAGCGCAACATTGCCGACGCGGCGGTGCTGGCGACGTTGCTGGCCGAATGCGGTTTGCCGGCCGCGCGGCTGGACCACTCGCAAAGCCAGAAAGTGTGCGAGCGCTACGAGGAATACACGCAAGAGGCCATCGACATCGGCGTGTTCGGCGCGCCGAGCTACGTCATCGATGGCGAGATTTTCTGGGGCCAGGACCGCCTGGATTTTGTGGATCGCGCGCTGCAGTCTCCGGCCCGGCCGGCGCCAGCGCAACAAGGAGCTTGATATGGGCCAATTCATCGACCTGACCGCCAGGGACGGATTCGTTTTTCCCGCCTGGGTGGCCGAGCCTTCGGGCACGCCCAAGGGCGCCGTCGTGGTGGTGCAGGAGATCTTCGGCGTGAACTCGCACATCCGCTCGGTGGCCGATGGCTATGCGGCGGCCGGCTACCTTGCGGTGGCGCCATCGACCTTTCATCGCGTCCAATCCGGTGTCGATCTGGGCTACTCGGAAGACGATTTGAAGGCGGGCTTTGCGTTGAAGATGGCGGTGGAGGCCCTGCCGGCGCCGGGCGTCATGCAAGACCTGCAGGCGGCGGTCGACTACGCAGGCAAGGCGGGCAAGGTCGGCATCGTTGGCTATTGCTACGGCGGGCTGCTGACGTGGCGTGCTGCGAGCATGCTCACGGGCCTGTCCGCCGCGGCACCGTACTACGGCGGCGGCATGACCACGGCGGAGGAAGCGGCGCGCCAGCCGAAGGTGCCGGTGCTGGCGCATTTCGGCGATCAGGACCACTGGATTCCGATCGATACGGTCGAGGCCTTCCGCAAGGCGCATCCTGGCGTGGAGGTGCAGGTCTACGCCGCCAACCACGGCTTCAACTGCGACCAGCGCGCTTCATTCAACGCGGACGCCGCCAAGCTTGCGCGCGAACGCACGCTGGCTTTCTTCAAGCAGCATCTGGGCTGATCGCCCGCCCCCGAGGGCGTGCGTTCACGCCCTGCCGTTGGACTGCTTGCCGATGCGCGTCTCCAGGAAGTCGAGCAGCGCACGCAGGGCCGCGCTGTTGTGCCTGCGCTGGACGTAGGCGGCGGACAGCCACATGTCCTTGCGCACGAACTCCTCCAGGGCGGGCGCCAGTTCGCCGTGGTCGATGTGGGGACGCACCAGCAGCGCGGGCAGGTAGACGACGCCAAGGCCGTGCATTGCCACCTGCACCAGCGGGCCGCTTTCCGTGGCGTCCATGCGGCTCTTCACGGGCACGTCGATCGGCTTGCCGTTTTCTTCGAAGCGCCAGCGTGGATGCAGGCCGCTGCTGGATCCGGTCAGCGCCACATGGTTGGCGAGGTCCGTCGGGTGCTTCGGCATCCCGTGCTTGCGCCAGTAATGCGGTGAAGCGCACACGACATAGTTGACCTGCACCAACCGGCGCACGATGAGGTTGTCGTTCTCGATGGGCCCCAGCCGCAGCGCCACATCGATGCCTTCATCCACCAGGTCGACGGCGGGGCCGTTCAGGCGCAGGCTGATGCTCACCTCCGGGTAGTGGCGCATGAACTGCGACAGCAGGTTGGGCAGGTCGCCTTGCCCCATGCCGTGCGGCGCTGAAATCCGCAGGCGGCCGGCGGGCTGGCTTGCGCGCTCCTGCAACTCGGCCTGCGTGAGTTCCACCATTTCGAGCACGGGCGTGCTGCGCTCCAGCAGCAGCGCTCCGGCGTCCGTGAGGCTGACCGAGCGGGTCGAGCGATTCAGCAGGCGCACGCCAAAGCGCGTTTCCAGCTCGGCCACGTATTTGCTGACCGTCGCCTTCGACATGTCCAGCTTGGTGGCGGCGCGGGAGAAATTGCCCTGCAGGGCGACTTCCCGGAAGGTCTTGATGAGATCGAGGCTGTCCATGGGGGATTGTTGTTTGCGCTGATTTCTCATTGTGAAACCCGCGCGGTTGGCATTTGGGGCCCATTGTTTCGAATCCATGAACACGGTGATTCGATTTGCGAGGGTTTTTACCTAGAAAACTACTCCAAAATTCGCTGCACAGGCAAGCAATTCAGCAAGCCTGAGTGAACCAGGCCCGAGCGCGGTAGTTGTCCCGAATTGAAGGCGACGCCCACCAGACCCCGTTCGAAAGTTTGTTCAACGAATAAGGAACTGAATATGAAGACTTCCCAGAAGCTCGCTGCCGTCGCTGTGGCGCTGCGCAAAGTCGCTGTCGCCCAGGCGCAAACCTACGCTGCCGCCCGTGCACTCACCATGATGCCGGTCGGTGCGCGCGCCACGTCCCTGCTCAAGCAGATCTGAACCTCCCCCGAATTCAACCCCGACTCCAAAGGAATCGTCATGAAGACCTCGAACCTCATCGCCGCCGCTGCCGTTGCCCTCTTCGCCGTTGCTGGCGCCCAGGCTGAAACCTATGACGGCGTGCTGACCATCAATTCCACGCGCAGCCGCGCCGAAGTGAACGCCGAAGCCGTTGCCGCGGCCCATGCCCCCGACGCCTACGCTGAAGGCGCTACCGCAGGCGTGGCCCAGGTTGCGAGCACCGCCGACCGCAGCGCCGTCCGCGCCCAGGCCGTCGCCGCTGCGCACGACCCGCTGCAAAACCTCGACCGCAAGGCCTACGTGAACAGCGTCATTCCGTCGCAGTACACGAACGGTTCGATGGCGGTTCGCCAGTCGCCGAACCGTCAGGCTGGCCTGTAAGGCAAGCCATTTCCGATCACTCGAACAAAAAGGATTTGTCATGAAGACCTCGAACCTCATCGCCGCAGCCGCAGTCGCCCTTTTCGCCGTTGCAGGCGCACAAGCTGAAACCTACGAAGGCGTTCAGACCGTGAATTCCGTGCGCAGCCGTTCGGAAGTCAACGCTGAAGCCGTGGCCACGGCGTCCGCACCGGACCAGAACGTCGTGCGTGGTTCGCGCGGCGCCGAGAAGGTCGCCGTGTCGGGTGATCGCGCAACGGTGGCCGCCGAGGCGGTTCGCGCCGCATCGGCCCCGGACCAGAACGTGACCTCGGGTTCGCGCGTCAACAGCAAGGTGATCTCGACCATGGTCAACCCGGTCGATGCACGCGCCGAAGCTGCCAAGCGGAACTCGACCAAGATGTAATTCATCCGGTCTGAAAGCTGATCGAGCCGGTCGGTGCGCAAGCGCCGGCCGGCTTTTTTCTTTGGGCGCCGCGGGTGGCGCCATGTATAGCTAACGCGTGGTCCGGGCGAGATAGCGCTTGCGCCAGAACACGACGACAAGCACGAGGGCGATCAGGCCCATGGAACCCATGGCAATCCAGAAGCCATCGGCCTTGTGCAAGAGCGGGATGTATTCGAAGTTCATCCCGAAAATCCCCGCGATGAGGTTCAGCGGCAGGAACACAGCCGTCAGCACCGTCAGCACCCGCATGATGTCGTTGGTGCGGTGGCTCTGGATGTTGAAGTGCATCTGCACGGCGGTTTCGGCGTTCTGTTCGAGCCGCTGCACATGGTGCACAACGCGTTCGATGTGCTCCAGCACGTCGCGGCTGCGCACCATCACCAGTTCTCGCTCCCACGCGGCGGCGGGGTCTTGCGGCGGAGGAAGGGTTTCGAGCGCATCGATCCAGTCCTGAACGGCGCCTTGCTGGTCTTCGCAGATTTCATCCAGGTGGCGCAGCGACTGGCGCGACTTCATCAGCGCGCCCCAGTTGTTGAAGTGGCTCTTGGGGTCGATCAACTCGGCTTGCCAGTGGTCGAGCTGCTTCGTGAGTTCGCGGCGCAGTTCCAGGTAGCCGTCCACGATCTGGTTCAACACCCGCAACATCAGGTCGGCCGGGCTTGAGGGAAGCCGAGTGGACGTGGCCCGCACGTCCAGCGCGGGCGCGGCGGCAACCGGGGCAGCCGCCATCAACTTGGCCGCAAAGGCGTCGCGCACGGCACCGTCTTCCGGATGGACGGACAGCAGCACGCGGTCGAAGACGGCAAAGCCGACCGGGCGGGTGTCGATGCGCCGCAGCACCGGCGGACCGCCGACCGGCACCGGCTGGGGAGGCGGCGGCGGCGCCGTCAGGCCGGCGGTGGCGAGTCGACGGAACACCATCACGTCATATTCAGAGGTGTAGTCGTAGCGCGAGGGCAACTGGTCGTTGAGCAGGTCGCTCACATGCAGGTCGACAAGCTGCGCGCCGCACAAGGCTTCCAGGATGCCTTGGACTTCATGGAGGGAGCCGCGCAGTTCGTCGCGCGTCAGCGAGATCCACAGGTACGCGTTCTGGCACGCGCCGGGCAGGGCAAAAGGAGCGAGTGAGTCGTGCTCGCTCACCTGCGTGTTGCTGATTTGAAAGAGGCGCATCAAGCCTTCCGTGGCGATGTCGGACGCGACTGGCGGACGGCAGGGCGCCGCCGCCACACAGCAGTCCGCTATTGTTTTTGTAGCAAACGCGCTGCGTCAAGCGCGAAGTAGGTGAGGATTCCGTCGGCCCCCGCGCGCTTGAAAGCCAGCAGGCTTTCAAGCACCACCGCGTCGTGGTCGAGCCAGCCGTTTTGCGCCGCGGCCTTGAGCATCGCGTATTCACCGCTCACCTGGTAAGCGAAGGTCGGCACCCTGAACTGGTCCTTGACGCGCCGCACGATGTCCAGATACGGCATGCCGGGCTTGACCATGACCATGTCGGCGCCCTCGGCGATGTCGATGGCCACCTCGCGCAGCGCCTCGTCGCTGTTGCCGGGGTCCATCTGATAAACCTTCTTGTTGCTTTTGCCGAGGTTGGCGGCGGAGCCCACGGCATCGCGGAAGGGGCCATAGAAGGCGCTGGCGTACTTGGCGCTGTAGGCCATGATGCGCGTGTGCACGTCGCCCCGCGCTTCGAGCGCCTGACGGATCGCGCCGATGCGGCCGTCCATCATGTCGCTTGGCGCCACAATGTCCACGCCAGCTTGCGATTGAGTAAGCGCCTGCTTGCACAATACTTCAACCGTCGGGTCATTCAGGATGTAGCCCGACTCGTCCAGCAGGCCGTCCTGTCCGTGGCTGGTGTAGGGGTCGAGCGCGACGTCCGTCATCACGCCCAATTCCGGAAAGCGCGACTTCAACGCGGCCACCACGCGGGGTACCAGCCCGTCGGGATTGAAGGCTTCATCGCCATTCGGCGTTTTCAGGGCCGGATCGATCACCGGAAACAGCGCCATGACGGGAATGCCGAACTTCACGCATTCCTCGGCCACCGGCAGCAACAGGTCCAGGCTCAGCCGGTCCACGCCCGGCATGGACGCCACCGCGTCGCGCCGGCCGTTGCCTTCCTGGACGAACACGGGGTAAATCAGGTCGTGCGCCGTGACAGAGTGTTCGCGCACCAGGTTCCGGGTGAAGGCGTCGCGGCGCAGGCGGCGCGGCCGGCCGGCCGGAAAGGGGGCAAAAAGCGGAGCTGGGGAGGTCATGAGGAAAATTGTGCACGATCAATGGAGGCACTGTTGCGCGCGCAGCACGATCGTCCGGCCGGTCTTTTTGTACCGAAGACACTAAAAGCATTACTTTTTCGTTCGATTTGCAGGAAAAAGCCGTCGGCGCTTGAAAGGTTCTGCGGACTTTGTTAAATTCCGTGCTGGGCGGCTTGCCGCTCCCCGCTTTTCCTCCCTGAGCGGGTGCCTTGATGTGTGACAGCAAAAGGGCTTCCCAGCCCGGCGTTTTGACGCCGGGCTTTTTTTTGCCCGGCGCCGCCGTTCGAGGGCGCGTGCCTCGCCACTAAACTTGCGGCGATGCTTTGGGTCAAATCGTTTCACATCGTCTTCATCGCCAGCTGGTTCGCGGGCCTTTTTTATCTTCCGCGCATCCTGGTGAACCTGGCGATGGTGCCGGCCGGATCGGACGCGGAACGGGCCCGGCTGCTCTTGATGGCGCGCAAGCTGCTGCGCTTCACCACAATATTGGCGGTGCCTGCGCTGGGTTTCGGCATCTGGCTCTGGCTGGGCTACGGCATTGGCCGCGGTTCAGGCAGCGGGTGGATGCACGCGAAGCTGGCTTTGGTCTTGCTGGTGATCGGCTATCACCACGCCTGCGGCGTGCTGCTGCGCCGCTTCGAGGCGGGCACCAACCGGCGTGACCACCGCTGGTATCGCTGGTTCAATGAGGCGCCGGTATTGCTTCTGGTGGCCATCGTGATCCTGGTGGTCGTCAAACCCTTCTGAAACTGGTGAGCAATCAGCACAAATCCGCCGCACTGCCCCTGGCCCTGGCCTATGCCGCGCTGATCGTCTACGCCAGTCTTTACCCTTTCACGGAATGGCGTGACCAGGGCATCGCACCCTGGGCCTACCTCACGGCGCCGTGGCCCAAGTACTGGACGGGTTTTGACTTCTCCGTCAACGTGGCGGGTTATGTGCCGCTGGGCTTCCTCGCGGCGCTGACGGTCCTGCGCAACCGGCCGGATGCTCCGACTTGGCATGCCTTGCTGCGGGCGACGGCCGCTGGTTTTGCCATCGCGCTCGTGATGGAAACCTTGCAGAGCTACCTGCCGATGCGCATTCCTTCGAATGTCGATCTGGCGCTCAATTCCATCGGCACGCTGCTGGGCGCCGTGCTGGCCGCTGCGCTGGAAAGGCTGGGCGCCGTGGCGCACTGGTCTCGCACGCGCGCCAACTGGTTCATCGATGATTCCCGTGGCGCGCTGGTGCTGCTGGCCTTGTGGCCTGCGGCACTGTTGTTCCCGGCCGCCGTGACCTTCGGGCTGGGGCAGGTGTTCGAGCGCGTGGAAGATGCGGTCTCCGAATGGCTGATCGACACGCCGTTCATTGACTGGTTGCCGGTGCGCCAGTTCGAACTGGAGCCCCTGGTGCCGGGCGTCGAACTGCTGTGCGTCATGCTGGGGGCGCTGGTTCCCTGCCTGCTGGCCTTCATGGTGACGCGCTCCGTGAAGCAGCGCACCGTGATGCTGGTGCTGACCTTGCTCGCAGGGTTGGCGGCAAGTGCGCTCTCAGCTGCGATGAGTTACGGCCCCGTACATGCGTGGGCCTGGCTCGACGTGCCCGTGCAGGCGGGTGTCGTGGCAGCGGCGCTGTTTGGTGCGCTGCTGCTGGCGGCGCCCCGGCGCCTGTGCGCCGCCTTGGCCCTCATGGCCATCATCGTTCACCTGAGCCTGCTGAACCAGGCGCCGGAAAGTGCCTATTTCGCACAGACGCTGGCAACTTGGGAGCAAGGGCGCTTCATTCGCTTCAACGGCTTGGGGCAATGGCTGGGCTGGATCTGGCCCTTTGCGACGCTGGGCTACGTCGTGCTCTCGCTGTCGCGCGACATGCGGCAAACCTAGAATGAGCCGATGACCTCCACCAGCTACTACGGTCGCCACATCTTCTTCTGCCTGAACGAGCGCAAGAACGGCGAACAGTCCTGTTCCCAATACAACGCGCAGGAAGGCTTCGAGCATTGCAAGTCGCGCGTCAAGAAGGAGGGGCTGGCCGGCCCCGGCAAGGTGCGCGTGAACAAGGCGGGCTGCCTGGACCGATGCGCTGGCGGGCCCGTCGTAGTCGTGTACCCCGACGCCGTCTGGTACAGCTACCTGGACAAGGCCGACATCGACGAGATCGTTGATTCGCACCTCAAGAATGGCAAGGTCGTCGAGCGGCTGGTGCTGCCCGCCGACGTCGGACGCTGATCGACGCCATGAACTCGCGCACCGAGAAATTGATGCTCAAGGGCGCCGCCGGCGCCATCGAGGCGCTGCGGGACGTTCCGGCGGACCAGCCGTCGGTGGGCGTCGCCGTCATCGCGCATCCGCATCCGCTTTTTGGCGGCACCATGGACAACAAGGTCGTGCAGACCATGGCGCGCGCTTTCCTGGCCTGCGGCTGGACGGCCGTGCGCTTCAACTTTAGAGGGGTGGGTGCCAGCGAAGGCGTGCACGACGAAGGGCAGGGCGAAGCGCAAGACATGCTCGGGCTTATCGAGCAGGTCGCTCCGCAAGGTGAATTGGCCGTCGCGGGCTTTTCCTTCGGCGCTTTTGTTTCCAGCCACGTGATCGCCAGCCTCTGGGAGACGCGGCAGCCGCGCCAGATCGTGCTGGTGGGCACGGCTGCATCGCGGTTTTCCGTAGCGGAAATTCCGCCTGTTGCGCACGACCGCACCTTGGTCGTCCACGGCGAACTGGACGACACCGTCCCCCTGGCGGCGGTGCTCGATTGGGCTCGCCCACAGATACTTCCAGTCACAGTCGTCCCCGGGGGTGGCCATTTCTTTCACGGACAATTGCCGCTCCTGAAAAGTCTTGTTACCCGCCACCTCCGTGCTGGCTGAGTTCTCCCCGCTTCCTGCTTCCTATCTTCCATGACCCGTTTTTCGAAGGTGCTTCGCGCGCTGGTGCTGGCTGCCGTCGCGCCTTTCTATCTGGCACTGGCAGCCCATGCCCAGACGCCCGCTCCGCCTGAGGTTGCGGCGCGCAGCTATCTCTTGGTGGACGTCACGGCCAATCAGATCCTGGCGCAGAAGGACATCGACATGCCGGTGGAGCCCGCTTCACTCACGAAGCTGATGTCCGCCTACCTGGTCTTCGATGCGCTCAAGGCGAAGAAGATCAGCCTGACGCAAACCCTTCCGGTGAGCCCGCGCGCCTGGAAGATGCCCGGCTCGCGCATGTTCATCGACCCCACGATGCAAGTGCCGGTGGAAGACCTCATCAAGGGCATGATCGTCCAGTCGGGCAATGACGCGACCAACGTGCTGGCCGAGGGCGTGGGAGGTACGGTCGAGCATTTCGTCGAAATGATGAACGACCAGGCCAAGGCACTGGGCATGAAGAACACGACCTTCAAGAACCCCGAAGGTCTTCCTGCGCCCGGCCACACCTCCACGGCGCGCGACCTGAGCATCCTTGCCACGCGCCTGATTCGCGACTTCCCCGGCGAGGCGCGTTATTACGCCATCAAGAAATACCGCTACCCCGGCACGCCCGCGACCAACGACACCAACCGCAACACGCTGCTGTTTCGCGACCCGACCGTTGACGGCCTCAAGACCGGCCACACCGACTCGGCCGGCTATTGCATGATCGCCACCGCCAGGCGCGAATTCCCCAACCTCGCCGGCGGGCGTCGCCTGCTGACGATCGTGCTGGGCACGACGAGCGACTCGATTCGCAGCAACGAATCGCAAAAGCTCCTGAACTGGGGCTACACGGCTTACGACGACGTGCGCCTGTTCGACGCGGGTCAACCGGTCGCAACGCCGGCGGTCTGGAAGGGCAAGACCAGCACCCTCAAGCTCGGGCGCCCGGAAGCCATCGTCGTGGCAGTGCCCAGCGGCTCGGCCAGCAAGCTCAAGACGCAAATCGCTCGCCCGGATCCGTTGATCGCGCCATTCACCAGGAACCAGAACGTGGGTTCGCTCAAGGTGATGCTGGACGACCAGACCGTGGCGGAAGTGCCGCTGGTGGCGTTGGAGTCGGTCGAGCAGGCCGGCGCCATGGGCCGTGCGTGGGACGCCATGCGCCTGTGGATCAAGTAGCCGCTCGCGCCAGTCCCGCGTGAATGAGTTACATGCGGACAACGCCAGGGTAATTGCCAGGAAGTCGCGCGATTGCTATAATCGAGGGCTTTTCGGAAATTTCCGAAGGGTTTCACGTTTTCGTCATCTGCCGGTCCACTCACGAAAAGCTCAGGCTCGTGGGCCGGGTTCCCGGGTGATTTTTTGGGATTAATTCATTCATGCCAACCATCAATCAACTGGTGCGTCAGGGCCGCGAAGTCGAGAAGTCGAAGTCGAAGAGCCCCGCCATGCAGAACTCGCCGCAACGTCGCGGTGTCTGCACCCGCGTCTACACCACGACGCCAAAGAAGCCGAACTCCGCTCTGCGCAAGGTCGCCAAGGTGCGCCTGACCAACGGTTTCGAAGTCATCTCCTACATCGGCGGCGAAGGCCACAACCTGCAGGAACACAGCGTCGTGCTGGTTCGCGGCGGTCGTGTCAAGGACTTGCCCGGTGTCCGTTATCACATCGTGCGCGGTTCGCTCGACTTGCAAGGCGTGAAAGACCGCAAGCAGTCGCGCTCCAAGTACGGCGCGAAGCGTCCCAAGAAGGCTTAAGAGCCTTTCTGTATTTACACGGTGTTCGGTGTGCCCATGGCGGGCGTGTCGAGCGTAGTGACCCGATATTGGGTCGAGTAAGTGAGAGCCATGCTTGACTCTCGCGGTACCGGCAAAACGGTGCCAACTGAAGCAAAGAGGTTAGAAAAATGCCACGTCGTCGCGAAGTTCCCAAACGTGAAATCCTGCCGGACCCGAAGTTCGGCAATGTCGAGCTGTCCAAATTCATGAACGTGATCATGGAAGGCGGCAAAAAGGCGATCGCCGAGCGCATCATTTATGGCGCACTCGACTTCATCGAGCAGAAGAACCCGGGCAAGGACCCGCTGGAAGCCTTCACCATCGCCATCAACAACGTCAAGCCGATGGTGGAAGTCAAGTCCCGCCGCGTCGGTGGCGCAAACTACCAGGTGCCCGTTGAAGTGCGCCCGGTCCGTCGCCTGGCCCTGTCGATGCGCTGGATCAAGGAAGCCGCCCGCAAGCGTGGCGAGAAGTCGATGGCCCTGCGTTTGGCCAACGAACTCATGGAAGCCACGGAAGGCCGCGGCGGTGCCATGAAGAAGCGGGATGAAGTGCACCGCATGGCCGAAGCCAACAAGGCTTTCAGCCACTTCCGCTTCTAAGCAGCCCTTAAATCAGACCAGGCTGGAAGCCCGACCTGCCGTGTGGTGGGCGGGCTTTCAGCCGTTAACGGAGTAATCTCATGGCACGCAAAACCCCCATCGAGCGATACCGCAATATCGGTATCTCGGCGCACATCGACGCCGGCAAGACCACGACGACCGAACGCATCCTGTTCTACACCGGCGTGAACCACAAGATCGGTGAAGTGCATGACGGCGCCGCCACGATGGACTGGATGGAGCAAGAGCAAGAGCGTGGCATCACGATCACCTCGGCAGCCACCACCTGCTTCTGGAAGGGCATGGCCCAGAATTTCCAGGAACACCGCATCAACATCATCGACACCCCGGGCCACGTGGACTTCACGATTGAAGTCGAGCGCTCGATGCGCGTGCTCGACGGCGCCGTGATGGTGTATGACGCCGTCGGCGGCGTGCAGCCCCAGTCGGAAACCGTCTGGCGCCAGGCCAACAAGTACAAGGTTCCCCGCCTCGCGTTCGTCAACAAGATGGACCGCACCGGCGCGAACTTCCTGCGCGTTCGCCAGATGATGATCGACCGCCTGAAGGCCAACCCCGTCGTGATCCAGATCCCGATCGGCTCCGAGGACAAGTTCCAGGGCATCGTCGACCTCGTGAAGATGAAGGCCATCATCTGGGACGAAGACAAGGGCGTGACCTTCACCTACGGTGAGATCCCGGCTGACCTGGTCGACGTCTGCAACGAATACCACGAGAAGCTCGTCGAAGCCGCCGCTGAATCCAGCGAAGAGCTGATGAACAAGTACCTCGAAGGCGAAAAGCTGTCCGAAGAAGAAATCAAGCTGGCCATTCGCACGCGCACGATCGCGGGCGAAATCCAGCCGATGCTCTGCGGCTCCGCCTTCAAGAACAAGGGCGTGCAAGCCATGCTCGACGCCGTCATCGAATACATGCCCGCGCCGACCGACATTCCGCCGGTCAATGGCCTGGACGAAGACGAAGCACCGGTGGTGCGCCAGGCTGACGACAACGAAAAGTTCTCGGCCCTCGCGTTCAAGCTGATGACCGACCCGTTCGTGGGCCAGCTCACGTTCGTGCGCGTCTATTCCGGCGTGCTGAGCAAGGGCGACAGCGTCTACAACCCTGTGCGCGGCAAGAAAGAGCGTATCGGCCGTATCGTGCAGATGCACGCGAACAACCGCGAAGAAGTCAGCGAAATCCGCGCCGGCGACATCGCTGCCTGCGTGGGCCTGAAGGAAGTCACCACGGGCGAAACCCTGTGCGACCCGACGGCCATCGTGACGCTCGAGCGGATGGTGTTCCCGGAATCGGTGATCTCGCAAGCCGTTGAGCCCAAGACCAAGGCCGACCAGGAAAAGATGGGCATCGCCCTGCAGCGTCTCGCGCAGGAAGACCCCTCGTTCCGCGTCAAGACCGACGAAGAATCGGGCCAGACCATCATCGCCGGCATGGGCGAGCTCCACCTTGAAATCATCGTGGACCGCATGAAGCGTGAATTCGGCGTGGAAGCCAACGTCGGCAAGCCGCAAGTGGCCTACCGCGAAACGATCCGCAAGACGGTCGACGAAGCCGAAGGCAAGTTCGTTCGCCAGTCGGGCGGCAAGGGCCAGTACGGCCACGTCGTGCTCAAGATCGAACCGCAAGAAGCCGGCAAGGGCTTCGAGTTCGTCGACGCGATCAAGGGCGGTGTGGTTCCTCGCGAATACATCCCCGCGGTCGAAAAGGGCGTGATCGAAGCGCTCGGCCAGGGCGTGCTCGCCAACTACCCGGTGGTGGACGTCAAGGTCACGCTGCACTTCGGTTCGTACCACGACGTGGACTCGAACGAAATGGCGTTCAAGATGGCCGCAATCTTCGGTTTCAAGGAAGGCTGCCGCAAGGCCAACCCCGTGATCCTCGAGCCCATGATGGCCGTGGAAGTGGAAACGCCTGAAGACTACGCCGGCAACGTGATGGGCGACTTGTCCAGCCGTCGCGGCATGGTGCAGGGCATGGACGACATGGTCGGCGGTGGCAAGGCCATCAAGGCCGAAGTGCCGCTGTCGGAAATGTTCGGCTACTCGACCACGCTGCGCTCGATGTCGCAAGGCCGCGCCACGTACACGATGGAGTTCAAGCACTACGCTGAAGCTCCGCGCAACGTCGCCGAAGCGATCGTCGCCGCCCGTACGAAGTAAGGTCTTTGCGGGACGGGCCTGGATTTGCGAAGCAAGTCTGCCCTGTCCCCCTACCGACCCACAGAGTTTGTCTGCGACCTTGTGCCTCTCGTTGCCCGTGGCGAGAGAACCAGCAACAAGGTGCAGACGTAAAACCAATACACGGGCCTGCTCTTTCAAGGATTGAAAAATGGCAAAAGGTAAGTTCACCCGCACCAAGCCCCACGTGAACGTGGGCACGATCGGTCACGTCGACCATGGCAAGACCACGCTGACGGCGGCCATCGCCACGGTGTTGTCCAGCAAGTTCGGC
>NZ_JASZYG010000027.1 GCF_030317105.1 Variovorax brevis
ATGAATTCGCTGACCTGTGCTCATCGTCAATTAACACCTCGATTCGTCTTTGAAGTGTTGCATCGACGGGTTGAGCCCGCCCCTCCTTGATTTCGCTGCGGGGAGCACACCATCGACGTGATCCAGACGCGCAGTGGTTGAACAGCCGGAACAACGGACCGTTCCACGTGCCGAGGGCGTTGGGTGTCCCGCGCAGCGAAATCAAGGAGGAGGCCGAAGGCCGGGGGACATTCGCGGAGGGGGATACGCAACGTCCTCGTCACGCCCCCCTGGCTCCTCCTCACCATTTCCCATTTGAGTCTCACGCGTCGGGTCCACATCTCGCGGAACATTGCGACGTCCGAGGGCACCCTGAAGGCCAGGGACGGCAAGCTCCTTGCCACCGCGACAGCGACCTGCTTCCTGAAGCGACCCTAGCCAGAAGATGTCAGCGGGCCGCGAGAGGTTTCACCAGATCCATTTGCCGGCGCCCCTCTTCGGAGAGCTGCTGTTCCATGGGGCATGCAAAGGCCTCATCGAGCAGCCGTCGGGTGCCGATGACCGCCTGCGCGGGCGCGGCCGCAAGCTGCCGTGCAATCGAAAGCGCCTGCGCCTGCAGATCGGCATCGTCGACGCACTTCCAGACCATGCCCCATTGTTCGGCCTGCCCGGCGTGGATCCTGTCGCCGAACAGGGACATGCCCATCGCACGCGGCCGTCCGACCAGGCGCGGGAGCAGCCAGCTGGCGCCCAGGTCCGGCACGATGCCGAGCTGGGGTACCTGCGGCAGCGAGAAGTAGGCCGAGCGGCCGGCCAGTGCAACGTCCGCAGCCAGCGCGATGCCCAACGCGCCGCCGATGCAGGGTCCGTTGATGGCAGAGACCACGGGAACGGGCGCTTCCAGAATGGCCCGAACGACGCTGCCACCGGCTTCCAGCATCTCTTTCAACGCAATGCGTTGCGCTTCGACGCCTTGTGCGCTGCGTTGCGCGAACCAGCGCAGGTCGGCGCCCGCCGAGAAGGCGCGACCTGTGCCGGTAAGCACGAGCGCTGTGGCGTGGCCGTCCAGGGCATCAGACATGGCCGTGCCAAGGGCGTGCAGGAGTTCGGGGTCGAGTGCGTTCAGCGACGCAGGGCGGTCGAGTGCGAGCACGGCGACACGCTCATGCCATGTGGTTTGGATCATGGCGGTCACTCTAGAAGTGCACGGCGCGTCCAGACCCCCCTGTTTCTGGGAGGTCGGCGTGATCCAGCCCCCTATCCGTGACCGCGTGACCGCCGAGCCCCCACCCACCCCAAAAAGAAGGGGGCGAACACAGGCCCCTCGCTCCTAAGCTGGACGGCATTCAACGAACCAGAGCCCGGACAAGCATGAACGACAACTCCGCAGCCTTCCTGAGCGAACAGGAAATCATGATCCGCGACTCGGCGCGCAAGGTGGCGGCCGAAGTCGTCGCGCCCACCGCGGCCGAACGCGACCGCACCTGCGCGTGGCCCCATCGTGAACTCGCCACTGTCGGCGAACTCGGCTTCATGGGCATGCTCACGCCCGAGGCCTACGGTGGGTCGGGCGCCAGCTTTGTCGAGTACTGCCTGGTGATCGAGGAGTTCGCCGCTGTGGACGCGGGCTTTGCCACGCTGATGCACGTGCACAACTCGGTCGGCTTCATGATCAGCCGGGCCGGCACCGAGGCGCAGAAGCAGGAGTTTCTGCCCAAGCTGGCGTCCGGCGAGCACATCGGCGCCTTCCTGCTCAGCGAGCCACATGCGGGTTCGGACACCGCCGCCTTCCGCACCACGGCGCGCCGTGACGGCGATCACTACGTCGTCAATGGCAGCAAGCAGTTCATCTCCAACGGCAGCGAAGCCGGCGTGGGCCTGGTGCTGACCGTGACGGACAAGGCCGCGGGCAAGAACGGCAGCAGCCTGCTCATCGTGAATGCCAAGGACCCCGGCTACAAGGTCTCGCGCGTGGAAGACAAGCTTGGCCAGCGCTCGGCGCATGTCGCGCAGATCCAGCTGGACGACTGCCGCGTGCCGGTGGAAAACATCCTGGGCGAAGAGGGCTCGGGCTACAAGCGCATCATGGCCTCGCTCTCCGAAGGCCGTGTGGCCATCGCGGCCGTGGCCATCGGCGCAGCGCGTGCCGCCCTGGATGCGGCGGTGAAATATGCGAAGGAGCGCGAGGCCTACGGCGCACCCATCTTCAAGCTGCAGGGCGTGGGCTTCGACCTGGCCGACATGGCAACGCAGGTGGACGTGGCGCAGCAGTACATGCTCTATGCAGCGCGCCTGTGCGAGGCCGGCTTGCCTTGCGCCAAGGAGGCATCGATGGCCAAGCTCTTTGCGAGCGAAATGGCCGAGAAGGTGTGCTCCGACTCGCTGCAGATCCATGGCGGATATGGCTACCTGACCGACTTCCCCGTGGAGCGCTACTACCGCGACGTGCGTGTGACGAAGATCTATGAAGGCACGAGTCACATCCAGAAGCTCATCATTGCGCGCAGCCTCGGGTGACGCAGATGGAGTACCAGTACCTCCAGCTCGACGTGCGCGACAAGGTCGCCACCGTCACCATCCATCGGCCGGACAAAGGCAATGCGCTTGCGCCCGATGTGCTCGATGAAGTCAGCTCGATGTTCACCACGCTCGGCGAGCGCGATGACGTCAACGTGATCGTCCTGACCGGTGGCGAGAAGTACTTCTCCGCCGGCTTCGACCTCAACGAAATCCGCAAGCTCGAAAAGGTCTCGAACGAGGCTTACGTGGCGCTGTTCCACCGCGCCTACCGCGCGGTGCTGTTCTGCCCGCAGCCGGTGATCTGCGCTGTCGGCGGCGCCGCCATCGCCGGTGGCTTCGACCTCACGATGATGTGCGACATCCGCTACGCGTCCACCCGCGCCAAGTTCGGCCAGCGCGAAGTCGTGCTGTCGCTCACGCCGATCATGGATCCGCTGTGGCGCATCATCGGACTGGGCCGCGCGAAGGAAGTGGCGCTCACCGGGCGCATCTACGGTGCGGAAGAGGCCCTGCGCATGGGCTATGTGAGCCAGGTGTTTCCGGAAGGCGAGCTGCTTGCTTCGGTGGAAACCATTGCGCGCGAGATGGCCTCGTATGACCGCACGACGCTGGCAGAGACCAAGCGGCTGTCGAACCAGGTGCTGAACCAGGACCTCGATGGCGCGATGCGCGTGCAGGAGTGGCTGTTTCGCAGCTACATCGGTTCCGACGACAACCATCGCCGCATCGATGCGCTGCAAGAAAAGCTTGCCGCAGCGCGGGCGAAATGAAGGAGCGCGCCCGATGAATGTCCTGATCGTCCACGCGCACAACGAGCCCGGCTCCTTCTGCACATCGATGATGAAAGCCGCGACGCATGAACTGCGTGCCCAAGGCCACGAGGTCGAGGTCTCCGATCTCTATGCGATGCAGTGGAAGGCCGTCGCCGACGCCGACGACTTCGGAAGCCGCGCCAACCCGGAGCATCTGGTCTACGCGCTCGAGCAGCGTCACGGCTACGAGACGAAAACGCTGGCGCCCGACATCCTGGCCGAGCTCGACAAGCTGCAGCGCGCAGACCTGGTCATCTTCAACTTCCCGATCTACTGGTTCTCGATGCCCGCCATCCTGAAAGGCTGGATCGATCGCGTCCTGATCTCGGGGCTGTGCTACGGCGGCATGCGCTTCTACGACCGTGGCGGCCTCAAGGGCAAGAAGGCGATGATCGCCGTGACGATCGGCGGCCAGCCGCACATGCTGTGCGAGGGTGGCATCCATGGCGAACTCGAGGAGATGCTGCGCCCGATCCTGCGCGGCACGCTCGGCTACACGGGCATGACGGTGCTCCCGCCGTTCGTGGCCTGGCACGTTCCTTATATCCAACCTGAGCAGCGCGATGAGTTGATGCAGCAATACCGCGAACGCCTGCACGAGATCGACGCGCTGCGGCCCTTGGCCTTCCCTTCCATGGCCGACTTCGATTCGGCGCTGCGCCCCCTGACCGAAATCCAGGAACAGACATGAAGCATTTCAAGGCAACGGCGATGGCGCTGTCTCTCGCGCTGGCCTTCGGTTCAATTCAGGCCGCGCCGACGGATGCGGCCCCGGCCGGCCCCGCCAAGGCCGCCAGCGAAGCCACGGCCTCACGCAACGCCGCGGTGCTCAAGCAACTGCCCTTTGAGGACCGTGCCGATTTCGAAGCAGCCGGTCGCGGCCTGATCGCGCCCTTCGACGGCCAGATCAGGAACGACGCAGGGCAGGTCGTGTGGGACTCGCATGCCTACGACTTCCTTCAGCCCGACCAGGCCCCCGCCACCGTGAACCCGAGCCTCTGGCGCCATGCCCAGCTCAATGCGCGCGCAGGCCTCTTCAAGGTCACCGACCGCGTCTACCAGCTGCGCGGCATGGACCTGGCCAACATGACGGTGATCGAAGGCGACCGCGGCCTCATCATCATCGACCCGCTGATGAGCGCCGAGACGGCTCGCGCCGCACTCGCGCTGTATCGCCAGCATCGCCCCGCCAGGCCGGTGGTGGCGGTGATCTACTCCCACAGCCATATCGATCACTTCGGCGGCGTGCGCGGCGTGGTCGACGAGGCGGATGTGAAATCCGGCAAGGTCAAGATCTACGCGCCGTCCGGCTTCCTGGAAGAGGCGATCAGCGAGAACTTGCTGGCCGGCACGGCGATGTTCCGCCGCGGCATGTACCAGGGCGGCTCCGTGCTGCCGCGCGGCGAGCGCGCGCAGATCGACGCGGGCCTGGGCAAGGGCACGCCGCGCAGCGGCAGCATCACGCTGATTGCGCCGACGAAGCTCATCACCAAGGAATTCGAATCGCACGTCATCGATGGCGTGCCCATCGAATTCCAGCTCACGCCCAACACCGAGGCGCCCTCCGAAATGCACATGTACCTGCCCAGGCAACATGCGCTATGCATGGCCGAGAACGCCACGCGCGTGATGCACAACCTGCTCACGCCGCGCGGCGCGCAGGTGCGCGATGCCAAGGGCTGGTCCAGGTACCTCGACGACAGCCTCGTGCGCTATGGCGAAAAGGCCGAGGTGATGTTCACCCAGCACAGCTGGCCTACTTGGGGCGGCGAGAACATCCGCATGCTGCTGGCCGACCAGCGCGACATGTACGCCTTCATGAACGACCGCACGCTGCACCTGGCCAACCAGGGGCTCACGCCCAACGAGATCTCCGCGGCGATCCAGAAGCTGCCGGGCGATCTCGACAGGAAGTGGTACACGCGCGGCTACTACGGCGTGCTGAGCTTCAACGTGCGCGCGGTCTACCAGCGTTACCTCGGCTTCTATGACGCCAATCCGGCCAACCTCGATCCGCTGCCGCCGGTGGATGCAGGCAAGCGCTATGTGGCATCGATGGGCGGGGCAGCGGCCGTGCTGGCGCAGATGCGCGACGCGATGGGCCGGGGCGACTACCGCTGGGCCGTGCAGATCGGCAACCACCTGGTCTTCGCCGAGCCGGACAACAAGGAGGCACGCGAGGCGCAGGCCGACGCGTTGGAGCAACTCGGCTACCAGAGCGAATCGGCCGTCTGGCGCAACATCTACCTGTCGGGCGCGGCCGACCTGCGCAACGGCGCGCCCGAGCTGGCGAGCCGTCCCACGGAAGACCTCGTCAAGGGCGCGACGCCGGCGATGTTCTTCGACTACCTGGCCGTGCGGCTCGATTCCGAGAAGGCGCAGGGCAACGACATGACGCTCAACTGGCGCTTCGAGGACGTCAAGCAGTCCTTTGCCTTGACCTTGCGCAACGGCGTGCTCACGCACCGCGACGGCACGCAGCATGTGAAGGCCGACGTGGCGGTGCGCATGAGCAAGTCCGTGCTGGACCGGATCAGCCTGCGGCAGCTGGACTTCGCGACGGCGCTCAAGCAAGGCGACGTCCGCGTCGAGGGCAATGCCGGCAAGCTCACCGAACTGCTCGGCATGATGGACACTTTCAAGCCCACGTTCAACATCGTGACCCCCTGAACTGACATGACCCGCGCGAAGCCCTCCGGCAGCGACATCGTGCGCATCGAGGTTCCGGCCCAGCCGCGCAAGCGGCCACGCCAGACGCGTTCGGTCGCCTTGGTGGAGGCACTCAAGCAAAGCGGGCGCGAGATCCTCGACGGCGAGGGCCGCGATGCGTTGACCGTGCAGAACCTGTCCGAGCGCTCGGGCGTCGCGGTCAGCTCGATCTACGAGTACTTCCCCACGATGGAGTCGCTGATCGCCGCGATCTTCAACGACTACCGCCGCGACGCGCGGCGCGAGGTGGTCGAACACATCGCGGCGTTGCCGCCTTCAGCGGGACTCTTCGAGGGCATCGTCTCGCTGCTGCGCTTTGGCTTGGCGGCGCTGGAGCGTTGGGCGCAAGTCGATCCGGAGTTCAACCTCAAGGCGACTTACTACGAGGAACTGGTGCGGCTGGAACTCGTCAAGTCGGAGCACTTCTGGTCCGCTGTTGCCATGCCGGCGTTGATGGAAAAGTTTGCTGATGAAGTGCTGGTACGCGACCGCGAGAAGGCTGCCTTTCTCGCCCACCATGTGCTGCTGGCCATTCCGCGCGCCATCGTGCTCGGCCGGCCGCAGTACCTCGGCGAGCCCGACACGCCCGTGCTCATCGCACGGATGCTTCATGCGCTCCTGACCACACCTGGCGAATCCCGGGATTCCTTGCGAGGCGCAGCGCCGGACACGACAGCGGCCTGAGGGCAGGTGTAGGACAAGCCGGCAAACACGCTCGCGGCGTGGGGGCGAACTGCATCGGCGTTCCAGCAACGAAGCAACAGTTGCCTCTTCCTATGCAGCCCACGCAAACGGAGCAAAGTGGGCGTTGCGCGTGCCCGTCGAATCGTCCCACTGCATGCCAAACACGTTGAACCGGCTGCGCGTGGCCTTCGCCAGGGACAGCCGGCTGTTCACCGGGTGAAGCGTGTTGTCCACGCCAAGGGCCTCGCCTGGAGCGCTGGCGCTGGGGATGCCCTCGCAGGCCTGATCGACCAGCTCGGCTGCGCGTACCGCGCGATTCAGACCCTGCGAATCGAACTGGATCGGCCGGCGCTCGACCCCGGCGATGCGACCCACGAGCGGTGCAAGCGCCGCCATCGGGCCGCCAGCCGCACCCGTGGCGATGGCCGTGATGGCCGCCTCCTGCTGTTGCGAAGCGCGATCGTCAATGATGAGTCCGACCGCGATGTTGCCATCCGCCATTGCGCCGGGTGAGTGCATCACGACGATGAACGACAAGCCGTCAAGCTTCTCGCCGTCCTTGGCGCCCTTGTCGATGCGCATCGCAATGGCCACCTTGCAGTCGCCTTCAACGGGCCGCGCCGCGAGGTTTGAAATGATGCAGGGACACAGCAGCGTGCAGTTGCAGGTCTCCATGTATTCGCCACTGATCTGCCATGAGGCCATCGTGATTCTCCTCGGTTGACCCGCCAGGTACGGTCCGCGCAGGTCGTGATTGCGTCGATCGGAGAGCCTCGATACGCTACGCCGATTGCCCGTCATCCGCAAGCACCGGCAGGCGCTGGAACTTGTTCTGCAAGAGCACCGATGACCACCTTGTTGGACGCCATCTCGCAAAGTGCCCGCTCCGTCCTGACGCACGGGCGCAAGGTCACGACGCAGATCCTTGTGATCAGCGTGATCGCGTGGGCGTTGCTGGCGTGGCTGGCGGTCAACATGGGCCACCCGCTGGCCCAACTCACGATGCCGGCATCGCCTGCCTGGAGCGCCACGAACGTGCTGGCGACCGGATGCATGTGGGCGGTGATGATGGCAGCCATGATGCTGCCGTCAGCGTTGCCGATGCTTCTGGTCTTCGATGACCTGTGCAAGCGCAACGGCGAGCCTGCACGGTGGCGCAGCTTCGTGGCGGCTTACCTGCTGCTGTGGTTCGCCTTCAGCGCCGCGGCCACCGCCGTGCAGTGGCTGCTGCAAGCACAGGGATGGGTGGATCCGATGATCGTCAGCACTTCTGCGCCGTTGAACGGGGCCTTGCTGGTGATCGCTGGCGCCTACCAGTTCTCGCCACTGAAAAGGATCTGCCTGGCGCGCTGTCGCACGCCCATGGGTTTCCTGCTCGGCGAATGGCGGGGCGGAGTCCGCGGCGCCTTTGTGATGGGACTGCGGCACGGGCTGTTCTGCATCGGCTGCTGCTGGGCGCTGATGGCACTCCTGTTTGTCGGCGGGGTCATGAACCTTGCCTGGATCGCTGCGCTTTCGATCGCCGTAGCCATCGAAAAGCTCGCGCCGCGCGGAGAACGCCTGGCCGCGGCGCTCGGCCTGGCCTTGATCGCCGCGGGTGCGTGGCGCCTCCTGTCGCTCGCGTTGCAGGCCGGCAAGAGCTTGTGACTTGAGTCGCCACAGCGCCGGGCCATGGTGCCGATGGGAAAGTGCCGCTGCTATTTCAACTGAAGGATGACAGGACCCTCAGATACCTTCGGGGCGCCCACTCCGGTATTTGCGGCGTTTTTCGCTACCCATTCTTTCGCCGCGCGAACGCTCTCTTCGACACCGGCCTTGTCCTGGCAGACGGTCACCGAAAATCCGCCGTCATCGCTGCGGGCCAGTGTGTAGCTCACAAAACCACTGACCGCTCGCATGGTGCTTTCCACGTCGCCCCTGCGCTCTTCCAGCATGTCGAACAACTCGCTGGTCCCATTTCCAGAATAGTGTCTTACCACTGCGTACATGATGGTCTCCTTTCCATGTTTTGGGTCTCGAACGGCTCATGGGTGTCGTCGCCGGCAGCCGCCCCAATGCTGCGCCTGGCTGCAACTGATGTCCAGTCAACGTTCGCAAGCCACGGTCAAGGAGCATCCTCATGAGTTCGCAGTACTTCCACCGGCTTGAGGACGCTCTGGCTACCCTCACGACAGACCCGGCAACTGCCGGGGACCCGATCAAACGCACGTTCCTGTTTGACGGGCAGGACCTCTCGTGCAACGTCAACATCCTCAAAGGCAATTCCGATGTCATTCACGTTCAGCCGGATCACGACGAGGTCGTGTTGGTCCTGCAAGGCGAGTGTGGTTTCCGGGTCGGCGAGGAGACCCGGCGCGTCAAGGCCGGTGACCTGATGTTCATCCCTCGCGGTACGGTGCATGGCCCTGTCGTGGACAGCGGGCGTGTTGCACTGCTTTCGGTTTTTGCGCCCTTCTTTGATCGCACGAAGACGAACATCCGGTGGTCGCGGGATGCGTTTGCTTAGCGCGCGCCTGGCTGCAAAGGCAGGACCGTCATTGCTGCGCGCGGATTGAAATCCGCCTTGCGATGCCTTGCTCCACCTGCTAGCCTGCCGGCTGCGTAGAGCCACGAACCAGGGCGCTGGGCGCCTTCATCAGGAGACCTGCATGATTGGATCCAACGCCCATCGGCCCAATTCAGCCTGGCTGGCCATTGCGACATGTCTTGTCGCGCTCATCGTGAGCGGCACGGTCACCGCCGCCGGCTCGCGCGACGATGCGATCTCCATCGTCGACATGGACAAGCTCCAGTGGAAGGACTATCCCGGCTTGCCGGGCGTCACCTTCACGGTCGTCAACGGTGACCCGGGCAAAGCGGGGATCTACACGATCCGCGCGAAATTCGCACCCAACACGATGAGCCAGCCGCATTGGCATCCGGAGGCGCGCTACGTCACGGTCATCAAGGGCACCTGGTGGACCGGCACCGGGCCGAAGTTCGATCCGCAATCCACCACCCCTGTGAAGACAGGCGGATTCGCGGTCCACACGCCGAAGGAAATTCACTACGACGGCGCGAAGGATGAAGAAGTGATTGTGCAAATCACCGGTATCGGACCGAGCGGCACCATCCCCGTCAATCCGGACGGCACGGACAAGAAATAGCTCAGGCGCACATCGGGAAAGGATCCTGCCTGCTGGAACGCCGCTGGCAAGAAGCTTGCGGTCGAGAATCCCGAATGGACCTGAATCTGATCACGTTGTTTGTTGAGATCGTCGAGTGTCACGGCCTGGCCGCGGCAGCGCGCAAGCTCGATATGTCCACGTCGAACATGAGCCAGCGACTCAAGGTACTGGAGCGTGAAACAGGAGCGCAACTTGTTCGACGATCGGCGCGAAGTTTCGAGTTGACCGAAGCGGGTCAGGTGCTCTACGCCAGCGGACGGCGCATGCTGGATGACCTGGACAACGCCCGCGCATGCATCGACATGCTTGGGCACACGCTGACGGGGCGGATTCGCATCAGCGTACCCACCGGCATCGGCAGGTTGTTTGTCGGACCCAAGCTGCGCGAATTTGCGCGGATTCATCCGGGAGTCTCGCTGGCAGTCACCTTCAACAACCGGATCGACGATCTCATTGCTTCCGAGATCGACGTTGCGCTGCGGATCGAGAGGACGCCGCCGCTGGATTCCGTCGCGCGTGAAGCCTGTTCAATCGACTGGGTGCTTTGCGCATCCGCGGATTATTTTCAGAGACGCGGGCCGATTGACTCCCCCGCGGACCTCGCGTCGCAGACTTTTATCGGGTTGCCGCCAAGCCAGGAGTCCACGATCGAGCTGAGAAATCGAAATGACGATACGGACGCCCAGCTCGTCCATATCCAGCCCACGCTACAGTCGGCGGACTATCCGTTCATTCTCGATGCTGTACTGGAAGGCATGGGCATCGGTATTCTTCCGATTTACGCAATTCACGGACCGACTGCGCAAAATCTGCAGCAGGTACTTCCGCAGTACCGGATCGTCGGTCAGCTCAACAGCCTCTACATCCTGACGCTTCCAAGCCGCTTCCCGTCGCCGGCAAAACGGGCGCTGGTGGAATACCTTGAGAAAGAATTGAAGGAATACGCCGAGAGCTGGAAATAGGCGTGTTGATTTACGCGATCCTGTATCTCGCGTTTCAATTCGGAGCGTCACCGCATCTTGTCGCGTCGCAGCTGTCGACGAGGCGGCATCACCATCGCGCGATGGCTGAGGCGTCGTGACGCAATCGATCCTTCAAGCCACTGGTTCAGTCTGATCGACTGGTTGCGGGCGCGTCTGCCTTCAACACGCCGGATAACACGTCATGTGAGCGCCGGAGTAGGGCGCTCGCGCAGCACCAGTGCACCGTACATGCGCACTCGCCGGCGCGTCCCATAGATCCCCTTTTTGACCACAGAGTCGGCGGCGCCATGTTAACTGGCAGTGAACGCTGCATCCGTTCCCAATGGCATTGTCGGCCGCCAGGGCCGCGTCCAGAATAAAGACAACGTTGCATGGATGCAAAAAAATTCAGAAGCCGAGGCGCTGTCTGATTCCATTTTTCCATTCATGTTTTATTGACACAGCGAGGACACGAGATGGAATACCAGACGATCAACCCGGCGACCGGAAAATTGATCAAGACGTTCGAAAGTGCAAAGGACCACGACATCGATGCAATTGTCGCGACGGCTCATCATGCTTTTGAAAAGGATTGGCGGCATCGGTCGGTCGCGGATCGGGCAAATGTTATCGCGAAGGCAGCGTCCATCCTGCGAGACAAGGAAAACGAATATGCGCAGATCATCACGCTGGAAATGGGAAAGAGGCTTGCCGAAGCACTCGCCGAAGTGAGGTTGTCAGCAAATATCCTCGACTATTACGCGCAGCACGCACACGAGTTCCTTGAGCCCAAACAGTTGCCGGCGGTGTCCGGTGCCAAAGTCCATGTTTATCCGGTTGGCGTCCTGCTGGGTATCGAGCCGTGGAATTACCCGTATTACCAGATCGCCCGCGTTGCCGCTCCGCAGCTCATGGTTGGCAATGTACTCATCTTGAAGCATGCCGAAAACGTGCCGCAATGTGCGCTGGCCTTTGCTCGACTGTTTGAAGAAGCGGGTGCACCGGCGGGTGTCTACACCAACGTTTTCGCGTCGATCGACCAGACCGGGAGGATCATCGACGATTCCCGCGTGCGTGGCGTAACGCTCACGGGCAGTGAAAGAGCCGGCGCCGCAGTTGCCGAGCGGGCCGGGCGCAATCTGAAAAAGGTCGTACTCGAATTGGGTGGCAGCGACGCGATGATCGTCCTGGAGGACGCACCACTTGAATGGGCCATCAATACCGCATTGATTGGACGCACCCTGAATTGCGGACAGGTTTGCGTTGGCTCGAAACGCATCATCGTTGTCGGCAAACGGCGCGGCGAGGAATTCCTCAGCGGCTTCAAGAAGGCCATGGCCGCCCTTCAGGCTGGCGACCCTGCGGACGCAAAAACGACGCTCGGGCCGATTTCGTCAGAGAAAGCGCTCGGCCACCTCCTTGACCAGATCCAGCGCGCCGTGGGCTCCGGCGCAGCAATCGAGACTGGCGGCCATCGCATCGATCGGGAAGGGTTCTTTATTGAACCCACGATCCTCAGCAACGTCAGCACGAGCAACCCGATCTATCGGGAAGAGTTCTTCGGTCCCGTCGCTTCTTTCTTCGTTGTCGAAAATGAAGAAGAAGCCATTCAGCTCGCAAACGATTCGCCCTATGGGCTGGGAGGCTCTGTCATGACCGCCGATCTTGCGCGCGGCGAGCAGATTGCAGGGCGTATTGACAGCGGCATGGTGTTCGTCAATCGACCGTTTTCGACCATTCCCCAGCTGCCATTTGGCGGTGTCAAGAATTCTGGATTCGGAAGGGAACTGTCAATGGCCGGCTTCGAGGAATTCGTCAACAAGAAACTGATCACGACGGACCCGGCGGGCACGTCGCCCTTGAAGCCCAAGGGAAGCTGACAAGCAGCCGCATCCGCCTCCCAAGATTCCTGCACTTCCGTAAGCATCAATTCAATCGGGTAGCCGGTCCCTGGGGCTACCGCTATCGCCGCCTCGAGCACGTCAATCTTTGAACCAAGGAGACCCAAAATGCCTTTGTGGAATATCTATCACCCAGTCGGCGCCTACACGGCAGATGACAAACAGGAGATGGCGAGACGCATCACCGACATCTACATCATTCCGCGCTTCTACGTCGGCGTTCTGTTTCACGAACAGCCGAAAGACTGCTTCTTCATGGGAGCAGTGCCGCGAGACGATTTTGTCAGGATCAGATTGGATCAATTCGCCAGGCATATCTCCAAGGATGCCGAGTGGACACAGTCCTGGCTGCGCAAAGCAAATGCCGCGATTGCACCCTTTGTGCAGGATCGAGGCTATCACTACGAGTTGCATGTCGGCGAAACACCGCGCGAGCTTTGGCTGATCGACAGCATTCGGCCACCTCGACCCGATACGGTCGCCGAGAAAAGATGGAAGCTTGAAAACCGGGCGTCTCCATTCGACCCGAGCGAAGGCTGATGGCTGCTCGTTTCCCTTGAGATCTTCGCTTTGGATTTTTCCTCATGCTCAACAAGATTCTGCAAACATGCGCCGCCGCGCTGGAAGACGTCAAGGATGGTGCAACCATCATGATCAGCGGCTTTGGGCGAGCTGGCCTTCCATTTCAACTTGTTGACGCGCTGGTTGCGCAGGGTGCACGCGATCTGACCATCATCAGCAATAACTCTGGAACCGACGATTCAGGATTTGGTGCACTGATCCGGAACAAGCGTGTAAGAAAGCTCATTTGTTCCTTTCCGCGCTTGGCCGGCGCAAGCTTGTTTGACGCGGCTTACCGGGCGGGCGAAGTGGAACTTGAAGTGGTTCCACAAGGCACTTTGGCGGAACGCATGCGGGCGGCGGGCGCCGGAATCGGCGGCTTTTATACCCCGACAGGCCATGGAACCCAACTCGCTGAAGAAAAAGAATCCCGCAGCATCGATGGCAAGAATTACGTCTTCGAATTGCCGCTGAAGGCCGACTATGCGCTCGTGAAGGCTCATCGCGCCGACCGATGGGGCAACATGACCTACAGGATGTCTGGTCGCAATTTTGGCCCCGTGATGGCCAGCGCGGCGACGATTTCAATCGCGCAAGTCAGCGAAATCGTCCCACTCGGTGCCCTGGATCCAGAGGCCGTCGTGACCCCGGGAATTTTTGTGCAACGCGTGGTGCAGGTTTAGAGGTCGCGGAAATGAAAAAACTGACACGGATCGAAATGGCCCGGCGAGTCGCGCGCGACATCCCGGAAGGCGCATACGTCAACCTGGGCATTGGCGTACCGACGCTGGTGGCCAATCATCTGGACCCGCATCGGGAAATCATCTTGCACAGCGAGAACGGCATCCTCGGCATGGGAGCCGCAGCAGCGCCCGGCGAAGACGACGAGGACCTGATCAACGCAGGAAAGGAGCCGGTCACGCTCCTTCCCGGAGGCGCGTTCTTTCACCATGCCGATTCGTTCTCAATGGTCCGCGGCGGGCATCTGGACTACTGCGTCCTGGGCGCGTTCCAGGTGTCGGTCAATGGCGACCTGGCGAATTGGCACACCGGGCAAGCCGACGCCATTCCAGCGGTTGGCGGTGCGATGGATCTCGCGTCGGGCGCAAAAGATGTCTACGTGATGATGGAGCATCTGACCAGGCAGGGCGAAAGCAAGATCGTCGAACGGTGCTCCTATCCCGTCACGGGGATGGGCTGCGTGAGCAGGATCTATACCGATCTGGCCGTCATCGACGTCACGCCGTCGGGCCTGGAGGTCACTGAAATCTGCGCGGACATATCGTTCGACGAGCTCTGCCAATTGACGGGCGTCCCGTTGCTTCGGGGAGCAGCCGCATGAACTCAACCTGCATGCGCGGCTGACGCCCCGCATTCACTTCAAGGGGACTTCGCCAGGTCCCAATTCCACGACCCCCTTTTGCCAGATACATGGAGCAAGCATGAGCGAACCTGTCGTTATTTGTGAGATGAAAGACCGCGTGACCGTGCTGACGATGAATTTTCGTCCGCACAACCTCATGGGTCCAACGATGTACCGCGCGCTACTCGAGGAATTCGACGCGGCGGTCAAGCGCGGTTCCCGCGCCATCCTGTTGCGCAGCGGATTGCGGCATTTCTCGGCAGGCGCCGAGGTGTCGCTGTTCCCGGATCGCGTTGCGCGGCAGGGCAAGGGGCTGGTCGATCCGCTCGAAGTGCTGCGCGCGTTCGAGACGCTGCCCGTTCCGATCGTCGCCGCCGTCAATGGCACCTGCCTCGGTGGCGGCTTCGAAGTGGTGCTCGCATGCGACTACAGCGTGGTCGCCGAATCAGCCAAGTTGGGTTCGGTCGAAGTCGCGCTCGGCCTCCATCCCTTGCTTGGCGGCGTCCAGCGCCAAGTGGTGCGGGCGGGACCGGCTCGCGCCAAGGAGATGTCGATGCTCGGCCGCCGCTATGACGCGGCAACGCTTGAACGCTGGGGCCTGATCAACCTGGTGGTGCCCGACGACAAGCTCGACGAGGTTTCGCTGTCGGTCGCTCAGGAACTGGCCGCCGGCCCGACCGTTGCACATGGCGCAACGAAGCAACTGGTGCGCATCGCGCTCGACGAAGGCCTGAACGCCGCCGACGAAGCGATGTTCGAACTGCAAAAACCGATCTGGGCGTCGCAAGACCTCCAGCGGGGGCTCGAAGTCTTCGGCAAGACGGGCCCCGGCACGGCTGAATTCGAAGGGAACTGACATGACTGCACCGTTGGACGGACTCAAGGTCGTCGACTTCTCGCGGGTGTTGGCCGGCCCGCTCTGTGCACGCACGCTCGCCGATCTCGGCGCCGACGTGATCAAGATCGAGCCGCCGCGTCCGGACGTGTCGCGCAGCGCATTCCCGAACAAGGACGGCATGTCGGGCTATTACGCGCAACAGAACAGCGGCAAGCGCAACATCAGCATTGACTTGAACGTGGGGAACGCCCGCGAGCTGGTGCTGCGCCTTTGCGATGAGGCCGACATCATCGTTGAGAACTTTCGTGCGGGCACGCTCAAGTCATTTGGCCTTGACTACGAAACGCTCAACCAGCGCAATCCGAAGCTGGTCTATGTGTCCATCACGGGCTACGGCCAGCGAGGGCCGTGGGCGTCGCGCATGGCCTATGCCCCCACGGTGCAAGCCGAAGCCGGCTTCACGCACAACACGATGCAGCATTTCGAGGGTATCGATGCTGGCCGTAAATGGACAGATCCGCTGTCGCACGCAGATGTCTACGCGGGCCTGCAGGCAACCATTGCCGTCCTCGCCGCGGTGCGCAAGCGCGAAGTGACTGGCCGGGGCCAGTACATCGACGTCGCGATGGCTGCCGTGATGCTGTCGATCAACGAGCGCACGCACCTTGATCTCGCGGGTATCGATACCGGCGCGGAGCCAGGCGTGCTCGGCGCAACCGAAGGCCCGCACTTCGTCGGGCCGGGGGGCGAGGCGTTTGTCGCGGCGCAGAGCATCGTCGGCAGCAACACGTTTCCGAACTATCTGCGCGCGATGCGCCGCATGGACCTTGCGCGCGATCCGCGCTTCAGTACCGCTGAGCGGCGTTTGCAGAACTACGACGCACTGCATGCGGAGATCCAGAAATGGATGCTGTCCTTCCGCGACCTGAAGACGCTCGATGCGCAGCTCGACGAAGCGAAGATCGCGATCGGCCAGATCCGCTCGCTGAAGGAACTCGCCGAGACCGACTGGGCGAAGCAGTGGGGCGCCGTGCAGGAAGTCCCCGACCGGCGAGGTGGTTCGTATCTCATCCACGGCTATCCGTGGCGGTTCTCAGACGACGAACTCGGCCCGCGCAGCGCGCCGGCGTTTCGCGGTGAACACAACGAACAGGTGTTCCGCGGCCTGGGCTTGTCGGAGAGCGAAGTGCGCGCAGCCGTTGATGCGGGCGTCCTCGTCGGCGGTGTGCCTGACTCGGTGAAGAACGCGCCATCGACAGCGCCGGCCGCGCCGGCCGCGTCGCCGGCGCAGGTGCAGGACCTCGTCGAGACGATTCAAGGGTAGGGCCCCGACCACACCACCCAGGAGACCATCCTCATGTCCCATGCAGCCACCGTCGAGCGCATTCGACGCCATCCCAGGTTCGCCGAGCTCGTCGGCCGGCGCGCACGCCTGTCGTGGACCCTTGTCGTGCTGACGCTCGCGGCCTACTTCGGCTTGGCCGTCCTCGTGGCCTTTCGTCCCGGGTTGCTCAGGCAGCCGCTGGGCGAGGGCGCGCTGACCAACGTCGGCATCGTCCATGCGACTGCCGTGATCCTCGTCGGCTGGGTCCTGACCTGGCTGTACGTGCGGCGCACCAACGGCGCCTTCGACGACATCAACAACGACATCCTCGAGGAGGCCACGAAATGAGCCGCAGCCAATCGACCTTCGCCCTGGCCACCCTGTCGCTGCTCGCCCATGGCCTGGCGTGGGCCGGGCCCGCGGTGGAAGGCGGCCAGAAACAGCCCCTGAACCTCACCGCGATCGCGATGTTCGTCGTGTTCGTCGCGATCACGCTCGGCATCACCTACCGCGCCGCGGGCCGCAGCAAGACTGCGAGCGATTTCTTCACCGCCGGCGGCGGCATCAGCGGCACGAAGAACGGGCTGGCGGTGGCGGGCGACTACATGTCGGCGGCCACGCTGCTCGGCGCCATCAGCATGGTCTATGCGCGCGGCTTCGACGGGTTCGTCTACCTGGTCGGCTTCTTCATCGGCTGGCCGATCATGCTGTTCCTGATGGCCGAGCGGCTGCGCAACCTGGGCAAGTTCACCTTCGTCGACATCGTGTCCTACCGGCTCGACCCCACGAGCACGCGCTGGATGGCCGCCACCAGTTCATTGATCGTGGTGCTCTTCTACCTGATCGTGCAGATCGTGGGTGCGGGTGAGTTGGTGCAACTGTTGTTCGGCATCGACTACAACATCGCGGTAGTCGGTGTCGGCGTGTTGATGATGGTCTACGTCACCTTCGGCGGCATGGTCGCCACGACCTGGGTGCAGATCATCAAGGCCGTCCTGCTGCTCATCGGCGGAACGCTGTTGCTGCTGCTGTCGCTGTCGCACTTCGGCTTCAGCTTCGAGACGCTGGCGGCAAAGGCCGTGGCCGTGCACAAGAGCGGGCTGGCCATCCTGGGTCCGGGTTCGTTGCTTGCCGACCCCGTCTCCACCGTCTCGCTGGCGCTGGCGACCGTGTTCGGCCTGTCGGGCTTGCCGCACATCCTGATGCGCTTCTTCACGGTGCCCAATGCGAGGGAGGCTCGCAAGAGCGTGTTGGTCGCCAACACCTGCATCGGCTACATGTTCCTGGCCTGCTTCGTCATTGGCTTGGCTGCAGTGGTGATCGTCGGCACCGACGCCCAGTACTTCGAAGGCGGCCAGGTCGGCGGCAAGCTGCTCGGCGGCGGCAACATGGTGGCGATGCACCTGGCCAAGGCGACCGGCGGCAACGTGTTCCTCGGCTTCCTCGCGGCGGTGACCTTCGCGACGATCCTGGCAGTGGTCTCAGGCCTGGCGCTGGCCGGCGCATCGGCGATCTCCCACGACCTCTACGCCAACGTGATCAGGCGCGGCAGGACAGACGAAGCGGCCGAGGTGCGTGTCACCAAGCAGGCCACGCTGGTGATCGGCGCCATCGCGGTCGCGCTGGGCATCGTGTTCAAGGGACAGAACCTCGCGTTCCTGGTCGCGCTGGCCTTCAACGTCGCGGCCTCGGCCAACTTCCCGCCGCTGGTGCTGTCGATGTACTGGAAGGGGCTGACCACGCGTGGCGCGGTGGCCGGCGGGTTGGCGGGGCTGGTGTCCTCGGTGGTGCTGGTGATCCTGTCCCCGGGGGTGTGGAAGGCGGTGCTCGGCAATCCGGTGGCGATCTTCCCCTACGACCATCCGGCGCTGTTCTCGATGACGCTCGCCTTCGTGGCGGCGTACGTGGCCTCGAAGCTCGACAGGAGCCCGCGCGCGCAACGAGAGCGCGAGGCCTTCGCCGCCCAGTTCGTGCGCGCCCAGACCGGCTTCGGGGCGGAGCGGGCCGCCGGTCATTGACGCGGTTCGGGCGTGTTGCGCGCCCGTCGGGCTTCGACGGCCATGATGGTGCAGGTATGGCCAGACCGGCCTTTGGCTCAATCCGGAAGCTTGGCCAGCTCGCGGCCAAAGTTGAGTTCCAGGTCGCCGGGCGTTTGCATCCCGCGTGCCAGGAGCGCTTGCATCCTGCGCATGACAACGGGGGTGCGCATCGCCGCACCAAAGAGTTCCGAGTCGATCCGGAAGTCTTCGGTGTCGGCCAGCGTGATGGCATTCACGCGCCCCTTGATGTCTTCAAGCGCCTGCCGCGGAAAGCTGGCGATGCGGCGGGCCAGCGCGGCAACGAATGGCGAAAGGTCTGCGGCCGGCATGGCGCGATTGATCCAGCCGTAGCGCTCCGCCAGGTCAGCGTCATAGTCATCCGCACTCAGCAGCACTTCCATTGCCCTGCCGCGCCCCATGGCCCGCGCCAGGTGCTGCACGCCTCCGGCGCCCGGCACCAGGCCGCTTCCAGCCTCCAGTTGCCCGAAGACGGCGTTCTCCCTGGAGGCGAATCGCATGTCGCAGGCCAGCACGAACTCGCTGCCCGCACCCCGCACGCGACCGTCGATCTGGGCGATGGTGACGGCCTTGGTGGTGCTCAGGCGGCGCAGCAGCAATCCGAGCGATTCTTCGCCGGTCAACTGCGCCGCTTCCCGACGGTAGTCCTGCACCTGCGTCACGTCGACGTGCGGGATGAAAAACTGCGGATTTGCGCTGGAGAAGACGACGACCCGGCAGCTGTCGCCATGGTCCAGCATGCGGATGAGAGACACCAGGTCGCGAACCATCTTTGTGCCGAGCAGGTTCATCGGCGCGCTGTCGATCTCCGCGAAGAGCACACCGCCGTCGCTTCTGGTGCGCAGCGTTTCGAACGCTTCCATGTGGATTTCCTTTCGTGGTCGTCAAGCCGTCGCAACGGCCCCTTCAAGGTAGGGCGCAATGTTCCGCAATGCGCGCGAGACGTACTCGTCGTGCTCCCCCACAGGCGTGACGTAGCGCAGTGCGCGATCTACCTCCTCGATGCCCGCCAGGCGGGCGATCAACCACGCGGCCAGGTACTGCGACGCAAGGCAGCCGCCCGCGGTGGCGACGTTGCCCCTGGCAAAGAACGGCTGATTCAGGACACAGACGCCCGCTTCCTCGACCCAGGGCTTCGTGATCAGGTCCGTGCAGGCGGGCACGTCGTCGAGCAGCCCCAGCTTGGCCAGCACGAGCGTGCCCGAGCACTGCGCGCCCAGCAGCTGCCGGGACGGGTCAAGCTGCAGCTGCGCCATCAAGGCCGCGTCGGCGACAACGTCGCGCGTCTTCCTGCCACTGCCGACGATGACCGCATCCGCCTCGCTGGCCTCGCGCAGGCTGGCTTGGGCTTCGAGCACCAGGCCGTTCATCGACTGCACACGCGCCGTGGGGCTGGCGATCGACACCCGCCAGTCCGGCTTCTTCACGCGGTTGAGGATGCTGAAGGCGACCAGCGAATCGAGCTCGTTGAAACCGTCGAAGGTGAGGATGGCGATGTGCATGGCGATGTCCTTGCGATGAGTTGATGGCGACGCATTGCTGATGAGGCCGAGTCCGCGGCGGGACTTCCTTCTGGTAACGCGCTGAACGCTGCTTGTTGGTCGCACTAGGCCGATGCGTAATCCCAAACATCAGGCGGCAGCTTGTCCTTGAGCGATTCGTGCATGGCGTCGCGGAACAGTTTCACTGCGGGATACGGGCGAAGGGCAATCGTGCGCTCCTCGATGAGCCCCTGCTCGTTGTCCACGATGACCTCCAGGCTTTCGATCTTGTGGCCGTCCATGGTGCCTTCCCAACGCAGGAAGGTGGTGCGCGCATCGAGCTTGAACTCGGCCGTATAGGCACCGGAGCCGCGCGTCGAGCTGGACTGGGCGAATATGGCCGCGATGACATCCCGGCCCTCGATCGGCCGGATCAGGATCGGGCTCTTGAATACGACGTTGTCGGCAAGGAGCGTGCTTACCTGGGCGGGTGTAGCGGTTCGGGATTCCCGAAGCTTGCGAAGGGGATGCATGATGAAGTCTCCAATGGTTTGATGACGTGGCGTTTTGACGAAGCGGCGGTGGATCCTGACGGTCTGCGTGACCGTTTTTGCCACCGTAGGGAGACTTTAAAGAGCCACCTCGCGGGCAACAAGAAGGTGCGGCGCAAAGCCTCTTTCCGGTTTCAGCAAGAATGCCGGCGCGCGCGCTATTGATGCAGTTGCAACAGCGTTTTGTGCTGCGTCGTCTTACAGATCGGCGGCGCTTTTCCTAGAGTGAACCTGGCCCGTCCGGCAAGCACGCTCGCTCGTCGGCCGGCCGCAACCTTCATCTTCAAGGGATGGCGCATGGGCCAGGAACTCCTCTTTTTCAACGATCGCAATCTCCTTGCCATCGAGCAAGAACACGCTGCAGTTGACAAGGATCGGTCGTGTTGCAACTCGGCGTGATCAATAGCTGGCACGGCGCGGGCGTGTGGATGGTGTTGAACATCGCCACCGCGCTGCTGCTCGGTTGGTTCGTCGGCTATGAGCGCTATTTCAGCGGGCGCGCTGCTGGCAGCCAGGTCTATTGCCTGGTTTGCGCCACCTCCTGCGCCGTCACCTTGCTGGCGGGCTACCCGTCCATGTAGTACTGGGGAAGCGTCCAAACCGCCATTGCCGCCGATCCCACGAAGGTCATCGGCGCCGTCCTCACGGGCATCGGTTTCCTGGGCGCGGGCATCATCGTGAAGAGCGGCTCCAACGTGCGTGGCCTGACGACCGCGGCATCCATCTGGGGTTCCTCTGCGATCGGCATCCTGGTGGGGGTGGGGTTCTACGTGCCGGCCATCGGACTGACGGCCTTGTTCGTGGTCTGCACGGCCGTCGTTCCCCGGATCGAGCAACTATTGCCTGCCCATGCGGCGATGACGGGAACGTTCCGATTTGCCAAGGGGCACAGGCCGAGACCCGAGGAGGTTCACCGCTTCGTGGTCAAACTCGGACTGCGTATCCCGCCCGAGAGCCTCGCCATGAGCTTCGACGGCACCCACTTCGAAATCCAGTGCCTGATCGTCGGGAACTCGAACTCGCGAACCAGCGCGTTGAGCACGATCGGGGAAGAGCTGTCACAGCTCGCGCATGTCGAGCGCTTCACCTTGACGCACTCGAGTTGGGCGTGAGAAAGGTCTGCCCGCGTGCGGCCAGACTCGTGTCCCTGCGCAGACCATCGATGAGGTCGATGCCCGATTCGTTGCCGTATCGCGCCCGGTCCGTCTGACCGGCGAGGACGTGGGCTTCGCCGAGGCCCTTGAAGCAACGTACATCGACGGATTCGTCGCGCTTCACAAGGGTTCGATTCTCGACCGCCTCCAACCTCGTGAACGACCGCATCTCACTGCCGCTACCAGGCATTGCAGACGCATCGGATTGAACGGTGCAAGTCTGCAGACCACGATTTCCCTGGTCGAGCAAGCGCCGCCCAAGTGGGCGGCGCTTGCTCCGGAGTCGGCGGCCTATGTGTCGAGCTTGTCGAAGAGCGCCGCGGCCGGTCGATCAGCAACCTCGCGGCGGTCAATCAACGAGGACGCGCGTCGTCTTCCCAGCCACCCCCGAGTGCCAGGAACACATTGACCTGGTCCGACGCCAGCTTGCTCTCCGCCGCGGCGACCGATTGCTCGACGGTCGTGAGCGTGCGCGTCGCGTCCAGCACCGGCAGGTAGCTTTGCTTGCCCAGCGCGAACAACTGTTGCGTGTCCTGCGCCGCGCGGCTTGCCTTCTCGCGAGCCGCCTCGAGCAGCGCGTGCCGCTCCAGGTCGCGGGCATAGGTCTCCAGGGCGCTCTCCGTCTCCTTCAGCGCATTCAGCACGGTGCCATCGAAGCGGGCGAAGGCGATTTGCTGGTCGGCATCGGCTGCGCGAATGCGGGCCTGGGTGTGCGACCGGTCGGGGAATTGCCAGCTGATCAGCGGCCCCAGCGAGAACTTCAGGGTGTCCGCATCGAGGAAGTTCTTGTTGAGACCGACCGAGCCGATCGAGGCACCCAGCGTGATCTTGGGGTAGAGGTCGGCCGTGGCGACCCCGATGCGCGCGGTGGCCGAATGCAGTTCGAATTCGCTGCGCCGGATGTCAGGGCGGCGACGCAGGAGACTGGCGCCGTCGCCGACAGGGATCGGCCGCGTCAGGTGCGGTTCCTGTTCACAGGACTGGACAGCGCGCGGGAAGTCTTCTGGCGCATGGCCGGTCAGCACCGCCAGCCGGTAGAGCGCCAGTTTCTTCTGCGCGCTGAGGACTGGAAGAATCGCGCGCACCTGGTCAACCTGGGCCGAGGAGCGGGTGACGTCGAGCGTGTTTCCGCGCCCGGCCTGGAACAGCGAACGGGTCAGTTCGGTGCTCTTCTCCTGAAGCGCCACCGAGCGTTCCGCCACGGCGATCTCGCGGCCGGACGAGCAGACATCGAGGAAAGCGCGCGTGGTCTCTGCGACCACCGTCACGCGTGTTGCGTCGTAGGCGGCACGCGCGGCATCGGTGTCGGCGCGCGCCGATTCGATGGTTCGCGAGATCTGGCCGAACAGGTCGACCTGGTAGGACACGCTCGCCCCCAGGCCATAGGTGAAGTGGTTGGCCAGCTGTTTGCCGGGCCTGAGTTCTTCTTCTGCGGAACGGCGTCCGTAAGAGGTTCCAGCCAGCAGGCTGGTGGTCGGATTGCGTGCCGCGTCTGCATAGTCCAGGCCGGCGAGGGCGCGTTGGATGTTCCCCGCCGCGGCGCGCAGATCGGTGTTGGCGGCCAGGGCTTCCTGCACCAACCCGTCCAGCGTGGGGCTTTCGTAGAGGCGCCACCAGCCCGCAGGGACCGGGTCGGGGTCGAAAGCCGCCTCGCTCGCGCCGAGGAAGGGCCCGTTCGCGACCTGGCTGCTGGCCGCCCCGTTGGCCGGCCGTTCGTAGTCGGGCCCCACGGTAGTACAGGCCGCGAGCACCGCAGCGACAAAGAGCATGAGCAGGCGGACCATCACTGTGCTCCTTGTGCGACGTGGACCGCGGCGGCCCGCGGCGTCTCGACGACTTCGACGGTGGCGGTGCGCCCCATGATCAGCCGCGTGTCTTGTGGCACCCGGTCCAACTGCACCCGCACCGGAATTCGCTGCGCCAGCCGCACCCAATTGAAGGTCGGGTTGACGTTGGCGAGCAGGCTGCTACTGCCGCTTCGCTCTCGGTCCTCGATGCCGGCAGCGATGCTGTCGATATGGCCGTCGAGCCACTGCGCGTCACCGATCATGCGCACGCGCACCGGCGCGCCGACATGGATGCGGTCGAGCTTCGTTTCCTCGAAGTAGCCCTGTACGTGCAGCGAGTTCCGGTCCACCAGGGCGAAGACGGGGCGGCCCGCGGTCGCGTAGGCGCCCGGGCGCAGGTCGAGGTTCGTCACCCAGCCATCGACCGACGCCTTGACCTCCGTACGGGCCAGGTTGAGGCGTGCGGTGTCCAGCGCCGCCGAGGCCTGCAGCAGGTTCGCCTTGAGCTGGTCCACCTTGGTGCCGCCTTGCTCGCGCAACTCCGCTGGCACCAGATCGCCGAGCGTGACGTTTCGGCGGTTCTCGCGCCGGGCTTGGTCGATTTGCACGCGCAACGCCTGCACCGTGGCGTCGGCCTGCTCGACAGCAAGTTGAAAGCGTGCGCGATCGATGGTGAAGAGCAACTCGCCGCGCCGCACCGCCTGGTTGTCGTGCACCGCCACGCGTTCGACCAGGCCCGACACGTCTGGCGCGATCTGGATCACGTCGGCGCGCACGCGGCCGTCGCGCGTCCAGGGCGCCTCGCGGTAGTGGTCCCACCCGAGGTGGCCGACGACAAGCGCCAGTGCGACGAGCGCCAGGGTCAACGCGATGCGTCCGATGGTTGGAAGGGAAATTTTCATGACATCCTCATCCCAGAAGCGTGAGCAGGCGAAGGTCCAGAACGCTGGCGGCGAAGGCCACCCCGCCCCACAGCAGCGTGAACAGTGCAAGGTCGACGAGCGCTGGATGCCATACCAGGCGATAGGCACCGATGCGCGTCAACCCCTTGCGCAGTGGAAGGAGCAGGGCGCCGGCCAGGAAGGCCGACACCAAACCCATGTTGACGAAGATTCCGAACAGACTGACTTCTGCTAGCACGGCACGTACTCCTTGTGGTCGAAGGGGGGCGCATCTGGAAACAAGCCTCGACGAAGGCCTGTCGCCGCAACCAGGCCCTTGAGGCGCGGCGCCGCGCCACCCAGGGCGAGGATTTGCACAATGGCGTTGTCCAGCGCAACGAGCATTTCGGCGCCCGGTGGCACATGGCCCCTGCGCGACTGGACGCCAAAGTGATTTGCAAGATGCCCCATCAACGCATCGATGGCAGGTGCGACCGGGCCGCCGCCGGAGGCCTGCGCCACCTCGCGCAGCGTGGCGGTGTTGACGCCGAGCCGCAGGTCGTTGAGCGCATCCGCGCGCTGGAATTCCGTGTTGCCTGCCAACCTTGCGAGGCGCGGGATCAGCATGCCGACGCGATCGAGCATGCGACTGGCCGCATCCGGCACCGACGATGCCCGTCCCGCGGCCAGCGCTGCGAGTTCGCGCCACCCCGCACGCAGGATGCGGGAGGCGCTGGTCTCGGGGCTCACGACATGCATGAGCGAGGTCACCAGCAGCGCGATGAGCCCGCCAGTCACTGTGCCCACGGCGACGGTCGTGAAGCTCTCGAAGTCGGCACGCAGCGCCGGTTGCAGTGCGAGCAGCGTCTGCGAGACGAGCGCGAAGCCAAGCGCGCGCAACCAGTGCTGCGGCGTGGTCAGATACAGCGCGGTGCCGAAGAAAAGCGGGGACATGACCAGCGCGAATGCGCCGAAGCCGTCGACGGCCGGAAGAATCGCGAAGACATAGAGCGCGGCGACAGGCACGGCAATCAGCGACCACGCGATGAACAACTTCTGCATTGGCCGGGGATCGTCGATGAAGGCGAACACGGAAGAGCCGGCGGCCGCAATGCCGATCATCGCCGTGCCCTGCGCCCAGCCCGTGACGATGGCCACGGCCCCCGCAAGTGCCACGGCCACGCCAGCTGCCAGGCCTGCGAAGGCCGCAAGACCATGGTCCACGTGCAGGCGCCGCCGAGGCTGCGCATCGGCAAGCTGCCGAACGCGCGAATCCTGCACGAGATGCGGGTCGCGGACGAAGGGCATGAGATGAAGGCAGTCGTTCCACGCTTCCACGAGTTCGGCCAGGCGCTGGACTGCGCTCGCGGCCAACATCTCGGTCCATGCCGGCAAGGCGCCGTTAGCCGGCGATGCCTGTCGTGCCGCTGCGACCAGGTGATCACCACGATCCTGGTCGCCTTGCGTGGCTTCCCCGATCCATTGCCGGACTTCGGCCGCGTAGCGCGCCAGGGCCGGCGGCATGTCGCCGGCTTGTGCGATGGCGCCGAGGCGATCCTCGACAGCGGTCATCAAGGGCAGCAAGGCGACCAGCCGCGTTTCGAGCGCCGAGACGATGCGGCTGTCCGCCGGGCCCGTATCGGCGTCGAAGCGCTGGCCGTTCGCGAGCTGGTTCAGCTCGGTGAGATCGGCGGCCATGCGACGTCGTGCGGCTTGCTCCACAGCACTCGCCCCCTGGGGTGACAGCGCCACAGTCATCCAGGTGCGCGCATCCTTCAGGGTCGCTTCCAGCCGGGCTTGCATCTGGGACTTGAGCGTGCGCGGAAAGAGCAGGCTGTGCATCAGCGCCGCGCTGAAGGCCCCGATGACGATCTCCTCGATGCGCGCAATGCCGGTGTCGAAAAGCTGCGACACGTCGCCGACCATCGGCAACCCCACCAGCGCCACGGTGTAGCCGGCCAGCAGGAAGGCATAGCTGCGCGGGCTGCGATCCAGCAGCGAGAGGTAGATGCACAGCGCCACCCAGGCCGCGACGGCCGCGATCATGAGCCCGGGCGTCTGCACCAGCGCCGGCAGGATCAGCATCGAGGCGATGACGCCCGTCACGGTGCCTGCAGTGCGGTACAGCGCACGCGAGACGACCGAACCCGAGGCCGCGCCCAGCGGTTGGCTCACGATGAACACGGTCAGCGACGCCCACCCCGGGTTGGGCAGGCCGGCGCTGAAGGCGATCCACAGCGCCAGCAGCGCCGCAAGGGTGCAGTTGGTTGCGTAGATGACGCCGCGTGTGTTGAAAGCGCTCATGGCGATGGTGGTGCTGAATGTCAGGCCGGCAGGACCGGGCTGGACATAGCGTAGGTCCGCGGCGAGAGATTGGTTAGCCCTCCAGGCGCAGCACGTTATTGCGGCGGATGCAATAACGATGGCGAACGGGCGCGGCGGAGCGCGCCCGCGCGGCTCGTGCGTCAATGCTCAGATGCGGGTGACGTCGATGACGGCGGCCGCAAAGGCTTCAGGCGCCTCCTGGGGCAAGTTGTGCCCGATGCCGCCGCTGATGAGCCGGTGCTCGTAGGGCCCCGAGAATTTCTTCGCATAGGCGCTCGGCTCGGGGTGCGGTGCCCCGTTGGCGTCTCCTTCGAGCGTGATGGTCGGTACGCCGATGACAGGAGCCTGCGCCAGCCGCGCTTCGAGATCGTCATACCTCGCTTCGCCTTCCGCCGAGCCAAGCCGCCAGCGATAGTTGTGGATCACGATGCTCACATGGTCGGGGTTGTCGAAGGCGGTTGCGCTGCGTTCGAACGTTGCGTTGTCAAACGCCCATTTGGGAGATGCGGTCTGCCAGATCAGCCTTGCGAACTCGTTGCGGTTCTTCTCGTAACCCAGGCGTCCCCGTTCCGTGGCGAAGTAGTACTGGTACCACCACTGCGACTCAGCCTGTGGGGACAACGGAACTTTGCCGATTTGCTGGCTGCCGACCAGGTAGCCGCTGACGGAGACCAGCGCATTCACGCGCTCGGGCCACAGCGCCGCCACGATGCACGCCGTCCGCGCGCCCCAGTCACAGCCTGCAATGCTTGCCTTGTCGATCTTGAGCGCATCCATCAGCGCAATGACGTCGACGGCGATGACGCTTTGCTGGCCGTTGCGAGGCGTCTTGTCCGAAAGGAAGCGCGTTCCGCCATAGCCGCGCAGGTACGGAACGATGACCCGGTGGCCGGCCGCGGCAAGCATGGGAGCAACGTCGGCATACGTGTGGATGTCGTAGGGCCAGCCGTGCAGAAGAATCACCGGTGCGCCCTTGGCCGGACCGATTTCAAAATACTCCACGCTGAGTACGCCGGCGTTGATGCGCTTCAGTGGAGAGAGGCGCTTCGCAGGCGACGACCGCTGCGCCACCGGAGATTCCGCGGCTTGGGCAAAGGCCGTTGCGGCGGCGAACTGGGTGGCAACAACACCGAGTGTCGTGGCGCCCAGGAAGGTGCGTCTTGGCAGGGATGGGGTGTTTGGCATGTGAGTCCTTGCGAGTCTGTGGGGACGAATGGCCGACTGCCGGCCACGCGCTCTCGCGTCGGGTCAACGGAGAGCCGGCCCCCTGTGAGGCCGCTCCCGCAAAGGGTTCAGACGGTGGCGGCCTCGACGGCGCGCAAGCGATCGATGCCGTAGCGCGGCGCTGCCACTGCGCTTGAAAGCCTGCCAGCCATTGCAACGCGCGCGGCGTTGTAGGCGTCCCATTCCGCCTGGTCGGGCAGGGAAGGGATGGTGACGCGTTCGCCCTGATCGAGCCCTGCAAGCGCGGCATCGACCAGGTCGTCGGCGCTCATGACGCCGACCGACTGCGGAAGGTGTTCGACCGGCAGACCGGCAATGCCCCAGAACTCCGTCGCCGTGGCCCCGGGAAGAACGGCCTGGACCCGCACGCCCTTGTCGGACAACTCGTGTTGCAGCGACTGGGAGAAAGCAAGGACGTACGCCTTGCTGCCGCCGTAGACGCCATTGAGCGTTTCCGGCGAGATCGCGACGACGGAGGCAATGTTGATGATGGTGCCGGTGCCGCGGCGGACAAATGCAGGTGCGGCTGCGTAGGCCAGGCGGGTGAGTGCACCGACGTTCAGCGTGATCATTTCCTCCATCCTGTCGATGTCGGAGGAGAGCAGCGGCGCGGTCGCCCCGAAACCCGCGTTGTTCACCAGCATCGTGATGTCCTCGCGGGTGCGCAGCGTTGCTTCGACCCGCGCGATGTCTTGCGGCGCTGTGAGGTCGGCGGTGATGGTCTCGACGCGGCGTCCGGTCGACACGGCAAGGTGGTCGGCAAGGGCACGCAGTCGATCACTGTTGCGGGCCACCAGGATCAGGTTGAAGCCGCGCCGTGCGAGACGGTCGGCGTAGATGGCACCGATGCCGGACGATGCACCGCTGATGAGGGCGGTGCCTGGGTTGTGCTTGAGAGTCATGACATTTTCCTTTCGCTACGGGGTGTGTTGGAGAGGAAAGTGTCTGCTGGAGCCGTCGTGGCGTAAATGTCGTTTAAACCTCCTTTTATGACATCGCAGGTTGAGTGGTGGCACTCTGTCGCGCCATCCTGCGCATGCTCTGTGGCGGGTGGCCCAGGGAACGGATGAAGGCGCGACGCATTCGTTCGGAGTCGCCGAAGCCCACTTCCTCGGCGATCACGCCCATTGCGAGATTGCCGGCGTCGATGAGATGGCGGGCCGCCTCCACGCGCAGGTTCTCGATGGCATGCGCGGGCGATTGCCCGGTCTCGGACTTGAACGCCCGGCTGAACTGGCGCGGGCTGAGATGGGCGACTTCGGCGAGGTCTTCAACCGAGAGCGGGTCTCGCAGATTCGCCCGCGCATGAACCAGCGTTTGCTGGATGCGATCGGACTTCGGCTCCAGTTCGAGCAGCGCCGAGAACTGCGATTGCCCGCCGGCGCGCCGGTGATACACGACCATCTTCTTCGCCACCCCGCGCGCAACCTCGACACCGAGGTCGTCTTCCACGAGCGCAAGCACCAGGTCGATGCCGGCCGTCATTCCCGCTGAAGTCCACACGGGTCCGTCCTGGATGAAGATGCGGTCCGGCTGCAACTTGACCAGCGGATGGCGCTTCTGGAATTCGCCCGCAAAAGCCCAGTGGGTCGTGGCCGCGCGCCCGTCGAGCAGGCCGGCGTCGGCCAGGCCGAAGGCCCCGGTGCAGATGCTCGCGATGCGGCGCGCGGTGCGCTGGCGTGCCCGAAGGAAGCGACACAGCTTTTCCGGAAGGGGCCCGATGGTCAATGCGCCCGTCATCACGAGCGTGTCGAATCTTGTCGAGTTCAGTCGTTTTGAATCGACGAACACCCCGGATGAACTTTCAACGAGGCCGCCGTTTTCCGACAGCAACTCGACCTTGTAGAGCGGTTGCTCCTGGGTCGCATTGGCCAATTCGAAGGCGGCAATGGCAGCCAGGTCGAGGATCTGGAAGCCGGGGAAAACAAGGATGGCGATGTGTTTCATGATGGCTCAAAACGAGGGAAACAAGGGTTTTGAGCAAGAGTACGCCGCATCTCTTTCGCGCGTCAAACGCCCGTGCCAAGGACCCCGGCGCGAGCGTGGTCGGCTTGCCGCCGTGGCCGGCGGGGCCGGAAGGTTCAGATGCCGTATCTCATTTCGCAACGCTGGCCGCGGCAATGATGGCGTTGGCCACTTGCGCAGGCTTCGACAACTGGGGAACGTGGGAAGTCGGCACGCTGACGACGTGCGCAGAGATCTTCTCGGCCATGGCTTTTTGCAGGGCAGGCGGGATCATGTGGTCCTGCTGCGTGAGCACGTACCAGGATGGCGTGGTCTTCCACGCGGCCGTCGTCACCTTCTCTTCGAAGCTCTTGCCATTGATCGGCCCCTGCGTCGCGCTCATCAGCCTGGTCGTTGCTGCCGGCAAGTCTTGTGCAAAGTGCTTCGCCATGCCCTCGGGCGACAAGGACAGGAAGCCTTCCTTGTCCGGAACGACGAAGTTCAGGCCGGGCGGCGTCGGATAACCCTTTCCCAGATCGGCCGCGGATTGCCCTTCCGATGGTGCGAACGCGGCGACATAGACCAGCGACTTCACGTGTTCATGCGTGCCGACCTCGGAGATGACCACGCCGCCCCACGAATGCCCGACCAGAACAACGGGCCCCGTCTGCGTGTCCAGCACGCGACGCGTCGCTGCCACGTCGTCAGCAAGAGAGGTCAGGGGGTTTTGGACGGACACGACGTCAAGACCTTTGGCTTGCAGGAGTGGAATGACCTTGTCCCATCCCGATCCGTCGGCAAAGGCGCCATGCACCAGAACGACGGTCGTCCTCGGCGCGTGGGTGGTCGGGGCTTGCGCTGCAAGGCTGCCGAGGGACGTGCCCGCGAGGGCCGCGACGACGAGCGTGCGCTTTGCGAGTGCGCGGATCGCTGGTGCGATGCCTCTGGCGTTGTCGGTCGAATTCATCGGGATCCTTTCAAGTCGAGTTGATTGACCCGATGAATGTAGAAGTCATGGCTTCGGCTTGAATGTCAATCTTCCCTCGTTTCAAGACAACAGCGAGCGGACCTCGCGAAGGGGCGCCGCCGCGATCATTGATCGCGATGAAATAAGCCTTTCAGGTTTCGCGTCTGTTTCCGCTGCGCCTTCGTCCCTAGAGTTGCCAGCAGGGTTGCCTCTTCCGGTGCCCACTGTTCACAAAGGACGCATCCATGAACCGCGACCCCTTGTACTTCGACGACATCAAGGTCGGAGACACCTTCCACACTGCGACGCACAAGTTCGATACCGACCAGATCAAGGCCTTTGCCCAGCAGTTCGACCCCCAGCCTTTCCACCTTGACGAGGCCGCCGCGCGCACGTCGGTGTTCGGCGGCCTCGCGGCCAGCGGATGGCACACGGCCGCCGTCACGATGCAATTGCTCGTGACCAGCGGGCCGCCGCTGGTCAACGGCATCGTCGGCGCCGGTGGGGAAGTCGAGTGGAAGGCGCCCACGCGGCCCGGTGACGAGATTCGCGTGCTGGGCGAAGTGGTCTCCCTGACGCCCTCGCGCTCGCGCCTCGACCGGGGCATGGTCGTTCTGCGTGCCAACACGGTCAATCAGCGCGACGAAATCCTGCAGACGCTCACCGCCAAGTTGGTCGTTGCGCGCCGTTCCGCCTGAACCCCTCCAATCACATCTCGCGGAGAACGAAATCATGCTCATCGACGCAGCAACGCTTGACCCCACATCGGCCTACAAGCTCCTCATCGGCTCGATCCTGCCGCGGGCCATCGGATGGATCAGCACGATCTCCACCGATGGCGTCGCGAACTTGGCCCCCATCTCCTTCTTCACCGCGGTCGGTCGCAAGCCGCCGATGGTGTCGCTTTCGCTGCAGCCGCGGTCCGATGGCGTCACCCTGAAGGACACCTACGTCAACATCCGGGACACCGGCGAGTTCGTCTACAACATGGTGTCGCTGCCGCAAGCGCACCTCATGCATCGCTCGGCATTCGAGTTCGCATCCGACGTCGACGAGTTCACTGCGCTGGGTCTCGAGAAAGACCCCTCCGTTGCCATCCGCACACCGCGCGTGAAGGGCGCCCCGATCTCGTTCGAGTGCAAGGTGGACCGGATCATCCCCATCGGCGATCTCGGCGACCACGTGGTGTTCGGCGAGGTGCTTCGCTTCCATGTTCGCGACGACATCTACCTCGAGGGCGGCCGTATCGATACCGCTGCGGTCCAGGCGGTTGGACGCCTGGCGGCGGAGTACACGCTCGTGCACAACGCATTCACCACGCCCCTGGAGCCCGACTTGCTGGCTTCATTCCAGGGGCAGCGCGCAGGACGACTCGATGGGAAGCCCGATGGCTACTCGCCCATCGACAGCAAGGAGTGGTCCGCTTCCGGCGCCACTGCCAATTGATCCATCCAGGCTTTCAAGGAGACACCGCATGGCAGATACCACGCCAACCATTCTGTTTGTTCATGGCTTTCTCGACGGCGCCACCGTCTGGGACCCGGTCGTCGCGGCGCTCGGCGAGCGCAGTTCGGACGCTGTCCGTGTTGATCTCGCGGGCATGGGCGATCGGGCAGGGGAGCCGGGCCCTTTCACGCTGGAGCGCTTTGCAGCAGACGTCGGCCGCGTGGTCGATTCGATCCGCACGCCGGTGGTCCTGGTCGGACAGAGCATGGGCGCGCAGGTGGCCGAACTCGTCGCGGCAAGCCATGCCTCGCGTGTGGCGGGGCTGGTCCTGCTCACGCCGGTGCCGCTGGCCGGCACCGGCTTGGCGGACGACGCGATGCAGCCCTTCCGCGAGTTGGGGGGACTGCCCCAGGCGCAGCGCATCCTGCGTCGCCAACTGTCCGTCGACCTGGACGATGCGCAAACCGAGGCGCTGGGCGCCTTGGGCGATCGCCCCGCGCCGGCTTCCGTTGCGGCTTTCGCGGACGCCTGGAATACCGGGCATCCCGACGGCTGGAACCCGAGCCGCTATGGCGGCCCCGTGCTGATCGTCAGGGGCCAGGGCGACCCGTTCGTGACCAACGAAGTGGTGGCGTCCGCCGTCGCGCCTCGCTTCAGCCGCCCCGAGCTCGCGGTGATCGACAAGGCCGGTCACTGGCCCCACGTCGAACGGCCCGAAGCCTTCGCCAAGATCCTTGGGGACTTCATCACGCACCTTGCCTCGGTCAACGCAGGCGCCGAGGTGCGGCAGCAAGGCTGGACGCAAGCCTTCGCGCAGAAGTCGGCAGACACCTTTGCCGAGGCCTTCGCCAGCGACATCGTGCTGGAAGCCAGTGTCCTGGCAGAGCCGGTCGCCGGGCGCGAGCAGGTGAAGGCCGTCATGGCCGAGGCCAGCCAGATCTACGAGTCGCTGGCCTTCACCAACGAAGCCACGAAGGGAAAGCGCACCTACCTTGAATGGTCGGCCAAGGCCTTCGGCGGCGTGCAACTCTTCGGCATCACGATCCTCACGAAAGACGACGACGGCAAGGTCGTGCATGCGGCGATTCACCATCGCCCGCTGAACGCTGCCCTGAAGTTCTCCGCCGAACTGGGCCGCCGCGTGCACGGCCGCATCGATGCCAGCCATTTCCACCGCGTCGCCTGACGCATCCAACCTGCGAGCAAACATCATGGTCAAACGTACCGAAGTCGAATTCGAAGCCGATGGCGGCGTCAAGCTGCGCGGCTGGCTGTTCGTTCCAGACGGCCCTGCCGGGCGCCATCCGGCCATCACGATGGCGCACGGCTATGCCGGCGTGAAGGAGCACGGACTCGAGCCGTTCGCCAGGCTCTTCGCCGAGAACGGGTTCGTGGTGCTGCTGCACGACCACCGGGGCTTTGGCGCCAGCGAAGGCCAGCCGCGACAGGACGTCGATCCCTGGCGGCAGATTGCCGACTGGCGGCGCGCCATCAGCTACCTGGAGACCCTGCCGAGCGTCGATCCGAAGCGCATCGGCCTTTGGGGCACCAGCTATGCCGGCGGACACGCCATCGTGCTGGGCGCCACCGACCGGCGTCTGCGTGCGGTCGTCGCGCAGGTGCCGACGATCAGCGGTTTCGAGCAAGGGCTGCGTCGGATCGCCCCGGAAAATGTGGCGGCCATCGAAGAGGCCTTCGCCGAGGACGAACGCTCGCAGTTGCGCGGCGAGCCTCTTCGTCGCCAGACCATCGTGAGCGCGGATCCGGCGGTTTCAGCCTCCTACCGGGCCAAGGATGCCATCGACTTCTACCTGCAGCCGCTGCCGGACGGGGTGTGGGAGAACAACGTCACGGTGCGTTCCACGCGCGCGGCTCGCATGTACGAGCCGGGGCAGTGGATTGCGCGCGTGTCGCCAACGCCCTTGCTGATGGTGGTTGCCACGCACGACACGATCACGTTGACGGATCTCGAACTGGCGGCCTACGAGCGTGCGCTTCAACCCAAGCGGCTCGTCACGATCGAAGGCAGCCACTTCGCCCCCTACGTGTCGCAGTTCGCACAGTCCAGCGGCGCTGCGCTGGACTGGTTCAAGTCGCACCTCGGCTGATCTTCTTCTTCAATCCATGCGCACTGGAATCCACATGACCCATCTCACCTACTCGATCGAAGGACAGCTCGCCACGATCGTCATCGACCGCCCGCCGCAGAACCGCATCGACGACCAGATGGTCGACGAACTGGCGGCTGCCATCGACGCCATCGAACACAGCGGCGCTCGCGCCGTTCTGGTACGCAGCGAAGGCGAGAACTTCAGCTTTGGCGGCGACATCATGTCGTGGCCGGAGGCGAGCACGCATCAACTGCGCGCGCGATTCGAGCACTACATGTCGGTCTTCAATCGCTTCGAGCGCATGCCGATGCCCGTCATTGCCGCGGTCCAGGGCCTGTGCTTCGGCGGTGGCCTGGAATTGGCGCTGAGGGCCGACGTCATCTTCGCAGGCGCCACCGCAAGCTTCGGTCATCCGGAGCAGTCGCTGGGCATCGTGACCGTTCTGGGCGGCATCTACCGGGTGGCTGAGCGCGCCGGACGCTCGCGCGCCTCCGAATGGGCGATGACGTCCGAGCGGGTGCCAGCGGCCACGATGGAACGCTTCGGCGTGGTCAATCGCGTGGTGGACGATGCCAGCCTGCTCGCCGAGGCGAGGGAATTCGCGGAGAAGGTCGTCCGCGGTCCCACGCGAGCGTACGCAGCGCACAAGGCCTTGTTGCGCGCCTGGGCGGTCGGCGGTGTTTCCGCCGCCGACGAGGCGATGTTCGACATTGCGATGCCGCTGTTCGAGACTGAAGATGTCCGGGCCGGACTGAAGTCCGCGGTCGATGCCCTCAAGGCCGGCAAACCGCGACCCCTGCTGGATTTCAAGGGACGTTGACCAGCCACCGCGGCAGCTTGCGCCGCTGAATGTCGGCCGCGATTGGCAACGTCGCGGCGCACCTGCTTCAGGCACGGATGACGAAACGGTCGCCGAGACCGACAGCTACGCCATTCCGTCTGCCAGTCGAAGCGACCGGCGCAATCTTTCCATGCCGGCGTCCTGGATCGACATCGATTGCAGCGTATCCAGGGTGGATTCGAAATAGGCCCGGGTGCTGCCGATTTCGCCATGTCCCGTGCGAACAAGATGCGCGATCTGCTCGATGGGAAGTCCACCGATGTAGCGGGCGTGACGGCGGTTCGCGACGAACGCCAATGCGCGAAGCCTTCGACCATCGGCAAGCACCGTGACCCACCGCGCGTCATACGCGCCGGCGAGCATTTCGCGTCTCCACAGGAGATGCAATTCTTCATCCACCTTTGCCGCGGCAATTCGAAAGACACGTCCGACGCAGGCCCCGCCCCGATCCAGCGCGAGCATGACGCCGGGTGCGTTGGGCGATCCTCTCGCCAAGAGCAGCCGCAAGCAGAACCTTCGATGCCAGCCTTGAAGGCGCGCAGTCATGACCTGCGTGTACTCGAGTGCGGGATTCCACATGAGGGATCCGTAGCCAAAAACGTGGACATCCTGCGCGCCATCGTGCGAGCGCAGCATGTACGCAAGGGACGCGTCCAGTTCTTCGTCGCTTCGAATCGAGACACCGGCGGGTGGATTGGCTCTCCACGCATCCAGGAGCGTGCCCTCCCGCAAGCGCCTTCGAGTCGATTCGTTTTCGTCCTCGACTGCTTTCGCATGGAGGTCTGCCTGGACGTTGTGCTGATGCTGGGACATGCGTGGTACATGAATGGTCTTGAGGAAGCACTCTAGACCGCGGCGGGGCCGGCATCCAGCGTCGCCCTGAAACGGATCTTTGTCTGAACTGGAATGACGAAGGCGCTTTGGGGCTCTGTGGCTCGCAGCGCGTCGATCATTGTTGATTCTGGAATTTGCTTCTGCAGCGGGACCAATTGTTCTCGCGCACATCGCTCCCTAAGCTTCGCTGAACCTTGTTGCCCATCAAAGCGTTCAGATGCCCACACTCTTCGACCCCGTCCAACTCGGCAGCCTTCATATGCCGAACCGCATCGTCATGGCGCCGCTCACGCGGTTGCGCGCCGGAGCGCCAGCGCACGTGCCCAATCGCCTCATGGCCGAGTACTACGCCCAGCGCGCGGACGCGGGACTGATCATCAGCGAAGGCGTACCGGTGTCGCCCCAGGCCGTCGGGTACCTGAACGTTCCTGGAGTCTGGACCGCGGAGCAACTGGCCGGCTGGCGACTCGTGACCCATGCCGTGCATGCGGCCGGGGGACGCATCTTCATGCAGATCTGGCACGTCGGACGGATTTCGGACCCGGCGCATTTGCGTGGGGATTTGCCAGTGGCACCGAGCCCGTTACAGGCGCCGGGGCATGTGTCGCTGTTGCGGCCCCAGCGTCCCTTCGTCGTTCCGCGAAGCCTGGGGCTGGAGGAGATCCCGGGTGTCATCGAGGCGTTCCGATCGGCTGCGCAAAACGCGAAGGCGGCGGGCTTCGACGGCGTCACCATTCACGGGGCCAACGGCTACCTGCTCGACCAGTTCCTGCAGGACGGCACGAACCAACGCACTGACGCCTACGGCGGCAGCGTGGAGCGCCGCGCAAGGCTCATGCTCGAGGTGACCGACGCTGTCGTGAGCGTGTGGGGCGCGGACAGGGTTGGCATGCACCTGGCGACGCGTTCTCCGAGCCATGGGGTGTCCGACAGTCATCCGGAGATCACGTTCCCCTACGTGGCGGCCGAACTCGGCAAGCGCAAGCTGGCCTTCCTCTTTGTCCGGGAGACCCGTGGGCCCGGTGCGCTGCTGGGCAAACTCAAGAGCGCATTCGGAGGCGCCGTGATCGCGAACGACGGCTTTGACCTCGCAGCAGCCACCGAGGCCGTGACCCACGGTGGGATCGAAGCTGTCGCGTTTGGCAGGGACTACATCTCCAATCCCGACCTGGTTCAGCGGCTGAGGATTGGCGCGCCGTTGAATCCGCTGGTGGCGGAGACGATCTACGACCCGCTGTCGACCTTGGGTGCGCAGGGGTACACGGACTATCCGGTGCTGGCCTCCTGAGGCGAAGGCGTTCTGGTCCTTGGCGTCCGCTGTCAAGCAGGGATTGACAGTGTGTCAATCTGCGTGGCAATTGTAGATTTTGAATTGCCATATCAGAATTGAAGCAACACCCGCTCGCAGCCAACACGATGTGCATCACCGGCGGCATGGGCGCGGCGGGACTGTTCGACATCCTCTGAAGAAAGCGCAACCACCATGGATCTGAAGTTCACCGCCGAAGAAGAGGCGTTTCGCAGCGAGGTGCTGCAGTTCCTGCGCGAGAAGCTGCCCGAGCGTCTGTCGCACAAGGTGAAGAACGGGCTGCGCCTGACGCGCGAAGACACGGTGCAATGGCACGCCATCCTGCACGAGCGCGGCTGGCTGGCCAATCACTGGCCGCGGCAGTACGGCGGACCGGGCTGGAGCGCGGTGCAGAAGTTCATCTTCGAGAACGAATGCGCGCTGGCCGGTGCGCCGCGCATCCTGCCCTTCGGCGTCAGCATGCTGGGGCCGGTGCTCATCAAGTACGGCAGCGAGGCGCAGAAGCAATACTGGCTGCCCCGCATCCTGAACAGTGAGGACTGGTGGTGCCAGGGCTACTCGGAGCCCGGCTCGGGCTCGGACCTGGCCTCCGTCAAGACCACGGCGGTGCTGGACGGCGACCACTACGTCGTCAATGGCCAGAAGACCTGGACCACGCTGGGCCAGCATGCCAACATGATCTTCTGCCTGGTGCGCACCAACAAGGAGGCCAAGTCCCAGTCGGGCATCAGTTTCCTGCTGGTGGACATGAAGTCGCCCGGCGTGGAAGTGCGGCCGATCATCACGCTCGATGGCGAGCACGAGGTCAACGAGGTGTTCTTCAACGACGTGCGGGTGCCGGCTGCGAACCTGGTGGGCGAGCAGGACAAGGGCTGGACCTGTGCCAAGTACCTGCTGACCTACGAGCGCACCAACATCGCGGGCGTTGGCTTCTCCGTCGCGGCGCTGGAAAAGCTCAAGCGCATCGCGAAGAAGGCTCGGCGCAACGGGCAGCCGCTCGCGCAAGACCCGCTCTTTGCCGCCCGCCTGGCCAAGGTGGAAATCGACCTTGAAAACATGAAGACCACCAACCTGCGCGTGATTGCCGCCGTCGCCGGTGGCGGCGTGCCGGGCGCGGAAAGCTCCATGCTCAAGATCCGCGGCACCGAGATCCGCCAGGAGATCTCCTCGCTGGCTCGCCGTGCCATGGGACCGTATGCGCAGCCCTTCATCGAGGCCGCGCTGCACGAAGGCTGGGGCGAGGCGCCCGTCGGACCGGCCGAGGCAGCGCCGCTGGCCGCGCAGTACTTCAACAACCGCAAGCTGTCGATCTTCGGCGGCTCCAATGAAATCCAGAAGAACATCATCTCCAAGATGATCCTGGGCCTTTGAAGGGCGCAACATCATGAACTTCGAACACACGGAAGACCGCCGCATGCTGGCGGACTCGCTGGACCGCTTCATCGCCGAGCAGTACGACTTCGGCACGCGTGACCGCATCGCCCGCAGCGACGAGGGCTTCAGCCGCAAGCACTGGTCGCAACTGGCAGAGATCGGCGCCCTGGGCGCCCTGTTCCCCGAGGAAGTGGGCGGCTTTGGCGGCGCAGGCTTCGACGTGGCTGTCGTCTTCGAGAGCCTGGGCAAGGGCCTGGTCGTGGAGCCCTTCCTCGGCGCGCTGATCGTGGGCCGCGCCATCGCGCAGGCTGGCAGCGACGCGCAGAAGGAACACATCGCCTCACTGATCGACGGCAGCACCGTCGCCGCCCTGGCGCACGACGAGCCGGGCGCGCACTACGACACCACGCTGGTCGCGACGCGCGCCGAGCGCTCGGGCGACGGCTGGACGCTCAGCGGTGCCAAGGCGGTCGTGCAGCAGGGTGAGCGAGCGGGCTTGCTGCTGGTGTCGGCGCGCACGAGCGGTGACGACAGCGATGCTGACGGCATCTCGCTCTTCCTGGTGCCAAGCGACGCGCCGGGCCTCGCGTGGCGCGGCTATCCCAAGATCGACGGCGGCCGTGCCGCGGAGCTGACCCTGAAAGGCGTGCGCGTGGGCGCCGACGCGCTGGTGGGCGCGGAAGGGGCCGGTGCCCCGGTGCTCGAGCACGCGCTCGGTTGGGGTCTGCTGGCACTTGCCGCTGAATCACTGGGCGCGATGGAAGTCGCCAAGCGCGACACGCTCGAATACCTGCGCATCCGCAAGCAGTTCGGCGTGCCCATCGGCAGCTTCCAGGCGCTGCAGCACCGCATGGCCGACCTGCTGCTGGAGGTCGAGCAGGCGCGCTCGGCCGTCATCAATGCGGCCGCTGCCATCGACGGCGGCGAACGCATCGGCCGCGAGAAGGCGCTGTCGGCGGCCAAGTACAGCATCGGCCGCATCGGCACACGCGTGGCCGAAGAGTGCATCCAGCTGCACGGCGGCATCGGCATGACCTGGGAGCTGCCGCTGTCGCACTACGCCAAGCGGCTGGTCATGATCGACCATCAACTCGGCGATGAGGACCATCACCTGGCGCGCTACATCGCGCTGGGACAGGAGACTGTGCAATGACCGACACCACGAACGTTCCACCCATCCTCGTGCGCCGTGAAGGCCCCGTGCTGGTGCTGGCCATCCACACACCCGGCAAGCGCAACGCGATCAGCCCTGGCCTGTATGGCGCGCTGTCCGACGCGTTGGCATCCGCCACGAACGATGCCACCGTCGGCGCGGTCGTGCTCACGGGCGCCGATGGCTACTTCTGCTCGGGCGGCGACCTGAACCTGCTCGCCACCCGCCGCCAGCTGGCGCCCGCGCAACGGCGCGAGAAGCTCGAAGGCCTGCACGACCTGGTGCGCCTGCTGTGCGACTTTCCCAAGCCCATTGTCGCGGCGGTGGAAGGGGGCGCGGCCGGTGCCGGCCTGTCGATGGCGCTGGGCTGCGACCTGCTTGTCGCCGCGCGCGATGCGACCTTCTCTGTCGCGTACGTGAAAGTGGGCCTCACACCCGATGGCGGTGCAACGGCCTTCCTGGCGCAGTCACTGCCGCGCCAGTTGCTGACCGAGATGTGCCTCACGGGCGACCGCATCGGCGCCGAGCGCCTGCATGCCCTGGGCGTGGTCAACCGGCTCACCGAACCCGGCGGTGCTGACGCCGAGGCCATCGCATTGGCGACGCGCCTGGCAGGCGGTCCCGAGCAGGCCACGGCGCGCATCAAGACGCTTTGCCGCGAGGCGGTATCGAACACGCTCGACGCGCAGCTCGAACGCGAGGCGCAGTTCATGGTCGAGGCGCAGGGCACGGCCGAATCCGCGGCGGGCATCGATGCTTTCCTGGCGAAGAAGACGCCCGACTTCGCGCTGCTGCGCGGCAAGCGATGAGCGCGCCCACCGAAGTGCGACTGCCGCTTGCCGGCGTTCGCGTGCTGGACCTGTCGCGTGTGTTGGCCGGTCCCTTGTGCGCGCAGGCGCTGGGCGACCTGGGCGCGGAAGTCATCAAGATCGAGCACCCCGGCCGCGGCGACGACACGCGCGACTGGGGCCTGCGCGTGGGCTCGCGCAACACCGCCTACTTCAACAGCGTCAACCGCAACAAGCAGTCGGTGGGTGTCGATCTGCAAAAGCCCGAGGGCCAGCGCCTCGTGCGCGATCTGGCCGCCAAGAGCGACGTGGTGATCCAGAACTTCAAGTTCGGCGGCATCGCCAAGATGGGGCTGGACTACGAGTCCTTGAAGGCCATCAATCCGGGCCTCGTGTACTGCTCCGTCACCGGCTACCGCACCGACGGCCCCGAGGCCGCACGCCCGGGCTACGACCTGGTGGTGCAAGGCGAGGCCGGCCTGATGGCGCTCAACGGCGAGGAAGGGCAGGGCCCGCTCAAGTTCGGCGTGGCGGCGGTGGACATGTTCACCGGCATGTTCGCGGCGCAGGCGATCCTGGCGGCCCTGTTCGACCGCCAGCGCACGGGGCAGGGCCGGCATGTGGAGATGGCCCTGTACGACTGCGGCCTGATGATCACTGCCTACTACGGCATGGAGGCGCTGCTCATGGGCAGCGACCCGCCCAAGTACGGCAACGCGCATCCTTCCATCGTTCCCTATGGCGTGTTCGATGCGGCCGATGGCCCGCTGGTCATCACGGTCGGCAACAACGCGCAGTTCCAGCGCTTCTGCAGCGAGGTGCTGGAGCGTCCGGACCTGGCGGCCGATGAACGGTTCGCCACCAACCTGGTCCGCTCGCAGAACCGCCATGTGCTCTTGCCTGAACTGCGCGCCGAACTGGCCCGCCGCCCGCGTGAACAGTTGCTGGCGCGGCTCACGGCAGCCGGCATTCCCTGCGGCGAGGTCCTGGGCCTGCTGGAGGCCCTGCAGTCGCAGCGCAGTGCCGAGGCCGGCCTGCTGGCCGAACTTCCCAACCCCGAAACGGGCCGGGTGCAGGTGCTGGCGCCTCCCTACCGAATCGACGGCCAGCGCATGCCCGTGCGTGCCGCGCCGCCCCTGCTCGCGCAGGACACCGAGCGCGTGCTCGGCGACTTGCTGGGCATGGACGCGCAGGCCATTGCCGCGCTGCGCCAGGGCGGCGTCCTGTAGCTTTGTTTGAATTTTTGAACCTGGAGACTTCTTGATGAAATTCGCAACCTTCACCCGCCGTCAGTGCCTGGCGATCGCCACGGCTTCGCTGGCCATCGTTGCGGTTGCCCCGGCGGTCGCGCAGGAGTGGCCCGCGCGGCCGATCAAGCTGATCGTGCCTTTCCCGCCGGGCGGCCCGACCGACACGGCCTCGCGCGTGGTCGGCCAGAAGCTGGCCGAGCGCCTCAAGCAGCCCGTGGTGGTCGAGAACCGCGCCGGCGCTTCCGGCACCATTGCCGCGCAATTCGTGGCCAAGAGCGCGCCCGACGGCTACACCTTCATGATGCTCGCCACGCCCACGCTGCTCGCGCCGCACCTTTACAAGTCGGCCGGCTACGACGTGTCCAGGGACTTCGCGCCCGTTGCCAGCGTGTACGACCTGCCCATCGTCGTGGTGGTCAATCCCGCAGTCCTGCCCGATGTGAAGACCTTGCCCGACCTGATCGCCAAGGCCAAGGCCGAAAAAGGCAAGCTCAACTACACCAGCTCCGGCCCTGGCAGCTTCGGTCACCTGACGATGGAAATGCTCAAGGACCTGGGTGGCTTCGACATGCAGCACATCGCCTACAAGGGCGGCACGCCCGCCGTGACCGACCTGCTCGGCGGCCAGGTGCCGGTGATGTACGCCGACCTGGTGGCGGCCTTGCCGCACATCCAGGCCGGCAAGCTTCGCGCCATCGCCGTCGGCTCGCCGCAGCGCATCGAGCAGCTGCCGGATGTGAAGACGATTGCGGAGCAGGGCTTCAAGGGCTTCGACGCGGTGTCCTGGGGCGGTCTGCTGGCGCCGGCCGGCACGCCCAAGCCGATCGTGGATCGCGTGAGCGCCGAGGTGAAGCAGATCCTGCTCGACAAGGACGTGCAGGCGCACCTGGTGAAGGCAGGGGCCGTGGCCGCCTACGGCGACCCGGCGCAGATGTCCTCGCGTATCCGCACCGATTTCGACAAATGGGGCAAGGTCATCCGCGACAAGAACGTGGCCGTCAACTGAACAAGGGAGGGCCCGGCTTGCTTCGTCACGGTCTCGAGCGGGACCGGGCATTCACTGCAGCGACAAGCTCACGTTTGTGATGGTCGCAGCCCCAGGCTCCTTCGACAGCCTGAAGCCAAGCCGGCGGGCGAGGGCGAGCATTCGCCTGTTGTCCGACATGGCGCTCCCCAACAGGTGCTTCACGCCGGACTCCCTGGCGAGATCGATCAAGGCCAGGATGAGACGCTTGCCGAGGCCTTCGCCCTGCCATTCATCGGCGACAACGACGGCAAAGTCGGCCTGGCCTTCCGGGCCGTCCAGCACGTAGCGCGCCACGCCCACTTGCCGTTCCCGGCCTTCGGAGACCACCGTGGCTACCAGAGCCCCTTCACGCGATCGATCGATCCGCGTCCAGCGTTGCAACTCTTCATCCGTCGGCTTTCTCGCAGACATCAGGCGCAGGTAGGAAGTCTGCGCTGAAAGCCCGTTGACGAATTCGCGCTCGCGTTCCAGATCGTCGGGCTCGATGAGGCGCACGCGCACCTGGCCCTCCCGGTTTTCGGGATCGGCCAGCCAGCTTTCGAGGGCTTGCGTGTCAAAGAGAGGATGGCTGACGATGCCTGCTGCAGCCGTCACCGGGTTCATCAAGGCGTTCATGAGGATCTCCTGGATTCAGGCAAGGCAGACGTTGGGCAGCGCGAACTCCCGACCCACCATCGCCTGCGCGTGCAGGTAGCTGGAGCGTCCGCGCTCGGACAGCGAATCGAGTTTTACGTGCCCTTCGGCATCGCAAGGGAACGCATACCCGCGACCTTCATGAAAAAGCGACTGGAACCGGACCTCGAAACGGGCCGCGGACCCGGCATGGCTCAGATGGATCATGGTGGTTACCTCAAGGGGTTGGCATGGCTCCAATCTAGTGCCCGTCGCCCTCTTGAAAAAGACAAGCCGGATCAATGCGTTATTGCCATTGCCGGAACAATCGCCGCGCGCCTGCCGGCCACGGTCTATGATGGCCGCCCGTGTCAAAGCAGGGGCCGTCACCATGGACCGCATCGCCGCAATGAACGCCTTCGTCCGGGTGGTCGAGGCGGGCACTTTCACGAAAGCCGCCGACACGCTCGACGTTCCGAATGCCACGGTGACCCGGCTGATCCAGGGACTCGAGGAAGAGCTGAAGGTGCGACTGTTGCACCGCACGACGCGCTCCGTCACCGTCACCCCGGAGGGCGCGACCTACTACGAACGCGTGGTGCGTCTGCTGGCCGACCTTTCCGACATCGAATCGTCCACGCGCCTGTCCCGTGGCAAGCCCACGGGAAAGGTGCGCGTGGAAGCGCCCGCCGCCATTGGCACGATGATCATCGTGCCCAACCTGCCTGATTTCTATCGCGCATATCCTGACGTCGACCTGGAGCTCGGCGTGGGCAACCGGCGCACCGACGTCGTGGCCGAAGGCGTTGACTGCGTCATCCGGGCCGGCGAGGTCAACGAGCAGTCGATGGTGGCCCGAAAGATCGGTGTCTTCCGCTTCATCACGTGCGCGACGCCTGCCTTCCTGAAGACGCATGGCACACCGGCAACGCCCGAAGCGCTTCGCGAGCTGCCGGTGGTGGGCCTGATGACCGCGCGCAGCAATCGAGCGCTGGCGTTCCGCTTCTTCGAAGGCAACTCGGAGATTGAACTCGCGCTCGAGCACAAGCTCATCGTGAACGAAACCAACTCCTATGTCGCTGCCGGCCTGGCGAGCCTCGGCATCATCCAGGCGCCAAGCTACGCGGTTGGCCCCGCCTTCAAGGCCGGACAACTCGTGCCATTGCTCGAGGACTGGCGCACGCCGGAGGTCCCGGTGCACGTGCTGTATGCGCCCAACCGCTACCTCAGTGCCAAGGTTCGCGTCTTCATCGACTGGACCATCGCGCTTTTCGAACGTCATGAGGACCTGCGGCTCGGTTGACGTGCGGCTCGCGACGCGATCTCCGTGAAGCTTCGCTGCATGCTGTCGCTGAAATGGAGTTTTGCGAAATCCACGCTTTCTGACCCGGTCGTCCCTGACTACGCTGGCAGCTTCTGGCAAACGAAATTGGAGCAGCGATGGTCAAGTTACTGGACGATGTATTGGAGGCTCACGGCGGCCTGGCCCGCTGGAACCAGTTCAATGTCCTGAGCGCACGGATCGTCTCGGGTGGCGGCCTGTGGCCACTCAAGGGCCTGATCCAGGATCCCGCGCCCCGGCAGATGAAGGTGTCGCTTCATGAGGAGTTCGCCTCGGTCGCGCCTTTTGGCCAACCCAACTGGCGCACGAACTTCAGGCCCGAACGCGTCGCGATCGAGACGATGGAGGGTGAGCTCGTCAAGGAGCGCCTGGACCCGCGCAATTCCTTTGCCGGCCACAGCATGAACACGCCCTGGGATCCGCTCCATCGCGCCTACTTCAACGGCTATGCGCTCTGGACCTATCTGACCACGCCGTTCTTCATGGCGATGCCGGGCTTCGAGGTCAGCGAGATCGACCCGATCGAGGAGGGCGATGCGCGGTGGCGCGGCCTGCGCGTGAGATTTCCTGCGCGCTTCGCCAGCCATTGCGACGTGCAGGACTTCTACTTCGGTGACGACTTCCTCCTGCGGCGCCACGACTACGTGGTGGACGTTGCTGGCGGGTTCCCGGCGGCGCAGTACGTGGACGGCTTCACGGACATCCAGGGCTTCAGGATGCCCACCCGCCGGCGTGCCTACGTTCGCGGCCCCGACTTGCGACCTGTGCGCGATTTGCTCATGGTCGCCATCGACTTGAGCAAGCTCGAATTCTCCTGAGAAGTGCGGCAGGAAGTCCTTGCCGCACGCCTGTCGGGTTCACGCCGTTTTGTCGCCTCTCCGCAGTGACCTGAAGCCCGCGCGAAGTTCGTCCACAAAGTATTGCGGCTGCTCCCACGCGGCGAAATGCCCACCCTTTGGCAACCGGTTGTAGTGAACCAGCCCGGGATAGGCCTGCTGCGTCCAGCTGCGCGGTGCCGCATACAGCTCATCGGGAAACACACTGATCGCCACAGGAATGGCGACATGCTTCGGCGCGAAGAAATCCAGCTTGCTTTCCCAGTACAGCCGCGCGGATGAAACCCCTGTTTCGGTGAGCCAGTAGAGCGTGATGTTGTCGAGCACATCGTCGCGGGTCAGTCCCTCGGGCTGGCCGTCGAACACCCGCGCGATCAGCTCGTAGCTGCGGGCGTCGTGATCCAGCATCCAGGCCGCCAGCCCGATGGGCGAGTCCTCGATGGCATAGAGGGTCTGCGGACGATTCCCCATCTCCTGGGCGTAGGCCAGGCCGTGCTTGAAGAAGAAGTCGAGCTGGTCGAACGCATGCTGCTCGTCGGGTGCGAGCCCGGATGGCGCGGGGTGGCCAAGCGCAAGTGCCTGCCTGACGTTGTCGGGCACCGTGGCCGGCATGTTGGTGTGTATGCCGATCAATCCCGGCGGTGTCAGCAGCGCCAGCTGTTCCGTCACTGCATTGCCCCAGTCGCCTCCCTGCGCGGCATAGCGCGTGTAGCCCAGCCGCTCCATCAGCACCGCCCAGGCGCGCGCGATTCGCACGGGATCCCAGCCAAGCTCCGTGGGCTTGCCCGAGAACCCGTGGCCGGGCAGGGAAGGAATGACCACGTCGAAGGCGTCCGACGCCTGGCCTCCGTGGGCCGTGGGGTTGGTCAATGGCTCGATGATCTTCAGCTGCTCGATGATGGAACCGGGCCAGCCATGCGTGACGATGAGCGGCAGCGCATCGGGGTGCCTGGAGCGGACGTGAATGAAGTGAATTTCCACGCCGTCGATCTCGGTGACGAACTGCGGCAGCGCGTTGAGCCTGGCCTCGATCTTTCGCCAGTTGTAGGTGGTCGACCAATGCTGCGCGAGCTTGCGCATCGTGGCGAGCTGCACGCCCTGCGACGCGTCGGCGACCAGTTCCTTGCCGGGCCAGCGCACGGCCGCGATGCGCCGGCGCAGGTCGTCCAGCTTCGCTTGCGGCACGCTGATTTTGAAAGGGCGAATGGCGCCGGGTGTCGATGCGGCCGGTTGTATGGCGGCAGAAGCGGCGGAGGCAGCAAACGCAAGCGGCGTGGTGGTCAGCGCGACCGCTGCCGCGCCGGCAAGCAGGTCGCGCCGTGTGAACGATGAATTCATGGGCAAATCCGTCGGATGAAGGGACAGTGGCAACGACCTGCCGGCATCAGACCAGCAAGTACTGCACGTTCACGTTGCCGGCCATGGCCTTCGAATAGGGGCAGGTTTCCTGCGCCGCGTCGATCAGGGCCTGCGCCACATTGCGCGAGAGGCCGGGCAGGCTGACGTGCAGGCGCGCCTGCAAGCTGAAGCCGTCATCGCCCAGCACCAGATCCACCTCCGCGTCCACGGCCGTTTGTGCCGGGATGCCGACCTTCAGCTTGCCCGCTGCCAGGCCCATGGCACCCTGGAAGCAGGCGGACCAGCCTGCCGCGAGCAACTGCTCGGGATTGGTGCCGGTGGCGGACTTGCCGGGCACGCCGTGGGCGATGTCAAGGCGGCCGTCGTCGCTGCGCGAGACGCCGCCATCGCGGTTGCCTGCGGTGTGCACGCGGGCGGTATAGAGAACTTTACGGGTCTGAATGGCTGTGGTCATGATCACTCCTGAAAGAAGGTTTTTGAGGATGAAAGGTCAGCGCTGAATCGCATCCGACCTGACTTGAAGCTGGGGTCAGGCTCGCGTTCGGGTATCGGCGGGACGGATGGCCGGCCTCTCCGACCAAGGGAGGAGGCCGCAAGAAGGCTTTGCGCTAGAGCGCGGCTTGCGCCGCTTCAACGGACAAGGGCTTCGATGCGGGTGCGCGCTGATGCGTGTGGCAGGCGCTCTCCAGCAAGCCACGCGCGGCCGCGATGCGCGCGGCATCGGTGCGCGAACTCGCGCCCAGCTTTCTCATGATGGCGCTCATGTGCGACTTCACGGTGGCCAGTTCGATGCGCAAGCTTCGCGCAATCGCCTTGTTCGGCTGGCCGGTCACGACCAACTGAAGCACGTCGACCTCGCGCGTCGTCAACGCTTCGCGGGTGAGGCTGTCCGCCAGGCGTTGGGCCACCGCCGCACTGAAGAAACGCACGCCGCGTGCGACGGATGCCACGGCGTCGATCAACTCGCTGAGCGGCCCGCCAACCAGCAGATAGCCCTGCACGCCAAGCTCGATGGCGCAGCGGATGTCCGCCTCGCGGTCGTTGGAGGTGAGCGCAAGGATCCTGGCCGCACCCCGCACACCCCAGGCCTTGCGCTCGTTCGTGTGGGTCAGGCGCAAGGCACCGGCGTAGTCGGAGACGACTGCATCCACGAGCGGACCGTCCGCGCCCAGGTTGTCCACGCCGTGGACGTAGACCTCGAACGTGCCGTTCTGGCTCAAGGCTGCCACCAGGCCCGCGGACACGATGGGGTCCGGGTGTGCAATGAGGATGTTGGGACGCTCGCGCTGCTCAATCACGCCTGTCTCCTTGGGTCAGGGATCGAGGCATTGAAGTTCGCATCGAAGACTGCAACTGCCAGCGCGGTCCCGAACTGCGCAGAACCGGCCGAGTTCCATGGAACCCCCGCCGGTGCGAGCAACGCGCCGCAGTTCTTGGCACCAGAGACGGCAGGGCGCCGGCACTGCGCCGCAGCGTCTCCGGGAGATAGAGCGCTGCAGTCAATTGAAGCATGAAGATGATCAGGAGAATCTCGAACACAAGACGCGTCGGCGCCGGAGCGAACGGCAGCAACGCGCTGGCGCCCAACGCTCCCAATCCAAGGCCGACCATTGGTGCCACGCCACTGATCAGTGCACTCCGTTGCGGGTGCAGGTCGACCAGTTCGGCACCCAGCGTGCCGCAGGCAATTCCGGTGGCGGCGTCCTGGAGAAGGCGCGCGGCAACGAGCCAGGCCACCGAGTCCGCACGCAAGAACAACATGACCGCGACGATTTCGAGTCCCAGTGCGGTCACCAGCATCGCGCGGCGCCCGCGAAAGGCGGACAGCGTGCCGAGAACGAGCAGTGCCGCGATCAGCGCCAGCGCATGGCTTGCAAACACCGACGTGAGCGTGAGTTCGGAGAAGCCCCACATCTTCCCGTACATCGCACGGAGCGGCGGTGGCACGCTCGAAGCGGCCAGGAAAGCCACGAGGATCGCGCCCTTGAGCCACAGTGCCTGCCTTGCCTCCAAGGTGGGGAACGCCTGGGCTTCGGCGCGTGCTTGCACCGCATGCAGTTGGAAGGCCCGCTCCGGCTGCGGCGCAGCTTCTGCGCCTGTGATCAGCGCATGAGCTGTGGTTGGCGGGCTCACTGTGCACGTGTTCATGTCGGACGCCTCGTTGCGGTGGGTTTCGCCAATGTAGAGCGCCGGTCGCATCTGATAAACGACGCTTGCCGCAACTTGTTATTGCTGAAAGCGCAACGCTCTACAGCCTTGAGTCCACGGGCAAGTCAGCTCACATCACGCTGAACGCAACGCGCACATTGCGGCATTCGTCAGCGGCGCAATTGTTCCAGTTTCGTCAAGACTCCTCTTCAATCCAGGGTGCTTGTTGCCACCACCTTCGTTCCCACGTGAACCTGACAGCGCAGCAATTCCGCTGTTCTGCGTGAATCGGCCAAGTGCACCACTGCCAGGGTCCGATTCGAATTTCAAGTCCACGGAAAGGAAAGTGAAATGAAGACCTCAAAGATGATCCTTGCAGGTGCCGCGCTTGCGGTTTTGAGCGTTGTTGGCGCACAAGCAGAAACCTACGACGGTGTGCTGACGATCCACTCTGTTCGAAGCCGCGCTGAAGTGAAGGCGGAGGCAGTGACTGCTGCGCACAGCGAAGACCCCTACGCGGAAGGCGCCCAGTCTCATGTTGCTGCGCTTCCCACCAACCCGGTGGCCCGCAACATCGTGCGCTCGGATGCCGTCGCCACGGCACATGGTCCCGATCGCTATGCCGACGGCTACGGCCAGGGCGTGACGCCTCCGACGGCCGGTTCGATCGATCGCAGCACCGTGCGGGCAGAAGCGCGCTTCGCGGCCCACAACCTCAATCTGGAGGGCAAGTGAATTCGTGATCCGTTGGTGATCTGGCCGGGACTCGCTCCATCGGGCGACTTCCGTGCCTGCAGGAAGGCCAGCCGGATGCGCCGGCCCGTCAGAAAGAAAAAAGGCCAGGGCGCGAGCCGCTGGCCTTTTTTCATGGCTGGAACAAGCTCATTGCTGCGTCGCGCCCTTGCCGACATGGGCTTGACTGGATGCCTTGTTCAGGTCGTAGTAGGACGGAATACGGCTGTTCGCGAAAGCTTCGACGCGCAAGTTCTGATTGGGGCGATGCGCGTGGGCGACTGCTTCGGCCTGCACGGTGGCACGGTCGCGCGGCGACGTCGGCGCGGAGGCCACCACGGACGAGGCTGCGTCCGCATTCTGGTTGCGGGCGTGCGCGGCCTCGACCGCCTGTGCACGAACTTCGCTGCGGCTGCGCGTCGACTGGATGTGGAGCACGCCGTCGTATTCCTCGGCGTACACCTGGGCGATGGCAAGCAGGAAAAAAGAAGCGGCAATGGCCATGCGGGAGAACTTCATCATGATTCCCTGGGTGCTTGTGACGTGCTTCAGCGCAGGGGCCGGAAGGCGGCGCGCAGTTCGGCGCTGAAGAGCGCCGGCTCCTCCCAGGCGGCGAAGTGGCCACCCTTGCTGACTTCGTTGAAGTAGATCAGCGTGGGATAGGCGCGCTGAGTCCAGCTTTTGGGCGCGCGATAGATCTCGCCGGCAAACACCGTCACTGCCACCGGCACCTTGATTTCGGTGGTTCGCTGCGCCGGCGAGCTGAAGTTGTTGTTGTTGTTCTCCCAGTACAGCCGGGCCGATGAGACCGCGGTATTGGTCAGCCAGTACAGCGTGATGCCGTCGAGCATCTCATCCTTGGTCAGCGCGCGCTCGGGGTCGCCGCCGCTGTAGGTCCACTGCGAGAACTTGTCGTAGAACCACGCCGCGAGGCCCGCCGGCGAGTCGGACAGTGCATAGCCCACGGCTTGCGGACGCGTCGCCATGATGGCGCCGTAGCCCGCGTTCTTCCTGAAGAAGCTGTCCAGCTGGTCGAATGCCGCCTTTTCCGGGGCCGACAGGCCCTTGGGTGCCGGGTCGCCATTGTTCAGCGCCTTTGCCGCATCCTTCGGCACGGTCGCAGGCATGTTGACGTGAATGCCAAGCAGCCCCGGCGGCGCCTGGCGTCCCATCGCGTCCGCGACGACCGAACCCCAGTCGCCGCCCTGGGCCACATAGCGCGTGTAGCCCAGGCGCTTCATGAGCACGTCCCAGGCCCGGCCCATGTGCTCGGGGTCCCAGCCGGTGCGTGTCGGCCGCTCGGAAAACCCGTAGCCGGGCATCGAGGGAATGACGACGTCGAAAGCGTCTTCCGCACGTCCGCCGTACGCGGTCGGATTGGTCAGCGGCTCGATGACCTTCAGCTGTTCCAGCACCGATCCCGGCCAGCCGTGCGTGATGATCAGCGGCAGGGCGTTGGGGTGCGGCGAACGCACGTGGATGAAGTGGATGTCCAGTCCGTCGATCTCCGTGACGAACTGCGGCAGCGCGTTGAGCCTGGCCTCGGCCCTGCGCCAGTCGTAGTCGGTACCCCAGTAGCGAATGAGCTGCTGCAGCTTGAGTAGCTGCGGGCCTTGCGATTGGTCGTCGACGGTTTCCCTGTCGGGCCAGCGGGTGGCGTTCACGCGCTTTTGCAACTCCACGAGTTGGGCCTCGGGAACGTTGACCTTGAACGCGCGGATGGGGTTCACTTCGTCGGTGTCGGCTTGCGCCATCGATGCCGTTGGCAAAAGCGTCGCCGCGGAAACGACGCTCAAGGCGGCGGAGACGAGCGCGCTGCGCCAGCGCGGCCACAGGAGGGTGGTGGACATGATCATTCCTTTCGACATGAGTTTTCCTTGAGGGTTTGGTGGTGGATCAGGAACCGGCATGGGCGTGCTGTTGCGCTTGCCCTGACTTTTGTGCGGGCCGGAGGATCTGGAATCGGCCTGTGGCGTGATGCGGGCTTGCTACTTTGGTCGGAGCACGTGCGTGTCGGGCCTTGAGCCCGCGCCCGTGAACCGGACCAGTTCGGCTTTCACGTCGGCCAGAACCCTCTTGGTGGCGCAAGGCGTCGGGTCAACGGTGGTGCCATCTGCACCTGCGCCATGAATCATGGCGGCCGCGAAGATGCACACGGGGACGAATGCTGAGAGCAGGCTGGGTTTCATGACGATTCCTTTTCCGACCGGTACGCCAAATCTAGAAGGCAGGCGTCGATGGAAAAAGAGCACTCGCGCGAATGCTTCATTGCACTTTCGTCAACAAGATGGCGCAGGCGCGCAACCATTGCTTCAGCTGGGTCGCCGCCCGCACTGAGCGGGCAGGGCGCCTGGTCTTGCGCCGCGCGACGCGCAATCAGCGCGACGAGGCCGTGCAGCTACTCATTGCACGAATCTCGCATCGCGCCGCACCGCCTGCGGCGACGTGCCGAAGCCGCGCAGGAAGGCCTCGCGCAGGTGGCGTCGGTCGCGAAAGCCCGTTTCCCTGGCCACCACTTCCAGCGGATGGCGGCTGCTCTCGATCATCAGCCGCGCGGCTTCGAGCCGCAGCCCCTCGACGGCCTTGGCTGGCGATTGCCCCGTCTCGGCCGTGAACACGCGGCTGAACTGGCGTGGGCTCAGGCGTGCAGCCTCAGCCAGCTGTTCCACGCCCAAAGGTCCGGCGAGGTTGCGGCGCGCATGTTCCAGCGCTTGCTGGATGCGGTCGGATTTCGGTGCGAGCTTGAGCATCTCGGAGTGCTGTGACTGCCCGCCCGAACGGCGCTGGTGCATGACCAGCTGGCGTGCGACCGAGCGCGCCACCTCGGCTCCCAGGTCCTGTTCCACCAACGCCAGCACAAGATCCAGCTCCGCAGTCATGCCGGCGGAGGTCCACACCGATCCGTCGTCGATGTAGATGCGGTCGACCTCGACCTGCACCCGGGGGTGGCGCTGCTGCAATGCGTCGGCCCATGCCCAGTGCGTGGTGGCGCGTCGTCCGTCGAGCAGGCCTGCATCGGCCAGGACGAATGCGCCGGTGCACAAGCCGGCGATGCGCCGCGCACGAACCGCAATCTTGCCTACCACCCGCGCAAATTCGGGCGGCACAGGCATGGATGGCGGCGAGACGACGCCGGCCACAAGCCAGGTGTCGGCGCTGCTGCGCGCCGTGAGTCGCTGCGTGTTGACGGTCAGGCCCGCCGATGCGCGCGCTGCGCCGTCGAGCGCGTAGTTCTCGACCGCGTAGAAGCGCTGGCGCACCACCACGTTGGCGAACTCGAACGCGGCTTGCGTGGCCAGGGCCATGATCTGGAACCCATCCGGGAGCACGTAACCGATGCGGCGCATGGCAAGCTTTCCTTTCTGTTCATGTCCTGATTCATGACTATAAACGTCATTTACGACATTGTCAGGAAGCCGCACCATTCGCTTCACCCGCACCGTTGCGCCGCGCACCGGCCAGCACGTTGCAAGTCCTGCCCCGATCACTTCAAGGAGAGAACACCATGAAAGCCGTCATCGCCGCCTATGCGCGCTCACCATTTCACTTTGCCCGCAAGGGCCGCCTGGCGCAGATGCGGCCTGACACGCTTGCCGCGCAGGTGGTGCAAGGCCTGCTCAAGCGCACGGACCTGGACCCGGCGCTGCTGGAGGACGTGATCCTCGGCTGTGCCTACCCCGAAGGGGCGCAGGGCAACAACCTGGCGCGCATCGTCGGCCTGCTGGCCGGCCTGCCACACGCGGTGGGCGGCATGACGGTGAACCGCTTCTGCGGTTCCTCGATGCAGGCGGTGCACATCGCAGCGGCACAGATCGAGGCGGGCATGGGCGACGCCTTCCTGTGCGTGGGCGTGGAATCCATGACCATGGTGCCGCAGGGCGGTCTCCATTTCTCGCCCAACCCCGAATTGCAGGCGAGCACCGACGCCTATATCTCCATGGGCGAGACGGCTGAAAACGTCGCGCAACGCTGGAACGTGAACCGCGAGGACCAGGACCGGCTCGCGCTGCAGTCGCACCAGAAGGCCGCCGCTGCCCGCGAGCAAGGGCGTCTGGCCGATGAGATCGTGCCGATCCACCTGCCGGATGGCGAAGTGGTCGATGCCGATGGCTGCATCCGCCCGGGAACCACGCTGGAGGCGTTGGCGAGCCTGAAGCCGGCCTTCCGGCCGGATGGCGTGGTCACGGCGGGCACCTCGTCGCCGCTGACCGACGGCGCTGCCGCGGTGCTGGTCGTGAGCGATGCGTTTGCGCAGCGCCAACGCCTTCAACCCTTGGCGCGCGTGCGCAGCTTTGCGACGGTGGGGGTCGATCCGGCCATCATGGGCATCGGCCCGATCCCGGCTTCGCGCAAGGCACTGGCGCGTGCCGGCCTGACCGTCGCCGACCTGGACGTGGTGGAGATCAACGAGGCTTTCTCGTCGCAGGCATTGGCCTGCATCCGCGACCTGGGACTGGACATGGCGACCGTGAACATCGACGGCGGCGGCATGGCCATCGGCCATCCGCTGGGCGCCACCGGCGCGCGCATCACCGGCAAGGCCGCAGCCCTGCTGGCGCGTCAGCAGGGTCGTTATGCGCTGTCCACGCAGTGCATCGGCGGCGGACAAGGCATCGCCACGGTTCTCGAGCGGCTGTGAGCCCGCACGCCTGCCAAGCCGACCTTTGACTCAGCCGCCCGGGCAGGCCGCCAGAATGGCCTGTCGCAATTGATGCGCGCTCACAGGTCGTTCCAGGAAATCAGTTGCAGGGATGCGGGCGATTTCCACGGCGGTCCGAAAGGCCGTGTGCGAGCCCAGCACGATCACCGGAAGCAGGGTGCCCAGCTTTCTCAACTCGCGCACCAAGGCAAGGGTCGCGTGCTCGTCCGCATCGGCCAGTGCGATCACGCAGCTGCGGCCCGACGGCGGGCTGGCGAGCAGCGAGGCTTCGTCGTCGACAAACACCGCGTCCATGTCTGCTGCCGGTGCGATCGCCGATGCGATCCACCTTCGATCGGCCTTCTCGGCAGCAACGACAAAGACGGTTGTTGGCATGACCCCTCATCGGATGGCGCGTTCGTTGCCCTCCCTTGATCTCCCATGGTGATCCTCAACATGCAAGCGAGCCATCCTGACGGCCACGCAGGCCACGTACGTAGAGCGCGTGAGCGGGCGGCGCCTGTTACTGCGCGAGGACGCGGGCGCTTTCGCCGTTGCCTTCGATGTAGACGCGCTGGCCGACGCGCAGGCCAGGCACGACCGGTTGGGTCACCGCCACCAGCACGCCGCTGGTGGTGCGAACCATGACCTGCTGGGCAGGCACGGGCTGGTCATGCTTCTTCTGCACTTCGTTTCCCGCGACCGCACCGCCGACCGCGCCGAGCACCATCGCCACATCGCGGCCGGTTCCGCCGCCGATGAGGCTGCCGATGCCCACACCGGCCAGGCCGCCCACGACGGCGCCGATGCCGGCATGGTGGTTGCTCTGGATCTGGGTGGGTGTGATCTGTTCGATCGTTCCCTGGCGCACCGACATGGAGCCCGGCTGCGCGCCGGGCGCGGCGCAAGCACTCAGGGCAAGCACGCCAATCAGAAAGCAAATACGCGATACAAGTGATGAAAAGGTAGTCATTCGAACCCTCCGGCAACTGAGGCGCGATTTTCGTCATTGGCATGGCTGGCGCCATCCGGGCGCACACGAGCGGCACGTACGTGGTGCTGTCGCAGTCACGGCGTTATGGCGCCGGACGTTCCTGGCTGACGCGCATCAGTTCATTGATCGAGCCGACCCCCAGCTTCTCGAGCAGGCGGCTGCGATGCTGCTCGACCGTGCGGTGGCTGATGCCCAGTTCCTTGGCGATGAGCTTGCTTGGCAAGCCCTTGAGCGCCAGGTTCATGACCTCGCGCTCACGTTCGGTGAGCGCCTTGCTGCGCTCGGCCAGCGCATGCTGCGGATCGTTGACGGGCGCACGTTGCCTGGCATCCCGGCGCAGGGCCTCATCGACGGCATCCAGGAGTTGCTGCTCGCGGTAAGGCTTTTGCACGAAGTCGACGGCGCCGTCCTTCACGGCCTTGACCGCCATCGCAATGTCGCCATGGCCGCTGATGAAGACGATGGGAATGCGCGCACCCATCGCCGCAAGGCGCTCCTGCAGCGCGAGCCCGCTCATGCGTGCCATGCGCACGTCCAGCACCAGGCAGCCTGGGCGCCCGGGGTCGAAAGCTTCCAGGAATGCGAGCGCCGAGTTGAAGGTCTCGGTCGCAAGTCCGACGGAGCTCACCAGCTCGCACACGGAGTCGCGATAGGCCTCGTCGTCATCGACGATGAACACGGTGGGGTCTGGCATCTTGTCTTCAGCCTGCATGGGGTGCGACCGGAAGCGTCAGGCTGAACAGGGCGCCGCCGCCCTCGTGCTGCGACGCCCAAAGCTTGCCGCCGTGGGCCTCGATCAGCTTTCGGCAGATCGCCAAGCCTACGCCCAGGCCGCTGGACTTGGTGGAGAAGAACGCCTCGAAGATGCGTTCCAGGTCGCCTGGAGCGATGCCGATGCCACGATCGGCAACTTCGACCAGGACTTCATTGCCGTTCGTGGTCGCGATCGTCACCGTGATCTCGCGCACCGTGCCTTGCCCCATCTCGGTGGCCTCGACGGCATTGCGCAACAGGTTGAGCATGACCTGCTGCAGGTGGATCTCGTCGGCCACCACCACGGGCGCGGGGCCCGAGGTTCTCAAGAGGATCCGGATGTCACGCAGCTCGCAGTCCATCTTCACCATGCCGATGCACTCGACGATGGCGCGCTCGACGTCGATCGGCTTGACATCCAGCTCGTGCCGCTGCGTCATGCTGCGCATGCGGCTCACGACGTCGCCCGCGCGGGTTGCCTGGCCGATGACCTTGTCCAGCAGGTCCACGACGCGCGGCAGGTCGGGAATGGATGCGGCAGCGCGGCGGCGTGCTGCGAGCGCGTAGTTCTCGATGGCACCGAGGGGCTGCGTGATCTCGTGCGCAAGGGCCACGGACATTTCTCCCGCGGTGTGCACGCGGACCAGGTGGGCCAGGCGTTCGCGCCAATGCGCCGCCTCGACTTCGGCGGCCAGCTTCTGTCGTTCTGCAGCCCGGCGTGCATGCACGCTGGCGAAGACTTCGGCGAGCAGCGTCACGCCGGGCAACAAGGCATCAGGCCATTCGTTCTCGCGCTGGATGCTCGCGATGGAAAGCGCTCCCGCATAGACGCCGGCCATCGCGATCGGAACGAGGAGCGCAGAACGCACGTCGAGTTCGCGCAACGTGGCCCGGTCGATCGACGCTTCCGCCGGCAACTCCGCAAGGCGCGCCATCCGCACTGTCCGGCCCGCCGAGATCTGCGCGTTGATCCATGGCAGCCTGTTCGCCACGCCGAACCCGGTGGGTGCTTCGAAACCGTAGGCATTCCAGTGATGCGTGGCGCGGAAATGATCGCCATCGGCCGTTCGTTGCCACAACGCCACCCGCTCGGCAGACACGAACTCGCCGATCTGGCGCAATCCCCGATCGATGATGGCGCTTTCGTCGCCCGGCTGGGCCAGCACGAGGGCGGCGAGGACGGTGCTCGCGAGCCGCTCGAAGCCGATGGTCAGGTCGAGTTCCTCCTGGGCCAGTTTGCGCACCATGGCATTGCCGAAGATTTCAGCCAGCAGGCGCATGCGCGCCACGAGGTCGCCGGGCCAGCTGCGATGGGTGCGCACGCATCCGAAATTGAGCGAACCGTACAACTGCCCCGCCACCACGATCGGCATCATCACGTGGGACTTCAGGCCGATCCCGCGCCAGTGCTCCCTGTCCTGATGGGCCTCTGGCGGCAGTTCGTCCAGGTCGGCAAAGACGACGCAGCGGTTGGCCAGCGCCTGCGACAGGGCCCAGGGATTGGTGTCGCGCGCGGCCCTGGACCTCGGTACCGGCTGCACGCCCTCCAGGGCAAAGGAGTGCGTGACTTCAATGCGGCCGGTCTGCAGGAAGACGCGGGTCAGGGTTGAGCGGTCGATGCCCAGGGTCTCGACGATGCGCTCCAGGCTGTCGTCAATGGCGCGGTCGACGTGCTTGGCCGGCAGATGGATGAAGGCAGCCGACACTTCGGACAGCAAACGCTCGAAACGCAGCAATTCCTGCGTCGAAGCCTGCGCAGCGGTTGAAAAAGCCTGTGCCGTCATGGGCCTGCACGTTTCATAATCGCGAGCCGTCCGCGCGACGAAGGTGCAATCTCACCGGGAGAACTTCCATGCGTCTGGGTTGGATCTTTTCCGGGGTCCTGGCGGCTGCCTGCTGCGGCCTCGGCGCGAATGCAACGGCACAGGCCAATAGCGCAAGCCCGGCCCGCATCCTGCTGGCTTTCGAAGGGGGATCGGCGCGGGCGGTGTCGCTGCATCTCGCAGAGCAGGTTCGCGGCCCGCTCGGCCGGGCGGTGATCGTCGAGGAACGGCCCGGGGCCGGCGGTCGCGTGGGCGCCATGGCCCTGAAGAACGCGACGCCGGACGGGTCCATCGTGGCGCTGTTACCCATTGCGGTTCCGGTGCTGGCGCCAATGACCTTCAAGGACGTGCAATACGACGCGGCACATGACTTTGCCCCCGTTACGCAGATTGCCAGCTATTGCTTTGCCTTCGCGGTTCCCGCCGACCACCCTGCAAAGTCCTTTCCTGACTTTGTGGAATGGATGAAGTCCCATCCGTCGCAGGCTTTCTATGGAACGCCTGCCGCGGGAAGCCTTCCGCATTTCCTGGGTGTGATGATCTCCAGGGCCGTCGGAACCGACATGACGCACGTAGCGTACAAGGGATTCGCACCCATGTCGATTGACCTGATCGGCGCGACCATCCCGGCCGGCATCTCCAGCATTTCCGACCTCGTGGAGATGCACAAGGCGGGGCGCGTGCGCATCCTCGCAACCTCGGGCGTGAAGCGCGAGCCACGACTGCCGGAGGTGCCCACCTTCGTGGAGCAAGGCTATCCCACGGTGCAGGCGATTGGCTGGGCCGGCATCTTCGCGCCTGCGAAGACGCCCAGGCCGGTGATCGATGCCTGGTCGCAGGCGCTGGTCGCGGCCTTGCATTCGCCAGAGACCCAGCGGCTGCTTCTCGACTATGGCCTCGAGCCCACCGGGACCACGCCGGAGGAACTCGCGGCCATCATGTCGGCGGACATCGCGCGATGGGGTCCGGTCATCCGCCAGTCGGGCTTTCGCGCGGATTAGGCGGCTCGTCAGCCACGTACGTGTTGCACGTGGCACCCGGGATCGACCGGCGCGCATCGGCACACCAGAATGCCCCTCGCATATCGGGTCAGGGCAAGGGAGTCCGAGTTGGTCGAGGAGGTCAGCATGCGCGCGACTTCGAGCATTGCCGGGCGGGTCGTTGGTTTCACCATGGCGCCGCTCGTTCTGGGCCTGGGCTTGGGCTTGGCGAGCGGGCTGGGGGCGCAGCCGGCGGCCAGTGCGCCAGGGGAGGTCATCTACCTCAAGCAGGGCTGGTCCGCCGATGACCGCGCCTGGTACTACCAGGCCTCGCAGGGCTCGGCCGTGATGTCCTACGACATCTTCCTGAACCTGGAGGTGGCAGGCGGGCAGGAGTTGTTCCGCTCCGATGCCAACAGCAACCGCTACGGGCTCATCACCCAGGCCGCGAACCCGTCGACCAATCCCGATGCGCTGCCGATCGGGCTGAGCAAGACTGTGGTGCCAAGAGGCGCCGGCGTGAACGACATCCAGTTGGGGCTGACGTGCGCCGCCTGCCACAACGGCCAGCTCAACTACCAGGGCAAGCGCATACGCATCGACGGTGGTGTTGGCAACACCTTCGACATGATGGCCTACGTCAGCGCCCTCGACGATGCCGTGCAGGCCACCCTGTCCGATCCGCAGAAGCTCGAACGCCTGGCGGCGCGCCTCGGTGCCACGAGCACGGACGCCAAGGGCGAGTTGGGCAAGCGCATGGAACGCGAGGCCGTGCCGATCCGCCAATACCGCACGCGCACGCTGTCGACGCCCATCCATTGGGGCCCGGCGCGCATCGATGCCATCGCCTCGATCGTCAACCGCGTCACGGCGACGGAAACGGGCATTCCCGAGAACTGGTCGACGCCGCTTGCGCCAACCAAGCCGCCTTTCCTGTGGAACGCGCCGCACGGCTCGTGGACTCAGTGGCGCGCGACCCAGCAAGACCCGATCGGGCGCAACCTGACGGAGGCGATGGGCGTGTTCATGCCCATGAACCTGCACTCCAAAACGCCGCAGGAAGGACTCTTCGATTCGAATGCACAGTTGGCCAACCTCCAGGCGATGGAGAACCAGCTCACGCGGCTGGCGCCGCCCGCGTGGCCCGAGGAGGTCTTCGGGCGCATCGACCGGCAGAAGGCCGCCGCCGGCAAGAAGCTGTTCGCCGCCCACTGCGCAAGCTGCCACAACGCCTGGCCCTACACCTGGACCGAACCCAACAAGTACGGCAAGCGCTTTCTCGAAGTGGGGCTGGTGCCGCAGAAATACGTGGGCACCGATGCGGGCCAGTTCGACAACCTGCGTCCCTACGCCGTCACCGGCCACCTCGCGCCCTACCTGCCGCCGCCTTTCAAGGACCAGCCCATCATCCCCACCGGCGCGCTCTACCTCGTGCTGCAAAACATCGTGCTGGACAAGGCGCTGTCGAAGTTGCCGCCGGCCGAGGCGCAGTCGCCCGAACTGCACGGCTATCGCGAATTGCCCCTGCCACCACCGCCGCGGGTGGCCCGCTACAAGGCCGCTCCGCGCGATGGCGTCTGGTCCACGCCGCCCTTCCTGCACAACGGCTCGGTACCCAACCTGTACGAGATGCTGATCCCGGCCAGCGAGCGCACGAAGAAGTTCTATGTTGGGCGCGAGTTCGATCCGGTCAAGGTCGGGCTGGACACCAGCGGCAAGAGCGGCAGCTTCTTGCTCGACACCAGCCTGCGCGGCAACTCGAACGCCGGTCACTCCTTCGAGAACGGCCCGCGCGGCAACGGCGTGATCGGCCCGCTGCTCACGGATGCGCAGCGCTGGGAACTGGTGGAATACCTGAAGTCGATTCCCGAAGAGCCGGGCCGCGTCACTCCCTTTGGCGGACCACCGAACGCGCGCAAGGGCACAAGCCCATGGATACGCGAGGAGCAGCCGTGAAGCTGCCGCGCGCACAGCCCGCAGGAGCGAGCGATGTCTGACCACGTGGACGGGCCGAGGTCCATCGGCGATCCGGCAGCCGACCTCAGCGATCTCTTCGCGTTCACGAGTCCGGAGAACCCCGCGCGGACCGTGCTGGGCCTGTTCGTCTTTCCTTTCGCGGGAACCCACGCCTTGTTCTCCAACGTGGTGAATCACTCGTTCGTCGTGCGGCGGGCGAGCGTTGCGGGTCTGGGC
>NZ_JASZYG010000028.1 GCF_030317105.1 Variovorax brevis
GGTCTCGCGCATCTCCTGGATCGCCTTGTTGGAGATCATGCCGCGATCACCCACCATCACCAGTTGCTCGACGCCGAAGTCCTCGCGCAGCCGCTGGACCTCGGGCAGCAAGGTCTGGCTGTCGGCCACGTTGCCCTCATGCACCGACACGGCCACCGGGCAGCCGCGCGCATCGGTGAGCAGGCCGTAGTTGACCTGCAGCATGCCCTTCCTGCCGTCGCGGCTGTAGCCGAGCTTGGCCAGCGGACAGCAGCTGCCCTCGAAGTAGCTGGAGGACAGGTCGTACAGCACCAGGGCGCCAGCGCTCAGATGGCGCGCGGCGAGCTTCTTCTGGATGCGGTCCTGGCGCTCGAGCAGCCAGTCCATCGCCGCGTACAGGTCGTCCGCGTCGGCGTCTGCGACGCCGAAGTCCTCGGCCAGCGTCGTGGTGTGCCACCAGCGGGTGGTGGCCAGCTTGGTGTGCGGGGCGACGATGCGCGCGGCCACCATCGCCAGCACCAGGTCGCGTTCGCGGCACGGCTTGGAGGCCAGCAGCGAGGCTATCTCCAGGCCGGCCATCGCGGCGCTTGCTGCCTGCACATGGCCGTGGGGGCGCGAGCGCGTGATCTGGAACGCCGAGGCCGCGGGCACGAAGGTCTCGCCCTGCAGCGAGCGCCGGATGATCTCGATGAGTTCGTCGGGCAGGTGCGACAGGTTGCCCAGGGTCTCGTTCTTGACCTTGCCGTCCTCGCGGTAGCTGCGGCGCAGCAGGTGGGTGCGATAGACCTGGTCCTTGTAGGTGCGCGTCGTAGTGACGACGTGAGCGGTGCCGGTACGAGCTGCCATGAAGAGAAATCTAGTCGAAAGATGTGAATAATGCAAGTCATTTTAGTGACTACATGTATCAACCGAAATAATCCTCCGCAGAGGAGGATTCATCAGCGGCGACAAGTACTTGCCGTCGTTGGAGTGACTACAGAGAGCGGGGAACTCGCGTTTAGTTGAAGGCTGTGGGCATGTGGGCGAAGGGTGCGGCGGTGGGCAACGCAGCCGCGCAGCGGCGCGTTGTCCACGGTCGCAGCCGGTGCGCCGCAGGCGCATCGTCCACATGTCCATGGCCTGCCGGGCGCGAGGCGCCCGGCCCCCTCGGCATCGCGTAAGGTGATCGACTGCGTTCAGACTTCGGCCGCCACTGCATCAGCCTTGCGGAGACCGCCCAGGACCATTTCGGTGATGCGCGCGCAGCGCCAGGCCTTCACCCGGCGCTGTAGCGTCCGCAACTGCGCCTTGCCGTCGTAAATCTCTGGCACCATCGCGACCAGACGAGCCATCAAGGCCTTGGCCGCTATCGAGGGCTCCGCGATCAGCCACCCTTCAATGACTGGCCACGCGTCGGCGAACGGGTCGGTCCGAGTCCTCCACCAGTGTTTGGCCTTGGGCTGATTGCGATGCGTCGGACGTACTTCGCCCTGGGTCCAGGCTGACGACAAGCTTTGAAGAAACGTTGCAACATCGGCTGCACTTCTCGAGTTCACTTCCGTCGGCACGCCGTGGGCCGCGATCTCGCTCAACGTCTGCTGTGCGCTGCGGATTTCCTGCAGCAGCCGCACCGGGTCGAGTCGCTTGAATTGCGCCGACAGCTTCTCTTTGACCGCCGGCTCAACACCGCTGTGGGCGATAAGCCGTTCACACGGCGTCGCCGGCGCGAAGTAGACCTTGTGCACGCGGGCGCCGTCGCGCGTCTTGGACTTCAGCTTGAACGAGGGTTGGAAGTAGTTGATGTGTAAGCGATCAATCATCCGCGTTCTTGCTCTGGCTCCATGCCTTCGATAGCAGCAGCGCGGCGGTGCCGTACGAGAATACCGGTCATCGTCTACTTTGGAGCAGGCTGTGTCGCATATCGATGCACTTCAAGTCTCATCTACCCCCGCTGGCCCGGCGCTGACGCCCTCGCAGAAGCGGTTCAATACGCTGATCCGGCAGATCGAGCAGGCGCGGCAGACCCTGGCGGCGTGGAACGAGAACACTGCGGCGTATCGTCAGGCGCATGTTGAAGTGTTGAAGCCGTTGCAAGCCGAACTACTTGCCGGCCACAGGCAGTGGGTGTGGGCGCTGGATGCAGCGCTTGAGCAACGCAACTGGACCCACGCCGAGCGCGGCACGCTGCGCGAATTGCTGTGCGAGGCGGCTGGTGAAATGCTTGACGCACGCGGCGACGACTCGGAACTCAAGGCGCTGTTCGACAAGCATGCCGAGGTGGACTTCGACACCGAGCAGCGCGAGAGGATGCTGGCGATGAAGGGCCTGGCCGAGGCGATGACCGGCCTCGACCTGGGCGACGACGAAGGCATCGACTCGGATGCGCAACTATTGGAACGCCTGCATCAAGGCTTGCAGGAACAGGTGGCGTCGCAGGAAGCTCAGCGCGGCGCGAAGGCCGGCCGTCGACGCAAGAGCGTGGCTCAGCAGCGGCGCGAGGCCGAGGCACGACAGGCCACGCAGTCGGTGCGCGAGGTCTATCGCAAGCTGGCCAGCGCCTTGCACCCGGACCGCGAACCCGACGAGCGGCAACGCGAGGCGAAGACGGCGTTGATGCAGCGCGTCAACCAAGCCTATGAGTCCAACGATCTGCTCGCGCTGCTGGAGTTGCAACTGCAGATCGAACAGATCGACGCGAGCCATATCGCCAATGCGGGCGAGCAGCGCCTGAAGCACTACAACAAGGTTCTGGGCGAGCAGTTGGCCGAACTCAAGGCCGAACTCGAACACGTCGAGGTGGAGTTCTGCATGGAGTTTGGTCTGGAGCCTGGCCGGGGTGTCAATCCGCGCAAGCTGGGTCTCGTGCTCGAGCAGACGAGTCGCCAATGGCGCGCTGAACTCGACCAGCAGCAACGCGAACTGCGCATGCTGTGCGACGCGGCGGCGACCAAGCGCTGGCTCAAACGCCAGCAGCGCCGCGAAGCGCAGGCCGCGTTCGTCTTCGCGCCGTTCTGAAGCACGCGCTCAGGCGTCGGCCAGTGCGATGCGCCAAGGCAGCAGCGCCTCGTAGTCATCGGCCGTTTGCGCCAGTGGCAGCTTCTTGAACAGAGCGACGAGGTAGCGATACGGTTCGACGTTGTTGGCCTTGGCCGTCTCGATGAGTGAATAAAGATTGGCGCTTGCGTTCGCACCGCCGACGGTGTCGGCGAAGAGCCATGAGCGGCGTCCAACGACGAATGGTCTGATGGCGTTTTCCACCGGGTTGGAGTCCAGCGGCCAGGTCCCGTTGTCCAGGAAGCGGATGAGCTTGGGCCACTGCCCGTGCAGGTAGTGCAGCGCGTCACCCAGCAGGCTCGTTGGGGCGACGGCGTGCAGGTGCTTGAGCAGCAACTCTTCGATCTGCTTGACCACTGCGGCGCTGTAGCGCTGACGCAGCCGATGACGGCGCTCTGACGTCCAGTCCTTGGCCAGCGCCTCGGCACGATAGAGCTTGCCGATGAGTCTGATGAACCGTGTGGCCAAGTGGTCCGGTGACCGGGCCGCCTTCGGGATCGCCTCTTCGGCTTTCACAAAGGGTCTCCTTGCATGCACCTTATCTGGGGCTCCAGATAAGGTGCACTGAACTAAACCGCTGACGCGGTAGTGCCTGATCGGCGGTGTCGCGCGCACCCGCTGGCCGGGCGCATTTCCGGTGAAGTCCCGATGGGGAACGATGCAGTTGCTGTTCGCAGCACTTCATCCGTTCCACTTGCAAAGGAGCTTCGCCATGACACCGCTACGCCAGCGGATGCTCGAAGACATGGGCATTCGCAATCTCGCCGAGAACACCCAACTGTCCTACCTGCAACAGGCCTCGCTCTACGCGGGACACTTCCACCGCTCGCCTGCCGAACTCGGACCAGAGGAGGTGCGGGCCTACCAGGTCCATCTGACGACGACCCGCAAACTTGCTCCAAGCTCAATCAGCATCGCGACCTCAGCGCTACGTTTTCTGTACAAGGTGACGCTCAAGCGCGAGTGGTCGCCCGACGACATCCCCATGCCCAAGAAGGCGTTCAAGCTTCCAATCGTGCTCAGCCCGGAGGAAGTCTTGCATTTCCTGGCGTGCGTCGACAGCCTGAAGCAGCGCACGATTCTTACGACCGCCTATGCCGCCGGCCTGCGCATATCGGAGGTCACGCATCTGAAGGTGACCGACGTAGACAGTCAGCGCATGGTAGTCAGGGTCGATCAAGGCAAGGGCCGCCGGGACCGATACGTCATGTTGTCGCCGCGATTGCTGCAGGCGTTGCGCGAATACTGGAAGGTCGTGCGTCCCAGGACGTGGCTGTTTCCGGGCGACATCCCAGGTCACCCCATCTCGACCAGCGCCGTTGGGTTGGCGTGCCACAAGGCACACCGTGCGTCCGGCATTACCAAGCCAATCACCCCGCACTCTCTGAGGCATGCGTTTGCCACGCACCTGCTGGAGTCCGGCACCGATGTGCGCCGCATCCAACTTCTGCTCGGCCACCGCAGCTTGGCCACCACCTCGCGATACCTGAAGATAGCGACCAGCACGGTGTGCGCGACGACCAGTCCGCTGGATTTGTTGCCTGAGGTCCCGCCGCTACCGTCCGAGCCGTCTCCGCCCCCGGTGTTCTGAGCCGGCGGCGATGCGAGCCACCGGGCTCGAAGTGGCGGACATCTTCCGCCAAGTCGGGCCTGCCTACCGTCAGGACCACGCTGACGCGATCAGCGCTGGGCAGCGCCGCGTCATGCGCAACATCGAGCGCTGCCGAACGGCGGCGCTGGGCGGCCACGTCGAGCAGTGCGATGCCTGCGGCCACCAGCGCATCGCGTTCAATAGTTGTCGGGATAGACACTGTCCGAAGTGCCAGTCGCTGGTTCGCGCGCAGTGGCTCGAAGATCGGCAGGCAGAATTGCTGCCAGTCGAGTACTTCCACGTTGTCTTCACCGTGCCGCAGGAGATTGCCGCCATCGCGTACCAGAACAAGGCCGTGGTCTACGACATCCTGTTCCACGCCACCGCCGAGGCCTTGCGCACCATCGCCGCCGATCGCCGGCACCTGGGCGCCGAGATCGGGTTCATCTCCATCCTGCACACTTGGGGCCAGAACCTGTTGCATCACCCGCACCTGCATTGCGTCGTGCCGGGCGGCGGGATGGCTCCGGATGGCCGGCGCTGGATCGCTTGCCGCCCGGGCTTCTTCCTGCCGGTGCGGGTGCTGTCGCGGCTGTTCCGGCGCCTGTTCCTGACGCAGTTGCGGCAGGCCTTCGACGAGGGAGAACTGCGCTTCTTCAACAGCCTTGTGGCGCTGCAGGATCCCGATTCCTTCGCCCGCTACCTGGCGCCGGTTGCCGATGCCGAGTGGATCGTATACGCCAAGGCGCCGTTCGGCGGCCCGCAGCAGGTCCTCGACTACCTCGGGCGCTACACCCATCGGGTGGCGATCTCCAACAACCGTCTGATCGACTTCGCCGACGGTCGGGTTGTCTTTGCATGGAAGGATTACCGTCACGAGTCGCGTCGCAAGGTCATGTGCCTGGACGCGCAGGAGTTCGTTCGTCGCTTCCTGCTGCATGTACTGCCGGCCGGCTTCCAGCGCATTCGCCACTACGGCCTGCTGGCCAACCGCTACCGCGAGATCAAGCTCGACCACTGTCGGCAATTGCTGGCGGCACCTGCGCCGGTCGTCGAGTTGCCCGATGCAGCGCTGGACTACCGGGACCGTTACCAGCGCCTCACGGGCCTGTCGCTGCGCGACTGCCCGCATTGCGGACGTGGCCAGATGGTGCGCATCGAATCCTTCCTGCCGGGAACCTTGCCCCGGGGGCCGCCGTCCGCGCCACCATGAACACGATCTCGAACCGTCAGTGCCAGCACTTCTCGCCGCGTCGCGCACAGCGACAGGTCCCCCTTTGCGTGCACGCACCAATGATCGATGAAGAGATCAGTCCGTACACGCACATGGCCCTCCCATCGCACACGTCACTGCCGCTCGCCCTCAAATTCAGAATCAACCGGGCAGCCCTGACACCGCAGGTCCATGCGACTTCAACAGGTCGGTGCTGATTCAATTCCCATAGCACCACCGCCGCGCGGGCGGTTCAGTTCAACGGGATCTTTAGCCAACCGCCCGCGGACGAGGCGCGTCTTCTCGAAACAACGACTGCGCGCCGCAGCCGCTCGGCTAAAGACTCTCTGCAGTATCTGGGGTGCCGTTTTATCTTGAGTGACGAGAGCGACATGCAGTTGCGACGCGGCCATCGGCCCGCAGCGACCCCGCATAAATCCCGTGGGCTCAGAGGGACTGCAAGAACGCGAGCAGATTTGGCTTCGGCTTCCACGGCTTGGCATTCGAGCGTTCGAGTCCTGCATGCGTCCAGAAGGATTGCATCGCCTCGCGCTTCATCTGGAGGTTTGTGGTGATGTATCGGCTTGTGGTTGCGACGCTGGCGTGGCCAAGGTAGTCACGGATTACCGTCACGTCGGTCCCCGACTGCAGCAAGGCGACGGCACAACTGTGCCGTCTACGTCGCTGAAGAGGTAGACGGCACTATCTACCCTACCTGACTATGTCTGGTAGTGCGGCTGATGGCCTCGTGCTCTGCTGACATTGGAAGGACGAACCCGACATAGTCTTGGACCCTTGCAACAGCCCTCGTGCGGGGCAAGGAGTCCACCATGACCTTCGCCGTCAGCAGCCAATTGGTTCTGTCTCGGGCGCCGGAAGGGCCGCTTGCGGGGTATTTCGCTTCGTTCGCAAACTCGTTGGGTGCGCTGGGGTATGCCACCGGTTCGATTCGCCGTCAGGTTCTAATCGGTGCGTGTTTCAGCCGGTGGCTCGGTCAACGCGCGGTGACACCAGAAGGCATTACCTCGGGTCATGTCACGCGGTACTTGCGATATCGCGCTCGACGTCGCCGGCCTTGCCTTGGTGATCGCGCAGCGCTCACGCACCTGATGGACTTTCTGCGGCGCGAGGGCGTGAGTCCCGCCGAACAGGCCGTTCACGAACGAAGCTCGATTGATCGCTGTGCAGACGCATACGAGGTGTACCTGCGCGAGGGACGCGCCTTGGCCACCGCCACGATCGTCAACTATGTGCCGTTCGTCCGTGACTTTCTGCGGCATTGTTTCCGCGCCAAGCCAGTGGAACTCTCTTGCTTGAGCGCCTCCGAAGTCTTGCGCTTCGTGCGACAGCAGGCACCGCGGCTGCACCGGAAGCGAGCGAAGCTCATGACGACTGCTCTGCGTTCGTTCCTGCGCTATGCCCGCTACATCGGGGAGGTCGATCTGGATCTGGCCGCCGCCGTGCCCGTCGTGGCCAACTGGTCGATGACGACGATCCCGCGCGCGATCACTCCGGATCAGGTCCGTCAGCTGCTGGCCAGCATCGATCGGCGCAACGGGACTGGACGCCGCGACTACGCCATCCTGCTCCTGCTTGCCCGACTGGGATTGCGCTCAGGCGAAGTTGCGTTGCTCACGCTCGATGATGTTGACTGGGAGGCCGGGCAGTTGACCGTGCACGGCAAGAGCGGGCGTCGCAACGAACTGCCGCTGCCTGCAGATGTCGGCGAAGCGATTGCAGCTTATTTGCAGGACGGCCGACCGCGCAGCGCCAGCCGATTCGTGTTTCTGCGAGCGAAGGCGCCGGTTCGCGGCTTTAGGGGGGCCTGCGGCATTGGCTCGATCATCCGGCGGTCGCTGCAGCGCTGCGGGGTCGATACCCCGTCTCTGGGTGCCCATCAGTTTCGCCATGGCCTTGCCACCGAGATGTTGCGTCAAGGTGCTTCGCTCGGAGAGATCGGGGACGTTCTGGGCCATCGTCATCCGCAGACCACGACCATCTACACCAAGGTGGACATCGAGGCATTGCGCAGCCTGGCTCTGCCGTGGCCAGGGAGTACGCCATGAACACCCTCTCGCAGGCCGTTCAAGAATATTTGCGCATGCGACGCGATCTGGGCTTCAAGCTCAGGGAAGCGGGCAAGGCGTTGCTCGATTTCGTCGCCTATATGCATCAGCACCGCGCGACCTACATCACCTCGAAGCTAGCTCTTGCCTGGGCACAACAGCCCAGAAGCGCTCGACCAGCTTATTGGGCGCAACGCTTGAGCGTCATTCGCGGGTTCGCCCGCTATCGCAGTGCGACGGATCCGCGCACGCAGATCCCGCCGCAGGGCTTGCTACCGTTCCAGCCACAGCGGGCACGGCCCTATCTGTACTCGGACGACGAGATCGAGCGCTTGCTGCAAGCCGCGCTTGACATGACGTACCGATACGAACGCGGCGCGCTGAGGCCGTGGATCTTTCACTGCTTGTACGGGCTTCTGAGCGTCTCAGGCCTGCGGCTGGGCGAAGCACTCAACCTCGAACTTCGAGACGTCGATCTGCGAGCCGCCGTCCTGACGATCCGCGGTACCAAGTTGGGCAAGGATCGTCTCGTGCCCTTGCATGCATCCACCTGCAAGGTGCTCGAGCGGTACCTCGTCAGACGAAGTCGTCATTGGGCAGACCGTCCTGTGTCTTCCTATCTGTTCGTTTCGAGCTGGGGGAATCGTCTGGATGCCGGAGAAGTTCACCGAACCTTCTACGCCCTGTCTCGACAGATCGGCCTGCGCGGTCCCTCCGACAGCCGCGGACCTCGCCTGCATGACATGAGGCATCGCTTCGCGACGAATACGCTCGTGCGCTGGTATCAGTGCGACGAGGATCCTGAGCGCCTCCTGCCTGTGCTGTCGGCCTACCTCGGACATGTGCACGTCGAAGATACGCAGTGGTATCTGAGCGGATCCCCGGAGCTGATGCGTGAGGCCATGCGTCGGCTCGAACGGTGCTGGGAGGATCGGACATGATCAATTCCGCCAGCTTTGCTCCGCTGCTCGAGCGTTTCTTCACTCAGCGCCTGATGCAGCAGCGCCAAGCCAGTCCGCACACCATCAGTTCCTATCGCGATAGCTTCCGCCAGCTCTTGAAGTTCGCCCAGAAGCGACTGGGTAAACCACCGTCACGGCTGAGCCTCACGGAGGTCGACGCCCCCTTGATCGTGAAGTTCCTCGACGACTTGGAGAAGCACCATGGCGTCAGTGTTCGAAGTCGCAACCTGCGGCTCACCGCGATCCATTCCTTCTTCCGCTATGCCGCGTTCGAAGCACCTACGCATTCCGCGCAGATTCAACGTGTACTGGCCATCCCCAGCAAGCGCTACACGCGGACCTTGGTCCCGTTTCTCGAACGTGCCGAGGTCGACGCTCTGCTCGCCGCTCCAGATCAGCGCACCTGGTCCGGCCGGCGTGATCACGCTTTCATGCTGGTGGCTGTGCAAACGGGTTTGCGGCTTTCGGAGATGACCGGCCTCAAGCGTGAGGATCTGATCCTCGGAGCGGGCGCGCACTTGCGGGTCTTCGGCAAGGGGCGCAAGGAGCGCTGCACACCCATTGCCAAGCCTACGCTGGCCGTACTGAAGGCCTGGTTGCGCGAGCATCAGCGTGGTGACGGGCAGATCCTTTTTCCCAGCGCCAAGGGTGAACGCCTGAGCGTTCACGGCGTGCAATACCTGCTGAACAAGCATCGAACGACGGCATCGAGAGCCTGCCCGTCGCTCTTGCAAAAGCGTGTCACTGTTCACCGCTTGAGGCACACCATGGCCATGGACCTTCTCCAGTCCGGCGTGAATCGATCCGTGATCGCCCTTTGGCTCGGCCACGAGAGCGTCGAGACCACCCAGATCTATCTGGACGCATCCCTTGCCATGAAGGAACAGGCGCTGGCCAAGGCGACACCGCTACCCGGCAAACCAAGCCGATACAAGCCAACCGACCGTCTGCTGGACTTCCTGAACGGCCTATAAGGGCCGGGAAACTATGTCGCGTGATGCCGCGATCGCGGCCTGCAAGATCCCCCAGGATGCCGCGCAACCCGCGCGCATTGCCAGACATAGTCAGGAAGGGTAGATAGTGCCGTAGAACGTGTGGCGTGACCCTCTTCTTGGCGAGCGCTGGGCGCTCGCGCGCAACCGCTGACGCGTGCTTGTGCAGAATGTAGGCGACACCATCGCGCGTCAACGGCTGGCCCTGATGGTTGAGGAAGACGCGCTGCTGATCGTACGTCACCACCATGCCGTTCAGTCGATGCAGCGCATCGGCGGTCTCGCGCCACAGCGGCAGCAACCGCTCCTTCTTGCCTTTGCCACGCAGGCGTACCTGTCGCGGTGCAGCCAAGTGCAGGTCGTTCCAGCGAACGTCTATGGCTTCGTTGACGCGAGCGCCGCAGTTGTAAAGAAACAGCAAGAGCGTGTAGTCGCGCCAACCATCGGCAGTGCGCCGATCGGGCTTGCCAAGGATCGCGCGAACGTCGTCGGCCTCGAGGTAAGTGGCGGGACGCTGGCGTGCCTTCTTGGAGGGAATTGCCAGCACGCGGGCATACTGCTGCGAGTGCGCCAGGTCGTTGCGAACCAAGTGCTTGAAGAAGCTGCGGATCGCAGCGCGCCGACAGTTGCGTGTGTTGGCTGAGTTCGATCGCGCAGTCTCAATGTGGTCGAGGAAGTGCCCAATCGTTTCGGCGTTGAGGTCGCTCAATTCGATCGAGGAGAAGTCGCGACGTTTGCGTTGCGCGACGAATTCGAACAGCAACTTCAGGGCGTCCCGATAGGCCCGCACCGTATGAACACTGGCACCGCGTTGACGCGGAAGGTACTCGGTGAAGAACGACTCGACGTGAGCAAACAGCGCGTGCGGCGCGACGCTGCTCATCGCGGCCGCCGCGCGTGGTGCAGATGATCTTCGAAGCGGCTGCTGGCCAAATCTAGCAACTGAGGTGTCGCCTTCAAGTAGACCTCGGTTCCGAGCGCGTTCAGGTGGCCCAGATATGCCGACAGCCATGGCAACTTGGCTTGCACGTCGATCCCTTCGACTGCCCACGCCGTGAGTCGATGCACCGCGAAGGCATGACGGAACTCGTACGGCCGCGCGCCAGCCCGTCCGCTCTTCGGCTTCATGCCGAGGTCGCGCAGAATTCTTCGAAGTGCATCCGAGGCGGACTTGACCGTCAACGGCGAAGCATCCTTGCGCAGGAACAGTGCGGCCGGATCGGTCCGCTGATTGTTGGCAAGCAATTGCTGGCGCGCTTCAAGGTAGCGGGAGAGTTCGCTTACCAAGTCGGGACGGATCGCCACAATGCGGGAGCGCCCCTTGCTGTGCAGAACCAGCAACGTGCCGCGCTTGAGATCGACATCCACCATCCTCAGCCGCACGGCTTCGCCCAACCTCATTCCCGTGCAGTAGAGCACCAGGACCAAGGTGCGCAGCATGGGACCCCAGATGAATCGCCCGTGATGGGAAGTGGCGGCCGCGAGGAGTTGGCGCACTTCGTCATGCGAGAAGATGTAAGGCTGGAAGCTCGACACCTTGACAGGCGCCAGCGCATGCTCCGGAACATAGCTCGACGGATCACGGCGGCGGCGATACAGGCACAGTTGGCGAACAACGCCGAACTCAAGGCCCACGGTCACGGCCTTGCGCCCAGCAATTCGTGTGGTCCAGCGCGCCACGGCGACGTCGAGTGCCACTTCGCCGCGATCCCCCCAATGCCGCGCAACGAAACGGACGAAGCGATTGATGACGAATTCTCCTCGGCCGTAGTCCGCCCCCATGGCTCGCTTGAAACGCAAGAAGTCCTGCGCGTCACGACCGAGCTCTGCAGCCGTCACAATCGTCCTCATGATGGTACCGGCAGCGACACTTCGCGCAGCGACTCGGTGGCGATTCGCACATACGCCGAGATCGATTCGGAATCGCGGTGACCGAGCAAATCGGAGAGGACCCTGGGGCGTGTGCCCACATCGAGTTGCCGCGCAGCATTCGAATAGCGCAAGACGTGACTGCCGAGGTATTGGGCTTCGATACCGGCTGCATGGGCATGCTTGATGAGAATGTGCCGGACGGCTGAGGAGGCCGTCAGGGGATCGAACGGCATCTTCATTTGCACGAACAGGTGCCTGGTCGGCGTGTGCGGCGGTCGCCCGTGCCGCAGATAGCGCGCTAGCACCTTGGCAACGGCAGGCAGCAGCGGCAAGGTGAAGGCAACGCCAGTCTTCGGCCGCACTACCGTCAGCGTGTTGGTGCCCCAGTCGATGTCTTCAAGCCGCAAGCGGATGACCTCGCCGGCGCCGAATCCGTATGTGCACATCATTAGCAACACCGCATGGTCTCGCAGGCCCCGGGCCGACGACGTGTCCACTGCTCGAAGCAAGCATTGCACGTCCTCCCATGGCAGCGCCCGTCGCGGCTGCGCGTATCTTGGAGGCCGAACAGGTGAGACCACTGCGTCTGCCAGATCGAGCGAGATGCGCCCCGTGGCAAGCAGGAATCGTGCAAAAGACCGAATGCCGCCAGCAATATCGGCTGTCGTCGATCGTGCGTATCGGTGCGAGAACTCGATCAAGAACTCATCGATGTCGAGTAGCGTCATCGTTCGCCAGGTCTTACCTCGACGAGCGAGGTACTCCAATACTCTGTCGACTTGGTTCAACCTTTTGCGCACGGTCGGCGCGGGGTTGCCACGCTGGCGCGCGAGGTGGTCGCTGTACGCTCGTAGCAGCGCCGACGCCGGGGGGCGAACGCCCACTGGCTTGCGCCACGCGGGAAGCGGTATCCCCAACACCACGTACACGCGGGTCAACGCGTAGAGCGCAGTGCGTGCGCTGCCCAACTGGGTGGCCTCGAGTTGCCTCCGACGCCCATACCAAGCAATGAATCGACGCGCTCCGCTTAACGTCAGTTCGCTACGCTCATCAAGCCCGCGTTCGGCGCAGTAGGCGCGGAATCGCCTTATCCAATGCAGGTATTCGACGGCACTGCTGTCGTGTACGCAGCGATCGGCACGCCAAACCCGGCGCATGTCCGTGGTCGTCGGAACACTGATCGCTGGCTTCGAATTGACGAACTTGTGTTGCATGGTTGATGCCGGGCATCGGTAACGACAACGTACCGGCAGTCGAAGACCTCGTCACGCCCCTTCCTGTGTTGGTCACCTCTCTGCGAGCGCGCGCTGCCCTGCGCTTGGAGGAAGCCCAGCGGCGACGGCAAACTGGCCAGCAACTGTGGTGCGACGGCGCGGCGCAGCCAAAGCAGTACGCTATCCGAACCGAGGGTGGCCAGCGGCGCTGCACACGTCATGAAGGAGGCGGCCGGCGCGATCGACGCCAACCGCAAGAGGGCGTCAAGTGCAACGTGAACCGCCCGCAGTCGGCGGCGGAGCCAACGCAACGCACTCGGCAAGGTCACATTGAGGCTGCGCAAGGCGCCGGCGGCAACCTCCATGCTCTTGCTCGACGTCGCCGTGGCAACCGCGTCTTCGACTGATGCAAGAAGGCCAGGCAGCCTCGCTGCAAGGAAGTCGGGCAGCAGGCTGAACGTTCGATGTCCTCGCGGGCAGTACCAACGGGCGACGCGAAGCCCTTGCGGAGTCACCCGCGCATAGCTGCCATGGCGTGTGAGACCGCAGCCGCCGGCCACGTGAAGCGGACAAATGGGCAGTTGAGCATCACGCCACTCTTGGCCAGCGATGTACGCCTCGACACTCGACCTCGTACGCAGCGGAATTTGCAAGACTGTTCCCCGTCGCGTCGACGAACGTCGACACCACGCCGGGAATTATGCGGAGTCCGAAGACCAGGTCTCTTCGGAGAGAACTTTGAGCGCGCGGGGCAGGTTCCCAAGATAAATCGCCACCCCAGATACTGAACCCAGCATCCAAGATGCGTCAGGCCATGGTCGGCGGCAATTGCGTCGTAGACCTGGTACCCGTCGGTCACGAGCGCGGCACCGCGCCGGATGCCGGCATAGAGCTTGTGCGCGTGCACGGCACCGCGACCCGGCGCATAAGCGAACAGCCGCACTGGCGGTCCGCTGCCGTTCATCTGTGCCCACATGAAGCTCTTCGTCTGCGCCTTGCGCCCGGGCTCCTTGAGCACCTGAACGGTCGTCTCGTCCCCGTAGATCAGGTCGGAGTCCAGCAGGTGGTCACGCAGCAGGTTGATGATGGGCTGAACGGCCTGGCCGACGCGAACGACGCCGGCGGCGAGCGTGTTGCTCACGATGTCGCCGCCGAAGCGGCGCAGCAGCACGGCCGTGCGGTACAGGGGCATGCCGAACTGGTACTTGCCCGTGATGACCCAGGCCTGCGCCTCCTCAGTGAGTAGGCCTCGCGGGATGATGCGAGCTGGTGTCGGCGCGACCTTCAGGCTCAGGTCACAGCAGGGGCACGCGTACTTGATGCGGTGGTGCTGGAGCACGCGCACCTGCTCGGGGATGACGTGCATCTGCTCGCTGACCTCGGCGCCGATCTCCACCAACGCGTGGCCGTCGTGCGCGCAGATGCGCTCGGACTCGGGCAGCTCGTGGCGAACGATGTCGCGCGGCAGCGCGGGATCCAGCGGCTTGCGTCCGCGCTTCTTGCGCTGGTGGCCAGCGACTGCCGTCGATTCATCGTCATCGATTTCGGCCGGCAGTGTTTGCGCGGTCGGCGCGAGCGCCTCGGCCTCGTTGAGGAACAGGTCCTTCTGCTCAGTGCCGCGGGCCTCGCTCTTGGCGGCGAACAACTGACGCTGCAAGGCGCGCAGGCGTTCCAGTGCCAGATCCCGCTCGGTGGTCACCACGCGCAGTTCGCCAACGAGAGATTCGCTGCGCCGGGTGGCCTCGGCCAAGGCTTGTTGCAGGGCTGCGAATTCTTGGGCGGTGGGCATTTGAACCATCGCTTGCTTTGATCAATATGACGTGCAGGCGTTCCTCGAACATCGCATTGTCGAGGAAGATTCGGCAGCTTTTTTGCAAGCTGCCGTTGAGCGATCAGGCCACTCGCTCGTAGAAGCGACGAGGGTGCTTGTGGACCACCGCGAGATCAATGCCATCGAGCAACCAGTGCAGTTGCTCCACCGTCAACGTCGGCACGGTGACAACGTCGGGCCAGATGAACCTGTCCTCCTCGAGACGCTTCATCAATAGCCAAAATCCGTTGCGCTCCCATCCCAGAATCTTCACGCGGTCGCGCCGCCGATTGCGAAACACATACACGGCTTGCGCGAACGGATCCAGCCCCAGGGCCTGCTCGACCAGGACCGCCAGGCCGTTGAGACCGGTGCGGAAGTCGATGGCCTCGCGGTGCAGGTAGACCTTCAGCCCTTCGTCGAAGCGGAACACCGCAGCCTCCCCAGCGCCTCGATCACTTCGCCGACGTTACGCAGCTCTACGCCGCGAAGGTCGATCGCCACGCCATTGGGCAAGCGTGCCTGCACGTCCATCACGCCGTCGCCGCATCGGGCCACGATCGGCGACGCTGGCGGCAACGAGACCGCCACGAACGTCGCAGGCGCCGGCACTGCGCTGGCGATGGCCTTGCGCGGCCGACCACCATGGCCATGCTCGCGAAGCCAGCGTCCAACCTGGTTGGCATTGACGCCGCACTCGCGCGCCAGGCGCGACACCGAGGCGCCTGGCTGCCGACACAGTGCCACCAGCTCTGACTTCGCCGCCTCGTCGTACACGCTGCGTCCGTCGCTCTTGTGCCCCACCACCAGCCGGCGCTTGAGGTCTTCCAAATCGTCTGCCATTTACGTTCCCACATTCATCTATGTGGGAACGTAGGCTGTCACGTCACAGCCCGCGGCTCAAGGACGTGGTTCATTGACCGCATACGTTGATGTACAAGCGAGACGACTCGTACAACCGCGCCAGGGCCTTCGTAGCTTCGCGACCGCTCAGGCGGCCATAGCCGACCAGCCGTCGAACGATCGCGCCGTTCTTCTGCTCCACCCAAGCCTGGTCGTTCTTCTTGTAGGGCCGTGATCGCGTCTGCTCAAGCCCGCGCCCCTTGCAATAGTCGAACACGGCCTGGCTCATGAAGGTGCTGTCATTGTCCGAGTCGATGCCGAGCATCGCGAACGGCAGATCGGCAGTCACCTTTTCGAAGGCTTCGATCACCAGCATCTGGTCGCGCATCCTCATCGCCACGCATTCCGTCCAACCGCTGGCGATGTCGGTCAGCGTCAGTGTGCGAACGTAGTCACCGTCCGTCTTCGGGCCGCCGCAGTGTTCGACCATGTCGATCTCGAAGAAACCTGGCGCAGGGTCGCGCCAGTCGGCGAACGTGCGTACCGGAATGCTGCGCCTGATGGCCGCGCCTACGCCAGTGCGGCGTCTGCGCTTCCCGTCGATATGCGAACGCGCATCGGCCAGCACTCGATCGATGGTCGCTGCGCTGACCTGCAGGACCTTGGTCCTGACGACCGGGTCCAGGTCGAGGTGGCCATGGCGTTCCATCGCATCGACCAACATCGGAATCAACGCCTTCAGGCGTTTGCCGCAGACTCGGTCGGCGGCCTCCCACAGCACCGTCAGGGCTTGCCGCACCGCCTCGTCATACAGACGGTTGCGTGCTCGAGTTTCCTTCGTGCTGGCCTCTTCTCGCAACACGCGGATGGCGTGTTTGCGGTGGTAGCCGGTCACGGCCACGAACTCATCCAGGATCTTCGCCTTCTCCACCGGCGGCGCGCTGCTGTAGCGCGCTCGCACTGCTTCAACCAACTCTTTGCGTGTTGCCATGCTGATTCGCCTCGTCACGTAGTGCTGCTCCCGTCGGACCATCCGACGGGTAGCAAGTTACGTGAGGCAACAGGTCAGCTCGGGTAGCAATTCCGGCGAGTCAATGCGGCCGCTCACAATACTCAGTAGTCGATAATTTAGGCTACAAAAGTCCCCCACTGCAATCGAATTGATGATCCAATAGCGCATGAAGCGAGATGGCCGCACGCTGGATCACAAGACGCTCGAAGAAATTCGCCTGATGGCGGTGGAGCGAGTTCGCGATGGCGAGAAGCCTTCTGCGGTGATCGCCGCCTACGGCTTCAGCCGCACCACGATCTACAAATGGCTCCAGGCCTCGTCGGGTCGAGGCAAAGGCCTCAAGGCATTGCGCGGCACGCGCGGCACCGGCCGTCCGCGTACGCTAAGTAGCGCGCAGGAGCGCCAGGTGTTTCGTTGGATCAATGGACGCGACCCGCGCCAGTACGGACTTGACTTCGGGCTGTGGACACGCGCCATCGTCGTGGCGCTGATCGAGCAGAAGTTCGGCGCGAAGATGGGGGTGACGGCCGTCGGTGCATTGCTGGCCAAGCTCGGGCTGACCCCCCAGAAGCCGCTACAGCGCGCCTATCAGCGCGATCCTCAAGCCATCGAGCGCTGGCAGCGTGAAACCTACCCCGGCATCGCTGCGGCTGCCAAGCAAAGCGGGGGCGAAGTCTACTTCTGGGACGAATCGGGCTTTCGCGCCGACGCCGTGCACGGCAAGACCTGGGCGCCCAAGGGCAAGACCCCCGTCATCGAGCGGCCCGGCCAACGCCAGTCGGTCTCAGCGGCCTCGGCTGTCAACGCCAGAGGCGGCTTCTGGTTCGCGACTTACCAGGGTGCGTTGAATGCCGAACTGTTCATCGAATTGCTCAAGAAGATGATGAAGGGTCGCAGCAAGCCGGTGCACCTGGTGGTCGACGGGCTGCCGGCTCACAAGAAAGCCAACGTGCGCGAGTACATCGAGTCCACCGGCGGCCAGCTGAGCATGCACATCCTGCCGGGCTACGCACCGGAGCTGAACCCGGACGAGCTGGTGTGGAGTCACGTCAAGCGCACCGGCGTGGCGCGCAATCCGTTGCGAGCGGGGGAGAAGCTCGAGATCCGCATCGACCAGCAGCTGCGCGACATGCAGAAGAATCGCAGACTTGTCCGATCATTCTTCCAAACGCCTTCTGTCGCCTATATTTCTGACTGCTGAGTAATTGTCGCTGGCCAGGCCGGCCGAGATGAAGCAAGCTCCGATGCTTACAAAGCTATGGCAAACACTGGTTATTGCAGCAAGAAGCCACCGGCGACGACAACAGGAGCGGGCCAACTCACGGAGTCAGTCTCGCCGCGTGCATAGCCACGCGCGAATGTCACGTACTCGCCAAGCCGTCACTCCCTCGCTCAGCTTGACGGGTTTGGGAAACCTGCCGTCAGCAACCATGTGCCACAACGTCGAAGAGGAGAAAGGAAGGAGCCCTTGCGCGTTTCGTCGCCTCGGCGTCCGGACCAGATCTGCTAATCGAAGGAATGCATCATCGGAAAGCTTATCGAACCAGTCAGATTGAGCGACTGCCGATGACGGCCGCGCGTTGATCAGAGTCTGTTTTGCCTCGACAGCGGCACGCTCCTTTTCCACTTCATGAATTTCGCGGGCGCATTCTTCAACCTCGCTGCGCAGAAAGTCCAGACATCGACGCAAGAAGGCCATCTCACGCCCTAGCAGTTGAGACTTGAGTTCGTTCGCGTTTCCGTTCATTTGACCTCCCAGACAACGAGAAGCAGTTGAGTTCGAGGCGGCACCTCTTCTAGTGGTGTCGTCGCAAGTTACTTCATCTTCCTGACCGTCGAGCGGCTTCCACTGCCGGACTTGCGCTGAAGGTCATCCAGTCCCCGCGCGCGAGTCGCACCCTCCGACTGCGCGTGCGCAAGCAGGCTTGCCTGGCGGGTGAGTTGATCGCGAAACTCACGATCAGGGTGCCTGCACAGGCAACGCCGATCGCACGGCAGCACGTCGAACAAACAAGCCATTCTGAAGTAAGAATAACTGCAGTTTACTGGAATACTGGTTACGAAAATAACTGCAATTACAGGTCCTTCGACGCTACAATAACTGCGACTCAAGACTCTTTGCACACGCCCGTCATGATTGAACGGTTCGGAATCATCACGAACTGCACCGCCCGCAAACGTGCAGTCGAACCGGTGGCACGACTCAAGCCGGCTCAACTGACGGGCGGCGCCGCGCTCGTGGCCGACCGCTGGCTGTGCGCCACCGCGAACACCGAGGCAGCGACCACCGCAGGGGAACTCTACGTGGGTCGCGCCATGTCCGAAAGCAAGGCTGTCGCGACCCATCTAGCTGCATCGCTGCATGTGGTCTCGGCTGGTCTGGGCCTCGCCGCCCAAGATGATCCCGTCCCGAACTACGACATGACCGTCGCAACCGGTGTCGGTTCTCTGGCCCCGGCGCTCGCGCAAGCAGGATCTGGCACGTCGGACTGGTGGCAAGAACTGAATGCCCGCAAAGGAACGCCACTGCCCTTGAGCCAACTGGTCAATCGATCCAAGAGCACTCGCTTCCTGATCGCCCTGCCCTCAGCCTACGTCGCAATGCTGGAGCGCGATCTGGCGCACATACAGGACAAGTCGCTCGATCGCCTGCGTATCTTCACCTCAGCCAGCGGCGCCAAGTCTGTCGCCCCTCGTCTGCAGTCCTGCGTCTTGCCTTATGACGAGCGCCTTGAGGGACTCAAGGGATACGCCGGCACACGCTCGGACTTTCCGCAGCGGGCGATGCGCCACTTTGTGGAGCAGATTCAAGGTCACGCCATGGACGCCGAGCTTGCCAAGGAGGCGGTCCGCCAGGCGTTGAATCTCCTCAAAAAGCCTCTGATTCCAGCGCGTGTCCGTAAGACGGATGCGGAAATCCTGGACCTCATCCGCACTCAGTGGTGCACCTACGCAGGCAGTTCCTCGCGCCTGCATCGCTACCTCCGAGACACCGCCCTTGTCGCCTGCGAACAGGCACGGTTCGGTGGTCTATGGCGCCAAGTCAAGACCGAGATTCAATGAAAACCCACAAGGTTGCCGCCAAGAAAGAGATCGTCATCCGGGCGCTGCACACGACGCAGGGCCAAGGGTTGGACGTCTACGCCTTCTTTATCAAGGGCGCCGACATCGTCCGGGTGGCCGACATTTCCCGCGTCGATCGGGATGATTCCGACGCATTGAAGGGCTTCCAGCGCCCTGAGATTCGCAGCCACGTGAGGGGGATCGTCGACTACCTCAACCAAGGTGACGTGCTGTTCCCCAACGCCATCATCCTGGCCATGTCCCCCCAGGTGCGCTTCACCGGTTCGCGCGGCACGCGTCCCGCCGGGGACGAGGGCTTGGCGCAAGCCGGCACTTTGACCATTCCGATCAATGAAGCCGGTCAACGGGTGGCCTGGATCGTCGACGGTCAACAAAGGTCCTTGGCGCTCGCGCAGGTCACGAACCGCAATGTCGCCGTGCCGGTAGTGGGCTTCGTCTCGGACAGCTTGGACTTGCAACGCCAACAGTTCATCCTGGTGAACAAGGCGCGCCCCCTGCCCTCTCGACTCATCAACGAGTTGCTGCCGGAGACCAGCGGCATCCAACTGCCTAAGGACCTGAGTGCCCGCAAGGTTCCCTCCGAGATCTGCAATCTTCTCAATCGGGATTCCGAATCCCCGTTCTTCAAGCTGATCAAGCGTCCGTCCGATCGCAGTGATGCTGCGGCCATCGTCACCGACACCGCGGTGATCACGATGATCCGCAACAGCATGAACAATCCACTGGGCGCCTTGGCGCCCTACAAGGCGAGTGCGCGCGACGGAGCTGACGTGGAGTCAATGTATCGACTTCTCATCAACTTCTGGACCGCCGTCAAAACCGTCTTTCCAGACGCCTGGGGCAAGGACCCGCGCCACAGTCGCCTCATGCACTCGGCCGGCATCGAAGCGATGGGCGTGCTCATGGATCGCATCTATGCGCGCTTCTCGGACGCCGATGGCACATACGAAGCGGTCAAAAAGGAACTTGAACGCGTCGCGCCCGCATGCCGATGGACCAAGGGCACCTGGGACACGCTGGGCGTGGCTTGGAACGAGATTCAAAGCACGCCACGCGACATCAAAAAGCTACAGGACGCACTCGTGCGTGCGTACACAACCAGCCCCTCGAAATGAAGTTCTTGTATTCCGACACGCAGGACTACGTCGATCCGGCGTACGACTTTATCAACGACCGCAACGCGCCCAAGCGCGAGCGCTATTGGGGCGACATGTACGCCCATGAGTTGATGAAACCCGCCCCCTACGACGGCCTGCTGGTCTCCATGAGCGCCATCCGCCAAGCCGACGGCGTCGCCTCCTCCAAGGTGCGCTACTCCACCAAGGAAGAGCAACGCATGCTGCGCGATGGAGCACGCAAGTTCCTGCGTTATGACGGCCCTCAGTTCAAGGACTGCATGCTCATGGGCGACTGCGGCGCCTTCGCCTATGTCGAGCATGAAAAGCCTGCCTACTCCCCCGAAGAAGTCGTCGAGTTCTATACCGAGGCCGGGTTCACTCACGGCGTGTCCCCTGACCACATCATCTTCGACTGTGACCTGAGCAATCCCTCGCGGTCCACGATGCCCGAGGCCACGCAAAAGCGCTTTGACATCACACAAGAGAACGCCAAGGCTTTTCTCAAGCTCACGAAGAAGGAGGGCTATCCCTTCGAACCCATGGGCGCCGTCCAAGGCTGGTCGCCTAAAAGCATGGCCGATGCGGCCGTGAAGCTCGAAAAGATGGGCTATCAATACCTCGCCATCGGCGGCTTGGTGCCATTGCGGGTGGACGCCATCCACGTCGTGTTGCGTGCTCTTAGGGACGCCATCAAACCGGAAACCAAGATCCACCTACTTGGATTTGCCAAGGCGGACCAGATCCAAGAGTTCACCGGATACGGCATTACGAGTTTCGATTCCACGTCACCCCTGATTCGGGCGTTTAAAGACAACAAGTCCAACTACTACATGGGCTCGCAAGATGGACCAGGGCTGGACTACTACACGGCCATCCGAATCCCACAAGCCATCGAAAACACGCGCCTTGTCCAAGGTATCAAGCGAGGCATCTTCAGCGCTGAAGACTTGCAGAGACGTGAGCAGAAGGCGCTCAACGCCCTTCGCAACTTCGACCAAGGTCAGGAGACCGCAGCCAAGACCCTGACGGCCGTCATGGACTACCACCGCTTCCTGGTTGAGGGCGAGTCGGAAGACACCGCCAAGCAAGAGAAAGAACTCTCCAAGATGAAGGAGTTGGTTGGGCGCACGCTGCAGGACGCGCCTTGGAAACGATGCGCCTGTGACGTGTGCCGTGCCGTCGGCGTCGAGGTGATCATTTTCCGGTCCAGCAATCGCAACAAGCGCCGCGGCTTCCACAACCTGGGCGTCTATCACAAGCACCTACAAACCACCATGGAGAACGCAGAGTGACCAAATTCAAGTTCACGGCCATCCGGGCACGTCAGGCCGACGGCCATGACGTGTTTTCCTTTGCTGCCACCCCCCAGCAGGTTCTCGCTTTCTCGGAGATCGAGCGCGTCGGCCGCCAGGACGACGGTCAACTAAAGGGCTTCCAGCGTCACCAGATCGCCTCGCACATCAAAGAGATCCGCGACTACTTCGTACGCGACGATGCTCTGCTGCCCAACGCCGTGATCATCGCCTTCATCGATGGCATCAAGGCCAAGGACCGTAGCAATGGCACCGTGGAACTTGAGATTGACGCAACGAAGGCCAAACCTGGTTTTGTGGTTGATGGTCAACAGCGCCTCAGCGCCCTCTCGGGCATCGACAAGCCGGGCTTTCAAGTGTTCGTGTCGGCGCTGCTGTGCAAGGACTACAACGAGTTGCGTCAGCAGTTTGTTCTGATCAACAACACTCGGCCGCTGCCCAAGACCCTGATCTATGAACTGTTGCCGACTGTCGAGGGATTGCCTGAGCGCTTCACCGCTCGCAAGTTTTCCGCACGTATCGTTGACCGCTTGAACTTCACGCGTTCTTCGGCGCTGTTCAGCGAAATCCGCCAGCACACCAATCCCAAGGGCGTCATCAGCGATACTGCCATGCAGCGTCTGATCATGAATTCGGTCTCGGATGGTGCAATCCGCGACTTCATTCGAATGGACGACTACGAAGAGCGTGCCTTTCAGCTTGTCAATGAGTACTTCGAAGCCATCCGAACGGTATTTGGTTCCCAGTGGATAGGAATGACGCCACGCACTTCGCGCCTCAAGCATGGGGCCGGGATTGTTGCAATGGGCTTCGTAATGGAGTTGCTCTACTCGGCGGAAGGCGCAACAACGCGCGAGCAATTCGAACGAGCCTTGCGCTTGATCAAGCCGTACACCGCGTGGACCAGCGGCCAGTGGAATTTCGGCAACGATGACATTTGCCCGTGGAACGGCATCCAGAACACGCCTGGCGATATCGATGCTTTGGCAAATCACCTTGTGCGCTTGACCAAGCGCGAACTTCGCAAGCCTCGCCGCGTCGCAAACGGCTAACCACCATGAACTCCAAAGCTCTTGTCCTTTTCTCTGGTGGCCAGGACTCCACCACCTGCCTCGCATGGGCACTGGAACGCTACGCCCATGTCGAAACGATTGGCTTTGACTACGGTCAGCGCCACGTCGTCGAACTCGAATGCCGAAAAACGGTGCTTGAGCGCTTGCGCTCGCGCTTCCCTCATTGGGCGCCGAAGTTGGGCGAAGACCACATGCTCGACCTGGCGGTACTGGGCCAAGTCAGCGATACCGCTTTGACCCAAGATAAGGCCATCGCGTTTGACAAAAGCGGCTTACCCAACACCTTTGTTCCCGGTCGCAATCTGCTGTTCTTTACATTTGCAGCTACCGTCGCTTACCGCCGCGGCCTCGAAGTCTTAGTCGGCGGGATGTGCGAGACCGACTACTCCGGTTACCCCGACTGCCGCGACAACACCCTCAAGTCGCTGCAAGTAGCCATGAGCTTGGGCCTCGATTCCCCCATGGTCGTCGAAACGCCTCTGATGTGGCTCGACAAAGCAGCCACGTGGGAGATGGCGCGCAAACTCGGCGGCCAGACGCTGGTGGAACTGATCCAGCAAGACACGCACACCTGCTACAAGGGCGATCGCTCCAAACAACACGACTGGGGCTTCGGATGCGGCGACTGCCCCGCCTGTGAGTTGCGCAGCAAGGGCTACACAGCCTTTGCGGAAAAGGCCGGGGCATGACGTACAGCGTCAAAGAGATCTTCTACACGCTGCAAGGTGAAGGAGCCAACGCCGGGCGGCCGGCGGTGTTTTGTCGCTTTGCGGGGTGCAACTTGTGGAGCGGGCGAGAAGAGGACCGGGCAAGCGCGACCTGCACGTTCTGCGATACAGATTTCGTTGGAACAGATGGCGACGGTGGAGGCAAGTTCCGCACCGCCGACGAATTGGCCAACGCCATTGAAGTGAGTTGGCCCTCCGGCAAGAAGCAGCACCGTTTCGTAGTGCTGACAGGCGGAGAACCCCTTCTTCAGGTCGATGGGCCCTTGGTGGCTGCCCTGCACAACAAGGGCTTCACCATCGCCATGGAAACCAACGGCACCCTCGTTCCACCCGAGGGCATCGACTGGCTGTGCGTCAGCCCCAAAGCCGACGCGAAACTCGCTGTCCGCTCAGGCCAGGAACTCAAGTTGGTGTACCCCCAGCCTGGGGTTGACCCAGCACAGTTCGCGGCACTGGACTTCGAGAACCACTACCTGCAACCGATGGACGGCCCAGACCGGGCGGTCAATACCGCCAAGGCCATCGAGTATTGCCAGCAAAACCCTCAGTGGAATCTGAGCGTACAGACTCACAAGATGATAGGCATCCGATGATTTACGAACTGAGCCAGAAGTTCTTCTTCGACGCTGCCCATACGCTGAATCGCAACATCGACGCAGCAGGCAGTCGGCGCATTCACGGCCACACCTACCACGCGGAGGTCTCCCTCATTGGTGAGCCCGATGCCAAATCCGGCATGCTCCAAGATCTCGGCAGCTTACGCCGAAACATCGAGGCCGTCCGAGAACTCCTCGATCACCAGTTCCTGGACGATGTCCCAGACCTCGGCCCTGCAACCCTGGAGAACCTCTGCAAGTTCATCTTCACCAACCTGGTCGCTCGATGCCCGCACTTGGTGGCCGTATCCGTGGAGCGCCCCGCGAGTGGGGACAAGTGTGTTCTGCGCAAAGAGCGCCTCGTCCTCCCCTCCGCGGAGCGCAACGTCCAGCGACCTGAAGGCACATTCGTTTCAGAAGCTTCCGCGTCAGGGACTTGACCGAAGGTCACACTCCCACATTGAAGTCACTTGGCAGAATTCTTTCCCCCTTCCGATCAACCCGCTTCTTCGATCACGGCCATTTGGCGCCGCCGGCTCCAACGCTCCGCTGCCGCAACAATGCTTGCGGCGCCTGTGCCCTGCACATACTCAAGGCGGTCACGGTCGAAATCGAAAGCCCGATATGTCGCATGCGTGCTTGCTGCCCACACATAGAGGATCAGGTCAGCGGTCGCGGCATTTCGCGTGCTCGCGTCCGATACAAGGCTTGTGACCACGGAGACTTTGGCGCCCGTACGCTCGGCAATCTCCTTGGCAGCTTCTCGGGCGCTCGCCTCTTGTAGAGAAACGATGGCGACGCTACTCAAACTGGCGTTGAAAAGGGCGTCATCTTCGGTGTCCGTCAACTTTGGCGTGAGCGGTATAAGAAATTGATCAATCCAGTTGTCATCAACCTCAAGGGCAGACCCGATGCGGCGCCATGCTCGCATCTCCCCTTTTGAAAGTTCGTGTTTCTTTCGTGCGGCCAACTCGAGACCCTCGGTATAGAGGTCCACAAGGCCGTCCGGACTTGGATGCAGCGGCGCGAGGCTGTCCAGCGCCGCTGCGAGCCAGGCAAGCCGGGCCACTATGGGTCTCTGTCTCCACCAACTTCTGACGATTCCCTCGCATTGCAAGCAGTTCTTCGGCGACAGGTTCGCCACCGCCGCCGTGAGACCCAGAACAACCTGCGAGTCGGCATCATTCGCCGCCTCCCCTCTCAACAAGACAAATCCCTCGACCAGGGCCAGATAGACAGCCAGATGCTCAAGCCTCGGGAATCCATGTGACATGACAAATGCGTCTACAAGTCCAGCTATGGCCTCTTGCAGAAGCATGCGCGATGTCGCCTTGCTTTCAATCCCTGGTTCTGAAAGCAGTTCAAGCAACGCCTCAGGTGCCTGAGCGAGAAATTGCACGTCCTTTAGCAAATCCGAATCGAGTTCGCGCATGAGCACCCGCAGGCGATCGGCCCTACCCTGCAACACGGCTTCAAGAAGTGCTGGCCAGTACCCGGCGTCGTTTGCTTCTGAAACCGATACGGAAGATAAGGGCGTCGCGGCGAGTGCCTCCGGTGCCAATGTCGTAGTTGGCGGCATCAAACCCTGCAGGTACATGGCCAGATCCGGATCGATGCCGGGCAGCACGCCAGTCAACCGCTCCCAATCCCGGTCCACGCACGCAGAAAATGCCTGGATTCGTGCAACTTCCAGTTCACCTCGAGTCTCCGCAACAGCTTGAATCACGCGCGGATACCATGTCTCCCGAAACTCCCTCAATGCACCATCGAAACCCACACTTGCCTCGAGGGGCTTGATCGCCTGGCCGTCGATCACTCGCAAAATCGCCGTCGCAATTCGTCGAGGATTGGCCAACTCCCAAACCCGGTGCTGAACTGAAAACCTGAAGAGTTCCGCGGCGGCCCCCTGCGCGTCGAGCAATCGGATTCGCATCTGAAGGGTCCTGGACGCGTGATCAAGGCCCCAATGGTCAATGCTGTCAATGCACGCCGCTGCGCGCTCCCAATCACCAATTCGCAAGGAGCCTACGAAAGCCAAGTGAAGCGAAGCAAGCGTTGGCGATTGATCATTTGGAGTCTGCGGACGGGAGGCCATAAAGCGATGCATTCCCCAAAGTCTCGCAAGAGTCTTATGGATCCTCTCCGTTGGCGATCGCCAACGAAAGTAACCCTCGGGCGCCAGAGCTTTCAGAAGCCCCGCGAGGGGCCCTGTCGACTCCTGACTGCCGACAAACTCAGCTTCCGCGTGCGCAGTGTCCGCTCCCTGCAACCAGGCCTGGACGTCGTCCATGTACTCATGAACAAGCAAGGATCGCGGTCCAAAAGTCAACCACACAATATCCTGGTGCGAACCACGAATGAAGGGCAGTGACGTGACCCCGCCAAGACGGGCTTCCTCGATGAGCGCAAAAAGTGCCTTGCCTGACGGCGTTTCCCCAGTCAGTCCAGAAGGCCAGGTTCGATCCAGGGCCGAAACGAGGTCGTCGAGTTCGCTACTCATTCGGGAAGTTGCCGCCAACGGCGATCGAGTTCTGAGTATGCCGACGCGATCCGTGACACAACCTCCGGGTCGCGTCCGGCGTGATAGCTGACTTTTTCAGTGTTGATATAGACGCCCGAGTACGTCAGGTTCATCGATCCTTCGAGGTAGAAGTCCGGCGTGAGCAGTCCCTTCTCGTGCAGTGCATCGTCTGCCATGCGAACCTTGACACCTGACCTCGCGAAATCAGCGCCTGCAACGAACTGACGTGTGGCTTCTGTGTCCTTGGATATCACGCGTACCGCAGTGAACAAAGCGATCTGATCGAGAACGTCTGCCAGACGGATGCGACTCTTACCTCGCGCCGCTGGCACCATTTCATCAAACTGACGGTAACGGTTGTCGAAGATCGGAAAATCCGAAATCCAGGGACTGCAAACGTAAACCGGACGCCCGTGTGACCAATCAGAACGCATCAAGGTGCAAGCGAATGCTGAACTCAAAAGCGCTCGAAGTTGAGCGCTCACTGCGTTCGACCAGATATCGAGCGTCGGCATCTCAGGTCAACTCCATGTCATCCACTCTGATCTGGGTCTCCCAGCCCTCCGACACGCGCGTCACAGCAATGATTCGAAAACTGGCGAGAGCAAAGCCACGGTCATACTGCCTGGCGAGGCGAACAACGAGCGCTGCAGCTACCTGGTCGCGCTTCGCGTCTGAATAGTGAAGCCGAATTCTCGCTCCGGATACGAGCGCATTGTCGAGCACGCCCAGCCAGCCATCTTCCTTGTCGACAGAGATGGCAATGTCGGCACCCATCAAATTCAACCACTGCCGGGCAATGCGACGCGAAGGAACGAGCCCGTGCAACTCCTTACCAGTGCCAAGACACTCAGGACACGAATCCCTACACGGTTCCAGTGTCAGTCTGGTCACTGACTGCGTGAGTTGCGCATCGCTGGCCAGTTGGCCGTGCATTGCCTGCAGCGTATTCAGCATCAGGCGACGGCGTTTCGACGAGGACACTGTCCAGTAGGCCCAAACCCGAGAATCAACAGCGAGGTTGAGTCGATTCATCGCCTGAAAACGACCTGTCGTCAGCCTTCGAATCCAGCGATCCGTCGCAGAGGTAGATCCAGGCATCAGAGCCTTGCCCACCAACGCCGTGACCGCTTCCTTGTCTGCATCACAACCGCCATCAAGCAGACTATCCGTCAATTCTGTCCGCGCGGACTGCAGTTCAGAATACGATGCAGCCCCTCGAACGGCCTGAAATGCCCGGCGTAAATGCGAGTCTTCACGGCGAACCTGTCCAAGAGCCTTGAGCGTATTGTCCGCAATGCGCTCGCCTCTGCAATGCGTCAGTGCCGACTCGATGGCGGTATCGAAGAGAGCTGCGTCATTGCTGGCCTCGACAATAAGTCGATCGATAATGCCAACACCGCCAGCGTCCGCTTCAAGAATGAAAATCGAGGTCCTTTCTGCTTCTTCGAGCACCTCGACACTAAAGTCACTTTCAGGGACTTCTGGCAAGAGGGATTGAACCGCACTTTCAATCGATGCACGCAAGGTCTCCAGAAAGATCTTGCGAACCCAGGTTCGCCAATTGTCATCGGGATCCCTCCACAGACATGTCACCAGGCGATCCATCTCCAAGGCGATCGACGCGCTCGCCCAAAGCGCCGCAACATCCTTGACCCCTCGGCTTTCTGAATGGCCTTCATCATCGGCCTCATTGGCGAGAACCGACTGCATCACCTTGACTGCGGCCGCGGCCTTGCTGGGGATGAGATTCCAGGCTGCCTCAAGACCCAATTGATTCTTCAATGCCGTCGCCACGATCATGCCGAGCGCGCTCGTTACCAACTGGTTGATGCCAAATACAGATGCTTCGTCGCGCAGGAGGTCCGACTGCATGGCGAGGTAGCGAAGATAGATTGGCTTGAGCGCTGCCAGCACCTCCGGGGTTAAATCAGGTATCCGTTGAATGACATCATTTCGCAAGCGCAGTTCGATGCCGTCTACCGCGCGTACAAAGCCGACCGCAGCTTCGCGCCGTTTTTCATCTGACGCGGGCGAAGCAATCGTCAGTTGGCCTCGCTTCACTCGGCTCTGATCCTGCAGGATCTCATACCGTGCGCCGCTCGCATATCGATACACGCGAAGCCATGATCTTTCGCGGTGCAACCACGTCGCCCCGTCTTCGATGAAAGAGCGCGCCAGAGGGCCGGTGTGCAACGCCAGAAGGCCGGGAGCTCCCGTGCGTTCGATACGCAAGTGCCAGTTCCATTCAGCGTTGCTGCTCTTCTTGACATCGTCCGGGACGTCAACGAGTTTGAGGCACGTCGGTTGGTAGATCGTCAGGTTCGGGAGGTCCCGGTTTTCGGTGAATTCTGCAAGCAGTTGCTCGACCGGTACCTCTACCGCAGATGCGGCCTCAAGCAATGCAGGGGACCATGAGAGCCACTTCGAATTTTCGCTTTTTTCAACGGCATACCTTCTCGAGACACGCCCAGGAACGCACTCTCGCAACGCCCTGCGGGCGTCCATGGACTGAGGAACGTCATTGCCTTCCACATACAACTCGACGTCTTGAGCGTCCAGGACGGCCCAAGTGCGCTCTGGAAGGAATTGCGGAAGAAGACGCTTTCCGTTGAAGCGCGGGACAGCATCGGGATCACCTTCCAGGAAGTTCCAGAGCACGGGCACGACATGACGAAGAACAGCGCGGGGCGGTTTCCAGAGGATGTCTTGGGCCATCGCCTCCGGGTCCGTCAAGCGCACACCGCCTTGCGCGTGGCGAAACCAGTTCGCCAGGTCCCTGGTGAGTTCATCCCTTTGGGTCGCATCTGAAACCAGACCACGAACCACACGTGTAGCTTCAGGGTCGAAATAGTCGCGGCGTCCGAGGTAGAGACTGGGTACACCTTGCCCGACTCGCTTTGCAATCCAGTCTACGAGGAACCAAGTGGCCTGTATCCGAAGCACATAGGGATTGAAAACTGGCAGCGACAACCTTTCAAGGCTCGGAGAGAACAGGCGTTCGCTATCCCGGAAAGCCCAGCGATCACGGCCATGGTCAGAAAGGACAACAACTGTCCACGGGCGCATTCCCTTTCGTCGACCGGCTCGCCCCTTGCGCTGCAAGAACGAGGCGGCACTGCGAGGCGCCTTGTGCTGGACGACCATTCCGACCTCGTCATCATCGAATCCCACCTCGAGTGCACTGGTCGCGAGCACAACGTCGGCCCTGGCATCAACGCCCGGATCCTGACTGCTGGTCCTTGTGACGCGAAGCGGGGCCCCGCGAAGATTGTGACCCAACTCCTCGCTAAGGCGCCATGCCTGGCCGGCGATCCAGCGTCTCTCATCGTCGGGCGACTTCGCGCGCAACTTGGCGAGTTTCTTCTTCTGCTCCGCGTCGCAGAAGTCCGGGAGCCATCGGTTCACGACGTCCAGGTTGTCCGTGAACCCAAACAACTTCTTGCCAAAGAAATGGCCGGCGTCCGACCCCCCCGGGTGGGCCAACACCGATGATCGCGGCGTCAGGATTCGCGCTCCAAGCATCACGCTTTGAATGGATGTCGCAAGGACGCCAGCACCACTTGCAGGATGCGATTTCAATACGACGTTGTATTCATGTCCTTCGGTAGTCAACTCACCCCGTGAGGGGTCCGGACAGATCTCTTCAATGTTGCTCTCGGGTACACCAGTGAGGGTAGCGAGATGGGAGGCCGCATCCTGAAGAGTGGCCGACAAGCCGACCACGTGTACCGACGAGCCATTCCTGCGTTGACCGCTCGTCCAGTATGACAACCGACGCAAGATCCACGGGACCTGCGCGCCAGTCAATCCCTCGTAGGTATGGATCTCGTCGAGCAGAATCAGACGCAGTGCAGATCGCCCTGTGCCAAATCCGAGCACGTTGCGTCCCATCTCGGCGGACAACTCCTTGTTGATCATCTCGATGGACGTCAGAAGAACGTCCGGTGGCTTTCTGCTGAGATCCTCACGGGTCAATACAACGACGCCATCAGGGACGGCGATCTTGTTCGGCTCGCCCGCCAGGCGAAGCGTTGTCCGGCCGGCCCGCCGATCGGCATCAAGCCACACCAGCGGTTGTCTCGTTTCTGGATCGCGAAGGTGCGGCACGATGTGCCCTTCGACACCTCGTGCACGATCCCACATTTCCAACGCCCATCGATTCCGGCCATCGCCTTCGAAGTTGGCATTGAGCGGCACATCACCGACCATCGCGCCTATTCGTATGGGTCGACCGAGCGCGGCCTCGAACAAGCGGTTCACAACCATTGCTTGATGCGTCGCTTCCGAGAATTGATCTTCCAGCAAGACGTTACGCGGATAGATGGCAAGCACCTTGGTGCTCGGATCGACGCGCTCTGCGATCTCTGCGGCAATACCCATGAGGGCAGGGATATAGAACGCCTTTGTTTTGCCACCGCCCGTTCCTGCGGTCACGACCGTGCCGGTGGCCTTTCCCGCGTGACGAAAGTGACCAAGGATTCGCTGTGCCGCACGAATCTGGAAGCCCGCAAGCGCGAGTGGACGGTCAGATTCCGTTGCGCAGAGCGCTCGAAGGACCTCGCGCTGCACACGCGCATGCCACGCGTTCGACTCGAGGGCCTCCCACGCAGATTCAAAGCCGATCTCCCGCACAGGAAACCGTCGCGGTGCCAAGTGAAATCGTGCTTCTGAAACCAACTCTGGAGCGACCGCCCAGTCATCCTCACGGAAGCGCTGGCGAAGGCGAACGAAGAGACGCGCTGACTCTGCAAACCTGGATCGATAGGTCGAAGGGTATCCATTGCCTACGCGCTGCAGCAAGCCTGCCGAAGCCAAATCATCAACAAACAGGGCCTCTGCGCCTGCACCAGCCAAATCCGAAAATGCCGATCCGTATTCCGGATGCGACAAAAACAGCGCCGCAATCTCATCGGCCGTGTGGACGCCGTCGAAGAAGCCCCACTCCATGATCTGGACTTCTTCCCGCTCAAGGCGAGTCAAGAGTTCTCCGATGACGGTATTTCGATCCATTTTCAGACCAGCTTCACCCGCAGGGATTGCCATAACGTCGGATGGGCATTGAGGTACTCACGGACTTCCGGGCTCTCCAACGCTCGAGGGTCTCCCTGTCCCTTCATGGAATCCATCAGGAAATCCGCTACTGGCCCTTCCATTTGAAGCGATTCGATACTTGTTTTCAAGGCAAGCCGGGTTTCCCGGATCGAGCGCATGGCCTCAGCCGTCACTGGCGGGCTGATGGCGACTGCTTTCAATCGATCCAGAATACCGTCGAGTTTGCGATGAGCGTCCGGATCGAAGCGCTCGGCAAGCGCAAGAAAGGTCTCCCCCCGCTCCTGGTCCGCCCGACAGGTTTCCGACCATGTCTGATGCACCTCACCGATCAAGCCCTTTGCGGCATCGGCAATGGGTTGCAGTTGTTTACTCAGTTCGGCGGTGGCAGGCGCGTCCGATTTGAGCAACTTCCGGAGGTCCTGGACGCGACGCTGAACAAGAAAAAGCCTCCTTTGCTGCACGTCAATCAGCAGATCCGGTTGGCCTACGGAGATTCGAAGACCGTCGGCCTGACTTTTCGCATCCCGCAACGATTGCAGGCTTTTCTGCAATTGCTCCCTGATCCCCTTGTACTGATTCAACTGCTTGCTCAGGGACTCTTGAATCGGGAGACCTTTGATCTGGGATGCCAGGAGCACGAGTTCATTTTTCATCGGTTTCATGCCCATCGCTCGCATCAGGTCCGGCACGCTCGGTACTTTCTGCATGAATGTCTTCGAGCGCCTTGATCGCACCAGCCAGTTCCAGTTTGACGTCCTCCTCGGTGACAACGTCATGTTTGGCGACCAAAGCATCGCGAAGTCGCTGCATCGCCCCATCAACACTTGAAATAAGCGCGACCAACTCAATGGTGTCGCGGGGATGTATTGAAAGGATGCCTTCTGGACCCTTTTCCAGTCCCTCCTCTGCACCCTTCAGAATGCCGCAGTGTTGCGTTAGCACAGCGGGTGTAAAGCTCGCAATTTTCGCTTCAAGTTCGTTATTGCCGAGGGACTGGTGGGTCTCCATGCAGGCCTTCCTTACGTCTCGCGCACTTTGAAGAAACTCGGCCAAGCCTTCGTGCAGTGGCTCCCCAGCAATCGCCCAGCGCCGAAAAATCGAGCGAAGTTCATTCAACCTGGCCGTCAAGGCACCGTGCTCTCCAACGAGCGCGTCTCCCAGACCGTGCCAGCGCGAGGCCTCCAGGGGTTTGATTTCCGGAAAGTCATTGGCCGCTCGATCGCCTTCAAGTCGGGGCAGGTACAAGCCATCCGTATCCCGCCCAAGGTATTCGATGATCGGCCGCGGATCAATGTAGTTGACTTGGCCCCCTTGCCCCTGTGGCACGTACAACTCCTCAAGCAGGAACCTCCGCACCTTGTCCACCCGCACGGGCAAATCGTCCCCGAGAAGTTGCATCTCTTTGCTCAGCGACACACCTCTCGCGGGCGTAAAAGTTGTCAGCAACTGCAGGGCAGAACTCGTGTCAGAAGGAAGGTCCTTTCTTTCACTGAACCTGTATGCGATCTTGAGAAATCGGACCGCAATTTCCAATGCGACGCCGCGATCCGTCGTTTCGACATCGTAGGCTGCCGCAAGTCGGGTCGTGTTATCGCTCAACCATCGCCCATATCGACGCCGCGCTGCCTCGCCACCGGCAAAATTCCAAGTGGAATTTCCAAGATACGTGAAAGCCGTCAAATCCTGAAGAAACTCATACGTAGAGGCACTGCGTGCAAAGAAGAACTTGGCCTTGCCCGTCGCTCCTACGGTCGGTCTCGCGACCATCCCCTCGATCTCTACCTGGGCCGCAGTGACAGTTCCAGTTTTCCCACGTACCCGATGCGACGGATTCCGGAACTCTTCCAGGGGCAAAGAGAACCTGATGGCTTTGACGAGCATTCCACGGAATTCCGCGTCCTGCTTCAAGGGTTGATCTTGCTGAAACCAGGCGGCGAGACGCGCAGTGGCATTGGTATACGGCGGTGGCGGTGGTGGTGGCGGCGGTGGCGGTGGCGGTGGCAGTGGCGTAGCGCCCGTCGGTTCATGACCCACTTCGGGCCCATCAGTTCTACCATGTGGCTGCTCACGCTCCTCGAGTCTGGCACTGAACTTGGGATGACCAAACCACGGCAACATGGGTGACAACGCCGGCGCACTTGCGCGCAAAGACTGCTTGCCCGTCCAGTAGTACGACAAATAGGAAAGTCGATAGCGCTGGTTTTCGTTCCAGCCCTGCAACATTCGGTCCTGCTCTGCAGCGAGGTCTGTCGGTGGCACCGGTTGGACGCCCAAACCAACTGTCGCCCCATTGTCCGCAAATGATGTTGCCGCTGATCCGAGGAGGACACGAACGACGTGCTGCAAAAGCGATCGCGGCGTTTTCAATGTTGAGGTACCGGGGTCGAGTCCGTCCAGCAACCTTGCCGCCGCACCCGGCGCCAAGGGATACAGCCCAATCTGGACGCCATCGAGGTCCGCAGACCCGAACGCTTTGAAACAATCGGATTGAATCGGGCAACTGTCGCAAGCAGATCGCCTCTGATTGCCATGGTCTCGAACATCCTGCGCGAGGTCGGATGTCGCACTCGCCCCCGCCCTTATGGCGTTGAGATATCGCGCAACAAATCGATCCGACGCATGGGTGTTTTGGATGCCCAGATCAATGCTGCTGGAACGCGTGAGTTCAAGTACACGATCGACCCGCCCTTTGATGTTGTCGGGCAGCCTGCCAAACGCGGAACCCGTCATCCCCAGTACGCTGATCAATGGGCACAGTGTCGCGTCATTTTGTGGTTCCAGCGCATTGACAAGCTCTTCGTCAAGAACAGACATTGTGGAAACATCTTCCACAAACAGGGCCAACGACTGACCGCGCTGACGCATCTCTGAACGAATGCCGCGAAAGACCTCATGAAGCGTCTGGCCGCGCAACCCGGTCATCGACGCGATGGCCGCTCTTAGATGCTGGTTTGCTTCGACCGCGGCAGCTTCCCGGGCTCGTAAATCATCCTCCAGCAGGTCCTTTAACCGGAACGCAGTGCGCGCTGTAGGAGGAAAATCAAAGTCTTGACTGTCAAAGGGCGGCAACGATTCTCGTGCCGCGCTGTCGCTCTCACTAACCAGTCGCTGGATGTTCCTGTCGATGGCGCCACCTTCGCGGCATAGCCAATCAATCGCACCGTTGTCGTTGAAGACCTCATGCAGGTACTTCAGCCTTGGCGGTGCCTGTTCACGTCCACTGTACAGCGCTTGGTACATCTCTTTGTAGAGTCGGCGAGCCGCCTCGTCGCCGGAGACCTGCGATATTGCAGACTGGATGTTGGCGAGGTATTGGCGGTAGTCCGGAAGTTGATCTACCAGTTGCTGGAGTGCATCCTTCAAGCTCCCCGATCGTCTTCGGACCAGAACCGCGCGCAAACCGGTTCGGGCACCGCTTGAGAGTGCGTCATCAAAACGCAACTTCAGCCAGTTGATCAGTTGCGACTTGCCCGCCCCTGGTTCACCCTGCACGACCACCAGGGTCTCGAGCTTTCTTGCGGCGTACAAATCCTCAAAGAGTTCGCGCTCGGTTATCGATCCTCGTACATCCTGGCAAACAATGGGGGAGTGAGTGGCAAGAAACCAGTCCACCGACTCAACGCCGACACGCGCGATTGGCGACAGCATCTCCTCAGCGTAGGCGACGTTCCAGCACGGATCGCCGGCACTTTTGGGAGGGTGTACCGGCCTCACGCACGCTCCTTCGCGGTGGTCAGAAACTCAACCTTGTCGAAGCGGTTTGACTGCTCCCCCGGGATTACTCCGACGCCACCCAGTTCAAGGCTCCACCCCAGGCTGTCAGCAGGGCAATGCAGGCGCACTTGCCCTTCATCGTGAAGACGCCAAAGTGCTGTAGCAAGGGCGCGTGTGCACTTGCGTGCGGCAGACGTACGCCAGTTCGGGTGCATTTCACAGTAATGCACCCCGCCGTCCAGTTCCGGGCAAGCGGTCGCCAGGCGATTCATGAACTCTGAACTGTCCAGAGGCGGAGGCTTCCTCTCCGGCCAAATGGAGGTCAACGCTCGACGCAGGCGAATCGAGGGATCAGGAACAAAGGAATCGCTCGGATCAATCCACCCCATTCCTGCGTAAACGTACCAGCGCATCAACGCCCGAAATTTGTCGGCATTCATCTGGTTGTCTCTAGGAACTGTCGAAGGGATGGCGGACATGAATCGAAGTGCCCAGTCTCCCTGGGAATCAGAACTCTGCGAAGCAACATCTTCCTGCTGTCCGATGAGGAACGCATAGAACCGGCCCGCCCAAGGCTCAACCTCCGAGTTCGCCAATGCAATTCGATCGAACGCATCGAGGATCATTTCACGCGCGCGATGCTCGCCTCGAACCTGATAGCTCAGGCGGATGTTCTGCGCGTCGTCGAGACGAACCAACATAAGTTCCTGTGCTGCCCGGAAATGCAAGTCCACTTGCTGGCTGCCTGATTTGATGCCCATGAGCCCCTGCGGTTGAATCAACGTTCTGACGGTTGCGCGATCGACCTTCCGGTCTCGCATTGCATACAGCACGTCGAGGAGCACCTCCAACTGGGCAGGTATGGTGGGATTGTCAGTAAACATTAGGGACTCTCCGTGCGCCGCGCCAGTTGCCTGGCTTCGGCCAACCAGTGATTGAGGCCTTCCGGCCCCGGAAATGGGCGCGATGCGTAATCGTGCATGAACGCCCAGCGCCCTGGCACCGATTCAATTGGCGCGCCAAGTGCCAGATGTGCGACCCAGCGTCCACGACGGTTGAGGGAGGCTGCGGCGACGTCATCGATCGTGTCGAGATGAAAGACGACGACTGACTCTTCTGGTGACAACGATGCATCGTCGATATCTCCAAGTTCGTCGAGGCGGTAAAAGATTCCGCTGCGGTCGTCTGCGCGATCGAGAAGGTCGCGCACGATGGATCGATTCGAAGCAATGACAGCAAAACGACGTGCAATGCCCGAACGCAAAACATGACGAATGACCTGCGCGACTTTTCCAAACCCAGTCGTTTCATGAATACTTGGCGCCTGGACCACAAAGACGCGTGGCCCAGTCATCCTGGCCTCCGTCATGAGCGACAGTTCAGTCCCATGTTGCGGTACGACATGATGATTTCTACATTGAAAACAAGATCCACACGCGCGCACAGTGTCTTGCCCATAGTGATCACGCAGTTGGCGACAAACCGGCCGCGCCCGTTGGAAGTAGCCAGTCAGAAGTTCAAGTGACTGATTGATACTGTGAACTTCTCTGTCACGCTGTTTGCCAAGCAGCTTCGCAACGTTTTGCTGCAGCTCAATCGTGGCGACAAGCGATTCGACGATCGCATACTCGGCAGGATCCATGTCGCCCAATCGCTCTTCCCGCTCAACCGCCACGATTCGAATCAGACGAGCGCGCTCCATCAGAAGCAACAGTCGCTTGTTCCAGCGAGCGTTCTCCCTGTAGCTACGAATCCCAAGCCGATAGTCGGGTTGAGCGTCCGTCTGGATGCGAAAGAGACCCGTGTCACCGTGGATGGAACGTGTCATCCACATTGCGCGCCAGCGCCCGTTGACTTTGTCCTCGTCACGCAAAAGCGTCGGACCCATCGTTCCCGCAACACGCCTGTCTCGCCACGTTGGCATCAGCAGAGAAGCCGTCCGCGCCCCGTCGCGTCCACCGCGACCTACTTCCTGATAGAAGCGATCAATTCCCTCGGGATAGCAGGCATGGACCACAGCGCGCACGTCCGGTTTGTCGACGCCCATCCCAAACGCTGACGTCGCGACAACGAGATCGAGTTCGTCCATGCGCCACTGCAGCATGAGAGTCTTGCGCTGACTCGGCCGTGTATCACCATGGAACGCCGCGAGACGCCTGTATCCCCTGTCTCGAAGGAGAGTCACCCAGGTTTCGGCATCTACCTTTTCAGTGAGGTAAAGGATCGCCGGTCGCGCCAGATGGCGCAGAGCCTCTTCAACGTACTCAATCTTTTGCTCCTCGGTCAGCCAATCCCTGGGAGCAAAGTAGTGAATTTCAGGACGCAGTCTTTGGTAAATCCGCTCATCCCAGTGGTCACCGTCTGATGTGAAGAGATTCCGTAGCATCTTGGGCGCACCAGGCGTGAATGTCGCCGAAAGCAGCAACAAGCGGATGCCTTCTGGTGCATCCCGACGCCATTGCCGGAGCAGCGACCCCAACAATTGAAATTCGATGCGAAAGTCCGCCCCCCATGACTCCACAATATGGGCTTCATCAATCACGACCCGTTTGAGCCAACCGTCGGACGCCCGTTGCTCCAGAATTGGTCTCAGCCGTCCTGCGACGACGGCCTCCGGGGAGGCAATCAACAACCGGCACTGATTGGACTTGATCGCGTCAATGACGCCATCAGCGTCTTGTTCGGGCGTATAGAAGCAGGGCCGCACGTGTTTTGCAATTGGCAGCGCCTTGACTGCTTCCAACTGATCAATACCCAAAGCGACGGTCGGCACCACCAGAAGGGTCAATCCCGTCTCGAACGCTGCGCAGACCTGATAGACAAAGCTCTTGCCGCCGCCCGTGGGTAGCCCGATCAGCAAAGTCGAATTTTCTGCCCCGGTCAGCGCGCACCACGTGGCATCCCGCTGTGCCCGGGATTTCCAGTGACGCTTGCCTAGCCGCTCTAGTAGCCAGGGCTCGCCCTGCAAGGGACGATCCAGCGGCACAGGTTCAGATGCAGGCATGTCGAGCGCCATGGCACCCGCATCAACCAGCCAGGATGGTTGATAACGCTCCACATTAACTGTCCCATCAAGGTCCTGTCGAACGCCAACCCGTGAAAGCAACGCCAGCATGAAATCCGGCAGTTGAGGGACGACAAGTCGCTGCGTCCCACCAAATTGCCGCAGGCATTGTCGGAGGAGGACGGCCTGGTCCAGACCAAAGTCCTGGTTCGCCATCGATCTTGCGAGTCGACGCATCCCATGATGGATCGTCCAGGTCTCGTGCTGATCAGCACTTTCATCAAACCAGGCTGGAACGGTCCGGTGCTGAAGAACGTGCTCCAAAAATCGTGCGGTGATCATGGCTATCTGTCAGGCACGACGATGATGCCGATGGAGTCAAGAGCCACCGTAGCCGATTTGACCGCGGCAACCGAAGCCAGCAGCGACTTTTCATAGTCGGGTGTCTCGTCATGCCGGGTGCGTGCTACAAGCGACAGTTCTGCTCGCATACGCTCGCAAAACTCCTCGTCATCGGCCCCGTATCGCGCAAGGTACAACAGGCGCGCCCTAGCCTCGGAAGCATTGATCAACCGGGGAATCAATGTGCCCCACTCCTCAAGATACGGCTCCAGCGCTTCGAGCATGGGTTCTCGCTGAAGATCACTGATTCCCGCAGTTTCTTCGGACAACAGTTCCGCGATTTCGCTCACCGCGATGTCACTCAGACATTCACCGGAAGCAATATCGAGAGCGACACGAAGATGTCGGTCCTGAAGGTGACGAATGGCGCCATCGATTGTTTCATCGCTAGCCTCCTCGCCTCCAGTCGCGCAACGCCATCCCACCAGAATGTACTGACCGGCTGCAAGCTTCGACGAAGTCACCTTCGCAACAAAGGTGCGGCCTCGAATATGTCTCTTGCAGGCATCCCTTAGCCCATCAATCAGTGGGTGTCCAATTGAAAAAAAGTCGAGGTCCGGTCGCTCTCGAGCGACGGACCTTGCGAATGTTCCGTATTTCTCTTGCAGCGGGTTGTCACCGCGACGCTCCAGGCCCACCAACTGAAAGTCAGCGACGTCTTCGGGCCGAAAACGCCACAGCCTCAGATTCGGGTCCTTGGTGTCCGTTACCTGACGAGCCGCGTCCGACCGCGCGATGGTGCGGAAGTAACTCGGGACCGCTTTTTCCAGTTGGCTGTCAGCGGACGATTCGATCGCATGCAGGTATTTGATCGACGACCGAAAAGACGCTGCGTCTGTAAGCGCATCGGCATCGTCCGACGCGCGCTCGCGCTCACACTCATCACGAATCGTGGCAGTCAGTTCAACAAGCGATTGGCTGCCATGTTCCAGCGCCGATTCAATGATTCTGCGTTCGGACTGGCGCAGCATGAACTCCAGGCCGCTGATTGATTTGGTAAAGACCCCAAATCCGCCTTCGAGGCATTCAAACCAGTCGGCTTCGACGGTGTCCGAAGGAGATAACACAATCGAATGAACGGGCCGGTCCCGTCCGATTCTGTCAAGACGACCGATACGCTGCTCGACCGCAGACACGGACCAGGGCAGATCAAAGTGGACGATGGCGTCCGCGAACTGGAAATTTCTGCCTTCACCCCCGGACTCATCCGACACGAGGATCCAGCATGCGGCGTCCCGCCGAAAACGGGTGACCTGCCGCTCCTTCCAATCGTCTTCCTGGTCATGAAAGAAGGTGGCGATTGCAGCCTTTCCATGCTGTGACGCGAGCATGTCTGCAACAAATTCGGCCGTCCCATAAGTTCCCACAAAAACGATCACCTTCTTGGCGCCGCCTTCTCGCAGTTGCGCAACGCACTTGCGCAAGGCAAGGATACGTGGTTGCGCGCTGAGATCTATGGCGGCCACCAGGAGCGAATGCCAGCGTTCAAGCGCATTCTTGTCGACGTGAGGCCCCACCAATGACGCAATAGAGGCGATCACTTCGTCGTGCTCCTCGTAGTCATACGCAGCGTTTGCGTCCAGCAACTCGCCTTCTGGTGAATCGCTTTCGTCGTAGTAGCGCAGGGCTACCGCAATCTGGTACAACGCGGCCGGGTCGCACAGCGCCTGGGCGGTTTTCCTGAACAAGGTATGCAGTGCGACGCGATCGATTGGCGCCAGGCTGGCGGACTGCAGGACCTCCATTGCCAGTAGACCGATCTCTCGCTCAAGTTCACCAGCCTCGTAGCGAAATGCACTGATTGATCTTGCAACCGAAGAGAGCAATTCTTTGTCAACGAGGCGGGCGCGGCGGTTCTTGAGGATTCGCCGGCTGATTCGATACCTCGCGACAACCTGATCAATCAACTCCTCATAGCGACTGCGCACATCTTCAGGGGATGCGGCCTGTTCCGCGGCAATTCGCAGAGCCTCCAGGTCCTTGTCTTCATTGAGGATGTCACTGGCCAGCAGTCGTCGCGCGTCTTCGTGGAGAAACTCCATATCTTCATTACTGCTCTCGCTGAGATGCTGACTGACCATGCGCACCCGTCGCCCGATGACTCGTTGAGCGGCATAGAGTTCGGCAAATCGGTTGGCTACTGCGGTGCCTTCCTGATAGCGCGCCGGATCAATCAACCTGAGCAATCGCAAGAGTTCGGCTTCCCGCTCACGCGCGGGAATGGCGCTCAACAAAAGGAGTCGCGGTGAACGCGCTGCCAACTCGGCGATGAATTCGTACTGCGCCAGGTTCCATAGCAGGTGATGCGCCTCGTCAACGACCACCAGGTCCCAGGAATTTGCGAGGATGTCCTGCGCACGATCTCGCATTGCCACTTTGATCGATGAGATCACACAGTTCCAGGCTTGCAACTGGACCTTCTGCGAGTCATGGAGATCCAGCAAGCGAAAATCACGCCCGCCGAACGACATGTGCATCTCACAAAGCCATTGACGGGCCAAAGGGCCAGGGCAAAGGATAAGCACGCGGGCGTCAGGTCTGGAGGCAAGCAACTGATGAGCTATTGCGCCGGCTTCGACAGTCTTGCCGAGTCCAACCTCATCGGCGAGAACGTAACGCCAGATGGGGTCATTCACGACTGTCCCGACAACGAACGCCTGATGCGGCAAGAGCGCGACGCGACTTGCCGCAAGGGCACCAATGCCAGAGGACTCACGATGAAGCTGGCAAATGGCGCTAGTGAATGCTTCGCGGGACCGGTAGTGAGCAATCGAATCAGGTTGGAGGCTGACCGTTCGACTGAGCGGGGTCTCCACTAGGCTGTCTGGGATCGGCCAGAGTTCCCGCTCACCCAGTCTGGCGGTGTCGTCCGCAACTCCGTCGAACTGAACAACGTACTCATGCACGTGACTGGCGTCATTCACGCGAAAACTTGGCTGGATGACCGTGCATACTCCACGACCCTCAACCCGACACTTGAGGCCGACTGGTAGTGGCCGCCACCAGAAGTCGCGCTGCGCCGCCACCTGCGCGGCGGTATAGGTCACTTCCCGGTTGTTCCCGCAAAACCGAACGCGCACGCGCTGGCCGCTGTGATCCGTGATCTTGCAATAGCCGAACTCGCGACTGAAAAGGATAAGGCCCTGGAGGCTGCTCACTGCTGGCACCCCATCGAAACTTGAAAACCCTGAAACTTCGGCAATCTCGTACTGGCCGACTGAAGGCAGATATGTTGTCTGGCCACAATTAGGTGAACTTGAATGTGAATTCCCTCGACCGCCTGACGGCAAAGATTTATTTAGAGCGATCCGTCGGCAAGCCTTCCCGCAACAGACGCAGTCGTCCAATACAAAAGAGAAATGGATCCCTCTGCTTACTTCTTCAAATTCTAGACGTCGAAAGCGTCGCGGGCCCGGGTTCGGTGCCACAGCACGACGCGCGCCTGTTCTCGTGCAAAGGTTGCGGTTCGCAGTCTACCTCTCCTTCGCTTTCGCTGAAATCTGGAGTCGCTGCAATATGAAGGCTGTGCCTCCGGCAAGTCGCTGTCTTCTGGAATTGCGACCTTCGCTGTCGCCGCGGGCAACCGCCCTAATACAGCTCTCTTCTCCCAACGTCAAACCACAAATTGATGATGCATTGCGCCCAGACCGGATATTGATTTGTCTTTCAAGCCGACTGGGTGAGATCCCGTGTGAACTAGAGGACGGTCTGCGCGGGATCGCCGAAACGGATTCGCGGATTCGCCGCCGTGTCATTTCTTTTTCTGCTGGACTTCAATGAAGAGATCGGCGGCGCCATCCGCGACGCCCTTGAGAGGGTTGGCTTTGCAGTAGTTGTCCATCCACAGATACGCTTGATCGGCAGAAGTCAGGTTGTGCAGCGGGTCGTAACCTATCTTGTCGTCTGCCACAATGGCGTTCAAGCCGGACAAGAATCCGAGCAGCCAAGCCTTTGATGGACGCTTGGTAAACCACTCCCCGCAGTCGTACGTGCCGAAGTTCGTGAAAGCAGATAGATCCGTTGGACTGGCAGGCAAGCAGCGACGTAGCGACGAGGGTGCTTTTAACCGTGGCCCGATTCATTCGTCTTCGCCGGGTATCAACGTGCCGTTCAATGGTCCGCCGATGATCATTCCGCCGCCGCTGCCGGGTAGCAGGCTACCGTCAAGCGGACCACCGATGGCCATACCGCCTTTGCTGCCCGGCAGGATCGAACCGTCGAGCGGGCCGCCAACGACCATCCCGCCCGCTCTACCCGGCAACATCGTTCCGTTCATCGGGCCGCCCACCACCATGCCACCATCGCTGCCGGGCATCAAAGTGCCGTTGAGCGGGCCTCCTGCGATCATTCCGCCATTAGGGCCGGGCATAAGCGTGCCGTTTAGAGGGCCGCCGATGATCATCCCTTGGGCGAAGGATGACGCAGGTACGGCCAATGCAGAAGTCACGGACGCGGCTAGCGCGAGTTGGCGAAGCATTCGAAATGTTGGAATCAATTTCATCGTAGATCTTCAACTGGAACGTCTGCAGTTTCGGACGATTGGTCGTTGAGCATCCCCTCCTCAGAGGAGGGGGCTGACGGCCACCGTGTGAACTACTACCGCATTCGTAGCGATTTCCGAAGCGACTCGATGTCGCGGTCAATCAATGGTCTTGTGCACCACGCCGCTGACCTCTAAATGCGCCTGAAGTACGTCGAGCGCTGCGCCCAGCGCGGCTGCTTGGACCGAGGCGCCCTGCGGCGGCAAGTGCAGGTCCCGGATCAGAAGTTCGAGTTCGTTCGTGCCCGTCTCCACCACCTTGAAAAGTTGCGAGCCAGTGGGCGTTGCGGCGCCTTCGAAGAACGATTCCCAAAGAACACAATCGCGTTCGATGCGCAATCGCAACTCGGCTCGGCCGCAGGTGGGGATGCCGTCTCGGTTCTGTCGCAATAGCAATAAGCGAACGCTGGTACCCTGAAGGTTCGATGATGACAGGGGCAAGACGGTGATCGAAGCGCTAAGCAAGGTGATCAAGCGGATGCATTACCCGCTGGAGGTGATGCTGACCTGCGTGCGCTGGTACGCTGCTTACCCTTTGTACCATCGATGAACCGTGGCGTGGTCGACGGATGGGTGAGCGCGGCGTGCTCGGATCAAGATCCTGCCGGTGATGGCTGCGGCGTTTCGCCGACGAAAGCGTCCAGTGGGCGGGAGTTGGCGGATGGACGAAACTTACATCAAATCTCACGGTTGCAATTGACAAGAGGTTTCAGGTGTTCCCCTTCCTTGGAAGACGGTATTTGTTTGCCTGCGGGTTGATCTCGCCACGCTGCTACGAAGCGCCGGTACTCTTGCTCTGCCAACCCGAGCCATGCTCGTTCCTTGTCGCGCACGACTTGCAGGCTGTAGTCGCTTGCAGGACCGGGCTTGTTGCCACCGCGGCGTGACGCGTGCCCAGCTTTTAGCTCGAGGTTGCGCAGCTTCCATTGAAGGAGCGCCGGTCGCGTCCAGGCGTAGTCCTCGTTCTTCGTCAGCATGTGCCAGACCAGAACGGCAAGCTTCCTGGCTGTGGCGACGGCGGCGACCTGCTTGCCTCGCTTGAGGCTGATGCGCTGGCAGAAAGCGCTCAGCGGACCCGGCGCCGACGCCAGAGCCCAGGCTGCTTCGACCAGCATTCCGCGGGCATGCCCCCGGCCTCGGTGCGTGATGTGTCCGTGGTAGGCGGGGTGGTCGCCGGACTGGTGCACGCTCGGATTGAGCCCGAAGTAGCTCACGAGCTTCTCAGGACTGGAGAAGCGTTGGATGTCGCCGATGGCCGCCAGCACGCTGGCCGCCACGATCGAATTGACGCCCCCGATGGTCATAAGCCGCTTGACGTTCGGGTCATCGAGCGCGCGCTGCGCGAGGTCCTTGTCGATGTCCGCGAGCTCTGTTGCCAGGCGGTCCAGCTCGTGTCGCAAATGACGAGGCTGAAGAACCGGATCCAATCCATCCTTCACGCCAACCTGATCCCACGCGAAACAGGACGCATCTACAGCAAGAAGGGGCGTGCGCGCCTGGAAGAGTTGCCCCTGCCGCCGGACCAGAAGCGCGTGGCGCTGCGCCACCTTCGGACCTAGTCGCACGAGAATCTGAGCACGAAGCGTTCGTCCTTGCTCGACAGTTCAACCCTTTTGAAGGGATATTCATCTCCTTCAAAGGTGCGTGGCTCGTCGCCCTTCCAGACCTTATCTCCCGACTTGGCATAAATGTAGAAGATCGCGTTGCTCGACCTTACGGCACCGTCGTCGGTCGTCAGCGAAGCCTTTTCGGAAGGGTCGAACGTCCACCAACCGCCGGTCTGCCACGTGCCTGCTACGTCCTTGTATCGGACTAGCAGCCTCAGTTGTGCAGGACATTCGTTGGTAACGACCAGCCGTTGGCCGCCTGCACCACCATCGGCAGACCCAGCGGGTGGATCTGGAGGCCCGGGCAAAGTGGGCGGAGTCGATTGAATGGACGTCCCGCCGCTCGGATCTTGAGACGGAGGACTCCCCCCGCCACCTCCGCCGACTCCGGGGCCGCACTGAGCCTGTGCACCACAAGGATTGCCAGGCGACGGAGGACTTGATGGTCCGACGCCCGGCGCTGGCATTTGGGGTGCACCAGGGACAGTGCCTGTGGACCCTCGGGGGCCGCCACTTCCGCCCCCACTCCGCGCCCCGCTTGCTGCCCCGCCGCCTGCGGTGCCGCTGCTACCGCCGCCGCTGCTACTGCCGCCAAAGCCCCCTCCCCCGCCGCCCCCGAAACCTCCGCCGCCTCCTCCGCCGAATTGGGCAAGACATTGGGAGCAAAGGCAGATCACCGCGACCCCGTACAGCAACCTGCGCGATATGGATTGAGGCATAAGTCCTCCTAGGTCATACATCCCGCCACCGTTGCTTCCGTCGGACGCTCAAGACAGCACATGGTCACGCGCATCGGAAGCTTCCCCGCGTTCTCTCGCATGTACTTCTCAATTTGATCGATCCATCGGCGAGAATCCACGCTGCAATAGGTATCCACCGTCTTCGAGTCAATTGTCGAAACGACCGTGAATCTCAACGGGGCGGATCTGTTTGCCCGCCATTGCTGGATAAAGTCCGTCCAGAGAAGACCAGCAGCCTCATGCATGATCTCCTTTGGTACCGTGGCACCTTGGGCAATTGTCTGGCTGACTGCAGAACTCTCGATTGCCAACCACTTGTTTTGCTGTTCTTGATGGAGGTTTGAGAAGTAGAGCCAGGGAAGGCGGTACGATTTGCCACCCAATACGAACTCCAGGGCCGTCATTTTCAAGGTCGCACTTTCACCAGGCTGTGCGCGGTTGTGATAGGCCAAGTCGAGTGTGGCAAGCAACGTGCCCTTGCTGCGCTCTTCAAGATTGGGAGATCCGCCGGTCGAGGCTCGTAGGTCGATGCGAGTGGGGGTGATGACGCTGACGTCCGCCGGCTGCAACCGCAGGCCAGGAGGCCCTACCTTCGGCGTGTAGAAGTAGGTGAGAACGACTAGGGCCAGGGCGCCTGCTGCACGAATCGCTAAGCCTCCTATCTTGTACTCGACGTGAAGAAAGCCGGGAATCGTCGCCCCGAGAACTCCCATCGCAACGGACAGGATGATTCTCAGCAACTCCACAAGACGGTTATCTGCTATCGGCTGATTGCGGATCACCAGATACAGCACAACCGCGACCACTCCCACTGCGGTAAGCAGGCCAGTCATCCTTTCCACGCTCATTCGCTCTTTGGTGGTAGTCATCGAAACGTCTCGCTCCATCGGCTGGCGACCGGGTAAATGGTCGTGTCCCTACTGAAGGAGAACTTTCAGCAAGGGCAATTCCACCATCGTTCCACAGCCGATTGCGTAGAGGACATCGGTCGCAACGCGGTAGTTCAAAGGTTAGGGGCGGACGATTTTCAAAGCATCATCAGGATTGAGGATTCACGCGCGTGCCGCGTCGACACGCCCAACGGATTGCCGCACAGAAAACTCTTTCGCGGCTTGTTCGAGTCGCCCGATGTGTGGCACCGCTTCTTGCATCCGGACGGCACGACAGGCAATCAGGTCCTCAGTATCGAACTCAGTTGCGAAGTCATTTCGACGCTATTCAAGGAGCGGACGGTGGCGGTGTCAGAGGTCGACGTGCACCTGATCTTCAAGAACCGGATCCACAACGCCGTCTACCGAGCCGGCGCCGGATTGATCTCTGTGAAGGCCTCGCATAGAGCGGGCACGGTGACGGCAAGCGCACCCGCCAGCAACTTCACCAGCATCGAAGCGTTGACCGCTGGCACGCCGATCGCCTCGTTTCCGCTGGCGTTCGACATCAAGCCTGGCGTGGTCAGCACCTTGGCGCTGGAACTGCCGGAGACGGCCATCGCGGGCATCGCGGCGCCGCTGATCGAGCCCATTCCGGGAAGCACCCATGTTCGGCTCGCTACGGTTGCCATCGAGGATCTTTGGGTGATCGTGAAGTACACGTTGAAGTAGGTGAACACACGGACGTGTGATTCTTCGTCGGACTCGCGGAGGCGGCGAGCCGCCGACGATGCGCCGCTGAGGGTGAGTGGAATGGCATGGCAGTCCCCTTTGGACCGGCGCGAAGCGGCCGCTGCGGCGACAGATTGTCATCGCTCGCAGATGCGCGTTTCTCCTGGCGAGGGGCGGGCTTTCCTGCGGTTGAGGGCGTTGAACATAACCCCGAAAAAATTCATTCGACAGGCAGACAGGAAATCGACGGACAGGAAATCGACAACCAAGGCACCAAGGTCCGTCGTTCGTGAACGGCTGCATCCGCACGTCGCGTTCTGGTGGTCAGGGCCCGAAGCCGTCTTTCGAGGCTTGCGAAAGCGGACCTTTGGGGCGCGGCTTCCGCTTCGTGCCCTATTCGGAAGTCGCGGTGCGACGGAAGCAGACGCAAGCTATGCCAACTCGTGACAACTATTGATCTTCTCTAAACACATGACAACCTGTCAGCCGCTCATGCGTTATGCCTTCAGTCTCATTGCTGGAGAACATGGGCATGGTGCAAAAACGGTTGAGCGACGCGACGAAGAAGCGGTTGCGTGCGGGTCGGATGCTTCAAAAAGGCAAGGGCTGCGCGGAGGTCGCGCTGGCAGTTGGGGTGGCGCGGCAAACCGTGTACACATGGAAGGCCTTGCTTGATGAGGGCGGCATCGATGCGCTGCGAGCGGTACCCGAACCGGGACGTCCGGCACGGTTGGATGAGGGGCAACTGGCTGCCGTACGCGCGGTCATCTTGCGAAGCCCGACCGAGCATGGATTTGCCACCGAACTGTGGACGCTCAAGCGCGTGGGTGCTGTCATCGAGCGCATGCACGGCGTGCGTTTCAGCCAAGCGCATGTTTGGCGAATTCTGGGGTCTCTGGGCTTCAGCGCCCAAAAGCCGGAGAAGCGCGCTGTCGAACGCAACGAGGATGCGGTGCGCAGTTGGAAACGCAGTACCTGGCCGGCGCTCAAAAAAAAGCCCAACGACAGGGGCGGCTGATCGTCTTTGTGGACGAGTCCGGCATCAGCGAACGCCCGACCCGGGTGCGCACATGGGCACCCAGGGGACAGACACCCATCATCCAGTTCCACTTCAACTGGACACACGTCTCGGTCATCGCCGGACTCACGCGCACCAACTGTATGTTCCGGCTGCACGAGGGCAGCATCAAGAAGGAAGAGGTGGTCGAGTTCCTCAAGGCGCTGAAGGCGCACCTGAAGCAGCCGCTGCTGGTCATCTGGGATGGCCTGAAGGCGCACCGCAGTCGCTTGGTGCGCGACTACCTGGACGGCCTGGGCGGACATATCCAGATCGCGTTCCTGCCGCCGTACGCGCCCGATCTCAATCCGGTGGAATACCTGTGGGCCTGGCTCAAGCGCCATGCCCTGGCCAACTATTGCCCCAGCGACCTCGCCGAGCTTCACGGCACCGCGCGCAACAAGCTCAAGAGCGCCCAGAAGCGCCCCTCCATCATCGCCGCCTGCTGGATGCAGGCCACGCTGTGGTGATGTCATGAATTTAGAAACTCTCAATAACAGCCACGAAGCCTTGACCTCTTCCGATTGGCACAGGGCTTTCGCAGAGAGTCTTCCCCTTGAAGACACGACTTTCACTTGGCGCCCTTGGCTTCATACGCGGACTGCCAACCGGTTCACCAATTGCATGACCTTCAGCGGCATCGTGGCCTGTCGAAGGCGCGCCCCGCACCAGCGACCGAACACGCTCCACATGAGGGGCGTTTCGGTTGCTGGGTTTTCCGTCCGCCGCATGGGGCCGGGCGAGTACGAATGCCGGTCTAGGTGACTGAGAAGTAGAGGTGCCCTGCTTGCCCGACCTGCGAAGGACCCAAATAGGTCGAGAGAAGAGCGCCTTCTGGCGTATTCCCGATGGCGAACTCCTCCGCTAAGCTCCGCCTGCCAAGGAGGTGAGGCTATGCAGTTGCAGAAACTTGCGATGGGTGTCGTTCTGGCTGGGTTGGCCGCAACTTGCTGGGGCTATCAAACCGATTTCCATTTCGGGATGACGTACTGGCTGGGTATTCAGGCAGGCCTGACTCCCGAGGAAAGTGAGTACCTGGCCAGCGGTAATGAGTGGAAGGACGCCGGTATGTTGGACGCGCGCCCGGTGGTGGCGTACAACATTTGCCTGAGAAACGACCCGGGTGGGTTCGACTTGACACGCAAACACCATTTTCGGTCGCAACACGCTTTCCCTGCGCTCCCTCGGAAGCGAGAGGTGACGGTGGATTCCGCCTTCGGAGTCGAAGACGTCACCCTCGAAATCCGAAAGGCGCAGCCGGCCATGAAGGGCTCCGACGATGCCTTCAATCAACTTTTCGCGTTCGGCGGCGTGCTGCATGGCTTTCAGGACCTTTACTCCCACCAAGGTGAGACCCAGGTGCCGTGGGGGTGCGGCTACACCATGGCGTGGGCACATCCTGTGGCACGCAATAGAGACGCAGGCCTAAAGCCCAACTGGCTCAGCTCGGCCGCAGACCTGACCAGTAACTGGCCGGATGACTGCCTGGCAGCCGCACTTGCCACCTATAACCACATCCGCACGTTCACCTCCAAGGTTTTCCCTGACAGGGACCAACCCGAGGAGTGGAGTGCTCACCAGACGAGCGAAGTGAAGACCTTTTGCGCTTTGTCCACAAAGTCGGAAAAGGTGGACTGGCTCAAGGGCAAGGTTCCCTACGAACAGTCCGTCATGGACTCATCCAACCTTGAAAACGGGAAGGGGAGCTACAGCCCCAAACTCTGGCGCACGCTCCCCCTCAGAAACTATGCAACCGCGGGCGCGCCTCAGGAGAGAATCAATCTTGAAGCCGAACTGGACAAGCTCGCAAAGAAGGTGACAAAGGCGAACTTGACGCCAGAGCAACGCTTCGTTGTTGAGAAGTACCTCCAGGGCCTTGCTAAGGGGCCGGCACGTGCGATTCTGGATTTTCTCGGGCCCCTACTCGGGCGTCCAGCTGTTGAAAGTGACCCCATCGTTCAAGCGACGCTGCGCATGCGTTTCATTGATAGAGGGCTGGCCGCTAAGCTTCCGCTACCAGTCGACCTGCTGAATCAAGCGGACAACGACTTGGGCGCCATCGCCGATGGCCAGAATGCGGAGTGGCGAAGCTTTTATGTGCGCCCCCGCGGCCAATCCGACGAGCCGTACCTTGTGTCGAACTCGAACGGAGAAATCGTCGTGTACGCGCTGCTGCGCCATGCGCCAAACGAATTGGTCCGGGCGTACTTCAAGACCCCGGCTAAGACTACCGTCCTTGCAGGCGTCGATACGATTGCAGTGCACTGACGTTCCGGCTTCTCGGTTAAGCGTTGATAGTTCAGCTGCCCCTCTCTCACGGTGCATAAACTCAGGTCGTACCCCATCTTTTTCCTTCACGTTGGGCAGCTGGTCTGAATGTCCGCAGTTGGCCGACTGGAGCCGGCGGCATGCTACCTTCCGGGCCAACACGGCTCGTTGGAATCATAGATGGACGAATGGCTCGAAAGACAAGCACCGCTCGACGCAGCGGTAGCGAATGCCCTCATTGCTGCGACCTCGGAATGGTGGAAGTCAGCGAGCCTTGTCGCCGACCGGGAGCGGCACGGCTCGCAAGAGCGCATGACCATCGTCATCGCATCGCCTGACGAGTCCGACCGAGGAAATCTATTCGAGCCTCTACGCCCTCGCTGACTTCTTCCGTGAGCGCGGGACCGTTTGGCGCTCTGCGTCGTACTCCGTCAACCAGACGGAAGGCGGCGACTGGAAGTACGCGGTCAAGTTCACCTACTAGCGAACTGGAGTGCGAAGCCGACCGTCCGGTTCTGGCCGAGGTTGTGTGGAAACACGCTCGGCGCAAGTATGCAGCGATCGCCTGCTGGCACTGCAAGTTATCCAGTGACCTTGCCTTCGCCGAGTACGTGTGATCGCTGCTTACTGGCTATTGAAGTTGATGTAAGGGGCTCGCGCCCCGGCCAATCTCATCGCCTTCATCGTTCCTGCAATACCCAGCAGGTTGATGACCCGCTTCAGGTTGTAAGCCAGCACGTGCAGGCTCATCTCCGTGTTCACGTGCGGCAAGGTCTTGGTGAGGAAGTGCGTTGAGCCCATCCAGTACTTCAACGTGCCGAACACGTGCTCGACGGTGCGTCTTCGCAAGGTCATGGCGTCGAGATTTCGATCCAGTCGCCGCTGTACCCGCTCCAGTACTGCTTCGAACTCCCAGCGCCGGATGCGTCGGTAGTCGCCGGGGGTACACTGAGACTTCAATGCACACGATGGACATGCGCTCGTCCAGTAGATGCGCGCTTTGAGTCCATTTCTCTCGACGGCGCTGCACCTGTAGATGGCCCGTTCGCCTGCCGGGCACTGGTACTGGTCCGCTTTGGCGATATAGATGAAGTCGCTCTTGTCGAAGCGCCCCTGCGCCTTGGCGTTGGATGTCATGGGTTTGGGCACAAAGGTCGTGATGCCCGCTTCCTCCGTGAAGTGTAATAAACATGGGTCTTCCGCACTTTGTGTGACGCCGTGGCTCAGTTTGAATGAAGCACGCGTATGCGCAGAAGGTCGAGCTTGGCGCGGCCGTACATCTGACGCTTGAGAAACTTGAGCCGGTTGACTTGCCCCTCGACCTGGCCGCTGCTCCACTCGGAAGTGAAGGCTGCGCGCACTGCGGACAAATCAGCCTTGAGGCCTGTCGCGAATCGACGCATTTCCGGCACGTCGCAATCACTGGCCTTGGCCAACCAGCGATCGAATCCGTCAAGGTCGCGCCGGTGAATCAGGCCAAGAAAGTGGCGCGTCAGACTGCCAGCAACAGCAATCGCCGGTTCGATTTTGCACAGCCTTTCGACGAAGCATTGTTGGTCAAAGCCCTTGCGTTCGGCCGCGCTTTTCCCATGCCAGCCGACCAGCCATGCAAAGGCTTGCCTTGACGACGGGCAAGCGATGCCGCGAGCTGCCTGTTTTTCCCCTTGTCCATGGCTTTTGCCGGCGTGAGCGCGCGCCATTGCGCTGCGAACCGTGTTGAGGCTCCCAGCAAAGCCTTGAGCTTGCAACTCGTGCCAGACATGAGCTGCGTTGACGCAGCCTTCGGCGACGCGCGAATCCAGGTGCTGACGATGCCCGTCCAGCAAAGTCGGGCCGCGCGTGCGCGGTGCTCGCTCAGGAAATGAACGTGAGCTCACAAACTTGCTCACCGTTCGTTGGTCAAGGTTCATCGCACGGCCAATCGCCTTGTACGTCTCGCCGAGCTGGCGGCGGCGCATGACCTCTTCATAGCGGGCAAGTCGCGCCGCACGGCGGTGGATGCCCAGGCGCTGCCAGATATTGAGCTTCAGCTGCGACGCGTAGGTGTCAGTGATCGGACGAGCTTCCACTGTCGGCGCTTCTCCCGGCGATCTGGCGGCCTCGCGCAAACTCGCTGCCCGTCGCACCAGCAGTCGCTCCACCGCCTCGCGCAAGTTGGTCAGAAGGTGCCAGCGGTCGGCAACTTGTTGAGCACGTGGATTGGCGGCGCGAGCTGCCTCCGAATAGGCACCAGCGCGATCACGGGCCACGATCTCGACGCTTGGGTGTTGCTGCAGCCACTTTGTCACAATCGTCGTCTCTCGCCCTGCGAGCACCTCGATTGGGCGACGCGTCTGCAGGTCGACGATGACAGTGCCGTAGCGGTGACCACGCTTGATCGCCCAGTCGTCGATGCCAATGACGACGGGTTGCGTCTGCGGTGCAGGACACCCGGCGCGGCGTAGCTCGCGCAGCACGGTGTCGCCGCTGGTGCCCATCCCAAGTCTGGCGGCAAGTCGTGCTGCCGCGGCGCCGCCGAGCGCGTAGCCAAGAGAGCGCAGGGACGCGTTCAGCCGTTGCGTGCGGCGCTGTTTCGACGCTGCCAACGAGTCGAGCGGCTCGGAGCAGGTGCGCTGCGTGCAGTTCGGATTGAGGCACTTGAATCGGCGAACCTCAATCGATAAGGTGACGCGCTGGCCGAAGCAGGGCCGGTCATCGAGCCGACGGCGGTAGCGCCCATGCACCCGGGAGCTGCGGCGCGAACAGCTCGGGCACGAAGCCCCTCGAACGGAACCGCACACGTCCACGCGCAGGCGAACATCGCTTTCGTTCCACTCGCCGACGCGCTTGCCAACGGTCCTGAGCGGTTGAGACAGGCCAGGAATGACGGTCATTGCTACCTCGCGTTTGAACAAAGCCAACATTTGGGGTCGAGGCGCCTTAGTTCAAACTTCTGGCCGCCAAGTCAGCTGTTCCAGCAGACCGTCACGTCACACAAAGTGCGGAAGAACCATTTTTACTACACCTCACGCCAATGCACTCAGTCGCGACGGCCATAGCTCACCATTGAGAGCTGCGACACGGACCCACCAGGCAGTGGGCGCCTTCGTCGATCCCTAACGAGGTTCTGGCATCGTCGCTGCAGGCGCGAGAGGCGCTGGAGCGGCGTATGCGTCCGGCGAACCCATCTTGAATTCGCGGTAGGTGCAAAGGATGCTCGTATCCACTACTCATGGTGGACACGTGCACACTATCTCTCCTCAAGCTTCCGGCGACCGTCGGCGACGCCGGCTGCATAGCGACGAGTTCAAGGCCGACGCTGTAGCCTCGGCCGCGCGGCCTGGCGTCTCAATGGCATCAGTGGCGATGTCGCTGGGAATCAATGCAAACTTGCTGCGCCGCTGGGTGCGCGACGCGGAAGTGTCGCCAGTCAACTCGGCGGAAGGCAGCGCACCTCCGCTCTTGCATAGTCCTGAGCTCAAGTCCTCGCTGTCATCGTTCGTGCCTGTGCAACTGCCAGCACCGGTCACGCCGGCAAGCGACATCCGTATGGAAGTCAAGCGCGGCTCCACGACTGTCGTTGTGACCTGGCCGGCGGCACTTGCTACCGAGTGCGGCACTTGGTTGCGCGAGTTGCTGCGGTGATCCGCATCGACGCCGTCTGGTTGGCGGTCGAACCGATGGACATGCGCGCAGGCACCGAAGCGGCATTGGGTCGTGTGGTGAAGGTCTTCGGTGAGGCCCGTCCACATCACGCTTACTTGTTTGCCAATCGTCGCGCCAACCGCATGAAGGTTCTCGTGCACGACGGCATTGGCGTTTGGTTGGCCGCGAGGCGACTGAACGCCGGCAAGTTCGTCTGGCCACACGACATGACGGGGACGCTTTCGCTCAGCAGACCGCAGCTCAACGCACTCGTTCTGGGGCTGCCCTGGCAACGCATCGGCGAGGCTGGAATCATTCGGGTTCTGTAGCGATGCGCAACTGATGAATGTGCCGATACCACTGGCGCACTTCATATGGCACGATCGCCCTCCGTGATCACCTCCCAGCAATTGGACGCGTTGGATCCGGAGCAGATGCGCCAAGCCATGCTGGCGTTGATGAGCGAGGTGTCGGCCAAGGACGAGCAGTTGCGAGATAAGGCCGTTGAACTCGAGAGGGCGCACCGTGAGGCCGCCTTCAAGCAAACCCTGATCGACAAGCTCACGCACGAGATGGCGGTGCTCAAGCGCCTGAAGTTCGCCGCCACGAGCGAGAAGTTCAGGTCCGGCCTGAGTGCCGAGCAGACGAGCCTATTGGAAGAGACCCTCGATGGCGACATCGCTGAAGTCACCGGCGAGATCGAACGGGCCACCGGCAACAACAAGGGCAAAGACAAGAAGGACAAGGAGCAGCCAAAGCGCCAGCCGCTGCCCGCTCATCTGCCGCGGCGCGAGATGCGCCATGAACCCGAGAGCACTGTGTGCAGCTGCGGTTGCCAGATGAAGCGCATCGGCCAGGACGTCTCCGAGAAGCTCAACTACGAACCGGGCGTGTTCACGGTTGAGCACCATGTTCGCGGCAAGTGGGCCTGCGCGCATTGCGAGAAGCTCGTGCAGGCTCCCGTCGCACCTCACATCATCGACAAGGGAATTCCCACGGCAGGCCTGTTGGCTCAAGTGCTGGTGGCCAAGTTCCTGGATCATCTGCCCTTGTATCGGCAAGAGCACATCTTCCAGCGCGCCGGCATGGCCATCGCGCGCTCGACGCTGGCGCAGTGGGTGGGCGAATGCGGGGCGCAGTTGCAGCCGCTGGTAGAGGCTCTGGAGGCCGAGCTGCTTCGCCACGACGTGCTGCACGCCGACGAGACGCCGGTGGCCATGCTCAAGCCTGGCAACAAGAAGACCCACAAGGCCTACATCTGGAGCTACTGCACGACCAGCTTCAACTCAATCAAAGCGGTGGTGTTCAACTTCGCTGAGACGCGCAGCGGCGAGAACGTGCGTAGATTCCTCGGCCAGGACGGCGACACCCCTTGGAAGGGCACGCTCGTTACCGACGGCTACTCGGGCTACAACGCGACTATTGCGAAGGGCGTGACGGCTGCAAATTGCATGGCCCACGCGCGCCGCAAATTCCACGAGCTGTGGGCCAACCATGGCAGCAAGGTCGGCGAAGAGGCGCTGAGGTACTTCCAGATGCTGTTCAAGATTGAGGCGAAGCTCGGCCAACTTCCCCCAGATGAGCGACGACGAATTCGCAATCGCAAGTCGCGGCGGGTGGCCGAGTTGCTCTACAAATGGCTTCTCTTGCAGAGACAGCAGGTCCCACCAGGTTCAGCCACTATCAAAGCGATCGACTACAGCCTCAAACGCTGGCCAGCATTGACGCGGTACATCGAGGACGGTGACGTCCCGATCTCGAACAATTGGGTTGAGAACCAGATCCGCCCAATTGCTCTGGGGAGGGGCAACTGGTTGTTCGCGGGCAGCCTGCGAGCGGGCAAGCGCGCCGCAGCAATCATGAGCTTGGTCCACTCGGCACGCATCAACGGGCACCATCCCTATGCGTACCTGAAGGATGTCCTCGAACGCCTGCCTACCCACCCGGCAAGCCGGATCGATGACTTGCTGCCACATCGTTGGCAGACAACGCCCGCCACGCACTGACGTCCGTGCCCGTCGTCAAGACGGGTTCGCCGGACGCATACGGAGCGGCAAGTGGCCGATCAAGGCGCAGAGAGCGCATGGTTGCGTGCGATGTCCGAACAGGAGATCGCCCGGCTGAACGCTCCAGGATGCCCATGCCAGCAAAAGGCGCGGCCAAATGCGGTGCCTATCGACGGCGTGGCCCGACGGGCCCTTGGGAAGTTTCAGTAGAGGCCGATTTTCGCCGCGAGGTAAGCAAAGGCCGCGACCTGTGCAAGCAGAAGGCCACCACTCATCCATGCCATACGCCGCAACAGGTGCCGGTTCAGCGCGCCAAGGCGCTCGCCGAACAGTTGCTGGAATTTGCGAATCTGTTCCAGCGCAATCGAATGCGCAGCTTGGCGCTCGTCGCGCTCAACTGCCAGTTGCTGCGCTTGTTCTCGGGCATGGCTGGCCTGTCGCTGGCGAACGTCTACGGTGTTGTGGTGCAACTGCGCCTGGAACTCCTCCTGCCCTTTGGCCATGCGCCGATCCTGATCGACGAGGCGATCGGCGAGGCGCTTAGCCTCGGCGCCTGCATTTGCCTGGCCCGCTTCAAGGCCAGTGATGCGGGCGGACAAATGCGCCTGCTCCTGCTGGCTCTGCAGGCCCCAAGCTTCCAACTTTCGCGCAAGCGTCGCGCACTGGCTATTGATGGCCAGCAAAGCTTGCTGCATTGTGTCGGGTTGCGGAATGTCGATGTCACCACCGGACTTGGATGCGGACGTGCCGCCGCTCTTCGCCACTGTGATGATTTGCCGCTCGCGGACCACTTCGAGCAACTCCTGCGTCAGTTCCTCGGCCTGTCGGACACCGGCACCAAGGTCCTCCTGATGCCGATCCATGCGCCGTGCGAGATCGAGATTTGTTGAGGCTAGGTCATTGCAAACGGCGGTCAGGACCAAATTGACCTTTGAAATGTCCCGGATGTGGCCGATCGCCTCGACGAACTTCTGTTGCAAGGCAGTGAAGTTCCAGATCTGCGTGACCACGTTCCCCTGAGTAATCGCATTGGCCTCGGCAAGTGCCTGGTCGCAGCCCTTGACCGCGTCGCCCGCCAGACGCGCCACATGAGCCATGTCGACGGCGCCCTTCTTCACGAACTCGGCGGGCATCCATTGCGCAGTTCCCTGTAGCGGGATCAACGCACGCTTGCTCATGCGGCGCCTCCTTGCCGCGGCGTTAGGACGTTCGATGCAGGCGCCAGTGCGTCGCGTATTGCCTGCAGGTTCTCGACGGTGCGATCCATGCTGCGCACATTCGCAGATGCTGCAGCCTCCGCAGTGCGCGAATACTGGGCGGTCTGTTGCATCGTCGAAGCAGCCTGGGCGCGCGCATGCACCTCTTTTGCCAGGGTCCGGGAGGCCTCACGCCAAGACTCTGTGAGTTGTCGCTGCGTCGCGGCGTCGGGAACTATGCGACGCACGATGATCGGAGCCAGCAGCCCGAGCGGGCCCACCACCCACACGGCACCCGCGGTCAATGCAGTGAACGCAACCCGATCCTGCATCCGTTCCCAAAGCATGGTTCCAAATTCATCGGCGGGCAGGTCACCATTACGCACGTCTTTGACGAGCAGCATCGTGTCGACAAATACATTGACAACTAGCGCCACGCCAGCCGGGTCGACCGATTCGAGTGCAAACGCTGCTGCACCTGCCGCCCCGCCCCGGCCTGCAGCCCAGCCCAACGCGCTGCGCGTCTGCGCCTTGCCGAATTCTGCCCTGATACGTTCACCTACAGCTTCGATGGACTGCTTGCCACGCAGAACGTCCGCGACATCGGAAAGTAGCGCCGGGCCGACCGAAGTCGCCAGGGCCATGGCAGTGGCCATGATGGCACCCTCCGCCCCAGCGCCCGCATGGGAGCCGTCTTGACCGACGTAGTCGGGCAGCACGCCCTCGCGGACTTGCTCTGTACCAGCATGCGCCTCTGCATAGGTCAGGGGCATGGAGCTTGCGCCCCCCTGGTGGATGTGATCGTCGAAGTGGATGGAGCGCAGCGCGTCGGCGCGACCGGCATCACCAGCGCTCAGCGCGTGGTCGATGGCAGATTGATGCAAGGCGAGAACCTCATCCAATTGATCCGCTGGCACCAGGATGGTTTGCCCTGCATATTTGGCAGCGATGCCACCGTCGGCGTCCAGCATTTGAGCACCGGCAGCGTAGCTCTCATGCGCACTGGCATAGTACTTCGGGTTGTACAGGCTGCCGTCGTCGAGTCGGATGTCGGGAGAGCCGAAGGCGGTACTGCCCAGTCTGTCGGCACGGATAGTCTGTTCCTCGAAGCGCGCGTCGACATTGAAGGAAGCAGTATGGTGCGCCTCCGCGAAGTAACCTGCGCCACCAGCGTCGTTGTTGGAGATAACGGCCTCGGCGGCGTCGTAGACCGGCGCACCGGTTTCATAGGCCTGCGCGTCCCGCGCCGATTCGATACCATGCGCTCCGGCCGCGTAGGTTCCGGCGTCGCTGGAGGGTTCTGATCTCGTCTGCTTCATGTCACGCCCTCCGGTGGGCTCATGTTTTTTCTCCGAATGGGTGTCATGGGGTATGTGAGCGGCTAGGCCGCACGTGTTTCTGCTTGTAACCCAAACAGCCGGGGCCGGGACAATCGTTTGTTTGCAATCCATCGATTTTTTCGCGATAGCGGCGTCAGCACTGCACTGGTGTGATCCCCCTCGATTGGCAGAACAACCAAAGCTAACGTGCCCGCAAGGAAGCTTTCTTTGCAGATGGTGCGCATTTGTGTATTTCAGCCCATCGTGGACGGCGTTCAGATGAACGTGGACGCTGTTTCAGGCTGTTAGTGGACGACTTTTCCGCCGGATCGTGGACGATCCCGGGCGCGCGCGAATGATCCTTGACCGTTGGCATGCTGGCCGATTTTTCGGCCTGCTATGCCTACCACCAAGATCACGATGCGACAGATCCCAGCGGCTCTCGTGTGAGGCGACACGGCGAGTTGCGAGGGCGCATTGCCATCCGGTCTGCTACCGGATGAGGCAATGCGGGGGGCAGTTTGTCGTGTCGCCTGACAGCTGGGAATCGACCATCCGTCAACCTAAAAACGGCAGTTGCACCGCGCCAATGCTGCGGGAATTCAGCAGTGGCGCGGGGATTGGCTGATTTGGCAGACTCACCCGATGGGTGAAGCCAAACGCAAACGTCAAGAGGCCCTCGCGCGGGGCGATGATCACGTCAACCAGTCGCAGGTGGTGGACACGATGGGTGGGCGCATGCACGTGCACTGGGACGAAGGTGCGGCGGTCACGCCGCACGGCCAGTTGGTCTTCTTCGCGGAGTTCCTGGCGGCCACGGGCGTGTTCGATCGCTGGGTGTCGGCCTGCCCTTTGGAATACCGTAGCGGCAACGCGCCGCGCAAGCGCGACGTGCTGGGCACCCTGATGCTGGGCTTGCTGGCGGGCCATCGCCGGTATGCTCACATCACCGCCTTGCGCGGCGACGCCGTTGCCGCGCAGTGCCTGGGCATGAACAAAGTCGTCAGCGAAGACGCGCTGCGCCGAGCGCTGGAGCGCATTGACGAAGCGGCCAGTGCCGCATGG
>NZ_JASZYG010000029.1 GCF_030317105.1 Variovorax brevis
CGCTCGGGCTCGGCGCCATGCTGGTGGGCATCACGGCGACCATGATCTGCTACGTGCTGCTCAACCTGCGCTACCGCCACCTCGTGCGCGCCAGGCAGGCGGCGGCCTGAGCCTGTGCCTGCGCAGCTTGGGTGAGGAGAAGCAAACGAGATCGCGGCTCGCCGCTATCACCTAGCTTCAGGAAGATCCCCGTCGATTGGCCGGGATCTCGAGTTCAAGTGGCGCCGTGGGCGCGTAGAGCTCGTCGTCGACCTGTTCCTCGAAATCCCATGCTTGCAATCTGTAGCCCGCTGCGTCGACAGGCCATACCGTGACGCAACGGCCGGCTTTCAATGCGCTGGCTGCGTATTGCAGCGCTTCCTCCATTCGTGCAAACGAAGTCGCTGCACGGTTCGGCTCGCTTTTCATCGCACTCATATCAGTCACTTCCCGTCAACACGAATCCGGCTTCGTAAGCCGTGCGCGCCGCGATCTTGATCTGGTTGAGCAACGTCTTCGAACGCTCTGCGCTGTCCCTGAGCGTCATGGATTCGGGCTGGACCATCAGTTGATGCGCAATCCCCATGAGCATCTTCGATGATTCGAGACTCTTCTGGATCGCCCTGCGTTTCTGAACGTTCACATTCGATTCGAATGCATCGTCGCTCTTGCACTGGTCGAGCATGACTTCTATCAAATGGTGGGCGGCCGCCATGTCCATCACTTCAGGGTTTTTCATTTTTAATCTTTCAACGCCGGATCGGGAGCGCCCGGCAACGAATCGCAAATGAAAGCAGTGTTGTCGACCAGGCACCGGCTGCACAGGCTCAGTTCCAACGCATTGGGGCAGTCCAGTTCTGGGGAGCGGTGGGCCGCCGGCGGACTGGCCCGGTCGAACGGGCACCGACTGACCCTGTTCGGCGCAGTCCGGACTTCGAACAATCGGAACGCATGATCAAACTCACCCTTGGCGCACCGCCCGATCGGGCTCACATGGATGTTCCCATGCTCATACCGGTGACACTTCGGCCCGGGCTGACCTTCTACGGCCTGGTCGCCCTGCACGCCAAGGAGGCCCTGCGCGACTGCCAGTGCGAAGGCCGGCCGTACTCTCCCATCTTGCAATGAGCATTGCCGGGGCACTGCGATAAAGGCCGTCACGAGCTTTTGGCCGGCTCAACGAGCTTCGGGCGGTCAGGACGAGGGCTCGCTGCCCTTGCCACTGTTGTCATCGCTTGCACCGGCCCTGCCCGGGCAGGGCGTGACCCGGGGCCACCCGTACTCTCGCCCCATCATTGCCCTTGCGAACAGGTAGTTGTTCCTCGCACGTTCGCTGCAATGATCGAGGTCAACATGGCCATCGCAATCACAGGGAAACGCGAGCGCCCGGCCCAGTTGGTACAGCGACTGGAAGCGCAGTTCGAACGCGACGGCGTTGTGCAGGGATGTCTCATCGGTCATGGTCGCCTCCTGATGAATCAATGGGCCGGCTCGACGCCTCGCGCGCGCTCATGCGGAAGACCTTCGGCGTGTACCCGGTGTAGCGATGAAAGACGCCGGTGAAGTGGCCTTGCGTGCGAAAGCCCACATCAGCGGCCACTTCGATGATCGGCGAGTCGGTGCCCGCCAGCAGTTCCTTGGCGCGCTGGATGCGCTGCAGGAGGATGTACAGGTGGGGCGACTGTTCCGTCGATTGCTTGAACATCCGCGCGAAATGAAAGGGGCTCAGATGCACTTGCGCGGCCAGCTGTTCGACGCGGATCGTCTCGCCAAGATGCTCGGCAACGAAGGTGCGGACGCAGCGCATCTTGTGGGCCGCCAATCCGCCGGTGGACGTGGCCTGTGCCGGCCCCGCGGCCACGTAGTTCCTGGCGACGTGCGCAGCCAGCAGGGCGGCCATCGCGTTCAGGAAGCTCGCCGCCAGCTGGTGGCTCGGGAATTCCCGATCGACAGCGTCGGCGACTTCGCGGATCAGCGAATCGGGCGCTGCATGGGGTTCGACGAAGCTGAATTCGTCGCTGCCCAGCGCGGTACGGGCCGTCTCGCTGAAAAAAGGCTCTTCGATGCTGAGGATGAGCGTGTTGGCGCCGGGCCGGTCTGCGAGCGAATGGGGAAGCGCCGGCGGAACAACAGCGACCAGCGGCGCGCGGACGTACGCGGTTCGGTCGCGCGCGGCCTCCATGCGATGGGTGGTGAACAGGTTCGCGGTTTCCTTCGGCACGAGGATGTCGAGGGAATTGCGTTTGCGCACGCTGCCGAGGTCCGCTTCACCCAGATGCGCAATGCGCATGACCGGTTCGCACGTGGTTCGCGGAGACGGCGGATACGGCCGCATTGGCAAATTGAAGCTCAGCAAGCCGTCGATTCCGGATTCGTTTCCTGTCAGCATGGGACCCGCCTTCTTGCATCTGTTTCTTGCGCTGCCGACCGGCAGGCATGCTGTTCATCTCGCAAGGGACGTGCCGATGTCGCGAGCGAGGGCGAATGACGCGCCGCCTTGCAGAATCTTGAGGCGTGACAAGGGTTTGGGCGAGCAGGGCCACGCTCGCGACGCGCTTGATTCGACGCGCGGCTGCCGGAATGCCGTCACCGCTGCCGGCATTCCGGCAGCGCGCTCAATGGCGCGCGATGCCGAGCTTCTGCATCTTGTATTGCAGCGAGGTGCGCTTCATGCCCAGCTTGGCGGCCGCACCGGCGGGGCCGGCGATGACCCAGTTGCATTCTTCAAGGGCCCGCAGGATATGCTGGCGCTCCATGCGTTCGAGACTTTCGTCCGAGGCATCTTCCGCATCGGGGCGAGGCTTCAATTCGCCAACCGGAACCTCCAGCGTCGCGCCTTGCGTGAGGATCACGCAGCGCTCGATGAAGTTCGACAGCTCACGGACGTTGCCCGGCCAGGAATAGCGGCCGAGCGCCGCCAGGCTTTCGGGGGCGATGGCCGCGATCGACCGGTTGTTGGCGCGCGCGTGAACCTGCAGGAAGTGCTGGGCCAGCACGGGGATGTCGTCCACGCGATGGCGCAACGGTGGCGTCACGATCGGGAATACCTTCAGTCGGTAATAGAGATCGTCGCGAAAGGTGCGGGCGGCGACCATCTGCGCCAGGTCGCGATTGGACGCCGCGATCAGACGCACGTCGGTCTTCTGCGTGTGGGTGCTTCCCAGGCGTTCGAACTCGTGCTCCTGCAGCACGCGCAACAGCTTGGCCTGCAGTTCAAGCGGAATCTCTCCGACCTCGTCGAGGAAGATGGTGCCCTTGTCGGCCAGTTCGAAGCGCCCGATGCGCTTGCCCACGGCGCCGGTGAAGGCGCCTTTCTCATGGCCGAACAGCTCGGCTTCGATCAGACCAGTGGGGATGGCCGCGCAGTTGAGCCGCACAAAGGGGTATTGCCTGCGGCGGCTGAGCCGATGGATGGCACGCGCGATCAGCTCCTTGCCGGTCCCGGTCTCGCCCTGGAGGAGGACGCATGCATTGGTCGGCGCAACGCGCTCCACCAGCGTCAGTGCCTGTGCGAGCGACTTGCTGCGACCGACGATCTCGCCCCAGGGTTGCTCGGTTTCCTGGCGCAGGTAGGCGTTGTGCGCCTTGATCTCGTCGTTGAGCCGTTCCGCGGCCTCGGCGCGCTGCCGTGTGGCAGCCAGCTGTGCCCGCTGCAGTTCGACGACCGCCTGGTTTGCGGCCACCCGCAGCAGCAGCGTTTCGGTGGCGCTCGGAAATCCGGGGCGCCGGGAGGCGGCCAGCAGCACACCGACCTCCTTCCTGGCCCCGAGCCAAAGGTGCGTGACACGGAATTCGCCTTGCTGGAATGGATTCTGAACGACATAGGGCACGCCGGGGTGCTGTGCCAGGAGCCACGGTTCGATGACTGCGCCGACCTGTTCCGCGCGTAGTGCAATGTCGGGCAGATGCTCGCTGCGTGCCAGCTCGACCATCGGCGCCGCCTCGCCGTCGTCCAGCCGCGCGTAGGCCAGGTCCAGGGACAGCATGCGCGCCAGCATTTCGAGCAATGTTCGCAGGATGGACATCGGATCGCGGCTGTCCCACAGGGACGGCAAAGCGAGCAAACTCATCAGTCCGCTGATGCAGTCCTGAAGGCGGCGGATTTCAGTGACGGTTTCATCCATGGTCTGCGACTCAAGGCAACCAGCGAGAGAGTGGCACGGATCGACACAGTAATTGCACTTTCTTTTAAGAAACGTGCTAAAAGATTTCGGCGATGCGCGCGCGACCGTTCGCGCCGACGCCGCAGCTGGCGTACGTTGGCAGTGTTGGAAAAAACCTGGACGAAATATGATGCATTCAAGCTTCACCGGCCTCTTGGCCTCGTCCTCAGGTCAGGGCGAACAGGTCGCCATGGAAATCGCAGGGTCGACACTGGGCAAGTACCGCCACATCTGCGCCTTCTTCCGCACCGCCGAGGAGGAAAACCGCATCATGATGCCCTTCATCAAGGAGGGGCTCGAGCGAGGCGATCGGGCCTGCCAGATCGTTGACTCTTCACTTCGCGACGAACACCTGCGGCAGCTCTATGCGGCCGGCATCGACGTCGCGCAGCAGGAGCGCGAGGGGAAGCTCCAGGTCCACTCGGTGTTCGACATGTACCTGCGTGACGGGCACTTCGACGTGACCCGCATGCTCAGCTTCGTGCAGCAGCATATCTCGGGTGATTCGCAGACCCCGATCTCGCGGATCACCGGACACGCCGAATGGGCTGGCGAAGACTGGCCGGGCGTGGAAGACTTCCTCGAGTACGAAGCCCGCCTCAACGACGTCGTGCCGGAAGGGCGCGATACCGTGGTGTGCATGTACGACCTTTCGAAGACCGGTGCGGCGCTGATGGCAGACGTCCTGCGCACACACCCCGTCACCATCCTCGGCGGCGTGCTGCACGAGAACCCCTTCTTCACGCCTGCGGAAGAGTTCATCGCCGAACTCCGTGCGCGCAAGGGAGCGTCCTGACGGCCCGCCTCCAGCGCAGCAGGCTCGTCACCAGTCCAGGTCGATCTGCGGGCGACCCGGGTCCTGTTGCACTACCACGGCAGGCCTGCGCGGCAGGTGCCGGTCCACGAAGTCGGCGAGCTGCGACTCGCTCCTCATCCCCGGCTGCATGGCGAGCTGCTGGCCCTGGCGGAACAGCATCAGCGTGGGCACCGAACGGATCGCATACTTCGCCGCGATGGACGGCGCCTCGTCGATGTCGACCTTGACGACGGCCAGTTCCTGATGCCGGCGCTGCGCGAAGGACTCGAGCGCCGGCGCCATGGCCTTGCACGGTCCGCACCAGGAGGCCGAAAAATCGACCAGCACCGGATTCTGCTGCGCGGCGAGCGTCGATTCGAAATCGCGTTCGCCTGCATGGATCACTGCTGGCATGTGGACTCCCTTCTTTCAATGCGCCATGAGCACCGGCAGCGTCATCGAACGCAGCACGGTCCGCGTCACGCCGCCGAGCAGCAGTTCGTGGATGCGGTGGTGACCGTAGCAGCCCATCACCAGCAGGTCGCTGGCTTGATCCGCGGCGTGGGACAGCAGCAGCTCGCCCAGCTCACTCGGCTCGTCGGGGTAGCGATTCGCGGAAGCTTGGACGCCATGGCAGCGCAGCGCGCGGCACAATGCCGAAGGTGGTCTCCGCCGGGCCGTAGTTGTCCGGTCCCCAGGACACCACGTGCACGCGTTTGGCGCGCCGTATCAACGGCAGCGCGCCGGCAACGGCGCGGGCGCATTCGCGCGTGGGCTTCCATGCGATCAGCACGTTCTGGCTCACGGCCGGATAACGCCCGACATAGGGAATCACCAAGGCCGGCTTGCTGCTTTCCATCACGACCGATTCGACGAAGTCCCTCGGCACGTCCCGCGTTCGCGGCTCTTCGGGGTCATGCTGGCCCAGCACCATCAGATCGACATAGAGCGAGGCCTGCGCCGTGCCCCAGACGGGCGGATCGCCCGGCACCTCGGCCCAGGTCATCGCCGGATCTCCGGAGGCCAGGGCCTCGTCAAACAGTGTACGGGCGAACTCGCGATGCTCGGGGTCGAACGTGGGCACGTTCGGCGCGGCCAGCGCTTCGACATCAACGCGCAGCGGCAAGGGCAGCAAGCGCGGCTCGATGGCCAGCAGCGCGACGAGGCGCGCCGTGCCGTGGGCCGGCGCGATCCTGCGCGCCATCGCGAGCCGCTCCGCGCAGCACGGCGAGGCGTCCATGTGGACCAGAATGGATTGATAGCCCTCCATGTCATGGCTCCTGGTGCGCTGCCGCGACGGGCTTGCCGAGCTGTGTCCGCGACCGCTGCTGCTGCAGGGCCTCGCGCTTGACCTCGTGGCGGCCGCGCGCCGCATCCAGCATGCAGGCGCGCTGATCCTCGGATCCGGCGTCGCGGCGGCAGCCCGCCCCGTTGCGTTCGTACATCGCGTGGATGGCGGGCGCAGGGTCAGTGTCCCTGGATGAGGTCCGGGTACCGGTCTGCGCGCACGCGGCGAGCGCGACGATGAGGGAAAGTGTCTTCATCAGGGTCCCCTTGAGAGCGCAGGTTATGGATGTGAAGCAGGCGACATTGAGCTGATGTCAAGATGGCGGTGCACGAAGGCCACCGCCATGGCGCCTTCACCCACCGCCGACGCCACGCGGCGCACCGCGCTGTGCCGCACATCGCCGGCCGCAAAGACGCCTGGAATGCTGGTCTCGAGAAAGTACGGCTCGCGGTCCAGCGGCCACTGCGGCTGGCGCCGGCCACCTTGCAGAAGATCGGGGCCGGTGAGGATGTAGCCTGCCTCGTCGCGCTCCATGCCGATCGATTCCGCCCAATGGGTTTGCGGCTCGCCGCCGATGCACACGAAGAGCCATTGCGTCGCAACGCGCCGTTCGGTGCCGGTGGCGAGGTCGCGCAACGAGATCTCTTGCAGCGCGCCATCGCCGTGCAGCGCACTCACCTCCGTGTTCGCAAGGACCTCGATGTTGGCACTGGCGGCAATGCGGTCGATCAGGTAGCGCGACAGGGTGCCCTTCAGCGATGCGTCCCGGATCACCATGCTGACGCGGCTCGCGTGTGGCGCGAAATGCATCGCCGCCTGGCCGGCCGAGTTGCCGCCGCCGACGATGAACACATGCTGGCCGCGCGCCAGTGGCGCCTCGCTGGCGCCAGCGCCGTAGTAAAGGCCCGAGCCCATCAATTGCTCCTCGTTGGGCAGTCCGAGCCGCCGGTAGGCCACGCCGGTGGCACAGATCGTGGCGCGCGCGACGATCCGAGTGCCGTCCTCGAGCACGCCAACGCCGCGTCCGGGCTTCAGTTCTGCGCGCACGCCTTCGCGGGCGAGCAGGATCTCGACGCCGAACTTGCACGCCTGCTCGCGGGCGTGCTCCGCGAGCTCCATGCCGCTGATGCCCTGCGGAAATCCCAGGTAGTTCTCGATCCTCGAACTGCTGCCGGCCTGGCCACCGACGGCCAGGCGCTCGACAAGAACGGTCGACAGGCCGTCGGCCCCGGCGTAAACCGCGGCGCTCAGGCCGGCCGGCCCGGCGCCGTAGATGGCCAGGTCGTATTCGGAGCGCGACGGATTCTTGAACCAGCCGAGCTTCTCGGTGATCTGACGGATCGTCGGGCATTCCATGCGGGTGCCGTCGGGGAACATGCAGACCGGCAGGCGCGCATCGTGCAAGTGGTCGACCTGCGCTTTGTTGTGTGCGCCGTCGTCGCTCGGCAGAGGGACCCACTCGAAGGGCACGTCGCTGCGGTGCAGGAAGTCGCGTATGGCCCAAGCGGCGGCATTGCCCAGCCGTCCGTAGATCGTCACCAGCGCCGGCCCCGCCGGCGACGTCGGGGCCATGAAATCGTTGAAGGCCATGGTCGAAGCCTCAGTTCGCCCACGGGATGGGGCTTCCATGCCCCACCTGCAGTGCCGCGATGCGCTGCTCCAGCGGCGGATGGCTCGCGAACAGATGCATCCACGACGGCAGGCCGGCGAAGCCGAGCGTCCGCAGCGACTGCGGCAACTCACCGGCTTCGATGCCGCCCAGACGGCCCAGCGCGCTGATCATCGGCGTCGGTGTTCCCAGGAGCCGTGCCGAACCCGCGTCGGCGCGGAACTCGCGGTGGCGCGAGAACCACGCCACGATCAGCGAAGCCGCGATGCCAAACACGATCTCGCAGGCGAACACCGTCGCGTAGTAGCCGATCCCGCCGCCGGCGGCGTTCTCGTCATCGTCGCGGCGAAACACAACCGTGTCGACCAGGTAGCCGACCACGCGCGCGAAGAACACCACGAAGGTGTTGACCACGCCTTGGACCAGGGCCATGGTCACCATGTCGCCGTTGGCAACGTGGGACACCTCGTGGCCGAGCACGGCCTCGATCTCCGCGCGGTTCATGCTTTGCATCAGGCCGGTCGACACGGCCACGAGCGATGCGTCGCGAAAGGCGCCGGTCGCGAAGGCGTTGGGCGCACCCGGGTAGAGCGCGACCTCCGGTTCGCCGATGCCCGCGCGCCGCGCCAGCGCGTGCACGGTGTCGCGCAGCCAAGCCTCGTCGGTGCTCTGCGGCCGCTCGATGATCCGCGCGCCGGTGGACCATTTCGCGATCTGCTTGGACATCAGCAGCGAGATGAACGAACCGCCGAAGCCGATCACCAGCGAGAAGATCATCAGTGCGCCGAAGTCCAGCCCAGCAGCATTCAGGAAGCGGTCCACGCCCAGCAGCCGCAGCGTGACCGACATCACCAACATCACCGCGAGGTTGGTGGCGAGGAAGAGGAACAGACGCTTCATCGGGCTTCTCCTTGAGTGGGGTTCGGCACATGCAGTGCTGCGAATCGAGCGTCTCGTCAGGTTCGGGAATCGCCGGCTCGGCATGCCCGCTCCTGATCTCCAATGATTGACTCTCGACGGGTCAGCGTAGGCGCAGTGGCTGCAGCTGTCTTCCGGATTCCTGCGCATGCTGGCGAAGTCCGGCGCTGGACAGCGCGTCGCATTTCAAGCCCATGCCATCGCGAGCGAAGGTCACCGAAGCGAGGGCATCGGCATCAACGCGCAGTCCCGCGACATAGCTGCGCAGGTCTGAGCAAGACCGGGCCGGTCTGCCGACCTAATCTTCAAGCACCCGACTTTCGCGCCATTGCGCCCGCGTGTGGTTGTCGGATGAAAGTCGCTTATCCCTGCGGGCGCTGGACGAACAGATAGAGGATCAACCATGACTGTTGCTACCGCTGCCCGCACCGACGTCGAGATTCAGAACGAGGTGCAGACCGAACTGAAATGGGAACCACGCGTGCAATCCAACGAGATCGGCGTGGCGGTGAAGGATGGCGTCGTCACGCTGACCGGCTATGTCGATTCGTACTCCAAGCGCTGGGCGGCGGAAGAGGCTTCGCATCGCGTGCGCGGAGTGAGGGCCGTGGCCAACGACATCGAGGTCCGGCTGGGTACCAGCTACGAGCGCACCGACCCCGAGATCGCCGACTCCGCAGCGCGCGCCCTGCAATGGGACATTCTGCTGGAGCGGGAAAAGATCGACGTCAGCGTCTCCAAGGGCTGGGTCACGCTGACGGGCACCGTGGACTGGCAATACAAGATGGAGCAGGCCGGGCGCGTAGTGCGCAATCTCGCCGGCGTGAAGGGCGTCAGCAACCTGATCGAGGTGAAGCCCAAGGCGCAGCCATCTGACGTCAAGAAGAAGGTCGAGGAGGCGCTGGTACGCAGTGCGCAGACTGACGCCGAGCGGATCACGGTCGAGGTGGACGGCGGCAAGGTGACCCTCAAGGGCAGGGTGCGCGCCTGGGCCGAGCGCGAGGAAGCGGAGCGCGCGGCCTGGAAGGCGCCCGGCGTCAGCGCGGTCGAGAACCGCATCACGATCGGTCTCTGAGTCCGGCTGCGCATGGCTTCGCGCAAGCTCGAGATCAAGTGAATTTCTTCAACCGCTACGGAGTGAAACATCATGGACACGAAACTTCTTCGCACCAGCATCGCTTGTGCAATGCTCGCCCTCGGCCTGACGCAACTCGCCGGCGGCCAGGCAGCCCCTGACCCCGCAGCGCCCAAGGAAGGCGCCACGAAGGCAGCCCCGGCACCGGTGGCTGCGAAGGCCACGATCGGCGTGACCATCGCCGAAACGCAGCTGGTCGCCACCGGCTACCGCGCCTCGAAGCTGCTTCACCAGGATGTCTACAACGACAAGGGCGAAAAGATCGGCAAGGTGGACGACCTCGTGCTCTCGACCGACGGCAACCTCTCGACCGCGATCGTGAACGTCGGCGGCTTTCTCGGCATGGGCAAGCACCTGGTGGCGATTCCGGTGCGCCAGTTCGAGCACATCGCGCCGAAGGCCGTGCTGCCCAAGGCGAGCAAGGACGAGCTGAAGGCCCTGCCGAAGTTCGAATACACCGCCTGAACAAGGAGCAGCCATGGCCAAGTGCGACGTGTGCGGACGCCCCGCCACCACCCAACTGACCCTGCGCGAAGGCGGCAAGACCCGCCAGGTCGCACTATGCGACGAACACTATGCCGAGACGATGGGCAGCGCCCTGGGGCGCTCGCCGCTCGAGTCCTTGTTCGGCGGCGGTCTGTTCGACGAGTTCCAGAGCTTCTTCGGCGATCGCGGCTCGCTGTTCGGCGAGTCGCCACGCGACCGCGGCGCAGGCGGCGACAAGGCGCGGCCACATGCCAGCGCCGCGCCGCGACGCCAGCGTTCGCGTGAGGCGGTGGACCTGCGCAGCTTCCTGAACGAAGCGGCGATGGATCGGCTCCAGGTTGCAGCCGAGAAGGCGCTGGAGTACCGCAAGGACGAGGTCGACACCGAGCACCTGCTGCTGGCGCTGCTCGACAACGAAATCGTCCAGGAGATCCTGCGCGACTACAAACTGTCGGAGGCGGATCTCCGGTCGAACATCGACGAGAACGCGCCCCGCGGCGAGCACATGGTCGAGAAGGGCGAGACGCCGCGGATCGGCGTCTCGCCGCGCGCCAAGAGCGCCCTCGAGCAGGCCATGATCGCGTCCCGTGAACTCGGCCACAGCTATGTCGGGCCGGAGCACATCCTGATCGGCCTGGTGGAAGAAGAAGACGGCTTTGCCGGTGAACTGCTGCGCAAGCTCGGCCTCAATTCGCAGTCGCTGCGCCAGAAGGTCGTCAAGGTCGTCGGCAAGGGCGCGGAGGAAGGCAAGCTCAAGCAGCGCAGCGGCACGCCGACGCTCGACAAGTACGGCCGCGACCTGAGCGAACTGGCCCGGCAGGGCAAGCTCGACCCGGTGATCGGCCGCGCCCAGGAGATCGAGACGACGATCGAGGTGCTGGCGCGACGCAAGAAGAACAACCCGGTGCTGATCGGCGAACCCGGTGTCGGCAAGACCGCGATCGTCGAGGGCCTGGCGCAGCGCATCGTGCAGGACCAGGTGCCCGACGTACTGCGCGGCAAGCGGGTGATGGAACTCAACGTCAACAGCATGGTCGCGGGCGCCAAGTACCGCGGCGAATTCGAGGAGCGCGTCAAGCAGGTGCTCGACGAGATCATCGACAGGCAGGACGAGCTGATCATCTTCATCGACGAACTGCACACCATCGTCGGCGCGGGTGCCGGCGGCGGCGAGGGCGGACTGGACATCGCCAACGTGTTCAAGCCCGCGCTGGCGCGCGGCGAGCTCCACCTGATCGGCGCGACCACGCTCAATGAGTACCAGAAGTACATCGAGAAGGATGCAGCCCTGGAGCGCCGCTTCCAGCCGGTGATGGTGCCGGAGCCCAGCATCGAGGACACGATCGAGATCCTGCGCGGCCTGCGCGACCGCCTGGAGGCGCACCACAAGGTGAAGATCAGCGAAGGCGCGATCGAGGCCGCCGCCAGGCTCTCGGCACGCTACATCGCCTCGCGCTTCCTGCCTGACAAGGCGATCGACCTGATCGACCAGGGTGCGGCGCGGGTGCGCATCCATGCCAGCTCGCGCCCGCAGGAACTGCAGCACATCGAAGCCAACGTCCGCAAGCTGCGCCAGGAGCAGGACGGCGCCGGCGCGGCCAGGCAGTATGACAAGGCCAAGGACCTGGGCGACCGCATCAAGGCCGACGAGAAGAAGCTCGCCGACGCGACTGCGGCCTGGAAGAAGCGGCGTGGCACCAGTTCCTCCGAAGTGAGCGTGGAGGACGTGGCGCAGATCGTCTCGGCGCTGACCGGCGTGCCGGTGTCCGAGCTGACGACCGAGGACCGCGAGAAGCTGCTCCAGCTCGAAGACCGGCTGCGGGAACGCGTGGTCGGCCAGGAGGAGGCGGTGCGCGCGGTCAGCGAAGCCGTGCGCCTGGCGCGAGCCGGCCTGGGCGAAGCAGGCAAGCCGACCGCGACCTTCCTCTTCCTCGGCCCCACCGGCGTCGGCAAGACCGAATTGGCCAAGGCGCTGGCGGCGACGGTCTTCGGCAGCGAGGAGTCGCTGGTGCGCATCGACATGAGCGAGTATTCGGAGCGGCATACGGTTGCACGGCTGATCGGCGCGCCGCCCGGCTACGTGGGCTACGAGGAAGGCGGCCAGCTGACCGAGCGCGTGCGGCGGCGGCCCTACAGTGTGGTGCTGCTCGACGAGATCGAGAAGGCGCATTCCGAGGTGCACAACATCCTGCTGCAGCTGTTCGACGAAGGGCGCCTCACCGACGGCAAGGGACGGGTGATCGACTTCACCAACACCATCATCATCGCCACCAGCAACCTCGGCTCCGACGTGATCCAGCGCAACCTCAAGGCCAAGGATCGCGAAGTTCTCGCGTACCCGGCGCTGCGCGACCGGCTGATGGAACTGCTGCGCCACCACTTCCGGCCCGAGTTCCTGAACCGGGTCGACGAGGTCGTGGTTTTCCACGCGCTGGGCAAGCCCGAGATCCATGCCATCGTCGGGCTGCAGCTGCAGCGTGTGGCGCGCACGGCGGCCGCGCAGGACGTACATCTCACGTTCGACGACGCACTGGTCGACCACCTGGCGGAGATCGGCTACGACCCCGAGTTCGGCGCCCGCATGCTCAAGCGCAAGCTGCGCTCCGTGGTCGAATCGGGGCTGGCAACCGCCATGCTCAAGGGCGAAGTGTCGGCGGGCCAGAGCGTGAAGCTCGGCTATGACCCGGTCCGGAAGGCGCTTCGCATCGACAAGGTGTCCGACGGCGCGGCGCCGGGCGCGAAGCGGCGCGCCGCCGATGCGACGAAGGCGAAAGCAGAGGCGGAAGCGGAAGCGGGGACGGAGGCCGGCACGGTGCCGGTCTGAGCGCCGCACGAAGGCTGCCCCTGTAGGCCTTAGCTCCCGGAGCGCGTCGCGTTGAGCGCCGACAGGACGAAGCGAAGATTGCGCTTCAACCGGATCGCCGCGGCACGATGTGCTCTGCCTCGAGCCGGCTGAACAGGTCGGTGAAGCTATCCAGCGTACTCTGGTAGTCCAGGAACCCCGCGCGTCGGCTCTTGGTCATGTCCGCGAGCACTTCCATGGGCCTTCCGAGGTCGGCATCGGTATGCCACCCCGATGCCAGCTTGCCGATGTCCGGCTCGCGCAAGCCATGCCGAATCGCGAGTGCCTCCCACTGGCCTGCCGCATCGTCCAGACGGCCGGCCAGGGGCGTCGGGGTGCCGTCGTATGGCGCTGGTTCGATTGCGAAATACTCGGCCAGGCGGGGCCACATCCACTTCCAGCGAAAGACATCGCCATTGACCACATTGAAATCCTGGTCCCTGGCCATGGAGCTTTCCGAAGCCCAGGCGAGATGCCGGGCCAGCAGACGGGCATCGGTCATGTCGGTCAGGCCGTGCCACTGCGCGGCGGAGCCCGGAAACAGGAAAGGCTGGCCATACTCGCGACACAGGCTGGCATATATCGCGAGCGTCACGCCCATGTTCATGGCATTGCCGATGGCATAGCCGATGACGGTGTGCGGCCGATGCACGCTCCATGAGAACCCGTGTCTTTGCGCTGCCTCGAAGAGCCGGTCTTCCTGCTCGTAGTAGAAGTTGTCGACGGGCTGGCGGCCCTGGTCTTCACGAAATGGAGTCATGGGCACGACCCCTGTCGCGTAGGCCTCGAAAGGACCCAGGTAGTGCTTGAGTCCGGTCACCAGCCCGACATGCCCGCCCTCGAGCGACGGTCCTGCCGCCGCCAGCACATTGCGCACGATGGCCCCGTTCACGCGGATGTTCTCGCGTTCGTTGGCCTGGCGCGACCATGCGGCAATGAACACGCTGTCGATGCGCAGTCCGCCAAGCGCCGCCTGCAATGCAGCCGGGTCTGTCAGTTCGGCCGTGATGGGGGCGCAGCCCGCCACCAGGGGCGTGCGGCCGCGCGACAGCCCATGAACTTGCCAGCCGATACCGAGCAGGTGCTCGGACAAGGCGGTGCCGATCACGCCGCTGGCGCCGACAACCAGCGCTGTCTTGTTCATGGGGGATCCTTTGGCGTGATAGAGCGTCCCATCGTAGCGACATGCGGTCGCCATTTTTCCTGAGGGGCCGAATCCCGGCTGTCGAGCGGCGAGCGTTCCGGTGTAACTGGCCCGGTCGAATTTGCACGAACTGACGCTGTCTGGGGGAGGACTGACTGCCGACAATGACATGCCGCTCACCTGAACAATATCGATGTACCTGCATCCTCTTATCGCGAGCGTCCCCGCAGCCGAACGGGCGGAGTTCATCCGGTTCGTCCAACTGCGCTCTTACCGCCGCAATGCGGTCGTGCTGGACGTGGACGAGTGGACGGATTGCATCTACTGCGTTGCCACGGGTCTCGTGCGGGTCGTCATGCAAGGCACGGACAGTCAAGGCGTCACCAGCGACTTCATCGGGCGAGACAGATTCTTCCTCAGTCCAAGCCTCCAGCGGGACAGCTATCAACCGGGGGCCACCCTCATCGCGGCCTTGCCTTCTTCGGTGTATCTCGTGCCGGTGTCGAAGCTTCGGGCCTTGTGCGCCAGGTATCCGGAAGTGGCCATCGGACTGCTGGAGCTCGCCGTGAAGCGGGTTGCTACGCTGCGTGAGCAACTGCGGCGGATCTCGGCTTCGCCAACGGAGCGCCTCATCCGGCGCATCCTCCACGAGCTGACTCAGCTCGCGCCAGGCGGCGCGGGAGGCTTCGACAAGCGCATCACCCAGGCGGTCATTGCGTCCTACTCCGGGCTGTCCCGCGAGCAGGTCAACAAGACCATGCGCGAGCTGGAGAATCGGGGATTGGTCAGGAGGGATGAGCATTCGATCCATGTCCCCTCTGATTTCGCATCGACGGACTTCGAAGAGCGCCTATCGATCGACGAAGTCCCGTCCAGGGTGGACGCCCATCTCGCGGATTCTGATTTATTCACGCCATCATGCGACGATCCGGCTGGGTGAATCAGACGGGTTCCAGGATGCCCCCTGTCATGGCTAGTGATGCAACACCTCGATCGGCTCCAGCTTCCAATCCTGTATGGCTCGATCCGTTTCATGCTTTCGGAACTCGTCGATCCGACGGCCGATCAACTTGCTGGCCGTTTCCAGGCGATGAAGGTCCCGCTCCGTCAAGTTCTCGTTCGAAGCAAAGCTGAAACAGCACATGGTGCCGTAGACGCTGCCGTCGTTGAGAACGATCGGCGCGCTCAGGAAAGCCCCGATCGGGAACGGAGCCGACAATGCCGCAGCGACAGGATGCGTCGCAGCGTCCTGAAGCATTCCAGGCAAAAGGCCTTCGACGACCTTCTTGCAGTAAGTGCGCTCCAGCGGGTCGCCGTGACCTTCATGGATCACCTTTGCGTTGTCGTCGGCGTCAACACGCCGATATACGCGATGACCGTCAACAAACTCAGCGACGAAAGCAACGTCCATATGCAAGCTTGTGCGCAGCGCCTTCAGAACCTCGGGCACCGCCGGGTCGATCAGATAGTCGCTACCGTCCGGCGTGGCAACGAGGACCTCCGACACTTTCACGTCGACAGCCTCAGTCTCGTAAAAACCTTCTTGATAACCCATTGCGAACTCCTTCAATGCAGGGATCCATAGTGGCACGTCTAGGTAGTTATCCCTACGACTTTAGGTCGCACTTCACTTCGCAGAAGTGATGCCGCTCACCTTTCAGGCATGAATGCCGCGAGCGGGCCTTCGTACTGCCATGTTTCGGTCGGCGCGGCGGCAGGTGCACGATTTGGCTGGCCTGGAGCAAGTCGAGCCAGAGCCCCAGGCCGATGCTCCGGGCGCCTTGTCGAATTCGCACGGGATTTCTCCCGCCACCGTGCTAACCTGCGCAAGAGGTACGGTTACCCCGAGTTCCTGCGGCCGAAGCTGGCGCGCTCCGGCTGCCCGACGTGAGTCTGCCGCGGCCGCCACCCGGCCGGCCTCGATACAAGGAGAGACAACGTGGGAGAACTTCTTTCTCTCCTGCGCTTCAACGCGGGCTCCGGCCACATCTGGCTGGACGAGCAGCGAATGATCCTGCTGCACGCGCGTGCCTTCGCCGAGCTGCGCAAGGAACTGCTGGACTCGCTGGGCGTCGAGCGCGCGCGCGGCCTGCTGGTGCGCATGGGCTTCGCGTCGGGCCAGCGCGACGGCGAGCTGGCCGTCAAGGAGCGACGCACCGGTCTGCGCACCGAAGATGCCTTCATGCTGGGCCCGCGCCTGCACTCGATCGAAGGCATCGTCAGCGTCGAGATGATCAAGCTCGAGATGGACCTCGAGAAAAAGCACTTCTTCGGCGAGTTCGTCTGGGAGAACTCCTGGGAGTGCGAGGCCCATGTAAGCGAGTTCGGCCACGGCGAAGATCCGCAATGCTGGTCGCAGATCGGCTATGCGTCGGGCTACACCAGCGCCTTCATGGGCCAGCTGGTGGTCTTCAAGGAGGTCGAGTGCACGAGCATGGGCGACAGCCGCTGCCGCATCGTCGGCCAGGTCGCCGAGCAGTGGCAGGACGATCGTTACCTGGACTACTTCCGCCAGCACCACATCGCCGAGCGGCTGATCGAATTCAACCTCAGCCTCGAACACCTGCGCGCCCTGCAGCCGCGCCGCGAATACGACAAGAACCTGGTGGGCGTATCGCCGGGCTTTCGCGCGGCGTTCGAACTGCTGCGAACGGCCGCCCGCAGCGCCATCACCGTCCTGCTGCTTGGCGAGACGGGGGTCGGCAAGGAGCTGTTCGCGCGCTGGCTGCACGACAATGGCCCGCGCGCCAAGCAGCCCTTCATCGCGGTCAACTGCGCCGCGATCCCGGCGGAGCTGATCGAGGCCGAATTGTTCGGAGTCGAGAAGGGCGCCTACACCGGCGCCCACCATGCGCGCGCGGGCCGCTTCGAGCGGGCCCACGGCGGCACGCTCTTCCTCGACGAGGCGGGCGACCTGCCGCTGGCGACCCAGGTGAAGCTGCTGCGCGTGCTGCAGACCGGCGAGATCGAGCGCCTCGGCGCCGACCAGGCGACGCGGGTGGATGTCCGGATCGTCGCGGCGACCAACGTCGACCTGCCGCAGGCGATGCAGGCCGGCAAGTTCAGGAGCGATCTTTACTACCGCCTCAACACCTTCCCGATCACCATCCCGCCGCTGCGCGAGCGCACGGCCGACATCCCGGAACTGGTCGGCCGCTTCGTCGAGAAGTACAGCACGCTGTACGGCAAGAAGCTGCGCGGCCTGACCGACAAGGCGATGCGCGAGGTCATGACGCACGCATGGCCGGGCAACATCCGCGAACTCGAGAACGTGATCGAGCGCGCGGTGTTGCTGGCGCCCGATCACGGCGACATCGAGGCCGCGCACCTGTGGAGCTCGCCCTCGGGCGCGCCGGCCGAGGGCCAACTCGGCGCCGGCGGCCAGATCACGCAATCCGAAGCCGGCGCGCTGGAGGCATTGTGCGAACGCGTCCTCGAGGAAAACATCGACATCGCATCGCTCGAACAGCGGCTGATGCAGATGGCCATGCAGCGGGCCAAGGGCAATCTTTCGCAGGCGGCCCGGCTCCTGGGCATCACGCGGCCGCAACTGGCCTACCGCTTGAAGAAGGAAGGGCTCCCGGCGTCCTGAGGCCGCGCGCCCCCTGCGCCCGCGGGCTTCACCATTTGATCAAGCTGCACCGCAGCAAGTGATCAACCCATCATCCGGGACAACCCGGATCACTCGGCCCCGTCGTCGGCCGGGTCCATACGAATCAATCACTTAGCGGCGCTGGCACGCCCGTTGCCCTTATTGGTCGGGGCGGCGCTGTTGCCGACCCGGATTCGATGGATTGAACAAGTGACCCTTTCGACATGGCCAGACAGGCACAGCGGCAGTGCCAGCGCGATGACCGGACAACCGTGCTTCGTGCGCGTCACGGGCACCCGCGACGCGCGCTTCGTCGAGTTCGAGTTCGCCATCGGCGACCCCGAACTGGCGGTCGAGCTGGTCATGCAGTTCGATCAGTTCCGCGAATTCTGCGAGCGCCACGAGGTGCGCCACCTGACGACCGAGGAGGGCGCCCGCCTCGACTTCGAACGCATGAAGTGGCGCTACGGCGCGCCCGGAATCGATCACTAGACCCTGAACCCACCCGAGGAGACATCCCGTGCAAGTCGAAATCAAGACCACCGACATCCGACCGATCCGCCAGACCTTCTCGCACGTCGCGCGGCGGCTCGGCGACAAGCCGGCCTCGCGCTACCAGGAAGCCACGCTGGACATGCAGCCGACCGCCAACTTCCACTACAGGCCGCTGTGGGCGCCCGGGTATGAGCTCTACGACAAGCGCCGCACCGCGATCGCGATGGCCGACTGGTACAGCTTCAAGGATCCGCGCCACTACTACTACGGCATCTACACGATGACCCGCGCCCGGCAGCAGGAAGGCGCCGACCGGCAGTTCGAGTTCGCCGACAAGCGCAAGCTGCTGGCGCAGGCCGACGCCGGCACGCGCGAGTCGCTGCAGCAGGTGCTGGTGCCGCTGCGCCACTACGAATGGGGCGCCAACATGAACCACAGCTACTGCTGCGGCTACGGCTACGGCACGGCCGTGACGCAGCCCTTCATCTTCGCCGCCATGGACCGGCTGGGGATCGCGCAGTACCTGTCGCGCGTCGGCCTGCAGCTCGATGGCAACTCGGGCGCGGCGCTGGACGCCGGCAAGGAAGCCTGGCTCACGCACCCGGCCTGGCAGGGCGTTCGGCGGTTGATGGAAAACCTGTTCGTCACGCGTGACTGGTTCGAGGTCTTCGTGGCGCAGAACCTGGTCTTCGACGGCCTGCTGTATCCGCTGGTCTACAGGCGCTACGTGAACGAGCGCAGCGGCGCCACCGGCAACGCCCTGGCGATGCTGACCGAATTCCAGAACGACTGGTTCGACGAGAACCTGCGCTGGGTCGACGCCACGGTCAAGACGGCGGCCGACGAGTCACCTGCCAACCGGGCGCAGCTGGCCGCGTGGTATGGGGCCTGGCGCGAGCAGATCGTCGAGGCGCTGGGTCCGCTGTCCGCGTTGGCGCTGGGCGGCGGCGGCGCCGATGCGCTGCAGTCCGTCGCCGCCGAACTCGACGCCCGCGCCGCGCGCCTGGGCATCGCCGCTTGATCACAACCCAGGAGACCTGAATGACCACCGCCACCGCAGACATCGCCCGCCCGCCGGTCTTCATCGCGCTGCAGACCAGCGAGACCGCGCGCGTCATCGTCGAGGCCATCCTCGCCGACAACCCCGGCGCCACCGCCATCGACTACCCGGCGATGGTGAAGGTCGACGCACCAGGCCGGCTGGTGATCCGCCGCGCCTCGGTCGAGGAGCGCCTCGGCCACCGCTGGGACCTGCAGGAGATCCACCTGAGCCTGATCTCGCTGTCAGGAAGCATCGAAGAGACCGACGACGAATTCATCCTCCATTGGGGCGCCTGAGCGCACCGCATCACCGCATTCAAGGACAAGACGCCATGACCCAGACAGACAACACGAAGCGCCCCGCCGCCCGGCTCGGCCTGAAGGAACGCTACGCGATGATGACCCGCGGCCTCGGCTGGGACACCACCTACCAGTCGATGGACGATGTCTTTCCCTTCGACAAGTTCGAGGGCATCAAGATCCACGACTGGGACAAGTGGGAAGACCCGTTCCGCCTCACGATGGACGCCTACTGGAAGTTCCAGGGCGAGAAGGAAAAGAAGCTCTACGCGATCATCGACGCCTTCCAGCAGAACAACGGCCAGTTCAACATCAGCGACCCGCGCTACCTGAACACCCTGAAGCTCTTCCTGTCCGGCGTGTCGCCGCTCGAATACGCGGCGCACCGCGGCTATGCGATGGCCGGGCGATCGTTTCGCGGCGTCGGCGCCCGCGTGGCCTGCCAGATGCAGTCGATCGACGAGCTGCGCCATGCGCAGACGCAGTTCCACACCATCAGCCACTTCAACAAGTTCTTCAACGGGCTGCACGATCCGCAGCACATGCACGACCGGGTCTGGTATCTCTCGGTGCCCAAGAGCTACTTCGAGGACGCGATGAGCGCCGGGCCCTTCGAGTTCGTCACCGCGATCTCGTTCTCGTTCGAATACGTGCTGACCAACCTGCTGTTCATGCCCTTCATGAGCGGCGCCGCCTACAACGGCGACATGGCGACCGTGACCTTCGGCTTCTCGGCCCAGAGCGACGAGTCGCGCCACATGACGCTGGGCCTCGAAGTCGTGAAGTTCATCCTGGAGCAGGACCCGGACAACGTGCCGATCGTCCAGAAGTGGGTGGACAAGTGGTTCTGGCGAGGCTACCGCCTGCTGACCCTGGTCGCGATGATGATGGATTACATGCTGCCCAAGCGCGTGATGAGCTGGTCCGAGGCCTGGGAGATGTACTTCGAGAAGAACGGCGGCGCGCTGTTCCAGGATCTGGCGCGTTATGGCATCCGCATGCCCAAGTACCACGAAGTGGCGGCGAAAGAAAAGAGCCGCCTCTCGCACGAGGCCTGGGCCACCTTCAACAACTACGGCCACGCGGCCAACTTCAACGTCTGGGTGCCCCTGCCCGAAGAGATGGAGTGGCTGTCGCAGAAGTACCCCGAGACCTTCGACACGATGTATCGACCGCGCTTCGAGTGGCTCGCCGAACAGGAGCGGCAGGGCAAGCGCTGGTTCAACAACACCTTGCCGATGCTGTGCCAGACCTGCCAGGTGCCGATGTTCTTCACCGAGCCCGACGACCCGACCAAGATCTGCTACCGCGAGAGCAGCTACCACGGCATGAAGCATCACTTCTGCTCCGACGGCTGCAAGGACATCTTCGACAACGAGCCCGAGAAGTACGTGCAGGCCTGGCTGCCGGTGCACCAGATCTACCAGGGCAACTGCTTCCCCGAGGGTGCCGACCCGACGGTGCCGGGCTTCGACCCGCTGGCCGCGGTGCTGAAGTACTACCACATCAACGACGGCGCGGACAACGGCGAATTCAACACCTCGCCGGACAAGGCGAACTGGGAACGCTGGACCGGACAGGACCTGTCGGCGCAGCCTGCGCAGCCAAAGGCCGCCTGAAGCCCCCACCGAACCCGACACAGGAGAAACCCATGTCTGTTGTTGCACTCGCCCCCGACTACACCGGCACCGTCGCTGACAGCGAAGACCGCTTCCACGGCAATCGCCTTCTCTACATCGGCTGGGAAGACCACCTGCTGTTCTGCTCGCCCGTGTGCCTGCTGCTGCCCGCCACGATGCCCTTCGGCGCGCTCCTCACCGAGGTGCTGCCCGGCGTCTACGGCAGCCATCCCGACTTCGAGAAGATCGACTGGGGGCAAGCGCAGTGGTTCGACTCGGGCCGGCCCTTCATGCCCGACCCGGCGAAGTCGCTGGCCGACAACGGCCTTGTCCACAAGTCCGTGATCCGCTTCCGGGTGCCCGGCCTCAATGGCATCAAGGGCTCGCACAGCTGAACCCGCGAAGGACGAACGCCATGAGCTTCCAGATCATGATCGAGCCGCTCGGACAGGCTGTCGCCGCCCGCGACGGCCAGACGGTATTGGACGCCTGCCTGCGCGCCGGCGTGTGGCTGCCGCACGCTTGCGGCCACGGCGTCTGCGGCACCTGCAAGGTGCAGGTCCTCGAAGGCGAATGCGAGCACGGCGAGGCGTCGAACTTCGCGCTGATGGATTTCGAGCGTGACGAAGGAAAGATCCTCGCCTGCTGCGCGACGGCGCAGGCCGACCTCGTGATCGAGGCCGAGATCGACGAAGACCCCGACGCTCAGTTCCTGCCGCTCGAGGACTTCGACGCCGAACTGGTCGAGGCGCGCATGCTGACGCCGACCATCCGCGGGCTGTGGCTGCGCTCGGCCAGGCCCGCCGCGTTCCAGGCGGGGCAGTACCTGATGCTGCATGTGCCCGGCGTCGAGGGCGAGCGGGCTTTCTCGATCGCCAATGCGCCGCAGGAGGACCTGATCGAGCTGCACATCCGCCGCGTGCCCCAGGGACGCGCGACGGGCTGGCTGCACGACGAGCTGCAGGTCGGGCAGACGCTGCGATTCACGGCGCCCAACGGCCGCTTCTTCGTGCGCAAGTCGGCGCGGCTGCCGATGATCTTCGTTGCCGGCGGGTCCGGGCTGTCGAGCCCGAAGGCCATGGTGCTCGACCTCCTGAACGAAGGCTGCGTGCTCCCGATCACGCTGATACACGGCGCGCGCAACCGCGAAGAGCTGTACTTCAGCGACTTCTTCGAGGCGCTCGCGGAACGCCATCCGAACTTCAGCTACGTGCCGGTGCTGTCGGACCTCGCGCCGGATGCCGAATGGGCCGGCGCTCGTGGCCACGCCCACGAGGCACTCAAGGCGCACTACGCGAACGACTTCCGCGGCCACAAGGCCTATCTGTGCGGACCGCCGCCAATGACCGAGGCCTGCATCGCGACCCTGATGCAGGGCCGCCTGTACGAGCGCGACATCTACACCGAGAAGTTCTTCACAGCCGCCGACGCCGCCAATGCAGCGCCGCGCAGTCCACTCTTCAAGGCGCTCTGAGATGACTGCAATCCCGTGCTTCTCGGTCGCCATCGGCAACACGAGCGAACGCTATGCCTGCCGCGCCGACCAGACGCTGCTCGGCGGCATGGAGCAGCTCGGCCGCAAGGGCATCCCGGCCGGCTGCCGCGGCGGCGGCTGCGGCATCTGCAAGGTGCGCATCGAGGCCGGCCGCACGCGCTGCGAGCGCATGAGCCGCAGCCACGTCAGCGCCGACGAGGAAGCCGAAGGCTACGTGCTGGCCTGCCGCGCCTACCCGCAGAGCGACCTGCAGCTGCGGGCGGTCGCCACGATGGCGCGCTGCATCGAGCGGCATCTCACCGTTACCCATTCCCCCACCTGAACATCAACCACCGAAGGAGACTCCCATGGCACTCACTGGCGTACTGCGACCGGGCCACATTCAACTGCGCGTGCTCGACCTGGAAGCGTCCATCAAGCACTACCGCGACGTTCTGGGCCTGATAGAGACCGCGCGCGATGCGCAAGGCCGCGTCTATTTCAAGGCCTGGGACGAGCACGACCATCACAGCGTGGTGCTGCGCGAGGCCGACACGGCCGGCATGGACTTCATGGGCTTCCGGGTCGACTCGCCCGCCACGCTCGAGAAGCTCGCGGTCGACCTCGAGGCCAGCGGCCTGGCGACCGACATTCAGTGGATCGCCGCCGGCGAGCACCTGCGCACCGGCAAGCGCCTGCGCTTCACGATACCGACCGGCCACTCGATCGAACTTTTCGCCGAGAAGGAGAAGGTCGGCAACGGCATGCCCTACGAGAACCCCGAGATCTCCCCCGACGACCTGAAGGGCATGGCGCCCTCGCGCTTCGACCACTGCCTGCTGTACGGCGACGACCTGGACGGCACGATGAAGCTCTTCACCGAGGTGCTGGGCTTCCACGTGGCCGAGAGCGTGGTGGCCGGCCCCGAGCGGATGGCCATCGCCGCCTTCCTGACCTGCTCGACCAAGCCGCACGACATCGCCTTCATCCGCCACCCGGAGAAGAACAAGTTCCACCACGTGTCCTTCCTGCTCGACAACTGGGGCGAGGTGCTCAAGGCGGCCGACATCATCACCAAGAAGCGCGTCTCGCTGGACATCGGGCCGACGCGGCACGGCATCACGCGCGGCGAGACGATCTACTTCTTCGATCCGAGCGGCAATCGCAACGAGGTCTTCTCGGGCGGCTACGTGTTCTATCCGGACAAGCCGCCGCTGACCTGGACCGACGACGAGCTGGGCCGCGCCATCTTCTATCACGACCGAAAGCTCAACGAGAACTTCCTCTCGGTGCTGACTTGAAAGGCCGGACATGAGGCATTACCTCAACTTCATCGGCGGCGAGTTCGTCGCCACGTCGAAGACCTTCGACAACCGCTCGCCGACCGACAACCGTCTGCTCGGGCGCGTCCACGAGGCCGGTGCCGACGACGTCGATGCCGCCGTGCGCGCGGCCCGTGCGGCGCTGCAGGGCGAATGGGGCCGCATGAGCGTGGCGCGTCGGGTCGAATTGCTGCATGCGGTGGCCGACGAGATCAACCGCCGCTTCGACGACTTCCTGCAGGCCGAGATGGCCGACACCGGCAAGCCGCATTCGCTGGCCTCGCATGTCGACATCCCGCGCGGCGCCGCCAACTTCAAGGTCTTCGCGGACATCGTGAAGAACGTGCCGACCGAGACCTTCGAGACCGCCACGCCCGATGGCGGCCACGCGCTGAACTACGCGATCCGCTCGCCGCTGGGCGTGATCGGCGTGGTCTGCCCGTGGAACCTGCCGCTGCTGCTCATGACCTGGAAGGTCGGGCCGGCGCTGGCCTGCGGCAACACCGTCGTGGTCAAGCCCTCGGAAGAGACGCCGGCCACCGCCACGCTGCTCGGCGAGGTGATGAATGCGGTCGGCATCCCGCCAGGGGTCTACAACGTGGTGCATGGCTTCGGGCCGCAGTCCGCCGGCGAGTTCCTGACGACGCATCCGGGCGTCGACGGCATCACCTTCACGGGCGAGACGCGCACCGGCGAGGCCATCATGGCCGCGGCGGCGAAGGGCGTGCGTCCCGTGTCCTTCGAGCTCGGCGGCAAGAACGCGGGCATCGTGTTCGCCGACGCCGACTTCGACAAGGCGGTGGCCGGCATCACGCGCTCGGCCTTCGAGAACTGCGGCCAGGTGTGCCTGGGCACCGAGCGCGTCTACGTGCAGCGGCCGATCTTCGAGCGCTTCGTCGCCGCGTTGAAGGCCAAGGCCGAGGCGCTGAAGCCCGGACCCTCCGAAGAACCCGGCGTGAACCTCGGCCCGCTGATCTCGCGCGAGCATCAGCAGAAGGTGCTCTCGTACTACCAGAAGGCGAACGACGAAGGCGCGACCGTGGTCACCGGCGGCGGCGTCCCGCAGATGACCGGCGCACTGGCCGAAGGCTACTGGGTTCAGCCGACGATCTGGACCGGCCTGCCCGAAAGCGCCGCGGTCATCCGCGAGGAGATCTTCGGCCCGTGCTGTCACATCGCGCCCTTCGACACCGAGGAAGAGGCCGTCGCGCTGGCCAACGCGACCGACTACGGCCTCGCGACCACGGTGTGGACTGAAAACCTGGGGCGGGCGCACCGCGTGGCGAAGCAGGTCGAGGTCGGCATCTGCTGGATCAACAGCTGGTTCCTGCGCGACCTGCGGACCGCCTTCGGCGGCGCCAAGGCCTCCGGAATCGGCCGGGAGGGCGGGGTGCACTCGCTCGAGTTCTACACCGAACTGCGCAATGTCTGCGTCAAGCTTTGAGGAGTCCGCTGCAATGAGCAATCCAGAGATCGGCCGGCGGGTGCGCACCGGTGGCTTCGACACCAACGTGCACGATATGGGGCAGGGCGCGCCGACGCTCTTCATCCATGGCTCGGGCCCCGGCGTCAGCGCGTGGGCCAACTGGCGACTCGCGTTGCCGGTGCTGGCGCAGGCGCGGCGCGTCATCGCGCCGGACATGACGGGTTTCGGCTACACCGACCGCCCACCGGGCCTCGCCTACACGATGGACACCTGGGTGCAGCAGGCGCTCGACCTGCTCGATGCGCTGGACCTGGAGCGCGTCGACGTGGTGGGCAACTCGTTCGGCGGCGCGCTGTCGCTGGCACTCGCGATACACGCGCCACACCGGGTGCGCCGGCTCGTGCTGATGGGCAGCGTCGGCGTGCCTTTCACGATCACGCCGGGGCTCGACGCCGTATGGGGCTATACGCCCTCGTTCGAGAACATGCGCCGCATCATGGACGTGTTCGCCCACGACCGCGCACTCGTCACGGACGAGCTCGCGCAGCTGCGCTACGAGGCCAGCATCCGCCCGGGTTTCCAGGAATCCTTCGGCGCGATGTTCCCGGCGCCGCGCCAGCGTTGGGTCGACGCCATGGCGAGCCCGGAAGCGGCGATTCGTGCCCTGCCGCACGAGACGCTGGTGATCCACGGCCGCGAAGACCAGGTGATCCCGCTCGCCACCTCGCTGACCCTGGCCGACTGGATTCCAAACAGCCAGCTGCATGTGTTCGGACGCTGCGGCCACTGGACGCAGATCGAGCACGGCGCCCGTTTTGCACGGCTGGTCGGCGATTTCCTCGCCGAGGCCGATTGATTCATCTCCACGACACGACATTGCCCACCATGGACACACCGCTCATCCACCAGCTCGGCGACGAGCTCCATGCCGCGCTGCGCGACCGCCAGGTCGTGGAGCCGCTCACCAGCCGCCACGAAGGCATCACCATCGAGGACGCCTACCATGTGCAGCAGCGCATGATCGCGCGCCGGCTCGAGGGCGGCGAGCGCATCGTCGGCAAGAAGATCGGCGTCACCTCGCGCGCCGTGATGAACATGCTCGGCGTCTTCCAGCCCGACTTCGGCTACCTGCTCGACGGCATGATCGTCGGCGAGGGGGAATCGATCGACAGCCGGACGCTGATCCAGCCCAAGGCCGAGGGCGAGATCGCCTTCATCCTGAAGCGCGACCTGATGGGGCCGGGCATCGGCAACGCCGACGTGCTGGCGGCCACCGAATGCGTCATGCCCTGCTTCGAGATCGTCGATTCGCGCATCCGCGACTGGAAGATCAGGATCGCCGACACCGTGGCCGACAACGCCTCCTGCGGCGTCTTCGTGCTCGGCGACAGCGCGGTCGACCCGCGCCGCATCGACCTCGGCACCTGCGGCATGGTGCTGGAGAAGAACGGCGAAATCATCGCCACCGGTGCCGGCGCCGCAGCGCTCGGCTCGCCGGTCAATGCCGTCGCCTGGCTCGCCAACACGCTCGGCCGGCTCGGCATCGGCCTGAAGGCCGGCGAGGTCATCCTGTCGGGTGCGCTGGCCGCCATGTTCCCGGCCGCCGCCGGCGACAACTTCCGCGTTTCGATCGGTGGCCTCGGCGGCTGCTCGGTCCGCTTTCATTGAAGGACTCAAACCCATGAAGAAGATCAAGTGCGCCGTGATCGGGCCCGGCAACATCGGCACCGACCTGCTGGCCAAGCTGCAGCGCAGCCCGTTGCTCGAACCGTTGTGGATGGTCGGCATCGACCCCGCATCCGACGGGCTGCAGCGCGCCCGCGAGACCGGGCTCAAGACCACGGCAGATGGCGTCGACGGCCTGCTGCCGCACGTGGAGGCCGACGAGGTCCGGATCGCCTTCGACGCCACCAGCGCCTACGTGCATGCCGAGAACTCGCGCAAGCTCAACGCGCTCGGCGTGCGGATGATCGACCTCACGCCGGCGGCGATCGGCCCGTTCTGCGTGCCGTCGGTCAACCTCAAGGACCAGCTGCGCAACGCGCCCATGAACGTCAACATGGTCACCTGCGGCGGGCAGGCCACCATCCCGATGGTGGCCGCCGTGTCCCGGGTGCAGGCGGTGGCCTACGGCGAGATCGTCGCCACCGTGTCGAGCCGCTCGGTCGGCCCCGGTACGCGCGGGAACATCGACGAGTTCACGCGCACCACGGCCGCCGCGGTGGAAGAGGTGGGCGGCGCTGCCAAGGGCAAGGCGATCATCATCGTCAACCCAGCCGAACCGCCGCTGATCATGCGAGACACCGTGCACTGCCTCACGCAGGACGAACCCGACCAGGCCGCCATCACCGCGTCGGTGCACCGGATGATCGCCGAGGTGCGCAAGTACGTGCCGGGCTACAAGCTGGTCAACGGCCCGGTGTTCGACGGCAGGCGCGTGTCGATCTACCTCGAAATCGAAGGCTTGGGCGACTACCTGCCCAGGTACGCGGGCAACCTCGACATCATGACCGCCGCCGCGGCACGCACGGCGGAACTGTTCGCCGAGGCGATGCTGGCCGGCCAGATTCAACTCGAAGCCGTTTCGGCATAGGAGGCACCATGACTCTCAATGGCAGGAAGATCACCCTCCACGACATGACGCTGCGCGACGGCATGCATCCCAAGCGCCATCTCATGACGCTCGACCAGATGCGCCACATCGCCATCGGCCTCGACGAAGCGGGCGTCCCGCTGATCGAGGTAACGCACGGCGACGGGCTGGGGGGCAGCTCGGTCAACTACGGCTTTCCGGCGCACAGCGACGAGGACTACCTCGGCGCGGTGATTCCGCTGATGAAGAACGCGAAGGTCTCGGCCTTGCTGATTCCGGGCATCGGCACTGTCGAACACCTGCGCATGGCGCACGGGCTCGGCGTGCACACGGTACGCATCGCCACGCACTGCACCGAGGCTGACGTCTCCGAGCAGCACATCGCGATGGCGCGCAAGCTCGAGCTGGACACCGTGGGCTTTCTCATGATGGCGCACATGGCCAGTCCCGCGACGCTGGTGAGCCAGGCGCTGCTGATGGAGGGCTATGGCGCCAACTGCATCTACGTGACCGATTCCGCCGGCCACATGCTCCCCGAGGACGTGAAGGCGCGCATCGGCGCGGTGCGCGCCGCCTTGAAGCCTTCGACCGAGCTTGGCTTCCACGGCCATCACAACCTCGCCATGGGCGTCGCCAATTCCGTTGCCGCGGTGGAAGCGGGCGCCAATCGCATCGACGCCGCGGCCGCGGGGCTCGGTGCGGGCGCGGGCAACACGCCGATGGAGGTGTTCGTCGCCGTGTGCGAGCGCATGGGCATCGTGACCGGCGTCGACGTGTTCCGCATCCAGGACGTGGCCGAAGATCGCGTGGTGCCGATCATGGACCACGTCATCCGGGTCGACCGGGACTCCCTGACCCTGGGCTACGCGGGCGTGTATTCGTCCTTCCTGCTGTTCGCCAGGCGCGCCGAGGCCAAGTACGGCGTGCCGGCGCGCGAGATCCTGGTCGAGCTCGGCCGGCGCGGCATGGTCGGCGGACAGGAAGACATGATCGAGGACACCGCGATGACGCTCGCGCGGGCTCGCAACGAGATGCAGAAGGTGGCCGCATGAAACTCGACCTCCACACCATCGCTTCCCTCGCCGAGCACCTGGAGAGCTGCGAACGCAACGCGAAGGACACGCCGAAGATCACCGACGAATACCCCGAGATGGACTGGGACGACGCCTATGCGATCCAGAACGAGATCCGTCGGCTCAAGATCGCGCGCGGCCATCGCATCATCGGGCTCAAGGCCGGCCTGACCTCGCACGCGAAGATGAAGCAGATGGGCGTGACCACGCCAGTGTTCGGCTTCATGGCCGACAACTACGCGGTGCCCGAAGGCGGTGAATGCCGCATCGCCGAGCTGATCCACCCCAAGGTCGAGCCCGAGATCGCCTTCGTCACGCGCGCACCGCTCAGGGGCCCGGGCTGCCACATCGGCGCGGTGCTCGCTGCGACCGACTTCGTGCTGCCGGGCATCGAGGTCATCGACAGCCGCTACCGCGACTTCAAGTTCGACCTCAAGAGCGTGGTCGCCGACAACACCTCCGCCTCGCGCTTCGTGGTCGGCGGGCGCCCGCTGCCGGTGGCCGAGGTCGACCTGCGCACGGTTGGCATCGTGCTGGAGAAGAACGGCGAGCCGGTGGCCTTCGGCGCCGGCGCGGCGGTGCTGGGACATCCGGCCGCGGCGATCGCGATGCTGGCCAATCACCTCGGCGCGCGCGGCGAGGAGATACCGGCCGGCACGCTGATCCTGTCGGGCGGCATCACCGAGGCGGTCGCGGTGAAGGCCGGCGATTCGGTCACGCTCAAGGTGCAGGGCATGGGCAGCGTCGGCATGCGCTTCGCCTGAAGGAGAAGGCCATGCCATTTGCGCAGATCTATCTCATCGAAGGACGGAGCGAGGAGCAGAAGCGGGCGCTGATCGAGAAGGTCACGCACGCGATCGTCGAAGCGGTCGGCACGCCCAGGGAGAACGTGCGGGTCTGGCTGCACGATGTGCCCAAGGAAAACTGGGGCATCGCGGGGGTCAGCGCGAAGGAGCTCGGGCGCTAGCCGCCCGGACGGCGCTTTTGCGGGTCTTCGTCGCGAACGAAGTAGCGCAGGAGCGGTATCTGGGATACTCCCCCATGGCAGACCCTGACCTCATTGCGTCGCTCAACCTGAAGTTCTTCTGGAAATACTGAAAATCATGGATTGGGTCCCCATCGTCTTGATGACGTTCAAGGTTCTCGTGATCGGCACGGGCATGTTCTTTGCCATCAAGTGGCATTACGACCAAGGCAAGAAGGGGAGGGAGAACGAGAAGCCGGGCTCGGTGCTGCGCGCGGGCGGCAAGGTAGCCGCAATCTTCGTGCTGGCGCTCCTGGTCCTCTCGCTCCTCACCTTCGGCCTCGGCAGCCTGCTCGGTTTGGACTTGACCTTCCCATGATGGAAAAAGAATAGTCGACCGATATCCAGTGATGCAGCCCTCGATGAGCCCTGGAGGCCTGGAGGCCTGGAGGCTTTGTACTCGGGCGTTCTTGTTCAGGTCGCCCTGGACATTGGGCCCTGGTGCGTTCAAGTCGGCCGCTTGAGGTGGTCGACGACTGGACCCTCCGTGCAGCGACGCAGTTGCTCGACCTCGAGCCCGAAGGAACAGCCGGCACCAGAGACAGGCTTGAGGGTGTTGATCCAACCAGTTTTGTCATCACTTCCGAAAGCTTCGCAAACCAGTGCTGGGTGATTCCCTCCCTGAATGAGGTGCTTGCCGAAGGTCGAGAGTTCGCTCAGTGCGCCGCGGCGCTCGGGCGGTAGGGTGCGTCGCTGCTCAGCAGCGCCTGGATCACCCGCGCGCCCGCGCGTTCTTTTGTTGGCCAGCGCAACGCCCGCTCGGTTGTAGCCGCGACGGGCGATCAGATCCTGCAGCCACCGGCTCTGGGCATCGGTCTTGCCCACTGCGTAGCGCAGCACGGTGCGTGCCCCGTGAATCAGCAGCGTTCGAAGGTAGGTGTCGCCCCGCTTGCTGATGCCCTTGAGCTGCGATTTGCCGCCCGACGAATACTGACGTGGCACCAGGCCAATCCAGGCCGACAGATGTCGGGCGTTGCGAAACTCATTGGCCTCGCCAACCGCCGCGACCATCGCAGTCGCCGTGATCGGCCCGACGCCGCTGACGACGGCGATCCTCTTGCACAGCGCCGAGCGCTTCCTGAACGAATTGATCCAGGCCTCGACGTGCTTGATCCGATCTTCCAGCGCCTGGATCTGCTCGGTGAGCTCCAGGACCATTGCCTGGCAGATGCTGGTGACCTCGCTTCGCAAGAGCTCAGTACCTTCGGCGCCGCGCGCTTGAATGCTTCGGGTGACTTTGCCATCGTCACGCCTCGTTCACCCAGCAGGCCCCTGGCCTGGTTGATCAGTGCGGTGCGCTGATGAACCAACAGTTGGCGAACGCGATGGACAGCTTGCATGTCTTGCTGCTCCACCGACTTCACAGTCACGAAGTCCATCGTCGGACGGCTCGCGGCCTCGACGATGGCCTGTGCATCGTTGCGATCGTTCTTGTTGGTCTTTACGAACGGCGAGACGTACTGGGGGCTGATGAGCCTCACCTCGATGCCCATGGCCCGAAAGCATCGGCCCCAGTGGTGCGCCGAGCTGCATGCCTCCATGCCCACCAGCCGTGGACGCAAAGAGCGCACCGCCTCCACGAAGCCGTCGCGCGTGACCTTGGAGCGATGCAGGGCGCGACCACTGCGATCCGCACCATGAAGCTGAAACACGCGCTTGGCCAAGTCGATGCCCGGAATGTCGATGTCCATCGCAGACCTCCAATGAAAAGCGGTTGATGAGCCGCTTAGTGTCGTATTGGGGTGGCGCCGGTTCCATCTCAGTAAAGTTTCGGGGCTTTGCAGCCTCTGCGCCATCGATCCGCCTGCGCGATCTGGCCCGTTCGATTGCCACGGAACTGAACCTGTTCAGTTGATCCTCGCCAGCCGAGAATTTGCCTGAGTTTGATCGGTATCGCATTGCCGCACGCGAGGAACATCCCTGTCACAGCCCGCAACTGCTGGCTCGTGAAGACGCTGCCCTTGACGAGGCGAAATTGGCCGGGCGCAGTCGGTTCGCCTTTTTCCTCTGGTCCACTGAATCGTTGATGAGGATGGCGGCCAATCGTCTCGGCTGCTTGGGTCGATGTGGGATGACAACGGACCGAACAGTCATATCAATACACGAGGGAATTCTTCTTCTGTGCGCTCTCGCATACGGGGATCCAGGCAAATGCCACAAAGCCTTTCTGGATCTGCCGACAGAGATCCTCAACTTGCCAATCCGCCACTGAAGCCGAGACCGATGAGCATCTCATGAGCAATATTCCCGCAACACCTTACCCGGGCGACTTGCTCGCCCGGGCCATCGACGTGATCGAACTGGCGTCGCACCATATTTTCAGTGAACAGGCACCGGTGAGTTTTCGATCTCCGACGGACCTGATGGCGCTGAGCCCGGACGAACAGGATGAGATCCGACGCATCGAAGACTTGAGCTTCCAGGCCCGTCCGGCAGATTCAGCGGTCAATTTCTGCCTGCGCTCTGCGATCTCCTTGCTTGCCGTGGCGCATTCCCTGACCGAACCGTCGCATGAAATGTCGCCGTCCGATCAGGAGCGGGCCTGGAAACAACTTGCTGTCCACACCAAGCTTGCGGGCCGCGCGGCCTATCGGGCCTCGCTCATTCTTCTCGACCCGAGCGCCGGTACCGTGCGAGGCGAATCCATCGCCACCCCGCCTGCGAACGCCGTGCAGGCCACCCCGCCCTTGGGGACAGGTAGCGGCACGGGAGAAAAGGTCCGCATCCTCGTGGTCGACGATGACAGCGTCATCGCGCTGCTGTTGCAGCGAACGCTGGCCCGGCTTGGTTACGAAGTGGCCGGAGTCGCCTCGACGCGGGACCAGGCCGTAGAGATGGCGCAACGCGCGCAGCCCGACCTGGTACTCATGGACATCAATCTTGGCCCTGGAGGCGATGGAATCCAGGCCGCGGAAACCATCGTGCGTCAGAGGCGCACCCCTGTAGTCTTCCTGACCGCCTATTCCGAGGACGCAGTCCTCGGACGCGCGCGCGGAAGCGGCGCATACGGCTACCTGCTCAAGCCTTTTTCCGAGCGCGGCCTGCACGCGACCATTCAGATGGCACTCGAGCGCTACCGCAGCGAAAGCCTCCTGGCAGACAGCGAAAGGCGTCTGAAGCATGCCCTCGATGCCGTCCGCGAGCCTATGGCCCCGGAGGCGCACCATACGCAGGCACGGGCCTGATGGACTCGGCATCGGCGTGCGCCGAAGAGCCAGTCTCGAACCGTGTGGCACTCACCCACCAGATGCTGGCAATCGACCCGCAGTTTGCAACGCTGCTCGCCGACGTGATCGACGCACTTCCGGCGAACGTCGCGGTCCTTGATCGGGAGGCGAACATCGTGTCGGTCAACCGCCGCTGGCGCGAATTCGCGTTCAGCGAAGGGCTGGCGAGCGGGTCTGACGGGATCGGCCTCAACTACCTGGAAGTCTGTGATAAGGCGCGGGGCGACGACGCCCATTGCGCGCACGAGGCCGCGGCGGGCGTGCGATCCGTGCTCAGCGGTAACGCCCGGAACTTTGCGCTCGAATATCCATGCCATTCTCCCACCGAGCGGCGCTGGTTCCAGATGACGGTGGCTGCACTCGGCACCGGCGGGCCGCACGGTGTCGATGGTGTGATGATCATCCACAGCGACATCAGCAAATCCATGCGCGCGGACGAGGTGCTGGCCGAGACCAAGGAGCGCGTGCGCTTCCTCGACGACCTTACCCAGGCGACACGCGGGCTGACCGACCCGACGCACATCCTGGCCACGACCTGCCGGATGCTTGGCAAACAGCTCGGTGCACACTGTGCGTACGCAGAAATGCACGAAGACGGCGACCGCTTCGAGGTCGTTCATGACCACGTGACAAGCTGTGCAGGCGCGCAAGCCGACCACCTCCTGTCAAGCTTCGGCGCACAAACGGCTGCCCAATTGCATGGTGCCCGTTCGCTGGTGCTTCGCAACACCGCCCTCGAACTGCCATCGGGTCAGGGTGGGGAGATGTTTGCTTCGATAGGGATCGAGGCGATCATCTGCTGTCCGCTGACCAAGCAGGGCCGCTTGCTGGCAATGATCGCCGTGCATCAGGCGCGGCCCCGCGACTGGACCAAGGGCGAGCTCCTCACTTTGCAGGAGGCCGCCGAGCGCTCGTGGGCCGCCGTCGACAGACTCAGCGCCGAGCAACGGCTGCGAGAGAGCGAATCGCTGTTGCGCATCGCAGGCCACACGGCCCACCTCGGAGGCTGGGCGGTGGAGCTGCCCAGCGGGCGGGTCGCCTGGTCCGATGGCGTCTGCGAGATCCTGGAGGTGCCCGCCAACACCGTGCCCAGCCTTGAAGAGGCCTTTGCGCGATGGGCACCGCAGTCTGAGGGGGTGATCAAGGCGGCGTTCGACGCCTGCGCGCAGGACGGCGTGCCGTTCGACGTCGAGCTCGAAATGCGCACGGCCACCGGACGCGTCATCTGGGCGCGTTGCACCGGAGAAGCGCAACGCAACCTTGCCGGCCGGACCACGCGCGTGCACGGCGCGCTGCAGGACGTCACGCTGCAAAAGCGCGCCGAGTCGGAACGCGCGCGCCTGGCGGCGATCCTCGAGTCGACCACTGACCTGGTATGCATCAGCGGCGCCGACGGGCGCCTGCAGTACCTCAACCTGGCCGGCCGCAAGGCGCTCGAGCTGGATCCGTCGGAAGACCTGGCAGATATCTCCGCCTGGGACTTCGTGTCGCGTCCCAGCGGCGAGCTTGCTGAGGGCGTGCTCACCGCCATGCGGGAGGGCACCTGGAGCGGCGAGACCGTCCTGACGACCCGCAACGGCAAGGAAATCCCCGTGTCGCAGGTCCTCATCGCACACAAGGGGGGCGATGGCCAAGTCGCCTCGGTGTCGGGGGTCATGCGCGACATCAGCGAGCGCAAGAGGACCGAACTCGAAATCGCCAGCAGCCACAGGGAGCTGCAGCGCCAGCGCATGGAGTTGCGCATCCTGTTCGACCTGATGCCCGCGATGATCTGGTTCAAGGACACGCAGGACGTCATCGTGCGCCTGAACCGTCGCGCCGCCGAGGCCGTCGGCCTGACCGTAGACGCGATCGAAGGCCGCCCCGCGGAGGAGATCTATCCCGACGCCGCGCTGATGCGCGCCGACGACCTGGAGGTCATCCGCTCCGGCCAGCCCAAGCTTGGTGTGCTCATGAAAAGCCACAGGCCCGATGGCGAAGTCATCTGGGTCCAGACCGACAAGGTTCCGTACAGCAACGCAGCCAAAGAGGTCATCGGCATCGTGGTGATGTCCCAGGACATCACCGAACGCAAGCGGGACCAGGACCGGCTCAGCGAAATGAACCTGGAACTGGAGGCGCGCGTGCGCTCGCGCACCGCGGAGCTTGAACTCGCGCGCGACGGTGCCGAACAGGCCAGCCGCGCCAAGTCTGCCTTCCTCGCCGCCATGAGCCATGAGATACGCACGCCGATGAACGGGGTCATCGGAATGATCGACCTGCTTCACCGCAGCAGCCTGATGGGCGAGCAGATCGAGATCGTGGACCTGATCCGCGACTCCGGCTTCTCGCTGCTCGGCATCATCGAGAACATCCTCGACTTCTCCAAGATCGAGGCCGGCAAGCTGACGCTGGAGGCGCAGCCCCTGCCTCTGGGCGACTTGGTGGAGAACGTCTGCGGCATGCTCGACCACAAGGCGACCAAGGGCGGCGTTCAGTTCACGGTGCATGTCGATCCCGACATTCCCTCCCAGGTCGTGGGCGACGAGACGCGGTTGCGGCAGGTGCTTGTCAATCTGGTCGAGAACGCGATCAAGTTCACCAGCGGCCGCGCCGACGCGGGGCAGGTGTCGGTGCGCGCCGTGCTCGTGTCGAAAGGGAAGGCCGGCGTGACGGTCGACCTCGTCGTGACCGACAACGGTATCGGCATGGACGAAGCGACCCTCGCCAAACTGTTCACGCCGTTCTCGCAGGCCGATGTTTCAACCACGCGCCGCTTCGGGGGCACTGGGCTGGGCCTGGCCATCTCCAGCATGCTGGTCGAAGCGATGGGCGGAAGGATCTCGGTGGCCAGCTCGCTGGGCCTGGGATCCCGCTTTACGGTGCGGCTTAGCCTGCCCACGCCAGCCAACGAGCCACCAGAGACCGACGACTTCTGGTCGGTGGCCAGGGGCCTGCGCTGCCGCATCGTCGGCCACGTGCAACCGCTCGCATGCGACATCACCCAGACGCTTCGCCATGCGGGCGCGGTGGTCGACTCCTTTCATGACCTGGACAGCCTCGCGGGGGCTGCGTGGGCGCCCGGCGAGCAGTTGCTGTTGATCCTGCCCGACCAGCCGGCAGACGATCCGGCCCTGCTGCGTGCACTGGTGCCGCCGCATCACAACAGCAAGGTCCGCTTCATGGTGTTCGGTTGGGGTGAACGCCGTCGACCGCGCATCGAAGCGGCCGACCTGCTGCGCATCGATGCCAATGCCCTACCGCGTCGCAGCCTGTTCAAGGCACTCGGCCTGGCCTGCGGACGACTGCGGGCAAGCGCCCAGGCCGACGAGCCGTCCCCGAAGACTCCTCATCACTCGGGCGCAGGCGAGCCATCGGAGTCGACCCCAAGCCGCGTGCTGATCGCCGAGGACAACGACACCAACCGCAAGGTGATCCTGCGGCAACTGGCATTGATCGGCTTCTCCGCAGACATCGCTGCCGATGGCCGGCAGGCCCTTGCGCTTTGGCGCAGCGGCTCCTATTCGCTCGTGCTCACCGACTTGCACATGCCCGTGATGGACGGCTATGCGCTCACTGCAGCAATCCGCCGCGAAGAACCTGCCGGTGTCCACACTCCGATCATCGCGCTGACCGCCAACGCCGTGGGCGACGAGAAACAGCGCTGCCTCTCGGCCGGCATGGACGCCCACCTGAGCAAGCCGGTGCGTCTGGAGGAGCTCAAGGCCGCCCTCGATGCGGCAATCGCCCTCCCGGCCCCCGAAGCACCGGCGGACTTGCACGTCCTCACGGACTTGATCGGCGACGACCCGCTCGGCGTGGCAGAGGTGCTCGACGCCTTTCGTGCGTCCGGGGCGCAGGCCCGCGAGGCCATGTGGCGCGGATGGCAAAGCGGTGACCTGCGCTCGGTCGCCGACAGTGCCCACAAGCTGAAGTCTTCCGCGCGCGCCATCGGTGCGATGCGCCTGGGCAAGCTGTGCTCGGAGCTCGAGCAGCAAGCCGAGACGCAGCAGGTGGCCGGCCTCGACACGCTGATGAAGCGCTTCGACCACGAGATGAACCTCCTTCAACACTTCCTGGACGCTCGCCAGCCCGATGCCGCAAGCTAGCCTGTCCGTGCTTGCGCCGCCTGCGATGGTTCTGGCCGTCGACGATGACGAGTTCATGCGAGCGCTGCTGCAGCGCACGTTCACGACCGCCAAGCTCGGCTTCAAGACCTTCGCCTCGGCACAGGACCTGCTTGCCCATGCCGACCTGCAGTCGCCGGCCGTGCTGCTTCTCGATGTTCGCATGCCCGAGGTGTCGGGATTGAAGCTGCAGACCTTGCTGCGCGAGCGCGGCGTGTTGCTGCCGATCATGTTTCTCGCGGGCAGTTCGGACATTGCAGTGGCGGTGACGGCGATGCGCAACGGCGCCGTCGACTTCGTCGAGAAGCCCTTCGACGCCGCAGATCTCGTAGCGCGCTTGCGCCGCGCATTCGCTGTCCATGTATCCACTCCCGCCGGGCCGGAAAAATCCGCTGCCATCGCGCACGCCGGGCGACTGGCGGCGCTGACCGTGCGCGAGCGCGAGGTGTACGACCGGATGGTATTGGGCATGTCCAGCAAGGAGATTGCCAAGGAATTGGGCGGCAGCTTTCGCACCGTCGAGATCCATCGAAGTCGGGTGTTGGAGAAGATGGGTGCATCCAACGTGGCAGGCCTGATCCGTCGCAGCTTGATCGCCGCCGAAGGCCAATGAAGCCGCGCGGGATGGCTTTCAAGCTCAAGAAAAATGAGAACCATCGGTTCAATGAGGCGAGCGTCGACATTCGCGGTGAGGGTCTGCTCCACCCGCATTCCGATTCTCTTTGCCCTGTGCTCGCGAAGCGTCGCGTTGCGTGAACAAGTGCCGTTGCGTACGTGGCCGCACGTATTCAGCGGGGAAATGTGCAGCCGCAGAATCCGTCCGTTCGTGATAGCGGCATGGTCCGCATCAGCGATATGGGACTGAGCGATCTTGCTCTGGGTAGCGATTGGAAAATGACATGAATACGAATCTGAAGAAGCTGGCGCTGGTCATCGGTGCCGCAGGTGCGATGGCAATGGCGGACGGGGCATGGGCGGATACTGACAGCGCCAATTTGACAGTCGGCGCCACGGTCGAAAACGCCTGCGCAATCGGTGCCGGTACGCTGGATTTCGGCACGCTGACGTTGCATGTGAATGCCGGTCTCGGCACCGTGACGCAAGGTAACCACGACGCCGACTCGGGCACCAGCATTTCGATTGCCTGCACCAATGGTGCCTCAGCCACGATCGGCGCTGGCCTCGGCGCACAGCCCGCGGGCAGCGTTCGCCAGATGATCTCCGGGTCGGACCTGCTCGCCTACGAGTTGTACACGAGTTCCGCCTATACCACGGTGCTTGACGGGGCTTCGGGCGTGATTGCATACACGGGGACCGGCGCCGCAACCACCAACAAGGCAATCTATGGCCGCATCACGGGCGCGCAATTGGCGGCCGCGAAGAAGGGTACCTACGCCGACACGGTCGCGATGACGATCACGTATACGCCGTGATCACCCTGCGGCCAGTACGGCGCTATCTCGTGGCGGCAATCTTGCTGGCTTGCGGCGTCGGCTGCGCCGCAGTGGCGAAGGCGGAGGCGGAGGCGGCCGGCGTCATGATTTCGCCGGTCGTCCTCGAGATCGATTCTCCACGCAAGGCCATTGCCGTCACCGTCACGAATGGCAGCGATCGTGCGATGACTTTTCAGACCGAGACCCTGGTCTGGCAGCAGATCGATGGGATCGATCGCTATGAACCGACCGAGGCGCTGCTGGTGGTGCCTGCGATCGTCGATGTGCCCGCGCATGCAAGCCAGGTCATTCGCGTGATGTTGCGGTCGCCCGCGCCTTCGCCCCTTGAGCGGACCTATCGGCTGGCGTTGGAAAATATCACCGAGGAACAGGCCGCAGCGACAGGGCGCGCTTCGATCGCATTCAAGGTCAGCCACAACCTGCCGATCATGATTGCGCCTTCCGGCAAGCCATTCCATGCAGTCCTCTGGAAACCGTGTGCGCTTCAAGCGGCGGTACGGTCCGGTGAAGCCTGCGTGCGCTTGCTCAATGCCGGCAACCGCCGGCTGAAAGTCAAGACACTGACGGTGACGGGCGACGGCTGGCAGCAGGCCCTCGCCCTCAAAGACGGTGCAAATGTGCTGGCCGGCGCTGAGCATGAGTGGCGCGTGCCGCTGGCAAGCGGACAGACGGGTGCGCTACGCGCCGTGCAGGTGGAAATTGGCAATGGCGAGACGCTGCAGGCCGGTGACGGGAACCGGGGCTCTTGAAAGATGCGTCTGCTGCTTCCACTGTTGCCCTTTGGATCGCAGGGGTTGGCGCGCTCTCGCTCGCGTGGGCCACGCCCGCTGAAGCGGTGCAAATGGCCGTCAGTCTGTTGGAGGCCCGCGGCCCGGCGGTCCAGCTGCGCGTGCAAGATCCTTTGCAGATGGAGCCGGTCGTCACCCGGTCGGGCGCCGTGGGTCCTGGGCCATACCGGGTCGCGCTCGAGTGGCCCGATATTCCTGTCACGCTCACCAAGGCGCTGCCCCCACTCCCGCCTGAGGGCATCGGTCCGTTGAAAGCGCTGGCATTGCACAGCACGGCGACGGGGTCACGGCTCGAACTCGAAATCAGCGAGGCGGTGGAGCCGCGCCTGCGTCGTGTCGCCGACTCATGGGTACTGCAGCTCGAGCCGATACTGAAGCCGCCAACGCCAGCGGTCGCCGCCGCCCTGACGCCGGGCGAGCCAGCCGCCGCCTCGCCAGTCGTGCCACGCGCGCGTCGCGGGTCCCGTGCCGGTGCTGCGGCGAGCGGCACGCCAAGGGCGCAATGGCTGCTACTGGATGTGACCGTCAACGCAAGGCGCTTGAACGACGTGGCGCGGGCGGAGCTACGGCCTGACGGCACACTGCTGCTGCCGGCGAACGTGTGGGCCGATGCGCGCTTGGCCAAGCTCGATCAGACCTCCACGCTCAGCGATGGCACGCCGGGCTATGCACTGGGCAGCCTGGCCGGGGCCACTTATCGCATCGACCGCCGGACCCTGAACCTGGAGATCAGCGCACCGGCCAGCGCGTTCATCGGCTCCACGCTTGAGCTGCAGGACAGCGCGACGACGCCCCCACCACGGCCACGGCCCGGTGCGATGCTCAACTACGACGTCTCGATGAACCATGCCCGTGGCGACAACTCGGGCGGCGCGATGCTGGAGGCGGTGGCCTTCAGCGGCTTCGGCAACATCGTTGCATCTGCGCTGCTCAGCAAGAGCGGTAGCGGGGCCCGGGTCGGCACCACCGCCACCCGGCTGGACACGTACTGGCGCTACGACCTGCCCGACCGGATGGAAACGGTGGTGGTGGGCGACACCATCGGCGTCGCGGGCGGCTGGAGCCGGCCCGTGCGCTATGGTGGCGTACGCTGGGGTCGCGACTTCGGCACTCAGCCGGGGTTCGTGACGCTGCCGCAAATCTCCCTGGCCGGTGAGGCCGCGCTGCCTTCGACCGTCGAGGTGCTGGTGAACAATGCGCGTCGATCAAGCCAGCCGCTGCAGCCCGGCCCATTTGACCTGCCCAACGTCCCGATCGTGACTGGCGCTGGCGAGGTCGGCCTTGTCGTGCGCGATCTGCTTGGGCGCGAGACCGTGGTCAGTCAGAGCTACTACGCCTCGCCGCGATTGCTGGCGCCGCAGCTGAGTGACTTTTCGTTCGAGGCGGGCTGGCTGCGCACCGGCTATGGCGGCGACAGTGCGTATGCCCATCCGTTTGGCGCCGGCACGTGGCGCGAAGGCTTGACGAACACGTTGACGGGCGAGATGCGGCTGGAGCTGCAGCGCGATCGAGGCGCAGCGGGCGCTGAGCTGAGCAGCCTGCTGGGCAACTTGGGTGTGGGGAGAGTGGCAGCGGCAGCCTCAAGCGGCGACCCGCAGGGCCTGCGGGAAAGCGGCCTGATGATGCAGGCGGGCATCGAGCGCAGCTCGCCCTCTGGTGGTGGTGCGCTGCAGTACGAACATGCGAGCCGGGACTTCGCGCCCTTCGGCGAATCGATCGCCCCCGCCGTGAGGCTGCAGCGTGTGCGCGACCGCTGGCTGGCGACCCTGGGCGGGCCGCTGTGGGGCGTGGTGAGCGGCGGCTTGAGTTATGTGAGCCAGAACCGCTGGGACGGCGAGCGGATGCAACTGCTCGGCCTGTCCCTCAACATGCCCTTGTGGCAGCGCGCAAGCCTGAGCATGTCTGTCAACAAGCGCCTTGACGGCCAGGACTGGAGCGCCTCGATGTTGGTAAGTCTGCCGCTGGAGGGTGGCGTGCACACAGCCGCGCGCATCGAGCGCGACATCAGCGGGGACCTGAATGGCACGCTCGCCGCGACGCGCAATCCGCCGGCAGGTCCCGGGCTGGGCTGGCGTGTGGAGGCCGCCACCGAAGAAAGCCCGCGCGCGCAGGCTGGCATGCAGTACAACACCAGCCAGGCCGAGTGGGCGCTCGACGCTGTCGCCGACTCGCGCGGCCAGGTGGCGACTCGCGTCGGCGGACGCGGCACCGTCGGTTGGCTGGAGGGCATGGCGTTTGCGTCGCGGCCGGTCGGGCAGGGCAGCGTTGCGGTGGTAAAGATGGATGGCGTCGAGGGTGTGCCCGTCATGCGCAGTCATCAGGTCATTGCCGTCACCGACGCCAGGGGCCTGGCCTTCGTGCCTGGACTCCTGCCGTGGCAGAAGAACCTGATCGAGATCGACCCTGTGGACCTGCCGCTCGACGTCGAGGTGGCGAGCACGAGCCAGGAGGTGTTGCCTTTTGCCCGAAGCGGCATGGCGGTCGACTTCATGGTCAAGCGCACCCGGCAAGCACTGCTGGTGCTGCGTCAGCGCGATGGCACGCCAGTGCCAGTGGGTACACGGCTGCGCTTGCTACCGGTGGGCCTCGAGTTCAGCGCCGGGCGTCGCGGCGAAGTCTGGCTGACCGATCTGGCGGAGACACGACAACGCGTGCAGGTGAGCTGGTCTGGCGGGGGCTGCGCGCTCGAACTGGCGGTGCCCATCAGCGTGGACGGCGTGCCAGGCAGGATCGGGCCATTGATCTGCGACGAAGGGAACCAATGAAAGAACTGCGCTTTCAGCCCACCGGACGCGGTGCCTTCTTGACATTGCTCGCCCTGGGCCTGGCTGCTGCCTCAGGCAACGCGCTGGCCGCGGGGGCGTGCTCGGTCAGCTCCAGCGGGCTCGCCTTCGGCGGCTACCAGCCGGTGACAAGCGCGGGCAAGCTCAATTCGGTGGCCGCAACCAGCACAGCCACCGTGTCCGTCGTCTGCACCGCAATTGGTACCAATGGCAGCTATACGGTCAGTCTCGGACCGGGCACGTACGGGCCGGGCGACCGCATTGGCGTGCGCTACTTGAACAACGCTACCCATGGCGGCGAACCGATGGCCTTCAACGTTTTCACGGAGGCTACCTACGGGTCGGTCTGGGGCGACGGCATCCGCGGGGGGGTCCTGACCGGCAGCATCCCTTCCGGCAACAGCAGCCAGACGCACACGGTCTACGGCCGAGTGCCAGCCGGACAGACCACGCTGAAAGCCGGCAGCTTCAGTGATTCGATGACGATGACCATCACCTATGAACCGTGAACGACAACCGGCCTGCAAGCGGCTCCGGTGCAAAGTTTCGATGTGGCCGAGAGACGTCTCCGGAGGGCCGCGAAAGGTGATGCCCAAAGTACGGCATTGCAGATCGTGGGCGCAGTTTGGCCCCGAATCTGCAGCCGGCCGGGATCGAACTGACCCTTGCGAACTCGGTGCAGCAGTTCGACGCCGGCGATCGTCACCGCAGCGCGGTCGAAGACCTTGATCCGGCGCATCGGGTTGAAGCGTGACTTCCACATCCTGGGTGGCTGTGCCCTGATCGTCGGGCTCGAAGCAGTTCGCGTGGCGAGACGCGCTTTGCGACCAGGTCCTTGTGCACTCGCCTGGGCCCCGTGCGTCCGATGTATCGAGATGTGAGCGGGCCCACATCCGGGCAGAAGAGGCGGGCGTTGCAATGCACTTTGCAGAGAGTCTTCGTAGGACCATTGACACAACTCGTGACAAGCACTCGAAGCGTCTCCTTCCAATCACCTTCAACCTGAAGCGGCCCCATGATCATTCACTCAACCCAGCGCCAAATCGAAGCGGGTGCTCCGTCGAAGACAGGGCGACCGCGCTTTGATCCAAGTCGCACCCTGGCGCGAGGCGGCATCAGCGCGATTTTGATGACGGCCGCGTTGGTCGCGTCGGCAAACAACGCAGGAGAGAACGGTGCCTGGCAATTCCAGACTCCGGCGCACCGGGCGGCTCAAGCGGCGGTGCAGGCCATGATCCAGCAAAAGAGAAGCGGCGGCTATGCCGCGCCGAATTACACGACCAACATCGGGCACCAGTACAACTGCAACCTGACCGCGACCGCGCAGGGCAATCAAGGCACCAACAGCACGCTGGCCAATGCGCCCAGTATCAGCGGCGCGGGGGCCAGTTCGACGGGCAATGGCAGCAGCAGCCAGGGCTTCGGAACGAGCGGATCGACCAGCACCGGCCAGGCCAACACCGGCAGCGTGGGGTCGTCGGTCAATGGCTCGACCACCTCGAACGTCCAAGGCACGGCGACCCAGGCGTTGAATTCCAACCAGAGCAATACCGGCAACCAGACTGCCCAGGTGGGGGGCAGTTCTGCCTGCGCTTTCGGCGTACTCAACTAAGTGAAGGCGCAGCAGATGTTCGGTTTTTTTTCAATCGATAGGGTGGGACGTCGGAACGCCCGGCTGCGTGCATTGAGCGCGGCGACGGCGGTGGCGGCGATGAGCGGTTGCGTGATGCTGCCGCAGCAGAAGATGGCGCCGTTGGAACCCATGATCACCATGGGGCCGGCGGTGCGTGAGAACGTGACGCCGATGGAGCCGGTGCTCGCCTGCTTCGGCGATCACATCGCGGCAAGCAAGCAGGCGCCACTCGTGATCGGCGTGGGCGACGTCAAGGACTACACCGGCAAGTACAACATCAACGAGGGCAATGCCATCACCCAGGGTGGTGCGTTGATGGTCTATTCTGCTCTCGGGAAACTCGGAGGCGTGGTCCAGGTGGCGGAGCGCTACGACCCCGTAGTGGCCGAGCGTGAGCTCAACTATGCCGATCGGCGCCAGCTCGGCGATGGCCAGGCACACCGCCTGGGCGGACCCAACGGGGGGCAGACCGTGCCATGGCTGCCTTACTTCGGCGGCTCGATCAACAAGTCCGATTACTTCATCGTCGGCGGCATCACGGAGCTCAACTACAACCTCAGTTCGGGCGGCGCGCACCTCGCCGTCAACCAGGTCGGCGCGTCGGCGCGGACCTTCAGCCAGTCCGTCGGGGTGGATCTGCGCATCGTGGACACCAGGACGCTCATGGTGGTGAAGACGGTCAGCCTGACCAAGGTATTCAACGGTTACGAGGTCGACCTCAACGTCTTCCGCTTCTTCAACAGCAACCTGTTCGACATCGACATTGGCACCAAGGGTCAGGAGCCGTTGCAGCTGGGCATTCGCGCGGCGCTGGAGGAGGGTGTGGTGCGCCTGGTCGGTGCCGTCACCAAGGTCAATCCGCAGCCATGCCTCGCCATGCGCTCGACGGACGGCCTGCCGATGACGCCCGCCGGGCAAATGCGCAAGGTTCCCAATCCGGTGGCCGCTGCTGCGACGGTCCCCGTGCCGGGCGTAGAGGCGGTCAACGCGCTGCACCCGGTGGGCATGCCCGCGTCCGGAGGATCCAGCGTGTCGATTCCGTTCGGATTCGGTGCCGCGACCCTGAGCGGCGGCGCGCTGACCTTGGTCGACCAGATCGCGGCTGCCCCGGCGAAGACCGCCATCGAGGTGGTGCTGCTGGCGCGTGACACCGAGAACTGGGACTCCGGCAAGAGGGATGCGCTGCTCGACCAACGCATCGGGCTGGTGCGTTCGGCCCTGGCGGACCGCGGCATCGCCGCAGGCGCCGTCAGCGTGACCTGGAGGCCGGACAAGACCGACAACTCGATCCATCGCGATGGTGCTGGTCTCCTGGAGATCGCCAGGCTGCGGGTCGAGGGCGGCAGCAGCGCAGCCGCCAAAGAGATCTTGAAGGAGGGAGTCGCGAGGCAATAGCCAGCATTCCAGCTTCACCTTGTCAATGTGCCAATCCGGCACCAATCCACTTTTGTTCACCCGGTGAGATCCCCCATGAAGAAGACCAACAACAAACCCGCGCCCCGCAAGGGCCCGCAAACCATGCGCAACGGCGTAAGCGTCGCTGTCACCGTCCTGGGCACCCTGATGGCTGCCAACGCGCATGCGAGCCCGATGCCACCGTCGTCGATTGCCACGACCCAGTCCAGCATCGACTCGGACGGCAACGTGATGTCGGTGACCACCACCGGCTATCAGTCCGTGCAGAACTCGCAGATCTCCAGCGAGGACCATGCCGCGACCGCCTCTGGTAGCAATGTCGGCCTCAGCGTGAATGGCCCGCAGACCGGCTCGACCCATTCGGTCACGTCGAATTCGTTGTCGAGCGTCGCCACCGGCAATACAGGTACGAACTCGATCGACCTGGGCTTGACGGGTGCGATGCCCGTGGACGGCGAAGCTTTGCTGAACCTGCAGAACAACGTCGGCGTCGTGTTCAGCACGGCCAGTACGAACAGCGTGGGGCTGATGCTCAACGGCTTTAGCTCGGGTGGCGCGGGCACGACGAACAACACCATCTCCGCGGATGCGACCTTCAACAGCGCCAGCTCCACGATCGCCGGGATCGTTCCCAATGGCTACATCTCCGCGACACCTGCATCTGCGGCGCTGAGCTACGGCGGGGCCACGCTCACCAGCCTGGAGCAGGGCAGCATCGTGGCGACGTCGCAGCAGGGCGCCGCAGGCGCCAGCTCGAATGCCACGGCCAGGGACAACACCATCGGCCTGACCCTGAGCTCCGATGGCGCCAACACCGTGAGCGCCGCGCCGGTGCTCAGCGGAAACGCGATCACCGCCACCCTTCAGGGCAACAGCGCCGTCAACGGCGTCGGCATCCAGTCCGGCGGCGCGCCGGCCTTCGCCGGCTCGGCGGTGGTGACCAACCTCCAGGTGGTCCAGGGCCAGGGCCCGACCACGCACACGGCGACCAATTCGGGCTCGACCATCGAGGCGACCATCGGCACGGACAGCGCGGGCAACGCCAATACACTGCAAGGCGCGTTGGCGGTGCAGAACAACAGCATCACCAGCGCCATCACCGGCAACCAGGCGCTGGGCGCGCTCGGGGCCGCTGGCAACAGCATCCAGCTGGGCGATGGCATGTCGTTCGCCGGTCCGGCCAGCGCGAGCGTCAACGGATCGACCAGCACCGTGAACGGCGCCAATGCGGCCGCCGTCAACGCCGACCTGGCCATCCTCAACACCCAGGCCAATGTCGATGTGTCGCTCACTTCGTCGGTCTCGGGTGGCAGCATCGCTGCGGTCGCGCAGTCGCCTGCGGGTGCGGCGGTCACGGTCTCCGGCAACAGCATGACGGCCGCGGCCAGCGGCAACGCGGCCAGCGGCGCGATCGCCAGCGGCAAGGATGCCGCCACGTTCTCGGGCACTGCGGCACTGAATAGCCAGCAGGCCAACTACGGCTCCGGCGTCACGGCCACCAACAGCCACGACGTGATCGGCGCCTTCACGGGCAACGGCGTCGACAATCCCGGCACGACCAGCGCGAGCACGATCACCACGGCGAACAACCTGCTGGGAGCCACGGCCTACGGCAACGAGAGCGGCCAGAGCCTTTCTTTGGCTGCCGCCACGCTGGGCATGGGCAGCGGCAATGCCGTGCTCACCAACGGTGATCAGCCGAGCGGCAGTGTCTCCGCCGTCGGCGGCGCCACGATCGCCAACCTGCAGAGCAGCTACGCGAGCCCGGTTACGGCGACCATGGACCCGCTTGCCGATGGCGGCATCGGCGTTTCTGCTTCCGCAAGCGTCGCCATCGCGGGCAGTACCATCTCGGTCGCCGGCAACACGCAGCAGGCGATCGGCGTGAGCAACAGCGGCGTCAACGCGCTGAGCCTGTCGGGCACCTCGGTCGGCGCGGGCGCCGGCATCGCGAGCGTGCAGAACGTCGATGCGGCCTCGACGGTCGCCGCGGCGCTGAACAACCCGTCCTCGGGCGCCGTCATCGACAGCCCGATCCAGGGCAGCACGCTGTCTCTCACGGGTGATCTGCACCGTGCGATCGGCTACGGCAACTCGGCCTCCAGTACGCTGAACGTGTCGGCCAACAGCCTGGACATGACCGGCGCTTCCTCCGGCGTGGCTTCGGTGGTGGACTCGAACACGCTGGGCGGCACGGTGTCGGCCGCCTATGGCGTGCTGAGCAGCCAATCAGCGATGGCCGCCGTCGGCGCGACGGTCTCGGTGGACCCGACCCTGCCGCAGGCGAGCGTCGGCCAGTTCATGCAATTCGGCGCAGACGTGACGGGCAGCACGGTGGGCATCCAGCAAAACACCATTGTCGCGGCCGCCTACGGCAACGCGGCGGCCAGCGGCATCGCTCTCGGCCTCGGCGCGGGCGTGAGCAGCGAGGGCTACGCGCCGGTGGCCAACGTCACGAATGCGCAACAGGTCGATGCCGACATCACGGCTGCCGCCAGTGGTGGTCGGCTTGTGCTCGCGGCCATCGACGGTGCTGTCACGGCCTCGAGCGTGGCGAACTCGCGCAACGAGATCCAGGCCCTGGCCATTGGCAACCAGGCGAGCGGCAACACCCTCAGCGTGACCGGCAATGCGATCAACGTGGCATCGGCGGTACCGCGGGGGGGCGCCGGCGGTGCGTTCCTGGGCACGTCGATCACGGATGCCGCCTTCAGCGTGCAGAACGTCCAGACAGGCGCCGGCACGGTGACGGCGACGCAACTCACCTCCGGCGGGATTCCGGCGGCGGCGAGCATCGCTACGCAGGTCAGCGGCGTGGTCGCCAACTCTGGCCTCGAAGCCAATGGCAACTCGTCCGTTGCGTCTGCCACCAGCAACAGCGCCACCAACGCGCTGAGCATGAGCGCCAACCTGGTGGCCACGAGCAGCGCACTGCAGAACACGCAGATGACCACCGCCGCCGTGACGGCCCTGATCGGCCTGCCGGCCGTGCCGGGCAGCCCGGGGACGCTGCCCGTGCCGTTCTGGATCAATGCGACCGCCAGCGACCTGATCGGAACGAGTGTGGGTCTTTGGGAGACGGTGACCGGTGGCACGCTGTCGGTCCCGACCTCCAGCCTGACGCCAGCCGAGATCACCTACCTCGAAAACAATGGCTGGAGCCTCATCGGCAACAACCTCACGACGGCGGCGGCGCCGGTCCTCGGCACGATACCGTTCGCCGTCTATGTCGACTTCGCTGAAGGCAGACCGGTCCCGTTCCCGGCGACCATCCCCGGTGCGCCCGCGACGGCGCGCGTGCCCGATCAGGGTGGCGTGACCCTCGCCGTGGGTGGCGCCGTGACAGGCTCGACCCTGTCGGTCAATGGCAATACCGCCAGCGCTTCGGTCACCGGCAACAGCGCTTCCAACAGCGTTTCGATCGCGGGCACCTCGATCGCGGCCGGAAGCGGGCAGACCGTGGCCTCGGTATCGGCAGGAGGGCTGGGGTTGGGCGGAGGCGCCCAAGCCGACCACACGTTGGTCAACAGCCAGGGTGTCAACGACGCGGTTCCGTTGTCCTCGAGCGTCTATGGCAGGTACGCGATCGACGCGCGGCCGGGATCCGCGATCACGGGTTCGAGCCTGAGCGTGTCGAACAACGCGCAGCGGGGCATGGCCGTTGCCAATACCGCGGCGAACAGCCTTGCCGTGAGTGGCGGCAACGTGCAGACAACGTCGGCACTCGTTTCGCAGCAGTGGAGCGGCGCTCAGGTCAGCGCGGCTTCCGACATGGAGCTCTATGCGCCGGGCGCCGTATCGGGGTCGTCGGTCGCGCTGTCCGGCAATGCCAACACCGCGCTCGGCGTCGCCAACGACGCGAGCAATGCGCTCAGCGTGTCCGGCACCAACGTGACCCCCGTGGGCCCCGTGACCAATGCCCAGCTCCTGACGATAGCGGGGTCAGTGGGAGATCATGTGCTGAACAACACGCAGGGCGCGTTCTCGAGCGTGAATAGCACCGCAACTACCAAGCTCTACAACGAGGACGGCGCGGCGGCGGCCACTGCGGGACTGAACCACAGCAGTTTGACGATCTCCGGCAACAGCACGGTCGCCGAGGCATCGTTGAACCGGGCGGACAACGCGGTCGCGCTGAACGCCACGGCCGCGGAGGGCGCCAACGCCGGACTCGCCAACGCACAATTCAGCATCGGCGCGGCGACAGCCAGCGCGACCACCGCGGCGACTTTCGCATTGAACGGCACGGGTGCGCCGCCGGTGGCGTACCCGGCGCTGAACCAGGGCAGTGCGACGATTGACGGCAACAGCACCACGGCGCTCGCGCGCGGCAATGTCGCGAGCAACCTGCTCGCAGTCTCTGCAGGCAGGGGCTACGGCGTGTCGTCAGCGAGCACGGCGGGTTCTTCCCAACCCGGCGACACGCAGGCGACGGCAGCAATCCAGAACTGGCAGAGCAACCTGGGTGATGTGTCGGCGACAAGCACTGCCAGCTACTCGGTCGCGCTCAACGGGACCGGTGGGGCAGCCGCTTCGACCGGCGGCTCGATCGGCGTGACCTCCAACACCGTGGCGGCGTCGGCCTATGGCAACAGCGTGACCAACGGCGTGACGGTGGCTGCGCCGAACACCGGCAGCCCTACCGCGGCGGTCAGCAACTACCAGGTCAATGCAGGCAACGTCACCGCCACGGCGACAAGCGTGAGCTACGGCATCGGCGTCACCAGCGCTGTCACGCGCAGCGCGCTGCGCGTGACGGGCAACCAGGTCAGCGCCACGGCGGTGGGCAACTCCGCTGTCAACACGATTGCTGCCCGCTGAAGACATTCCCCTGATCCCGGAGCTCCACCAACCTCGCCGGGCCTTCAAGCCCGGAATTGCGCAGGCGATTCCGGGCTACGCAGCAATTCGCGCCCGGACGAAGCCAACGAATGAGCGTCCCGTGTGGATGACGGGGGATCGATCCGTTGGCCATGGATTTCCACAACACTGAGTACAACCGTGACACAGACATCCGTACCGAAGCATCATCTGGAACGCGCAGCCCATGCCATTGAACAGGCCGTGCACGAAATCTTCGAGCCCGAGCATGAATTGCCGTTCACCGCGCAGACCGATCTCATGCTTCTGAGTCCGAACGAACAAGATCTGGTCGTTCGCGCCGAGAAGATGAGTTATCAGGCTCAACCTGCGGAGTCGGCAGTCAAGTTCTGCCTGACATCGGCGGCATCTCTTCTTGCGATCGCACATTCGCTGCTCGACGATACCTCGCCGCTATCGTGCGCGCAGCGAGAACGCATCTGGAAGGACCTGGCCGAAGACTCGAAGATCGCGGGCCGCGCGGCTTACCGGGCAGCCCTGATCCTGTCGGACCCCAACGCAAGCGCGAACGACGACGTGCTGCGCAATCGGGCGCCTGCGCCGCAGTCCTCCGAGGTGCAGCAGCAAATCGCGCAACGCGAAAAGGTCCTGGAGAAGTCGAGGCTCTATCGGCACTGGAGTCGCATCAAGGCGGACAAGATCACCGCGTCACAGTTCATCGAGTTCCTGCGGCCGTTGGCCGATCTCGACGGCGTCTGCGTGTCGTATATCTACGAGGACAAGGGCGGCGAAGAAAGGATCTACAACCAGGGCAATCAGGAAGTCCCTGGCAATCCCATGGTGGATGCGATCTGCAAGAAAGAGCTGACGCTCGAAAAAGCCATGACATTCGCCCTCAACGAGCAGGGAAAGGTGTGGATAGAGAGCATCTTCCTCTGACGCCGCAGCTCGCACACGTGTCCCGAGCTTTGCGAAGCCCGGACCGGGCCGATCCAACACCATCGGTCGCATGCCTTCCGGCCTTCGGTGAAGGAGGGATACATCCTGCCGGTTGCCAGGGATCTCCTGCGAATCATGGAGAAGACCAGTGGACGCGAGGCGATCGCTTTCCCGATCGCGACGCACAACATCACGCCCTGCGACGACGGGCTGCGTCACATGAACACCATCAAGCAGCCCTCGGTCGCAACGTCGGCCGCGACCGTCGGGGCCTCGCCCATGCACTGAGTGCAGGTGTAATCCAGCTCACATCCCCAACGTATCGTGTCGAGACCTCGTGCTCGCAAGAAGCAACCCAGGGTGCACCATTCAAGAACTCCTCGGGAATCGGCGTAAACGCCATTCCGGGGCGCAGTTCGAAGTGTCTGCATGTTCATTTGCGATGGGGAAGGATTTTTTCTCATGTCATCATCACTTGCCGATCAATGGAATGGCGTCGACGCAAGCGCAAGGATGTGCGGCTTCGAAACGACCGGGGCTGTCGCATTGATCTCCATCCTCAATTTCGGCCAGTTGTCCGATGCGTACGGCGTCTGGTTTGCCCGCAGCGTGAGCGACGAGATCAAGAGTCGGATCTGCGATGCCTTCCTGTCGGCTGAGGCGAGCGAACTCATCAGTCTGGGTCATCACGGCTTTTTGCTCTGCATGCGCCGGGAGTTGACTGCTGCGCGCAAAATCGAGGACGCTGGTCATCCGAGCGCGCAGATCGAAGCCTTTCTGACGGTCCTGGGTGGCGCGCCGGTTTGCGTGCAAGGCACGTCGGTGCTCGTGCGACTGCACGCGGACTGGTTGCCGCAATCGGGTCGAGCGAGCTCGGACCATGCCGAGGCCGACCTCGCCCCGTGTGATTGGCACGCGCAGCACACTCGCGTGGACCATTTCTGGCGCAGGCGCTACCGCCGCGACATGCGCTTGGCCGTCAACGCCTGCGCGGCCCTGGCAGACGAAGGCATGGCGCTCAATTGGGAGTCGGTTCTCGACGCGCGTGACCCCGAGACGGCTTTCTACTTCGAGGGCAGCCTGCGCAGCCAGGCTGCACCTGGTGAGCGATGTGCTTCAGATTCGGCCACCATCCTTCCTTGCCTCGAGCGCCTTGGTTTGACCCGGGTCTTCGATCGCCTGGTCGTGCGCAAAGCTGTCGAATTCCTGAACCAACACCCGTCCGCCAGCGCAGCGGTCACGCTGTCCGCACAGAGCGCCAGGCTCGATCACTGGTGGAGCTCCCTGCTGTGGATGATGGAATCCGATGCGTCCGTGGCGCGCCGTCTGGTCCTGGCACTCTCAGGGCTGGCCACCTTGGATCAGGCCGCTGTGCGGGACTTCTGCGAGGCGCTCCAGCAGCGCGGTTGCCGCATCGCCATCTGCTGCCCGGACATGGACAGTTGCGAGATGCTCGGGGCAAAGGATTTTCTTGCCGACATCGTGAAACTCGACCGCCGCTTCATCGCATGCGCCCGTCAGTCCGAAGCGGGATTCGAGGATCTTCGCCGGGCGCTCAGGCTTTGCGATGCGATCACGCCCTTCACCGTGATTGACGGCATCGACGCCGAGGACGACCTGCGAATCGCCCTGCGGGCGGCTTCGAGATGGCTGCAGGGCAGCTACGTCGATGGCGGTGGGCGGACGTCCGTCCGGCCTGCAGATACACCGGGCTTCGGACGTCGCACCGTGGCGAGATTGTTTGAAAGCGTGTGGCCGGCGCATCCGCGATCTGCCCGGTGCGCAGATGACGTCGCGCGAACCGACGTGGGCATCTGAAGCTTCCATCCGACCGGACTTCGAGGGACAGAGAACATGAAGCGATACGCGCTCACCCTGATGCTCAGTTTCGTTGCCGGCACTGCTTCGGCGCATGTGATCTACCGCTGCGAAGGCCGTGGCAGCATCAGCTATTCGGACCTCCCGTGCTCCGCCTTTGAAATTCCGGCGTCGCGCGCACAGGATTCCATGAAAGGTCTGCTCGAAGCACGAAATGCAGGCAGCCTGACAGGACCGCCTGCGGGGGAATCGTCAGGCGCGGCCGCGGCCGTTGCGGCTGCCGCGCGCTCCAAGGCCCTGGTCCCGCCGCCAAGCGCGGGGGCGGTCGGTTCCCCGATGCCACTGCGCAGGGCAGACGTGGTCTCGAACTCTCCGTGAACTCCAGGAGTCCGTGCCTGACGCCTTGATCGTGTCGGTTTCCCTTCAATCTGTCACGCGGGGCCATTTCTGCGGCGTGTTGCGCCGCTACACGGGCTTCACGCCGCGGACCTTCCGGCTGGACGCCCGCACGGTGCAGGCCGATGTTGCCCTCACGCCATGTTTGAAGGGGAGTAATGCATTCGATGCAGCTTCGGCCTGCGATCCGATGCGCGCTGCCACATCTGGCCCGGTCTCGGTGGCTCCCAACTGACGCTGTTCGGTGAGTGCGCGATTGCCAACAATAAGGCCATGACCGAAGCTCATCAGACCGACAGGGCAGCCGTCCTTCACGAGCGCCAGATGAAGACCACCGAAATGCTGGAACTCGAACGGGCTCTGCAAAAGCTCCAACTGATCCTCGATTGCCGCTATGGCGACCACGAATACACGCCATGGGCGGGCCCCACGGAACTCGGCGAACTTCCGGCGGCGGCCAGGGAGGTGGCAAGACGCAAGGTCGACGAAGCCAACGAGTCGGCGCGTGAGCGCGCAGCGATCCACTTCTCCCTGACCTCATCGATCATGCTTGTCGGAGTGGCCCAGCGCCTCATGAGCGCGTCGGTCCATCTCTCGCCCAAAGAGCGGGCTGAGCGCTTGCGCCAGCTGACCCGCGATCTGCGCACCGCAGCACAAACCGCGTACCGCGCCGGGCTGATGGTGCTCAACGCGGAGCCGTGCCTCCCGTGGTGCGCCGACGGAAGAGAGGCGACCGCTTGACGCGAGTGGCAAGCATGAGCCTCATGCCGGTTCACTTTGCCGGCGGCGTTGGACACTCTGCGGGATCGTTGCTCTCATCTCTCTCATCAATGACGTTCCGATCTTGGCAAAGCTTGGCGATGGCCTTGTCCCGTCGCTAGAGCAGCGCTTTCAGGAGCTCTGCGAGCTGTTGGTTGCTTTCGGAAACGACGTGCTGCTCTCGTATGTCAAAGCCTGCAATGTGGTCGTGGCTGGCGCCTGTCCACCGGATCGAACCTGCCGCCGAAGGTCAAGTTCGGAAGTACTCCAGTCGCAGCCGTGCAATGGTGTCGAAGTCAGCTTTCAGTCGCTGTCGCCGTTCACTGTGAAAACTAGAACAGCCGCAATCAGAGTCTGCCGCCGTCCTTTCGGCTCGAAACCTCGAAGAGCTGCAGTCAGTCTGAAGTCGAAATTGGCTTCCCAGTGACTTTTTCCGACCCGTTTACTTTGAGGCCTCATTGACACGTCATAGCGGCGCCCTCTGTAGGTGCGTCCCAGGTCTCATCACCAGTCATGAACCATCACGAAGTTGCTCCGCGCTACCAGCGCACTTTGATGCCAAGGGAGGCTTGCACTGGGAACCTGACGATCGCGTCGCCCCCGATGCTCCAGAGGTGGCCGACTTCACCATAGAGGCTGCTCGTGCGCGTCAGCCCCAGGGTGGTGCCTGCCGCCACTTCGACCGCGCCGTTGCTGCTTCCGCTTTCGATGGCGAGCGATCCTGCCGGCCCGATGAAGCTCACCACGTCGCCGCCGAAGCTGGCCCAGTACAGGTTCAGGCGCGCTTAGGGCTCCTAATGCGTCAGCCGTCGATGCGGACTCGCCACCGCCGCTGAAGGCTCGTTCACCGCAGCAGTTGTGGCGCGCGCCTGAATGCTGCAGCGGCTTTTCGGCAACTGCTTCGAACGCCACATGGACTTCGCTCGATGGCTCAACTCCAGTACTTTGCAATGTTGCCAGGCTTGATCATTTGAACCACTCACCGAAAAGTCCAGCCAGGATGCCCTTGCGCGACGGCGCGGAACCCGCGGCAGCTGCCTCCCGGTGGCCAAAAGCGGACCATTCCGTGTTCAAGGCCGCCTCGAGTGCGGCAATGTTGCGCGGGTTGTATTGCCAGAACGCGTTGACTGAGAAATGCACGGCTCCCTTGGCGCCGTGCGCCGACTTCAAGAGAACACATTCGGCACCGACACTTTCGAGCAACGAAATTCCCGCCAGTGTCGGGATGAATGGCATGCCATCAGCGCTACCCTCGAGATCGTGCGTCAACGAGATGCTGATCGCCGTTACTGTTCCGATGAGGCCGCAAATCTGCCTGACCAATTCGAGCAATACCACTCTGCCGAGCCCAAGATCGCGAAGACGCTGGACCTGCCCATCCGTTGAGACCGAGAAATTCTGGATGTGTGCGACGGTCGGGTCCTTGTCTGATGAACGGGGCACCACCGCACCGAGATAGAGCTGTCCATAGTGGACGAGTACTGGACGGTCGAACGTACAGGGCTCCTCATTCGCTGCGCCAAAAAGCAATGGGCGAAGATTCGATTCCTTCATATGATTTGGGCCTGGCTCAAGCGCCATGCCCTGGCCAATTCGTGCCCCAATGACCTCGGCGAGCAGCACAGAACGGGCGCAACCCTCGATCACCGCCGCCTGCTGGATGCCAGCTACGCTGTGGTGATTTCATGATCTATGGAAAGCTCCATAGAAGGTTTCTTCAGTTGTTTGATTTGTCCCTCGTGTTGCTTGAGCATCTGCTCCAGGTTCACCAGCCACAGTCGTCGCTCGAAGGCTGGCATGTCGAACGTGGCGCTGCAGCGGTCGCACTCCTGATGCCCGAGCACGGCGTCGGCCAGCGTTGGGGACGCGAGCGCCTCGCCGCATTTCGGGCAGCTACCAAGCAATTTCATGTCCGTAGTTCCCATTGGCTTCTTGTCAGAGACCCATTGTTGGCAACTGAGCTTTATTTGGGTAGGGCCAGTTTTCGGTGTATTGAGGGGACCAGTTGCACGGGCCTGCATGGAGAGCAGCAACGGGCGTCTCCGTGCGAACCGTGTCGCACTGGCGCACGCGCTTGGTCCTGGGCGGCACGTAGAACACATAAGCACGCAACACGTCGACGCCCAACGCGCTGTTCGAAATCTACACGCGCGTGATCGCCGAACCACGTCGCTGGGTAGGCGAGCCCGCCTGGCTTTTCAGCCATCCCGCAACGGTTGAAAGGAGAAGCGATTGAAGAAGTCGAGATTCAGTAAAGAGCAGATCGCATGCGCATTGCGGTTGGCCGAGTCGACGCCGATGGTCACATGTGCGCCGCGAGATGCCGGCCCTTTGGACCAAGGGCAGGGCGCGACTAGCCCGCGCCCGGCAGGAATGCGCCGGGATCGTTTGAATCGAACGTTTTCCGCGGGTCCTGTCGGCTTCTCCCGGCGCGTTCATGTCCTGCGCCTCGCACTGATGTCTTCCATTTCCAGCGCTCCCAAAACGACCAATCGACCAATGGTCATCCTGGCCGTCATGGCCTCGATGGCCAACCGTGCATACCGAGCGTGCGCATTGACACTCGTTCGGATGCAGGCAGCGTGCGCCTTCGTGGCGCAGGGGCTGAGAGTTTCCGTTCTACCGGCTCCGGTTGCGGCGCAGATCGTCGGCAAGGGCTTGTCACTGCGCCCTCCAGCGGCAACCATCCGCCATCGCTTCGTGGTCGCTTCGCCCGTCGGGCTGCGCGCCTCGTTGCTCACGGGCGAATTCGAACAGATTGCAGCCGACATCGCCGCGCAAATGGTCAAGGAATCCATGCCCGACAGCACTTCTAGTTTTTGAAAGGTCAACAGCCGCCCTCGGCGTCACGGGCGCACACTGCCTAGCCGCTCCGCAGGGCACTTCGCCCCACTGCTGAGGGTCGCAGACGGCGTTGCCAGCGACCATGAGGCAATAAAACTGCGAATCGTTAGCACGCTTAACGTAGGTCGTATCGCCAATGACTAACGAGGCTCCGCCTCAGACCGACGAGTTGTACGGTCCGCTTCTCGCGGGCGGTGCTTCGGGGGTAAGGTAGCTCCGGTCGAGCCGTCTGGGCCAGGCCCAGAAGTATTTGGAGCTCGAAGCTCAATGGGGTCCGAAGACCCCGTGGACGACCGGAGCCGACGATGAAATTACCACATAGCGTCTGCGAAGTCTTGCGCGAGCACGTGGTGCTCGAAAGCGAGTGCATCGACCGGATGTACCTCAACGTCTACGTGCCGCAGTTGCAGCGCATCGGCGGCGTGGTGTGGTACCTGCGCGGCCACCTTGGCCAGCGCTTC